>CAVYQI010000001.1:0-53999 GCA_963770635.1 uncultured Acidimicrobiaceae bacterium
CATCCGGGGCCCGGCCGAGAAGGTCCTTGTAGAGGGCACAGAGGAAAGCTGCATTGCCCGTGTATCCGGAGCACGTTGGGGTGGGGAGAGCCGTCGGAGCGGGAGTGGGAGGAAGGGAGGGCGGGGGCGGCGAGCCGCCGCCGCCTCCCGACGAGGAGGACGGAGTCAGCGGGAGGGAGTTCGAGCTCCCGGTGGTGGCGCCCGACGAGGTCGGGGTGGTCTGGGTGAAGGTGGCGGTGTTGGTGACCGTGGAGCCGGTGTTGACCGCCACGACGAGCTGGAGGGTGGCGCTCGAGCCGGCTCCGGTCGCGGTGAGGTCGGGGATCGTCCAGGTGACCATCTGGCCGGAGACCGCCACGGTGCCGGTCGAAGGATTGGACGAGACGTAGGCGAGGCCGGCCGGCAGCACGTCGGTCACTACGACCTGGCCGGCGTCGGATGGACCGGCGTTCGCGGCATTGAGGGTGAAGGTGTCCTGGGTGCCGACGGCGGGGGTGGTCGAGGTGGCGGACTTCGTGACACTCACCTGAGCGGACGGCGGCGGGGGCGGCGAGCCGCCGCCGCCTCCTCCCGAGGAGGACGGAGTCAGCGGGAGGGAGTTCGAGCTCCCGGTGGTGGCGCCCGCCGAGTTCGGAGTGGTCTGGGTGAAGGTGGCGGTGTTGGTGACCGTGGAGCCGGTGTTGACCGCCACGACGAGCTGGAGGGTGGCGCTCGAGCCGGCTCCGGTCGCGGTGAGGTCGGGGATCGTCCAGGTGACCATCTGGCCGGAGACCGCCACGGTGCCGGTCGAAGGATTGGACGAGACGTAGGCGAGGCCGGCCGGCAGCACGTCGGTCACTACGACCCGGCCGGCGTCGGATGGACCGGCGTTCGCGGCATTGAGGGTGAAGGTGTCCTGGGTGCCGACGGCGGGGGTGGTCGAGGTGGCGGACTTCGTGACACTCACCTGGGCGGACGGGTTCACGATCACCTGCTCCCCCGGGTCGTTCGTCTCGGAGACCGTGGTGTTGTTCGAGTCGCCGCTGTAGGTGGCGTCCCACTGGTAAGTGCCGGCGACCGCGCCCGTGGAAGGCAGGGGGTAGCCGGTCGGGGTCGAGTAGGTGCCGTTGCCGCTCACGCTCACGGTCTCCGTGTCGAGGAGCGTGCCGCCCAGGTACAAGGTAAAGGTGATCGTCCCGGTCGGGTTGAATCCGCCCGAGAGGACGCCGGAATCCTCGAGCGGGCCGGGGGTGGAACCGAGAGTCGCCGAAGTTGGGTTTGGGGTGGTGGTGAGGGTGGGGCTAGCGGGACTCACGACCACCTGCTCCCCCGGGTCGTTCGTCTCGGAGACCGTGGTGTTGTTCGAGTCGCCGCTGTAGGTGGCGTCCCACTGGTAAGTGCCGGCGACCGCGCCCGTGGAAGGCAGGGGGTAGCCGGTCGGGGTCGAGTAGGTGCCGTTGCCGCTCACGCTCACGGTCTCCGTGTCGAGGAGCGTGCCGCCCAGGTACAAGGTAAAGGTGATCGTCCCGGTCGGGTTGAATCCGCCCGAGAGGACGCCGGAATCCTCGAGCGGGCCGGGGGTGGAACCGAGAGTCGCCGACGGTGGGTTCGGCGTGGTGGTGAGGGTGGGGCCAGCGGGCGAGGGTGTCAGGGTGACGCTCGACGAACTCCCGGTGGTGGCGCCCGACGAGTTCGGAGTGGTCTGGGTGAAGGTGGCGGTGTTGGTGACCGGGGAGCCGGTATTGACCGCCACGACGATCTGGAGGGTGGCGCTCGAGCCGGCTCCGGTCGCAGTGAGGTCAGGGATCGTCCAGGTGACCATCTGGCCCAAGACCGACACGGTGCCGGTCGAAGGATTGGACGAGACGTAGGCGAGGCCGGCCGGCAGCACGTCGGTGACGACGACCTGGCCGGCGTCGGATGGACCGGCGTTGGCGGCATTGAGGGTGAAGGTGTTGTTTGATCCGACCACCGGGGTCATGGTGGTCGCTGACTTGGTGACGGATACGTTGGCCGACGGGGTGAGCTGAACGGAGTCGCCAGACGCCGTCGAGGTGGTCGAGCACCCTGAGGAGTTGCATCCGGGGGGCTTGCCCGACGCGGTGGCGGAGTCGTTCACTGAGCCGTGGCTCAAGTCGGTCCCGGTGATCGTGTAGGTCCCCACAAAGTTGGCCGACTGACCGGGGCTGAGGCTGGTGGTCGAGCCCGAGCACCCGCCGGTGGGTGAAGAGAGGGATTGGCATGTGGGTCCGGAGGTCAAGGCGCCGGCCGGAGCGCTCTGGGTGTCATCCGCCCCCACCTGGCTCAAGGTGACGTTGCCGGTGTTGTCCACCACGAAGCGGTAGTCGATGTTCTGGCCCACCGCGTCATAGGGGCCGGTGGAAGTGACGGACTTGACCACGCTGAGAGAGGGGCTCTGGATCACGTCGGCGATGGTGCCCGATGCCGATGAGTGGATGGCACACGCCAGGGAGGCACAGCCCGGCGCCTGGCCTGACGCCACCGCCGAGTCGGACACCGAGCCGTTGTCCAGATCGGCCTGGGTGATCGTGTAGGTCCCCACAAAGATGGCCGACTGACCGGGGCTGAGGCTGGTGGTCGAGCCCGAGCACCCGCCGGTGGGGGAAGAGAGGGATTGGCATGTGGGTCCGGAGGTCAAGGCGCTGGCCGGAGCGCTCTGGGTGTCATCCGCCCCCACCTGGCTCAAGGTGACGTTGCCGGTGTTGTCCACCACGAAGCGGTAGTCGATGTTCTGGCCCACCGCGTCATAGGGGCCGGTGGAAGTGACGGACTTGACCACGCTGAGAGAGGGAGCGCTCACGGTCACGGTGTCCTGGCCGGTCGCGGGGTCGCTCGAGTCCGAGGAAGCCGTGACGGCATTCGTGATCTGCGTACCCGCCACGGCTGTGACGGTTACGGGGATCACGACCTCAGGAAGGCTGTCGGCGCCAGGGAGCGATCCGGCATTTTCGCACGACACCTTCTGCCCCAAGATGCTGCAGCTCCAGCCGGTACCACCCAGGCCGCTCGTCAGCGGTGTCTCACCCGACGGCACCGTGTCGCTCACATCGACGGGGCCGGGGTCGGTCGAAGCTCCGGACTGGTTACCCACCGTCACCAGGTAGTCCATCGTCGAGCCTTGAGCAGGAGCTTGTGAGGCGTTGTCACCAACCGAGGCAGTGAGCGTTGGAGGGATCCCGTCAAGGGAGCTGACCGACGCATCGGAGATCTCGTGGTACTCGAAGTCCGAGCCCGTCGAACCGACCCAACCGAAGCTGAGCTGATAGGGGATCCCGGTCGTCGGGTTGAACCACGATGGGGGAAAGCCAAGGCCCGTGACATTGGGCAGGGCACCATTAAGTGTCTGCTGGGTCCCGCCGATCGGCGTGAAGGCCACCTCGTAGGAATCGGCGGGCACACTGAGTGCCGAGACGGTGGTGACTGGCGACGCACTTGGATTGATCGCCACCTCGACCGGGACCGCCGATGACGATCGCGTGCCGCTGGGCCCGCCGTCGAGCGCCACACTCGACAAGCCACCAGTGGCAGCCGTGCTGCTCAGCAGGCAGTAGCCGGCGGTGCTGTCTCCCGGCCCGCGCACCGATACGTTGTCGGGAAAGGTGGCCGCCGAGTCCCAAACCGGGTCCGTGCAACCGGAACCCTCGTAGATCGTGCTGGCATAGTTGCCGTAGACGTCAAGCCCGACACCGAGGTACCCGAAAGCCAACCCCGGCGAGCTGGCGACGCCGACAGCGGAGTATCCGAGGTCGCCCCCCGGCTGGCCAAGGGCGGAAGGCGGGGCGGGATCGGCAGGATTGGAGGCAGCGAGGAAGAACCCGATCCCGTCGGCTCCCATCGAGGATCCGTATTGGGAGCTGTCGAAGGTAACGTCCACGCCGTCGATCGTGGGGACGCTCAGGCCGTAGGCGACTCCGCCTTCCTCGTCGGTCGAGTTGGCGGTCAGCCGGAGTGCGCCGCTCCCCGGGCTGTCGATCGGCGTGGATGCGCACTTGGGTATCGGTGTGCCCGAGGTGCCGGCGGTGAGGCACACGACGTTCGGGCTGGCCGGGGCCGAGGGGAGCACCCATTGGGAACTCGAGGTGGTGGTTCCGGTGAAGGGCTCGCTGACCAGCTCCTCGGTGGCGGCCTGCGCCGGCACGCCACTCAGTCCGATCAGCGTGATGGACGAAACGAGAGCGATGACAACAGCGCCCCCGATACGCACCGCTCTCGTCTGCACCTTCACATCTTCACCGGTACCGAGCGAGATTGCACGAGCCCTGGCAGCCATCGAGACCGCGGGCCTCTCGAGCCATGGAAATGAGGTGCTGAGGGTGGACGATCGGCGACGCCACATCATGGGGGAATACTCGAAGCCGCGGCGGGTCTCCCGGGGGTTCCAGCCGTAACGCAGGGTTTCTGGCCGCCGAGCCGGAGTGGAGCCGTCAGTTCAAGACCCTCCACTTTCCTCGCAAGCCTACGAGCCAGGGTCCACGCCACTTGATGGAAAGCACACCGTCCCTTGGAACGACAACGTCAATGCTGTCGCGTCGCCAACGAAATCCTAGCCCGCAGGTAAAAGTGTGCTTGCCCGGCGACAGCGGCACGAACCGCCTTCCCCACCGCATCTTTGTCTCGCCCATCCCGTCGACCGAAAAACGAGGATCGGGCCAGGAGGACGGGAGGCCCCAGAAGAAGGAACGAAGTCGCAGATCAACACCAGCCTCATTCGGTCTACTCCGCATGCTGCATACCGTACCTGTGCTCTCTTCAGAGAGTCGCAGGTCGTTGGCCCACCACCTTTGGTCAGTTTGCAGGACAGGCGATGGTGAGAACGGAGTGGTAGCCCGTTGGCGGCGCTGGGTGCCCGTTATCGGTCTACGGGCTCGCACTCGAACGCACTCCACGTCCAGTCGGGACCCGCGGCCGGACCGCCACCCTTTCCCGAACGGCACCATCCAGTCGGGGTCCGAGGTCACCACCGATCGCCGGGCGTCGATCAGGGGATGGACGGAATCAGAGTGGCGAGGTCGCCCACACTCTCAAGGATGATTCGTTCCGGGGGGGGACACCTTCCCTGGGGCCGAGAACCCGGCTGAGAGCGTGGTGCAAGCGGCCTCCCGGACCGGATTCCCAGAAGGACCAGCTAAGAGACACTTTTAACCGGGAAGTAGCGCAGCTTGGCAGCGCGCCTGCTTTGCAGGTCAAAACGAGCGAAACTCAGGGTGTATCCGTTGAGAGGTCTTGGGCGATCGCCTTCACCCGCGGGTCCGTGGGGTAGTGGAACTGAGCCAAAATAGATGTGGCTCATAAGAAGTCCTCCTCGTGGAGGTCTGCCAAGCCCCGACCTGTAACTGCCTTCGGTGTAATCACCACCCAGATCCTGTGACGACCTTTTTTCCAAGGCAGCGGGACTTTGCCGTTGGTCCGGTCCAAGAGTTCGTGAAGACGCTCGAATCCAACCTCTTCACTCGTGCCACGGACGAGAACGCTCCATCCCGAATGGTTAACTCCATCGAAGTGGTCGACCTCGAAGGCAACATCGTGTTCCCGCAATGCACTTATTTTGGATCCACCCTGAGAGCGGAAGACGATGTCATGATCGGCGAGGACATAGTTGACCGGAACCGCTGCCGGTCCCAGGTCGTCCACATAGACGAGCCGTCCTATGGTTTCTTGCCCGAGCAGTTTGAAACACTCGTTGGACGACAGAGTTTCAAGTGGTCTCTTGTTCATGAACAGCAATAGCCTAACCTCTTCCGCGTTTCAGTCTCGGGATTCTTCGACGGTCCTGATGGGTGCCCCAGGATGTTGCACTTAGGTGTTGACTAGCCCAAGTCAGTACGTCCCGCCCAAGATCCTCGACCCTGTGGCCAGGAATGCCGGGGCAGGTCGCGGGTACCCTCGGCTCCATGGCTCCCTACTACGCCAACGCCGTCCTGGCCGAACTTGGCCGGTGCTTTCGGATGGTGAGCATTGCCACCAGCTACCGGGTCGGCAGCCCTACGGATTGCCCTGAGCCGGCGCGATGGGTCGCAGGGCGTCAGGTCGGCAAGAAACGGATGCGGCTGTGGTCGTTCGAGGGCCACGCCGAGGGGTGGGAGAACTTGCAACCTGCTGGTCGTACGATCCATCGACTATGGACCTTCGGCCCGAGGTTGGGATGGGAAGCCTGAAGCTAAAGGGGCAAGAGGAGTTGGCTGGCGGCTTCCCCGTGGGTGGCGACCGTCTTTGCACTCTTGTTGGAAGCCCGGAGGCTGCGCTCGAAAGTGGGGATCAGTGTGGCAAGGTCGCCTACACTCTCAACGGTGATCGGCTCCACAGAAATCACCTTTCCTGGGGCCAGAAGTCCCGTTAGTGGGAGCGTTGGACCGCTCGCCACTGCAAAGGTTTCCGCGCTGGGAGCGTTGTGCAAGCACCCCCCCGGAGCGGATTGCCAGAAAAGGCAAGTTCCTACGCCATATTTACCGGGAAGTAGCGCAGCTTGGCAGCGCGCCTGCTTTGGGAGCAGGAGGTCGGGGGTTCAAATCCCCCCTTCCCGACGCCTCGTCGTCCGGCGGACGCTCGACTGAGTGACGCCTATCGGAACGAATAGGTGACGGGCAGGTGCTTCACGCCGGATACGAAGGCTGACTCCGACCACTGTGCCGGCCCGTTGGGCTCGATGTACTCCAGGTCGGCGGCCAGCCTTGGCCAACATCGTCCGGACCTCGCGACGGGCGAACTGGCTCCGAGGCAGAAGTGCGTCTCCGCCACCGAAGGAGACCAGCGATTCGGCGTTGGCTGCTCGGCGAACGTCGAAGCTCATCGGGTCGCGGAACGACGTCCTCGTCTCGATTGGCGCTCGGGTAGGAAAGGAGTACCCGCCCGCCTTCGGGAATGTCGGCGCCGCCGACGGTCGGAGTCCTCGGTCGGCGTAACGCATGAAGTGTCGGACCGGGGAGGTCCAGCGGATGCACTCGTCGGCGGCATTGCCGGCCAATTCCGGGTCGTCACGGAGCGCCCAGAGTTGGGAAGGATCCCGCACCATCGCCTCCATCCCTCCGGACAGGGCGTACGAGGTGGTGTCGTGGCCGGCGGTGGCCACGATGATGTAGTACCAGATGCGCTCGGTATCACCCATCGGGCATCCCCCGGGCTGACCGTTGGCGATGACACGTGGCCAGGTCGGAGGTCGGGGTCTTCTGACGGTTCTCGGTGATGGCGTTGAAGTACTCGATGAACTTCATCACCGATTCGATGAGCCGGGCGTCGGGGTCGGCGGCGTCGCCCAGGAACTCGGGATCGGCCGCGCCGAACAGGCCCTGGGTGAGCTCCATCATCAGCGGCTCGTCGCGACTCGGGCACGCCGTAGATGTCCATGATCACCCGGAGGGTGTACGGCTGGGCGATGTCGCGGGCGAAGTCGCACTCGCCACCCAGGCCCGCATCTTCTCCACGAACAGGTCGGCGAGGCCGTCGATGCGGGACTGCCGTGTCTTGACCGCCGCCGGCTTGAACCAGTCGTTGGTGACCTGCCGGTGGTCCTTGTGGTCCTGGCCGTCGAGGTGGATGAGCGTACGGGGCTCGGGGACGCCGGCTTCGAGCATCTTCCGGGTGTCCTCCTCCGCGGCGAGGACCGAACGGGAGGTGTTGATCCAGCGTTGTTGTCCCGGGAGACGGCGAGCACGTCGGCGTAGCCGGGTGAGCACCCAGAACGGCTCGAACCCGTCCAGTTCGACCTTGAGGATCGGGTGGTGCGGCGGATCTCGGCCACCTTCCGGTGCCAGCTGTCCATGTCCGCCCAGTACTCCGGGTAGGCGAACTCTGCGCCTCGAGTGGCAGACGACAGGGTGGTCCTGGACATCGACTCCTCCTCCACGAGCGTCAGGGAACCCAACTCACCAGGGGCCCCGATTCACAAGTATGTCCAAACCGATGCTGCCCGGCCATTCTCCGCCGTCGTGGCACCGACGTGGCGTTGGGTAGCCGCCGAGGTGGCGTTCACCAGGTCGCCCTGAGTACCGTGCCCCCATGGTTGTGGTCACCGGGACACTGCAAAAAGAGGCATGGGACAACAAGATCCTTCCTCCAGTTGAGCAGGTGCGACCCGGACTCTGGTCGATACCGGTACCGATCCCCAACAATCCCCTCCGGTACGTGCTGGTCTACGCCTTCGAGCTCGACGGGGGCGGGGTGGCTCTGGTGGACGCCGGGTGGAACACCGACGAAGCCTGGACCAGCCTCAGCGACGGCCTGGCCATGGCCGGTGGGAGCATCTCCGACGTCCGGGCAGTGCTAGTCACCCACATTCATCCGGACCACTACGGATTGGCGGGCAGGATCCGGGAGACGTCGGGGGCATGGATCGGGCTCCACCCCGAGGACGCGATCATGCTCAAGGCCCGCTACGGCGATACCGACCAACTGCTGGAGAACATGACCCGGTTGCTGGTCGATTCGGGGGTGCCGGCGGACAAGCTCCCGGATCTCACCATGGCCTCGATGAGGTTGAAGGCGATGGTCACCATGGCCGAGCCCGACGTCTACTTCGAGGACGGGAAGTCCGTCGAATTGCCGGGCTGGAACCTGCAGACCATCTGGACCCCGGGGCACTCGCCCGGCCATACCTGCTTCTACAGCGAGGACCGGCGGCTGTTGCTGTCCGGGGACCACGTCCTTCCCCGCATCACCCCGAACATCTCGGTGCATACCCAACAGCCGTCCAACCCCCTCGGGGACTTTCTGGCCTCGCTGCTGAAGGTCCAGAACCTGGGGGCCGAAGAGGTCCTCCCCGGACACGAGTACCGGTTCTCCGACCTGGCCGGGCGCCTCGACGAGCTCATCCAGCATCACGCCGACCGGCTCGACGAGATCGAGGCCGTGCTCCGAGTCCACCCGGGCTCGACGGCCTGGGACATCACCCTCCGGCTCCACTGGTCCCGACCTTGGGACCAGATCGAGTCGTTCATGCAACGCTCGGCCAACGGCGAGACCCTGGCCCACTGCGTCCTCCTCGAGCTTCACGACCGGGTCCGGCGAGAAGGCAGCGAACCCTCCCGGTTCTTCCTGGTCGACGAGTAGCGGCGAGAGACCGTCAGCGCTCGTTGTCCGCCGAGGGACCTTCGCGTCGGTCGGCCTCCGAGGTAACGACTTCCGAGGTTGTCACCTCCGCGGAGACCACCAGGGTCGTCGTCCGCCGCCGTTTGCGCCGTCGCTTGAGGAAATGGTGTCCGACCAACAAGACCACCACCACCGAGCCGATCCCGATGGCCGACCACATGCCCACCGTCTTCAGAATCGTCTCGAACGACTTCCCGACGACAAACCCGAGCAGCGTGTACCCCACCCCCCACATCACGCCCCCGATGGCGTTGTAGAAGAGAAAGGTCCTATAGCGGACCCCGCTCATGCCGGCCAGGCCCGGGATCACCGCCCGGGCGAAGGCGATGAACCGGCCGAGAAAGACGGCCGGCCCGCCGAAGCGCTCGAGGAGCACGGTGGTCTTGGCCACCCCCACGTTCCCTTTCATGGGGCGATGGTCGAGAAGCCACGGGCCGAGCCTCTTGCCGACCTCGTAGCCGACCGAGTCGCCGGTGATTGCGCACACCACCACGATGAGCATGATCAGCAGGAGGTTGACCTGGTTCAGCCCAGCCAGCACTCCACCGATGACCACCGCCGTCTCCCCGGGGATGAAGAAGCCCACCAATAGCGCCGCCTCGGCGAAGGCGAGAAACCCTATCAACGCGTAGGCCGTCGGCCCATGGAAGTGGAGCAGGGAACCGACGATCCCGCCCGGTTGATTCGAGTTGGATGAGGTCGCGACCAAAAGCGCGGGCCCCAGGGTCGAGATCGTCATGGCGGTGATTTCACATCATCGAAGAGGACAGCGTCACGCTCGTCCACGCCCGGCGACGACAGGCCGGGCAGGTCATCCGGTGGTCGAACGTCCGTCCCGGCACCCAGGCGCCGAACGGGAAATGCAGCATCAGAAAATCGAGAACGCTCACCCGGGTGACCGACCCGCAAGCCGAGCACTCTACGGCCAGTAGTCCTCGGAGAGGCAGCGCATCGGTACCGGTATCGGTGAAGCCGGCGGCGTCCGCTTCGCTCGGCCCGACCGCGGTCGAGTCGACCGCGTGCTTGCCTGCCGGTCGGGCCCGCCGTCGGCCGGTGGGGGGTCGGGGCACATCGTTCCCCCGGCTGACCGGTTCCTCCGCGCCGCTCTCCTGGGTCACCACCACCCGGGACTCGACGGGCATCCAGTACAGCGCCCGCTTTCCCAGCGGGTCGAAACTCTCGGGTGTCACCGGGTGGTCCTGGCGCTGACCGAAGTGTCGAACAGCAGCTTGGCCAGTTGGCGATAGGCGTGGGCCCCCGCCGAGTTCGGGGCGTGCTGGAGGATGGACTTGCCCCACGCTGGGGCCTCGGCGAAGCGAATCGACTTCTTCACCGGTGGTGGCAGCACCGGGATGTCGTACCGGCTCTCCACCTCTTCGAGCACCCGTCGGGCATGCTTGGTTCGGTCGTCGTACATGGTCGCGATGACACCGCGCACCTTCAGGTCTCCGTTGGCGAAGGTGCGAACATCCTCGATGGTCTCGAGAAGCTGGCCTACTCCCCGATTCGAAAGCGCCTCGCACTGCAAGGGGATGAGGACCGCGTCGGCGGCGGTCAGCCCGTTGATGGTGAGCACGCCGAGCGACGGTGGACAGTCGATGAGGATGAGGTCGTATTCGGTCAGGATGGGTTCGAGTGCTCGCTCGAGGACATGCTCCCGACCGGTTCGGGTCAGCAGGTGCACCTCGGAACCGGCGAGGTCGATGGTGGCCGGAAGCAGATCCAGGCCATCGATTCCGGGCACCGGGCGACGGACATCGGCCACCTTGGACCGGCGGACGAACACGTCGTGCAGTGACTCCTCGAGGGCGTCGGAGTCGAAGCCCAGCGAGAAGGTCAGGCACGCCTGCGGGTCGAGATCGACGACTAGGGTCCGGCGTCCAAGCTCCGCCGACGCCACACCCAAGGAGTGGACGGTGGTGGTTTTGGCGACCCCGCCCTTCTGGTTGGCCACAGCCAGAACCTCGGTCACCGGGGAAGTCTACGTCGGTAGCGGTCGGACCGGATCGATCAGAATCCCACCATCCCCACCATCAGCCGGTTGAGGGGAATGCCGCCCATCGAGCCGAAGAACGGCGCGTTGAAGCTGAAGATGCCGCCGTCAGAGGCCACGAACCGGTACCCGCTGCCATTGGAGGTTTCCGCCATACCGACGATGGGCCGGTTGAGGGGGATTCCCCCCATGGAACCATAGAAGGGGGCGCCCCCGAAGGCGAAGACCCCGCCGTCAGCAGCCACCTCCCAATACCCGCCGGAGTTGGTGTCGTTGACCAGACCCACGATGGGTGCGGCCAAGTGCTGGCCGCCCATCGAGCCCAGGAACGGGGCATACCCGAAGCTGAAGACGCCGCCGTCGGAGGCGACCAGCCGATACCCGTCCCCATCGGTCGACGGGGAGATCCCGACGATCGGCGCGTGCAGCGGTTGGCCGCCCATCGATCCGCCGAAGCCGGCGTCGCCGAACGCGAAGATGCCCCCGTCGGCGGCGGCCAACCAGTAGCCTTTGCCATCCGGCGTGGCGGCCATGCCCACGATCGGACTATTCAGCGGGCGGCCGCCCATGGATCCGTAGAACCCGGCTCCGCCGAAGGCGAAGATGCCGCCGTCGGAGGCCACCTCCCAATACCCGCCACTCCCCCGGGCCATGGCGGCTCCCACCACCGGAGCGTTGAGACGCAGGTTCCCGGTCGACCCGCAGAACGGCGCGCCACCGAAGGAGAAGATGCCGCCGTCGGAGGCGAAGAGGTCGTAGCCACCGTTGACTCCGGCCGGCACGTCGCACGGCGAGATCGACCCCTGGGGGGTGGTCCCGCCGGCGTTCCCGGTCAGCTGAGGGTCATGGTGGAACTCCGGCCACGATCCCTTCCCCACCGCCAGCGCCCCGTTGGACAGGGGGATCTCGAAGTGCTCGATTCTCCCGAACAGATGGATCGGACTGCCGGCGGCGATATAGCCGGCCAGGGTGATCCCCACGGTTCCGTTGGCGTCCTCGGTGATCAGCGGTGAGTTCTGCAGGCCCAGGTTGGGGTCGAGGACGTCGAGTTGGGTACCGGTGACCCCGTCGAAGATGAAGGTGCCGTTGATGGTCGGAACGATCACATCCTGGTCGCCGAGGCCGAAAAGGTCGGCGGTCACCACCGAGCCGATGACCCGGGGGAGGCCGGCGTGGTGCCAGATGGGTGCGCCGTTGGCGGCGTTCAGCACCCAGATCGAGCCGGAGGTCCCGTTGTCGGTTCCTTCGGCGACTTCGAAAGACCCGTTCCCGGCGATGTCGGCCAGTGCCGGCGAGGAGAAGGTGCTGCCGTCCACCGGTGTCGACCACACCTGGTTGCAGTGGGTGTCATAGGCCTTCACCGTGTCGGTGTCGGAGGCTCCGGGAAAGAAGTTGCCGGTACCGGTCACGATCCCGGTGGCCCCGCCGGGAAGGAATCCTCCCACCGCCGGCGAGGAGTCGACCACCTGATTGGTGTCCGCCCGGCAGATCACGTTGCCCTGGGCGCTGAGCACCCGGATGTGGCCGCCATTGTTGTACTGCTGGCCCTGACCGGCTCCGGCCGACTGGTCACCTCCGACGATGGTCTCGCTCTGGCCGGTGCCATACAGATCGGCGAGGGCGGCAGTCGAGTGGGTGCTGTCGGAATTGAAGAACGGCCAGCCGTTCAGCGGCGCACCATTGCCGGTGTCCAGCGCGTAGGTCTGCTGGCCGAGGGATCCCGCCACCACCGCGTTCTCCCCTTGGATGACGCCGACACTCATGCCGGCCTCCACCCCGGACGCCGGTGCCGCGTCGGTGGGAGGATTGACCACCTGGGTGAACCACTTGAAGTTGCCGGAGGAATCGAAGGCCTGGTAGCCGCCCGGGCCCGGGTTGCCGTCGTAGCCCGACCCGAAGAAGACGGTGGAACCACCATTGGCCCCGGTGCCCACCGAAGGTGAGGAGTCCACCGGCGGGCTTCCGTCGGTCACCGGCCACCCCGTTGCTTCCGTGCCGTCAGCCAGGTGGAGCCCGTAGACCATGCCCCGGCGGTCCCCGACCACCACCGATAGCGTGCCGTCCAGATTGGCCACCGTGGGTGACGACAGGGCGATGGGTTGATCGGTGTCCGGGAGGGTGTCGACCCACGTCGGCGTGGTGTCCCAACTCGGAACCAGACTGGCGGCGGAAGCCGGGTGGGCGGCCGGCGGCGGCAGGGACACGGCGACGACGACCCCTGACACCACCACCGCGATGATGACCAGCGCCCGCATCCCGGTCGCATGCCCGGCCAGGGTCATCCGGGGGAACCTGAGGTACCGGTGATCCGAAACGATCCGGTCAAGCTACTAGTGGTCCGCCGGTGGCGCCGGACAGTCTGGTTACAGTTTCATGTCGCCGCAGCGCTGCTCACGAAATAGAGGGTGCCACCGCCGGACGAGCCGTAGGAGACCTTGGTCCCGTGGGACGTCACCCAGGCGTCGATGGCGCTCACCGTTGACGACTGGCCACCCGGTCCGGCCTGCCCGCCACCGCGCCCACCGGGGAACGATCCCGTGGCCCCACCCGGGAATCCGCCCGCCCCACCGCCAGGCGGGAAACCGTTGGGCCCGGACCCGGCACCCGAGGGCCGGGGGAACGACCCTCGGCCGCCGCCCGGGAAGCCGCCGGCAGCGCCGCCGGGGAAACCTCCTCCCAAGGTGGCGCCGGGAAGGGTGGCGCCGGCTCCGGTCACGCCGCCGACGACCACGTAGTGGACCTTGCCGGTCGCCACCAACGTCTTGAACTGGGCCAGGGTGGGTGCGGGGTCACCGCCGTTGAAACCGCCCATGGCGATCACCGGCTTTCCCGTCGACAGAATGATCGGGGCGGCCGTCTGGGACCCGGTCACTGCGACCAGGTACTCGGCACTCCCCTGATGCTTTTCGAGATACGACACCGAGCGCGGTGTTGGCTGATGCGTCGGTGCCAAGTCCCTTGAATCCCTCAGGGAGCGCCGCCCCGGCCGCACCTCGAAGTCGCGCCGCCGCACTACCGGCGGCGCCGGCACCCCCGGCGAGCCCGGGAAACCGACCCGCGCCACCGAGCCCGCCACCGAGCCCGCCGCCGATCCCGCCGCCGGTGGAAGGCCCGGCACTGGCTAACGTCCCGCCGGCGGCGTTGTTCACGGTGGTGAAGGAGTAGGCAATGGGACCGGCCAACACGCTGGCGGCTCCGAGCCCGGCGGCGGCGGCCGCGACCATCCGGGCCCCGACCACGCCGATCACCGACAGCAAGAGGCACACCGCGGCGACCACTCCGGCCGTCACGATGGCCGGTTGGAGCCAACTGTCGTACCCCGGGGTGCGCCCGAGCAGGACCGCGGCCCACACCGCCGACCCGATCACCGCGGCGGGCAACACCCAGCACCACCACCGGCTCGATCGTCCGAGCCGCCACAACGCCGAGCGCGCCCGCGCCGCAGAGGGCGGCCACCCCGGGCGCCAGGACCACGGTGTAGTACGGGTGGAAGATCCCCTTGGCGTCGGAGAACACCGCGGCGAACATCAGGGTCCAGCCGCCCCACAGCACGTACCCGGCGCGCCGGAGGCTGTCACGGGGCTTCTTCCGGGTGAACCACAACCCGCCGACCAGGCCCACCAGCGCCAGGGGCAGCAACCAGGAGATCTGTCCGCCTAAAAGGTCGTTGAACATCCGGAGAATGCCCGGGTTCCCCGCGAATCCGGGACCGCCACCTCCGGGCGCACCGGTTCCGCCACCGGAGCCGGTGATCCGGGAGAAACCGTTGTAGCCGAAGATGAGGTTCCATTCCGAGTTGTCGGTGCTACCACCGATATACGGGCGGGAGGCGGCCGGCCAGAGCTCGACGATGGCGACCCACCACCCGCTGGAGATCACCAGGGCCAGCGCCGGCCCAGCCGAGCTGGGCCAGCCGACGGGAAAGCCGGGGCTTGGCACACACCAGGTAGACCAGTCCGAAGGCGGGCAACACGATGAACGCCTCCAGCGTCTTGGTGAGGAAGGCAAAGCCGACCAGCGTGGCGCAGAGCACCAACCGGTTGGTCTTGGCCGTCTCCAGGGCCGACCACAGGGCCCAGGCCGCCGCCACCAACAACAAGGTCAGCATCGCGTCGGGATTGTTGTCCCGGAACATCTCAGTGGCGATCGGGGTCACCGCCAGGGCCACCGCCGCGAGGACGGCGGCGGTCTCGCCGGCCCACCGCCGGACCAGGCGATAGACGATCATCACACAGGCCACCCCGGCCAGGGCCTCGGGCAGCAGCATGCTCCACGACGAGAACCCGAACACCCGGCCGGAGAGCTCCTCGACCCACAGGGCGGCCGGGGGCTTGTCGACGGTGATGAAGTTTCCGGGATCGAGCGAACCGAAGAAGAACGCCTTCCAGCTGACCGTCCCGCTCTTGACGGCGGCGGCGTAGAAGGTATTGGACATGCCGACGGCCGAGAGGTTCCAGGTGTACAGCACCAGGGTGGAGACGAAGATGACCGCACGGGCCGGCACCGACCACGCCGGCCGACCGCTCGGTATCCACCAGTGCGAACCTCCCGCCGTCGATGGAGCCGACGGTTCCGGGGGCAACGAAGGGTCCGACGGAACCGGTAGCGGCGATGTCGACGGCTCCGGGACACGCTCATCCAGCGCGCCGGGGACAAGGGTGGTCATCGCGGGTTCTCCTTGAGATGTGGGTCGAGGGGGTGGCTCGGGTCGATCGAGTGGCTCGGGTGGCGAGTGGAGGAAGGCGGCGGCGTGCGCGAGCGGAACACCCAGGCGCGCAGCAGGCAGAACCGCACCAGGGCGGCGACCCCGGTGCCGACGAGGATGGCGGCTGTCTCGGCCAGGAGCGAGTCGGGAGCGAGGGCGGCGGCGCCCACCAAAGCGGCGGTGGTCAGGCCGACGCTGGTCACCAGCACGGTGCCGGCACCAAGAAGTTGGGTGCGGTGGCGGAACGGTCCTCGCCCGGCGAAGGTGAACCGGGCATGCACCGCGGTGTTCAACGTGGTGGTGAGCACCAGCACCACCGCGTTGGCCACCAGCGCCCCGAGGAGGTCCCGGAAGGCCAGGAACAGCGCCAGGTAGACGAGGGTGCTGACCATCCCGACCCGGGCGAACCGGACCAACTCGTCGGGCCGGTCCATCCGGTCGGGAACCAGGTCACCGAGCGTGTTGCCCCGTCCCCGCAGAAAGCTCCAGACCAGACGGGCGACGCCGCTCAGGTCGTCCCAGGCGGTGCGAGCGATATCGACCCGGGAATCGGGATCGTCAACCCAGTCGACCGGGACTTCGTGGATCCGCAGGCCGTTGCGCTCGGCCACCACCAGCAGCTCGGTGTCGAAGAACCATTCGTTGTCCACCACCAGTGGGAGGAGCTCCTTCACCAGTTCCGTGCGGATCGCCTTGAAGCCGCACTGGGCATCCGAGAAATTGTTGTGGAGGACGGTGCGGACGATGAGGTTGTAGGTGCGGGAGATCAGCTCCCGCTTGGTGCCCCGCACCACCTTGGCGCCGGGGGCGAGCCGTGACCCGATGGCCAGGTCACTGTGGCCCGACAGCAGCGGCGCCACCAATGGCAACAGGGCGTCGAGCCCGGTGGAGAGGTCGACATCCATGTAGGCCACAACCTCGGCACCCGAGGTGGACCACACCGCCCGCAGCGCCCGACCCCGACCCTTCTCCTCGAGGTGGACGGCCCGCACGCCGTCGAGCTCGGCGGAGAGGGCGGTGGCCCGCTCCCAGGTGGCATCGGAGCTGGCGTTGTCGGCGATGGTGACCATCGCCCGGAAGGGGAACGAGGTGTCGAGGTAGGCGCGGAGCCGGCGGATGCTCGGCTCCAGGGACCGCTCCTCGTTGTAGACCGGAACCACGATCTCGACCGCCACCCGGGTTCGGAGGCCTTCGGGCTCGGCCGCCGGTTTCGGCGCCTCGGCGATGCTCATGGAGTGATCATCGGGTTCCCACCTTGGAGCCCGCTGTGGGCCGGCTGAGCCGGTGCCCAGAAGTTGGCACCCCGGGTGGGGCTCACCCGGTGCGCGGGTCGTCGACCCTCGCGATGGCCAGCCACCACGGACCGTGGTCACCGGACGCCGATACCTCAAGCCCGGAGGCAACGACGCCGAAATTGACCTGGTGAACCTTCTGGCTGAGTTGCCCGTGGCAAAGGTGCTCCGCTATTCCGGCGCGTCGATCATCTCGGTGGCGGTCGGTCTGTTGGTCCTGGGGATCAATATCGACGTCTTCCACCTGTCACCGACGGTTGCCAACGTGGTGGCTATCGCTGTGTGCACCGTCCCGTCGTTCGAGCTCAACCGACGGTGGGTATGGCGGCTGCACGGTCGGTCCGATGCCGGCCAGTTCGTCCCCTTCTGCCTGCTGTCGGTGGCCGGCCTGGTGCTCTCCACCCTGGCGGTCCGCTACACCGGCGACCACAGCGCCGGGCTGGCGAATCCGTGGCACACCGTGGTGGTCGACGGCGCCAATCTGGGCTCCTACGCGGTGCTCTGGGTGATCCGCTACTTCATTCTCGACCGGGTGTTCGTCGACCGGGAACCAGCGGATCAGGGTGAGGTGCCCACCCCACGGTTCTCCCCCGCGCTGGCCACCGACTCCTCGGTGGAGCCCTCGGTTGTCTCCTCGATTGACTCGCTGGCCACATCGTTGGTCACGGCGGCAGCCAGTTCGGTGGACGCACTGGCCGAGTCCTCGATGACCGCCTCCTCGGGCGACGCCGGCAGGTTGACGGTGAACACTGCTCCGGCCTCGGCTCCGGGCGACGCGACGATGGTCCCGTAGTGGGCAGCCACGATCGACCAGACGATGGACAGCCCTAGGCCCGACCCCCCGCTGGTCCGGGTCCGCGACGGATCCGCCCGGTAGAAGCGCTCGAAGACCTGGGCGGCCTCCTCGGCGGTGAGCCCGGGACCGTCATCGACCACCTCCACCACGGCACGGGCGCCGTCGGAGGTCACACTGACCACCGTGCGGGTGCCGGCCGGGGCGTGGGCCCGCACATTCGACAGCAGGTTGTCGACCACCTGGCGGAGGCGCAGGCGGTCCCCCGGTACCTCGACCGGCCCGGTGGCACGGAGGGAAACCGGCCACTCGGGGCCCATGGCCCGGCCCGCCTCGATGGCGTCGGCGACCACCGAGACCAATTCCACCGGCTGGTGCTCGATCGGCAACCCCTCGTCCAGTCGGGCCAGCAGCAGGAGGTCCTCCACCAGATGCTTCATCCGCTCGCTCTCGCCCTGGATCCCGGTGATGAAGCGGTCGAGGTCTTCGGGATGTTCGGCGGCGCCCCGGGTATAGAGCTCGGCATAGGCGGACACCGCGGCCACCGGGGTGCGCAACTCGTGAGAGGCGTCGGCCACGAACCGCCGGAGACGCTCCTCGGATCGCCGGAGCTGGGCCTCGGTGGCATCCCGGTCGGCGAATGCCCGCTGGATCCGGGCGAGCATGACGTTCAGCACTCGGGACAGACGCCCGACCTCGGTGCGGCGATCGTCACCGGGTATTCGCCGGGACAGGTCGCCCTCGGCGATGGCGGCCGCGGTGACCTCCACCTGCCGCAACGGTTGGAGCCCGATCCGAACCAACCAGAGCCCGAGCAACAGGGCGGCGATGAGCGCGCCACCGGTCACCGCCAACTCGATCCACAGCAGATGCTGAAGGGTGTCGGCGGTGGTGTCCAGGGTCTGGCCGAGGATGATCAGGTCCCCGTCGGAGGCCTTCGACACCAGTACCCGGAACTGCGGTCCCGAGGACTGGGCGGAGGCGGTGGTCAGGAACTCGGACGACCCGGCGGGCCGGTTGGTGAACGAGGAGAAGAGGTTGGCAGGAAGCGAGGGGGTGTACTGCTGGCCTCCGGGCTCGGCGGCCTTCTGCACCTGGGTGGTGACATCGGCGGCGGTGATCTGCTCGACGAACAACCCCGGGGCCAGGCGCGGGGCATTACCGGTGGGGAAACCGCCCCCGCCCTGCGGACCCGTGCCTCCCGGGGGCGGCCCGAACCCGGGGGGATGCCCGTTCCCCGCGAATCCCTGGGTGGCGGCCTGGAGACTCTGGTCGACCCGGTTGTTCAAGAAGGAACTCAGCGACGTGTACATGGTGACGCCGGCGATGATGAGCGCCACCAGTGACACCACCCCCACCGCGGCCAACAGTCGGATCCGCAGCGACATTTAGGTGCTCGGTTCCGGAGCCCGCAACGTGTAGCCGACCAGTCGGATGGTGTGGATGAGCGGAGGGCCGTGGCGCTCCAGCTTCTTGCGCAGGTAGCTCACGTAGGTCTCGACGACGTTGGCCTCGCCACCGAAGTCGTAGTGCCAAACGTGATCGAGGATCTGGGGCTTGGACAGGACCTGGCGGGGGTTGAGCATGAAGAAGCGCAGGAGGTTGAACTCGGTGGCGGTGAGTTGGATCGGGACCCCGTCGCGCCGGACATCGTGGGCGCTCTCGTCCATCTCCAGATCGGCGAAGCGCAAGATCCCGTCGTCGGTGGAGTCGCCTTGGGTCCGGCGGAGGATCACCCGCACCCGGGCGATGATCTCGGCCAGGGCGAAGGGCTTGGTGACGTAGTCGTCGCCGCCGACGGTGAGGCCGGCCAGCTTGTCGTCGAGCGAGTCCTTGGCCGTCAGGAAGAGGATAGGAACGCGGACCCCGTCGGCCCGGAGCCGCCGGGTCACTTCGAGGCCGTCCAGGTCGGGCAGCATCACGTCGAGGACCATGAGGTCGGGCGGATGCTCTTGGGCGGAGCTCAGCGCAGTCCGTCCGGTGTAGGCCACCTCGACGTCGAAGCCCTCGTAGCGGAGCGAGGTGGAGACGGCGTCGGTGATGGACGGCTCGTCGTCGACGACCAGAATCCTGGATGCCGGCGGCGCCTCAGGTGACGTCTCGGCCATGCGCACCCACCTCCTTCCTCTTCCTCGTCCCTGGTCCTGGCGCCATGGTTCTGACCTCAGGGTGCGGCATGGATTTGGCCGTCGGCTGTGGACGAGCTTGGAGCCAGCTGTGAGGGAGGTCCAGTATCGCCTATTCGCTGGCCCCCGCCCGGCCGGCGACGGCCCGGGCCACATCGCTCCACCGTTCCAAGGTGGCCGGATGGCTGGCCCACTGAGGTGAGGCCGAGTAGCAGATGACGTGTCGGGCGACACCCCCGTATCGATCGGTCAGGGCCTGGGCGAGGCCGTCCCAGGGGGCGGTCACGGCGAACGCATCCACCATCTCGTCGGTGACGGTGGCGGCCATCCCGCCGAAGTCGCCGGCCCGCTGCAGCTGGTTGAGGCGCTGGCCCACGCCGTCCCAGCCGTGGGTGGCGAAAACCACCTCGTACCCGGGGGTCGAACCGTAAAAGGCGATGCGCATCCGGACCTCTTCCCGCTGGGCCGACAGCTCTGCTTCGGTGTCGCCCACGATCGTCATCACCGGGCAGGCCAGTTGGGTCTGACCGGGGTTCCGACCGGACCGGGCCTCGCCCTCGGCCACCGCCGGGCCCACCACCTTCTCGAGGTAGTCCACCGTGTTCAACGGGTGGACGTGCATCCCGTCGGCCACCTCGCCGATCATCCGGCACATCCAGGGGCTGACTCCGGCCAGATAGATAGGCGGATCTCCGTAGTCGATGGGACCGGGCGACCACATATCCGGCAGAAGGGAGAACGAGTAGTAGTCGCCGTCAAATCGCAATCGCTCCTCGTGCCGGAAAGCCCGGAAGATTGCTCGGACCGCGGCCACATACTCCTGGAGCCTCGGACCCGGGTGATCAAATTCTGCCGAGTATCGGCGCTCCACGTGGGCCCGCACCTGGGTGCCCAGGCCGAGGGTGAACTTTCCGCCGGTGGCTTTTGCCAGCATCCACGCCGCCTGGGCGGAGACCATCGGGCTGCGGGCGAAGGCCACCGCGATGCCGGTGCCGAGGGCCAGGTCGTGGGTGGCCAGCGCCGCGGCGGTGCACAGGCTGTAGACGGGCTGGGTGCTCTCGGTGAGCCATAGGGCCGAGAAGCCGGCTCGTTGTGCCTGGCGAGCGACGCCCTGCATATCCGTTGGAGAGGTACCGAAGCCGATCACATCGAGACGGAAAGGTGGGCCCATCGATCGAACGGTAGTCGGCCCGCTTCCTAGCTGACCAGGAACCACCCGCAGCAGTTCAGTGGCATGGTGCGCACGCCTGCACCGAGGTCGGACAGGTCAGGGGGCGGTGATCCACACCTTGGACTTGGTCATCTGGTGAATGGGTGCACCGGCTGCGCCGAATCGATTCCTGCTCAGCCAGTTCCCCGTCACGTAAGAACCACCGCCCCGTCCTTCTCGTCGACGGTCACCGTCGAACCCTCCGGGTAGCGACCCTCCAACAGGGCCATGGCCATCGGGTCCTCGACCTCCCGCTGGATCACCCGCCGCAATGGCCGGGCCCCGTAGTCGGGGTCGAACCCGGCCCGGGCCAGATACGCCGCGGCCGCCGGGGTGACGGCCAGCGACAACCGACGCTCGGCCAGCCGGCCCCGCAGGCCGTTGAGCTGGATGGAGACGATGCGCTCGAGGTCGGCCTCGCTCAACCAATGGAACCGGACGATCTCGTCGATCCGGTTGACGAACTCCGGGTTGAAGGACGCCGACGGCTCCCCCACCAGGTTGGAGGTCATGATCAGCACCGCGTTGGTGAAGTCGACCGTCCGTCCCTGGCCGTCGGTCAGCCGCCCGTCCTCCAGCACCTGCAGCAGGATGTTGAACACATCAGGGTGGGCCTTCTCCAGCTCGTCGAGCAGCACCACCGCATAGGGCCGGCGCCGGACCGCCTCGGTCAGCTGGCCGCCCTCCTCGTAGCCGACGTAGCCGGGCGGGGCGCCGACCAGCCGGGCCACCGAGTGGCGCTCGGTGTACTCCCCCATGTCGATGCGGACCATGGCCTTGGCATCGTCGAACAGGAAGTCGGCCAGGGACCGGGCCAGCTCGGTCTTGCCCACCCCGGTGGGCCCGAGGAACAGGAACGACCCGATCGGACGGTTGGGGTCGGACAGCCCGGCCCGGGAACGGCGGATGGCATTGGCCACCGCCGAGACCGCCTCGTCCTGGCCCACCACCCGGGCATGCAGGGCGTCCTCCATCCGGATCAGCTTCTCGACCTCGCCCTCCAACAGCCGGGACACCGGCACCCCGGTCCACCGGCTGACCACCTCGGCCACGTCCTCGGCGTCGACCTCTTCCTTCAGGAAGCGCTGCTCGGCCTGCAAGGAGGCCAATGTTTCGGTGGCCGCCTCGATCTGGCGCTCGAGCTCGGGGATCTCCCCGTAGGAGATGGCGGAGGCCTCGGCCAGGTTGTCAATCAGGTTGGAGGCGGCGGTGGCGCTGGAGGGCAGATCCAGGAGGGAGAGCGATGGTTTGGCTCCAGAGGGGAAGACATCCAGGTCGTCGAGCCTGGCTTTCAGTTCGTCGTCGTCCCCGTAGTCGTCGCTGA
Source organism: uncultured Acidimicrobiaceae bacterium (assembly GCA_963770635.1). Lineage (GTDB taxonomy): Bacteria > Actinomycetota > Acidimicrobiia > Acidimicrobiales > RAAP-2 > DASZIT01. The sequence continues at coordinate 22,525 of CAVYQI010000001.1, forward strand.
CCAGGACCCCCTGGCGGTAGGGATGGAAGACCGTCATCGTCAACCCTTGGGTGAAGTGTTGGGTGAGCAGGGCGGCGGTGGCCACTTGGGCCGCCATGAGATCGACCCCGACCAGGACCAGGGGCAGGTCGACAATCAACAGTTTGTGCCCGAAGTCGACCAAGCCGAGCGACGCCACCGACCCGTAGAGCTGGCGAAGGTACTGCTTGAGGAACTCGGTGGTGGCCAGACCGGTCAGGGGGTCCTGGACGTATTCCTGATGTCGACGCGCCACGTTCTCGGCGTACCAGTCATCGATCAGGACTGCAGCGTCAAGACTGGCCAGGGCTCTGGTCCCTCCGGTGCCATCGACATCACGGAGCGCGCCCAGGTCGCCGACCACCTCGCTGATGGTCAGTCCCGCCTTGGCCCGGGCCCGCACCAGCGCTCGCAACGAGAGCCACGGATCCCGGCCGGCCGTCACATCATCAATGACCGGTTCGACGGCCGGGTCGTTCCACTCGACCCAGCCCAGGTTGGTGCGCTCGTAGCTCTGCGCATGCCACCGGCGACGCAACGATTCGGCACGGGCAACCCCGTCGCCATCGCGACCGTCAGATGGCACCATACCAACCCCTTATTCGGATTATTCGGACGTTCCTCGCACTGGCTCATTACCCGGACCGCCCTCGGCAGTCGGTTCGCCGTCTTCAGATGCCGTGCGGAATGCTTTTAGATGACCTGTAGGCATTGCCCTATCTGTCGGATACTACTCCGGGTAACTTTACAAGCCCTCCGGATGACCACTCCTGAGCTATTAAGTGGAGATTTAGGATCCACAGATCTCGACATTACATGAGCCTTTTATCGCCCGTCTTCTTAGGCTATTGGCGGGATATTGCCGTCTCGGGCAAGTTACCCGGAGTAGACCAATCAGCTGATCCGGTAGTCCCGGAGAACCCCGTTTTATGGTTGAAAGTTTTCCTAACCTTGTGATCCTCACGTGCCGAAGTAGGAGATGCAGCTAATGCCTAGCCACGTAGCTAATCCAGATGCGGCTAGGTCGATAGTTAAGAGAATCAACCCGGGAGGGCATCATGTGGTCAAGCCTTATGCAACGCCTAAACGAGCGGCGATGCGCTGAGTTCGAGGAAAGCAGAGTCAATTCCATGGCGATGCTTCGTCGAGGTGACGACCAGCGGTAGCGATCGAGGTCGCCTCCCGGCTGTCCTATCGGGCGGCGGAGGGGGCTCAAATTCCGTCGGCGGACCGCCGTAACGGTCCCGGGCGGCGGCCGCCGCCGACGGCAGGCTCACCCACTAATGCCAGCGTGTGGCATGGTCGGGGCGGGCTGCGGGGTCCTTGGGATCGAGCGTCAGCCCAGTACCTGCAGCCGCGGCCAGAGAGTCGGCCAGGCGCCGCGGAGCCGGGAGCAGATGCGTACCGGCACTCCCTGCTCCTGATTCTTGACCTGCACCCCGTTGTCGAGGTGAGTGCCAAGGCGGCAGGCACCGAAGAATCGCCCCAGCACCGTCGAGGTGAAGCCCACCACGACGAAGGTGCGGGCCGAGGACGGTGGCGGCCCCCAATACCAGAACCCGTTCTGCACCCCGAACGTCGCAGCTGTGGGAATCCCCACTGCCGGCCCGTAATGGGCTACCGCTCCCGCCTCGCCGTAGTTGCTGGCGAGGACAACCGTCGCGGATCGTTCAGCCACTGGGACTTGGTCGTACACCCCGGCAATCTGGCCCACGTAAATCGGCCACCCCACCGTCTCCCCTTCGTCATAGTTGAGGGCCACGATCGGCGTCCGGTGCAGCACCCCGACCGGCAGAACGGGCAAGGTGAACAACACGGTGCCGAGGGCGGTGAGGACCAGGGCGATCCCCAGCGCCGCTCGCCGCCGACTCGAACGGCCGCGGTGGATCCATTCGACGGTCGGTTGCGCCCCCGCGGCCAAAAAGACCGGAAGCAACCCCGCCAGGTAGTAGGACTTCCCCCCGGTCGCGATGAAGACCGCGGCCAGGAGTGGGTAGGCCCAAGCGATGGCCCGGCACCAGGCCAGGGCCGGTCGTCTGAAGAGCTGCAGCAACCCAACGATCCAGACCGGCACGAGGTAGGGGCTGATCAACACCAGTTGGAAGGGAAGTAGCTCGATACGCGGCTGCGAGGTGCCCGAGCTCCCGGCGGCGATCGACCGGCTCACCGTCAGCTGCGGCCATCCGTGTTGTGCCTGCCACACCAGATAGGGCGCCCACAACGCCACCGCCAACGCTCCGCCCGCCCAAAGCCACGGCGAGGCCAGCGCTCGGCGGCGGACCGGAAATCGCGATACCCACGACGAGCGCCGCCATCAGGAAGGCCACCAGATCGCTGTTGAGCAGTGCGACGCCGGCCACCGCCCCGACGACCAGCCAGAGCCGCTGATCTTGAGTCCGGAGGATTCGCATCGCCAACCAGAGCAACAGCGTCCAGGCAAGCAGGTCGAAGGCGGCGGTATTGAGGTAGTGGTCGGCGCCATACAGCAGCGCGGAGGTGGCCATTGCCCCGGCCGCCAGCAGCTGGGCGGGGCCCCGGCCTCCGAGCTCCCGGGCCAGGAGCCCGGTCAGCATCACGGTGGCGGCAGCGGCTACCGCTGAAGGCAGGCGCAGGATGACCACCGAACCGGAGTCGATGGCCGACAGCAGCCGGGCAAGGAGCGGTACCAGCGGTGGCTGGTCGGGGTAGCCCCAGGCGAGGTGGTGACCGGCCTCCAAGAAGTACAGCTCGTCGCGGTGGTAGCCGTAGCGCGCCGAGACGGCGACCAGTACGGCCAACGTGCCAGCGGACGCGATGAAGATCGCCCGGTTGACGGGAGGGAGCTCCGATGCTCGGTTTGAGGGGTGGTCTTCGGGGGCCGGGTCGGTTCGGTCGTCGTCCATCACGGGGGTAGTCGATTGGGTGGTGAGCGGCGGGTGGCTCATCGCCGAGACCCCGATTTGATTGATGGCGGGGACTCGGGGACGAACGCGGCCAGCAGCAGGGCGGTGACGGTGGCGCGGGCGTCCCCGTCACCGATCATGGCCGAGTCGGGATCGCGCCGACGGTGCCAGGCGAACCAGGCGATGGTCTCCACGATGAACCGGGCGGCGGTCGGCACGTCGGGCACCGGTCGAAGCTCACCCGAGGAGATCCGGCGCTCTAGATACCGAGACAGATCCGAGATCTGATCGCGACGCCAGTGGTGGAAGTAGAGGGCAGAGAGGTCGGGGAGGTCCTGGGCCGAACGCTCGATCAAGGACAGGAGCCGCTGGTTGTCTTCCAGCAGTCGATAGCGCTCGTCGATGATGGAGGTCAGTTCGGCCCGGACATCCGTCGTCCGGCGGCGTTTCAGCCCGGCGGCCAGCACGGGAAAGCCCGAGGACGGGGCCCATCCTTCCAGGAGGGCGAGCGTCCCCCCAGGTGCCGGTGTGGGCACCGGGATCGGGAGCTCCGCGATCCGGTCGGCCGTGATGGCGAAGACCATAGCCAGGTGGAACAGCGCCTCCTTGCTCTCCACATAGCCGTAGACCGCGCCTTGGCTGAGGCCCAATTCCTCGGCCACATCGGAGACCAGGGTCCGGCGGTAGCCCTTGTCGATGAAGACCCGGCATGACGCCTCGGCCACTTCAAGGAGTCGCTGACGGAGAGACGGTCTGGCCACCGAAATTGATACTAACTGAATGAGTCAGTCAGTAGCGGGTGGGCGGCGAGATCTGTCCATATGGTCTCGTAACCTTCACGCATGGCTGCCCAACCGCGCCGCCCATCGGACAAGACGGTCATCGAATTGCGGGTCACGCTCTTGGATCTGGAGCCGACGATTTGGCGGCGTCTGCAGGTTCCTGGGGACGTCCGATTGTCGAGGCTCCATGCCATCCTCCAGGCAGCCATGGGGTGGGAGGACAGGCACCTCCACAACTTCGAGATCGCCGGGCAAAGCTACGAAGCACCCGACCAGGATGAAGGATGATGACGAAGATGGCGAGGCCATCGACGAAGACAGCGTGATGCTCTCCAACCTCGTCGAGGTCGGAACGTGCTTTTCCTACGAATACGACTACGGGGACTCGTGGTACCAACAGATCGTGGTCGAATCGGTCGAGTCGATTCCCCAGGCGGTGAAAACCGCTGTCTGTCTCGACGGGCAGCGAGCCTGCCCCCCAGAGGACTGTGGGGGTGTGCGCGGGTTCACGGAGTTCCTCGCGGCGATCGGCGATCCGGACCACGACGAGCACCAGGACTATCTGGATTCGGTGGGCGGCTCCTACAACCCCGCCAGCTTCGACCTGGCGGCTGTCAATGCCACCCTCCGCAGGCTTCGCTGAGTCAGGCGATCACGGAGCTATCAGCCCCCGCTCAATCGCCGTAGCCGTAGTCGCTGTCGTCGACCGGCTCCACCCGATCTTCGTCGGGGGTAACGGGCTCCACGCCGCCGTCGACCGGCAGCTCCTGCTCGAGTACGTCGGCTTCGGGCTGTTCGGGGTCGTGCGCGTGCCGCCAGGGATCAGCGCCTTCGGCAGGTATCAGCTGCTCCTGCAGGTCAGCGTCGGGAACCGCGGCCTCGGGTGAATCGGGATCTACCACTGCCCACTCCCTCCGTCGGCGATGATCCATGTATACCCATCCGAACGAGAATTCACTAGGAAAGATTGACGCTCGACTTGTGGCCCGTGAAACCAACTAGTCAGGCAGCCAGGCCGGCACCGGCGGTTCCCATCAGAAAAAGGAAGTTGTCGACATAGAACTGCTGGCGCACATCATCGCTGGCGTCGCCGAGTGACGCCTCGAATCGCTCGACCGGCTTGCGCCCCCCTTCGACATGTGGGTAGTCCGACGAGAACATCACCAGGTCCGGGCCGCCCTGCTCGACGATCCAGCCGACGTCCTCGGTCGGATAAGGGGTGAAGCGAACCTGGCGATGCACATAGTCGCTGGGTCGGAGCGATAGCGCTTGCAGCCGTTCCTCATGCCGGTGGAAGGCCTCGAAGGCCGACTCCATCTGGCGCAACCAGGACGGCACCCAGATCGCTCCCTGTTCGATGACTCCGATACGGAGGTCGGGGAACTGCTCGAGCACCCCGTCGAAGATCAAGGTGGCCAAAGTCTGGGCCGGTGGGACGGGAATGCCCATGTAGTCCACCGATCGGAAGTTCTCGTCGCCTCCATGAAAATCGTGGGGTACGGGGAGACCGTTGACGAAGTATTTCGGACTGATGAGCTCGCTGGTCCCGCCCACATGGAAGACGATGGGTATGCCGGCCTCTTCGGCCTGCGCCCAGACCCCGAACAGGTCTCGATGGCTGGGTGAAAACGAAGGGGGGCAGCCTGAGGCGACCAGCAACGCCGCCGCCCCCTGGGCTAGCGCCTCTCCGGTTGCCTGTATCGCCTTCTCCGGGTTGACCAGAGGGACGTAACACGACGGGAGGAGCCGAGGGTCGACCGAGCAGAACTCGAGCATTCCCCGATTGTGCGCCCGGGCGGCGGCGTAGGCGAGGTCGTCATCGCCGGCGTGCTCGAAGTCGTGCAAGCGACTGTTGTGAAAGGTGTTGAAGATCAACTGGCTGTTGAATCCCAACAGGTCCAATGCCCGAGGCCGGTCCTCGGCGATGAACCCGCCGGTGGCGGCGAAGTTTTTGCGCTGCATGATCTCGGCTGCCTCGGTCGCCCGGTACTCCTCCGATCCGTGGCGCTCCCGCAACCGCTCGAAGGACGCCACCAGATCTCGTTGTTGTTCCTCCGGGCTTCCGGTCTGGCGCAGCTCGTTGCCGCCGGGGTACTTCAGAACCGGCAGGCGGTCGCGGTACTTGGCCTCGGCGTGGTCGCGCAGCCAGGTCGGCGTCTCCATGAGGTGGGCGTCGGCGTCGTGGACGACCCGTCGTTCGCAATACGGCATGAGATCCCCCTTTCCTGATGTTCTGAGTATTCCAGGGCTTCAGGCGGTCAGCGATCCAGATGGAAGTGTCTCTGGTAGTTGAGGTTCGATCCAGCTGGGCCCGTGAGGCGAGCGCCGCAGAGTGTCCCCGAATATGCAAGATCTTCGTGAAGGGGCCTGCTCCCTTGGTACCGGGCCGAAGAAGGTTTTCGCACTGGGTGGTTTGGCGCCCCCGGCAGGAGTCGAACCCGCAACCTGGTGGGTAGAAGCCACCCGCTCTATCCAGTTGAGCTACAGGGGCTCGGATCATGAGGTTACAACCGTGGTGTTGGGGGAAGGTGACCTGTGTCAGAATGAACGTTCCTTGGTGGCCGTAGCTCAGTTGGTCAGAGCGCCGGGATGTGGCCCCGGAGGTCGCGGGTTCGAACCCCGTCGGTCACCCTCACCAACTGGTGGTAGGCAATTGTGCTTGTGACCAGCCGCACGTTATTACGGTGTCGGGCGCCTCTAGCTCAATGGCAGAGCAACGGACTCTTAATCCGCAGGTTCTGGGTTCGAATCCCAGGGGGCGCACACGTTGGAACTTGCGAGCCGCGGATCCCGCGGCTCGGTGTCACCACGGTGAAGACATGAAGATCGGCCTCTCCCTCGGTGGCCTCCGGCCGGGCATCTGGACCGAGTTCACCCGGGAGGCAGACAGCCTGGGCTTCGAGTCGGTGTGGATGCCCGAACACCTGGTCATCCCGGTCCAGCTGGAGGGCAGCCCGTTCGCCGGCGCCGACCACGCCCCCGTTCCCCCCGGAGTCCCGGTCTACGACGTCTTCACCCACCTGGCATTCTTGGCCGCTCAGACCGGGCAAATCCACTTAGGGACCCAGGTATACAACATCGGGCTGCGTCATCCTTTCGTGGTGGCCCGGGCCGCCACCACCCTGGACGTCCTGTCGGAAGGACGACTGGAGTTCGGCATCGGGGCCAGCTGGCTCAAGGCCGAGTGGGACGCGGTGGGCCTCGACTTCGCCAATCGGGGACGGCGGATTGACGAGTCGATCGCCGTCTGCCAGCGACTGTGGAGCGAGGGGGTGGCCGAGTACCACGGGGAGTTCTTCGACTTCGACCCGGTGATGTTCGAACCCAAGCCGGTGCAGTCCCCCTGGCCGACTCTCCACATCGGTGGGGACGGCCCAGCCGCACTCCGGCGGGCTGCCACCGTCGGGGACGGGTGGATACCCATGAACCATTCGCTGGAGGACATCCCACCCGCGGCCGCCCGCATCGCCAACCTACGACCGCGAAGCCGGCAGGGACGGGCGGGTCGAGATCACCCTCGGCGCCCAATCCTGTGGCCTCGACGACCTCCGCCGTCACGCGGACGCTGGAGTTGGTCGGGCATTGGTCAGGCCTTGGACCAGCACCAAGGACGCCATCGACAGCATCCGGCGCTTCGCCGAGGAGGTCCTCCCCGCCATCGCCGAGCACCCGGTGGCGGTTTCAGGTTGATGCCATCCGGGTTCAGCTCTGTCCCTCGGTTCTACTGAGGGATTGGGCTGGGTCTGCTGGCCCCAATGCCGCCGCCCGTCTTGGTCGGTCGGCGGCGCCAGGTGTCGAGGCAGCCAGGCGAACAGAACAGGACGGTGCGAGCATCGCCATCGTCCGCAGTCACCTCGGCGGTCCCCTCTGACAGCGGGAGTCCACAGATCGGGTCCCGGAAGCTCATCATCCCGACGGTCGCGAGACCGAGGCTCGAAGCGGGGACCGGCTTCTCCACCCCGCGCACGGGGACGTCCCTCTGAGCCACGACCGCGCCCCACCGCGGCAGCTCGTTGATCACCGAAGGCGTGGCGAGCGCTTCACCGGCCTGAGCTAGATCACACAGGCGCGCCGCCACATTGACGGAGTGCCCGATGTAGTCGTCACCCTCCATCAAGATGACGTCACCCGAACTGATGCCCGACCGAATCGACACCGTCTGAACTGGGCTGGAGACCTCGCAGACGACGTAGTGCAGCTCGATAATGCTGGCCAGCAGGGGTCGGGTGTCAACGCCCACGAGCATGACGCCATCTCCCAACCATTTGGCGATGCGAATGCCACGTCGACCGCAGATATCGCGGAGGAGCGCCCGGAACGCCGTGAGCACGTCGACGGCATGCTCGTCGCCCTCGTGTTCGGTCAGGGCGGTGAAGCCCGAGACATCGACAAACGCGAAGTTTCGGTGGACTCGCACGGACTGATCGTGCCACGCGGGCCGAGCGACATCCCAATCGACGAGCGCCGACCGGGCGGTCCCCTGCCCCCGGAACCGGTGAACCCCTCCGGCGTCGCGACCAAACGTTCTGTGCGGTTGGGGTGCCACAATGGCGGCGTGAATACCTCCGGCTCCGGAGCTGACCAGCTCCCCGCATTCCTTCACCCCTTCGCCGCCCCCGCCGCCCTGCGGGGCAGCTTCATCAACCTCGTCGAAGGGTCGGGCGCCGAAGTTACCGATGCTTCCGGCCGCCACTACATCGACGCCCTGGCCAGCCTGTGGTACTGCCAGGTCGGCCACGGCCGGGAGGAGATCGCCGATGCCGTCGCCCGCCAGATGCGCACGTTGGGTGGCTTCCACACCTTCGACCGGTACACCAACCCGACGACCGACGCCCTGGCCGACCGCCTGACCAGTCTGGCCCCAATGCCGGATGTCCGAGTTTTCTTCACCTCGGGGGGATCCGAATCGGTAGAGACGGCGGTCAAGTTGGCCCGGCTGGCCCAGGTCCGGGCCGGGCACCCGCAGCGCACCGTCATCGTGAGCCGCCAGCCTTCGTACCACGGGGTCACCTATGCGGCCATGACGGCATCCGGTATACCGCCCAACCAGGAGGGGTTCGGGCCGCTGCTGCCCGATGTCGTCCGGGTCCCCCACGACGACCTGGATGCCCTCGATGCCCTACCCGAGGTGCAACAAGGACGAGTCGGCGCGGTGATGGCGGAGCCGGTGGTGGGGGCCGGAGGGGTGTGGCCGGCCCCCCAGGGATACCTGGCCGGGCTCCGGGAGCGGTGCGACGCGTGGGGCGCCCACCTCATCTTCGACGAGGTAATCTGCGCGTTCGGGCGCCTGGGCTCGTGGTGGGGGGCCGAGTACGCCGGCGTGCGCCCGGACCTCATCACCTTCGCCAAAGGGGTGACGTCGGGCTACCTACCACTGGGTGGCGTCCTGGTGGGTCCCGCGGTCCGGGGTCCCCTGGAGGACGACCCGGCAACGGTCCTCCGGCACGGCTACACCTACAGCGGCCATCCGAGTTGCGCGGCCGCCGCGCTTGCCAACCTCGACATCTTGGAACGGGAGCAACTGCTGGGCTCCGCGGCCCGGATCGCCGCCCATCTGGGCACCGGCCTGCAGAGCCTGGTGGATGGCGAGGCGGTGGCCGAGGTGCGCGGGACCATGGGGATCTGGGCGCTCGGCCTCGGAGCCGGCGTCGATGCCACCGCTTTGCGCGACGCGCTGTTGACCAACGGGATCATCGCCCGGCCGATCGGCGCCTCCACGGTTGCCTTCTGCCCGTCATTGGTCATCACCGACGCGCAAATGGAACAGTGTGTCGACGGGACCCGTCGGGCCCTCGAGCAGGTCGCCTGAGGCGCCCGGCCGCGCTGGCCTGCCCCTGCGGGTCGCGGCCGGCGGGGCACGGTGACCTGGCAGGTGCGAAGAGTCCGACCTGCCGCCAGCACAGTCATTACGGTCGATCGGTGGCGCGCTTGCTGGTGTGGCCAGCCATCCGGACGGCCGCTTCTGAGGATCCCCGCGCACCGGCCGCCGCCAGTGGCCCCTGTGGCGCCGACGGCGGCCAGACCGTCTGGACCGCCCTCTGGGTCGGGATGGGCGTGCTCTGGCTCCTGCCGACCAACCAGACCCAAGGGTCGGTCGCCGGTGCCATCCAGAGGGCAGCTTCGGGAGAGCCGGGTTGGTTCTCCCACCCGGCGCGGACGCAAGGCTTCCGCTGCACTGGCGGGCGCGCCGGGTACAGTGCGCTGGACCGCAGGGAGGATCCGATGCCATACGCCCATAACGGCCCGGTAGACATCTACTACGAGACGTTCGGGGACCCGACCAACCCCGCCTTGCTGATGATCAACGGTCTCGGCTCGCAATGCATCAACTACCGGTCGGAATGGTGCGAACGATTCGTGACCCGGGGGTTCTTCGCCATCCGGTTCGACAACCGGGATGTCGGGCTGTCCACCAAGTTCGCGGACGTCACCCCCGACATGGGGGCGGTGATGAAGGCGCTCCGGGAGGGGAAAGACCCCGACGTCGCCTACCGTCTGGCCGACATGGCGACCGACGCTCTGGCCGTGCTCGACGACTTGGGGATCGACCGGGCCCATGTCATGGGGCTGTCGATGGGCGGGATGATTGTTCAGCAACTCGCCATCGACCATCCCGAACGCCTGCTGTCGATGACCTCGGTCATGTCCACCACCGGCGACCCTGACGTCGGTCAGTCCTCGCCGGAGGCCTTCGCCGTCCTCACCGGTCCACCCGCCACCGATCGCGCCTCGGCCATCGCCCGCCACTTGGAAGGCATCCGCACGTTCGGGAGCCCCGGTCACTTCGACGCCGACCTGCATGCCCAGCAGGCCGGGGAGGCCTTCGACCGCTGTTTCCACCCGGCCGGGGTGGCCCGCCAGATGATCGGGGTCATGGCGTCGGGGAACCGGTCCGAACGGCTCCGCACGGTGACGGTGCCGACGCTGGTCCTGCACGGGGACGCCGACACGCTCATCGACATCAGCGGTGGCCGGCGCACGGCCGAGTGCATCCCGGGCGCCCGTTTCGAGGTCATGGAGGGCATGGGTCACGACTACCCGCCCGCCTACTGGGACCGGTGGATCGAGCTGGTGGCCGACCACACCGGGGTGACGGCCACCCCCTAACCTGTCCTCTCCCCGAGCCGCCCGGCGGGAGCATCAGCCGGTCTTCCTCCCGAACGATTGTCATCGCGTTGAACGGTATGACATCGTCGTAGCTGGTATGGCCCGAACGGAATCGTCCTCCTCGCACCCGGTGGCCCTGGCGACGGGGACGATCGCCGGTGCGGTGCTGGCCTACTTCGTTCCGTCGGTGCTCGTCCTCCCGACCTTCTGGAACGACCCCCCCGAGTCACTTCCCGGACGGTGGTGCCGCTGGCGGGCGCCGACTCACCGGCCCGAGGTGGGCCTCACCTTCGACGACGGCCCGTCCACCGATACGGATCAGACGCTCGACGTGCTGGACGAGCTCGACATGCGGGCGACCTTTTTCGTGCTCGGAACCCAGATGCGCTCCCACCCCGACACCGTGGTGGAGATCGCCGCCCGGGGGCACGAGGTGGCCTGCCACGGATTCGAACACCGTCACCACCTGAGCTCGAGTCCCCGGGCGATCCGGTCGGACCTCGCCACCGCCGTCCAGATCCATCGCGACATCCTCGGCCGGCCGCCCCGCTTCTACCGGCCGACCTACGGCCAGCTCTGCGCGGCAACCCTGGTGGAGGCCCAGCGCCACGGAATGGAGGTGGTGCTGTGGAGCCGATGGGGCAAGGAGTTCGCCGAGTCCGATCCCGTTCCCGTCCTGCGCCGGTTGGAGCCCGGACTCGTCCCCGGCGCCATTCTGCTCCTCCACGACAACGACGTGTCGTGCCGGGCCGGCACCGGGAACCTCACCCGAAGCGTCCTCGGACCGTTGGGAAGCGCGCTTCGAGAGAAAGGGCTGAGCTCGGTCACCCTCGAACAGCTCCTTCCCCGCCCGGCCGCGGCCTACTGCGCTACTTGAGGAGGTCGGCGGTCGTATCGATGTCGAGCGCCTCTCCCGGGCATGGAACCTCGACAACCAGATCAGGTCGGGCCTGCATCAGGGCCCGGGCGCCGACGTCACCGTCTTGGGGCAGCAGCCCCCACACCGAGCGGGCCAGCCGGGTCGGAGGGGTGCGGCGCCCGTTGAAACTGGCCACCGCGATGGGGCTGTCGGCATCGGCCACCGCCGACCAGGCCTCTGGAGGGACCAGCGGCTGATCCCCGAGCCCGATCACCACCACCTCGTGGCCATGGTCTTCGGCGGCGACGATCCCGGAGCGGAGGGAGCTCGCCTGTCCCGATACCCACGCCGGGTTGTCGACGACCACCGCCCCGGGCAGCAGGGCGGACAGGTCGACCGGACCGACGACCACGAACGTCTCGTCGAGGCCGGCGGCGATCGCGTGTTCGAAGGCCCAGGCGACCAGCGGTCGCCCACGGAAGGGAGCCAACAGCTTGGGCGTTGGGCCGAACCGGCTGGACCCGCCGGCGCAGAGGATGACGGCGGCCGTCACTTTGGGGTCGGGCCGAAGGACGCCGAGCCGAGGGCGGGAGCGATCACCCGGCGCGCCAAAGGCACATCCGTCGGCTACATCCCCTTTTCGCCGGCCACGATCGCCTCGCGGATGCGGGAGTAGGTGCCACAGCGGCAGATGTTGCGGATGGTGTCCAGGTCGGCGTCGGTGATGGTGCGGCCCTCGGCCTGGACCTCTTTGACCAGCGCCACCGCCGCCATGATCTGCCCGGGCTGGCAGTAGCCGCACTGGGGCACGTCGAAGGTCAAGCCAGGCTTCCTGCATCGGGTGCAGCGTTTTGCCGACGGTGGCGGGGAGGCCCTCGATGGTGGTGATCTCGTCGGTCGGCTGGATGTCGGACGACCGGGACGGCGCACGGATTGAACGCCTTTCCGTTGATGTGGCTGGTGCAGGCTCGGCACACTTCGAGCCCGCAACCGTACTTGGGCCCGTGGATGCCGAGGAGGTCGCGCAGCACCCAGAGCAACCGCACGTTGTCCTCGACGTCCACGCTGACCGTCTGTCCGTTGACGATGAATGTTTGTGTCGGCACGGGAGGCTCCTAGAAGGTATTGGAAAGGCCGTCGGTGGGCGACTCGGGCAAGGGGTCCCGGCGGGATGACCGGTGTCGGGGTGAACCCGAGGGGGCCGTTGTGGTTGATCGGGAAAGCTGGTCGGCATGGTCCCGGTGGCCCGGGCGTAGGCGCAGGCCACCGCGGCCATCGACGCTGCCGACCCCGAACTCCCCCGCCCCACCAGGTTCGCCGGTGGTCGGCGGCATCACGACGATCTCCACATCCGGCGGTACGTTCCACTGCCGGGTGTAGAAGTAGTTGTCCCAGCTGCCTTCGAGCGGAAGACCGTTCTCGAAGTGCAGGCTGGAGGTCAGGGCCTGGGCGATGCCGTCCATGATCCCGCCCATGCATCTGCGCCTCGAGGCCCGAGGGGGTTGATCGGGAGGCCGACGTCGACGACGAACACGACCTTGGTGACCCGGGGTCCGGTGACGGCGTTGGGGACCGTCCGGTTGACCGTCGCCGGGGTGCAGTCGATCTCGACCAGGGCGGCGCACACGCCCTTGTATTCGGCGTGGAACGCGATCCCCTGGGCGGTGCCCGCGGCCATCGTGCGGCCCCAGTTGCCCGACCTGGGCCGCCTGGTCCAGGACCGCCTGCGACCGGGCGTCCTTCAGGAATTCGCGCCGGAACTGGTAGGGGTCCATCGACATGCCGCGGCGAGCTGGTCGACGATCAGCTCCATGGCGGTGGAGACGTCGGGCGAGTAGATGTTGCGCATGCTGCCGGTGTGGAAGCCCATGTCGACCTCGTTGAGCAACTGCGACGGTGACCCCGAAGTTGTAGGGCACGTTCTGGGTCAGCTCGAAGATCGTCTCGGCGTAGCCGAGGTCGCCCACGGGCATCTCGGCCAACGTGGCGGTGAGGATCTCGCCGAGGCCGTGGGTGAAGTCGGTGGACACGACTGGTGTGCCGCTGCTCGAAGGTGAGCACGTTGCCGGCCACGAAGGAGGCCCGGACCCGGGAGGTGGACATCGGGTGGGTGCGACCGTGGCGGAAGTCGTCGGTACGGTGCCACATCAGCTTGACCGGCTTCCCCATCGTCTGCGAGATCTCCGCGGCCTCGAGGGCGGCGTCGGAGAACAGATGGCGACCGAACGAGCCGCCGCCCTGCATGACGTGCACGGTGACCGCGTCGATGGGCAGGCCGAGCCTCTGGGCGATGTTCTCCTGGGCCAGGATCGGCACCTTCAGACTCGACCAGATCTCCGCGCCGATCCGAGCGGACGTCGGCGATGGCGCAGTTGGTCTCCAGCGGGCTGTTGCTCCGGAAGTAGAAGGTGAACTCACTCTCGATGGTCGTGGCCAGCAGGCTGAGGGGCGGGGCCAGCAGCGGCAGTTCGGCGTTCTTGCAGCTCGGCCAGTACGGTGGCGTCAGACTGGTGCGTCCTCGGTGCCGGGGCCCCAGGTGACGCTCAGGGCGTCGACCGCGTCGATGCACTGGCCGAAGGTCGCGCCCCCGCACCGCCACGCCGGTGGAGATGGGCACCACGTCGGTGATGCCGGGCATGCTCTTGACCGCGGCCAGGTTGGCCACCGACATGGACCGTGCCGTTGATGGTCGGCGGTCGGCACACCATGGTCGGCAGAGCGTTCGGGACGTCGACGTCCATGGTGAACACCTTGGTCCCGGTGACCGAGGCCAGCGCGTCGGTGCGGTTCTGGGGGGTGCCGATGAGGGTGAAGTCAGACGTCGACTTGAGCTGGACGCTCAATGAGCTGGCCTGGGTGGCCGCCGCCGCGGTGGCCAACGAGCCGTAGGTGGCCGTCGTGCCCGTCGAGGAGGTGATGACGCCGTTCTTGGCGGTCAACGCCGAAACCGGGACGCCCCACTTGGTGGCCGCCGCCGTCATCAACCGGGCCCGGGCGGTGGCGGCGGCGACGCGCACCGCTTGGTAGAGCGACCTGGTGGTGTTCGATCCGCCGGTCAACTGGTTGAACAGCAGCTCCGGGCGGGCGTCGGCCAGGGTGACGATGACGTCGGACAACGGCAGGTCCATCTCGTCGGCGATGATCATTGCTATTGAGGTGGTGATGCCCTGCCCGACTTCGGCACGGGGCAGGGCGAAGGACGCGGTCCCGTCGCTGTTCACCGTGATCGAGATCAGGCTCGAGGTGGCCGACGCCGCCAGGTCTTGGAGGTCACCCAGGTCGTAGAGATCCGAAACCTCGGGTAAAGACGGAATCGCGGCGGCGGCCAGCTGCGGTGCCGCATCGTCAGCGACCAGCCGGGCGGCGACCACCAGGGTCGGCGCCGCCAGCACGTAGCCGAGGAAGCGACGGCGATCCATTCCCCTCGCGGAGGATTTGAGCTCGGGCACGACGGCCGGCTGACGGGAGGAGATGGGGAGATCGGCAACCGGAGACACCTCCGCCTCCGTGCTTTGCCTCCGTAGACGTGCCCTCATCGATGGCCCCCTCTCCATAACCGATCGCCCCAACTTTGCATCACCGAATACGCGCCGGACGGTCCCAAACCCCAGCGTAAGCCGCTGCCGAGTCCCCGATCAATGTTCCATCGACCAACAGTTTCACGACATGGGTGTAACGATGCACAATGGGTGAACTTGCGAATTCGCCGCTTGGCGGTTGCCCTAGTGGGGACCCAGGCCGGGGATGCCATCGATGCTGGCGGAGTTCTTCTCGGTCCAGTACGCCCTGATGCCCTCGGGCCCTTTTCGGGTTGACCACTGGTCCATCGTCGGTCGGTGCTCCTCGAACCACATGACGGGAACGCCGTAACCGCACGAGTCGGCGATTCGGTGGACGTCCACGTCGATGATGGATCGCACACCCACTCCCGCCCCACCGGGGAATCGAACCGCCAGTTCGGCGAAGTCCGGGTCACCGATGAAGACCACTCGACCCCTCCCGTGCAGTCGCACGATACGGGGTGGCCCGGCGAAGGCGCAGAACATGATGACGATCCGGCCGTTCTCCTGCACGTGGGCGATAGTTTCGACGCCACTCCCGGTCTGGTCGAGGTAGGCCACCCGCCTCGTGTCGAGCACCGCGAACTCGTCGCGATTGCCCTTGGGCGAGCAGTTCACCAACCCCTCGGCATCCAGAGGGGCAGTGGACACGAAGAACACCGGTTGAGCCACCAACCAGTCGGACAGGCTCTCGTCAATGCCCGTGTAGGTCTTACCCATCAATGCATTATCGCACCGGGCGTCCGCCCGCCCGGACCGCAGTGGAGCGGGTGGACCCCGCAGTATCGTCAGATCAATGCCCCCGGTTGCCAAGATCCTCACCGTCTCGGACTCGGTCAGTGACGGCACCCGTCAAGACCGGTCCGGCGAAGAGCTTGCCGGCGTCCTCGCCGGCCACGGCTTTGAGGTCGTCGAACGGCGGGTCGTTCCCGACGGCGTGGTCCCGGTGGCTACTGCGATCCTCCAATTGTCGGCGAACTTCGCCGGATTGGTGGTAACCACCGGCGGTACCGGCTTCTCCCCCACCGACCTCACCCGGGAGGGAACCGAATCGGTGATCGAGCGCCAGGCCCCCGGCTTGTCCGAAGCCATGCGCGCGGCTAGTCCTTTCGGACGGCTGTCTCGGGGCACGGCCGGGACGATCGGGCAATGCCTGGTGGTCAACGTTCCCGGATCCCCGAAAGGCGCGGTGGAGTCTCTTGAAGCGATCGTCGATGTGCTCGAACATGCGCTCGAACTCCTGGCGGGACATCACCCTCATTGACGCTCCGGGTATGGGTTGCCGCGCCAACAGTCGCCGAGCGGTGATTAGTGTGACAAACGGGTCCTCATCTTGAGGCGCGCCGGGGGGGAAGGTTTGCTGGTGAAGGACGTGCTCGACGACATCGAACGGTGGCAGCGCGCGGGCACCCGAGTCGCCCTGGCGCGGGTCGTCACCGTCATGGGCTCGGGACCCCGTGAGCCTGGCGCGGCCATGGCGGTGAACGACAAAGGCGAAGTGGCCGGGTCGGTGTCCGGCGGGTGCGTCGAAGGCGCCGTAGTCGCTGAGGCACTCGAGGTGCTGGCCTGCGGGGAGCCCCGGCTCTGCACGTTCGGCTTCTCGGACGACGAAGCGTTCTCGGTCGGGCTCACCTGCGGCGGGACGGTCCGCATCTTCATCGAGCCGCTGGACTGATGGACGGGCTGTTCGGACTGGTTCGGGACTGCCTGCGAGCAGGAACAACAGTTGCCCTGGCCACGGTGGTCGAGGTGGTTGCGCCGGAGAGCCAAGCCGCGGTCCTTCCCCGTCTCGGTGCCAAGCTGGTCGTGCGGCCGGACGCCGAACCGGCCGGCTCCCTGGGGGACGATGAACTCGACCGGGTGGTGATCCGGGATGTGGAAGGAGCGCTGGAGGCGGGTCGAAGCGTGGCCCGTCATTACGGGCCCCGGGGGGAGGCACGGCGCACCGACCTCACGGTCTTCATTGAGGTCTTCGCGCCTCCTCGCCAGATGCTGATCTTCGGGGCCGTGGACTTCACTGCCGCGCTGGTGCGGATCGCCAAAGTCCTCGGCTATCGCGTCACGGTGTGTGACCCGCGGCCCGCGTTTGCCACCCAGGCCCGGTTCCCAGAAGCCGACGACGTGGTGGTGGATTGGCCTCACCGCCATTTGGCCACGGTGGCGGATGCATTGGGCCCATTGGACGCGATCTGTGTGTTGACCCACGATCACAAGTTCGACGTCCCAGCCCTCCTGGCCGCCTTGGACACCAAGGTGGGCTACCTCGGCGCCATGGGCTCGCGCGCAACCCATGAAGGCCGCATCCAGCTGCTGCGGGCCGAAGGGGCGGATCCGGCCGGGATCCAGCAGATCATGGCGCCCATTGGCATCGATATCGGAGCCCGCACCCCGGAGGAGACCGCGGTATCCATCTGTGCGGAGATCATCTCTCGGCACGCGGGCGTCCAGGCGCCCTCCCTCCGGGACGGCTCCGGACCGATCCACCGGGCCGCATCGTGACCGGGTACGAAGTCGGCCGGCGGACACCGGTCGGGCCGCGGGCATGGGCAACGCCCATGAGCGTCGGGATCAACGAGCCGAACTTCGCGGGACCGGCTCGATCCATGTTCATGGTGGACGGATAGCCATGGCGAGGCTCCGCCTGTTCGGCCCCGCTAGAGAGGCAGCCGGGCTGGCGTCGATCGAGTTGCCCGGTGGGAGCGTGTCAGCTGTCATTGCCGCCGCCGAGGAGAAATTCGGGGAGCCCTTCTCCCGAGTGGTGGCCGTATCGAGCATCTGGTTGAACGGCGATGCCGCCGGGTCTGAGGAACCGGTGAACGACCTCGACGAGGTGGCGGTGATCCCTCCGGTATCTGGAGGCTGATCTGCTGGTCGGCCCTCTCAAACCGGCCCCGCATCCCATGCGGACAACTTCGTCGGCAAGAACATGGTGCGGTCAGCAAAAAGACATGCAAACGCCACGCAGGTATCAACGTCTGTTTACCTTCGGCGCCTAGCGTGATGGTGGCAGTTGCTGCACGAGCGCCATTCCTTCGAATCAACCATTGGAGGTCCGATGACCGCAACCAACAAGATCCGCGTCGCCACCGCCGACAGGACCGGCGCCATCAATCTGGTGTGTGCAGAGGTCGAATCGGCAACCGGGATGTCGGTTGAGGCGGAGTTCCAGGAGATCGAGGGCGATTGCCTCATTCTCGAGCTCCGCCTCGGCGATGAAGAAACCCACTCCCCCCGGCCGAATCGACTGGGCATCGCCGTCGACAACGCCGCACCGGCCCTCCAGGTGCTCAGCGCCTGGAACGAGCCGGCTTCAGCCGGGCCCTTTCCCAAACACTGCAACAGCGTGCTGGGCGTGCAGTTCGACACCATGCCACCGGTTGCCCATCGTGCCCTGATCGACCGCCTGCCAACGGCCCAGTGGGACCGATCTGACGCATCCTGGCATCTGGCCGTGCCGTCGGTGTTCGCCACTCGGCCGCTGGTGGGGCTGTCCCATCGTCGCGGGTACACCCATCGGTTCACATCGTTTGAAGCCGCCGCCATCCGTTGTGGTCTGGCCTCCTGAACGCATCGTGCTGGCTCCAAACGTGAGGTGGTAGGTAGCGGCGGCAACCTCCGGTAGCGTTCTCGACCATGTCGAGCCAGCCCGCGGCCGAGAGTTCGCCTCCGGTCACACCGTTCATCGATCCGTTCGCCAATGTCACCGTCGACACCGAGCGCGGCGGAGCGCCCTACGCCCGTTTCCTCGAGCTCTTCCGCACCCTGCAGGACACGGTGGTCAGCTCCAATCCACCCGAGGAGCTGTGGGAGGAGGTGTCGGCCCACCTGAAGACGGCGATCGATCTCCTCGAGCCTTGGGCGGCTCCCGAGTGGCAACGCCCGGCCGGCATGCGGGTCGACCTTCCCGGCCGGGGGAACCCACTGCTGATTCCGTTCGTCTGGGAAGACGAGTCCGAGGGTCACGTCCGGGGTCGAGTGGTGTTCCGCTCCTTCCATCTGGGTGGGAACGGCGCCGCCCACGGGGGTACGTTGCCATTGCTGTTCGACGACGTGCTCGGCCGACTGGCCAACTCGGTGGGTGGCACCATCGGTCGGACGGCCTACCTGAAGGTCAACTACCGCAAGATCACCCCGATCGGGGTAGAGCTCCAGGTCGACGCCACCGTCGACCGGATCGAAGGGCGCAAGCGCTGGGTGAGTGCGCGGCTCTCCGACCATGGCACTCTGATCGCCGACGCCGAAGGACTCTTCGTCGAGCTTCTGCCCGGCCAGCCGTAGCCCCTCAGGTCGGATCCGGCTACGAGAGGATCTTGTTGGCGCCCGCGCCCCAATACTTGTCACGGAGGATCCGCTTGTAGAGCTTGCCGGTCGGCAGCCGGGGCAGTTCCGGATCGAAGTCGATGGAGCGCGGGCACTTGAGGTGGGCCAGGTGCTGCCGGCAGAATTGGATCAGCTCCTTCTCGATGTCGGGGCCCGACTCGACCGAAGGCATCAGCTGGACGACCGCCTTCACCTCCTCTCCGAGATCGGGGTTGGGGATCCCGAACACCGCGGCATCGGCAACCTTGGGATGGGTGATGAGGAGGTTTTCGCATTCCTGCGGGTAGATGTTGACGCCGCCGGAGATGATCATGAAGGTCGCCCGGTCGGTCAGAAAGAGGTAGCCGTCGTCATCGAGATACCCGACGTCCCCAACGGTGATCATCGAGCCGTCGGGCGATGTCGATTCCTTGGTCTTCTCGGTGTCGTTGAAGTAGCGGAAACGGGTGGCCGGCTTGAACCACAGAGTGCCCGGGGATCCGGGATCCACCGGTTCGAAGTCGTCGTCGAGAATGTGCAACTCACCGATGATCACCTTGCCCACCGTTCCCGGGTGGGCCAGCCACTCCTGGCTGTCGCAGGCGGTGAATCCGATGGCCTCGGTCGCCCCGTAGTACTCGATGATGATTGGCCCCCACCACTCGATCATCTGTTGTTTGACCGGCACCGGGCAGGGAGCCGCAGCATGGACCGCCACCTCCAGCGACGACAGGTCGTAGCCGGTGCGCACCTCCTCGGGCAGCTTGAGCATCCGGCTGAACATCGTCGGCACCAGTTGGCTGTGGGTTACCCGGTAGCGCTCCACCAGCTGGAGGTAGCGCTCGGGGTCGAACTTCTCCATGATGATCACCGTGCCGCCGTTGCGGATGGCCAGGCCGACGGCGGCCTGGGGCGCCGAGTGGTACAGAGGGGCGGGCGAGAGGTAAATGAGCCCCTCGCGATATCTCCAGAGCTCCTCCAGGAAGCTGAACAGGCGGGTCGGCCGACCCGGCGGGCTCTCGTCCATCGGCCGGAGAATGCCCTTGGGCCGACCGGTGGTGCCCGATGAGTACAACATGGCGCTGCCGAGGCACTCGTCCTCGATCGGCGTGTCCGGAAACCCGGTGGTGGCCGCTTCGTAGTCGACGAACCTTCCATCGTCGTCGGATCCGCCCACCACCAGACAGAGAGACACCCCCGGACAGTCGCGGAGCGCCGCTCGAGCCACCCCCCAGCAGGCGCTCGAGGTGATCAGGACTTTGGATTCGCTGTTATTGAGGATGTAGGCCAACTCTTCCGCACTGAGGAAGGAATTGACGCAGGTGTAGTACAGCCCGGCCCGTTCGCCGGCGCTGCAGGCCTCGAGATACCGGCTGTTGTTCTCCATGAAGATGGCGTAGTGATCGAGACGGTTGAGCCCAAGGTCCCGGAGCAAGTGAGCCAGCCGATTGGTTCGGGCTTCGAATTCGGCGTAGGTGACCGTCTCGCCGCTGGAGGCCATGACGAAGGCCGCCTGTTCAGCCCGGTCGATGGCGTGGGCACCTGGATACATCTGGCTCGCTCCTCGATCGCGGCTGATTCCGGTGGCTCACGGTAGATCGGTCGATCCGATCCGTCGAGCCTGAATGCCGACCGTGTGGCTGGTCCGCTGCCTCTACGCGGCGCTACCGGTGGCGGTCCGGTCCGGATCCACGGGGACAGGTGTCCGGCCACGCCGTCGGGAGGGTCGACGCCCGGGACCGGCCGGTAACCTGCCGCAATGAGCCTTGGCGATACGTTCTCGTTAGGCCCGAACCCCGTGCACCGCATGGGATTCGGGGCGATGCAGCTACCCGGTCCCGGGGTCCTCGGCCCTCCTCGCGATCGCGCCGAGGCGCTGGCGGTGCTGCGCCGGGCCGTCGAACTGGGGGTGGACCACATCGACACTGCGCAGTTCTACGGCCCGGACGTCGCCAACCAGCTCATCCACGAGGCGTTGCATCCCTACCCGGTGGAGTTGACCCTGGTCAGTAAGGTGGGGGCCCGCCGTGACACCACCGGGCAGTGGTTGGCCGCCCAGACGCCTTCCGAGCTCCGGGCCGGAGTCGAGGACAACCTCAGGACCCTGGCCGTTGACCGGGTCGACGTGGTGAACCTCCGGATCATGGACCGCCCCGAGGTCGCCCTCGAGGAGCAGCTGGCCGCCATGATCGAGATGCGCACCGAAGGCCTGATCGGCGGTATCGGACTGAGCAACACCACCGCCGACCAGCTGGCGGTGGCCCGGACGATGACCGACATCGCCTGCGTGCAGAACGCCTTCAATATCGTCGACCGTTCGTCACAGCCGGTTCTCGATGCCTGCCGGGCCGAGGGCATCGCCTTCGTGCCCTTCTTCCCACTGGGTTCGGCCTTCGGTGGCGACCACAACGATGTCCTCGAAGCCCCCGCGGTGGTGGCCGCCGCCGGCCGGCTCGGCGTGACCGTCGCCCAGGTGGCCCTGGCCTGGTTGCTGGATCACTCCCCCAACCTGCTGTTGATTCCCGGGACCGCGTCGCTCGCCCACCTGGAGGAGAATCTGGCCGCCGCCGAGATCGAGCTCGACGATGCCGCCCGCCAGGAGCTCGGGGCCGTCGCCAGGTAGGTCAACGGCTCGATCCTCCCGGCTGCCCGCGTCAGTAACTCAACCGCCCCCGAAATAGGTGGCATTGAAGGAGAACACCTGGCCGGCCGCGTCGACCAGCCAGTATCCCGGAGCTGCGATGGACCGGTTGGAGTCCATGCCCACCACCGGAGTGGCCGGAGGGCTGGCACCGGTCGAACCGTGGAAGAGTGCATCGCCAAAGCCGAAGATGCCGCCGTCGGAGGCCACCAACCAGTATCCCCGTCCGTCGGGGGTCGGTGCCATCCCGTTCACCGGTTTGTTGAGCGCGATGGCTCCGGTGGAGCCGTAGTAGGTGGCGTCGCCGAAGGCGAAGATGCCGCCATCGGTGGACACCAACCAGTAGCCGCCCCCGTCGGAAGCAGGTGCGATACCCACGACCGGCTTGTTCAGGCGGACGGCGCCCATCGACCCGTGGAACGTGGCATCGCCGAAGGCGAAGATGCCACCGTCGGAGGCCACCAACCAGTATCCGTTGCCGTCCCGGGTCGGCGCCAGGTCGACCACAGGGGCGTTGAGTCGCTGTCCCCCCATCGAGCCGAAGAAGCCGGCGTCGCCGAAGGCAAAGGTTCCCCCATCCCCCGCCACCAACCAGTAGCCCCGGCCGTCCGGGGTGGAGACGATATGGGCGATGGGCGAGTTGAGCGGTTGTCCGGCAATCAAGCCGTAGGAGACGGCGTCACCGTGAGGTGACACTCCTCCGGCGGCGTCGGCCAACCAGTAACCGGCGCCGTCCGGGGTGGCCGCCATGCCCACCACCGGTGCGGTCAGGGTCCCAGTCCCGGGGGGCGGCGATGGACCGGGCGGACCAGCTGCTACCCCCGCGCAGCCCGGCAACGTGGTGTTGCCGGTCCCGGGCCCGAGGTTGTAGGCGACCACGCAGATCTGGTGGGGTGAGCCGTCGACTCCGATCGTCATATCGAATCCGTGGGGCCCGACATCGCTGCGCGAAAGATTGGCCGATCCGATTGCACCGGTCGGCACCCCATCCACCGTCATCTGCACCGACACCGGATTGCTCCCGGCGTTGGGGTCTTCCGCCCAGCCGATGACTTCGACTCCTCCGTTGACCCGCTTGACGCTCTCGAGGTTTCCGGTCGGGTTGCCCGACACGCTGGTTATATCGTCGATGTGGATGAACCCGGTGAACGCCGACGCCGGTACGCCGCTCCGGACGTCGTACCCCCCAAGCGTGTTGTAGTCGTACTCCTCGACGTCAACGCTGCCATTCGGTTCGACGTTGGCCACCCAGGCCACGTGGCCCAGGCTTCCGGTTCCCCCGGTGTCGGCGGCATTCCAAGCCACCGATCCAACCGCCGGGGTGCCGTTCACCGGGATACCCAGTGACATGGCCGCCACTCCCCAATTGTTGGCATTCCCCCACTGGGGCCCGCCGTAGAAATCGTTGAACCCGATCCCGTTGGCGTTGTTGAGGCGCCAGGCGACGAACGAGGTGCACTCCCGGTTGAAGAACCTCCAGGGATCGATGAGCGAGTCCTTGGGCGCGCTGGCCAGGTTGGCGGGGTAGTCGTTGCCGAGGATGGCGGCGCTGGCGGGTGATGAGGGGGTGCCCATCTGGACGAGCGATACCACCAACCCGACCAGCGCCAATCGATTGACGGCGCGGATAACCCGTCCAGCCCGGTGGTGGTGACGCGTCCCCGAGGCCATATCGACTTCTACCACGGTCCCGCTCTGAATTTGCGCATGGGACCACTCGGAACTGACGGACGGAGCCCAGTGGGACCAGGCAATCGCGACAATCCCTTGTTTTTTGACGACCGCCTACGGGCTCAGCCCGAACGGTTGAAAAAAGAACGGACGAAACAACCTGCCGGCGCCGCCCAATGCCTTCCGCTCAGCTGGCTGCCTTCTCCAGGATGTGGACGCCGCAGGCCGAGCCGAGACCGATGACGTGGGTCATCCCGACGGTGGCTCCCTCGATCTGCCGGTCACCGGCCTCGCCCCGCAGGTGGTGGGCGACCTCCCAGACATTGGCGATGCCGGTGGCGGCGATCGGGTGACCCTTGGACTCGAGCCCGCCGGACACATTGACCGGAGTGGCGCCGTCCCGCCAGGTGGCGCCCGACTCGAAGAAGGGGACGGCCTCGCCCGGCGGGCAGAGCATCAGGTTGTCGTAGTGCACCAGCTCGGCGGTGGCGAAGCAGTCGTGCAACTCGACCAGGTCGAGGTCCTCGGGCCCGACCCCGGCCTGCTCGTAGGCCTGGGTGGCGGCGTTCCGGGTGAGGGTGTTCACGTCCGGTAACACCTGGCACGACTCCTCCCACGGGTCGCTGGTCAGCACCGAAGCCGAGATCTTCACCGCCCGCCGTCGCTGATCGGGGTCGAGGGTCTTGAGCTTGGCGTCGCTCACGATCACCGCCGCCGCCGCACCGTCACAGTTGGCCGAGCACATCGGTCGGGTGTTCGGGTAGGCGATCATCATGTCGCCCATGATCTGCTCGAGGCTCATCTTCTTCGAGTACGAGGCCAGCGGGTTGAGGGTGGAGTGGGAGTGGTTCTTCTCCGAGATCCGGGCGAACAGCTCGAAGCTGGTCCCGCCGTAGCGGTGGCCGTACTCCATGCCGATCTGGGCGAAGACGCCGGGCATGGTCTCGGTTCCGATCCGGCCGTCGACCGGGGCCACCGCCCCGTAGCGGCCGTGGCGGGTCCAGGTGTCGTCGTCGGACTTCCGGGCTCCGCCGGCCAGCAGGCCGGCGCCGGCCAGCTTCTCGACCCCGACGGCCAGGCCCATGTCGCACTCTCCGGCCCGTACCGCCATGATGGCGGTGCGCAGGGCGGTCGCCCCGGTGGCACAGGCGTTGGCCACGTTGTAGACGGGAATGCCGGTCTGGCCGATCTGCTTCTGCAGCTGCTGGCCGATGCCGGCCTGGGCCATCATCAGGCAACCGGCGGCCAGCACCCCCATGTCCTTGATGCCGACCCCGCCGTCGTCCAGCGCGCCCATGGCCGCCTCGGCGGCAAGGTCGACCACGTCGAGATCCGGGTGCTTCCCGAATTTGGTCATGTGAATCCCGAGAATCCAGATGTCGTCAGATGCCATTGCGTGTCGCCTCCTGTGGCTCGAATCCAAACCCGATCGCTTCCGTCCCGTTGCTGTCCGTCCCCACCGAGTAGGTGGCCAGGCGAACCTTCATGCCCAGACTCACATGCTCAGGATCCGGTTCCACGTTGATGAGGTTGCCCCGCACGCTGGTTCCGTCGCAGTCCACCAGGGCGGCCACGAACGGAACCGGGACCCCGGGAGCCGCAAACGACACGATGGTGAACGCCCGGACCTCGCCCTCGCCGGCGATGCGGACCCGCTCGAACTCCGTCTTCCCGCACGAGGCGCAGGCGTTTCGCCGGTCGAAGAACCGGGCGCCGCAGGCACGGCATTGGTTGGCGATCAGATGAGGCTCGTCCCCCAGCTCCAGGTAGTCCACCAGCGTTATCTGGTCACTCAACAGATCCCCTCCCCATGCGTGTCGATTTCCACCCTAATGAGTGGCATGACCGTACCCGACGGCCCCGGTGGCGGGCCAAGTGAGCCTGGCCAGACCGGCCGGGACGGCCAAATCCTGCCCGTTCAGCCGCCTCCAGCGGCGTATCTCCAGCTACGCCCTGTTTTATTCCGTGGCTGGCCGCTACGATTGCGGGTCAACTAGGAGGGGCCGGATGTCGGGTTCGGAACGCAGCACAGCTGGTGATGACTCGCCGGGCGGGCACTCCGACGATCCCTGGGCCAGGTACACACTCCAGACCGTGCGGGGGGGAATCCTCTCCTCGGTGTTCATCATCCTGGTAGTCACCCTCTACCTGGTGTTGCCCGGCCACAACCAGGTCAACCGGGCCGGCGCCTTCATCCTGATCCTGGTGGTCACTGCACTGACTTACATCCTCAGCACCCTCTCGTGGAAACGAATCCTGGCCCAGCCCCGCGGTCAGCTGGCCGTCTACGCCTGGGCCATCGGCATGGTGGCCATGGTCGATATCAGCATCGCCTTCACCCACGGCGCCCAATCCGAACTCTTCGTCCTGCTCATCGTCACCTCCATCTTCCTGGCCGGGCCGAACTATCCCACCTCGGTGCAGATCACCCTGGGTGCCGTCACCACCGGCGGCTACCTCGGCACCTTGGCCGCCACCGGTTGGGGAATCGGGGTCGCCACTTTGGTATTCCGGATCGGGGTGATCATGGCCGCTTCGCTGGCTGTCGGACTCTTGAACCATGAGCTCGGTGGATCTTTCCGGCGTCAGATGGCGGAACACGACGCCTCGGAGAACCGGGTGGCATTGTGGAGCCGGGTGGCGGCGGTGGCCCGGCAGATCGATGCCTCCGATGTCGACCACGTGCTCTCCGAGGTGGTGGATGCGCTGGGGACGCTGGGCTTCGAGTCGTCGGACATCTGTGCCATCGACGACGACGGGACCACCTACCGGGTGCTTCATGCCCGACAGCTCGACACTGACTACACGTCCCAGCGCCAGCCCGCCGCCTCCGGCATGGTCGGCAGGGTCCTCCAACAGCGCCGCACGGTGATCATCCGGGACTACGCCTCCCAGGCGGGAAGCGTTCCCGTCCTGGCCCACCACGGATACCAGACGGTCATCGGCGGGCCGGTGTGGGTCGGCGGCGAGTTGACCGCCATCCTCGAAGCCGGGACCCGTCAGCGCCGGGTCCCGTCGCCCGAAGAGGTCGCCGCCTTCGAGATGCTGGCCACCCAGGCCGGCCACGCGCTGGAGAACGCGCAACTTCTCGAACACCAGATGCGGGACGCCGACCATTTCCGACAGCTGCTCGAGTCGGCGCCCGACGCGGTCGTGGTGGCCGATTCCGACGGCGTCATCGTCGAAGTCAGCAACCAGGCCGAAGCCCTGTTCGGCTACCCGGCCGATGAGTTGGTGGGACAGAAGGCATCGATGCTGATGCCCGAACGGTTGCGCCGCGACCAGATGGCCACCATCGATCGCTGGATCAACGGGGTCGACCAATCCGAGGCCGGAGTGGAGCGCACCATGTTCGCCCTCCGCCGGGATGGGACGGAGATCGCCGTCGAAGCCACGCTGAGCACGCTCGGCACGGCCCGCGGCGAGGTGTTCTCGGTGGCGGTCCGGGATGTCACCGAGCGCCGGGAGTACGAGCGGCGGTTGGCCCATCAGGCCACCCACGACCAATTGACCGGGCTGGCCAACCGCGAGCATTTCATGCAGCGGCTGTCCCGGTCTCTGCATTCGCGGCTGACGGTCGACCCCCCGATGACCGTGTGCTGCCTCGATCTCGACCACTTCAAGTACCTCAACGACAGCCGCGGGCATCGGGTCGGCGACTCGCTGGTGATGGCGGTGGCCCAACGCCTCGAGCACTCGGTTGACGGGCACTTCATCGCCCGGGTCGGCGGGGACGAGTTCGGCCTGTTGGTCGAAGGCCTGGACGGTCACACCGACGCGGTCGGGTTCGGCCACCACCTCCTCGCCGCCTTCGACAAGCCCTTCATGGTCGACGACATCGACTGCTACGTGACCGCGAGTATCGGCATCGCCTTCGGCTACGCCTCCGACCGGGCGGAGACCATCATGAGCAATGCCGACGCCGCGGTGAACCGGGCCAAGCAGAACGGTCGCTCCCGATTCGAATTCTTCGACGAAGCCTTGACCCTCCAGGCTGCCAATCGGGTGGCGACCGAGGCCCAACTCCACATGGCCATCGACCGCGGCGAGTTCCGGCTGGTCTACCAACCGGTGATCTCTCTCGATGGAGACCATTTGGTGGGCATGGAGGCGCTGATCCGCTGGCACCACCCCACACGGGATGTGGTGCAGCCGGTGGACTTCATCTCCACCGCCGAGGAGACCGGGCTGATCGTACCGATCGGACGCTGGGTCCTCCACGAGGCCTGCCGGCAGTTGGCCGAGTGGCGGAACCGGTACCCGGATCGTCCCGACGCCTCGATCAGCGTCAACGTCTCGAGCCGGCAGCTCGAACACGATCATTTCGTCAACGATGTGGCCGAAGCGCTGTTGTCGACGGGGGTACCCCCCGAGCTTCTCATCCTGGAGATCACCGAGACCTTCTTCATGCGGGACTTCCAGGCCGCGGTTCGCCGGCTCCAGGCCTTGAAGGAACTGGGAATCCGCTTGGCCATCGACGATTTCGGCACCGGGTTCTCGTCGCTCTTCTCCCTTTCCCGGCTTCCCCTCGACATGGTGAAGATCGACAAGGCGTTCATCGATGGCTTGGGCAGCCGGTACGACGCGGTGGTGACCGCCGTTGTCACCCTCGGTAACGCCTTCGACCTCGAGGTAGTGGCCGAAGGCATTGAGACCCCGTCCCAACGGGACCGCCTGATCCAGCTGGGGTGCCGATTCGCGCAGGGCTTCTACTTCGCCAGGCCGCTGGAACCGATCAATGCCGAAGCGGTGTTCGCCCGGGGCATGGACGCCGCCCGTCCGGTCAATACCGAGCCTCCGACTTCCTCACTGAGTCGACCGCGACCCGGAGCCCTCGCCTAGCGCGGGGTGATCCCCCACGAACCGGTCCACTCGGCACCGGGACTCAACACGGTGATGCCGTTCCCGGAGCGGAAGGCGTCGGGCGGGCAGGTCATCGGTTCCACCGCCAGTCCCTTGCGTCGCTGGTCGATGGCCAAGGTGTCGCCGCTGTAGACCATCACGTAGTCGAACTGGCGGTCGGCCCACAGGGTCACGCCGTTGGTCCCATCAGGATGGTCGAGGTCGACCCGGATCTGCCCGTTGGCGTCGCGGCGCAGGGAGGTGTAGCCGGTATCCAAGCGGGTGGTGCTGAGCAGGCGGCCGGTGGTGAAGTCGAACTCGGTCCCCGTCACCGGCGCCACCCCGGTGGGGAGGCCGCGATCGTCGGTGACCAGCCGGCGATCGGCGGGAACGGTGAGCCGCACCATGTCGACCGTCGGCGTTCCCACCGTCAGATAGGGATGGAAGCCGAGACCGAAGGGCAGATCCGTCGGTCCCAGATTCTCGGCGTCGGTGACGACGGTGAGGCCGTCCCGGCCGAGCCGGTACTCGATGGTGAGCCCGAGGCTGAACGGATAACCGGGCGTCGGGTGGAGCTTGCAGGCCATGGTCACCCGGTTCTGGGCCCGGCCGGTCATCGCCCACGGAAGCCAGCGCACCAATCCGTGGATGGCGTTCTGCCTCGACGGCTCGTCAAGCGGAGCCTGGGCGCTCACCCCTTCGAACTGGTAACGACCATCGCCGAGCCGGTTGGGCCACGGGGCCAGCACCTGACCCCGGCCCCCCTGGCTCCAAGTGTCGGTCCCGAAACCGTCGATCACCGGGTCGTCATTCACGGTGAAGGAACGGAGGGTGGCTCCTACTTCGGTGATCACCGCCCGCTGATGGCCGTGCCCGATGACCCACTGGTCGCCGGTGGCGGCGGTGGTCTCCGACGGCCGCTGATCGT
This sequence comes from uncultured Acidimicrobiaceae bacterium, assembly GCA_963770635.1. Lineage (GTDB taxonomy): Bacteria > Actinomycetota > Acidimicrobiia > Acidimicrobiales > RAAP-2 > DASZIT01. The sequence goes on from CAVYQI010000001.1 coordinate 52,114, forward strand.
CGGGGGTGGTTCGGGGGGTCATGGTCATCGGGATTCCGGTCTGCCCGCGAAGGGCGGTGGATGTCGACCGGTATGGTAGGCGATCGGGCCACCGTGGCCCGATGAAGGGCCCACCGGCACGGTCGCTCTGGACCGCGGCGCCCGGACCCGCCCGACCTCTTCGATGGGATCGCCGACCATGCGGATTCTGGTGACAAACGACGATGGCGTGTTCTCTCCCGGCATCGCCGCGCTGGCCCGGGGATTGGCCACCGCCTTCGAGGGCGAGCACGAACTCGTGGTGGTGGCGCCGATGGTCGACCACAGCGGGGCCGGGGCGGCGGTCGGACCGGTGTACGACCGGGAGTCGATCCCCTACGAGGCGGTGCAGGTCCGCGGGCTGGAGGAGATCCCGGTGTTCGGGATCGACGGTCCCCCGGCGCTGGCGGTGATCCTGGCCTGCATCGAAGGGTTCGGCAGTCGGCCCGACATGATCGTCTCCGGCATCAACCATGGCATCAACGCCGGCCGGTCGGCGCTCCACTCGGGGACGGTGGGCGCCACCCTCACCGGCGCCCAGTTCCGGGTGCGGGGGCTGGCAGTGAGCATCGCCTGGGGACCGGAGCCGGTGCCCTGGGAGACCCCGGTGGCCCTGGTCAACGAACTGGTGCCCGAGCTGGCCACCATGGAGCGCGGGACCGTCCTGAACCTCAACGTTCCGGCCCTCCCCCTGGACCAGCTCCGGGGCATCCGCCACGGTTCCCTCGGAGCGGTGGGCCTCATCCGGGCGGCGCGCCAGGACCGGCCCGGGGCACCGGTCTTCGACTCGGCCATCGACCGGACCGGGGGGTCGATCACCCTGACCCTCCGCGGAGGCCGCGGCTCCAACCGCCGCCAAGAACAGGCGGAGCTGGACCCCGGATCCGACGCCGGGGCGATCGCCGACGGGTGGGCATCGCTGACGCCGCTGCTCGGGGTGAGGGAGGATGTTTCCGACCCGGCATCCGACGCCCTGACCAAGGCGCTGGGAGCGGTGTCGCCCCGTTTTCCCGGGCCGTCGGGCGCCTGAAACCCCCAACCTGTGGACTGCTGATGTCCTGCGTGTTTCGGTTGTGTGAACGGTCTTTTACCACTCTGCGCACCCGCAATCTCACCAGTCGTAACGTAATTGCAACGTTGAAACTCCACCGCTAGGGTGAGGAGAACTCGCCCAGCGATACGGCGAAACGGCGGTGATGGGGTGGCCAAATGGTCACCCGCTGAGTCACACGAGGGTCGGCTCGTGTTCCGTTTTGATCAGCTGGTTCGAGGGCATATGAACACACCGTTCACTCCCACACCGACTGCGCCGACCAGGAGCCGCCCAACGCCGACCTGTTAAGGGTTACCCCGTCTGCACCTCGTACGGACCTCATTGAAAGTCCCGAGCCGCCTGCCCTGCCCGGCACCAGTTCGCGAGTCGAATGCACCCAAGACGGTTGCCCGCATACCCATGCCACCCTCGAAGCCCCACGGGCTTCCGCGACTTTGAGGAGGCGCAAGATATGCGCAAGCACCGCTTTTTTCTTTTGTTTGTCTCTGCACTGGCTGTGATCGTTGGCATCGCCATCCATCAAAGCCAATCCTCACAGGTCGCCGCCGGCAGTTCGGCGGCCATCCTGGGCTCGCGGCTGGCCGCCGACAGCCTGGCCGGCGCCAACTCGGGGTCGGTCGCGGCCTCGGCCGAGGGTCCGATGGGTGGGCTCGATATCGCCCTGACCTCGCTGCACGTCCCGATGCCCGCCGTCCCGGCCGCCGCCGCCCTCCCGGTACCCGCCACCACCGCGCCCACCGGTCCCCCGACCACCACCACCACGTCAACCACTCCCGCCCCGACCACCACCACGACCGCCGCCGCCGCTCCGGCA
>CAVYQI010000002.1:0-274514 GCA_963770635.1 uncultured Acidimicrobiaceae bacterium
CCCCGGCTCGGCATCCAGGCTGTCGATCGCCTGGAATAAACCCCGCTCGTGGCGATCGACGGCCGGCGTCGGGTCTGCCTCCGAGCTTGCCAGGATTGGCCCGAGAGGGCCCGCATGCGGATGCGAACGGACCAGTTGGGTACCTCTGACGTTGAAGCCGTCGCCTGCGTCCTGAACCAGGCCTGCCGCCGACGGATCCGAGGACGCGGTAACGAGCGCCTGGCCGTCGAGGCCATCGGCTGCTGTCGCGTCCGTCAACGAAGCCGTGGCCTCGGAGAGCGAGGAAAGCCCGGACTGTGCGGATGGCACGAAAAGCAGCGTTCCGACGGCCACCTGTCCCTGAGCGGGCGGCGCCACCTGGTTGCGCGGGTTGATCCTCCTCGCACGGTCATGAATGTCCAGGACGAATGAACCGCTCAAGCTCGTGGTCGGACCGGAAACGACCGTGGGGCCCGTCCCGGTCGACGAGGCAGTGGCGGCCGTCGTGATCTCGACCAGAACATGCCCCCCGGCGGGTGCGTCGTGCAGCATCACGTCCATGACCTGGGGCGGAGGCTCTGCCTGCCCCGGATCCGGCACAACTTGATCCAGGGGATCGCCTGCCGGATCGAACAGCACCACTCGTGCAAACACCGGCGCAGAGGGCGCATCATTACCATCGCCAGTGCGGACGGAAAACCCCAGCGACCGGGTCATGGGCCCCACCGGGATCAGGACATTCATGAAGGAGCTGCGATCGGGGTTGAGACTCCCATCAACCTCCACAAACGGCCGATTGGGAACAACGGACCAACTCGGGCCGTCAATCGAGCGTGTTCCCAGCGGATCCGAGCGGAACAAATTGGTGGTTGGATTCACCACGGACGTCGTTGCCGAGCCGAACGCCAGACCGGACGAGGGCGACGTGCCCACTTCCCCGATCGGGGACGGAATCAGCGCCACGTTGAGAGGCAGAGGACGACCTGCCTCGTCGACCCACCCCTGCGAGTTTCCCGAGGCCGTGGGGCTCACTGACCGCCCGCCTCCCGCAGGCACCTGCTGGTCGACGACATACAATCCGGGTCCGGCGGATTTCGCTTAACGACGCCGGGCGAATCTGTACCTCCGAGGGAGGACCTTCCTCGCCCGTTTGAGCGATCGGGTTGCCGGCGGTAGCGTACACCTGACCGACGGCGGGGGGCGGCGATACGTATGAGACGGCCGCCGGATTGAATGCCAGGTCCGTCACCAGGGAAGGGAAGGGCGCCTGGAGCTGGCCGCCGAAGAGAAGGACCCGTGCTCGAGTACTTCGAGGACGGGGCGAGGCGTGCGCGACCCGGCCATGCGCGTGCGACCCAAGGCACCGCGCTTCCGTTTGCCGCCCCCAACCCGATTCCCACCGCTCCGGATCGATCCTGGATCTCCGCACACTCGCGGACGCGATCCTCTCCCCTCAACTTGATACACGATCCCCGCTAATCCTTCATCTCGAATATCGACGACAAATGCCGACAACGAACGTTAATTATTGTGAACTGCGGCACCCGGATGCAAATAGGACGCATGCTACCTTCCATCCATGCGCGGTCTGCACGCGTTCCTCAATTATGCGCGATCACAAGCCGCAGTCCAAGCCCGCAGTTTCCGCAAGAAAGGAATGACTCCATTTACTGCCCGCGGCGAGCGACGGGAATATCGCACTTACCGTTCGCGGGGGGGAGAACGGAACAGGATGCATAACCCAAGATGATGTGACCATCTCGTGAGGATTGACAAGTCGCCGCTGCCCGGCAGCACGTTCGAACGCCTCCGAACCTGGACGATCTGCTACTGCCGGTTGCTGACCTCGATCGTCGCCAGGCGGGTAAGCCCGCGAGATTGAATCCGTTGTTCCAGCGTCCAGATTGAGGTCAGCACCGCGCCACGAACCGGCATTCGAGGCGACACAATGGTGCATCGCCCGCCTCATCGATCAACGCCTTCAGGAAGACGAGCAACTCGACGATCTCGTACTGCCGAGCGTCCTCGCCCTCGCCGGGAACGCTCCACCGGGGAAATTCAATCCGACTCGGATGTCCGGCGGCGGAGGCGGTTGACAATCCCCAGATAGAGGTGAGATCGGTGCGTCGCCAACACCGCCGACAGCGGACCCGGCAGCTCCACTGGCACGACATCGAGGACGAACTTATTTCCAGGTTACCATCATGGCGACTCGCTTGATCGCCCTCGACGGCGGGGCGGATATCATTTTGGATCGTGGACCGATAATCATGGGTCGCGACCCGAGGTGCGATTCACGCCTCGATTCGACTCGGGTCTCGCGGTTTCACTGCTGCGTGGCCAGGATCGAGGACGGGGTGCTCGTGCGCGACCTGGGCAGCACCAACGGCACGCGGATCAACGGCCGGTCGGTCAAGTCGGGGCGTCTCTGCCTCGGCGACGAGCTCATATGCGGGAGGGCTCTCCTACTGGCAAGCCGTGCTCGCCTCCGGCACCAGCCGCACCCAGGTGGCCTATGACATCACCACCTCCGTCGAGTATCTCTCCGATCAAATCGCGGCCGACTACCGAGCCTTCCTCGGTCGGCCGGCTGATCCGGGTGGACTGGCCACGTGGTTGGCGGCATTTGCTGCAGGCGCCACCAACGAGGAGGTTGACGCCGCGATTCTGGGGTCGCCGGAGTTCTTCGCTGACGCCGGGGCGACGACAACCGGCTTCATTACGGCGCTCTACCAGGACCTGCTCGGTCGTCCACCGGATCCAGGCGGTCTCGCTTACTGGAGCCAGGCAATGGCCGGCGGCACGAGCGCCACCCAAGTGGCTAATGACATCACCACCTCCGTCGAGTACCGCACCTATACCGTCCAGTCCATGTACGAGCTGCTGCTCGGGCGGAGCGCCGACCCCGGCGGGCTCTCCACCTGGGTCGGGGCTCTCAGCTCAGGGGCAACCGACGAGCAGGTGCTCGCCGCCATCGCCGGCTCGCCGGAGTTCTACGGCGACGCGACAGGCTGACGCTGCTCGTGGCCCCGTTGTGTTCGATTGGCCGGTCGGCACACCCACACGGCTTGCCCGTCTCAAAGCCGGCGCCGGCCAAGCCGGGCGACCTCCCGTATTCCGGTTCCAGCATGACTGACCGCGCCTGACCATTTGACCCGGTCGGTTCCGCCGACCCGGAGTTCTATCCGGCAACGTCCTCAGGTTAGATGTATCCCGCCATCAGTTGCGTCTGTTGTCAGGCGGGCGGGTCCGGTAGCGTCACGCCCGATGCCGACCGTGCGAGTGGCCGTGTTCGATCTCGGGAGTAGCTCGTTCCACCTGATGGTGGTGGATGCCAGCCGTGAGGGCGTATTGACGCCAGTGCTCCGTCGGCGATCGTTCCTCCACCTCGGAACCGAAGTGGCCAGGACGGGTGGCGTGCCTGCCGACCGGGCGACCACTGCCGTCCGCGCCACCCGCCGGCTTCGCGCCGCCGCCGACGAAGCGGAGGTCGACGTGGTGGTGGCCATGGCCACCGCCGCGCTGCGCGACGCCGACAACGGTCAGAAGCTCCTCGGCCGGCTCGAGCGGGTGATCGGCAGCCCGATCACTTTGTTGACCGGCGAGGAGGAGGCCCGCCTCTGCTTTCTGGGCCAGCGGGCCGGCGTCTGGGTGGGAAACGAACCGGTCCTCGGCCTCGATCTCGGGGGCGGGAGCCTCGAAGCGGGCATCGGCGACGCCCATCACGTGCATGTGGTCACCAGCGTGGCGCTGGGCCCGGCCAGACTTCGGGGCGAACTGGGCACCGCCGAGGGCCTGACACCCAAAGAGCGATCGCGGGTGGTGCGAGCGACCCGGGAGCGGGCAGAACCGATCCGGCTCATTCTGGCCAAATACCCGGACGCCGCCGACCGAGCGATCGCCAGCGGAGGCACCGTGCGCGCCCTGGCCCGGCTGGCCATGGTGCTGCACCGGCCGTTGCCGTCATCCAAGTCGGTCTCCGCCTTGCAGGTCAATCAGGTGGAGCTCCCGGCTGGGCAGCTCCACCAACTGGCCGATCGCCTGGCGTCCTTGGATCTCGACGCTCGGCTGGCCCTCCCGGGGGTGCAGGCCCGGCGGGCGCCTCTCCTTCCCATCGGCGCCGTCCTGCTGTCGACGCTGGTGGAGACGCTGGGCCTCCAACGGCTGGTGGTCAGCGACTGGGGGCTACGCGAGGGAGCAGTCCTCGGCGCCCTCTCCTTGAAGGCTGACCGGAAGGCCGGGCAGCGCGCCCGCCGCGCGGCTCCGGCCGGAATACGTTGAGACTCGGCCCCGAAGGGACCGATCAGGCCTTCTTGCCCAGGATCCTGTTCATGCCCGTATTGCAGACCGGGCACTTGCCCTTGGCCGAGCGCCGGCCGTTGGCCATCTCGACTTCTTCCCCCTCGAACTGACGCTTCTCGCGGCATTTCACGCAGTAACCCTCATAGGACGCCATGGTTCCTCCTCGGACTGGGATGGTGACATTTGGGTCTATTGACCATCCGAACGTATACCGGGAACGGGCGCCGGAGGGGGGATAGGCCGTCCAAGTGCTAGCAGAGAGCTAGCAGAGGTTCCGGTTGCAGGATGGCTGGAACTTGGTTCGACACCCTCGTCCGACCCGGGCCGGCCGCCCTTGCCCGGCCCTTGCCACCACCCTTCTCCCGCGCCCGGCGATTCGGATCGCACCGGCAAACCGCCGCCCATAGGATGCGTTTCATGACAGTTTACGATCCTCCCATCCACACCCTTTCCGGCGACGACGCCTCGGTCGGCCAGTACCAGGGCAAGGCCCTCCTCATGGTGAACGTGGCCTCGAAGTGCGGCCTGACCCCCCAGTACGAGGGGCTCGAGCGCCTGCAGAAGACCTACGGGGACCGCGGGTTCACCGTGCTCGGTTTCCCGAGCAACCAGTTCGGGGCGCAGGAGCCGGGGACGGCCGAGGAGATCGCCACCTTCTGCTCGGCAACCTACGGGGTCACCTTTCCGATGTTCGAGAAGATCGATGTGAACGGCGAGCAGCGCCACCCGATCTACGACGAGTTGACCGCCTTTCCCGATGCTGACGGTGAGGCCGGCGACATCCAGTGGAATTTCGAGAAGTTCCTGGTCGCGCCCGACGGGTCCATCGTGAAGCGATTCCGGCCCATGGTCGATCCGGAGGCACCCGAGGTCATCGACGCCATCGAGGGCATTCTCCCGAACTGATGGCCGAGTCGGGGGGCGACGGCGAGCCGGTCATCGAGAGCCTGGCGGAGGTGTGGGCGTCGCTGGCCGACGCCTGCCGGGATCTCGTCGACAGCCAGTGGGCACTGCCCACCGACTGCCCGGGATGGTCGGTCCAGGATCATGTATCGCACTTGATCGGGATAGAGCGGACCCTGTTGGGTGATCCGCCACCACCACCGGTCAGCCCGGTGCCCGGGTATGTGAAGAACCCGATCGGCGAGATGAACGAGGCATGGATCGAGCCCCACCGGGAGGTGCCGGGGTCCGAGGTCCTGGCCGAGTTCGTCGACGTCACCGGCCGGCGGCTCGCCGCCCTCCGGGGGTTTCCCGCCGAGAAGTTCGATGAAGTCGGCTGGAGCCCGATCGGCGAGGTGCCGTACCGCGACTTCATGGGCACCCGGGTCCTCGATTCGTGGGCCCATGAGCAAGACATCCGGCGGGCCCTGGATCGTCCCGGCGGCCGGAACGGCGCCGGCGAGAGGCACGTCCTCAAGCAGTGCGCCGGGGCCATGAGCTTCGTGGTCGGCAAGAAAGTGGCACCACCGGAGGGCACCACAGTCCTGTTCGAGGTGGGTGGCCCCTTGGGCCGGCCGGTGCCGGTGGAGGTCGAGGGCGGACGGGCCTATGTGCGCCCGGAGCTGGCATCCGAGCCCACCGTCACCTTGACCATGGACCAGGAGGCATTTTGGCGGCTGGGCTTCGGCCGGGTGTCCCCCGATGAGGTCCTCGCCTCGGGAGAGGCCCGGCTCTCCGGCGATGACGTTCTCGGACAGCGGGTCCTGGAGTCCATGAATTTCATGATCTGACCGGATCGGATCGTTTCGGTCCGACCGGGCTCCCATCAATTCCGACGGTCCTTCGCTGTCCACGCGTCGCGGTGAGTCGGCCTCCTGGCGACCGATAGACTCAGTTACTCGTATGCGAGCCACAGCCGCGCCCGAGGAGGGCAACAAGGTTCGTCTCACCGTTGAGGTAGACGAATCGGAAATTGATGAAGCCCTCAACGGTGTCCTGCGTCGCTTGTCGCGGGAGGTGCGGGTGCCGGGGTTCCGACCCGGCAAGGTTCCCCGCCGGGTCATCGAGGCCCGCCTGGGCGGTGCCAGCGCGTTGCGGGACGAGGCGCTGCGCGAAGCCCTCCCCGAGTTCTACGCCAAGGCGGTGTCGGATACCGAGGTCGATCCCATCGACACCCCCGAGATCGACATCACCGACGGCGGCGAGTCGGGAGCGGTGTCCTTCGACGCCATTGTCGAAGTCCGGCCCACCGTCTCCATCGCCGGGTACCAGGGTCTGGTGGTGACCCTGCCGGGATTGGATGTCCCCGAAGAAGAGGTGACCGCCCAGATCGACCGGCTCCGGGCCACCTCCGGCGAGCTGGTCGACGTCGAGCGGCCGGTGCAAAAAGGCGACCAGGTCACCATCGACATCACCGGGAAGCGGATCCGGGGTCCGGGCCCCGACGCCGAGGCCGAGGGCGACACCGAGGCGGAGGCCGGGGCCGAGGGCAAGGCCGAGGCGGAGGGCAGGGGCGGGGATGCCGGCCACGGCCCCAAGGTCATCGAGGAAGAGGGGGACGACGACGATCTCACCGCCGAGGACTTCCTCTACGAGGCCGGGAGCGGGGGAGTGGTCCCTGAGCTCGATGACGCGCTGATCGGCGCCAAAGCCGGTGACACGGTTACCTTCGAATCGTCCATCGACGATCTCGGACACACGATTTCCTTCTCGGTGGCGGTCAAGGACACCAAGGAGCTGGTGCTTCCCGAGGTGACCGACGAATGGGCGGCCGAAGCCTCCGAGTTCAAGACCGCCGATGAGCTGAGGGAAGACATCACCAAACGGCTCAAGCAACGGCACATCATGCAGGCCCAGCTGGCCCTCCAGCAGAAGACCGTCGAGGCACTGGTGGAACTGGTCACCGAGGACGTTCCCGATGTCCTGGTGGAGCAGGAGCTGCGCGAGCGGATCCACGACCTCAACCACCGGCTGGAGGAGCAGAAGATCGGGCTCGGACAGTTTCTCGCCGCCACCGGACGCGATGAGCAGGAGTTCCTGGACGAGCTCCGGACCGGCGCCCTCCAGGGGGTCAAATCGGATCTGGCCCTCCGGGCGCTGGTGGAGCAGGAGCACATCGAGCTCACCGACGAGGAGCTCGATGCCGAGCTGGCCACCATGGGCGAGCGCCTGGAGATGAGCGCCGACCAGGTACGCGAACAACTCGAACAGGGCGGAAGGCTGTCGGCGGTACGCTCGGACCGGCGCAAGGCCAAGGCCCTGCGATGGCTGCTCGACAATGTCGAACTGGTGGACGAGGACGGGAATCCCGTGTCACGGGATGACCTGAAGGTGAATCAGGCAGAGGAGGACGCGGAGTGAGCTTCACGGATGCATCGAGATCTATGGACATACAGGCGTACAGCGTGCCGTGGGTGGTCGAGTCGACCAGCCGGGGTGAACGCAACTACGACCTGTACTCCCGGCTCCTCCGGGAACGGATCATCTTCCTCGGGACCCCCATCAACGACACCGTGGCCAACCTGGTCTGTGCCCAGTTGCTGTTCCTCGAGTCGGAGGAAGCCGACAAGGACATCCACCTCTACATCAACTCGCCGGGCGGGGACATCACCGCCCTGTTCGCCATCTACGACACCATGAAGTACATCAAGCCGGACCTGTCCACCTTCTGCTTCGGCCAGGCCGCCTCGGCCGCCGCCGTCCTGCTCGGGGCGGGAACCCACGGCAAGAGGTTCGCCCTTCCTCATGCCCGCATCCTCTTGCACCAGCCGTTCGGCGGGGTGGAGGGACAAGCCAGCGACATCGAGCTCCAGGCCAAGGAGATTCTCAGGATGCGCGATCTGCTGAATGGGATGCTGGCCAACGATACTGGTCAGACGCTCGAAAAGGTGTCGAAGGACACCGATCGCGACTTCATCATGACGGCCGAGGAAGCAGTGACCTACGGCCTGATCGACGAGGTCATCACCGCCCGGGACCTGGTGGGCATGGAGGCTGTCGGAGCCGCCTGAGTCGGGACGCCCCCACCCAAGACGATCGGCCGGCCGTCGACCAGCCGCTAGAGTTGGACATCGGTTCAGTGGTCGAGAACACCTGACAGAAGGACGAGGGGAAACCGACGTGGCGAAGTTCGGAGACGGGGGCGACCTGGTGAAGTGCAGCTTCTGCGGCAAGTCGCAGAAGCAGGTGAAGAAACTCATCGCTGGGCCGGGCGTCTACATCTGCGACGAGTGCATCGAACTGTGCAACGACATCATCGCCGAGGAACTCTCCGACACCACCGAGCTTTCGTTCGAGGAACTCCCCAAGCCGAAAGAGATCTACGAATTCCTGAACGACTACGTCATCGGCCAGGAATACGCCAAGAAGATCCTGTCGGTCGCCGTCTACAACCACTACAAGCGGGTCCAGGCGGAGAGCGACGGTCCTCACGACAGTGAGGTCGAGTTGGCAAAGTCCAACATCTTGCTCCTGGGCCCAACCGGGTGCGGCAAGACCCTCCTGGCCCAGACCCTGGCCCGGATGCTCAATGTGCCGTTTGCCATCGCCGACGCCACCGCCCTCACCGAGGCGGGCTATGTCGGCGAGGACGTCGAGAACATCTTGCTGAAGCTGATCCAGGCCGCCGACTACGACGTCAAGCGGGCCGAGACCGGCATCATCTACATCGACGAGATCGACAAGATCGCCCGCAAGTCGGAGAATCCGTCGATCACCCGGGACGTCTCGGGTGAGGGTGTCCAGCAGGCGTTGTTGAAGATCCTGGAGGGGACCACCGCCTCGGTGCCGCCGCAAGGTGGGCGGAAGCACCCCCATCAGGAATTCATCCAGATCGACACCACCAACATCCTGTTCATCTGCGGTGGCGCGTTCGCCGGAATCGACAAGATCATCGAGAACCGCATCGGGCGCAAGGGGATCGGGTTCCGGGCCGAGGTACGCAAAGCCGCCGACCGGGGCGACGATTCCGAACTGTTGCGCCACGTGCTCCCCGAGGACCTGATGAAGTTCGGTCTCATCCCCGAGTTCATCGGGCGCCTTCCGGTCATCGGCGCGGTGGCCCACCTGTACAAGGAGGCGTTGATCCGCATCCTGGTGGAGCCGAAGAACGCTCTCACCCGTCAGTACAAGCGGGTCTTCGATCTCGACCATGTCGAACTCGAGCTCACCGATGATGCGCTCGAGGCCATCGCCGAGCAGGCGCTGCTCCGGGGCACCGGAGCCAGAGGGTTGCGGGCCATCCTCGAAGAGGTGTTGCTCGAGGTGATGTACGACCTCCCGGGCCGGACCGACGTATCCAAGTGCGTGGTCGACCGGTCGGTGGTCCTCGACAAGGTGCATCCGACGCTGGTGCCGCTGAAGAGCCCGCCGGCCAAGGCTCGCACCCGCCGGGCCGCTTCCTGACCGACTCATGCCCTCGGCCCTCCGGTCGGCCCGGCCGGGCCCCGCATCGCGAGCTGACATCCTTTGACCACTCCGTCTTCCTCGTCGGCTTCCTCCTCGGCCTCCTCGGCTCTGTCCCCGGCCTCTCCAGCTACCGTCCACTTCGACGATCTGGCTGAGGCCCTGGCCTGGCTCGATTCGCACATCAACTTCGAGATGAACATGCCGACCCGGCAGGCGGTGCCCACCCTCGACCGGGTGCGCGAACTGATGACCATCCTGGGCGACCCTCAGACGGCCTATCCCGTCATCCACCTGACCGGCACCAACGGCAAGGGGTCGACCGCCGCCATGACCACCGCCCTGTTGGGGGCCATGGGCCTGTCGGTGGGCACCTACACCAGCCCGAATCTGAGCCGGGTCAACGAGCGGATCGCCCGGAACGGGGAGCCCATCGACGACGACGCCTTCCGGGAGGTGCTCGAGACCCTGGCCCGGGTCGAACCCCTGGTGGGGGAGCGTCTGACCCGCTTCGAGCTGCTGACCGCGGCCGCACTCATGTGGTTCGCCGACGAGGCGGTCGACGTGGGGGTGATCGAGGTCGGGCTGGGCGGGCGGTGGGACTCCACCAACGTGGTCGACGCCGAGGTGGCGGTGATCACCAACGTGAGCTTCGACCACACCGAAGTCCTGGGACCGACGCTGGAGGACATCGCCGGGGACAAGGCCGGCATCTTCAAGGCGGGTAGCCGGGTCATCATCGGCGAGACCGACCCCCACCTGGTGTCATTGCTGCGGGAACGGGCTGATCAAGCCGGGGCGGCGGAGACGTGGGTCCGGCTCCAGGAGTTCGGCTGTTCGGCCAACCGGGTGGCGGTGGGCGGCCGCCTGGTCGACATGTGGACTCCGGCCGGCTCCTACGGGGAGATCCTGGTGCCGTTGCACGGCGCCCACCAAGGCGACAACGCCGCCTGCGCGCTGGCCGCGGTCGAGGCGTTCTTCGGGTCCCCGCTCGACGAGGACGTTGTGGAGGGCGCCTTCGCACAGGTGCGGGTTCCGGGTCGCCTGGAAATCGTGAAGCGCCACCCGCTGGTGGTGGTGGACGGGGCCCACAACGTGGCCGGGATGATCACCCTCGCCCGTTCGCTGGTCGAGGAGTTCGCCGTCGACGGTGATGCAGTGGCGGTGGTGGGGATGCTGTCGGGACGAGATCCGTCGGCCATGCTCGACGCGCTGGTGTCGGCCGGCATCCGTTCGGTGGTGGTGTGCGCCCCCGATTCGCCGCGGGCCATGTCCACCGAAGTGGTGGGTGAAGCCGCGCTCGCCCTCGGCATGGCGACGACGGTGGCGGACTCGCCGTCAGAAGCGGTGATGATGGCCATCGAACTAGCCGGCGGCGACGGTCGGGTGGTGGTGTGCGGTTCGTTGTACGTGGTGGCCGACGCCCGGCGGCTGCTGCTGCCCGACGAAGTCTGATCGCTTCGGCTGGACGTTCCCTCCGGTGGGTCGGACCGCTGGTCGCGGTTCTGACACCTCACCGCGGTTCTGACACCTCACCGGAGTTCGGCTAGCCTGCCCCGCTCGTGGGACGAACTCTTGTCATCTGCAAGCCCGACGCCGTCGAACGCGGCCTCACCGGCGAGATCATCGGCCGCATCGAGCGCAAGGGTGTCCGGCTGGTGGCTGCCGAGCTTCGCCACGTCACCGCGTCCGAGGCGGGACGCCATTACGCCGAGCACGACGGCAAGCCGTTCTACGACGGACTGGTGGCCTTCATCACCCGGTCGCCGGCACTGATCATGGTGGTAGAGGGCCCGGACGACACCTTCAAGGTGGTGCGCGCCCTGATGGGCGCCACCAACCCGGTGGAGGCGGCTCCAGGGACCATCCGGGGGGATCTGGCGCTGGAGATGGGTGAGAACCTGGTGCATGGATCGGACTCGGTCGAATCGGCGACCCGGGAGATCGAGATCTTCTTCCCGGAGCTGCGTCCTTCCTGACCTGGTTTTTTGTGGCGTCGATTCCGGGCGCCGACGAAGCGCCTGGATGCCCAGTGCGGGGCCGGGCGGCGGGTGCATGTGGGGGTGAATTGGCAGGGTGCAGTGGCGGGCCCGGCGGGGGGTCTCGTAGCATGGTGCGCCGATGCTGCGTAGACTGCTGACAGAATCCAGCGGAATGCAGGTGCGATTCCGTCCAGGCACGCTCTCTCACCCAATCCCCCATGGAGGGTTGCATCTCTGATGCGCGATAACGGTTTTTCCCTGTTAGGCCGAGATATGGCCGTAGATCTTGGCACCGCCAACACCCTGGTGTATGTACGTGGTCGAGGAATCGTCCTCAACGAGCCGTCGGTGGTCGCCGTCAACGTGAAGGACGGCCGACCCTTGGCCGTCGGCACCGAAGCCAAGCGGATGATCGGCCGCACGCCGAGTCACATCCAAGCCATCCGCCCCCTGAAAGACGGGGTCATCGCCGACTTCGAGATCTGCGAGAAGATGCTCCGGTACTTCATCCACCGGGTACACCAGCGCCGGTTCGCCAAGCCCCGGATGGTCATCTGCGTCCCGTCGGGCATCACCGGGGTGGAGCAACGTGCGGTGATGGAAGCCGCCGAGTACGCCGGCGCCCGCAAGGCCTTCATCATCGAAGAGCCGATGGCCGCCGCCATCGGTGCCGGGTTGCCGGTGCACGAGCCGACCGGAAACATGGTGGTCGACATCGGTGGCGGCACCACCGAGGTGGCGGTCATCTCCCTCGGCGGCATCGTGACCAGCCAATCGATCCGCATCGGCGGCGACGAGTTGGACGAGGCGATCGTGTCCTTCATCAAGAAGGAGTACAGCCTCGCCCTCGGCGAGCGCACCGCGGAAGAGATCAAGATCGCGCTCGGCTCCGCATTCGACCTCGAGGAAGAACTGCACGCCGAGATCCGCGGACGTGATCTGGTGTCCGGCCTCCCCAAGACGGTGGTCATCTCCACGCAGGAGATCCGCAAGGCGGTCGACGAACCGGTGTCCGCCATCGTGGACGCCGTGAAGGTCACCCTCGATCGGACGCCGCCGGAGCTGGCCGCCGACATCATGGAGCAGGGGATCGTGCTGACCGGCGGTGGTGCCCTCCTGCACGGTCTTGACAGCCGTCTGACCCAAGAGACCGGCATGCCCATCGTCGTGGCCAGAGACCCGCTGAACTGCGTCGCCATCGGGAGCGGCCAGTGCCTCGAGGAGTTCGAAGCCCTCAAGCAGGTACTCATCACGTCGTCAGCCCGCTGATCTAGGAGAATCTCTGTCCTGTGGCGAAGTCGCGGCGGTCCCGCCGCCCTCGCAACACATTGCTGATTCTGCTGTTGGCGTCGATCACCATCATCACTCTCGACGCCCGCGGTAGCCTCCACCCGATCACCTCCGGGGTGCGATCGGTGGCCGCGGATTCCTTTGCCCCGGTGCGCTCAGCGGTCAACGGCATCATCGAGCCGGTGGGCAGCTTCCTGGCCGGCTCCGTCAACTACGGGGCGGTTCGCCAGCAGAACCAAAAGCTGCAGCAGCAGATCCGCCAACTCCAACTACAGGGAACCAGATCCCAGCAGACCGAGCAGTCCCTCCAGCAGCTGAGCGCCCTTCTCCACCTCCCGTACATCAGCAACCTACAGACGGTCCCCGCTGAGGTTACCGACTACGAGTCGAGCAACTTCGCCGCCACCATCGACATCAGCGTCGGGCGGGACGACGGGGTGCAGCTCAACATGCCGGTGGTGTCGGGCGGGGGTGCGCTGGGTGAACAGCTGGTCGGTCAGGTCGTCCAGGCCAATCACCACACCGCCACCGTTCGCCTGATCACCGACGGGGCCTCCTCGGTCGGGGCGCTGTACGGGAACCCCGGCGCCTTCGCCGATGTGGTCGGGTCGGGATCGGGCAAGCCGCTCTCCGCCGACCTGGTCCCGGTCAACACCCCGGTTCCGGTGGGAGAGGTGTTCGTGACCAGCGGGCTGAACGGCGCCATCTTCCCGCCGAGCATCCCGGTGGCCCGTGTCACCAGCACCAAGACCGGGGTCTCGGCGTCGGAGGAGTCGGTGACCCTGCAACCGCTGGGCGATCTCACCAATCTTCGCTACGTGTCGGTGGTCCTGTGGGATCCCTCCAACTCGTGAGGACGCATGGGGTCTTCCTTCGGGTCGCGGTCGCGGTCGCGGTCGCGGTCGTGGGGGCCCACCGGTGACCCCACGGGACGCGGCCAAAGTCGTCCTGGTGGTGTTCGGGTTCTTGGCGGTGCAGGAGACCCTGATGCTCGATATCCGCATCGGCGGGGTCCACCCGGACATCATGGTGCTGCTGCCGATGGCCGCCGGGCTGGTGGGCGGACCGGCCCGGGGGGCGACCATGGGCTTCGGCGCCGGCTTGGCGGCCGACTGCCTCCTTCCCACTCCCTTCGGTCTTTCGGCCTTCATCGGCACCATGATCGGCTACGGGGTAGGACTGGCGACGGTGGCCGTCGACCGATCCTCGTGGTGGCTACCCACCGTCGGCGCCCTGGTGTCCAGCGTGGCCTACGAGGTGCTCTACCCCCTCTTCGGCTCGATTCTCGGCCAGCCGCAGATGCTCCACGTCTCGGTGACCCGCGTGGCGCTGCTGGTCGCGGTGGTCAATGCCCTGCTGGCGGTTCCGGCGGTCCGGTTGATCGCCTGGGCGTTGCCCAAGGTGTCGACGGAAGGAATGCCCACATCCCCGTCCGGTTTGCTCCGATGAGGACTCGTTCGCCCGTCCCGCTTCGCCCGTCCCGCCCGCCCCCCTCGGGCCGCTCGGGCCACTCGAGGGCAGCTGTGGGGCCCGTTCCCAGGTCGGCGCGTCATTCTCGCCCTCGCGAGCATTTCCATCCAGTGAGTTGGCAGGATGGTGCCCCGTGAAGCGTTCCCTCCGGCACCCTCTTCGTGGATCGCGGGTCTATGTGCGGCCCGAACGCAGCCGCCCCACCCGCCGCAAGCCACCCCGACAGCCCAAACTCCACCAGAGCCGATTTTCGGTGGAGGGTGTGCTCGATGCCCCCGACTCGACCGCCGCGCGCCCTGTGCTCCGGCTCCGGATCACCGGACTGGTCGTCCTCGGACTGTTCATCGTGTTGGGACTGCGTCTGTGGGCGCTGCAGATACTCCAGGCCCCCGCCGCTGTCAGTGCGGTGACCGCCAACCAGATCCGAGCGGTGTCGATCGTCCCGCCCCGGGGACTGATCCTCGACCGGTACGGGAATCCCCTGGTGAACAACGTGTCCACCACCGAGATCACCCTCTCGCGGAACGCGGCCGTCCAGCACAACGGCGTCATCGGACGGCTGGCGGCGTTGATCGGTGAGTCCGAGGCCCAGGTGAACGCCTCGATCGCCAATACCAAATACAGCCTGTACGAACCGATCCCGATCCTGGCCAACGCCCCGGTCTCCGATGTTCTCTACATCAAGGAACACCCGTCGGAGTTTCCCGGGGTGTCGACCGATCAGATCTCCCAGCGCAACTACCCACAGCTCGAATACCCCGGCCCCGCCCAGGACGGCTACCCGGCCTCCCAGGTCCTCGGATACGTCGGAGTCATCAACGGCTCCGAGCTGCAGGCACATTCATCTCAGGGCTACCAAGCTGGCGACCCGTACGGGCAATCGGGCCTGGAGCAGCAGTACGAGTCCGTCCTCCACGGCACCCCGGGGCAACAGCAGCTCGAGGTGGACTCCACCGGCCACGTGGTGGGCAGCCTGAAAACCATCCCGGCGGTTGCGGGCGACAACCTGGTCACCAATATCGACACGCCTTTGCAACAGGTGGCGGACAACGCACTGGCCACCCAGATCGGAACACTGCGCAACACCCTCGACCCGGCCTGCAACAACAACACCGGGTGCTACCCGGCCGCTACCGGTGGAGCGGTGCTGGTCATGGACCCGAGAACCGGAGCGGTGCTGGCCTCGTCATCATTCCCCTCCTACAACCCGAACATCTGGGTCGGGGGTATCTCCGATGCCGCCTATGCCTCAATCAACAACCCGACCAGCAATTACCCGCAGCTCAACCGGGCCATCGAGGGGGTGTTCACCCCCGGATCGACATTCAAGCTGAACACTGCGACCGCGGCGCTGGACAGCGGGTTGTGGACCCCCAACCAGACCTACCCCGACACCGGCACCTTTAACGTCCCCGGCTGCAAGGCCAACTCCGGCGCCACCGGATGCGTCCTTCAAAATGCTCCGGGGGACGGTGCCCTCGGCAGCATCAACATCTCCACCGCTCTGACGGTGTCCGACGACGATTTCTTCTACAACCTGGGGGCGATGTTCTACGACGCGTCCTCGACCTATGGCGAGACCCCCATCCAGAATGTTGCCGGCGAGTACAGCTTGGGCCAACTCACCGGCATCGACCTTCCGGGTGAGATCGCCGGGCGGGTGGACAGCCAGCCCGAACGCCAGAAGCTCCATGCCGAAAGCCCGACCGCCTTTCCCAACACCACCTGGTACACCGGAGACAACGTGGAGATGGCCTTCGGGCAGGGCGGGACGGTGATAACCCCCATCGAGCAGGCGGTGGCCTACTCGACGTTCATCAACGGGGGCACCCGCTACGCCCCCCAGGTCGCCGCCGCCGAGGTCTCACCGACCGGGACGGTGGTGAAGAAATTCGATCCTCAGGTGACCGGTCATGTGAGCCTTCCGCCCAGCACCTACCAGCCGCTGCTGGCCGGCTTCGAAGGGGTGGTGCAGGCACCCAACGGCACGGCCTATGGCGCGTTCCAGGGTTCGTTGTTCCCGGTCAACCTCCTGGCCGGCAAGACCGGTACCGCCGACACGGTGGCGGGCAAGGAGCCCACGTCGTGGTTCATCGGGTTCACCACCACTCCCCAATACGTGGTGGTGTGCGTCATCGACCAGGCCGGCTACGGTGCGACCGCGGCGGCTCCGGTGGTGAGGGACATCTTCGACTACCTGGCCGCCCACCCGGTCGGGCCGGCCGCGATTCCTCCCGGCAACCAGGTCATTCAGGCCACCAAGCCGGTGCCACTCATCGCGCCCACGACGACCACCACCACGACAACGCCGGGGTCGGGGTCGGGGTCGGGATCCGGGACGACCACCACGACCGCCGCGCCCACGACAACCACCACCACCGCCGGGGCAGGGACGACCACCCCCACCGGGGCCGGCGCGGGAACCGGGACGGGATAGCCAAAACGGATGGCTCGGACGGCCCAAACCGTCGGCCAATCGGCCTCATCTGTGGCGGGGCGGAGCGGACACCGGGTTGTCCGGAAGGCACTTTCCACGGCAGGCCGGAGGGCGCGTTGCCGGGTTCATTGGCCCAGTTCTGGCGATTCTGGCTCAGAACTTGCCGTCCACCAGGGGTTTTTACGGGGCGATGAAGGCCGGTACCATGGTGGGGCACGGCGCCATCCGGCGCCATTCCGGCCCCAGGGCCGGACGCAGTTGCCGCCAAGGCGGCCGGAGATGGGAGGGAATGACGTGCGTAATCGTCTCCTCTTCTCCAAACTGGGCAAAGTGAGATTTACACGCCACCTGCTCCAGCTGGACATCGTCGGGGGTCGGAATTTCGTGACACCCCTGGACGGATCCGCTGGCAGCGAGTCAAGTCGGATCCCGGTTTCGAACCGGGCATGCAGAACGCAACGAAGTATCGAGCGCGAAGGCGTCCGATGGGAGCCCCGGAAGTACCGGGTAAGCCCGAAAACGTCTGGCCGCGCTATGTACGCGCACGAGCGTGCATCGTGAGCAGTATTGAAAGGGATTTCGATGTCAGAAGCAATGACCGGGCCGCCGGTCGAGAAGCCGGCCAACGTGCCGGCGCTCTCGTCCGCGCCTGTGGGAGATGGCGCCAACGCTGAGGCTGGACAAAGGGGCGAGACGCCTCGGTCTGATCCGTCAGTAACAGGAGAAGAGACTTCCGGGCGCCGCGATTCGGCCCCGGGTGCCGCGGATGCGCAGGTTGGCGGCCAATCGACCGCGGCGGAGGTTTCTCAGTCGGACTCATCGGCCGGTGCCGGGTCGGCCCCCACTCAGGTCGGATCCGAGGACGTCAGCTCCCGTCCCGCCTCGCCGCGAACCGGGCAGAGCCGCCGCCGACGAGGGTCTCGTGGCGGGCGTGGACGCTCCAAATCCGCCACATCGGGGTCGACAGCCGGACCCCCGACCCCTGGGGACGGCGATGGTCCGAACGATACGGTTCGCTCGGTCGGCGCCGCCGACACGCCTGGCTCCACCGGTCAGACGCGTACTTCGAGCCTCACGGGCACCCCGGGCACCTCGGGCACTGCTGGCGCCTCGGGCATCACCGGCAGCGCCGGCACCTTCGGCACCCCGGGAACTGGTGTCGATGCCGTTCTCGGCGCTGCTGATGCTGGACCGGTGGCGGTAAATCGCCCTACCACGGTCCCGGGAGGGGCGCCGCCGCTGGTGCCTTCCACTCGGCCCAAGATCGGCGACACCCGGCCCGCCCGTCCCGGATCGGTGGAGACCGAGTCCCGGCCGTCCGGCCCGGCGCAGAAATCCAGAAGCGGCTCCGGCAATGGGAGCCGCTCGGGCGGCGGCCGATCGGGTCGCAGCGGTGGATCCGGCGGCGGGCGATCGGGAAACGGTGGCGGATCCGGACGCAACGGTGGTGGATCGCGGGCCGGTGGCGTTGGCACCATCGGCAGCGAGACCTTCGGTAACGAGAACGGGGCGTCGGTCGAATCGCTCTCGCCCGTTCGCAATGCCGACGACGCGGTCAACAGCAACCGGAGAGGGGGTCGGGAGCGCCGGGGCAAGGCGGTCGGCCGCTACATGATGGTTGTCCACGTGCAGCCGGAGACGACACAGATTGCCCTGCTCGAAGGGCGCACGCTGGTTGAGCACTATGTTTCCCGGAAGTCGGACGATGCGACCCAGATCGACGGCAACATCTACCGGGGCCGGGTGCAGAACGTGCTTCCGGGCATGGAGGCTGCCTTCATCGACATCGGGACCCCGAAGAACGCCGTCCTCTACCGGGGAGACGTTCGCTACGACAAGGACGACATCGAGACGGGGACGGGGGACGCTTCCACCCAGCCCCGCATCGAGGAAGTGCTGCGACCCGGGCAGTCCATCCTGTGCCAGGTCACGAAGAACCCGATCGGGGCCAAGGGCGCCCGGCTCACCCAAGAGGTCTCGATTCCGGGCCGCTTCGTGGTCCTGGTCCCCGACAGCACCGCCTTCGGCATCTCCAAGCGGTTGGACGACAGCGAGCGGAAGCGGCTTCGGAAGATCGTCGATGCGGTCCGCCCGAAGGGCCACGGCCTGATCGTGCGGACGGCGGCGGCCGGAGCCAGTGCCGATGAGTTGCGCAACGACGTCGCCCGGCTGGTCACCCAGTGGGAGGGGATCTCCGCCGCGGCCGCCAAGGGCCAGGGTGCCGCCCTTCTCTACCGAGAACCAGTGACCGCGGTCAGAGTGATTCGCGAGGAGCTCAACCGTGAATACCGGGCGGTGGTCATCGACGACCTTGCCCTCTTCGAGCAGGTGCGCGACTACGTGGGGGCGGTCAACCCCGAGCTGGCCGACCGGGTGGAGTACTTCGACCCCGCGGAGGAGCCACTGCCGGTGTTCGAGCGGTACCACGTCCACGAGCAGCTCCACAAGGCCCTGGACCGGAAGGTGTACCTCCCCTCGGGCGGGTCGTTGGTGATCGACCGGACCGAGGCGTTGACCGTCATCGACGTCAACACCGGGAAGAACGTCGGCACCACCAACCTCGAGGAGACGGTCTACCGCAACAACCTGGAGGCGGCCGAGGAGGTCGCCCGTCAGCTGCGGCTCCGCGACATCGGCGGGATCATCGTGATCGACTTCATCGACATGGAGATCCGGGAGAACCGGGACAAGGTGTCCAGCGCCCTCCGGGCCGCATTGGCCAGGGACAAGACCCGAACCCAGGTCTTCGACATCTCCGAGCTGGGCCTGGTGGAAATGACCCGGAAGCGGATCTCCGAGGGCCTCATCGAGTCGCTCTCGACCGTGTGTGAGGTCTGCGAGGGGCGCGGAATCGTCTTCACCCCCGGTGAGCTGTAGAGTTATCCCCTTATGTACGCAGTGATCCAAACCGGAGGAAAGCAGGAGCGGGTGGCCGAGGGCCAGGAGCTCCGCGTCGAGTTGCTGGGCCAGGAGCCCGGGTCGGAGGTGGCGTTCACCCCGGTCCTGGTGGTCGACGGCGACACCGTGCTGGCCACCCCGGCCGATCTGGCCAAGGCTTCGGTGACCGCCCAGGTGGTCGGAGAAGAGCTCGGGCCCAAGATCCGAGGGTTCACCTACAAGAACAAGTCGAACCAGAGCACCCGGTGGGGTCACCGGCAGCGCTACTCGACGATTAAGATCACCGGTATCACCGCCGCGGGCTGAGTCCCGGCGCGGCCACCGAGTCGCAGCACCGGCAAGTACAGCAACGACCGACCGCAGCGTGAGTACGACGCAGCAGAGCGAGAACGAGAAGGAGTTTCCGGCGTGTCCAAGACGAAAGGTGGCGGTTCAACCCGCAACGGTCGGGATTCGAACGCCCAGCGCCTGGGGGTGAAGAACTTCGGCGGCACCACCGTGCAGGCCGGGGCGATCATCCTCCGCCAACGTGGCACCAAGTTCCATCCCGGGCTCAACGTCGGGAAGGGCGGCGACGACACGTTGTACGCCCTGACCGCCGGCACCGTCCAGTTCGCCAGCCGAAAAGGCCGGAAGCTGGTCGACGTCATCACCGACGCCTGATCCGTCGCAAGCTCCGTCCTGGTTCGTTGACCGGTGAGCGGGTCGACACGGTGACGGCGACCGTTCCTCCTAATCGGAAGGTGGTGCTCGACGGCTGCGTGAACTTCCGCGACCTGGGCGGCTACCGGACGGCTGACGGCCATCAAACCCGCTGGCGCCGACTATTCCGCGGCCGACGGCCTCAACCGGCTGAGTCCCAATGACCGAGCTCGGTTGCGGGACATGGGCCTGGCCACCGTGATCGATCTCCGCACCGTCGATGAAGGCGAGCAGCGCGGTTCGTTCCCGGTTGAGGAGGTGCCGGTGAGGTATCACAGCCTTCCGCTCGCCGATGTCCTTCCGACCCCGGAGGAGCTTGCCGCCTGGGAGGAGGCGTCCTACGTGGCGTCCCACTATTTCGACCTGGTCGTCGGCCGTGGTGAGGTGCTGGGCCGGGCCATCAACCTGCTCGCCGAGGGCGACGCCCTCCCCGCGGTCGTGCACTGCAGCGCCGGGAAGGATCGCACCGGGGTGCTTTCGGCGCTTGTTCTGGCCTTCCTCGGGGTGCCCGACCAGACGATCGTGGAGGATTACGCCCTTAGCGCTCCGGCCATGGTCATGTTGTTCGAGCGACTCAAGGATGAGTACCCGGATTCGGTGGAGATCGTGACCAAACTGGCTCCGGCTCTGATCCAGGTGGCGCCCGAGACGATGGCGAACCTGCTCGACGCGCTCCGTGCCGAGTATGGGTCGTACGACGGGCTGGCTGAACACCTCGGCGTGTCCGAGGCGGTCGCCCGGCTGCGCCCGGTTCTGCTCGAAGCCGTCTGAGCCGTATCGGCCGTCTCAGCCGTATCGGCCGTCTAGCAGTATCGGCCGTCTCAGCAGTATCGGCCGTCGACACTGTTTCGGCCCCTTTGACCCCGGACAAAACCGAGCGTGATCAGGGCAGCCGTCGGGTCGGCCGACGGTCGATCGGTAGGATCGAGGGATGTCCGGATTCGTCGATGAGGCCCAGCTCCATGTGAAAGCGGGCGATGGCGGGGCCGGCGCGGTGGCGTTTCGGCGCGAGGCGCACGTAGACAAGGGCGGTCCCGATGGCGGTGACGGGGGGCGGGGAGGCGACGTCTGGCTGGTGGCCACCACCAACCAGTCCTCGCTGCTGGGATTCCGCGATCATCCCTATCGCAAGGGCGGCGACGGCGGTCACGGCGGCGGCAAGAAGAAGCACGGAGCCAGGGGAGCGGATCTCGAGGTACCCGTCCCGGTCGGGACCCGGGCCCGTACCGCCGAAGGGAAGTTGCTGGCTGACCTGGTCGGTCCAGGTGACCGGTGGCTGGCAGCCGAGGGCGGCCGGGGTGGTCGGGGCAACGCCAGCTTCCTTACCAACCGCCGCCGGGCGCCGGCCTTCGCCGAACAGGGTGAGAAGGGCCACGAACAGTGGTACGACCTCGAACTGGCCCTGGTCGCCGACGTGGCGCTGGTCGGATTCCCCAACGTCGGCAAGAGCACCTTGATCTCGAGGATCTCGGCAGCCAAGCCCAAGGTCGCCGACTACCCGTTCACCACCCTCGAACCCCACCTCGGGGTGGTTCGCTGCGACGACGACTCCAACTTCACCATGGCGGACATCCCCGGCCTGGTGGAAGGGGCCGCGGAGGGGAAGGGCCTCGGGCACCAGTTCTTGCGGCATATCACCCGGTCGCGGGTCCTGGTGGTGCTCATCGAGCTCGACCCGGTCACCGGTGTCCCGCCCTCCGTGCAACATCGGGTGCTCATCGACGAGTTGGGTCGGTACCGCCCCGATCTGCTCGACCGGCCGCGCCTGGTGGTCGGTTCGAAGGCCGACGCTGCCGGGATCGTCGATGTGTCCGATGTCGCCGCCCTGTTCGGGTCGGGCACCGACGCCGGCGGGGTTGGCGGGAGCTTCCAGCCGAATCTGGTGATCTCGGCGGTCACCGGACTGGGCATCTCGACACTGGTCGGCACGTTGGGGACGATGGTGGCCGCCACTCGTGCCGAGGAGCCCGAGCCAACCGGCAACGTGGTGATCCATCGCCCGCTCCCCGAGGGCTTCAGCGTGGAGAAGGTCGATGACGGCGTCTACGAGGTGTTCGGCAAGGTGGTGGAACGGGCGGTGGCACTCAACGATGTGACCACCGACGAAGCCGCCGACTACATCCAGGATCGCCTGCGCAAGATCGGGGTCGATCGGGCCCTGGCCCGGGCCGGGGCCCGGGACGGCGACGAGGTCCGCATCGGGGAGATCTCGTTCACCTGGTACCGCGATCAGCCGGAGTTCACCGGCGTCCCGTCGAGCCGCCGGCGACGCTCGTCATGAGCGGCGCCTCCCAGACCTCCGCGGTACCGGCGCGGACGGTGGTCGTCAAGATCGGGTCGTCGTCGGTCACCGACGACGGGGGAGGGATCGATGCCGACGCGGTGGCCAAATTGGCCGACGAGGTGGGCCGGCTTCGAACCGCGGGAAACCGGGTGGTGGTGGTCACCTCCGGCGCCATCGCCGCCGGCTGGACCATCCTCTCGCCGGGCACCCCCCGGCCATCCGATCTGGCCACGCTGCAGGCCGTCGCCGCCATCGGCCAACACCGCCTGATGACGGTGTGGAGCGACGCCCTCCAGGACTGCGATCTGGTCGCCGGCCAGGTGCTGCTGGCACCGCTCGACTTTGTCCATCGCAGCCAGTACCTGCACGCCCGCCAGACCCTGGCCCGGCTGCTCGAGCTCGGCGTGGTCCCGGTGGTGAACGAGAACGACGCGGTGGCCGATGAGGAGATCCGTTTCGGCGACAACGACCGGCTGGCCGCCCTGGTCGCCCACCTGGTCGGCGCCGACCTTCTGATCCTGCTGACCGATACCGCCGGTCTGTTCACCGGCGACCCGAAACGGACGTCGGAGGCATCCCTCATTGCCGAGGTGGTCGAGATCGACAACGAGCTGGAGCGGATTGCCGGCGGCCCGGGCAGCTCGGTCGGGAGCGGCGGGATGGGCTCCAAGCTGGCGGCGGCCAAGATCGCGGTGTGGTCGGGGGTGGAGGCGGTGATCGCCGATGCCTCTCACCCTGACGTGCTGGTCGCGGTGACCTCCGGCGCCCCGGGGGTGGGAACCCGCTTTCGTCCCCGGGATCGCCGTCTCCCGGCCCGAAAGCTGTGGATCGCCTTCGCCATCGGCGCCAGCGGCACCGTGCTGGTCGACGAAGGGGCCCGCCGGGCTCTGGTGGAGCGGGGCACCTCGCTGCTCCCCGCCGGGGTGGTGTCGGTGGTCGGCGAGTTCGGCACCGACGCGGCGGTGGAGATCGCCGGGCCGGACGGGGAAGTCTTCGCCAAGGGGCTGGTCAGCCATCCGGCGTCGGTGGTGGCCACCTGGGCCGGCCATCGTTCCTCCGAACTTCCCGAGAATCTGGCGCCGGAGGTCGTCCACCGTGACGATCTGGTGGTGCTGGTTTGAGGCCCCGGGCGCGAATCGGCTCGCCGGGGCCGTCCCCCTCGGTGGCGATGGTCGGGGCTGCGTGCCTGGTCGGGATGGCCCTCTCTCCCCCCGCAAGTACGCTGTGGCGGTGAACGGAAGCTCCGCGTCCACCCTGGTGGACCTCGCACAACGGGCCAACGCCGCATCGCGGGTGCTGGCCCGGTCGTCGGAGGCGGTCCGCAACGAAGCCATCTACCGGGCCGCCGACCTCATCGAGCAGGAGTCCGACCGGATCCTCACCACCAACGCCGAGGACGTGACCGGCTTCGAAGCGACCGGGGCCGAGGCTTCCACCGTCGACCGGCTCCGCCTCGACCCCGCCCGGGTGGCGGGGATGGCCCAGGGGCTGCGCCAGGTAGCCGGGCTGGCCGACCCGGTGGGCGAGATCGTCGACGGCTGGGTCCGGCCCAACGGCCTTCGCATCCAGCGGGTGCGGGTGCCGCTCGGGGTGATCGGGATCATCTACGAGAACCGTCCCAACGTGACCAGCGATGCGGCGGGATTGTGCCTCAAGTCCGGCAATGCCGTCCTGCTGCGGGGGTCATCGTCGGCGATCGGCACCAATGCCGTCATCGCCGGGCTGCTGCGCCTCGGCCTGGAGAAAGCGGGACTCCCGGAGGATGCGGTCGGCCTGGTGACGGACACCAGCCACCAGTCAGCGGTGGACTTCATGCGGCTGGAGGGGATGATCGACTGCCTGATCCCCCGGGGGGGCCCGGCGTTGGTGGCGGCCATCAAGGAGCATGCCACCGTGCCCTACGTACTGGACGGCGCCGGGAACTGCCACGTCTACGTGGACGCGGCCGCGGATCTGGCCATGGCCCGCTCGATCGTGCGCAACGCCAAGACCCACCGCCCCGGAGTGTGCAACGCGGCCGAGACCCTGCTGGTGCACCGGCAGGTGGCGACCGAGTTCCTTTCCGATCTCGGCTCGGTGCTGCCGGAGGTTGAACTGGTGGGAGACCGCGCCACGCGGCAATTGCTTCCCTCGGTGGGGATCGCCACCGAAGAGGACTACGCCACCGAGTTCCTCGATTTGAAGATGGCCGTCGCGGTGGTGGACGATCTCGACGGCGCCATCGACCACATCGCTCGGTTCGGATCAGGACATTCGGAGGCAATCATCACACGCGACCTCGCAACAGCCACCCGGTTCACCACGGAGGTCGATGCCGCCGCGGTGCTGGTCAACGCCTCCACCCGGTTCGTGGACGGGGAGGAGTTCGGGCTGGGCGCGGAGATCGGCATCTCCACCCAGAAGCTCCATGCCCGGGGCCCGATGGGCATCCGGGCCTTGACCTGTGTGAAGTACATCGTCCACGGCGAAGGCCAGGTGCGGTCATGACCGCCAGCGACATCATCACCACCGGGTTCCCGGTGGCCGGCGACCCCCGGTTCGATTCGATCGACGCGGTACGCGAGGGACTGGCCAGCGTCGACTACCTGGCCGACGAAGGCATTGCCGGCGTCGTGTACCTGGCCGACCGGTTGGCCAAGCCGGTCCTGGTGGAGGGGCCGGCCGGGACCGGGAAGACCGAGCTGGCCAAGTCGGTGGCCCGGCTGACCGGATGCCGGTTGATCCGCTTGCAGTGTTACGAAGGGCTGGACGAGTCCAAGGCGCTGTACGAATGGAACTACAAGAAGCAGCTGTTGCGGATTCAGGCCGGGGCCGACGAGGCCTGGCAGCAGCTGGAAGACGACATCTTCTCCGAGGAGTTCTTGCTGACCCGCCCGCTGCTCGAAGCCATCCGCTCCCCGGATCCGGTGGTGCTGCTCATCGATGAGGTCGACCGGGTGGAGCTGGAGACCGAGGCGCTCCTGCTCGAGATCCTCTCCGAGTACCAGGTCTCGATCCCGGAGCTGGGGACCGTCCGGGCCACCCAGATCCCACTGGTCTTCCTCACCTCGAACAACACCCGGGAACTGTCGGAGGCGCTGAAGCGCCGTTGCCTCTACCTCCACATCGACTATCCCCAGCTCGATCGGGAGCGGGCCATCATCGAGACCCGGGTACCGGGAATCGACGCGGCGTTGGCCGACCAGGTCGCCCGCATCGTCCGCTCCCTCCGCACCCTCGAGCTGAAGAAACTTCCGTCGGTGTCGGAGACGCTCGATTGGGCCCGGACCCTGGTCGTGCTCGGAGTGGAGTCCATCGATGCCGAACGCGCCCGGGACACCCTCAACATCCTTCTCAAGTACCGATCGGACATCGACCGAGCCGCCAAGGAATTGGCCGGCGTCGAGGCCTCTGACTGAATCTGAGTCAGGACATTCGCCGTGCTCGACCTTCTCACCGGTTTCGTGGCCGAGCTCCGGGCTGCGGGGATCCCGGTTTCCCTCACCGAGCACCTCGACGCCGCCGAAGCCATGCGGCATATCCCGCTCGAGGACCGGGAGGGGCTCAAATATGCCCTGGGCGCCAGCCTGGTCAAGTCGTCGACCCACTGGAGAGCCTACGAGACGACCTTCGAGATCTACTTCTCGCTGCGGGGGCCGGAATACCGGATCGGCGACACCGAGCTCGACGCCGACGCCGAGGCCGACGAGTCGGAGGAGAGCCAGGCGGCCAGGCTGGCCGGCCGGGGCACCGGCAAGGGCCAGGGCCGGGGTGGGGGCGGCGGGCAGGAGGGCATGACCTCCGAGGAGTTGGCCGAGCTGCTCTACAAAGCCCTCCTCGGTTCCAATAACGCCATGATCGCCGCGGTGGCCCGGCACGCGGTGGCCAGGTACGCCGGCATGGAACCGGGCCGCCCGGTGGGCGGGACCTACTACCTCTACCGCACGCTGCGGAACCTCGATCTGGACGGGATCCTCGACCGGTTGCTCGACGATGCCCGCGCCGGGTCCACCTCGCCCCCGCCGGTCGGGTTGTCGGGCACCGAGTCGGACGGTGACCCCGGCGGGCAGATCACCTTTACCGCCCTGGAGGAGCGCCTGCTACGCGACGAGTTCCAGTCGCGCATCGATCAGCTCCGCCGCGAGATCGAGAACGAGATCCGCCGTCGGTTGGTGGCCGACCGGGGGAGCGAGGCATTGGCAAAATCACTCCGGAAGCCGCTTCCCGAGGATGTCGACGTGATGCACGCCACCCGGGAAGAGATGGTGCTGCTCCGGAAGGCGCTGCAACCGCTGTCCCGCAAGCTGGCCGTCCGGTTGGCCCGGAAACGCCGGCACGGGCGCAAGGGGCCTCTCGACTTCCGCAGCACCGTGCGTCACTCGCTGTCGACCGGCGGGGTGCCGCTGGATCCCAAGTTCCGGTACCCCCGTCCGGCCAAGCCCGAGATCGTGGTCATTGCCGACATCTCCGGCTCGGTGGCATCTTTTGCCCGGTTCACGCTCCATCTGGTGCACGCCATCAGCTCCCAGTTCTCCAAGGTCCGCAGCTTCGTCTTCATCGACGGCATCGACGAGGTCACCCGGTTCTTCGAACACGCCGACGATCCAGCCGATGCGGTCCACCGCATCAACACCGAGGCCGATGTGATCTGGGTGGACGGTCACTCTGACTACGGTCACGCCCTGACCGTGTTCTGGGAGCGCTGGGGCGAAGAGATCAATCCCCGGACCAGCGTGCTCCTCCTCGGCGATGCCCGGAACAACTACCACGCCTCCCAGGCCTGGGTGGTCAAGGAACTTCAGGATCGGGCTCGCCGCGTCTACTGGCTGAACCCCGAGCCTCAGGCCTACTGGAATTCGGGAGACTCGATCGTGGGCGAGTACGGCGTCCACTGCGACAGTGTCATCGAGTGCCGTACGTTGCGGCAGCTCGAGCGATTCGTCGGGGAACTGGCCTGATGGTCAAGGACGCCGACGGGGGTTTCGAGGGCCTGGTCGCCGCTCCGCCCGCCGGCGGAAGGGGCGCCGCCGCCGAAGGCCGGACCACCGCCCCGCCCGACGGCATCCGGACGATGGCGCCCACCGGCTCGTCGCTCGTCACCCGCCTCGTCCTGGTCCGCCACGGCGAAGCCGAGTGCAACGTGTCCGGGATCTGCGGGGGGATCAAGGGATGCACCGGGCTCACCGCCCAGGGAGTACGCCAGGTGAAGGCGTTGGGTGAGCGATTGACGACGACCGGTGAGCTCGCCGGCGCCGACGGCCTCTATGCCAGCGTGTTGCCGCGAGCCATCGAGACGGCGGAACTGTTGGCTCCGGCCCTCAGATCCATCCGGCCGGACGGGACCATCGGCCCAGCGCCGACGGTGGTCACCGAGTGCGGACTCTGTGAACTCCATCCCGGGGACGCCGATGGACTCACCTGGGCGGAGTTCAGCGCCCAGTACCCCGGTCCGAACTGGGACGAGCACCCGGACCTGCCGATCGCCCCGGGAGGGGAGAGCTGGACCGGGTTCGTGCTCCGGGTGGCCGATGCCCTCGAAGGCGCGGCGGCCCGGCATCCCGGCGGCCTGGTGGTGGTGGCATGCCACGCCGGTGTCATCGAGGCATCGCTGCTGGCGATGCTCCCACTGGTGGGCGGTCGGGCCGGGGCCCGGTTGCAACTCCGGACCCAGCACGCCTCCCTCACCACCTGGGAAGTCGAGGAAGGCCGCTGGCGCTTGTTGGGCTACAACGACGCCAGCCATCTGAGCTGGCGAGATTCGACGGGATCGACGCCGCAGCCGCTGGTGGTTCAGCAGGCGTAGTCGCCGTCGTAGCCGTTGGCGTTGTCGGTGTACTGGGTCATCCAGACACCGCCGGAGGGGAGGTTGCTCCCATGCGCCGCGGCGTACGAGTAGGCGGTGGCGCAATTCTGCTGGGGGTTATTGGTGTACCAGGCGGCCCACAGCGGCAACTGGGGCTGGTAGGCGCCGACGATCCCGGGCCAGCTGAGGACGCTGGTGTAGATCCCGACGTTGTTGACGCCCAGCGCCCTCAGTCCCTCCACCGCTCCTTGGACGAAAAGGGCGTTGGCACTGGTATCGGTCGACCATGAGGGGTCGCTTTCGACGTCCAGCCACCAGGTCACCGAGGTGTTGACCCCCGCCGCCTGGGCCTGTTGGAAGGCGTACTGGCTGGCGCCGTAACCGGCGTAACACGCATCCTGGTCGAATCCGTTGCAGATGGCGGCGCCGGTGGAGGTCAACCCGTAGGTGAGATAGATGTACAGGTTGAGCCCGGCGCCGGCCCAGGCGGCCTCACTGGCCAGGCACGGGTTGGTGAACGAGTAGGACGCGCCGGTGACCTCCACCACCCCGATCTGGTGGGGCGGCGGGGGAAGGTTCCCGCACTGGAACTTGGAGATGTCGTAGCCATAGGAGCCGGACGGAATATTCGGATTGCTCCCAAACCCGCCCGTACCCATCCCTCCGGTTATTCCGATGATCGGTGCGTTGAGCTGCGGCGGAGCTGATCCGAAGTAGCCGGCCGCCCCAAAGTTGAAGACCAGGCCGGCGGTGTCGGTCATCCAATAGCCGCTGCCGGTGGGGGTCGACTGAATGGCCACGATCGGCCGAGAGAGCGTTTCACCTCCGGCGGAGCCGTAGTAGGGAGCGCTGCCAAAGGCGAAGATGCCGCCATCGGACGCCACCAACCAGTAGCCGCCACCACCGGCGGAAGGCGTCATCCCCACCACCGGTCGGTTGAGCCGGATGGCGCCGGTCGAACCGTGGAACGTCGCGTCGCCGAAGGCGAAGATGCCGCCGTCGGTCGCCACCAACCAGTAGCCGGCGCCATCGCCGGTAGATGCCATGGAGACGACCGGTTGGTTGAGGCGGATGGCACCGGTCGAACCGTGGAACGTCGCGTCACCGAAGGCGAAGATGCCGCCGTCGGATGCCACCAACCAGTAACCGCCGCCGTCCGGGGTGGAGGCCATGCCCACGATCGGCTTGTTGAGGGGTTGGCCGCCCATCGATCCGTGGAACGTCGCGTTGCCGAACGAGAAGATGCCACCGTCACTGGCTACCAGCCAGTACCCGCCACCGCCGGGGGTAGCGGCCATCCCCACTATCGGTTGGTTCAGGGGGTGACCACCCATCGATCCGTAGCTGGGAAGGCCACCGAAGGCGAAGACGCCGCCGTCGGTCGCCACCAACCAGTAGGACGGCACGGTGTTCGATGCCGCCGCGGCCGTCGGGGGCGCCACCGTGACGACCGGGATCACCACCGCCCCCAACAAACAGATCAGGCCGGCGAGAGCGGCGCCCATCGCCCGCCGCGACCCCCGCAACCGCCGAGTGATCGAGCGTCTGGTTGAGGAAGGGCGCTGACTGAGGGCAAAGAACATCAGGTGCAGTTTCTCCGTGGCTTCTCGTGGTGGCGAATGGAGGGGGTGGCGATCAGTTCATCCGGGTGAGCGCGCCGACATATCGGATGGTGCTGGAAGATGGCTGCCGATTCCTGCCCCCCGGAGACCGCACCATTCTGGTAGCCACGACCTTGGCGGTCAATGACCCCCGGTTCCCCCCGGCCTCGTGCGGATCAGGTCCTAAGCAGCTCGGCGACGCTGAACGCCAGGTCAAGGGATTGGCGAGCGTTCAACCGGGGGTCACAGGTGGTGACGTACCGCTGATTGAGCTGGCCCTCGACAATGTCCTCCACTCCACCCAGACACTCGGTTACATCTTCCCCGGTCAACTCCAGGTGAACTCCCCCTGGCCAGGTACCTGTCTCGCGGTGGGCAGCGAAGAACCCCTTCAGCTCGGCGAAGATGTCATCGAAGCGTCGGGTCTTCCGTCCGCCGTCGACGGTGAAGGTGTTCCCGTGCATCGGGTCGCACACCCACAGCACCGGATGGCTCTCCTCTCGGGCTGCCCGGAGCAGCGGAGGAAGCCCGGTCTCGATGGCACCGGCCCCGAAGCGGGTGATCAGGGTCAACCTTCCGGGAATCCGATCAGGGTTGAGTTTTTCGCAAAGGGCGATGACGTCATCCGCGGTGGCATTGGGACCGAGCTTGGATCCGACCGGATTGTGGATGCCGGCGAGGAACTCGCAGTGGGCCCCATCGAGTTGGCGGGTCCGCTCGCCCACCCACAGCATGTGGGCCGAGCAGTCGTACCAGTCATCGGTCAGCGAGTCGCGGCGGGTCAACGCTTCTTCGTAGTCGAGGATCAGCGCGTCATGGCTGGTCCAGAAGTCCACCGCGTGGAGGGTGTCCTCGCTCATCAACTTGATGCCGCAAGCCGCCATGAACCTCAACGCCCGGTCGATGCCTTCGGCAATGGCCTCGAACCGTTGCCCTTCTGCCGAGGAGGCCACGAACTCTTGATTCCAGGCATGGACCTGGCTGAGATCGGCGAACCCACCTTTGGTGAACGCCCGGAGCAGGTTGAGGGTGGACACCGACTGCTGGTAGGCGGTGATGAGCCGGTTGGGATCGGGTATGCGGGCGGCCGGGGTCGGGAGGTCGTCGTTGACCATGTGTCCCCGGAACGAGTCGAGGATCTGATCGCCCACTTGCTCGGTGGGGGACGACCTCGGCTTGGCGAACTGTCCGGCGATCCGCCCCAGCTTCACCACCGGCACCCCCGCCCCGTAGGTCAGGACGACTGCCATCTGGAGGATGACTTTGAGCTTGTCCCTGATCCCGTCGGCAGTGAACTCGGTGAACGACTCGGCGCAGTCGCCTGCCTGCAACAGAAAGGCCCGACCGTCGGCCGCCTCCCCCAGGGCCCGGGTCAGCTGCCGGGCCTCGCCCGCGAAGACCAGGGGAGGCAACGACGACAGCTGGGAGTGGACCCGCTTCAGCTCGGCGTCATCGGGCCATACCGGCTGCTGAGCGGCCGGCTTCTGCCGCCACGAATCGGGGGCCCACGGTGTTGACTCGGGTTCGATCGACACGCCACCAGCGTAAAGCCTCTGGCTCTAGGCTCGGAACATGCAACCATTTCGATTCGCCATTCAGTTGTCCAAGGCCGATTCGGGGGCGTCCTGGCGCAGCGTGGCCCGGAAGACCGAGGCCCTCGGCTACTCGACGCTCTTCATTCCCGATCACTTCGAGGACCAGTTCGGGCCCCTGGTGGCCCTGACGGTGGCGGCCGAGGCGACCTCCACCCTGCGGGTCGGGTCGCTGGTGTTCGACAACGACTACCGGCACCCGCTGGTGTTGGCCAAGGAGATCGCCACTCTGGACCTGATGTCGGAGGGCCGCATGGAGTTCGGGTTGGGCGCCGGCTGGATGACCACCGACTACGAGCAGTCGGGGATTGCCGAAGATACCCCCGGCGTCCGCATCAGTCGGATGGCGGAGGGCCTGACGGTCATGAAGTCACTGTGGGCGGATGAGACCACCGACTTCAAGGGCGAGCACTATCAGATCGCCGGGGCGAAGGGAACGCCCACCCCTCATCGCCGGCCCCATCCGTTGATCCTCATCGGTGGCGGCGGCAAGCGGGTGCTCGGCATCGCCGCCCGGGAAGCCGACATCGTCGGGGTCAACCCGAGTCTGGCCGCCGGGTACGT
Organism: uncultured Acidimicrobiaceae bacterium; assembly: GCA_963770635.1. GTDB lineage: Bacteria > Actinomycetota > Acidimicrobiia > Acidimicrobiales > RAAP-2 > DASZIT01. The sequence goes on from CAVYQI010000002.1 coordinate 32,230, forward strand.
CGGTCGTGAGGCGATCGCCACCACCACCGCCGAGTACTACCACCAACGAGTGGAGTGGATCCGCGAGGCGGCCGGGGATCGCTTCGACCAGATCGAGCTGCAGGTGTTGACCTTTATCGTCCAGATCGTCCCCAACCGACGTGAAGCGGTGGAGCAGCTGGCCGGAATGATGTCCTTCACGCCCGAGGAAGTCGAAGGATCACCCCTCGTCATGATCGGGACCACCGACGAGATCATCGAGAGTCTCCGCCAACGGCGCGAGGCGTTCGGGTTCTCCTACATCGTGGTGCACGAAGCCGAGATGGAAGCGTTCGCTCCGGTGGTGGCAGCTCTCGCCGGCACCTGAGGTGGTTGGCGAACCTGCCCGCATCGGGATCTTCGGTGGGACGTTCGACCCCATTCACAACGGCCATGTCGAAGCCGCCGAGACGGTGTACCGGACCCTCGGACTGGACCGGATGCTGCTGGTGGTGGCCAATGAACCCTGGCAGAAGGAGGGGACCCGATCGGTGACGCCGGCCGAGGACCGCTACGCCATGGTCGAGGCGGCGACCGAGGGACGGCCGGGACTGGAGCCGAGCCGCTTGGAGATCGAACGGGGTGGCCCGTCGTACACCGTGGACACGGTCAATGAGTTGCGCCGGAAGGACCCATCCAGCCAGCTGATCGTGGTCATCGGGGCCGACGTGGTCGGCGACCTCCCCACCTGGCGGGACGAGCCGAAATTGCGGCAAAACGCCACCCTGGCCGTGGTCGACCGACCGGGGGTGGCGATGGTGGAGCCACCGCCCGGATGGCGGTCGGTGAGGGTCCCGGTGGCGCCGTTCGACGTATCCAGTACCGAGCTGCGGGCGCGGCTCGAAGCCGGGTTGCCGGTGGACGGATTGATCCCTGACCCGGTGATCCGTTGCATTCGGCTCCGGGGTCTGTACGCTACGGGGAGATGAGCGAACGGATGACGCTGGCCGAGGACCAAACCACCGAGGTGGTCATCCCCTTGACTCCAGCGCCGCCTGATAACGAATCCCCGGTGACGGCTGCAATTGCCGAGCCGGTAGTATCGGTCGGCAGGCCCGGCCGGGTTAGCCGGGTCAGCCGGAAAGTGCTCCGGAAAGAGCGCCAGGAGCGCCAACGAATCGCACTGATCTGTGGCTTGGCCATCGCCGCCTGTATCGGACTGACTGTCCTCATCCTCACGCTGGCCCGTGATCGACCGGCCGGACCGACTCCGGTTGGGGCCGGAATTGTCGTTGCCCACCAACTATCCATCATCCAAAACTTGCCCAGACCCGGCGCCTAGGCGCCAGAAGGAGACACCGTTGACATCAGGCACTGCCACATCGGTTGCAGATCGTCACGACCCCGCAGTGCCCGACGAAGTTCTCCTAGCGGCTCAAGCCGCGGACTCCAAGTCCGGAGAGGACACGGTCATTTTGGCAATGGGCGAGATGCTCGGAATCACCGATGCGTTTGTGATCACCAGCGGCAGGAATGCGCGCCAGGTCAGAACCATCGCCGATGAGGTGGAGCTTCGGGTCAAAGCGGCCGGAGGCTCGGCCCCGTTCCAGGTGGAGGGGCTCGATGACGCCCGGTGGATCCTGATGGACTACGGCGATTACCTGGTCCATGTGTTCCTCGACGAGGCTCGAGAGTTCTATGACCTCGAGCACCTGTGGGCTGACGCCCCTCGCATCCCCTGGACGCCGGCGTCGCCGACCTGACGCAACCGCCGCGGTGTTGACCATGCGGAAGGCCTTGACCCGGCTCCACTAACTGGAGCTCTGCCGGGTCAACCTCGGTCGGGCTTGTCGCCCGGGCTCACGCCTGCTTCGGGAAGAGCCGAGGCGCGGTCTTCGGATGGGTCCGATCGCCGATCCGATCGGGTTCTGCCATTTCGATTGGCCGGCCCGGTGCCGACGTGTCGATGACGACCGACGGACTCGTTGCGGTGGTTCGCGGTTCGGGCGGGTCGGGGTCAACCCCGGGCGGGATCCACTGCCAGTTGCCCGGTCCTCCGGCCAGGGTGAACCCCCCATGGTGGCGGAGGTCGTGGTGATGGCTGCAGAGTTTCGCCAGGTTCCACATCGCCGTCGGGCCGTTGTCTCGGACTTCCACGATCCGGTGGTCGATCTCCAAGCCGGTGACCGCATCGCAGCCAGGGACCACACAGGTGGCATCCCGTTCGTCGAGGGCCCGTCGGAGCGCGGCGGGGATGGCCCTTTCCATCTTGGTGATGGTGGTGACGTCGATCCCGTTGGTGATGACCAGTTCACAGAGGGCGTCCCCCATGAGCTCTCGGGCCCTATCCACCGGGATGGGGCCGACCCCGGGTATCTCGCAGATCCCACCCGGGCCGACCACCCCGGTTCGCAGGGCGTCGAGGTCGACCCGGACATGGACGAGGGCCCGGGTGCCCCTGGATCCCTTGGTGCCCGGCTGGCCGTCATTCGAGGTCTGGTCGTCATTGGAGGTCTGGCCGGTGGAGCGGGCCGGGTCCCGGGTGACCAACGCCACTAAGGCATCGGCGGCATAGGCATCGGGGGACTCTTTGACCCCCGCCCGCCGGGCCCGGTGGAAGACCCGGTCGGACTCCAGCTGCAAGGCCGCCTTGAGGGCGGCCCCGGCGTCGGGGGTGAGCCGGGCATCGAGGCGGAACGCCCCGGTCTCGGTATCGGTCCAGGTCCGACAGGACCGGTCCCGGTGGATGGCGTCATAGCGGGCCTTGGCGTCTTGCCTGGACCGTCCTTGGGCCTTGGCCCGTTGACACCGCTCCCGGTTCTGGCGGGCGGTGTCCCCCTCGGCCGTGGCCACCAGTTCGTCTTCGGCCTCCGGGTTGACCCGTACCGCCCCGGCGATGGCCTTGGCCTTGGACCGGGAGAGCTTCCCGCCCCGGTAGGCGGAGTCCATCCCCGGATGGGTGGCGAGGGAGTCCCCGAGGGACAGCACCTCGATGGCCTCCCCGAGACCCTCCCCGGTGACCTCCGCCAGCCAGTGGGCCGGGGTCCGGTGACCGCCCCCCTGATGGCAGTTGGCATCGGCGGCCCGGCGGGCGGCCAGGGTCTTCCCCGCCGCACACAGCCGCTCCCCCTTGGCGAAGACACCGACCAACTCCGAGGCGTCCCCTCCGGAATAACGGCCGGGCTCGAAGGACTCCACGAACGAGGCGATGGCGGCCAATGCCTGGTTCAGTTCGGTGGTGGTGGATTGCTCGGTGGCCAACGCCATGAACACAGGATGACACGGGGGTGTATTACCCGATCCGGGCGGACTGAGACCTATCGCCTGATGGCCCGATCGCTAGGGGATCCGGGTCGAGGCGGGCATGCAGCCAAGCTTCGGGTAAGGACGTCATGTGATACTTCGACCATGAGCGACGGACGGCAAACGGGGAGGAACTGGGGTCCGGTGCTGTACGGGAATCCCTGTCACGAGTGCGGCTTTGACTGGAGCATCTCCCGCGAGGCAGCGATCGGGTTGGTGGCGACCATGCCCAGGTTGTACGCCCAGATTCTTGCCGCCGCCGGCTCCGACGGATCCGATCGGGATCCGGAGCTGCAGTGGTCGGCCCGGGCCTATGTCTGCCACGTGGGAGACAACCTCCGGATCTGGGCCGAGCGATTGGTGGGTATCAGCAGGGGCGCGGGTCCGGCGGTCGCAGGCTATGACGAGGTCCTCTTGGCGGAGGCTCGGGCTTACGAGGGTGTCGCACTTCAGGGGGCGATCTGGTCCCTCGAACAGGCGGCTGAAGACTGGCAATCGGCGGTCGACGAAGCAACCTCGGCCGCTGTTGTCCTCATCCATCCCGACCGGGGGGAGCAAAGCCTCCTTGACGTCGTCCGGTCAAACGCCCACGACGCGTTCCACCATCAATGGGACATTCAGCGGTCGATTCGAGGCGTCACCTGATCCGATCATTCATTTGGCAGTTGTCGATGGCGATCCCGGCACGAGGGGGGCCTGGGGTGCGTAGGTGTTGTCGTTTACGGGACCCGGCACTTGGGCACCCCCAGCCGTCGGTACCTCGACATTCGTTCCGGCAATCTCGAACAGGACGCCGGTGATGCCCGGCTGGGCCATCGTCGTGAACACCACTTGGGCGATGGCCAGGATCTGACTGGGCCCCACGACCTGTACTGGGTTGTTGGTGAAGTTGACGGTGGCGATCCCGTTGAGCACCGAGGCGGCCACGTCGCTCGCTTTGCCAGTGAGAAAGCTCTCCAGGCCGATGGATGACTCCGCCGAGGTGGGGCCCTCGAGCAGGGCCCCGAGGACCTGGGTGAGGTTGGCCGGAGGGGCGACATTGCGAAACACCGGAGACAGGTGCTGAGTGGGAGCCACCAGGTAGATGGGTTCGGAAACCGATGCGACGGGGGGAACGGTCGCGCTGGTCGTGGTCGGGGAGCTGGGGCTGAGCAAGTTGTAGGGAATTGCCTGCCTCGAAATGGTCGAGGGAGCGTCCTGGGTCGGGATGCCACATGAGACGGCGACGATCGCCAGCATGAGGATGAGAGCCGCGGCCCCAGGTCGGACTCGGTCCCGCCCATGACTCCCTCGATGATCCCACCCATGATTCCGTCGATGACTCCGCCGATGAGTCACAAGAGCACCTCGGTGCCGTCGGTTTCGGGCGCGGTGAGAGGCAGCTCGACGATGAAGCGGGCCCCGCCCCCTTCGGCGTCCTCGATACGGACCGATCCTCCATGCAGTCGTACGTGTTCGGTCACCAGGGAAAGGCCCAACCCGGTTCCCTCGCCCGACGCCCGTTGCCCCGAGCGGGTGCCACGGTAGAAGCGTTCGAACAGGTGGGCCCGGTCGGCGGGTTGCACCCCCGGACCGTGATCCTCGACGATCACCCGGATGCTTCGGGCATCCGGACCGGCGCCCGGCGGCTCCCGATCCACCACTACCCGGGTCACCCCGCCGGCATAGTCGGTGGCGTTGTCGACCAAGTTGGCCATGACCCGCTCGAAGCGGCGCTTGTCGACCCGCAGCCGCAGGCCGTCCACCCCGAAGGCCACCTCCACCGGAAACACCGGTTGGATCCGGTTCCCGTCCGCTCCGATCGGCGAGGTGGCATTGACGGCCTGACGAACCAGTTCGCCGGGGTCGACCTCGTCGAGCGAGAGCTCGGCCGAGCCGGCGTCGAACCGGGATATCTCCAGGAGATCGTCCACCATCCGTTTGAAGCGTTGGAGATCCCCGTCCAGCAGCGAGAGCGCTCGCTGGGCCCGAGGATCGAGCTCGTCCCGATGGGCTTCGAGGACACCGATCGACGCCGACAGGGTGGTGAGAGGGGAGCGAAGCTCGTGGCTGACGTCGGAGGTAAAGCGGGCCTCGCGCTCGATCCGGGACTGGAGGTTGCCGGCCATCCGGTTGAACGCTGACGCCAGTTTCTGGAGGTCGACGTCTTCGCCGGCCTCGACCCGGGTATCCAGTTGCCCGCCGGCGATGGCAACCGCGGCGTCGGTGATGCCCACCAGCGGGCGGAGGGCCCGCCCGCTGGCCCACCGGCCGAGGGCGGCGCCGGCCACGGTGGTCACCAGGGCGGCGGCACCCAGAGCGAAGGCCAGGGCCCGCAGGGTCCCGGCGAGCTCGGAGAGGGAAACCACGTCGAAGTAGGCGGAGTGGACAGCGGGGAGTGGGACGCCGACCACCACCTGGACCGACCCGTCGAGGGAGAACCGTTGGGTGGCGGGGGTGCCCGCGAGGACGAGCGCCTGTTCCTGGGCGGGGATGGCGCTCTGGCCCACCGAGATGGACGTCGCGTACCACTGGCCCTTCCAGTTCACCACCGAACCCGGGAGGGTGTCGATGAGATTGACCAGCTGGTTCACCTGGGTCCCAGAGGCCTGCAGCGAGTTGCGGACCAGAAGCGCGTTCACGAACGCTTGGCGTTGGATGGCCGTCTGGCGTTCGTTGAGGAAGCTCTGCCGGGCGGTGAAGTAGGTGATCCCGGCCAGGACCGCCGACAACGCGAAGGCCCCGACGGCGAAGGCGGCGGTGACCCGGGCCCGCAACCCGAGGCGACTCAACAGGCGGGTACGGCTCGGCGCCCCCAACCGTCAGACCGCCAGTTTGTAGCCCATGCCTCGGACCGTGAGGATGAACTGGGGGTTCCCGGGATCGGGTTCCACCTTGATGCGCAGGCGCCGGACATGGACGTCGACCAACCGCCCGTCGCCGAAGTAGTCGTAGCCCCAGACCCGCTCGAGGAGCTGCTCGCGGCTGAGGACCTTCCCGGCGTTGAAGGCGAGCTCGCAGAGCAAGCGGAACTCGGTCCGGGTGCAGTGGACCTCCTCGCCGCCCCGCCTGACCACTCCGGCGTCCGGCTCGAGCTCGACGTCCCCGAAGGTGAGCACGGAGGCATCCGTCTCCGTGGGTCGGCTGCGCCGGAGCAGGGCCCGGATGCGAGCAGCCAGTTCCTTGGCCACAAACGGTTTGGTGACATAGTCGTCGGCCCCGGCTTCGAGGCCGGCCACCACGTCGTGGGTATCGGACCGGGCGGTGACCATGATGACCGGAACCGTGCTCTGCTTGCGAAGCGCCCGGCAGGTCTCGAACCCGTCCATGCCCGGCAGCATCAGGTCGATGAGGACCAGCTCGGGGGACTCGTCGGCAAAGTGGGCGACGGCCTCCTCACCGCTGGCCACATCATCGACGGTGTACCCCTCGTCTTCGAGGGCGAGGCGCATGGACAGGCGGATCCGTTCGTCGTCCTCGACGACCAGGATGCGGCTCATTCGACGATCATGGCACGACCGGCCTGGTCGGGTGGAGCGGGCCGGTCGCCCGCGGTCAGGTATTGATCCAGATCTGGGTGGGCCAGACCGCCCCGGTGATCATCCCGAAGGCCTTGCCGCCGGCCGGCGTTGTCGGGTTGTTGAAGTTCTGAACCTTGGGCTGGGCGCCGATCGACCAGACGGTGCGATCGGTCCAGATGTAGGGGATGTCCTTGCCCATCAAGGAAGCCACCTGCTGGTAGGCGGCGGCCCGAGCGGTGGGATCGGCGGTCTGGCGTCCTTTCTGGAGGGCGGTCTCCATCGCCGAGTCGGTGTTCCGGCTCATGTCGATGGAGAACTCCGGGTTGATCTGGGTCGGGCTCCAGAAGATGTAGTTGAGATCGGGGTCGACGGCCCCGAACTGGCGCCACACCTGAGCCTCGAACGACCCGAGCAGGGCGACGTTGATGATCTGTGCCTGCTGGACCGGATTGAGGGTGACCTTCATCCCCACGTTCTGGAGGTTGTTCTGGATGTACTCGGCGATGTTGGTGGTGAACGGGTCGGGCACGTGATTGAGGGTCACCGCGATCGGCCCGCCGGTGGCCTGCTGTGCCTGTTGGATCAACTGCTTGGCCTTGGTCGGGTTGTAGGTCGGATACCCGTCCGGGGCGAAGAACGGCGATCCGGAGGTGAATGGGCCATTGGCCGTCGGGTTGATGCCCGAGTCGATCACCTGGGCGTACTGCGCCGAGCTGATGGCCATGGCCGCCGCCTGGCGCACCTGGAGGTTGTTGAACGGGGGCTTGGACAGATTGAGGAGCAGGCAGTTCATATCCGGCTCGCCGGCCACATGGGAGGTGTCGTCGATGTACCCCAACGACGAATTGGCCCGAAGGCCTTTGGTTACCACCGATGCCGAAGAGTGGATGATGTCGACGCTGTTGGAATTCAAGCTGTTGAGCAGCTGGTCGCTGTCGGGGATGGGCCGGTACTCGATGGTGTCGAGGTAGGGATAGCCCGGGCGCCAGTAATGAGGGTTCTTGTTGGCGGTGAAGTGGTCATTGGGGACCCAACCCCCGTTGACGAAGGGTCCGGTGCCGACCGGGTTCATGGTGCCGTTGGGGTTCTTCAACATCGATGGCGCGGCGACGAAGGCGATCTGCCCGCCGATCCCGCCGGCCAGGTAGTAGTTGAACGGGACCCACGGGGTGTGCATGGTCACTTTGACGGTCAACGGGTCGGTGACGGCGATGCTGGCGATGTTGGTCACCGCCGGACCGGTCAGCGCCGATGCCTTGTGGGCATTGAAGTTGTAGGCCACCGCGTTCGCGTCGCAGGTAGTGCCATCGTGGAAGACGATGTTCGGCCGCATGACGACCGTCCACACCGTGTAGTCGGGGTTCGGGGTGATCGACTGGGCCAGGTAGGGCTGCACGCTCCCGTCGGCGGCGATGATCGCCAGCGGGTCGAAAACGGTGCGGGCGTAGAGGATGCCGGTGGTGTCGAAGGTGCCGGTGGTGGGATCGAACCCCTTCTCTTCGGCCTCCACCCCGAAGATGACCTTCCCACCGGTTTTGGGGGCGGCGGTGGAGACGCCATTGGGGTGGGACCCGGTGCTGGTCGACGACGGCGAACTGGAGCCGGAGCTGCAGGCATCGAGCAACCCTCCGCCGGCGCCGAGGGCGACGATCCCGGCTCCGGTGACAGCGCCTCGGGCCAAAAACGAACGTCGGTCGATGCGCTCAGCCATGTTCCCCCCTAGAGATCGTGGTGACGACGGTATGACGACAATGTGACGACGATGTGACGATACACGTCCTATCACCTCCGGGTACGGGAAACACTGGTTCTCGGATGATCGGAGTTCGGCCAGGTTGTGAAGGTACTGTTGACTCCATGCCGTGGGATCTGGATGCCTTCTGTCGTTCGCTGGAAGGAATGTCGCCGGCGACCGTCAAGGCCTACCGGACCGACCTGGATGGTTTCGTGGAATGGGCGGCTCGGGGCGGTACCGACGAGCCGAGCGAGGCAAACCGGATGCTGCTGCGGCGGTACCTGGCCTATCTGGCCACCCGCCGGTATGCCAAGGCGACCATCGCCCGGAAGGCGGCATCGCTCCGCTCCTATTTCCGGTGGAGCCTCCGGAGGGGGCTGATCTCCTCCGATCCTTCCGCCCGGCTCTCGGCACCGTCCCCCAATTCCCGGCTGCCCCGGATCCTGGGGCAGGCCGAGATCGGCCAGCTGCTCGATCACAACGAGGGCACCTTCGACGACGCCAGCCCCGGCACCGATCCCACCCGGTCGAGGTCGGCTGCCGTCAACCGTCGTGATGACGCGGTGCTCGAGTTGCTCTATGGGAGCGGACTGCGAGTGGCGGAGCTGTGCGGTCTCGACATCGATGACATCGATCTCCGGGGGCGGAAGGTCACGGTGATCGGGAAGGGCTCGAAGCAGCGCCAGGTCCTGATGCACGAGTTGTGTGCGTCGGCGCTGGCCTCGTGGATCAACGAGGCCCGGTCCCAGATGATCAGGGCCACCAGCCCGGAGGCCGCCCTCTTCTTCAACAGCCGGGGCAGCCGGCTCGGCCCTCGGGATGTCCGGCGGTTGCTCGACCGCCGATCTCCGGTCCCCACCCACCCCCACGCCCTGCGTCACACCTTTGCCACCCATCTGCTCGACGGGGGGGCCGACCTTCGGGTGGTCCAAGAACTGCTGGGCCATGCCAACCTCCAAACTACACAGGTCTACACTCATGTCAGCAAGGATCGTTTACTTGCTGTCTACGGAGGAACCCATCCGCGGGCTTAGGGGGAGCTTTGGCCTCGCTCACTGAGACGACTGATCAGGGTGGACACGGCCATGGCGTCGCGAGCCAATGGGCCGTGTACAAGAAGTCAGGAACCCGTGAGCTTCGCGATCAACTGATCGTGCACTACGCACCACTGGTGAAATTCGTCGCCGGCCGGATATCGGCTGGACTGCCCCGTCACGTCGACGAGGCCGATCTGGCCAGCTACGGCATCATCGGGCTGATCGACGCCATCGAACGGTTCGATCCCGGCCTCAACGTCAAATTCGAGACCTACGCGATTCCCCGCATCCGGGGGGCCATCATCGACGAGCTGCGGTCGATCGATTGGGTACCCCGATCGGTCCGGACCAAGGCCCGGGCGGTCGAGCAGTCGTACGCGACCCTGCAGGCCACCCTCCACCGGACCCCCACTGATGACGAGGTTGCCGCCGACATGGAGATGACCCCGAGCCAGTTCCAAAAGGTGCTGACTCAGGTGTCGGTAACCGGGGTGGCCGCCCTTGACCAGGTATTCCGGGACGGCGAACGCTCGGATCGGCCCACGTTGGGCGAATCACTTCCCGACAACAGCCTCGGGCCGATGGGCATGTTCGAGGTCCAGGAGACCAAGGAAGGCCTGATCCACGCCATCAATGAGATGGGCGACCGGGAGAAGATGGTCATCACGCTCTATTACTACGAGGGGTTGACGCTGGCCGAGATCGGGGAGATCCTCGGGGTGACCGAGAGCCGGGTCAGCCAGATCCACACCAAATCGGTACTCCAGCTTCGGGCCAAATTGGCCGACCGGCCCGACGGGGATGGCCCAAAGCGAGGTGGGGCTAAGAAGGGCGCGTCAGCGAAAGGCGGTCGATCGGGACCCCCGACGCTGGACGTGGCCGCCAGCTGAGGTGGCCGCCAGCTGACGTGGCCGGCGAGCGGGTCAGGTCGATGAGATCCGACCAAACGGGGCCTCGAGTGGAGGAACTCCCCGTTTGACCACTATAATTAAGCTTGCCTAACCATCCGGTGGGCATTCGCGAGAAACCATCACGCACCCGGCCGCGTCTACGGTCGCCCTCTTTTGGGGTGTTGTCGTCGGGGAAGACCAACCGTTAGAGGAGCAATATCGTGGCTGTCGTAACAATGAAGCAACTGTTGAGCGCGGGTGTCCATTTCGGCCACCAGACCCGCCGATGGAACCCCAAGATGCGCAGGTTCATCCTTGGCGAGCGCAACGGGATCTACCTGGTTGATCTCCAGCAGACGATGAAGGGGATCGAAGAGGCGTATTCCTACACTCGGGACCTGGTCGCCGGAGGCGGAAGCATCCTCTTCGTGGGCACCAAGAAGCAGACCCAAGGACCGATCGCGGCCTACGCCGAAGCCTGTGGCATGCCCTACGTCAACGAGCGCTGGCTGGGTGGGATGTTGACCAACTTCCAGACCGTGTCCACCCGAGTGAAGCGCATGAAGGAATTCGAGGCCATGGAGAAGGCCGGTGACTTCGAGGCCATGCCCAAGAAGGAGGCACTGCGCCACACCCGGGAGCTGGAGAAGCTGCAGCGCAACCTGGGCGGCATCCGGGGGCTGACCAAGCTTCCCGACGCCATCTTTGTCATCGACACCAACAAGGAGCACATCGCGGTCACCGAGGCCAACAAACTGGGGCTGCCGATCGTGGCCGTGGTGGACACCAACTGTGATCCGGACGTCATCTCCTACGTGATTCCGGGCAACGACGATGCCATCCGGTCTGGCGCCCTGCTCTGCCGGGTCATCGCCGATGCCGTGGTCGAAGGCCAGTTCATCGCCGAGCAGCGCCCGGCTCCCAAGCCGCCAGCGCCACCGGCCGCGCCGGCGGCTGCAGCCGCAGCTCCAACTCCGGCCGCAGCTGAGGCGCCCGCGCCGGCCGCCACGGCTCCGGCTGAAGCACCGGCACCTGCCGACGCCCCCGCGCCGCCACCCGCCGAGGCCACCGACCAGAGCGCGACTTCGACGCCGGCACCCGCCGAGGCCACCGACCAGAGGCTCGCGACTTCGCACCGGAGGCGGCAGCTCCCGCACCGGAGGCTCCCGCTCCCGCACCGGAGGCGGCAGCTCCCGCAGCGGTCGAGGCCAAGGCCGACGCAGAACCCGCCGAAACGACGACTGCCGCCGAGCCGACCACCGAACCCGAAGACCCAACACCAACACCGATCCCCGCAACTGAGGAAGCCTGACAATGCCCGCATTTTCCGCCAAGGACGTACAAACGCTGCGCCAGTCCACTGGCGTCGGCATGCTCGATGCCAAGAAGGCCCTCGAGGAGAACGAAGGGGACTTCGACAAGTCGGTTGTGTGGCTTCGCGAACAGGGTCTGGCCAATCAGGCCAAACGTGCCGATCGAGAGGCGACCGAGGGGGCGGTGGCCATCGGGCGCGCCGGCAACGCGATGTCGATCGTACAACTGCGGTCGGAGACCGACTTCGTGGCCAAGTCCGATGAGTTCAAGACGATGGTCTCCGAACTGGCCGACCTGGTGGCCGCCGACGGCGAGCCGGCCCTCGACGCCCGGGCTGCCGATCTCGAAGACATGAAGACCCGGCTGAAGGAGAACATCTCCGTCGGCCAGGTGGTGCGCATCGAGGCTCCGGCCGACGGTGCCGTCGACAGCTATCTCCACCTTCAGGCCGGACGCGGCGTGAACGCGGTGGTGGTGGCCGTGTCGGGCGGGTCCGAGCAACTGGCTCACGACGTCGCCGCCCACATCGCCTTCGCCCGGCCGACCTACATCAGCCGGGACGAGGTTCCCGATGCCGACGTGGCCGCCGAGCGGGAGACAGTGGAGAAGATCGCCCGCAATGAGGGCAAGCCGGAGGCCGCCCTCCCCAAGATCATCGAGGGCAGGCTCAACGGCTGGTACAAGGAGCGGGTGCTCCTCGATCAGGCCTATATCAAGGACGAGAAGCAGACGGTGGCGAAGTTCCTGGGCACGGCGTCGGTGACGCAGTTCGCCCAGGTTGTCATCGGCGACTGAGTCCGGCGTGGACAACCGGCGGCGGATCGTCCTGAAGATGTCGGGGGAGGCACTGGCCTCCTCGGCATCCGATGAGACCATCGACGCCTCCATGGTCGAACGGATCGCCGTCGATATCGCCGGGGCACGCGCCGACCTCGACCTCGAGCTCGCGGTGATGGTCGGTGGCGGCAACATCTGGCGAGGCACCACCGGTGCCGGCGCCGGTATGGATCGGGCCACCTCGGACACCATGGGCATGTTGGGCACCGTCATCAATGCCCTGGCCCTCCAGGATGCCCTCGAGCACCATGGACAGGTGACTCGGGTCCTCTCGGCGGTGCAGATGGCCGAAGTCGCCGAGCCCTACATCCGTCGCCGGGCCATCCGTCACCTCGAGAAGGGCAGGGTGGTGGTGTTCGCCGCCGGGATGGGGAACCCGTTCTTCACCACCGATACCTCGGCGGCGCTGCGGGCCGCGGAGATCGAGGCCGAGATTCTCTGCAAGGGCACCCATGGGGGGGTGGACGGGGTCTACTCTGCCGATCCCCGGCTCGATCCCACCGCCACCAAGTACGACGAGGTGTCGTTCATGGAGGTGATCTCCAAGGAGCTCCGGGTCATGGACCTCACCGCCATCACCTTCTGCCGTGACAATGGGCTGCCCATCCGGGTATTCGACCTCATGGGCGAGGGCAACATCCGAAAGGCCCTGAGCGGCGAGCCCATCGGGACGCTGGTCCGTTGAGCGGTATGAGTGGTATGACCCCGATGACCGGGATGAGCAGGATGAATAGGGAGAACTTCCTGGTCACGGCATCCACCGGTGGTGTGCAACCGTGATCGCTACGCTGGTGGGCTGATGGACAACGAACTGACCGATTTAGTTGTCCAGGATGCGCAGGAACGTATGGAAAAGGCTGTCGAGCACGCTCAGGCGGAATTCAGCGCCATCCGTACCGGTCGGGCCACACCGGCCCTGGTCGAGCACCTGAAGGTCGACTATTACGGCACGGAGACCGAGTTGCGAACGATGGCCGGTTTCAGTGTGCCCGAGGCGCGCCTCCTGGTGATCTCCCCCTACGACAAGAGCTCGCTGGGGGCGGTCGAGAAGGCGCTCCAGAACTCCGACCTCGGGATCAATCCGTCCAACGACGGGACGGTCATCCGGCTGTCGTTCCCGGTGCCCACCGAGGAGCGGCGCAAGGAGCTGGTGAAGGTGGTCAAGCAGAAGTCGGAGGACGGCAGGGTCACCATCCGCAATGTGCGCCGGGCCGCCCGTCACGAGCTCGAGGCCCTGCAGAAGGACGGCGAGCTGTCCAACGACGAGTTGAAGCGGGTAGAAGAAGAACTCGACAAGATCACCCAGGTTCACGTGGCGGCCATCGACCGACTGCTGGCCCACAAAGAGCAGGAGCTCCTCGAGATCTGAGACATGGCGGGGCCCGATTCGGCTCTGCCCATGAAGGGAATACCGACGTGCACGACGGTGATGACCGGCGAGAAGATGATGGGGAGGAAGAAGACATCCGCCGGCGAGCCGCGGAACGGGGCGGCCCCTCCACCGACCAGGTGCGGATCGTGGGGGCGGAGGTGGCCGGCGAGGTCACTGCGGTGGTTCCGGCCGTGTCCCGCGCCGACCTCTTCGGCGAGTTCCCCGAGCCTCCCGATGACGACGCCACCGAGGTCGCCGTCCACCTGACCGATGAGACGAGTGACCCCGAGACCATGGGGCACGCGGTCCGGCCGGTGCTCCCCGGGGAGACCGTCGTACCGATGGGTTCGCCGTCGGCCACCCAGCTCCCACACTGGACCGAGGCTCCGACTGGACAGGTCCCGGCGGTGCTCAGCCGCGACACCGACGAGGGCGGCGGGTCCCACTCCGGGATCTCCGCGCCGTCCTGGCGCGAGGAGGACAGCGACTGGGTGGCCCAGGAGGAGGAGTTCGAGCCGTCCATGTTCGGCGACGACGAGGACGCGCTCGGATCCCTGGACGAGACCAACCGGACCGACGCCGAGCGCCGACCCTGGGAGTTCGATCTCCCGTCGTCGGAGACACCAAGAGTCGGGCGGGGGAGGGCCGCGGGGCTGGGCCGGGGGGCGGCCGCGGGGACCGGACCCGGTCACTACGGGACCACGTCCACGCCGGGATCCACCCCTGAACCCGCCATCGAGGACCAGCTGACCACCCAGATGCCGGCGGTGCCCAGGACCCCGGAGGCGCCGGACCCGTCGGGTACGCCGGGGTCGCCCGCACCGGCCTGGGTCGAGGGCGTCGGGTATGCCGATCCCATCGGTGCCGGTAGCCACCGCGGAGAGCGAGAGGGGCGGTTGCCCTCCAGCCGGACCACCGGGGGGATGGAAGCGCCCTTCGAGCCGGACGAGCCCGAAGACGTCGTCGACGATCTCCCCGGCCTCCAACGGACAAGGCCGACCGGCAGCGCCCGGATGGGTCGGATGCGCCGGGGTGGGATGCGGGCCGACCGGGTGAGGGCGAAGCGACCGGACGAGATCGACGCGATGATGGATCCGCCACTGGCGGCAGAGCCGCCGGGGGCGAGCGTGACCGCGGTGCCGGGTGCCGGACGCCGCCGGGGTGGACTGGCCGGGTTGGCCGCCGCCGACAGTGCCTCTGAGCGATCCGGCCGGCTCGGCCGGCGGCACCGGGATGAGGAGGCCGCCCGCCACGACGCCGAGATCGACGCCGAGGGGGACCTGACCGCCGAGGCCTACGCCAGAGATCACCCCTACCCCGACTCCCGACCCGACTCCCGACCCGACGCCAGCACCACTGCCACCATGGCGGCTGCCGGTGCCACCCAGGTCGATCCCTACGGCCAGCCGATCCTCCCGACGGAGACCCCAGTGGGCCGGGGGAGAGGCGGAGGCGACACCGCCCGCTTCGGATATGAGGATTTCGACGAATCCGGCGACGGACCGTTGGGCGGCGGGCCTCCGATGCGGCGACTCCACTTGCGTTCCCGAGAGGATCGCGACGGCGCGGCCGGCGAGAGGCACGAGGGCGGTGTGGCCAGCATCGGGGTGAGGGTGATCACCGGCATCGTCGCCGTCGCCGTCATGCTGGTCGTCTTCAAGTTGGGACCGGCGCCGGCGGTGGTGCTGTGCACGGTGGTGGTGACCTTTGCCGCCGGCGAGTGCTTCGGGGTCATGCGGCGGGCCGGGTACCACTCGGCCACCCTGCTCGGCTTGGTCGGCACCGTGTCGCTGATGGTGGCCGCCTACACCAAGGGCCCGTCGGCCATCCCGTTGGTGCTGGTGCTCATCGCGGTCTTCACCATGCTGTGGTACCTGTTCGGCATCGAACGGGGATCGCCGGTCGCCGGCAGCGCTTCCACCCTGTTCACCATCGGCTGGATCGCTCTCTTGGGCTCCTACTCGGCGCTGCTGCTGTCGCCGTCGGAGTTCCCCAACCGCACCGGCATCGCCTTCCTGCTGGGAGCCATCATCGCCACCGTGGCCAACGACGTCGGTGCGCTGGTCATCGGCGGGTGGATCGGGCGCCATGCCCTCGCCCCCAACGTGAGCCCCCACAAGACCTGGGAGGGACTGCTGGGTGGCGCGGTGTTCTCTGTCGTCATCTCCGCGGCGCTGGTCGGGGACATCCACCCCTGGACCCCGGCCCACGCTGCCGTCCTCGGTCTGGTGGTGGCGGTGGTGGCGCCGATCGGCGATCTGTGCGAGTCCCTTCTCAAGCGGGACTTCCGGATCAAGGACATGGGCTCCATCCTTCCCGGCCACGGGGGGGTGCTCGATCGTATCGATGCCCTGTTGTTCGTCCTGCCGGCCACCTACTACCTGGTGCGCGCCCTCAACATCGCATGAACATCAGGCAGGCTAGGGGGGTGACCCCGACGCCGACCACGCTCACCGAGCCAACCCCGCTCACTGATCCGACCGAGCCCACCGAGATCAGCCTCATCGGTTCGACCGGCTCCATCGGAACCCAGGCCATCGAGGTCATCGAGTCATGCCCCGACCGGTTCACGGTGGTCGCCCTCGGCGCCCAGACCTCGATCAAGGTGCTGGCCGACCAGGCCCGCCGGTTCCACCCGAACGTGGTGGCCATCGGAGACGAATCGCTCGCCCCGGAGTTGGCCCAGATGCTGCCCTCCGGCATCGAGGTGGTGACCGGACAGGAAGGGCTGGCCCACATCGCCACCTTGGCCGAGGTCGCCGTCAACGGCGTGGTCGGGTTCGCCGGATTGACGGTGACCCTGGCCGCCCTGGAAGCCGGCCGCCGCCTCTGCCTGGCCAACAAGGAGTCGATCATCGCCGGCGCGCCGGTGGTGCGGCGGGCCCGGCGCACCCCGGGGGCCGAGATCGTCCCGGTCGACTCCGAGCACTGCGCCATTCACCAGTGCCTGCGGACCGGCGCCCCGAACGAAGTCAGGCGCCTATTGATCACCGCCTCGGGCGGTCCGTTCCGGGGCCGCAGCCGGGACGAGCTGGCCACGGTGGAAGTGTCCGAGGCGCTCAGCCATCCGACCTGGTCGATGGGGCCGAAGATCACGGTGGACTCGTCCACGCTCATGAACAAGGGGCTCGAGGTGATCGAAGCCCACGAGCTGTTCGGGATCCCCTTCGATGCCATCGACGTGGTCGTGCACCCGCAGTCGATCATCCATTCGATGGTGGAGTTCACCGACGGCGCGGTGGTGGCCCAGCTGTCCCTGCCGGACATGCGCCTGCCCATCGGCTACGCGCTCATGTACCCCGACCGCCTGCCGGTACCGTTCGGCGCCATCGACTGGAGAGCGCTGACCCGACTCGACTTCGAGGAGCCGGATCGATCGGTGTTCACCTGTCTCGACCTCGCCTACCGCGCCGGGCGGGAGGGCGACCTGGCTCCCGCCTGGCTGAATGCGGCCAACGAGGTGGCAGTGGCCGCCTTTCTCGGGGGTCGGATCGGGTGGTGTGCGATCGCCGAGGTGGTGGCCGAGACCCTCGACGGCTACCGGCCGCCCGCCGCCGAACGGGTGGACCCGGACGCCGGCGGGGCCCCGACCCGCACGGTCGATGACGTGCTCGAGACCGATGCCGCCGCCCGCCGCGCCGCCGAGCGGGTG
Organism: uncultured Acidimicrobiaceae bacterium; assembly: GCA_963770635.1. Taxonomy (GTDB): domain Bacteria; phylum Actinomycetota; class Acidimicrobiia; order Acidimicrobiales; family RAAP-2; genus DASZIT01. The sequence goes on from CAVYQI010000002.1 coordinate 49,828, forward strand.
GTCGCCGCCCGGGAGTCGGCGGCGTGAGCACCGCCCAGCGGCCGGCCGGGGCACCCCCACTCCCGGCTCCGGGCCCACCGCCGCTGTTCCCCGAAAAGGTGAAGTCCCCTCGGCAGTCCGCCTTCGAGCTGGCCGCGATCGTGGCCGCCATCGTGGCCCTGACCGTGCTCACCGGCACGACCGATATCGCCATCATCATCGCCTGCATCATCGTCATCGTGATGGTCCACGAATTCGGTCACCTGTTGGCGGCCAAGCACGGGGGCATGAAGGTGACCGAGTACTTCCTCGGCTTCGGTCCCCGGCTCTGGTCGTTCCGGCGAGGGGAGACCGAGTACGGGATCAAGGCATTCCCGTTGGGGGGCTACGTGAAGATCCCGGGGATGACCAACCTCGAGGAGGTGGACCCCGAGGACGAGGCCCGCACCTACCGGCAACAGCCGTTCCACGCTCGCCTGCTGGTGGCGGTGGCCGGGTCGTTCATGCACCTGGTGATGGCGTTCATCCTGCTGTGGTCGTTGCTTACCTTCGTGGGCATCCCGAGTTCCTCGCAGATCCAGGTCCAGGTGGCGTCCTCCCTGGCCGGCCAGACCAGTCCGGCTGCCGCCGCGGGGTTGAAGAACGGGGACATCGTGGTGTCGGTCAACGGGAAGGCGGTCAACGGCAATCCTGACACCCTCACCCGCGCCATCCAGAGCCATCCCGGCCAACCGATCCCGGTGGTGGTGGACCGGGCAGGACACCGGGTGAGCCTGACGGTGACTCCGGCCAACGGCCGGACCGTGCGCGAGCCGGGCGCTCAGGCCCCGAAAGGATCGGCGCCCTTCGGGGTGATCGGGGTCACCCTCGAATCGCCCACCGTCCGGACCGACCCCGTCCACGCGGTGGGGACGACGGCGGTGGAGCTCGGCCACTTCACCTGGGCGACGGTGGCCCTGGTCGGCGGCCTGTTCTCTCCGTCGTCGATCTCCTCCCGGTTCCACCAGGTGACCAGTGCCCAGGCGGCGAGTCAGGCCACCTCCAACGGCACCCGGGTTTCGTCGATCGTCGGAGCGGTGGGAATCGGGGGCCAAGCGGTGAGGGCCGGGATCGGGGACACCTTGATCTTCCTGGTCTCGATCAATCTGTTCCTCGGCGTGTTCAACTTGTTCCCGATGCTGCCGCTCGATGGTGGACATGTGGTCATCGCCGTCTACGAGAAGATCCGAACCGGCAGCCGCAAGGTGCTCTACCACGCCGACGTGGCCAAGCTGATGCCGTTCACCTGGTTGATGCTGGCCTTCCTAGGTGTCCTGTTCACCACCGCCCTGTTGAACGACCTGCTGCACCCGATCGCCAATCCCTTCGGCTAACTGTCGAGATTGACGACTGGGATGGGCGGTTGACCCCACGGATGTCACGGTGTTTGCCCAAAGTTCGTACTTGCGCCTACCGGTAGCGGGGGCAGCCCCTCTAGCATGGGGATATGGGAAGAACCGCGTGGACCACCACCGAACGGCGACCGACCCGGCAGATCCAGGTGGGCGGCGTGGCGGTGGGGGGCGGGGCCCCGGTCACCGTCCAGTCGATGACCACCACCAAGACAGCCGACGCCGAAGGCACCCTGAGCCAGATCTACGCCCTGGCCGCCGCCGGCGCCGACATCGTGCGGTGCACCTGTAACGAGGAAGCCGCCGCCGAGGGGCTGGCCCGGATCGTGCCCCGCTCGCCGGTGCCGATCATCGCCGACATCCACTTCCACCACGAGATGGCGTTGGCGGCGTTGGAGGCGGGCGTCAACGGCTTGCGGCTGAATCCGGGGAACCTCCGGAAGGAGGCGGAGATCAAGCAGGTGGCATCGGAAGCCAAGGACCGGGGCGTCCCCATCCGGATCGGGGTGAACGCCGGCTCCCTCCACCCGGACCTCTACAAGCGCTTCGGCGGCGCCACCCCGGAGGCGCTGGTCGAGTCGGCCCGGATGGAGTTGGCTTACTTCGCCGACGTCGGCTTCGATGACGTGAAGATCTCGGTGAAGGCCTCGTCGGTCCCGCTGATGATCGAGGCCTACCGGCTGGCGTCGGAGACGTTCGACCATCCGCTCCACCTCGGGGTGACGGAGGCGGGCCCGCCCCCGGCCGGGTTGTTGAAGGGCACCGCCGGCATCGCCACCCTCCTGGCCGAGGGGATCGGCGACACCATCCGCTACTCGCTGACCGCCGATCCGGTCGAAGAGGCCCGGGCCGGCCGTCAACTGCTGGAAGCGCTGGGGCTGCGGGAGCGCAAGGGCCTCGACCTCATCGCCTGCCCGAGCTGCGGCCGGGCGGAGATCGACGTCATCGCGGTAGCCAGCGCCGCCCAGGCCGCATTGGAGAACCGGAACCTGCCCATCCAGGTGGCGGTCATGGGCTGCGTGGTCAACGGTCCGGGCGAGGCCCGGGAGGCCGACCTCGGGATCGCCGCCGGCCGCAAGCGGGGACATCTGTTCATCAAGGGGAAGATCGTCCGGGTGGTACCCGAGGACGAGATGGTCGACGCACTGGTGGCCGAAGCCGAGAAGCTGGTGACCGAAGGGGTCGAGGCCCGACTGGCCGCCGCCGATGCCGGGGCCGAGGCCGAGGCGGAAGCCGATCGTCGCGAGCTGCTGGAGGCGAAGGGCGACGATGCCAACGCCTCGGAGACCAAGGTCGAGTTGATCCGCAAGAAATACGGCGAGGGCCACGAAGCGCAGTAACCCTGGCCGCCCGGCTGGCCGGGACGCGCTGCGGCTCGCCGGGGGGTGCTGACCCGGCCCGGTAGGATCGCCGACCATGCGCATGTCCCGGCTCCTGGTTCGCACCCTCCGCGACGCCCCGGCCGACGCCGAGGTGGCCAGCGCCCAGCTGCTGATCCGGGGTGGTTTCATCCGCCGGTTGGCGTCGGGGGTGTACACCTTCCTGCCTCTCGGGCTGCGGGTGCTCCAGAACATCGAGGCGGTCATCCGCCAGGAGTTGGATGCCGCCGAGGCCCAGGAAGTGCTGCTGCCCGCCCTCCACCCCCTCGAGTTGTGGGAACAGAGCGGCCGGGCCGCCATGTTCGGGACCGATGCGCTTCCGGCCATGGTGGTCGAGGGCCGGGGCGGGAGCTTTGTGCTCGGCCCCACCCACGAGGAGGTGGTCACCGTCACGGTGGGTGCCGAGGTCGACTCCTACCGGCAGCTCCCGCTCACCCTGTACCAGATCCAGGTGAAGTTCCGCGACGAGGCCCGCCCCCGGTTCGGTCTGCTGCGCACCCGGGAGCTGATCATGGCCGACGCCTACTCCTTCGATGTCGACAAAGAGGCCATGCAGAGCTCGTACCGAGCGGTGTTCGAGGCCTATCTGCGAATCTTCGGGCGTCTGGATCTGGAGGTCTTCCCGGTCGAGGCCCGCTCGGGGGCCATCGGCGGCGACGTGAACCACGAATTCATGGTGCCCTCGGTGGTGGGTGAGGACCATTTCGTCCAGTGCACCTCTTGCGGATACGCCGCCAACGTCGAAGCGGCGGAGAGGGGGGTTGGCACCGATCCGTCGACCGCCGCCAGTACCGGCGCCGGCTCCGATGGACCGCCACTGGTCGACCACCACACGCCCGACCGGCCCGGGATCGAGCCGGTGGTAGCGTTCTTTGCCGCCGCCGGGGGCGTTCCCGGCGAGGAGCGGGAGGTCACCGCGGCCGACCTGATGAAGAGCCTGGCGGTGGTGGACGACAAGGGTCGGCCCACCCTGCTGTTGGTGCCCGGCGACCGCGAGGCCCGGCTGCCGGCGGGATGGCGGCTCTTCGAGGACGACGACTTTGCTGCCCATCCGTCGCTGATCAAGGGCTACATCGGGCCGATGGCCCAACAGGAGCACGGGATCCGGGTGGTGGCCGACCTCGGCATTGCCCGGGGCGGCACCTGGATGACCGGGGCCAACCACCGGGATCACCACGTCAGCGGCCTGACCCTCGGCCGGGACTTCACCGTCGACGAGTGGGGCTCGTTCGTGGAGGTGGCGACCGGGGATCTCTGCCCGCGCTGCCGGGAGGCGGTCGGACTGGTCCGCTCGGTGGAAGCCGCCCACACCTTCCAGCTCGGTCTCCGCTACAGCGAGGTGATGCCCGGCTCCACCTTCGTGGCCGAGGACGGGTCCGAGGGCCGGTTCTCGATGGGTTGCTACGGCATGGGGGTGAGCCGGCTGCTGGCGGTGGTCGCCGAGGAGCATCACGACGACAAGGGACTGGTCTGGCCGCAGGAAGTGGCCCCTTACCAGGTGGCGCTGCTGGCCCTGGGCGCCGGCCGTTCGCCGGAGGTGGCCGCCGCCGCCGACCAGCTGTATGCCGGGCTGGTGGCCGCCGGCGTCGACGTCCTCTACGACGATCGAGATGCCTCCCCGGGGGTCAAGTTCAAGGACGCCGACCTGTTGGGCCTGCCCGTCCGCCTGGTGGTCGGGGAGAAGGGCCTGGCCCGGGGGATCGTGGAGTGGCGGTCCCGGGCCACCGGGGAGGACCGCGAATTGGCACTGGGTGACGCGGTGAGCGCGGTGGCCGCCGGCTGATCGGGGCCCGGCGGGGCGGAGCGCGTTCCCGTCGCTCTACCGGCGGAGCGACCCGCGGCCGGAAGCAGGTCGACAGCGGCCGCGGGGCCAAAAAAGCAGCGTAGAGCCGCTTCCAGATCGGGCTGGCGCTGCTATACTTGAAATCTGCCGTTTGGTTGGGGTGTAGTGACGCTTGGCAAAGCGTGGGCGGACAGCCCACGCTTTTGTTTTGTCAAAGACACTTCCGCCAGATTGCAGGGGATGGACGACAGATAGATGGCTACCACACGGATTTTCAACCCGGCGACGAGCGAGAGAGGAGACAGCCAGTATGACCGAAGAACTGTTTTCTCTGCTCGAGCCTGCGGTGACCTCCGTGGGCCTGGAGCTCTTTGACGTTGAGCTGAAGTCGGGGGTGGTCCTGGTCACGGTGGATCGAGCCGGAGGGGTGGATCTCGAGGCTCTCACCGATGCCAACCGGGTGGTCTCGGCGGTGCTCGATGAGCGTGACCCGGTACCCGGCTCCTACACCCTCGAGGTCTCCAGCCCCGGGGTGGAGCGGACCCTGAGGACACCGGCCCACTTCACCAAAGCGGTGGGGGAGACGGTCTCGGTCAAAACCCGTCCCCAGGTCCCCGGTCCCCGGCGTCTGAAGGGCACGTTGGCGGCGGCCGACGGTGAGGGCATCGAGTTGGTCACCGACGAAGTGCCCGAGGGTCGGGTCAGACTGTCCTACTCGGACATGGATCGGGTCCGCACCGTCTTCGGGTGGGGGCCGACACCACGTCCCGGCGGCAAGTCGGGGACGGCCAACACCGCCGGTCCCGGTGCCTCGCCGAGGAACACCAGGACGACCGAGAACGAGAAGAGGAAGCAGGTCACCCCCTCATGAGCAAGCCGAACTTCGAGTTCCTCGACGCGCTCGGCCAGATCGCCCGCGACAAGGGGATCGCGGTGGAAACGCTGCTCGACGCCCTGGCCAACGCCTTGGTGGCGGCGTACAAGCGCCGCCCCGACGCGGCCGAGGAAGCCGTGGTCACCATCGATCCGGAGTCCGGGGAGATCCGGGTCTACGGACAGGAATTGGACGAGGACAGCAACGTCATCCGCGAGTGGGACGACACCCCCAGCGACTTCGGACGGATCGCCGCCCAGACCGCCAAGCAGGTCATCCTGCAGCGGATCCGGGAGGTGGAGCGCGACCTCAAATATGTGGAGTACGCCGGCCGGGAAGGCGACATCGTCACCGGCATCGTCCAGCAGACCGACAACCGGTACACGCTGCTCGACCTGGGCAAGGTGGAGGCGCTGCTGCCCCAGGCCGAGCAGGTGTCCTATGAGCGCTACGAGCACGGCGCCCGTCTGAAGGCGTACATCGTGGAGGTTCGCAAGACCACCAAGGGCCCGCAGATCGTGGTCAGCCGCAGCCACCCCGGGCTCATCAAACGGCTGTTCGAGCTCGAGGTCCCGGAGATCTCCTCGGGCGCCGTCGAGATCAAGGCCGCCGCCCGGGAGCCTGGGCACCGGACCAAGATCGCGGTGTGGTCCAACGACCCGAATGTGGACCCGGTTGGCGCCTGCGTGGGCGCCCGGGGCTCCCGGGTGCGGATGGTGACCAACGAATTGCGCGGCGAGCGGGTCGATGTCGTCCCCTTCTCCGACGATCCGGTGGAGCTGATCCAGTCGGCGCTGGCCCCGGCCCGGGTGCGCGAGGTACGGCTCAACGACGACACGGGAACGGCCACGGTGATCGTGAGCGACTACCAGCTGTCCCTGGCCATCGGCAAGGAGGGCCAGAACGCCCGACTGGCCGCCCGCCTCACCGGCTGGCGCATCGACATCAAGAGCGAGACCCAGCTGGCCGAAGAGGAAGCCGGCTATGGCGGCGAGGAGTGGGCCGAGGGCGAATGGGTGCAAAACGAGGCCGGGGAGATGGTGTGGCAGCCGGCCGAAGGCGGGGATGCGGTGTCCGCTTCCCAATGGTCACAGGGTGCCGGCGCCGCCGAGGAGGGTGACGAGGCTGCGGTCCCCGAGCCGGCCGAAGCCGCCGCCGAGCCCGCCACTGCCAAAGCGACGGTTGAGGCCCCGGCCGAAGCTCCGGCCGAAGCCGACGTTCCGGCGGAGGCGGCAGCCGAAAGTCCGGCGGCAGCCGAAAGTCCGGCGGAAGCCACGGCGGCCAAGGCCACGGCCGCGGCCAAAGATCCAGCCAGCGAGGGTACGGCATAGCCTCGACTCGTACCTGCATCGGTTGCCGTCGGGCAGGTGCACAGGACGGGATGGTGCGGATAGTTCGGGCGTCCGACGGCTCCCTGGTGGTGGGCCGGTCGGTCCCCGGTCGGGGGGCGTGGTTGTGTCGGTACGCCCCAGACTGCGTTGACCAGGCCATACGGCGAAAAGCATTCGAGCGGGCCTTGCGGGGGCCGGTGAGTACAGAACAGATGGAAATGGTCCGGGAGGCCCTCCGAGGGTCCGGACGGGCGCCTGGGTAGGGCTCGGAGGCCCAGGCACCGCAATGTGCGAGGATAGAGGTCGTATGTGCGTAGAGGCGCATAGGACGTGAATGAAGGGCAGTAATAGAGGTTGCCGAAGAAGATACGGGTCTACGAGCTCGCCCACGAGCTCGGATTGACCAACAAAGAGGCACTTGACCTGTGCCTTTCCCTTGGAATGGGAGTGAAGAGCCACTCGTCCTCCATCGAGGACGCGCAGGCGGACCGCGCCCGTCGCAAGGCTGATCGTGAAGGCCTCCGCCGGGAGGTTCAGCCTGAGGAGCCGGCACCCCCGGCCAAGAAGGCGGCGGCGACCAAGAAGGCCGCCGCCAAGAAGGCCGCGGCCGCGACTCGGGCCTCTGGCACCGATAAAGGCGCTGACCAGGACGGCAAGGCGGTGGCCGCCGCCTCCGAGCCGGCCACCACCACCGGCGATGGGCTGCCTGCCGCTCCCACCCCGATCAAGCGGTCCGGGGCCAAGCTCGTCACCAGCCGTCCCGGCGCCGAGAAGCCGGCGGAAACCCCTGCCGCTGCCCCGGCTGCCTCGGTCGCACCGGTGACGCCGATCGCTCCCACAACCCCGGCCGCCAAAGCGCCCGCCGCGAAAGCCCCGGCTAAGGCGCCGGCAGCCAAACCGCACGCGGCGGCCGCCAACGCCCCCGCGGCGCCCGCCATTACCCGATCAACCCCCCCGGCGGCGGCCGTCCCGACGGAAGCGCCGGCTCCGGCACCGGCTAAGGCACCCGCTAAGGCACCCGCGCCCGAAGAGCCGGTCGCACCGGCGGCCACCGCGCCCCCCGCCGCCCCGCTGGCTCCGGCCGCATCGGTGGCCCCGGCAGCACCGCCGTCAGCCCCTGCGCATCCACCGACCAGCGCCTCTGGGCGATCGATTCCACCACCTCCGGGCGGACCACCCCGTTCTGTTACCGGCAAGCCCATCCCGCCGCCCCCCGGTTCGGGCGGGCGGCGACAGCCGGCCAGCAGCCCACGTCCAGGAAGTGGCTTCACCGGTCGCCCCGGCCCCGGTGGGGCAACCAGGCCCAGCGGGCCGGGAAGCGGGCGTCCGGGTGGATCCGGGCCCGGCGGCGGTGGCGGTTTCGGCGGCCGCCCCGGCGGTGGTCCTGGCGGTGGCGGAGGCTTCAGTGGACGTCCCGGCGGCGGGCCCGGTGGGGGCCCGGGCGGCGGCCCCGGTGGTCCGGGTGGACGCGGTGGACCCGGTATGGGTCGCGGCCGTCCCAATCAGCGTCGCCCTCGCCGACGCCGCCGCAATCTCGAAGAGCTCGAGCCGACCCAACTCACCGCCTACACGCCTTCGACTGCCCCGGTGCCCGACACCGAAGTCATCGTGGAGCGGGGCTCGACGGCTCGCGATCTCGGCCCCAAGCTGAATCGGTCCGCCGGTGACGTGATCCGCTTCCTTCTGCTCCAGGGGGAGATGGTTACGGCCACCCAGTCGTTGACCGACGACATGATCGATCTGTTCGCGGCCGAGCTCGGCGCCGACGTGCGTCTGGTCGACCCCGGCGAGGAGCGCGAGGCCGAATTGCTGGCCAAATTCCTCGACGACGACGAAGAGGAGATCGACGAGGCCGATCTGCGGCCCCGTCCGCCGGTGGTCACCGTGATGGGCCATGTCGACCACGGCAAGACACTCCTCCTCGATCGCATCCGCCACGCCAATGTGGTCGCCGGCGAAGCCGGGGGCATCACCCAGCACATCGGTGCCTATCAGGTGGTCTGGAACGACAACCCGATCACCTTCATCGACACCCCCGGCCACGAGGCGTTCACCGCCATGCGGGCCCGCGGTGCCGAGATCACCGACATCGTGGTACTGGTAGTGGCGGCCGATGACGGTGTCATGCCCCAGACCATCGAAGCCATCGACCATGCCAAAGCGGCCGACGTGCCGATCATCGTCGCCATCAACAAGATCGATCGGGAGGAAGCCGATCCCAACCGCGTGCTGCAGCAGCTTTCCGAGCAGGGACTGGTACCCGAGGCCTGGGGCGGCGACACCATCACCGTGGAGGTTTCCGCCCTCCAGAACCTGGGCATCGAAGATCTCCTCGAGCAGATCGTGTTGGTCGCCGAAGTGGAGGAGCTGGTGGCCAGTCCCGAGGGACGGGCCCGGGGTGTGGTGATCGAAGCCGAGCTCGAGGTGGGCCGGGGCCCGGTGGCTTCGGTCATCGTCGAACAGGGCACGTTGCGGGTTGGCGATCCGATCGTGGCCGGGGCGGCGTGGGGCAAGGTCAAGGCTCTGGTCGACGAGCACGGAGACCAGATCAAGGAAGCCCCTCCCTCCACCCCGGTGCAGATCCTCGGGTTCTCCGAGCCGCCGGAACCGGGAGACGACTTCAGGGTCGCCCCCGAGCAGGCCCAGGCCCGCACCATCGGTGAGGCACGCGCCCACCGTTACCGGGTGGCCGGCCATGTCCCGGCTGCCGGTTCGGCATTGGGCGGGGCCAAGCTCGAAGACCTCTTCGAGCAGATCCAGCGGGGCGAGACCGCCACCCTCAACCTGATCCTCAAGGCCGACGTGCGCGGGTCGCTCGAAGCGGTGACCGAGAGCCTCCGGAAGCTCGAGCGCGAAGACGTGAAGTTGAGCTTCGTCCATCGGGGCGTGGGCGGGATCTCCGAGTACGACGTGCAGCTGGCTCAAGCCTCCAATGCCACCATCATCGGCTTCAACGTGCGTCCCGACCGGCGGGCCCGGGAGATGGCGGCCAAGGCCCGCGTCGAGATCCGTACCTACGAGATCATCTACAAGCTGCTCGAGGACATCGAGGCGGCCATGCTCGGCCTGCTGGCACCGGTGTTCGAAGAGATCGTCACCGGCGAGGCCGAAGTGCGTCAGGTCTTCCGGGTGCCCAAGCTCGGGGCGGTTGCCGGGTGCTATGTCCGGGAAGGTGTCATCACCCGCGGTTCCAAGGTCCGGTTCCTCCGTGAGGGCGTCGTCATCTGGAAGGGCGCCATCACCTCCCTCCGGCGGTTCAAGGACGATGTCCGCGAAGTGCAGTCTGGCTTCGAGTGCGGTATCGGGCTCTCCGACTACCAGGACCTCAAAGAGGGCGACATCATCGAGACCTACGACGAGCGGGAGATCCCTCGTACCTGAGAGGTAGTTCAGCCGCACCATCAGCAGCAGGACCACAGGACCAAAGGTTCGAACGGAAGAAGCTATGTCAGGTCGCCGTCATGACAACCGGGGGGTATCGCCCTATCCGCGGTCGTTGCGAGTCAACCAGGTGCTGCGCGAGGTGCTGGCCGAGGAACTCGAGCGCCTGGCCGACGCCGACGAGCGTTTGCGCCTGGTGACGGTGACGTCGGTGGACACCGCGCCCGACCTTCGCCATGCCACCGTGTTCCTGAGCTCCCTCACCGACGACGGGGCCGATGCCCTGGCCGAGCGGCGGCCGCACCTGCAGCGCTCCCTCGGCCGTCAGCTGCGGATGAAGCGCACGCCGCTCCTGGCCTTCGAGGTCGACCCGGCGGTGATCTCGGGCAGCCGGGTCGAAGACGTGCTGCGCCGGATCCGGGCCGCCGAGCCCAACCCGCAGGCGGACCCCGCCACCAACCCCGGGCCTGACCCCGACACCAACACCGACCCCGGCTCCGGCGCCGACCCCGAGACTCCTTGATGGCCTCCCCTTCCGACGTTGTGACCGGTCTGGTGGTGGTGGACAAGGAGACGGCCTGGACCTCCCATGACGTGGTGGCCCGCTGTCGTCGCATCTTTGGCCAGCGCCGTGTCGGCCATGCCGGCACGCTCGATCCCGATGCCACCGGGGTCCTGCTGGTGGGACTGGGTCGGGCCACCCGGCTGATGCGGTTCCTCACCGTTCTTCCCAAGACCTACGAAGGGGAAGTGGTCCTCGGCACGTCGACCACCACCCTCGATGCCAGCGGCGAGGTGACCGGCACCTGGGACATGAGTGAGGTGACGTTGGCCGAGGTGCGGGCCGCCGCGGCACAGATGACCGGCGACATCGAGCAGATACCGCCGATGGTGTCGGCAGTGAAGGTGGGCGGACGCCGGCTCCATGCGCTGGCCCGGGAGGGCATCGAAGTCGAACGCGCCCCCCGTCCTGTGACCGTCCACCGGTTCGACGTGGCCCCGACCACCAGCCCGGGGGTGTTCCGGATCGATGTCGAGTGCTCATCGGGTACCTACGTCCGGGTCCTGGCGGCCGATCTCGGAGCCGCTCTCGGTGGGGGAGCCCACCTCCGCAATCTCCGACGCACCCGCATCGGGTCGTTCACCGCGGAGGATGCCCGGCTGGTCGATGAGCTCACCCCGGCGGTGGTGCTGACCCCGGCCCAGGGCATGCGAGACCTCGAACAGGTGGTGGTGCCGGTGGACGTGGAGAAGCTGGTGAGTCGCGGGCTCGCCCTCGACCGGGTGTCCCTGGGCATCTCCGGGGAGGGGCCGTGGGGGCTCGTCGATGTCGGCCACAATCTCCTGGCTGTCTACGAGGCCACCGAGACCGACCGGATCCGTCCGGCCGTGGTCTTGACCGGCGCCAGTTAGTCTCCCCGGCAATGGAGACCATCACCGATCCAGCCAAGTCAGTGCCCCCGCCGGGGGGCTCAGCGGTGACCATCGGTGCCTACGACGGGGTCCACCTCGGCCATCAGGCGTTGCTCGGAGAGTTGCACGCCCGGGCGGTGGCCGACGGGTTGACCTCGGTAGTGGTGACCTTCGACCGCCACCCGGCCGCGGTGGTGCGACCGGAGTCGGCCCCCCTGCTCCTGTGCGACCTGGATCAGAAGCTCGAACTGCTGGCCGCCACCGGAGTCGACCGCACGGTGGTCGTCCCCTTCGACACCGAGCGGGCCAACGAGTCGGCGGAGGACTTCGTCCACGAGATCCTGGAGCGGGGGCTCGATGCCCGGCTGGTGGTGGTGGGCGAGGACTTCCACTTCGGTCATGGTCGCAAGGGCAACGTCGCCCTGTTGCGGGAGATGGGAGCCGCGGGGGGCTTCACCGTCGAGGGGGTGTCGCTGGAGGCAGCCCCGGACGGATCGCTCGAAGCCGGCCACCCGATCTCCTCCACCCGCATCCGGGGGCTCATTGCCGAAGGTCGGGTGGAAGAAGCCGCCGCTTTACTGGGCCGGCCGCACCAACTGCGGGGGCCGGTGGTCCATGGGGACAATCGCGGCGCCACCGAGCTCGGGTTCCCCACCGCCAATCTGGACATCCCCACCACCATTGCCATTCCGGCGTCCGGCATCTACGCCGGTTGGTACGACCGGCCCGACGGCACCCGGTGGCGGGCGGCGATTTCGGTCGGGAAGCGCCCGACCTTCTACGGCGCCGAAGGCGAGCTGCTGGTGGAGGCCTACCTGCTCGACTTCTCCGGTGATCTCTATGGGGAGGAGGGCCGGCTGTCCTTCGTCGGGCGGCTGCGCCCGGAGCTGGCCTTCGACTCGGTGGACGAACTGGTCGCCCAGATGCACCGGGACGTCGACGCCACCCGGACTCTGCTGTCCGAGAACCCGTAGTCCACCGGAATCGGGCTCAGGAGTAGTCCGGCTCCGAATTCGGGTCAAGGGACCGTCGACGACCGGAGGGAGGGATGACGACCGCGGGCCGGAGATCGGCCAGGACCGAGGGAGTCCGCTGAGGCGGTCGTCGAGGCGCCACCACCCCGGAGCGGAGATAGCGCCGGTTGCCGGACCACGGAGCCGGAGGCGCGGTGAGCCGCTCGCACAAGCGGTAGGCCACCGACTCGTAGTTGACCCGCCAGCCTCGGAAGTCGGGCCAGGCGGTCTCCGCGGTCCGGTCCATCGGGAACCCGACATGCTCGAGCATCTTGACCGCTTCCTCGAACTCCTCGAAGGTCAGGGTGATGGGCCCTTCCGGATTCGGATCGGGGTCGATCTCATAGCCCAGCGCTTTGCCGATCCGGTTGAGGGCGGTGAAGCCCATGCGCAGGCACAGGCGCGACTGGGACGAGGCGCTGCTCGGGTCGAGGGCGAGGTGCATGGCGGCACCGTCGAGCACCGCCAGCAGCCCCACCAGCCAGGAGAACCAGGGGTCGGGTGATCGGAACAGCAGCATGACCGGATAGTTGACATGGCTCTCGGCCAGATCGGCTGACCACGCTTCCCACGACGCGTAGAAGTCCGGCAGGGTGTCGATGATGCCGACCAGCTGATGACGGGCGAGCAGTTCGGGGCCCCAGGCCGGAACTCCGGCCCGGCTCTCCAGCATCGCCACCAGGCTCTCTCGCCGGTTGTAGGCCTGGTAGAGGGACGGAAGGTAGGCGATCTGGAGGGTGACGACGATCACCCAGCTGGCCCCGGCGGCGATGTCCACCGCCTGGTTCGCCGTCCCCCGGAGATTGATGGTCCCGACGGTCAGGACTGCTCCGGTGCTCTGGATCAGCGCCGACCCGAGGTTGTGGGTGGTCCCCTCGAGCATCAGCCCGTAGCCCACGATGAGGCACACACCCCAAAAAGCGAGTTGGACCACCAGGGCGACCGGGGCGATGGGGGCCAGCAGTGCATCCTTCCGTTCGTAGGTCGCAGCCAGACGGGACAATCCGACGAAGACGAGCCGGACCCATCGGTTGACCATCAACCCGACCCGGCCGAACCCCCGGGGCTCCCTCGGCAGCACGATGGTGAACAGCACGCTGGCCGCGGTGGAAAGCACCACAATGAGTCCGATGACGAAGAGCAGGACCCTCATCGCGCCGAAGGGGTCGGGTCGCTCATCGGCCCATTATTCCCTGCCGCACTCCCTACTCGCTGTGTAGGCGCAGGCCAAGGACATGCCGGGGCCATCGAGGGTGCTCCGGCACGTGGCTCGGGCGGCGACCGACCGGCCTGGCTACGCTGCGGGCCGTGCCGGTTGTCAGCCACCAAACCATGGGGTGGCTGCGGACGGCGGTAGGGGCGGCGCTCATCCTCGCACCCAAGGTGCCGATGGGTTTCTCCGGACGGGAGGAGCCGACGGGCGCCTCGGTGCTGCTGATGCGGACGATCGGGATCCGTGACCTGGTGCTGGGCCTGGGCACCGTCACCTCGGCACGATCGAGCGACGGGACCGAAGGGAGCAATGACGTCCGCCGCTGGACGTCGATGGCCATGACCAGCGACTCGATCGATACCGTGGTCAGCCTGGCTAGCTTCCGGTCCATCGGGAAGCGGGACTCCGTCGCCGCCGCGGTGTTGGCGTTCGTGTTCGTTTGTGGCGACTACCTGGCGCTGCGGCCGAGGGCCGGTGCCACCCCGGTGGTCCCGGGCCCGCCGCCGATCTCCTGAGCACGAGGGATCGTCGAGCGAACTCATCGAGCGGGCGAGAGGCTCCATCGCCATCACCATCGCCGGTCGCCGGGTAGGCGATCATCACGAGGGCCAGGCCCGCCACCCGCGGATGTCGATGGCGATGACCGGGCCGGGTGGTGGCTGACGGACATATTCCGCGTACTTGGCCGTGAGTTCGCCAAGTGCTCGGTCGAACTCGGTGCCGGATCCGATGATCCGAGCGGTCCCGTCGATCCGAACCCACCACAGCGCCGACCAGTCCTCCTCGTAGTGGTCGACCAGAAGCGTCGCCGAGGGGTTGGCCCGCAGGTTTTCCAGGCGTTGCAGAGCCGGAGTTGACTTCGGCTTGGCATCCACCGCCGAGTAGACAACCTGGCCCGATGTGCTCAAGGTGAAGCAGCACGCCACCACATGAGGATGGCCGTCGGACCTGACGGTGGCCAGATGCCCCACCCGAGCCTCCTGCACCCGCCGGCGCATGGTCCAGTCGTCCATCCCCCGACGCTAAGTCGATACCGAAGGAACGGGCCCGACCGCGCCTAGCCGAGCGTCCACTTGCCGGTCTGTTGGAAGCTCTCCCGGCCCGCCCATCCCGCCGTCCGCCAGGCGAGGACGGTCTCGGGTACCACCACGGTCAGACGGCCGTATCGGTCCACGTCGTAGGACCAGTCGTACTTCCGGTCGTATTCCGCCACCACTTCGGCATCGCTGGAAGGACCGTAGGTGCGGCCTTCGACGATCACGACCTCCGTACCGCTATCCAGATGCACGGTTACGGTGGGGTCGGTGGCCAGCGCCTTGATCGTCACCGGGGTGCCGATGCTCAGGTAGAGGTGGTCTCCCAGCCAGACGCCCCACACTGGGCGGGGATGCGGGTGGCCTTCGGTGCGCGCCGTCACCCAGTAGGTGCCGGCCTGGCGCAACTGCTCATTGACCCAGTCCCAGTCCAGCAATTCGGTTTCGCTGGCTTGGCCGTAGAGTCGGAGGGCGGTGGGCCGGGTCACACTCCGACAGTAGCCAGATCCGCGACCCGACTCTCGCGAGCGTCGGCATCATTGAATAGGGGCGGGCGGGCCTGGGCCCACCCCTCCGTCGCGCCTCCGTCACCCCGCCGGAGCCGGACCGAGGAGCTCGGTCCGGAGCTCGCGCTTCAACGCCTTGCCCGCCGGATTGCGGGGCAACGGCTCGGAACGGAACCAGAACCGGGACGGCACGCTGAAGCCGGCCAACCGCTCCTTCACGAACCGGGCCAACTCGTCGCCCTCCACGTCGGTGCCGGGACGGAGCACGATCACCGCGCCGACCTCTTCGCCCAGCACCGGGTGGGGGACCCCGATGACGGCACAGTCGGCCACCGCCGGGTGTTCGAACAGGGCCGCCTCCACCTCGACGCAGTAGACGTTCTCGCCGCCCCGGATGATCATGTCCTTGGCCCGGTCGACGATATGGACGAATCCCTCCTCGTCGATGCGGGCCACGTCCCCGGTGTGCAGCCATCCCCGGCTGAACGCCGCCGCCGTCTCCTCCGGCCGGTTCCAGTAGCCGCGGACGACATTGGGGCCGCGGATCCACAACTCCCCGGTGCGGTCGGGGTCCACCGGCTGGCCCAGCGGAGGTTCCTCCCCGTCGTAGTCCTCGGGGACCACGGCCACGTCGCAGACCGGCGCCGGCGGGCCGACACTGGTCGGCTTGCGGACGTAGTCGTCCCCGTTGTTCATGGTGGACATGGCCGAGGTCTCGGTCAGGCCGTACCCGTTGCCCGGCGACCCGGCCGGGAAGTGCTCGGTGATCCGGCGGACCAGGTCCGGCGGGCACGGCGCCCCGCCGTAGGAGATCGACTTCACCGAGGAGACGTCGCGCTTGGCGAAGTCGGGCGAGTCGATCACTTGCATGACCATGGTCGGCACGCCGCCGAAGATGGTGATCCGCTCCCGCTCGATGAGCTCGAGCGCCCGCTCCGGGACGAAGTGGTGCATCATCACCAGCTTCCCGCCGGCGGCGATATTGGTCACCAGGATGGCGTGGCAGCCGGTGGCGTGGAACAGCGGGACCGACAGCAGGTTGGCGTTCTGGGTCCCGCTGGCGGTGTCTACCCCCCCGGTGCGCCCGCGCGGAGCCGACGGTGGCCACGAAGAACAGGTTCATCAGGTTGGAGGCGCTGTTGCGGTGGGTCCCGACCGCACCCTTCGGCCGCCCGGTGGTGCCGGAGGTGTAGAAGATGGTGGCGTCGTCGTCGGGATCGATGTCGGCGGGAGGGAGGGTGACGCCTTCGGCCGGGGTGCCGACCGCTTCGGCGAACGGGACCACCGGCACCGGCTCCAGGCCGGGGCGCTCGACCACCGACCCCACCGCCGACCGCCGCCCGCCGGTCTCGAGGTGCTCCTCGCTGGTGACGATCACCGCCCGCAGGTTGGGCAGCTCGCCCAGATGGGGGCGGATCCGGGCCTCGCGCTCCTCGTCCACGAACGCCACCGAGGTGCCGGAGTCGAGCAGCCCGTAGGCGAGCTCCGGGCCTGTCCACCAGGCGTTGATCGGGACCACCACCGCGCCCACCGCGATGGCGGCCCAGAACGCCTCCACCCACTCAGGCAGGTTCCGCATGGCGATGGCCACCCGGTCTCCCTTGGTGATGCCGAATCGATCGGCCAGGGCGTGCCCGAGCGAGGCGACGATACGGAAGTGCTCGGCGAAGGTCACCCGCTCGTCCTCGTAGACCAGGAAGTCCTTGTCCCCGTGGAGGGCCGACAGCTCCAGGACGGTACGGAGGCTCGCCGGCGCGCTCTTCCAGGTCCGGGTCGGGACCCCCCGGATGGTCACCTCCTCCATCTCGAACATCTGGCCGGGTGCGGTGAGGGTGGCGGTGGCCTCGGCCAGAGTCGGTGCAGGGCCGGCGGCGTCAGCGGTCGCCACCGCGGCAGCCGCGCCGGTGTCCTCGGCGGTATCGGTCATGACTGGTCCTCTCTCGGTTGACCGTCCGGTGCGGGTGGGCTCTCGACCTCCCCGGCTCCTGGCGGTGTTCCTCCCCCGAGTCCCCCCGGAAGACGGTTCTACGGTAATAGGCCAACTCGGCCACGCTTTCACGGATGTCCCCCATGGCCCGGTGGCCCCCGGCCTTGGCGGGGGCGGCGGCCAGGACATCCGGATACCACCTGGTGACCAGCTCCTTGACCGTGGACACGTCCACCGACCGGTAGTGCAGGTAGTTCTCGATCTCGGGCAGGAACGCGGCCAGGAACCGCCGGTCGGTCCCGATCGAGTTGCCGGCCAGGGGCACGGTCCGGGGCTTGGGCACGTGGGCACGGATGAAGTCGAGGGTGGCGGCGCCGGCCTCCTCCAGGGTGAGGGTGGAGGCGGCCATCTCGGCCAGCAGGCCGCTCTTGGTGTGCATCTCCCGCACGAAGTCGTCCATCCGCTCGAGCGAGTCGGCCGGGGTGGCAATGACCAGGTCGGGCCCCTCGGCCACCAGTTGGAGCTCATCGTCGGTCACCAGGGTGGCAATCTCGACGATGACGTGTCGCTCGAGGTCCAGGCCGGTCATTTCCAGGTCCATCCAGACGAGCACGCCCGGTGACGCTACCGGGTGGCTGGCCTGCGGCCCAATCTGACGGTTGGTCAGAGAAAATCGGGACCACTGGGGACGATAACGTCGTAGGAACCGATCGGGGGACGAGGGGTAGGGGTCGACACCAGATGTCCGAACCGAGGGAAGTGGTGGCGTTGACGGTGAGCACGGCAGGCGACGGACCTGGTGGGCTGAGCGAGATGGACGCCGGGGCCATTCAGGTGCCCGTCCTCCGCCTGGATGCCGAGCTGCCTCTGTTGACCTACGCCCGGGACGGGGACGCCGGTGCTGACTTGATCGCCCGGTCGGGGGTGACCCTGGTCGCTGGCGGGGGGCGGGCGACGGTGCCGACCGGGATCGCCATCGCCCTTCCTTACGGCTATGCCGGGTTCGTCCAACCCCGCAGCGGGCTGGCGCTGCGGCACGGGGTGACCTGTCTGAACACCCCGGGGCTGATCGACTCGGGCTACCGGGACGAGATCGCAGTGTTGCTGATCAATACTGACCCGACTGCCGACTACGAGGTCCACCGCGGCGACCGGATCGCCCAGCTGGTGGTCCAGCGGGTGGCCCAGGCGGTGTTCACCGAGGTCGATGAGCTGTCGTCGAGCCAGAGGGGCACGGGTGGCTTCGGGTCCACCGGGAGGTAGCCCCGGTATGCGGCGACTGACCGGGCTCGACGGCGCCTTTCTGGCCTTCGAGTCCCCGACCACCCACCTGCACATCGCCGGGGTGCTGGTCTTCGACCCGGCCGAGGTGCCGGGTGGGGTGGGGTTCCGCCAGATCCGGGACATGGTGGCCAGCCGGGTGTCACGGGTCCCGCCATTCCGCCGCCGGATGGTCGAGGTCCCGTTCGGGCTCCAGCACCCGACCATGGTGGACGATCCCGATTTCGACATCGACTTTCACGTGCGACGGGCCAGCCTGCCCCAGCCGGGTGGGCAGGCCGAGTTGGCCGCCCTGGTGGGCGCCATCGTGGAGCGGCCCCTGGATCGGGGCCGTCCGTTGTGGGAGTTCCACGTGGTCGAGGGTCTCGAGCACGGTCACGTGGCGGTGGTGACGAAGATCCATCACGCCATCATCGATGGGGTGTCGGGAGCCGAGATCATGGCGGCGTTCTTCGACCTGTCGGCCCGACCCTCGGAGTCGGCCAACCGGCCCGACCCGTCCGCGGCGCCGGGGGAAGCAGAGGACGGGGAGCCAGCGTCGACGACCGGGTCGGAGGAGTGGTCACCGGACCCGGTCCCCGGCGAGGTCGACCAGCTCCGCGATGCGCTCGGCTCGCTCCCCGGCCAGACCGAGGCGGTGGGCAAGACCCTCGGGGCCACCGCCCGCACCGTCCGGAACCTCACCGGTCGCAACCGGCAGGTGGAGGGCGCGGTTCCCCCGTTGCCGTTCCAGGCGCCGCGCTCGTCGATCAACCGGGCGATCTCATCCCACCGGCGGGTGGCTTTTGCGGAGATGCCGATGGAGGACATCGGGCGGGTTCGCCGCGTGCTGGGGGGTACCGTGAACGATGTGGTGCTGGCTTCGGTGTCCGGCGCCATGCGGGCGTTCTTCTCCGGGCGGGGGGAAACCCTCGAGGGCTCGTTGGTGGCCATGGTCCCGATCTCGGTGCGGAGCGACGCGGAGCGGGGAGCGTTGGGCAACCGGGTGTCGGCGACGCTGGTGTCGCTGGCCACCGGGGTGGACGACCCGGTGGCGCGCGCCTCCGGCTGATCACCGACGGGACCCGGATGGCCAAGGAGCAGCAGGAGACCGTCGGCTCCGAGCTGTTCTCCAGCTGGGCCCAGGCCCTGTTCCCCATGGTGTCCACCCGGGTGTCCCGGTTGGTGACCAACCTCCGGCTGTTCGATCGCCTGCCGCCGGTGTTCAACATGGTCGTCTCCAACATTCCGGGGCCCGACGTGGCCCTGTTCATGGCCGGGGCCCGGATGGTGGCCATCTACCCGATAGGCCCGGTGGCCGAGGGTGTCGGGGTGAACGTGACGGTGTTCTCGTACCTCGGCACCATGTATGTCGGGGTCCAGGGATGTTGGGACCTGGTGCCGGATGTGGATGTCATCGCCAACGGGATGGTCGACGCGCTCGGTGACCTTGTCAAGGAGTCCAACCGGCGGGCCCGGCCGGTACCGTGGTGGCACTCTGACCTGCCGCGTTAGGCCCAACCCCCCGGCCCGACGGACGGCGTCCGGCCCAGGTCAGCGTGATGCGGCTGCTACAGTGAAGCCGCTACGCGGACGTGGCTCAGTTGGTAGAGCACAACCTTGCCAAGGTTGGGGTCGCGGGTTCGAATCCCGTCGTCCGCTCCAAAAAAAAATGCGGTTGACCCATTCGGGGGATTTCTAGTTCAGGTGCCGTATGGACGGGTCAGTACCTCCAGGTTGTTCCCCGCTGGGTCTTCGAAGTAGAAGCCACGTCCGTGACCGTTGATCTGGTTCTCCTGCTGGTGGCCGGGATCAGCCCAGTATGGCAGCCCACGCTCCTGGATACGGGTGAAGATTGCGTCGAACTCCTCTTCGGTGACGAGGAAGGCATAGTGGCCGGGGACCGAACCCCAACGGTCGTCGTAGTCGAGGCTGACACCGTTCGCAGTTTCGACGCACATGAAGGGACCAAAGGCACTCGGAGAGCGGGTCGGCCTGAAGACTTGCCGACCCGCCCTTTCAACTCCCGGCGCTGAGGGTCGGCCCGGGCAGCTACCCGAATGCGTCGACCAGTGCCGAGTCCACCGCCGGCTCGGGTTCGATCACCTCGTCGGCTTGTACATCCTGGCGGGACGCCCGGATGAGCGTGGAGGCGGCGCCGGCGGCAAGCAACAACAGGATCGCGCTCACGGTGAAGGCGGTCGTGTAGCCGTGGACGACGGCCACCCGGGCCTCGGTGGTGGTATGCACGTGGCTGGCCACGAAGGTCGCAGCCGCAGAGGCGGCGATGGTGTTGAGGAGGGCGGTGCCGAGCGAGCTGCCGACCTGCTGGGTGGTGTTGACCAGGGCGCTGGCCACCCCGGCGTCCTTCGGGTCCACCCCGACCAGCGCGGTGCTGCTCATCGGGACGAAGGCCATGCCCATACCCAGGCTGACGATGATCTCCGGAAAGAGGACGTGGGAAAGATAGGAGCTGTCGACCCCCAGCCGGGTGAACCAGGCGAGACCCACCGTGCCCATGATCAACCCGAACGTCATCAGCGGTCGGGGCCCGTACCTTGGTAGCAGTCGACTGGCGATGGCGGCGCCGAGGATGATCCCGCCGGAGAACGGCAGGAAGGCGAACCCGGTCCTGAGCGCCGAGTAACCCAGCGTTCCCTGGAAGAAGTAGGTGAGGAACAGGAAGGTGCCGAGCATGGCCCCCCCGACCAGGAGGGCGGCCAGGAAGGCGCCGCCTCGATTCCGGTCGAGCACCACCCGCAAGGGCAGCAACGGATGGGGTGATCTCAGCTCGATTCTCACGAAGACGGCCAGCATCGCCACCGCACCGAGCAGAAGGGCGACGGTGACCGGCGCCGCCCATCCGCTGGTTCCGGCGGTGGTGAACCCGTAGACGAGCAGGAACAGCCCGGCGGTGACGGAGACCGCTCCCGGGATGTCGTATCCGGACCGGGATTCCGCCCGGCTCTCGTTGATGAAACGGCTGGCGGCAAAGGCGGCCAGAAGGGCGATGGGCACGTTGATGAGCAACGTCCAGCGCCACGACGCCAGCTGGGTGAGCGTCCCCCCGAGGACGAGGCCGATGGCCGCGCCGCCTCCAGCGATCCCGCCGTAGACACCGAAAGCCCGCGCCCGCTCGTGGGGCTCGGTGAAGGTGATGGTCAGCAGCGACAGGGCGGCGGGGGCCATGACCGCGGCGAAAGCACCCTGCAGGGCGCGGGCGCCGAAGAGCATGGCCGAGTTCTGGGCGAGCCCGCCGAGGGCGGAGGCGCCGGCGAAGCCGATCAACCCGTAGAAGAACATTCGGCGCCGGCCCAGGTAGTCGGCGATCCGGCCGCCGAGGAGGAGGAGGCTGCCGAAGGCCAGGGTGTAGGCGCTCATCACCCACTGGCGGTTGGCGATCGAGATGTGCAGCGCCTTCTGGGCCGACGGGAGCGCGACGATCACTACCGACGCATCGAGCACGATCATCAGTTGGGCCACGGCGATCACGGCCAGGGCCCAGAAGCGACGGGGGTCGAGCCCTGCCGCCGGCTGGCTTGCGGTTGGAGCGATTTCGGTGGTTGTCATTTTGTGCCTCCTGGTGCCCGATTGCGACCTCCGCCCCTGGTCCCAGGCTTTTGCTGGTCTTTCGGGAGAAAACTCGCTATAGTCGGAACCGCGGTTCCGCTTATGGAAGACTATACGGAACGGTCGTTCCGTTTGTCAAGGACATCCGAATGTTGAAATTGAGCCAAGGGGGCGCAGTGGGCACCGGGGGTGCGGCAACCGAAATCCAGGTCGATGACGTCGCTCCGGATTCGGAGGCGGCCGAGCAGCGCCCGATGCGCGCCGATGCGGTCAAGAATCGAGCCCGCATTCTGCAGGCGGCCGAGGAAGTATTTGCCGCCAACGGACTTTCCGCTCCGATCGACATGGTGGCCGAGCAGGCCGGAGTCGGGGTCGGCACCGTTTACCGGCACTTTCCCACCAAGGAGGCCCTCTTCGAGGCCATCGTGCTGACGGGTCTACAGGAGCTGGTCGAGGCGGCAACCGCGCCCGCTGACGATCAGGATGCTGGCGAGGCGTTTTTCGCGTTTATTCGCTCGTTCGCCAGCAAGGTGTCGATCAAGCACGACCTCATCGACGCACTCAGCGCGGCAGGTATTGACATCAAGTCTCAGTGCGCCATGACTGTTGAAGATCTCGAAGCCGGAGTCGATCGCATGACCCGGCGGGCCGAAGCCGCCGGTGCGGTGCGCCCAGGTGTCACCACCCAGGAGGTGATCGGCCTGGTGGTCGGCGTGTGCAAGGCGGTGGACCTCTCATCCGCGGACGATGCTTCTCGTGACCGGATGGTGGACATCGTCTGTGACGGTCTCAGAGTTCCGTCTCCCACCTGACCTCGGTAGCCAAGGGCTGGTTCACCGGCGGTTCGGTTATGGGAATAGCTGCTGCGGCCGGTGTGTTCGAACTTTTTGGGCGTGAGTCGAGATTCCCGCGCCAGAGGCTCAATACGAATGCATAGAGATGTCCGCCGGCTGCCGGCGTGGAGGGCAGGATGAGCACGATCGAAGTACCCGACGTTGCACTCGGCACTATTGCTACCAGTCGGGAGATGCGTCGGGTAACCGCGGAGTTGTACGAGGTGGCCGCCGCAGTAGACCGCGTGAGTGAGGTTTCCCATCCGAGCATGGAGCTTCTCGAGGCGAGCCGTGCCATCCGGAGTGCGCTTGTCTCCTTGAGCAATTCGAGCGGGTTTCGCGATGACGGGATCCCGGTACCAATGTCTGCCGCGGGCGGAATAACGTTGCAGGACGCTTGGATAGCGGCTCGCCCGGCGGAACCCTCGGATGCCGGTAGATCGTCATGGTTGGATGACTGATTTTGTCGAGTTGACCCTTTATTGTCAGAGGCAGGAAATGTAGGGATCACAGGAAGGGACAGGATGTCGAACCTGGTTCGCCCGGCGACTACATCCTCGGTCCCTGATGGGATGGCAAGCGACGGCTCGCCCGCTCGTCACCGGTGGGCGACGCTGGCTGTCCTCTGCGTCACCCTTTTGCTCATCAGCCTCGACAACACCGTGCTCAACGTGGCTTTGCCGACGATCGTGCGCAGTCTCGGAGCCAGCTCCAGCCAACTCCAGTGGATGGTGGACGCTTACGCAGTGGTCTTCGCCGGTTTGTTGTTGTCGCTCGGGGCGCTCGGCGACCGCGCCGGGCGAAAATGGGTCTTCATGGGAGGGCTGGCGGTTTTCGGTGGTGGCTCGGCGTTTGCCGCCTGGTCAGGGAGCCCGGACCGTCTGACTGTTGCCCGTGGAGTGATGGGCGTCGGGGCGGCAGCCCTGATGCCGTGCACGCTGTCGATCCTCACCAACGTCTTCACTCAGGAGAAGGAGCGGGTACGAGCCATTGGCATCTGGTCGGGTGCGACCGGTCTCGGCGTCGCCCTCGGGCCGATCCTCGGCGGGATCCTCCTGGCCCACTTCTGGTGGGGGTCGGTCTTCCTGGTCAATGTGCCCGTCGCCATCCTCGGATTGATCGCGGCCATCTGGTTGGTGCCCAACTCCCGCAACCCGGCCTCCACCCGGCCCGACCCGATCGGCGCGTTCCTCTCCATCCTCGGAGGGGGCTCGCTCCTGTGGGGCATCATCGAGGCTCCCGGTCGGGGATGGTCGTCGCCGCTGATCGTGGGTTCGTTGGGCGCGGCGGCCATATTGATCGCCGCCTTCGTTGTGTGGGAGCGGCGGATCGACCACCCGATGTTGCCCCTTCGGTTCTTCGCCAGCCGCCGCTACAGCGTGGCCATCGCCGCGCTGGCCCTGGTGCTTTTCGCATTGTTGGGCATGTTCTTCGTGATGACCCAATACCTCCAATTCGTACTCGGCTACAGCCCGCTCGAGGCTGGGGTACGGATCGCGCCGGTCGCCCTTGCCCTGTTGGTCATCGCGCCACTGTCCGTCGTGGCCGCCCATCGGTTCGGGAGCAAGGTGGTGATCGTCACCGGCATGGTCCTCATCGCCCTCGGGCTCGGTCTGCTGTCGCGGACCACGGTCGCCGGCACCTACCGCGACTGCATTGCCGCCTTCCTGGTGCTCGGCGTAGGGGTCGCCCTCGCCCTGGCTCCCTCGACGGAATCGGTGATGGGATCGCTGCCGAAGGAGGAGGCCGGTGTCGGGTCCGCCACCAATGACACCGCCATGCAACTGGGCGGCGCCCTCGGGGTCGGCGTGCTCGGCACCGCGCTCATTCTGCGTTACCAGCACCTGGTTTCCCCGATCGTGGCCCACGTCGGCGTGCCCGCCGGCGTCCAGGGCCTGATCAAGAGCTCGCTGGGGGCGGCCCTAGCGGTGTCCCAGCATGCTCCCCCGGCCCTCGGGAGCCAGCTGGCCCTGCTCGCCCGCCGCTCGTTCATCTCCGGAATGGACCTGGCCCTGATGATCGCCACCGGGGTGGTGGCGGTGGCCGCGGTGCTGGTGCTGGTCCTGCTGCCGAACCAGGGGTCAGGTCCCGCCGCGGTGGAAGTACCGGAGGCCATTATCTAGGTCGGATCGCGACCCGGGGTCGATCCGAGTGGGCGCAATCGGTCGTCAGCGCGGTAGACGTCGATCTGGGTGGCCTTGACCGACGCCCACACCGGCGACCCCGTCGGTGAGGCCGAGCTCGGCCATCGCCACCGTGGTGATCTCCGCCGTCACCGGGATCGGAGCCGTCGAGGACGCACCCGGGCCCGGTCGCCCATGCAGATGCACCTCGGCCACCCGGGTGGACCAGGTGTTGCGCGGGCTCCCGCCCGGCGGGACCAGGTAGAGGGCGATGTCCCGTGGGTGCGATGACCGCCAGCATGTCCCCGCTTCGCCGGACTCGGCGGTCTCGAGGGTGGTCCCGTCGTCAAGCACCAGGCGGGTGCCGCCGGCACGGCCCCGGATGCAGGTTGAGCCCCATCAGCTCGGCGACGTAGCCGGTGCGCGGACGGGCGGTCACCTCCGCCGAAGCGTCCCCTGCTGCACCAGCCGCCCGCCTCGATGATGACCAGCCGATCGGCGATGGCGGCGGCGTCGAGCGGGTCGTGGGTCACCATCACGCACGATCCCCCGGAAACCGAGGGAGATGCCGGCGGAGCTGGTGGCGCATCGAGCCACGGATACCGGCGTCGAGGGCGGCCATCGGCTCGTCGAGCAGCAGGAGCCGCGGATCGGTGGCCAGGGCCCGGGCCAGCGCCACCCGCTGGGCCTGCTCCGCCCGAGAGCTGGCCGGGTCTCGACTGCGCCTTGTCGCGCCAGGCCCATCCGGTCGAGCCACTCGAGGGCCTGTCGGGCGGCGTCGGCCTTGGCGGTGCCCCGGCTCCGGGGCCCGAAGGCGACGTTGGCCACCGCGCGTCAGGTGAGGGAAGAGCAAGTAGTCCTGGAACACCATCCCGCACGATCGATGTTCGGGAGGGACCAGGACCTTGGCGCACCGGGTCGTCGAGCACCACGCCGTCGAGCACGATCCGACCACCGGAGAGCGGCTGGAGACCGGCCAGCGCCCGGAGGAGGGTCGTCTTGCCACTGCCGTTGGGACCGAGCACGGCGACCACCTCGCCATCGGCCACGTCCAGGTGCAGCCGTTCGCTCGAACGTCCCGACGGTGACCTCGACCTCGGCGTCGAGGCTCACGGGCTGATCGCACCCAGCCACCGCCCCCGCAGCGAGACCAGGACCACGATGGAGACGGCCAGCAGGGCCAGTGACAGGGCGATGGCCACGTGTTCGTTCTCCTGGAGGGCCAGGTAGACGGCCAGCGGGCAGGGTCTGGGTCCGCCCCTGGATGTCGCCGGCAAAGGTGATGGTGGCGCCGAACTCCCCGAGGGCCCGGGCCCAGGTGAGTGCGGCCCCGGCCACCAGCGACGGGGCGATCATCGGGAAGGGTCACCCGCCGGAAGGTGGTCCACCGCCCGGCCCCCAGATTGGCCGCCGCCTCCTCGTACCGCGTGTCCATCGAGCGCAGGGCGGCTTCCACGGTGATGATCAGGAAGGGCATGGCCACGAAGGTCTCGGCCAGTACCGCACCGGCGGTGCTGAAGGTGAACTGGACCCCGAACCAGTCATAGAGGGGCCGACCGAGGAACCCGTCGCGGCCGAAGGCGAGGAGCAGCGCCACCCCGCCGACCACCGGCGGTAGGACCATCGGCAGGATGGTCAGGGCCCGGACCAGGTTCCGTCCGGGGAAGTCGGTGCGGGCCAGCACCCAGGCCAGCGGGACGCCGAACACCAGGGACAGGCCGGTGGCCCACAGAGAGCAGATCAGCGACAGTTTGAGGGCATCGACGGCCACCGGGTTGGACAGGTCCGACCACAGGGTCGACCACGAGGCCTTGGTGAGCAACCCGACGAGGGGAACCGCCAGGAACGCCACCGTGACGGTGGCCACCACCAGGGCAGACTGGCGGCCGGAGTGCTCCGCGTCGGGGTGGCCACCAGCTCAGCGATCTCAGTGGGCGGGCAGGAAGCTGGCCGCCTGCAGCACCCGTTGTCCGGTCGGACCCAGCACGTAGGCGATCCAGGCCAGGGCCAGACGCCGGATCTTGGGTCCACTTGATGACGCCGATCGGATAGCTGGTGGTGACGTTCTTCGAGGCCGGAATCGGGATGCCCACGCCCTGGCTCCCGACGGACTTGGCGTTGGTCACGTACACGATGGCGGCATCGGCGTCGCCGGTGGTGACCTCGGCCAGGGTGGAGTCCACGTCCTGGCCCCAGCGTGATCTTGGAGGTGGGGATGGTGACCCCGGCTCTTTTGGAGCGCCTCGGCGGCGGTGGCACCGCAGGGCGCACTGCTCACGCAGATGGCCACCACGTTGGCCTTGGTCAGGTCGGCCAGGGAGTGGATGCCGAGCGGGTTCCCTGGCTTGACCACGATCTCCAGGCTGTTCCGGGCGAAGATCACCGGCTGTTCCCGTGATGTCGCCGGCCTGCTGCACCGTCGTCATGTTGGCCGGGGCAGCCGAGGCGAACACGTCGGCCGGCGCACCTTGGTGGATCTGGGTGGCCAGCGTTCCTGACGACCCGAAGTTGAAGGTGATGGTGGTCCCGGGGTGGGCCGCCTGGAACATGGTGCCGAGCTGGCCGAAGGCGTCGGTGAGCGACGACGCCGCCGACACGGTGATCGACCCGGTCAACTTCGGGGCGGCGGTGGTGGTGTTCGTCGATCCATTCGAACCCCCGCAGGCGGCCGCGACCACGGTGAAGGCGGCGAGTGATGCGGCCACCGACACCCGCCGGGGAGTCGGGCTCGGATGCCGGCGTTGGCTCAGGGTGGCTCCTTTGGTCATCCCGGCGGTACCTCGATCATGACGTAGGTGGACTTGACCACTGCGGTGGCCAGATCGCCCTCCTCCAACCGGAGCTCGTCGGCCGCCTCCCGGGTGAGGAGCGAGACGATCCGGAAACGACCGGCGCGGATCTCGATGATGGCGGTGAGCGTGTCCCGCTCGACCCGGGTGACCACGCCGCGGAAACGGTTCCGGGCCGACTGGGACAGGAGCTGATCGGGGGCATACGCCTCCTGTTGATCACGGACGAAGCGGACCAGCGAGGCCCCGTCCACCATCCGGTGGCCGCCTTCGGAACGCACCGTGTCGAGCTGGCCCTCGTCGCACCAGCGGCGGACGGTGTCGGCGCTGACCCCGAGGAGATCTACCAGCTGACCAGGTCGGTACTGGGTCACCGCCTCGAGGCTAGCCAGAAAACCTCGTACATGTCGAATAAAAAAGAGAGTTAGGCCTGTAAATACGGCCTTGTAGCCCGATAATCGTTGAGAACCCGAGAATTAGCCCTCCGCCCGCATCTGACCGTCATCCGACCGCTGCCAGCTCCCGGAGCGCCCACCGGTCTTGCGCCAGAGGGTGAGGGCTTCGATGGATGCGAACGGATCGGCGGCGAGGATGGGCTGGATCAGCACCAGGGCGGTGGCGGCGCAGGCGGTGAGGGCCTCCATCTCCACCCCGGTCCGCTCGGTGATCTCGGCCACCGCGGTGACCCGGAAACCCTCCGGCACCGACTCGACCTCGACGGTCACGCCGTCGATCCGGATCGGATGGCAGAGGGGAATCAGCGACGAGGTCTTCTTGGCCGCCAGCATGCCCGAGAAGCGGGCAGATTCGATGAGGTCGGCGGCCTCCAGCGGATCGGCGAGAAGGACGGCCATGTCCGCCGACGTCCGCACGCAGCACCGAGCCTCGGCCACCCGCCGGGTCGGGGTCTTGCCGGTGACATCGACCATGTGGGCCTTGCCGTGCTCGTCGACGTGGGTGAGCCGGCCGTTCGACTCTTCCTGGTCGGCAGGGCCCGCCATCCCTAGCCGCCGATCATCGACATCGAACGCACCGGTCGCAGGAACCCCGGCTCGTTGATCCCGTGGCCGGGAAGCTTGCCCCACACCGCCCGACGGAACAGCAGCGCCAACTCGGCATCGGTCCCGCCTTCACGCAGCAGGTCGCGTACCGCATGCTCATCGTCGGAGAAGAGGCAGTTGCGGATGGCGCCGTCGGCCGTCAGCCGCAGCCGATTGCAGCTTCCACAGAAGGGCTGGCTCACGCTGGAGACGAGCCCGATCTCGCCGCCGCCGTCGGTGAACCGGAACCGCTCGGCCGGCGCCGGACCCCGGTGGTCGCCGGCTGGCTCGAGGGGCCAGACCGCCGAAATCCGCTCGAAGACCTCACGGCCGGGAACCAACTGGTCGCGGTCCCAGGTTTCGTCGGCGTCGAGCGGCATGAATTCGATGAAGCGGACGATGCGACCGGTGTCGCGGGCAAAGGCGGCGAAGTCGAGGATCTCGTCGTCGTTGCGCCCCCGGAGGAGGACCACGTTCACCTTCAGCGGGGAGAGCTCAGCCGACTCGGCCGCTTCCATGGCCCGCAGGACGGTGTCGAGATCACCCCGACGACGGATCGATTCGAACCGGTCGGCTCGCAGTGAGTCGCAGCTGACGTTCACCCGCCGGAGACCGGCGGTGGCCAGGGTGCCGGCCATCGACGTCAGGCGCATGCCGTTGGTGGTGAGGGCCAGGTCCTCGAACCCGATGGCGGCCAGTTGGGCCACCAGGGCAGGAAGACCCTTGCGGACCAGCGGCTCGCCGCCGGTGAGCCGAATCGACGAGACCCCGAGTCCATTCGCCACCCGGGCAACCCGGACGATCTCCTCGATGGAGAGAAGGGCGGCCGGGGGGAGGAAGGTCATGCCGTCTTCGGACATGCAGTAGGTGCAGCGCAGGTTGCAGCGGTCGGTGACCGAGATGCGCAGGTCGTCGTGGACCCGCCCGTAGCTGTCCGTCAACGGGCCCTCCAACGGCATGGCTCCCGGTGACGGCATCCCGGACTGGGCCTTCCCCCGTCGCCCGGGTCCGGACGAGATGGCGATGGGCACCCCGGTCACCATCGGCGGGTCCCGGATCCGACCGGGTCGGCGCTGAGCCGCTCGGGGTCGGTGAGCAGCACCTCGACCCGGTCCCCGGCGATGACACCCGTGCCGTCGGGCAGCACGGCCAGGCCGTTGGCGTCGGCCATGGCCCGCAGCTGGTGGGAATCCTGTCCGACCATCGGCCGGACCCTCCAGGCACCGTCCTCGTCCAAGGAAACGATCGCCCGGACGAAATGGGTCTTCCCGTCCGGGCGGCGACGGAGGTCGGACTCGGCGATGGCGGGAACCGCGACCCGCTCGAGCCGGCGGTGACCGCCGATCAGACGGGCGGCGGGCCGTACGAACAGCTCGAAGCTGACCATGGCCGACACCGGGTTGCCCGGCAGCCCGAACACCGGAGTCCCCACCCCGGCGAGGGTGCCGAAGGCGAATGGCTTGGCCGGGCGAATGGCCACTTGCATCCACCGCATGGACCCGCCACTCTGCTTCTCAAGGACGGTCTTGACGATGTCGTGGTCACCGACGCTCACCCCTCCGCTGGTGACAATGGCGTCGCAGGTGCCCGCGGCCCGATCGAGCACCGCGGCCAACGCGTCCTCGTCGTCACCGACCATCCCCAGGTCCACCGGGACCCATCCCTCTCGGCGGACGAGGGCGAGGAGGGTGTGGCGGTTGGCGTCCCGGATCTGACCCGGGGCCAACGGACCGTGGTTGGGCGCCAGCTCGTCACCGGTCGAGAGGATCCCGATTCGGGGCCGGGGATGCATGATGACCTCGGCGATTCCCTGGTTGGCGAGGACGCCGAGGTGACCCGGGGTGAGCACCGTCCCTGGCCCGGCCACCACGTCCCCGATGGCGACATCCTCGCCCACCCCGCGCACGGCTTCGCCCTCGGGAATCGGGTGATCGATGACCACCACCTCGCCGTCGTTCTCGACCTGGCAGTCCTCGAGCATGCACACTGCATCGGCGCCGACCGGCATCGGCGCACCGGTCATGATCCGGGCGGCCTGGCCCGGGCCGACCACCCCCTCGAAGGTGGTGCCGGCCATGATCAGGCCGACGACACGGAGACACACCGGCGGTTCGGCGCCCCCGGTGATCAGGGTGTCATCGGCCCGGAGGGCGTAGCCGTCTCTCGAGGAGTTCACGAACGGGGGGACCGGCTCGCTGGCCACTATCCCTTCCGCCACGACGCAACCCAACGCCTCGTCGATCGGGGTGGAACGCGGTGTTCCCGGCGAGCAGGCATCGAGCACGAAGGCCTGGGCGTCCCGGAGTGGGATCATGCCCCGACGTCCTCGATGTCATGGTTGCACACCGTCCAGTCGGTGCCTCCCGACCAGGTCTCGCGCTTCCAGATCGGGACCGTCCGCTTCAAGGTGTCGATGCAGTGGCGGGCGGCGTCGAAGGCCTCCGCCCGGTGCGGGGCCGACGCCACCACGACCACCGAGACGTCGCCGACCTCCAGACGACCGATCCGGTGGAGGAGGACCAATCGGCCGACGGTCGGCCACCGGCCGCGGGCGGTGGTGGCCACCTGCTCGAGCCGCGGAACCGCCTGTTCGGGGTAGACCTCGTACTCCAGGGCGGTGACGCCGGGCCGGTCGTCCGAATGGTTGCGGACCGTCCCGCAGAAGGTGACGATCCCACCGCAGTCGGGTCGCGATGCCCAGGACAGCGCCTGTTCGACCGGCAGCGGCTCCTCGCCGATGGCGATCCAGTCCTGGTCGAACGGCTCGAGCGGGGGAGACAGCACCTTTCCACCCTAGGTTCGTCGGCGGTCGGTGGGGACGGCACCGGTGCCCGGACCGGTTTCGTCCTGGATCTACCGGGTGCTGGGCCGCGGCACCAACGGCCAACACCGTAGAAACGGCGATAGGTTGCCGATCCAGGGTGGGTGTAGGGACATCCACCCAGAACGGAGTCAGCCATGTGGGCTCGCGGCGTGATCGGAGTCATCTTCTGTCTGGCCGGGGCGGTGTGGATCGCCCAGGGCACCAATGCCCTTGGCGGATCGAAAATGATGAGCGGCCATGCCGGCTACGCAGTGCTCGGTGGCATCGTGGTAGTGATCGGCCTCGTGCTGGTGGGATGGGCGTGGCGCATCCGGAGAAGCCGAACCGCCTGACTCTGACCTCCCATTCGAGTCCCTGGCGAGATTCCTAGCTGGTGGGGACCGAGTCCGGTTCCCGGGGTGACTGTTGTTCTTCCTTCACCTCTTTCAGCCACGCCGACGCGTGGCGACTGGCCCACACCTCGGTCACCCACCCCTTGAACATCGACCGGAGTGCGTCCCGATGGGTGAGCGCAAAGGAGATATGGCCGAAGACCACAATGAAGATGCCCAGCGCCAGCACGTCATGGACAAAGGTGGCTCCGGTCCTCCAATTGAGTGGAAAGAACCGGGTCCATTTCAAGATCGACCCGGTGGCCAGCATCACCACGATGGCGCCGGCGGTGAAGAGGGCGTTCAGCTTTTGGCCGGGGTTGAACTTGTCCGGCTCGCGGAGTCGGTGGCGACCGAGCGTCCGTAGCCATCGGATTTCTTCAGCGGTCCAGAGGTTGAAGCGCCGCACGTCGCGGCGCAGGCGCGACCCCCAGGGACCGGCCAGCGAGATGATCAGCGGTACGGGCAGCGCCACCCCCGACCAGGTGTGGATCTCGGCCAGGAGGGCCCGGCGCCCCACCAGGCTTTCGACCTGGACGAAATAGAGCGGCAGTGCCGTCAGCATGAGAATGCCGAAGAGGAGGGAGGTGGCCCAATGAGCGGCGCGCTCCACCCGCGTCGAAGCGAAGGATCCGTCGCGACGCCGACCACGGCTCCGGCCGAGGCCGGCCACCGCTGCCGGCACTCCGGCTACTGGATCGGGGCGTCGTCACGGCCGTTGGATCTGCCCACCCAGGCGTCGGTGGAATAGCCGTTCTGCTCCCAGAAGCCCGGTGTCACCGTCTTCGCTACCCGGATCGCCGACAGCCACTTGATTGATTTGTAGCCGTACATCGGGGCGACGTACAGCCGTACCGGACCGCCATGCTCGGAGGTGATCGGCGCACCGAGCATCCGGTAGGCGACGATGACATCGGGTCGGTTGGCCTGGTCGAGGGTGAGGCTCTCGGTGTCCAGACCGTCGTACGATTCGAAGGCGAGGGCGGCGGCATTGCTCTGGACACCGGCGGCGGCCAGCACTTCGGAGAGCTTGACGCCTTCCCAGTGGACCTGGGGGACTCGCCAGCCGGTGACGCACTGGAAGTCCTTCACCAGCTTGGTCTTCGGCATCGCCTGCAAGTCCTCCAAGGTGAGGGTGAGCGGTCGATCGACCAGCCCGGTCACGTGGAGTTGGTAGCTCGAGTTGGCGATCTGGGGGAAGGAGTTGGTGATGGTGTAGAACCGGAAGCGGTCGCCTCCCGGCAGCAGTCCGCCGAGTCCCGATCCCAGGGCGCTCCCGACCGCGCTCTGCACCCGTGACCCGAAGACGATCCCGGCGGCGCCGGCGGCAATCATGCCGAGAACCACCCTCCGACCGACGTGTCGGGGACGATCCGTAGGGGGAGCTGGGGTGGAGGGCACGATCCGATGATAGGAGTCGCCTGGGGGCGAAGGGCATCGCCACCCTGGCCCACCCGCCCATGTTCGGGGACCGAGGGGTGCGAACTGCCCGCCTCCCTCCGCCTCCGCCGGGACCTACGCTCAGGGAATGCTCACCGGGTTTGCCCACGCCGCCATCTGCGTGGCCGACATCGACCAGGCCACCCGGTGGTATTCGGAGGTCCTCGGCCTCCGGGTCCTCTCCCCACCCTACGAGATGGCCGGCGAGGCCATCGAACGGGACATGGGGGAGCTGCTCCCGAGCCCGGTGGTGCTGAAGGCCGCCATCGTGGGGCTGGGCGCCGACGACCATGTGCTCGAGCTGATCGAGTACCCCAACCTGCCACCCCCGGAAGCTCGCCGGGGCCGCCTGGTGATCACCAACCCCGGCCTCACCCATGTGGGACTGGTATGCGACGACATCGCGGCCACTCGAAAGGCACTCGAAGCGCGGGGGGTGGAGTTCCTCACCTCGGAGATCGCCGAGGTGGTCGGGCTGCGTACCACCTGGTTTTGTGATCCCTGGGGCACCGTGCTCATCCTGCTGGAGAAGCGCCACCCGGACCGGCCCTATTGGGGCCAGTACACCGGCTGAACGCGGCGACCGACGTCGACCCGGCGAGGCAGCCTCGTCGGGAGTCGGCCACCACCGCGTAAAAGTTTCGCAACATGCAACCTTGATTCCTGCTGGGAAGGTTTTGGGGGCGTATGCTGTTAACATGTTGGAAACAATTCCACATGGAGCCCAGACTGGCCGGAGGCGGCCAGGTACCGGAGGAAAAGGAGGCGACCATGTTTGAACGCTTTCTACTCGCCATCGACGAGACGCCAGCCAGCGAGGTCGGGATCAGCTTTGCCACCGCGCTGGCCAAAAGCCGCCAGGCTTCGGTCCACGTGTTCCATGCCAACGAATTCCTCATCGGAGGACGTGGGGTGACCGTCGAGACGCAGGATGAAGCCGACCGCCGGGTGGAAAATGCCGTCGACCAGCTCCGGGAAGCCGGGGTGGACGCCACCGGAGAGGTCGGCCTGGCCAACGTGTTCTCGCTGGCTCCCCGCATCGCCGAGGCCGCTTCGCGGTGGGGGGCTGACGCGATTCTGCTGGGGTCGCAACGACACCGCGTCCTTCCCCGACTCTTCGGTGGGGGCGTCCGGGAGCGGGTGACCCGGATGACTCCGTTGCCGGTGCTCACCGCCCCCGCCCCGCTCAAACTGGGTGGGCGCCGCCAGCGTCCCGACACCGAGCTGCGCCGGCTGGTGCTCGGCGAAAAGCAGACGGTCGCCGGCTGACGACCACGATGGTTGACGCGGCCGGCGACCTCGGTGCGGGTCCAGCGAGGATCAGGTCCGGTCCCCGTACATGGTGATCGACAGGAAGCGGATCGGGAGTTTGATCAGCTTGGTGGGACCGTGAGGGATATCACCTTCGAACTGGAGGGTGTCACCGTGCACCATGCGATAGGACTGGCGACCGTAGCTGTATTCCATGACGCCGACCAGCATGTAGAGCATCTCGATGCCTGCGTGTTGGAACAGGGGGAAGACCTCATTGCGGTCGGTGAGCGACACCAGGAGCGGCTCGACCCGTTTGTAGGGACCTCGCATGCTGCCGAGCAGCTCGTAGGTGTGTCCGGCGCGGGTCCCCTGGCGCACGATCTCGGGCCCGGTGCCGGCTTTGACGAACACCGCGTCGCGCTCTTCGGCCAGACCGCGGAAGAGGGACGTGACCGGCATATCCAGTGCGGCAGCCAGGCGCTCGATGGTGGCCAGGCTGGGGGAGGTTTGGGCATTTTCGATCTTCGACAGCATCCCCTTGGAGATCCCGGTCAATTCGGCCAGTTGGGCGACGGTGAGGCCGATGGCCTGGCGGCGATTGCGCACGTGGTTGGCAATCACCCACTCCAACTGGCCGCTCGAGCCAGGTGTCGAGGGCTCCACGACAGGTGTCGACCTGGCCAGGTCTGATCCAATGGCCTTGGCTGTACCCCCATTGGACCCGGCCAGGGTCTTGCCAGCTGCCTTCTTGGCAATCCGTCCTTTCGGCACCAGGCCACCATAGGCGGCGCCATTCGACACATCACCCATGAACAGGACCTCAGCGCATCTGGCCGGCACCCACATAGGGGTGGGGACTGGTGAGCCGGTCACCTTGCGCAAAACGCTCGAACCGGAAGTCTCGGTGATCGATGTCTGAATGCCGGCTGGCCCCGCTGGACACCAGGTCGGCGGCCAGCTCGCCGACCGCCGGGGAGATCTTGAACCCGTGGCCACTGAACCCGGCGCAGATCCACATCCCTTCGATGGGTGAGGGCGAGATCACCGGGTTGTAATCGGGGGTGACGTCGTAGCAACCGGCATACGACGTCTCCAGGGCAGCGGCGGAGAGCCCGGGGAACCGGCGGGTGAATTTTGTGATGACCCGTTCGACGAATCCGTCGTCGGCTCGATCGACGTAGTCGTCGGGGTTGGCCCATTCCGGCTCGGCGTGGTCGCTGTCGCCGACCAGTAACGACGCCGAGCCATCGGGTCGGATGTATTGCAATGTCACCAGGTCGGAAAGGACGGGGATCAGCCCGAGTCTGCGCCCGGGGTCGACCAGGAGGATCTGGGCTCGCTGGGCCGCGATGGGAAGGTCGATACCCACCGAGGCGACCAGCTCGACCGACCAGGGGCCGGCGGCCACCACCACCCGGTCGGTGGCGACCCGGTCTCCGTCCGACAGCCGAACCCCGACCACTCGGTCCGCACTCACCTCGATACCCGCCACGGCACACTGCTGGTGGATGGAGGCGCCGTGACGCCGGGCCGCCGTCGCGAAGGCCATGGCCGTCTGATGCGCGTCGCCGTACCCACCGAGCGGCTCGTAGGCCGCCGCAGCCACGTCATCGAAGTTGGCGCCGGGCCACAGGCCGAGCGCGTCGCCGATCCCGAGCAGTTCCACCTCGATCCCCAACTCCTGGTGCATGGCCACGTTGGCCCGGAGCGATGCCTCGTTGTCCGGCCCGACCGCCACCAGGTACCCGGTGCGGTGAAATCCGGCGTCGGCCCCGAGGGTCTCGGCGGCGCGCTCGAGCACCGACAACGAATGCCAGGCCATGGCGGCCAGGGACCGGACACCGTAGTGACACCGGACCACCCCACTCGATTTGCCGGTTCCTCCCGACCCGATGGCCGCCCGCTCGAGCAACATCACCTGGCCCTCGCCCAGTTCGGCCAGCGCCCGGGCGGTGCTCAGCCCGGTCACCCCTCCGCCGATCACCACGATGTCGGCGGTCTTCGCCGGGCTCACCCTCCGGACCGGAGCCCGGGGATCCAATCGGTCCCGGCCAGGGGAACCTGGGCCATAGCGGCGGCTTCGACGGTCAACGCGGCCAGGTCCTCGGGCTCGAGGTGGTGGACATCCGATTTCCCGCACGCCCGGGCCAGGGCGGTGACCTCCATTGTGAGGGCGCGGAGGTAATTGGCCACGGCGGCGGCACCGAGGTCCGGGTCGAGACGCTCCTCGAGGATCGGGTCCTGAGTGGTGATGCCCACCGGGCATTGCCCGGTGTGACAGTGCGCGCAGTGCCCAGGCGATGTTCCGAATAATCGATAGCCATCGGTGACATCGACCCGATGGCCTTCCCGGGAGGAATAGCTGGCTCGATTGCAACCGAGGGCCACCAGTGCGGCCACTCCGATGGACACCGCGTCAGCTCCAAGAGCCAACGCCTTGGCCACATCGGCTCCCGACCGGATCCCGCCCGACACGATCAGTTGCACCTCGTCGGCCTTCCCGAGGTCGGCCAAGGCTTGGGCCGCAAGCCGAACGGCGGGCAGTGTCGGGATCCCCGCGTGCTCGATGAAGACGTCCTGGGTGGCCGCGGTGCCTCCCTGCATGCCGTCGACCACCACCACGTCGGCGCCGGCGGCCACCGCCAGCTTCACGTCGTAGTCCACCCGGGTGGCGCCCAACTTCACGTAGATGGGCACCCGCCACTCGGTTGCCTCTCGCAGTTCCTCGATCTTGATCCGCAGGTCGTCGGGTCCGACCCAGTCGGGATGGCGGCTAGCCGAGCGCTGGTCGATCCCGGGCGGCAGTGTTCGCATCCGGGCCACTCGCTCGTTGACCTTCTGGCCGAGGAGCATGCCGCCACCACCGGGTTTGGCCCCTTGGCCCACCACGATCTCCACCGCGTCGGCCTGGCGCAAATCGGCCGGGTCGAATCCGTAGCGGGAGGGCAGGACCTGGTAGACGAGTTGGGAGGACGCTTTGCGTTCCTCGGGGGTCATCCCTCCGTCCCCGGTGGTGGTCGAGGTCCCCACCTCGGTGGCGGCTCGTCCCAGGGCTTCCTTGGCCGAGGCCGACAAGGCGCCGAAGCTCATCCCGGCGATGGTGATGGGGATGCCCAGCTCGATGGGGTCGGCTCCATGCCGACCGCCGAGCACGGTACGGGTCTCACACCGCTCGCGATATCCCTCCAGCGGATAGCGGGAGACCGACGCGGTGAGAAACACGAGATCGTCGAAGGTCGGCACCTTCCGCCGGGCCCCCAGGCCCCGGATCGGGTAGAGGCCGGTCTCGGCCATCTGTTGGATCCGCCCGATGGCCGACGGCGGGAAGGTGGCATTCGTCACCTCGGGCGCAAGTCGCGCCTGGTCGTGCGCCCCCGGGCTTCTTTCAGCCATCAGTAGACACCGTGATGGTCAGCCGAGAAGTGGTACAGAGTCCGGGCGGATACCACCTTGGTCACCTGGCCCGGATCGATGTGGTCGAAACCCGTCTGTTCTACCAGACGTTTGATTGCCAGGATGTCGTCATCGACCAACTCCTCCACCGTTGCGTCCGCGCCCAACGAGGAGATGGTTCCGGCCACGTAGATCACCGCCTCGTACAGCGAGTCGCCAAGACCGTTTCCGGCATCACCGCCCACCAGGATGGTGCCGGACTGGGCCATGAACCCGGCCATGGCCCCGACGTCACCAGCCACCGCCAGCGTGGCGCCCTTCAGAGAGATGCCCGCCCGAAGAGAGGCGTCGCCCTCGATCATCACCGTGCCCCCCCGTGCACTCGAGGCCGCGCTCTGGGAGGCACTTCCCTTCACCCGCACGGTTCCGCCCATCAGATTTTCCCCCACGGACCACCCCACGAAGCCGTCGACGGTGATGTCGGGCCCGGTGCCGTCCGAACGTCCACCGAGTCCGCCCAGGAAGTACCCGGCATTTCCCTCGACGTAGAGCTCGATGGCCTCGATGAGCCCGACACCCAGGTTGTGCTTTCCCCGAGGTGCGGTGACCGAGCAGGAAGTTCCGAGCGGCATTCGACGAAGCTGATGGTTGACCTCTCGAACCGACAATGCGTCACAGCTCAAAGCGTCCACGTGTACACCACCTCTGGTTGGGGTTCGAAGATCTGTGCGTGGTCGACTCCGGGTAGCCCGGCCAGCGCCCGGTACTCCGACGCCACCGCCACATAGGCATCGGTCACCGCGACGACGGCCGGCTTGCAGGCAAAGGCATCCCGGACGACGGACATTCCCGTCGCGGTGCCCACCACGAGGGTAAAAAACCCGTCCATCTCCTTCATCACCCAGCGAGTGGCCTCGTCGAGGTCGTCGCCGCCTATCAGGCGTTGCGCCAACAGGCGGGCTGCCACTTCCGAGTCGTTGTCGGAGTCGAATCGGACACCGTCGGCCTCCAGGCACCGCCGCACGCTGGCGTGGTTGGAAAACGAGCCGTTGTGCACCACGCAGAGATCCGACCCGGGCACGAACGGGTGGGCATGGCGTGCCGTGACCGCCGACTCGGTGGCCATCCGGGTGTGGGCCACCGCCAGGTGACCGGACCACGAATCCACCCCATATCGACGGCACGTGTCCTCTGGGCGCCCGGTGTCCTTGACGACCGTGAGCATTCGCCCCGTCCCGAACACGTGCACCGAGGGCCACGCCTGGCTTACCGATCCCACCAGCTCGTCCACCATGTTTTCGGGCACGTCGACCCGCGCTCCCGAGCCCGAGACCCGTACCACTGCGGCCGGAAACCGGGAGGACACCCATCCGGCCAGGTCATCCCAGCCGACCGTTTCGTCGGTCCCCAGCGACACCTGCACCAGGGTCTCGCCATCCGAATCGGTCGCCGGCCGGGAATAGAGGGCGATCCCCGAGGAGTCGGGCCCGCGTTCAGCGAGAGCCTCGACCATGGGTACCAGCATCCGCCCGAGTTCGGGCTGGAGAGCCGGGTCCCTGATCAGGAGGCCGATCACTCCGCACATGACCGCGCCCCTCTCCGCGACGCCCGGGTGGGCATGACCCAAGGGCCCGGGGAAATCACCGCAGGCCCGGACGCTGGTAGGCGGCTATGTAGGTCGGAGCCTCGAGCCGGAATTTCAGTGCCGGATCGGTGCGAGGCGCCTCCCATTCCGACCGCAGGGGTATCACGCCGGCCCAGACCGGGAGTTCGTAATCCTCGTCGTCGTCAAGGGGCCAGCCGGTCCGGACCTTGGCCGACGCCTCGTTAATCGGGAGCCGCAACAGCATGGTGCTCCGAAGCTCCTTTTCGGTGGGCGGCCGGGCGTCGGCATTTCGGCCCGGGAGGATGTGTTCAACCAGGAGATCGAGGCCCTGTCGTTTCTCCTTGAGGTCGGTCACCTCGCAGGCGTCGCCGATGATGACCACCGATCGGTAGTTGATGTCGGTGTTGTAGGCCGAACGGGCGACCACCACTCCATCGACCAGGGTCACGGTCATGCACACCTCGAGAGTGGGAGTGCGGGCGGTCCGGAAGAAACGGCTGGCCGCCGAGCCGTGGAGGTAGACGGCATCGCCGTGCCGGCCGTAGACGAGGGGAATCACCACCGGGTATCCCTGGTCGGTCTGCATGCCCAGGTGGGCAACCACCCCTTCGTCGAGGATGGCGTCGACCGTCGCACGGTCATAGACAGCGCGGTGGGCATAGCGATGCAGGGTGCTCCGCTCCGAGACGGGCCCGGTCAACGATCGTCCTTGCCGCGTCCGGCCCGTTCGTAGCTCACTAGAAGGCTCACTAGAAACAGTGTTGCACACCATGAAACTTATTTGGTTTCGGGAGTGTTACGGGATCGCCAACCGGGTGATCCATCCCGACGAGGGCCCATCAGACACTAATTACCGCCTGTCACCGCCGGATGGGTCCCGCCTCCGGCCGGAGAACAGAATCGCAGAGCCGGCCCTCCGTTCATCGGCAAGTAACATTTCGTAACGCGGGCGAAACCCATTGTGTTTCTCAAAGTGCAACATTGTTTCCAATGGCACTGGGAACCGGTCGAGTCCGGCAAATAAGCGATCCAGATCCTCCGATGTGCAGGCAGGGCCTTACCTGTACCGGGAGACGACCGTGGGTGCCGAGCTGGTGATGACCGACCCGTCTCAGCCGGCAGAGCCCCGAAAGGCGCCGCCCGCCTCCGCCGACGAGTTGGTCGACGTGCTGCAGCGCGATGGAATCGAGTTCATCTTCGCCATGTTCGTGGACCTCCATGGCAAGCCGTGCGCCAAAATGGTGCCCGTCGTCGGCCGTTGACCAACTCATGGCCGACGGGGCCGGCTTCGCCGGATATCGCGGCCGGAGCCATGGGTCAACAGCCCGTCATCGCCGGACATCATGGCCATGCCGGACCTGAGCTCCTACATGCCAGCACCCTGGCAGCCCGGGCTGGCCATCATCCAGTGCGACCCCACCGTTCACGGCGAGCCCTGGCCCTTCGCTCCCCGGGTCATCCTGCGCCGCCAGCTCGAACGGCTCGAACACGCCGGGCTCCGGCTTGAAGGTCGGAGCCGAGGTCGAGTACTTCCTGGTTCGCCGGGAGCCGGACGGATCCATCGAGGTGGCCGATCCCCTGGATCGGGCGGCGGCGCCCTGTTACGACGCCCGGGCCCTCACCCGGATGTACGACCACCTGACGACGGTCTCCCGCCACATGAACGCCCTCGGATGGGTCCAACTATGCCAACGATCACGAGGACGCCAACGGGCAGTTCGAGCAGAACTTTCGAGTACGCCGATCCGCATGACGACGGCCGACCGGGTCATCGTGTTCCGCTACATGATGCACTCGCTGGCCGCCGAGGCCGGCATGTTGGCCACCTTCATGCCG
Organism: uncultured Acidimicrobiaceae bacterium; assembly: GCA_963770635.1. Lineage (GTDB taxonomy): Bacteria > Actinomycetota > Acidimicrobiia > Acidimicrobiales > RAAP-2 > DASZIT01. Next base: position 91,391 of record CAVYQI010000002.1, read on the forward strand.
AAGCCGTTCTCCAATCTGACCGGGAACGGTCTCCACATGCACCTGAGCATGTGGGACGAGGACGACAGCGAGCTCTGTTCGTCGACACGAGCGACATCCGCGGGCTCGGCATGTCGGCCATGGGGTACTCGTTCATCGCCGGCCTCCTCGAGCACGCCCAGGCCCTGACGGCGGTGACCTGCCCGACGGTCAACTCCTACAAGCGCCTGGCCAGCGCCGCGCCGAACTCGGGAGCGGCGTGGTCGCCGGTCTTCGCCACCTACGGCGGCAACGACCGCACCCACATGCTGCGGGTCCCGGACTCCGGCCGGGTCGAGGATCGTCTGCATCGACGGATCGGCCAATCCGTATCTGACCATCAGTCGCCATCATCGCCGCCGGCCTCGACGGCATCGATCGGACGCTTGAATCCCGGCGGACCTCCTGGACTCGAACCTCCTCAAACTCACCGAGGAGGAGAGCCGAGCACGGGCTCGTGTCGATGCCCATGACCCTCTGGCACGCCCTCGAGCATCTGGAAGCCGACTCGGTGCTGCGGAAGGGTCTCGGGAAGACCCCCGACGGCGACTACGTCGACTACTTCGTCGCCACCAAGCGGGCCGAAGTGCGGTCCGCCCACGCCGAGGTCACCCCCTGGGAGCTCGATCACTACCTGAGCGCCATCTGACCGCCATGCCCCACCGTTCGTTCCGCCACCGTGCACCACTGATAACCTCAGTGCATCCCCACCATCAACCGTTTCAAGGAGATGAAGCCATGAGCACCGATACCAGCGTCACCGCAGGGCCGCCCGGCGAGGTGGCCACCTCGCTCCAGCGAGGCATCAACTGGCGGGGCGCCTTCGTCATGGGCCTGGCCGGGGTCATCCTGGTCACCGGCATCACGCCCTTCGCCGTCCAGGCGATGGGGGCGGCGGCCATTCCGGCCTCATCGGTATCAGGTGATCGCCTTGGTGGTGTGCCTGTGCATGGGGGAGCTGGCCGCCCTGTGGCCGCACCGCACCGGGGGTACGCCGTCCTACGCCTACGAGAGCTTCAAGCCCTTGGGCGAATCCACCGCACGCCACATCGGGGGGGTGTCCGGTTGGAGCTACTGGCTCGGATGGTTCCCGGTGGCGCCGATCAACATGATCCTGGCCGCCAGCTACATCGCCGTGCTGTTCCACGTGCCGCTGGGCCGGATCGTGGATCCGCTCGGTGGCCTCGGCATCGCCGGAGGGCATCGGGGTGCTGATCATCACCCTGGTCGGGCTGTTGGTCCTGTTCATCCCCTGCTGGCTGGGGATCCGGCTCGGCACCGGTTTCGCCACCGTTCTCGGGCATCGTCTCCATGGTGCCGATCACCCTGCTGGTCATCCTGCCGGTGTTCAAGCCCAGCACCTTCCACTGGTCCAACGTCGCCGGCTTCCACTTCGCCGATCCGAAGACGGCCGGATTCGCCTTCTTCCTGAGTTGGCTCTTCGTCATCTCGCTGGAACGGCATCGGCGTGGAGGCGGCCGCCTGCTACGTGGCCGAGTGCCGCGACCCCAGTCGGGACGCCAAGATCGCCCTCACCGCCGAGGGCCTCTACGGGTTGTTCATCTACGCCGCCACCGCCATCGTGTTCGTGGCCGTGCTGGGAGCGTCGCTCAAGTCCTCCGACCCGCTGACCGAGTACACCAGCTTCGCCGATCACATCTTCGGCTCCGGCGGCTGGGTCAAGTACCTGATCGGCATCCCGCTCATCGGCGCCCTGCTGCTGTCGGTGTTGAACGCCATCATGGGTGTGGGCCGCTCGCTGTTCCAGGCGTCGGAGGACCGGCTGATTCCCAAGTTCTTCGCCCACAAGAACAAGCACCATGCCCCCGATCACGCCATGTTCTTCAACCTGGTCTGCGCCATGGTCGTGGCGCTGTTCGGGTCGCCGGTGCGCATCTACATCTTCTCCAACGTGGGCTACCTCATTGCCATCGTCGCCGCCCTCGTCGGGTACTTCGTGGTGCGCCAGTTCCGGCCAGGACCAGGTCAGCCCGTTCCGCCTGCCCGGCTTCTTCCGGTGGATCGCCCTGGCCATGGGGGTCTTCCTCACCTTCGTCTACTTCGTGGGCGGGTGGGGATCGCCGGACATCGTGGTCGGCCCCGGTCAGGGTCATACCCTCTACCTTCTCGGCTTCGTCGTCGTGGCCGCCTACGTACCGCTCCACCTCTGGCGCCGGATGACCGACAGGCGTGACGGCCTTGAGCCCCTGGGCTCGCTGCCCATCGTGGTGGGGTCGCCCGGCGGCGTGGACTTCGACGACATGAAGGAGCCCCACGTCCTGGATCCGGCCCACATGGACGCCATCGACATGGAGGCCGCCGGAATCAGCCCGCGCCACCGGCGATGCCCCCGATGCCGGCTGAGGCGGCGGTGGACACCCGAGCCGGGACTGCGGTGACGGCAGTCGATGCGAGATCCCCGATGGCCCGGTTCAGAAGCGCAGGTTCGCGAAGGGCCAAGTTCGACAAGCAACCGACACAGTCCTCGGCCGTGCTCATCGCCACCGTGGGCATCCCCATTCCGCCGGCGGTGATCCGCCAGGCGGTCAAGCTGAGCGGGGGCGATCCGGTGGCGGTCGTCACCATCGCCCGGATCTACGGATCGTCGTTCGGGCTGCCCAATCCCGGGCTCCTGCCCACCCGAAAGGAGATGGATGAGCAACGGGCCCTGGTGGCCAACGCCATCGATCGCCTGGAGCGGTCGGCGTCGAAGCCTGGGGCCAGGTGGCATCCACCCGACGCTACGCCAAGACCATCGCCCAGGCCGCCCAGGCCCGGGGGTCGACCACGTGCTGGTGGTCACCCCGGAGGTCCCCCGTTGGAGACGGTTCGATCGAGGGCGACACGGCCCACGACGTGAGGCGCCGGATCGGCAACAAGATCGACGGTGGAGGCATCACCGTCTGGAGGCAGCGTCCCGGCTTGAGTCGCCAGTCAGCCGAGTCGAGACCCATCGGAGTGATTCTGAGTCGAAAAGGAAGCGGAGCAGAGACCATGGCCGTCTACCTGAGCATGCAGCGAGTCCGGTTTTCGAGTCCCGACGCCTACGACAAGTTCCGCACGGTCTTCAACGACGTGCGCCACCACTTGATGACCAAGCCGGGGTTTCTCCACCTCACCTGGTGGGAGCACCCGGACGAACCCGGCTGGTACAACGAGGTCAGCATGTGGGCGAGCAAGGAAGCACTCAACGACTGGCACATGGACACCTACCACAAGCACGCCAAGGAGTGGGCGGCCAACGGAGCCATCATGGAGGACATCATCAACAACTTCGAGCTGGTCGGCACCAGGCTGCTGCGCATTTGCCCAACCTGCGGCAAGTTCGAGGACAAGCGCCTACGAGCTCGAGTACGAGCAGAAGACCTTGTCCCAGCCCTGTCCGGTCTGCGGCTTCCATTTTCCGGTGGCGACCGAGACGCCCACCAGCACGTCGGTGTTCAAGGATCTGGTCGGCTGACCCGGGCGGTTCGTCCATCCCCGGGGTGACCGGCGCAACACGCCGGGGGTGGGCTCGCCCGGTCCCCGGCCGCGGGCCGATAGTCCTCGGGCCAGCCCTTCACACGAACGGGGTCGAGGCGTGCTCGAAGGCACCGGCCTCGTCGGCGTCCGTTGCGTCTATCCGATTGGGGACATAGACGGCGGCGGCCACGGTTGCCACGACCATGACCACCACCCCAACGATGGCGCTTAGCCGGATGCCGTTCACAAAGGCCTGGGAGGCCGCGGTGGTGACCTCATGCGCCAAACCCGGCGGGAGGGTTCGAGCCGCGGCGACGGCGTCTCCGATCTGGCTGGCGATGGCCGGGCGAGCCGCGCTCGGAACGCCCTGGAGCGGGCCGGCGAAGGCCTGGTGGATCTCTGACTGGTAGCGGCTGGTGGCCAGGCTCCCGACGATGGCGACGCCGAACGAGCCACCGAGAAGCTGCACCATGCTGCGGAGCCCGGAGCCGGCCCCTATTTTTCCGGCTGGCAGCGTGCCGATGATGGCGTTGGATCCCGGGGCGATGACCAGTCCGATCCCCATCCCGATCATGCCGAAGGCGATGGCCACCGGGGTGAATCCGGATTCGACCGACACGGTGGCAAACACCGCCAGCCCGGCGGTCACCAGCATCATGCCGACAAGCATGATGCTGCGCAGCCCGAACCGGAAGGTGAGGCGGGCGGCAATGTTGCTGCTGATCAGACTCGTGATGGCCAGCGGGAGGAAGCGCAGACCCACTCCGAAGACGTTGGCCCCTTGGACGAATTGGATGTACTGGCTCAGGAGGTAGCTCACCCCGAACATGGCGAAGAAGACCGCGGTCACCGCCCCCAGGGCGGACGAGAAGATGCGATTGCGAAAGAGGTCCAGGTCGAGGAGCGGATCATCGCGCCGTCCGTCCCAGAGGATGAAACTCACCAGCAGGACGGCGGCGAGGACGAAGGAGCCGATGACCACCGAGGATCCCCAATGCTTGGTGGGAGCCACGATGAGTCCGTAGGTCAGGGCGGTCAATCCCAGCGCGGACAGCAGCACGCCGGCCGGATCGAAATGAGGGCGGTGCTCGGCCAGGCTCTCGGTCACCACCGTCACCCCGCCGATGAACGCCAGCACGGCAATGGGCACGTTGATGAGGAAGACCGAACCCCACCAGAAGTGCTGGAGCAGCCATCCGCCGAGCAGCGGCCCGGCGGCGGCCCCGATGCCGCCCACCCCGGCCCAGATGCCGATGGCTCGGGCCCGTTGCTCGCCGGTGAATGTCGAGGCGATGATCGAAAGCGTCGCCGGCATCAGAAAGGCAGCACCGAGGCCCATGACCGCTCGGGCGGCGATGAGCGGCCCGGTGGAGTGGACCAGGGCGCAGGCCAGCGACCCGCCACCGAAGATGGCGACACCCAGGAGGAAGATGCGTCGGCGCCCGTACCGGTCGCCCATGGCGCCACCGAACAGCAGCAGCACCGCGTTGGTAAGGGTGTACCCGTCGGCGATCCACTGCAGGCCGGCGGTGCTGGGGTGGAGTTCCTTCACCAAGGTGGGAAACGCCACGTTGAGCACGGTCTGATCGAGGCTGATCAGGAGCACGGTGAAGCACATGACCCCGAGCGCCAGCCATCGGCGGGCGGTGAACTCGTGGTGGCCGGTTTGTGCCGGTCCCGGCTTGTCTCTGAGTTGTGTGGGTGGTGGGTTCATGGTGATCCACAGAGGTCGACGGGCAGGCGGCGCCCTTCCGGGCAATGCCGAATGTCGTCGTCAGGCGGCCAGGAGCGGCAGCGCCAGCTCGGCCAGTGCCCGGTGCACGAAGTCGCGGGGACCCGGCTCGGCGTCCTGGTCCGCCCAGCTCTGGACAGCGGTGTTGATGGCCATGCTGATGGCCCCGGCGATGAGCAGGTTGCGGAGGCTGGTGGGGTCAGCATCGGTGCGCCCGGCGATCACCGCGGCCAACCGGTGCCGGTTGTCGTATGCCTCTTCCACCCAGCGGGCCCGGAATGCCGGCGTGTCGCGGATCAGCGCCATGAAAGAACGGACCCGGAAGGTGTCCACCCACCCAGGAGCCAGCGCCTCGTCGACGGCCGCTCCGACCGCGACCAGCAGGGACTCTTCCGGCGGCCTGGCCCCCAAGGCGGCGAGGAACGACTCGATGCTTGTCTCCCCGATGGCCACGACCAGATCCTCTTTGGTCGGGAAGTAGCGGTAGAAGGTACGCGGGGACACGTCGACCGCCGCGGCGATGTCGTCGATGGTGGTGGCGTCGTAGCCCCGCTCGTAGAAGAGCTCGGCGGCCGCTTCGGCCAGCAGCTGCCGGGTTCGCTGTTTCTTTCTGGCCGCCAGCCCGATTGACGGTGGCTCGGCCGTCTTCACCAGGGTGTCCACGACTGGCTCTCCTTCCCGTTATGCCGGTTGTGGCAGCTAATGCCATATGACAGTAACTGACAGTTGATGCTGTTTCAAGTCGGAACCGCCGACCTTTAGGGTGGCGCAATGAGCGTGGCACCCGAGACCGACCCAGCCGCCTTCCCGGTCTTGACCGGCGCCCAGGTGGAGCGGATGCGGGCCCTGGCGGAGGTCGAAGATGTCTCCGCCGGCGACGTGCTCTATTCCGCCGGCGATCTCACCTACGACTTCATCTTCGTCGAGTCGGGGGAGGTCGAGATCGTCCGGGCCGCGACCACCGGGTTACCGGAAGCAGTCATCGTCCCCCACGGTGCCGGTCGGTTCCTGGGCGAGCTCAACATGCTGACCGGTCAAGCGGTCTACCTGACCGCCCGGGTATCAAAGGACGGCCAGGTTCGGCGGGTCCCACCCGAGCGATTCCGTCGGTTCATGTCCGAGGACACTGAGCTCTCCGACATGATCCTCCGGGCCTTCATGGCCCGACGGGAGATCCTCATCACCGGCGATGCGGCACGAAGTGTGCAGCTGCTCGGCAGCCGCATCTCCCGCCAGGCGCTTGCGCTTCGAACCTGGGCAGCTCGCCAGCAGCTGCCGCACGTGTGGATCGAGATGGAGAGCCCGGAGGGGGAAGAGCTGCTTTCCACCCTCGATGCCAGTATCCAGGATCTTCCCTTGGCGGTGACGCCGACGGCGGTGCTGCGTCGGGCCACACCGGGCACGCTGTCCGAGAACCTCGGATTGGCCTACCGGGCGGTGGCTGGGCGCCATTTCGACCTGGTGGTGGTCGGGGGCGGACCCGCGGGTCTCGCCGCCGCCGTCTACGGAGCTTCGGAGGGGCTCGACACCGTCGTGTTCGACAAGCTGGCCGCCGGCGGTCAGGCCGCGGCGAGTGCCCGCATCGAGAACTATCTGGGATTCCCCTCCGGATTGGGCGGCGCGGAGCTGGCGTCGCTGGCCATCGTCCAGGCCGAGAAGTTCGGAGCCCGGATCACCAGCCCGTGCCAGGCAGCTTCCCTGCGGGTCGTCGATGGCCAGCTGGTCGTAACCCTTGACGATGGCACCGAGGTGCCGACCCGGGCGGTGATCGTGTCGAGCGGAGCTCACTACCGATCGCTGGGCATCGAACGCTGGTCCGAGTTCGAGGGCGCCGGCATCCATTACTCGGCCACCGACTTGGAGGCCCGGGCCTGTGGCGGAGCCGACGTTACCGTGGTCGGCGGCGCCAACTCGGCCGGACAGGCGTCACTCTCGCTGGCCGGCCGCGGGTGCAAGGTCAGACTGGTTATCCGAGGCGACGATCTCTTTGCCGACATGTCCCGCTATCTCGCCGACCGCATCCTCGCCGACCCGAACATCGAGGTCCGGAAGGCCACGGAGGTCGTGGCCCTGGACGGAGAATCGTTCCTGGATACCGTGACCCTGGCGGATCGGATGACCGGCGATCAGGAGGCGGTGGCGTGCCAGGGCTTGTTCTGTTTCATCGGCGCGGTGCCTTCCAGCGAGTGGCTGGACGGGGTGGCGCTCGATGAGGACGGCTTCGTACTCACCGACCGCGACGTCCCCGATGAGTCGACCGAAGCATTCACCCTGTTGGGACGCCGGCCGCTACCGTTCGAGACCAGTGTTCCCGGAGTCTTTGCCGCCGGCGATGTGCGGCACGGTTCGATGAAGCGGGTGGCGGCCGCCGTCGGCGAGGGTGCCAGTGCGGTCAGATCGGTGCATCGGGCCATCGGGACCTAGTTGGCCCGGCCGGCTCCCGATATGGGACCCATCTTTCGGGACGGGCCGGCCATAGGCAACCCCAGCGGATGAGAGGGAATTGGACCGAAGCTGAGGTAGACACTGTTCCATGGCAGCTGGCCCTCTCGAGGGCGCACTCGGCGAGATGACAAAGCCGGCGTTGGGTCGGACGAGGGGTGTCGGCTCGATGCTGCGCCGCTCCTGGCCGGTATTGCGATTCGTGATCGCGATTGGGATTCTCGGTATCGCCGTTTGGGTCCTCTCCTCCCACACCGACGAGCTGTCCGGAGTTCCCAAGACGCTCGAGAACCTCAATTGGTGGTGGGTGCCACCGGCGCTGCTCGCCGAGCTGGGATCCTTCGTCTGCTTCGCCGGCATGCAGTACGGACTCTTGAAGGCGGGCGGCCTCGACCCGCCAACCGGTTCCCTCCTCAAAATGACCTTCGCGGCGCAGGCGCTCACCAACTCCCTCATCGGGGGCGGCGCGGTGGCCAGCGTCTACGGGTTCCGGTGGTTCCGGCGCTTTGGTGCCGACGACACCCTGGCCGCTTGGTCGATGGTGGGGACGCTGGTCACCTCGATAGTCTCGCTCTCCTTGCTTGCCACCGCCGGCTTGGCGTTGGCGACCGGGGAGGGTGCCTCGCTCGATCTGATCCCGGTGATCATCGGCGTGATGTTGGTGACCGGCGCCATCGGGGCCCTGTTCGTCTATGAGCGTCCGCTGGTCATCGTCCTCACCTGGGCGATCCGCACCTCCCAGTCACTCTTCCGGAGACCCCGAGGCGATGCGGTGGAGCACATCCAGGGGGTCATGCGCTGGGTCACGTCCGTGCACCTGGGCTGGCGCCAAGTGCTGAGAATCGTGCTGTGGGGCACCGCCAATTGGCTGTTCGACTGCGCCTGCTTCGCGATGATGTTCTTGGCCGTCGGCTCGCCCATCCCCTGGAAGGGGTTGCTGCTGGCCTACGGAGCCGGCCAACTGGCCGCCGCCCTCCCGATCACCCCCGGCGGCCTCGGAGCCGTGGAGGGGAGCATCACCATTGCGTTGGTCGCCTTTGGCGGTGCCCAAGTTGCCACGGTGGATGCCGTGTTGATGTACCGGCTCATCAGCTTCTGGCTCGTTCTCGCCGTGGGCTGGTCGCTGTGGGGGGAGCTTGCCTTCGAAGTCCGTAAAGGGCGGTGGAGTCGGGAGGCACTGGCATCAAGAGTCCAGGCCGGCCGGCGACCCGATCGTGGTTCCGAAGACGTGCCCGTCGCCATCGGCGCGGAACGGTCGGAGGTGTCAGGATCGTGAGGCCGATTGTGAAAGGAATGCGAGGCACGGTGCGCAAGTTGGCGACGGGATTGGGGAGCTTCCTCCTCGCCGTGTGCCTGCTGGCCGGCTGCACGTCGGCTCGTACCAACCTGGGTACGTCGGACAGCTCGTGCTATCTGGCCCTGCCCGCTGCCACCAAGGCGGTGGGGCCGCACAGCCGATTCATCGGGGTTCACCTGTTCACCCTGGCATCACTGCGGAAGCAAGCGCCGCACCTCTTCGATGCGCTTCCACCCCAAACCTCGTCGTCTCAGCGGGTCTGCGCACTCGCATTCACGGGGACCTTCACCAAGGCGTCGGTGTCCAAACCGCTCGGACTGGCTTCCGGATCGATAGCCGTGGTGGTCTCGAAGACCCCGTCGAATCAATTGCTCGGAACCGTCATCTTCACCCACGCGCCTGTGCGTTTCGGCCATTCCCATTAAGGACTGACCCCGGCCCCCGCATCCTGGGACCAGGGGACTGGGGTCGAGCTCAGGAAGCGGCGGCGGTGGTCGTGGTCGTCGGCGAGCTGCCGATCGGAGTTCCGTCGGAGTTCTGGCCGCAGTAGGTATCGACTGCCACGCCGTCGGCCATGATCGCCGGGGTGGTGAAGGCGCTGGCATCGCCGGTACTGATGGCGTTATTGGCTGCAATCGCCAGCGGACCGGCGCTGGCGACGATCGCGGACGGCGCCTTCGCCTGGAAGTCGGCGATAGTGCTCTGGTTGGCCTTGAAGATGGCAATCAGGTCGGATGGTTGCTGGGCAGCTGCGGTCGCCTGGTCGAGGATGGCGTTGTCGTTGCAGAACGCCGCCATGTCGCCGGCCCCCGGGGTTTGCCCGACCTGGGCCGTGAAGTGGGCCGTACCGTTGGTGACGGAGGTCACGGTCACGTGGACCGGATATTGGACGGTCGAGCCCTGGGCCGTCAACTCGCAGTCGATGGTCGCGCCAACCTTTGCGTCGAGGCCGCCGGGGCAGCTGACCTTCGGCGTCGGTTGGCTGGTTTCGGCCGCCAACTGGGTGGCGACCTGGGACTCCACCGTGCTCTGGGGCACCTGGGAAGTGCCTCCGACGGTGACACTGGCACTGCAGGCACTGAGGACGGTGGCACAGGCGAAGCCGGCGACGAGGAATCGAACGGTACGGGTCAGATGCATGGGCGGGAGTGTAACTGAGCCGGACGATGACCATTGGGATTGTCGATGGCCCAGCCGCGGGTTTCAAGGCGTCAACTGAAATCGCGGTGCGATACTTCGTGTCTGTGGCCGGCTACCGCGGAACTCCGCTCCATACCAAGCTCGGCATCAAGGAAGGCATGACCCTCGCCCTCCTGAAGGCCCCGCCCGGGGTCGTCTCCGACCTGCCCAATGGGGTGGTGGTGAAGCGACAGGCGCGGGGGAGTGCCGACGTGGTGGTGGCCTTCTTCACCCGGAGAGCCGCACTCGAGGCGCGCCTGGCTGCGCTCGGAAAGATGATCTTCCCGGCTGGGGGAGTCTGGATCGCCTGGCCGAAGCGGGCCGCCGGCGTTCCCACCGACCTCACCGACAATGTCGTACGGGAGCTGGCCTTCCCGCTGGGAATGGTCGACAACAAGGTCTGCGCCATTGACGAGACCTGGTCGGGCTTGCGGGTCGTCTGGTGCCGGGAACGTCGGTTGGGGTGAGGGTTGGCCCGACTCTGGCTCTGGGCCCCGGCAACACGGCGGTCGCCAGGGCCAAGAGCGCAGATGTCTCGAAACCACGATGTGGTCGCGGCTACCCAGCGGGTTGAGCTCCTCCGGGTCCTCCGGGGCCCCCGGGGCCACCGTGGCCACTCGGACCGCCGGGCCCTCCGGGACCGCCCGGCTCGCCGATGGCCACCGAGGTTGCGGTCACCGTGTTCGAGGTCTCGGTGCCGAAGGCGGCAACGGTTTCCCCAACGGTGACGTTGGCCAGGGTCGGCGAGGACACACTCGGATCCCGATAGGTTGTCGAGCCGCTCACGTCAACGGTGACGGTGCTGCCGTCCTTGGCCTTGATCGTGAAGCTGGATGCGCCTACCGAGGTCACGGCTCCAACCGCTGCCGGGGGGATCCGCCCGGACCGCCCGGACCACCAGGACCACCCGGGCCCGGGCCGCCGATGTCGACCGAGGTGGCGGCTACCGTGCTAGCCGATTTGGTGCCGAAGGCGGCGACCATCTCGCCGACGGTGACGTTGGCAAAGGTCGGTGAGGTCACGTCCCGATCCCGGTAGGTGGTCGAGCTGCTGACGTCGACCGTCACGGTGCTCCCGTCCTTGGCCTTGATGGTGAAGCTGTTGGTTCCGACCGTCGCCACTGTTCCGACCGCGGCCGGCGGTGAGCCCCCGTTCGGTGGCATCCCACCGGTGGGTCGCGGGCTGGTCGATGTCGAAATTAGCACCGCTCGAGCCCCCGGTGGTGGCGCCCGCGATTGCGGACCCTCCGGCGGCGAGACCGAATGCCAGTCCAGCGGCGGAAGCCACCCTTAAGGCCCTTCGGCGTTTTCCCGTCCAGGCTCCTCGGCGGTCGGCCAGCTGGTTCTCGAGTCCTTCGTCATCTCCATTGGTCATGTCATTGCTCCTTTCGGTGGGCTAATTGCCTCTCCTTGGAGCCTCGGACATGAACCTGTCAGCGAGAGTAGAGCGAACTGGGACTGACGTAGGAATGGATGGTTGCACCATGCGTTTGCGGTTCAGCGACCTGATTTGGTGAGAACGGAGTGGCCCCGCATCATCCCGAACGCGCAAACCGGCGTTCGGGTCCACGGAAACGACCCGACCGCCGGTTCGGAGGTGCGATGCCGGCGGAGTGCGACCGCCGGTTTGAAGGGTTAGGCCGGCGGCCCGCTGGCCAGGGTGACGCTGGCGGTATGGGTTTGACCGGATTGATCGGTCCATTGGAGTTGCACGGAGTCGCCCGGATGGTGGGGCACCAGCAGGTTGCTGAGGTCCGAGGCCGAGTTGACCGCCGTTCCGTCCAGCGCCGTGATGACGTCCCCCTGGGCCAGGCCGGCCGAGGCGGCCGCCGAGTTGGGGAGGACCGACACAATCGTGGCGCCGGATGTCGACGAGTTACCGTTGCCATTGCCCCCACCGCCGAAGGCACCATTGCCGTTGCCCCCGCCGCCGAAGCCACCGTTGCCGGTGCTGCTGGATGACTGGACGCTGACCCCGAGGAATCCGGTGGCACCGATGTGGATGGTGTTGGACGCGTTGCCCGCTTGGATCTGCTTGGCGATCGTGAGGGCGGTACCGATTGGGATGGCGTAGGCCTGGCTACCGGTCACCTGGTAGCCGTTGCTCGAGGATGCCGCGGTGTCCATGCCGATGACCTGGGCCGAGGTATTGACCAGGGGGCCACCCGAATCGCCGGGCTGGATGCCGGCGTTGATCTCGATGAGACCTGTCAGGTTCTCGGCATTACCGCCACCATCGTCGCTGGCGGTGATGGACTGGTTCAAGGCAGTGATCGAGCCGCCGGCCGCGCTCGGGGTTCCCCCGGCTCCACCGGCATTCCCGATACCCACGATGGCCTGGCCGACGGCGGCGGTGTCGCTGCTGGTCGAGATGGTCTTCAACCCGCTGGCATTCACCAACTTGATCACCGCGACGTCCCCGGTGCGGTCGTAGCCGACCACGTTGGCGGTATAGGTCTTCCCGTTCCCGATATCAGTGACGCTGATGCTGGTAGCGCCGTCGATGACGTGGTTGTTGGTGAGGATGACCCCGTCAGACGTCAAAACCATGCCGGTGCCGGCGGCCTGCTCGTTCTCATAGCTCAAGTTGGTGTTGATGTCGACCAGGGCCGGGTTCACCTTCGCGGAGATGCCGGCGATGTCAGCAGGCGCTCCGGCACCGGTCGAGGAATTCCCGTTGGACCCTGACGATCCCGACCCGAAGGGCGAGCTTCCGTTCCCGTTTCCGATCGAGCCCGAACCGCCGGGATTGGTGATGCTGGGAGCCGCGCTCGACGCGGGGGTCGAGCCTGCCGACCAGACGACGTGCCCAAGTCCGGCCCCGGCCACCACCGCGACCGCGACGATGGCCGCGGCCAAGCCGGCCGCCAGACCTCGGCGCTTGTTGATGGTGGACGCTTGCACCGGCGGCGGGCCGGCGTAGCCCGGATGGAACCAACTACCGGGAGGTGGGGTGGGCCCGCCCGGTCCTCCCGGCCATCCGCTCGGAGGAGGGGGTGGAGGCAGGGTCCCGTAGGCTCCGGGATCCCATCCCTGAGCCGGAGCCTGAGCCGGCCACCAGGTCCCGGCCGGAGGCGTCGGGGTTCCGGCACCCGTCGGCGGGATCGGCTGGGTCGGATGCTGCTGGGTGGGCTGCTCGCTGGGGTAAGCGGGCTGGGCTCCGTACGGTCCACCCGGGGGCGATGGCGGAGGAGGCAGCGGCATCCCGCCCGCCTGCTCCCATGCGGCGGGGTGGGCGTTGCCGTACGGGTGACCTGCCAATGTGGTGCCGGCATCGCCGGCGGTGTCCGGAGCCGAATCGGACCTGACCGGATCGTCTTCCGAGGCTTCTGATGATCCAGGTGCGGGGGGCCAAGAATCGTTCATGTCCATGCCTTCCAGTTCCATGTCGTTCGAAGGGCTGTGCTCCACTCCAATTGACACCCGCCAGGTAAGGCCACGGTGAAGGCCGGATATGAAATTCGTAAACACCTCGAAAAGTCGTGGCCATGGCCCATCTACGGCCCTCCCCGAACGGCTCCACGCTAATGCGCCCGCCGGCTCCGGGTAACCCCGGGATGCTCCTCCCAGGCCCGGCGATGGAGGGGGCGCAACTACATTCTAGATATGGTGGATCGAGGGCAAGCCGGGTGGAGGAATTCCGGCATCTCTGCCTTGGCGGCCACCGATCCCCCGTCCCGACGGTCCGGTCCGGTCGGTTGACGGATCGGGATCTCGCTGACCTGCGGCGGGCGGTGATCGATGGCCCGGGAACCGTCACCGATTTTCTCGAAATGCTCACCGGCGAGCCGTTGGTGGCTGACGTGGTTCACCAGGGGCCGGTGGTACTGGGTCCCGGCAATGATCTCGAGGCCGTGCCCGGCTACGCCGCCACCCATCGGATCGCGGTCCTCAAAGGGGGCATCACACACCAGCCATATGTCTACGCCGAGTCGATGTTCGTGGAGGAACGTCTCCCTGAGCCGGCACGCACCCGATTGAAAGGAACCACCGATCCGATCGGCCGGGTCCTGGTTGCCCATGGGTTGCATCCGAAGAGGGAGTCTTTGGCTCCTTCCGGGGAGGCTTTGGGTCAAGCGCCCGACGCCGTGATGGCGTTGGATTCCGACATCGTGTGGTCGCGCGCCTACCGGTTGAGAATCGATGGCCAGTTGGTATTCGCCATCCGTGAGTGGTTTCTCCGCTCGGTATTGGACGCCTTCGGCCACCGGGTACGAGCTTGAGCCTGTTCATCCTGCTTGACCGAGAGGCCAAGCGGCCAGTCAGGAACTCGCGTTCGACGGCATTCTCGGTTCGGCTGACGGCGGCCTGGTAGGCCAGCGCCTGCACCCCGGGCGAGCGGGGTGCGGCCAGAGAAAGGCGAAGCGGCGAGAAGGCGCCCAGCTACGGTCCGACGGAGTGGTCGGCGTTGGCGATGGACCGGCTCAGGATCCCCAGGGTCGCCCGCAGCGTGCCTTCGGACAGAACCGGGAAGATCCCCGCCTCCTTCCAGACCGGGTCGATCGACGACCAGTCGTAATAGGAGGTCACCAACGTGCCGTCATCGACTGGCTCGAGCGTGTACCCGTAGATGTGGCCGATCTGCGGTCGGATCTGCCCGAGGATGGTCCAGGCGATCTCCCGATCGGGAACAAAGGTCTTGATGGTCACGGTGACGTCGTAGAGGCCCATCGGGTAGTCGTTGAGCGCTTCTCGGTCCATGTGCACGACGAAGGAGTCGCCGACGGCTTTCACCGGCTCGCCGGTGGCGTCCATCAACATTCCCGAGCTGTCGATGGCCACATGACCCTTTGGATCACTTAACACTCGGAAGATACTGGCTGGCTCGGCCGGGATCATTCGCTGGACTTCCAACCGCTCGCTGGTCATGCCCTCATCCTGCCATTGCGCCGGTGCTCGGGGCGATTGTTACCTAATCGGTTCGGGGATCAACGAGAGACCCTCGCGGCCGGGACCCGGCACCGCCTTCACATCTCGGGGGCCGATCCGTTCACCGCAGGATTCACAGATCAGGACCGCATCGGCCACCTGGCCGCAGTCGCGGTGCACGACCTGGATCGGAGGCCCGGCGGGGGCGGCGTGAGCATCCCCCCACTGGCGCATGGCCGTCAGCACCGGCCAGATATCGCGGCCCCGGTCAGTGAGTTTGTAGTCATGGCGCGGGGGACGCTCCGAGTAGGGGACCTTCTTGAGCACATCGGCCTCGACCAGGTGATTGAGACGCTGCTGGAGAATATTCCGGGAGATACCCAGTCGCTGTTGGAAGTCATCGAAGCGGGTGATGCCCATGAACGCGTCCCGGATGATGAGCATGCTCCACCATTCGCCCACGATCTCGAGGCACTGCGCCACCGAGCAGTCCATCTCCGAAAAACTCTTCCGTTCCACACCGTCATCTTAGTCAGTTGCATAATAGAATGCAATCTCTTAGGATGCATTGCATGACAGAACTCACCTTGCGGGACGGCGGAGCCGCCCCCACGACCGTTGGAACCGCAGAACCTCGGGGTGAGAGGTCGGGGAGAGGGCGGGCGGTGGTCTTCGTGGTGACGGCGCTGG
Organism: uncultured Acidimicrobiaceae bacterium; assembly: GCA_963770635.1. Lineage (GTDB taxonomy): Bacteria > Actinomycetota > Acidimicrobiia > Acidimicrobiales > RAAP-2 > DASZIT01. Next base: position 107,079 of record CAVYQI010000002.1, read on the forward strand.
GGGCGTTCATGGTCTCGTTGGACCTATCCATCGTCAATGTGGCCTTCCCAGCCCTCGAGCGGACCTTCCCCCATGACTCCCGGGCGGCGTTGGCCTGGGTCATCACCGGGTACAGCATCGTGTTCGGTTCCCTGTTGGTCACGGCCGGTCGCACGGCCGACCGGCTCGGGAGTCGGCGCTTGTTCTTTTCCGGCTTGGCCGTGTTCAGCCTGGGGTCCGCCCTCTGCGGGTTGGCGCCGTCGGCCGCGCTCCTCATCGCCGGCCGGTTTATCCAGGGTGCGGGAGCGGCCGCCATGCTGCCGGCCTCCCTCGCGCTGTTGCTGGGTGCCTTTCCGACCGAGCGTCGCTCTCAGGTGGTGGCGCTCTGGGGTGGCGTCGGGGCCCTGGCCGTCGCCACCGGTCCGTCGTTGGGTGCGGGGCTGATCTCGGCCGGCGGTTGGCGGCTGGTGTTCTATGTCAACCTGCCCATTGCCGCCGTTGCCTGGTTGGTCGGGCGTCGGGTGCTGACCGAGACGACCTCGGCGGGAACCCATGGCACACCGGACTACCTCGGCGTGGGACTGGTCAGCCTCGGACTGGCCAGCTTGGTGCTGGCCATTTCCGAGGGGCCTACCTGGGGCTGGACCAGTGGGCGCATCATCGGGCTCATCCTCTTTGCCGTGGGTCTGGGTGCCGCTTTCCTCCGCCGTTCCTCCCGTCATCCCCATCCGGTGTTGGACCTCACCCTCTTCTCCGCCCGATCCTTCAGTGTGGCCAATGCCGCGACGCTTCTCTATGCCATGGGTTTCTTTGCCATGTTGCTCGGCAACATCCTCTTCCTCACCAGCGTCTGGCACTATTCGATATTGAAGGCAGGTCTGGCGGTGACCCCGGGTCCACTGGTGGTTGCCGCGGTATCCGCCCCCGCCGGCCGGCTGGCGGCGCGAATCGGCTTTCGTCCGGTGCTGCTGGTCGGCTTCTCCGTTTTCGTCGGCGGGCTGGTGTTGTACGCGCTCGGGGTCGGTCTCACTCCCGACTATGTGTCGGAGTGGCTGCCGGCCACGCTGATCACTGGCCTCGGGATCGGATTGACGTTTCCGGTCCTGAGCGCGGCGGCGGTGTCGAGCCTCCACCCCCAACGGTTCGCGGTCGGCAGCGCCGTCAATCAAACGGCTCGCCAGATCGGTGGGGCATTCGGAGTCGCGGTCCTGGTGGTCATCCTCGGCACACCGCACTCCGAAGCCGCAGCGCTGACCACCTTCCGGCACCTCTGGCTGTATGCGGCGTCCATGGCTCTGGCCTCCGGCCTGCTCTGCACATTGCTCAAGCAACGGATGGCACCCGCCGAGGCCAAGACGGTGACCGCGGTGGCACCGATTGTCGTCGCCGAACCTGCGTCGTAGTCGCCCACCGCTGGTATGTCTGCAGACTCATGGTCGAGCGACCTAGACGTCGTCGCCGAGTTCCCTGATCCATCTAGCCTGGAAGTCAGTCGGCAACCTAGCGAAGGCCTGACCCATGAACGAGTCCAACGATGGCTGAGCCGCTGCGATGGGGGTTGATCGGAACGGGTTCGATCGCTTCGACTTTCGCCACCGACCTGGCGTTGACCGACTCCGGGCGGATCGTGGCGGTTGGGTCGCGGCGCCAGCAGTCGGCAGACCGTTTCGGCGAACGGTTCGGGATACCCCACCGGCACCCGTCGTACCAGGGACTGGTGGAAGACCCTGAGGTGGATGTGGTCTACGTGGCCACACCGCATCCGATGCATCTCCCTGACGCGCTCTTGGCCCTCGAACACGGCAAGCCGGCCCTGGTCGAAAAGGCGTTCACCATGAACGCCGCCGAGGCGCGCACCTTGGTTGACGCGGCCAGAGACAAAGGCCTCTTCTTGATGGAGGCGATGTGGACCCGGTTTCTCCCGCACATGATCGAGATCCGCCGGCTCGTCGAAGAGGGGACGTTGGGCGAGATCGTCACGGTGACTGCCGACTTCGGACGACGGTTCCGACCGGATCCGGCGTCGAGGCTCTTTGCTCCGGAACTGGGTGGCAGCGCGCTGCTCGATCTCGGGGTCTACCCGGTGTCGTTCGCGTCGATGCTGCTCGGGGCGCCGGATCGGCTTACGGCCATGATCGAGCCCTCGTTCACCGGGGTGGATGGCCAGACATCGATGCTCTTCGGTTACCAGCACGGCGCCCAGGCGGTGCTCACTTGCACGTCGAGCGCCACCAGCCCGACCCGGGGCACCATCGTCGGCACCGAGGCCCGCATCGACATCGACGAAGACTTCTACCGTCCGGTCGGCTTCACCCTGGTGCCCCGGAATGGCACCCCGTCCCGGGTCGACTTCCCCCGACCCGGACGCGGGCTCAGCCACGAAGCCGACGAGGTCGCCCGTTGCCTCCGGGCGGGTCTTCTCGAGAGCCCGGTGATGCCGTTGGCGGAGAGCGTCTCGGTCATGGAGACGCTCGACGCCGTACTCGCCCACTCCAAATGACGTCGCGGCGGAATACGCCTCCGACCAGCTGGTATGAAAGAACCGTCACACAATAGTCACTGTGCTGTAACGTCGAGAACGAGGCCCTGAAATCGAGCCTCGACAGCAAACCATGAACGAATCACTAGCCGGGGGGAATCACCTTGAAACTCAACAGTAAGAGGGCACTCGTGACGATGTTGCTCGTGGGCGGGCTTATTGCCACCGCCTGCAGCAGTAACAACTCATCGTCCACCACCACGACGACATCAGGATCCGGAGGGTCCTCGGGCTCGCTCTCGGTGACGTCGTTCACCAACGACTTCTCGGCCATGACCAGCCTCACGAGCGTGGCTTCCCAAGGGCACGGCAGTGTGGCGGTAATCCTTCCCGACACAGTGTCCTCGGCCCGCTACACCGAGTTCGACGCCCCTTACCTGCAGGAGGCCTTCCAGAAGGCCGGCTTGACCTCATCCCAGTTCAGCATCGTGAATGCCCAAGGGAGTGACTCCACCCAGCTGACCGACGCCCAATCGGCTATCACTTCGGGCGCCAGCGTGCTGGTGGTGGACGCCCTCGATTCAGGGGTCGGAGCGCAGATCGAGTCCTACGCCACCGCCCATGGGGTACCGGTGGTCGACTACGACCGGCTGGTCCTCGGTGGGAGCCGCAAGTACTACGTGAGCTTCGACAACGTCCGGGTGGGAACCCTCATCGGCCAGGGCATGGTCTCCTGCGTCGCCGCCTGGAAGGTCGCCAAGCCCAACCTGGCGGTGATGGTGGGCGCGCCGACGGACAACAACGCCACGCTCTTCGCGCAGGGCTACAACGCGGTGTTGAACCCGCTGTTCAGCGCCGGCACCTGGACCAAGTCGGCGACCCCGGCCGGTACCTGGGACCCACCCACGGCGGCGACCGAATTCCAGCAGGCGTACACCGCCCATCCCGCCATCAACGCCGCGCTCGTCCCCAATGACGAGAACGCCGCACCGATCATCACCTACCTCAAGACCCTGAACATCCCGGCGATGAAGTTCCCGATCACCGGTCAGGACGCCACCCTGGTCGGCTTGCAGAACATCATCTCGGGATACCAGTGCGGAACGGTGTACAAGCCGATCTACGTCGAGGCGCAGGCCGCCGCCGCGCTGGCCCTGTATCTGCGGGCGGGCCAGACCCCCCCGTCCGGCCTGGTCAACGGCCACACCCAAGACACCACCGCCCACGTCTCGGTGGCTTCGACGTTGCTGGTACCTCTGTGGGTGACTCCGACCAACATCGAGTCCACCGTCATCAAGGACCAGTTTGTGACCGCTGCGCAGCTTTGCGCCGCTCCGTACACGGCCGACTGCGCCACCTACGGCATAAGCTGACCGGGTGATCCGAGTCGTTCAGGCCCACTCTCCGCAGCGATGAGTATCACTGCGGAGAGTGGCGCCACGACGATCAGCGAGGACGCCGGCCAGCCGCTGTTGAGCCTGCGAGGAATCTCCAAGAGCTTTGGGGCCGTGCAGGCACTGCGCAATGTCGACCTCGAGATTCCGGCCGGGAAGATCACCGCCCTGGTCGGGGACAACGGGGCCGGAAAGTCCACCATGATCAAGACCATCTCGGGGATCTGGCCCCCGACATCGGGAAGGATCCTCTGGATGGGCAAGCCGGCAACCATTCGTACGCCGAGGGATGCCGATGCGCTCGGAATCGCCACGGTGTACCAGGATCTCGCCTTGTGCGACAACCTCGACATCGTGCAGAACATGTTCCTCGGCCACGAAAGGCTCAAGTATCACCTGCTCGACGAGACCGACATGGAGAAGACCGCCAAACAGACATTGTCCGACTTGTCGGTGACGACCGTGGCTTCGGTCCGCCAGCCGGTCGGATCGCTGTCGGGCGGTCAACGCCAGTCGGTGGCGGTGGCCCGAGCAGTGATGCGGGAGGCCAAGTTGGTGATCATGGACGAGCCCACCGCCGCCCTCGGAGTCTCGCAGACGGCCCAGGTGCTCGACCTCATCCATCGACTCGGCTCCCGGGGTATCGCGGTGTTGGTGATCTCTCACAACCTCACCGATGTCTTCGAGGTGGCCGATCGCCTGGCCGTTCTCTACCTGGGAAACCTGGTGAGCAGCGGCCCGATCTCCGAGTACGACACCCAGAGCACGGTCGAACTGATCACCACCGGCAGCCAATCGCATCCCGAACAGCATGACGGGGCGACTTCGGGAAGCACGAGCTGAAGCTGATCCATGACCACCCAGCAGACCCCATCTACCTCTGACTCGGCGCCGCCGTCAGCGACCGAACCCGCGGCCGACGGCGCGGGATCCCCGGCCGACGAGATCCCGGCCGCCGCCGTCGTCCAAGCTCCCGAACTGAGCGACTCGTTCGGCGAGTACCTCCGGGCTTGGGCCAAGCGCATCCGCAATGGTGAGAGCGGGGTACTGCCAGTCCTCGGCGGCCTCATCATCTTGATCGTCATCTTCCAGATCCAAAGCTCGGCGTTCCTATCGACCAGAAACTTCAGCAACCTCCTGGTGCAGGGCGCTCCGTACGTGCTGCTGGGGATGGCCGAGGTGTGGGTCCTCATCCTCGGCGAGATCGACCTGTCCGTCGGCTTCGTGGCGGGGATCGGGGGAGTGATCACCGCCATCCTGGCCGCATCACCCGATAACTATCCCTGGTGGGCGGCCATCATCGTCGCCATCATCGCGACCGGGGCCATCGGCGGGGTCTGGGGCATCTTGGTCATCCGGCTGAACCTGCCGTCCTTCGTCGTCACCCTGGCCGGCCTCCTGGGCATGGAGGGCCTCCTTCTCTACCTGGTCAATGCCCACGGGACCGGCGGCACTATTCGCATCACCGACAAGGCCCTGAACGACCTGTCCAACGGCAATCTCAGCCCGGCGGCCGGCTGGATCGTGATGGCGGCGGCCGTGGCGTTGTTCGGTGCGATGACCATCCTGCGGGATCGGCGTCGTCGGGCCGGCGGCCTGGTCGCACCGCCGCTACCGGTGACCCTCTCCAAGGTGGTGGCGGTGGCGGCAGCCGGGGTGGCCCTGGTCTATGTCTGCAACCTCAACCGGGGAAGTGCGTTCGTCGTGTTGGAAGGGGTTCCCTATCCGGTGCCGATCATCGTCGGCTTTCTGGTGCTGTATACGTTCACCCTCGGCCGGACCCGCTTCGGGCGCTATCTCTACGCCATCGGCGGAAATGCCGAGGCCGCCCGGCGAGGCGGTGTCAGCCTGGGTTGGAACCGCCTGTGGGCGTTCGTTCTGACCGGGGCTACCTCGGGGGTTGCCGGGATTCTTTACGCTTCTCGACTCGGCTCCATTTCCAACAACGTCGACGGCGGGACCCTGGTCCTCTACGCGGTGGCCGCCGCCGTCATCGGCGGCACCAGCCTCTTCGGCGGCCGGGGCAAGATGGTCCACGCCCTACTCGGCGGGCTGGTCATTGCCACCATCTACAACGGCATGGGTCTGATCGGGTTGGCCGCCTCCTACCAATTCATGGTCACGGCTCTGGTGTTGCTGGCCGCGGTGACCATCGATGCGTTGGCCCGCCGGGGCCGCGCCAACGCCTGATCGATCCGCCCGCCTGGTGACAACCGCACGACCTCAACCGGCCGGCTCGGGTGCCGCGTCCCTTTCATCGTCATGGTAGGGGACAGGATGGTTGCCACCCATCTCGCTGAAGCGCTCGTTGAGGGTATGGGCGATGACGTCATGGTCATGTCTGCTGGGCTGGAGGGCACCGTAGAGAACGGCTTCCAACTCGAGGTGGGTGCTCATGCCCCCCAGCTCGAAGTAGCGCAGCCAAAGCTCACCGTGGGTGAGCCCAGCTTCCTGGCGGTATCGGTCGAGCACATCAGACGGGCCATCATCCATGGTCACCTGAGTCGTGAATGTTCACCTGGCGGTCGAAACATGCCGAGGAGCAGACGGTGGCTCCCGGGATTTTGACCACGCGGCCACACACGGTGCAGCTAGGTCGCTGGTCAGGGGACCCGTAGGTGTGGAGGGCGGACTCTACGATGTACCGGGCCCGCTCGCTCAGGGGGCCGTCGTGTTCGACCGAGAACCGGCGGAGGGCGGTATAGGCGGCGTGTTCCCCGATGCCATTCCGCTCCATCAGCACCCCCTGGGCCTGAGCGATGACCTGCCGGGTTCGCAGCACCTCGCTGAGCTTGCTCGCGAGTTCCTCCTCGGTGGTGTCCAGGCCGGCATCGCCGAGGATGGTCGACGCCTCGGTGGCGAAGATGGACGCAAGTTCCTGGTCCTTCGGCGCGAAGGCGGCGGTCGCCCGCGAATAGATGTTCAGAGCCCCCACCGGAACGCCGTGGGCCATCAACGGCGAGGACAGGATCGAGTTGATGCCGAGCGCTCGGGCCTTGGGCACGAAGTCTGGCCACCGGGTCTCGTTGTGCAGGGATTCGGCGTGGAACCATCGTCCTTCGACCGAGGCGTCGACGCACGGACCCTCGCCGGTGGCGTACTGGCCGGCGTCCATATCGGTGATGGTCTGATCACTGGCCGCCACCGTGGACAGGTGCCCGCGGCGCCGAAGCGACACGCTCACCCCGTCGGCCCCACCGACGGTGACCTTGGCCAGAGTCACGACGAGTCGAAGGGCACCGTCGACCACGTCATCATTGGAGGGAATGGAGGTGACCTCCCTGAGCTGCTGGGTCAGCTCATGGATTCCGGAGGCGACCGGCGACCCGGACGGACCGTCCAGCTGTTCGGGGCCGAGGCGTCCAAGCTCTCCGGGGACGGGCTGGAGCTCATCTACCGGGATCATCTTGATCAAGCCGCTGATTTCGAGGAGATGGCCGACCTGCACCGAGGGGTCCCGGATGATGAGCGAGCCGCCGGAGAGCTTGAGCCGGATGGTCTCGCCGGCGATCACCGACAGTCCGGAAGCATCCAGATAGTCCAACTCCGCCAGGTCCAACGCGATGTTGACATGGCCCCGGCCGATCATGCCGTCGAGATAGCCGCTCAAGTCGGGTGCGGTATGGATGTCGAGCTGGCCGCGGAGGGCAAGCACCGCATGATCACCGACAAAGCTGGCATCGATGTCAAACGTCGGAAAACGCCCGCTGGTCGTCACTTTAGGTCGGTGACCAGGGACCAATGGGGGGCGGCAGCGCGAAACTCCACTGGGATCGCCACCTTCGGGGTTGGAGCCGACCTCACCGGCCGACCCAATCGAACCCTCGCTATTGAAGGCAACGCCAAGTGTACACCCCAACAGGACGGAAACGCCGTAGCCCTTGGCGTGGACCACATGTTCGGGAACCCGTTCTCTGTTGAAGAAGAAGCCGGGGACCATCGATTCGGCGGAGAGTGAGAACTCGTCACTCGGTGTCGGGATCCCCGTGTCGGTGGTGGTAACCGATTTGGGGTGTCGTCGGTCATATTCTCGGGCCAAGCATCGCCGGCCGCACATAGTCACGGGCTGCCCGAAATATGGTGTGGCCTGGGGATTCAGCCCGATGGACCCCGCATGCCGCGACCTGGTCCACAGGGTAGGCGGCCCCTCGAAGGGATTCCTCGATCGTCCGCTCCTCGGCACCCGATTGCGGTCAGACGAGATCGTCGTAAATGACCCGGCTGCTGGCTAACCTGCCGAGCAGATGGTCTACATCCTCGCTCTGGGTTGCGCGCTGTCCAATGCCCTGGCCAGCATTCTCCAACGGATGGGGGTGGAGGACGCCCCGGATCGCGACACCCTCCGCCTCAGCCTGGTGACTCACGCGCTCCGGCGGGGCATCTGGCTACTCGGGTTTGTCTTCATCGTGACGACCTTCCTGCTCCAATCGGTCGCGCTGCACATCGGGAGGCTGAGTCAGGTCCAGCCCATTCTCACCACCGAACTACTGTTCATCGTCCTCTTCTTGGCCACCTGGTTCCGATTCCGGATCGGGCTGCGCGAATGGCTCGGTTGCCTGGCCGCGGCCGGTGGTCTCGCCGGCTTCTTGGCCTTTGCCCAGCCCGGCGGGGGCAAGTTGGTACCCACCGCTTTCGAGTGGACGGTGGCCGGCTCGGTCTGCGCGGGAACCGTGCTGCTGGCGGTGGTGCTCGCCCTGCACGGCCCCCGCTGGTGGCGGGCTCTCATGTTCGGGACGGCCGGTGCCGTAGGTTTCGCCTTTGCCGCCGCACTCATCAAGACGGTGAGCGACTACGTGACCACGGACTGGACACGCATGTTCTTCCATTGGCAGACCTACATCCTGGTGGTGTGCGGGGTGGGGGCCTTGTACCTGGCCCAGAACGCTTTCCACGCCGGACCGATCGCCGCCTCCCAGACGGCCCTGGTTCTGGTCGACCCCCTGGCGAGTGTGGGCTTCGGTCTCGGGCTCTACGGGGACAGCCTTCGCACCACCGGCGCCTATGGCCCGTTGGAGGCGGTGTCCCTGGCCATCATGTTCGTGGGAGTCGCCTCGATCGCCCTCTCCCCGCTGGTGTCGGGGTTGAAGGGGGACGACGCCCGCTATGCCGAGCTGCTGTCCTCCCGGTCCCGCTCCAAGCAACTGGCCAAGGCCGTCCAGGATCTCCATCCGGCCGGCGGATCCCGCCAATCGAGCCCGACAACCCCGACTTGATCCATCCGGGCACCGAGACCGATCCGACGGATGTCGGCTGCCCGTGAGCCCGTTGGCGGACCGGTAACGTCGGCAAGCCGGCCCTCGGCGTCATCGCCGACGGTGGCCGTTCGTTGTATGTTCCTCCCCGTGGCGGCCATGACGGGCTCTCCAAGAATCCTCTGCCGGTGAGCAGCGCGGCGGCCAAGATTGCCCGGGTCGGGACCTGGCCGATGTGGGTTCTCGGCCTCGCGGTACTGATCGACAACGTCGATCAGTACATCGTGCGGGGCACCTCGAACCAGATTGAGAAGGCATTCGGAGTCGGCGACTTCCAGATCGGGATCCTGTTCTCCGCCTTCATCGTCGTCAACGGGCTGGCCACTATGCCGGCCAGCTACCTCGGCGACCGCTGGAGCCGGACCCGGATCATGGCCGTCACCATCGTCGCCTGGTCGGTGGTGAGCGCCCTGGGCGGGGTGGTCCCCGCCGGGGCGTTCGGGCTGCTGGTGGTCATGCGAGGAGCATTGGGATTCGGCCAGGCCGTGACCGACCCGTCGGGCTCGAGCCTGCTGGCCGATTTCTACGGGATCGAGCGAAGGGGTCAGGCCTACTCGATCCAGCAGTGTCTCATCTACGTGGGTCTCGGGCTGGGGCTGGCCATCGGCTCCTTCTTCGGGACCCACTTCGGCTCCTACGGCTGGCGGTTAGCCTTCGGTGTCTCCATCTTTCCCGGTCTGCTGATCGCCTACTTCTGCTGGCGCCTGCCCGAACCTCGCCGGGGGAGTGCCGACCGGGCTCATGTCACCCAAGAGAGTGGGATGGAGGTCGCCCAGGAACGCCAGCCGCTGTTCCCCGATGGCGCCTCCCGGTTCGTGACGGACATGGTCACCGGCTTGCGTGCCGACGTGAAGACCATCCTGTCCATTCCGACCATGCGCTATGCCCTAGTTGGCGTATCCACCATCCTCTTCGTGGTCACCGCCGTCGCCAGCTGGATGCCCACCCTCTACCAGCGGCAGTTCCATCTCAGCCAGGGATCGGCGAACCTCGCCTTCGGGATGCTGGTCATCGTGGCCGGGATCCCTGGCACCCTGGTGGGAGGGCGCATGGCGGATCGATGGATCAACCGTTTCCTCGGCGCCCGGGTGGTCATCCCCGGGGTGTGCCTCACGATCAGCGGCGTGTTGTTCATGGTGTCGTTCATTCCTATGCCCTTTGCCGGCGCGTTCGCACTTCAGATGTTGGCGTTCCTGTCGGCGGCGTCGTCAGTCCCGGCATTGCGGGCCGGGCTCTCCGACTCGGTGCCCGCCCACCTGCGGGGTACCGGTTTCGGCGCGTTCAACGTGGCCTCCATCGTGTTCGGCTCCGCGGCCGCCCCCCTGGTCACTTCGGCGGTGGCCGCCCAGTTCGGCGGCAACTACCGGGTGGCGTTCGCCTTGGTGATGCCGATCACCTTCGTGGGTGCCGCGTTTCTGCTGGCGGCCCGGCGGCACATCGAAAAGGACACGGCCAAGATCTTCGAGGCGGTGGTGGCGGCCCTGGCCGCCGAGGACGCGGCACCGTAGCTGCCGGACGGAGCGGGCCGAGAGTTCTCCGACCCACCGCCGCCGGGGAGGTCTACGGTAAGGGAGCAGGCGCGAAACGGGAGGAGACCGACACCATGACTGCACTCGAGAACCGGCCGAACACCGCGCTCGTCATTGTCGACCTCCAGAATGGCGTCGTCGAGAGCGTTCACCGAGCGCGACGCGGTCGTTGCCAACGTCGGCAACCTGGTCGAGAAAGCCCGCCGCGAGCGCATCCCGGTCGTGTGGGTCCAGGACTCCGCCGAGCCGCGTGCCATCGGGAGCGATGCCTGGGAGATCGCCCCGGAGCTGACGCCGGGGGACGCCGAGCCCCGGATCGATAAGAAGTACGGCGACTCCTTCGAGGACACCACCCTCGAGACGGTGCTGTCCGGCCTCGGGATCGGGCGACTGGTCGTCGCCGGCGCCCAGACCGATGCGTGCATCCGCTCGACGCTCCATGGCGCGTTCGTCCGGGGGTACGACGCCACCCTGGTCAGCGATGCCCACACCACAGAGGACCTCACCGCCTATGGGGCGCCCCCACCCGATCAGGTGATCGCCCACACCAACCTCTACTGGAGCCAGCAGACGGCGCCGGGACGGGTGGCGGGGACGGTGGAGACCCGGGATGTCGACTTCGGCGGACCGTCCTGACCGCCGGCGGCAGATCAGCCGCCGCCGAGCTGGATGGCCTTAACCAGCAGGAGCACCACCGCGACGACCAGGTAGACCCGCAGCGACAGCATCCCGAACCGGAGACCCGGCGACCACTTCACCGGCTTCAGCAGGGCGAGCGGCGGCATCCGCCACGACTGCTTCTCGGTGAGGTTCATCTTCGGACCCCGAGGGACACGGGACCGGCCACCTCGTCGGGTGACGATCTGGAGAACGATGACGACGACGGCCCCGCCGGCGGCAAGGGCGATGGCCAAGTTGATGAAGACCTTGGTGACATTGATGTTCGGGAACAGGGTGCTGGCCATCAGGGTCCCGGACAGGACCAGCAGGATGGCGATAATGGCGGAGGCGACCACATTGAGCCACTTCGGGTTCACCCAGGGTCCGAGCACCTCCCGGTCGTTGCACAGCAGCAAGAGGAAGACGGCGGCGGACGGGAGGAGGAGGCCGGCCAACGCCTGGACGCTGGTGGTGATCAATCCCAGCGGGGCCCGGGGGATCAGGACGATACCGGCGGCCACCACCACCATGGCCGTGTAACTCAGGTAGAACGGTTTGGCCTCTCGGAACCCACGGTGAAGGGAGTGGCGTATCCCGAACACGTCCCCGAAGGCATAGCTGGTGGAAAGGGTGACCGCGGCCGCCCCGACAATGCTGGCGTCGAACAAGAGGATGGCGAACAGCGCTCCCAGCAGATGGGTGTGATTGGCCAGGAGATGGGCCACGCCGGCGGCGTCGGTGAAATGCCCGAAGGCCTTGGGACCCTGGGCGGCGAAGGAGCCGGCCACCATGATGCAGGTGGCGCCGATCACCACCACGAACGCCCCGAGGACGGTGTCGGCCCGTTCGTAGCTGATGAATCTCGGGGTGATCCGCTTGTCGACGATGTTGGACTGCTGGAAGAACAGCTGCCACGGCGCCACCGTGGTCCCGACGATGGCGATGATCAGCAGCACCGCGGCCGATGACGCCCCCCCTTGGATGCCAGGGACCACGAAGTTATGGCCGACCGTCCCCCACTTCGGATGCGACAGGAAGACCAACGGGAACTGCACGAAGGTGATGGCGATGAAGACGAACATCGCCCGCTCCCATCGCTGGAAGCTCCCCGAGGCGGTGATCACCACCAGCGCCACCGCCGCGAACGGCACCGCGACGTACTCGGAGATACCGGCGTAGGAGGCGGCCAGCGAGATACCGATGAACTCGGTGACGATAGTCAGGAAGTTGAGGAGGAACAGGTCGCCAACGCTGAACCAGCCCCAGAACCTTCCGAACCGCTCGTTGATGAGTCGGGCATGGCCCACCCCGGTGACCGCGCCCAGCCGGACCACCATCTCCTGGTTCACGATCAGCACCGGGATCAGCAGCAGCAGCGTCCACAGCAGGCTGGTGTGGTAGTTCTGGCCGGCCTGGGCATAGGTGGAGACCCCACCGGCGTCGTTGTCGCCGACCATGACGATGATGCCGGGTCCGGCGATGGCGGCAAAGGTGAGCAGCCGCGCCCGCCAGCTGTGGCGCTCCGAGTAGTCACCGACGGCAATCCGGCCGAAGGCGCCTTCGATGTCGCCCAGGTGGGCTTCGTCGAGCACCGCGGTGGCGGGGGCTTGAAGTTGGGCCCCCGGGGTGTCGTGCGGGCGTGACGAATCGTCCGCCCCGGGGGCACCCGTGGCGGTTGGACGGTCCGTCATGGTTACCCCTGGTGCTCCGTATTGATGATGGGCGTGCCGTGCGGATCCGAATCCGCATGGGCTATCTCAGGATGGGGCGGAGGTTCTCGGCGCCTCCAGTCCTCGGGGATCGTCGCCTCGAGGACGTCATCGACGGTAATCACCCCCAGAACCTGATTGTCGGTGTCGACGACCGGAACCGTCAACAGGTTGTAGTCGGCCATCAGCAAGGTCACGTCGACCACGTCGACCGCGGCAGTCACCCGTACCGGATCGGAGTCGTCGACGTCGGCCAGCCGGGCCTGGGGATCGGCCTGCAACAGATCGATGACGCTGACCGTCCCGGCCAGCCGGTTGGCCTCATCAAGGACGTGGACGGTGACCAGTGCTTCGGGTTGGATGTTCTCCGCCTGCCGGACCCGGCGCAAGGCTTCTTCGACGCTGATGTCGGCAGGGGCGGCGAAGAAGTCCACCCCCATGATGCCGCCGGCGCTGGAGGAGTTGAACCCGAGCAGGGTCAAGACCTTGGTCCGGGTGCCGGCCGGAAGCAGGTCGAGGATGATCTGGCGGCGGGCCTGGGGGAGCTCGGCCACCGCATCGGCGGCATCGTCGGCCTGCATGTGGGCGATGACGTCAGCCGCCTCGGGATCGGTCATGTCGCCGAACAGCCGGGTGGCGATATCGGGATCCAGCTCCTCGAACACATCCGCCTCCAGCTCCGGGTCGGTGTGGACCACGTCGAGGATCTCTTCGCCTTCGGTGCGAGACGCGTCCTCCAACAGGTCGGCGATCTGGGCCGGCTTCAGCTTGACCACCCGGCCGAAGCCGGACCGGATCCGGCTGCTGGGGGTATGCCCGATGAGGGGTTCGAAGGCTTTCCAGTCCTGGCAGGGGTGTCCCTGGCTGCGGCGGATGAGCCCGAGCAGCCGGGCCGGCCGGCGGGTGTCCAGGCACGACACCACCCAGCCCTCGCTGGTGTCCTTCAACTCGACGTCCCAGGCCCGGACCAGCTCGGCATCGGCCACGTCGATGAGGCGGTGCCCGAGGATGTCCTGGCGGAGGAGGACCTCGCCGTCCCGCCGTTCGAACCCGCCCAGATCAACCTTGGCCTTGGCCATGGAGAGCGCCTGCTGGCTCAACTCCGCGACCCGATCCATGGGCAGGAAGACCTGGCGTCCACCAACCTTGGCCACCACCCCGGTGACCAGCGGGTAGTCGCCACCCCGGAGTCGAACGATGACATCGTCGACCTTGCCCACGCTCTCTCCGTTGGGCGAGAGTGTTGGCCGACCCAGGAGCCCCGACAGGTGCATGGGGGCACTGTACACTACATGCGTGGATGCGCATGTAGTTGTCGAGACGGAAGATGTGGCCGGGTCCGGGCAGAAGCAATTCGAGCTGGCCGTCACCACCTTCAAGCTGCTGGGGGATGTGACCCGCTTGAAGATTCTCTGGGCCCTGCTCCACGGCGAACACTCGGTGAAAGAGCTCGCCACCCACGTCGGCGCCAACCCACCCGCGGTGTCCCAACAATTGGCCAAGCTCCGCGCCGCCGGCCTGGTGCGGGTCCGCCGGGACGGTAACCGGCTGTTCTATGCAGCCAAGGACGCCCACGTGCTCCACCTTGTCGAGCAAGCGCTCTTCCACAGCGATCACGAGGTCGGAAGCATCACCGGCCGGCGCGGGGCGACCCGCCGTCTCACCCGCACCGTGGGAAGGCGACAGGGCGCGTGAGCTCGCGTCACGAAGAACACAGAGAGCACGGGGACCATCACCATCGGCCCGGACTTCGCGGCATCATCGGTCCACTGCTGCGGCCGCACAGCCATGACCCGGCCGACTCGATCGACACCGCCCTCCAGACCAGTCGCGAGGGAATGAGCGCGCTCAAGAGCTCGTTGGCGGTTCTCGCCCTCACCGCGTCGGCTCAGATCATCATCGTGGCACTCTCCGGATCGGTGGCACTGCTCGCCGACTCCATCCACAACCTCGCCGATGCCCTCACCGCCATAACCTTAGTTCTCGCCTTCTGGCTCGGTCGCCGCCCGCCGAGCCGGCGTTACACCTACGGCTACGGCCGAGCCGAGGATCTGGCCGGAATTTTCATCATCCTGGTGGTGGCCCGCCTCGGCCGCGGTCGCCGGTTGGGAAGCGGTTGACCGGCTCCTCCGCCCACAAGCGGTGACGCACATCGGATGGGTTATTGCTGCTGGACTGGTCGGCTTCGCCGGCAACGAGGTGGTCGCCCGCCATCGGATTCGGGTGGGCCGGACCATCGGCTCGGCCGCGCTCGAAGCCGACGGCTATCACGCCCGCACCGACGGGGTGACGTCTCTCGGTGTGGTTGCCGGAGCCATCGGGGTCGCGCTGGGTTGGCGAGCTGCCGACCCGATCTTCGGTCTGGCGATCACCGTTGCCATTCTCTTTGTGGTCAAGAACGGCGCCCGCGACATCTACCGCCGGCTGATGGATGCGGTTGACCCGGCCCTTGTCGATCAGATCGAGTCAGTATTGGGCGACACCCCGGGGATATTGGCCGCCGACGGGGTCCGGGTCAGGTGGTTCGGCCACCAGCTGCACGCCGAGGTCGAGGTCACCTCGGATGCCGACCTCTCATTGGAGGCCGCCCATACCATCGCCGAAGAAGCCCGTCATCATGTCTTCCACCAGATAGGCCGCCTGAGCTCGATCACCATCCACTCCAGCCCGAGTAGCCGGCCCGGTGACGACCCGCACGCCCTCACCTCTCATCACTTCAACCCGTTGGGCACCGGTACCGCACAATAAAATAAAGTGATCAGATAGAAAACAGTTCTGACTGGTAGAATATGCAGCATGTCGCCCCGGAAGTATGACCAGTACTGCCCGATTGCCGGGTCTCTGGATGCCATTGGGGAGCGCTGGACGCTGCTGATCCTCCGGGACCTGCTGGGTGGCCCGAAGCGCTACAGCGATTTCCGCCAGACGCTTCCCGGGATCGCCACCAATCTGCTCTCGGATCGTCTCCGCCACTTGGTCGGCCTCGGGCTGATTGAACAGGTGGACGTCCCGCCGCCAGTGGCGCGAACCCTGTACCGGCTCACCGAGCGCGGATGGAGCCGGGTGCCACCCGTGCTCCAGGCTCTGGCTGGGTTCGGGTTCGAGCTACTTCCCGATGTTCCCGCCGACATCCATCCGTTCACCGGGTACCTGGCCGTGCTGCTCGGGTTCGACGCTCATCGTGCCGCCCAGGTCGACGAGTCCTACCGGATCACCGTGGACGGAACGCCCTTCGACGTCGGGGTTCGTCGCGGGACCCTTGCCGCTCCGGGAGGTGAGCCGGCGGTCGAGCTTCGAGCCACCGCCCGAGACCTGCTCGGAATGCGGGCCGGCACCGCCCAGTCATCGCATCCCTTCGAGATCAGCGGCGCGGCGGCGGCCACCTCCCGATTTCTGGCGGTGTTCGGCCTCCTCCCGTCGAAGTCGATGGCCAGGGTCTGACCCGGCCGGCCCCGCTCCGCACCTCATGACCCTGCCGGACCTCAATTTGAGAAATAACTTGATCCTCTTGTCTTAGTACTTTAGTTTCTTGTCTATGAGAGGTCGAGGACTGGCTCTGGCGGCACTGTGCTTGGCCGCCTTCATCATCAACCTGGACACCACCATCGTGAACGTGGCGTTGCCCACACTGGTGCGGCAGACCGGGGCGACCACCAGCCAGCTCCAGTGGGTGGTCGACGCCTACAACCTGATGTTCGCCGCGCTGGTTCTGGTGGCTGGCAGCTTGAGCGACCGCTACGGCCGGAAGGGCATGCTGCTGGTCGGACTCGGGGTGTTCGGGGCCGCCAGCTTGGCCGGTGCCTTGTGCTCGAGCGCAGATCAACTGATCGCCGCTCGGGCGGTCATGGGGCTCGGTGCCGCAATGATCTTCCCTGCCACCCTCTCGCTGATTTCCAACATCTTCCCCGAACGGGGCGATCGGGCCAAGGCCATCGGGCTGTGGGGGGCAACCACCGGCGTCGGGATCGCCATGGGCCCGATCTTCGGAGGATGGCTGCTCGAGCACTACTGGTGGGGGAGCATCTTCGTGTTCCTCATTCCCTTCGCGATTCTGGCCGCCGTGCTCGTCGCGGTCTCGGTTCCACCGTCACGGAATCCCTCGACGCCGACCATCGACTGGCAGGGGTTCGTCCTGTCGACGGCGGGAATGGGATTGCTGGTGCTGGGGGTCATCCAGGCGCCTGACTGGGGCTGGACATCATCGTCGTCACTGCTGACCTTGGGGGTCGGCGTCCTGGTTGTGAGCGTGTTCTTCTGGGTGGAACGACGCCAGGACAATCCCATGCTGGACGTGAGCCTGTTCGCCAACCCGCGGTTCACCGGGGCCAGCGGGGCGGTGACCATCTCCTTCTTCGCCCTCTTCGGCTTCATCTTCCTGGTGACCCAGTATTTCCAGTTCGTCAAGGTGTTCACCCCGTTTGGCACCGGGGTGCGGCTCCTCCCGGTGGCCGCCTCGGTGGGGGTGTCCTCGGTCCTCGGTACCCGACTGGCCGTGAGTATCGGCAACAAGATCGTGGTCGGGAGTGGGCTGGTCTTCTTCGGCGCCGCCCTCTTGTGGATCTCGACCGGCTCCCAATTCACTTCCTACTGGGTGATCGCCGTCCAGATGGTCGTACTCGGGACCGGGATGGGGTTGACCAGTGCTCCGGCCGCCGAGGCGATCATGGGGGTGGTCTCGAGGGAGAAGGCGGGCATCGGTTCCGCCGTCAACGACGCCACCCGGCTGTTTGGCGGGACGCTCGGAGTGGCGGTGATCGGGAGCGTTGCCGCATCCCTCTACGCCGGCCGGCTGGCGTCGACGCTGCCGACCGGCCTTCCCTCCCCGGCCCTGGTGGCGGCCAAAGGATCGGTCGGCGGCGCGGCGGTCGCCTCCCAACGGCTGTCCCGGGCCGGACTGGGTCACCTGGCCCAGCACCTCCAGGGTGCGGCGATCCAGGCGTTTCTGCACAGCTTCGCGGGCGGTTGCCGGGTGGCCGGGGGCGTGGCCCTGGGCGGAGCGGTCTTCGCGGCCATCCTGCTTCCGGCCCGGCCAACGGCGCTGTCTCCGTCGGCAGTGCCCGGCGCCGATCCGGGATCCTCGGCACCTTCGTTGGAGCCCGGCATCGCGAAGTGACCGACGCCATCACCTCCAGCCGGGAGTGTTCCAGCTGTGAGTTTTGGCGCGGCTATCCGGTCTGGGACTCCAGTAGCTCGGCCAGGAGCGCTCGGACCCGGCGATCGATCTCGTCGACGATGGGTCGCACCGCTTCGATCGGCTGGCCGGCAGGGTCGTCGAGGTCCCAGTCGAGGTAGCGCTTGGCCGGTAACACCGGACAGGCGTCACCACAGCCCATGGTGACGATGACGTCGGCGGCGTTGGCCAGGTCATCGGTCAGGGGTTTGGGAAACTCCCGGCTCGGGTCCAATCCCCGGTCGCGGAGGACCGCGACCACGGCCGGATTGAGTTGGTCGCCCGGCTCGGACCCCGCGGACCGGACCTCGACGCTCCCCTCCGCGTAGTGGTCGAGCAGGACCCGTGCCGCCACGCTGCGGCCGGCGTTGTGGGTACAGAGGAACAGCACGACAGGGGGGTCGGTCACGATGGCTCCTTGGCAATGACCGGTCCTTGGCGCCCGGGAGGCCGGGGCAAACGGCTCGCGGTGGGGGAGCCGGCGTCGAGGTCATGGGGCACCACGACGTTGCCGGCTTCGGCGGGAGTCACCGTTGGATAGAGCACCTTGATGACTCCGATGGCCACCAGTCCTCCAACAACCTGGGCGCCGATGAAACTCGGAGCCGACGCCGGGGCAATGCCGGCGAAGGTATTCGAGAACATGCGCCCGACGGTGATGGCCGGGTTGGCGAAACTGGTCGAGCTGGTAAAGAAGTACGCCGCCCCGATATAGGCGCCGACCGCGGCAGCCGCGCTCCGCCCCCGGCCGCTGCGAGCCAGGGCGAAGATGACCAGCAGCAGTCCGAGGGTGGCTATCCCCTCGGACAGCGCATGTCCGCCCGAGGCGCGGTGCTTGACCGAGATGGTCACCGCGGCGTCGGAGAACATGAGGTTGGCGATGACCGCGCCGCCCACACAACCGGCCACCTGGACCGGTACGTAGGCTGCCGCCGCCCTCCAGCTGATACCGCCGAAGGCAGCGTCGACCAACGACACCACCGGATTGAGGTGAGCGCCGGAGACCGGCCCGACCATCAAGATGATGGCGTAGAGGCCGGCGGCGGTGGCGGCGGCATTCTCGAACAACTGGAGGCCGACATTTCCGGGAGACAACCGTTGCGCGGCGATTCCCGAGCCGATGACCACCGCGGCCAGGAAGGCGGTCCCGATCAGCTCCGCCAACAGCCGGCGCCAGAGGGCGTGGTCACCCATCGGTACACATTGGCTTCAAGGTTCGATCAGGGATCGGCGACCGATCAGCAGCAGGACGAGGCCGAACCGGTGGCGGTCAGGTCCGGGCGGCTGGCGCAGCAGGCCGCGCCACTGGGTTCGGCCGAACGCAGCGCACCCGGGGCCATGTCGGCGTCGCCCAAGACCGTATAGATCTCCCACGGCTCACCGCCGGGGCCGTCCGCCCAGACCTTGTCCTGGAGGGCGTAACAACACTCCACCTGCTCTTCGATTGCGATGGCCAGATCGGCGGCGGTCAGTCGGGCTCGGGCGAGAGCGACCTCCTCGGTGGTCTCCACCTCAATGCCCAGGTGGTTGAGGGAGCCCGGCTCCTGGGTCGGGTCCTCGATCAGCACCAGTTTGAGCGGAGGGTCGGCCACCGCGAAGTTGGCATACCCCGGACGCACTTTCGTCGGTGCGGTGTCGAAGAGCTTCGAGTAGAAGCCGACCGCCGAGTCGAGGTCGGAAACATTGAGAGCCAGCTGGACTCGGGACATCTGGGTCCTCCTGATAGATTGACGAGCGTCGATGCTCAGTCTGACTTATATATCGACCGATGTCAATGCGAAAAGAGAAGACCATGGCGAACAAATTGGCCGCTCGCGCCGTGATGGCGGACGCTGCCGTCCCCTGCTGCCCCTCGCTGACGGATGCCCCGCTCAAGGAGAAGGACGCCATCGCGTTGGCACGAGTACTGAGCGCGCTCGCCGATCCGGCCCGTCTGAGGCTGCTCTCGCTGGTGGCCTCCCAGAAGGAGATCTGCTCCTGCGAACTCGAGGCACCGTTGGGCAAGAGCCAGCCGACCATTTCCCACCACACCAAGGTGCTCGCCGATGCTGGCCTGCTCGTCGGAGAGAAGCGAGGACGGTGGATGTGGTGGCGGGTGGAGCCCAACCGACTGGCGATGGTCCGAGCCGCCCTCGGCGGCTGACGCCACCTCGTCTGGGCGGGGGTCGCGGCGGTCAGGTGTGCCGAGCCCGAGCTTCGCTGCGCCGGATGGTATCGACGAAAAGGTCGAGAAAGTCGCTCACCGTTCGTTCGTTGCCGACCGAAGTGCGCAGCGGAAGGTGCTCCTGGATGTCGTAGCAGTTGCGCCGACCTTCCTTCCGCTTGACCACGTAACCGGCCTCGATGAGGTCGGCCATGATGCCGAAGGCAGTGCGGTCGGTGATGTCGAGTGCCGCGCTGACGTCCCGTAGCCGGGTGCATGGCTCATGGGCGATGAGCAGCAGCACCTGAGCATGGCTCCCCAAAAAGGTCCATTCCCGCATCGGCACACGGCAACTTTCTAATACTGGTAACTGATTGCTAGAGTTAGCATACTGATGTACGATTCCCTGTAGTTATCGGATCGAGTCGCCGAAGGCTTGAGCCCAGGTATCTGGGGGAAGAGGGATGCCACGGTGCTCCTCATTGGAATTCTCATTGCCCCGTCCGTTTTGTCGGACTGCTGACGATCCGCCGGAACCGTCTCGCAACCGTAGTCGGCTACGACAGGTGGGTGCCTCCCGGCTCAGCGGGGGCGAACGATGCCGATCTGAAAGGCGAGCACCACCACCTGCACTCGGTCGCGCAAGCCGAGCTTGGTGAGGATGCGCCCGACGTGGGACTTCACCGTGGCCTCGGACACGAAGAGGCGCTCGGCGATCTCCGCGTTGGAGAGCCCATCGGCCACTGCCACCAGCACCTCCCGCTCGCGGTCGGTGAGCTCCGCGAGTACCCGGGTGGCGTCCTCGGAGCCGGGCTCGCCTGGAACCGGCAGCTGGTGGGCGTACTCGTCGAGTAGCCGTCGGGTCACCCGCGGAGCGACCACTGCGTCGCCCGACGCCACGGTGTGGATGGCCGCCACCAGCTCGAGCGGCGGCACGTCCTTCAGGAGAAATCCGCTGGCTCCCGCCCGCAGTGCCCCGAAGGCGTACTCGTCGAGATCGAACGTCGTGAGGACCAGCACCCGTTGGTCCGGGTTCTGCTGGACGATGCGCCGGGTGGCTTCGATGCCATCCATCCCCGGCATCCGGATGTCCATCAGGATCACGTCAGGCGAAGAGCTCCCCGCCACCTGTAGCGCCTCGCGCCCGTCAGCCGCTTCCCCGACCACCACGATGTCCGGTTCCTCGTCGAGGATCATGCGGAATCCCTTGCGCATCAGGGGCTGGTCATCGACCAGCAGTACCCGGACCGTCACGTTCGCAGGGGCGCCGGTTCCACCTGGAGGGCCGTGGACACCACCCATCCTCCGTCTTCGCCGGGGCCGGCCTGCAGGGTCCCTCCGAACACCCCCGCCCGCTCTCGCATGCCGGCGATCCCGTGTCCGCCGCTCCCGTTGTTGCCCGCGGATCTGCCGTCGTCGGTGACCGAGACGTGCACGATCGGGCGTTCGTAGCGGAGGATGACCCGCACGCACTCAGCGGCGGCGGCGTGCTTCATGATGTTGGTGAGCGCCTCCTGCACGATCCGGTAGATGGTCAGCTCGGCCGTCGGCGGGAACGGGAAGGTACCCCCCTCCACCTCCAGCTCCACACCCAGCCCGGTCGACCGGACCCGGGCGATGAGGGCGGGCAGATCCTCGATGCCGGGCTGGGGGGCGAGGGCACCATCGAAGTCCTCAGCCCGGAGCACGCCCAGCATGCGGCGCATGTCGGTGAGAGCCTGCCGGCCGATGGACGATACCTCGCCCAGGGTCTCCGAGGTGGCGGCCGAATTGGTCGGGCCGACGGCAGCGGCCCCGTCGGCGAGGGTCACCATCACCGCGATGCTGTGGGCCACCACATCGTGCATCTCCCGGGCGATCCGAGCCCGCTCGGCGGCGGCAGCCAGGCGGATCTGTTGGTCGCGTTCGAGCTCCAACCGTTCCGCCCGCTCGACCAGCCACGACAGGTAGTCGTTCCAGATGCGCACGGTGATGCCCAACAGGAGGGCGGCCATCACCAGCCCGGACAGGAAGACCAACGACTTGATCCAGGTGTCGGCCAGTACCACGCTGGCCGACTCGATGACCACCCCCACCTCGAGAACCGCCGCGGCAGTCAGGGCCCGGGCCCGGGATTGGTGGGCGGCCACGGTGTAGAGGGCGACCAGCAGCGCCCCGTCGGCGATCAACCGGTAGCTGAGCAGCCACTGGACGAAGGCGAAGGCAGCGATGATCATGAACACGAGTGACGGATGGGTCCGGCGCCATACCAGGGGCGCGATGAGGGCCACCTGGAGCACGAACCAACCGACGCCCGGGCCGGATAGGCGGGTCAACCACAGGGTGCTGGCCGCCAGCAGCGCCCCGGCCAGGATGGCATCGAAGGCCCGGGGATGGTCACCGACGTAGCCACGGACACGGTGGAACAGGGCACCGAGACCGTCGCCGGGTGGGTGGCGCGGGTCGGCGACCGTCGCGGGGCGGGAGAGTGTTCGCATCGAGTTGATCACGTGATGACCTGACCCGAGAATACTGGCTGGGTGCTGGGCTGATCGAGCGCAGTCGACGAGGCAGCTTCGAGGGGCGCCCGGTGAACGGGCAGGTCATCGACCGGATCGGCGTGAGTGCCTCCAACTTGAGGATGACGTCGGTCCGCAAGAATCATCCCCGAGACGGTGGCCTTCGCCCGCCCGCGGCCCGTAGGTGAGCATTCGCCATCGTGGTGTTCGCCGGCAAGGACGTCATCACCTGTCCGTTCAGGAGGAGAAGAACTCCTCCAATACCGGGGCCAACACGTTCACGTCGGCGCCGTGAGTCTGGCCGTCGAGGGTGATGTGCAGCGCGCCGGGAATGACTGCGGCCACCTCCCGGACCGAGTGTCGGGCCCAGTCCGGACTGGCGCCCCCGTCGAGGGCCAACGTCGGTACGCGGATGGTGGCCAGACGGCCGGTCGGCATCCCATTGCCGTTTCCCACCAGGTCGAAATCGTAAGGAAGGGTGTGGGCCAGCGCCTCCATTCCCGGCCATCCCGGGGAGCTCTCCATCTGGGCCACCACGTCGGGTGGCATTCCTACCGCCTCGACCAGGAAGAGCTTGACCACCTCGCCCCGACGACCCGACGAGACCAGTTCGGTGAGGCGAGCCGGCAGGTCAAGCGCCGGGGCCGAGCGGTCGCCCTCGATGATGTACGGGGGCTCGTAGACCGCCAGCTTGGTAATGGGGAGCTTTCGGGCGGCAGCCTCCAGGGCCAGCACGCCTCCGGACGAGTGGCCGTAGACCTGGGCCGACCCACCGGCTTCGTCCATGATCGCCTCGAGGTCTTCGATCTCCCGTTCGGCGGCGTACGGAGGGGTGTCACCGCTCGAGCCCCGGCCCCGCCGGTCGTAGCGGTACACCGTGAACTTGGGGGCCAGCAGTTCGGCGAGAGGAATCCCGGTCGATCGGTCGTTGAGTGCGCCATAGACCAAGATCAGTGCGGGTCCGTTCCCGGATCGGTCGAAGGCGATCGTGGTGCCGTCCGCCGACTGCGTCTGCTCCATCAGGAGACCTCCAGGCTCGCGTTGAACTATTGAGCTTGTGGGAACGGAGACTATGTCAGGTTCGGAGGCACCCGGCGAGACGAATTTAGAACGATGGGAACGTCGTAATTGAAGGACCGGGGATCAGAACTCGCGCCGATGAGTCTGGAGAATCATTCATCGTCAGTGGCGAAACCGGCGTAGGAGCCCGAGTTGCCACCGAGGTCCGACCGCCCGATGAGTGTTGGGCGGCTGCGTCGTCATAGCTAGTGGACACCGCTCCGGGCGGTGCACGACAACCAGAGATTGGAGACCGATGGGCCTGACGGTAAGCTCCGGGGCGATGTCCGTGCGCACCGAATCCGCCTTGGCCAACGACATCCGGGCCGGTGACCTGGAGCAATACCGACGGGAGCTCACCGGCTACTGCTACCGGATGCTCGGGTCGGGCTTCGAGGCGGAGGATGCGGTCCAAGAGACGATGGTCCGGGCCTGGCGGAACTTCGAGTCCTTCGAGGGTCGTTCGTCGGTCCGGTCGTGGCTGTACCGGATTGCCACCAACGTCTGCCTGGATTTGTTGCGGGGCCGCCAGCGCCGGGCCCGACCCATGGACCTGGGCCCGGCCTCCCCGGCCGATCCGGCGCATCTGGGCCCGATGGTCGATGAGCATGCCTGGGTGACGCCCGTCCCCGACGCCCGGGCGCTACTCGAGAGCGAGGACCCCGCGGAGCTGGCCGCCAACCGGGAGTCCATCCGCCTGGCCTTCGTGGCTGCCCTCCAGTACCTACCGGCCCGCCAGCGGGCCGTGCTGATCCTGTGCTCGGTGTTGCGGTGGCAGGCCACCGAGGTCGCCGAGTTGCTGGATACCTCGGTGGCGTCGGTCAACAGCGCGCTGCAGCGGGCCCGAGCCACCCTCGGCGAACGCCAGGCCGACGCCCCCCAGCCAGCGGCGCTGCCCACCGACCAGCAGGCGTTGCTGGCCCGTTATGTGGACGCCTTCGAACGCTACGACATGTCCCAGCTGGTCAGCCTGCTTCACAATGACGCGGTGCAGTCGATGCCGCCCTACGCCATGTGGCTGCGGGGTCCGGCGGAGATCACCAAGTGGATGCTCGGTGCCGGCATCGGCTGTCGCGGCTCGCGGATGGTGGCCACTGCCGCCAATGGTTGTGCTGCCTTCGGCCAGTACCGGCCGGACGGGGAGGGCGGTCACCGACCCTGGGCCATCCAGGTGGTCGAGATCTCAGGCGATCGGATCTCCGGGCTCCACGCCTTCCTCGACACCGCCCTGTTTTCCGCCTTCGGCCTTCCCGCCTATCTCCCGCCCGTCGTCGACGACGGGCGGGAGAACGTCGGTCAGGCCGGCGAAGTCGAGCAGCTCCGCTAGCTCCACCCCCACCCCTCGGAGCACGATCGAACATCCGAATCGCCGGGCCGCCAGCTGCAGCCGGGCCAGCTCATCGACCACCGACAGGTCGTACCCGCCATCCGGGGGCAGGACGCCACACACCATGGTGGTGTCACCACTGACCAGTACCACCACGGTTCTGTCGGCGCTTCCTCCCACAGTGGTAGGACGCCGGAGCTACCATCGAATTCATCGGCGGACCGCTGATTTTTCTCCCGCACCGCCGTCGTAACTCCTGAGCACGAGGGAACCAGAGGGAGACAGCCATGTTCACCAACACCAAGGCATTCAGTGGTTTCTCGGTTGACGACACCGAAACGGCGAAAGACTTCTACGAGAAGACGCTGGGGCTTGCCGTGACCGAGGAGTACGGCCTGTTGCATCTCCACATTGCCGGCGGCACCGACATCGTCGTCTACCCCAAACCCGGCCACGTCCCGGCGTCGTTCACCATTCTCAACTTCCCGGTCGACGACATCGACGCTGCGGTCGATCAGTTGATCGAGCGGGGGGTCCACTTCGAGGCCTACGAGGGCATGGAGGCCGACGACAAGGGCATCTTCCGGGGTGGCGGTCCGTACATCGCCTGGTTCACCGATCCCGCCGGCAACATCCTCTCGGTGCTGCAGGAGCGGTAGTGGTTGAGACCGCGCCAACCGTCGTAGGCGTTCAGCGAGTCGAAACGTTCTTCGGTAACGTTTGTAACGTGACGCGGACAACGAACGTCGGGGGTTACGGTGATTGTCCTCGACCTTGACCCGGTGTCGGTGGCGAGAATGGTCCAAGTGGACCTCGCCGGCTTGGAAGCCGAGCCCGATAGCCAGATCGGGAATTTCTCCTTCCACGGATGCACCGGAGGCGTCAGCGCCTTCAAAGGACGTCCACCGTGGGAGCTTCACGGCGCCGGTGACGAACTCCTCTTCATCCTGTCCGGTCGGTCCGAACTCACCGTGATCGAAGGCGGGGCCCCGACGGTGCGAACACTGTCAGCCGGTCAACTTGCCATCGTTCCACAAGGCGCCTGGCATTCCAACCAGGCTCCGGGCGGAGTCACCCTGCTGTGGATCACGCCCAGTGAAGGGAATGCGCACTCCTGGGATGAACCAACCGCCGTCACCTGACCCGGCTCGGCGGACGGGGACACGTTGGCGAGAGGGGAATCCTGCGCTGGTCAGCCTCCGCCCGGGGGGGACCGGGCTACGGCGAGAGAGTCAGCAGCAGCGCGCGTATCGACTTGGCCACCGCGTCCCGGGTGGCCCTCGGTTGGTCGGAGTTGGCGATCAGCATCCCGCCCCGGGTCAGGGCGCCGAACAGCAGCCGGGTGAACGTCTCGGGGTCGTCCACCCGAAGCTCCCCCTCCGCCACCGCCGCCTCGATGACGGCCACGATTTCGGCGAAGGCGTAGCGCTCGTCCAGCTCGGTGAAACGAGCGAGTCCGAGAACGGCCGGGGCATCGGTGATCACGATGCGTTGGACATCCGGTTCGAGCACCGCGTCGAGGAACGATTCGAGCGCCCGGGCCAGGAACTCGACGCTGCCGGGGGCGCCCGCGGCGGCCTGGGCCGACGCTTCCAGGAGTTCGGTGTGGACTTCTTCGAAGACGGCTTCGAACAACGCCAACTTGGAGGGGAAGTGGTGGTACAGCGCACCGGTGGTCACCCGTGCCTCCCGGGCCAGATCCTCGACCGAGGTGGCGGCAAAGCCGTCCCGGCCGAACAGCCGGCGACCGGCGGCGGTCAGGGCGGTCCGGGTCTGGGCCACCTGCTCGGCCCGCAGGTTCGGTGGGCCGGTCTCGGGCGATGACGACTCGGTCACCCCGACTGTGTAGCGCGTTTCGTGCTCTTGACTCTCATCCACGATCTTGACATAGTACTACTATGCAAAATAGTTATGATATGTCAATCACGGAAGGAGGGTCCCGATGAAAGGGGCAATCGAAGCGCTCGAGGCCGACCGGCAGGCATTGCTCGGGATCTGCGAAGGGCTCGCCGAGCCGAATTGGAAAACGGAGAGCGGCTGCGCCGGCTGGTCGGTTCAGGACGTGGTGGCCCACATGGGTGCGTTGTTCTGGGCGGTGGTCGACCCGTCGAAACTGCCCGACACCGGCGAGCTTCCGACCGAAAGGGCCCAGGATGTGTATGTCGAGGCCCGGCGGTCGTTGAGCGCGACCGAGGTGGTGGCCGACTACGAGAAGGTGAGCGCCGAGGCCATCGAGCGGTTGTCCGGGCTGGAGGGTCAGGACTTCGAGGTGCCGCTCGGCGATCTTGGCACCTACCCGGCGTCGGTGTTGCCTAACGCCTTCTCCTTCGATCACTACATCCACATCCGCGCCGATCTCTTCTCCCCCCGGGGACCGTTGACCGGGGAACCACCGCCCGCCGACGAGCTCCGGTTGGTACCGACCATCGACTGGATCGAGGCCGCCCTTCCCCAACAGAACGCCGAGCTTCTGGCATCGCTCGGCGGCACTGTCGATCTGGTCCTCGACGGCCCGGGCGGTGGGGCCATCCATCTCGGCGCCGGCGACCGTGGAGCCGAGATCCGCTCCAGCACTCCGTCGTTCGTCCGGTGGATCACCCAGCGGGCAGGCTGGGAGGGCGAAGGCGTCGAAACCTCCGGGGACAAGGGACTGCTGGACATCGCCCGAGAGCTGAAGGTGTTCTGATGGCGGCCGAGGTCCAACCATCCACCACGGTGGAGCCGCGGGCGGTCGGCAACGCCGCGGTGCGGACCGCGGCGTTGGCCGGCGGGCCCAAGCCGTGGCTGGGATTCAAGTTCGGTGGGTCGCTGACCGGCCCGTCACCGGGCCGACGAGCTCAGGGCTGAACGTAGCCGTAGATGGGATCGCCGTTGTACTGGTTGGAGTCGGCCGGGAGGAACGGTCCGTTGGTGATGACGGCGTACTTGCCGTTCGGCTCGGGCCCGGCGTCGCCCTCGACGGTGGTGATGGCTCCGTCCGGCCAGACCTGGGCGACGATCCCCATGTGCGGCGAACTTGAAGATGACTGCGGTCCGGTCCCGTACATCACGAAGTCGCCGCCGGCCGGTACCGCGTTCCCGCCGAGGTCCAGACCCTGGCCCGCCCCCCAGGAGAAGACGTCGCCGGTGAACGAGTACCTGGGGATAGGGATGCCGTTCTGGTTCCATGCCCAGGTGGCAAACAGCGAGCACCACTCCTCGCAGGGCCCGTAGGGGTTGCAGAAATCACCCTGGTTGGCGAGCGGATCCGGCCCCACCTGCGACGCCGCGGTCTGGACGATCCCGGCTCCGGCACCCGGAGGGGGATCGGTGAAACCGATGGCGATGTCGTCAGGTTGCAGGATCCAGTACCCGCCCCCGTCGCGGGTGGCGACGATGGCGGCGGTCGGGGAGAACGGCGGGAGGTTGGGGGACGGGCCCATGAATTTGGCGTCGCCGTAGGACAACACGCCGGCGGTGGCGGCCACCAGCCAGTAGCCACGGCCGTCATGGGTGGGGGCGATACCGGTGATCGAGGTGCCGATGTTGTCGTTGGCCGCCGAGCCGTAGAACGTCGCGTCACCGAAGGCGAAGATCCCGCCGTCGGCCGCCACCAACCAGTACCCCCGGCCATCGGGGGTCGACGCCATCCCGACGATCGGCTGGTTGAGCTGGATGGCGCCCGTCGAACCGTAGAAGGCGGCATCACCGAAGGCGAAGATCCCGCCGTCGGATGCGACCAGCCAGTACCCGTGCCCGTCGGGGGTGGCGGCCATGCCCACCACCGGCTGGTTCAACCTCATGGCCCCGGTCGAACCGTAGAACTGGGCGTCGCCGAAGGAGAACACCCCGCCGTCGAGGGCGGTGAGCCAGTAGCCACCACCGTCGGGAGTGGCGGCCATGCCCACCACCGGTGCGTTGATGGTGAAGCTTCCGGTCGAACCGTAGAAGTGGGCGTCGCCGAAAGAGAACACCCCGCCGTCGGCGGCGGCCACCCAGTAACCCCGGCTGTCGGCGGTCGACGCCATGGCGACTGCCGGTGCTGCCAGGGTGATCCCGTTGAAGCTGCCGTAGGTGGCGGCGTCGCCCTCGGCGACCACCCCTCCACCAGCGAAGAGGCCCCCTGACGGCGCGGCGGCGTGCCCGGCGCTGGCACTGAGCAACGGCGACTGAGTCACTACCGCCAGCGTCAGGGAGAGGGCGGATGCCACCATGACGGCAACGCGACCCCCCCGGCGACTCCGCACCCCGGAAGCATAAGGGAAGGATCGCCCTGCGGGTGGGCGCGCCATCCAAAGCCGACCTGGGGTGGCGGTGAGGTTTTAGGCGTCCCCCGACAGCATCTTGGTGATCTGGCCCATATCGAAATAATCGCGCCAGGCACTTATCTTTCCGTCACGAATCTCAAACGTGCCCATCACCGGCAGCGGTGCGACCTTGTCCCCGATGGTGAACGTGTCGATACGCTCGGTGAGCACCACGTTGTCGCGGACGGCCAGGTGGAGGGTTTCGATCGTCAGACTTTCCGACATCGCGAAGAAGCCGTCAATCACGGCGATGGCGGCGTCGATCCCGATCGCGGGGTCCATGGGGATGTTGTGGTAGACGACATCGTCGGTAAAGAACTGGCGCAGAGCTTCGGCATCGTGCTTCCCGACTCCGTCGCAAAGATCTCTGACGACCTGTTCGGCGGCTTGTTCAGATCCCATCGTTATCCTCCTGGAGCGGCGTGTCAGGCTCACGTTAGCGAATCAGATGGCGGAGGTCATCAACGACGTGCTCCGACTCCCTCGTCGGGGCCACGTCACGCCGACGGCTATCCCGGCTGGACGCAGTTGAATACCGGGTGCCCGCCTATGGCCTGGAGAAATGCCCCCGGCGCATCGCCCAGCGATGCGGTGGTGGGTACCGTAATGCAGCGGCTCTGGCGAGGTGGCGGCCCGGTGGGGGTCGCTTCACTGGCGAACGAGGAGGAGAGATGCGGCACCGCGGTAGACGCGGAGACGCAGTTCGCCCGATTGGCGCTCAGGTAGCAGCCCAGCCAGTCCTGGGCGTAGTGAGCCGATACCGCCAACGACCAAGCGGTGCGGGTGATGAACGGCGTGTCGATGAAGTCGGTGTGGAGCCCGCCCTCCAAAACGATGAGCGACAGCGCGCTCCGGCCGGGCCCCTGCGTCCGGAGTTGGTCGTAAAGAGGTTTCATCTCCGCGTAGCCGATTCCGTTGCCGCCGGTGCCGAAGTCAATGCCGCCCACCGCCGGGCCGATCAGGGTGGGCGACCCGTCGAAGTCGGAGGTCTGGAACTGCACGGGGACGGCGGCCGTGGTCGGCGCCGCCCCGGACAGGGCCACTCCCGCGGCAAGGGGCGGCAGCGGCCTGCCATCCGCCCCGGTTCCACCGCTTCCCTGAAACCACAGATAATTGAGCAGGCTCAGCGCCCCCATCGAGTGCCCGACCACCGCCAGCTTGGACGGGTCGATAGCACCCAGGGCCGGGTCGACCGGGTTGGCACCGGCCGGAGCGTAGGCCGGGTTGTGGATGGCGGGGTTGGGGGACATCGCCGGCCCGGGGAACCCCAGGGGCGTGGCGGTGGCCAGGTTCACCACCGGGGTGATCGGCTGGCCGACCACCCACCGAACCACGTCCTGGAGGTCGCGGCAGGCGCCGGCGAACTCGCAATCGGCCACCGAGGGCGTGAACAGATTGGCCACGCTCCCTTCGGACTGGCCCTGTCCGGCGGGGTCGTAGGTCACCACGATGTCGCCGGCTCGGGCCAGGGACATCGCCAACCAGAAGTAAGAATCCTGAGCCGAGGCGAGGCCGTCGGAGATCACCACGGTCGGCAGGCCGCGCCCTCCGTTGAGCGAGGCCCGGGGTGCCAGCCCGTTGGGTGCCGCACACGATGATGGGTCCGGGTTCACGGACGGGCATCCGGGCTTGAGGGCGATGGCCGGGAACCAGACGGTGGCCGAGAGGGTCAGACCTCGAGAGTTGACGATCTGGGTGCGCTGGGCCAGCCCTTCTTTATAGGTGTCACCGGCGGTTCCGGGTGCCGCACAGCTGCCACTGGTGGTCTCGTAGGTCACCGCGCCGGAGTCGGCGAGGCAGGGGTACAAGAAGTAACCGGTGCTCGCAGTCCCGGTGGACATGGCCACGAAGTCGCCTGGGTCACCCGAAACCCCGTTGTGATCGTAATCGGGCATGAAGTCCGGATTGGCCATGTCGGTGACATCGTCCCCGACGACCCGGGGGCGGAGATGGATGAGAGCGGATGCCATCTCCTCGGAAATGGCCACGGCATTGGACGGGCCGTTCGGGCCCAGCAGGGCACTGGGATCGAGCTGGGAGGGAAGCCCCTGGATGGTGGCTTGGGCGCTGGCGAGCTCTTGACCAAGGGCGTACGCACCGAGGTCCGGGTTGGTGAGATTGGACAGGGGGTTCTGGGCCCAATCCAGAAACGACGTCAACGGATAGACGATGCCGGCGGTGTCGGTGGCCGGACTCGCGGCTGCGGCTCCGCTGTCAACGAGGGCAGGGCCCAGAATGCTCAGGATGAGGAAACCGGTGGCCGCGACCAGGAGTTTCCGTATCCGCACCTGGGCAGTCTGGTCGCCGGGGTGAATGGTGGTCAATCTGGAGCCAGGGTGAGCGGGACGCCGCAGGCGCCAGCCTCAATCGCTCTCGAACAGGGGCCGGAGACGGAGCTCGAGTCCGGCTTCGTCGGGTTGGGAGAAACGATCGGCCGTCCAGACTTCCAAACCGCTGGCATAGACGTCGACGGGTATGCCGGTCACCTCGATCCATCGAACCACTGCATCACCCCAACGTTCCTCGATCAGCGCTTCCCGGATGCGCTCGCGGAGGCCTGCAGCGATGGTTCCGCCGGGGGTGGCCGCCACCACCTTCAAAGCCAGCACATGGTGAAGGGTGTCGATGTCATCGGCGGCGTAGACAGCCGGCGGATCCCCTCGCACCACTGCATAGGCCAGGGTGGTGTCGGGCACGGCAATCAGCGAGACGGCTTCAGGTCCGCGGGGGTCCAAAAGCCGGGGAGCGCCCGCGACCGATGGCCGCCGCCGGCATAGTTGGCCA
This sequence comes from uncultured Acidimicrobiaceae bacterium, assembly GCA_963770635.1. Lineage (GTDB taxonomy): Bacteria > Actinomycetota > Acidimicrobiia > Acidimicrobiales > RAAP-2 > DASZIT01. The sequence goes on from CAVYQI010000002.1 coordinate 139,348, forward strand.
GTCGCTCCCGGTCGGGGCTGTTGAGCATCCCCATCACATCGAACACACCGTTCGGCCCGACCGTGCGCAGGGCCCGGTCCCCGGTGCTGCGCCGAGGTGGAAGGTGCGACGAGAGCAGCACCACCGGTCTGACGTCGCGGGTCGCCAACACGCTGGCCCGGCCCAGGCACTTCCAAAGAGCATCCGTCCGGAGAAGGCCGCCCCGAGTGGAGGTGAAGGCGCCGGTCACGTCGAAGTACCACTTCTCGCCGTCGGCATCGTTGGCGACCAGATTGACCAGCAGCCCCAGACCGGGGATCTTGTAGTTGCGCTGGCAGATCTCGAATCCGGCATCCTCCAGGATGTCGGCGGCAAGCGCCTGGGCCGCCTTACCCTCTTCAGTCGAACGGGAGTGGCTGTTGGCGTTTTTGCTCGACGCCGGCGTCACCACTGGCGTGACCTTCGTGCGCTTGGTGCCTTTGGCCGCTTGCGCCTTGAGCTCATCGGCAACCCGGGCCTTGGCCAGGCCGATATAGGCGCGGTCGGTGTCGTAGCCGACGTAGCGGCGGTCGGTCTTGACCGCCGCGACCGCCGTCGTGCCCGAGCCCATGAACGGGTCGAGGACGAGGTCGTCCTTGAAGGTGTAGAGCTCGATCAGTCGCTGGGGTAGTTCGACCGGAAACGGCGCCGGATGGTGGACCCGCCGGGCCGACTCCGGTCGGATGTGCCAGAGGTCGAGGGTGGCGTCGAGGAACTCGTCGGTCGAGATCGACGGCTCGTACGGCCGACCCTGAGCGCGCCGGTCTTCGACGTCGACGGCGCGGTCGAACCGGCCCTTCGAGGCGATGATGACCCGTTCGGTGACATCCCGGAGGACCGGGTTGGTCGGCGAGCGGTACGACCCCCAGGCGCAGGACCCGGCGGCGCCGTCGGCCTTCTTCCAGATGACCTCACCCCGAAGCAGCATCCCGAGATCGTCGTCGAGGATCCGGATGACGTCGGCGGCCAGCGACCGGTACGGCTTGCGGCCGAGGTTGGCGACATTGACCGCCATCCGACCCCCGGGCTCGAGGACCCGCTAGGCACTCACGGAACACGTCGCTCAGCAGCTTGAGGTAGTCGACATAGGTGGCCGGGATCACCCCTTGACCGAGTGCCTCTTCGTACTCCTTGCCGGCGAAGTACGGAGGAGAGGTGACCACCAGGGCCACCGAGTTGTCAGGCAGGTCCATCGACCGGGAGTCTCCGCACACCAGCGGTCGTTTCAGCGTGAACGGCGCGGCCAAGGTGTCCTCGGTCGAGAGCATCTTCGGGCGGAACCGGGCGTAGAAGGCGGTGGCGTCGTGGTTCTCGCGACCGCCAACGCCGAAGTTGCTGGTCGAGGTTCCGCGCGGCTTCACCATGACCCAGACATTAGGGCGAGGGTGTGACAGGGGACGATTCGCTGGACCCGAGGACGGCGACATTGTCGCCTCGGGGTCACCGTGGGGCACCGACCAGGTGCTCCACCGACGCCAGGCGGTCGAGGTACTCGGCGATTGCCATTTCAACCAGAAGGTTCGCAGAGACCTGCCGTTCCGACGCCGCCTCCCTCAGCCGCTGGTGCAGCGCAGGCGGGAGCCGAACTGCGGTGGCCCGTCGCTCGCCATAAACCTTCGGCCGTCCCATCCTTCTGAGACTACGGCCGAGGGCCGGATAGATGGTGGATAGTGCGCGCTCGAACCGTCAACAACCCGAACCCGGTGAAGGTCATTGGCCGGCTTTGAGCGAACTGCGGACCGTACTTCGCCCAGAGCTGAAACGAATCGTGAATCAGAAATGTCGTACCCAGTCATTGCCTCTGCAGCCAGGCAACCCCCGGGTGATGACATTGAGATGAATCGTCAATAGTCAGGGTTCGATCCGACCCGTTGTGGGTATCGTCCGCAGATGGCGAATATATCCGCGAATAATCCAAGTCCAGGTTGTGACGGCGGCATTAATTCTGCGACAGAATTCGTATGAACGCTCGAGCGATCAGGTGCGCGACCTGGTGGAGCGGGCCCGCGACGACGACGAGCATGCCTGGGAGGCATTGTTCCGGCGGGCCTATCCCAAATTGTTGGCCTACGCCTCTCGCCGGTTGCCCACCCAGGAGCAGGCGAAGGACGCGGTGGGCGAGACCATGACCCGGGCGGTGGCGAACATCGACCGGCTACGAAACGAAGGGGGCGGGTTCGACGCCTGGATGTACGGCATCATGCGGCACGTGGTGCTGGACGCCCAGCGGCTGCTGTCACGGGAGGGCCCGGGATTCATCCCTGACACCGCGGATGCCGGCCCACTACCCGGCGACCATGCCCTCGACCGCGAAGATGCCATCGCGGTACGCCGAGCGTTTGACCAATTGAGCCCCGCCGACCAGGAGCTGCTCGAGCTCCGGGTGGTGGCCGAGCTGTCGGCGGACGAGGTCGCCTCCGTGCTGGGGCGAAGGCCCGGAGCAGTCCGGATGGCCCAGAGCCGGGCACTCACCCGCCTGCGAGCGTTACTCGGTGAAGAAGCAGAAGAAGGTGGGGGGAGGGCAAGTGCCTGATGATGATCGTTTGCTCGAACGACTTGGACGGGCGTTTGCCCCTCCGCCGGCCGAGCCCGGCCCCGCCGAGCGGCGGACACTCCATCGGGCCGTGGCTCGACTCCGTAGCCGTCCGCCCCGGGCGTCCGCGGCCGAAGAGCCGACATCACCGACGGCCGAGCGCGTGAGAGTGATCTATCTGCCGCCGATGGTCCTGCGACCGGCGACTGCGGCAATCGGGGTGGAGCCCGTCGTCGGCGCTGGTAGTGCGTGAAGTTTGCGCCGATGTGTGACGCACACCTCCTCCGACCGACATACGTAGTGAGAAGTTGCGAGCGGGCGACGGGCCTTCCAACTGGAGTGGCTTGAGCTTGTTCTGACGACTACCTGCCGATACCGACTGACCAATGCCCGCCGATACCGACTCTTGAGGTAGCCCATGCCAGCCGATCTCATCGGCGCCCGTTACCAGCTCCACCGACAGCTTGCCCGCACTCCGTCGCTCGCTGTCTACGAAGCCGAGGACCGGCGGGTCGGAGCGCCGACCGGCATCGCGGTGGTGCTGGGGGGCATCGAGGAGTGGCGTCATGGACGAGGGCTGCTCGGGCGGCGCATGGCCAGGACCGTCCACCCCCATGTCGTCTCGATGTACGACCGCGGCAAGGACGGAGGCCGAGCTTTCGTTGCCTTCCGACGTCCGCCCCGTACCCTGGCCAGCGAATTGGCAACCGCGCCGTATCCGCCTAGCCGGGTGGTCCAGATTGGCCTCGATCTGAGCTCCGCCCTCGCCGTACTACACCGTGGCGGCATTCGACTCGGCACCCTGAACCCGGGCCATGTGGGGATCGATGCCGACGGTGCCGTGCGACTGTCACCCTGGCCCCTGTCCGACCCACCGGGCGGATGGGGCGGACAGGGGGCGTGGTCAGCGCCGGAGATCGTGGCCGGAGCATCCCCGTCGGTGGCCGGAGATGTCTGGTCACTCGGCGCCCTGCTCTTGAGTTCGTTGGTCGGAACCGGCCCCGGTCAACTCTCGGTGGCGGCCACCGAGGAGCTCGCCGATCGGCTCCGCCGCGATGCCAACCCGGTGTTGGTCGATGCCATCGGGCGCAGCATGGTCACCGACCCGTCGCGCCGGTTCGCCTCCGCGATCCGCATGGCGGCTGCGCTCCAGGGGGAGACGCTCAGCCGCCGACAATTGGTTGCCGCCGGGGTTCCCCGACTGACGACCGGGACCCGACGGTTGGCGGTGGCATCGGCCGCGGTGGTCGGAGTGTTGTCGGCGACAACCGCGGGCGTCGGCCTGAGTTCGCTAGGCGGATCCGGCGTCGCCAACGGCAGGGGGGCCGACTATCGGTCTGTGGTCACGGCATTGCCGCCGGCCGCACTTGCTCGCCGGCCGGCGCCGGCCACATCGTCACCGGTGACAGCGTCGGTACCAAACGGTGTCGTCGCCCTGTCGGCGACGCCGGGTTCTACCACCGCCACGAAGGGTTCGGCCGTGAAGGTCTCGTTCACTACCGGGCCCGGCTTGACCGCGCCGGTGTCTCCCAGCCCGCCGGCGACGGTGGTGAGCCCAGGGTCGACGCCGACAACTTCGACAACGACGACCCCCACCACCACAACCACCACGACCAGCGCAACCACGACGACATCCACCACCACGACAACCACTACCCCGGGGGCACCCACCGGGTCGGGCTCGTCGAACCCCGGGTCCGGAGAAGTCGACACTCCGTATTCGGCCGAGATCCCGGTCGCGATCACGCATGGCCACGGCGGGCAAGGTGGGCCCGGCGACTGACGGGTAGGTCACGGCCCCTGGCCGATGAACCCGGGGACCGATGTTGCTTCAGCCATAAGTGACCCAACCAGGGGGCGTGGACTCACGCGCCCGGAACCAGCAGGACCGACTACGGAGGTGAAGGACATGCGACTCGACATCGTGATTCCGGCGTTCAACGAAGAAGAGCGGATCGACCGGACACTGCGCGCCTACCGCTCGGTTGTCACCGAGCCGCGCGCTCGCTTTTTGGTGGCCCTCGACTCGTGCACCGACGGTACGGCCTCGGTGGTGCGCAGCCACGCCGACGTCGATCCCAGGGTGGAGTTGATCGAGTACCCGAAGCTGGGCAAAGGCGGAGTGATCATGGAGTCGTTCCGGCGTTGCGACGCCGACGTCATCGGTTTCGTGGACGCCGACTGCGCCACTCCGCCGGCCGAGTTCCTCCGATTGGTGGACATGACCGCGGAGGCCGACGGAGCCATCGCCAGCCGCCACCATCCGGCCTCGGTCCTCCCGGCGCCCCGGCCCCGGGTCCGCCGGATCACCAGCTGGGCGTTTGCTCGCCTCACCCGAATGTTGTTCGGGCTTCCCTACCGCGACACCCAGTGCGGGGCCAAGGCCGTCCGCCGCCAGGTGATCGACCGGACGTTGCCCCTGTTGTCGTCGCGCGACTTCCTGTTCGACGTTGACCTGCTCCTGACCGCCGGCCGGCTCGGCTTCGACATCGTCGAGGTCCCGACTGTTTGGCTCGACCAGGAAGGCTCGCACCTGCGGGCGGGAGCCGACGCCCGTCGCATGGCCATGTCCTCGTTGCGGCTGTGGCTCCATCACCGCGTGCTCCCGGTGGCCGAGGCTTCGGTGAGCCTCGCTGAGCCCTTGGTCGCCTCCGAAGCGAGCGCGGCATGATGGTCGACGACCTCACCATGGTGGCGCCGTATCCCGGGCTCCAGCGGCGGGCCAAACTGCCGAGCGGTGTGGCCGCCTACACCGAACGGTTGACGACTGCCCTGGCGGGCCAGGGAGTAGCCGTCAAGGTCATTGCTCCCGAGGTGGAGGGCGAGCCCGACCGGGCCCGGATCGACGGGGTGACCGTCGAGCGAAGCTTCCGCCGGGGTGCCAACGCCCTCCCGGCGGCGGCCACCGCCGCCCGGCGCACCGGTGCGCCCATCGTCCATCTTCAGTTCGAGACCTTCCTCTACGGCGGACCGTCCTCAGTGCCCGGGGTAGCTCCGGCCCTGGCCAGCCTCCGGAGTGGCGGCCAGCTACCGGTGGTCACCATGCATCAGGTCGTCGATCCGAGCCAGGTGGACAAGGAGTTCACCCAGGTTCATCGGGTAAAGGTCCCACCCCCGGTGGCGCGCTGGGGGCTCTCGACGCTGCAGCGGATGGTCCAGAAGCTGTCGGTGTCCACGGTGGTGCACGAGCCCTCCTTCGAGAAGCTGGTGCCCGGCTCGGTGGTGGTGCCCCTGGGGCTAGATGTGGCCGATCCGCTGTCGCCCGCCGCGTCGGCAGAGATCAAGGTGTCCCTCGGCCTCCGCCCGGATCGCCTCACCGCGCTCTGCTTCGGTTTCCTGTCCCCCTACAAGGGTCTCGAACGCGCCCTGGAGGCAGCCGCGATCGCCGGCAATGCCGTCGAGTTGGTGGTAGCCGGCGGGAGCCACCCGCGTCTGGCCGGGCGGGATCCGTACGCCGACGACCTCCGCCGGCGATTCGGCACCGTCGGCCGGTTCGTGGGGTACGTCCCCGACCACGAGGTGGCGGCCTGGTTCGGTGCCGCCGATGTGCTGCTCCTGCCCTATCCGCGCCCGTTCGCCAGCAGCGGGCCCTTCGCCCAGGCCCTCGGCTTCGGCACCCCGGTCCTGTGTTCGGAGTCGCTGGCCCGTTGCGTCGGGGCCCCCGAGGCGCTGGTGACCCCGACCGATCCTCCCGGGTTCGCCCGGCGGTTGACCGAGCTGGCCGCCGACCCCGACCAACTCCGAGTCCTGGCCGTGGCTACCCGGGCCCTGGCCCGAGGGCGCACCTGGGACGACGTGGCCCGCCGCCACATCTTGCTCTACGAGGAGGTGATCGATGCCCATCGCACTGTTGGCCGGCGCGTTCGGTCAGGGCAACCTGGGGGATGACGCCCTGCTTCAAGCGTTCGTCAACGCGCTTCCGGAGTGGCACCTTCGGGTGACCACCTCCGACCCGGCCGCAGCCGAACAGGTGGGTTGCGAGCCGGTGCCCGCCCGTCGTCCCGCTGCGGTCGCCGCCGCCGCCCGCGCCTCGGACGCCATCCTGGTCGGCGGGGGCACCGTGTTCAAGGCCCTCCATCCGTCTTCCGGGCGCCGCCCGCTGGCGTTGTTGGCCAACACCTCGGCGCTGGTGGCGGTGTCGTCGGCTCTGCACCGACCGGTGGCCATGGTGGGGGTGGGGGCCGACCGCCTGCACGGCCGGAGGGCCCGTGCTCTCTCCCGTTTCATCGTCAAGCATGCCGACCTCCTGGTGCTCCGCGACGAGGAGTCGGCCGCCGAGATGTTCTGCTCCGATATCCCCGGACCGTTCCGCATCGGTGCCGACCCGGCATGGACGCTGGTCGTCCCTCCCGACCGCGTCCCGGCTGTCCACGATGGCGCGGTCCGGGTGGTTCCCTCCCACCTGGCCAATGGGGCCGACGGGTGGTCCGGTATGGTCGACCGGCTCACCGACACGGTGGGCCGATTGCTGGCCATGGGCCTGGCCGTCGAGCTGCAGGCCTGGCAGCACCAAGCCGGCTCGTCCGACGGGGATGACCGCGCCATTACCGACACGCTGGTCGATCGGCTCGGCCCGTCGGTCGAGGTCGTGCCCACTCCCCGGTCGATGCACTCGGCGGTCGAGTCGATGATCGGGACCGGGACCGTGCTCTCCTTCCGCTTCCACGCGCTGATCGCGGCCGCCGCCGCTGGGGTTCCCACCGTGGCGGTCACCCACGAGGCCAAGCTCGGCGCCCTGGCCCGCCGACTCGAGCAGCGGGCCGCCCCGGTCGATTTCGAGCCGGCCCTGCTGGCGACCCAAGTGGCCAACGCCCTCGAGGCGGCGGGTCCAGCTCCCGCCGCCATCAAGGAGCAGATCGCCCGAGCCGAGGAAGGGTTCCTGTTGCTGCGGGTCCTTCTGGGCGGCGGCCGCTCCGAGGAGTCCGATTCGTTGGGAGCACTGCCGTTGGCCCCGGCGCCGCGATCGTCGGCATCACCACCGCGGGTGCGATGACCGCACTCGTCGAGCGCCCTCGGGCGCAGGCCCCCAGCCCTACCGGCGCGGTTCGCGACCAGGCGACGGTCGCTGCCGGGCAGATCGCCGCCGGGGTCGGGAACATGGCGTTCTCGCTCATCATGGCCCGGATCCTGTCCCCGGGAACCTTCGCCCAGTTCGCCACCTTCCTGGCGCTCTACCTGCTGCTCAGCATGCCGGGATCGGCAGTCACCGCGGCGGCCGCCCTGGAGCCGGAACGGGTGGCCCGGTTCCGACCGGCGTTGTTGTACGGGGGGGCGGCGGCGGGCGTCGTCCTGGCCATCGGCTCACCTTGGGTGGGACCTGTCCTCCGACTCCCGATGGCCATGGTGGTGGTCCTGGGTCTGTCCGGGCCCGCACTCGGAACTCTGGCGCTTGACCGCGGCCGTCTCTACGGATGGAACCGCCACGCCCGCCTGGTCGCCAGCCTGGTGGTGGAGCCGGCCGTGCGGCTGCTGCTCGGGCTGGCGCTGGCCACGCTCGGAGGGGCCGTCGGAGGTGCGTTCGGGGTCACCGTGGCCGGGTACGCGGCGTTGGAGATCGCCCGTCGGCACTGGAACGGTGGGCAGCCACCCGGGGCCGACCGGTCGGATGTCGGCCCGGCCGACCCGCCGATCACCCAGGCGGTACACGCTCCGCTGCCCCGGTGGGCGGCCTGGACCGTCCTGGCCTTCCTGGCCCTGGTGGTGGTCCAGAACCAGGACCTGCTGATCGCCAACCGGGTGCTGTCGCCGTTGCAGGCGGGCCAGTTCGCGGTGCTCTCCATTCTCGGCGGCCTCTCGGCATTCGCCACTATGACCGTTCCGCTGGTGCTGCTGCCTCGCAGTCGGTCCGGTGACGGTGGGCTGTTACCGGCGTTGGGTATCACCGCCCTCATCGGCGGGGCCGCGGTCGGGGTGGTCGCGCTGGCTCCGGCCGCGCTGGTCACCGCGCTGTTCGGGGCCAGGTACAAGCAGGTGGCCGGGGTCATCATTCTCTACGTCGGGGCGATGTCACTGCTCGGTATCGCCCGGGTGCTGGTTGCCCACCGGTGCGCCACTGGGGCCGGGCGGTCATCGTTGGTGCTGGTGGCCATGGCGGTAGCCGCCCAATCCACGCTGATCCTCCATTTCGGCCACGACCCCCGGTCGGTTGCCTTCTCGACTGCGGCCTCGGTGTCGGGCCTCACCGTCTCGCTGGGGGTGGCCGAGGCTCTCCGGTGGGAACGCCTGCGCCAACGATGGTCGAGCGTTTGGATGGCCCTCACCCGACCGGTGACCCTGGCCGTCATCGGGCTGTCGATGTCCGGCCTGGTGGTGCGCCTCATCGTGCCCCGGGGCTTGTGGCTCGACGAGGCGACCAGCGTCGACCAGGCCCGGATGTCGTTCGGCGGGATGATAGCCAACCTTCGGACCACCGATGTCCATCCGCCTCTCTATTTCTCCGTCCTGTGGGTCTCCGTGCGTTGGCTGGGTTCCGGAGAGCTGGCGGTCCGACTCCCGTCGATCATCGCCGGGGCACTGGTCGTCCCCATGCTCTACGCGCTGGGCAAGGAGGCCTACGACCGGCGGACCGGCATGGTGGCGGCCGCCGTCGGGTCGGTGGCCCCGATCATGGTGTGGTACTCCCAGGAAGCCCGGATGTACGCGTTTTTGATGCTGTTCGGGGTGATCGCCCTGTGGGCCCAGGTGCGGATCCTCAATCGAGGCGGGCGCCTGGTATGGGCGATGTACGCGGTGGCCAGCATCGCCCTGATCTGGACCCAGTACTTCGGGGCCCTGCAGGTGGTGGTCCAGCAATTGGCCTTCGCCTACTTCATCTGGGCCCGGCGCCGGCGGGGAGAGCCGGTGCGCGGGTTGGTCACGGGTTGGGCGGTCACCCTGGCCGCCATCATCGTCTGGCTGGCCCCGTTGGTCCCGTTCGCCTATCAGCAGTTCCACGTCAATCAGACGGCGGGCAAGGGATTCGGCGGGCCACAACAGGTCGGCAACGCCACCGCGCTGAGTGGGAACCATCTCAGCATCTACGCCGCCATCGCCAACCTGATCTGGGCGGTGTGGGGCTACCACTCGAACGCGTCCATGGCCCTGTTGGCGGCGTTGTGGCCGCTCGGGATGCTGTTCGCCCTGGTGTTGCTCGGTCGCCGGCACCGGCGGATGACCACCTTGTTGGTGGCGGCGGTGTTGATTCCCGGCGTGGTGATGTTCGCCCTCGGGACGGTGAAACGAAACCTCTTCGATATCCGCTATCTGTCCACCGCCGTCCCCATCCTCTTCGTCCTCATCGCTCGCATGGTGACGGGAATCTCGAGACGGACGGCCACCGTGGTAGCCGGCACCACCCTGGTGATCGCCACCATGCTCGTCGGATTGATCGATCAGCAGTACAACGGCACCAACCCGCGCACCTACGACTTCCGCCAGGCGCTCCTCCCCGTCCAGGCGACGGCCCGGCCGGGTGATGTCATCATCTACGACCCGGCGGACCTGCGGGAGGTGGTGCAGTACTACGCACCCACGCCGGTGCTCGAGCCGGTCGGCGCCCAGCCCAACCTGCCGTCCGGCGGTCATGCCGTCTACGTGCTGGCCAGCCCGTCGCTCATGAACGGACCGTTCGACACCACCGCGCTGTCCAAGGCGCTGACATCGCTGCGGGCCCATGACCGGTTGGTGATGCACCAGAACCTGGCGAACGTCGAGGTATGGGAGTTCAATTGACAACGACAACGACCGTGGAACGGCCGGAGACGACTGCTGACCCGCGCCTTGGCCCGCCCAAGTGGCGGACGCCGGAGGACTGGCGCGCCGCCCAGGCCAAGCTGCGGCTGTTGCTGCCGCTGAGCGTGGTGCTGGCCGGGTGGTACTTCGAGTGGCTGCTCCGGGCCGGAAGGGTGGGGAACCCTGTCCTCTACGGGTTGCTGATCTCGGCCGAGCTGTTCAATCTGGTCCAGGCGGCCGGGTTCTGGTGGACCTGCTGGCATGGGCGTGACCGGAAGCCGGCGCCACGGTGGTCGGGCCCTCCGCCCGCGGTCGACGTCATGATCCCCGTCTACAACGAACCGCTCGACGTGGTGGCGCCCACCGTGACCGCCGCCGTCATGCTGCGGGGCGCGGAGGTGACCGTCTACCTGCTCGACGACGCCGGCCGACCCGAGCTCGCCGACCTGGCCCGGCGGGCCGGGGCCCGCTACGTCCGGCGGGAAGGGAATGCCGGGGCCAAGGCCGGCAACTTGAACCACGCCCTCGGCCTCAGCCAGGCGCCATTCGTGGTGGTGTTCGACTGCGATCACGTGCCCGACCAACGCTTCCTCGACGCGACGCTCGGGTGGATGCAGGACGGTCGGGTCGGGTTCGTGCAGACCCCCCAGTACTACGCCAACGCCCGGAGCGGCCGGCTGGCCGCCGGTGCCTGGTCGCAGCAGGCTCTGTTCTTCGGCGGGATCGCCCGGGGAAAGGACCGCCTCGGAGCCATGTTCTGCTGCGGCACCAACGTCGTCTTCCGCCGACAGGCGCTGGAGGAGGCCGGCGGGTTCCCCGAGCAGTCGCTGACCGAGGACTTCGAGCTCTCGATCCTGCTGCACGAGCGGGGCTGGCGGTCGGTGTACGTCAACGAGGTGCTGGCCCAGGGTCTCGGTCCCGAGGACATGGCCTCCTACGTGAGCCAGCAGCAGCGGTGGGCGCGAGGCTGCCTGGCCGCTTTGCCGGTGGCCATCAAAGCGGTGCTCCCGTGGCGGATCCGTCAGCAGTACCTGCTGTCGTCGATGTTCTTCCTGTCCGGATGGACGGTGGCTCTCTACATGGCGCTCCCGGTCATTCGGATCTTCACCGGTGCCCAACCACTGGCCGGGGCCACCGCCGACCAGTTCCTCCTACACTTCGCTCCGTATTTCTGCCTCAGCCTGTTGGCAGTGGCGGTGGCCGGGGCCGGCGAGTACACCTTCGACGCCTTCGCGTTGCTGATCTCCACCTTCTTCGTCCAGGTGTTCTCGACGCTGTTCGTGATCGTCCACATACGGGGGAGGTTCGTGGTCACCCCCAAACACGGCGTCGACGGCCCGCAGCCGGGCGCGGTCCTGCCGGCGTTGTTCACCATGGGCGGACTGCTGGCGGCCATGGGCTACGCCCTCGATCGGAGCTTGACGGCCGCCACCCTCAACAACGTGGGTTTTGCCCTGCTCCATCTGTCGGTACTGATGGTCGGATCGTGGTCGGCCATCGTCGGCCGGCGCCGGTCGGCTCTGACCCCGGCGCCCGCGCCGCCGCCGGATTCACCGGTCGGGGCGGAACTGGAACTGGAACGGGTGCCGGCATGACCGTTCGTGCGTCGAACCATGATCGGTCGCTGGCCTGGAGCGCCGCGGACAGCATCGTGACGTCGACGAGGTCGGTGGAACGAAAGGGCGCCGCTCGCCGGATGACCGTGGCCATCGCGGTGCTGGTGGCCGTGGCCGTCGGTATTGCCTCATTGTCCATCAGTGGCAGCCGGGCCAGTGCCCAGCGGGCGGCGCGGGTAGCGACGAGCCCGCAGGCCGTGGCTCGAACCGACTCGGTGGCCTTCCTACAGCGCTACCTGGCCGCCGACGGGCGGGTGGCACGCCGGGATCAGGGCGGGGACACGGTCAGTGAGGGGCAGGCCTACGCCATGCTGCTCGCGGTGGCCACCGGGCAGGCAACCCCGTTCGCTGCTGCCTGGCGGTGGGAACAGAGCCATCTGCAACGACCCGATGGATTGTTCTCCTTCCACTGGAGCAACGGGGCAGTCGTCGACCCGCAGCCGGCCTCGGACGCGGATCTGGACACTGCCTGGGCGCTGATCCTGGGCGGCCACCGCTTCGCCAATCCCACCTACCTGGCGGAGGGCAAAACAGTCGCGGCGGCCATCCTCACCAACGAAACGGTCACCGTGGCCGGCGAGCTGGAACTGGCCGCCGGTCCCTGGGCGGTGACCGGACCGGTGGTGGTCAACCCCAGCTACCTCGCCCCCGAGGCGATGGCAGCGCTGGCCACCGCCACCGGCGATAACCGCTGGGGGCAACTGGCGACTAGTACCACTGCGATGATCACCGGACTGACCGGCACCAGCCCGGTCCGACTCATTCCGGACTGGGTGGAGTTGTTGCCCAGCGGGACGGCCCAGGCAGTGGGTGGTCCGACTGGCGCCGGCGTCCCGACCTACGCGTTGAATGCCGAACGGGAGCCGGTGTGGTTGGCCGCCAGCTGCTCGGCCGCTGACCGGACGGTAGCGGCCCGGGAGTGGTCGGTGCTCGCGCACGCCGCCCACAATGGGGGAAACATTGCTTATGCCCTCTCCGGTCAGTCCGACACCGGCACGGTTAACCCGGTGGGGCTGGTGGCCGCGGCGGCCTCGGCTCGGGCGGCCGGCCATACCCAGGACGCCGACTCCCTGCTCAGCCAAGCCGACCAGCAATCCCAGGCCTTCCACACCTACTACGGGGACGCCTGGGCGGCTCTCGGTCGGGTTCTCCTCGACACCAACTGGTTGTCGCCCTGTCCATCACTGCCGGCGGCCTAGTACATGTGTGGCGCACCGATGAGGTCACACCGCTTTCACCCCATCCCAATGACCCCGTGCTGGCGGGTTGAAGCAATTCCAGAAATCGCCGGCATCGACGTCTGCCCGGGACCAGTCGCAGGCTCATCCGCGTTCAGTCTGAGTCGGCCCAACCGATGCCGGCGGCTTCGGCCGCGGAGTCCCGATCGTCGAAGCGATCGATCCGGGTGATGAGACCGTTGCTGATGCGGTAGACGTGGAAGACGTTCCGATCGTCGTGTCCCTGGGTCCCGTCAGGCCAGTGGGCGGTCAGGCCGCAGAGCAATCCCGTGGTCCCTTGGCGCAACTCGGTGACCTCCCCATCGACCCCCTCGGACATCAAACGGGAGTAGGTGGCCAGGACGTCGGACCGGTTCCGGCACCCCCTCGGGTGGCCGGGGTCGCCCCAGGTGACATCCTCAGCCAGGAGCGGCGCCAGAGCATCGAGGTTTCGAGTCGAGTACGCCTGGCGAATCCGGTCGGAAATCGAGGTGGCATCGCCGGTGGGTTGGGTCACGGCGCCATTGTCCCATCGACAGGTGGCGCCGGCCAACGGGCGAGCCGAGCCGAGCCTCGCCCAAAATTTCAAGGAATCATCGATGAGTTTCGGGTCGCTGGGGTATCTAAGTGTTGACAGCATTCCCAGCCTTCCCAAGGAGGCCACTCCATGTCACAACGAGACACGTCCAGCCCCGGGGCCCCATGTTGGGTTGACCTTTTAACCTCGGACCCGGACAAGGCCACCGCCTTCTACGGCGAGCTGTTCGGCTGGACGGCGGCAGAGCCCAGCGCCGAGCACGGCGGCTATATCAACTTCTCCAAAGACGGGAAGCTGGTGGCCGGAGGCATGAAAAACGACGGCCAGTCTGGCACCCCGGATGCCTGGACCATCTACCTGGCCACCCCGGACGCCCAGGCGACCCTCGAGGCCGTCACTGCCCACGGCGGGCAGATAGCCGTCCCGGCCATGCAGGTCGACAATCTCGGCACCATGGCAGTGATGGTCGATCCAGGGAATGCCGCCATCGGGGCCTGGCGCGCCGGCGAGCACAAGGGCTTCGGCATCGCCAACCAGCCAGGCTCCCCGGCGTGGTTCGAGCTCCAGACCCGCGACTACGACGCCTCGGTCGCCTTCTACCGGGACGTCTTCCAATGGGACATCCATGTGGAAGCCGACAGCCCCGAGTTCCGCTACACCACCTTCCGCGAGGGCGACGCCGCGCTGGCCGGCATCATGGACGCCAGCGGCTTTCTGCCTGACAGGGCGCCAGCCAGCTGGAACGTCTACTTCAGCGTCGATGACGCCGACAAGACCCTGGCCCAGGTCGGCGAGCTGGGCGGTTCGATTGTGATGCCGGCCGAGGACACTCCGTACGGGTGTCTGGCCACCGCCACTGACCCGACCGGCGCAGTGTTCAGGATCGTCGCGGAGATCTGATCGTTCGGTTCATTGGCCGCCGAACCTGCCGGCCACCTGCTCCGCGAAGTACTCGAGCTGCTCCTCGCCAGGGTCGAACAGCGAGATGTAGGAGAGACCGACCTCCTGGCGCCCAGAGATGGATGCCGAATCGGAAGGGAGCGGCTCGCGCCGAGCGACGATACGCACCCGGCCCCGGCCGGTTGACCTCGAGGCGCGGGCGGCTCGGCCAAGTCACGTGGCACCGGGCAAGATGACCTGATGGACCTCGATGCCGTCGCAGACGAGCTGTACGGGCTACCGCTGGACGACTTCATTTCCACCCGCGCGGCGCGGGAAAAGCAGGCAAAGGCCGCCGACAACCGGGAATTGGCAGCCGACATCCGTCGTCTTCCCAAGCCGAACGCCGTCGCATGGCTTGTCAATCAACTTGTCCGCCATTGCCACGCCGACATCCAGGCGTTGCTGGAAATGGGATCGGGGATGCGCGAGGCGACAGCGAACCTGTCCGGAGACCTCCGGGACCTCTCCCGTCAGCAGCACCGGGTCATACGTGGTCTCGTTCAGAAGGCCGAGCAAATCGCGAGTGCGGCCGGGCGGCGGGTCAGCGCCGACACCACTCGTAGCTTGGAAGAGACGTTCTTTGCCGCCCTGGCCGACCCGGGCGCGGCGGAAACCGTTGCCGCGGGGCGGCTCACTGCGGGTTTGAGCACCATCGGCTTCGCCGGCCTCGAGGGGTCTGGTGGCCAGTCGGCTCGATTGTCGACGGAGCCCGCATCCGGCGCCGAAGAACGACCCCGGACGAAAACGCCCGACGGGGTGAAACAACATGAGCGCGCTCGGGCCAAGGTCGCCCGGGCGAAGGCGGCCACGGTAGCGGCCGTCCAGGCTCGAGATGAAGCGCAGGAAAAGCTGCAACAGGCCGATCAGGCGGGGGCCGATGCTGGAGATCGGGTCGAGCGGCTGCGCAGAGAGCTTCAGGAGGCAGTCAAAGCGCAGTCCGATGCCGAGACATCTCAACGGCGCGCCCAGCGGGTGTTCGACCGTGCGGATCGTGGGGCGGGGGATGCGCACCAGCGCCTGGCCGATGTTGTTGCAGAAGAGGAGCGCTTGGCGTAGGCGCGGGTCCGACCTGGCACGAGGTGACCCGCGTGCCCTAGAACCGGGTGACCGTACACCCCTCGCCGGCTGATACCAGCCGCGGTCGCTTCACCTCCCCACTGGTAAGAGCGCGACAGCCCCTTTCGGATGACGGGGATGCGTCTCGCGCGGTTGTACCCGTAACTGCGCGTCCATCGGGTTGGAGGAGACACGCGTCATAACTGACGGACGCGCGCGCTTGACCACTCACACGATCTCCCGAACAAAGGAAATCGAGAGATGACGGTGCCATCGGAGATGGACGGAACTGAGCGCTCGGCGACATTGGACGCGCCGTCACGGGACAAGCGGCGTCGCCTTTCGACCCTGGCGGCTGGGATCGCGCTGCTGGCGATGGTCGTCTCCGTGCCCTTCCCGTCTGGCAGGGCCCGGGCCGCGACAACCAATCCATCGCAGAACGTCGCCGCCGACAGCAACAACCTGTTCAAAGCGACCGATGACGCTCGCCAGGGAGAAGGGGTGCCACCGTTGACGGTCAACCAGGCCGCCTTCGAAGGGTTGCCGATCATCGAGCAGGTCTTCACCTTGGTGAACTTGGAACGGACGGCCCGGGGCCTGCCGCCGATGATCGCGATGACCGGTCAGCTGAACGCGAGTGCCCAGCCAGGCGCCGATGCCGCGCAAGATCCCTTGGCCCCCCTGGTTCTCACCGGTGGCGGTCTTGTCGAGCAGTGGGGTTCGATCTGGGCGGGCACCGGCTCGTCCTTGCTGGCCAACTACCTCTGGATGTACGACGACGGGTGGGGCGGTTCCACCGCGTTGACCTCCAACATCTTCTGCTCGCAACTGTTCAGCATCGGATGCTGGGGACACCGGGACATCATTTTGAGCCAGTACCCGACGTGTTCGGTACTGGGTAGCAACGGGCCGGCACCCACCCTGGTCATGGGGGTGGCTTACAGCCCCACCGGCGATCCTGGCGGATCGCTGACCGCCATCCTCGAGAGCACCTGCTCGGGACTACCTCCGGACGTGACCGTGACCTGGGCCCAGATCGAACAGGTCCTGGACATGCCGTTGCCGGTGGTGGGAATGGCTCCGACGCCCGACGGGAGGGGCTACTGGCTGGCGCGGGGGAACGGAGCCGTTCTGGCCTTCGGCGATGCGCAGTACTACGGCTCTCTTGGCGCCGATGCCCTGAATCAGCCGGTGGTGGGGATCGCCTCGACCGCCGACGGGAGGGGCTACTGGTTGGTGGCCGCCGACGGGGGCGTCTTCTCCTTCGGCGACGCTCGCTTCTACGGTTCGACCGGCGCCATTCATCTCAACCAGCCTGTCGTCGGGATGGCCGGGGATCGAAGCGGGAGGGGCTACTGGTTGGTCGCCTCCGACGGGGGTCTGTTCGCGTTCGGAAACGCCACGTACCTCGGCTCCATGGGCGCGCATCCCCTCGACCAGCCCATCGTCGGTATGGCCGCCGATCCCGCCACCCGCGGCTACTGGTTGGTGGCCGCCGACGGGGGCGTCTTTGCCTTCCACGCGGCTTTCACGGGTTCCACCGGCGGCATGCGCCTCAACCGGCCCATCGTCGGGATGGAGGGCGCGCCCAACGGCCGCGGGTATCGACTGGTGGCATCCGACGGCGGCGTGTTCTCCTTCAACGTGCCCTTCGAAGGTTCCGCCGGTGGAGCGCACCTATCACAGCCGATCGTGGGTACCGCAACTCAGAGCGAAAATGGCTATTGGCTGGTTGGCGCGGACGGGAGTGTGTTCTCCTTCGGGTCGGCGCCGTACCTTGGCCGGGGGGCATGAGGTGAGCAAGCATCGCGTCCGGATCTTGGTTGGCGTCGTAGGAGTGAGCAGTGCACATGGACATTGAAGCTGGATCAACCGGCGACTCGGATCTGTCGTTGAAGGCAACGCTGCCGTGTCGGCTCGACGACAACCTCCTCGACTCGCCGACGGGACGAGCCACCCGAAAGCCGTCCGACCTCGCGCCGGTACCATCATCGATACCGCCGATTCCATCGATCCCGTCGGTCCGAACCGGGCGGCCTCGCGGGCGCAGCCCCGATCCGCTGGTGCGGCGGCAAGAGCTCTTGGCTGCGGCGATCCGCGCCGTGCATCGGCTGGGCCCGGGCGCGTCAATGGGGGATATCGCCGCCGAGGCCAATCTCACGAAACCGGTGGTGTATGCCTGCTTCCAGAGCAAAGCCGGGCTCGGCCGCGCCATCTTGGAGCACTACCTCACTCAGGTCCGACGAGAGGCTCTGATCGCCATGGGCGGCGAAAGCAGCCAACGGGCGGTGGTCCGGGCCATCGTGGCGCCACTGGTGGCCTTCGTCGAGCGAGAGCCGGATGTCTACCGTTTCCTGATCGTCGCCCTGGAGACGTGTGCCGGCACTCGTTCCCCCTCGCTGTTCGGCCCGCTCGGTTTGTTGGCCGACCAGTTGTCGCTTGGCTTCGATACCGTGTTCAAGCGCAGTGGTGCCGACCCACGGCCGGCAGAGATGCTGGCGTATTCGGTGCTGGCCACGACGTTCGCCTCGGTCGAGTGGTGGGATCGCCAGACACCCCGCCTGACGTCGGCTGAGGAGATCACCGAGTGGGTCTCCGATTTCATCTGCGGCGGGCTCGCCGAAATCGCACTCGTCCAATGACTCTCTGGAGACCGTCTGGTCATCGGGTGAGCGGGATGGCTCCGGCGGTTAGTGGAGGTCTCCGGCTTGGGGTTGCAGATCTCGAAGCCGGCACCGGGCCCGATACGCCAATGCGGCCACCGCGTTCGGTGTCATGCCGACTTTCTCCGCCACATCCGCGGGTGTGCGTCGCTCGACCACGGTGAGCCACAGCACCCGACGCCAGCGCTCGGGAAGCTGGTCCCAGCCGATGACCCCAGGATCGAGCTCGGTCGGAGCGAAGGAGATGTCCTCGACGGAGTCGACCGCCGCATGATGATGGAGGTCCCATCGTTCAAGGACCGATCGACGCACCGACTCTCGTACCGCCAGGCGGGTCGCCACCGAGCACACGTACGCCCGAAAGGAACCGGTGACCGGCCCGTGGCCCGAACGGATGGCCCGCACCGTGGCCATGAACGCCTCGCTGGCGGCGTCACTCGGGTCGAGACAGCCGGCGATCCGGCGGGCGGCACCGCAGGCGCTGGGAAAGTGCTGGCGCCAAAGTTGAGCCATGGCCACTGGGTCGCCGTCCCGGACCTTGATGACCAACTCGATATCGGGCTTGGCCGTTCCGGATGCTTCCGTAGCCGAGCGTGGCTTGACATAAGTCATAACTGGCACCTCGCTTTGGTTCAAACGAGTAGATGACCTGCCGGTGAACTAGGTTACGCCAAATTCACTGAAATGCAATACCGGAATCGGAATGACAATCACATGCGCTCACCGTCCGTGACCCAATCCGTACGCAAGATCCCTGGGCCATTCACGTTGTGATTCGGGGGTGATTGCCGGGAATCGACGCCCGGAGAGCCGGTAAAGTTACCCCCGGTAACAACCGATAGTGAGCCGGGTATGCCTTGTCATTTCCAGGCCGTCGCACCATTTCGAAGATGCGACGGCCTCGTTGCTGAGGGGCGATCGGAGACGAATTGGTGCGACCAACGTACAGACTTGGGGGTGGTGTCCGTCATGGAGGGACCACGCGACCGCGACGATAACGGCGGTTCCCCAGGGGCGGAATCGCTGCGTCGCCGGTGGCAGGCTCAGAGCTACGAACGCACCAATTTGGGCTGGGCAGAGTGGAACGACCCGGCCGTTGAGCAGGTCATCGACGATGTCACCGCCGGCCGGGACCCATGGCTTTCCTTGCGGGCACTGGTTCGAGCCCGGTCGAGGGCGGGCATAAGCATCCCGGTGGTCGTACTCGACCTCGGCGCCCTCCGCGACGTCGACACCACCGGAGGGACGAAGGCCCTGGCCAGCCTCGACGCCGCGGTGCTGCTGGAGGACTGGTACGAGGAGGATCTGGCTCGCCAACATCGGGAGTCCGTCCAGGACCCCTTGACCGGTCTGGCCACCTCCGAGTTCTTGAAGCAGTACTTGCGCCAGCTCTACCAATCGGTGGCCTCGCTGGCCTTGCCCGACTTCGGCCACCATCTGGTCATTGTCGACCTACCGAAGAAGCTGGCCGGTGCGAAGCTGATGTCCGCGCAGCTGGCCTCCGCCTCGCTTCTCACCCAGCAGTTCGATCAGGGCTGGACGATCGCGGTGTTCAATCCGCACCGACAGGGGGTGCTGGCCAGCGGCATCTACGTGGCCCATCCCGAGCTCGAAGCCATGCTCCACCAGCTGGAAGAGTTCCCGGACGGAGCAAAGCCCTCGGTATCCAGTGTCGATTTGCCCCCCAGCGCGATCGAAGCCTGCGACCTGGTCGACACGCTCAGAAGCGGCGAATGAACTGCCGCTAGGGCGACCTCGGACTCAGGGTCATTTCGGTCCGAGCCGCCCACCGCCACAGGAGGTTCAGGGATGAGAAGGGGCCGGTGGTGCGCCTTCGAGCTCGAAGAAGAGATCGTCGGCGTAGCACCACCACCAGTCCTCACCCGGCTCGTAGGAGCGGATGAGCGGATGGTCGTGATGCTCGTGCCAGTGGGCGGTGGCGTGCTTGTTGGGCGACTGGTCACAGCAACCGACATGCCCACAGCGCATGCACATCCGGAGGTGCATCCAGGTGCCGCCGATGCGGAGGCAGTCCTCACAGCCCGGGCTCGACGGCTCCACGTCGGCGACGGTGTCGAGGTGGCCACAGGTTTGGGGCACGTATCAGCTCCTCACTTCGGGCCGCAGATGGCCACGGCTCACCATTCGGCTCCGCCTACCTCGAGCGCGGCCCGATCCCAGCGGGCCAGGTCGGCGGCGGCGTTGTAGGTGCTCTGGAAGAAGGTGGACAACAGCGCGTCGGGGTCCTTGGCGGTGCGCACCGCCTGGTAGGGGAGCAGGAACTCACCGAGCTCCTTGTCGAAGTAGGCCGCCTCCGGCTGCACGTCCCATTCCGCGAACCCGTCGGGAGTCGGATAGGCGTAGGCGTAGAAGGAGCCCTCGGCACTCCCCCCCGGCCAGTACCCGCAACTGCTGCACTCATGGCTATAGGCGAGCTCCTGCACCCAGTCGGGGCAGTTGGGCACCCCTCCGGGGTGTTTGGGGGCCACCCGACCCGAGAACCGGGTGACGGCCATGTCGAAACCTCCCCAGAAGAAGTGCACGGGGCTGACCTTGCCTTGGAACCCGGCCCGGAACCGCACCATGACCCGGTGGATCTGCACCAGCGCCAGCCAGAAACGGTTGACGGCGGCCGCATCGTAGGAGTGGTGCTGGGTGTCGTCCGGGAAGGGAATCGATTTGACCACCTCTTGGGGCTGGGTCCAGATCCTCAGCGGGACCCCGAGATCGCGAAGGGCGGCCATGGTCGCTCGGTAGAAGTCGGCCACCGAACGCGGCTCCAGCTGGACCAGTCGGACCTCGCCATCGGTCGCCCGGATGGCGAGCACGTGGTCGATGAAGTCGAACTCGATCTCCAGGTCCCGGCCGTCGGCGTGTAGCAGGGAGGTGGTCAATCCGCGGGCCGACAGGTAGAGGGTGACCTGCCACCAGTGGTTGATCATCGGCTCGAGCGCCATCCGGACCTTGCCGATCACCTGGGTCCACATGTGGAGGGTGATCCGGGTGTCCTCCCAGTCGGCCAGGGTCAGCTGCGGCCAGGCCGGGGCGATATCGGTTGCCGCCGACGGGGGGTTCACTGCTGATAACCCTCGACGACCCCTTCCGGACGCACCACCGCCTCGTCGGGGTCCTGGCCGGCAGCCCGGCGGGCCCGGCGTTGCCGGAGCAGGTCCCAGCACTCGTCGAGGGCCACCTCCACCGCATGGAGCCGCTTCTGCTCGTCTTCGCTCAGCCCGTTGCCGGCATGGGAGAGTTCGAGTTGGTGTTCTTCGTCGGCCAGTGTGCTGATGCGGTGCACGATCTCGGCATCGTCCATGGGGACACCTCCTGGATTGGAGTCCCATTATGCCGTGGGCGGCAGTTTTGCCGCTCGGGGTGACACGGCCCGGGGGCGGATCGGGGGACGTCCACCAAAACGACCGACCCGGGTACTCTCGTCGGAGAGGCCGCATTCCGACCGGAGATATCGGGAAGGATCCCTGTTGGCCGCCCAGTTGAGAGGAGACCTCATGCCCGCGGTGACCGTCGACGATCTGAGCACCCTGCCCCACATCCCCGACCCCGATGGCCCATCGACGACCGAGCGACCGGTGGTGTCGGTGACCACCGCGCCGAGCGGCTTCGAGGGCGAGGGGTTCCCGGTCCGGCGGGCGTTCGCGGGGATGAGCCTGGCCGCCCTCGATCCGTTCGTGCACATGGATCAGATGGGCGAGGTGAACTACGCCCCCGGGGAGCCGAAGGGGACACCGTGGCACCCGCACCGGGGGTTCGAGACGGTGACCTACATGATCGACGGGACCTTCGCCCACCAGGATTCGAACGGCGGTGGCGGCCTCATCACCAACGGCGACACCCAGTGGATGACCGCCGGTGGCGGGATCCTGCACATCGAGACGCCGCCCGAGGAGCTGGTGGTCTCCGGTGGACAGTTCCACGGGATCCAGTTGTGGGTCAACCTGCCGGCCTCGGACAAGATGATCCCGCCGGCCTATCAGGGAATCGAAGCCGGGGACGTGACCCTGCTCTCCACCCCCGACGGTGGAGCCCTGGTGCGGGTGATCGCCGGAAAGGTCGGGGAACACGGCGGACCCGGCTCGACCCACACCCCGATGGCGTTGATGCACGCCACCCTGGCGGCCGGGGCCCAGCTGCGACTCCCCTGGGATCCCACCTTCAACGCCCTGGTCTACCTTCTGGCCGGATCGGGTCGGGTAGGGACCGAGGGCCGGCCGGTGCAGGTCGGCCAGCTGGCTGCCTTCGGGCCCGGCGACTGGATCACCGTCCGGGCCGACGACGACGGGGATTCGCGCCATGGCAAACTCGACATCCTGGTGCTCGGCGGCCAACCCATTCGTGAGCCGGTTGAGCACTACGGGCCGTTCGTGATGAACACCCGGGCCGAGATCCAACAGGCCATGGACGACTTCCAGGCCGGCCGACTCGGCACCATCCCCGAGGATGCGCTGATGCCCCACGTGCCCGATCCCAATCCCGTACGCTCCGAGCACACCGGGATATGAACCGAACTGGTCGAAATCGGCTTCCTGCCTTCTGCCGGGGGCCGCTCGGTTAAGCGCTAGGCAAGTCGGGCCCTCAGTTCGTCACGTGGAATGCCTTCCCTTGAAAAGAGAGGGCGGCACGGAACTCGTGAGAGCCACACCGCCAGGTCGACAAGGTCGATGTCGTCGTGGCTCCACCGGTAATTGTCGGCGAGATGACCGAACTCGTTCATGGTGCCCAAGACACTTCGGCTTGCGGTCCTGGCCAACGTCTGCTCATTCATCGCCGCCGACTCGGCACGGATAGCGGAATCGGGTACCCCGAGGCAGCCCGCGACCTGAGCAAACATCGAAGGAAAACTGGCGAGGACGGATGAGGCCGGTGCCAAGGGGAGAAAGACAGGCAAAAGCGAAAGCTCGTTGACGAAGACTGCAACCTGAGGACGCCAGAACCATGCGTTCGCATACCAGTCGCCGAGCTGCCCGTCGGACACAAACCCAACATCACTCGGACGCCCGACCCGGGCCAGGAATTTCTTGGTCCCTCGAACGATGACCACCGCCAGCAGTCTGTTCGCCAGCTCAAACGCGGTCCAGCCGGCTTGCTCCCCTCCAGGATTTCTGGCCTGGTCCGGATTGAACCGCAGGTGGCTACAATTGGGCCAATGGTCAGAGTCGAGCTTGAACGAATAGAAGCACTCGAGCTTCTCGGGATGACCTTGGCGCACCTCAACGAGGCCGAGGCGAGGGCTGACGTGTCACCCCGAATACCGATGCTGATGGCAATTCGGGACAAGCTCGCCGTCGGACTACGGGAGGAACCATGAGCTACTCCCATACCGAAGCATCCGCCGCGGCTTCCGCGATGGACAAGTTCAGAGCCGGAGAAGCGGGCGAGGTGGGCGCCGCGCTCGTAGTCGTCGGCCTGAGCTCAGAGAGAGCCGCCAAGGAATCGCGGTATCCGCGACGACATGATTCGAGTTGCGCATCGGGCCGGCGCTTCGATCCGCCAGCTCGCCGAGGTATCAGGGCTCGGTCGCAAGACCGTGACCGCCATCGTCTCCTCCAATGCCCGCCGGCCGGACTGATCGCTGCGTGCCGGCCTCGATGTCACTTGACCGATACTGATCGGAGGAGCGACGCTGAGCTGGAAAGT
The DNA here is from genome assembly GCA_963770635.1 of uncultured Acidimicrobiaceae bacterium. Lineage (GTDB taxonomy): Bacteria > Actinomycetota > Acidimicrobiia > Acidimicrobiales > RAAP-2 > DASZIT01. Next base: position 163,296 of record CAVYQI010000002.1, read on the forward strand.
CGATACGAGGAGGCCCGAATGGACGCCGATCAGCCAGTATTGAACCTCACCACGGTGATCGTGCGGGACATGGACAAGACACTCGCCTTCTATGGGCTACTCGGATTGACCAGCGATGCCGAACCCGGATCGCCGCACGCGTCGGTCTCTTTCCCCAACGGTGTGTCACTGGATTTCGATACCGTCGAGTTCGTACCCATGTGGGACTCCGGCTGGACGGGAACCACCGGAGGGAGCACCCTCTTGAACTTTTCGGTGGCATCCCGGGACGGTGTCGACGGCTTCTACGCGAAATTGACCCAGGCGGGCTACGCCGGCCGTCAGCAACCCTTTGACGCCTTCTGGGGTGCCCGCTACGCCATCGTGGACGATCCCGACGGCAACGGTGTCGGGCTGATGAGCCCCATCGACGACTCCCGCAAGACCTGGCCACCCGAACCCCCGCCGTCCGGCCGCTAACCGGCGCGGTCGGCAGGAGGTCGGGGCGGACCGGAATCCCTTAAGCCGTGACCGGCTCCAACCCGAGGACGAGCTCGGGCTCTGACTCGGGCTCGTCCTCGGCCGCCGCCGCGGCGGCTCGAACGTCGGCGGCGGTGGCCATCGGGGACAGGGCGATGATCACCGCGCCGACCAGGGCGACAACGGATCCCAACCGGAAGGCCAACACGGTTCCCTGCGTGTACGCCCCGGCGGCGGCCGCACCGTGGGCGATCGACGAGGTGGCATGGCGCAGGGCGAGGGTGGCCAACACGGCCAGGCCGACCGCCCCGCCTACCTGCTGGGAGGTGGACTGGATACCGGCGGCCAGGCTGGCATCCTGGCCCGACACGTCGTACATCGAGGCATTCCCGAAAGCGGCGAAGCTGAGGCCCGCACCGAATGCCATCACCAACAGCGCAGGCAGGGTCTCGCTGACATAGGAGCCGTGGACGCTGATCCTCGACATCAGGAGGACGCCGGCTGCCACGAACAACGACCCGGCGAACAGGAGCGGCTTCAGCCCGACCCGGGTGATCAGCGCGCTGGACACCGCGATCCCCAAGCCGATGACCACGCCGAAGGGCAGGTAGGCCAAACCGGTTTCGATGGTCGAGTAGTGCTCCACCTGCTGGAGGTACAGGGTAAGCAGATAGAAGACGGTGAAGAAGACGCTGGCGAAGAACAGGTTGGCCACGTTGGCGCTCACCCTCGTCCGGTTGGACAGGAAACCGTTGGGAACCAGGGGATCCGGGGCTGACCGCTCCCGGGCCACGAAGGCCGCCAGCGCGATGACGCCGGCGCCCAGCGAGGCCACCACCTGGGTCGAGCCCCAGGGGTGGTTGCCGGCAGCGATGAACCCGTAGACGATGCCGACCAGCCCGACGGTGCCGAGGATGGCTCCCTCGAAGTCGGGTCGGGCGCGGTCGGCGCGAACCACCCGGTCGGCCCGGCTCTCCGAAACCAGGCGCAAGGTCACCACCGCCGCGACGATGCCGATCGGAATGTTGACGAAGAAGATCCAACGCCATGAGGCCACGCTGATCAACAACCCGGAGATCACCGGGCCGAGTGTCCCGCCCAACCCGGCCACCCCGCCGAAGATGCCGATGGCCTTGGCTCGCTCCTTCGGTTCGGTGAACAACAGCGCCACCAGGCCGAAGGCGGCGGGCGCGGCGATCGCCTCGCCCATGCCCTGAACGAACCGGCTGGCCACCAACATCGCCGGGTTGACGGCGGCGCCGCTGGCGGCCGACGCCGCCGCGAACAGCAGCACGCCTCCGATGAACAGGCGCCGCCTCCCGAGCAGGTCGCCCAGACGACCCCCGAGGAGGAGCAGGCCGCCGGCGGTCAGGACGTAGCCGTCGACGACCCAGGCCAGCCCGGCCCGGCTGAAGTGGAGGTCGCTCTGGATGTGGGGGAGCGCCACATTGACCACCGTGATGTCGAGCACCAGCATGAACTGCACCAGGGCGATGACGCCGAGCGCCTTCCAGCGGCGGGGGTTCAGGGTTTGAGCGAGGTTCTGGGTCATGCGGACAACCTTAAATCGCTATGCGGACAGATCCTGTCCTCATAGTGGAAGAATCTGGGGATTATGGGAGACACCCCGGGACGCATGCTCGAACTGCTCGGTCTGCTCCAGGGCCGTCCTTCATGGTCGGGTTCGGACCTGGCGGTCCGGCTCGAGGTGACCGAACGGACCATTCGCCGGGACGTGGATCGCTTGCGGGTACTCGGATTTCCGGTCGAGGCGGCGCCCGGCCGCTTTGGCGGCTATCGCATGGGCCGGGGGGCCAACGTTCCTCCCCTGTTGCTCAATGACGACGAGACGGTGGCGGTGGCCATCGGCCTGCGCTTCGCGGTGGACGGGACCATCGACGGCATCGAGGAGTCGGCAGTCTCCGCGCTGGCCAAACTCGACCAACTCCTTCCCGTCCACCTGGCCCGGCGCATCCGGGCCGTCCACGACAACACCGCGTCGATGAGCCGGGACGGAAAGAGGGAGCGGATTGCGGCTTCCCATCTCATTCTGCTGGCCGGTGCCTGTGCCGGCCAGGAGCGGGTCCGCTTTGACTACGTCGACAAAGGCGGCCGACCGTCGCGGCGACTGGTCGAGCCGCTCCGGGTGGTACGGGCGGGTGCTCGCTGGTACCTGGCTGCCCGGGACATCGACCGCTCGGGCTGGCGCACCTTCCGGCTGGATCGGATCAAGTCCCCGGAGAACGTGGGAACCCGCTTCGAGCACGTCGATCCGCCCGACGCGGTCACCCTCATCAGCGAGGGACTGGCCTCCATGCCGTATCCATTCGTAGCCCACGTCGTGCTGCCGGTCTCCTTCGACGAAGCGGCCAGGATGATCCCCAGGACGGTGGCCATGTTCGAGAGTCAGGAGGGAGCCACCGTGGTCGAGGTCGGTTCCTCCTCCCTGGAGCGGATGGTCGGCTACCTGGCCGGGCTGCGGCCCCCATGCCACGTGCTGGATCCACCGGAACTCCGAGAGGCGCTCGCCGAGCACGCTCGGCAGATTGCCGCCGCCAACCTCAGCGGCCCGTAGACGGTCGCACTTGACCACGACCTCTCTAGGGAGCGACGCTGAACCGCTATGGACGACAAAAAGGCCCGCGAACTCATCGATGCCGAGAAGACCCGGGTTCAAGGGTTGCTCGACCAGACGGAAAACGACGCCGAGTCCGACCGGGACACCGCCAACGAGGAGTTCCCCTACGACGAGCCGGCCGAGACCCTCACCTCCGAGCAGGGGGACGACGCGGTGGCCGAAGGCTTGCGCGACCGGCTGGCGGCGCTCGTTCGAGCCGAGCAGCGGCTCGAGGCGGGAACCTACGGTGTCTCGGTGCGAAGCGGGGAGAAGATCCCCGACGAACGCCTCGAAGCCGATCCGGCCGCCGAGCTCACCGTCCAAGAGGCGAACCAGGGCTGAGCCCACCCACCGTGACGTAATGGCTCAGCGCAGGGCCGGCACCTCGGACTCGGCGCTGTCGTCAGATCCGGCGCCAGCTTCTTCGGCGACCATGGCACCCACCGCCGCGAGACCCTCTGCCGCTTGCGCGGCCAGGGTGCGCTGGTGGTGCGCCTTTCCACCCCCACGTAGCCATGAGAAGCCGGCGGCCACGAACGTCGACGCCGCCGCCAGCTCGAAGGCCAGGTGGAGCCCGTTCCCGAAGGGCCCGGCGATCAGCTTGGGGAAGAAGCTCCGCCCGGTCAGGAACGCCGCGTGGGTCGGACCCACCTGAGCCAGGACGTGGGTCCCGAGGAGCTGCTGGATGGGGTTCAACCCGAGGAAGGCGGCGAACAGGCTTCCGATCGGCGGCAGGGCGGAGATGCGCTGGGCGGCGCTGGCCGGCACCCCCTGGGCGGTGAGCCCACCGAGCAGCGCGTGGGGGAGCTGAGAGGCCAGTCCCAGGGCGATGACGGTGAAGAACACCCCGATGGACAGCACGCTGGCCGAGTTCTGGAAGGTGTTGAGCATCCCCGCCCCGGCTCCCCGCTGGTTGGCCGGAAGGCTGTTCATCACCGCGCTGGTGTTGGGGGCGGCGAACAGGCCCATGGCCAAACCGACCAGCAACAGCAGGAGGGCGAACGGGAGGTAGGGGAAGTTCATGGGCAGGGTGTTGAACAGCAGGAAGGCGGCTCCGGTGAGGAGCAGACCGGCGGTGGCGAACGGGCGGGGACCGTACCGGTCGGCCAGCTTGCCGGCCAGCGGGCCGGAGATGAAGAAGCCGACAGTGAGCGGGATCATGTAGATCCCGGCCCACAGGGGAGTGCGCTCGAAGGAGTAGCCATGTTGGGGCAACCAGATCCCCTGAAGCCAGATGATCAACATGAACTGCAACCCGCCCCGGGCCAGCGCGGCCAAGAGGGCGGCCAGATTGCCCATGGCAAACGAACGGTTTCGGAACAGCTTGAGCTGGAACATCGGATCGGTGACCCGCGTCTCGATGAACACGAAGGCCAGCAGGATCAACGCGCCCCCGATGAGACAGGCGAGCACGAACGGGCTGGTCCAACCCATGGTGTGGCCGCCGTAGGGCTGGAGGCCGTAGACGATGCCGGTGAGCACGGCAACCAGCCCGACCGCGAACGAAACGTTGCCGATCCAGTCGATCTTGGCCTTGATGCGGACGCCATTGTCACGCAGTTTGGCGTAGGCCCAGACCGTGCCGAACACGCCGAAGGGCACCGAGATGAGAAACACCAGTCGCCACTCGATGGGGGCGAGCAGGCCGCCCAGCAGGAGGCCGAGGAAGGACCCGCCGATGGCTGCTACCCCGTTGATGCCGAGGGCGAAGCCCCGCTCGTCCGGCGGGAAGGCGTCGGTGATGATGGCGCTCGAGTTGGCGAACAGGAAGGCGCCGCCCACCCCCTGGCCCACCCGCATCAGGATGATCCACAAGGCTGCCCCCGCGCCGGTCATCCAGGTGACGGCAAGCAGGACCGAGAAGACGGTGAATATGAGGAAGCCGAGGTTGTACATCTTGGCCCGGCCGTACATGTCACCCACTCGGCCGAAGCTGACCACCAGCACCGAGGTGACCAACAGGAATCCCATGAGGATCCAGAGGAAGTACGAAGTGTTGCCTGGGGCCAGGGGGCTGAGGTCGATGCCCCGGAAGATGTTGGGGAGAGCGATCAACAGGATCGACCCGTTGATGGTGACCATCAGGATCCCGACGGTGGTGTTGGTCAGGGCCGTCCACTTGTAGCGGTCGGAGCGGGAACCGTGCCCGTTGGTCGTCGAATTGGAATTGGGAAGGGCGTCAGCCGGCATCAGTGTCTCTTGGGTCCCGTTGGTGGTGGTATTCCGCTTTGCATTGTGGCACAATAGTTGCTTGAGGACAACTAAGTATGTGGACAACGGCGCCGAGCAGGTGGGTGCCGGCCGGGGGGAAGCGTGAGAGCTCGAGAGGAACAAGCAAAGGGGGTTCAGGTGGCCGGGGGGAGCGACGCGACTGCCGGGGTTGAGGAGGCGGCCGAGCTCCGGGTAACTCTGGTGCGCCTCCAGCGACAACTCCGGGCTCGATCCGACACCTTTCTCACCCCGTCGCAGGCCTCCGTCCTGGCCCGGGTCGAGCAGAGCGGCCCGCTGCGGATGGGCGCACTGGCCGAAGCTGAGGGCACCTCGCCGGCTACCGTCTGCCGCCTCATCGATAGCTTGGCCCAGGACGGATTGATCGAGCGGGTGCCGGATCCGCTGGACGGTCGGGCCAGCCTGGTGCAGGCCAGTCCCGAAGGCGCCTCGCTTCTTACTGCGGTGCGGGCGCAGGGAACCGCCGCGCTCCGGAGTGCCCTCGATGATCTGTCGATCGAGGAGCAATCGGTCATCCGTAACGCCCTGCCCGCTCTTCAGGCCCTGACCGACCGGCTTCAAGGCGGAGGCTCCCCCAAGCCGGGATCAGGCCCACCTACGCCGTAGCCAACCCGGCGGGATCAGCTCAGGATGTTGACGGCTCGGGAAACAACCAGCGAGACGGTGAGCAGCGAAGCCAGCGACTGGATCATCATCAGCAGCTTCGCCCAGGGGGAGAGGGGCATGGTGTCGGTAGGACTGAAGGCGGTGGCGTTGGTGAACGAGGTGTACAGATAGTCGAGGAAGGTCGGGGTCCAACCCGGAGCCGCCCCAGGGGCGTTCTGCTGGGGAAACAGAAAGTCGGGAGCGGGGTGGTTGGTCCGGAGTCGGGCCGCCGGTCCACCCCGGTCGAGTTCCCAGTACCACAGGCCGAAGACGATGACGTTGGTCAGCCAGATCGGGACTGACGCGTAAACGAGGCTCCTGCCTCCGGCGTGGCTCCCGTTAAGGAGGGCCGAGACCAGCTCGCCGAGGGTGACGAGATTGGCTGCGTTGATCAGGACGATGATCCCGATGGAGATCGGGCGCAGATTCCTCGACTCGGTGGTGTGCCACGGGTTGGCGATCAGCATGGCGGCGGCGAGCATTCCTTCGAGCGCCGGGATCAGCCAATGGGGACCGAGGTAATCGCTGACCTTGGGGGGAAGGACCAGTTGCAGGCCGATCACCACCAGCACCGCCAACGTCGCCGGCCACCGGGGCTCCTGTCGTGACACCACTCCCCAAGCCACCCGGTCGTCCTGGTCGAGCGACTCCTCCGAAAAGGTGGGGAACTCCTCGTCAGCGGGGTGCGGATGGGGGACGAAGCGTTCCCAGAATCGGTTCATGCCCAACCGTAACCGGCAGTCAACCGCGTCGGACGGCTGCGAATGCCGGCGCCACTGATCGAGTCCGCGACTGGCTCATCCGGCGACTAATCGACCCAGCATTCGATGACCGGGTCAGATCAGATCCCAGATCCAGGGCGGAGTTGAGGTCCGTGTCCCGGGTCTGGTGCCGATAGCCTGACCACGCGGGACAGCAACGTCAAAAGGGAGGGCGCGCGTATGCCTGGCAGTGTGGAACCCGTAGCAAATGAACGTGAAGGTTTGCTCGGCTATCTGGGCCACCAGCGTCTCGTGCTTCGTATCGCCGCCTATGGGCTGACCGACGACCAGGCCCGGTCGACACCTACACCCAGCACGCTGAGCGTCGGTGGCCTGATCAAGCACGCCGGGTTTGTGGAGCGAACTTGGATGAACAATGTGCTGCAACGGGCGAACCCATCGGGTCGAGACGCCTACGAGGAGAACTTCCAGCTCCTCCCAAGCGAGACGTTGCCGGGGGTCATCGAGGTCTACGACCAAGCCGGAGCAGAGACCGACGCGGTCATCGCCGGCATTTCCGACCTCGGTCAGGCGGTGCCAGTGCCCAAGGGCTCGCCTTGGTACCCCGATGACCTGGACGGCTGGTCAGTCCGGTGGGTTCTGCTCCACCTCATCAGCGAGACCGCTCGACACGCCGGCCACGCCGACATCATCCGTGAGGCAGTGGACGGTGCGACAGCATTTCCGCTGATGGCTGCCGCCGAGGGTTGGCCCCCTACCCCCTGGCTGCAGCCCTGGCAGCCAGCCGACGAGGGCTGATTCGCCGAACGCAGGCTCCCGGCTACGGGGCGGCGCAGGTATTGGTGTAGGTGCAGACCCTGAACGACTGGCCGTTGGCCGACAACGCGGAGGGTGTGGCCTCGTTGAAGAACCCGGGTGAAAGAACGATTCGTGTCGGGTTCCCCTGGGCGATGGTGAAGGTCGACCCGCCCGCGGTGTACTTCGAGGTGGGACCCATGTTGACGGTGCTCAAGGGAGCCACCGCGGTTTGAAGCGACTCGACGGAGGGAGCTTCGACGATCCACTCGGCAGAGGATTTCGACGACTTGTAGGGAAATGCCTGGGTCCAGGTCCAATGCCGGGTGGAGTTGGCGAAGGCGACGGCCCAGGTGTTGGTGGCTACCTGGCTGATGATGACGGCAATTGAGTCTCCGGGGGCGACCGTGCAGTTGGGATCCCCGACGCACCCTGTCAGTTGCACCTCCGCGCCAGGCAGCAATTCATACCAGGCGAAATACTGGTCGCCGATCAACGGGAGGCTCGGCAGTGACTGTTCGGCCACTCCGGCCTGCACGAGGTCTGAGCTCGCGTAGCCCCCGATCCCCGTCCAGGTGGCGGCGAACCCGACTGGGAGGAGGCTGGCCGTGGGGACGGTGAAGGTCGACGTCACTGAGGTGATGTCGGGAGTGGCCGGCGTCACCGCGTATCCGGCCCAATTGAGGCTGCTCACGGTGCCACCCGTACGGGGCAGGGCGGCATGGGTGTTGGTGCGGACCAGAATTCCGCTCCGTGGTGATCCACCCGAGGCGTCCGGCTTGGCCTGGGAGGCGCTGGCGATCCCTGCACCGCCCACGACTACGGCGGAGAGAGCGACCGCGAGACACAACGCGACGGTGAAACGGCGCATACACAACTCCTTCAAAGCCCAAGTCATCGGACTCGGGGGTTGACTGGCGTGAGCTGAATCTACCTCGGCCCAGGCCTTTCTTGCTATGTAGAACGGTTCCGGCCTCGAAATCTTGCGCTTGGCTTCTGGGCCGGCGGTCGCCACCCGGATCCGGCGACCTTGCCCCTGTTACCAGGACTTTTGGCTCCCGCCCGGGCACGCCGGCCTCTCCAGCCGAGGCTCCGGGTGCACGGTCCCGGGCCCAGCCGCGCCACACTGGTCGGCATGCCTGCCCAGTACATCTACACCATGCGCGACCTGAAGCGTTTCTATCCCCCCGATCGGGAGGTCCTCAAGGGCATCAATCTCTCCTTCTTCCCCGGCGCCAAGATCGGGGTCATCGGCGCCAACGGGTCGGGGAAATCATCACTGCTGCAGATCATGGCCGGGCAGGATGATGGGTTCACCGGCGAGGCGCGCCTGACTCCCGGGTCTACCGTCGGTTTCCTCAGCCAGGAACCTCAGCTCGACCCCACCAAGGACGTCGCCGGCAACGTGGCCGACGGGGTGGCCGAAACCAAAGCGCTTGTCGACCGGTTCAACGCCGTCTGTGCCGCCATGAGTGACCCGGATGCCGACTTCGAGAAGTTGCTGGCGGAACAGGCCGATCTCCAGGACAAGATCGACGCTGCCGGCGCCTGGGATCTCGAGCGAACCTTCGAGATCGCCATGGACGCACTACGCCTCCCACCCGGAGGCGCCAGCGTCGCGACGCTCTCGGGAGGAGAGCGACGCCGAGTCGCGCTCTGCCGCCTGTTGCTGTCCCAACCCGATCTCCTGCTGCTCGATGAGCCCACCAACCACCTCGATGCCGAATCGGTCGCATGGCTCGAACGCACCCTCCAGAATTATCCGGGCACCGTGGTCGCCGTCACCCACGACCGCTATTTCCTCGACAACGTGGCTGGCTGGATCCTCGAGCTCGACCGGGGGAGCGGCATCCCTTGGGAGGGCAATTACTCGTCGTGGTTGGAGCAGAAACAGGCGCGCCTGGCCGGGGAGCAGAAGGCCGACAAGTCCCGACAGGATGCCCTCCAGCGCGAGTTGGAGTGGATCCGGATGTCGCCGCGCGCCCGTCAAAGCAAAGGAAAGGCCCGCATCAACGCCTACAACCAGCTGGTAGCCGAAGCCGAAGCCGCCGACCGCGGGCCAGACAACCTAGAGATCACCATCCCCGTCGGCCCTCGCCTGGGCGACCGGGTGGTCGACGCCGACGGCCTGGTCAAAGGGTACGGGGATCGCCTGCTCATCGACGGTCTTTCGTTTCTGCTTCCTCCCGGTGGCATCGTGGGAGTCATCGGGCCCAACGGCGCGGGCAAGACCACTCTGTTCCGGATGATCGTCGGCGAAGACAAGCCGGATCGGGGAGAGCTGGAGATAGGCGCAACGGTGGTGCTGGCCTACGTCGACCAGTCGCGGGACAACCTGGCGGCTGACTCGACGGTCTTTGACGAGATCACTGGGGGAGTCGACCGCATCGTGGTCGGCAACCGCGAGTTGCACGGGCGGGCCTACGTCTCCAGCTTCGGTTTCAAAGGCAGCGACCAGCAAAAGAAGGTGGGCAAGCTCTCCGGGGGCGAGCGCAACCGGGTCCAGCTGGCCAAGGTCCTCAAGAGCGGAGGCAATGTTCTCCTGCTCGACGAACCCACCAACGACCTTGACGTCGATACCCTCCGTGCCCTCGAGGATGCGCTCCTCGAGTTTCCGGGCTGCGCGGTGGTCATCAGCCACGATCGCTGGTTCCTCGACCGGATCGCCACCCATGTGCTGGCCTTCGAGGGGGACTCCGAGGTCCGGTGGTGGGAGGGGAACTTCAGCGACTACGAGGCCGACCGGAAGAAACGGTTGGGAGTGGACGCCGACCAGCCCCATCGCCTCCGCTACAAGCCTTTGGTACGCGACTGACCAACGAATTGGCGGAGACGCCCCGGCTGCCCCCTTGGTGGTCGTCGCTACACTGCTCGCTCATCAACGTCCTTTTCGTCTGCACGGCCAACCAGTGCCGGTCACCTATGGCTGAAGCGATACTCCGCTCGTTGTTGGTTGATCGCGGGATCGATTGGTCGGTTGGATCGGCGGGGCTCCTCGAGGCGGGGTACCCCATGATCGGAGAGGCATTGGTGGCGCTGGGTCCCGACGGGGCAGCCATGGCCGATCATCGCAGCAGGACCCTTTCCAAATCGGACGTGCTTGCGGCCGACATCATTTTCGGGATGGCCCGGCAGCACGTGCGTGAAGTGGCCGTGCTCGATCCGGCGGCGCGGGGGCGGACGTTCACACTCAAGGAGTTCGTCCGTCGTAGCCGACCCTTCCCAGCTTGGTCTGCCGAACGACCGTTTGCCACTTGGCTCGCCGGCATTCATCGGGGTCGGCAGCGAGATGAGATGCAGGGTGACTCAACCGAGGACGATGTGGCTGACCCGATCGGCGGAACGCCGGCCGATTTCGCCGCCACCGCGGGGCTCCTTCGGGATCTGTGTGGGAAGGTCTCCGACCGCATTGCCCCGACCGCGGCTGCCACCTGAAGAATCCCGCGTGGGAGTATTTGGTCATGACCGAGTGCCCCGAATGCGGGTTCGTGTACGAGAGCGTTGACCCCGGCGAGATCCCGGGCGTCCTTCGGGGCCTGGCGAATCGCTTCTCGACTCGAATTAACGGCATCGATGACGCCACCCTGCGCAGACGCCCCAACCCGGCAGTCTGGTCGCCGCTGGAGTACCTGTGTCATGTGCGGGATGTGTTCTTGATTCAACGGGACCGAGCGGTACTGGCCCTGGTCGAAGATCGACCGAGCTTTCCGCGCATGTATCGCGACGAGCGAGTCGATCTGGCACGCTACGCGCAGGAAGTTCCCGGCCGGGTGGCTCACAACCAATTGCCGGTTGCCGCCGATCTGGTCGCCGGTGTGTTCTTCGAGCGCTCTCGCGATGAGTGGCAGCGCCCGCTCATCTACAACTATCCGGAGCCCGTTGAACGGGACCTCGCCTGGCTCGGCCGACACACCATCCACGAGGGTGAACACCACTTGTTCGACGTCGGCCGACAGCTCCGCTAGAGGGTTCTCTGTCCGATCCGGGAATGGGGTCGGCGGGGCGGCTGGGCCGGTGCAGGGCTGAGCTAGGTTCACTCCGTGGATCCGCGCAAAGCTGAGCGAGCCCGAACCGCCGGTGCCAGCACCGTGGACACCCTCCGCCGGGTTCTGGCCCGAAAGGCGGCCGAGCTCATCCGGAACGATCCCGAGGAGGCGGCTCGGGCCCTCGAGATGGGTATCGTGGATCGGCGCTGGCTCGAGCGACCCGGCGAGCACCCGATCTCGACGGCCGCCCCGGCAGAGATTGTCGAGCGTTTCCTCGAGCGTTCGGTCGAGCAGAAACCGTCCCGGCTGGCCAGCCTCGGGCTCAATGCCGTTCAACTCCTGGCCAACCACCGCGCGGCTGGAAGCAGCGACCCCAAGCTGCTGGCCGTGGTGTTCACGGATCTGGAGGGTTTTACCGCCTTCACCGACATTCACGGCGACGCCGCCGCCGTAAAGCTCATCGAGGAACATCGTCAGCTGGCCGGGCCGGTGGTCCGCCAGTGGTCGGGGAAGATCCTGAAGACCCTGGGCGACGGGCTGCTGTGCACCTTCCCCGACGCCGAGACGGGAGTGCGCGGTGCCCTCCAATTGCTGGAGACGGCCCCCGCCCCGCTCCGGCTCCGGGCCGGCGTCCACGTCGGCGAAGCCGTGGTCAGCCAAGGCGACGTGATGGGTCACGTCGTCAATGTCGCGGCCCGGGTCACCGAAACGGCCGGCGGGGGAGAGGTGGTGGTAAGCGCCGAGGCGGCCGCCCAGGTCGGCGACGTCCCCAATCTCCGGTTCGGCAAGCTGAAGAGCCGGCGCCTCAAGGGGATCTCGGAGCGGGTGAGCATTTGCACGGTAACCGAGGTGCCGATCCCGGCCATTGAATCCGGCTGATTCGAGCCTACTCGAACAGAGCCCGGAACGCCGGCTCGAGGGTGGGGTAGGCGAACTGGTAGCCGGCATCCTCGAGTACCCGTGGGATCACTCGCTGACTTTCGACGATGGTCTGAGTCGCTTCACTTCCGAGGAGCAACCGCGGCCCCAGCATCGGTGTCGGGATCAGCGTCGGACGACCGAGCACCGCTCCGAGGGTCCTGGTGTACTCGAGGTTGGTGACCGGCTCGGGGGCGGTCAAGTTGACTGGGCCACCCACCTCGCCCTCGAGCAGGAAGCGGATGGCACCGATCTCGTCGGCGATCGAGATCCAACTCCACCACTGCCGGCCGTGGCCCAACCGGCCGCCGAGGCCGAGCTTGTAGAGGGGCAGGGTCTTCTTCAACATCCCGCCGTCGGTGGACTGCACCAGCCCGGATCGCAAGTGGACCACCCTGATCCCGGCGGTTTTCGCCGGCTGGGTGGCCGCTTCCCACGCCGAGCACATCCCGGCCAGGAAGTCATCGCCAGGTTCACTAATTTCGGTGCAGGCCTGGTTGCCGCGTTCGCCGTACCAGCCGATGGCGGAGCCCGAGAGGAACACCGGGGGCGGGGATCCCATCAAGGCCAACGTGTTGGCCAGCAGCGAGGTGGACACCACCCGGCTGTCGAGGAGTTCTTTCTTGCGGGCATCGGTCCATCGTTTGTCCAAGATGCCGGCACCGGCCAGGTGGACGACGGCATCAACCCCTTCGAGCCCCCTGGGGTCGAGCTCGCCCCGGCTTGGATCCCAGTGCAACGTCGACTCGTCGGTACCGGTACGGCCACGCAGCATCCTCACCACCCCGTGACCGTCGGCCCGTAACGATTTGATCAGCGCCGTGCCGATGAGGCCGGACGAACCGCTGATGGCTACCTTCATGGCGCGCTGCTCATCTGGCTCATGCGCGGGTTTGTACCCAATCCGAGATGACGTCAGCGGCCTGGTCGCGGGCATCTTGGGGTTTCTGCAGGTAGTGATCGCCCCGGAAGGTGTGGATGGTCTTGTCCTCGGTGGCCAGATCCCGGAAGATGGCCTGGGCATCGGACGGGTAACACCCCTGGTCGTCGGTGGACTGGATGACCAGCGACGGCTGGGTGATCCGGGCGAGGTGGGGCTGGGCCCGGCACTGCGACTCGGTAAGGCTCCACATCGACAACCAGGCCCGCAGGGTGTTGGTGGTCGCCAGCCCGAAGGGCAGGTAGTTGGCCACCTTGGGGTCGCCGAAGTAACACCCCACCTCCCGGTCCGAGGGATCGATCTCCAGGTCGAGGAAGCGCAGATCGGCCCAGGTGCGGAAGACGTTGAACACCCTGTCGTAGGCGCCGTTGGCCGACATCCGTTCCAGCTCCTCGACGCACCAGGCGGTGATGCGATGGTTCCGTTCCTGCTGGGCCCGCCGGTACCGGTCGATGAACTCCTTCTTGTAGGGAACGGGGTGCTCGGGACTGTTCATGTCCAGGGCCGGGTCGACCGAGAGCGGATCGGACTCGTCGATCACCGAGGGGTCGAGCCACATGGTGAGCACGTCGGGTCGACCGGGATGGGCGTTGAGCGAGACGAACAGGTCGGCGGCCGGGAGGTCCAACGCGGCATCCGGAACCGAAGAGCCCCGGGTGGCCACGATGTTGGGCTCGATGGCCTGGCTCTGGTAGGCGCTCATCAGTGAGGCGCCGCCGGAGTTCCCGAGCAGCACCACGGTGTCGACCCCGGCGACCTCCCGGAGCCAGCGCACCCCCACCCCGATGTCGACCACGGCCTGCTCGAGGGTGAAGTAGTAGCCCATCCCCCGAAACCGGGTGTTCCAGCCCAGGAACCCGTGCCCTCGATCGGCCAGGTACTCGGCCAGGTAATGCTCGGAGAAGTCGATGTCGTAGTGGGTGGCGATGAATGCCACCGCCGGCGGGGTGTCGGGCGCGTACCACAGGCCCTGGCACGGGTGCCCGCCGGCTCCCGCCCGGGCCATGGTGGGCGACGCCGCCGAGACGAACCGGGGTGCCTTCAACTACCCAGGGCGTCGAGGTCGACCATGACCTTGCGATGGTCCCACGATATGGTCCGCTCGGCGTGCAGCCGGATGATTACCCGTTGGGACGCCAGCGCGGATGCGTAGGCGGCGGCCCCAGGATCCAGCGGACCCTCCGAGTACCGGGCAAACAGCCGGGTGCCGACCTCCGCCGATGTCGGGTGGTCCTCGATGATCTCGGCCCGGCCCCGCAACTGGACGGCCCGGAAGGTGCCGACATCGTCGCCTTGTTCCACCAGGCAGCCCATCCGGTCATCGGCCCGGAGGTTCCGGACCTTTCGGGAGGCCCCGTCGGTCCAAAAGGCAACGTCGCCGTCGAGGAGGATGTACGACAGCGGCACCACGTGGGGCCACCCGTCGGGCCCGTTGGTGGAGACATAGGCTCGGGTGCATTCCTGGAGGAACGCGGCTACCTCCGGGTCGCTCATGCGCATCCGGTCACGTTCAGACACTGGTGGCCGCCTCACCGTTCGGGTGCTTGGCTCCCGGCTGGTCCAGGCCGAGTCCGAGCCGGGTGGCCAGGCTGCCCAGCTCGATCCGGCGTTTGGTCTCCCGGTAGGCCGCTTCCATTACCCGGTCGGAACGGTCGTTGGCCATCGGTCGCAGGCCCATTGCCTCGAGTGACCCCGAGCCCGGCTCGAATCGGATGACGCGGATCCCGTGGTGATGGAGGGTGCGGCTCTCACGGTTGAGGCGTCGGTGGGCCGCCCACCGGAGGAGCCCGTCGGCGGTATTCCCGGGGGGATACTTCGCGGACATCGATGTGACGACGATGACCACGTCGAGAGGCTGGGACCGGAGCGCGTCGGCGTTGGTGGGGGAGTGCACCCCTCCGTCGAAGTACTCGACACCCCCGATGTCGATCGGGGCGAAATAGCTCGGGATGGCGCAGGAGGCCAGCACTGCCGACGCCAAGGACGCCGGGGGCGATCCGCGCCTCCCGAAGACCACCCGGTGTCCGTCGGTGCGCCGGACCGCGCAGATCCACAGCCCGTCGGGCCACTTGTCGCCCACCATCCGATGAAGGGGCTCCCCCCGTTGTCGGATATCGACCAGGCCGGTGGGGAGCAGGGTCATGGCCGCCACCCCGGGCCGGAATTTCCACGGGCGTCGGATGATGCGGGCCACCAACGCCGCCGACGGCGGCCGCCAGGGGCGGAGCCACGAGCCGGCGGGGAGGGGCGGCAGGTCGGAGGTGTCCGGGAGGATCTGCTCCATGAGTTGGGCGCCCTCCGGCGACAGCGGTGTCCGGGCCGCGATCGCGGCCAGGTCCGAGCCGGCGATGCCCATCCGTAGCGAGGTGCCGGTGACCGCCCCGGCCGACGAGCCGACGATGACCGTGGCGGTGCGGGCGTCCCATCCCAGCTCGGTTTCCAGCGCTGCCAGCACCCCGGCGTGGTACGCCTGGCCCACCACCCCGCCGGCGCCCAGCACCAGGCCGACGCGGGTGGCCCGTTTCCTTCCTGGCGCCTGTCGATACGGTCGCGGCTCAGCGCTCAGCCGTTGGTTTTGAGTAACGCCTTCATTCCTTCTTCGAACCCGCGGCACAGCACATCGATGTCGGCAGTGGTGTCGTAGTCACCGGTGACCCCGTAGTTCACCTGACCGTTGTAGGAGAAGATGGCCACTCCCAGCCGGACCTGGCCGGCCAGCGGGACATAGGGATAGCACTCGAGCATCCGCCGGCCCCGGACATAGAGCGGGATCTGGGGGCCGGGCACGTTGGTGGTCACCGTGTTCACGTTGTGCTGGGGGAGTCGGGAGGCCAGCCGCATGCCCAGCGCCAGGAGCATCGGCGGGGCGAACCCCGACATCGAGGTGATGGCCTCCGCGGCCAGCGCCTGATTCGACTCCTTCAACCCTTCCATTTGAGTTGTGATGGTGTGGAGGCAGTCGATCGGGTCGTCGATCCCGACCGGCAGCTCGGCGAACATGGCCGACACCTTGTTCTCGAAGGTCCCGTCCCCGACCGCCTTCCCGCTGGCGTCCCGGGGCCGGACCGACACCGGCACCAGGGTGCGCACCACCCGGTCGACGGTCTCCTCCCGAGAGAGGAGCAGCTCCCGGAACCCGTGCGTGATGGCGGCCAGCACCACGTCGTTGAAGGTGCCACCGTGGGCCTTTCGGACGGCCTTGACGTCCTCGACCGAGCTCGACGCCCAAGCGTAACGGCGGTGGGGCCCGAGCGGTCCGTTGAGGCTGGAGACCGGGGTGGAGCGGATCAGCCCGGTCATGGCCGATAGCCCGGTGACCACCTCGCGGGCATGGGCGAGGGCCTGGCGGGGCACCCGGGCGGTGGCCCGGAGGGCGCGGATCTGCTCGTAGGGGCTGCGGGCCAGTCCGGCCAGGGCCTGAAGGGCGAGGTCGCGTCCCGACGGAGACTTCCGCGGCTCCCAGGGCAGGATCTCGGGTTCGGTGTAGTCGGGAGTGATGTCCATGATCACCGCCAGCAGGTCGGTGCCCGAGATGCCGTCGACCATGGCGTGGTGGACCTTGGACACCATGGCCCAGCGACCGTCCTCCAGTCCTTCGACCACCCAGATCTCCCACAGGGGCTTGGACCGGTCGAGCTGCTGGGACATGACCCGTCCGACCAGCTTCCGGAGCTCGGCCTCACCACCCGGCGACGGCAGGGCGGTGTGGCGCAGGTGGTAGTCGATGTTGAAGTGGGGGTCGTCCACCCATACCGCCCGGCCCAGCTCCAACGGAACGGCCTGCACGATCTGCCGATAGCGGGGGACCAGGGGAAGCTTGCCCTCGACCATCCCCACGATGTCCGTGAACGGAGGTTCCGGCCCTTCGAAGATCCCGACTGAGGCGATATGCATGTGGCTGACGCCGTCCTCGATGTGGAGAAACGACGTATCCAATGGGCTCATCCGTTCGACGTCCATGGCCACCCCCTGCTGCAATGCAGTGTTCACGCTGCGGTGACACTGAACGTACCACCTGCCCGACGGAGGCCGTCCGGTGGGAGTTGCTCGCGATGGAGCTGAATCCAGAAGGACCGGTCGGCTCAGAGCTTGCGGGCCAGCATCCGGTAGGTGTTGGGCCCGCCGGGAAGCCGGCGGACGACCGGAGCGATCAGCCGGTCGATGATGAGGGCGGCAACTACCAGAGGCGCGAGAACCGGGACGCCCACCGCTCGCCTGACCCGGTCGCGCAGCCGACGCGGGGCCACCCATGGTTTGTCCGGCGGGCCGGCGACCCGATTGAGGAGAAGGAGGGCGGCAAAGGCCAGGTCGGCGGCCTGGTGCGCGGGCCCCCGTTCCTCGGCCACCACCGTGAAACCCCGGTCGGTCAGCATCGTGGCCAGATTGGTCACCGACACGAAGTGCTGGTGCTGGGGTTGGAACCAGGGGCCCCACATCCAGCCGAGGAGGCGTCCGGTGCGGCACTCGGGGTCGGGAACCTCGATCAGCAGGTGGCCGCCGGACTCGAGCACCTTCCGGGCAGCGTCCAGCTCCTCGGCCGGGTCGCGGGTGTGCTCGAGATAGTGGTGCATGCTGACCACGTCGTAGGCCTCGAGGAGTTCGTCGGCCAGCTCCGGGAGCAGGCCGAGGTGGGCTCGCTCGATCCACCGGTGCCGCTCGGCTTCGACGATGCTGTCGCTGAGGTCGAGACCTTCGAACCGGGTGTCGGGCAGGACATCGGAGGCGATCAGGCAGAAATGGCCGTGCCCGGCACCCACGTCGAGCCACCGCTTGGGCCGGGCATGGGCGGCCACCAGATCGACCCGACCTCGGTAGGAACTGTCGTCCGAGCTGAAGACCGCCTCGGCCAGGTCGCCGCCGGTGCCGTCGTAGAAGTCCCGGTAGTAGAAGTCGAGGCCCTCGAGCGAAAGACGGGGGTTCTGGAAGATGTGGTCGCAACGGCCACATTGGTCGAGCTCGAACTCGCCCGGCTTGGACTGCATGAGATCGGGCATCCGGACCCGCACCGACAGTGGAGGTCCCGTGACACAGCGGGCAGGTCTGGCGCCGGGGTTCGAAGAACCGGTCGATGCCGCCGGCCAGCAACTCGTCGTACTCGGCCACCTGCGACTCGGGAGTCGGGCCGTCCGGTGCTTCCGCCTCGTTTCGGGACATCAACGTGCGCAGCGTGGCCCACGCTCCTCGCAGCGGGCGGGTGAGCGCCCATCTCGGGGTGAGATCCGGCGGGCGCAGGCCGGTGCCACCGATGGCCAGGTAGGGCTGGGCCCAGAAGGAGGCGAGGGCGGCGGCACCCCAGCCCGGGGCCAGAAACAGGCCGGCACCCAACAGGGTGCCCTGCACCGCGGGGACGGCCGCGACGACCGGCATCGCCTTGGCGTAGAGGGCGGAGAGGTAGGCCCGGCGCTGGGAGAGATCCTCCGGGACGGCGGACAGTCCGGCCGCGATGGCCAGGTCGGTGGTCTTGGCCGCGAACTTCTTCAGCTCGCTGGTGACCCGAAGGTAGCTGACCGAGTCGAGCTGATCGGCCGCACTGAGGCCCGCCCGCTCGAGCACCGCCCGATGCACCAGGGTGGCTTGCCGAGGCCCGCGTCCACCGCCAGCGGACTCGAGGCGTAGGTGGCCGGATCCACCTGTCGGGCCAGATCGAGCACCTGGTCCGAGCCCAGGTCGCCGGGGACCAGGTCGAGCACGTCGAGGTGGTGGCGACGGGCGTACCGGCTGGCGGCACTCCGGGTGGCGTCGTCGAGCTCGACACCGGTGGCGGTCAGGAACACGTGGTCGGGATCGACGGCGGCCGTGGTCGGCGGCGCGTCGTCAGCCATCTCCTGCAGGGCACTGACCCTGGCCCGCAGGCGCAGGCCGTTGACCAGGGTGCCGGCGGTGATGATGATCCACAGCCACCCGAGGCGGCGCCTCGGCCGCAACCGGCGCAGACCGGCGATGATCATGATGGCTGCCTCGCCAGCAGCAGCTCGTCGATGGCATCGGCGGCGGCGGTCGCCCCGCCGGCGTCCTCGAAGGACCGACCGATGCCACCGGCGGCGATTCGAAACGAGGGCTCGTCGAGCACCCCCAGCACCGCCTGGCGGAGCTCGGTGGGACTCACCCGACCGAACCGGACCCGGACGCCGGCACCGGCCCGCACCACCTGGTCGGCCACGATGGGCTGGTCATCCCGGATCGGGGCGAGGACCAGTGGCAGCCCGTGGGCCAGGCTCTCGCACACCGTGTTGTGCCCGCCGTGGCTGACGACGGCGTCCATGTGGTCCAGCACCGCGAGCTGGGGGATCCGCGGCCGCACCAGGATGTTGGCGACGCCGTCCGGGATGTCGACCTGGTCGGTCGGCGCCACGAAGACGGCCTGAACCCCGGTGGTGGCCAGGGCCTCGACGGCGGCGGCGAAGAATCGACTCCCGATCCCGGCACTGACGGTCCCGAGCGTCACCAGCACATGCGGGCGCTCCGGATCGAGCCATTCCCACGGGAACGGGGTGGGATCGGCACGCCGGGCGATCGACGGCCCGACGAAGCGGACGGTGGGGGCCGCTACCGCGATGGGCCCGACCAGGGCCTGGGTGGTGAAGGCGATGATGAGCTGGTCGGAGAAACGCAGATCGCCGTGGGGGTCGGGGCCGGCTCCCAGCTCGAGTTGCAGGTCGATGAGCTGGGCCCGAACCCAGGCATCCACCTTGGGCAGCTCGGCCAGCGGATCGGTGAGCTCGGCCGAGGTGGTGGCGGAGGTGATCCACGGGATGCCGAGTTTGCCGGCCACGACCGCCCCGGCGACGGCTTGCTGGTCCACCACCAGAAGGTCGGGACCGAAATCCCGCACCACCTCGAACAACGCCGGTGCGGTGTCCACTGCGTAGGGGATGATGAAGTCCTCCCACAGGAACTTCAGTGCTTCCGGGCCGCGTAGCCCGGTGCCGCGCCGTTGCATCTCGTCGAAGGCTGCCTGGTCGAGCGGGCCGACCAGGGGGAGGAAGGCGGCATCGGGGGGAAGCAGCACGTCGACGACTCCAGGGAGTCCGGTCCAGGCGACCTGGTGGCCGCGGGCCGACAGCTCGGCTCCGAGGCTCACGGTCGGATTGACATGCCCGGTGAGCGGGGGGACGGTGAAGAGTATCCGGCTCATGTCGGTTGCGGGTGGCCGCCCACCCGGGCCGGCTCGGCCTGCACCTCCAGCCAGGCCTGCACCTGGCGGCCGACCTCGTTGGGGTTCTCCATCAGCAGCGCGTGGGAGCAGCCGTCGATCACCCGCAGGTCCGCACCGGGGATGGAGTCCTCCAGCACGAAGGCCCGGTCCAGGATGTCCGAGTTCTCGCCGTAGAGCAGCAGGGTCGGACACGTCACCCGGGTCAGATCGTCGGGAGTGGTGGGCTGCGACACCCGGAGGTCGTCGCTCATGGTGGACACGGTGACCAGGTCCTCGCAGGTCTTGACCATCCGGCGGAGGGTGCGGGGCGCATCGTTGGCCAGATAGTCCCGGATTCCGGGATCGTCGAATCCGGTGACGAGGTCGGTCAGGTCGTCGACGATCTCGTCGCCCCAGCCCTCGAAGGCCGGATGGGCCTCGATCAAGGCCATCCCGGCGATGCGGGCCGGATGGCGGAGGGCGGCGGCCAGCGCGATGGTGCCCCCGTAACTGTTGGCCACCAGGTGGACGGGCTCGTGGATGGCCAGGGCGTCGAGGATGCCGAAGAGATCGTCGACTCCGTCTTCGATGCGGTAACCGTCGAGCGGTCGCTCGCTGCGCCCGTGACCGCGCAGGTCGAAGAGCACGGTGTCGGTGGTGGCGGCCACCGCTGGGGCCAGGGTGTAATAGAAGCTCGACAGGTTGTCCATGATGAGGCCGTGGAGGAACACCACCGGGCGCCGGTGACCGGAGATCCCGTCGGTCGGGCCCGAGGCGCACCACGTTGAATCGCACGCCCCTCACCGTCAGGTCAGCCATGGTCTCCCCACCTCCTCCTCCCGGTCACGGCCGCGACGCGACGATGTGATCCACCAGGCGACCGATGGTCATGTCGATGATGTCGTCGACCTCCATGGTGGCGATCCAGGCGGCGAAATCGATCCGATCGCCGTAGCGGTCCTGGAGACGCTCGCCGAGAGCGACGAACTCGATGCTCTCGATCTCCAGGTCGGCGTAGAACAAGGTATCCGGCTCGATGTCGACCTCTGCGACATAGTCCTCACCGATGACGTCGGCGATGATGGTGCGGACGTCCTCGAGGACGCTCTCTTCGGTGAGCGGGGCGTCGTCAGGCGGGTGGGCAACAGGCAACCAGATACTCCTTACGGTCGGCCGGCTCGAGGGGAGCGGCGGTAGGTTCGGTGGTGGATGTGCTCGGCGAACCGGCGAGCAGATGCACCGGCGATGGCAACACATCGATGGTCATGGTCGAGCCCGGCCCGGCCGCCACCTTCTCGTCCAACCGGGACCGGGCGGCGTTCCGGTCGCCGTCGTCGACGCACTCGACCTGGAGCGTGGTGGTGCCGATCGCGGCCACGCCGATCCAGGGGGCGGTGGCCACCGTCACCCGTCTTCCGGCCGCCGGCCCGCCCCGCACCTGGAGGACATGCTCGCCGTCGTCGATCAAGGGGACTTCGATCGGGAACATCGGGCCGTGCCCCTCGGACCACAGCGCGTGGCGGATGGCGTCCTTGGCCGCGATCCGACCGAGGAGCCAGAGGCGCTGCTGGCGGGGATTCAGCCCCTCGTAGACCGTCCGCTCGGAGGCATCGAGGTAGCGGCGGGCCATCAGTTCGCGGGAGGCCGAGTCCTTCCACCGCTCCTCGACGGCCATGTAGCCGTCGGCGGTGGCTGAGGCGAGAAGATGGTGCTCGGGCTCGCGGAGCATGAGCCAGAGTTCGGGGTCGCTGTCGAAGCGGCGGTCGACCCAACCGGTGATGCGCACGGTGATCGCCCCGTTCCAGGTGAGCTCGAGGTCGGCCCGCACCGTCCGCGGCTCGAGCTCGACGATGCGCACCGTGGTCGTGACCAGCTCCCCGGCCGGCGGCTGGGGCCCGAAGTACTCGATGCGTTCGATCGACTGGGGCAGGGCCAGAAAATCGGACTCGGCGGTGGCCATGAGCCACCACCCGTAGAGCTGGCCGGCGTTGTCCAGCCACGCCCCCGGCGTGGGCAGGGACTCGATGCTCCCGTCGATGCCGTCGTCGCCGAGGGCGGCGATCGAGCGCACTCCCTGGAAGCTCGGGCCGTGGAACATCCAGTGGTCGCCGTAGAGCTTGACCGGCCCGACCGGCGACGGGCGGGGGTTGCGCAGCGGCGTGGCGGCCGGCGGCGGGGCCGGCAAGGGGGAGGACCCCAGGTGCACCGTGGCCCGAACGAATCCCTCGATGGCGCCCTCGATCCGGTCAGGGCCGACTCGTCGGGCCGTGAGCACCGCCCGGGTCGGAGGGGCACCGGCCAGCCAACGCATGGCCCGCACGTTGTCGATGCGGGTGACCGTCAGGTCCGGCGCCAGCCGGGAGGCGGCCTCGGCGAGCAGCTCCACCATGGTGGTCATCGGCAGGACCGGGAAGCGGTCGGAAAGGTCGTCCCAACCGTCGGGTTGGCGGTAGAAGCAGTGATCGACCAGCCAGGGGTACGCCTCGACGCCGACGGACACGGTTTCCTCCGACGCCTGGACGTCCGGCGTCGCCGGGGAAGGCAGAACCGACGAGGCGAGGGCGGCGGTGATGGATCGGGTGGCGCTGAGGGTGTCGGCCAACAGCCCGTCGAGCTCGGCACGCAGGGCCGGCGACGTCGCGGCGCCCAGTCGGGGGAGGGCTCATCCCGGGCTGCAGGCACCAGACCCCGTGTGACCCCGTCAGGCAACTCGACCCGGGGGGTGCCCAACGTCAGCTGCACCGTCGGGCCGCCGGGCGGCGCGGTATCGCCGGCCGACCCGGCGGCGACGGGGGCGAGGAGGGCATCGAGGCGGACGTCGGCGCCCTCCACCCAGAGAGCGGCGGCCACCCGGCCCAGCTGCCCGAGCCCCGACCGGGTGGGCGAGGCGGCGGAGATGCTCAGCTGCGGTCGGCCCTTCAGGGTGTCGTCGGCGAAGGCCACCAGGCTGCCCACCCCCAGCTGGACGAACACCCGCACGCCGTCCTCGTACATCCGCCCGACCAACTCGCGGAACCGGACCGGCCTGACCAGGTGGTCGGCGGCCAGCTGCCGAACGGCGTCGGCATCCGTCGGATAGTGCTCGCAGGAGGTGGCCGACCACAGCGGGGTGCGGGCCGCCTGCAGCGGCATCCGATCCCAGTGGTGGCGGACGATGCCGAGGTAGGGCTCGAAGAACGGGGTGTGGAACCCGGAACGGAACGGCAGCTCTTGGGCCAGGACCTTGCGGGCGGCCAACCGGCGACCGGCTTCGGCCATGCTCTCCTCCGGCCCGCAGATGACCGACTGGTGCGGGCAGTTGTCGTGGGACACCACCACTCCGTCGAGGCCGGCGATCACGTCGCCGGCGACATCGGCGCCGCACCCGAGGGCGACGAATACCACGCCGGGCACCTCGAGGCTGCCCGGCTTGAGCCCGTCGAGGAAGTCACCGGCCAGATCCGTCGGGATCAGCTCGGCGGCGAAGGCCCCGGTCCACTCGCCGAGGCTGTGTCCGGCGATGTCGTCAGGCGCGATCCCGAGGGAGGTGAGGGCGTGATGGAGCAGGCGGCCGGCGTCGAAGATCTGGCGGCCCTGCCGTTCGATGCCGGCTGCCCCGTCGGGCATCGGCGCCGCCTCGACCCCGAACCATCGGGCGACATCGGCGAGCTCGGCTTCGAAGGTGGACTCGATGCCCGGGAACAGGAACGCCACCCGCCCGCCCCCGGTGACCAGGCCCGACGCTTCGAACCAGACATCGTTGCGGCCCCGCCATGGTTGGCCCTTGCCCAGCACCCGGGCGGCGAGTTCCAGCCGCTTCGGGTTGGGGTCGACGATGGCGAGACGGGCGGGTCCGGCGCCCTCCGGTAGGCGGGGCCGGTCGGGGTCGCGGACCGGCCCGATTGCCGCTAGCTGGGTGGCCAGATCCGAGGCGTCGCGACCCGCAAGAAGGATGGCATCGAACGGGTGATCGTCGGGTTCCGACACCACGGTGGCCGACGGTGCCCGGGCCGGAATCGGTGCCGAGCCGTGCTGCTCGACGATGACGTGGGCATTGATGCCGCCGAAGCCGAAGGCATTGACACCCGACCGGCGCGGCCCCGGTGGGTACGACCAGGGCTCGGCCTGATCGAGGAGGCGGAACCGGGTGTCGGCCAGCGCCGGATGGGGATCGTCCCCGTGCAGTGTCGGCGGCAGCACTCCGTGGTGCACGGCCAGTACCGACTTGATGAGACCGGCGGCGCCGGCCGCCGGCATGGCATGGCCGATGTTCGACTTCACCGAGCCGAGTGCCGGCCGGGGGCCGTCGATCGGGTCATGCTTGCCGTACACGCACCGGAGGGTCTCCAGCTCGGCGCGATCTCCGGCCGGGGTGGCGGTGCCGTGTCCCTCGACCAGGCCGATGGTGCCCGGGTCGACCTCGGCGCTGCGGTAGGCCCGCTCCAGCGCCAGCACCTGGCCGTCCACCCGAGGGCTCATGAGGCTCGAATGCCGACCGTCGCTGGAGACTCCGGAGCCGCCAAGGGTGGCATGGACGCGGTGGCCGCGGCGGGCCGCGTCGTCGAACCGCTCGAGGACCAGGATGCCGGTGCCTTCGGAGACGAGCACACCATCGGCATGCCGGCTGAACGGACGGATCTCACCTGACGGGCTCAGCGCGCCGAGTTGGGAGAAGACCGACCAGAGGGTGACGTCGTGGCAGTGGTGCACCCCACCGGCGATCACCGCGTCGCAACGCCCGGACCGGAGTTCGGAGATGGCGGCGTCGACCGCGATCAGCGAGCTCGCACAGGCGGCGTCGACGGTGTACGCCGGGCCACCCAGGTCGAGGCGGTTGGCGATACGGGACGCGGCCAGGTTCGGCACCAGGCCGATGGCCGACTCCGGGCGGAGTTCGCCGAGTTGGTCGGTGAAGGCGTCTTTCACCGCCATCAGTCGGTCGTCGTCGACCTCGGGGAGGAGGCCGCGGAGGGTGTCGAGGAGCTGGTTGGCGGTGCGGACCCGCTGGTCAAGGCGAGCGAGTTGCAGGGTGAGGTATCCCCCCCGCCCGAGGACGACGCCGATGCGCTCGTGGGCCACGTCGTCGAGCCCGCCGGCGTCGTCGAGGGCCGCCGCCGCCGTCTTCAGCGCCATCATCTGATCCGGTTCGGCGCCGTCGACGGTGACGGGCATGATCCCGAACCGCCCGGGTTCGAAGCTGAGGGCGTCGCCCTGGACGAAGCCGCCGCGGCTGGCGGTCAGGTGGTCGGCGTCGCCGGGGCGGCCGGCGAAGAACCGCGGGTCGATGCGGTCGGGGGGTGCGTCGACGATGGCGTCCCGACCGGCGACGATGTTGTCCCAGAAGGTTTGGACGTCGGGGGCGCCGGGATACACGCATCCCAGCCCGACCACCGCGATCCGATCGGTTGTACTCATCGGGTTCGGGTGAGTTGGCGGAAGTGGCGCTGGAGCTCGGGCCCGAGGTCATCCGGAAGCGGTCCGCGATCCTGGGTCTCGAACGGCGAGCCCCCGCCGTCGTAGGCGCCCTCCAGGCGGGCCACGCCGCGAACGGCATGGAACGCGCGCCAGAACCGCAACCGATCGGGGTCGAGCTCCCGGAGTGGCGAGTAGCCCAGGGAGTAGGTGTTGAGAAGGGTATTGCGGATCATCTTGATGGCGGTGCGCTCGGCCCGGTTCTTGGCGAACCATGGCGCCGACCAGAACGCCACCAGCGTGAAGGCCACGTCGAACTCCGGCTCGGCCAGCACCGCGCCGCTCCAGTTGGCCACCGACAGACCCTTCCCCGGGCCGCCGTGCTCCGGCCAGGCCGCCGGCGGCGGGCCGAAGACACACAGTGGCTGGTACCCGCCGTGGCAGAGGACGACATCGGCCGTCGTCGGGAGGTGCTCGTCGAGCCAGCTCCGCTCGGCGGGGAATCGCCCGGGATCGATACGGGCCACTTCGACCGGAGCATCGATGATGGGGACCGGGTGGTCCTCGCCCAGATCAACAACCGGCATACGATGGACGGCTTCGTGGTTGGCGGCGAAGCCGCGGAGCAGGTCGTCGGCGTGGTGGAGGTTGAAGCCGATCAGATCCGGGAGGGCGACGCCGGTGGCGGCCGCACTGACCAACGCCCACCGCGGCTCGGCACCGTCGCCGGGTCCGAGCCGGGCCATGTGGCGGACCTCGGTCGCACCGCAACCGTGTGACCGGCCCACCCGCATCGCCGCCGCCTCTCGATCCAGAACGCCGCGGTCGAGGGCGATCCGGACCACCAGGGGAACCCCCCAGGGATGCTCCGGATCCATCGAGGTCCCGTCGACCGAGGCCGCCCGGTCACGGAGCCGGAACCCGAACGCCCACGAACCCTGGGCCTGATCCAGCGCGGTGGGCGGTTCCGCGTACTCGACCTCGGATCCGACCGCGGCGGCACAGGCGTCGAGCAGCGGGCCGGACCAGGTGGCTACGGCGGGAGCCGCGATCTCGCCGTCGAAGGCCCGTCGCTGGGGCACGTCAGAGGTCACCATGGGAACCCGATCAGCAGGAGTCGGTCCAGGCGACCATGAAGCGATCGCGGGCGGTGTCGAGGGGCTCGGTGGCGACCCAACAGCCGCGGCAACGGAGGCGCTCGCCGAGCACGGCATCGATCTCGAAGTCCTTCGGCCGACCCCTCAGTCCCAGCCCGGTGGCTTTGGCCACCGCCTCCTTGACCGTCCAGAGACGGGTGAGCCAAGTGTCGGGCCCGTCATCGGTGGCGGCTCGCAGCGAGCGCTCGCCCGGCGTCAACACCGTCCGTTCGAAGATGGGCGACCGAGGCTCGACGGCTTCGACATCGATCCCGATCCCGACCGACGGCCCGTCGGCGTCGGGGGACACCGGCCGCATCCGGAATATCGCCGCCACCGCCACCGCCACCGCCGGCTTGTGGGCGATCGACACCCGCAGCCCGCGAGTAGCCAGCCCCGCGCCCCGCACCCGCACCCCGGGGCAGCCGCGGGCGTCGTTGTCGACCTCAATGCGGACCGGATCGATCAGGGCGAAGTCGCGGCTGAGGAGGTGGCGCTGCACCGCGTCCTTGGCCGCCACCCGACCGAGGAGCCACTCGACGCGACCCCGGCCGGTCTTGGTCTCGAACGTCGCCTGCTCGGTCGGGCCCAGATACTCACGAGCCAAGGCCCGGAAATCGGTGGAGGCATCGAAAGGGACCTGCGACCGGGTGCAGGTCGCAGGTCCGGGGCGGTCCTGCAGCACTCGCCCCTCGGGCGAGGCGGTACGGAGGGCGGTCATGGCCTCACCGTCTCGACGGAGGGAGCCCACCGGTGCAGCTCCGGCGCCAGTGCCTCGGGCCGGGCCCGCATGACGACGACGTGCCCCGGACCGGCGGGCGATGCCGCCAGTTCGTCGAGGAGGGCCCGGCCCCCGTCGTCGGGGTCGATGAGGCCGATGCCGAGCCGGGAGTACTCGCGGGCCAGCTCCGGTGACACCATCCCGGTGCCCGCCCACGGCCCCCAGTCGATGCTGACGACCCGGCCGGGTCGCGAGCGGTTGGCGGCCTCGGCGAGCTCGTCCAGCGCGTCATTGGCGGCGCCGTAATCCACCTGCCCGCGGTTGCCGAACACCCCGCTCACACTCCCGAAGAAGACCAGGGTGGTCTCGGGCCCGGTGGCGTCGAGCAGGGTGCGGGCGGCATCCACCTTGGTGGCGAACACCCGGTCGAACCCGTCGGCGTCCTTGTCCCCGAGCCGGCGATCATCGAGGACCCCGGCCCCGTGCACGACGGCATCGAGGCGGCCGAAACGACCGTAGATGTCTCGGACCACCCCGGCCAGCGCGTCGGCATCCCGGACATCGACCTGGTGGTAGTTGACCTCGGCCCCGAGTCCGCCGAGGACGGCCAGAGTGGCGCGGATCTCCCGTTCGGCCAGGATCCGCGAGCACTCCGCCTCGACGGCGGCGGGTGTCGCGAAGCCACCGGTGTCGATCAACAGCCGGCGCAACGCGGGGAGATCGTGCCCGGAGGCGAAGGCGGGATCCTCGTCGGCCCCCGGCAGTGGTGAACGGCCGGCCAGCTCGAAGTGGCACCCTCCCTGGCCGGCGAGGGCCACCGCGGCGCGGGCGGTGATCCCCCGCGCCCCTCCGGTCAGCAGCACGACCGGGTCGGAGGATCGGAGCGGACGGTCGGCACCGGCGACGCCCGGTGTCGAGGTGGCCAACGACTCGGGCACCACGATGCGGGTGACCCGTTGGACCCCGTAGTAGCCGACCTCGACCAGGTCGTGGTCGGTGTCGAAGAGCTCATCGACGATGCAGGTGGCCAGAAAGTCAGGGTCGCCGTAGGGATCGAGGTCGACCACCCGAACGGTGCGATCGCCGAGCTCGCGGCTGATGGCCTTGGTCATCCCGGCCAGCCCCAGGCCGGGAGCCGAGACGGAGGGGTCGCTGGTGAACGTGCCGCCCCCGGCGGTGGCGGTGATCAATACGGTGGCACGGCCGAGGATGGCCGGTTGCCACCAGGCAAAAGCGGCCCGGGCATCGAAGGACACCGGATCGGTCACCACGCCAGGGTGCAGCGCCCGCAACCAGATGAGGGCATCGGCGGTCTGGAGGATCTCAATGTCGGCCCCGGTGGGTCTCCCACTCGGCTCGATGATCGAAACCGATGCCCCCCAATCTTCGAGATCTGCCGCCACCGCTTGGCCCACGCCGGTGGTGTCGTCGGCCACCAGGATCGTCTTGCCATCGAGCCGCTGTCGGTCGGCGGCGGGCGGGTCCACCTCCACGGTCATCACGATGTGACGGGTCGCGATGGCCGGCACCGCCGGTCCGTTCTCCTCGGGGGCGTCGAGGGGATCCGTGGTGTCGGGGGCGGGAGCGATTGTCTCCGGGCCGGTCGACGGCGCGGGCTCGAGGTCATCGATCCAGTTCACGATCTCCCGAAGGGACTTGAGCTGGGCCAGCGCCTCGAGGGCGGCGTCGTCGATGCCGTCGTCGCCCTGGGCATCGAGCCCGATGCGTTCGGCCAGATCGCCGATGATCTCGATCCGCTTGATCGAGTCGATGGACAGGTCGGCTTCGAGATCGAGGTCCGGGTCGAGCATGTCGGTCGGGTACCCGGTGCGATCCGCCACCAGCTGGAGCACGAGGCCGAGGAGTTCGTCACCCCGGAGCGGGGTCGGGGTGGAGGACTCGGGACCGGCTGCGGCCGGGGGCGATTCCGCGGCGTGGTTGCTGGCGGGATGATCGCCGTTGGTGCCGGAGGCGACGGCGGCCGGCGCCACCGGGGAGACGAGGGGGCCGGTGCCCTCGGTCGGCGCGCCAAGGTAGGCGAGCATCACCTCACGTTGGGTGGCCACGATCTCCCGGAGGCTCCGGAGGTGCTCGAGCACCGTTGCCTCCCGCTCTGGGTTGGTGGCCGTCCCCCCGGCGGAGACGGTCGGGAACTCGTCGGCGGGTTGCAGCGATCCGGCGACGACGTCGCCGGCTACGGTGCGCACCAGGTGGCCGTCGACCTTCCACCCGGGAGCCGGGATCGGGAGCTGATTGGTGTCGACCACCACCGCCCGGCCGGCGAACAGCACGTCGGTGTCGAGCTCGAAACCGGCCGTCGCCAGCTCGGCCAGGGCCAGCAGGAACCGGCGCACGCCGGGCTCGCCGGCGACGTCGGTGGCAATGGCCCGATGAGGGCGGTCACCGAGGATCTTGCCGACCAGTTGGGTGAGCACCCGTCCGGGTCCGGCTTCGACGAACACCCGGACGCCGGCTTCGTACATGGCTTCGACCTGGTCGACGAACCGCACCGGCTCGGCGACCTGCCGGGCCAGCAACGTCCGGATCTCGTCGGGCCCGGTGGGGTAACGCTCGGCAGTGGTGTTGGACCACACCGGGATCGTGGGCGTCGCGACCGCGGATCGAGGCGAGGTCGACGGCGAGCTGAAGGGGAGCGGTGGCCAGGAGCGGGCTGTGGAAGGCACAGGCGACGTTGATGGCTTTGGCGGCGATGCCGGCCCCGGCCAGTTCTTCGACCACCGCGGTGACGGCGGCACTGGCCCCGGAGATCGCCACTTGGGACGGGCTGTTGTGGTTGGCGATGACCACGTCGGGATGACCGTCGAGAATCTCGGCCACCGCTTCGAGCGGCGCGGCCGGCGGCTGCCATGGTCCCGGGGTCGTCGCCGATGGCGGCGGCGGCGTTGACGATCGCGTGGCCCCGGGCTTCGCTCAGTGCCAGCAGGCTCTCGGTTCCGAAGGCCCCGGCGGCGGCCAACGCCACCAACTCGCCGTAGCTGTGCCCGGCGGTGGCGTCGGGGGTGACGCCGACGGAGGCCAGCAATCGGGTCATGGCCAGACCGCAGAGCCCGAGCACGGGTTGGGCCACCCGGGTGTCGGTGATGGCCGCGGTCTGCGCCGCCCGCTCCTCGGCGGTGAACGCCGCGCCCGGGTAGAGGGCGTCGACCCAGGGTTCCGCGGCGGTGAGCAGATCCCGGAGGTGGGGGAAGGTGATGAACAGCTCGCCGAGCATGTCCGTGCGCTGGCTCCCCTGACCCGGGAACAGGAAGGCGGTACGGGGACCGTCGCCGGCCGGTCCGTCGGGGTGATCGGCGAGGAACACGCCGTCCCGGCCCACCTCCTGTCGCGGGCGTCGCCTGGAGCTTTCCTGCGAGGTCGGCGAGGTCGGTGGCCACGATGGCGACCTGGGTGGGTCCTCGTCCGCGGGTGGACACCGTGGCCGCCAGATCGCGTAGCCGATGGCGTTGGCTGGTCGGATCGTCGAGGATGATGGCGTCGACCACCGCGGCCAGCTGCTCCAGCTGGGCGAGGGCAGCTTCGGGGTGTCCGGCCCGCACCAGGAAGAGTTCGGCCGGCCACATCGTCGATGCCGTGGGCCGGGCCGTCGGCCCCGGGGTAGGACGACAACACGGCGTGGAAGTTGGTGCCGCCGAACCCGAAGGCGCTGACCCCGGCAGACGCGTTCGACCCACCCAGGGCCGAGGGTGGCGGAGAAAGCGGAACGGGCTGTGGTGGCGTCGTAGGCGGGGTTGGGCGCGGTGAGGTTCACGGTCGGCGGCAGTACGCCGTGGTAGAGAGCGCGGGCGACCTTGATCAGCCCGGCGAGCCCGGCGGCGCACTTGGTGTGCCCGATCTGGGACTTCACCGAGCCGAGGGCGCACCGAGCCGACGGTCGGCCGCCGGCTCGGCGAACACCTCGGTCAGGACGGCGAGCTCGGTCCGGTCGCCGACGACCGTGCCGGTGCCGTGCGCCTCGACCAGCCCGACCTCGGCCGGGGACCGACGCGGCCTGCTCGTAGGCCCGCTCGACGGCGCATGCGCTGGCCCTCGGGCGGGGGCGGTCAGCCCGAGGCTGCGGCCGTCGCTCGACCCGGCCACCGCTTCGATCACCGCGTAGATCCGGTCGCCGTCGCGCTGGCGTCGGCCAGCCGCTTGAGGACGACGCAGGCGACGCCCTCGCCGAGCGCGATCCCGTCGGCCTCGGCGTCGAAGCTGGCGCACGCCCGGTGGGCGAGAGGGCGTGCACCGCGGCGAACAGCAGGTAGTCGTTGATCCCGTTGTGGAGGTCGGCCCCACCGCACAGCACCATGTCGCTCGTCGCCGGCGATCAGCTCCTTGACAGGCGACGTCGACCGCGGCCAGCGACGACGCGCAGGCGGCGTCCACGGTGTAGTTGACCCCGCCCAGGTCGAGCCGGTTGGCGATGCGGCCGGCGATGACGTTGGTCAGCACCCCCGGGAACGAGTCCTCGGTCAGCGCGGGCAGCGAGTGGTCGAGCGCCTGCGGGAGGTCGCCCAGGTACTGCGGGCCAGGGCCCGGAAGCCGTAGGCGCCGGCCAGGTCGGTGCCGGGCTCGGCGCCGAAGACCACCGAGGCCCGGGCGCGATCGAACTCCCGGGCGGCTCGGGCCGTACCCGGCGTCGCGCCAGGGCCCGGGCCGCCACCTCGAGGCGAGCAGCTGCACCGGCTCGATGGCCGCCAGCGGCGGCGGGCGGGATGCCGTAGGCCAGCGGCGTCGAACGGCGACGTCGGGCAGGAACCCGCCCCACTTCGACGGGGTCTTCCGCCCGGCGCCCGTCGGTGGTGGCCTCGGGGTCGAAGTACCGCGTCGGCGTCCCAGCGGTCGGGGGGGACCTCGGTGATCGCGTTCACGCCCGGCGACAGATGTCGTCCAGAACTCGTCGGCGTTGGTCGAGCCCGGGGAAGATCGCACGCCATCCCGACGATGGCCACGTCCGCCGGGGCGGTGGCCGGCCGCTCCGGTCCGGCCGCCATCGCCGGCCTGTCGGGAGGCGCACGTGGTGCACTCGTCACGGCGCCGGCCGAGCACACCTCCTCGTGGAGGTCGGCGATGGTGGTCGAGGTCGCCGGCGCAGGGCGGCGACCTGGCCGAGCATGAACATGCCCTCGGCGGCGCTGGGTCGTCCTCGTGCGACCTCCACGAGACCGCTGGCTCCGTGGGCCAGGCCCTTGCTGGCGATCCGCAGCCGCCCGAGGTTGAGGGCCTCGAGTTCGCCCACATCTCCTTGGTGGGGACCCCGTCGGCTTCGAGCCGGGCCTTCGGTCTCGGCGAAGGCCCGGACGTACTCGGTCTGCGCACAGCGGGTGGCGTGACCGGGAGACGTCTCGAGCAGCACCGGTCTGTCGGCAGTCGAGCGGCTGGCGCTGGAACGCCCGGGCAGATGGCACCGGTGCTGCACGGCCTCGTCGGTGAACAGGTAGGCGGTGCCCATGAGCACGCCGACGCCGGCGCCGCGCGCGGCGAGTGGGGCCGCCGATCGGCCGACGCCAGGCCGCCGACCGGGCGTCGTGGATGCCGCCGGCGAACAGGATGCGCTGGCTCACCGGGCAGGCGACCCCGACGCCAGCAACGTCTCGATCTGGGCCTCCCACAGGGGGAAGCTCGACCGCGGCCCGACGTGGCCGCCGCATTCGCGGCCCTCGAAGACGAACCGGCGCGCCCCTCTTCAAGAAACGGCCGAGCAACCCGGGCGACGGGACGTGCAGGTAGGTGGCGATCCCCGCGTCCTCCAGCGGCCTGGCTTGCGACGGCCGGCCGCCGGCGATCAGGGCCACCGGGCGGCCGAGACT
Organism: uncultured Acidimicrobiaceae bacterium; assembly: GCA_963770635.1. Classification (GTDB taxonomy): domain Bacteria; phylum Actinomycetota; class Acidimicrobiia; order Acidimicrobiales; family RAAP-2; genus DASZIT01. The sequence continues at coordinate 196,800 of CAVYQI010000002.1, forward strand.
CGTGGACGACCTCCAGCTGCGCCTCGCGCAGCTCGGGCGGGCACGAAGCCCGAGGATGCCGACACCGGAAGGGCGCCGGCCCGGGCCAGGGCGACCAAGAAGGCGGTGTTGCGGGGTGCCGACCGGCACCCCCTTGGCGCGACGTCCACAGCCAGGATCAGATCAGTCGAATCACCGGTCATCAACGCCTCGTTTGCCCGTTTCGATGGCCGATTCCGACCAATCGCCAAACTTCCTGTCTTCTACAACGGCCGGCACCGTCGGTTATCACGAAGAGATGGCCGGACGTGGCAAAGCAAATTAAGCCCGCAACCTACCCCGGGATCAGCGGCATAAACATCCGGTCCGTATGGTTGCTTATTGACAGGGGGTGTGCCACTTGGATAACGGGCATAAACATCCGGTCCATATGATTTCTTATCGACAGGAGGCGCGCCGGTATTGAGCCAAAGCCATCCCGCGGCTATCAAGAGCCGCCGTCCGGCTCACCGGTGGCCGCCCGGCTCCCGCCGCCCTTATGTGAGAATGGTGACCTTCCCGGTCCCGAGGGTGTATTCCGCCCCCACGATCTTGAGCTTCCCGGCGGCGACCGCGGGTTGGAGGATGGCGACGGAGGAGCCCAGCAACTGCACCTGGTTCAGCACGTTTTGCTTGATGGCGCCGTCGAGTTGGGAGGCGGCCGGCAGGGTGCCCACCGACTGGGCGGCCGGGACCACCGGGCTGAGAAAGCTGCCGATGTCGCCGGGGAAGGCGGTCCCCTTCTGGACCTCGGACAATGCCCCCTTCACCGCCCCGCAGTTCTCGTGCCCGAGCACCATCAGCAGGACCGAGCCCAGCTCCGCGACCGAGTACTCGATGGATCCGAGGAGGATCGGGTCCATAGCGGTGTTCCCGGCCACCCGCACCACGAACAGATCGCCGACGCCCTGATCGAAAGCTATTTCCGGTAACACCCGCGAGTCGGAGCAGCCAAGGACGACGGCGAACGGGTCTTGGTGTTCGACCACCTCGACCAGTCGGGCGCTGGTGCGCCCTTGGTTGGTGGGACGGCCGCTCACGAAGCGGTCGTTGCCGGCCACCAGCCGGGCCAACGCATCGTCCCCATTGGTGACGTGCGGGAACGTCGAGGTGGTGGTCGTCGCCACCGTCACGGCGTTCGACCCACAGCTGGCCAGGGCGGCGCCGGCCAGGATGCCCCCGGTGGCCACCGCCCCCTTGGCCAGAAACGCCCGACGTGATTGGTCGTACATGGCTCTTCCTCCCCATTGCTGGACATATCCTGACAGAACCGGAACGCAGTCGACCCGATTCTGACGCCAGCCATCACAGGAGCCTCCATGCCCGACACCCACGTTGTCACCAATCAGGCCCCACCCCTCGTTGACTTCGACGCCGCCGACTGCCCAGCGCTGTTGGAGGCGCTCCACCGGGAGGGTGCCGGGTGGGCGGAGGAAGAACTCCATGTCGTGGGCCGTCTGGCCGGCGGCGCCGAGGCCCAGGAGTGGGGACGGCTGGCCGAAGCCCATCCGCCGGTGCTCCGGGCCTTCGACCGCTACGGGAACCGCATCGACGAGGTCGAGTACGACGCCTCCTATCACCACCTGATGGAGCACGCGGTCGACTTCGGCCTCCACGCCAGTCCGTGGAGCGACGCCCGGTCCGGGGCCCACGTGTCCCGGGCGGCCAAGTTCCTGGCCTGGACGGCTACCGACGCCGGCCACAGTTGCCCGATCTCGATGACCTACGCGGTGGTGCCGGCCTTGCGCATCAACGCTGCGCTGTCGGCCGAATACGAACCGCTGCTCACCTCCCGGGAATACGACTTCGGGCTGCGCCCGCCGCTGACCAAGCGGGGGTTGATCGCCGGGATGTCCATGACCGAGAAGCAGGGCGGTTCCGATGTAAGGGCCAACACCACCCGGGCCCAGCCGGTGGCCGACCGCTCCTACCGGGTGACCGGGCACAAGTGGTTCACCTCCGCACCGATGTCCGACGTCTTCCTGATGCTGGCCCAGGCGCCCGGGGGTCTCTCGTGCTTCCTGCTGCCCCGGGTGCTCCCCGACGGCTCGCGGAACCCGATGCACCTGCAACGCCTGAAGGAGAAGCTGGGCAACAAATCGAACGCCAGCTCCGAAGTCGAATACGACGACGCCACCGCCTGGTTGGTGGGTGAGGAAGGGCGTGGAGTGCGAACCATCGTGGAGATGGTCAACATGACCCGGCTCGACTGCACCATCGGGGCCGCCGCCGGGATGCAGATCGGGCTGTCTCAAGCGGTCCATCACGCCACCTACCGGAAAGCGTTCGGGAAGTACCTCATCGACCAGCCGCTGATGCGAAACGTACTGGCCGACCTGGCGGTGGAAGCCGAGGCGGCGATCACGGTGGCCATGCGACTGGCCGGGGCCACCGATCGGGCCGGCCAGGGGGACGAACGGGAGGCCCTGTTCCGGCGCATCGCCCTGGCCTCGTCGAAGTACTACGTCTGCAAGCAGGGCCCGGTCTTCGCCGGCGAAGCGTTGGAGTGCCTGGGCGGGAACGGGTACTCGGAGGATTCGGGCATGCCCCGCCTCTACCGGGAGGCACCGGTGTTGTCGGTGTGGGAGGGGTCGGGCAACGTCGCCGCCCTCGACACCCTCCGGGCCATGGCCCGGCAGCCCGAATCGGTGGAGGTGTTCCTCGAGGAGCTCGACGCCGGCGGCGGGGCCGATCCGCGCTTCGGACGCGGCCGTCGCTGGCCTCCGCGACCAGCTCACCGATCTCGGCGACCTCGAATACCGGGCCCGGTCCATCGTCGAGTCGATGGCCAAGGTGCTGCAGGGCACCCTGTTGGTGCGTTACGGCCACCCGGCGGTGGCCGACGCCTTTTGCGCATCCCGGCTCGGCGGCGACTGGGGGGCGGCCTTCGGCACCTTGCCCACCGGCGTCGACACCTCTGCCATCCTCGAACGGGCCCGACCTAAGTTGTAGCCTCGGGGGGCCGTCCCTTCGATCCCCTTGATCCGTCCAGTTACTAGGAGGTTCCGCAGCCACGGATGAGGTGGCAGGTCTGGGTGGCCCTTCCCGCCCGATCCCTGGGCCAGATCCAGTGAGGGCCCCGTTCCCATCAGGCGTTTGTTCAGCCACGCGCGGGACGAGGATGACAGAGTAACGATGGGGGGAGACAGATCTCCACCGCCATCAAGACCAGCCAGCGAGGAGCGACATGACCCAGGTACCCACCGTCCGAGGTCCCGTCGACAGCGCGGCACTCGGTCGCACCTACATGCACGAGCACATCTTCGTGCTCACCCCCGACGTGCAGCAGAATTATCCCGACGAGTGGGGTGACGAGGACGCCCGGGTGGCCGACACGGTGCAGAAGCTCAACGAGCTGGCCGGCCGGGGCGTGACCACCATCGTCGACCCCACCGTCATCGGGCTCGGGCGCTACATCCCCCGAATCCAGCGGATCGGCGACCAGGTGCCTGACCTCAACATCGTGGTGGCCACCGGCTGTTACACCTACAGCGAGGTGCCCTTCTTCTTCCACTACCGAGGCCCCGGCCTCGGCCAACCCATCGATCCGATGGTCGAGATGTTCGTTGGTGACATCACCGAAGGGATCGCCGGCACCGGAGTGAAGGCGGGCATGCTCAAATGCGCCATCGACACCCAGGGCCTGACTGGCGGGGTGGAACGAATCATGCGGGCGGTGGCCAAGGCCCACCGGGCCACCGGAACCCCCATCACCATCCACACCCACCCCGGCACCCAGCAGGGCCTGGCTGCCCAGAAGGTGCTCGACGACGAGGGGGTCGATCCACGGCGGGTGATCCTCGGCCACAGCGGTGACTCTTCTGACCTCGATTATCTGCAGCCGCTGGCCGAGGCCGGATTCATTCTGGGGATGGACCGTTTCGGCATCAACGTCGAGACCACCTTCGAATCGCGGGCCGACACCGTGGTCGAGCTGTGCAAGCGAGGATTCGCCGGGAGCATGGTGCTGGCCCACGATGCCGCCTGCTACATCGATTGGATCGAGCCCTGGGCCAAGGGGGCCACCCCGGATTGGCATTACCTCCACATCCTCGACGATGTGCTGCCGTACCTGCTCGACAAAGGGGTCACCGAGGATCAGATCGAGACGATGCTGACCGGGACGCCCCGCCGGATCTTCGAGAACGTCGGGACCTACTGATGCCGGCCCACGCCTTCGACGCCACCGGGTTAGTCCGCGACTCACAGGGGATCAAGCACTACCAGGGCTTACCCTCGTCAGTGCTGGACATGTTGCAGGCGTCGGTGGAACGGGACGGGAACGCGGAGGCGGTCGTGGTGCTGGACGGGCCCCGGGTGTCGTATGCCGAGTTGTGGGACCGCTCCGCCCGGGTCGCGGGTGGACTGCGGGCCGCCGGGATCGGCAAGGGCGACCGGGTCGCCATCCGCCACGGGAACGGCCTCGACTGGGTGCTGGCCTTCTTCGGCACCTTGATGGCGGGCGGGGTGGTGGTCCCGGTCAACACCCGCTTTACCGACAGCGAGATGGCCTACCTGGTCGAGGATTCCGGAGCGACCTACGTGGTCGAGCCCGACGCCGAGCTTCCTGACGACGAACCCTCGGTGGCCGAGGGGCTGGAAGGCGACGATCTGGCCGCCATCTTCTACACCTCGGGGACCACCGGATTCCCCAAGGGGGCGATGACCAGCCACGCCAATTTTCTCACCAACGCCGAGAGCTGCCGTCGGGTGGTCGACATGGCCGAGCACGACCCGAGCGTGCGCAACCTGATCAGCGTGCCGCTGTTCCACGTCACTGGGTGCAACAGCCAGCTGCTGCCTACCTTGCGACAGGGCGGCACCGCGGTGGTGATGCCGGCCTTCGAGGTCCAGCGCTTCCTTACCGCCATCGCCGAGGAGCACATCAGTGTGCTGACCACGGTGCCGGCCATTTTCTGGTTGGCCCTCAGCCAGCCCAATTTCTCCAATTTCGATGTGAGCAGTGTTCGCTTCGCCACCTATGGTGGCGCTCCCATCGCGCCGGACCTGGTGCGCAAGGTGAAGGCCGGCTTCCCGGCGGCCCGGGTCGGCAACGGGTTCGGCCTCAGCGAGACCTCGAGTCTGGCCACCTTTCTGCCCGACGAGTATGCCGACACCCACGCCGAGTCAGTGGGGTTCCCCGCCCCGGTGGTGGATCTCGACCTCGCCGACCCCGATCGGGAGACGGGGGTGGGGGAGTTGCTCATCCGCGGCGCCAACGTGGTCATGGGCTACTGGAACAAGCCGGAGGCCACCGCCGAGGCGTTCGTCGACGGTTGGCTGCACACCGGGGACCTGGCCCGGATCGACGGCGACGGGTTCACCTACATCGTCGACCGCGCCAAAGACATGATCAACCGGGGAGGGGAGAACGTCTACAGCGTCGAACTGGAGAACGTGCTGGCCGCCGCCCCCGGCGTCTTCGAGGTCGCGGTCATCGGGGTCGCCGACGAGATGATGGGCGAGAAAGTCGGGGCGGTGGTCGTGCCGATCCCGGGGACCAGCTTCGACCCTGACGGGTTCGTGGAGTACGCCCGCGGCCATCTGGCCGACTTCAAGGTGCCCCAATACCTGGTGGTCCGTCCCGAATTGCTGCCCCGGAACCCGGGAGGGAAGGTGCTCAAACCGGTGCTCCGGAAGGAGACCGAGTGGGGGAAGCCGATTCGCTGATCCCGAGGACGTCGCCTCGGAGTGGCGGGCGCTCACTCTGAGTGGCAAGCGCGCCGGGTTGGTGCCCACCGGTCAAGGAAGAGGACCGAACGTCCGATAGTTCCTGTGCAAAGCCACACCGGGAAGCGGAGCGATGACCCTCGTACAGGACTACCAGCCATTCGGCGATCAGCCAGGAGAGCCACGACGCTTCTCCGACCGCCTGGTCGACTTCGCCACCGCTCGATTGGGACGAACCAAGCCGATCGACCTCACCCGGCTGCGTCCGCTCCCGGTACCCTCCAACGAACTGCGCGGCCAACTACCCCTGGCCGGCGAGACGCTGGAAATTGGCTCGGATGCCGACGCCTCCATCCGCCTCTTTCATCCGCTGATCAGGGCCCGGCATGCCCGGTTGGGCCGCTCGGTTTCCGACCAGCTGTGGATCGAGGACAAGCACTCCGTCAATGCCACCCACGTAAACGGGCAGCGGTTGCGGGGCCGCCGGGATCTCGCCCCCGGCGACGTCATCCAGATCGGACCGTTCAGCGCCCGCGTCGGCCGCCATGCCCTCGAGTCGCTCGAGCAGGTCCCCGGCATCGACGTCTCCGTGGTCGGCGCATCGGTGGACATCCGGGGCCGGCGGCGGAGCACCCGCCGTATCCTCGACGACGTTTCGCTCCATCTCCGCCCGGCCAGCCTCACCGCGGTGGCCGGGCCCAGCGGTTCGGGCAAGACCACCCTCATGCGCCTCCTTTCCGGCCAGGTCAATGCCAGCCAGGGTGCGGTTCGCTACGACGGGGTCGAGGTAGCTGCGTGCCGAAAGAGCCAAGCCCATCTGATGGGTTTCGTTCCCCAGGACGACATCGTCCATTCGGACCTGACGGTGGCCGAGACCCTCGGGTACCAGGCGCGACTCCGCTTGGGCAAGGATGCTTCCCCCGAACAGCGTCAGGCCCGCATCGACCGAACGCTGACCCTGGTCGGGCTCGACGACCAGCGCCACCAGATCATCAAGACCCTGAGCGGGGGCCAGCGGAAGCGGGTCTCCATCGCGTCGGAGCTGCTGAGCGAGCCCAAGGTCCTGTTCCTCGATGAGCCGACCTCGGGTCTCGATCCCGGCCTCGACAAGCAGATCATGCTGCTGTTGCGCCTGTTGGCCGACCAGGGCCGAACCGTGGTCCTCGCCACCCACTCACTGGAGCACGTCGACGTCTGCGACACCCTGGCCCTGATGGGCCCCGGCGGCCACGTCATCTACACCGGCAAGCCCGACGAGGCGCCGGCGTGGTTCGGGGTCCACACCCTGGGTGACACCTTCTCGCTGGTCGAAACGCCCGAGGCTGCCGCCCGGGCGGCCACCCGGGTGCCCGGCGAAGGGCAGGTCCCGGCGTCGGGGACGGCGGCTCCGATCGTCGTCGGCCCCGAAGCCAGCAAGCCCAAGTTCGGCTCGCCGCCGTGGCGACGCATGCTCCGCCATCAAGGCAGCATCTTCGCCGAGCGCTACTGCCGCCTGCTCAGCCGGGACCGCACCGCTATTGCCTTCAGCCTCCTGCAAGGGGTGGCCGTCGCCCTCCTCACCGGCATGGTGGCAGCCAGGCCGATGGTGTGGGACTTGAAGGGCACGGCTCCGGTGTTCGTCTTCGGATGCTCGGCAGTGTGGTTCGGCATGCTCAACTCCGTCCGCGAACTGGTGAAGGAGCGGACGATCTGGCGCCGGGAACAGTTGGTCGGCGGCAACACCGCCGCCTACCTGACCTCAAAACTGGGCGTGCTGGGGGCGCTCGGGGCATTCCAGACCGTCACCTCGCTGGCGGTGCTGGCCCTGACCCTCGGCCTCCCGAGCTCAGGCACCTGGCTTCCATCGTTCGTGGGGATCGGGATCACTCTCTTTCTGGCCAATCTGACGGGGATGGCCGTCGGCCTGCTGGTTTCGTCTCTGGCCTCGAGTTCGGACCGGGCCATGAGCATCGTCCCCTACCTGTTGATCTCCCAACTCGTCCTCTGCGGGGTGCTGTTCCCGCTCCGCAACCTCAGCTTCGTCTCCTGGTTCATCCCGGCTCGTTGGGCGGTGTCCGCCCTCGGGGGGATCGCCGGACTGTCAGGTACCACTGCCCAGACCGGCGGGTTCTACCCCCACTCGGTGTTGGGCATCCTTGGAGGGTGGGGAATGCTGCTGGTGCTGGCGGTGGCCGGCGTCACGGCCACGGCCAAGGTTCTCGACCGCCAGGCCGCGAGTTGGAGCGTGGGCTGATCCGGGTTCGGTTCAGGAACCCGATTCGAGGAACCAACTCGGCAGCGGCTCGCACCCTTCGTCGAGCTCGACCCGGCAGGCGTTGAGTGCGAATGCCACCAGGTGGTACTGACCGATCAGCATGGTGGTCTCGATCAGCTGGGCTGGGTCGTACTCCTCGGCCAGCGCCGCCCAGGTGTCGTCGCTGAGGGTGGAGGTGTCGTGAAGCTCATCGACAGCGCGCAGGAGGGTGGCTTCGTGATCTGACCAACCGTCAGCCTCCGGCCCGTGGAGCACCCGCTCGATGGTCGACTGGTCGATACCTTCCCCCTGGGCGATGACGACGTGATGGCTCCACTCGTAGGAGGTCCCGCACCTCGCCGCCGTCCGCAGGATCAGCAACTCCCGATCCCGAGGCGGGAGGGTGCCCCCGGCCAGCAGGTAACCACCGAACGGCAGCCACTTTCGGAACAGCTTGGGGTTGCGGGCCAGGGTCGGGAACAGATTGAGATCCCCGAGCACGTGGCCGGTTCCGATGCCTCCGTCGAGGATGGTATTGATTTCTTCGGAGCGCTCCTCGGGTGGCAGCGGTGGGATGCGGGGACCGGGACTCATGCTCGTGGCCCGATGGTCAAGCCGCCGTCGACGATCAGGCTCTGACCGGTGATGTAGGAGGCCTCGTCGGAGAGGAGAAACAGGGAGGCGTAGGCAACTTCCCACGCCGTCCCCTGCCGACGAGCCGGGATCTTCACCCGGGCCCGACCCGGATTGGCCGCCGACGCCGATCGCCCAAGGGCGGTGTCCATCAGACCGGGGAGGACCAGGTTGGTGCGAACCTTCGGGGCCCCTTCGATGGCCGACTGCCGGCACAGCGATTCGAGAGCCGCCTTCGATGCCCCGTAGACCGGATAGGGGAGGACCTCCCGGGAGGCCACCGAGCCGATCATCACGATCGAACCGCCGCCGGCCATCGCCGCCAGCCCGTGCTTGCACCCCAGGAACTGGGAGCGGACGTTGACGGCCATGACGTGGTCCCACTGCTTCACGGTGGTGCCGGCCAGCAAGAAGCCGGCCCCGATCCCGACGTTGAGCACCAGCCCGTCGATGCCCCCGAAGGCCTTCTCGGTACCGGCGATGATGGCGGCCACATCGGTCTCCTCGGCGGCGTCGCCCACCTGCACGGTGGCGGCCGCACCTTCCCGGCGCACCAGCTCCGCGGTCTCCTCCGCGCTGGCGGCGTCGATGTCAGCCACCGCGATCGACGCGCCCTCCCGGGCGAACAGCACGGCCATGGCCCGGCCGTTGCCCACCGGAGGGTCATCGAGGCCTTCGCTCCGCTGGCCGCCGCCCATGATCAAGATGCGGCGGCCGACCAACCGGCCCCGGCCGACGGCGGTGCCCTCGGTCTCGGCGCTCAACGGGGGAGTTCCGTTGGGTGAGGGGTGCACGCTCTTTTCGACAGCCATGTCCGTATCCCCTCGTCGCCAGCCGTCCCTGACAGTAGCTTCCCGGTCGGGCCAGCCGTCGGCTGCCGCCGTCCAAGTATGTTCTTGGTATGGCCGACGAACGCTCCCTGGTGGATGACCGGATCACCCAATTGCTGGAGGAGATGGACCCCCGACAGACCCCCTTCGACAAGTTCCGCGGGCGGCAGTTCGACCTGGGGTTGGCCTGGGTGTCCTTCCCCGAGGGCTATGGCGGTCTGGGTCTGGCTCCGGGCGTCCAGCGGGAGATCGACCGGCGGCTAGCCGACGCCGGGGCTGGGGCGGCTGGGGCGCGGGAGTTCTTCGGGTTGACCATGGCCGGTCCGACCATGGTCACCCACGGATCCGACGAGCTGCGGACCCGGTTGCTTCGCCCGACCTTCACCGGCGAGGAGGCATGGTGTCAGCTGTTCAGCGAGCCGGGGGCCGGGTCAGATCTGGCCGGTCTGGCCACCCGGGCGATCCGGGATGGTGACGAGTGGGTGATCACCGGGCAGAAGGTCTGGAACACCCTGGCCCACATCGCCGATCGGGGCATGCTGGTGACCCGCACCGATCCCGACGTGCCCAAGCACAAGGGCCTCACCTACTTTGGTCTGGACATGCACGCACCGGGAGTGGAGGTGCGTCCCCTCCGGCAGATGACCGGGGAGGCCGAGTTCAACGAGGTGTACCTCACCGAGGTCCGGGTGCCCGACGCCGATCGGATTGGGGACGTCGGCGAGGGTTGGCGGGTGGCGATGACGACCCTCTCCAACGAGCGCACCACCATTGGCGGGGGTACCGGGCCGCCCACCCGGGGCTCGGGATCGATCGCCGAGGCCGTCCGCATCTGGCAGACCGAGCCGAGCCGGCAGAACCCGGTGGATCGGGACCGATTGATGCGGTCGTGGATCGAGTCCGAGGCACTGCGGTTCACCAACATGCGAGCGAGTCAGAACCGGAAGGCGGGCAACCCGGGCCCGGAGGGATCGATCGCCAAGCTGATGTTCGCCGAGGTCAACAAGCGGATCTACGAACTCTGCATCGACCTGCTCGGCCCCAGTGGCCTGGTGGACTACGACTACACCATGCGCCGATCCGAGGGGCTGGGGCTGGTCGGACCGGCCGGCTCGTCCCGGAAGATGTTCCTCCGCTCCCGGGCCAACTCGATCGAGGGCGGCACCTCGGAGATCCAGCGGAACATCCTCGGGGAGCGGATCCTCGGGCTTCCCGGTGACATCCGCTCCGACAAGGCGATGGCCTGGTCGGAGGTCCCGAGGAATTGCACCGACGCTCGACACTTCTTGGGTATCGAGCCGATCGGGGATGACCTCCACTGGCGGCTGCGGGTCGTCCCCGAGCTCACCACGCCGGGCAACTTCCTGTTCGGTGGGTGTGGGCTGGCCGCCGCGGTGGTCGCTCTCGAAGAAGCGTCGGGTCTGCCCACCATCTGGGCGACCGCCCAGTACCTCTCCTATGCCCCCACCGATGCGGTGGTCGATCTCACCGTCACCCTGGCCGCGGTCGGGAAGCGGGTCACCCAAGGCCGGGTGGTGGCCAACGTCGGGGACAGGGAGATCCTCACCGTGAACGGGGCGGTCGGGACCGCCGGCTCGATGGAGTTCGGCGGGGTATGGGTCACCCCACCCGAGGTGCCGCCCCCCGACCAATGCCCGCCACGCCGGCTGCCGTTCCCCACCGCCTCCATCTTCGATCGGGTCGAGACCCGATTGGCCAAAGGGCTGTCCTTCGAAGAGTTGTCGGCTGGACCCCGCCAGCCTTTCGATGCCAACAGCGCACTGTGGGCGCGGGTGCCCGGGCATCTCGAGCCGTCGGCGGCCACCCTGGCCATCTTCGGTGATTATGTGACCGGAGGGTTGTCCCAGGCCGTCGGCCGGCAGGTCATGTCGCGCAGCCTCGACAACACGCTGCGGGTAGTCAGCCTCGAGCCGACCGAGTGGGTCCTCTGCGACATCCATATCCAGGCCCTGGCCGGGGGCTTTGGCCAAGGGATCGGCTACCTGTGGTCCGAGTCGGGCTCGTTACTGGCCACCGCCAGCCAGTCGATGAGCGTGCGTCTCTGGGACTGACGGTCTGAGGGGAGGGCTTCGGCATCTACCTGGCCCTCACGCCTGCCTGCGGTTGAACCTTCGCTTGGTCACATTCTCATCCGGATAGTCACATTCTCATCTGCAACGCGCTGATCACGTCGGTCTTCAGCACGAACGGTGCGCGGATTCCGGACTGATCTTCCCGCGGTCGTTTGCGGTTTTCCCCTTTCGGGTACGCAGCACACGGGTCCTAACATTTAGAGCAGACCGCCGAGATCGGTTACGTCGACAGAAGTCGCCCGCCCCGACCAAGGAGAAGGTTGTGAGCCGACCACGCGCGCTGGTGCTGACCGGAAGTCTCGGGATGGGACATCACGTTGTCACCGAGGTGGTGGCCGACAGTCTGGAGCAGATGGGTTGGTCGACCGGGGTGTTCGACTGCATGTCGATGCTCGGGCGCCTCAGTGGGAAGACCGGGGACTGGGTGTTCCGCCGGATCATGGATACCCCGACCCTCTATGACGGCGTCCACTTCTCGCACTTCCGCACGGCCAGCCGCCTGGCCGCGTTGGTGGACTGGGGGGCGACCAAGAAGTTGGTCCCGGCGCTGGCCCAGCACCTGGCTCGGGAGCCGGTCGACCTGCTCGTCTCGACGTTCGCCACCGGGGCGTCGGCCATCGCCAAACTCGGGTCGGACGGCAGCATGGCGAGGCCGCCGGCCACGGTGGCCTTGTGCACCGACGTCTGCATGCACAGCCTCTGGGTCCGCGACGGCATCCACCTCTTCCTGGTCACCTCGGAGGCGGCCGCCGCCTCGGTGCGGCGGTATGTGCCCCGCGCCCCGATCGCCATCGTCCCCGCTCCGGTCCGCCCGGATTTCCATCAGGCCCCGACCCAGGCCGAGGCCCGCGCCGCCCTCGGGATCGATGTTGAGGCTCGCTGCGCATCTGGTGATGGGGGGTGGGTGGGGTCTCGGTCCCCTGGCCGAGACGGCCGAGGCCCTCGCCGACCAGGGGGTTGTCGTGCTGGTGGTCGCCGGTCACAACGAGCAGCTGGCACGTTGCTCTCGACCAAGTGGCCTGTCGCCAGTCGCGGGTCGTGCCCTTCCGATTCACCGACGAGATCCCGACGTTCATGGCGGCAGCCGATTTGGTGCTCACCACTCCCGGCGCTACCACCTGCAGCGAGGCTCGGGTGGTGAACCGGCCGCTGCTGCTACTCGATGTCATGCCGGGGCACGGGCGTGACAATGTGCAACACGAGCTGGAGCTCGGCCAGGCCGACGTCTGCGACGCCGATCCTGAACGCCTGGTCCAGTGCGCACTCGGCGCCCTCGAGCGGTCGGCACCACCAGGAGCGAGCCGACCCGACGCCGATCGCTTCGGCAGAGGAGTTCGCCGATGCTCTGGCCATGGTCGGTATCTTCCCGAGCGTGCCCTGAAGACGATTTGTCGCCGTCCACCGGGGCCACGAAGCCCGCCCACGCTCACGAGGAGGTCTTCTGACGATGATGCGCACCCTGTTCCTTCACCCTCCCTCCTATGAGGGGTTCGACGGCGGCGCCGGCTCGCGCTACCAGGCCAAGCGCGAGGTCCGCTCGTTCTGGTACCCGACGTGGTTGGCCCAGCTGGCCGCCCTCGTGCCCGGCAGCCGGTTGATCGACGCCCCCCCGGCCGGGCTCGAGCTCGAGGACGTGCTTCCGGTGGCCAAGGGCTACGACCTGGTCGTCATGCATTCGAGCTCCCCCTCCTTCCCCGGTGACGTCAAGGTGGCCGAGGCACTGAAGGAGGCCAACCCCGACCTGCTGGTCGGCTTCGTCGGCGCCAAGGTGGCGGTCGAGCCCGAGGGATCGCTGCTGGCCTCGCCGTCAATCGACTTCGTCGCCCGCGAGGAGTACGACTTCACCGTGGTGGAGATCGCCGAGGGTCGCCCCCTCGACCAAGTGGACGGCATCACCTACCGGGACAGCCGGGGCGTGCTGGCCCACACCCCCGACCGCGCCGTCCTCGAGGACATGGACCGGCTGCCCTACGTCAGCGAGGTCTACAGGCGCGACCTCCGGGTCGAGGACTACTACAACGGGTACCTGAAACACCCCTACCTCTCGCTCTACACCGGTCGAGGGTGCCGTTCGCAGTGCACCTTCTGCCTGTGGCCGCAGACGGTGGGCGGACACCGATACCGGACCCGCAGCGTCGCCCACGTCCTCGGCGAGATGGAATTCATACGGGACAACTTCCCCGAGGTGAAGGAAGTCTTCTTCGACGACGACACCTTCACCGACAGCCGGGAGCGGGCCGAGGAGATCGCCCGGGGCATGGGCCGCCTGGGGCTCGAGTGGTCCTGCAATGCCAAGGCCAACGTCCCCTACGACACCCTCAGGGTGATGCGGGAGAACGGGCTCCGCCTGCTGCTGGTGGGATTCGAGTCGGGCAACCAGGAGATCCTCACCAACATCAAGAAGGGCGTGAAAGTGGAGCGGGCCCGGCAATTCGCCAAGGACTGCCGGGATCTTGGGATCACCATCCACGGGACCTTCATCATGGGCCTACCCGGCGAGACCACCGAGACCATCAAGGAGACCATCCGCTTTGCCAAAGAGATCAACCCTCACACCCTCCAGGTCTCTATCGCCGCCCCCTACCCGGGCACGGCGCTGTATCGCCAGGCACAAGAGGAGGGGTGGTTACCCGCGGATGACGCCAGCCTGGTCGATGAGCACGGCGTCCAGTCGGCGGTGCTGTCGTATCCCAACCTCAACCGGACGGAGATGTTCGACTCGGTCGACACCTTCTACCGCAAGTTCTACTTCCGGGCCAGCAAGATCGCAGAGATATCCGCCGAGATGGTCCGCGACAGCGACGTGATGAAGCGGCGACTGCGGGAGGGCGTCGAGTTCGTGAGCTTCCTCCGCAAGCGCAAGCAGTCGGCCTGAGCTCCTGTCCCCCTTGGGGACGGGTGGTTTCGAAAGGTGGGGTCCCACCCCCCGCAGGCGTTGGGGACACTCTTTGGTCAGCTCGTCCGGGTGGCAAGGAATCTGAAGGTCAGACCCCCCATCGATCGTCGAACCACTATGTCGGTCAGCGGAAGGCGGGCCAGCTCTTGCTCGAACGCGTCGGGATCGACGAGACGTTTGGCGCCAGTCCCGTGGCTGGGCGATGCGGGGTCGGTCTCGTGTTCCCGATGTTCGGGATGGTGCCGGCCGGGGTGGGGCAGCTTCCAATCTGCGACATGAAGGAGGTCGAAGCCGACCAGCATCCCTCCCGGCTTCAGTACCCGAGTCGCTTCGGAGAGAGCCTTCTCCCATCGGACGACGTGGTGCAGCATCGCGGAGGACAAGACGAGGGAGAACCGACCCTCGTCGTACGGCAGGTCGGTGGCGTCCGCCTGTTCTACCGTGGTTTGCCCGGACCACGAACTGAGAGAGCGGGTGGCGGTCACCACCATCTCCGGGTCGTAGTCGGTGGCAACAACAGTCAGACCCGGGAACCTTCCCAGCAGCCCAGCCGCCATCGCGCCGCTGCCGGCCCCGATCTCCAAGACCTCGCCGGTGGGGCGTACCCCTTGGAGGGCCCACGGAAGCACCACCCGACGGGCGAGCAGGCGATAGGGACCGTTGGTACAAAACGTGCTGGCCGAAGCCGACATCTCGGGCACGGCACCAGCTTGCCGTTTCCGTGCCCGAAGAGCGAGTGTCGAACTCCGGAGCGAGGCGGCCGACAGCCGGTAGCGTTCCGGACGTGATCCGACACCGGGGATTCCAGGCGAGGCGGCAATGAGCCCGGATCCGGGGCCCGAGGCGGCGAGTCAGGTGCCGGTGGCCAGCCCCTTGCAAGGCACGGTGGTAAAGGTCGGGGTCACCACCGGCCAGGAGGTTGCCGCCGGCGGGATGCTGCTCGTCATCGAGTCGATGAAGATGGAACACGTGGTCTCCGCCGCTCGGGGCGGCACCATCGCCGCGGTGTCGGTCGGCGTTGGCGATCTGGTCACCGAAGGGGAGACGGTGGTGGTCATCGATCCGGGTGGCGTCGAGCCCGAGTTTTCGGAGGTGGGGGAGGCGCCCGATCCCGACACCTTCCGGGCCGATCTGGCCGAGACCCTGGCCCGACAGGCGTTGACCCTCGACCCGGCCCGGCCGGAGATGGTCGACCGTCGCCATCGCGAACGCCGGCGCACAGCTCGGGAGAACATCGACGACCTTTGCGACCCGGGGAGTTTCACCGAATACGGATCCCTGGCCATCGCCGCCCAGCGGAACCGACGCGAACTGGAAGAGCTGATCGCCCGCACGCCGGCCGATGGCCTGGTGGCGGGCATCGGTCGGATCAACGGTGACCAGTTCGGGGACGAGGCCAGCTGTGCGGTTCTGTCCTACGACTACACCGTCCTGGCCGGGACCCAGGGCCAGCAGAACCACCGCAAGAAGGACAGGATGTTCGATCTGATCGAACGGCTGCGGCTTCCGGTCGTCCTGTTCGCCGAGGGCGGAGGTGGACGCCCCGGCGACACCGACAACTCGGTGATCACCGGGCTGGACTGCATGGCGTTTGCCCTCTTTGGAGGATTGAGCGGGCTGGTTCCGCTGGTGGGGATCGCCTCGGGCCGGTGCTTTGCCGGAAACGCCGCCCTCCTCGGTTGTTGCGATGTGGTCATCGCCACCCGGGAATCGTCGATCGGCATGGGTGGGCCAGCCATGATCGAAGGCGGGGGCCTCGGGGTCGTCACCCCCGATGAGATCGGCCCGATCGATGTGCAGTCGGCCAACGGGGTGGTGGACCTGGTGGCCGACGATGACGCCCACGCCGTCCGGCTGGCCAAGCTGTACCTCTCCTACTTCCAGGGCACGCTACCCGGGTGGAGCTGTGCCGACCAACGGTTACTGCGTTCGGCTATTCCGGAGAACCGTCTGCGGGTCTACCCCATCGGCGACGTCATCGAGACCATGGCCGACACCGGCTCGGTGTTGGAGCTGCGTTCGGGATTCGGGGCGGGGATGGTGACCGCGTTGATCCGGGTGGAGGGCCGACCGATGGGGGTGGTCGCCAACAATCCGGTCCATCTCGGTGGCGCCATCGACAGCGACGGGGCCGACAAGGCGGCCCGTTTCCTGCAACTCTGCGACGGGCACGACCTCCCGGTGCTGTTCCTCTGCGATACCCCCGGGTTCATGGTGGGCCCGGAGGCGGAGAAGACCGGGCAGGTGCGTCACTTCAGCCGGATGTTCGTGACCGGGGCCAGCCTCACCGTTCCGTTCTTCACCGTCATCCTGCGAAAGGGTTATGGCCTCGGCGCCCAGGCGATGGCCGGTGGGAGTTTCCGTTCTCCCCTGTTCACGGTGGCGTGGCCCACCGGCGAACTCGGCGGGATGGGTCTGGAGGGGGCGGTGCAGCTGGGATTCCGCCGCGAACTCGAGGCGGTGGAGGACGAGACCGAACGGGCGGAGCTGTTCGATCGCATGGTGGCTCGGGCCTACGAGCACGGCAAGGCTCTCAACGTGGCGTCGGCGTTCGAGATCGACGACGTCATCGACCCGGTCGACACTCGGCGCCGGATCGTGGAGACCCTCCGGGCGGTGCCGCCGACCCCGCCGCGGACCGGCAAGAAGCGGGCGAGTATCGACACCTGGTGAGGATTGTCTCGCGGCGCGGTCGACATTGGGGTCAACCGGGATAGGTTGCCAAGGCATGCCCGTTCGCCCGACCGATGCCCAGGATGGGTATGTCGAGCCGGGTGACGGGATCGATGTCGGGCCGTTGGCGGGCCGGGAGATCACCTTCCAACCCGCCGATCCTCCCCGCTCCGGGCGATTTGTGATCTTCGACCCGCACCGGGGGAGGACCTCGGAGCCGGATGACGACTCCACCATGACGGAAGTGGTGGCGCCGGCCGGCAAGGGCGTCCGCCGCCGGCGGGTCCCGGCCCGCTACCTGTCGCTGGCCGAACTCCTCCCGTGGTTGACCGAGCTGGAGAGCAGCCATCCGCTGACGCCGCTGCGTGCAAGCGCGCAGGTATGGGCTGGGGTGATGACCGCCGGACTCGGGGTGGTGGCCCGTGGCCATCTCTTCCCGATCGTCACCGCCGCCGGATACGACGGATGGAAGGTCGGACCCCTGGGTCCGGCCGATCGCGATCTGGTCGAGGAGCTGGCTGATGCGTTTCCAACCTGGGCCCACGCCCTCCCCATCGAGGGTTCGTCACCGGTTCGGCTCCACTCGCCGTCGTGGTTGATCGGGGCCGCATGGGACGCGCTGGCCGATTCGCTGGTCCGGACCCCGGCAGCGGAACTGGTGGCCGGTTCACCCCTGTTCTCGGCCTTCGCCCCCCAGTTGGTCGGTGAGCTACGGCACTGGCTGGCCCGGGCCGAGCCCGGCATCGCGACGGCCCCGGCTGTCGGCCTCCGGATGGAGTTCATCGAGGGGCCCGATGGTTGGGGAGAAGGCGGTGCCCGCCCGGCGGCCCGGGGCGTGATCCAGCTGACCAGCCGCGACGACCCCAATCGGGTGGTGGATCAGACCGATGTCGCCGACCTTCCTCTCGATCAGATGGCCTGTTTCGGCGAAGAGATCATCGAGGGGTTGCGCATCGCGCTCCACCGCGGGGCCCGGGCGTGGCCGCCACTGCTGCCTCTCACCCGGGACGGATCACCCGGCTCCCTGCTCCTGGACGACACTTCGGTCGAAGACCTGGCCGGCGATGGAGGCGTCGCGCTCGGCGAGGCAGGCATCGAGGTTGTGTGGCCGTCACAACTCTCCCCGACCGGACTGACGTTGGAGGCGGCGATCTCGTCGCCGACGACCGCAACCGGCGCTGCGGTCACTGGTGGGCTGACCCTCGACGGCGTGCTCGAATTCCGGTGGCGGGTGGCGATGGACGGCGTTGTCCTGTCCGAAGAGGAGCTGGACCGGCTGGCCACCGCCAGAGGCGGGATCGTCCGGCTTCGCGGCCGGTGGATGATTGCTGACCCGTCCCTGGTGGAGAAGGCCACTTCGGGTCGGGTGGAACGGATGGGAAGCGGTGAAGCCATCGGGTCGCTGCTGGCTGGTCAGGCGGAGATGGGCGGCGAGCGGGTACCGGTGATCGCCACCGGGGCCATTGCCGATTTGGTCGAGCGGCTGGCCAAGCTGGCCGAGGACGAATCGATCGGCAACCTGGCTCCGCCGCCCGACCTGGTCGGCGAACTTCGCCCGTACCAACTTCGGGGGGTGGCCTGGCTCGACCAGATGTGCCACCTCGGGTTGGGCGGATGCCTGGCCGATGACATGGGACTGGGGAAGACCATTCAAGTCATCGCTCTACACCTCCATCGCCGGGGCCGCGGCCGCGGAACCATGTTGGTCGTCTGTCCCACCTCGCTGCTGGGGAATTGGGAACGGGAGCTGCATCGTTTCGCGCCCGGGGTGCCGGTCCGCCGCTATCACGGTGGCGACCGCCATCTCGAGGACCTGGCCGGCGATGAGGTGGTGCTGGCCACCTACGGGGTGGTCCGCCGGGACCACCCGGTGCTGTCGGCGGCTGGCTTCTCCCTGGTGGTGGCCGACGAGGCCCAACATGCCAAGAACCCGTTCTCGGAGACAGCCCGGTCGCTCCGGTCCATTCCGTCATCCGCCCGGGTGGCCCTGACCGGCACCCCGGTGGAGAACCGGCTGACCGAGTTGTGGTCGATTCTCGACTGGACCACGCCCGGACTACTGGGGCCGCTCCGACGGTTCCGGCGGTCGGTGGCGGTTCCGGTCGAGCGCTACCACGACGCCGAGGTCACCGACCGGCTCACCCGGGTCATCCGCCCGTTCCTGCTTCGGCGGCGGAAGACCGACCCAGCCATCTCTCCCGAACTGCCGCCCCGGACGGTTTCCGATCTCCCGGTCCCGCTGACTCCGGAGCAGGCCTCCCTGTACGCCGGCGAGGTGACCGAGGCGTTGGCGGTCATCGCCGAGCGTACCGGGATCTCGAGACGCGGCATGGTGCTCCGGCTGCTGACGGTGTTGAAGCAGATCTGCAACCATCCGGCCCAGTACCTGCATGAGCCGGCTCCGGTGATGGGCCGATCCGGCAAGCTGGCGGCGCTGGAGGAACTGCTGGAGGTCATCTTGGCCGAAGGGGAATCGGTACTGGTGTTCAGCCAGTTTGTCGAGATGCTCACCTTGATCGAGTCCCGCTTGAAGGAACTCGGAGTCGGAACCCTGTTCCTGCATGGCGGAGTGGCAAGCCATCGCCGCGAGGAGATGGTGGAGGCGTTCCAGACCGGAGGGGCACCGGTGTTCCTGCTCTCGTTGAAAGCCGGCGGGGTCGGGCTCAATCTGACTCAGGCCACCCATGTGATCCACTTCGACCGATGGTGGAACCCGGCAGTAGAGGACCAGGCCACCGACCGAGCCCACCGGATCGGCCAGCATCGACCGGTGCAGGTGCACCGTCTGGTCACCGAAGGCACGTTGGAGGATCGGATCGCGGTCATGCTCGAGCGGAAGCGCAATCTGGCCGAGGTGGTGGTCGGTGAAGGGGAGGCGTGGCTGACCGAGTTGTCCGATGATCAGTTGGCTGATCTGGTCACCCTGAGTTCGTCAGGCGATGACCGGTGAGCCGGGGCCGACCGCCACGCCCATCCCCGCCGGCCGGGTTGACGGGCCCGATTGAGGTCGACGAAGGGGTCGCGGCCAGCGAGGCCTGGTCACGAACGCCGGGGCCGGTTCCGGCCATGCCGCCTCCGCCCCGGCTGCCGGGTCGCCCCGACATCGGAGTCAGTGATCTGCCCGGCGGGCAGGGGCTCCCGTCGGACTCGTTGCGGGTGCTGGCCCGTGACGCGGCCACTCGGGCCTGGGCTCTCGCCTCGGGCGAGGTGGAGACCGGCCTGGCGCTGTCGGTCGAGCAGGACCTTGCCCGCTGGGCCGCCGCCCTCTTCGAGTCAGACCTTGCCCAAGGAGAACTGGGCCCATCTCTGGGCGAACTGGCCAGGAGCACCGGCACCACGCCGCGAGAGCTCGAGCGCCGGGCGTTGGCCTGGCGTGACGGTGGGATCGGGGGCTTCGCCGCCCTGGTCGATTCCTGGGATCCGCCGCCGGGGGACCTCGAACCGGGTCGCCAGCGGCTGGGGCCGTCCACCATCACCCGGCGCAACCGGCTCACCCGGGGCGACGAGCAGTTGCGGTTGGGACGGGACGGCTACTGGTACCCGTACCGGAAGACCGCCAACGGTTGGGACCCGGACGGTCCGCCGTTTGAGGAGAGTGAACTGGCCCGCTGACGCCATTGGACACCGACCCGGATCGCCGGGCCGGAGAAATCAGAAGGTCAGGGCTGCTGTTGCCACACTCGCACGTACTGGACCTCGGTGGTCGCCGGCAACGGGGTAGTGGAGGGATTGAAGTTGTTGGTACCGATGCCCAACGCCTGGGTCAGGTTGATGTAGAAGGGTTGGTCGAACGGCTCGGGACTCACTTCCGGTAAGGAGGGGATCCAGTGATCGACCAGACACGTCTGGCCGTTGTAGATCATGGTCATGGTGGTCGGAGTCCACTCCAACACGTAGTCGTTGAACTGGGTGGGGTCGATGGTGCACTGGTTGTTAGTGGTGACGTTGGTGTTAGTGGCAGCAATCACAGTGGCCGGGTCGTAGTTGTAGTGGAGAGTGGGAATCGCCAGGGTGGGGAACTGGGAAAACATCTCGGCGATGTCGATCTCTCCGGTCGCCGTCCCCGCCCCGTACTTCGTCGGGTTCTGGGGAGTGAGCCAGAGGGATGACTGGAGCCCGGCGACCGTCGCCGCCGGGATCTTCGCCTTGATTTCGAATCGTCCGTAGGCCTGAGAGAACAGGCCGAAGGTGCTGATGGTCCCGCTGGTGTACTGGGTGGTGAAGTTGCCGTCGGGATCCGAACAGGTGAACGGGGAGGCTTCTTTACGGGCCGTCAGACTGAGATAGCCGTTCCCCACCGAGATGTTGTTCGGGCTGTTGACGAAACACGCGGTCAGCCCGGAGACGTAGCCGCTCGTCGCGGTGGTGATCGGAACCCACGTACTGGTATCGAGCGTTGTGCCGGTGAATTCGCTGTCGAGGGTGCACGTCCAGGTGGAACCGTCAGCTACCAGGGTTTGCTGACCACCGCACGATGGTCCTCCGCCCGGGATGGTCGTGGTGGTGGTAGTGGTGGTGGTCGTAGTCGTGGTCGTCGTGGTGGTGGTGGTAGGCGCGGTGGTGGTCGTGGTGGTGGTAGGCGTCGGGATGAGAGATTGGAGCCAGCCTTCGAGTGCACGGAACAATCCGCCGAGGCCCAACGGGTAATGGTTGCTGGACAAGGTGGCAACTGCCGGGCTCACCGGAGCGGACTGAATCGGCGCCAGAATGCCCGCCACCAGCGCGGCCATGGCCCCGACGAAGATCAGCCATCCCGTCCACGTCTTCAGCCTCCGATGAACAGACGATGCCCGCTGCATCCGATGAGCAGGGGATGCCCGCTGCATCCGATGAGCAGGGGACGCAGGCTGTATCCGGTGTGCAGGTTGTCTCCGCCGCGCTGCCATTTGTACCGCTCCCTATCCGGTGCAATCTTCCTGATCCGAGACCGCGTCGAGGGAGCAGCATATAAAGGATTGACACAAAAAACTCTGATACCCCCAAGAATGAGCCTCCGTGGGTGATGGCGCTGGCGACCGAAACCCCAGGTGGGAGTACCCGAGGTACGACCCGGACTACGGGGCGCGGTTGGTGACGGAGAACCAGTCCCGGGCATTGAGGTACGCCGAGAAGGTGGTGGCGATGGCCTCGATGTCCGCGGATCGCTTGGGGCGCTGCACTTCGTAGAGGTGGGGGAACTCGAGCCAGCCGGTGAGGTTTCGCCAGAGTCGGACGGCGGCATCGCCCCGGGGAGGATCGATGAGCACCGGGCCGAAGATCGCTTGACCGTCGGGGAACACCAGGGTCGGGACCCCGAACGCCCCTTTGGCTACCACTGCGTCATGCTCGGCGTGCACCTCGTCGCCGGTGGTCGGGTCGTCGATGGCTGCCTGCACCAACGCCGGGTCGAGACCGAGTTCACCGAGCAGTTGCTCGGCGACGTCGGGTCGGTGGGGCTTCTTTCCCTCGACATGGAGGGCGTGCCCGGCGGCCTGGTACCACTGGTCGAGGAGATCCATGTCGGTCCGCCGGAGGAGGGCGCCGATCCGCATCATCGACCAGCCGTAGGACCACTCCCGTTCCCAAGGGTGCTTCTTCCCCTCCACCCGGTTGATCTCTTCGAGGCTGAAGAAGCGCCACCTGACCTTGACGCCGGCGGTGTCACGAACCTCTCGCATCCACAGCGACGTCTGATAGGCGTAGGGGCACATGATGTCGAAGTGGAAGTCGACCTGGTCCGGGGGCACCGGGCCGGCGGGATCGGAGGTGGGGGAGTCGGGGATGTGGCCAGAGTAGCCAACCCGGCCGCCGCCCATCATCCGCCGAGGTCGATCGCCAACTCGACGAACCGACGGGCCGCCGGGGCCAACGGGCCGGCCAGATGGATGAGCACGATCGACCGGGTGACCGGAGGATCGGGACGGACCACGGTGGCGCCGTGGAGCTCAGCCACCTGGGCGGTGGCTTCCGGCACCAGCGCGGCGCCGGCTCCGGCCAGTACCAGGGGCACGATGGCGTCGCGCTGGGCGGTCACAACCGCCACCCGCGGCCCCGATCCCGGCTCGCCACCCAGACCCTCATCGAGGAGTCGACGGGTGGAGGTCCCCGGCGGGGCGGCCACGAACGGGAGGTCGATCAACGTGGCCAAGTCCACCCGGGTCTTCCCTCCGGCCGAGGTTTGGAGCGACGGTGGTGCCATTCCCGGCGGCAACACCAGCACCAGTGCCTGTTCACCGAGGGGGTGGGCCACCAGGCCCTCGGGCAACTGATCGGAGTCGGTGAGTCCGAGCTCTCGCCGGCCGTCCCGGACCATGGCCACCACCCCGGCCGAGTCGTCGGGGGCAGCCAGATCGACGGTCACCGCCGGGTGGTCACGCCGGAACCGGCCCACGATCACGGCCAGCGGATCGGCGGCCAGGGTGGGGAGGCTGGCGATGGCCAGGCTGCCGGCGTCCAGCCCGGTGACCGCCGCCACCGCGGCCCGGCCGGTCTCCACGTCCCGCAGGGCTTGCCGGGCCGGCCCGATGAGGGCGGCCCCGGCCGGACTCACCACCACCCGGCGGCCCAAACGGTGGAAGAGGATGGTGCCGAGCTCGGTCTCCAGCTCCTTGACGGCCAGGGACAGGGCGGGTTGGGACACCGACACGGCCCGGGCGGCGGCGGTGAACCCCTGGTGGTCGGCCACCGCCAAAAAATGCTTGAGCCGCCGTAGATCCATTTGTAAATCATATCAAAACAATCAATAATCACTATTCGACTTCTGGAACCGCAGCGTCCACCATGGGAGGGTGGACACCGACATCGAGCCGAAGCCAACCGGATGGCGGCAGCTGATCGTCGAGCCGCGCCGACCCGCCTCGATCCGGGATCGTCCCGGGGCCTACCGGCTGGCGGTGGCGGCGGTATGCATCGGCGCCTTCATGGGACAGCTCGACGCCAGCATCGTCACCCAGGCGTTCCCCACCCTCGAGCGGTCGTTCGGGGTCGGGGTGGGCCCGGTCACCTGGGTCGGCCTCAGCTACCTGCTGGTGCTGGTGGCCACCGTCGCCGCGGTGGGCCGCTTCGCCGACATGTTCGGACGCAAACTCCTCTACATCTACGGGTTCCTCATCTTCATCGCCGGTTCGGCCCTCTGCGCGCTGGCGCCGAACCTCTACCTGCTGTGCGGGTGCCGGGTGCTCCAGGCCGTCGGGGCGGCCATGTTGCAGGCCAACAGCGTGGCCATCATCGCCCTGGCCGTGCCCCGGCACCGCCTCGGCCGCTCCATCGGAATCCAGGGTGCCGCCCAGGCGCTGGGGTTGGCCTTCGGCCCATCGGTCGGCGGATTGCTGCTGGCGGTGGGCGGGTGGCGGCTGCTGTTCTTGGTCAACGTGCCGGTCGGGGTGGTCGGGGTGATCGCCGGGCTGTTGTTCATCCCCCGCAGCCGGCACCTGCAGACCCGGGTTGGTTTCGACTGGTCCGGGTTCGCACTGTTCTTTCCGGCGGTGGTGGCGCTGGTGTCGGTCATCTCGCTGGGGAACCGCCAGGGCTGGACCTCACCCTGGATCCTCGGCCTCATCGGGGTGGCGGCGATCCTCGCCATCGGGTTCGTGGCCCGGGAACGCCGGTTCCCCGAGCCGATGGTGGACCTCTCGCTGTTCCGGCGGGCCCGCTTCAGCGCCGGGATCGTGAGCGGGATGCTGTCCTTCATGGTCCTGTTCGGAGTGCTGGTGATCGTGCCCTTCCTGCTCGAACGCGGCTACGGGTTGGGCTCGGCCCGGTCGGGGATCGAGTTGATGGCCATGCCGCTGGCCCTGGGCGTCGTCGCCCCGCTGGCTGGTCACCTGGCTGACCGGGTGGGGGTCGGACCCCCGGGGGTGATTGGGATGGTGCTGGTGGTGCTCGGCCTGGTCGGGCTGGCGGCCTGGGATCCGACCACCCCCGGCTTCGTCGCCCTGCTGGCGTTGATCGGCGTCGGTCTCGGCCTCTTCGTCTCACCCAACAACGCCGGGATCATGGCGGCCATCCCGGCTCAGCAGTCCGGGCCTCGCCTCCGGGGTCCTCAACATGACCCGGGGGATCGGGACCGCCCTGGGGCTGGCGGTGAGCGGTGCGGTGTTCGGTTCCTCGGCCGGCAACCTGACGGATACCGCGCAGGTGCGGCACGCCTTTTCGATCGCCGCCCTGGTGTTGGCCGCCAGCGCCGCGCTGGCCGCTGCCGTCGCCCTCTTCGGCGTCATCGCCGACCCGGCCCCAGCCCGGGAGCGGACCGACCGGACGGACCCGGTCATCCCGCCTCCCTACTGATGGGCGGCGGCGGACGCGGTGGGCTGGGGATTGGCGGACATCGAGATGAAGTCCCGGGATGAGGGCTCGAAGTACCGATTGGGTGCGCCGTTCATCGAGCTCAGCAGCTTGGTCCCGTTGGCCGGGGCGGCCGGCTTTCCCGGCGGCGGGGTGAAGAAGAAGTAGTCGACCCAGGCGGTGTTGATGTCCATCTCCATGGCCCGGATAGCGCCGGCGTGGAGGAGCACGTTGGCCAGGGTGTAGACGCTGAGACCGGGGCCGCCGGCATAGACCAGCGCCCCGTTGGCCGTCACCCCGACGCCCGACCTCCACACCAGCAGTTTGTTGCCCAGGGTGGCGCCCCACTTGCCGGTCGAGTCCGACTGCAGTCCCGGTGACAGGTGACCCTGGTCGATGATCAGATCCAGGTTCTGGCGAACGCTGTCGACATTCGGCCCCATCGTCGCGTCCCGTCCCCACTTGGCCACCGTGACCTTGCCGGTGTCGTAGATGACCAGCGAGGCGGCCCCCGGGCGCATGGTATAGATGAGCCGGCCCTCACTGTAGTAGCCACCGTCGGAATCCTGCATGCGAAATCCGGAGTTGAACTGGGCGACCAGTTGGCTGGCCTCATCGGCCGTGGGTGGGGCCATGTCCTTGAACCCGGTGGCACCCGGCACGTCGGTGCCGGAGAACAGGGTGGCCTTCAACAGCTTGGTGTCCATCCACGCCACCCCGGTGAGCAGGCTGGTATGCACCGGGTCGGGCCGGAGATAGGTGGAGTACACCGCCGGCACCCCGCCGACCAGGCGGCCGACCGGAGTCCACTGACCCTCGCCCTCGAGCGGCCCCGGCACGATCGGGTGCAGCGCGGACGGCACCGGAAGGTGGGCGACGTTGGCATAGTTGGCCGACGAAAATGAGGTGGCCTTGTGGGTGGCTACCGCCACATTGGCCCGGCCACCCTTTGGTGGCTGATGGTGGGAGTACCACTCGTTCTCAACCCATCGGACGATCCCGCTCCCGCCGTGGGACCGGACCCACTCGACACTCCTGGCCTGCAGGCCGTCGGTTCCCGGGGCGGTGATGGCACTGAAATACGACCATCCGGCCACGATGAGGAACGCCGCGAGGGCGGCGAGAAAGCCAAAGGCGACCTTTCGTTTCACCGTTCGAAAGGGACGCACGGGCCGAAATCTAGATCACGATGCGGGGAGTAAGGTGTCGCCATTCCGACCACCGTTTTCGCCCGGCTCCGGCTGCCGTTGCCCTGGCTGATCGGTGCGGTGCTGGCCACCGGGGCGATCACCGCGGCCGCGGTTCTCATTACCTCGTCGGGAACCGGATCCTCGAATGCCGGGACTCCGCTCGGGCCGTACGCTGTCGCCGGGCCGTTCGCCGCCGGAGTGACCACCGAGCAGCTCCCGAGTGGGCCGGTGGACGTGTGGTACCCGGCCGAACCCACCGCCGTCTCCGGTCGGGCCCGGGCGACCTATGACCTCCGTGACTGGCTGCCGGCCGGCCTCGCCGCCCGGGTGCCGGTCGGGATGGGGTCGTTCACCACCGACGCCTACCGCGATGTCGCCGCCTCGACGCGGGGTCCGTTCCCGCTGGTGCTGTTCGCCGCCGGGCTCTACTCCTACCGCGACCAGTCGACGTTTCTGACCTCGTGGTTGGCGTCGTGGGGGTTCGTGGTCGCCTCCCCGGAGTTCTCCGCCCACGACGTGACCGAGTTCTTCTCCGATCTGGGGGCGACGCCGCCCGCCGGCCCCAGCGACTACCAGGTATTGGTCGACACCGAGTCCCTGGTGCTCGGCGACAGTGCCGGTGGGGTCGGCGTGCTGGGTCACCTGGTGCGACCCGGGACCGTCGGGATCGTGGGTCATTCGCTCGGAGGTCTCGACGCCATCCAATTCGCCGGGCGTCCGGAGGTCGCCGTCTACGTGGCGCTGGCGGCCGGGTCCTCGCCGCCACCACCCGACCTGCCGGCCAAGCCCTCCTTGTACATGACCGGGTCGGAGGACCGCGACGTGATGCCGGCTTGGGTCAAGGCGACCTACGATGCCGCCCCTCCGCCCAAGAAGTTCGTCTCGCTTTCGACCGCCGGCCATCTCGCCTTCACCGACCTGTGCCTGATCAACCGCGGCCACGGTGGGGTCGGAGCCATCGGCGCCGCGCTCAACATCAGCCTGCCGGTCGGGGCGCCGTTCGTCGGCCGGGCCGTCGACGGCTGCGGACCGGGCAACCTCCCGGTGTCGGACGGATTTGCCATCATCCGGCAGGACGTGACCGCCGAGCTCAAGACGTTCCTGTCCGGACGGTCCTGAAGGAGGGAGGCACGATGCGGTGAGGGCATTTGTCCAGCGCCCGTCCGCCGATCACGGCTCGTGGCACACTGAGAGCCGATGAGTGCCTCCGGTAGGTTCCTGATCGCCAGTTGGGACGGTGGTGGCAACACCCCGCCGGCTTTCAATCTCGGTGCACGGCTGGTCCGTCGGGGCCACCGGGTCCGGCTCCTGGGCTGGACCTCCATGGCGGCGCGGGCTGCCGCGGCGGGCATGGAGTTCGCCCCCTATGCGTCGGTGCCGCCGTTCGAGTCCGACGTCGATCTCGACGACCATTGGGACAGACTCACAGCTGCATTGCATGGGCGCGGCACGATGGATGACGTCCTCGGCGAGGCGAACGACTTCGGCCCCGACGTGGTGGTGGTGGACTGCATGCTCGGGGCCGGATTCGATGCGGCGGGCATCCTCGGTTTGCCGACGGCCGTCCTGGTCCATGTGCTGTACGGCCCCTTCCGGTACGAGTGGGGAGGGCTGGCGATGGGGATGGACGTGGCTTCCGCCCTCGACCGGGCGGGCGCGGTCCTGGCCCTGACCCCTCCCGGGCTGGATGCGCCGTGCACGTTGCCGCCGAACACCACGTACATCGGCCCTATCTCCGCGCCGCCTCCCCGGGAGCCACTGACGCCGCGCATCGCCGAGATGTTGGCGGAGCCGGGCGACCCCTGGGTACTCCTCAGTCTGAGCACGACAGTCCAGGGGCAAGCCAAGGCGATTCCACCCGTCCTCGACGCCTTGGCCGCCATGCCGGTGCGGGTGCTCCTGACCCTGGCCGACGTCCTCCCGACGGATACGTTCGAACTACCGGCGAATGTTCGGGTGGAGGGCTACGTTCCCCACGACCTGGTCTTGGGATCCATGGTCGCGGTCGTCTCCCACGGTGG
This sequence comes from uncultured Acidimicrobiaceae bacterium, assembly GCA_963770635.1. Taxonomy (GTDB): domain Bacteria; phylum Actinomycetota; class Acidimicrobiia; order Acidimicrobiales; family RAAP-2; genus DASZIT01. The sequence continues at coordinate 225,319 of CAVYQI010000002.1, forward strand.
CCTGAGTACCATCACCAATGCTCTCGCCGCGGGTGTGCCGATCCTGTGCATCCCCCAAGGTCGCGAGCAACCCATCAATGCGGCGCGGGTGGAGGCCTGCGGGGTGGGGAGGATGCTTCCAGCCGAGTCGCCGCCAGCGGCGATCGCCCAGGCCCTGCAGGGGTTGCTGGACGACGGCGACGCTCGGATGGCGGCCCGCCGGTTCGCCGAGGTGACGGCCGACCTTGGTGGCGGCGAGCTCGCCACCAAGCAAGTCGTTCGGCTGTGGCGCGATCCGACCGTCGTGTCCCGGGCCGAGGGGTGAGCGACAACCGTCCTCAGCTGGACACTAACGCCAGGAAATCGCGCTCCGAATAGCTGATGAAGCGGTCCGGCCCGTAGTACATGCCGCCGATCAGATTCCCGCCGGTGAGCACGTTCGGGTCGGACTGTCCGGGCGCCGTGGCGTAGGTGGAAAAGGTGACCCACTGCGGGTTGATGTCGAGTTCCATGCCTTCGACCGCCCCGGTCACCAGCAGGAGATGGGCGAGGTCGCCGGGAAGCAGGTCCGGGCCGCCGACGTAGATGAGGTTGCCGAAGCGGTCAGTGCCGATTCCCGAGCGCCAGTTGTTCCCGACCCCGCCAAGCACCGCACCCCAGGCTCCGACCGACAAGTCGGCGGCGGGACGACCGCCGTCGACCAGCATGCCCTGGTTCTGGCGCACTGAGAACACCGACGGGGACATCCCGACCTCCGACCCCCAGGCGCCGATCTGCACCTTCCCGTTGTTGTAGATCACCAGGGAGGCCACCCCGTTGCGGAGCGGGAGGGGCGTCTGGCCCTGCGAATACCAACCACCGACGGTATCGGCCATCAGAAAGCCGGAGTTGAAGGCGGCCAGCAGCCGTGACCGGTCGCCGGGCGCCACCTGGCCGGAATAGGTGTAGTTCCCGGGGGGCTGGGAAGGCGGTCCGGCGTACAGCCGCAGGTCGGCGCGGCTCATGTCCATCCAGGCGATCCCCGCCGGCGCTCCGCCGGGGTAGGGCCGGAGGGTGGTGGTGTAGAGGGCGGGGGTCGGGCCCACGTTCCGGATGGCCGGCACCCACTGCCCCTCGCCGGGCGGGCCTCCGGGGCCCGGCACCGGTAGGTCGTTGGGGACGACGGTGCCCTGGCACCCCCGGGTCGACCCACCCCGGAGATGGCCGCCACCGACGCCACGTGCGGGGACCCGGCCAGCGAGCCTTCGAACGTGGCATCCCCGTAGGTGAAGATGCCGCCGTCCTGGGCGGCCAGCCAGTAGCCCCGGCCGGTGGAGGTGGTGGTCATCCCCACCACCGGCTTGACCAGGGGGATGCCCCCGGCCGAGCCCAGGAACGGCGCGTCACCGAAGGAGAAGATGCCGCCATCGGTGGCGACCATCCAGTAACCCCGGCCGTCGGGGGTGGCGGCCATGCCGACCACCGGCTTGTTGAGGGTCATGGCCCCGGTCGAGCCGTAGAACGCCGCGTCCCCGAAGGAGAAGATGCCACCGTCGGAGGCGACCAGCCAGTAGCCGCGGCCGTCAGGGGTCGAGGCCATGCCGACGATGGGTTGATTGAGGCTCATACCCCCGGTCGAGCCGTAGAACGCCGCGTCCCCGAAGGAGAAGACGCCACCGTCGGTGGCCACCAGCCAGTAGCCGCCGCCATCGGGGGTGGCGGCCATCCCGACCACCGGCTTGACCAGCGACAGGCCTCCGGTCGATCCGTAGAACGACGCACTCCCGAAGGAGAAGATGCCGCCGTCCTGGGCCACCAGCCAGTACCCGAGCCCGTCCGTCGTCGAGGCCATGCACACCGTCGGCCGGTTGAGGGTCTGGCCGCCCATCGAGCCGTAGAAGCGGGCCGCGCCGTAGGAGAACACCCCACCGTCGTCGCCCAGCAACCAGTACCCGGGCGAGGTCGGGGTATCCCGGGCGCTGATGTGGGCGGTTGCCGATCCGGCCTGGCTCAGATCGGCGCCGACGACCTGGGCGACCGCCGGCAGCGCCTGGCCGCAAACGAAGGCCACGCCCACCAGGGCAACCCCGACCCGGATCGCCCGGCTCCACGACCGGAAGCGTCGTGTCACAGTGCCGGCGCCGCGTCCGGGTGACATCGACTTAGGGGGTTGGCCGTCGCTCAACACGGCGGTGCGCAGGTGGGATTCGGCGATGGCACGTAGTAGGTCGACGGCGGGGAGTAGTACGTGGTGGTGGTCGTGGGGGGGACCGTGGTGGTGGTCGGGGGCACCGTCGTGGTGGTCGTTGTGGTGGTGGTCGTCGTGGTGGTGCTGGTCGGGGGCACCGATTTCGCCGGCGAACTCGAGCATCCGGCGAGCAGGACGGCGAGCGCCACGGTGGCGATGACGGCGGGCCGGATGGCGCGGTGAATAGAAGCTGACGAGAGAACCCCCACGTTCATGCCCCGCACCCTAACCGAGCCGTGAAGGGCGTTCAGGTTACCGCTGAGTGATCGGAAGGTGCCGCTTCAGTGACCAGAATGTGCTGCTCAGAAGTGGCCGAGGACCGGGTGGGGCACGTAGGGCTCCTCCAGCCGAGCCACCTCGTCGGCGGTGAGGACCAGCTGCTCCGCGGCCAGGGCATCGGCTAGATGCGACTCCTTGGTGGCGCCGACGATCGGGGCGGTGACCCCGGGTCGTTGCAACAGCCAGGCCAATGCCACCTGCGCCGGGGGGACCTGGCGGGCGGCGGCCACTTCCGCCACCCGGTCGACGACATCGAAATCGGTGGGTTGGTCGTACAGGTAGTCGGTGAACGGGTCGGTTGACGATCGGGTGGTGGTTCGCTCGCCCCCCCGGGTGCGATTGCCGGCCAGCACCCCGCGGGCCAGGGGGCTCCAGGGGATGACGCCCACGCCCTGGTCGATGCACTGGGGGATCATCTCGCGCTCCTCCTCGCGGTAGATCAGGTTGTAGTGCGGCTGCATCGACACGAACCGGGTCCAGTGGTTCTCATCCGCCACGCGCTGGGCCTTGGCGAACTGCCAGGCGAACATGCTGGAGGCACCGACGTACCGGGCCTTGCCCGACCGCACCACATCGTGCAGCGCCTCCATCGTCTCCTCGATCGGGGTGTGGTGGTCCCAGCGGTGGATCTGGTAGAGGTCCACGTAGTCCATTTCCAGACGCTGGAGCGAAGCGTCGATGGCCGAGAGGATGTGCTTTCGGGACAGTCCCTTGCCGTTCTCGCCCGGTCTCATCGGCATGTACACCTTGGTGGCCACCACCACGTCCTCGCGCTCGAAGAACTTTCGCAGCAGCCGGCCGGTGGCGACCTCGCTGGCACCCGCCGAATAGGTGTCGGCAGTGTCGTAGAACGTGATCCCACCCTCCACCGCGAGCTTCACGATCGGCTCGGCGGCGTCCTCCGCGAGCACCCAGGGGCGCTCGCTGTCGTTGCCGAAACTCATCATGCCGAGGCAGACGCGGGACACCCGCAGGCCGGTGGCTCCGAGATTGACGTATTCCATGTGCACCTCGTGTCGAACTCAGGCGGATCTCGCCCTCGATGGGGTCTCACCCAACCTATCCGCCCCACCCGAGACCGTGTCCGGGTGGCGAAGTAGCGTTCGAGCCGTGATTGACGACGAGCTGCTTCTGACCGCGGTGCACGACACCGCCATCCGTCGGCTGCAGCACGCCTATGCCGACGTGGTCAATCGCCGGGCCTGGTCCGAGTTGGAGGACCTCTTCCTTCCCGATGCCGCCGTTGTCATCGACACCCGGAAAGGCGATCCCCTCCGACTGGTCGGGGGCGTGGCGCTGGGCGAGTTCATCGGCGCCTCGGTGACCAGGTTCTCGTTTTTCGAGTTCGAGATCCTCAACGCCCACATCGTGTTCCCCCACGGCGCCGGAGCCGAGTCGGCCGTCAGCCGCCTGTATATGTGCGAGCACCGCCAAGACGAGAGCAGCGGGCGGTGGACCAACGCCTTCGGGCTCTATCACGACCGGTACCGCTTCGACGGTGCCCGCTGGTGGTTCGCTGAACGCAGCTACCACTCACTTGCCCGCAACGCACCGGACCTCGAGGTGTTCCCGTTCCCCGACCCGGCGCCCATCGTCATTCCCAGGGACCGGGGAACGAACCCCTAGGGTGGCGGGCAATGCCCGCCACCCGACCCAATGTCCTGGTCATCATGACCGATGAGGAACGGTACCCACCCCCCTATGAGGATGCCGCCGTCGCCAGGTTCCGACGCGACAAGTTCCCGGCCCGTGAGCGGCTGCGGGCCCAGAGCGTCGAATTCCATCGCCACTACGCGGCGTCGACCGCCTGCCTTCCCAGTCGGGCATCGCTGTTCACCGGCCACTACCCGTCGCTGCACGGGGTGACCTCCACCGACGGGCTGGCCAAAGCGGCCAACGACCCGGGGATCTCCTGGTTGGATCCCGACGGGGTGCCGACCATGGGGGACTGGTTCCGGGCCGCCGGGTACAGCACCCACTACCGCGGGAAGTGGCACATCTCCCACGCCGATCTCATCCCGGCTGGAAGCCATAGAGGACTGATGGCCAACGACCGGGCCGGGATGGTGGATCCGGAAGGGGTGGATCTCTATCGGAGGGCCGACCGGTTGGATCGATTCGGCTTCTCCGGCTGGATCGGTCGCGAGCCCCATGGCCCGAGTCCGGCCGATACCGGGCTGGTTCGGGATCCGCTGTTCGCCGATCAGGTCTGCGGGCTGTTCTCCGAGCTGGCCGCCGATGACGCCGAGGCCCGCCCGTTTCTGGCGGTGGCATCCTTCGTCAACCCCCACGACATCGTCTTTTCCGGCTTCGGCTGGGACGCCTTCGGCTTCCCCGCCATCGACGACGGGGTGCCGGAGGTGGCGGAGGCCCCCTCCCAGGCCGACGGCTTCGAGGGGAGGCCGGACTGCCATCGGTTGTTCCGGGACCTGTGGCCGCAACTGCTCTATCCCCAACCGGCCGACGACAGTTACCGACGGTTCTACCTTTGGCTCCATCAACTGGTGGACCGGGCCATCGAGAGGATCCTGGCCGCGCTCGACGCCTCCGGACTGGCGGAAACCACCATGGTGGTCTTCACCTCCGACCATGGCGATCTGGTCGGCGCCCACGGCGGGATGCAGCAGAAGTGGTACACCGCCTTCGACGAGGCCATCCGAGTCCCGCTGCTGGTGTCCGGCCCGGGCATCCCTGCCTCCGCCGGAGGGGTGTCGACACCGACCAGCCACGTCGATCTCCTGCCCACCCTCCTGGGCCTGGCCGGCGTCGAGCCCGAGTCGTTGGTGGGCCAACTCTGCGAGCACCACATCGAGGTCCGGGAGTTGGTCGGACGCGATCTCAGTCCGGTGATTTTCGACCCAACTGGTGCTTCGCGGCGGGAGGAGCCGGTCTACTTCACCACCGAGGACCGGATCGACCTCGGCCTCCGCCGTCGCAACCGGTTCACCGGCGAGCCGTTCACGCCGGTGGCAGGGCCGGCCAACATCGAATCGGTCATCGCCCCGCTTGCAGATGGCGAGGACGGCGCTCCCCGGCTGTGGAAGCTGAGCCAGTACTACGACCGGTTGGGGGAGTGGGAGGCATCTCAGGGGATGGCGCCTCCGCCTGACGACGGGCCCGAACCGGTGCCTTCCCAGTGGGAGCTCTACGACCTGAGCCACGATCCGGAGGAGCGGAACAACCTCTGGTCATCGGCCGACGCCCCAGTCGATCGGCTTCGCCAGATACTCGAGTCGGCCCGGGAGGACAACCGGCGGGTCCCGCTCCACCGCCGTGACCACTGAGGCCAACCGGTACGCTGTGCGCGCCATGAGCGACCCGAACTGGTTCGATCCGGGGTCAGTCGACAGCTTCCGGATCGTCGACAACCACTATGACCACTCCTCCCGGACGGCGTCGCTTCGCTACGGGCTGGATGACAGCTACTCGTTCGAGGAGACCGTTACCTTCGAGACCGAGCCGCCCCCCGACCTGCCGGTCGACGCGGCCGGCCTCGACCGCGCCCTCCACCACCTGCATATCGCCGCCGGGACCAGCTACTACAAGACGGCGGCGCCGCCGGTGATCGAGGTGGAAGGAGCCGGCCTCACCGCCTCCGAGTCCGAATTCCATGGCCACCTCTACGACGACGGGCTGAGGGAGTTCGCGCTGGCCAACCGTCTGCCGGTTCCCCGTCCGGTGAAGATCCACGCTTCCTCTGCGTCCCCGGTCGACCCCGACCGGCTCCGGACCCGACGGCCGGGAGGACTGGTGGTCCCCATCGGTGGAGGCAAGGACTCCATGGTCCTCATCGAGGCGGTTCGCCATCTGGGGCCGAGGCTGTTTGCCGTCAACCCGCATCCGCTGGTCGTCGAGCTGGCGGCGGCATCCGGTCTCGAGTTGATCGTGGTCCGCCGGCGCCTAGCACCGGAGCTGGCCCGGATCAACGCCATCGGCGCGCTCAACGGGCATGTTCCTATTACCGCCATCGTGTCGCTCATCGCAGTGGCGGGAAGTTATCTCTATGGCTACGACTCCATCGCCATGGCCATCGAGCGCTCGGCCAGTGAGGAGACCCGTTGGGTCGAGGGCGTGCCGGTCAACCACCAGTACTCCAAGAGCCTCGACTTCGAGATCCTGCTGCAGCGCCTGCTGGCGGAGTCGATCGATCCCGGGCTCACCTACGGATCCGCGCTCCGGCAGTACTCCGAACTGACCATCGCCCGGGCGTTTTCGCGACTCACCAGGTACCACCCCACCTTCTGCAGTTGCAACACTGCCTTCCGCCAGGAGGCGGGGGTCAATGACCGCTGGTGTGGTCATTGCCCGAAGTGCCGGTTCGTGGGGTTGATGCTGGCGCCGTTCCTGGGTCCGGAGGCATTGGTCGCCATCATCGGCCGGGACATGTTCGACGATCCCGATCAGGCAGACGGCTTCGCCGCCCTGATGAGCGAAGAAGGGAAACCGTTCGAATGCGTGGGTGAGCGGGGGGAGTCGGCCGCCGCCCTGCGGATGCTGGCCGACCTTCCGGCCTGGAAGGACAAGGTGGTGGTGGCCGCGCTCGGCGACCCAGCCCGGGCGTTGGTCTCCGACCACGACGTCACGCGGTTGCTCACCTCCTGACCCGTCCCCCGCCTTTCCCGACCCGAAGGTGGCATCGGCCGTCGACCGACTGCTGGCCGCGGACCGGTGAATCTCGACGACCTCAGCCGCCGGCGGGTGGCGGTGTGGGGGATGGGGCGAGAAGGGCTGGCCATGGCCCGGTTGCTCATCGAGCGGGGATCGTCGCCGGTCCTCATCGACGACCACGTCGAGACCGCCGCCGGACAATTGGAGACGGCACTGTCCGCGGCTCTACCGGTGCTGCCCCCTGACCAGGTGGAGTGGGGCGGGTTGGAGGTAGTGGTCCGGTCTCCGGGGGTGAGCCGGTATCGGGACGAACTGGCCGCGGCCGAGTCGGAGGGGGTCACCGTCACCACCGCCACTGCGGTCTGGCTGGAGGACTTCCATCCGGCTCCGGTGCTGGCGATCACCGGGACCAAGGGGAAGAGCACCACCGCGGCGTTGGCGGCGTCGATCCTCGAGCATCTGGGACTCTCGGTGGCCCTGGCCGGCAACATCGGCGAGCCGGTCACCGATCTTTACGGCCGGGATCCGGTGGACGCCTACGTAGTCGAAGTGTCGTCCTACCAGGCCGCCGATGTCACCGTCTCGCCCGGGGTCTGTGTGCTGACCAGCTTGGCTCCCGATCACCTGGACTGGCACCGCGGAGTGGAGATCTACTACCGGGACAAGCTTCGGCTGATCAGCGCCGGCCCCCCCGGGCTGTTGGCGGTCAACGCCGCCAGCGCCGAGGCCGTGCGCCGTACTGCCGATCATCCCCACCGGATGCTGTTCGGGGCATCGGGGAGGGTCCGGGCCGAGTCCAGCGGGATGATCTCGGTTGACGGGACACCAGTGGTTGCCACCGACCGGCTACGGGCGCCGGGCGGCCACAACGTGGCCAACCTCTGCGGCGCCATCTCCGGGGTGTTGCTGCTCCGGGGGGAGCAGCCGTCGCCGGAGGCGGTGACCGCCGCCGTCGACGGCTACGACGGGTTGCCGTCAAGGTGCCGAACGGTGGGGGTGAGACACGACCTGACCTTCGTGGACGATGCACTGGCCTCGAATCCGTTCGCCACCATGGCTTCGGTGGCAGCGTTCCCCGGACGCGACCTCACGATCATCCTGGGCGGGGCAGACCGGGGAGTCGACCTCGGGCAGTTGACCGAATCACTGGTCGCCCGTCGTCCTATGCCGAGGGTGGTGGTGCTGCCGCCGGATCCTGAGAGGATGGTCGAAGCACTTCGGGACGCCGGTTCGGGGTCCGAACCGAGGCTGTTGGTGGAGACCGTCGGGGATCTGGACGAAGCGGTGGCCAAAGCCGTGGCGGTGACGCCGGGCGGTGGGGTGGTGCTGTTCTCGCCGGCGGCACCCACTCCGGAGGGCGAAGGTGGCTACCGCCACCGCAGCCGTCAGTTCATCTCGGCCATCGGTCTACCCGACGACCCGGAGTGAACCTGGTCAGCTCCGATGCGACGCCGCCATCAGCTCGGCGAGGTCGTCGGGCTGGAGAAACGAGGGCGGGAGGTCGGGTCCCCAGGTATAGAGAGCCTGTAGCGATGGTTCCCAGGTTCCTGGTGTCCAGAGCTGGTCGTCGATGATGGTGTCCATGTCGGAGTAGTACTCGGAGAAGCTGCCGGCGGGATCGCGCAGATACCAGAAGAAATTGGAGCCGATGGAGTGACGACCGAGCCCCCAGGTGTGCCGCTCGGGGTGACCTTCGAGCATGCGGGTGGCGCCGCGGCCGACTTCGTCGACGTCGTCGACCTGCCAGGAGGTGTGATGGAGGAAGGCCACCGGGGATGGTTGGATGAGCAGATTGTGATGGTCGGTGGAGCACCGGATGAAACTGGCGACGCCGCGGACCTGGTCACTGACCTTGAAACCGATACCGTCGACGAAAAAGCGCTGCGAGGCCTCGGCGTCAGGAGTGCCGATGACGACATGCCCCAGCTTGCGGGGACGGATCGGGGCGTCTCGCAAGACCGCGGGGCGCGATCGTTGGTTCGTTCCGACCGCCCCGGTCCGTTGTAACTGACGACCACCGCGGGGTCCTGGGAGATCCGAGGCGAGATTTCGACCACCACCCGGATCCCACTGTGGGTCTCGACGGCGCGGAGGCCGGCCGGTTGGCGCTCGGTGGGGACGCCGAGACCAGCCAGTCGGCGTGCGACCTGATCCAGGTCGTCGGGATCGTCGACTCCGATGACCAGCTCGATCAGCCGGCGGCTCGGGGCCTCGAGGATCCGCAGTTGTTCGCCCCCATCCCTGGTCGAGAACCGGGCACCGTCGCGGGTCAGCCCGAATTCGGCATAGTACCGAGCTGTCTCCTCGACGTTGGGAACGCCGATCGTGATCGATGCCAGTTGGTGGAGAGCCAAGGCATGCTCCTCAGTGAGACGTCAGCCGGGGCTGGTCGTCGAGGTCGGCGGGCTTTGCGGCTCGACACCGGTTGGTCATGGTCCCGATGCCTTCGATGGTGGTGGTGATCACGTCCCCGTCACCCAGGAACTGGAGGCTGGCAGCACCGACTCCGGCCGGGGTGCCGGTGAAGATCAGGTCTCCGAGGTTCAGGGTAAGGATGCCGGAGAGGTAGCTGATCAAAGTCGGGACGTCGAAGATCAGATTCGAGGTGCGATCCTCTTGCCGCCGCTGACCGTTGACGTCACAGGTGATCAGAAGGTCACCGGGGTCGGTGAAGCTGTCGGTAGATACGACGACCGGCCCGGTCGGCCCGTAGGTGTCTCGTGGATTTGCCCAGGTCGAAGTGTGGGGGCTTGGCCGCGAACTGGAGGGTCCGGTCGGAGATGTCCTGGCCGATGGTCAGTCCCCCGACATGGGTCCAGGCGTCCTCGGGCCGGATGTGCCGGACCCCGCGGCCGATGACGACTACCAGCTCGGCTTCGTAGTCGTCGGTGGTTCCCCCGAGGATCACCGGGTCGGTTGGGCCGGTTAGGCAGCTCGGGAACTTCGTGAAGACGAGGGGCACGTCCGGCGGGCTCATCGTGGACTCGTCGGCATGCGCCCGATAGTTGAGCCCGATGGCAAACACGCTGCGAGGCGAAGGGATCGGTGGTCGAAGGCCAACGTCGCCAATGGTGCCGTCCGGCACCACCTCGGGAGATCTCGCCGGCGGCCCGGTGGAGGTCGTCGAGCTGACGCCACGCGCCCATCGGGTCAGCGCTGATGGCCCCGCCACTTATCCTCGATGCGTCGAACCACCGGCCATCGGCATCGACCAGGGCGGACCGACCCTCGACGTTGGCGAATCGGAACGTCATGATGGCTCGGGTGAGTCCGGAGCATCCCAGGGCATGGCGGCCGAGACCCAATGGGTCAGCGGCTCCTCCTGGTCGTTGCGGTGGAGATGTCGGGGCGGCGTCACGAAGGTCGAGTACGGCCGGCAGCGCAACAACACCCGGCCCTCCTCGTCCCTCAGGGCCTTGACCATGGGCCGGAGCTCGGGGTCCAACGGCTCACCCGACATGCGTTCGGCCACCGCCATCATGACGTCGACCAAGGTCTCGCCGTCGTCGTCGATGGCAGCGTCGCAATAGACCTGCAGGTAGGCGAAGGGCCAGGTCTCATCCAGCACGCAGAGACTTATCTTTCCGTGGCGGGCTACAGCTTTGGCCTTGGCCCGACCGTCCATGGTTGCCACCAGGAGGTCGTCGTTCTCGGCCGGGACGTAGTAGACGACCGACATCGCCGGTCCATCCGACTGACGCCCATAGCCGAACACGCAGGTTCGATGGGTTCGAACGAACTGGCGCCGCTCGGAGGGCAGCATGTCCCGGTCGACGGGCGCCTGGAATGGATCTTTCGACAGGGGCAGGAGACGCTCCGACGTCGAAGCGGCATCCCCCTCCTTCTTGGTCACGTCACGGGCAGCACTCATATCCCTCACCTCCTTCACTATTATCGAGTGATAATAGCGGCTAGGCTTTCGACTGTGCAAACCCAGCCCCAGACCCAGCGGCAGGTCCGGCGCCGCCGGGCGCGGACCGACATCCGGGAGGCGCTGTTGGAGTCGGCCCTGATCGAGTTCGGGGCCAAGGGCTTCGACGGGGCATCGACCCGTTCGATCGCCCGTCGGGTCGAAGCGCACCAGCCGCAGATCAACTACCACTTCGAGTCGAAGTTGGCCCTGTGGACGGCATCGGTGGATTACCTCTTCGGTCTGTTGGGGGAGGCGTTGGGCGGTCTGTTCCCAGCTGACCTGAGCGCCATCGACGTTGCACAAGTGACCGCGGGCTTTGCCGATGGCATCCGTCGGTTCGTGAGATTCGTGGCCGAACACCCGGAGTTGAACCAGATCATGGTGCATGAGGGAACCGCGGCCAGCGACCGGTTGGCGTGGATGACCGAGACCCACGTAAAGACCTTCTTCGACGGCATCCGGCCCGCCTGGCAGTTGCTTCGCGATGCCGGTGTTGCCGCACCAATCGACAGTGAGATCCTCTACTACGTTCTGGTCGGCGCCGCCTCCCTGCCGTACGTCAACGCCCCCGAAGTCCGTCTTCTCACTGCCCAGGATCCGAGTGACCCCGCCTGGATCGCCGCCCACGCTGACGCGCTGGTAGCCATCCTCCTGCCCGGACTTGACCCCGGTCAGTGGCCGAAGTGAACGCGCCGGCGTCCGGGACATGCCCGGGGTCACGACGACTTGCCCAACGGAAAGCCGAGGGCCGCGACGCGTCTGAACGGGCGGGCAGCCGGGACCAGATGCTAGGAAGAGCGGGTCTCAGCAACCGCCAAAAGGGGGGCGATGTCCAGGATCACCGTCATCAGCTACGCGGCCACCTCGGTCGAAGGGTTCGTCGATCCTGACCGGGGCACCATGCTGGTCGACCCCGACCGATTGCCGGCGGCGCTGGGGTGGGAGCTGAAGCCGGCCGGCTTGTGCCGCGAGGACACCTGCGTGCCGGTGGCAGACCCGTCGGCATTGGTGGTGGAGGGTCGGGTGGACCTCCAAGCCGTGGCCGGCGTACTGGGCCGACAGGTGGTGGTCGACACCGGCATCGGGGTGGCCGCCATCTCGTTGCCGTCTGAACAGCGGGATCGAGCCCTCGACGGGCTCAGGGCCCCGGCGTTCGACCTGCCCGACCTCGATGACAACCTGCGTTCCAGCCGCGAGTGGGAAGGCAAGAAGAAGTTGCTGGTGACCTTCGCCAGCTGGTGTGGCTGCCGATACGACCTGCCGGGGTGGCAGTCCCTGCACGATGAACTGAGGCCCTTCGATTTCTCCGTGATCGCGGTAGCCATGGACCAGTCGGCCAAAGATGTCACTCCTTACTGCGAGGGCATCACCATGCCCATCCTCTACGACCCCCAACACATCTTGAGCGAGCTCTACGCCATCTCCAACGTCCCCACCGTGGTCTGGATCGACGAGGAGGAAACCATCGTCCGACCCAACGGCTACGCCTTCGGGACCGATCTGTTCCGGGAGATCACCGGCGTCGAGGCGTCGCCCCATCTCGACCAGGTTCGCCGATGGGCCCGGGACGGGGTGATCCCCATCAGCGAGAAAGACGCGAGGTCGGCGGTCGAAGATCTCTCCGATGACGAGGTCCTGGCCCGGCTCCACTTCCGGGTGGCGGCTGAAGCCCATCGCCGCGGCAACCAGGAGGTCACCCGGGCCCACCTGGCCGAAGCGGGCGAGTTGGCGCCGGACGACCTCACCATCTGGCGGGCGGCGATGCCGCTGATCGGGGAGGACCCGTTCGGCCCCGGGTTCATGGCCAGGTTTGAGGAGTGGCAACAGCAGGGCAGCCCGTATCACGGCCTGCCGGCGGTGAGGTCAGCCGAACCGACCTCATGACCGGCTCCGGGAATGGGCCGGCCGTGGAGGTCACCGATCTGGTCAAGCGGTATCCGAAGGCGCCGGTCGATTCGGTCGCCGGCATCACCTTCGGAGTGCGTCATGGCGAGGTATTCGGGTTCCTCGGGCCCAACGGTGCCGGCAAGACGACCACCATCGGGATCCTCACGACCCGGATCCGCCTGACCCGCGGCCAGACCCGGGTGGCGGGCGTCGACGTGATGTCCGACCCGGTAGGTGCCCGCCGGTTGTTGGGCGTGGTGCCCCAGCAGAACAATCTCGACCGCTCCCTGTCGGTGCGACAGAACCTGCTCTTCCACGCCAGTTATCACGGCGTGCCCCGAGCCGAGCGAAAGGCCCGGGCCGACGACCTGCTCTCCCAGTTCGGCCTGAACGACCGGCCCGATGGCCGACCTGACGACTTCTCCGGCGGGCAGATCCAACGGATGATGATCGCCCGAGCTCTGATGCACGCCCCGACCGTCCTCTTCCTCGACGAGCCGTCGACCGGTCTGGATCCGGCCGCCCGTCTCTTCATGTGGGAGCGGGTGGCCCAGTTGAAGTCGGAGGGCACCACGGTGGTGATCACCACCCACGACATGGAGGAGGCCACCGTCCTCAGCGACCGGGTGGCGATCATCGATCACGGCAAGCTACTGGCCCTGGATTCCCCCGCCGCCCTGGTCCGGGACATGGCCGGGGAGCGCACCCTCGACTGCACGGTGGACCCGGGGCAGGCGGTGGACGCCAGCGCGGTGCACCGGGAGCTGGTCAAGTTGACCGCCGTCGAACGTGTGGAGGACCTCGAGGATCCCGGAGTCGCCGGGTGGCGCTTCCGGGTCTACGTCCAGGGGGAGCCGGCATCCCTGGTGGCGGTGGTAGCCCAGGCCATCGCCGACGCCGCCGGCCGGCTCACCGATGTGCGGCTGGGCGAGCCCACCCTCGAAGACGTCTTCATCCACCTCACCGGGAGATCATTGCGTTGACGACGATAGGCAACCCGCCCTCACCCGATGCCTCCCCCGGGCGTACACGATCCTGGGGTCCGTGGCAGACCGGGCTGGCCATCCTGCGCCGGGATCTCTTCGTGACCGGCCGGGAGTTCCCGATCTTCCTGGCCCAGGTGATCCTGCAACCTCTGTTCCTCCTGTTCGTGTTCGGAAAGGTGCTGACCCAGCTCGGCTACGCCAAGCCCGGCTATGCCGAGGTGTTGTTCCCAGGTCTGGTGGCACTGGCGGCGGTGCTCACTGGGCTCCAGAGCACCGCGCTGCCCCTGGTCATCGAGTTCTCCTACAGCAACGAGATCGAGGACCGGCTCCTGGCCCCGCTCCCGATCGGAGGGGTGGCGTTGGAGAAGATCGTCATCGCCGCCCTGCGGGCCGCCATCGCCGCGGCGGTGATGTTCCCGATCGGGGTCTGGTTGCTGGGCTCGATCCCCTGGACGGCGGGGGCGGCGGCCGGGGTGGTGGCGATGACCCTGATCGGGGCGTTGCTGGGTGCATCCATGGGGCTGGTGCTGGGGACCTTCGTGTCCCCCAACCGCATCAATGTGACCTTTGCCCTGGTGCTCACCCCGTTGCTGTTCACCGGCTCGAGCCAGTACCCCTGGCCGTCACTCAGCCATATCCGCTGGTTCCAGGTGGTGTCGGCGTGCAACCCGATGACCTATGTGAGCGAGGGTCTCCGTGGCCTCATGGTCCCGAACGTCCCCCACATCCAGACCTGGATCTGCTTCGTGGCCGCGGTCGGGGCGTGGTTGATCCTCACCGCCATCGGCATGATCGGTTTCCTCCGGCGGGCGTTGGGCTGAACCCTCACTGTTCGGCCAGGATGGCCGCCAACTCGGCCAGCGGGTCCCGCACCTGCGGCCCTTTGGTTTCGACGGTGGCCATGGTGATCGTCCCGTTGAACCGGAACGGAGCCCGGTACCCGAGGCCGACGGGCGGGCCCCACTCGTAGCCGCAGGTGAGACCGATCCCCACTCCGTTGAATCCGGAAGGGGTGAAACGAGGCATGTCGCCGCGAGCCGCGACCTTCCCGTCGACGGTGAGCACCATCTGGCCGCCGAGCCCGTCGTACTTCTCGAGGTCGAACGCCAGTGAGTGATTGCCGGCTCCGATGGCCCGGGGGGCCTCGATGATGTGATGCTCCTTGCCGTAGAGATTGTGCACGTAGCGGAGCCGACCCTGGAAGAGATGGAGTGACCAACCTCCGAGGGCACAGCCGAGGGCGAGCAGCGTCCCGTGGGGGACGACCCCGGCGGGGACGTCGACCTCGACGGCGATGCGGTGGGCCCGGTTCCGGACATTTACCGCCACCTGCTCGGGCACCGGCGCCAGGTCGGGAAAGTACCGGAACACGCTCCGGGGTCGACGATGGTCGGGTTTGGGGTGGACGAGGGCCCACAGCACCCGATTGTCGAGCGGGAGGACCAGGTTCTGCCGAGCTTCTTCCCACCACAGTGCCACCAGTTCGGCCACCTTCTCCGGATGGGCGGCGGCCAGATCCCGGGTCTCCGACACGTCTTCGGCCACGTGGTAGAGCTCCCAGACATCGTCATCGAAGGAGGCGTTCGGGTTGAGTCCGTCGTCGTAGAGGGGCCCTACCGGATGGAAGGTGACCGCCTTCCAGCCGCGGTGGTAGATGGCTCGCGACCCGAACATCTCGAAGTGCTGGGTGATGTGCTGTTCGGGCTTCTTGGCGCCGTCGGGGCCGAGGAGGTAGTTGAAACTGACCCCGTCAATCGATGACTGTCGGACCGAGTCGATCTCCACCGGCGGCCGGATGCCGGCCAGATCGAGCACGGTTGGCAGCACATCGATGGCGTGGGCGAACTGGTGCCGGATCCCACCGGCACTGGAGCGAAGCCGGTTCGGCCAACTGATGATGCAGGGATCCGCCACCCCACCCTCGTGCACCTCCCGCTTCCATCGCTTGAACGGGGTGTTGCCGGCCATGGTCCAGCCCCAGGGGTAGTTGTTGTGGCTCAGCGGGCCGCCGATCTCGTCGAGGCGCTCGAACATCTCGTCGTTGCTGGCCGGGTCGAGGTTGGAAAGTCGCACATCATTGATGGAGCCTTCGGCCCCTCCCTCCGCGCTGGCGCCGTTGTCGGAGACCACCACCACCAAGGTGTCGTCGAGCACTCCGGTTTGGCGGAGGAATTCGATGACCCGGCCGAGCTGATGGTCGGTATGGGACAGGAATCCGGCGAAGCATTCCATGAAGCGAGCGGCCACCGCTTGTTGGCGGTCGTCGAGACTGTCCCACGCCGGTACCCACGGGGGCCGGGGGGAGAGGGCGGTCCCCGGGGGCAGGATCCCGAGCTCGAGTTGCCGGGCCCAGGTGCGTTGCCGCCACGCGTCCCACCCGTCATCGAATTGGCCGGCGTACCCCCCGATCCAGGCGGCCGGGGCCTGGTGAGGGGAGTGGCAGGCGCCGGTGGCGAGGTACAGGAAGAACCGCTGATCGGCGTCCACCGCCCGCAGATCGGCGACGTACTCGATGGCCCGATCGGCCAGATCCTCGCTGAGGTGGTAGCCGTCCTCGACGGAGATCTGAGGCCGGACCGAATGGTTGTCGTGGTAGAGGGCGGGGACGAACTGGTGGGTCTCGCCGCCGTGGAACCCGTACCAACGGTCGAATCCCCGCCCGAGGGGCCACGACGAGCGCGGTGCACCCATATGGGTCTCGTCCTCCGGGGTCAGGTGCCACTTGCCCACCGCGTAGCTGGCATAACCGTTGGATCGGAGAATCTCGCTCAGGAACCCGTTCTCCTTGGGCGGCCTCCCCCAGTACCCGGGGAAACCGACGGCCAGATCCGCCACCCGGCCCATCCCGTTGCGGTGGTGGTTGCGCCCGGTGAGCAGGCAGGCCCGGGTGGGGGAGCACAGAGCGGTGGTGTGGAAGTTGGCCAGCCGGATCCCGTCAGCGGCCAGTTGGTCCATCACCGGGGTGTCGATGTCCGAGCCGTAGCAACCGAGCTGGGCGAACCCGACGTCGTCGAGCACCACCAGGACGACGTTCGGGGCCCCGGCCGGGGGTTCGGGGACCGGCGGCCACCATGGCTCGGAATCGCGCCAGTCGTTCCCGATACGTCCCTTGAACTCAGCATCAAATCGCATCGGACGGCTCCTTGGGTCGGGGACAGTTTCTCAGCCTCGAGCCCGGGAAGTCAGGATGGGCGCTGGCAATGTGCACATCCGGTGCGGATGAGGAAAAGTGGGCACCCGATGAACGATTCGAAGCCCGGTGCCTCCGGACTACAGGTGGCCCAGCTGGCCAGCATGGCGGAGCTCTATCCCGAGGCGGTCGGCTACCGGGTGGTCGGCGCCGATCACCTCACCTTCGGGGAGTGGGACCGGCAGTCCAACCAACTGGCCCGGGGCCTGACCTCGTCGGGGGTGGGTCCGGGTGACCGGGTGGCCATCTGGTTACGCGGCGCCAACGCCCTTCGCTGGGTCACCGCCTACGCCGCCATCCACAAGGCCGGAGCCGCGGCGGTCCCGCTCGATCCGCGGCTGGCGCCGGCCGAGGTGGCCGGCATGCTCGACCACGCCGGAGCGGTGGCGGTGTTTGCCGATGACGAGCGGGTGGACGCTTCCCTCATCAGTGCTGGAGCCAATGCCGGCGCCCGGCTGGTGGTCGACGCCTCCGTGCCCGGGGCGGCGGGGGGCGATCCCCGCAATCCTGCGTGGGTCGACCTGCTCGACGACGACGGGTCCGGCTACCAGGTGCCGGTGGAGCCGGACGGCCTCTCGGAGATCCTCTTCACCTCCGGCACCACCGGGCACCCCAAAGGGGTCGCCATCCGTCACATCAACTCCGCGACGGTGCCCAACTCCCCGCCGACGTGGTCAGGGAGCCTGTGGCTCCACGCCAGCCCGTTAGCCACCTTCGCCGGGATCAGCTTCGTTTTCACCCCGATGAAGCTGGGGATGACCACCGTCTACCAACCGGCGTTCGATGCCGGCGATTGGCTCGATTTCGTCGAAACCGAGTCCCCGTTGGCGGTCTTCCTGGTCCCGGCCATGGTCCAGCTGCTGCTCGGCCACCCGCGCTTCGACCAAGCCGACCTGTCGTCGATCGCCATCTGCTCGGTCGGCAGCGCCCCGTTGGCCCCGGCGGCCATCGACCGCCTCCAGGAGCGGATGCCTGACGCCCTGGTCTCCAACAACTACGGGATGACCGAAGCCGGGTCGGTCTACTGCCTGATGCCGAAGGGCGAGGCGGTGCGCCGTCCGGGCTCGGTGGGAAAGCCGCTCCCTCCCGCCGAGGTCGTCTGCGTCGATGAGGCCGGTGCCGAGGTGCCCGCCGGTGTATACGGCGAGGTCCGGCTGCGGATCCCCGGCCGCCAGCGCGAGTACTTCGGCGATCCCGGCGCCACCGCCGAGACCTGGGTCGACGGCTGGCTTCGCACCGGCGACATCGGGCGGCTCGATGCCGACGGCTACCTCTACATCGGCGGAAGGGTGAAGGACGTGATCATCCGGGGCGGGAGCAACGTGTACGCGGTCGACGTGGAGAACGTCATCCTCACCCATCCGGGAGTGGCGGAGGTGGCGGTGATCGGCGTGCCCCATGAGGTGCTGGGTGAGGACGTGGCCGCGGTGGTGGTACTGCGACCGGGGTGGGAGGCCGACGCCGATGCCCTTCGGCAGCACGGCCTCGAGGCGTTGGCCGCCTACAAGGTGCCGAGGCGATGGCAGTTCGTCGACCAGTTGCCCCGGAACCCGACCGGCAAGGTACTCAAGCACCAACTCCAATGTCACTTCGCCACCGCCGAAGGCTGACCGGTACGGTCAGCGAGACCAGTCTCGCTTGGGCCGAGATGACATTCTTCGGGCCACCCGGAACCGGCTTTGGGGCGTCCCACGGAACCGGGAGCGAGGATTGAGGTAGCTGTTGCTGTTCTTCTTTCACCGATCGGTGTAAAACAGTAACGATGAACACCGATCGTGAACGATCCGATGTTGCCGCGGCAAACATGGGCGGAGACACCTCGCTGGGCATGGATGACGAAGTTGGAGCGACCATCCAATTGTGGCGAGCTCCGAATCGAATTTGGCCCGCGTTTCCGACCCTGGTTCTGGTTCGGGCCGCATCCCGGCTCGGCCGAGGCCGGGCTCAACGTCGGAGCCCTGCCATCGGTGAGGGTGGTGTTGTCACCGTCTTCCTCGACAGCTCGAAGGTGGGCGCCATCTCGCCCAAGCAAATCAAGGTGTACCAGGTCTCACCTGGGGAACATTCCTTGAGTCTGCAGTTCCTCGGGGGCTTGCGGCGATCGAGGACACTCCATGTTCCTCTGGCCGAGGGCGACGAGAAGCAGTTCGTCTGTTTGCTGAACGCGTTCGGGTGGCCCTCCATCCGGCCCGCCACTCCCAACGATGTCGCGGCAATGAAACAACTGGACTCTGCACCTGTCGACGGCTCGGAGCCTGCCTGAGGCGATTCCGAGTTGGCGCCTAGTGCGGGGGGTATCGCTCGGCACGGGAACTCTGGCTGACTGTCCCCATGGTGCGGGGTCGATAGGTGACACCCCGAGATCTCCCTTAACCCGCGCACCTGGCCCTTCGTCAAAGCGACGTCGAAGGTCAGTCGCGCTTGCCCAGCAGTGGATGGGCGGGCATGCCCACCGTCTGCAGGTGCTGGCCCAGTACCTCGTGGAAGTGTTCGGCCACCTCTTCGGTGGTCCACCCGCCGTCCTGCCACATGTTGGCGATCTGGCGCGGGGTCTGGAACAACGTATAGGCGAACCCGGACCGGCCGAGGATCTGCCCGTTGACGAATGAGGCCGGCTCGGAGGCCAGGAACGCCACCAACGGGGCGTTGAGCGCGGGGTCTTCGCTGGCCGGTGGCTCGGCTCCCTTGTACAGACCTTCGGTCATCCGGGTGCTTCCTGACGGGGCCACTGCGTTGACGGTGATCCCGTACTTGCCGAGCTCGACCGCCCAGACGAAGGTCATGCCCATGATGGCCGCCTTGGCCGCCCCGTAGTTGGTCTGCCCGAAGTTGCCCCGGAGCCCCGCCGACGACGTCATGTTGACGATGCGCCCGTAGCCCGCCTCCTTCATGTGCGGGGCGGCGTGCCGGGTGGCGTTGAATGTGCCCTTCTGGTGGACGGCAATGACGGCGTCATAGTCCTCTTCGGTCATCTTCAGCAGCGAACGATCGCGGACGATCCCGGCGTTGTTCACCAGGATGTCGATCTGCCCGAAGCTGTCGATGGCGGTACTGATCATCCGACCGGCGGCCTCGAAGTCGCTCACCGAATCGCGGTTGGGTACGGCCTCGCCTCCGGCGTTGGCGATCTCGACGCACACCTCATCGGCGGGGTCCTCGCCTCCGCCCTGGCCGTCGAGACCGACACCAATGTCGTTGACCACCACCCGTGCCCCCTCGGCGGCGAGACACAAGGCAACCTCGCGACCGATTCCCCTCCCGGCTCCGGTAACCACGGCGACACGACCATCGAGCAGACCCATGGCGTCACCATACTCAGGTCGGGCCCGGCCTGACATCCGTGTCAGGCGGCGAATGCCGGTAACGGATACCATCCCGGTACCAGCGCATCACCCGGGCCGACTGGTGACCACCGAGGAGGAAACGAAATGGCTGCATTCGTGGAGGGCGCTGCCAACGCGGTCCTGGCGGCGGCCAAGGACATGCTGGCTCGGGGCCTGGTGGAGGGGACCGCCGGCAACATTTCCGCCCGGATGGAGGACGGCAACCTCTGCATCACCCCGTCATCGGTGGACTACGCGGCCATGACCCTCGAGGATCTGGTCACCATCGACCCGAGTGGCGCGGTGCTCTCGGGTTCGCGATCGCCTTCCTCGGAGATGGCGCTGCATCTCGCCTGTTATGCCGCCTACGACGACATCGGCTCGGTCATCCACTCCCACCCGGTCCACGCCACCATGTTCGCGGTCGCCCACCAGTCGATCCCGTCGTGCATCGACGAGTTCTCCATCTTCGTCGGCGGGGAGGTGCGGGTGACCGAGTACGCCGCCAGCGGCACCGAAGATCTGGGGTCCCAGGCGGTGGCGGCGCTCAAGGACCGGGGCGCCGCCCTGATCGCCAACCACGGGATGGTGGCCGTCGGCCCGACCCCGGATCGGGTACTCCACATCACCGCACTGGTGGAACGGAGTGCCCACATCCTGTGGGGAGCCAACATGCTCGGCGATCTCCATCCCCTGCCGGATGATGTCAATGCGAACTTCGCCAGTGTCTACGGGTTCATGCGCACTTGGAAGGGTTGACACCCACCGGCCGGGTGCGGGATCGGCTGGCCGAGCTCGGCTTGGAGCTCCACGGTCCGCATCCGCCGCACGACCCGCTTGATGCGGTGGTGGTCCACGGGGGCATCGCCCGGACCTCCGGCCAGCTGCCCCGGGTGAACGGAATCCTCACCTGTACCGGGATCCTCGGTCGGACGGTCACCGTAGAAGAGGGACGAACCGCGGCGGCGGTCTGCGCCCTCAATGCCCTCTCGGTGCTGGAGGTGGCCCTGGGATCCCTCGATCGGGTGGAGCGGGTGCTCACCGTCACCGGCTACGTGGCGTCAGCTCCGGATTTCCACGATCAACCATCGGTGGTGGACGGGGCGAGTGGGGTCCTGTTTGACGTCTTCGGCCCCTCGGGGCGACACTCCCGTTCGGCGGTGGGAGTCGCCGCCCTTCCGCGGGGAGGGGCGGTCGAGATCGAGGTGACGGTGGCGGTGGCGGGCGAACCGAGTCAGTCTGTGGAGACGTGAGATGAGAGAAGAGGGCCAGGATGCGGGATCCCCGACCGAGATGCTGACCGGGGATGAACTGGCCTCCGTGCTCGGACGGTTCGGGTCGGCCACCCTGGGAGAGTGCGGCGCCCGCACCCTTCCACCCCGGGTGAGGCCCATCTGGCCCGGTGCCACCCTGGCGGCTCCGGCACTCCCGGTGAGCTGTACGCCCGGCGACAATCTGGCCATCCATGTGGCTGTGGCCCGTGCCCCGGCCGGCAGCACGCTGGTGGTGGATGTGGGCGATGTCCCGGATCGGGGGTATTTCGGCGAAGTGCTCACCACCGGTGCCCAAGCCCGGGGGGTCGTCGGTTTGGTCATCGACGGCGGCGTTCGGGATGTCGCCGCCCTTCGGGGCCTGGGGTTCCCGGTGTTCGCCTCCATGGTGGCATTGCCGGGAGCCGGCAAGGTGGCGGGCGGCACCGTCGGTCAGACCACTGAGGTGGCGGGGGTCCGGGTGGCTCTCGGGGATTGGGTGGTCGGTGACGTCGATGGTGTCGTCATCGTTCCCGGCGACCAGATCGAGGAGATCGTGGCCGCGGCGCACGGCCGGACCCAAAAGGAGCTCGAGTATTTCGACTCGCTCCGTTCCGGTGCCACCACGGTGGAGCTACTCGGCCTGGACAGCTCGGTGGTGGAGGTGGAGCTGGAGTGACTGCATTCGATCTGGTGATCTTCGACTGCGATGGTGTTCTCGTCGACAGCGAACGGCTGGCGACCCGGACCGAGGCCGAGATTCTGTCTGGCCTCGGCTGGCGGCTCACGGAGTCGGAGATCGTCGAACGATTCGTCGGTCGATCAGCTGCGTACATGCACGGAGAGATCGAGCGACATCTTGGCCGGAGCGTGGATTGGGACGCCGAGTTCGAGCCCCGCTATCAGGAGATATTCAGGCTCGAACTTGTTCCGGTGCCCGGCGTGGTCGATGCTCTTGATCAAATCACGGCCCCGACCTGCGTTGCCTCGAGCGGGAGCCACGAGAGGATGGAGCTCACTCTCGGGATCGCGGGCCTCTTCGATCGCTTCGATGGCCGCATCTACAGCGTCGATGAGGTGGAACGAGGCAAACCGGCTCCCGACATCTTCTTGCATACCGCCAACCAGATGGGGGTGACACCCGGTCGTTGCGCAGTCGTCGAAGACAGCGTGTCGGGTGTCACCGCCGGGCTCGCTGCCGGGATGGCGGTGTTTGCGTTCTCCGGTGGGGTCACCAGCGCATCCTCCCTGTCGATCGATGGGGCGATCGTGTTCGACGACATGGGGGTACTTCCCGAACTGCTGCTTGCGGGTTATGGGCATATCGGACCGGCTGAACTCCCCATTGAGCCATTTGCAGCGACGGGGGGCTCGGTCAACTGTCAGATGAGGAAACCTCGATAAACGAGACCATGTTGCCTTCGGGATCGAAATAGGAAGCCTTTCGCGCCGCGGTTCCGATCGCGTCGATGGTTGGCCCGTCCAGTCCACGGTCCGCAATTTCTGCGACCGCCCGATCGAGGTCTGGAACCGACACGGTGACCAGGGCATGGCCGGCGTGGACTGGATCTTCGAGGAGGTAGAGCCAGGCTCCCTCGCGGATCTGCCACATGACTTCGTCGTCATTCACAATGATGTCCGCCGGTTTTCCAAGGAGGGCCTCGTACCAGACGATCGCCGCTTCGAGGTCGGCAGTGGCAACCCCGGCAAACAGCACGTCGATCGGCATCCGAAGAGAATGTCAGAATCCCGCCTCGCCGGCAGCGTCCGATCGGGACCGGCGTCAGTTTCGATGTTC
Organism: uncultured Acidimicrobiaceae bacterium; assembly: GCA_963770635.1. GTDB lineage: Bacteria > Actinomycetota > Acidimicrobiia > Acidimicrobiales > RAAP-2 > DASZIT01. The sequence goes on from CAVYQI010000002.1 coordinate 248,759, forward strand.
TCGGAGGCGCGGGCGCGGCCCCAGGTATACCGTGGCGGAAGGACGAAGCAATACGAGGGGATGGCCATGTATCTACGCCTGACGACCTGGACGAATGCCACCGACATCGACGGCGGGATTGCCTACATGAAGGCCACGGCTCTCCCGGCTTTCCAGGAGCAGCAGGGTTACCGAGGATCCAGTGCGAGTGCCGACCGTTCGGCGGGGACGTTCGTCGTCCTTTCGATGTGGGCGACCGAGGCGGATCGGGACGCCAGTGAGAGCGCCCTCGGCAAGACTCGCAACGAAGCTTCCGAAATCATCGGTGGGACGGTAAAGGCCGAGAGGTTCGAGGAGTTGGTTTTCGAGGTCGTGAAGCCGCCCGTCCCGGGGTGCGCACTCATGGTTACGCCGTTCAGTATGGACCCGGCCAAGATCGACGAGAACCTCAACTTCTTCGAGAGCGAGGTACTCCCTCGGATCAAGGCGGCTCCCGGGTTCTGCGCGGTGCGCAACATGGTGAACCGGAACTCCGGCGAGGGCTATGTAGGAACGATGTGGGCGGACAGAGCGGCGATGGACGAGCAAGCCGAGGGAGCCGCCACGTCCCGCCGGGAGGCTGCCGGCACCCACGGGATCTCCTTTGGCGACATCAGCCTTCGGGAGATCTTGGTGGTCGACACTCCGTAGACTTCCGGGAGGCCCCCCGCCTCGGGGCTCGAGTCCCGGAGAGGTCGACCGGATGTTCCGTGAGAGGCTGTTCCATGGCGAACTTCGGCCTCCCGGGCGCCCAGGACTCCGGCTCCGCGTTCCGGGTCGTGAGTTGTAACATCGCCTTTCTCGTGTCGGAGCCGGCCGAGGTGGTCCTCCAGGTAGTGGCGTCAGCTTCCGCGGGCCACGTCGACGATGCGAACTTCGAAGCCCTGACCGATGGGAGGCCTTCGTCCTCACTGACCGAGCTCCGTGACCCGGAGGGGGCGACCATGCATGTCATCGGTTCTGATCCCGGTCAGTTGACGGTGAGCTACCGGGCTCAGATCCGAGTGCGAGAAGCGGGAAGCCCGGAGCATCCGCACGACCCAACCGCCGACGGCCGGGACGTTCGTCCCTCGGATTACGAGCGCCAGGTGTATCTCCGTCCGAGCCGATACTGCCCGAGTGAACATCTCATCGGCTTCGCGGTAGCCGAGTTCGGGGCGGGCCCGGACGTCGGGGCTCGGATTGCCGCCATCACCGAATGGATACGCCAGCGGGTCGGATACGTGCCCGGCTCGAGTACCGTGCACGACTCTGCGGAGGACACGCTCCTCACCGGCATGGGGACGTGCCGCGACTTCGCCCACCTCGGCATTGCTCTCTGCCGGGCCACCGGGGTTCCCGCCCGGTTCGCGGCTGTTTATGCTCCCGGACTCTCGCCCATGGACTTTCACGCGGTGTTTGAAGCCTTTCAAGACGGGCGCTGGTGCGCCTATGACGCCACCGGTCTGGCTCCCCGGTCGTCCCTCGTTCGAATCGTCACCGGTCGGGATGCGGCGGACACGGCTTTCGCGGCGGTGACCAGCGGGATCGCCGACCTCGAGCAGGTCGAGATCACCGCCACCGCCGAGCCCTCGCTTCCCGTCGACGATCATTCCCAGATCGTCGAGCTTGCCTGACTCTGCTGACAGGTCGACTCGACCACTCCGCCATTCATCTTTGACCGTGGAGAGGGTCACCTGTCGCGAACCTTTCCCGCCCTCCGAGCGTCACTATGTCCGTACGGGCACGTGAGTCGACTGAATGGACGATGATCAGGTGAGTGAAGTGGGTGCGGACGTGGCTGACCTCGAGTCTTGGCTCGAAGAGGGCTATCCCCGTTCCTTTCGCACCGCCTGCCTCATCCTGGGCAACCGCTTCGACGCCGAAGAGGCGGTGCAGGAGGCCTTCTTGCGGGCATGGAAATTCCGGGCGTCCCTAGCCACCGGAGCCGACGTCAAACCCTGGTTGTACCGGGTCGTCGTCAACACCTGCAACTCCAAGCTCCGCCAGGAGATCCCGCACCGGGACCGACGATCCGACGACCATGATCTGGCCGGTGTGTCGGCCATCGAGGACACGCCCGGACACATCGCATTGTCCCAGGATGTGGTCAAGGCCCTGCAGGGCCTGCCCCTCCACCTCCGGGTGGTGGTGGTGCTGCGTTACTACGCCGATCTCAGCGAGCGGGAGATCGCCATCTCCATCGGCCGGCGGCAGGGAACGGTCAAGTCGCGCCTGCACGAAGCCCGCCGTTTGCTGGCCGAGCATCCGGCTCTGAGGGCAGATGCCGATGACGATTCCGCTACTGACTCGGAGGCAATCCGGTGACCATGATCGACGACGACGTGCTGGCCGAGGCACTCCGGAGCGCGGCTGAGGACTTCGAAATCCCCGAGGGGGCAGGTGAGCGAATCCTGGCCGCCGCCCAGACCCCGAGGCCCACAACCCCTTCATCCCGCCTCCGAACGTTCGTGCCTCGGAGCGTGCGGGGCCGAATGGTTCTGGTGGCGGCCGTCGTGATCCTGGTGGCCGGCGGGATCACCCTCCCCCTGTTGGCCACCAAGTCGAGCCCGTCGAGGACCGTTGCTGCCGGGCCGGCCCACGCCCCGACGGTCCCCAGTGCAACCGGCCCCGATCAGACCTCGAATGGTTTGGCGGTTCCGGGTAGCGCCGGAACCGCGGCACCCGGACCGCCTTCCGCCAACGGTGCGACCGGAGGCGCAGCCGCGCCCCGTCGTCATCGGTTCCCCCGCTCCCGGCGGGATCGGTCGGCCAATCGGCCCAGGTGGAGGCCAAGGGGTCGGTGAGCTTGACCATCGGCGACGGCAAGCTCGCATCGGCGATGACGAAACTCACCACGCTGGTCGTCGGCTACGGGGGATTCGTTGCCAGCAGCCAGTCGCAGCTGGGTCCGGGAGACGCGAGCAATCCATCGACGGGGACCATTGTCCTGCAGGTTCCCGAGTCCTCCTTCGCCTCGCTCCTGGCCCAGGTGCAGAGCGTCGGCCATTCCACTTCGGTGACCACCACGTCCACCGATGTCACCGGGCAGGTGGTGGATCTCCAGGCACGGATCACCGCCCTTCAGGCCAGCCGCCAGCAGTACCTGACCATCCTGTCCAAAGCGACAACCATTGGGGACATCCTGGCCGTCCAGAGCCAATTGGACTCTCTGCAGACCCAAATTGAACAGCTCCAGGGCCAGCTCGACGTCCTCAACAGCGAGACGACCTACGGCACCCTCACGGTGTCGCTGGCCGAGGCCGGAAGGAACCCCCTCCCGCCACCGCAACCGAGCACGGGACTGGGCAAGGCCTGGCACGACGGGGTCCATGGCTTCGTCGCCGGGTTTGACTGGCTGGTCCGGATCGCCGGCCCCACCCTGTTTGTCCTGCTCTGCCTGGCTGCCCTGGCTGTGCTTGGGAGATTCGGCTGGCGAGCCGTCCGCCGCCGGATGCTCTAACTGAGCCACGACATCTCGAAGCTGGTCACATCGACCGCGGTCGTTTCGATCGTCGAGGCCGAGATGTCTCCCGGTAACTCGATGGGCCGGCAAAGGGATTGTTGTGTCTGCAAATCGGCAGTACCGTGACGAAAGGGCACCAGCCAACCCGCGGCAAAAGGGGTATCTATGGCATTCATCCAGATCATCGAGTTCACGACGAACCGGCCGGACGAGTTTGAGGCGGTGGGCGACGAATGGCAAGCCAAGACTGAGGGTCGCCGCACGGCGACACGGGCCACCCTCACCCAGGATCGTGATCGCCCGAACACCTACGTCCAGATCGTGGAGTTCCCCTCCTACGAGGAGGCGATGGCCAATTCGGAACTTCCCGAGACGGCGTCCTTCGCCGAGCGGCTGCGCGAGCTCTGCGATGGCCCGATGGTGTTCCGAAACCTTGACGTGCGCAAAGTCGAAGAGATGTGACGACCAACGCCGAGTGAAGGAGGAGAATCCATCATGGGTAGGAAAGTTGCCGACTGTCGAGATTTCCCGAGCGAGAACGGGTGCACGCTCACAATTTCGGGTGAGGAGGACGAGGTGGTCACCGCCGCCACCCAGCACGCCGTCGCGGCTCACGGGCACCAGGACACCGAAGAGGTTCGGACCTGGCTGCGCCAGAACCTGAAGGACGCGCCCGTGGGCGCCTGACGCTCGGGGATCGCGTCAACCCGTACACCTGGGTTGGCGGTCGTCGGAGGTGAATTGTGTGCTCTTCCCGTCCGGTGGGCGTTCGGAGGGCGCCACGTCCCCTCAGTGATTGGTGTAGTCGATGATCCCGGCGTCCTTGGTGCCGATGGCAAAGCAGAAGCAATGGATGGAGGCGTTGTCGCTCACCGGCCGGAGGGTATGGACGACATCGGGCGGGATGTGGACGAGATCGCCCTGGGCGATCGGCCGCTCGTCGTCGCCCACCGTCATGATGCCCCGGCCCCGGAGGACGTAATAGAACTCATGGGTTGGGTGGGAGTGGGGGTCGACCTGCCCACCACCGGCCACCTCGAACTCGTTCACCAGCTCCAGGTAGCCGCCTTCGGTGATGTCCTTCAGCTCCCGGGATTTGACCATCCACCACACCGGGACGGTTCCGTTGTGCTCCACTATGGGGGCGACATCTTCGATGTTGCGCACGTCCATGGTCACGGGCCTGGCCACCTCCCAATCGATAGATTGCATCGGGCTGCCGATGCGCTGTCGGTGTCAGGCTAGTGCCGGGTCGTTGGACCGAAGGGGGGATCCGGACGGCCGGCCCGGGAAGGGAGGTGGACATGGAGGACGCCGTGGACCAGATCACCCCTGACCCGTTGACGTCGGAGGGATGGGCGCCGTTCGGCTGGCTACCGGTTCCCGACACCGATCCCTCCGACGGCGAGGGGCGATTGGCGTTCGCCTGGGGGGATGCCCACGTGAACATCATCAGCCACCGGCGGGACGAGGTGCCGGTGCTCGAGGCGGGGTTGCGGTGCGAGGTGTTGTTTCGGCACGCCACCCACACCCAGGCGCTGATGCCCCTCGACGCCGCCGCCGTCATCGCGGTTGCACCCGCCGACACCGACCCCGCCCAGCCGGGCGGGCAGTCCGGGTTGCGGGCCTTCATCCTTCCGGCGCTCTCGGCGGTGGTGCTCCATCCAGGAACCTGGCACTGGGGCCCCTATCCGGTGACGGCCGATGAGGTGCGACTCTTCAACGTGCAGGGACTCCGGTACCGGGAGGACAACCAGAGTGTCGATCTGGCTGCCGCCGGCGCTGCTGTCGAGGTCCGGCTGGACGGCTGAGGGTCTCAGCCGGTGCGGGCCTTGGCCGTCCGACCGGCGGCCGGGGCGAACAGGGCCCGGTGGACCATGGTGGTGAGGGTGTCGAGGGCGGCCTCGTCGACCGGGGCGCCCATGAACTCGCGCATGAAGTGGAAACGGTCGAGCATGGCCAGCACCGCCATGCTGGTGACCTCCGGGTCGAGATCGCCCGACGGGTGGGCAGCCGAAATCTGCGATGCCATCCCCTCGTGGAGCGCGGAGTACATCCGCCGGACCTGGTCACCGACTCCCTCGTCGATGTTGGCCAGGTCGGTCCAGGATCGGAACAGCGGTGCGTAGCGCAACCAGAGAGACGAGTAGCCACCGATCCAGGTCCGCAGATGGTCCCAGCTCTCGCCGTCGAGCGCGGTGCCCGCCTGAAGCATGGCGTCGTAGGAGAGGCTCGACGCCTCGGATGCCGCCTCCATGGTGAGGGCCCGGATCAGGTCCTCCTTGTTGGAGAAATAGAGATAGAAGGTCCCGTGCGAGGTGTTGGCGATCTTGACCACATCGTTGACCCGGGTGCCGTAATAGCCCCGTTCGTCGAAGGCCTTCATGGCCGCGTCGAGCAGGTTGCGCATGGTCTGCCGGCCCTGGCTGCGCAGCGCCCGCTTGCTGGCCGGAATCCCGACCGCGGGGTCGGCCATCACCAGCGGGGCCACTGACCCCGTCTTGTTCACCGGTCGCCGTGGGCGACCACGGCCCTTGCCCGCATTGGTGGTCACAGAATCGAAATCGTACTCCGACCGATGACTAACCTGACATGGTGGTCAGTGTTGGTGGGTTCCGTCGTGGGGTGGACCGCCCCGGGCCGGAGACGACCGGAGGGTGGTCCGGGTGACCGAGGTCGGCATCACCCTGGCCGAAGCGGTCGAGCGCCACGTCCGCCCGCGAGACTCGGTGCACCTGATGCTGGGGCACAGCCGCTGGACGGCCGGGGCCCGGGAGATGGCCCGCCAGTTCTGGGGGTCCGACCCGCAGCTGACCCTGGTGATGACCAGCCTCGGTGCGCTCAGCGCCCTCTTCTACCGGGGCGGGCTGGTCAAGCGGGTGGTAACGGCCTATTCGGGGAACAGTTTCCCCACCTACAACCCGAACCCCATCTTCCGCCAGGCCTACGAGTCCGGCGAGGTGGCGGTCGAGCACTGGTCCATCCTGACCCTCGCCCAGAGGCTGGAGGCGGCGGCCCGAGGGCTGCCGGCCATGGTCACCGGTTCGCTGGTCGGGTCGGACATGGCCGCCAACGACGGGTTCTCCACCCTCGACTCGCCCTACGGACCGATCGGGGTGTTGGCGCCGCTGGCCCCCGACGTCGCCCTCTGTCACGCCGCGGTGGCCGACACCCGCGGGAACCTGGCGTTCTCGGAGCCGCTGCTCGACGGAGTCTGGGGCGCCTGGGCCGCCCGCCGTGGCGTGGTGGCCACCGTGGACCGCATCGTCGACGACCTCCATGGGTTCGGTCACCGGGTGCGGGTACCCGCCCACCGGGTGCTAGCGGTGGTGGAGGCGGAGTTCGGCGCCCACCCCGGCGGCCTGTACGCGCCGGGCCTGCCGGTCCAGGGGTATGGCGAGGACATCCCCTTCTGGGTGGAGGCGGCCGGCGCCGCCCGCGAGGACTTCGACGCCTGGGCCCGCGCCACCTGCCTCGACCTCCCCGACCACCGGGCCTATCTCGACCGCCTCGGCCACCAACGTCTCGACGACCTGAGACGGCGGGCCGATCCCGCATCCTGGAAGGAAGACGCCGCCGCCCACCCGGTTCCCGAGGACGACGTCGTGAGCGATTGGGAGGTCGCCGCCAGCCTGGGGGCGAGAGAGGTGGAGACGGTGGTGGCCACCCATCAGGCCGACGCGGTGCTGGCCGGAGCCGGGGCGGCCAACCTGGCGGCATGGGTGGCCGTGGGCCGGATGCAGGCCGCCGGATGGAGCGGGGGACTCACCGCCGAGCTCGGGCTCTGGCACTACACCCCGACACCCGCCGACCCGTACATCTTCAACCAACGGGTGTACCCGGGTACCTCGTTTCTCTCCGATGCCTCCACCGTCCTCGGCATGGTGGTAGGCGGATCCGGGACCGCCACCGTGGGGTGCCTTGGGGCGGCCGAAGTCGACCGGAACGGCAACCTGAACTCGACCCAGCTCCGGGACGGGCGGTTTCTGGTCGGCTCGGGTGGGGCCAACGACGTCGCCACTCGGGCGGCGGCCTGCGTGGTCGTGACGCTGGCCCGCCCCGAGCGGCTGCCCGACGCTGTCGGCTATATCACCGCGCCCGGTCATCGGGTGGTGAGCGTGGTCACCGACCGCGGGGTGCTCCGGCGACTGGACGGCGAGTTCCGGGTGGCGGCGGTCCCGGCCGGCGCCGAGCCGGTCGATCGGCGGGTCCAGGCCCTGGTGGCCTCCTGCGGTTGGGAGCCTTCGGTGGCCCGGACCGTCGAGCAGCTCGAGCCGGTCGGCGCCGGCGAGGTGCGGGCGCTCCGTGAGTTCGATCGGACCCGGTTGTTCCTCCGCTGACGCCGGGCGGGTGGAACGCCGGCCGCGCTCAGAGGTGGGGTCGGGCGCCTCGGCCGGCCAGCACCTGCTCCATGGCCCCGAGGGCCCGGTCGCCACGTCCGGCGAAGGCGACATTGCCGTGCTCGAGGATCACCGCGTCGGTGGCCAGCTCGAGGGCCCGGTCGACCTGCTGTTCGACCACCAGCAGGGCGGTGCCGGCCGCGTTGATCTCCCGCAGCCCGTGGTAGACGGCCTCGATCACCACCGGGGCCAGCCCGAGGGAGAGCTCGTCGGCGACCAGCAGGTGCGGGGGGACCACCAGCACCTTGGCCAGGGAGAGGAGCCGCTGTTGTCCCCCCGAGAGCGTCCCGCCGGCTTGCTTGCGACGTTCGCCGAGGATCGGGAACGCCTGGTAGGCGCGTTCCAGCGACTCGGGCACCTGCTTCCGCCCGGCCCGCTGGCGGAAGGCCATCACCAGGTTCTCCTCGACGGTGAGGTTGGCGAATATCCCCCTCCCCTCCGGAACGTGGGCCATGCCGGCCCGGGCGATCTTGTAGGCGGCCTTACCGGTGATGTCTTGACCTCCCAGTCGGATGGTCCCGGCGGTGCTGGGCAGCAGCCCGCTCACCACCCGGGCCACCGTCGACTTCCCGGCGCCGTTCGAGCCGAGCAGGGCGGTGACACTCCCCGCCGGCACGCTGAAGGTGACGTCGAACAACGCCCGATAGGGGCCATAGGCGGCACTCACGTGGTTGACCTCGAGGGCCGCCGCGCCGGGAAGCCCGGTGGTGCCGGCGGCCGCGGTCGACCCGGGCGCGGAGATCGGTCATGCGCTTGTCCCGAGGTAGGCGTGGCGAACCGTCGAGTCGGCCATGACCTCATCGAATGTGCCCTGGGCGATCACCGCGCCCAGGTCCATCACGATGGTCCGGTCCACCACCTCGGCCACCATGTGGAGATCGTGTTCGACCAGGAGCACGGCCATTCCCCGCTCCCGCTGGAGAGTGCGCAGCACGTTGGCCAGCTCCTGGGTCTCGGTGAGATCGAGGCCCGAGGACGGCTCATCGGCCAACAACAGGACCGGCTCGGCGACCAGGGCGCGGGCCAACTCCACCAACCGGCACGAGCCGAGTCCGAGGGCGGATACCGGCGCCTCGGCCCGGTCGGAAATGCCGACCAGGTCGAGCATCTCGGCCACCTTGGCGTTCTCGGCTGACGTCGGGCGGCTCCGGTTCGCCAGGTCGCGCAACAGTTGCCCGTCGGCGCACCGGGCCCGCTCGGCCACCAGCAGGTGCTCCCGCACCGTCATGTCGGCGAACACCTCCACCCGTTGGTAGGTGCGCCCGATGCCGAGTCTGGCCCGCTGAAAGGTGGGCAAGCGACCCAACGCCGCCCCTTTCAGCTCCACCCTTCCGTCCTCGGGCTGGAGCTGACCGCAGATGCAGTTGAACAGCGTGGTCTTACCCGCCCCGTTGGGCCCGACCAGGCCCACGCTCTCCCCGGACTCAACCGTGAAGCTCACGTCCCGCACCGCGGCGATGCCCCCGAATGACTTGGTGATCCCGGTGACCGCCAACAACGGACTGCCATCCGGCACGTCGATCGGGTGGCCGGCCGACGGGGACCGGAAGGCCTTAGGCACCCTCATGAGCCGCACCCCCTTCAGTAACCGCGAGCGATGGCACGTTGAGCGGCGTTTTGGCCCCGTTGTCGCTCCCGGCGATCGGGGGAGTCGGTGGGCCCGGGTTGCTTCCGGGGAGGATCAACCGTTGGAACCGCATCGTCCACCGGCGTTTCTGGTATTCGAGGATGCCCTCGGGGTGGGCAACGTAGGTCGAGCGCGCCGACGGCGAACAACACGAAGGTGAGACCGTTGCCACCGTACCGGGCCGGCAGATAGGTGAGGATCTGCTGGACCACCACGTAGCCCATGCCGGCCTGGATGGCCCCCTCGATGGTGCTGACCCCGGTGGTGATGACGATCACCACGAAGGCGAGCCCGAGCTGATAATTGAACTGCATGGCATTGACCGTTTGTTGCTGGATGACCAGCATCGTCCCGCCGATGCCGGCCACCGCCCCCGACAAGGCGAAGATCTGGATGCGCTGCCAGGTGATGTTGATGCCGATCCCGGCGGCCGCGGTCTCGCTCCCGCGCTGGGCGGCCAGGAACCGGCCGGTGGTCCCGTTGCCGACCAGGGTGACGGCGGCCACGCAGATCACCAGCACGATCATCAGCATGATGAAGAGGTTGTGGCCATTGGCATTCAGGATCCCGAGGCCGACCCACTTGTCCGCAACGGTGAGCGCCACGCCGTGGCTCACCCCGATCTCGCTGAAGATCGAATTGTCGAAGAACAGGGCGGCGGCGATGGTCATGAGCGCCAATCCCAGGCCTTTCAACCGGAGCGACGCCAGGGCGAGTATCACCGCCACCGCCGCCGCCAGGACGGCCCCGACCACCGCGCCGGCCAGGAAGTTGAGACCCAGATGGTTGGCCAGCTGGGCGGCGGTGAACGCCCCCACCCCGGCCAACGTCGCCTGCGCCAGGGAGAGCTGGCCGCCCATGCCGGTGATGAGGGTGATGGACAAGAAGATGGTCGCGAAGGCCAAGCCGGAGTTGAAGACGCTCTCCCAGGTCTTCGGCATCCACGACAGCATGGAGACGATGAAGGCGGCGAGCAGCACATACCAAGCGATCCGGATCACCCGGCTCAGTTGCGGAGCCCGCAGCGAAGCGGTGGTGGGTGGAGGCGGTGGGTCGACCGAGGACAGTGGATCGGTGTCGTCGTGCAGCCGGCGCATGCCGGGAACCAACAACAACGCGAGAACCAGGACGATGAACGGCAACGACGGGAGCACTGCGGCCGATAATGAGCTGGTGGCCGGCAGGTAGCCCTGGAGCACGGTGTCGGCCACCCCCATGAGGATTCCGACCAGGGCGGCGATCGGAAAGGAGCGCAGCGCGGCCCAGGCCGCGGCCGCGAAGGCCGCCACCAGCAAGGTGGCGTAGTCCTGGGCTTGAAGTTGGCCGTAGATGGGGGCAAGCAGGACCCCGGCGAGTCCGGCCAGCAGGCTGGACACCGCCCAGGCGGTGGCGATCACCCGTCCGGAGTTCACCCCGTCCAGTTGGACCAGACGCCGGCTCTCCACCGCCCCCCGCATCTGGAGGCCGAGGTTGGTGAATCTCATGAGCACGACGAGGGCGACCAGGACAGCCGCGGTGACCACCACCGAACTGAGGTAGATCCCATTGACGGGGGTCTGCGCCACCCGGAAGTAGACGGTGTTGGGGTTGAACAGGATGCTCGGGGAGTTGTACTGGTTCTGACTCCCGAACAGCACCGGCAACAGGGCCGGGATGCCGACGAACAAGGCGATTCCGGTGACCAACTTGGCGGTGGCGTTGGTGTTCGGGATCTTACGGAAGAGGAAACGGTCGAAGATCAACCCGAGGAGCGGCGCCAGTACGACCACCGAGAGCAGGAAGGCCAACCAGACGGGAAGCTGTTCGTTCTGGACCAGCTTGGTGTAGACGAATGCCGAGGTGTAGGCCTGAGCGCCGAAGGCGAAGTTGAAGACGCCGGTGGCCTGATAGGTGAGCACCAAACCCACCGCCACGATGGCATAGGTGCAGCCATAGGGGATGCCCGGGATCGCGAAGCCGAGGAAGTGCTCCACGCTCCGAAAGACCTACGCGGCGACGCGAGCGCACGCCGGAGGGCGTATGCCGCCCCGGATCCAACCTCTCCTGGAGCGACGCCGGTTGCCGGCCGGGGTCACGTCCCGGGGGTCCCGGCTGGAGGCGTGGCCAGCGTCGGATTCTTCAAGCTGACATTCTGGGCAAAACACTCGAAGACCTGGTGGCCGGTGCTGGCCACTGGAACGAACTTGGAACCCTTCACCACCACGTCGGCCGAACAGGCCGGGTAGGTCTGGGTGGTGTGCACCTTCGTCCAGTCTGTCGTGGCACTCAGGCCTCCGGCGGTGAAGTTGGTCAGCGAATTGATCTGGGCGATGACGTTGGCCTGGGTCACATTGGCCCCGGCCTTCTGGATCCCGGCAGCCAGCAGCGCGGCCGACTCCCAGCCTTGCAGGGCCTGATCCGAGGTGACGAAATTGGGCTGGTACTTCTGCATGGCGGCGAGATAGGCCGTCATCCCCGGGTAAACGCCAGGGAAGGTCGTCGTCACCTGGAAGGGGACATTCCCGTTCACGTTGATGTAGACGCCCTGCATCAGGCTGCTGTACTGACTCAGCAGCGACTGGTCGTAGCCGTTGAGCCACAGCTGGTGGACTTTCAACCCGTACTGCTGGAGCGCCCGGGCCAAGGTGATGTTGTCAGAGGACTGCATACAGCTGACCACGAAGTCGGTCCCGGTTTGCTGCATCTTCTGCACGGCCGGGGTGTAGTCGCCGCCGAGCCCGGCCGAGAGATCGGTGTAGCTCACCTTGATGCCGGCCTTGGTCAGATTGTTGGCGTCGGCATTGCAGGCGTTGTACGACGAGGTGATGGCGGAGCCGTAGCTGATGAACGCCACTGCCTTGGAGTTTGTCTGCTTCAGCAACCAGGCCACTGCCGGGGCGCCCGCGTTGTAGTCCTGGACCGAACCGCCGGCGGCAAACAGGTTGCTCGGCCCGTTCCAGTTGCCCGACACGTTGTAGCCGAAGGTGGGAGTGCCGGACTGGGCGTAGAGGGCCGGACTGAAGAAGAAGGTCGAGACACCCACGGCGAAGACATGATCCTGATCGAGGAGGGTGTGGGTCAACTGGGTGAACTGACTTGGGTTCGAGCCGTCATCCAGGTTTTGGGAAAATGAGAACTTGTGCCCGTTGATGCCCCCGGCGGCGTTGGCCGCTTGGAAGTAGGCCTGCATCCCGGGTGAAAAGGCGTTGAAGTCGGCGGCGATGGAGCCGGTGAGCGTGGAGATGGCGCCGACGGTGATGGTCGATGCCGGCGGGCTTCCCGAGGAGGTGGAGGTCGAAGTGCCGGCGGTCGTTGTGGTGCTCGACGAAGAGCTCGAGCTCGAACAGCTGGCCAGCAGTCCAGCGGTCAGTACGACCGCCGTCACAGTTCCGGCCCACCGTGTCGTCGTTCTCGTCAGGTGTCGCATGTTCCCCCAGTCCCCTTACCTCTGCGCACCCATGGTGCGAGCCGGTACCATCTTGCCTCCCTTTGAGGTCCCGCGGGCGGCGGTTCCAGACACCACCGTCATGGGTCCTCAAGGCATGGCGATGCACTGTACCTCGCTTCTCGCGTCCGTTCTATGATACGAGTGTCAGGCATCGGAGGGGCGAGGATTGCCCAGGTGAAGGACCGGATTCGGGAACGTTGTCGTCCGCTCGGAACCGGTGATGACCTAATCCGATCGCAGCACCGTTTGCCGCCGTGACTTCGGATTTGCATTGATCACGCCATAACAAGAGAGGAGCCGGAATGGTGAGCAGCGGACGTGAGGCCGTCATCGTCGACGTGGTGCGCACCAACTTCGGGAAGCGCAACGGCGCGCTGGCCCACTGGCACCCGGTCGACCTGTTGGCCTTCGCCCTCACCCATCTGGTCGAGCGCACCGGCGTCGACCCCGAGCGGGTGGACGACGTGATCGGCGGTTGCGTCACCCAAGTTGGGGAGCAGAGCACCAATGTGACCCGCAACGGGTGGGTGGCCGCCGGCCTGCCCCAGACGGTGCCGGCCACCACCGTCGACCGCCAGTGCGGATCGTCCCAGCAGGCGGCCCATTTCGCCGCCGCCGGGGTGGTGGCCGGTCACTATGACCTGGCCATCGCCTGCGGGGTGGAGGTCATGAGCCGGGTGCCCCTGGCCTCGAACGCCCGCGGCGGCACCGGTCCTTTCCCGCCCTCGTTCCTCGAGGCGGTCGACGGGCGGCTCTGGGCCCAGTTCCGGGTGGCCCAACTACTGGCCGACCGGTGGGGTGTCACCCGGGAGGAGATGGATGCCTTGTCGCTGGAGAGCCACCGGAGGGCGGCGCTGTCCACCGATTCCGGTCACTTCGCCCGGGAGGCGATCCCGGTGCCGATCAAGAACGAAGACGGGTCATTCTCCGGCGCGGTGCTGGAGGCCGACGAGGGGATCCGCCGGGACGGAACCCTGGAGTCGTTGGCCGGCCTCAAACCGGCCCAGAGCTGGGAGCCGGAGACGGCACTCGACATCACCGCCGGGAACTCCTCCCAGATCACCGATGGCGCCGCGGCCATGCTGATTGCGGAGCGATCGGTGGCCGAAGCGTTGGGGCTGCCGATCCGGGCCCGCTTCGCCCACTTCGCGGTGGCGGCCGAGGACGCCGCCATCGTGCTGTCCGCCCCGGTGCCGGTGACCCATCGTCTACTCGAGCGCTCGGGCATGAAGGTCGCCGACTTCGACGCCATCGAGTGCAACGAGGCGTTCGCCGCCATTGCCCTCATGTGGATGAAGGCGTTCGATCCCGACCCGGAGCTGTTCAATCCTCGGGGCGGGGCCATCGCCATCGGCCATCCGCTGGGGGCCAGCGGGGTCCGGATTCTGGGGACGATGCTCAACCATCTCGAGGCGACCGGGGGCCGGTACGGCTTCCAGACGATGTGCGAGGGCGGCGGTCAGGCTAACGCCACCGTCATCGAACGGCTGCCTTAGACATTTGACCTGTGAGGCTGTTCGTCGCGGTGTGGCCGGACGATTCGACGGCGCAGCGTCTGTCTTCCTTGAAGCTGGGACCCACTGACGGCCTCAGACTGGTCGGATCCGGGACCTGGCACGTCACCCTCCGGTTCTTGGGTGATGTGGACGACGACCGGGTGCCGGAGCTGGTCGAGGCGCTCGACAGCACAGCGGCGAACATGCCCGGAGCAATCCGGTGCCGAGCCGGCCCGGAAACTGCTTGGTTCGGCGATCGGGTGTTGCAGATTCCCGTCCGGGGCCTGGAGGACTTGGCGGTTGCCGTGCGCTCGGCGACCATTCCCGTGGTCCCTGTCGGGTCGGAAAAGGAACCGCGGTTCAACGGGCACCTCACCGTCGCCCGGGCGAAGGGCCACCGACTCGGCCCATCCGCGAAGCGCTCGCTCGCCGGGATCCGCTTTGCCACGAAATTCGATGTCGAATCTTTCGATCTGGTGTCCTCGGAACACTCCAGCCAGGGTCGCCGGTACACCACGTTGGCCACATCGTTGCTTCGGGGGTGACCGGTGGGGTGTGCTCGCCCCGGAAGGCCGGTCGGCCGTCGAGGGTTACAGTTCGGTCATGAGCAAAACCCTCAGCCCGTCTCCGATCCTCCAGTCCTTCGTCCGCAACGCCAAAGTGGAGTTCCCGCCCGAACAAGCGGCCAAGCTCGATGCCTATGCCGAGGCGATCGCCGGCTCGACGTCGAAGGCCGACACCGAACGGGCCCGCCGCTGCTTTCTCTGGGCCTTCGAAATATCCGACGACAAGAACCAATCCCATCCAAGGTGGCGAGCGATCAAGGAGCTCCACCAGGAGTGGAAGGACACCTGGTTCGGCATCGAATTCGGGCTCCGGGGTTCCCAGGGTGCGCCGTATTCACCCGGGGAGGACGTGCACATCCAATGGGTCGAGGACGCGGTGGGCGTGGCCAAGACGCTTGGCGAGGAAGACGGGTGGGAGAAGTCACCGTGGGAGGCGCTCTTGGCTCAGCTCATCGAGATGGAAAAGAGCTGAGGTTCAGCGGACCTCGTACCACTCGTAGCGGAGTCGGCTGCCGTCGAGCACTCCTTTTCCGACCGCCTGGACGGCGTTGAGCCAAAGGTAACGGGGGTCGGCGGTCTCGAACCTGGGTGCCACGTAGATCGGCGAGTTGCCAGGTCCGTCGCTGAGGGCGGTCCGTCCCTGGTACTGGGCGAGGACAACGGCGCCATCGTGGGTCTGGATGGTGCAGCGCACATCAATCGACCCGACGGGTCCGGTGACGGTCACCCAGTCGGCGCCGGCACGGCCCAGCATGGAGCCCTGGAGACGGTCGCCTTCGACCGTCAGCTCCACGACCTCGTAGATGAGCCGGACACCGGCGGGTCCCTCTCCGACCATAATTGGCTCGGCCAGGGTCACATCGATGGTGCACAGCGGGATCAGTTCTAGTGCCATCCTCCTGCTATCGACCGGTCCAGACCGGTTGCCGCTTCTCGGCGAATGCCTTCGGCCCCTCTTTGGCGTCTTCGCTCCCGAACACCTCGCCGGCAATCTCCGACTCGATCCGGTACGCCTCTTTCATATCCGTGGCCAGTCCCCGCAGCACCGACTCCTTGGTCTTGCGGACGGCCAGCGGACCGTTGGCGGTGATCCGCCGGGCATAGTCGTCGGCCCGCTCCATCAACTGGTCGGCGGTGGTGACCTCGTTGAGCAGGCCCATCTCGAACGCCTTGTCGGCCCCGATCCGGTCGGCACACAGCAGGAATTCCATCGCCGCCGGGAAGGGGATCTGGCGGGGGAGCCGAACCGTGGTTCCTCCACCCGCGAACAGCCCGCGCTTGGGCTCGAGCACCCCGAAGGTGGCGGTGTCGACCGCCACCCGGATGTCGCATCCCCCCAGCATCTCCATGCCGCCGGCCACGCAGGTCCCGTTGACGGCGGCGATGATCGGCTTGTAGAGCTTGACCCCCCGGAGCACCGCCTTCATGCCGTCGTCGAGGCTGTAGCCGCCGATGGAGTCGACCTCGCCAGCCTTGATCTTCTTCTGGTGCTCGGTGATCTGCGGGATGTAGGTCTTCAGGTCGGCCCCGACCAGAAACGAATCCTTCACCCCGGTGATCACCGCCACCCAGGCATCCTCGTCCTCCCCGAAGCGATCCCAGGCACTCCGGAGCTGGAAGAAGTGCTCCATGTCCATGGCGTTCTTCGCCTCGGGGCGGTCGATGGTGATGAGGGCGACGTGGTGGTCGTCGACCTGGTAATGGATGGGCACCGTCAGTCGTCAGCGGTTTTCTTGGCGAAGTTCATCAGGTCGGTGGCGGTGGTCCCCGCCGGCCGGGCCTTGCCGGTCCGGGCCATCAAGCTGACATCGACGTCGCTGGCCTCCGCTCGCAACGCCCCGACCGTGCACTGTTCCCGGGGACGGACCGCGAACGGGTCGAATTTGAAGTGGCGCATGGCGTTCAGGTGGGTGATCTTGTTGATTTCGTCATCGGGCACGTCGGCCAGGTACTTCATCGCCATCTCCGGTGCGTGGGGCCAGGTGGAGTCGGAGTGCGGGTAGTCGCACTCCCAGGTGATGTTGTCCATGTTCAGGTACCGGCGGTTGGCCACCCCGAAGGCGTCATCGATGAAGCAGGTGATGACCCGTTCCTTGAACACCTGACTCGGGAGCAGGTCCCCGAAGTCCTGACCGGTCCAGGCATGATGGTGCTCGTAGACGTAGTCGACCCGTTCGAGCAGGTAGGGAATCCAACCGATCCCTCCTTCGGACAGGGCGATCCGGAGGTCGGGGAACTTCCGCAGCACCGGCGACCACAGCAGGTCGGCCGCCGCCTGGACGATGTTCATGGGTTGCAGGGAGATGAGCACGTCGATCGGGGCCTCGACCGAGGTGATGACCAACTGGGACGAGGACCCGATGTGCATGCACACCACGGTTCCCTCATCCGAGCAGGCCTGCCAGAACGGGTCCCAGCTGCTGGAATGGAGGCTGGGCCAGCCCAGCTTCTCCGGGTTCTCCGAAAAGGTCACCGCGTGGCAGCCCTTCTTGGCCACCCGCTTGACCTCGGCGGCGGCCAGCTCCGGATCCCAGATGGCGGGCAGCGACAACGGGATGAACCGTCCGGGCGCGGCGCCGCACCATCCCTCGATGTGCCAGTCGTTGTAGGCCTGGATCATGGCCAGCGCCACCTCCTTGTCCTCGGTGCGGGCGAACAGCTGCCCGCAGAACTGGGGGAAGGAGGGGAAGTTCATGGACCCGAGCACCCCGTTGGCGTTCATGTCCCGGATCCGCTCGTGGACGTCGAAGCATCCGGGTCGCATGTCGTCGAGCGAGGTGGGCTCGATGCCGTACTCCTCCGGCGGGCGGCCGACCACCGCGTTGAGCCCGATGTTGGGCATCTCGTTGCCGTCGTAGGTCCAGACGTCGGTGCCGTCCGGCTTCTTGATCATCTTGGGCGCCAGGTCCTGGTACTTGGCCGGGAGCCGGCCGTCGAACATGTCGGGTGGCTCGACGATGTGGTCGTCCACGCTTACGAGAATCAGGTCCTCGGCACGCATCAGGCATCCTCCCCTTTGAGATCCGTGGCCAGGCCGGTGATGCCTGACGCCGGTGTCATGCAGACTATCCACCGCCCGACCGGGTTGCGATTCAGAGGTTGGCGGCGTTGCCGCCGTTCCCGTCGGGGGCGATCTTCACCGTGCGCCCGATCAGCTCCTCGGATTCGGCGGCTTCCAAACTCGCCGGATCGGTGAGCCGGGCGTAGCACCGGGCCGCGGCCCGGTGCGGGTCGGCGGCCGACGGTGCCTCCAGGTCACAGACCAGTGCCGCCCACTCCGGCGCTCCGTCCCGCCCGTGGACCACCGAGTAGGTGGCCACCCGGGCCGGTCCCTCGAATGACTCGACGATCGGGGTCTCGTCCATGGCCGCCTGCGCCGCCACCGCCGCGTCGTCCGGGGGGACCAGCAGCCCCGGCGTGGTCGAGTAGGCGGCGAAGACGTGCTTGTGCATGTGCATCCCGACGCCGGTGACCATCCCGAGGGCTCCGGGGTCGGCCCGCAGGGTGTCGACCATGGCGGCCAGCGAATGGGTGAGGTAGTTGCTGCCCGGTCCGCCGTGGTAGGCCAGGCCGCCGGTCACGGTGACCGGCCGGTCGGGCGGGGTGGTGGGCTCCGAGCTTCGGGCCGAGCCCGGCTCGATGCCGAGGGCGTCGAGGGCGAACTCGATCGAACTGGTGAAGCACGAATACAGATCCAGGTGGGCGACCTCTTCGGCCACAACGCCGGCCCCCTGCAGTGCCGCGGTACTGGCGGCCTCCATCGCCCCCGACCGCCACAGGTCGGACCGCCGGGCCACCGCCGGCGGGTCCTCGGCGTAGCCCCACCCCCGGAGGTAGACCCGCTGATCGGCCGGCACCCCCAGCGAATCGGCGGTGGCGTCGCTGGCCACCAGTACGGCGGCGGCCATGTCCACGTCCATGATGGCGGTCATGAGTTTGGAGTAGGGGTAGCCGACCATCCGGTTCTGGACGGTCGGCCCGAGGATCTCTTCCACCCCCCGAAGGGCGGGGAACCAGGCATCGGGATTGGCGGCGGCCACCGCCGTCATCGGGGCGAGCAGTTGGCCGAGCGACCGCCGGTACTCCTCGAGACCCATCCCTAGATGGGCACGGTGGGCGTTCTCGAACAGCGCGAAGGTGAGCCAGGCCTCGAAGATGGTGTGGGTCACCTCGCCCGGATGGGGGGGGACGTCGAAGGGGAACGGGCGTCGCTCGTCGGGCCGGAAGCTCCAGGCCGGCTTGCGCCCCTCCTTGGCCAGCCGTCGCTTGGTGGCCAAGGCTTCGGCCCCGACCACCAGGGCCAGATCGAGATCACCGCGCAGGATGTCCCGGGCCGCGCTCGACACGATGGACTGGGGGACATTGCCGCCGATCCCCGAATAGTTGGCGACTTTCGGATCCGCCCCCAACCGCTCGGCCAGGCGGGCGGCAGGATCGTCGTACTGCCAGGCCTGGCAGTAGACGACGTCGATCCGCTCGAGCCGCTCGATGGTGCCGGGGTGGCCGGTGTCGGCATCGGCCCGCCGGGCCACCTCCTCCCACATGGCCAACGGCTCGGGGGCGCCGTCCGGACCGCAGTCGTCGGGGTGCCAGGTGTGCCGACCGACTCCGATCAGGCAGGGTTGGCGCGGGTCCCGGCGAGGGGAGGCCACCGGTCAGGACTGCCGGGCCCGACCCGGCAGTTTGATGGCCCGGTCGGCGATGATGTTCTTCTGCACCTCGGTCGATCCGCCTCCGATGGTCGAGTACCGCTGGAACGAGTAGAGCCGGGTCCACTTGCCCCGGTCCACCGCGTCGGCCCCGCCCCGGGCCAGGAGTCCGGCCGGGCCGAGGAGGTCCACCGCCAACTCGGCCAAGGTCTGGGCCAGCATCGACCATTGGAGCTTGGAGAACGGGACCTCGGGCCAGTTCTTCTCGCCCCGCATCACCTTGCTCAGCGCCCGGTAGACCAGCAGGCGGGTCAGCTCGATCTCCGTCCACGCCCGGGCCAGCCGGTCCGCCATCACCGGGTCGTCCAGCGCCTCGGGATTGAGGGCGCGGGCCGTCTCCACCATGGCCCGGAGGTCGGCGGCCAGGCTGGTGATCTGGCCGGCGATGCCCACCCGCTCGAACCCGAGGGTGCTCATGGCCACCATCCAGCCCTCGCCCTCCCCGCCCAGGCGGCAGTCGACCGGGACCTCGACGTCGCGGAAGTAGACCTCGTTGAACATCTCCTCGCCGGACATGTCCCGGATCGGCCGGACTTCCACCCCGGGCGACTCGAGGTCGACGATGAAGGCGGTGATGCCTTCGTGCTTGGCCCCCCGCTCGATGGCGGTGGGATCGGTGCGGAACAGGAACAGCCCCCACTTGGCCAGGTGGGCGGTGGAGATCCAGATCTTCTGGCCGTTCACCAGGTAGTGGTCACCGACCAGGATCGCCAGGGTGCGGAGGTTGGCCAGGTCGTTGCCGGCGTCGGGCTCGGAGAACCCCTGGCACCAGTGGTCGTCGCCGTTGATGATGTTCGGGAGCCAGCGGTTCTTCTGCTCCTCGGTTCCCCACTGGATGAGCATGGGGCCGATCTGCCAGATGCCGTTGGTGTTGTACATCCCCGGTGTCCGGTACTCGGCCATCAACTCCGAGTAGATGAGGCGCTGGACCGCGGTCGTCTCCCGCCCGCCCCATTCGGTCGACCAGTGGACCGCGGCCCAGCCGCCCTCGTTCATCAACCGCTGCCACGCCTTGCGGCGCTCCTGCGACGGGACCCCGGCCGCCCGCTGGTCTTCGTCGTCGGTTTCGATCAGAAACCGCTCCAGATGTTCGTCGAGCCAGCCCCGCAGCTCGTCACGGAACGCCTCGTCCTCGGGGGCCAGGGAGAAATCCACGGGCGAAGCCTACCCAACCGGCTCCGGCGTCAATGGGTGAGAGGTGGTGGCAGCGTGTCCGATGGCACGGTCGGCCGCACCGTCCGGGGCTGGTACCGGGGAGCCAGCAAGTCGCCGCCCGACCCACCGTCCCCCTTGAAGGCGGCGATCACCTTGGAGTGGGACAGCGAGTAGCCGCCGATGAACAGGATCAGGAGGGAGAAGGCTTCGAGGGGCCCTCGGGCCCCTGCGGTCTGGAGGTTGTCACCGAACAGGGCGATGCCGATGGCGATGCTGACCAGGGGGTCGATCAGCACGATGGCAGTCTGGGACGCCCCGATGGGCCCGGCGTGGAAGGCGTTCTGGGTGAGGAACACCGAGGCCGCCCCGAAGGTCGCCAGCGCGTAGGTCTGCCAATGCCAGAAGATGCTCACCCAATCCAACGCGAAGAAGTGGGAGACGACTTTGGTCATGGCCGCGGTGAAGGCATAACCGATGGCGGCCGACGTGCCGAACATGGAGGCCCGCCACCACCTCGGGCCGTTGAGGGCGAGGACCAGCGTGATGACCATTGCCGCCACACACGCCCCGCCGACGATCCCCCAGTCGAGGTTGTCGGGAAGCTGGTTCCCTCCGATCGGCGCCGCGAACACCAGGAACCCGGCGAGGCCGGCAGACGCCATCCCCACCCCCACCCAGTCGCGGGGTCCGACCCGGTAGCCGAACCGCGTGGAGAGGATGAAGACCAGGAACAGGATCTCGGTGACCAGGATCGGTTGCACCTGGCTCAGCCGGCCGAAGTGGAGGGCCAGGGCTTGGAGGATGAACGAGACGATCATCAGCGCGAACCCGGCCAGCCACACTTTCCTGCGCAGGGCGTGGGCCATCAGGCTCAATTTGAGGGTGTGCTCTCCCTCGGCGTCCTCCACGCCCAAGCGCTGGAGCACACTGATCAGTGCGTTCGAAAAGGCCGCCCCGAGGGCGAGGAAGAAGACCATGGAATTGCCCTCAGTGTAGGAGGGCCGATCCTCGGCCGGTGCGGATCGTTCCACGTCGCCCCTCCAGGTCGGCCCGGGTGCGCCGGTCTACACTGACGGAGCTGTCAGGGTCGTGTCACCGCCGGTGGGTGGCGCCAGAGGATGCAGGAAGGCTGGGCACCCGAAGACGATGGACTTCACCTATGACGCCGAGCAAGAGGCGCTCCGAGACGTCGCCCGCCAGGCCATGGATCGCGAGGTCGGGGGTGGTCGGCTGCGGGAGATGGCGGATGATCCCGAAGGCCTCGACGATGCCCTCTGGACGACGCTGGTCGAGTTGGGTTGGACTGGACTGGTCATCCCCGAGGCCTTCGGCGGAGCCGGAGCCGGCCTGTCCGACCTGTGCATCGTCCTGACCGAGACCGGACGGGTGCCGTTGCCGGGCCCGTTCT
This sequence comes from uncultured Acidimicrobiaceae bacterium, assembly GCA_963770635.1. Classification (GTDB taxonomy): domain Bacteria; phylum Actinomycetota; class Acidimicrobiia; order Acidimicrobiales; family RAAP-2; genus DASZIT01. Next base: position 271,010 of record CAVYQI010000002.1, read on the forward strand.
TCTCGTCGGCGGTCATGGCCACCCTGGCGGCCAAGGCGCTCGGAGCCGACGATCTGCTCGCCGACCTGGCGTCGGGCCGGACCCGGGGAACGGTGGCCCTCCACGAGTTCGGTCACGGCGACCCTCTGGGCAACCTACGGACCCGGGCCCGACGGAGAGGTGCGGTCTGGGTCCTCGACGGCCTGAAGCCGCTGGTGATCGACGGCCATACCGCCGACTGGGCCATCGTGGTGGCCGGCACCGAGGAGGGCCGACGCTCGTTTCTGGTCGAGAAGCCGGACGCCGAACCCGTCCCGACCCTGGATCCGACCCGGAAGGCCGGCCGGCTGGAATTGCACGATCGGCCGTGCCTCCCCGTCGGTCCCGTCGGCAATCAGGCGTCCATCTGGCACCGGGTGCTGGACGACATCTCGGTGGGGTTGGCGGCCGAGACCCTCGGGACCGCCGACCGGGCGTTGCAGTTGGCCATCGGCTACACCACCGAGCGGGTGGTGTTCGACCAACCGGTGGCATCGTTTCAAGTCGTGAAGCACAAGATCGTCGATATGTTCCACCAGATCGAGATGGCCCGGGTCGCCGTGCAGTTCGCCGCCTGGGCCTCGGATGCCGAGGACCCGCAGCGCCAACGGGCGGCGGCCATGGCGGCCGGATACACCGCCGAAGCCGCCATCAAGGTGACCGGTGAGGCCATTCAGCTCCATGGCGGAGTGGGCTTCACCTGGGCCAATGACGCCCACTTCCTGTTCAAGCGGGCCAAGCAGAACGACGTGCTGATGGGTGGGCACGCCAGTCAGCGCAAGCGCCTGGCCGCCATGCTGCTCGACACCGCCTGACCGGTGACCGGTCCCGGCCCCCGGTTGATCGGGCCGCCTTCGTTCGCCGGCTTCCGAAAGCCGAGCTCCATCTCCACATCGAAGGGACGCTCGAACCGGAGATGATGTTCACGCTGGCTGCCCGCAACCGGGTCGCCCTGCCCTACCCGGACGTCGAGGCGGTCAGACGGGCCTATGTCTTCGACGACCTCCAGTCGTTCCTCGACCTCTACTACGCCGGCTGCGCGGCGCTCGTCACCGAGCCGGACTTCTACGACCTCACCACTGCCTACCTCGATCGGGCCGCCGCCCAGGGCGTCACCCACGCCGAGATCTTCTTCGACCCCCAGACCCACACCGACCGGGGAATCCCGTTCGGTACCGTCGTCGCCGGGATCCGGCGGGCCCTGGAGGAGGGGCAACGACGGTTGGGCATCTCCTGGCGGCTCATCATGTGCTTCCTCCGGCATCTGAGCGCGGATGCCGCCATGGCGACGCTGGAGGAGGCGCTCCCGTTCCGGGAGGCGATCACCGCGGTCGGCCTCGACTCCGGAGAACTCGGGAATCCTCCGTCGAAGTTCGAAGCCGTGTTTCGGCGGGCCCGGGAGGAGGGTTTTCTGGCGGTGGCTCATGCTGGGGAGGAAGCCGGGCCCAGCTACATCTGGGAGGCCCTCGACCTGCTCCAGGTGCGTCGGATCGACCATGGGATCCACTGCTCGGAGGACCCACTGCTGATGGACCGGCTTCGGGCCGATCACGTGCCGCTGACCGTTTGTCCGCTGTCCAACGTGCAACTCGGATCGTTTCCCGACCTTGCCCACCACAACCTGGCGATGCTGCTTCGTCACGGGTTGCGGGTCACGGTGAACTCTGACGACCCGGCCTACTTCGGTGGGTACGTCGCCGACAACCTGGCGGCGTCGGCCGACGCCCTCGGCCTCGACGACGACGAGATCATCCAACTGGTCCGCAACTCGTTCCTCGCATCATTTCTGGACGAGGCCGATCAGCGCGAGCGGCTAGCGGCGGTCGACGCGGCGGTCGTCGCCCACCGGGGCGAGGAGGGAAGCTAGTCGCAGTGCTCCGCGGACGGGGGGACGTCGAGCGCCGGGTTGGCACCGAAGAAGCCCACTGGTAGCAGATGGAAGCCGCAGTACTCCACGGGCATGACCGGCCAGTCCTCCGGGCGGGGGACGTGGGTGACCCCGAAGCTGTGCCAGGCGACGATCTCGGTGTCGGTCAGCGGCCGGTCGGCCGCCGTCCATCGCGGCAAGCCGTCGCCGCCGGGGTGTTGATTGGGATAGTCGCCGGCGGCCCGCTTCTCGTCGGGTTCGTACGGGGTGACCCACAGGTTGTGCTGGGCGAATCCGGCCCGCTGCCCGACGCTGGATTCCGGCTGCGCCAGCAAGCGTCGGGGCGGAGCCGGGGACCAGCTTGTAGGCCACCGGTTGCCCCAGCCGGTTGAAGACGTTGGGGTTCACGAACTTCCAGTGGCGGCTGGCGGCGGTGTCCACGTTGCGCCGGGCCTGGAGCTCGGACTCGAGCCGGGTGGCCACCGGAATGAAGGCGTTGGCCACGGATTGTCGTCGCCGGCCGGGAGCGGCGAGCAGGAGACCTCGTAGACCTCGTTGACCGGCCCGTCCACCTCCATGTCCAGCCGGGCGCAGAACAGGTGCTGGTGCACGGGGGCGGCCAGGCCGGGGGCGACGACGGTGGCGAACGGCGTCGGCTCCCCCGGGTTCACCGCCTGGGTGGACATGACGCCCGTCAACTTAACCTCGAGCTGGATGGTGCCATCGAGGTAGAAGTACCAGTAGAAGCCGTACTCGTAATTGCCCACAGTGGCGATAGACGACACCACCAGTCGCCGGCGAGCGCCGCACCTCGGTTCGCCCGATGTTCATGTCCTGGTGCTTCCAGAGGATGCCGTAGTCCTCCTCGTGGATGCAGATGGCATTCGAGACCACATACGGCTTGCCCTGCTCGGTGGCCAGGGTGGCGTCGAGGTAGGCGATCTCGCCCAGGCAGTCGCAACCCTGGGTGAGGGAGTTGGCCATCCGCCCGAGTCCCCACTCGCCGACGTCGAAGGCGTTTTTCCAACCGTGCATGTCGCCGGGGTCGCCGTAGGGGACCACCATCTCGGTGATGGAGGCCCGGTGCAGAATCGGACGGACCTGTTCCCCGTCCTGGTAGCCGACGGTGTGGAGCACCAGACCGTCATACGGTTCCATCGACACCCGCAACGACCAGCGTTGCCAGCTGATGAGATTCGACTCGATGGTGAAGCTCGGGCCCTCGGGCTGGACGATCTCCAGCGGCCGGAGGTCGTCCCGCAGGGGTTGGTGGTCCTCGGGGTAGTAGCTGCCGGTTTCCTTCGGGAGCGGGACGACGCCGAAGTCGAGGACCTCGAGGACCTCACCGCGGGCGGCGTCCACGGTGGCCACCACCCCTTCGACGGGACGGGCATACCCGTTGTCGTCGGGAGACTCCCGGTAGTAGGAGAGACAGCGGGCGATGCGCTTGTGCTCTTCGGCGGCATTGCCGAAATTGCCGGTGGGCCAAGGATCGACCTGGACCTTGCCGAAGTCGGAGATGCCCCGCAGCCGCATGGCCTGCTGCCAGGCCGGGTCCGCCTTGAGGGCGTTGATCGCCCGCATCGAGCTCCTCGAACAACAGGCGCGGGGCGCACATCG
>CAVYQI010000003.1:0-628715 GCA_963770635.1 uncultured Acidimicrobiaceae bacterium
GGGGACGGTGAATTGGAAGACGGCGCCGCGGGGCTGCGTTCGCGCTCGCCCGCAACCGTCCGCCATGCGCTTCGATGATCGAGCGGCAGATCGACAGTCCCATCCCCATTCCGTCGGCCTTGGTCGTATAGAAGGCGTCGAAGAGGCGGTCGAGAGTCGCCGGCGCCAGACCCGGACCCGAATCCCGCACCGCGACCATGACGCCGTCCGGCTCGGCTCTCTCGCTGATGAGCAGCAATTGTCGCGGCGTTTCGTCGCTCGTTCCGCTCATCGCCTCGATGGCGTTGACGATCAGGTTGAGGATCACTTGTTGCAGCTGCACCCGGTCGCCTTCGATGGTCGGCAAGCCCTCCGCGAGCTGCGTCCTGACCGAGACGCCGTTCTTCGCCGCTTCGCCATGGGTCAGCGCGACGACCTCGAGGATCGCTTCGTTGATCGCCACGTCGTCCTTCCGCGGAGGCGCTTTCTTGATCAGCGCGCGGATACGGCCGATGACCTCGCCCGCTCGATTGCCGTTCTCGAGGACGCGAGCGGAAGGCCTGCCTGACCTCCTCGAGATCCGGCCGCTCAGCGCTCAGCCAGCGCAGACCGGCATTGGCGTTGGTGACGGCCGCGGCGATCGGCTGGTTCACTTCATGGGCGATCGAGGCCGTGAGCTGCCCCATCGTCGCGACGCGGTTCGCGTGCGCGAACTCTCCTTGCAGCTCGCGATATCGCCGCTCGCTTTCGCGCGCTTCCGCTTCCGCCTGCTTGCGCTCGGTCAGATCGACGACGAAGGTGACGCCCTCGTTCGCAGTTTCATCGAAGCTCGCCACGCCGAGCAGGACAGGCACGCGGCTGCCGTCCTTGCGGACGTATTCCTTCTCGAATGGCTGGATGGTTCCCGTCATCCTCAGCTCAGTGACGCCACGCGCAGTACGGTCGCGCCATTCGGGCGGCGTCAGTCCGTCCCGGTGCAGGCGGCCTGCGACAAGATCATCGCGGTCGTATCCGACGATCCGCAGAAACGCGTCATTGGCCTCGAGAATTCGACCCTCGGAATCCCAGACATAGATCCCGATGATGTTGGCGTCGACCAGGCGCCGGATCTTGGCTTCGCGTTGTTCGAGATCGCGGTACAGGCGGGTATTCTCGAGCGAGACCGCCGCCTGCGAGGCGAGCAGCTTCAGGACCGCGATGCGGGCCGGCGCGAAGGCGCCCGGCGTCAGGTTGTTCTCGAGGTAGATGACGCCGATCAGCTTGCCCTGGTTGATCAGGGGCAGGCAGAGAATGGAGCGCGCCTGGCGCTCGCGGATGTAGGGATCGGCAGCGAACGAGGGGTTGCTCGCGGCATCGTCGAGAATGACGCTCTCGCGCGTGCGCAGGACATAGTGAAGGACCGTCTCCGGCAGCACGGTCGCGTTCACGGGCAGGTCGCTCAGCTCACGCGCACCGCGTCGCCGCCGGTCGTCGCTTCCGCCTCGATCCGCGGCTCGGCCCCTCGCGACAGGATCAACAGGCCGCGCTCGGCGCCCGCCTGCGCGATCGCCGTGCGCATGAGCGTTTCGATCAGTTTCTCCAGCACGATCTCGCCCGAGACGGTCTGCGACACCTTGATCACGGTCGCGAGATCGAGGCGTTCGACCGGCGTCGCGATCGTGCTCGTCGGGCCGGGTGCGGGCTCTCCCGTCGTAAGCTGCGGATACATCGCCTCGAGGCGCCGCACCTTGCCGTCGGCGCCCCAGCGAAGATAGCCGTAGCGGGCGTTGCGCAAATAGAGATCCGCGATCTCGCCGAACCCGCGCGCCCGGTAGAAGTCGGAAGCGCGCTCATAGGCGATCGCCTCATTATGGACGAAGCCATTGTCGCGCGCCGAATGGATGGCCTGCTCGTAGAGGCGCATCGCGTCGCTATCGCGGCCCTCGATGCGAGCAAGCTCGGCCCCGACCAGGGCGGCGCGGTTCTCGAAATTCTCCGGGCAGTTCTCGGCCCAGATTTCAAGCTGTCGGCAGTGAGCGGCCAGAGCCTCGACATGCAGCCGCCGCTCGCCGGCCGCCGCGGACTCGCACAATGCCGCTCGGGAGAGCGCGCCGTAAAACTGATACTCCGCCGTTTCGAAGTGCGACGGACGCGTCCAGATAATCCGTTGCGCCCTCTCCGACGCCTCGAGGGCGGCCGCATAGTCGCCGGCGAAGAAGCGCGCCTGCAGCTTGCGGATCCAGTACATGCCTTCCGCCCCCGCCAGATCCGGGTTATCGGAGAAGCGACGCTCCATCCCAAGCTCGGTAAACTCATCATCGTCGAGGCGACCGAAATTCGGCGTCAAGCCGCGGAGCGTCCGAACGAGCGCGAGCTGCGCGGCGATGGAGTCTTTGGCGAGACCGAACCGGATCCTCTGCGCAAACGCGAGACCGCGCTCGGCTTCGCGTTGCACTTCATCGAGCGGATCGCCCGCGGCGAAAAGGTGGGTGTTGAGGTGGTTGCAGCAGTACCCGGCGAAGGTTCGATCGCCGATCTTGTTCGCGGCCTCGAACGCGCCGGATATCAAATCGCGACCTGCGCCGGATATGCCTCGTCCACGGCATGACGGCGCTTCCGAAGATCAGATGGGTCCTGGCCTGGAAGCGCTTCAGCCCGCGCTGCTCCACAAGGTCATAGCCGAGCCGGCCGAATCGAAATCCGCTCTCGTAGTCGCCGAAGCGGGCGCCGGCAATCAAGCCAAGCACCACATAGGCGTAGCACGAGCCGTCACAGGCGCCGCCCTCGAGGCTGAGATTGACGACCCGACAGATGATGAGGGAAGCCAGGTTCGCATCCGTGTACCAAGCAGGCGCCGCAAGCTTGGTCAGAACGTCCAGAGTGGCGAGGGACGCCTGGTCGCTCATCAAGGGCAGCTCGACGAGCGCTTCGATCGGGCGGTCCGCCAGGGTCGACCAGATCCGCTCGTATTCGCGCCGCATGTCCTCGTCCGTGGGATGCGACGACCATTCGATCCCCAAATGCCGGAGATATTCGAGGCCGACGGCGACGGCGCGGCTGCTCTGACCCAGCATTATGTAGAGGTCCAGACGCAAGTAGGCGACCGAGGCGCGCTCTACGGTGGTTGCGGCGCGGGTCGAAAGCCCATTCAACCGCTCTTCCGCAGCGGCCAGATCGCCGGTCAGAAATTCGCATTCGGCCCGGTTGATCTCGAGCGCGAAGATGAGCTCGTGCCGGCGTTCCCAGCTATCCTCCGACAAGAGCGCCGCGCCGGCGTTGAGATAGGCGAGCGCCGAGGCATAGGCGGCCGACCCTTTGGCGCGCTTGCCCGCGATCAGATCGAGCTCGGCGAGTTGGTCCCGTTCCTCTTGCTCGGCGATCAGCGCGGCGCCGCGGTTGAGCTGACTGACGATCTCGAAGATCGCCTCCTCGCGCTCCTCCGGCGGCGTCCGCGCTGCGTAGAGCCGCCCTATCCGGAGATGGACCTCGGCGCGCAAGGCTTGCGGGATCAGCGAATAGGCGGCCTCCTGCACCCGGTCGTGCATGAATTTGTAGGAGCCTTCCAGCCGCTCGACCAGTTCCAGACGGACCGCCGGCCACAGCGCCGCGTGCACCTCGTCCTCCGGGATCCCGAGAACGATCGGAAGCATCGCGATCGCGGCAACGTTGCCGAGGCAGGCGAACTGCTGCAACGTGCGCTGCGTTTCGACGGGCAAGCGGGTCAGCTTGCCGATCATGAGCTCGACGACGTTGTCGGTATAGCCCTTGGCATGGATGCGATCGAGATCCCAGGACCAGCGCGCCGCGCCATGATCGAAGTGGAGCAAGCGCTCTTCGGCGAGCGCGTGCAGAAACTGAATCACGAAGAACGGGTTGCCCGCGGTCTTGTCGTGCACAAGCCGCGCCAGCCGCGCGACATCCGGTAGGTTCGCAGCGAAGCGCATCGGCGATCAACTGCCCGAGGTCGTCGGACGTGAGAGGCGCGAGGCGAATCTCATGCACTCGCGCCCCGGCTCGGCGGATCACATCGAGCTTGCGCGCCAGCGGATGAGCGGCGTCGACCTCGTTGTCCCGGTAGGCGCCGATCACCATCAGGTGCTGCAGATCCGACCGGGTCAGCAGACTCTCCATGAGGTCGAGCGTCGCCGGGTCGAGCCACTGCAGATCGTCAAGAAACAGCGCCAGCGGATGCTCCGGCCGGGCGAAGACGCCGATGAAGCGGCGGAATGCGAGCCGGAAACGGCTCTGCGCCTGCTGCGGATCAAGCTCCGGGACCGGCGGCTGATCGCCGATGATGAGCTTCAGCTCGGGGATGAGGTCGGTGATGAGCGGCGCATTCGGCTCGAGCGCCTCGAGAAACGCGTCGCGCCAGATCGCGAGCTCGGCGTCGCTCTTGCCGAGAAGGGGCCGCAAAAGGCCTTGAAAAGCCTGCACCAGGGTCGAATAGGGGATGTCGCGCTTGTACTGGTCGAACTTGCCCGACGCGAACAGCCCGCGAGGCGAAACAAGCGCCTTGTGCAGCTCATTGACGACCGAGGATTTGCCGATGCCGGAATAGCCGGAGACCAGCACAAGCTCCGGCGCGCTGCTCTTGACGATGCGGTCGAAGGAGGCGAGCAGGGTCTCGACCTCGCGCGCTCTGCCATACAGCTTCTCGGGGATCATGAGCCGGTCGGGCGTGTCGTGTCGGCCGAGCGGGAAGTCGGCGATGCGGCCATGAGCCTCCCATTCGGCCAGGCAGCGCATGAGGTCGCGCTCGACGCCGGCCGCGGTCTGGTAGCGCTCCTCGGCCGTCTTGGCGAGCAGCTTCATGACGATCTGAGAGACCGGGGCCGGGACAGTCTCCGCGCGCTCGCTTGGCGCGAGCGGCTGCCGCGCGATGTGGCAGTGGACCCACTCCAGCGGGTCGGACGCGGCGAAGGGCAGGACGCCGGTGAGCATCTGATAGAAGGTGACGCCGAGCGAATAGAGGTCGCTGCGCGAATCGATCGAGCGGTTCATCCGCCCGGTCTGTTCGGGCGCCATATAGGCCAGCGTGCCGGCGATGAGCTCGGGAGGCTCGGGCGTCTGTCGCTCGCGAGGAAGCCGCGAGGCGACGCCGAAACCGGTGAGCCGGACCTCGCCGTCGGCGCAGTTCACCAGGATATGGGCCGGCTTCAGGTCCTTGTGGACGAGGCCGCGCTGGTGGGCCTTGCCCAGGGCCGCGGCGACGCCGACCGCGAGACGCAGGAAGCGGCCCGGCTCCATCGGCGCGCCGATGAGCCGAGCGAGCGGCTCCCCGCCCGGATCCTCGAGCACCAGCATGGTCCGGCCGTGCTCGCGCACGAACTCCAGCGGCCGCGCCGCCCAGGCGCCGTCCAGCTCATCCTTCAGCTCGATATTCGTGCGCGAGCCGATCGAGGATGAACGGCGGCGGATGTTCCGCGGTGACGAGCAGCGCCAGCACGGTCATCCGGCTGCCGTCGGCGCCAACGCGCGATCCTCGGCAGAGAAAGGGGTCGCCCTCCTCCGACAAGACGCGAAAGCTTTCATCCATCGGCGCTGAACCGTAAGGGATCATCTCCTGGCCTCCCTCCTGAGGCTGCCGGACGTCATCTCGATCAAGCGGGGACGTAGGCTATGCGACCGCGATTCGCCTCGCAATAACGGCAGCCGCGGCGGCGCGCTCACACCTTTGGCACCGCCAGCCCGCGCTTGACCGCCTCTCGCTCTCCGATCGCCTTGAGCCAGCGCTTGACCGCCGGCATCGCCTCGATGGTAGGCCCGAGCACCGAGCCGAGGAACGTCGTCGCCGCGAGCATCCAGGGATAAGCGGCGATGTCCGCGATGCTGTAATTCTCGCCGGCGAGATAGGCGGTTCCCTGCAATTGCCGGTCGAGCACGGTGAGCAACCGCTGGCCCTCTTCGGTGAAGCGGGTGATCGCGAGCGGCGCCTTGTCGGACGAGTTGACGGCGAAGAAGCCGAGCTGGCCGAACATCGGCCCGATGCCGCCCATCTGCCAGTTGAGCCATTCGAGCGCCTTGTAGCGCTCGGCGCCGTCCTTCGCCAGCAAACGCCCGGACTTTTCCGCGAGGTAGATGAGGATCGCCCCGCTTTCGAACACCGCGAGCGGGCCGCCGGAGGCGTCGCGATCGATGATCGCCGGGATCTTATTGTTGGGCGAGATCTTCTGAAACGCGGGATCGAACTGCTCGTTCTTGCCCAGATTGATCGGGCGCACCGTGTACGGAAGGCCAATCTCCTCCAGCATGATCGACGCCTTGCGCCCATTGGGCGTCGTCCAGGTGTAAAGCTCGATCATTGCCGGCTCCTCTACGATGCGTCTTTTTCAAGGCGCGCGCGATCTATTTAGGCGGCGTTTCCCGAATTGACAGGGCGACGCGTTGCCGCCGGCGCAGCGATCCGCTATCCACCCTGCCCCTCTTTTCAGGACCAGCCGATCATGCGCGCCGCGCCGCGACCGACGGGAGCCGCAGCCGCCGGCCACCGGCTCAAGCGCGAGCTCGGCGCGACCTTCGCGCTGAGCTGGCCGCTGGTGCTCGCCAATCTCGCCGTCAACGTCATGCCGGCGATCAACGCCGTGATGCTCGGCCAACTCTCGCCGCGCGCGCTTGCGGCCGGCGCGCTTGCGTTCAATCTCCTGCAACCGCCTTTTGTGCTCGGCGTCGGCGTTGTCGCGGCGCTCGCGCCGATCGCGGCGGCAAAGATCGGCGCCGGCGCCGATCGGGACGGCCTGAGGCGGGCGACGCATCAGGCGCTCCTCTCCGCCCTCCTGATCGCGGCGGTTGCATGGATCGCGCTCTCGCGGACGCAGTCCATTCTCATCGCGCTCGGCGAGCCGCCGGACCTTGCCGAAGAGGCCGCCGCCTACATGCGCGGGTTCCAATGGGGTCTGGCGCCGACGCTGATGTTTTTCGCCGGCCGCTCAGTGTTCGCCGCGCTCGAGCGTCCGCGGCCTACGCTGGTCGCCGGGCTGGTAGCGGCCGGTTTCAACGCCCTCGCCAATTACGCGCTTATCTTCGGCAAACTCGGCATGCCTGCGCTTGGCGTGTTTGGCTCCGGTCTCGCGACCACGCTGTCGGAGACGCTGATGTTCGCCATCCTCGTCGTCGCCGCGCTCATCGATCCGCGCATGCGCGCGTTGCGCCTCTTCGCCCTGCCCTGGTCGCCGGCGCGGCGCGAGCTCGCGGCGCTGTGGCGGCTCGGCCTCCCGATCGGCGCAACGATCCTGGCCGAGGTCGGCGTTTCGCGGCGGCGACGTTCGCGATCGGACGCCTCGGGCCGACGGCGCTCGAAGGTCACGCGATCGCGCTGCAGATCGCGTCGCTCGCCTTCATGGTCCCGCTCGGCTTGGGGCAGGCGGCGACGGTCCGGGTGGGACGCGCTTACGGCGCCGGCGATCCCGCCGCCATCGCCGGCGCCGGGTGGTCGGCCTTCGGCCTTACCGCGGCCTTCGCCGTTTTCTCCGCGACGACGATGATGGCCGCGCCGCGCCTCCTGATTGCTCCGTTCATCGACGTCGACGCGTCAGAGAACGCCGCCACGGTCGAGACCGCCATCGCGCTCCTTCGCATCGCGGCGATCTTTCAGATCTTCGATGCGAGCCAGGCGACGCTCGCCAACATGCTGCGCGGCCTGCACGACTCGCGCATTCCCCTCCTCGTCGCGCTTCTCGGCTATTGGGCGATCGGCGCGCCGGTCGGCGTCGCTCTGGGATTTGCGACCCCGCTCGGCGTGGTCGGCGTGTGGATCGGCCTCGCGCTCGGCCTTGCGGTCGTAGCGATCCTGCTCACGGCGCGCTGGGTCAAGAAGGAGCGCCAAGGTTTTGCCGTTTGACGCACGCTCGCTCGCCCAGCCAGAATGTCGCGCCGCTTTGTAGACGCGGTCCATAGCCCGTCGAAAGACGGGCGTCCTTACGGACGCCCTATGGACCGCGTCCGCCGCGGTCAACGACCGCGGCTACAGCGACCGCGGCTACAATCGCGCCAGGAGATTGACGCCATGTCCGAGCATGCCGAGCCCATCGTCGTCGACGTCGACACCGGCATCGACGATGCGCTGGCGCTCCTTTACCTCTGTGCGCATGAGGAAGCGCACATCCTCGGCGTCTCGACAGTGGTCGGCAACGTCGCGCTTTCGGCGGCGACGCGCAACACGCGCGCGGTGCTCGCGCTCGCCGGGCGCGCCGACTTGGCCGTCTGGCCGGGCTCGGCGACGGCGCTTTCCGTTTCCGTGCGGGACGCGAGCGAGGTGCATGGGCGAACCGGCCTCGGCCACGCCGTACTGCCGGAGCCGCACCAGCCCGAGCGGGTCGTCCATGCGGTCGACGCCATCGTCGCCGCGGCCCGCGCCCACGCTGGGCGTCTTGTTCTCGTTGCGGTCGGGCCCCTGACCAACATCGCGCTTGCGGTCATGAGCGAGCCCGAGCTGCCGCGCCTCGTCAAGCGGTTCGTGATCATGGGCGGCGCCTATGCCGAGCCGGGCAATGTGACGCCGAGCGCCGAGTTCAACATCTGGCACGATCCCGAGGCCGCGCGCATCGTCTTTCGCGCCTTCGGCGGCGTCGGCGCGACGCCGGTGATCGCGATCGGCCTCGATGTTACGCGCAAGACCATCATCGACGAGGGCGACGTCGCGGCGATCGCCGCGCGCTTGAGCGGCAAGCGGCATGGGGCGGCGCTGACGCGCTTCCTCGAGGATTCGTCGCGCTATTATTTCGAGCGGATGGAGAAACTCTACGGGCGGCGCATTTTCACCATGCACGACCCGCTGGCGCTCGCGGTCGCGCTCGATCCGACGCTGGTCGAAACGCGCCGCGTGGACGTCGACGTCGAGACCTCCGGCCGGCTTACGACGGGTGCGACAATCGTCGACTGGCGCGGCCAGTGGGGCCGCCTCGCCAATGCCGAAGTCGCCGTCAAGGTCGACGCCGACCGCTTCCGCCGCCTGTTCTTCGACGCCATGGCCCGCCTCGCCGCCGCTGGATAACCGCGAGCTGCGTCGTCATGCGTTCCCTTCGCGCGGCGAAGGCGTCGAGGCTTCGGCTGCCGATGGACGAACGAGGGCGCCGCCGGCGCGGCGGCAGGTCGCAGCGGCAATGTCCATCGCCTGTTTCAGACAGGCGCGCCAAGCCTCGTTGGAGCGAGGCAGGCCCTCGGCGAGGATGAACGCAATCACACTGGCAAGCGTGGCGTCGCCGGCCCCCATCGTGTCGATGATCGGCGCGGCGAGCGATGTTGCGGGCAGAGCGACGTGGAGGCCGGAGCGGGTGAATAGGCTCGCGCCGAGTTTTCCGCGCGTGAGAAGCACGATCTCGACGCCGCGCTCGAAGAGCGCGTCGGCTACTCCATCATCCTCGCGGCCATAGAGCAACCCTGCATCCTCGTCGCTGAGCTTGATGAGGGTCGCGCTTCGAACCGTCTCGCTCGAACCCGCTCCGAAAGGCGTCGAGATCGACGATCAACCTCGGACGCAAATTCGGGTCGAGGATCTTCAAGCCCTGGGCGCGCATCGAGCGCCTCGCAGAGCGCGTCCGCTTGCCTGGCAGCAGCATAGGAAAAGGAATTGACGGCGACGACGGGAGCTTCGGCGATCGCCTTCAGGAGCGTTGAATTGAACGCGATGCGCCGCCGGTAGGTTGAAGGCGTGAAATCATAGCTCGGCTCGCCGCCCCGACGCCGCGAGGTTGCGACGCTGGTAAAGTCTGCGTTGGGAGTGTTGATGAGCCTGACGCCCTCCTCGCGGAGGTAGCGCATGAGGCGAAAGCCATTGCGATCGAGCCCGATGCGCGCCGCAAGAACGGATGGCACGTTGAGGCGCGCGAGTCCGACCGCAAGATTGAGCGCGGCGCCGCCCGGATAAAGCGCGGGCGGCGCGTCGGAAGTCTCGACGGCGTCAATGAGGCCGTCCCCGATCGTGACGACGGGCTTGAGCGCGCTCATTGCAAATTCGCGTGGCGATGATGCATGCGGCGATGCGCGTCGGGAATGCTGCGCGCGAGCTCGAGGACAATGGCGTCGAGGATGATGAGGCTCACCTGCTCGAACAGGCTGCCGCCGAATTGTTGCGTCTTCTCGACCGGAACGACAAGAACGGCGTCGGCGATCCGGGCGAGCGTGCTTTCCGGCTTGTGCGTGATGAGGATGACCTCGGCGCTCTCCGCCTTTGGCGATCCGCGCAAAGTTGACGCTGACGGCAGTCTCTCCCGATCCGGAGACGATGACGAGCCCATCGCCCGCGCGGATGGAAGGCGCGGTCGCCTCGCCGACAACATGTGCCTCGCGGCCCATATGCATGAATCGCATCGCCGCCATCTGAGCCGCCAGGCCTGAACGCCCGGGCCCGAGAAGAACCAGCGGCGCGCCTCGTCGTCGAAAGCATTGACGACGCGGAAGAAGGAGTCGGCGTCCACCCGCTCGAGGAGATCGGTTATTTCCTGTCCCACGGCCATCCACGGCCGGGATTTCTTAGTTCTGGCCCGTATCCACTTTGCCGTCTCCTGCGGGATGCTCGGACCCGGTTATGGCGCTGCCGACGATCAGGATCTCCGGCTCTACCGCGAGCACCGCGTCGATGGTCGTCGGGACCAATGCCGCCCGCGAGCGCGACGCGAAAGCCGCGCCGATGCATGTCGGCGACGGCGTCGATATGCGCGGTCGACCGGTCGCCGGCGTGACGGGCGTCGGTCGGCAAATGAACGCCGACATAGGCGAAGCTGTCGGGAAAAGACAGCGTTCGCGGGCAGAAGCTCCTTCTTGCCCGAACTCGGTGATCGTGTCGACGACGACGGTTGCGCCGTAATCCGCCGCCACGCGGCCGACCGCGTCGTGGGTGGCTTTTGAGGTCGAGGACAGAACGGTCATGAAGGCCGCGCCCGCGCCGAACACCATTTCGGCCTCGAGCTGACCTCCGTCAACCGTCTTCGTGTCGGCCATGCACCAGCGTGTCCGGGCACAATTCGCGCGCGGTCGCGATCGCTCCGATCCCGAATCGCTTCAAGAGCGGCGTTCCGACCTCGACGATATCCGCGATGCCCCTGAGTTGCGGAAGCACGGCGAAATGTTCCGGCTTGTCCAGAGCGATTTGCAACAGCATGGGGCTTGTCCTCGAGCCTTCAATTCAAGCCGGCGATCGCTTTCAGCAGGCTCTCGTGGGTGAACTCAGACGTCCGCCGATCCGCGACGACCCGCCCGAGGCGCAGAACGACGATGCGATCCGTTACGTCCAATACATGGGGCAGCGTATGCGAGATGAAAACGACGGCAAGGCCGCTTTGACCAGCCTGCCGGATGACGCCGAGCACTTCGGCCGCCTGACGGGCGCCGAGATGGTTGGTCGGCTCGTCGAGGAGGATGACCTTCTTCGCCCAGGCGATCGCGCGCCCGATCGCGACCGCCTGCCGTTGGCCGCCGGAAAGCTGCGACACCGTGCGACCGGGGCCCGGCATGGCGATGCCGACGCGCTCGAGCTCCTTGCGCGCGCGGCTGTACATGTCGTCCTCGGCCAGGAAGCCGAGCCGGCCGAGAAGGCCCCTTTTCAGGATTTCGCGGCCGAGGAAGATGTTGGCGGCGACGGTGAGGTCCGGGGCGATGCCGGAATCCTGGTAGACCGTCTCGATTCCGGCGCTCAGCGCGTCATGCGGCGAGGACCAGCGCGTTTCCCGATCGCTGAGAAAGATGCGGCCTGCGTCCGGCGCATAGGCGCCGGACAGTATCCCGACCAGCGTCGACTTGCCCGCTCCGTTATCGCCGACGAGGCCGACCACTTCGCCGGCGGCGACGGAAAAATCGACCCCCTCGAGCGCGACGACGTTGTTGAAATGTTTGGTCAAGCCTTCAGCCGCGTAAAGCGGGCGGCGGTCTTCCGGCGCGCTCGCGCCGGCGATCACGCGCGCGCCCTCCCCATGCCGCCGATCCCCTGCACGCCGACCGCAATGGCGATCAGCGCGGCGACCACGATCTGCTGCCAATTGGGCTCGACGCCGATCAGGATCAGGCCGCTGAGGACGGATGTGGTGATCAGCGCGCCCATGACGGTTCCCGTCATGCGGCCGACGCCGCCCTGCAGGCTCATGCCGCCGATCACCGCGGCGGCGATGGAGCTGAGCTCGCCGCCGCGGCCCGACAATGGCGAGCCTGACCCGAGACGGAAATATACGAAGGCGCCGGCAAGGGCCGAAAGCACGCCCGAAAGCACGTAGATCCTGATGAGATGCGCGTTGACATCGATCCCCGCGGCCCGCGCGGCGAAGAAATTGGAGCCGATTGCATAGGTCCACCGCCCGAACCGGGTTCTCGACAGCGACGCCCACGCCGCGACGATGATGAGGAAAACGGCGACCACCGGCGCCGTGAGCCCGCCAAGAAACCTGCTGGCTGCCGATGAGGATCACCGCGCGCGGGCCGCCGGCGACCTCGACGCCGCCGGTGACGACGATCGTGAGGCCCGCCGCCGCGCCCATCATCGCGAGCGTGGCGATGAAGGGAACGATTCGCGCGTAGGCGATCAAAAGCCCGTTCGAGAGTCCGACGATCGGCCCCCACGCAGACGGCGGCGCCGAGGCCGAGCGACGATCGTCGCCACGGAGCCGAAACCAGCCTCATTCAAAGCGCGGATGGCGAGCGCCATCGCAACGCCGGAGAGGCCGAGCACGGAACCGACGGAGAGGTCGATCCCGCCCGAGGCTATGACGAAGGTCTGTCCCGCCCCCATCAGAACGACCGGCGAAAAATCCTGCAGGATGTTCGCCGCCGCGGCCAGCGAGAAGAACCGCGGATTGACGGCCGAGAACACCGCGACCATCACGGCGAAGATCGCGACCAGCAGGACATCCTGCCGGCGCACGATCGAGCCGACCCGCCGCTGCCAGCCGTAAAGCTCCCTGCTTGACCGCAAAGTCACGGCCGACCCTCGCGGCAAAGCAAGGACGGGGCAAGAGACGGGCGCCTATTGCACGTACATGTACTTTTCGGTCTCTGCGAGATTGTCTTTGGTCAGGACAACGTTCGGGATGACCACGGCCTTCTGGATGGCGCCCACGTCCTTGCCGGTGATTTTGTCATAGGCGTATTGCAGGGCGAGATCGGCTTCCTTCGCCGGCTGCTGGGCGACGAGCGCGGTGAAAATGCCTTCCTTCAGTGCGTCGACTTCAGCCTTATAGGCGTCGTAGCCCACGAGCTTCACCTCGCCGGCTTTGTTGGCGTTGCGCAGGGCCGCCACCGTGCCCGTTCCGCTGGTGCCGTCGAGAGCGAAGATGCCGGCCAGGTCGGGATATTTGAGCAGGATCGTATTGACCGCCGACGTCGCAGTGGCCGGCTGGCTGTTCGCGTATTCGATGCCGATAACCTCGATGTTAGGATGCTGCTTCATCGCCTCGCGAAAGCCCTTTTCGCGCGCGACATCGGTCGTCGCCGACGGCGAGCCCGACATGATGAAGACCTTCCCCTTGTCGCCGATCAACTTGGCGAGCGTCTCCGCCGCCTGGCGTCCGCCGTCGATATTGTCGCCGGTGATGAAGGAGGTGAGATAGCTCTGATCGGCGACCGTCGTATCGACGGTGATGACAGGAATCTTCATCGACTCCGCGCGGGTGACCGCCGGCTGCATTGCGTTCGGGTCGGTCGGCACGAGGATAAGGGCGTCGACGCCGTTGGTCAGCGCCGCGTCAACGAACGGCATCTCGGTCTGCGGCGAATAGTCGGAGGCGCTGCCCTGCCACATCAGATTGACGCCGAGCTCCTTGGCCTTGTTGCGAGCGCCAAGCTCCATCGCCTTGAAGAACGGATCCGATGCGATTCCGGGAATGAAGCCGATCGTGATCTGCTTCTTGGCCTCCTCCGCGCTGGCGCCCGTTGCAAGCAAGTGAAGGCCGAGCGCGCCGACGACCAACGCGCCCGCCAACAGGCGACCCATTGTTTTCCCAACCATCTCGTTTTTCCTCCCAAATCGAAAGCCCCGTGCGGCCGGTCTTTCTTCCACGGTTGTCCATTCGCTTAAGATCAGCGCCGGCTTTCTCGAATTAGCCGGCGTTCCCGGCGCCGACAAGCGCGCGTCATTCGCGCAAGCGCCCGGAGGCGCTTTCCACCCATGCGAGACAGTCCCCGCCACGAAGCCGAAGCGCCTGAGCCATAGCCATGCAATGCGCGGAATCCCCTGTCAATGCGCTGCCGGATCAACGCGCCCCTTCGCCCCGCTTGCGGGGAGAAGAGCCTGCCCCCGGACTCGATCCGACGGCGGTTGGCAGCCAGCAGTCGCTAGCGCCCCCTCGCCCCGCGAAAGCGGGGAGAGGGCTGGGGTGAGGGGCGAGGCCAAAGAGCGCACGCGTGGCGCCAGCAGCTGGGGTGGCCCGAAGGGCCGGATGAGGAGCCGGCGCGAAGGGCCGATGAGGATCGGCGCCGTGCGCCGACGCCAGACACACCATCACACTTGGAATACCTTCTGCACCTCGTCGCCGAAGTGGTTGATGACCTTGACGCAAATTCGGCCGGACGCCGGTTTGGGGAATGCGCGGGATATTGTCGAGTTCATCTCCTCCCAGGCGGTTTCGTCGATGTCGGCCTTGAGCGCGCGTTTCAGCGACTCGTAGGGGTCCTGCCCGACGAAATAGGCCTGGCGGACGAAGAAGCTTTCTTCGTTGTAGTCGTCATCGATGAACCATGCGGCGACGTCGTTCGTGAGATCGCTGCCCCCCGATGAACGGACTTCGCCGGTCGTCGGATCGAAAATGTCCATGCCCTTGATCTCGACCCGGATCATGCCGGCGCCCGCGTCGATAATCTTGAGGTCCGGCTCGCCGAAGATGACGAACAGGCTGCCCGCGCCGGTCGCCTTGAGCTTGTCACCCATGCGCAAGTCCTGGTTCATGCGCGCCTTCAGCACTGTGAGCGAGCCGAAGTTGAGTCGGCTTTCATCCACCTCGGGCGCGAAGGCGAAGCCGCACACGATCAAGGTATCGAACAGATCCGCCGCCTCCCGCGCCGCCTTTCTCACGAGGTCATAGCCAACCGTGTCGTATTCCGGCCCGATGCAGATCGCCGCGCGCTTGAGTTCGCCGTTTTCGCTGTAGCGGCCTTCGAAGGGCACGAGGCCCGAGCGAGAAACCCGCGGCTTCAGCCATTCGAACTTGATCGCTTCGCCCTTCTTGGTGTTCTGCACGCCCGAGGCCAGCAGGTTGTCGTACACGACCTTGGCGAAATCGTTCGATGGTTCAGTGGAAACGTCGTCCACCGCACTTTGCGGCGGGTCGCCCTCGGCTTCGAGAAGCTCGGCAAGATAGGGGTCTTCGCCGAGCGGCAAGACGCGATGCGGAGAGAGGCTTTCGACCGTGAACGGGCCAGCGACGCGCACGATTCCCTTTGCTTTGATTGGACGATCATACAGCAATTCGACGTCAGCGTTGCGAGCGATCGAAGCGTCAATTTCCTTTTGACGTTCGCGGCGCGCCTCCCACCACGCTGCGTGACTGGTCTTGGCCGCGTCCGGCCATTCCGCGTTGGCCTCACGCGGGATTTGCCACTCTGCCCAATCGGTTTTCAACCCGGCGTTGAGCTCGATGCGTAGCGGACCATGCTTCGCTTGATAACGCTCCCAGATGACGTCGATTTCGGCGTTATTAGCAATGGATTCCAGTTTAATGTGCGGCACACGCTCATAAACGAATCCGTGGCGGATGTCATTTCGCCAAGGGCCATCTCTCGGCGGCTTACCGGTCAGCTTGACCTCCTCCGCTGAACCGGTCTCGGAATCCGCCAGTTGATAGTAGTCATATTTCGCGCCCATGAGGCGCGCCCGTCTAGTGTCAGGGCGACGCGCGAGGTGTCGACGGTGATCCAGCGCCGTCCCCATTGCTCGGCAACATAGGCAGTTGTGCCCGAACCGCATGTAGGATCGAGTACGAGATCGCCGGGGTCGGTGGTCATAAGGATACAACGCTCCGCAAGTCTCGAATTGCTTTGAACGACATAGAGCTTATCTCTGCCCGCTCCCCCTGAGGTGTCTGTCCAAACGCTGGGCAGCGCTCTTACTAAGAAATCACTGGCGTACCGCTTGTAGCGCACCATTTCTTTTTGCGGCAGCGGGCGGCCGGCTTTGCCGACGCGTATCGCTCCCTCCGGCTTCACTTTCCAATGATTGCCAAGCTTTGGACGAAAGGTTCTTCCTTCGCAATCAATCGGAAAATCTCCGTCTTTTCGGAAGCCATCAGACTGAAATTGATCAGCAATAAATAAGTTTTCCTTTTCATTTTTATTCAAGAATAGCTGCCTATAAATTGCGGCCGCCTTATTTCTTGCAAACCACACAATATGGTTTGAGATATTATCAATAAATGCGTCCTGTCGACCGCTTGTCGTTACGTAATTGATTGCAGATATGAAGTTCTTCTCGCCGTACACTTCATCCATGATAGCGCGAACTCGGTGTACATTTTCATCGCCTATCTGCACGAAAACGCTTCCCGTATCACTCAACAAATCCCGCGCGATCGTCAACCGATCGCGGAGATAGCTCAGATACGAATGCACACCGTCCTTCCAAGTGTCACGAAAGGCGCGCACCACTTCCGGCTCGCGCGAGACACTGTCCTCCTTGCCATCCTTGACGTCGGGGCTTTTGACTGATGGCTGCCAGTTGGAGTTGAATTTGATCCCATACGGCGGGTCGAAATAGATGCATTGCACCTTGCCGCGCAAAGCCTCCCGCTCGGCGAGCGAGCCCATGACGAGCAGGCTGTCGCCTAGGATCATGCGGTTCTGCCAGCGGCCCTCATCGTGGTAGTAGCTCGCGGCCGCGTCCTCGATCCATCCCTCGGGCAGGCCGTTGAAGTCGTGGAACAGATCGGTTTGTTCGGCGCGCTCATTCTTGCGCCGCGCCGACTGGCGGCGAAGCTCTTCGATCAGCGCCTGTGGGTGAATCTTCTCCTGGATGTAGATCGGCGGCGCCGCGACTTCGAGCGGCGCGCCGTCCTCGGCATCCTTGCCGCGCCAGACCAGTTGCGGATCGAGGTCCGGATTGCGCGGATAGCGCAGAACCTTGAGCGCCTTCTCGTCGTCGGGAACGAGCGACTGGTTCTCGGCGGTCGGAATGTTGAGCCGCTTCGCGGCGTCGTGCCGATAGTTTTCGACTTCGGTTTCGGAACGCTTCCTGGCCATCGTGGCTCGTCTTTCCAGGGTTCAAGCGACGGCGCCGAGCGTCCGTTCTCCCCTTGCGGGAAAGCATGCCCTCGGGCTTGACCCGAGGGGTGGCCCGAAGGGCCGGATGAGGGCGTCGCGCCGCGAGGCGCGGCTTCGCCGCCACCCCTCACCCCTAGCCCCTCTCCCGCAAGGGGAGAGGGGAATCGCGCAGCGCGGCCGGATGAGGGGTTCACCACGGCAGCCCGCAACGGGCGAGGATGGTGTCGATCACGGTCGATCGCTCCTTCAACACCGCATGATTCCAAAATCGCGAGACCGTAAAGCCTTGCGCGGTGAGCCAGGCATCGCGCGCCGCGTCGCGCACATTTTCCGCATGTTGCGATACCGTCGCACTCGACGACCACGCGATGCTCGAAGCAGACAAAATCGACGATGTAGGGGCCGAGCGGGACCTGGCGACGCCATTTGGTTTGAGCGAGGCGCCGGTCGCGCAGCAAATGCCAAAGCGCGCGCTCGGCGTCGGTCGGCTGCCGGCGCATGGCGCGGGCGCGTGATTTGGCAAGCGGAGGCGGAGTCATGTCGCAGGGATCTTTGCACACTACCCCTCATCCGTGCGCTTCGTGCGCCACCCCTCGGGTCAAGCCCGAGGGCATGCTTTCCCGCAAGGGG
Organism: uncultured Acidimicrobiaceae bacterium; assembly: GCA_963770635.1. Lineage (GTDB taxonomy): Bacteria > Actinomycetota > Acidimicrobiia > Acidimicrobiales > RAAP-2 > DASZIT01. The sequence goes on from CAVYQI010000003.1 coordinate 17,758, forward strand.
AGAAGGGGCTTCCGCGGCCTTCATCGGGTTGTCCACCTAGCTCGCTCCCGGTCTAGCCGCGCTGTTCCCCTCTCCCCTTGCGGGAGAGGGGTTAGGGGTTGCGGCGCATCGAGTCGTCCATTGCGGCTCACTCCGCCGCCAGCGACGGGCGAATGACTTCGCGAATGAGCATTGCCGCGTCGTAGGGAGCCCCCTTCAACTCAAGGAATCCCCATCGCCCGAACCGCTTCGCGTTGTTGACAGCGGGCGACCAGAGATTGCGCATCGTCTCGGCCTTCGCCGCATCCTGGTCGTCGCGCTGTCCCTTCACCTCGATGACGAGGTTTAACGGTTCAGCGCCGCCATCGTCGATTCGAGCAATGTAATCGGGGCGGTACCGCAGGGTCTCGCCGTCGAGGTCATACGGGACTTCGAAATTGATGTTGTGGTTCTTCACGTAGGCGACGACTTCTGGCATGCTCCTCCAAGCGTTCCGCGAGGCCGACCTCCCAGTCCTTGTCGTAGACGACGTAGTTAAGGTGGCACTTGTCGGGCCGCGTCGCGAACAGCGTCGTCTTCGAGGTCGAAAAATCGACGTATTTGGTCGTTCCCTCGGGATTGTAGGGGTTGAGGATCGGCAAGAGAGCCCCGTCGGAGGCGTTGGGCGGCCCCGCCAGCGAGGGCGTCAGCGAACGATAGATTTTTTCGACCGCCCTGATCGCCAGCGACCGCCATTTGAGGAATTGCGGCAGTGTCCCTCCCGCGCATTTCAAGACACTCTTTGAACCACCGTTCGGTGATGCGAACGAGCTCGGGATAGCGCCAGACCTCCAGCGCGCCATCCTCGTCCTTGAAGTAGGTGCGAAGCAGAAGCCCCGCGACGTCGAAGATTACCGTCTTTTCGCGCAGCTTGTCTGCGTTTCGGCGGAGATCAATCGTGAACCCTTCGCCGATCAGCGGCTCCACCTCCGTCTTGACCGGAATGTCGTCAGTGGTCAGCGGCATAACGCTGTCTTGCGTGAAACGCGCGCGGAGGGGCGTGCGGGGAAAGACGATGCGGTAGCCCTCGACATTCGGAAATCGGATTTCGCGGGCCGCGCGGTCCTCAATCGCGCGCACGCGGGTCACCTTTCGGCGGCGGCTTGGGCGCGACTTTCTTTCCCTGCTGAGCAAAGGTGAACGGCACGCCGAGCACGTCGGCATATTCGACCGGAAAGAGCCCCGTCGCGGGATCGACCTCGTAGGATATGCGCCTGAGGCCTCGACCGACCACCTGTTCGCAGAGAAGCTGGGTCCCGAAGGCGCGCACGCCCATGATGTGCGTAACCGTATTGGCGTCCCAACCTTCGGTCAGCATCGAAACGGAGACGACGCATCGAATATCCGCCCCGAGCTTGCCGGTCCGGCCGACCGTGTTCATGACTTCACGCAAAATGTCGGCGTCGGTCAGCTTGTCGATGTCGCGCGGGTCGCCGCGTAGCCGAAGCTCTCTCTTGAACGCTTCGATTTCGCTCGCGGCGACGGAGCGAAACTCGTCGGAAAGCGCCTCGCCGGAATCAAGCTGCTCGCTGTCGATCAGGAGCGTGCGACGCCGCGTCAGCCACCGTCCGCCGTCATCGACATTGCGTAAAGAGCGGCAACTTTCCAGGGACGATCCGAGTCTTTGCGTCGTCCCCTTCGCCCTCGGTGGCCTCGTAGCCGCCGATCCAGTCGGCCATCAGCTTCGAGGTTGCGGTGTTGTTGCAGACGACAATGAACACTGGCGGGCGACCGAGTTCGGGCGCCGCCTGCCACGCGGCGTAAATCTCCTTGTAATGGTCGTAGAGCGCTTCCGTCGCCTGGAGCAGCAGTCCAGGCAGTCCCTGCGGGTCCATCAGCGCTTTGGACTGCTTGCCGCGGCCCTTCCTCGGAAGGCCCTTCGCAACGTAGCGATAGACGTCGCGAAACTTCGGCAACTCACCCTGAATCGCATCGTCGAGGACCGGCAGACGCGGCACCTTGACGATCCCGCTTTCGATCGCATCGATCAGGCTGAAATCCGACACGACCCACGGGAACAGAAGCCCTTCGCCGTATCCCGAACCACGCAGAAAGAAAGGCGTCGCCGAAAGATCGTAAACCGCCTGTATTCCGATCTTGCGCGCGAACGCCTCCAGGCCGCTGATCCAGACTCGCGCCGCTTCGTCGTTCCGTTTGGCCTCGTCTTTTTCCTCGGCCGTCAGCGGCTCGCCATTCACGTTTTCGCCGCCGACCTTTCGGCGATAGCAATGGTGGGCTTCGTCATTCAGCACGATGACGTTCTTGCGATTCATGAAATCCTTGCCCAACCCGCGCGATCATGTCGCCTGTGGTCTCGGTGAAGGTCTTTTCCCCTTGTCGACCCCCGAGAATCTGGCGGTCGAGTTTTGGAACCTGCTCTTTCTCGCGCAGCATGAAGGCGTGATAATTGGCAATGACGATGCGCGCCTTGCGAACGCTGTCGAGAAGATCGGTCGGCACGAGATTCAAGGCTTGATAGACGTTCTCGGAATCCGACGGGTTCAGCACGCGAAGCCGGTCGCGAATGGTGATTCCAGGCGCCACAATCAGAAAGGCGTCGGAAAACGCCTTGGACTTTTGCCGCCGCGCCTTGTTCACCGCATGCCAGGCGATGATCATCGCCATGACGACCGTCTTCCCCGAACCCGTCGCCATCTTGCAGGCGAGCCGATAGAGGCCGGGGTTCGCCTCCGCGTTTGCCTCCTCGATCTGCTTGCGAAACCGGGTCGGCGCCACTTCGGTAGGTAGATGAGCGTTTCGACGGCCTCGATTTGGCAGAAGAAGAGCCGGCGCGCCCGCGAAGGGTCTTTCCAGTGCAGCAACAGGCGCTGGGTTTCCGGCGTAACGCCCCACTGGCTCGACGGCAGCTTGCGCCACGCATCAACCCGCTGGCGAATTTCATTGATGAGCGCGTTCGGCGTGACCTTGGAGCCGGTCGCGCCAAACAGGTCGAGCTCAGCCTGTCTCGGCCCACGGCGGCGAGCCGCGGGAACTGGGACAATCTGGATGCTCTCGCGCCGATCTGAGAGCTTCACCCCGGTCGGCTGACCTTCTTCGTCGAGTTCGTAGTGGAACGCCGGCTTTTCGAACGGGGACGTGATGACCGGGTTATCGACAAACCCCATGCGATCCCCCTTGCTCTACCCGCTTCGCCGCGCCAACGAATTAAACGCGGCGCCGACACTCTTACCTGCGAAGCCTGTCGTCGCTCAATCGCTTCGCGAGGCGGCCCATTGGGCGACTTGGAGCCCGGCAAGGGCTTAAGGCCGCGGGCCATCGGGTTTTTCAGCCTGACGCCATGCTCGCACGTCAGCGGCGCTTTGGCCAGAACAACGTCGATGTTTATATAACTAAATATATATGTTGATATCCTCGTAAGCGGCCGCGAGGGGTTGCTGAGCTCTATCCGTCGCGAGGGACCGAGGGACGTTACTGCCAAGCACCCCCCTCTTTTTTGGTCGCCACGGCTGCTTGCGCGAGGTGGGCATCCGAACAAACGCGAATCGCTTCGCGAACGAACAGGAATCAGCAGAGGCGGCACAGCGATCCGAGGCTAACTTTCTCGCCAAATGAGGGGGGTGCTTGGCAGTTACCGAGGGACAGAATGAGGCGCCCAACGCATTGTAAAGATTGAGTCGCGGCCGAAAACGCACACCCCCTGGAGACCCTCGGCAACGAGGAGGTGGCTGGGAGCGACTGAGTTGCAGAAAAAGGCGCCAAGCGACTGAGAACCTTAAGTCGCGCCCAGAATCGCACACCCCGGCGGGCGGGGTCGCCGACCCCGGCGACAGGGTCAAGGGAGGATCTCGACGGGCATGCCGATCGAGAGGCCGAGGTCGCGGTCGGCGCGGCCCTGATTGACGGCGATCTCGGCAAGTCCGTTCGCGTTCTCGTACCAGAAGGCTTCGCCCGGCGGCCGGTCGCCGAAGGTCCTCGCGCGCTTGAGCATGGCTTTCCCCGCCGAAAGCCTCGCGTCGGGCGGCAGCATGGCCGCCCTCAAGCCAGTCATGACGTTGCCGAAATGATCGACGTAAATGACCTCGGCGAGGTCGTCCGGCCAGGCCGCGCGGCGAAAGGCGCCGTCGTCGCAGGGCCGGCCGGGGGGCGATTCTCCGCGGGCCAGCATGGCCGCAACCGGGGCAAAGAGGTCGCGCCCGTGAAAACTGGCGGAGAGGCGCTGCGGCCTCCAGTCGATCTCGCAAGCGCGCGTCTTGAGCGCGCGGCGCTGGACCAGCTCGAACAGGCCGTTGCCGGGGCCGACATACCAGCGGCCGTCGGCTTCGAGCGCAAGCGCCGGCCGCGCGCCCCCGACGCCGGGATCGACGACGCAGAGAAAGACGGTCCGCTCGGGAAACCACGCGGCATAGGCCGCGAGCAGATACGCCGACGCCTTGGGATTGCCGGCCGGCGCATCGGCGAAGAGGTCGATGACGGGGACGCCGGGCGCCATCTCGCACAGCACCGCCTTCATCTGACCCGTATAGGGGCCGTGCAGTCCGAAATCCGTGAAGAGCGCGATCATGCTCACAGACCCGCTGGCCGTCGACCTCAGAGCTGGAATTGCGGAGGCATACCCCTGGTTGAGAGCGCTGGGCAATCGAGCGATCGAAAGCCCTTTGGGCCGGTTTGTGGTCAATCCTGAAATTCCCGACGTTTGGGACGCGAACCACCTTCAGCGCCCGCGCGCTCAAGACCCCGAGGAGCTCGACGCCTTGTTGGCGATGATGGATGAGGTCTTCGCGCACTGCGAGCATCGGATGGTCATGACGGATGGCCTGACCCCTGACGCCGTCGTCGCGCGCCTGCTCGCCGACGGGTTTCGGGAGTTGGACGCGACGATCCAAATGGCTCTCACCGGCGAACTGGCGGAGGTCGCCGGCCCGCCGTTGGACTTTGCGCCGGTGGAGGACGAAGCGGCCTGGGCGGAGCTTTATCGGCTCATGCGCGCCGACCACGAGGAGGGGCGCCGGACCAATCACATGATCGTGCCCGAGAAGGTGACGCGCGGCATGATCAGCAATCTGCGGCGGAAGGCCGGACCGATGACCTTTTATCTCGCCGCGCTGGCGGGCCGCCCCGTGGCGTACGGCGCGAAGGTCGAGTGTCCCAACGGCCTTGGCATGATCGAGGACATCTTCACCCTGCCGGCCGCTCGCAACAAGGGGATCGCCTCGGCCCTGATTGCGCACCTTCTTGGACGGCTCAGGACGAAGGCGCCCGCCCGCCCCGTTTTCCTGGGGGCTCACGCCCTCGAAGGGCGCCAAGCATCTCTACCGGCGCCTGGGCTTTCAGCCGGTCATGGTCACCCGCGAGTTCCTGCGTCAAGACTGAGCGGACCGCTGTTCTTCGCGCCCGGAATCCCATGTCCCGCCGTTGACAAGCGACGCCCGCCCACGGAAACGTCGCCGGCCAAATTCCGGGAACCGCGCCCATGACCGACGCCCGCCTTGCAGACGCTGATCGAGCGCGCCTACGAGGAGCGCGGCAGGATCACGGCCCAGACGACCGGCGAGGTTCGCGACGCGGTCGAGGCGCGCGCTCGATCTGCTCGACCGCGGAAAAGCGCGGGTCGCGGAGAAGATTCCGGGCGCGGCGGGGCCGAATTCCTGGAAGGTCAATCAGTGGCTGAAGAAGGCGGTGCTGCTGTCGTTCCGCCTCAACGACAATGCGCTCATCGACGGCGGGCCGGGCCAGGCGGCGTGGTGGGACAAGATCCCCTCGAAGTTCGAGGGCTGGGGCGAGAACCGCTTTCGGGAGGCCGGGTTTCGCGCCGTTCCGGGAGCGATCGTGCGGCGTTCGGCTTATGTCGCGCGCGACGTCGTCCTGATGCCGAGCTTCGTCAATCTCGGCGCCTATGTCGGCGAAAAGACCATGGTCGACACCTGGGTCACGGTCGGCTCGTGCGCGCAGATCGGCAGGAACGTGCATCTCTCCGGCGGCGTGGGCATCGGCGGCGTGCTCGAGCCCTTGCAGGCGAACCCGACCATCATCGAGGACGATTGCTTCATCGGCGCGCGCTCCGAGGTGGTCGAAGGGGTGATCGTGGGCGAGGGGTCGGTGGTGTCGATGGGCGTCTTCCTTTCGGCCTCGACCAAGATCGTCGACCGCGCGACCGGCAAGGTTCATATCGGCTGGGTGCCGCCCTATTCGGTCGTGGTGTCGGGCTCGCTGCCGGGCAAGCCCCTGCCCGACGGCTCGCCCGCGCCATCGCTCTATTGCGCGGTGATCGTGAAGACGGTCGACGCGCAGACCCGCGCGAAAACGGGCATCAACGAGCTTTTGCGGGAGTGAGCGGGCCTTGCGCCGGCGGCCTCGGACGAGGGCGTACATTTTCGTCGCCGGGCGCGATGGATCAATGGGTTATCTGTCAATTCCTGCCCGGCGGCGAAGCTGCGCATGGGCGATCCGATGGCGGACTGAGGGAATGCGCTAAAAGGCAAATTTATCTAATGATTTCAATAGCTTATAACCACTTCGACGCACAAATGTCTTTACGAAATACGGAATATCTGCTATGATGTGCGGATATCCGCCACTCCCGCGCGGAAAGGAGATAAAGCCGATGACCAGCGAACCCACATCCCCCTCCGGACGCGCCGGGGCTCGAGCCAAGCGCCGGGCGCGGCGCGAGGCCAGGATCGCCGAGTGCGAGAGCTATTTCGAGCTCCTGGCGTCCGGCTTTACCTGCCGCCAGATCGCCGAGGCGGCAAGAGTGGACTTAAGGACGGTCCAGCGCGCGATCGATTCGACCCCTTATTGCCCTTCAAGATCGGCTTTATGAACGGGCGGGAAGCGCGAGAAAGCGGCTTTCGAAGCTGTCCCGCGTTTGGTGAGGTCTGCGCACTGTGACATTGGGCGGTGGCGAGTCCATGATGGCGTTGCGGCTGCTTGGCGCAAAAGCGGTCATGGCTCGATGTATATGGACCCCGCCAATCGGCGCGGGCGGCGGACGCTCAGTCCGTAGATCGGCAGCCTGGACCGTCAGATGCTCGGCGTTCGTGAGACCCGCGCATTCTATGGGATTTTGAGGTCGTGCGGGTAAAATAACCGCCACGTCTTGGAATAGTTCGGGTCCTTTATTCCGTGCGCAAGATAGAAGTCGAATTCCCGCTGACGAGCCATAAAAGTGTCGCTGACGCCGTAACCAGCGGTCTGCATCAGAATGCCGACGGCCTGATGATACGGATAAACATAGGACAGGTCGTCCAAGATGCTCATCAGACGGTCGATAGATACGCGATGTCGAGCGGCCTGATAGGCTTTGAGTACCTCGCCAACCCCACCAGCGTAGGCCGGTCGCACGGTGATATCGATCAACGTACGCTCGACAGTTGTTACATCGAGCCTCTCGCCATTAGCGTTTTGCAGCGTTTCGACCCCAAGGCGCCCGGTACTCTTACCGGCAATGATCGTGACCGAATGGGGACCGTGGCGGAAGGTGTAATTAGACTGCCGCTGTTTGCGGGCGAAGGCTCTATCGAGCGCCTGTTGGGTCAGGCCGCCGCGGGCATTGGGTTTGGGGCTTTGTTCGACGTTTAAGTACACGGTTTTCGGGTTTAGCTTGGTGAGTTTGTGCAAATTTACCGCCGAGGCATGCGAGAGATAGCCCTGTGGTTTGAGAGAGCGCGAGGGCGGCCGACGAGACTGTGCCCCAAGCATAGCGGACGATGGTTTTGTGATAGGCGTCGGCGCGAAACTCATAGGCCCTGAGGCCTCCGCTCTTTTGCAGGAAGGCAATGAAATCGTTGACATTGGTACTCTTGGCAAGCTGCCACTCGCCGGCCTGGCTTACCAGCAGCATTTCAAGCTTGGCTTTGGCATAAACTGTTGGACCGGCGTTGGCGAAATGGGCAAGGATTTCACGCTTGGCGAGGGTCAGGCTACTGGGTTTGGGCACGGAGGAGCGTTTCGGCCTGAGGATCGAGGTATATATACCTCGATCCTCAGCTTTTGAAGCTTTCCTCGTTGAGGTATATATACCTCAACGAGGATTGGCTCAGGGTGCTCGATTCTGCTTTGTCTTTGTCCATGAAACGTATACAAATCATGGACTCATGAAACCCGCAGAAAACAAACATTCGGCCATAAAATCAAGAGTTTATGGAAGGATATCTGCTAGTACCCCTGACATCGTTTGGACGGTAGGGGATTTCGACGATTTCGGCCCCAGAGAAGCAGTTCACAAGGTCCTCCAACGCCTGACGCGCGAGGGGGCCTTGCGGCGCGTTGCGCAGGGCCTCTACGATCGGCCACGTCTCAACCAACTAACTAACAAACCCTCCGCTCCTAACTATCGTGCCGTCATAGACGCCATTGCTCGACGCGATCACGCACGCATATTGGTTGACGGCATGACCGCCGCCAATGATCTGGGCTTAAGCGACGCTGTGCCCGGGCGCGTCACGGTGCACTCGGACGCCCGGCTCAAACCGGTCCGTCTCGGAAACCAGACAATCGTTTTTCGACCCACGGCCGCGACTAAACTCTACTGGGCCGGGCGACCTGCCATGCGCATCGTCCAAGCAATGCATTGGCTCAAACCGAAGCTCGGCAATCCCGATGACAAACACCGTATCCAGCGTCAGCTCGCGTCTCTTCTTAGCGATCCGAATCTCCGGCACGATCTCGAGGCCGGACTCGCGACGTTGCCGCTCTGGATGCAAAGTTTTGTCCGCGATCTTGTGACGCCGCCGCCACCTCCATCCCCGCCGGCCAAACGTAAAGCGGCCAAGCCCCGCAAGAGGGCAAAGCCATGAATGAGTCCTATCATAAGATCATCGCCGCGTCCGACAACGATAGACGGGGACTTTTCCTCACCTGCGCGCAACGGCTTGGCATGACTATTCAGAACATCGAAAAAGACTTTTGGGTTTGCTGGACTCTCGACGCGCTATTTCACCGGCTCCCGTCCGGAAGCCCACGCCTTTTGTTCAAAGGTGGCACATCCTTGTCCAAGGGCTACAACCTCATCTCCCGTTTCTCGGAAGACATCGATATCACGGTGTTTCGGGACGACATCGGCGCCAAAGCCTCCGTCGACGAGCTAGCGCAACTAAGTAAGACTGCGCGCGGCAAACGGCTTGATGGCATAAAGAAGGTTTGCCAAACGTACATCAACCATTCCTTGCTAGCGACCCTAAGGGAACTCGCCGCGCAGACCATGGTGGCGATCGGTCATGACCAAGCGCGGCTCAGGGTCTCCGCCGATCCCGCCGATCCGGACAAACAAAGTCTTCTAATTCGCTACCCAAGTGTCGCAGACGGGGGCGGCTACGTCCCGCCTGTCGTAAAAATCGAGTGCGGGGCGAAATCCGCCTTCGACCCACATGAATCGCGAACCATCAATCCCTATCTGTCCGCCGACGTGCCCGAGGGTGATGCACTCGCCGTCGCCGGCGTAACAACGATCGGTCCCGAGCGGACATTCCTCGATAAGGTCCTTGTCCTGCACAGCGTTCCAATCTTCTTCGAAAGAAATAGGAAACTCTACGGTGCCGGGCGGGTCTCGCGGCACTATTACGATGTCCACCGCATGGTAGGCAGGCCGGTTGCCGAGAAGGCGTGTACTGACGCGGCGCTAATCGAGGACTGTGTGAACCACGCGCGCATGTTCTTCTATCGCAGGGATACCGGCTTGGAAGACGTGAAGCGTGGCGCGTTTCGCCTCACACCGTCTGGCGACATCGTTGACCTGCTGCGCCGGGACTATGACGCCATGGCCACGATGATTTTCGGTGACGTCCCCGATTTCAAAGTTGTACTGGAAAGCATCGCCACCGCTGAGGACTGGCTTAACGGTGCGTAGCTCAGGTCAAATTGCAACACGCGTTCGGATTAGAAAAGGATCGTCGATTGCAGGGTGAACGCGAGCGCGGGTTGACCAGCGCTTCTTTCGCCGGGAGTCGATAGCGTCACGGCTGGTTCGAGATAGAATGCGCTCTTCACCTGGATCTGATAGTAGGCTTGGAAAATCGCCTCGTCGCCGCGGTACGGGCGGTTCTCGTTCAATTCCGACCACGCGAGCCCCGCGCCGATGGAATCGCCCGGCCTGCCGGGGATGAGCCCAAACCCGGTGAGCCCCATCCCGAAATAGCGGTTGGCGAACAGGGTCGTCCGCGAGTTGTTCGCGCCGAGCTGAAGGAAGCCCGAGACGCCGTCGCCGCCCGCGCCCTTCAACAACCGTTGCGAAGCGAACATGTAGGCGCCCTGGGCCCCGTCCTGCGTAATGAATCCCGTGGGGGACGCTTGCAGGGCGAGCTCGCCGGTCTGGTCCCAAGCTCCAACAGCGACCGAGCCGGGAAGCCCCTGAGGACCGATGAGCCAGGACGCGCCTATCTCGCCAATCAGGAAGCGATAGCCGTTGAAGGTGGGCAATGTCTCGAGACCGGTCTGCACGCCGCGAGCCCCATTGCCGTCGTAGGACCCGAGAGAGAGATACCAGCTCTTGCTCGGCGCCAGGGTGGCGGTCACACCGTAGGCGGAGTTGTAGTACCCCGGAAGAAAGCCGAGAATTGTCGGATCGACGAAGATCGGCGTGTAGAGGAGACCGCTGACCGCGGGAATTTGCAGCGAGGGGTCTTGTACCGGAACCGGACGCGCGACATTGCCGAAATCGTTGGTCGGAACCAGCTTTCCGAACCGCACGATAAGGGTGTCCGCGAACAGCGATTGACGCCACCAGAGCTCGTAAAGTTCGGTGCGATCGAGCGGCGGCGCTCCCGGCAAGCTGTTGTAGCCGGTCACCACGCCGGCCTGCTGATTGGTCGGCTGGCCGTCGAAGCGAAGCAAGGCTGCGCCGACCATGGCGCCGGGAATATTGACGAGCTTGTCGAGATCGGCGTTGAGACCGGTCAGGAACAGATTGTTGAAGCTCGCCACGCCGGGATTGGCGCCGCCGGAGGCGAGGTAGTTTCCGTTGCTGACGAGCACGCCGCCCAGCCTGACGCCGCTGTCGGGGCCAAAACCAATGAGCCGGCCCAGGTCCCCTGTGCCGGGCTCGACATCCACCGCGCCGGGGTTGCCCGTTATTCCCTGCGTTACGTCTTGGGCGGCCGCGGGCGCTTCGGCGAAGACTGAAGCGGCAAGCCAGCCGAGCAACGCCGCCGCGCCGGGCGATGTCAGCAGATCGGACCGCGCCGCGAGAGGCTTCGCGGCGTTACTCGGCGGCGATTTCCCCGAAACTCGAAAGCCGCGGGCGTGAGCTCGAACCCTGTCCTCGCGAGAGACCGGGACGGCGGCTGCCGCTGGTCCGCGCGTCATAAAGCTTAGGCCGGCAGACTTGCGCATGGCGCGGCGCGGGCGAGCCCGGAGGTCATATCCAGTACGAGGATATGTCCGGCCTCCGCGCGCGGGCTCCACGTCGCGCGCCGGGTCGCGGGCCCGCTCACGGCAGGTCCGCCAGGGTCTTCGCTCCCGGTCCCGGCGTGATCAGCGTCGGCCATTGGTGCGAGCCGAACGGCGCCTGCGGCGGCAGGTTGACCGGCATGTTGCGCTTCTTGTCCTCGTCGATCACCGCCTGGCGCGCGTCGCCGCCCATCAATTCGTAGTCCATCAGATGATAGTCGCCGAAGAACGCCGCGCCGACGGAACGGTCGGAGATGATGCGGGTCAGCGAATCGAGCATGTCGTCCGGCGTCGTGGTGAATGAGATCGTCTCGATCAGCATCAGCCGATCGTTGATCGCTTCGGGCGGAAAAAACTGGGCGAGCACGCTGAACAGGACGTTATTCTGACGGGCGACATAGATCGTGTTGCTCGCCGCATAGGTCTTGTCCCAGTCGGCGCCGAGCATCTGCTTCCAGCCGCCGATCACGTCCATCCAGTGCTCGACCTGGGTCTGAGCCGCCCAGGCGATGTCCTTCTTCAAAAGCGGGCCCTGTTTCTCGGCGAACGCCTGCATGGCCTCGGGCGAGACCGCATTCGTCTGCAAGGCCTCGTCCATGAACGCGATATTGTTCTCGAGGATCGCGCGGTTGACCGGCTTCCAGTCGTCGCGCACCGGCGCCGCATCAAGACCATCGAGCGCGGATTGCATGCGGCTCCGGTAGGCGGCCAGCGCGCCGCGCCAGGTCAGGTCGTCCGGGCTGTTGAGATAGGGAACGAGGACTTCCGACAGCGCCATCGTGCTGTGGCCGATCGACTTGAGCAGCTGATAGACGATCGGAACCGACGGCGCTTCAAGAGGCGCCATGCCGGGGCGATAGAGGATAAAACGTCCGCCTGCGCCGGAAAACAGCCCGAGGACGATCGGGTGCTCGGCCAGGATGTTCTTTTTGAAAATCTGCCCGGCGTCGCCGTAGAGCTCGAACATGGAGGTGTCGAGCTGCAGGATGTTCTTGGCGCCGACCTCGGACGGGCTCGCCTTCTCCACGCTGACGATCGCTTTGAAATAGTCCGGCAGATCCCCCGCGCGAGCGGCCGCCCCCGATCCAAGGGCGAGCGCAAACGACATCAGCGCGCTGACGCCGCTCGTCACGATGCCAAAGGCGCGCATGACTGTCCTCCGTTGAATCTTATGGTTTGGGGCACGCCGCCCCGGTCTCAACCCACGCCGCCACGAGCGCGCCGGCCTCTTTCTGCGTGCCGGGCGCGGATTGCCGGCCGGGACCGGGCGCCCACGCCCAGCCGACCAAATGATCCTCGCCGATATGCTCCACGAGCGTCTCCAGCGCGCGGCCGCCATTCCGCGCGGGATCCTTGATCTGGGCGCAAATCTGGCTGAGCGTCTTGCCTTCCCAGGCCATTTCGTGCGGCGCGAGATGCCAGATCGGGTTTCCGGGAACCGCGCCGAAGTTCGCGGCCTGATGGCAGATCGGACAGCGCAGCGCCGGCAGGCCGAAGCCGTCGGCGCCGCGTTCGACCGGCGGCTGATGCAGCCGCGCCATGTCTCCCTGGCGTGGGCGGTCTCCGGCTGGATGGCAATTGAGGCAGCGCGGGTGAGTCAGAACTTTGCCGAGCTCGGTGAAATAGGCGGCCGACCGCGTCTCCGGGTCTGCGATCGACGAAAAGCTGTCGACGCTGGCGAGGCTGCCCGGCGGGGTGTTCGAAACCGCCTCGGCGGTCAGCGCGGCCGCCGGGATCGTCACGGCGAGGATGAAGAGTGGGATCCGCAAGTCGAGTTTCATCTTCAGCTGCTTCTGAGGTATTTCCCCGGGTCCGCCAGGATCACGTCGCGCACCGCTTCATGATATTTGACGTATCCGGTGCAGCGGCAAAGGTGTCCGTCGAGCGCTTCCATGATCGTCTTCTCGAGATCGGCGCGCACAATCGGCGTTCTCGCCAGGCGCTCGAGCAGGACCTGGCCCTCGTTGAGGAAGCCCGCGGTGCAATAGCCGCACTGGAAGGCGAAGTGGGAGATGAAGGCCTTTTGCAGGGGCGTAAGGTCGCCGTCCTTCGCATGGCCTTCGACAGTGCGGATCGACTTGCCGTTGAAGCTTGCCGCGGGCACGATGCAGGTCGGGCTCGTGTAAGTCGTCCCGTCGGGATTATCGATGATGATCGCACAGCTCAGGCATTGCGCAGCGCCGCAGCCGAACTTGGTGCCGGTCATGCCGAGATATTCGCGCAGGAAATCGTTCATCGTCAGGTCGTCGCGCACCTCGCGCGGACCATGGATGCTGCCGTTGATCGTGACGGTGAGCGCGGTCATTTGGGGGCGCCTGCGCGCGCTGCCTCTTTGAGCATGGCTTGGGTCACCGGAAGGGACTGAAAACGACGGCCAGTCGCGTCGAAGATGGCGCTTAGCAGGGCCGGGACGACGGGGATCATCACGACTTCCGCCATTCCTTTCGGCCGCTCGCTGGCGTCGATGGGCGGCAATGTCTCGATCTCGAGGTCATGGAGCGGCAGGTCGGAGCCTCGCGCCACGAGGTACTGCCCCAGGTTCCATTTCCCGTTTCCGGGCCCATCCTCGTAAAGCGGTAGGGTCTCGAGCAGCGCATAGCCGACGCCCATGGCGAAGCCCCCTTGCGCCTGTCCGAGCACGACCTCGGGCGCCAAGGCCTGACCGCATTCGAGGACGCTATAGGCCTTGGCGATCCGGAGGGCGCCGGTGGCCCGCTCGATCGCGACGCGGAGCGTCGTGCCGCAGAGCGAGGTGTAGCTGGTCCCGATCCGGTTGAACTCGGTCGACGGGAACTTGGCGAAGGTGCGGTCGAGACAGACGAATTCGCCGCCGGCGCGGCGCACGGCGAGCGCGTCGATGTCGGCGGTCCACGGCTCGCCGGCGATGCCGAAGGTCGCGTGCGACCACGACCAGCGATTGAAGCCGTGCGCCATCGCCGCGACCACTCCATTTTGCGCGTGCGCTTTCGCCGCCACCGCGGCCAAGGGAAGCGGCGCAAGCCCGGCCATGACGAGATGACCGTCTTTCCAGCGGGCTTTCTCCCATTCCAATGCCTTGAAATCGGTCGGCGCGAGTCCCCACAATTCAAGCGCGGCCGGCCACAGGCCGAAGCGGAAGACGACGCGAGCCGCCTCGGCCGCCGCATGGGTCCCGACATGCGCGCCGATCGAAGCGCTGGTCGCCGAGCTAATCGCGGGCACCCAGCGCGGATTGCGCGCCTCGGCGTCCTGGTTCTCCTGGCTGATCGTGTAGGAGTTGAACGAGGTAACGAGGCCGAGCGGACCGAACACATAGACCTGCGCCACCGCGACCTCGTCGGCGACGCCGCCGAGGTAGGCTGCGACACGATTGGCCGCCGCCGTCCCGATGCCGTTCCCCATCTCGACTGCGTCGCAATGGATCGTGATCTTCCCATCCGAATTGATTTCGACAGACCCCAGCGAGCAATCCGCTCCCGTGCCGTAGTCCTTGGCCGCGCAGGCGACGCCCGTGCCGACGAGGATTCCTGACGGCGCACGCGCCTTCTCCTGGGCGCGCTCGCGCCAGATCGGATGCTGCTCGAGCTTGTCGAGGATCTCCGGCGTTCGGACGGAAGCGAGGTAGGGATTGCCGGCCATCGTCCTCCAGCCAGCCTGAAGAGCATTGCGACGCCGGAACTCGATCGGATCGAGCGGGAGCGCGGCGCAAATTTCATCGACCATCACCTCGAGCGCGGTCATGGTTTGCAGGGTTCCGTACCCGCGCATCGACCCCGCGGTGACGCCGCGCGAGTGGAAGGAAAACGTAGTGACGTCGCTTTTCGGGGCATAGTAGGCGCCAAGCGCCGCATTCGCGCCGACGGTCGCCACGTTGGGGGAAAAGTTGGCGAGTCCGCCGCCGTCCAAGGCGTGGTCAGCGGCAAATCCGACAATCTTGCCCGTTGCGCGATCGACCCCGACCCGCGTCCGGATACTGAACGCATGCCGCTTGATGCCGGATTGAAACTGGTCGAAGCGGTTGTTGGCGAGCCGAACGGGGCGATCAGGAAGGACCATCGCCGCCAGAGCGAGATACAGCGGGAACGGCGTGTGGTCGCGCCCGCCGAACCCGCCGCCGCAATAGGCGAAGTTGATGTCGATGCGCGCCGGGCGAAATTTGGAATCAGCCTCGCCGAGCAGGAATGCGACCGATTCGGCGGCTTCGTAGGGCGACTGCACGCCGACGACGAGCGCGAGCGTCTTGCCGCTCGACTCGTACCACCCAAGCCCGCTTTCCGGCTCGAGAAACATCGGATCGACCGACTGGGTGTCGAATTGACGGTCCAGCACCAGGAGCGCCGGATTGTCCGGCGCCAGCTCCGCTCGTATCTTCGCGCCGATGTCAGCGGCTTCGGCATAGGACGCCCCGGTCGGGATCGGCAGCCGCGCCCAGATCGGGGCTTCGGTGTTCTGACTGGTGTGCTGGAACTTGCCGGGGCTGACCCAGCCGTTCTTCACCGGCGAGTAGATGTCGGCCGCCTCCGGCGTCGGGCCTCCCAGGCGAGTAAAACGAAACGCCGCGTAGTTGGGCGTCTCCACCGGGCCGGTTTCCTCCCCGAACTTGGCGAACGCCTGATCCCGCAGCGCGAGGCGCGCCTGATCGAAGGAATCGAAGTCCTGGAAGATCAAAAGCGCGATCGGTTGGCCGAGATAAAGCGGGGTCCTGCCGACTGGGCAGAAGAGGTCGCCCGCATAGAACTCGGGAACCCGGGTTCCGATCCGAAGAAGATCCTCTGCGGTGACGATCGCAGCGGGCTTCAGCGCTCCGCTGAGCGGCGACAAGTCGAGGCCGGCGTAGACATGCGTCGCATCCGCTGCCCGGAGGAACAGTGCGTGTGAAGTCTCCGACGGCCAGCCGGGCATATCCGCGGCGCGAAAATCGGACGCATAGAGCTTGGTCCCGGTAACTTTGGCGACGCCGTCGATGCGTCCGGCGCCTGTCGCGGCCGGGTTCCAGGCTCGCGGTCCCGGCAGTGTCTCGCGCATGGCGAACGTCGGCTCCTGGGCAGCCGCCAGCCGTGTGAGAGTGAGAGCATGGCCACCACCGGGACGCCGGCAGCCATGGCTTGCAATGGCGGGAACCCGAAGCCTTCGTACACCGACGGGTAGGCCAATACCGAAGCCCGGCGCAGGGTCACCTCCAGCCCGCCGTCATCGAGGTAGCCGGGGCGCAGGATCCGGTACCGGGCCGCCGAGGTGCGGATGGCGTCGGCCAGCCGGTCGGCACCCCACCCGTCGGCCCCGACGATGACCAGCGCCACCTCCGGATGGGCGCGGCTCACCGAGTCGAACGCCTCGACCAGGGTCGGGTAGTCCTTTCGGGGCTCCACCGTCCCGATGGCCAGCACGTACCTCGACGTCCCGTCGGGCAGGGCGAAGGGCAGGGTATCGAGGCGCTGCTTGCCGCCGGGATCTGTTCCCAGCACCGGTATGCCCGGATGCACGGCCCGGACCCGCCCGGGCTCGATCCCGAAGGCCTCTACGAACTCCGCGGCTACGAACTCGGAGTCCGCGTGCACCCATGCGCCGCGATCGACCGCCCTCCGGATCAGCCCCGGAAACCTGAGTGTCGACCGGTCACACAGCTCCGGGTATCGGACGATGGTGAGATCGTGCACCGTCAGGACCCGGGCTGCCCGTCTCGTCGGCGGCACCACGAAGTTGGTCCCGTGAACGACCTGCTGGTGCCCAATGAACCACTCGATCGGGGGCGATGAGGAACGATCCCAGGCCGCCTGCAGCGGGCGGTCGGGCATGGCCCGCTGCCGGGTGGACACTCCGGCCGGGACCTTCGCCACGATTCCCCGGCGACGACGCCAACTGATGGCGAACGCGGAGACGTCGAGGTCTGCCCGGGCCGCCAATCCCCCCAGCGCCCCGGCGCAGAAGGCGGCCACCCCGGTTGTGGGCCCGAGCAGCGGCGTGGCATCGAGGGCCACCGCCAGTGGATCGTGGGCGGCGATCTCTGAACGCTCGGGCGGCACCCGGGGAGCCTTGCACATCGACCCCGCCCGGCCGAGACACGCGCCATGGCCAGGTAGCCTCACCAACCATGCGCGGTCCCGCCTCTCACTGCTTCCCTCAACCCGATGGCGGCCATCGATGATCGCGGCGCTGGCCGGCGGGGTGGGCGCCGCTCGCATGCTCGGCGGTCTGGTCGCGGTCATGCCTCCCGAAGAGATCACCGCCATCGTCAATACCGGGGACGACACCGTCCTCCACGGCCTCCACATCTCGCCTGACCTGGACACGGTGATGTACACGTTGGCCGGGGCCATCAATGCAGAAACCGGTTGGGGACTGGCCGGTGAGTCTTGGCAGGTGATGGAGTCGCTGGAACGGCTCGGCGGGGTCACCTGGTTCAAGTTGGGTGACAAGGACATCGCCACCCACTGCTATCGCACCCAGCGTCTCAGCGAAGGGGCCACCCTCGGGGTGATCACCTCCGAACTCGCCAGCTCCTGGGGGGTCGGGATCCGCATGGTGCCGGTGACCGACGACTACCTCCGAACCCGGCTCCAGCTGGTCGACGGGCCGGAAGTGGCGTTTCAGGAGTACTTCGTCCACCGGCATCACGATGTCGCGGTCTCGAGCGTTCGTTTCGACGGATCAACCGATGCTCGGCCCGGGCCCGGGGTGCTCGAGGCCATCTCCGGTTCCGACATCATCGTGGTGTGTCCGTCCAACCCCGTGGTCTCCATCGGCCCCCTGCTGGCCGTTCCCGGCATCCTCGACGCCCTCGTCGCCCGGCGCGACGACATCGTCGGGGTGTCTCCCATCGTGGCCGGGGCGGCGTTGAAGGGCCCCGCCGATCGGCTCCTGGCCGAGCTGGGGTTCGAGCCGTCGGTGGTCGGCGTGGCCAGGTGGTACGCGCCGTGGGTCGGGACCCTGGTCATCGACGAAGCTGACGCCGGGCTGCAACCCGCCGTCGAGGCGGAGGGGCTCCGATGCATCGTGACCGACACGGTGATGTCCACCACTGAACGGTCAGCCGAACTGGCCCGAAAGGTCCTCGATGCCAACCCATGACCTGGACCACGGCGGGAGGGCCCTCGGCCCCGGGGCCCTGGCCATCTACCCGGTGACCGGACTGGCCGAGGTCAAGCCGGGTGACGACCTCCCCGGCCTCCTGATGGCCGCCCTGACCCATGTGGTCAGTAGCGATCGTCCGACTCCACCTCGCTTGACCGAAGGGGACGTTCTGGTCGTGACCCAGAAGGTGGTGTCGAAAGCCGAGGGACGCCTGGTCGATATCGACGCCCACGATCCCGGCGCCAAGCAACGATTGGTCGAACAGGAGGCGGTCCGCGTCCTTCGGCGTCGAGGTGACCTGCTGATCACCGAGACCAGTCACGGGTTCATTTGTGCCAATTCCGGTGTCGATCTGTCGAACGTCGATGAGGGGACGGCCGCGCTGTTGCCCGTCGACCCCGATCTCTCGGCCCGACGGATCCGGGAGGGCCTCGAGCACCGGCACGGGGTGTCGGTGGGAGTGATCATCTCGGACACCTTCGGCCGTCCCTGGCGGAAGGGTGTGGTGGACGTGGCCATCGGCATCGCCGGCATCGCCGGGGTGGTGGACCTTCGTGGCACTCCCGACGCCAATGGCCGGGTCCTGGATGCCACCGAAGTATGCGTCGCCGACGAGCTGGCCTCGGCGGCCGAACTGGTGATGGGCAAGGATCGGGGCATTCCCGCCGCGGTCATCCGGGGTGTCGATCCCCGATGGTTGCGATTCGCGTCGGTGGCCGAAGAAATCATCCGTCCGCCGGATGAAGACCTCTTCCGCTGATCGATCAGCCAACCCCGACCAGATCCACCACGAAGACCAGCGTCTCGTTGGGTCCGATGGCGCCCCCGGCACCTCGGTCGCCGTAGCCGAGGTGGGGCGGAATGGTGAGGCGTCGGCGACCACCCACTTTCATCCCGGCAACACCCTGATCCCAACCCGAAATCACGTGGCCGGCGCCCAAGGGGAACGAGAAGTGCTGGCCGCGGCCCCACGACGAGTCGAACTCGCTTCCGGTCGACCACGACACGCCGACATAGTGGACCGTGACCGGGGAGCCGGCCACCGCGTCGGGCCCGTCGCCGACCTCGATGTCCTCCACCACCAGTTCGGTAGGGGGTGCGCCGTCGGGGATGGTCACGGTGGGCTTGGTGTCAGATGCCATGACTACGACTGTAGAGGCCATGACCCGTTGTTGGCCGGGGGCACACGAAAGCGGGAGATTCCAGCTCAAGCTGGGGTCGGGTGCGCCAATGCAATTTGGGTTGCACCTTTGGGGGAAGATGGTCCCATGGAAGGCCAACTCCAGCACGTCTCGATCCACGGTCACGACATGGCGTACCAGATGGAGGGCAGTGGCCCCCCTCTACTCCTTCTCCACGGCATCGCCGGCAGCTCTCGGACCTGGCGCGACGTGATGCCCCGCCTCACGGATCGCTTCACGGTGATCGCACCCGACCTCATGGGCCACGGTCAGTCGGAGAAGCCCATCGGGGACTACTCGCTTGGTGCGTTCGCCAGCGGGATCCGTGATCTGCTCGAAGTCCTCAGCATTGATCGAATAACCGTCGTGGGCCAGTCGTTTGGCGGCGGGGTAGCCATGCAGCTCGCCTACCAGCACCCCGAGCGATGTGAACGTCTTGTCCTTGTCGACAGCGGAGGCCTCGGACGAGAAGTGAGTTGGATGCTTCGGTTCATGACGTTGCCGGGAAGCGAGTACGTGATGCCGGTGATCTTTCCCGGGTTCGTCCGCGACTGGGGGGACAGTCTGTTCCGGAGGATCAACGATCACGGCATCCGCTTGGGCCGTTTCGGCGAGATGTGGAGTGCCTACGCGTCGCTGGCCGAGTCTGAGAACCGCACGGCGTTCGCCCGCACCATCAGGTCCGTCATCGACCCTGGGGGCCAGACGGTGAGCGCGATGGATCGGCTCTATTTGGCAACTCCGATGCCAACCTTGATCATCTGGGGAGACCGTGATGACATCATCCCCGTGAGTCACGCCTACGCCGCGCACCAGGCCATGCCTGGGAGCCGGCTGGCGATCATCGAGGGCGTGGGCCATTTCCCTCAGATTGAAGCGCCCGAGCAGTTCGTCGATGCGCTGATCGAATTCATCGACTCGACGGAGCCCGCGCATCTCGGTGCTGACGACCGGCAGCGGATGCTCCGAGAACGAGCTCAGCTACCCGAGTCGTAGCCCGCACAGCTTTCGGGGGCGCTTTCCGTCCCTGAGTCAGTCAGCGCCCGCGGCGGCTACCGGCGCCGGCGACCTGCTTGCCGGCACCGTTCTGGCCGCCATGGCCATGGGAGCTAGATCCGCCATTGGATCTTCCCCCACCGTTTTTGCCGTTGCCGGCGTAGCCACGCGCCCCCGAGGGCTTGGAGCCGGGCTTGCCGGGCTTGCTCCAGCTTCCGGTGGCCCCGAGCTTCTTCTTGTGGCCGCCGCCGCTCCCGTTTCCGTTGGCCGATCCTGAGTCCGACCCGTAGACCCTCGGTCCCTTACCCGGACGTCGGCTCGAGGCCGGACGCTTCTTCCACGGCTTCCCGGTGCGGGTCGAACCGTTCGACCTCGCCGGGCGGTCGGAGCCGTTGGCCGAACCGTTGGCTGACACCGGCGCCGTGGAGGGGCGGCGGGGCGGGGGGGCGCCGACGACCTCAGAGATTTTGGCCATATCCGGGTGGTCTATTCCCGTCCGGATGCCCAGGTCCCGTTGGATCCGCTTCACCGCGCCGGTCTTGTCCGGGGTCACGAAGCTGATGACCACCCCGGTGGCTCCGGCCCGGGCGGTGCGGCCCGAGCGGTGGACGTAGTCCTTGGCATCGGTGGGAGGGTCGAAGTGGACCACCGCGTTGACCCCGTCGACATGGATGCCGCGGGCGGCCACGTCGGTGGCGATCAATGCGTCCACTGAACCCCGGACGAACGACTCGAGGGCCCGCTCCCGCTGCTTCTGGCTCCGGTCGCCGTGGATGGCGGCGGCCCGAACCCCTCGCTGCTCGAGCTGACGGGCGATCCGGTCGGTGCTGTGCTTGGTCCGGCAGAACACGATGGTCGGGCCGGAGGCGGCGGCAATCGACGC
This sequence comes from uncultured Acidimicrobiaceae bacterium, assembly GCA_963770635.1. Classification (GTDB taxonomy): domain Bacteria; phylum Actinomycetota; class Acidimicrobiia; order Acidimicrobiales; family RAAP-2; genus DASZIT01. The sequence continues at coordinate 39,229 of CAVYQI010000003.1, forward strand.
GGTAGTCTCCACCCGGTCGCCCGACGACACCTTCCAGAACAGATGCACCGCCTCGCTGGCATCCTCCTCGGCTTCGAGCTCATGCCGGACCGGGTTCTTCTGATAGCGCTTCACCAGCACGTCGATGTCGCCGTCCAGAGTGGCCGAGAAGAGCAGGGTCTGGCGGTTCGCCGGCGTCAGGTCGAGCAGCCGGCGGACGTCGGGGAGGAATCCCATATCCGCCATCCGGTCGGCCTCGTCGATGACCACGATCTCGACGGCGTCGAGGCGGATGCTGCCCCGTTCGATCAGGTCACCGAGGCGACCCGGGCACGCCACCGCGATATCCACTCCTCGAGACAGGGACTTGAGCTGGGGCCCGTAGCCCACCCCGCCGTAGAAGGTCTCCACCCGCAGATTCCGCGAAGAACAGAGGGTGGCCAACTCGGAGGCAACCTGGGCGCAGAGCTCGCGGGTGGGCGTGAGCACCAGCATCCGGGGGTGCTTCGGACGGGACGGCTTCCCGGTGAGGCGGGCCACCGCACCGATCCCGAAGGCCAGGGTCTTGCCCGATCCGGTCGGAGCCTTGCCGCAGACGTCGCGGCCGGCCATGGCGTCAATGACGGTGGCGGATTGAATGGGAAACGGGGTGATGATCGATCGCGCCTTGAGCGCCGCGACGATGTCTGAGGGCACGCCGAGATCGGCGAACGAAGGTTGGGGCAGGGGCATGGAAGCGCTTTCGTGCGACAGTGGGGGACGACGGGGAGAAAACCCCGACCGTGGCCTGTCGCGAAATTGATGCGCACCAGGACCTCGCCAGTGTAGTCCCTGCAGCCCGGGTCCGAGCGCCGGGCCACGATGCAGGCCCATCCGATCGCCGTTCGGCCTCGGAAGTAGCTTGTCACCAGTGGAACCGATCTTGCACCTGTCCCTTCCCGTCCACGACCTGGCCGAGGCGCGGCGCTTCTACGTCGAGGCGCTGGGCTGCTCCCCCGGACGGGAACATCCCGATTGGTGCGACGTCTGGTTCTACGGGATGCAGGTCACCCTGCAGGAACGCCCGGACCAGGTGCTGTCCGACGAACAACGGGGCGTGCGCCATTTCGGCGTCACCCTCAGCGGCGACGAACTCGACCGCCTCCTCCAACGGTTGAGCCAGCATCAGGTGCGGTGGCTGGCTCCGGTGACCATCGACTACGCCGGGACGCCCCGAGAACAGCGAAAGGCGAAGATCCTCGATCCGAGCGGCAACGCCATCGAGATCAAGGCCTACGTCAACCGGGAGGCCGCCTTCGCCGCCGGCGGCCGCCCGCCCGGCTGACGGTCTTTCCACGACGGGAAGACTCAGTCGGCCGACGCACCGATCTGCTGACGGACGAAATCCAGCACTGCGGCGGTGCCGGTACCCAGCTCGGTCCAGGGTTTCCAGCCGAGATGGATCCCGGCACGGCTGGGGTCGAGGCTGCTCCTCAGCAGCTCGCCGGGCCGGATTGGCGCTTTCTTGATCGGGACCCGGGCACCGGCTTGAGTGCTCATCTGGCGGAAGAGCTCATTGACCGAGGTCTCGAGACCCGTGCCGATGTTGCACACCAGCCCGCCACCCTTGGTCGCCCCCCGCACGAAGGCGTCCACCACGTCGTCGACGTAGACGAAATCGCGGGTCTGCTCCCCGTCGCCGTAGACGGTGATGGTCTCGCCCCGGAGCAGGCGGTCGGCGAAGATGGACACCACCCCCGCCTCCCCGTGGGAATCCTGGCGGGGCCCGTACACATTCGCGAGGGCCAACGCCGAGAACTCCAGGTTGTGCAGCCCCCGGTAGGCAACCAGATAGTCGATGGCCGCCTTCTTCGAGACACCGTACGGCGACAGCGGGCAGTGCGGAACCGACTCCTTGATCGGTAGGTCGGCCGGGTCCGGGTCTCCGTAGAGGGTCCCGCCGCTCGCCGCGAACACCACCCGTTTGGCGCCGGAGGCTCGGGCGCCCTCGAGGATGCGGAGGGTCCCGAGCAGGTTGACGTCGGCGTCGAAGATCGGCTGCTCCACCGACACCCGGACATCGGCCTGGGCCGCCAGATGGAACACCACGTCGGGATGCCGGCGAGTCATCAGGTCCACCACTTCGGCCGAACGGACGTCGAGGTTGTTCACCGTCAATCGGTGGCCGGCGGTCGCCCGGGACTCGGCCAGATTGGACAGCGAGCCCGTCGACAGGTCATCAACAACATCAACGGAATGGCCTTCGGCCAGCAACCGATCCACCAAGGTTGAGCCGATGAAACCAGCACCTCCGGTGACCAGGGTGCGCACCCGTTCAGACCTCAGCCGGGACGCGGCCACCGTCGACGACGGTGCCTGACGCGGTCACGGCGTCAGCACCGATGACCGATAGCGGTTGGATCACACACCGCTGGCCAATGGTCGCATCCGGACCGATGATCGATCCCTCCACCGACGCGCTGGCCGCGATACGGGCGCCCGGGAGCAGGACCGAGCCCTTGACCGACGCGCCTTCTTCGATGACGGCCGCATGACCGATGACCGACTCGTAGACGGTGGCTCCGCCGTCTACCTGGGCGCCATGCCCGATCAACGATCGGGTCACCAAGTCGCTCCGCACTTCCACCTCCCCGATCCGCCAGACTCCGAGGCCCAGTGAGCCGTCCTCGACCGCGTCGGGCGCGGGCGGAACGGTGCGCCGGCCGAGCAGCAGATCGGCATGAGCCCGAAGATAGGCGTCTGGAGTACCGGTGTCGATCCAGTACACGTCCGAGCCCTGGGCGTAGAGGGAGCCGTCCTCGGCAAGTTGCGGGAAGGTCTCCCGCTCGATCGACACCCGCCTCCCCTCGGGGATCCGGGCCAGGACCGAGGGCTCGAGCACGTAGGTGCCCGCGTTGATCAGATTGGTCGGGATTTCGTCACGAGGCGGCTTCTCGATGAATGCCTCGACTTTCCCGTCGGCATCGGTTGGCACCACGCCGAAAACAGACGGATCGTCCACCGGGGTAAGGCTGATGGTGGCCTCCGACCCGTGGTCCTGGTGAAAGGCGATGAGCTCGCTGATGTCGAGGTCGGTGAGCACATCACCGTTGACCACCACAAAGGTGTCGTCGATGCCGACATGGTCGGCGGCGAACCGGATGGCGCCGGCGGTGTCGAGAGGCGTGGGCTCCACCGCATAGGAGATCCGAATGCCGGCCACCGTTCCGTCCGGATAGGCATTGATGAAGGCGTCAGGTCGGTACCCGAGCGAGAGGACGGCGTCGTCGATCCCGTAGTCGGCCAAATGGCCGAGGACTCGTTCGATCATCGGGTGTTCCACGATCGGAAGCATCTGCTTGGGAGTGGTCAACGTCAGGGGACGGAGCCGGGTCCCCTCGCCGCCCACCAGGACGACCGCTCTCACCTGATAATTCCGTCAGAGCTTTTCACGGGGTCGGTGCCGCAGTCGTAGCCGTCGGTGCCGCAGTCGTGGCCGTCGGGGCGGTGGTGGCTGTCGGTGCAGTGGTGGCAGTGGCCGGTGCGGTGGTGGTCGTACTGGCGGTGGCTCCGGTCTGGACGGCGGTGATCAGGTTGGAGACGACCGTTCCTGGAGGCTTGGGCACCGAGGCGGTGGCCGGCAGAAAGGCCATGGTGATCATCTGGCCATCACCGAACTTGAGCGTGGTGGGGTTCCCCTGCACGCTGGTCGACGCCTTGGACAGGTAGTTGGTCCAGTCCACCACGTTGACGAATCCCTGCTTGCCGGAGTCGGGTGTGCCCTTCGGGCAGGTGGCACCGTTGCTCATCACCTTCTTCCCCGGATAGCCCAGGGTGGTGGAGGAGAGCGTGAGCCCCTTGTACTCGGACACGAACTTGCCCAGGGTCGCATTGGCGCCAGATTCGGAGCTGTTCTTCGGGTTGATGATGACCAGGCCGTTGCCATCGGCGGTCAGTCCGACGTTGTTGGTGCTGGCCGGGAGGTTCGGCTCGATGGTGCCGCAGATGTCGATCCCGAGCGCGGTGTGCCAGGTCTGGCTGGTGGTGGGCGGCCCGGTCGAGTTGTTGACCTTGTGGGTGCGTTGATACCGGCTGTAGCCGACGAGCAGGAGACCCACGATGACAATGATGACCAGACTGGCGTACCAGTTGATCGGCATCTGGCCGCGGTACGTCTTTCCACCTCCGGTGGACGCCGCCCGCGCCACCCACTTCCCTGTCGAATTGCTGGCCATGATCGGACGACACCCTACAGCGTGGCGCCCTACCGGTCGGTCCGCCCCCGGGCACGCCTGGTTAGGAGGTGAGCGCCTTCCGGATCCCGGCCAGAACCGCCCGGACCCCGATCCCCACCGCGACCAGCGGAAGCAGGGCCCGCCGCCATCCGGACGTCGACCGCCCGGCGAATCGCAGCAGCGATCGATGGTGCTCGAGGATCATTCGGTAGGGGTGCCGGTTGGTGGACACCCCTTGCTGATGGGTCACCACCGCGGCCGGCGCATACACGACCTGCCAGCCGGCCTTTCCCAGACGCCAGCACAGATCGACGTCCTCGGCGTACATGAAGTACTGCTCATCGAAGCCGCCGACCTGCTCGAACGCCGACCTCCGGACCAGAAAGCAGGCTCCCGACACCCAGTCGACCGGCGACACCGTGTCGACCTCCAGAGCCAGGTCGGCATGTTGGTAGGCGCGGGTGAACGGATTCTGAGCTGCGAACTGCCCGAGCATCGTGTGCCCGGCGGCGTCGATCAAGGAGGGGAACTGCCGGGCGGACGGGTAGCGCTGGCCCTCCGGCGTCCGGATCAGCGGGCCTACCACCGCGATGGTCGGGTCGGAATCCAGCGCCCTCACCATCGCGTTGATCGCCCCGGGTGTGACCGACAGATCGGGATTGCACACCAGGATGAGCTCGGACCGGGTGGCCGCCACCCCCCGGTTGGCGGCCGCGCCGTAGCCCAGATTCCGGCCCGGATCGACCACGGCGGTGCCGGGGCGTCGTTGGCGCAACTCGCGCACCGAGCCATCGGTCGACCCGTTGTCGACCACTACCAGCTCTGCCGGCCCCTCCCCCTGCAGACTGGCCACGCAGCCGGCCAGGACGGACCCGGACTCATAGTTGACCACCACGACGGCCGTCCGCCCCCCGCCCTCGTCGGCGAGGTCCTTGCTCACGGGTCGAGCCGTGAGAACCGGAACTTGACCAGGGCCTTCAGCGCCCCGAAACCATCACGCCAGGTGATCTTCTTCCCCTCGTCGATCTCCCGTCCGGCGTAGGAGATAGGCACCTCATAGATGCGATGGCCCCGCCGCAGCACCTTGGCGGTGATCTCGGGCTCGAAGTCGAACCGGTCGGACTCGATGGTGATCCCGTCGATGACCTTCCGATCGAAGACCTTGTAACCGGTCTCCATGTCCGACAGCGTCGACGAGTAGAGCACGTTGGTCACCAGCGACAGGATCCGGTTGCCGATCCAGTGGGACGGCAGCATGTTCATCCGCTCGCCGGTGAACCGGCTGCCGTAGACGACCCGGGTCTTGCCCTTCAGGAGGGGGTCGAGCAGCTTGGGCCAGTCGTCGGGGTCGTATTCGAGGTCGGCATCCTGGATGAGGACCAGGTCGCCGCGGACCTCCGCCAACCCGGTACGGATGGCTGCCCCCTTGCCCCGGTTCTGCAGGTGGTTCACCACCTTGACCGTCGAGTCCTCGATGGCGGCCAGCACCTTGTCGGTCCCGTCGGAGGAGCCGTCGTTGACCACCACGACGTCGACGGTCAGCGGGACGGCGGCGGCTCGGATCCTCCGGATCACCTCGGCCACCGTGGTGCGCTCGTTGTAGACCGGGACGATCACCGACAAGGTGGCGTAGGCCGGGTGGGCGCCGTCACTGCTCCAGTCGTCGAGGGGGCCCGCCTCCTCGCCTACCGTCACGCCAGTGTCTCCCGTTGCCTGGGGACTCCTCCGCTTCGTCCGCCGTCGAAATATGCCGCCGTCTGGGCCAACCCGTCTTTGAGCCCCGTGGTCGGCTCCCACCCGAGGGCGCGGCGGGCCAGCGAGATGTCGGGGCGGCGCCGGGTCGGGTCGTCCAACGGCAGCGGCCGGTGGACGATGGTGGAGCCCGAGCCGGTCAGGTCGATCACCACCTGGGCGAGCTCGAGGACGGTGTACTCGTCGGGATTCCCGATGTTGACCGGACCGGTGATCTCCGCGTCGAGCAGCGCGACCAGGCCGCCCACCTCGTCGGCCACGTAACAGAGGCTCCGGGTCTGGCTCCCGTCGCCATACACCGTCAGCGGCTCACCGTGGAGGGCCTGGAACAGGAAGTTGGAGACGACCCGGCCGTCGTCGGGACGGAGACGGGGTCCATAGGTATTGAAGATACGGGCGATGCCGATGTTGGCCCCGAGTTCCCGGTGATGGGCCATGGTCAGCGCCTCGGCGAACCGCTTGGCCTCGTCGTAGACGCTGCGGGGACCGACCGGGTTCACGTTGCCCCAGTAGGCCTCGGTCTGGGGATGGACCTCCGGGTCGCCGTAGACCTCGCTGGTCGAGGCGAGCAGGAACCGGGCACCGTGCCGCTCGGCCAGTTCGAGGCCCCGACGGGTCCCCTCGCTCCCCACGGCCAGGGTGGCCAGCGGCCGGGCCAGGTAGTCGGGTGGCGAGGCCGGGCTGGCCAGATGCAGGACGCCGCTGACCGGACCCTCCACCGGCAGGGATTCGGTGACGTCCGCCTCGACCAGGGTGAACCCTTGATGCTCGGACAGGTGGGCCACATTCTCGGGGCGCCCGGTGGAGAAATCGTCCACGCAGACCACCTCGTCACCGCGATCGAGGAGCCGATCGCACAGGTGGGAGCCGAGGAACCCACCTCCCCCCATCACCACGTAGCGGCCGCTCACCGCCGCCCGATCCCGGTGTAGTCGAATCCGAACCGGCGCATCTGGGCCGGGTCGAGCAGGTTGCGGGCGTCGACCACCACCGGTGCCACCAGGAACTTCAGCACTTGGGAGAAGTCGAGCCAGCGGAACTCGTCCCACTCGGTCAACACCACCACCGCGGTGGCTCCCTCGCAGGCGGAGTAGGCGTCGGGGAAGGCCCGGACCGAGTCGTCCAGGGTGGAGACGGTGCCCATGGCGTCGGTGTGGCTCAGTTCGGCCACCCGGGAGGAGAACTCCCCGTCGGGGACGGCCACGGTGGGATCGAAGGCCTGCACGGTGGCCCCCTCGGCGACCAGTCGCTTCACGATCTCGACCGCCGGGGAGTTCCTCAGGTCGTCGGTGCCGGCCTTGAAGGTGAGTCCCCACACCGCGATGACCGTGCCGGCCAGGTTGCCTCCGGTCGGGGTCACCACCTCGGCCGAGGTGGCGGTGGCCCGGGCCACCGCCTGTTTCACCTTGTCGACCACCCGGGTGAACTGCTCTTCGTTGGTGGCGATGGCACCCCGAAGGAAGGAGAAGTCATAGCCCGCCTGTTCGGCGATGTGGACGAGGGCGCGGGTGTCCTTGGGCAGGCAGCTCCCGCCCCAGCCCGGGCCCGGCCGGAGGAACTCGAACCCGATCCGCTTGTCGTAGCCGAGCCCGAGGATCACGTCCCGCACGTCGGCCCCCACCGCCTCGCACAGTCCCGCTACCGCGTTGACGAAGCTGAGCTTGGTGGCCAGAAACGCGTTGGAGGCGTACTTGATGGTCTCGGCGGTGGCGGCGTCGGTGATGAGCAGCGCGGCGTGGGTGCCGGAGAACAGATCCCCCACCCGGGCGGCGGCCGCCTGGTCGTCGGCCCCCACCACGATGCGCTCGGGATGGAGGCTGTCGCTCACCGCCGTGCCTTCCCGCAGGAACTCGGGGTTCGACACCACGGTGACGTCCCGGCGGCCGAGTACCCGCTCGACCACCAGCGTCGATCCCACCGGGACCGTCGACTTGTTCACGATGACCGTGCCGGGCATCAGGTGGGGGCCGATCTCGGTGGCCACCGACTCCACGTAGGAGAGGTCGGCGGAGCCGTCGTCACCTTGGGGGGTGGGCACGCAGAGGAAGACGAACTCCGCATCGGCCACCGCCGGGGTGGCCCCGACCACGAAGCGCAGACGGCCGGCCGCCTGGCCCTCGCGGATCAGATCCTGGAGGCCCGCCTCGACGATGGGCACGCTGCCCGCAGTCAGCAGGGCAATCTTGTCGGGATCGGAATCCGCACACGTCACCCGGTGACCCAAATGGGCGAGGGTGGCGGCCGTCGGAATCCCGACGTAGCCCATGCCGATGACGGCGATATCGTGGCCGTGGGCATTGGGCAGCACCCGGACGGCGGCGCCGCGGTGGCCGAAGTAGGCGCCCGGACCGCCCGGATCTGAGTAGTCCCGGGGGCGGTTGCCCGACCCTCCGAACCCTCCGCTGGAACCTGTGTCCCTCATCGCTGTCCCATCGTCATGGCGGCCGTCAGCAGGGCGGTTGCACCGGCTGTCGCCGGCCGCACGGTCTCAACATGGTACGTACAATCCGTTCAGGTCTTTTCCGCCATGGCCGCCAGCGCCTCCACCAGACGGGTGAGCGAGGCCGTCCACTCCGGCAACAGGTCGAGCCCGGACAGGCGGAGGGCGGCGTTGTCCAGCCTCGAATTGGCGGGGCGGGGGGCGGGGCGGGGCGGATCCAGATCCTTGGTGGCGATCGGCTCCACCCGCTCCGGGTCGAGGCCGGCGGCCGACAGCGTGGCCCGGGCGAATCCGAACCAGGTGGTCTCCCCCTGGTTGGTGACGTGGAAGGTGCCCGGCCGGCGGCCCAGCGCCAAACCGACGACGGCCGTAGCCAGATCGGCGGTGAAGGTGGGCGTCCCGCGTTGATCGTCGACGAAACAGAGCGGTCCGTCGCCGGCCGCGGCGGCCAGCCGGAGCACCGTCTTGACCATGTTCGCCCCGTGGGCGCCACTCACCCAGGCGGTGCGGACGACGGTGGCGTCGCCGCCCCCGACCGCCGCCACCTCCTGCTCGCCGCCGAGCTTGCTGCGGCCGTAGACCGACTGGGGATTGGGGGCGTCCCATTCGACGTAGGGCCGGTCGAGGCTGCCGTCGAAGACATAGTCGGTCGAGACGTAGAGGAGGTGGGCGCCGACCCGGCGGGACGCCTCGGCCACGTGCCGGGTGCCCATGGCGTTGACCGCGAAGGCGGTGTCAGGGTCGGATTCGCAGGCGTCCACCGCGGTGAAGGCGCCCCCGTGGATCACGACCTCGGGCCGAAACGACTCGAACGCTTCCCCGACCGCCGTCCGGTTGACCACGTCGAGATTGTCGATGTCGGTGGAGAGCACCTCGATCTCACCCCGGCCACGCTCGACCGGCAATATGCCACCGTCGGGCACCACCCCGGCCAGCACGTCGCGGACGTCTCGACCCAACTGGCCGTTGCCCCCGGTGACCAGCACCCGGAGGGGGGCGCTCACGGTCCGGGGACGGGGCCGTCGCTGCTCGGGCCCATCCAGCCACCTTCGATCACCGGGGCCCGATCGACCAACGGCTCCCACCACGCCCGGTTGTCGGCGTACCAGGCCACGGTGGCGGCCAGGCCCTCGGCGAAGTCCACCTTCGGTTCCCACCCCAGGGCGGCCCGGATCTTGGACGAGTCGAGCAGGTACCGCCGATCATGGCCGGGCCGATCCGGCACGATCTCCTTCAGGGACTGGGGCCGGCCGGTGGCCGCCAGCACCGCGTCGGCGATCTCCTCGATACTGGCCTCGACGCCGCTTCCGACGTTGTAGGTCTCCCCCACCTCGCCCTTCTCCAGCACCAGCTCCACCGCCCGGCAGTGGTCGTCGACGTGGAGCCACTCGCGGCGGTTGAGGGTCGAGGCGTAGAGCGGCAACGGCATGTCGTTCAGCGCCTTGGCGGTGAACAGCGGGATGACCTTTTCGGGGAACTGGTAGGGGCCGTAGTTGTTGCAGCAGTTGGTGATGGTGGCCGGGAGTCCGAAGGTCTCCGCGTAGGCCCGGACCGCATGGTCAGCGCCGGCCTTCGACGCGTTGTACGGGGTGCGGGGCCGGTAGGCGGTGTCTTCGGTGAACACCTCGTCGGAGTCGAGCGGGAGGTCACCGTAGACCTCGCAGGTGGAGATGTGGTGGAACCGCTCCACACCGTGGCGCCGGGCCGCCTCGGCCAGGAGCTGGGTCCCGAGCACGTTGGTGCGGAAGAACCGGGCCGGGTCCAGGATGGCCAGGCTGTTGTGGGACTCGGCGGCGAAGTTCACCACCACGTCGATCCGGTGCTCGGTCATCACCTCGGTCATCAGGTCGAGGTTGCCGATGTCACCGTGGACGAATGTGCACTTGTCCTCCACGTCGGCGAGGTTGGGCCGATTGCCGGCGTAAGTGAGCGCGTCGAGCGCAACCACCTCGTCGTCGGGATGACCGCCTATCCAGTAGCGCACAAAGTTGGAACCGATGAAGCCGGCGGCGCCGGTGACGAGTAGTCGCATAATCGGGGCAGCCTACTCTCGGTCCCGATCCCGTCCGGGAGAGCCCCAGGCTCAACCGGCCGTTCGGAGATGCACCACGTCGCCCGCCACCACGGTTCTCGATCCGCTGTCGGTCGCCACCACCAGGTGGCCCTCATCAGTCAGACCGGTGGCGGTTCCCTCGATCTCGCCATCGGGCAGTTGGACCCGAACCCGGCTGCCGAGGGTCACGCACGTATCCCGGAGATCGGACGCCAGGATGGCCCGGCCCTCGGAGCTCCCCAACCGGTTCAGCCGCGGGCCCAGGTCCGCCAGGAGGCTGGAGAGCAGTGCCGACCGGTCCACCGGCCGGCCGGCCTCTTGCTCGAGCGATGTCGCCTCCCCGACCAGGCCCTCGGGAAGGTCGTCATCCGACCGCGGCCAGCCCACGTTGATCCCGATCCCCACCACGATCGGCGGATATCCGTGCTCGGGCGGCCCGGCCAGGTCGGCCTCGGCCAGCACCCCGGCCAGTTTGCGTCCGTCGGCGGCCAGGAGGTCGTTGGGCCACTTGATGCCCGCGGCCAGCCCGGTCTCGGCGGTGATGGCCGATGTCGCCGCCAATGCCACCACCGCGGAGGCCAGGTGCCGGGACTCCGCCGGGAGGTCGAGCCGGAGCAGGATCGAGACCAGCAGGTTGGACCCCGGGGGCGCCTCCCAACTGCGCCCGAGCCGGCCCCGCCCAGCCGTCTGGTGGTCGGCCACCGCCACCACCCCGTGGGGCGCTCCGGCCCGGGCCTCCTCGAGCAGGTAGCGGTTGGTCGAATCGATCGAATCGAACCATCGAATGTCACGGAAGCCGGGTAACGACCGGATATTGCTCGAGCTGGAGTCCGTCACCCCCGCCACCTTAGGATTGCGAGCCTGACGTGGCACGTGACCTCTGAGCCGTGCCAGTGTTGTAGCGCCTGTCCTCGGTCATCGGACCGCCGACCGTCATCTGATTCGAAAGGCTGAGCGTGCTCAAGAAGGTTCTCATCGCCAACCGGGGGGAGATTGCCGTCAGGGTCATCCGGACCTGTCGGGAGCTGGGCGTGGCCACCGTGGCCGTCTACTCCGAGCTCGACCGGGACGCTCTCCATGTCCGCTATGCCGATGAGGCCTACGCGCTGGGCGGCCAGACCGCCGCCGAGAGCTACCTCAACACCCAGGCGATCCTGGCGGCCCTCGAGAAGAGCGGCGCCGACGCGGTGCATCCGGGGTACGGGTTCTTCTCGGAGAACACCGACTTCGCCAGGGCCATCACCCAGCAGGGAGTCACCTTCATCGGTCCCCCACCCGAGGCGATCGAGGTCATGGGGGACAAGATCAGCTCGCGCCACGCCGCCGAGCGGGCCGGGGTCTCCGGGGTCCCCGGGCGCTCCGAGGTCCTGACCTCTCCCGACGAGGTGATCGCCTTCGGCAACGAGTTCGGCTGGCCGGTGGCCATCAAGGCCGCCTTCGGGGGCGGCGGCCGAGGTATGAAGGTGGTGCAGGGGCCGGCCGATGCCCCCGAGGCGCTGGCGTCGGCCATGCGTGAGGCCATCTCCTATTTCGGGCGCGACGAGTGTTACGTCGAGCGCTATCTCGCTTGGCCCCGCCACGTGGAGATGCAGATCATCGCCGACACCCACGGCAACACCGTGTGGTTGGGTGAACGCGACTGCTCGGCCCAGCGCCGTCATCAGAAGTTGGTGGAGGAGAGTCCCGCCCCCGACTTCCCCGACGAAATCCGCCTGGCCATGGGCGAAGCCTCAGTCAAGGTGGCCCAGGCCTGCGGTTACGTCAACGCCGGCACCGTCGAGTTCCTCTACCAGGACGGGGAGTTCTTCTTTCTGGAGATGAACACCCGCCTCCAAGTCGAGCACCCGGTCACCGAGATGGTCACGGGCCTCGACCTGGTCGAATGGCAGTTGCGGGTGGCCTCGGGCGAGCCCCTCGGCTTCGGTCAGAGCGACGTCCGGCGGGACGGGCACGCCTTCGAGGTGCGGATCAATGCCGAGAACCCGGCCGGTGGTGCCTTCACCCCGTCGCCGGGCGCGATCACCCGCTTCGTGACCCCGGGGGGACCGGGCGTCCGTCTCGACGCCGGGTACGCCTCCGGCGACACGGTGAGCCAGTTCTACGACAACCTCATCGCCAAGCTGGTGGTGTGGGGTCACGACCGGGAGTCGGCCCGGAAACGGATGCTCCGGGCCATCGAGGAGACCGTCATCGAGGGGGTGGCCACCACCCTTCCCGCCGATGTGGTCATTCTCTCCCATCCCGACTTCGCCAACGCCACCCACTCCACCAACTGGGTGGAGCAGTCGTTGGACCTCAGCGGGTTGACCGCCGAGGTGCCGGCTCCGGTGGTCGAGCCGGCGAACAGGGACGAGCCCGTCGACAGGGTGCTGCGCGAGGTGACCGCCGAGGTGGACGGTCGGCGCTTTCAAGTGAAGCTGTGGGTGCCGGATCTCGGCGAGACAGTGGTGAGCGGCGGGGGCAGTGCCCGGGCCCACCCCGGTCCCCGGCGTCCGAAAGCCACCTCGACCGGATCCGGTTCCGGGACGGTCGTGGTTCCCATGCAGGGCACCATCGTCAAGGTCCTGGTCGAGGTGGGGGACGCGGTCGAGGTCGGGCAGACCATCTGCCTGCTCGAAGCCATGAAGATGGAGAACAACGTCAACGCCGAAAAGGGCGGGACGGTGAAAGAGGTCAAGGTGGCGGCAGGCGACTCGGTCGGACCCGGCGACGTCGTTGCCGTCATCGAATAGCCGTTCATCGGCTCGTCGCCCATCGCTCGTCGAGGGCCCGGTCGGAAGGCACGGATGACAGATCTGAAGGAAAGCTCCCGGGCGGCCATCGACGACAGGCTCGGCGGTCTGGTCAACCTCAGCCACAACATCCACGAGCATCCGGAAACCGCTTTCGAGGAGGAACAAGCGGCGGCCTGGACCTCCAAGCCGCTCTCCGACGCCGGCTTCTCGGTTACCGAGGGGGTGGCCGGTCTCCCCACCGCCTTCGATGCCCGGTTCGGTTCGGGAGCCATGGTGGTGGCGGTGTGCGCCGAGTACGACGCCCTCCCGGGAATCGGCCACGCCTGCGGGCACAACATCATCGCGGCGTCAGCGGTAGGGGCCGGCCTCGGGTTGGCGGCGGTGGCCGACGAGCTCGGTATCACCGTCCGGGTGTTGGGCACCCCGGCCGAAGAGGGCGGCGGCGGCAAGGTGGTGATGCTGGATGAGGGCGTCTTCGAGGGCGTCCACGCCGCGATGATGGTCCACCCGTGGCCGACCGACCGGCTGCAGGCTATCTGCCTGGCGGTGTCTCACTTCGACGTGACCTTCACCGGTAAGGCCGCCCATGCGTCGGCGGCCCCGTGGGAGGGGATCAACGCCGGGGACGCCATGGTGACCGCCCAGGTGGCGCTCGGCCTGCTCCGGCAACAGCTTCCGCCTGGCGACCAGGTTCACGGCGTGGTGATCGACGGTGGGTCGGCGGCGAACATCATCCCCTCCCGCGTCACCGGCCGGTTCATGTGCCGGTCGACGACTCTGTCGGGGTTGGAGAAACTCGAGCCTCGGATCCGGGCCTGCTTCGAGGCGGGAGCATTGGCGTCGGGGGCAACGGTGGCCTACGAGCGGTTGGCTCCTGACTACTCCCACATGGAGTCCGACCCCGGGTTGTTGAGCTTGTACCGGGCCAACGCCGAACGGCTGGGCCGCTCCTTCGAGCTCGATGACTCGGATGCTCCCCGGCCGACGCTGTCGACGGACATGGCCAACGTGTCCCTGGCGGTACCCACCATCCACCCGCTGATCGGCATCGATGCCGGTGGGTCGGTCAACCACCAACCGGAATTCGCCGCCGCCTGCATCACCCCCTCCGCCGACGCCGCCCTCCGGGACGGGGCCCTGGCCATGGCCTGGACGGTGATCGACGCCGCCGGCCCTGGTCCGTTGCGGGATCGGCTGCTCGCCGGCTGACTTTCGGGGCCGGAGGTCGGACGCTCCCGGAAAGTGAAATCCCGCGGTACGTATTTCGCGGTTACATGCCGCGGCGCATGTGCTGCTAAAACCTCCTGTGTCAGGTCCGAAACCCGGGTAACAGGCCGGCCAACTCACGCCACTGGGCCAGCGGGTAGGCAGCCCGGGTCCCGGTCAGAACCTGGATACAGACATGATCGGCCCCGGCGTCGAGGTGCTCGCGGACCCGTCCGGCGATGGCCTCGAGGCCGCCCCAGGGGATGAGCCCATCGATCAGACGATCACTGCCGCCGTCGGCCAGGTCGGCCTCGGTGAAGCCGGAGCGGAGCATGTTGTTGGTGTAGTTGGGCAGTTGCAGATAGAGCGCCAGGCTCTGGCGGGCTATGTCGCGAGCGATGGTCGGGTCGGTCTCCATCACCACCATCTGTTCGGGCGCCAGCAGCGGGCCCTCACCCAGCACGGACCGGGCCCGTAGGGTGTGCTCGGGAGTGGTCAGGTAGGGGTGAGCGCCAGCCGACCGGTCACGGGCCAGCTCCAGCATTTTCGGGCCCAGTGCGGCGAGCACCCGGTCCTCCTTGCCAACCGGTGTCTTGGCGGCGTCGAGCTCGTCGAGGTAGTGCACCATCACCGAGCGAGGCCGCTCGTAGGGCCGACCGGTGGACTCGACCAAGAGCGCGTGACTGACCCCGACACCGAGCAGGAACCGATCGGGGTGGGCGGCGGAGATCCGGGCGTGTTCGGCCGCCACCTCGGTGGGGTCATGCATCCACACGTTCAGGATCCCGGTGGCGACCGGCAGGGTCTGGGAGCCGTCGAGGACACGGGTGATGACGCCGAAAATGTTCCCTCCGGCGCCACCCGGTATCCACAGAGCGCCGAATCCCAGGGCTTCGAGCTCGGCGGCGACCTCTCCGGCGTCTCCGGCTTCCTTCGAGCGGAATTCGCCGCTCCAGATCCCTACCTTGCCCAGTTCCATGCCGCTCCCTTCGGGTTCGTCCGGTGCTCGACCCACGATAGGGGTCAGCTTCGCCACTGACTCAGACCAGCGGTTGAAGGGCCGGAAGGACGGGAAGGGCGGTCAATCCTTGCCGATCATGACTTCGGTTGCCTTGATGACAGCCGTGACCGCGTCGCCCTCCTTGATCTCCAGCGCGGTGACCGAGTCCTTGGTGATCGCCGATACGTCTCCTTGGCCTCCGGCCAGGCGAATGACGACGGTCGACATGATGGCACCGTGCTCGACTCGAACCACGGTCCCCTCAAGTTGGTTTCTGGCGCTGAGTCTCATGCTCGTGAGGCTACCCGGCCGGGCCTACGAGGTCGCGGGCCATACAATCACGGTGAGTATTCAACCCGTGTCACCCGACACATTGAGATAGGAGGTCAGCCGATGATCGCTGGTGTTGTTGGGCGCGGCGAAGGACATGAGCGGTACCGCGCCCGTGGCAGCGTGATGTTGTTCAAGGCACTGGCATCGCAAGACGACAACGACTTCTCGCTGATGGAGCGCATGCTCCCGCCCAAAGGTCGCCAGCCACCTCCCCATCGCCACACCAACTGCTCTGAGGCCTACTTCGTGCTCGACGGGCAGGTGTCCGTCACGGTGGAAGAGGATGACCTGATCGTAGGGCCTGAAGGGTTCGTGTTAGTACCTCGTGGCACGGCACATACGTTCGGCAATGCCAGCGACAACGATGCCCGGCTCCTGGTGATCCACGCTCCGGCGATGGACGCCTACTTTGCTGGATTGCACGAGTTGTGGAATCGTGACGAACCGCCGTCGACCGATGAAGAACGTGCGCTGATGGCCCAGTTCGGCATGGAGACTGTGTAGTCCGGCTGGGTTGACGCCACGCAGCGAACACATCCTCGAGGTATCAGTCGACGACCCAAAGGCTCGGGGGTAGTCATCGTCCCAACGACTACGACGGAGTCAGGTACCGGAGAGAACCAGACTCAAAAGCCAACAGAACCGTTCGGACGACGTCCTCTACCTGATCGGGCGGGGCATCCATGACGTGGCGCGGCTCGATTCCGGCGGAGACAAACTCCTGATGCATGTGCCGGGTAGCAGCCTCGTCTGCGAACGCGTGATCGAGGCGGGTTGCCACTCGTTCAACGCAGGTCTCGACCGGAGGCAGCAATATGACGTAGTGCAGCTCCTCGAGGCCGCTTGTCGAGGCGAAGGTGCGAAGAAACCAGGGTCCCACGATCCCGTCGTAGACGGTGAAGTAGCCACCGGACGCGTACTGGCCCGCCGCCGACGCCGCTGCCCGGGTGACTGTTTGATTCTGCTGGTTGGACTCGGGTAGCCACGGGGCGATCGTGCCGGTCGCCAGGAACCTGAAAAAGGAGTCCCCCTCGACGAAGGCACTCTGTGGAGAGGCCTCCGCAATCGCCCTGGAGACTGTCGATTTGCCCGCCCCCGGCGGACCGGTAATCAGTAGTAGCGACCCCATGGTGCACATTTTGGCCCACCGCCCCGGACCCTTCGCCGATCGGCCGAGCCGATTGCCGCCGCCCAGTGCCCGCTAGGTCCCCGGTTGGTACTCGCCGAACACGCCCCGAAGGACGTCGGACACCTCTCCGAGCGTGGCCATCCGACTCAGAGCCGCTTTCATCGGCACCAGCAGGTTCTGGGTCCCCCGGGCCGCTGCCTCGACATCCGCGAGTGACGCATCGACTGCCGACTGGTCACGTTCCGCCCGCACCCGTTTGACCGATGCCACCTGCGAACGCTGCAACTCCTCATCGATGGGGAACACCTCGGCGGGATCGTTGGTCTCATCGACGAACTTGTTCACGCCGATGACGACCTTCTCGTCGTCGTCGATGGCCTTCGCAAACGCGTAGGCCGCCTGTTCGATCTCACCTTGCATGTATTGCGCCTCGATAGCATCTACCGCGCCACCCATGGCGTCGATCCGCTCGAGATACTCCCAGGCGCCTTTCTCGACTTCGTCGGTCAACGACTCGACGAACCACGACCCGGCCAGCGGGTCGACGGTGTCCGCAATACCCGATTCGTAACCCACGATCTGCTGGGTCCGCAGCGCGATCTTGGCCGCCTTCTGGGTGGGCAACCCGAGCGCTTCGTCAAAGCCGTTGGTATGCAGGCTCTGGGTGCCCCCTAAGGCGGCGGCCAGAGCCTGGACGGTCACCCGGACAATGTTGTTCTCCGGTTGCTGAGCGGTGAGGGTGGAGCCTCCCGTTTGGGTGTGGAATCGCAGCAGCTTGGATCTCTCGTCCTTCGCCTTGAACCGCTCCGTCATGATCTTTGCCCACATCCGGCGAGCGGCCCGGTACTTCGCCACCTCTTCGAACAGATTGTTATGGGCGTTCCAGAAGAAACTGAGCCGGGGAGCGAATGCGTCGACGTCCAATCCTGCGGCCAGTGCCGCGTCGACGTAGGCAATCCCGTTGGCGATGGTGAAGGCGATCTCCTGTACCGCGGTCGAACCGGCTTCGCGGATGTGGTAGCCGGAGATGGAGATGGTGTTCCAGGCCGGCAGCTGCTCGGCGCAGTAGGAGAACGTGTCAGTCACCAGCCGCATCGACGGTCGGGGCGGGTAGATGTACGTCCCCCGGGCCACGTACTCCTTCAAGATGTCGTTTTGAATCGTGCCGCCGAGCAGCTTCGGGTCGACCCCGTTCTCTTCGGCCACCAGTTGGTAGAAGAGGAGAAGAATGGCGGCGGTGGAGTTGATGGTCATCGAGGTGGTGACCTCGTCGAGCGGGAGGTCGGCCAACAACAGCCTCATATCAACCAGTGAATCGATAGCCACACCCACCTTCCCCACTTCGCCCTCCGAGCGGGGATGATCCGAATCGAGGCCCATCTGGGTCGGCAGGTCGAACGCACAGGAGAGCCCGGTCTGGCCGGCTCCGAGCAGAAACTTGAACCGTTGGTTGGTCGAGGTGGCATCACCGAACCCGGCGTACTGTCTCATGGTCCACAGGCGGCCCCGGTACATATCGGGGCGGATACCGCGGGTATACGGATAACTCCCCGGCTCTCCCAGCTGTTCGGCAGGGTCCCAACCGTCCAGATCATCCGGGCGGTACACGGGGTGGATCTCGATCCCCGAGTCGGTGCGCCGGTCATTCACCTTGGCTGGCGATGAGGGCGTAGTCCTCGGCGGGGTCTTCGATGCCATCGCAACAGATTACGGGTTCCAGAGCACGGGTTTCACCGGGACATCGAAGTAGACGTCCAGCGCCACGACCGACGATGCCGGACTGCGCCGACCCGACGTCAACCGGAAGCGCCCGATATGCCGCCCGGCGCCCGCTGCTACCGACTCCCTCGCCATCGCCCGCATGGTCCGGACGACGACGAATCTGAGTTGAGGCTTTACGACGCGGCGGGGGCCACCACGTGGGGCATGCACAGCTCGTCGTATTCGGCGATGACGATCTCGCCCGCATTGGGACCGCAGGTCGGGCACTCGGGGTCGCGGTGCACCTTGAACGTCCGGAAGCTCTGCTCCAGGGCGTCGTAAGCCAGCAGCCTTCCCTGAAGGGTCTCACCCAGGTCGAGCAGGATCTTGATCGCCTCGACTGCCTGGATCGAGCCGACGATACCGGGCAGCACGCCCAACACACCGGCTTCCGAGCAACTCGGAGCCAGCTCGGCCGGGGGTGGCTCGGGGATCATGCACCGGTAGCACGGCCCGACCCACGGGTTGAACACGGTGATCTGACCCTCGAACCGGAAGATCGACCCGTGGACCACCGGGATGTTCTTTATAAGGGAGGCGTCGTTGACCAGGTAGCGGGTCGGGAAGTTGTCGGTCCCGTCCACGATCACATCGTACCCGTCGATGATGTCGAGGATGTTGTCGGCCCCGAGTCGGACGTCATAGGTGACCACATTCACGTCCGGGTTCATCAATGTCAGGGTCTTTTTGGCCGAATCCACCTTCCGCTCCCCGATTCGGTCGGTGTTGTGGAGGATCTGGCGTTGCAGGTTCGACGCATCGACCACGTCCATGTCGATGATGCCGATGGTTCCCACCCCGGCGGCAGCTAGGTAGATGGCCGCCGGAGAACCAAGACCACCGGCTCCGAGCAGCAGGACCTTGGAGTCGAGGAGCTTGAGCTGGCCGGTCTCCCCGATCTCAGGCAGCAGCAGGTGGCGCTGGTAACGGTTCCTCTGCTCAGAGGTCAACGACTGCGGTGTCGACCACTCCCGGCCCTCATCCTTCCAGCGGTTGAAACCGCCGATGACCGACGACACGTCGGTGTAGCCCAGCTCTTGCAGCGTCTTGGCCGCAAACGCCGAGCGGGTGCCCCCGGCGCAATACACCACCAGGTGCGACGACTTGTCGGGGATCCGCCCCTCCACCGAGGTCTCGAGGGTGCCTCGGGGGATATGGACCGCCCCGGGTAGCGCCCCCTGCTCGTACTCATCCGGTTCACGGACGTCGAGCACCACGGCCTTGTCGGCGGACAACTCCTGCTCCGCCTGGGCCGGGTCGATCTCCCGCACCGCCGCCTTGGCCTCGGCCAACATCTCTCTGAAGGTGGGCACAACTATCACTATCCTCGTTTGGCGGAGGCCCCCGGTCGTAACCGGTCCTCCGGACCCTCAACTGCGATTCAACACCTTTATAAACCCTACCAGCGGGGTCAACATTCCCTCCGGGCCGCTCCGGGTGACGCCCGGCTCAGATCATCAGGCCCACCGCCTCGATCCGGGCGCTGAGGGGCGGTGCCGCCGGTCCATGATGTCGAGATGGAACTGAGCCAGGCGGTCCAAGCCCGTCGGATGACCAGGAACTTCTCCGGACGGGAATTGCCTCCCGGTTTGTTGGACTCGATGCTGTCCGATGCCCTGCGGGCACCGTCGGCCGGCAATACCCAGGGTCGGGAGTTCGTCATTCTGGAGGGTCGGACCGAGACGGCACGGTACTGGGAGTCGACCACCGACGAACCCTGGCGCTCGACCTCCCGACGGTTCGAAGGTCTGTCTCGGGCCCCCGTCGTCGTCTTGCCCTTTGTGGATCCCGAGGCCTACCTGGCCCGGTACCGGGAGCCGGACAAGACCCGCAAGGACGGTGCCGAGGTCGAATGGGTGGTGCCGTTCTGGTTTGTGGATGCCGCCTACTCGGTGATGACCCTGTTGCTCCGGGCGGCAGGCGAGGGAATCGGCGGTGCCTTCCTGGGCAACTTCCGAGGGGAGTCAGGTCTCCGGACGGCCCTGGGTGTCCCGGTCCGATACCGGTGGCTCGGGGCCGTCCTGCTCGGTGAGGCAGCCGAGCCCGATCCGTCGTCCTCGTCCCTCTCGCGACCGAAGCGGGGGTTCAGCGAAGTCATGCATCGGGGTCGTTGGTAGCCCGGTCGGGTGGCGGCCACCTTCAGCCATGGTCCCGCAGAGGTAACCAGCCAGGTACTGGGCAAGGACGAACGGGAATCCTGTGGAGGTCCACTTAATGCGCCTTCATACCCGCAGCCAGGGAGGTACCCAATGGCCACACCCCCTACCGCGCTCTCGCCAGTCGATGACGGATCACCGATCGATGCGAAGGCGGGTCCTCCGTCTCGGTCGCCGGTCGGCTCCTCCGACATTCTCCGGATCGTCCCGTGGGAGGACCCGATCGCCGACCCCCACGGCGTCCATCCGTGTTCGCGCTACGTCGAGCTCTACTGGCTGGGAATTCTCGGGCCGTCAACGACGTGGCTACTCCGCCGTCTCTCCTACGGGCTCGAAGTCCACGTCGATGGGTTCGATCTCCGTCTCTCAGAAACGGCCCGATCGCTGGGACTCGGCGACCGGATGGGAAAGAACTCTCCGTTCCGTCGAGCCCTGCACCGGCTCTCCACCTTCGAGCTGGCCCGATCCCACGGCCCGGATGGCATGGCGGTCCGCACCCGCATCCCGCCGCTCCCGCTGCGACACCTCAGCCGATTGCCCGATTCGCTGCAACAGAGCCACCGGGGTTGGCTGGCCGAGCAACGTCTCCCCGAACCCGAGCAGATGCGGCGGCGGGCTAGCCGACTGGCGGCGGGTCTGGCCGCCTCCGGATGCAGCCGGGAGGAGATCGAGCGGCGCCTGGGTGGTTGGCAGTTCCACCCGGCCGTGGCGTTTCAAGCCGCCAAGGACGCAGTGGCGCCGTTGATTACACCCATCGGCTGATCGGTCTCATCGGAACCAGGTTCGAACTCGCAGGCCGCAGCCAACTCCCGGTACCCAAAGGGGTAACGTCATGAATGTGGAAGGCCAGGTCTGGACGCTGATCGGTGTCGTGGTCGCGGGCGGTGGAATTGCCGTCTCCTTGATTCTTCAGGCGATGGGGTTGCTCAGTGAACGAGTCGATGCACTCGACAACAGGATCGATGGGCTCGACCGCAAGGTCGACGCCAAGATCGATGCGCTTAGCAGCCGGATGGACATCAAGTTCGATCTTCAGTCGTCTCGTATTGATTCGCTGGTGGCCGCGCTGGGGCATGTGAACCTGACGCTCGGCGAGCTGGTCGGCAAGGCTCATACCCACGATCGGGTGGCGTAGCCGAACCCAGCCTAGGAACCTCCCCCTCGATCGCGTCATCGAATGGCCGGGCGGCGGCCGGTGTGTGAAACTCACCGGCGAACGTAGCGCCTCGACATCTGGCTGTCGGCCGCTCGGTCTGGGGAGGAACATGCGAGCGGCAGTGACCCGAGGCGGTCGGCTCGAGGTTGTGGATGTGGAGGACCCGGAGCCGGGGTCGGGCCACGTGCTGGTCCGCCCACTGTCTGCCGGGATCTGCGGATCGGATCTCCACGCCTTGGCGGACTTCGCCAACTTCACCGGCCTGATGGAACGGGTCGGGGCACCGTCACTCGACGTCGCGGCCGACACCGTCTTCGGACACGAGTTCTGTGCCGAGATCCTCGAGCACGGTCCGGATACGGCCGGGACCCTGTCGACCGGCACCCGGGTCTGCTCGGTGCCGATCATCATCGGCCCGGGAGGGGTCGAACAGATCGGCTACTCAAACCGCTATCCCGGGGCGCTGGCCGAACGGATGGTGCTCCAGGAAGCGCTTCTGCTCCCGGTGCCCGACTCGCTGGAGACCAATATCGCCGCCCTCACCGAGCCCCTGGCCGTCGGGGAGCACGCGGTCGGGCTCGCCGGCCTCCAGCCTGGGCAGCCCTGCCTGGTGGTCGGGTGCGGCCCGGTGGGTCTGGCCGTCATCGCCGCGCTCAAAGGCCGCAATCACGGTCCGGTACTGGCGGCTGACTTCTCCCCGGCCAGGCGGCGATTGGCCGAGGCCTTCGGTGCCGATGAGGTCATCGACCCCGAGCTGTCGTCGCCGCATGATCGCTGGGCCTCGTTCGGGGTCCCGATGACGATCATGGAGCGCGCCGGCGCGGTCATGATGGGCGCAGACCTGAAGGACCCGGTGATCTTCGAGGCGGTCGGTGTCCCGGGGATGTTGCAGGCCATCATCGAAGCCGCCCCGCCCCGCAGCCGGATCGTGGTGGTCGGGGTGTGCATGCACCCCGACTCCATCGAGCCGTTCTTCGCAGTGACCAAGGAGATCGAGTTCCGCTTCTCGTTCGGCTACACCCCGGCCGAGTACGCGTCAACGCTGGATCGCCTGGCCATCGGGGTGCCGGGCGCCGAGATGTTGGTCACCGACGCCGTCGGGCTGGATGGCGCCCCCGGGGCATTCGAAACCCTCCGCACGCCCGGCGAGCACGGGAAGATTCTCATCACTCCGCAGGACTAGAAGAGCCTAGAGAGGAACACAGGACCCATGACAACTCTGAGTGCCGGAGAGCAGCTCAAATTCGGGATCTTCCTGGCCCCCTTCCATCCGGTGGGGCAGAATCCCACCCTGGCGCTGGAACGGGACATGCAGCTGATCGAGCATCTCGACGAGCTCGGTTTCGACGAGGCCTGGTTCGGCGAGCATCATTCGGCCGGTTACGAGATCATCGCGTCTCCGGAAGTGTTCATCGCCGCCGTCGCCCAGAGGACCCGGCACATCCGGCTCGGTACCGGGGTCTCCTCGCTGCCCTACCACCACCCGTTCATGCTCGCCGACCGGCTGGTCCTGCTCGACCACCTCACCCGGGGGCGCCTGATGATCGGGGTGGGTCCGGGGGCGCTCCCGTCCGACGCCTTCATGATGGGCATCGAGGTAGCGAAGCAGCGGGACATGATGGAAGAAGCCCTGGAGGCCATCCTGCTGCTGCTGGCCGGGGAGGAGCCGGTCGACTACGAGACCGATTGGTTCAAACTGGTTGGGGCTCGCCTGCAAATGCGTCCGTATCAACGCCCGTTCCCCGAAGTCGCGGTAGCCGCCCAAATCTCGCCGGCCGGGCCTCGGGCCGCCGGGCGCTTCGGCTGCAGCCTCCTTTCCATCGGAGCCACCTCCGCCGGCGGGTTCGACGCCCTCGGCCTGCACTGGGACGTGATGGAGGAGCGTTCGGCCGAGTTCGGGACCACCGTGGACCGGAGCAAATGGCGGTTGGTGGGCCCCGTCCACATCGCCGACACCAAGGAGCAAGCCATCGCCGACGTCGAGTTCGGTCTGGCCGAGTGGGTCGACTACTTCCAGCGGGTGGCGGCTCTGCCCCTGGCTCCCAACACCGCCGACCACTCATCACTCGTCGATGCCCTCAACGCCTCGGGATTCGCGGTGATCGGCACTCCGGACGACGCCATCGAGCAGATCAGCCGGTTGCGTGAACAGTCCGGTGGATTCGGCACCTTCCTGGCCATGGGTCACGAGTGGGCCGACACCGACGCCACCCTGCACTCCTACGAGTTGCTCTCGCGCTACGTGGCGCCCCAATTCCAGGGGTCGGCCAGCTCGTTGACCGCCAGTCGGGATTGGGCGGCCGAGAATCGCCCGTCATTCATCGGTGCCGCCGGAACCGCCATCATGTCGGCCATCCAGAAGCACGCCGATGAAAAAGAATCCAAGTCGACGAAGGTCTGAGTCCGTGAGCGAGATCACCCACCACCAGGTCCCGACCAATGGGATCGAACTGCACGTCGCCGAGAGCGGGCCGGCTTCCGGCCCGCCCATCGTCCTCTGCCACGGGTTCCCCGAGCTCTGGTACTCGTGGCGCCATCAGTTCGGCGCCCTGGCCGGTGCCGGTTTCCGGGTGTTGGCCCCGGATCTGCGGGGCTACGGCGGGAGCAGCCACCCGAAAGGTGACGTGGCCGACTACGGCGCCGACCGGATCGGCGCCGACCTCTGTGGCCTGTTGGACCACTTCGGCTACGACCAGGCCGCCTTCTCGGGGCACGACTGGGGTGCGATGATCCTCTGGGAGCTGGCCCGCACCCATCCCGAGCGAATGTCGTCGCTCTGCAATATGAGCGTTCCGTTCCTGCAGTCCCCGGCGCCGCCGACCGACATCTTCAACGCCATCTTCGTCGGCAAGTTTTTCTACATCCTCTACTTCCAGCCGGTGGGCCTGGCGGAGAGGGAGTTGGAGGCCGACCCCCGGCACTTCTTGCGCAACATGCTCTGGGCCGCGTCCGGCGACGCCCTGAGCCTCGGCAGTCTGACCCTCGACCTGCCGGCGGAGGGGACCGGGTTCCTCGACGCGCTCGCCGAGGCTCCGGACAAGCTTCCGTCCTGGATCACCGAGGAGGACGTCACGGTGTACGGCGACGCCTTCGCCGCCAACGGCTTCTTCGGCCCGCTGAGCTACTACCGCAACATCGACGCCAACTGGCACCGCACCCACGAGATCGCCGCCTCGGTGCTGGCCATGCCCATCGGGTTCATCTCCGGCTCCGCCGATCCGGTGATTGCCATGACCCCCGGGGCACTCGACGAGATGGCCGAGGCCCTGCCGGACTTCCGGGGGACCACCCTCATCGAGGGGGCCGGGCACTGGGTCCAACAGGAGAAGCCCGAGGAGACGAACGCCGCGCTGTTGGCCTTCCTCACCTCGGTGAGCTGAAGCCCCGTCGACCGGACTCCAACCGGAGTGGGGAAGCTACCGGTCGGATTGGCTGTTGCCGACCAGCCCGGAAGCGAATTGCTCCGAGGTGACCAGCTCGACCAGCAGCCTGACCCCGAATCCGGTGCCCCCTTTGGTGAGATACCGGAGGTTCTCGTCGGATCGGGCCGGGCCGGCGATGTCCAGGTGGGCCCAGGGGACCTCACCCACGAACTCGCGTAGCAACAGCGCCGCCGAGATGCTCCCGGCCTGACCGGGTCGACCTACGTTCCGCATGTCCGCCACCTCGGAGTCGATGTGGGTCCGATAGTCATCGGGAAGCGGGAGGGGCCATACCGGCTCGCCCGACCGCTCGCTAGCCGCTTCCACTTGTTCCATCAGGTTTTCGTCATTCCCGAGCAGCCCGGCGATCTCCTTCCCCAGGGCGACCACCACCGCCCCGGTGAGCGTGGCCAGGTCGACGATGGCATCGGCGCCCGACTCCACGGCCAGCGACAGGGCGTCGGCCAGAACCAGACGACCCTCGGCGTCGGTGTTGAGCACCTCGATGGTCTTGCCGTTGCGGGCGGTGAGGACATCGGCAGGCTTGATGGCGGAGCCGCTCGGCATGTTCTCGGTCAGTGGCGCCAGGGCCGTCACCCGGATGCGGGCCCCCAATCCGGCGATGGCGTCGAGGGCGCACATCACCGCGGCGGCGCCACCCATGTCGGTCTTCATCGTCTCCATGCCGCCGGGAGTCTTCAACGAGAGGCCGCCCGAATCGAAGGTGATCCCCTTCCCG
Source organism: uncultured Acidimicrobiaceae bacterium (assembly GCA_963770635.1). Classification (GTDB taxonomy): domain Bacteria; phylum Actinomycetota; class Acidimicrobiia; order Acidimicrobiales; family RAAP-2; genus DASZIT01. The sequence goes on from CAVYQI010000003.1 coordinate 65,304, forward strand.
ACCAGTGCGACATGCGGAGTCCGGCCCTCCACCACAATCGGGTCCGACGGCCGGTATTCGGCCTTCACCAGACGCGGCGGTTGCGCCGATCCGCGGGCCACACCGAGGAGTCCGCCCAGTTTCTCGGCGATGATCTGTTCCTCTTCCCACACCTCGATCGAGAGCTCGGGGACATCCCGGAAGCGCTCGACGAACACATGGGCGAATTTCTGCGGGGTCAATGAACTCGGGGGCTCATTGACGAGGTCACGGGCCAGGGCGGCCGACTCCGCCACTCGGGATCCCCGGGCGCATCCGGCTTCGGCGACGACTGCCTCCTCCGGCGAATCGACCACCAGAACCAGTCGGACGAGTGCGTCCGGCGGGTCGGCGGTCCGGAAGGAGTCATATCGGTATGACGCCAGCAGTGCGCCCTCGGCCACCGCCGCCCCCATCCGATCCAGGGGGATGGTCAGGTCTCGTGGCACCAGGAACGCGGCTGTCTCCCCCGAGCCTGCGGCCCGAATGAACGAGGCGGCGGCGCGCCGCAACATCTCCAAGCCGGCGTCACCCACCAGCTTGGCCTCCTCCCCGAGCCCCACCAACACCGAAGCCACCGGGGCCTCGGCACCGGGGGTCGGCGAATCGGCCTCCGGGGACCGGAACGGGGACATCCCGGGGCGGAGGAACGCCAGGGTCTGCCCGACCTTCCCGGTGAAGCCCTGCCGCTTGCACCAGGCCCCGTCGAGTATCTCCGGACCGGCCAACCCGGCGGTGGCGACCGAGGCGAGGTGTGGGCCGTCGGCGCCGGTGAACACCGGGATCCCGATGGCAACCAGATCCTCGGGCAGGCCGGTGGCGACAACGGACTCGACGTTCAAGATTGCTCCCCGGGGTTCTTCTCGGCGGTAGGTGTCCGGGGAGATCTCGGCTCCCGACGAGATCTCCGGGCTGACCCCCGGGCCAAGAGGTGTTCCTCGCCCTCGCTCCAGCGGGCCATCGCCCACAGGAGGTCCGAGAGCCGGTTGAGGTACCGCCCGACCAGGGATCCCTCCACCGGGTAGGACACCGCCAGTCGCTCGGCCCGCCGGACGATGGTGCGAGCCATATCGAGCGCGGCCGACACCCGGGTCGCCCCCGGAACCACGAAATCGGCGGGCATGTCGAACCGATCGATCAGGTCATCGATATGGGTCTCGAGTGACCCGACCATGACCGGGGTCACCAGGGTCACCCCCGCCACCAGCTTCGCCCGTTTGGAGGCATCGGTCGCCACCTCGGCCATGAGGACATAGAGGTCGCGCTCGAGGCCGACCAGCAGAGTGTCGAGCTCAGATCCGGCATCGGATTCGGCTCGGGCCACCCCCATCGACGCCTGGGCTTCGTCCACCGCACCGTTGATCTGCATGACCAACGAGTCCTTGGGTACCCGGCCTCCGTAGAGGAGGCCGGTCGTGCCGTCGTCGCCGGTCTTCGTGTAGATCCTCACCATGCCCATGTCACCCCGGGCATGCTAAGCCATCCGGGCTGTCGCCCTGGCTGGGGGCCGGTATCCTTTGTGGACCATGATCGAGGCCGCCTCTGATTCCAGCTACCTTCGCGCCGTTTGCGACCGCGTGGTCATCTTCGACGGCGCCATGGGGACCAACCTTCAGCTGGCCAACCTCACGGCGGACGACTTCGGCGGGCCCGACCTCGAGGGCTGCAACGAGCTGCTGGTCGTCACCCGGCCCGATGTCGTCGACCGGGTCCACCGGTCTTTCTTCGAGGTCGGGTGCGATGTGGTCGAGACCGACACCTTCGGTGCCTTCGGCCCGGTGCTGGCCGAGTACGGCCAGGCCCATCGGGTCCATGAGCTGAACGTGGCTGCCGGTCTCCTGGCCCGCCAGGCCGCCGACGACTTCTCCACCCCCGACCGGCCCCGCTGGGTGGCCGGTAGCATCGGTCCGGGAACCAAGTTCCCGACCCTGGGCCAGATCCCCTACGCCGATCTTCGGGACGCCTATCAGGAGCAGGCGACCGGGCTGCTCCAAGGTCGGGTCGATCTCATCATCATCGAAACCGTCTTCGACCTCCTTCAGGCCAAGGCGGCCATCAACGGTGCCCGACGGGCGATGAGCGCCGCCGGCCGGCAGGTGCCCATCCAGGTGCAGGTCACCATCGAACTGACCGGCACCATGCTCCCCGGCACCGAGATCGGCGCCGCCCTCTGTGCCCTCGAGGCCATGGACATCGACCTCATCGGGCTGAACTGCGCCACCGGCCCCTCCGAGATGTTCGAACCCTTGCGCCATCTGACCGCCCACGCCGGCATCCCGGTGAGCTGCCTGCCCAACGCCGGACTCCCCTCGGTGGTCGATGGCGCCATGCACTACGACCTGACCCCGGACCAGTTGGCCGAGTTCCACCGTCAGTTCGTGAGCGAGCTCGGGGTGTCGGTCGTCGGCGGTTGCTGCGGCACCCTCCCAACCCACCTCGCCGCGGTGGTGGAGGCATGTGCCGATCTCACCCCGGTGGCCCGGACGCCCGAGCCCGAGCCCGGCGCCGCGTCGATCTATACCGCGGTCCCTTTCACCCAGGACGCCTCGTTCCTGGTCGTCGGGGAGCGGACCAACGCCAACGGATCCAAGAAGTTCCGCGAGGCCATGTTGGAGAAGGACTGGGACACCTGCGTGGCCATGGCCCGTGAACAGGTCAAAGAGGGCTCCCATCTCATCGACGTCTGCGTCGACTACGTCGGCGCCGACGGCGTGGCCGACATGGAGGAAGTCGCCTCCCGGTTCGCCACCCAGTCGACGGTGCCCCTGATGGTCGACTCCACCGAGGCCCCGGTGGTGGAGACCGCGCTGTCGTGGATCGGGGGGCGGGCGGTCATCAACTCGGTCAACCTCGAAGACGGCGACGGGCCCGACACCCGCTTCCACAAGGTCCTCACCCTGGCCAAGGAGTTCGGTGCCGCGGTGGTGTGCACCTGCATCGACACCGATGGTCAGGCCCGGACCGCCGACTGGAAATTCCGAGCCGCCAAGGCCATCCATGACCTCGCCATCGAACGGTACGGGCTCCGTCCGTCCGACCTGCTCTTCGATCCCCTGGCCCTGCCGCTGTCGACCGGCATGGAGGAGAGCCGGCGGGACGGGATCGAGACCCTCGAAGGCATCCGCCGGATCAAGGCCGAGCTTCCCGGCGTCTATACGGTGTTCGGGCTGTCCAACGTGTCGTTCGGGCTCAACCCGGCGGCCCGACAGGTTCTCAACTCGGTCTTCCTCCATGAGTGCGTGGAAGCCGGCCTGGATGCCGCCATCGTCCATGCCTCGAAGATCCTCCCGCTGTCCAAGGTCGACGAGCGGGCCCGGGAGGTGTGCCTCGATCTGATCTACGACCGTCGACGTGACGGCTACGACCCGCTGACCGAGTTGCTCGATCTGTTCGAAGGGGCGTCAACCTTCTCGGTCACCACCACCGAGGACCGATCGGGGTGGCCGGTCGAACAGCGCCTCGAGCACCGGATCATCGACGGCGATCGCAATGGCCTGGAAGCCGATCTCGATGAGGCCATGGCCGGCGGTGCTGCGCCCCTGGCCATCGTGAACGACATGTTGCTGGCCGGGATGAAGACGGTCGGTGAGCTGTTCGGCGCCGGCGAGATGCAGCTGCCGTTCGTGCTGGGCTCGGCTGAGACCATGAAGACGGCCGTCGCCTATCTCGAGCCCCTCATGGAGAAGACCGACCAGGGCGGCAAGGGCACCATGGTGCTGGCCACCGTCAAGGGCGATGTCCACGACATCGGCAAGAACCTGGTCGACATCATCTTGACGAACAACGGCTACACGGTGAAGAACCTCGGCATCAAGGTTGGCATCGCCGACATGGTCACCGCATTGGAGGAGACCAAGGCCGACGCCATCGGGATGAGCGGGCTGCTGGTCAAGTCGACCCTGATCATGCGCGACAACCTCGACGAACTGAACCGCCGGGGCCTTTCGAACATCCCGGTGATCCTGGGCGGGGCGGCCTTGACCCGCACCTATGTCGAGCGGGACCTTCGCTCCGTCTACCAGGGTCGCCTCTTCTACGGCAAGGACGCCTTCGAGGGCCTGCGCACCATGGACAGGCTGGTCGAGATCAACCGCACCGGCGAGGAAGACCCGGAGTTCGGCCGCGCCCTCGGCGGCCGGGATCTCGGCCCCCGCAAGAGCGAACAGCGCAAGCAGAAAGCCAAGGAGGCGCTCGAGCGAGGGGACGTGCTTCCGACCCGATCCCCAACGGTGGCGGCCGACAACCCGCTGTTCACGCCCCCGTTCGTCGGCAGCCGGATCGCCAAGGGCATCGGTATCGACGACATCGCCGCCTACATCAACGAGACCGCGCTGTTCCGCAACCAGTGGGGCTACCGACCCGAGAGCGGCGAGGATGACGCCGCGTTCAAGGACCGGGTCCGGTCCCTGCTCCGATCACGGCTGGCCGACGCCAAGGCGGATCAACTTCTGGTGCCCCAGGTGGCCTGGGGCCACTTCGCAGCCAACGCCGATGGGAACGACCTGGTCATCTACAAGGACGAGACCCGCTCATCGGAGTGGATGCGATTCACCTTCCCGCGCCAGGTCGAGGACCCCTTCCTCTGCATCAGCGACTTCTTCCGCCCGGTCGACTCCGGAGAAGAGGACTTTGCCAGCTTCCAGGTGGTGACCATGGGTCGCCGGGTATCGGAGGAGACGGCCCGGCTGTTCGCCGGCGACGAATACCAGAACTACCTGTATCTGCACGGGCTGGGCGTCGAGATGGCCGAGTCACTCGCCGAGTACTGGCATCACCGGATCCGGGAGGAGTTGGGATTCGCCAGCGAGGACGGCCCGTCGCTGGCCGGTCTGTTCCGCCAGAAGTACCGAGGCGGCCGGTACTCGTGGGGTTACCCGGCGTGCCCGGATTTGGAGGACAATGCCAGGGTGGTTGAGTTGCTCGGTGCCGATCGGATCGGCGTCGAGGTCAGCGAGGGGTTCCAGCTCCACCCGGAGCAGTCGACGACCGCCATCATCTGCCACCACCCCCAAGCCAAGTACTTCGTGGCCTAAGTAGCACCGCCATTGAGACCTCACCGATCGAGGCCGGCAACCCTGGGGTTCGCAAGGTGGGTTGGGTGTTTCGTGTCCCTGGCGTCGGTGGGGGCGGTGGTCGGCCCAGCATCGGCGGCGGCCGGAGCGCCGGCCATCCTGACGGCCACCACCTATCCGGCCATGGGATCGGTGGTGATCCGAAACCCGTTGCCCAACTTCACCGCCGCCGCCCCCGGCCCCACCAACGGGGCGCTCAGCGCCGCCGAGTTGGGTGCGCTGTCGTCCAACCCTCAAAAAGCTGAAGGCCAATTCAACGTACTGGCCAAGCAGGCCGGGTTCGGCGCCTACCTTCGGCTCTGGACCGACGCCAACGGGCCCGGCAGAGGCGCCAACGACATCGTGATCACCCTGTATCGCATTCCCAACTCGCAGGATGCCAATTCGTTCGCCTCGGGATCGCAGAATCCGTACCAGCAACCCGGGGCAGCCTCGAGCTTCGCGGTACCCAGCATCCCCGGCGCCCACGGCTACACCGTCTCGATCTCGGCTCCGACCCAGGTGACCGAACAGGTGGTGCTCTTCAAGTCGGACCCGTACGTCGCCATCGTCCAGTTGGCGTCGTCGGTGGCGACCACCAACCCGGCGCCACTCAACCCGTCGGACGCCATCACCGTCAGCTTTCAGCAGTACACCGCCATCCGTCGTGCCCTGGGGACCCCGACCGCCGGTGCCGCGTCCGGCACCGCGTCGCCGACGTCGAAATCCGGAAGCATCGTCCCGACGGTGCTGGCCGTCGTCGGCGGTCTGGTGGTGTTGGCGGCCATCGCCTGGATGGTTGGCGGCCCGCCCCGGGATCGGCGGCGGCGGCGGCGGGCCGCGTTGTTCGCGGCTTCGCACGAGGTACGGGTGCCGGTTCCCGTCGACGTCCCGGTGGCCGAAACCCGCCCGGTCCGCCTGGCCCGGGGCCCGGTGATCCGGGTCGTGGAGGTCGAGCCCAGGACGGGGTCGGTGGTGTCTCCACCGAGCTCGACGCCGGTGAAGGCTGATCAACGACCGATATCGGCCCCGAGGCCGGCACCCCAACGGGTCGCCGAAGCCAAGCCGGCTCCGGCGGTCGAGCCCCCGCCCGAGCCAGCCTGGTCAGCAACGGCCCCCGAGCCCGAACCCGAGCCACCCATCCAACCGGCGGTTGACACCCGGCCAGGATTTGAGCCGGCCGTCGAGCCCGGTGGGGGTCCTGGCATCGGGCCGGGAGCGGTTCCGGATTTCGGCGCCGGACCGGCGTGCGAGCCGATGCCGGAGCCGGTGGTCGAGGCCGGCCAGGCGGTGCCAACCGAAACCGGGTTGGAGGTCCAGCCGGGAGCGGCCGAGCCCGAACCGACCATCGGACCGGCCTTCGAACCAATGGCGGACCCACACCTGGAGGAGTTGGAGCTGGCGGAATCGGCGGCGGCCGAACTGGCGGCACTGGAGCTGGCGAAACTCGGCACGACGGCGGACCCGGTTACCCTGCCCGACGTCGTGCCGGATGCGGTGATCGAGCCACAGACGGACCCGGTGGTCGGACCGGCGGGGCGGGGCTCGGCGGCAACACCCGTCGGTCAGTTCGATGACCCCGCACCGGGCACCCCCCCGGGTTGGCTACCGGACCCGTCGGGTCTGCCCGACGTGCTCCGCTACTGGGACGGCCATGCCTGGACCTTCCATGTGGCCACCCGCTCGGTCAAGCACTGAGACAAACGGCCGCAACCTCTCCCGGCACCGCGGGGTCCGTCACCTGATCGCTACCGTCGCTCAGTACCATGAAGGGCAAATGATCCTCGCCCCTACGGAATCCCAAGCAACGACCACTCCCGGTTTTCACCGGTGTTGAGCATCGAGGCGGTCGTCATCGCGGTCGCTATCGCGCTCGTGGTCATCTTGCTGGTGTGGTGGATGTTCCAGGGACGGAACCTGAAGGAGCGCAAGGCGGCTTCCGAAAGCCACTTCGCCGCGGATGCCGCCCACCTTGGGAGCGGTCCCGCCGGGTCTTCGGGCTCGACGGCGACCCCCTTGGCCGAACCGACCTTGTTGGCGGCGACATGGGGTTCGGCATCCGCTCCTCTCCGACCCGGTGGTCACCCTGCAGGTGATTCTCCTTTGCCGAAGGCGGTGTCGTCGCCGGCTCCGTTCACTCCCCCGTCGGCGGTACCCGACGCCGGTTGGTTGCCCGACCCTTCCGGAGAACCAGGGATCCTCCGTTACTGGGACGGGACAGCATGGACGGGCCACACCGCCGAACGCATCTGACGCCCGTCCCGGAACCCGCCCGGTACGTCAGAGCGCCAAGGTGGCGCCACCATCGACCACGATGGCCGCGCCGTTGATGTAGCCGGCCGGTTGCGAGCACAGAAACGCCACCACCTTGCCGAAGTCGGCCGGGTCTCCCATCACGCCGGAACCACCCAGCTCCTTCATCCGGTCGGTGGCATGAGACCCCGGACACACCAGGTTCAAGGTGATGCCGCTCTGTTCGGAGGCGAGGTCCTGAGCCGCCGTCTTGGCCCAGGCCCACAGGCCGACCCGCGCGGTGTTGGACAGTGCCAACGTCGGCACCGGCTGTACCACCGAGTAGGAAGTGATGCAGCAGATCCGCCCCCAGCCCCGATCGCGGAGCACCGGGACCGCCGCCCGGACCAGCCGAATCGACGATCGGAGGTTGAGGTTGAGCGCGGCGTCCAGCTGGTCTTCGGTGACCTCCAGCGACCGGGCCGGCGGGGGTCCGCCGGCATTGGCCACCACGATGTCCACCCCTCCGAACCTGTCGACGGCGGCACCCACCAGGCGTTCGGGGGCGTCCGGGTCACCGATGTCGGCGACCCGCGTGGCCACCTCGGCACCCGAGGAGCGCAGGGAGGCCGCCGCCGTCTCCAGGACGTCCTTGCCCCGCGCCGACACCACCAGCCGCGCCCCTTCTGCCGCCAACGCCTGAGCGGTGGCGAACCCCAGTCCTCGAGACCCGGCCGCCACCACCGCGACCTTGCCGTCCAGACCCAGATCCATCCGGACTCCTACGCCTCGACGACGACCAAATCGTGGCTGACGGTGTTCAGCGGCTCCGAACACCCGTCCTTGGCGATGATCACGATGTCCTCGAGCCGCATCCCGAACTGGCCGGGGGCGTAGATGCCGGGCTCCACCGAAAACGCGTGGCCCGGCCGAAGAAGCTCGCGGTTTCCCTCCACCAGATAGGGGTCTTCGTGTTCCTCGATGCCGATGCCGTGCCCGGTTCGATGGATGAAGAGGTCTCCGTACCCGGCGTCGTCGATGATGCGTCTGGCCACCGCGTCGACGGCCTCGGCGGCGATGCCATCGCCAGCGGCCGCCACCGCTGCCTGCTGGGAGGCGAGGAGGACCTCGTAGCACGCGGCCACCTGGCCGGTTGGCTCGCCGGTGACCACCGTCCGGGTGATGTCCGAGCAGTAGCCCACCTCGCCGTCCACGGAGAAGGAGCCGCCGAAGTCGCACACCACCGTCTCGTTGGGCCCGATGATCCGTGACCCCGGCTCGTGGTGGGGACTGGCGGCATTGGGCCCGCTTCCCACGATGGCGAAATTCACCCGCTGGTGGCCTTCGGCCACCAGCAGCGCACTGATGTCAGTCGACACATCCGCTTCCCGCCGACCGATCAGGCGGATGTCGCCCCGCTGGAGCTGCGCCGCCACCCGGTCTGCGGCACCGGAGGCAGCCCGCAATGCTTCGAGCTCAATGGCGTCCTTGACCGCCCGGATCGGCGAGGTCACCATGGACCCGGTGATCCATTCGGCCTGGGGGATCTCCGACTGCAGGGCGAGCACCGACGTCGCCCACGTCCGGTCGGAGATGGCCACTCGCCGGAAGCCGGCCCGGCCACGTCCATCCCGGGCAGCCACCATCGACGCCACGATGCCGACGGGCTCCTCGGTGTCCGACCAGGGACGGACCCCGAACACCTCGTCAGCCCGAGCCACCCGGGGGGCCTCCAGGGCGGGAACCACCAGGACCGGATCTCCCTTCACGGGCAAGACCAACATGGTCAGCCGTTCCAACGGCATGGCCTCGTACCCGGTCAACCAGGGAAGGTCGGCACCCAGCGACAGCAGCAGCACATCGACCTCGAGCGCCTCCATCCGTTGCCGGACCCTGGCGATCCGATCGACCCGGGAGGCCTCGGCCCGTTGCGAAAGCTCGGTCACGACGTCCGCACCGGGATCGACGCCGGCACGCCAGGCTCCATGGCGATACCCGTCGGTCCCGGTGACGACGACTCGGCCGCTTCCCGGGCGTGGTAGCTCGACCGGGTCAGGGGTGACGCCTGCACGTGACTGAAACCCATGGCCATCCCCGCGTCCCTCAGGGAGTCGAACTCTTCGGGTCGCCACCACCGGGCCACGGGCAAATGGCGCGAGGTCGGTCGCAGATACTGACCGATCGTGACGATGTCGACTCCGACCGCTCGCAGGTCGGCCAGCGTGGCCAGCACCTCGTCTTCACGTTCTCCCATGCCGAGGATCATCCCCGACTTGGTGGTGAGCCCGGCATCCTTGGCCCGGGCCAGCACGGCCAGGCTGCGGGCGTAGCCGGCCGACGGACGGACGGCACGCTGCAGGCGGGCCACCGTCTCGATGTTGTGATTCAGGACGTCCGGGCAGGGCATCGAAGATGGTGCGCAGGGAGGCCTGATCGCCCTTGCAGTCAGAGATCAGTACCTCGATCGCCGGTCCTCGGTGCCCGGTGCCGCGATCGCGGCGATGGTGGCGGCGAACCCTCCGGCCCCACCGTCGTCGAGATCGTCCCGGGCCACACAGGTGATCACCGCGTGGGCCAGGCCCATCCGGGCCACCGCCTCGGCCACCCGCTCCGGCTCACCGGGATCGAGCGGGAGAGGATGACGGGTATCGACCAGGCAGAACCCACAGGCCCGGGTGCAGCGTGACCCGTTGATCATGAAGGTGGCGGTCCCGTCCGACCAGCACTCATAGATGTTCGGGCAGCCCGCCTCTTCGCACACCGTCACCAGGTTCAGATCCCGCAGCTGGTGCCGCAGCGCCCGGTAGTCCTCCCCCATCCGGGCCTGGACCCGCAACCACTCGGGCTTGCGTTCCTGGATCGGCAGTCCGGCTTCGGGATCGACCCCCGAACGCCGGAGCCGGCGATCGAGGGAGCGCTCCCTTGCCCGGGGCCGGCTCAGGGCCACCGGCACCCCGAATCCGGTGGGCGCTCCGTCGGTGGTGACCCCACTCACCACCGGGTCGCCGCCGATACCGTCGGTCACTCGCTGGATGTCCTCCAACGGACCCCAGGCTTCCGTTGCCGCCGCGATCACCGCATCAGCGACCTCGGCCATGGTGACGTCGATGCCCTCGGCCGCCAGCGACGTCACCGGCTTGTCGGCGATCCCGCAGGGCACGATGTGTTCGAACATCGACAGGTCCGGGTGCACGTTGAGGGCGAACCCGTGCATGGTCCGACCGTGAGTCGTCCGGACCCCGATGGCGCCGATCTTGCGAGGCCGGGTCCCGGCCTCCCCGGTAGCGGTGGAAGGGTCGGCTCGATGTCGGTCGAGGCCGACCCAGACTCCGGGATACCCGTCGAGTCTTCCGACGTCATCTGCACCGAGCCCCAACCCCACCAGCGCGTCGATGACCACCTGCTCGACCCGTCGTACGTGATCGGGACCCCGATGAAGGCCGGCGCCGACGGTAACGATCGGGTAGCCCACCAGCTGGCCCGGACCGTGATAGGTGACATCGCCACCCCGGTCGGTCTTCACCGTTTCGGCCCCGACCGAGGCCGGATCAACCAGGATGTGAGCCTCGTCGGCATTGGAGCCCAAGGTGTAGACGTGATTGTGCTCCAGCAACAGCAGGTAGTCGTCCTCGGACCGGTGACAGAGCGAGCGCTGCAGCGCCCACGCCTCCCGATACGGGACGCGTCCCAACCACCGGACCCTCAACGGGGATTCCTCTGGTCGTGCATGTCGTGGTTCAGAGCTCTCCGGCCCAGTCGCGCTCGTTCAGGATCTCCGACAGCCGGGCCAGGAACCGGGCCACGTACGCCCCGTCGACGGCCCGGTGGTCAAAGGTCATGGCCGCCAGTCCCACCGAGTGGATGGCGATCGACTCGCTGCCGTCGGGGAGGACCACCACCACCGGCTTCCTCGACACCCCGTCGGTGGAGAGGATGGCCACCTGGGGCTGGTTGATGATCGCCCCGGTGAGCAGGGTGCCGAACGGCCCGGCGTTGGTGATGGAGAACGTTCCCCCGCTGATGTCATCCGCGTTCAATCGCTTGGTGCGGGCACGGTCGGCCACATCGTGGATCCGTCGAGCCATTCCCCGGAGGGTCAGCTCTTCGGCGTGGTGGACGACCGGAACGATGAGGCCCTCGTTGTCGAGGTCGACGGCGATCCCGAGATTGATGTCGTGGTGGATGATCAGCGCGTCGTCTCCCACCGAGGCATTGAGGTGGGGGAAGTCTCCCAGCGCCTCCACCGCGGCTCGGGCGGCAAAGGCCAGGTAGGTGAGGCTGAACCCCTCCTCCGTCTTGAACCGCGGACCATGGGAGCGGCGGACCCGCTCGACCCGTTCGTAGTCGATCTCCTTCACCATCAGGGTGTGGGCCGAGGTGGCCTTGGACCTCACCATGTGCTCGGCGGTCCGGCGGCGGATGTTGGTGAAGGGGAGGATCTCATCCTGCCCGTCTCCCCGGGGAACCGGGGAGGCCGTGGCCCCCGGCTGAGCCATCGGTGCGGACGGGACCGGGGCCGCAACCGAGTCGGCATCCGGCCGTCGGGCCGGCGCCACGACCGCGCCTCCGGGAGCCGTGGCGCCTCCGGATGCGATCACCGCCTCGACATCGTCCCTGGTGATCCGACCGCCGATGCCGGTCCCGGTGACCGAACCGGCATCGATGCCGTGTTCGCTCAGCAACTTCCGAACCACCGGTGAGAGAACCAGACCGTTGCCGGCCGGCGGGGCGGTTGCGGATGTCTCCACCGGCGGTGCGGATGTCTCCACCGGCGGTGCCGGTGGCGGGGGTGGCGGTGGCGGTGCTGTTGGCAGGGGTGGAGGCGCCGCCGCGGGGGGCGGTGGGGGCGGGGCGCTCACCTCCGCAGTGGCCGGCGGCACGGGGTCAGTCGCGGCCGCGGGGGCTTCCGAGCCGTTGGTCGATCCGCTGTCGCCGATCACCGCCAACCGGACCCCGACGTCGACGGTGTCCCCTTCCTCGACCAGAATCTGGGTGAGGACGCCGCCGACCGGGGACGGGACCTCGGAGTCGACCTTGTCGGTGGACACCTCGAAGAGTGGCTCATCCCGCTCGACCTGGTCGCCGACGGCCTTCAGCCACTTGGTGATGGTTCCTTCCGTCACCGTCTCGCCCAATTGCGGCATGGTCACGTCAGGCAACGTGAAGCCCCCTTCCGGTAAGGGCCAACATGGTCTCGCCGAAGTTCTCCGACAGCGACGGGTGCGGCTGGATGAACTGCGCGACTTCATCAGGGGTGGCTTCCCAATTGACGGCCAGGTAGCCGGCCCCCAACTGCTCGGTGACCCAGGGACCGGCCATGTGGACGCCGAGGACCTTCCCGGTGGTGCCATCCGGGCGTTGCTCGGCGATGATCTTGACCACGCCCTCGGTGTCCCCGATGATCCGGGCCCGGCTGTTGCCGCCGAACGGGTCCTTCTTCACCACCACGTCGTAGCCGGCCGCCTTGGCCGCGTCCTCGGTCAATCCCGCGAACGCCACCTCCGGATGGCAGTAGATGGCCCAGGGCACCCGGTCGTAGTTCACCGGGAGCACCGGCTCGCCGAGGATCGACTTGATGACGACGATCGCCTCGGCAAATCCCACATGCGCCAGCTGGGGGGTGCCGGCCACCACGTCACCCACTGCCCACACCCCGGGTGCCGCGGTGCGCATGAGCTCGTCGGCGACCACGAATCCCCGCTCGTCGACCACCACGCCGGTTCCTTCGGCCAGGAGCTCCTCGGTGCGCGGACGCCGCCCGACCGAAACGACGACCGCGTCGACGGCCAGCTTCTCGCCGTCGCCGAAGAGCACGACGGTCCCCTTCCCCGACGGATCCGGGGTATGGCCCTGTAGCTGGGTGCCGGCCTTCACCTCGATGCCCCGCTTCCGGAACGACCGGGCCACCACATTGGTGATGTCGGGATCGCACAGCGCCAGGATGCTCGGGAGAGCTTCGAACACCGTGACCTTGGAGCCCAGATCGGCAAACAGGGAGGCGAATTCGCAGCCGATGGCCCCGCCACCCACCACCGCCACCGATCCAGGGAGGGTATCCAGGTCGAGGACGTCATCCGAGTCCATCACGATGGTCCCGTCGACGTCGAAACCGGGGATGGTCCGCGGCAACGAGCCGGACGCCAGCACGATGTCGGTCCCGGTGATCTCCGTGGTCGTGCCGTCGTTGCCGGCGATGCGGACCTGGTGGTCGGGCAACAGGGTGCCGGTCCCGTTGAAGATGTCGATGCCCCGCCCTTTCATCAATCCGGAGAGGCCCTTGAACAACTGGTCGACGACCTTCTGCTTGCGAGCCTGGCTCACCCCGAATTCCACTGACGGCTTGGCGTCACCGTCGCCGGTGTCGCCGATCCCGAACTGGGAGGCGCCCGACACGGTGCGGTAGACGGACGCCGTCTCCAGGAATTCCTTGGCCGGCACGCAGCCCCGGTGGAGGCAGGTGCCGCCTACCTTGTCGAGCTCGACGACGGCGACCGACAGACCGGCGGCCGCCCCGTAGAGGGCGGCGCCATACCCGCCCGGCCCGCCGCCGATGACGACGATGTCGTAGGTGCCGTCGCCGCCACCCTCGGCCCCACTGCCCCCCGATGCCGTGTGCTCCGATGCCACCTGGGGTCCCGTGGGAACCACCTCCATCCTCGATACATGGGTGCCAATTGCAACCGTTTCAGCCTATCGGTCCCCGGGCGCCACCGAGCCTAGGAAAGCACCCGGCGGCGGAAGTTCCGGAGCCCGATTCCGAGGAAGATCGCAGTGAAGGCAACCAGCACCGGGTACACCACGTAGAGGTGCATGTGCGACGCATTGGTGAAGGCGGCCCGCATCCCCTCGTTGACATAGATCAGCGGGTTGACGAGGACCACCGTCTGCAGCCAGTGCCAGCCGCCCGCCTTGACCGGGGCCAGCCGGGTCCACTGGTAGTAGGTGCCGCCGAGGAAGGTCACCGGGAGGATGACGAAGCCGAACATCAGCCCGATGTTGCGGGGCTCGAAGGTGGTCCCGAGGAACAGCCCGAGCGAGGTCATCCCCACGCAGGCCAGGGGCACCAGGGTGAGGATGATCCACCAGTGCAGGTTCAGGTGGGCTTCCACCCCGCTGGCGTGAACGACCGAGGCGATGGGCAGCACGATGGTGGCCGAGATGGCTCCCTGTACCGCCCCGGAGAGCACCTTGGCCAACGCCACCAGCCAGATCGGACACGGTGCCTGCACCCGGTCCTCGATCTCCCGGGTGTAGCCGAACTCGGTGGCCATGGTCAGTGCCACCGACTGCACCCCCTGGAAGAGGATGGAGATGCCCACCACCCCCGCGACCAGCACGGTGGCGAAGGCCGATTCGCTGCCGGATCCCCCACCGCCGCCGATCCCCTGCCCGATCTTCGGGAATACATAGAGGAACACCAGACACAACAGGAACGGCTGCACCACGGTCCGGATGACGAACTCCACCAGGTGCTTGCGCAGCACCACCAGGTCCCGGAGGATCAGGGCCCACAGGGCGATGCGGCTGGTGGCGGCGGCCGACCGGGTCGGTCGCAGCTCGATATGGGCTCCGGCGGTCGGGGCTTCGGCGATGGTCATCAGTCTCGTAGCTCTTTTCCGGTCAGGTTGATGAAGACCGTCTCCAGGGTCGGCTCCGTCACCGACAGGTCGATGATCGGGAATCCCCCGCCTTCCGCCGCCGCCATCACCTTGGGGAGCAGCCGCTGGTGGCCCTTCACATGGAGCTCCACTCCTCCCTCGATCGGTCGGACGCGGGTGACGCCCTCGATCTGGCTGGTGAGCAGGCGGCCCAGCTCGTCCTGGTCGCCGGTGGCGGTGACGGTGACGATGGTGTCGGCGTCGATCCCCCGTTTGAGGGCGGCCGGGGTGTCCAGGGCCAGGATCCTCCCGTGGTCCATGATGGCCACCCGCCCGCACAGGAGGTCGGCCTCTTCCATGTAGTGGGTGGTGAGCATGATGGTCTGGCCGTCGGCGTTCAGCTGGCCGAGGATGTCCCACAGCGCCAGCCGGCTCTGAGGGTCGAGGCCGGCGGTCGGCTCGTCGAGGAACAGCACCGCCGGGCGATGGAAGACCGCCCGGGCCACCATCAGCCGTTGGGCCATCCCACCGGAGAGGGCCTCCACCGAGGAGGTGGCGAACTTGTCCAGCTGGAATTGGCCCAGCAGCTGGTCGGAGATCCGGCGGGACTCGCCGGCCGGGATCCCGAACAGCCTCCCGTGGAAGTAGAGGTTCTCCCACACGTTCAGCTGCCGGTCGAGGGTGTTCTGCTGGCTGACGATGCCGAGGATCTGCTTGGCCAGGGTCGGGTGGGCGACCACGTCGATGCCACCCACGAACGCCTGGCCGCCGGTCGGTATCACCCGGGTGGTGAGCATGCCGGCGGTGGTCGTCTTGCCGGCGCCGTTGGGTCCGAGCAGCCCGAAGATCTCCCCGGTCCCGACGGCGAGATCGAGCCCGTCCACCGCCCGGAAGTCGGTCCCCTCGTAGACCTTGGTCAGGTCCACGGTGCGGATGATGCTCTCCTCCGCGCCCGCCTCCGCCCCCGCCCCCGCCTGGGTCGGGGACCGGACCGCGCTCACAGGTCCGTCGGCAGCGGAAGCGGCTTCCTGCCGTCGAAGCCCTCCTCGGCGAAGTGCCACCAGCCGAGCTCTTCTTCATCTCGCTTCCAGCACAACAGGTAGACGACCCCCTTGTCGGTCACCGCTGGGAAGTCCAGGAGCCCTGACTCCGAGTCCCGGAGGACCACGCCCTTGTCTTCGAGCTCGGCGAGGGCCGACGGGACGTCCACCGGATCAGGGCCGACCCCACTGGCGCCGGCGCCGACCTCGTGACCGTTGGTCCGGGCCACGGTGTCCTGGTGCTCACCCCGACGAAGGGCGTCGATGAGGACCCGCATGCGCGGCAGCTCGGCCCGTACCTCGTCTTCGGTCCAGTAGCGCACAGGCGCAGCGTAGGCCCCGGTCCCCTCCCATGCCCGGGGGCCATGGCTCCGGGGCCCCGCGCCTCGATGCCGGACTGGGCTACTTCGGCGGCATACGGATACCGCCGTCAAGCCGGATGACCTCCGCGTTGAGGTAGTCGTTCTTGGCGATGTGGGCCACCAGCTCGCCGAACTCCTTCGGGATCCCGAGCCGCTTGGGAAAGTTGACCGACTGGCCCAGGATCGTTCGCTGCTCGTCGGGCAGCATGGCCAACAGCGGGGTGTCGAACAGTCCCGGGGCGATCGCCATCACCCGGATCCCGACCACCGACAGATCCCGGGCGGCCGGGAGGGTCATCCCGACGATGGCTCCCTTGGACGCCGAGTAGGCCAGCTGGCCGATCTGGCCGTCGAACGCCGCCACCGACGCGGTGTTGACGATCACCCCGCGCTCACCGTCGGCCAGAGGCTCGACGGTGGAGATGGCCGAGGCCGCCTTGGTCATGACGTTGAAGGTGCCGATCACGTTCAAGTTCTGGATGAACTGGAACGGTGCCAGATCGTGGGGCGAGCCGTCCCGGTTGATGACCCGGCCAACCCATCCGGTCCCGGCGCAGTTCACCGCGATGCGGAGGTTGCCTCCATCCGCGGCCTGGTCGACGGCCTTCTGGCAGTCCGCGGGGTCGGTGACGTCGCCACCGATGTAGTTGGCGTTGGCCCCGATCTCGCCGGCGACCTCCTTGGCCCGTTCCTCGTTCTTGTCGAAGAGGGTGACCCGGACACCCTCGGAGCTGAGTTTGCGGGCAGTGGCTTCACCCAGGCCTGATGCGCCCCCGGTGATGATGGCTGAGCTTCCTTTGATCTCCATGACAGCAGGTTACGGGACCCGGGGCCGGTACCCAAAACCGGCGCCGAATCCCCCGGTCGGGGTGTCCGGTCGGCCCGGCCGGCCCCTCAGCGGACCCGATCGCGGATCACCCCGACCGTGGCTGCGGCGGCGCGACTGCGCAAGGTTGGCCCGACCCGGGCGTTACCCCCATGTGACTATCGCTCTCAAACTCAAAGACATCGACCGGCTGGCTCTCGCCGGTGGGTCGCTGGCCGACCGGCTCTACGAGCTGGACATGGAGATCCAGCGCGAGCTCGGCGTCGCCGATTGGCGGGAGCTGGAGATCAAGCTCGACCTGGACGGGATCGGCCGGGTCGAAGAGCGGATCGTCGTCGAGCGGGCGCTCGCCGCCCTGGGGGTCTGAGGCCAGGCCCCACCGCCGGGCTCATAAAGGTTCAAACCGTCACTCGAGCGCGGCCGCCTCGGTGGCCAGCTGGTCCACCCAGTCGTTCATCGGGTCTCCCGAGTGCCCCTTGACCCACTCGAAGGTAACCCGGCGCGTCGGGTCGAGGGCGAGGTCGAGGAGCTGTTCCCACAGGTCGCGGTTGGCCACCGGTTTCCCCTGGGAATTGCGCCAGCCCCTCCGCTTCCACCCCACGTACCACTTCTGGCGGAAGCAGTTCACGACATAGGTCGAATCGCTCACCACGTGGACGTCCCCGTCGATCGCCCGGAGCGCTTCGATGACCGCGGTGATCTCCATCCGCTGATTGGTGGTGTGCGACTCCCCGCCACTTCCGTGGAGATCGCTTCCCGTCCCTGACCGCTTTCCGTCGACCGCCCACCCCCATCCGCCCGGTCCGGGGTTTCCCCGGCAGGCGCCGTCGGTATAGACGACGGTGACCTTGGCGGCGTTCGGCTCGGCGGTGTGCATCGGGACAGCATGCACGCGGACCGGCGAGGTCCGCACACCCGCACTCCCACACACCGGCACGCCAACCCGGCCGGCTTCACGGCTCACGCCCCCGGCTTCCGTTTCCGCCGAAGCAGTGGGAGCATGGGTGCATGCTTTTCGACGGGGTCAGCCACCAGCTCTACGACAGCGACGCCGGGGAAACCGCGGAGTGGATGGACGCCTTCGACGACGTGGTCCAGGCTCACGGGCGGACCCGGGCCCGGTACCTGCTCCTGCGTCTCCTCGAACAGGCCCGAGCCAAGAATGTCGACTTCCCGGCCACCGTCTCCACCCCCTATGTCAACACCATCCCCACCGACCGCGAACCGCAGTTTCCCGGCGACGAGGACATCGAACGCCGGATCCGGGCGTTCATCCGGTGGAACGCCGCGGTCATGGTGGTGCGGGCCAACGCCCGGTCGGCCTCCATCGGCGGCCACCTCTCCACCTACGCCAGCTCCGCCGCCCTCTACGAGGTCGGCTTCAACCACTTCTTCCACGGCAAGGACGATGGCGCGGCCGGCGACCAGGTGTTCTTCCAGGGACACGGATCCCCGGGCATCTATGCCCGGGCGTTCGTGGAGGGCCGGCTGACCGAAACTCAGCTCGACAACTTCCGGTTCGAGGTAGGAGGCGACGGGTTGTCCTCCTACCCCCATCCCCGGCTGATGCCCGAGTTCTGGGAGTTCCCCACCGTGTCCATGGGCCTCGGGCCCATCAACGCCATCTCCCAGGCCCACATGAACCGCTATCTGCACGCCCGCGGACTGGCCGACACCTCGGCCAGTCGGGTGTGGTGCTTCGTCGGCGACGGCGAATTCGACGAGCCGGAGACGATCGGTGGCCTGGGGATGGCCGGTCGGGAGCACCTCGACAACCTCACCTTCGTGGTCAACTGCAACCTGCAGCGGCTCGACGGCCCGGTGCGGGGCAACGGCAAGGTCATCCAGGAATTCGAGGCGCTGTTCCGGGGGGCGGGATGGAACGTGATCAAGGTGGTGTGGGGGCGGGCCTGGGACCAGCTGCTGGCCAAGGACGTCGACGGGGTCCTCCTGAAGAAGATGAACTCGACCGTCGACGGCGACTTCCAGAAGTACGCCACCGAGTCGGGCGCCTATATCCGCGAGCATTTCTTCGGCCCCGACCCACGGCTCCGGGCCATGGTCGCCGATCTCTCCGACGAGGCGCTCCAGTCACTGCCCCGGGGAGGCCACGACTACCAGAAGATCTATGCCGCCTACCTGGCCGCCACCGAGTACGTCGGTGCCCCCACCGTGGTCCTGGCCAAGACCATCAAGGGCTGGACCCTCGGCCCCGAGATCGAGGCCCGCAACGCCACCCACCAGATCAAGAAGATGACCAAGCCTCAGCTGCGGGCTCTGCGCGACCGGCTGTTCCTCCATGACGAGATCCCCGACGCCGCGCTGGATGCCGACATGCCCCCCTACTACCGTCCGGCCCCCGACTCCCCGGCCGCCCGGTACCTGGCCGAGCGCCGCCGCGCCCTCGGCGGGCCGCTCCCCCGTCGGCTGGTGCGCCCGAAGCCGCTCGACGCTCCTGACCCCTCGGTCTTCGCCGAGTTCCTCGAAGGCTCCGGGAAGCTGTCGGCCTCGACCACCATGGCGTTCGCCCGCCTGCTGCGGAACCTGGTCCGGGATCCGTCGGTCGGAAAGCGGGTGGTTCCCATCGTGTCCGACGAAGCCAGGACCTTCGGGCTCGAGCCGCTGATCGCCAATGTGCAGATCTACTCCCCCGACGGCCAGAGCTACACCCCGGTCGATGCCGACCTCGCCCTCCACTACGCCGAGAGCGAAACCGGCCAGGTCCTCGAGGAGGGCATCACCGAGTCCGGGGCCACCGCCACCTTCACCGCCGCCGCCACCGCCTATGCCACCTGGGGCGAGCCGCTCATCCCCTGTTACCTGTTCTATTCGATGTTCGGCTTCCAGCGGGTGGGCGACCTGTTGTGGGCGCTGGGCGACATGCGGGGCCGGGGCTTCCTGTTCGGCTGCACCGCCGGGCGGACGACCCTCAACGGCGAGGGGCTCCAGCATCAGGACGGCCACTCGCTGGTGCTGGCCTCGGTGGTGCCCACCGTGGCCGCCTACGACCCGGCCTTCGCCTACGAGGTGGCCATCATCATCGAGGACGGGATCCGCCGGATGACCGGTCCCGAGCCCGAGGACCGCTACTGGTACATCACCCTCTACAACGAGAACTATCCGATGCCGGCGCTGCCGGCCGAGGCCGACGAGGCGGACCGGGTCCGGCTCGGGACCATCAACGGCATGTACCGGTTCGCCGACCGTGTCGGATTGCCGGCCTCCGACGCCGACGGGACGGCCGGGGTCGGCAAGCAGGCGACCCTGCTCTTCTCAGGCTCCGCCTGGCAGGCGGCCATGGAAGCACGGACCCTGCTGGCCGACGACTGGGGGGTCGACGCCGATGCCTGGTCGGTCACCTCCTACAAGTCGCTGCGGGAGGACGGCCTGTCGGCCGAGCGCTGGAACCGGCTGCATCCCGGGGAGGAGCCGAAGGTTCCGTTGGTGACCGAGTCCCTGGCCGGCTCGGTTGGCCCGGTGGTGGCGGTGACCGACTTCGTGAGGTCGGTGCCCGACCAGATCTCGAGGTTCGTGCCCCGCCACTTCACCTCGTTGGGCACCGACGGGTTCGGCCGTTCGGACACCCGGGACACCTTGCGGCGGTTCTTCGAGGTCGATGCCGCCCACATCGTGGTGGCCGTGCTCGACGGGCTGGTGGCGAGTGGGGACGTGCAGGCCGACGTGGTCTCCAAGGCCATCCACCAGTACGGGATCGACGCCTCCTCCGGCGATCCCTGGACTCGCTGAGCCGGCTCAGGGAACTCCGCAGTGGCTACGCCCCGGACGGGGCCGGAAACGTCCCCGCCTCGGCGATGTAGGGACCCGCGCGGTTCCACCCGATCCGGGCCGCCACCACCGGGCGGAACCATTGGTCGGGGATGTTCCCGTGCCACGGGTTGTACAGCACCCAGGTCGACGGGCCCGTCGATGATCCGCTGGTTTGGAAGATGCTTTCCTCCCCGGGACCGACACCTTGGGCATTGCTGCCCACCAGTGGCTGGGTGCCGGCGGCGGTGCACGGTCCGCTGATCCCATCGCACTTGGCCGCCCCCACTGCGTAACTGGGCCCACCAAATCCGTCCCCGCCGGAGTAGAACAGCCACCAGGTCCGGTCGGGGGCCTCGACCATTTGCGGGGCTTCGATGATGGGACGGGCCCAGGCGGGGGTCTGGGTGAGGCCGAAGATGGTGGTGGGCGCGCCCACCACCGTCAGGCCGTCGGGCGCCAGGGGCTGGGACCAGATGAGGTCGGTGCCGGTGTGGTTGGTCGAGTTGTTGTCGCTCTTCCACACCAGGTACGGACGAGCGTCCGGCGAGGTGTCGTCCACCACCACTTGTGGGTCGATGTCTCCTCCCTGATCCTGCTGACAGACGATGGGCTGAGGCGAAGGCGAGTAGGGGCCGGTGGCCGAGGCGGCAACCGCGGTGCCCAGACACCGGGTCGGTGGGGTCACCCCGGCCAACTCGGCGGCGTAATACAGGACATAGGTGGCACCGAAGCGGTGGACCTCCGGTTCCCAGGTGGCGCCGCCGTCGGACACCGGAAGCGCCCAGGCCGGCATGGCGGGTAGCGCGTCAACGGTGGCGGACCAGTGGCCAGGGGAGCCGGTCAGCATCGGGATGTTGTCCCGGGAGTCGCCGAACGAGGTCGAGACGAAGAGCAGATACTCGCCATGGCTCGACATGAGCCACCCGCCGGACAGGTCATGAGTGGCGGAGGCGGCGATCACGATGGCCGGCGCATTCGGCGTGGGGGTCGGCGGCGGGGAGGCCTGCATCGGTCGATCGGCGGAGACCGAGATGGACGTCGCGACAATGGCACCGCCGGTGGCCAGGACCACGGCAATCGACACGATCAAGATCTGCACCGCTGGGCGGCGCCGGCGCTTGGCATGTACCCGCTTGTGTTTGGCCTGCCGCATTTGATTCCTTCCACCACCCCGACGGAATGTGGCAGTCCGAAACGTACGTCCCCCCGGATGGCGTACAAAGACTAGACACTTTTCGCCAACCGGATAAGGACCACCTGGGCCACTACCTGGACGCGAACCCCGGCAATGAGCCGTTCCCCGGGGTCATGGCGGGGTGCGCCCGGCTTCGAACCCGGGCTCGGCCGCCACTGGGCCGATCCTGATGCTCCCGGCTAGCCTGGCGAGGTGATCCAATTGAGTGGCAATCCGGCCGCCGACAAGCTCCTCTCCGACGACCCCCTGGCGTTGGTCATCGGGATGGTGCTCGATCAGCAGATCCCGTTGGAGAAGGCGTTCACCTCACCCTACGAATTGAAAGAGCGGCTGGGCGGCTCCCTCGATGTCGCGAAGATCGCCGCCATGGATCCCGACGAGCTGGCCGATGTCTTCGCGGAACGGCCGGCGCTCCACCGCTTCCCGCGTTCGATGGCCCGTCGGGTGCAAGATGTCTGTCGCCTCATTACCGACAGTTACCACGGTGACGCCGCCGCGGTCTGGACCTCGGCCGCCGACGGCAAGGAGCTTCTGGCCAACGTCCGGGCGCTCCCCGGGTTCGGCGCCCAGAAGGCGCGCATCTTCATCGCTCTGCTGGGCAAGCAGATGGGGCTGAAGACGCCAGGATGGCAGAAGGTGTCCACCCCCTTTGGTCAGCCGGGGACGTTCCAATCGGTGGCCGACATCGATTCTCCGGCCGCCCTGCTCAAGGTCCGCCAGTTCAAGCAGAAGAAGAAAGCCCAGGCCAAGGCCCAGGCGACCTCCGCCAATTGACGGATCCGGCCGCCCGGGCCCCCGCCGGAGGGTGGGCCCTGTCGGAGCGCCGGCTCTACCTGTGCACCCCTGACCGTCCCGACCTCGAGGCGTTCGTGGAGGACTGCATCGTGGGCGGGGTCGACGTCGTGCAGTTCCGGGACAAGCACCTCTCCGACCCGGATCTGGTCGCTCGGGCCCGCATCGTCCACTCGGTCTGCGCCCGCCATCAGGTGCCGTTCATCCTCAACGACCGTCCCGACCTCGTCGCGGCCATCGGCGCCGACGGGGTCCACGTCGGCCAGGACGATACCCCCGTCCCAGAGACCCGCGCACTGGTCGGCGATGGCGCCCTCGTCGGCTTGTCGACCCATGCCGGCTCCGAATTGGGGGTGGCGATCGACCAGGGATTCCCGGTCGACTACGTCTCGGCCGGTCCCGTGCACGCCACCCCGACCAAGCCGGGTCGACCCGGGACCGGTCTCGACTACCTCCGGGAGGCGGTGTCGCGATCACCCTGGCCGGTCTGGATCACCGGAGGAGTCGACCCCGACACCGTCGGGGAGATGATCGGGGCCGGGGCCCGCCACTTCGTGGTGGTTCGCTGGCTGGCTGACGCCGCTGACCCGGGCGGCCACGCCCGTCAACTCCGACAGGTCATCGACCGCGCCATCGCCCGGGCCGACGCTTCGGGATAGCCGGACAACCGGCTCGGGCCGCGGCTGCGGCTCAACCGGTGGTCGTGGTGGCCGGTGCGGTGGTCGTGGTGGGTGGGGCGGTGGTCGTCGTGGTGGTGGGGGCCGCCACCACTTTGGCGCCGCCGGGCAAGGTCACCGGCGGCGACGAGTTCACCGACGAGACGGTCAGCGACAACTGGGCTCCGCTGGCGGAGATGGTGAGGGCCGACAGGTATTGGCCGATCACGGTGGCGGTGAACGATGCGGTCTGCCCCTGCTGGGTCACCGTGAAGGTATAGGTGTCACCCTTCTGGTGAGTGTGCTTGGCGTTTTTGGCCAGGGCGACATATTCGTGGACCGGGTCGTAGGAGGAGGCGGGTTGGCTGGTCTGCTTCTGGAAGGTGAGATGGTCAGTCGAAGCCGAGGGGGACACCTGGTTGCTCTGGTACTCGACGCTGTCGATGACCGCCACGTAGACCCGGACCGTGCCGGAGTCGACATAGCCCCCCAACCGGTTCGGCGACTGGTACACCAGGTGCTGGGTCTGGGTGCCCTGCGGGCTGCTCTCGAGCACGTCCGAGGTGTAGTTGGCGGCGTTCAGGGTGTTCTTGACCGCGTTCTGGAGGCTTGCCTGCTTGGGGGCCTGGCTCACGCCCAGCGCCGCGCCGCCGGCGGCCAGCACCGCCACCAGCATCAGCAGCAGCCATCCGATGAGCCTTCGGGGTCCGGTCATTTCGGAGACGCTACGCCATATCCGGAGTGGCGACGGTCGCGGGACAGCGTCTGCGACCCGGCCCCCACCGCCGCGCCGCCGCGGTCAACCCCGGCGTGCACCGTCGGGTCAATGGGTGACATCCAGCGAACTGCCGGCCGGTCAGATACCGATCCGTTGAGCCAGGAGCTCCCGGTGGTAGGAGGGGTCGCCCAGCAACAACTCGGAGGACTTGGCCCGCTTGAAGTACAGGTGGGCGGGGTGCTCCCAGGTGAAGCCGATGCCCCCATGGATCTGGATGGTCTCGGCGGCGGCGTGGAAGTAGGCCTCCGAGCAGTAGGACTTGGCCAGGCTGGCCACCACCGGGAGCTCGTCGGAGTCCTCCGCCGCCGCCCATCCCGCGTAGTAGGCCGCCGACTTGGCCGACTCCACCTCGAGCAGCATGTCGGCACACTTGTGCTTGATGGCCTGGAAGCTCCCGATCGGCCGGCCGAACTGGATCCGGGTCTTGGCATACTCCACGGAGCTGTCGAGGCATCGTTGCGCCCCGCCGACCTGCTCGGCGGCCAGCGCCACCGCGGCCAGGTCGAGGGTCTTCGACAATCCGGCCGAGGCGCCCCCCTCGGATCCGATCAGCCGGGCCGGCGTGTTGGCGAGCTCGAGCCGGGCCTGCTTGCGGGTCTGGTCCATGGTGGCCAGCGGGGTGCGGGTCAGGCCGTCGGCGTCGCCCTGCACCGCAAAGAGACTGATCCCGGCATCGGTCCTGCCCACCACCAGGATGAGGTCGGCCACGTGGCCGTCGATCACGAACGATTTGTGGCCGTTGAGCGACCATCCGTCGCCGGACGGGGTGGCGGTCAGGGTCACACTGTCGGTGTCCCATTTCCCGCTGTCCTCGGTGAGGGCCAGAGTGGCGATGGTCTCCCCCGAGGCGATCCCCGGCAACAGCTCTTCCTTCGCCTTCTGGTCCCCGGAGGTGAGGATGGCGTTGGCGCCCAGCGCCACGGTGGAGAAGAACGGTGCGCACAGCAGTGCGGCGCCCATCTCCTCGAGCACCACGATGAGCTCGACATAGGAGAATCCGGACCCGCCGAACTCCTCGGGGATGGTCAGCGACTGCAGGCCCAGCTGATCGGCCATCTGGGTCCACACTGCGGTGTCATAGCCCTCGGTGGTCTCCATCAAACGGCGAACCTCGGTCTCGGGTGATTTGTCCTCGAGAAAGCGCTTGACCGACTTGCGAAGTTCGTCCTGCTCCTCGCTGAAGGCGAAGTTCATGGTGTTCTCCATCCCCCCTGGGGTGGCCCCCACCTGGGGGCGTCGTGAACCCGTTGTCTACCAGAACTCGGCCGATGTTGACCAACGGGTCAAGTAACGCCAGGTTCCGTGACCCGGCCGCGCCTGTACGCTGCCCGGTTGGGGGTGGGGGTCACTGCGACCGCTCGAACCCACCCGAGGAGGCATCCAGGCAATGGCCAGCACCATCATCGACTACCAGGACACCGACGTGGAGGTTCACCGGGTGGTGGTGGGTCCGATGGACAACAACGTGTACGTCGTCCGTTGCCGGCAGACCGGCGACGCCATGCTGATCGACGCGGCCAACGAGCACGACCTGCTCCTCGAGCTCTGCCGGGACCTCGGGGTACGGCAGGTGGTCGAGACCCACGGCCACTGGGACCACATCCAGGCGGTCGAATCGGTCCGGGACGCCGGATACGAGGTGGCGGTGACCCGCGCCGATGCCGGGATGCTCCCCTCCTACGACCTGATCCTCGAAGACGAGTCGACGCTCGAGGTGGGCCGGCTCCGGATCAGCACCATCGCCACCCCGGGGCACACCCCCGGTTCGATGTGCTTCGCCGTCGAGGGCACCCCGCTGCTGTTCAGCGGCGACACCCTCTTCCCCGGCGGGCCCGGCAACACCTCGTTCGAGGACGCCGACTTCGGCACCATCATCCGCTCGATCGAGCAGCGGCTGTTCGCCGACTTCGGGCCCGACACCCTGGTTCTTCCCGGCCACGGGACGAGCACCACCGTCGGTGCCGAGACCCCGCACCTGCAGGAGTGGATCGACCGAGGTTGGTAGCCGGGTTTCCGCCGGCGGACCGCCAGTGGTCAGACCGCAGTGGCCGGATGCCGGGGCTCGCGGATCACCTCGATCTCCGGGGGGAGTCCGGTGATGCTCATGCCCCCCGGAACGTCGTCGCCCACCTCGATGGTGACCCGGGAGCCGGCCAACGGGATCCCTTCCACCTTCAAATGGCCGATCCCCTCGGGCAGGTTCGGGCACACCCAGGTCTTCCCGCGTGGAACCCAGGGATCGAGGCGGAGCAACGTGCGCAGGCACAGCAACGGGGAGGCGGCCGACCACGCCTGCGGCGAACAGGAGGTCGGATAGCCCACCGGCACGCTGAGCTCGCCCCGGTCGAGGCCACTGAACAGCTCGGGCAGGCGGCCACCCTGGGCCACCGCTGCGTCGAGCAGCGCCAGGATCAACTTCTGAGCGGTTCCGTCGAAGCCGTAGCGGGCCAGACCGGCGGCGACGATGGCGGTGTCGTGCGGCCACACCGAGCCACAGTGATAGCTGATCGGGTTGTAGCCACCACTGTCGGACGCCAGGGTGCGAACTCCCCACCCGCTGAACATCTCGGGTGACGCCAGCTTGGCGGCGACCTGGGCGGCCTTGTCCTCGTCGACGATCCCGGTCCACAGGCAGTGGCCGATGTTGGAGGTCAGCGAGTCGATCGGTCGCTTGTCGGCGTCGAGGCCGATGGCGAACCACTCCTTTTCCTCCATCCAGAAGTCACGGTTGAAGGCCGTCTTCAGTTCGGTGGCCTTGGCCCGGAACCGTTGAAAGGTGGCGGAGTCACCCACCTCGTAGGCGAAGTGGGCCCGGGCCAGGTAGGCGCCGTAGGTGTAGGCCTGGACCTCGCAGAGGGCGATCGGCGCCTCGGCCACCCGACCGTCGGCATAGCGGATCCCGTCCCAGCTGTCCTTCCACCCTTGGTTGGCGAGCCCGCGGTCGGTCGCCCGGTGGTACTCGACATAGCCGTCGCCATCGGCGTCGCCGAAATGCTCGATCCACTCGATGGCCCGTTCGGCGTTGGGCAACAGCTCGTCCACCAGTTCGCCGGCCACTCCCCATCGGCGGAGCTCGCCCAACAGCATCACGAACAGGGGGGTGGCATCGGCGGTGCCGTAGTAGATGCTCCCGCCCCCCAGCGACAGGGAAGCGGCGTCGCCGAAGCGCATCTCGTGGAGGATCCGCCCGGGCTGCTCATCATGGCGGGGGTCAACTTCGTTCCCCTGGAACCGGGCCAGCGTCTGCAGGACCCCGAGGGCAAGGTCGGGATCCACCAGCAACGCCATCCAGGCGGTCAGCAGCGAGTCCCGTCCGAAGACGGTCATGAACCACGGCGCCCCGGCCGCCACGACCACCCGTTCGGGGTAGTCAGGATCGAAGATCCGCAGCGCGCCGAGATCCTCGGCGCTCCGGGCCACCACGCTCTTGAGCCCCGGGTGGTCGGTGTCGACCTGGGGAATCCGGCGGCGCCACCGAGCCAGCCGCTCGGCCGGCTCGGCCCGATCCACCGGCTGCCCACATCGGTAGCGGGGATTGATGCCGGTCCCGTCGATCACCGGCGCCACCTCGACACAGGTTTTCCACTCTCCGCGGGCGGGCACGATGGTCTCGAAGGTGGCGAGGTCCTCGACCAGGCTGACCGGACCCGAGAACCGGACTTCGGCGCCGCGGGTGACCCCGCCCCGCCGGTAGGAGAAGTTCATGGTGGGGGTGCCGACCGCCGGTGGCGGGCGGCCCGTCCCGTTGCCGGCGCCACCGTTGATGTCGACGGTGACCGTCCCGGTGACCGGGTCGGGGTGCCGGCCGTCCCCGACCCGCCCCTCCTTCACCGCGAAGAGATCGGCGAAGTCCGCCCCCACGAACAGCTCGACGGAACAGAAGGACGGCTCGTCCCCGAAGTTTCGAATGGTGATGTCCTCACGCATGCCCTGTCCCACGTACCGGGACCGGAACACCATCAGCGTGGAGTCAGCCCGGCCCGGCGGGGGGAGGCAGCGGGAGACGAAGGTCGAAGAGAAGGGATCGTCGGTGACCGCCGATAGCGGTTCGGTCCGGGATCCGTTGATGAGCAGTTCGAACCGCGAGATGATCCGGGTGTCCCGCACGAAGAGGCCCTGGGCGCCGCCGACGGTGATGTCCCCGGCGCTGCCGCTGATGGCGAAGGTGGACTCGTCGACGAGGGTGACGTCCCCGGCGTACGCCTGGAGCTGGGCGACCGGCCCGGCGTACGTCCACGGATCTGCCATCCCGGTTACCGTACCTGCCACCCGTTGAGTCAGGAAATTCCTGGTGGCAAGGCCAGGTCACCCTATTCCTCCTACGGCGGTAGGAGAAATGCGGATCGGAGGATAGGATTTGGGTGTGAACGAAGGGACAGCCACGTCCGGCCCGTCAACTGCTCCACTTCTCGAGGTGGAAGACCTCCACGTGTCGGTGGACGACACCCCCATCCTCCGAGGCGTCAATCTCACCGTCGAATCGGGCCAGGTGCACGCCATCATGGGCCCCAACGGTTCGGGCAAGTCGACCCTGGCCAAGGTGTTGCTCGGCAACCCCGCCTATGTGGTCACCTCCGGCACCATCCGGTTCCGGGGCGAAGATGTCACCACCTGGCCGACCGACGTCCGCGGCAAAGCTGGGATGTTCCTGGCCTTTCAGGAACCCGAAGCCATCGGCGGGGTACCGGTGATCCAATTCCTTCGCCAGGCGCTCTCCGCCCGTCGGGGGATGGACATGTCGGTGCTCGAAGTTCGTCTGATGATGGTGGAATGGATGGAGAAGCTCGGGATGGACCCCGAGTTCGGCGAGCGCCATCTCAACGAGGGATTCTCCGGCGGCGAGAAGAAACGCAACGAGATTCTCCAGATGGCCATGCTCGAACCCGAGCTGGCCATCCTCGACGAGACCGACTCCGGGCTCGATGTCGATGCGCTCCGTACCGTCGCCCGTGGCGTCCACACCGTCCGGGAGAACCGACCGGACCTCGGCGTGGTGGTCATCACCCACTACCAGCGGATGCTCGACGAGTTGGAGGCCGACCGGGTCCATCTCATCATTGACGGGACCATCGTGGCCGACGGGGGGCCCGAGTTGTACAAGCAGTTGGAGACGGAAGGATACGACGCATGGCGGGCCTGACCAACGTGGCGCACGGCCTGGACGTCGGAGTGCTCAAGAAAGACTTTCCGCTGCTGGCACGGGAAGTCAACGGGCACCCGATCACCTACCTCGACTCGGCGGCGTCATCCCAGCGCCCGCGCCAGGTGCTCGACGCCATGCGGAACTACGAAGAGACGACCCATGCCAACGTGCACCGCGGTGTCTACGCCATCGCCGAGGAGGCCACCCGCCGGTTCGAAGCCGCCCGGGTGGCGGTGGGGAATTTCATCGGAGCACCCAATCCGTCGCGAGAGATCCTCTTCGCCAAGAACGCCACCGAGGGCCTCAATCTGGTGGCCCACACCTGGGGTCGCACCCACCTGCGCTCGGGCGACGCCATCCTCCTCACCGAGATGGAGCATCACGCCAACATCGTGCCGTGGCAGATGTTGGCGGAGGAACGCAACCTCTCCATTCGGTGGATTCCCATCGATGATGACGGCGCCCTGATCCTCGACGATCTCGATCGCCTGCTCGACGGGGCCAGGCTGGTCGGGGTCACCTGCATGTCGAACGTCCTGGGAACCCTGAACCCGGTCGCCGATATCGCCCGGGCCGCCCACGATGCCGGCGCGGTGGTGGTGGCCGACGCCGCCCAGTCGGTTCCCCATCTGCCCACCGACGTCTCCACCCTGGGCTGCGACTTTCTGGCCTTCAGCGCTCACAAGATGCTCGGTCCCACCGGTATCGGCGTGCTCTGGGGCCGGGATGAGCTGCTCACCGCGCTGCCCCCGTTCCTGGGCGGAGGCGAGATGATCCTCGATGTCCGCAAAGAGGGTTTCACCGCTAACGATCTGCCCTGGCGGTTCGAGGCGGGGACCCCGCCGATCACCGAGGCGATCGGCCTGGGGGCGGCGGTGGAGTACCTGTCCGCCATCGGCATGGACTCGGTCCGGGCCCACGAGATCTCGTTGACCAGCTACGCGATGCGCACCCTGTCCGAGCGGTTTGGCGACGACATCCACATCTTCGGGCCCAAGGACCCGACCCACCGCGGCGGCGTCATCTCCTTTGCCTTCCGCGACATCCACCCCCACGACATCTCGCAGATCCTCGACCAGTACGGGGTCTGCGTACGGGCTGGGCACCACTGTGCCAAGCCGCTGATGAGGCGGCTGGGAGTCAACGCCACCGCCCGGGCCTCGTTCGCCCTCTACAACGACGAGTCCGATGTCGACACCCTGGTCGATGCGCTGACCGAGACCGGAGCGTTTTTCGGATGAGCCCATCCCGGTACTCTGAAGCCGTGATGTGCACCCCTGTATCGCTCGGAGTGTTTCCGGCACCCGTGAGGAAGGCCGGTTGATGGCCGGCCTCGAGGATCTCTACCGGGAGATCATTCTCGATCACTACCGGTCGCCCCGGAACCGGGGTGAACTCCCGTCTCCCCCCGCTCAACGGGTCGAAGGGTTCAACCCCCTCTGCGGGGACGAGATCGTGGTCACCCTCGAGGTCAGCGACGGAGCCGTCTCCGACATCAAGATCGGCGGCACCGGGTGCTCGATCAGCCAATCATCCGCGTCGCTGATGTCAGCCGCGGTCAAGGGAAAGCCGGTCCCTGAAGTACGCGATCTGATCCGGACCTTCAAGGGAATGATGTCCATTCACGAGTCGACCCTCCCGGGCCAGGACGGTCACCACGATGCCGACAACGAGGCGACCGAGGCCCAGCTCCTGGACGTCAACTCCCTCGGCGAGCTGGCCGCTCTCCAGGGTGTGGTGAAGTTTCCGGTGCGCATCAAGTGTGCGACCTTGAGTTGGAACACCCTGGCTCAGGGCCTGGATGAGGCCGAGTCGGACCCAGAGACCGCCAACGCCTGAGCCACCCCACCCCCACGACTAGGGGGTGCAGGGGGTGGGGTCGAAGTCCGATGGGATGGTGGTCGTGGTCGTCGAACTGCTGCTGGTCGGCGGCGTGCTCCCACCCGAGCTGGCCACCGTTGTGGTCGTCGTGGCCGGGCTCCCATAGGGGTCGGGAGGCGGGGAGACAATCGGTTCCGGTGCCTGGCCCAAGAACTGGGCGACGGCTTGGTCCGCATCCGGCTGCTGGACATAGAGCACCGATCCGAGGTACCCGAACACCGATGAATCCGCCCCATAGGTCGGCAGGGTGGCCGTTACCAGCGACGAGGACGCGAAGGCGTGGAACTCCCGGGCCAAGGAGACGAGACTCGCGACAGTGAAGGTCGAGTCGATAGTGACTCCTTGCACCACCGAGCCGATGAAAGCGTTGAGGGTGAGCGGGTTGTACTTTGTCTCCGCTTGGTTGATGAGCGCCTTCAAAAAGGCGTTCTGGCGCACGATGCGGCCGTAGTCGCCAGTCCCGTCATACTGCCAGTAGCCGTTCTCGTAGTACTCATAGTCTCGACTTCGAGCCACCGCCAGGGAATAGCCGCCATTCACGTGTTGGCACCCGGTGGTGGTGATATCGAGCCCGGTTTCGACATCTTTGGCCGGATAGGGGAAGTTGAGCCAAATCCCACCGATGGCGTCGACTGCCCCGCGGAAACCCTCGAAGTCGAGCTGAACCACATGGCTGATCGGGATGCCGAAGTCGGCTTCGATGGTCTGCACCAGCTGATCCGGCCCGTTGTTGTAGGTGGCGTTGATCCGGTTGTAGGTGCCGATCTGGCTGGTGTCGCCGGCCACCTGAATCATGGTGTCCCGGGGGATGGAGAGGACCCGGATCTGACCGGTAGCCGGAACCACGTGAACGATCTTGACAACGTCACTTCGCTGACCCGTTGTTACCGTCTCCGACCCAAAATGGGAAGCATCGGAGGATGACTCCCCCACCCGTGAGTCGGATCCGATGAGCAACACGTTGAACGGCTGACCGACCGGCGCGGCTTTCAGATGTTTCACCGTGACCTTCGAGACCTGATTGAACCGGTACTGGATGTAGCCGTACCCGACGCCCACCAACACCAGCACCAGTGACACCGTCACCACCGCGCCGAGAAGTACCCGGTCGATCCAACTTCGCTTCTGCTTGCGTCGGCGTCGTTCGGCTCTCCGTCCCTTCCGGGTGGGGGCCAGCTCCGGGACCGCGGTGGCCACGGCGTCGCCGGGGACAACCTCGGGATCGTCGGCGGATCCGCTCTCGGCCGGACCCCCATCGGCCGACTCAGATCCTCTCGACTCGGCCTCGGGCGAGACCGGATCACCTTCTCCCGTCGCCCGAGAACTCCCCTTCCCACCTCGGGGTGCACTGTGTGCGCCGCCCCGTCGGCGATCTCGGCGAGCCATGGCCAATGACGCTAGCAATCACGGGATCGATATAGTCGCCACCTCCGCCGACGGCTCGCGGACCTCGAACCACCCGTGGCCGACAGCCACCCGCCGGGGGCGGAGTGCCAAGTGCTACCCAGGTACCGATTGCCGAGGCGGTCATGAGACCCCGAACCGGTGCGGCTCAGTCGGCTTCGGCGGCGCCCCCACCTGCCCGAAGCTGATCGTCGATCAGGTTCACCACCGTCGGGTCGAGGAGGGTGGTCACGTCGCCGAGTTCGCGATGCTCGGCCACGTCCTTCAACAGCCGCCGCATGATCTTGCCGCTCCGGGTCTTCGGGAGGTCGGGGGTCAGGATGATCTGACGGGGCTTGGCGATGGGCCCGATGACCTTGGCCACGTGGTCCCGCAGTTCCTTCACCAAGGTGTCGCCCTCGTTCTCCGCATCCGATACCTCGCCCTTGACGGTGACGAAGGCCACGATTGCCTGCCCGGTGGTGTCGTCGCTGGCCCCGACGACCGCCGCCTCCGCCACCCGGGGAAACCCGACCAGCGCGTGCTCGATCTCGGTGGTGGAGATGCGGTGTCCGGAGATGTTCATCACGTCGTCGACGCGACCCAGCAACCACAGGTCGCCATCCTCGTCCCGCTTCGCACCGTCCCCGGCAAAGTACCGCCCCGGATACCGGGACCAATACGTCTCCTCGTAACGCTTCGGGTCGCCCCAGATGCCACGGAGCATCCCCGGCCAGGGGCGATCGACCACCAGGTAGCCGCCGGCGTCATTGCCGACCGACTTCCCGGCGTCATCGACAACGTCGGCGCTGATCCCCGGGAACGGGCGCATCGCCGCCCCGGGTTTGGTGGCGGTGATCCCCGGTAGCGGGGTGATCATGATCCCACCCGTCTCGGTCTGCCACCAGGTGTCCACCACCGGGCACCGGTCGCCACCGATGTTCTTGCGGTACCACATCCAGGCCTCGGGGTTGATGGGTTCCCCCACCGAGCCGAGCAGGCGCAAGCTCGAGAGGTCGTGGCCGGCGGGGTGCTCCTCTCCCCATTTCATGAACGTCCGGATGGTGGTGGGCGCGGTGTAGAGGATGGTGACCTTGTACTCCTCGATGATCTTCCACCACCGGTCGCGCCCCCCGGCATCGGGGGTTCCCTCGTACATCATCGACGTCACACCGTTCGCCAGGGGTCCGTACACGATGTAGCTGTGCCCGGTGACCCAGCCGATGTCGGCCGCGGTCCAGAAGATGTCCGTGTCCGGCTTCACGTCGAAGATCAGTCGATGGGTGGTGACGCAGTGAGTCAGGTACCCGCCGGTGGTGTGGAGAATCCCCTTCGGCTTGGCAGTGGTCCCGCTGGTGTACATGATGTAGAGAGGTTGTTCGGCGTCGAACGCCTCCGGTTCGTGATCGGTGGATTGCCGGTCGACGACCTCGTGCCACCAGACGTCCCGACCCGGCTGCCACTCGACATCCTGTCCGGTCCGGCGGACGACCAGAACCGATCGCACATCCGGGCACTGTTTCAACGCCTCGTCGACGTTGGGTTTGAGCGCGGCTTGGGCCCCACGCCGATACCCACCATCGGCGGTGATCACGACACGGGCATCCCCGTCGAGGATGCGGTTGGCCAGCGCCTCCGACGAGAACCCGCCGAACGTCACCATGTGCGGCGCCCCGATCCGGGCACAGGCCAGCATCGCCACCACCGCTTCGGGGATCATCGGCATGTAGATGCAGACCCGGTCGCCGGACTTGACCCCCAACTCAATGAGGGCGTTGGCGGCCTGGCACACCATGTCCTTCAAATGGGTATAGGTGATGGACCGGGTGTCCCCGTCGGGCTCCCCGACCCAGTGGAAGGCGATCTTGGCCCCGCGGCCTGCAGCGACGTGGCGATCCAGGCAGTTGACCGAGGCGTTCAGCTTGCCCCCCACGAACCACTTGGCAAACGGGACCTTCCAGTCCAGCACCTCGGTCCAGCGCTCGGCCCACTCGAGCCGCTCCGCCTGTTGCTCCCACCAGGCGACCGGATCGGCATCCGCCTCCGCGTAGATCCCGGGCTTGGCGTTCGCCTGGGCCACGAAAGCCGGCGGCGGCTCGAACCGACGGACCTCATGGAGGAGCGCCGAGAGCCCCTCCTCTGGTCGCCCGTTGCCTGCAGCGTCGCTCATGTTCTCTACCTCCCAACCATCAGCCTCGCGCAGTTCTGCCCGACGGTCAGGATTTCGGAGCCAGCGGGATCGTGGGGATGATTGCCTTCTTGAACGTCTCGTTCACCACGCCGGCAAACGATGCGTACCAAGCGGCGGCGGCGGTGGCGAGACCGATATAGCCGCCCCAGTGAGTAAAGGTGGTGTTGCTCCGGAATGCCCCAATGGTGAGGAGGGCGAAGGTGGCGGTCAGCAACACGAACACCAGGGCCACCGCCCCGCTGACTCGAAACGAAGGCACGATCATGTAGAAGGTGAAGATCGTCCATCCCAGTAGGAACACACCCACCGCGACCGGAGCGTCGGTTGAGGAGATGCCGCCGGCCACAAACTTGATGAACACGTAATACGAGATCCAGAACGCCCCGAACGAGGAGAAGGCCAGCGCCCCGAAGGTGTTCCGCCGGGTGAACTCCCACATCCCGGCCAGGAGTTGCACCCCTCCGCCGTAGACGAGGGCCAGGGCTATGGCGGCGTCCGCACCCGGGCCCCAGATGTTGGCGTTGCCCATACTGAGGGCAAAAGTGGTCATGGCGAAGGCAGCCAATCCCAACGGCGCCGGGTCGGCCGTGGTGTGAAGCGTCGGTGGCATGGGAACCGGACCTTCCCCCACCTCGGTTGCCCTCATCCCGACTGATTCTGTTGCCATGTGTTCCCCCCTATTCGCAGGCGGCCCGCCCGGCGAACGACCCCGGGTACCGGCCGGCTTCAGCTTGTCTACTCAACTACTTACCCAGGCCGAGGCGCTGAATAAACCGCCGAATAAACAAATGTCCTGGCATGACATGGAATGCCGTTTTCATCCATGTGAATGTCATCACAAGGGGGAACGACGAAGGCGACTGGCAACCGGTTCGCTCGGTTTTGAAAGGTTGGCTAGCTCTCGGGGCCCGACAACCCCAACAGCGGGGTGACGGCGTGGTCGCGACCGGCGGTATAGCCCCCGTCCACCGGGAAGGCCACCCCGGTGACGAACGACGCGTCGTCGGAAAGGAGGAACGCCGCCGCCGCGGCGATCTCTTCCGGTCTACCCATCCGGTGCAGTGTGTGCTCCGCAATCAGCAAATCAAGGGTTTTGTCCATTCCGGGGAGGGCAAAGACCTCCGCGGTCATCGGGGTATCGATGAAACCGGGGCAGATGGCGTTGACCCGAATGCCGCGGCCCCCGTAGTCGATCGCCATGTTCTTGGTCAGCAACACCACCCCTCCCTTCGAGGCGCTGTAGGCGCTGCCTCCCGCGGTTCCCTCCAGGCCCTCGATACTCGCCACCGTGACGATCGATCCCCGGGACCCGTCGACAACCGGTCGCTCCAGCATGTGCCCGATGACATGCTTGGCCATCAGATAGGTGCCGGTGAGATTGACGGAAATGACCCGGTGCCACTCGTCTTGACCGAGCGAGTGAACCGGTCCCCCGCCGGCAACTCCGGCCGCGTTCACCAGGCCGTCGATGCGACCAAAGGCGTCGAGTGTCGAAGCCACCAGTGCCGCGACCCGACGCCTCATCACTGACGTCAACCGCCCGGAATGAACAGGATCCGCCCGCCGGGGGGTCGAATTTCCACTCAACCAGATCGCCGCCCATCACGGCTGCCCCTTCGTCGACCAGACGCTCCGTGCACGCCAGGCCGATTCCGGAGGCAGCCCCGGTCACGATCACTACCTTGCCCGTCAGTCCCCTCATCGAGTCCTCCCACGATCATCGAGCGACGGCCGATCTTTGCATCTGCTAGAGAGTCAGGCACGTGGATATCCCAAGTTCCCGACGCCGACCGGCCAACTCCGCCGGCTCACACCGGGGTGAACGGAGCTTGGGCCCGAAGAAAGGACCCGGTGAGTGAAGTTCGCCCTCTTCTATGAGATCCCGGTACCCCAACCCTGGCAGCCCGACAGTGAGCTGATCGCGTACCAGAACACACTCGAGCAGGCTGTCGCCGCCGACAGGGCCGGATGGGACGCCTTCTGGACGGTCGAGCACCATTTTCTGCAGGAGTACTCGCACTGCTCCAATCCCGAGGTGCTCTACGGGGCCATCGCCGCCCGGACGGAGCGGATCCGGTTGGGTTACGGAGTCCGGCTGATGCCCAAGCCCTACAACCACCCGGTGCGCACCGCCGAGTCGGTTGCCGTCCTCGACCTGATCTCCAACGGAAGGGTCGACTTCGGGACCGGCCGATCGGCCACCCGGGCCGAGCTCGAAGGCTTCGGTCTCGATCCATCCGAGACCCGTGAAATGTGGCGGGAAGCCATCGAGCACGTGGTCGGGTGTTGGACCAACGAGGAGTACGAGTTCGACGGCACCTACTGGCAGATGCCGCGTCGCCGGGTGCAACCCAAGCCGTTGCAGAAGCCCCATCCGCCGATCTGGGGGGCCACCACCAGTGACGACGGCCACCGTCAGGTGGGTGAACTGGGGCTCGGTCTGTGCTCGTTCGCGGTCGGGGTGTCTCCGGAGGAAGTCAAGAGGAGAGTCGACATCTACCGGGCCGCATCGCAGGCCTGCACCGAACCCCTCGGGGATTACGTCAACAACCAGGCGGCCACCTTCACCATGGCGCTCTGCACCGACAATCGGGACAAGGCCATCGACCTGGCCCGGGAGTCCTTCGAGTGGTACCCGGTGACGGGGGCCAAACAGATCGCCACCGTCTCCGAGTGGATGGCAGAACGGAACCAGGAGCTCGGCACCTACTCCTACGCCGCCGACATGAAGGCCCACCAGGACGACGGATCGCTGGACCTCCTCAGCCTCGAGTACCTGATCGACTCGAACGCCTGCGTCCTGGGCACCCCGGACGAATGTCTCGACACCTGCAAGAAGTACGAGGCGGCCGGGATCGACCTCCTGCTCTGCCTGGTCAATCCCTACAAGATCCCCCATGACGCGGTGATGGAGACGATCGAGTTGATGGGAACCTACGTGCTCCCGAAGTTCCGGGACTGACCCGCCGATCAGATGTAGGCGGCGTACCCGGTCCGGTCGACGATCTCCGCCAGCTCGCTTTCACCGGTGGCGACCACCCGCCCGGCCGAAAGCACGTGCACGACATCCGGGTTGAGGACCTTCAACAACCGCCGGAAGTGGGTGATGGCCAGCACCCCGAGGTCCCACTCCTCGGTGGCTTCTTCGACCCGCCGACCGACCGCCGCCAGGGCGTCGACGTCGAGGCCGGAGTCGATCTCGTCGAGGACGGCAAACCGGGGTCGGAGCACGCCCATCTGCAGGGTCTCGTTCCGCTTGCGCTCTCCCCCCGAGAGGTCGACGTTGAGCGACCGGGTGAGGAACCGCTCGTCAAAGCCAATGCGCTGGGCCTCGGTGCGCATGCGCTCCCCCACGTCGTTGGCGGCGGTAGTCGCTCCCACCTCGTCGGCGTCGATCTCCGGCCGGGAGGCGGTCAGGGCCGTGACCAAGGAGACCCCGGGCACCTCGATCGGGTGCTGCATGCCGAGGAACAGTCCGGCCCGGGCCCGTTGCCAGGTGGGCAGGGAGAGCAGGTCGATCCCGTCGAGGGTGACCGACCCGCGGGTGACCTCGTAGCCCGGTCGCCCCATCAACACGTGGGCCAGGGTGCTCTTTCCCGAACCGTTGGGGCCCATCACCGCATGGACCTCACCGCTGCCCACGGTGAGGGTCACGCCCCGAAGGATCTCGCGGCCGGGGATCCCGGCGTGCAGATCTTCGATCTTGAGCTCACCCGTACTCATGGCACCACCACCGAAACGTCCTCATCGTCGACGACCAGTTCGTAGACCGGCACCGGCTTGGTGGCCGGGAGGGAGCAGGGCTCGCCGGTGCAGAGGTCGAACGTCGAGCCGTGCTTGGCGCACTCGATCTCCCGCTCGTCCGGCCACACCTCGCCGTCGGCCAACGAGTACTCCTCGTGGCTGCAGCGGTCACCGATGGCATAGAAATCGTCGCCGATCCGAACCAGGGCGACCCGGAGGCCGGCCACATCGAAGCGCTTGGCCTGCCCCGGCTGGAGGTCGTCGCGCCCGCACAGGCGCGCCGTCTCAGGCACCGTGCACCCCGGTCCGATCGGCCAGCGCCCGGCCGATCATGGCTCGGGTCCCGGCAATGGGCACCTGGTTGGCGATGTCGTCGAAGAACCCGGCCACGATCAACCGTTCGGCCACCTCCGGTTCCACCCCCCGGGTCTCGAGGTAGTAGAGCTGGTCCTCCGACACGGGACCCACCGTCGAGGCGTGGCTGCACCGGACGTCGTTCTCCTCGATGTCGAGGTTCGGCACCGAGTCCGCATGGGCCCCCTCGTCGAGGACGAGGTTGTGGTTGGTCTGCATGGCATCGGAGCGGACCGCGCCCCTCTGCATCCGGATCAGGCCGCTGTAGACGGAATGGGAATGGTCGGCGACCGCCCCCATGAAGAGCAGGTCGCTGGTGGTCTTCGGGGCCCGGTGATCCTGGAGGGTCCGGAAGTCGAGCATCTGTTCATCTCGGCCGATGTACGCCGCCCGAAGCTTGCTGGAGCCGGAAGCCCCGACCAGCGCCGAGTCGGTACGAAGTCGGGCGTAGTCACCGCCGAGGGCCACGGCAAAACTGTGGAGACTGGCGTCGGCTCCAATGGTGCTGGCCTGATGAGCCAACTGCCAGGTGGCCGGCCCCAACGCCTGGATGCTGACGAAGCTCAACTTGGCGCCATCGGCCACCTGAATCTCGGTCACCGGGACGACCAGATGCTCGGATGGGTTGGCACCCGACGGCGTGCCGGTCGGCAGGAGCTCGGCCAGCAGCCCACCGCCGGTGTCGGCGTCGACCACGATCTCGATCACCGAGGCCACCGAGGAGGCGCCGCCCCGGATCATCGTCCGGGGAAACACCGCATCGCCGCCCGGGCCGCTGATCACGTGGACGACCACCACCGGATGCTCGATCGAGGCGCCGGTGCCGACGTCGACCACCAACGGGTCGGCGGCGAAGGCATCGTTGAGAAGCACGAAGTCAGCGGGGTCGGTGGCGATCGACCCCAGCATCGCTTCTGCCTCATCGTGTCCGCTGAGCCGTCCGAGCCTCAGCCGGTCGCCGCCTGGCTCCGACACCGAGGCCAGCACCCCGTTGACGGTGACGATCAGCCCGCTACGGGGTCCGAGGCCGTCGACCAGGGCGAGGACCCGATCCAAGGACGGCGGCACCGGGACGTCGGTGGACGTATCGGCAAAGGCGTCGGGGGACTGGAACCGACCGAGATCGATGCTGTCGATACGGCTGTAGCGCCAGACCTCGTCCTTCTCGGTGGGGAGTGGCGCCGACGCGAAGGCTTCCGCCGCCGCCGTGCGGCGACGGCGCAGCCAGGGTGGCCCTTCGAGGGCGCCGGCGGTCTCCAGGGAAAAGGTGGGCAGGATGCAAAGCCTCTCGCGCAACGAGGCCCGGGTAACGAGCCTCGGCATCCATGATACCTGCCCCTTTCGCCTTCCCAGACGGGCAGGGCCTACGCTTTCGGCCATGACCACCACCGCCGATCCCACCATCGACACCTTCGTTTCCGAGGTGCTCACCATCGAGGTGGACAACCACGTCGCCACCCTGTGGCTCGACCGCCCCGAGAAGCGGAACGCCCTCGGCCCGGCCTTCTGGACCGACCTTCCGCTCGCCATGGCCGCCATCGGCTCGCGTCAAGATGTCCGGGTGGTGGTGATCGCCGCCAAGGGGCCCCATTTCAGCGTCGGCCTGGATCTGGTGGCCATGGCCGGACTGACGGGAGGGGCCACCGGAAAAGACGGAAAGCCGCAGTCGATGGCGGGACGGGCCAAGTCCTCGCGCGCCTCCATCCTCGAGTTGCAGGCGTCGGTGACCTCGGTGGCCGACTGCCCGTTCCCGGTGATCGCCGCCATCCACGGCTACTGCATCGGGGGCGGGGTCGACCTGGCGGCCGCCTGCGACATCCGGTTGGCGTCGTCTGATGCCCTGTTGTCGGTGCGGGAGGCCAAGGTGGCCATCGTGGCCGATCTCGGCAGCCTCCAGCGGCTACCCCACATCATCGGCAAGGGTCATCTGGCCGAGTTGGCCTACACCGGGAAGGACATCACCGCCGAGCGGGCTCGGGAGATCGGACTGGTCAACTCCGTCTCGGCGGATGCGGTGGCGGTGCTGGCCGAGGCCCGTGCCCTGGCTGCGGAGATCGCCGCCAACTCGCCTCTCGCCGTCCAGGGAACCAAAGCCGTGCTGGCCGCCAGCGAAGGAAAGTCGGTGGCCGACGGGCTCGAGTTCGTCGCCGCCTGGAACGCCGGATTCCTCGCCTCGGACGACCTGGTGGAGGCCATGACCGCCTTCATGGAGAAACGCCCGGGGGAATTCACCGGGCGCTGACGCTCAGGGCGGTCGGTCAGACCGTCGTCCCAAGCGGCGCGGTCAGCGGCGCCGGTTCCACCAGCGGCTCCGCTTGCGCTCGGCCTTGGCCTCTTCTTTTTCGACGTCGAATATCACCTGCGGGCCGACCGCGTTGATGATGTTCTCGGCGTCGTCGAGGAGCGCGGCGGCGTCCCCGTCGGGGACATCGGGCATCGCCTCGAGGGGAGGTTCCACCAGCGATCCCCGAGCCCACCCCACATCCGCGAACCGGCGGGCATACGACGGGCAGTCGTCCGGGCACTTCCAGGGGGCGTCGGGGGCCAGGTCGAGAACACAGAACCGGGCGACCTCCCCCGAGTCATAGGTCCGACTCTGGAAGTTCTTGCACTCTTCCCGCATGGGCATGGTTCTATTGTGCCCGCTGAGGCCTGGCTGACGGCGTCACCGGAGGTGGCTCAGCCGACTGAGCCTTCCATCTGAAGCTCGATCAACCGGCTCCACTCCACCGCGTACTCCATGGGCAGGGTCCGGGTGATCGGTTCGATGAATCCGTTCACGATCATGCCCATGGCCTGGGTCTCGGAGAGCCCGCGGCTCATCAGGTAGAAGAGTTGGTCGTCGCCGACCTTCGACACCGTCGCCTCGTGGCCGATCCGGGCGTCGCGTTCGGCGACTTCCATGTACGGCTTGGTCTCGGAGATCGAGGTGTCGTCGAGGAGCAGGGCGTCGCACCGGACGAAGCTCTTGGCGTGTTTGGCCCCTTCGTCCACGTGGACCAGGCCCCGGTAGGTGGTGACCCCGGCATCCTTGGAGATGGACTTGGAGATGATGGTCGAGGTCGTCTCCGGAGCCGCATGGATCATCTTGGCCCCGGCGTCCTGGTGCTGGCCGGCGCCGGC
Organism: uncultured Acidimicrobiaceae bacterium; assembly: GCA_963770635.1. Lineage (GTDB taxonomy): Bacteria > Actinomycetota > Acidimicrobiia > Acidimicrobiales > RAAP-2 > DASZIT01. The sequence continues at coordinate 107,439 of CAVYQI010000003.1, forward strand.
GTAGGCCACCGACAGCACTTCGCCGGAGGCCTTGGGGCCCATCAGGTACACCGACGGGTACTTCATGGTCAGCCGGGACCCGATGTTGCCGTCGATCCATTCCACGTGGGCTTCGGCCTCGGCCCGGGCCCGCTTGGTCACCAGGTTGTAGACGTTGTTGGACCAGTTCTGGATGGTGGTGTAGGTGATGCGGGCACCCTCCAGCGCCACCAGTTCGACCACCGCCGAGTGCAGCGAGTCGGTGGTGTAGACCGGCGCCGAACAACCCTCGACGTAGTGAACCTGCGAGCCCTTGTCGGCGATGATCAGGGTGCGCTCGAACTGGCCCATGTTCTCCGCGTTGATGCGGAAGTAGGCCTGCAGCGGCTGGTCGACCACCACCCCGGGCGGGACGTAGATGAACGAGCCCCCCGACCACACTGCGGAGTTGAGGGCGGCGAACTTGTTGTCGTTCGGCGGGATGATCGTCCCGAAGTACTTGCGGACCAGGTCGGGGTACTCCCGGACGGCGGTGTCCATGTCGCAGAACAGCACCCCGAGTGCCTCGAGGTCCTCGCGGTTTCGGTGGAAGACGACTTCGGATTCATACTGCGCGGTCACGCCGGCCAGGTACTTCCGCTCGGCGGCGGGGATGCCGAGCTTCTCGTAGGTGTCCTTGATGGCGTCGGGGAGGTCGCTCCAGTCGTTCACCTGCTCGGAGGTCGGCTTGATGTAGTAGTAGATGTCGTCGAAGTCGAGATCGGGCATGTTGACGGCGAACCACTCGGCCATCGGGCGCTTCTCGAACCGCTGGAGGGCCCGGAGCCGGAAGTTGAGCATCCACTCCGGCTCTTTCTTCATCATCGACATCTCTCGAACGATCTCTACGTTGAGACCTTTCTTCGGCTTGAAGATGTAGTCCTCCGCGTCGGACCATCCAAGCTTGTATTTTCCGAGGTCAAGTTCGGTGGTGGTCATATCGCTCCTGAGGAAAGCCATCCGGTCGGACGGCCTATTTCTCCTACACAGATAGTAACAACCCTGGCCACCGGCCGAAACCCGTCGCCAGACTCCCAGGCAGGCACCCGTGCGGCGGTGCCGTAGGCGTCACCCAGCCGTGCCACCATATGCCGATGCCCGGTGATTCCCTCCCCGTTCCACCCGTTCCCGAGCGCCGGCCGGTGGAGCTCAAAGCCCACGGGGACGTCCGGGTCGACGACTGGTACTGGCTGAACGACAAGGAGGACCCGGCGGTCATCGCCCACCTGAAAGCCGAGAACGCCTACACCCAGGCCATGACCCAGGCCACCGCCGGGTTCCGCGACCACCTGTTCGAGGAGATCGTGGCCCGGATCGAGGAGACCGACCTGTCGGTCCCTGCCCGCAAGGGCCCCTGGCTGTACTACAGCCGCACCGTCGAGGGCAGCAGTTACGGCATCCACTGCCGGAAGCCGGCAGGCACCGGAGAGGAGGCGGAGGGGGCCGAGGAGGTCATCCTGGATGAGAACCTGCTGGCCGAAGGGCTCGACTACTTCGCGGTCGGGAACCTGGCGGTCAGTCCCGACCATCGGTGGCTGGCCTACTCCACCGACACCTCCGGTGGCGAGCGCTACACCATGCGCTTCCGCAACCTCGACACCGGTGGCGAGTCGTCGGAGTCGCTGGCCGACACCTCCTACGGGGTGGCCTGGGCCAACGACAACGCCACGGTGTTCTTCGTGCGGGTGGACGACGCCATGCGGCCCTACCAGCTGTGGCGCCATCGGGTGGGGACCGACCCGTCCGCGGACATCCTGGTCTACGAGGAGGCCGACGAGCGCTACTACCTCGGGGTGGGGCGGACCAAGGACGACCGGTTCATCCTCTGCGGCCTCGATTCGAAGGTGACCTCCGAATTCCGGGTGCTGTCGGCGGACGACCCCGAGGGCAACTTCTCGGTCGTCGAGCCCCGCCGCCAGGGGATCGAGTACAACGTCGACCACGATCGCGGCGAGCCCGAGGCCGGGCGCCCGGGGAGATTCCTCATCGTGACCAATGACGGCGCCGAGGACTTCCGGTTGATGGAGGCCCCCGACGATTCGCCGGGCCGCCCCGGGTGGGCCGAGGTGATCCCCGCCCGGGAGGGGGTCCGCCTCGATGCCGTCGATCCGTTCGCCGGCCACCTGGTGGTCTACGAGCGGGAGGACGGCGAGACCCGGATCCGGGTGATCGAGGCGACCACCGGCGTCTCCACCCCGGTGGACCAGCCCGAGTCACCCTCGACCGTCTGGGGCGGGACGAACCCCGAGTACGACTCCACCACCCTCCGCTACGAGTACACCTCGATGGTCACGCCTCGGTCGGTGTTCGATCTCGATCTCGAGACCGGCGGGCTCGAGCTGCGCAAGCGCCAGCCCGTCCTCGGTGACTTCGATCCCGACCGGTACACCACCGAGCGGCGCTGGGCCCGGGCCGGGGACGGCACCCGGGTGCCCATCTCGCTGGTCTACCGCACCGATCTGGTCAAAGCCCCCGGGCCGGACGGGGCGGGCGGTGGCGCCGGACCCGGGGCCGGCGCACCCTGCCTCCTCTATGGCTACGGCTCCTACGAGGCGTCGATGGATCCCACCTTCTCGTCGCTCCGGCTGAGCCTGCTCGACCGAGGCTTCGTGTTTGCCATCGCCCACGTTCGGGGCGGCGGGGAGATGGGCCGACAGTGGTACGAGGACGGGAAATTCCTGGCCAAGCCCAACACCTTCTCCGACTTCGTGGCCTGTGCCCGCACCCTCGTCGACGAAGGCTGGACGTCGCCCGACCGGCTGGTGGCCCGAGGCGGCAGCGCCGGCGGCCTGCTGATGGGGGCGGTGGCCAACCTGGCCCCCGACCTGTTCCGGGCCATCGTGGCCGAGGTCCCGTTCGTGGACTGCTTGACCACCATCCTGGATGACTCCCTGCCCCTCACCGTGCTGGAGTGGGAGGAATGGGGCAACCCCGTCGAGGACCCCGAGGTCTACGCGGTGATGAAGTCCTACTCCCCCTACGACAACGTGAGGTCGGTCGACGGGGAGGGGGCGCCGGTCCGGTATCCCGACATCCTGGCTACCGGCGGGCTGTCCGATCCCCGGGTGGGATTCTGGGAGCCGGCCAAGTGGGTGGCCAAGCTCCGGGCGGCCAATCCGGAGAACCGGGTCCTGCTCAAGACCGAGATGGGCGCCGGCCACGCCGGACCCTCGGGCCGCTACGACGCCTGGAAGGACGAGGCGTTCGTCTACGCCTTCATCCTCCATGCCCTGGGCCGGGCCGACGACGCGGTGTCTGCCTGAGGGCGCGGCGGAGGACGGCGGTCAGATCAGGTTGCCGCCATCCCGACGATCGGTTGGTTGAGGTGGAGGCTGCCGGTCGAGCCGTAGAAGCCTGCGTCGCCGAAGTTGAAGACCCCGCCGTCGCTGGCCACCAGCCAGTAGCCCTGGGCGTCGGAGACGGCGGCCATGCCCACGATCGGCTTGTTGAGGTGGAGGTTGGCGGTGGACCCGAAGAAGATGGCGGTCCCGAAGTTGAAGATGCCCCCATCGGACGCCACCAGCCAGTAGCCGGCGAGGTCGTTGTCCACCGTCGACTCTCCCATCGGGTTGTTGGAGAACGCCATCCCCACCACCGGCTGATTGAGATGCAGTGCCCCGGTCGAACCGTGGAACAGGTCATTCCCGAAGGAGAAGACACCCCCGTCGGACGCCACCAGCCAGTAGCCGAGATTGTCTAGGTCACTGGCCATCCCCACGATCGGTTTGTTCAAATGGAGGGCGCCCGTCGAGCCGTAGAAGACGGCGTCGCCGAAGGCGAAGATGCCGCCGTCGCTGGCCACCAGCCAGTAGCCGAGGCCGTCGGAGGTGGCGGTGATGCCGACGATCGGTTGGTTGAGGTGGAGCGAGCCGGTCGATCCGAAGAATGCGGCATTGCCAAAGGCGAAGACGCCACCGTCACTGGCGACCATCCAGTAGCCGTGGCGGTCGGGAGTGGCAGCCATCCCCACGATCGGCTTGTTCAGGTTGAGGTTGCCGGTCGAGCCATGGAACCCGGCGTCACCGAAGGAGAAGACGCCCCCGTCTGACGCCACCAACCAGTAGCCATGGCCTTTGGGCGCGTTCGTCACCGTCAAGGTCGCCGGGGAGGTGAGCGCGGTTCCCTGGATGTTGGTGAACAGCGCCTGGTACTGGTTGCGGTCCTGAGCGAAGGTGGTGCCGGCGATGATCAGGGTGTCGGTGGTGGCATCGGGGATGGCGTTGAACAGGTGTCCCCCGTCGGTCGAGACCAGCCACTGCACCGTCGGGTTCGGGGTCCCGCTGGCCGCCGCGGTGAAGGTGGCGCTGTCGCCGACGATGACCGATTGGTTCATCGGTTGGGTGGTGACCGCCGGGGCCACCGCCGTGGTGATATGGGAATTGGTTACCGCGGCGGCGAGGCCTGGGGTCAGACCGACGATCCCGGCGGTGGCCATCACGCTCAGGCAGGCCAGGGCAGCCAGTCCCACCTGGTGGTGCACGTTGGCGTTTACGCGGTATTTGTGGCTCAACCTGGGCATTTGACCCCCCAGAACGACTCGGACCGAGCGTACCCTGGATCGCCGATCTCCCCCATCAACCCGAGGGCGGACTTCGCCCACCTGCCGGCCACGGCCACGTCCCCGGAGACCGGCGAGCTCAGGGGACCCTGCTCAGGGAGACGTCGTGGTGGTGGAGGTGGCGCCGGAGGTCGGCGGCTGGAAGGTGGCGGTGAACGGTACCTGGAACGGGGTCGGCAGCACCACCGGGATGTTGTCGGCCTTCATGGACGAGAAGGATGCCCCCATGGTGACGTTGATCGCACCGGTGGCGTGGATCACCTGGCTGGCTCCGGGCTGGAGGGTACCGGTGAACACACTGGTCCCCGACGTGACGTCGACGGCATTCACCCAACACAATCCGCTGGCCGTGACGACGACGTTATAGGAGGGTGCGCTCACCGAGTAGATGGCGGACGCCCCGGTGGAAGAGACGGGCACCAGTTGGGTGGGCGGCTTGGTCGTGGTGGTCGGGGGCGGCCTCGTCGGCTTGGTGGTGGTTGGAACCGCCGGCGCCCCTTGATGGGAATTCGTCTGGTGTCCGGCAACGGTGGTGATGCTGGTCTGGGTGGTCGAGTGGTTGGGGGAGCGGCGGCTGCCGACGAATGCCAATACCCCGAAGACGGCCAGAATCACGATTGCGACGGTCGGGGCCCTCCAATGCCACTGCCGGTGCTCCATGGCATGGAATGCCTGCTTGCGGGCCCGCTCCGAGCGGAACTCCGGGGCAATCGGCTGGAAACCCGCTCTTCGGGTCCGATCGGCGGGCCTGGCGTCATCGAAGACCAGCTCGCCATCCGCGCGGGGAAGCTCGTCCCCGATCTGCTCCGGCACCGGCACCGGCCCCGGCGGGGAAACCCGGCGGGCGGTCTGGCTCCCGGTGATGTGGACCGAGGGCGTCCCCGTCCATCCGGCGGCCCGTTCCTCGCTCTCCGCCGATCCGGCCAAGCCCTCGGTCGACCGGACCGCCCGATCGGAGATGTGCTCCATGGTCCCGAGTGCGGTCCGGTACCTCCGCACCGAATGGGCTTCATCCGGGTTCGGTCGCCAGGTGAGCTTGGCCACCACGGCGCCCAGGGCCACCAGTACTACCGCGATTACGGCGATCCACACGCCAACTATTCAACCCGAATGCGGGCCACATGTGTCGCCGACCCCGGAGAACGCCCTCTAGGAGCGCAGTTTCGAGCCCTTTTCGGGTGCCGGTTGGTGGAAGGAATCGACGACTCAGATGGCGGTGACCGAAGTGAGGCCCCCGTCGATGGTGAGATGGGTCCCGGTGATGAACGAGGCCTCGTCGGAGAGGAGAAACCGGATCGGCCGAGCGATCTCATCGGGAGTCGAAACCCGCTGAAGCGGGGTCCGGGCTTCCAGTGCCTGGCGGAATCCCGGAATCTCGAACGCCGGGGCCAGCATCGGGGTGGCCACCGCCCCCGGGCACACCGCGTTGACCCGGAAGCCCTCCATGGCAAATCGCTGACTGAGTGACCGCATGACTCCGAGGACGGCCCCCTTCGACGCGCAGTAGGCGGGAAGCATGGCACTCCCGAAGAGGCCCTCGATCGACGAGACCAGCACGATCGCGGAGCCGGGCCCGGCCTCGATGAAGGGACCCAGCAAGGCCTTGGAGATCATGGCCGCCGCCCGGACGTTGGTGTTCAGGGTGGAGTCCCACAGTGCATCGTCGATGAAGTCGACGGACATCGCACCGGAAATCCCGGCCGCATGCACGAACCCGCCCAGTGATCCGAGGGCGGTCGCCGCCTTCGGGACTTCCGCATCGACGGCCGCGGAGTTGGTGACGTCAACCACCGTCCAGGGTGCGGCGACTCCGTAACGCTCGCGGCAGAGTCTCGCGGTCTCCTCGGCACCTTCGGCATTCAGATCCCAGATGGCCACCGGTCGCCCGACCTCGGCCACGGCCAGCGCCGTCTCCCGTCCGATGCCCGACCCACCCCCGGTGATCAACACACCGGTGTTGGGTGATCCCCGTCGATCGCTTGGGGAGGCTCGCGCCCGTTTGGCGCGCTCGGGGCGTGCCACAGCCCGCTTGGCGGTCGTCGTTCGGTTGGCCGGAACCGCCTTCTTGGCCGGGGACGTGGCCGACCGCGATCCCCGCTTCCTCGGCGTCCCAGGGCTGGCGGCGCCAGCCGCGGGTGGAGTCATGGAGGCAGCATCTCAGAGACAGGGATTCAGGTGCGCATGCGTGACCGGGGTCGGCGCCCCGGATCGAGATCCGCCCGCCGAGGGTTGGACCGGTCCCGCTCCGACAGCACCGGATCGGTGAGTCCCCAGTCGGCCCCGATGGCGGGGTCGTCCCAGGCCACCCCTAATTCGTCGTCGGCGTTGTAGTAGCTGTCGACCAGATACCAGAGGGTCAGGTCGGTCAGCGAGGCGAACCCGTGAGCCACCCCCGGCGGGATGAACAGGCCACGGTCGTGGTCACCGTCGAGATCGATGGTGAGGGTGGCGCCGTCGGTGGGCGAACCCTGGCGGAGATCGTGGAGCACCACCCGGGCGGTGCCTCGGAGGACGTACCAGTAATCGGCCTGGTGCAGGTGGTAGTGGAGGCCGACGATGGCCCCGGCCTGCTTCTCGGACCGGTTGCCCTGGGTCATCTCCCGTCCCAGCGGAAACCAGCTCCGACGGTAGGTCTCGACGAAGCGGCCCCGCTCGTCACCGTGGAGATCGGGCTCGACCACGATGACGTCGGCGATGACCTTGCTCTCTTCGATACTCGGCACTGTCTAGGTACCATCCTTTTCCGTGGCGGGACGCGGCCCGGGGTTGGGTGCGGTCTCGGGTGGAGCCTCGACGATGACGCTCAACGCGCTCATGTAGAACAGCAACGGCGACCCTTCGCCCAACCCGAGATCGAGGACTCTACCAATCACCAGCTCGTGGTCTCCGGCGTCGTGGATGAACTCCAAATGGCAGTTCACCCAGGCCAGTGATCCATCGATGATCGGCGCCCCCCCGGGCGCCCGGTGCCAGGGGATCCCGTTGAACTTGTCGCCCCCCGACACCGCGAACTTCCGGCACACCTCCTGCTGGTGGTCGCCGAGGACGTTGACGCAGAAGCTGCCGGCTTTGGCGATCCGGGGCCAGCTGGTGGACGACTTGGCGGGAGCCAACGCCACCAGGGGCGGGTCGAGTGACAGCGAGACGAAGCTCTGGCAGGTGAAGCCGACCGGCTCGTCCTCCTCGAGGGCCGTGACCACCGTGACCCCGGTGACGAACCGACCCAGGGCCTCCTTGAACATCGCGGTATCGAAGGTCACCGCATCGGTTGCATCGGTCATGCCTTCCCCAGGTCGATCGGTGTCCGCTCCGATGCGGCACCGATCTCGCCCAGGTGTCTCGGGCCGCCGAGCTTTCGGGCCCGGCTCAGCATCCGGTCGATGTCCCGGTCGTGGTGGGACGGATCGTGGTGGAACAGCGAGAGCCTCTGGGCACCGGCTTCGGCCGCCACCTGCACCGCGTAGGCCACGGTGGAATGACCCCAGTCGGACATCAGCATGAATTCGTCGTCGGTGTACTGGGCGTCGTGGATGACCAGATCGGCGCCCTCACAGAGTTCGAGAACCTCGTCGGGGACCGAGCGGCGATCGAGCGGAGCCTGGTGGTCGGGGAGATAGGCCAGCGACTTTCCATCCGCCTCTATCCGGTAGCCGAGGGTGCGGCCCCGGTGGGGCACCGGACGGGCCTTGACCTTGATGGCGCCGAAGGTCATGTCGTCCGACCCGTCGACATCGTGAAATCGAAGCTCGCCCCGGAACTCGCCCATGTGGATCGGAAAGAACGGAGGTTGCACGGCCCGGGAGAGCACTTCTTTGAGCGTTCCACCGTCCTGGGCCGGGCCGTAGACGTCGAGGACGGCTCCGGGTACCCGCAGGGGGGTGAAGAACGGAAGACCCAGGATGTGGTCGTAGTGGAGATGGGTGAGGAGCGCGGTGGCCTCCAGGGGGAGCCCGGAGATATGCAACGGTCGCTCCAGCGACTCACCCAGGGCGCGCAGCCCTGTCCCCAGGTCGAGGATGAGCGGCGGCTCGTCCTCCACCTCCACCAGAACGCACGAGGTGTTCCCCCCATAACGGCGTTGCTGGTCGGACGAGCACGGGCAGGAGCCCCTGGTGCCGAAATAGGTAACTTTCACCGAGAGAGCACGCTACTCGCCGTGCAGTGAAGAAGGCGCTCGTCACCGGCAGGCACCGGACTACCCTCCGCCTTATGGACCAACTGTCGATCACCGCCAACGGCGTCGAGTTCGCCTATCTCGCTGACGGGCCGGAGGACGGGCCCCTGGCCCTCTGCCTGCACGGGTTCCCGGACACGGCCCATTCCTGGAGACACCTGCTCCCCCGACTGGCCGGCGCCGGATATCGGGCGGTGGCGCCCTTCATGCGGGGGTACGCGCCCACCGCGGTGCCCGACGACGGCAGGTTCGACACCGGCACGCTCGCCCTCGACGCCTGCGAGCTTCACGAGGCCCTGGGCGGCACCGGGGAGGCGGTGATCATCGGCCACGATTGGGGGGCATTCGCCACCTACGGTGCCGCCGGCTACCAGCCGGAGAAGTGGCGCCGGGTGGTGACCGCGGCGGTGGCCCCCCAGGCCTCGATGGCTGCCGGCTTCTTCACCTTCGACCAACTGAAGCGCAGCTGGTACGTCTTCTTCTTCCAGACGGCGCTGGCCGAGTACGCCGTCGGCCTCGATGACTACGCGTTCATCGAACGGCTGTGGGCGGACTGGTCTCCCGGCTATGACGGGACCAAGGATGCCGCCCGGGTCAAAGAGGCACTCGGGACTCCTGAGAATCTGACCGCCGCCATCTCCTATTACCGCTCGATGTTCTCCGGGGCCCCGGAGAACACCGAGGCCGCCGCCGCCCAGACCGCCTCGGGGCGGCCCGGGCCACAGCCCACCCTGTACCTCCATGGCGCCGATGACGGCTGCATGGGCATCGACACCATCGGTCCGGTGCTCAACTTCCTGGCCCCGGGATCAGAACTGGTGGTGGTGCCGGGGGCCGGTCACTTTCTCCACGTCGAGAAGCCCGACGAAGTCAACGATCACATCCTGCGGTTTCTGGCCGCCTAGGGAAGGACCCACGAGGGAGGGGTCAACTAGGGAAGGCGGAGCCGGCCGGAGCTCAGCCGCACGACCATCCCCTCCGCCATCAACCCGGCCGCCACCCGCTCGGCCCGTTCGGGCTGATCCGGCCACCCCATGATGGCGGGGAGATCCTCCTCCCGCACCGGTCCGAGCCGGAGGGCATCGATGCATCGACCGCGGCCCTGGCGATCGGAGCCGACGAAGGTGCTCTGCGGGGTCGACGCCCCCGCCGATCCCCGGGCCGGATCCGGCGTCGAGTGGCCGCCCGCCCGCCACCGGCACCGCTTGCGGAGGGGACAACCATCGCAGGCCGGATTGGTTGCCACACACAGGGTGGCGCCCAGATCGAGCAAGGCCTGGTTGAACTCCCACGCCCGCCGGTTCGGCACCATCGAGTCGACCAGACGCTGTGCGTCCCTGGGCGTCACCGGCCGGCCGGCCGCTGCCCTCGCCAGGACCCGCCCGGCGTTGGTGTCGACCACCCCGACGTCGACTTCGAACGAGAAGGCCGACACCGCCCGAGCTGTATAGGGCCCGACCCCGGGCAGGGCCAGCAGATCGGACAACCCGGCCGGCACCTCGCCGCCGTGGCGCTCCACCATCACCCGGGCCGCCTGGTGGAGGCTCCGGGCCCGCCGGTTGTAGCCGAGGCCCTGCCAGGCCCGCAGGACATCGCCCAGCGAGGCGGCGGCGCAGACGGTCGGGGTCGGGAACAAGCCGAGGAAACCCTGGTAGGCGGGTACCACCCGGGATGCCTGGGTCTGTTGCAGCATGACTTCGCTCACCAGCACCGCCCACGGGTCGCGGGTTGCCCGCCAGGGCAGATCCGGCCGCCGGGACGAAGCCGCGCCGCCATGGTGACCGGCGGCACCCCAGTCGGCGATGGCCCGTCCCATGGCCCGGAGCTGCTCGGGTCGGGGCACCCCGGTGCCCCGGTTCACCCGGTCACCCGGTTAACCCGGTTCACCCGGTCACCTGGCCAGTCCGGGATTCCGTTCCCCGAGCCGGCCGGGCGGGCCGGGGCCCCCGGACCCCCCCGGCTAGTCCCAGGCGCCTTCGGCATAGGGGAAGCGTCGGGGCGGGGCGGCGGCGCGCTTCCAGATCATGACCTTGCGCCGGAAGAAACACACCTCGTCCCCGTCCTGATTGAACGCCTTGGTCTCCACCGTCACGATGCCGCGGTCGTCGCGGGACTTCGATTCGACCTTGTCGATCACCTTCGTCTCGGCGTAGATGGTGTCGCCGTGAAATGTCGGTGACCGGTGGATCAGCGACTCGACCTCGAGGTTGGCAATCGCCGCACCACTGACATCGGGGACGCTCATCCCCAGGGCCAGCGAATAGACCAGGTTGCCCACCACCACGTTCTTACCCTGGACGGTCTCGTGCTCGGCGAACCACCTATTGGTATGGAGCGGGTGGTGGTTCATGGTGATCATGCAGAACAGGTGGTCGTCGGCCTCGGTGATCGTCTTTCCCGGCCAGTGCCGGTAGATGTCCCCGGGTTCGAAGTCCTCGAAATAGCGGCCGAACGGCCGGTCATAGACGGTCATGGGAGCAGGAGTGTAGCCATTGACACGGTCAGGCAGCTTCCGGTGCCGGGCGGGTGGTGAACCCCAGGAGCCAATCCGATTGTGACTCGCCGTCGATGGCCATCCGCCAGGTGTAGCGGGTTCCCGGGACCAGCGGCAGCGGGCCGAGGTTCACCGCCAGGGCGACGTCGATGGGCGAACCCTCCGGGATCCCCGGTGGCCTTCCGACGGTGAACTCGCCCCGTACCTCGACGGGGTGTTCGCCCTCCGGGGTCTGCACCAACACCGGGCGGCCGTCGGCGTCCTCGAGGAACAGCTCCCAGTGGTGCGAGGTCTCGGCCTCGTTCCAGGCGACATCGATCTTCAGGGCAATGGCCGACGGGACCGGGTCGGGACCCGTCATGCTCCATCCGCCGCCGAGGATGTACAGCTTTCCGTCGGCAACCTGGGCCGAATCGCACAACATCATGGTGACCTTCACGAGTGTCGAGGCTACCGGCTTCCTCGCCGCGGCTTGTTCGGACACCGGATCCGGTCTCCCGGGTCGCAATCCCGGTTTGGAGCGGCCCCGGAACCGGCGGCGGATAGCGTGGGTGAATGGAGATGCGGGGCCTTCGCGACGACGTGTACCGGCGGCCACTGGCCACCGCACTCGATCGGCTGGGGCTGGGCGCCGGGTGGACCTGCGTCGATGTCGGAGCCGGCGGCGGCAATGTGTCGGTCGCACTGGCCGAGATCGTCGGCCGGGACGGCCGGGTGTACGCCGTCGACAGCGATCCCGAGGCCCGCGACGAAGTGGCCAAAGCCGCCGCCGCCCATAGCCAGGTGCTGGCCATCACCCAGGCGGGCGAGGACCTGCGTCTCCCCGAACCGGTCGACCTGGCCTTCTGCCGCTTCCTGCTGCTCCACGTGATCGATCCCGCCGTCGTGCTCGGCCGTATGGCCGCCGCCGTCCGTCCCGGCGGTTGGGTGGTGGCCCAAGAGCCGATCACCTCTGCCGGTCGGATCAACGGCGAGCCGTTTTCTATGCCGGAGGCGCTCCACCCCGACATCGGAGCCATGCTGCCGGCGCTGGCCCGGCAGGCCGGGCTGGTCACCGTCGACACCTGGGCCGAGGCGCCCGCCGGGGCCGGGCCCGGTCCGGTGGCCGACTACCTCACCTTGTTGACCGAGGTGGATCCGGGTGACGACCCGGTGGTGTTGCCGCCTCTGGTCACCGTGGTCGCCCAAGTTCGCCCCAGCTGAACCCTGCCGCTGCACCCGCGAGCGGGGCATCGACGGGTCGGTAACCTGGCTCCCGTGCCAACCGAATCCCTCCCCGCCCCCGACCTCGATGCCGCCGCCAACGCCATCGCGGTTGCCGCCTCCGTCGTCACCTCCGCAACCACCGCGCTCGGGGCCGAGGGTGGCCCGGATGTCGCCGAGGTTCTCGCCTACGACCTCGCCCATGCCGCGTCGTCGGTGAGAACCGCCGAAGCCGTGCTCGGCTACGGGGCCCACGGCGACGTCGAAGCCCGAATCGCCTGCGCCTTCGCCGCCGATGCCATCGCCGACCTCGCCTCCCGGACCATCGGTCGCGAAGCTGCCTGGGGCATCGCCCCGGACTGGATGACGCCGGCGGCCGATTTCGTCACCACCTTCCGGGACCCGGCGTTTCTGGCCTCCCTCGCCCGGGAACCGGGTGATCGCCACCTCGACGCCGACTTCGAACTGGTGCGGGAGACCTTCCACCGCTTCGCCGAGGAGCAGATCCGGCCGAGAGCGGAGCACATCCACCGGGCCAACACCGACATCCCCGAGGAGATCATCTCCGGCATGGCGGAGATGGGCGGATTCGGCATGTCGGTCCCCGAGGAGTACGGGGGGTTCGCCACCGGTGGCGAGAGTGACTACATGGGGATGGTCGTCGCTACCGAAGAGCTGTCGTGGGCCTCGCTGGGGGCCGGCGGTTCGCTCATCACCCGCCCGGAGATCCTCACCCGCGCCCTGGTCTACGGGGGGACCGAGGAACAGAAGCAGCGCTGGCTGCCGCGGCTGGCCACCGCCGAGGTGATGGGGGCGGTGGCGGTCACCGAGCCCGACTTCGGATCGGACGTCGCCGGGGTGATGACCATGGCCACCCGGGCCGACGGCGGTTGGCTGATCAACGGGGTCAAGACCTGGTGCACCTTCGCGGCCCGGGCCGACGTGCTGATGTTGTTGGCTCGCACCGATCCCGACAAGTCCAAGGGTCATCGCGGACTGTCCTTGTTCCTGGTCGAGAAGCCGGAGGGCGAAGGTCACGGATTCGTCTTCACCCAGGAGCCGGGCGCCGACGGCCGCCCGTCCGACTCGTCGGGTCGGATGGAGGGCCGGGCCATCGACACCATCGGCTACCGGGGGATGCACTCCTACGAAGTCGCCTTCGAGAGTTGGTTCGTGCCCGAGGCCGATCTGGTCGGCGGGGAGGAGGGGCTGGGCCGGGGCTTCTACCTGCAGATGCAGGGCTTCGAGAACGGTCGCCTGCAGACCGCCGCCCGTGCGCTCGGAGTGATGCAGGCCGCCTACGAGGCGGCCCTCGACTACGCCGAGAACCGCAAGGTCTTCGGATCTCCGATCGTCGACTACCAGCTCACCGAAGTGAAGCTGGCCCGGATGGCCGTGCTGATCCAGTCCGCCCGGCAGTTCTCCTACGAGGTCGCCCGGCTGATGTCCAAGGGCGAGGGTGCCCTCGAGGCCTCGATGATCAAGGCCTATGTCTGCCGGGCGGCCGAGTGGGTCACCCGGGAGGCACTCCAGATCCACGGCGGCATGGGCTACGCCGAGGAGTTCCCGGTGAGCCGCTATTTCGTCGACGCCCGGGTGTTGTCCATTTTCGAGGGGGCCGACGAGACGCTGGCCCTCAAGGTCATCGCCCGCGGTCTGCTGGCTCGGGTCAAAGCCTGACCCGGTGTGAAGCACCCGTTCCCGACCCCGAGGACCCAGAGGAGACGCCATGAGTAACGACTACCCCTATGCGGAGAGGTTCGACGTGAATCGGGCCCTGCCCGAATCCGGGCGTCCCCGGGGTGAGGTACTCGCCGAGCTTGCCACCATGGCCAAGGAGGAGGACGCCTTCTGGGAGACCGGTAAGTGCTCGGGCACCATGTACTGCGGGGATCACGACCACTACGCCTTCCTGACCGAGGCCTTCGGTCTCTACGCCCACGTCAACGCGCTGCAGCGCGATATGTGCCCGAGCTCGACCCGCTTCGAGGGCGAGATCATCGCCATGGTCCTCGATCTCTTCCACGCCGGGGCGGTCACCGACGGCGAACCGGCGGGCATGCTGACCAGTGGCGGCACCGGGAGCATCTGTCATGCGGTCCTGGCCTACCGGGAGCACGCCGCCCAGTCGCGGGGGGTCACCCGGCCGAACCTGATCAAGCCCGAGACCGCCCATCCCGCCTTCGACAAGGCCTGCCACCTGTTCGGGGTCGAACTGCGGCGCGCCGCCATCGACCCCAGCACCACCATGGTCGACGTCGGCGCCGTCGCCGGCCTCATCGACGACCAGACCATCGCCATCGTCGGATCGGCGTGCAACTACGGCTATGGCACGGTGGATCCGATCGCCGAGCTCGGCCAGCTGGCCCTCGACAACGGGGTCGGCCTCCACGTCGACGGTTGCCTGGGCGGGTTCATCCTGCCCTTCGGACAGGAGCTCGGTTATGACATTCCCGACTTCGACTTTCGGGTCCCGGGGGTGACCAGCATCTCCGCCGACACCCACAAGTACGGCTACGCCCTCAAGGGCACCTCGACCCTCCTGTTTCGCGACAAGGCGCTCCGCAACTCGCAGTACTTCTTCCTCACCGACTGGAGCGGCGGCAAGTACACCTCGCCGGGGATGGACGGCTCCCGCTCCGCCGGTCTGTTGGCGGCAACCTGGGCGTCGCTGGTCCACCTCGGCCGGTCCGGGTACCGGGGCTACGCCAAGGACATCTTCGGGACCGCCGACCGGATGAAGCGCGCCGTCCTCTCGCATCCCGAGTTGCGGATCCTCGGCAGCCCCACCTTCCTGTTCAGCTTCACCTCCGACGAGTTCGACGTGTACCACATCAACGACTTCATGCGCGGCCGAGGGTGGCGCTTCAACGGCCAGCAGTACCCGAACGCCCTCCACATGGCCGTCACCCGGCCCCAGACCCAGCCCGGTCTCGCCGCCGCCTTCGAGACCGACCTCGCCGATGCCGTGGTGTTCGCCAAGGAACATGCCGCCGACGCGCCGAAGTCCGGTGCCATCTACGGGGGCGTGGCCGGTGGCATGACCGATGAGGCCGACGAGTTCATCAAGATGGTGATGGCCCAGATGCTCGACACCCAGCAGGCCGTTCCGGGGGGGTGACTTCGTCCGATCCGTACGAGAGTCCCCTCGTGCGATTGGTGAACGGTGGTGGTGACGAGGCGCGTTTCTCCATCACGCCGGCGTCGTTCGATTCGGACGTCCCCGATGTCGGCGGACTCCGGGCCGGAGCCTCCGAGGGCGACATCACCCCGCCGTCGGGCGCTCGAACAACCCAGCCGGGGAGGATGCCCGATCCCAAGCCGTCGGCCATACACTGCAGGTATGTATTACGGCCATGGCTCGTGGATCGCCTTGGTGGTCTTCGCGGGCCTCTTCGGGTTGCGTGCCCTCTCTTCGCAACGACGGCGAGGGCGCTATCGCGGTCCGCCGGCGTCCGGGTTCTTCACCGACACCCATCCCCGGAGTCCTGGCAACGAACCGACGAGCGCACCACCGAGGGCGACGGACGCGACCCATACCGGAACCGCCCCGGGCTGGCTCCGGGATCCCTTCTTCAAGCACGAGCACCGCTACTGGTCGGGAACCGAGTGGACGGAGCACGTCACCGACAACGGAGTCCCCGGCATCGACCCGCCTCCACCACCAAAGTCGGGCCCCCCTCGTTAGGACTGCCGGCTTGCGCGCCGGCTTTCGCGCCGTCAGTCACGGCGCCTGATGACCAGCATGGCCACCCCGTTGGGTGGGGGTGGTCGGAAGGCGGAACGGGGAATCGGAAGACCGATGCCCACCTCGAACTGTCGAAGCCAACGGCCGGCTCCGGGAGCCTGGCCGGACGCCCATCGCCGGGCCACGTGCCAGGGCACCACCAGGTCGGCCCGGATCAGGCGGCTGCCTGGCGCCACCAACCGGCACAACAACGCAGCCGTGACCGCGAACGGGGGGTTGGCCACCACTTTGAACGGGTAGCGCGGCAACCAGAGATCGGCGGCATCGGCCATCACCACCTTGACCGGGTCGCGGTCGAATCGCTCTCTCAACAACGCCGCCCGCTTCGGATGCAGCTCCACGGCTACTACCCGAGCGCCGCTCGTCACCAGCGATGAGGTGATCGCCCCCGCCCCGGCGCCGACATCCAGCACCAGATCGCCCGCGCCGACCTGCGCTTCCGCGACGATCCGTTCAGCCCATCGATTATCGAGCTGATGCCATCCCCAGCGTGCCTCCGACTTCGAGGACACGACGACGCGCCATCATGCACATTGTCATGCTCATAACTCTACCGCGACCGCCGCCGACTGCTCCGGCCCGTCTGGCGCTCCGGCCTGTCTGGCGCTCCGGCCCGTCCGACGCCCCGGCTGACTTGGGCCCGTCCGGCGCCCCGGCTCAGCCCTTCGAACGGGAAAGGCCGGCGCGTTCGCCCCGGACCACGAATTTGGTGGCCATCTTGCGGGAAGCCTCGTCGATCATCTCGTCCCCGAACATCACCGCGCCGGTCCGGTCGTCCTCGGTCGCCTTCTGGTAGGCGTCCAGGATGTCCCAGGCCCGGTCGAACTGTTCCTGGGTGGGTGAGTAGACCTCGTTCAGCACCCCGACCTGATCGGGGGTCAACGCCCATTTGCCGTCGTAACCCAACACCCGGGTCCGCTGCGAGAACTCCCGCAGCGAATCGAGCTCCCGGATCTTCAGGAACGGCCCATCGATCACCTGCAACCCGTTCGACCGCCCCGCCATCAGGATCTTCGAGAACACGTAGTTGAAGTGGTCGCCCGGGTACTCGGGAATGGCCACCCCGCCCGTCAACACCGGCATCTCCATCGATGCTGCGAAGTCGGCCGGGCCGAAGATGATCGTCTCGAGCCGTGGGGAGGCCGCACAGATCTCCTCGACGTTGATCAGCCCGGTGGTCGTCTCGATCTGGGCTTCGATGCCGATGTGGCCCACCGGGAGCCCGCTCTTCTTCTCCACTTGGGAGAGCAGCAGGTCGAGGGCGACCACCTCGGCCGCCCGCTGGACCTTGGGAAGCATCACCTCATCCAGCCGCTCCCCGGCACTGCCGACCACCTCGATCACATCGCCATAGGTCCATTCGGTGTCCCAGGCGTTGATGCGCACGCACAGGACCCGGTCGTCCCAGGCCAGGTTCTTGATGGCGTCGGCCACCTTCCCCCGGGCATTCTCCTTCTCCAGCGGCGCCACCGAGTCCTCGAGGTCGAGAAAGCTCATGTCCGCCGGCACCGATGGGGCCTTGGACAGGAACTTCTCGTTCGATCCGGGGGTGGAGAAGCACGAGCGACGGGGCAGGTAACGGGAACGTTCGGACATGCCCAGATGGTACGGCCATCGTCGGGAACCGCCAAACCGGGGACCGGGCCCGAACCGCCACTCTCCCCGGCCCCGGCGACGCTCGCCACCTACAGTGTCCCCATGAGCAGCCCCGACGGTCCCGGCCAGGCGGCCCGCCATCTCGCCTCCGCTCTCGAACCGGTGGTGGGCCAGGTCTACTTCGCCGCCGAATGCCACCAAGAATACGAGAAGCTCGGTTTCTCCCCTAGCCCGTTCACCCTCGACGCCGGGGTGCAGCTTCCCGACGGGCCGGCCTACTTCACCAGCCGCGGGTCGTGCATGGGCCAGGTCTCCGGCGAGCTGGTCGCCGCCGCCTTCGGCGTCTTCAATCCCGAGGCGGTGATCCCGGCGGTCCAGTTCGGATGGACCCGCTGCGACGCACCGACCATCGCCTCGGCCCGCACCCGCGGCGCCACCGCCCAGCTGACCCGGATCCTGGGTGAGCGCCCGGAGGGAATCGACCGGGTCACCGACCTCCTCCGCCGGGCCGCCGCCCCTCTCCGGCCGGAGGGGCGCCCGCTCTTCGCCGGGTTGCTGAGCCTCGGTCTTCCCGGAGACCCGATGGGCGACATGTGGAGGGCGGGCGACATCCTGCGCGAGTTCCGTGGCGACGCCCACACCGCCTCCTGGACGTCGGTCGGGCTCGATGCCACCGAGATCGGTCTGCTCACCGAGCTCTACTGGGGCCTCCCCCCTCGCACCTACGTCCGGACCCGAGCCTGGTCGGATGAACAGCTCGATGCCGCCGACGACAGACTCCGCACCCGCGGCCTGGTCGACGACGACGGTCTGACCGATCAGGGCCGGGCCCTCCGAGAGTCGATCGAGGTGGCCACCGATGATCAGTGTGGCCCGGCGGTGGCCGCCCTCGGGGACGACCTGTCCGAATTGCTAGCCGTGCTGGAGCCATGGGGAGCCGCCATCCGGGCCGCCGGTGGCTATCCCCCGGCCGGGCCCCACGATCTGGCTCCGAAGGAGCCGCCGGCGCCGGCGCCGCGCCAGTAGGTCGTCGAGGTCGTCAGGCGGCCGGCGCCGGATCGGCCTGGAGGTCGGCCGGTATCAGCTGCTCGGAGAGCAGCCGGTCGAACCGGGCCGGATCCCCACCCACGAACGACCGGCACAGCGGCAGCCCTTCCACGTAACAGGTGAGGTACGCCCGCCAGGTGGGGTGGGTAAGGAACTCGACGGCCTTCGACGCCCGGTCGTTCGACAGCAGTCCCCACCGGGCGACCTCGTCGACCACCGTGTCGACATCGGCCCCGTCCTCGTGGAGCCGGAAGGCGGCGTTCTGGCGCACCGCCCCGAGCGCCTCGCCCGCCTCCGACACCGCCGCCACCACCTCGGGGTCGTAGCGGAGGCCCAGCGGCCGCAGGTGCCCGGCCACCACCGGCTCCGGGCGTCGACCGACGATCACTTCGAGCCCGAGGTCGGCGAGTCCTTCGGCCAACAGGCACTGGGGGGTCCCGACCAGAAAGATCGACTCCTCCCACCACTGGCGGTGGCGCACCAGCCCCACCTCCTTGCGGGTGTGCTCGGTGTGGTGCCCCGGATACGACTCGTGGGCCACCAGGTGGGCGAGGCTGGTCGACAGCACCGGCAGGTCGGTGTTCACCGCCACCCGGCTCTGCAACCCGCCGAGGTAGTAGTTGAAGCCCGACCACGGCTGGTCGGTCACCAACTCGAAGTCGACGTGCTCGCCTTCCGGCAGACCGAACAGGCTCCGGGTCCGTGCCCGGAAGTCCTCGGCCAACGAATCGATGGCGGGACGGAGGGTGTCGGTCGGGACCGCGTGGGCCTCCCTCCATGAGACCAGCCGCTCGGCCAGTGGACCGCTCCCGGGGAGCACCTCGTCCAGCTGCCGGTGGGCGTCGGCAAACGTGCCCTCGTCGACCCGGCTCGGACGGATCCCGTAACACGCCTCGACCTCGTCGGCGTAGCCGATGGCCTCGCCGGCCAGCTTCCGGGCGGTGGTCATCAGCCCGATCACCTGGGCCCGCAGCCACCGGCGTCGAGCCGGGGCCGCCCCGTCATCGGGGCGGCTGCCCCCCACGACCTGCGACGACCCATCCAGCGCTCCCCCGGCGTCGATGTCGGCAAGAAGCACCCTCGCCTCCGCCACCAGCCGGTCGGGCGGTTGCACCGGTTCCCGGTCGGCCGCCTGGGCCCGGGCCGGGGGGCCGTAGTAGGCGTCCACCATCCCGTCGATGTGCCGCCCGAGCCGGAGACCGAGGGTCAGGTAACGATCGACCAACCCCGCCTCTCCGCGTGCCGCCACCGCGGGCTTAACCCGAATTGCTCGCGGAAGAAGGCCACGGTGCGGTCCCAGAGCAGGGCGGCGGCCTCGGAGTTGTACACCTCCGGACGGTCCTCGTTGAAGAAGGCGTGACTGGCGCCGGAGTAGAAGTGGAACTCGACCGGCACGCCAAGATCGCGCAGCTGAGCCTCGAGCTCCCGCGTGCTCTCGGGGGTGAAGTAGTCGTCGTCGGCGCCGATGTGGCCCAACACCGCCGCGGTCATCTTCGAGTAGTCGGGCTGAGCGTCGGGCCACGGGATGAGCCCGTAGGCCGGAACCACCGCCTGCACCGCGTCGGGGCGCTGGGTGGCGAGCACCAGCGCCAGTCCCCCGCCCATGCAGAAGCCGATGACGCCGATCTGGCCTCGCCCGGTGCGCCGGACCAGTTCGTCCACTGCGCCACTCAGGTCCTTGGCGGCCGTGTCCATCTTCAGGGCCATCATCTCCTTGCCGGCCTCATCCGGCTCGGAGAGAGGAACGGCTGTCCCGTGGTAGAGGTCGGGGGCCAGGGCGGTGAAGCCCGCCTCGGCGAACCGGTCGCAGGTCCGCTTGATCTGATCGACCAGACCCCACCACTCTTGAATGACGATGACCCCGGGCCCGGACTCGGCCCCTCCGGACGGGACGGCCAGATAGCCCTGAGCAGTCTTTCCGTTGCTGGCAAATTCGACGATCTCACCCATCCGCATGACCCTACCCGGCTCCGCTTGTGTACGGCAGTGTCGGCCTCTTGGGTGACCGCCGACGGGCTGTGGGCGCCCGGTTGCCTCGGGTGACTGTGTTGCTCATGCGTCTCGCGGGCTGACCGCGAAGATGAACAAGACGTCTACGCAACCGCGGTCGCCGCGGCGGTGGCGGCGTTGCACCGAGCGTTGCATGGAACGTCGGCGCAATCGCAAATGCGAGTTGATGGTGGCAAAAGCGGGAAGTCAACGGGATGCGTCGGGACATGACGAAATTGCGTCAGATAGCATAAATCGGTATTTCCGATATCGCAGGTCAGAGCCACAAAGCGACCGGGTGTGCTTGTGTCACGCGCACGGATGGACTAAAACGTACCTTCGTTATGACTCACGCCGAGCAGTACTCGACGTCCGAGCCAGCTGCCCCTCGACAGGCACGCACGAGATCCCGCGGACGGATCGGTGCGTTGCTCGCACTGGCCGTCACAACCGGTATCACGTCGCTGGTTGTGGTGCCCCCGCGCCTCGCATCGGCCGACCCGATCTCTGACGCCCAGGCCCAGGCTTCGGCGCTCACGGCCAAGATCGCCGCTGAACAACAGCAGATCCAGTCGTTGACGTCCCAGTACGACACCGCCAGTTACAAGGTCTCACAGCTCAACGCTCAGATCGCCCAGAGCCAGGCTCAGCTGGCCAAGGACCAGGCCGAAGTGAACAAGGACCAAGGCGAGCTCCGGACCCACGCGGTGGCCGACTACATGAGCGACGGCACCAGTAACCAGTTCACTCAGATGTTCACCGGTGACAACAATGCGGCTGGCATTCACAACGAGTACTCCGCCATCGCCTCCGGCAACGTGACCAATACCGTGGACCAGCTGCACACCGCCCAGACCCAGCTACATGCGCAACAGGATGCGCTACAGCAGCAACAGGCCCAGGCCACCTCGGAAGCGAATGCGGCGTCATCGGCCAAGGATCAGGCCACCCAGTTGGCCGCCTCCGATGCGTCGGCACTGAATGGTGTAAACGCCCAGATTCAGACTTTGGTCGCACAGCAGCAGGCGGCCGCCGCAGCGGCCGCCGCGCAAGCGGCTCAAGCCAAGGTGGCTGCGGCTCAACAGGCGCAGGCGTCAGCTCAGGTCGCCGCCCAGTCCACCTCGAGCGGGGGAGGCGGAGGCGGGTTCACCGTCGACCTCAGCCCACCTCCCCCGACCTCCAGCGGTGCGGCCGGGGCAGTCCAGGCGGCACAGGGCGAGATCGGCGTGCCCTACGAGTGGGGCGGCACCACTCCGGCCGGCTTCGACTGCTCGGGTCTGGTGATGTGGGCTTATGCCCAGGTCGGGATCAGCCTTCCCCACTATTCAGGGGCGCAGTACGACGACACCACTCACATCCCGCTCGGCGATATCGCACCGGGTGACCTCCTGTTCTACGGCCCCGGCGGAGACGACCATGTCGCCATGTACATCGGCGGCGGCATGATGGTGGAGGCGCCGTACACCGGGGCCTCCGTCTGGGATACCCCGATGCGCACCGGTGACGGTTTCGTGGGAGTCGGGCGAGTCGCCTAACCATCTGGGCGCCGGCCATCCCGCGGCGTCAGGCAAGCATCAGGACCGATTGCTCAGGGCCCCAGCCGGTTCAGCGCTGGTCGTGGGCGGTGAGCTCCTCCGGCGGTAGCTTCCCTTCTGCACCCGCGGCCCGGGGGCCGGGTGGGCGGGCGAACCGGAACGACAACGCCGGGCGCCCGGCCTGTACCACCATCGCCTGACCGGATTCGTCCCCGGCGAGACAGCCGATCACCGCGTCGGCCACCGCAGTCGGGTCGATGATCGGAAACCCGCTGGCGGCCAGGAGCGGTCGAACGTCGTCGATAAGGGGCGTGTCCACCAGCCCGGGGCAGATGGCGTTGATGTTGATGTGCTTCTCGGCCAACTGGGGGGAGAGCGCCCGCACCAGTCCCACCACTGCCGATTTGGTCAGCGTGTAGATCGGGTCGGGCGAGTAGCCGATGAGGCCGGCCAAAGACGCGGTGGCGACGATCGACCCCCCGCCCCGGCTCGCGATGACCGGCACCAGGGCCCGAATGCCGAAGGTCACGCCGTCCAGGTTCACCCCGAGCGCACGCCGGTACTGCGCGTCGGTGAGGGCAGTGATGTCGGCCTCTCCGGTGGTCACCCCGGCATTGAGATGCGCCACGTCGATCCCCCCGAGTTTCTCCGTCACCTCCTCGACGATGCCGGGCCACGCCTCCGACCGGCTGACATCCGCCTGGACCGCCAGGCCACCGAGTTTGCCGGCCACCTGACCCGCCCCGGTGGCATCCAGATCCACCACCGCCACCGTGGCCCCCTCTTCAGCCAACCGGGTCGCCGAGGCCAACCCGATGCCCGAGGCACCCCCGGTGACCACCGCTACCTTGCCCGAAAACGTTCCCATCTCTCCCCCTCATCGGGACCGGTGTCCGTGCGCCGCCCGGCCCCTGGCCACTCGCAACCCTTCGCCCCGCAGGTCAGCTCAGGTCCCCCGACCATCGCCGCCCCCTGAAATCACCATACCGGGTGCCTGAGGCATACTTGCAGGGCCTTCGCGGGACAGCTCCGCCGCCCCCAGCCAAAGCCACCCGCCTGGCCCGACTGACCAACCAATCATGAGACCAATCCCCGTCGCCTTCCATATCTGGTTCCTCGAGGTCCACACCTACGGGATCGGACTGGCCATCACCTTCTGGTTCGCGCTCCGATATTTCGAACGCCGGGTACGCAACGCCGGCTATCCGTGGGAGTGGATAACCGGGATGTTCCTGTGGGTCATCGTTGCCGCCATTGTCGGTGCCCGCATCATGAGCGTGGTTCCGAACTGGTCCCAGTACTCCTCTGACCCACTTCAGGTGTTCGCCATCTGGCAGGGGGGGCTGTCGTCCTTCGGGGGATTGATCCTGGCCGTGCCGGTGGGGATCATCAGTGCCCGTCGGCGCTGTCCGTCCATACCGACCATCCGGCTGCTTGATCTGGTCGCACCGGTCCTGATGGCGGCCTGGGGCATCGGCCGACTGCTCGGGCCCCAGCTGATGATCAATGGCGGCGGCCACGCCACTCATCAGTGGTTCGGCATGTACTACGCCGGAGAGGTCGGCAAGCGGCTCCCGGTTCCGATCTTCCAGGCCGCCATGGATCTGAGCATCTTCGGCATCCTTCTGCTCATCGAACGCTGGCTCCGCGGCCAATCTCCCGCCGCCTCAAC
Organism: uncultured Acidimicrobiaceae bacterium; assembly: GCA_963770635.1. Lineage (GTDB taxonomy): Bacteria > Actinomycetota > Acidimicrobiia > Acidimicrobiales > RAAP-2 > DASZIT01. The sequence goes on from CAVYQI010000003.1 coordinate 131,473, forward strand.
CAAACTTGCGACGGCCGGGGTTGGCGCCGCGGCTCCTGGCGTGTCCGGCCGGGTCTCCGACCTGGAGACAGCCGACGTTGGCAGCGTGGCTCAATTGATCGATCCCGGAGCCGGAGCCATCGCCGGTGCCAGCGCCGAGGACACGGTCGAGGGAGCGACCGGTATCGACGGGTCCGTCAACGGCTCCTCCCATGACTCCCCCGACGGCGCCACTGAGGCTGCGGTCGAAGAGAGCGGCACGGCCGACGGCGAACGTGCCATCGATCTCGAGCACCGCCGCCAACTTCCGCCGGCCGGCATCATCATCGGAGCCGGAATGGTGCTGTGGGGGATCGAACGTTTCTTTGACGAACGGCTGTGGCTGACCGACCCTAGCCATGTGGCGTTCATCTTGGTCCAGGTGGCAGGAATCGGACTGGCAGTGGCTGGATTGGTGCTTCTGGCCACCCGGTACCCCGCCCTCAAGAAGTGGCGGAACCAGGGACCCGTCGTGGGTGGGCCGTTTCTCGGCGACCCGAAACCCAAGACGACTGCGGAACCGGCCGCCTCCGGATCCGCGTCAGCTCACGCATCCGGTTCGAAGGCGCTGGCCTCGGGCGACTCTGGCTGACTACGGAACGGTCACCGGGTCGAGGTTGCCGGCCTTTGCCCGCTCCGACCCCGGAGGAAGCGCGCCGGAGCCATCGGTTGTAGCCGTCGCCGCCGGCGCCGTCTCGACTGTGGGTGCCGACGCCCGCCGTCGCATCAGGATGGCCCCGATGACCGCGACTACGCCGGACGCACCGATTCCGATCATCGGTGACAAGATCCAGGCCACCGCCAATGCCGCCGCCAACTCCGTGACCAGGGTGACGCGGTTGACCTTCGGACCGGCGTCGACGAATCTCCGGTGGAACGATCGCAGGGCGTCAGGAGTGGTGATGTTCCTCCCGAGCAGCACTGACAGGCCTCGCACGAATCCGAACGCGGTGCCGAGGGCTAGCGCCGGCACCGGACGGCCTCCGAGGGCGCCGAGAACGATCATCAGATACACCGCCGCGGTGGTGATGTAGGTGGCCAACCCGGTGCCGATCTGCCAGCCGAAACCGGCGGCGTAGACCCACGGCCGGAACTGGTCGAGCCACCGCTCGTTGACCTGGCGGTGATGAACCGGGAGGCGAAGCCCTTTCACCCCGATGTCCGACGCCGCCGCCAGCACCGCGGTCGCCAGGGCGGCCAACCCGACTGCAGTTGATGACAATGCCAATCCATGCACACCGACGGCCAGAATCGCCACACAGAGCCCCAAGGTCAAACCTCCGACGGTGCTGCCGACCACGAACCAGGTGGCGGTGGTGCGGAACCGATTTCCGCGGCCCGTCTCGCTGAGCGGCGTGATGGATGCCAGCATCGACAATCCGCAGGGCGACCAGGTGGATCGGACGGCGGATACCACCGTGACCAGCGCGGCAACTGAAATGATCAACGTTGTCATCGGGCTCCTCAATTCTCCGGTGCTGTGGTGTCGAGCTTCATGGCCTAGGCAGGGGACCCTAGGAAGGGTGCGTCGAAGGAGAAGATGCCGCCGTCCTGGGCGACCAGCCAGTAGCCCGCCTGCGGGCGGGAGAGCGCCATGCCCACCATCGGTCTGGCCAGGGGGAGGCCGCCCATCGAGCCATGGAAGGGTGCGTCCCCGAAGGCGAAGATGCCTCCGTCGGCCGCCGCCAGCCAGTAGCCCTTTCCCGACGGCGTGGTTGCCATGCCCACGATCGGCTGATTGAGGGGATGACCGCCCATGGACCCGTAGAACTGGGCGTCCCCGAACGAGAAGATGCCGCCATCGGCGGCAACCATCCGGTAGCCCTTGCCGGTCAGGGTGGAGGTCATACCCACGATGGGTTGGTTCAGTGGACGGCCGCCCATCGACCCGTAGAACCGGGCGTCCCCGAAGGCGAAGACCCCGCCGTCGGCCGCTACCAGCCAGTAGCCCTTGCCTGTCGACGTCGCCGCCATGCCCACGATGGGCTGATTCAGGGTGACGCCGCCCATTGACCCGTAGAACTGGGCACTTCCGAAGGTGAAGACCCCGCCGTCAGCCGCCACGAAGTAGTAGCCGGCTATCGGGGAGGCGGCCATGCCCACCATCGGTCGCGCCAGGGTGACAGTTGACTCGTCACCGTCGTTGGGGAAGTCCCCAAAGGTGAACACCTTCCCGAACGAGGTGAGGATCGCGTAGCCGTTGCCGTCAGCGCTAGCCGCCATTCCCACCGTCTGACAGTTGGTAGCCGGGGAATTGCACGGCGGAGAGGGAGGCGCGGTCGTCCAGCAGGGTTCGTTCTGTTCGGCGGTGCTGTCGTCTTCGGCATTGGCCGTGGTGCACGAGGCATCCACCTGCCACGGCGGGACGCAGGCCACCACCCGGCACACGATCCTGCCCATGCACGCGATGTTCTGGTTGCACTGGCCGTAGCGGAACTGCAGGCACCCGGTGAGGAACGAATCGCATCCGCTCGGACCGCAGCCGCAGCTGGTTCCGTCACAGGAGGTGTCGCAGAAGTTAAAGCCGTTCCCGCATCCGGTGGTACAGCTGCAGGTGGCATTGCAGTCCATGTAGTACCGGGGGCCGCCGCAATAGGAAGAATTGTCCGCCTTCCACCATCCGCCCATCACGGTGTTGGTCGGACAGTAGTTGTAGCCGCCGTTCACCGAGCAGCAGAACTCGCTGAATCCGGAGCAACACGTCGAACCGCAATCGCAATTGGAGCTGCCGCAAGAGCAGATCGCACCGTAGGCGGTACCGGGTCGAAGGGCCAGATCGAGGCCGGCCCCAACCGCCACCGCGCTCCCGACGTACGCCGAGCGGTTGATGAAACTCCGTCGGGACAACCGTGACCCGAGGAATTCCGAGGCCCGTTCGGCGAGGGTCGTACTCACCTGTTCATCGCCACTTCCCGGTGGCGCTCCCCACCAGCCGGCGAGCGGCCTGGAGCTCCGAGAGCGACGACAGAGCCAGGAACGTCAGCCAAATACCTAGCGAACCTACCGCCACGAACGGGACCCCATATAGTGGCTGACCTGCAAGGATGCTGACCGTTGACCCTCCGGCCGGGGCATCCAGCGCCCCCGCCACCCCGGCAATTGCCAAACCCGAATTGATGATCACATGCAGCCGGGTGGCGGGGGTGTCGAGGGTCCCGAAGCACCCGCAGCTGGCCAGGGAACCGCCCTTGGACCGGACATAGACCACCACCCCGACGAAGACCGCGTAGGAAGTGGCGACCAGTGCTGCCGGTAGCGGACGGGGAAGGAACATCGCCACCGTGCCCAGCACCACCTCGGCGAGGGCGCCGACCCGGATCAGAACCCGGAGGGAGCGGAATTGAAGTGGGCGACGAAGACGAACGGGGACGACCAGCGCTATCGCTCGCGCGGTGTGGTCGGGACGGAGCAACTTCATCACCCCGGCGATCATCAACAGGGCACAGGCGACCAGGTAGGGGCCGATCAGTTCCACGGCGCCGTTCCGAGCGCGACAGCCAGGGGCTGCGGGCTCACCGACAGATTGGAAAGTAGAGCGTTGACGTGGGGCACCAGAGCGGCCCGGCGGGCATGGCTGCCGAGCACGGCATAGAACGTGAAGGGGCGTTGGGACTCGGTGAAGAACCACTGGGTCCCCGATTGGCCCCCGATGCCCCTTCTCAACAGGTTGGGGCGGAAATCATCGATACCGAGTGAGCGGGGCATGCCCTGGCGGGCGAACAACCGGGTCCCGACACTCTCTGGCCCGTACTCGAACAGGACCGCGAAAATATCAGTCGGCCCCATCAGGGTCACCGCGCCGCTCCCGAAGTCCCCGACCTGGTTCGGTAGCGCGAATGTCGCGAAGTGTGCGACCGGATAAGTGATCTCGTCGGCAACCCGGGGACGGACGAAGATCCTCCCCTCGAAGCCGTTGGGAAGGCGAGCCTCGATGCCGTGGGCTTGGAGGGTGGGCATCGTTCAGCCCGCTCGGCGTTCCGGTTCCGGGGCCTGTCGGTCGAGCTGGGACGGAAACACATCCTCCAGCGACGATGGGTACAGGCTCGGGTCTCCCGGGAGGATGCCGGCCGCCCTCAGCTCCTGGTCGTTGGCGGACTCCCGGGCTGGACCGTCGAGGCCGCCGGCGAAGGCTCGACTCCGGCTCGCTCGTTCGCTTCGGGCTCCGATCCCGAACGCTTGCATGTCGACCTGGGCCCGCCGCACCAGTTCCGCCACCTGGGAGAAGTGGTTGGCAACGCCTTCGCCGATCCGTCGACCCGCCGAACCATCGACCAGGACGAAGAAGGGGGATCCGGGAACCTCGTAATCGCCCCATGCATCGGTCGACATCACCACTTGGAGCCGGCTGTGGGCTTTGGCCTGCACTTCTCCGGCGATCTCCATCTCCGGACCCTTGGTGACCACCACCAATCTGATCCCGTCCGGAAGCCCCAGATGCTCCGGTGCCTGGAAGGCCTCCCAGAACCCGGCGCAGGTCGCACAGCCTGAGGACAGGAAGGCGATAAGCGTGAGTTGATCGCTCCCCGACATGGCGATGGCCAAGGCGTCGCCACTTGGCGTGAGACCGGCGATCGTGGGCGCGGATGTTGAGTTCCGCTCTCCGGGAAGGGGCGGGCCCATCGTGATCGCCACCGCGCTGGAATCGGCGGACCTGTTGGTGGCTCCCCTGTCGCCCGTCACCTCTCGGGATGGATCGCCCACCCCGGCGCCCAGATCGTGGAGCGCCCTCAGGATGTCGGCATGGCTGCGCAGTAGCCCGGCCACCAACACCGTCAGGAGTAGAACGACAACCGTCAGAATAATTACAAGTGCGACCATGGCGCATCCTTCACATCAGTGGGACGTGGGAGCTTCGATTCCGACCTGCATCTGCTTCGACAGGCACTTTAACGAACCCGCTATCCGCGAACCGTGCACCCGGGTTGATTAGGGAATCCGTCCGACAGCTGCGTGGATCTGGGTCGACCCACCACCGTGGGAGTCGGTTCAGGGCAGCCTCCGCCGGAGACGGATCTCGTCAGCGAGAACGCCGTGCACCTCCTCCCGGCGGCGATACCCGTCAGGTTGCCACCCATCGACATCATAGAAACGTATGGCCCGTTCGTTACCGAGAAGTACCCACAAGATGGCCTCGCCGAATCCCCGACCAGCGAGACGAGCCCTGGCCTCTTCCATCAGGAGCCGACCTACACCGTGACCCCAGTACGCCGGATCGACATAAAGGGCATACAACTCACCTTCGTCCCCGGATCCGTCCGACCGGGACGGCCCGATGGTGGCGAAGCCTCGGATGACCGAGCCTACGGCGGCGACGATGGTCGCCGGCGTACCCGGCTCGGTGCTGTCGAGCGTGTATTGAGCCATGCGATCCTCGGGCCGCAAGCCGTCGAGATATGCATCGGACATCAAACCGCGATAGCCGACCTGCCATGAACGCACGTGCACTCCGGCGATCTCAGTGGCGTCCTCAGCTTGGGCGGCTCGCACTACCAGCATCTGTTCATTCTGCCCGCCATCACTAACTGGCCTAGTGCGGACCCGCAACACGAAATGTTGCATCCGCGCTGATTGGGGAATCCAGTTGGCGATTCGCCAGACTAACGGTGATCAACCATCGGGTCGGGTCGAATCCGAATACCGTCATCACTCGCTTTGGCCCCGCGTCGTTATCCGCGGCACGACCAAGGGGAAGCAAGACCAAGTGGAAGCAAAAGGAAAGGAAACACCAACAACCCTGGCGTTGTGGGCGGCAGGGACGCACTACCGAGGTGGCGGCGGGCGTTGGTTCCGGAGCCGGTTGTGGTAGCCGCAGAGCAGGCGGCCGTTCTCCTGAATGGTGGGACCGTCCTGGCCAAAGGGCTGGATGTGGTCCACCTGGCAGTCGAGGACCGGGCGGTCGCAGTAGGGGTGGGAGCACTCCCGGTCCCGTAGCTGGATGCCCCGTCGGGTGGCCCCGGTGAACAATCGGGCGGTGGCGCTGACCTGGACCCGGTTGTCGGGCTCGTAGACCGCCCGCTCGATACGGGCCCGGTCCATCCAGGGCACCAGTGAACCCGGCGTGACCGCGATGCCCTGGGCCAGCTCACAGATCCGCCCGCACAGGGTGGGGAAGTCGACCAGCACACTGAACAGGGGCGCCGGGCGGATACCGTCGGGCGGGGCGGTCCTCGACCGGGTGGCCATCTCCACCAGGGCGTCGGCCCGGCGCTGGCTCGGGGTCCGGGCCAGATCCGAGGCGGTGGGGTCGTATCCGAGCCGGGCCCTGGCTTCTTTCCAGTCCGCCTCGAACAGCTCCTCCTCCAGCCGCTTCAACTCGTCGTAGACGATGGCTCCGGAGATGGGGTCGAGGGTCATCTGCCCGAGGTACATGTCGCCGACGGGCTCCAAGTAGACGTCCCGGCGGTTGCGGCGCTCCTCGGCCGCCTCCTCGGTGCCGTCGGGGTCGGCCAGCTGTTCCCAGTAGCCGACCAACTTCACGAAGTCCTCGAAGCGGCCGGTCCGACACCCCTCCCCCACCAGCGTCTCCTCGTCCCGCTCCAGGGCCTCTTCGGTCCTGTGGTTCCTCACCTTTTCGAGGGTGTCGAGGTAAGCGCCGTTCAGCTCCCCTCGCTTCCAGGCCTCGGCACAGTTCGGGAAGCGGGGGAGGGCCCGGGCCCGCTTGACCAGGCGACCGGCCTCGGCCCGGGGGAGGCGGCCCTTGGTCGCCACCCAGGAGGCGGCATTCCGGGCCCCGTCGGGAGCCCACTCCCCCCAGGTGTCGAACTCCCCCACCGCCATCGTGCAGACGGCGTCGACCTTGGTTCGCACCCGCAGCAGGGTCTCCATCGACTCCGGGTCGTAGGGAGGTCCCGCTTCGATCAATTCGTCGACCAAGCCCTCCAGGGCTTTGAACTCCATGGGCCAATTTCATCCGGGGGGTGTGACACTTCGGGCCAAATTCGCCGGTTACCTTACACGAAACCTTGCAGAATTCGACCTGCGATCAAAAGAATTTTCGAACTGGTGGAGAACTGTTGAATGAAGGTGCGGCGGGCACGGCCGGCGTGCACGGCCCTCGGCCCGCCCCAACCCGAGCCGGGTCCGCCAAATGCCTAGGAGCCGCCCTGCTCGGCCGCCGCCTTCTCCTCGGCGGCTTTGCGGTAGGCCTCGAGCTGGTCGAGCAGAGGCATCCGCTCTTGCCCCACTGTCGAGTCCAACCGGGCGGCGATCTCCTCAGGAGTCCATCGCCCGTCGGCATACATGGCCCGGACCTCACGGGGCTGGTTCCAGACGGCGATCTTCGGGCCCACCGAGGTGTACACCTGGCCGGTCACATGCTTGGCCCGGTCCGACAGCAGGTAGACGACCAACGGCGCGACGTCCTCCGGGTCCCCCATCTCGGCCAGGTCCATCGGGACGTTGGCCGACATCCGGGTGCGGGCCACCGGGGCCACCGCGTTGGCGGTGATGCCGTAGCGGTTGAGCCCGGCCGCCGCCGAGTGCACCAGCGAGACGATGCCACCCTTGGCCGCCGCGTAGTTGGCCTGGGCCACACTGCCGGCGAAGGCCCCGGAGGTGAAGGCGACCAGCGAACCGCCCCCTTCCTGCTTCCGCATGATGGCCGACGCCGCCCGGAAGACAGTGAAGTGCCCCTTCAGGTGGGTCTCGATGACCGCATCCCATTCGTCCTCGGCCATGTTGAAGAGCATCCGCTCCCGGAGAATGCCGGCCACCGCCACCACGCCGTCGATCCGGCCCCACTTCTCGACGCCGGTCCCGATGATCTTCTCGCCGCCGGCCAGGGTGGTCACGCTCTCGGCCACCGCCACCGCCGAACCCCCGGCCGCCTGGATCTCGGCCACCACCGACTCGGCCACCTCGCTCTTCGGGTCACCCCCGTCGAGGGAGACCCCGATGTCGGCCACCACGATCTTCGCCCCCTCGGCGGCCGCCGCCAGCGCCACGGCCCGGCCGATCCCGCCACCAGCCCCGGTGATGGCCACGACCTTGCCGTTCAGGAATCCACTCATCCGTGCTCGCTCCTCATACCTCGTCATACGACTCTCGGGCGCTGGGCGCTGCCCCCGGGGGACGGGCAGATTGACCGCAGCTAGAACATGTTCTAGCGTTCGAAACCGGTTCGGCGCCACCTGGGTGCCATGTGCGAGAGTCGCAATGACGTCGATTCGAGCACCGAAAGCAGCGCAAGCCGCAGCTGCACGGCAAGAGGGGAAGGCCACGATGGGCGATCTTGGATTTTGGGCACTGGCACACGAGGATCCCGACCACCTGGCCCTGGTCGACCCTGGCGGGCGGGAGTTCACCGCCAAAGAACTCCTCGACCGGACCAACCAGGTGGTCCACGCCCTCCGCCAGCGCGGCCTCCAGACCGGGGACGTGGTGGCCACCTTGCTGCCCAACGGGGTGGAGATGTTCGAGGTCTACCTGGCCGCCCTCCAGGCCGGGTGGTACCTGGTGCCGATCAACCACCACCTGATCGGCCCCGAGGTCGCCTACATCCTGAAGGACTCGGGGGCCAAGGTGTTCGTGGCCCACGAACGCTTCGCGGAGGTGGCCGCCGACGCCGCCAAGGAGGCCGAGCTCCCCGATCCGGCCCGCCTCTCGGTGGGGGCCATCGACGGCTTCGAACCCTATGCCGCTCTGCGGGACGCCCAGCCCACCGACGATCCGACCGACCGGACCATCGGCGACACCATGAACTACACCTCGGGCACCACCGGCAACCCCAAGGGTGTCTTCCGGAAGCTGATGGGCGTCTCCCCCGAGGACGCCGCCCTCGGCCTGTCGGGCCTCCTCTTCCTGTTCGGGATCCAACCCCAGGACGACAACGTGCACATCGTCGGCTCGCCGCTCTATCACACCGCGGTGATGCGGTTCGCGGGTGCCAGCATCCACCTCGGCCACACCGTGGTGGTCATGGACAAGTGGGTCCCCGAAGAGATGCTCCAGCTGATCGAGAAGTACCAGGTGACCTGCTCACACATGGTGCCCACCCAGTTCCACCGCCTGCTCGCCCTCCCGGAGGGGACCAGGAACAAGTACGACATGTCCTCCCTCCGCCACATGATCCACGCCGCCGCCCCCTGCCCGGTGGACGTCAAGTACAAGATGATCGACTGGTGGGGCAACGCCATCGACGAGTACTACGCCGCCTCCGAGGGCGGGGGCACCCTGGTGACCGCGGCCGAGTGGCTGGAGAAGCCGGGGACGGTCGGGAAGCCGTGGCCGATCTCCGAGATCGCCATCTTCGACGACGAGGACAACAAGATCGACGAGCCGAACGTCATCGGCACCGTCTACATGTCGATGGGGACCGCCGACTTCGAGTACCACAAGGACAAGAAGAAGACCGAGAGCAACCGCATCGGCAAATACTTCACCGTCGGGGACGTGGGCCTCGTCGACGAGGACGGGTACCTGTTCCTGCGGGATCGCAAGATCGACATGATCATCTCCGGAGGGGCCAACATCTACCCGGCCGAGATCGAGAACGTCCTGCTCAGCTTCCCCAAAGTCGGCGACGCCGCGGTGTTCGGCATCCCCCATGACGACTGGGGCGAGGAGATCAAGGCGGTCATCGAGCCGGCCGACGGGATCGAGCCCTCCCCCGAGCTGGCCGCCGAGATCCTCGAGTACTGCGCCACCCGGCTGGGCAAGTTCAAGCTCCCCAAGTCGATCGACTTCACCGAGGCCCTGCCCCGGGACCCGAACGGGAAGCTCTACAAGCGCAAGCTCCGCGACCCCTACTGGGTGGGCCGGGAAAAGATCTGATCCCGGCGGGGAGACGGGAGCCGGCTCCGGGCTCCTTCGGCTCCGCCAGGGGACCCGGTGCGGTGGGAAGCCGGCCGGCCGGGATGATTCAGCCCGGCTCGGGCAGCGACTCCGGGTCGATCACCTGGACGTCGGAGGCCGCCCCCTCCCGGGCCGCCTCGGCCCGGATGGCGGCGAGCATGACCGGATCGGCGCTGTCGATGTTCCCCTCGGCGATGGCCACGAACTGGGCGGGGGCGACATCGATGAACAGCCCGTCGGCTTCGGCGGTCAAGACGTCGCCGTGCCACATCCCGGCCCACGCCCGGATCTTGCGGCCGTCGCGACCCAGGTACCGGGCCTCGATGCGCAGGTCGGTCCGGAGCGGGGTCGGCTTCCGGTAGCGGATGGTGAGGGTGCCGGTCATGCCGTGGTTGCGGGCCACGATGCAGGCGGCCCCGAGCACCTCGTCGAAGGTCTCGGCGATCACCCCGCCGTGGACGCAGGTGGGCGGGCCCTCGTAGGGAAATCCGAAGTTGGCCTGGCCCTCGATCTCCCGGGGCCCGCCGTCGACCCCGTCGATCACGTTCACCAGCACCGGCGGGGCGATCGGGTTGGCCAGGCCCATCACCGGGCTGGTGGGGAAGAACTCCTGGGCGGCCGAGGCGATGTCGGGCTGCCCCCGCGGCCGCTTCACCGGCCCGGCGGCGGCCAGCAGCTTGGCATGGAGGGCCTCGACCGCCTCCGCCGCCTCACTGACGACGGCGTTGTCGAGATCGGCGGCCACCGCGTCGTTGATCAGCAGCCGCATCGCCGCCGCCAGCCGGAGCCGGGGGCTGCCCGGTTGGGTCAGCGTGTCCACCGGCTCGGGGTTGCTCATCGGCGCTGGAAATTTGGTTTGCGCTTCTCGGCGAACGCCTTCGGCCCTTCCTTGGCATCCTCGGTGGCGAAGATCGGCCAGCCGAACTCGAGCTCCATCTTGAGCGCCTCTTCCTCGGGAATTCCCTCGGTGGCCTTGACCGACGCCTTGATCGCCTCGACGGCCAGCGGCCCGTTGGCCGCGATCACCTCGGCGATCCCCAGTGCCGCCTCCAGCGCCGTCCCGTCCGGCACCACCCGGCCGATCAGCCCGATCTCCTTGGCCTCCTGGGCCGACACCTCCCGGGCGGTGAGCAGCAGGTCCATGGCCACTGTGAACGGGATCTGGCGGCGCAGGCGGACGGTCGAGCCACCCAGCGGGAACAGCCCCCGACGGGCCTCGAACACCCCGAACTTGGCGCTCTCGCCGGCCACCCGGATGTCGGTCGCCTGGAGGATCTCGGTGCCCCCGGCCACCGCCCATCCCTCCACCGCGGCGATGAGCGGCTTCTTCAGCGAGTAGTGCCGGAGGAGCGCCTTCCAGTGGAGGTCGGGGTCCTCGGCCATCCGCTCCCTGACCGAATCGTTGCCGGGGCCGGACATCGACTTGAGGTCCATCCCCGCGCAGAAGGTGCCGCCGGCCCCGGTGAGGATGGCGCAGCGGATGTCGTCGTTGGCGTCGATCTCGTACCAGGCGTCGACCATGCCGACCAGCATGGGGCCGGACAGGGCGTTCTTGGCTTCCGGCCGGTTCATGGTGACGATGGCCGTCGACCCCCGGATCTCGAAGTCCAGATGCTCGGTGCTCACAGGGTGCCTCCTCGGGCGGGTTCCGGTTCCAATGGTTCAGATGCGCTCGATGATGGTGCCGGTGGCCAGCGCCCCGCCACAGCACATGGTGACCAGGGCCAGATGGCCGTCGGTGCGCTCGAGCTCGTGCAGCGCGGTGGTGATCAGCCGGGCGCCGGTGGAGCCGACCGGGTGGCCGAGGGCGATGGCGCCGCCGTTGACGTTCACCTTGTCCCAATCGACCTCGTGGACCTTGCCCCACGACATCACCACCGAGGCGAACGCCTCGTTGACCTCGAAGAGGTCGATGTCAGCCATGGTCATCCCGGCCTTTTCCAGGACCTTGGTGGTGGCGGCGATCGGACCGTCGAGGTGGTAGTAGGGATCAGAGCCGACCAGGGTCTGGGCCACGATGCGGGCCCGGGGCCGGAGGCCGGCCGAGGCGGCCCGGTCTTCCGACATCCACAGCACCGCGGCGGCGCCGTCGGAGATCTGCGAGCTGTTGCCGGCGGTGTGCATCCCGTCGGGCATGACCGGCTTGAGCCCGGCCAGCCCCTCTTTGGTCGTGTCTCTCGGGCCCTGGTCCCGGGTCACCAGCGTCTTCTCGCCGGTGGGGCCGTCGGCCCCGACCACCGGGGCCTCGAGGGGGACGATCTCCCGGTCGAAGCGTCCCTCGGCCACCGCCACCGCCGCCTTCCGCTGCGACTCGAACCCGAGCCAGTCAACGTCCTCCCGGGTGATGCCGTACTTCTGGGCGATGCGCTCGGCCGCCCCGAACTGGTCGGGCATATCCCAGGGGAAGTTCTCCGGCTTCGACTTGCCCGGACCGTTGTAGGCGTTGGCGCCCAGACCCACCCGGCTCATCGCCTCCACCCCGCAGCCGATCCCGACCTCGATGGCGTCGGCGCCGATGAGGTTGGCCACGAAGTTGTTGGCCTGCTGGGCCGAACCGCACTGGCAGTCGACGGTGGTGGCCGCCACCTCGAAGGGGAGGCCCTGGTTCAGCCAGGCGGTGCGGGTCACGTTGGACGCCTGCTCGCCGGCCTGGGTCACGCACCCGCCGACGATCTGGTCGACGTCTGCGGGATCGACGCCGGCCCGCTTGACCAGCTCGACCTGGGCGTTGCCCAGCAACTCGGCGGCATGGAACCCCGAAAGCCATCCGTTGCGCTTTCCGATCGGCGTGCGGACCGCTTCGACGATTACCGGCTGGGCCATGACGGATCTCCTTTGGGTGAGGTGAGACGGGCGGCATCGGGACCGGCGGGTCGGCCGGTGAGATGCCCCCGCGGAAGTATAGAACCTGTTCTAGTGGGCTGGCCTTTCCGAACCCCGCCCAGTCTGCCTCCTCCACCGACGGAGAAGGCCGGGATCGCGCCCGGCTCAAGGACCCGGCAGCGCCGACCGATGCTTTCATCGCCGGTCCGGTCCGGCCGGATGGGCGTCGATGGTCCCGGATCGGATCGCAACCGTTCTCACCTGCAGGTTCGGGTGAGATTCCGACCGGAAGCCGACCTGTGGGTCCAGAGCTTGAGGAGTAGGCTTGACCAACGTGTACGAGGGAATCGGCGGCGATGCCACCGCATCGGCGCCGGTCGGACTCGGAGCTTCGAGATGGGCGGGGATGCCGCGATGATGGTGAGAAAGAAAGCGGCGGCGGCCTCGGCCAAGCGTTCGGGAGCGGACTTCCGGGTTGGCATCATCCTGGTCGCCTACAACGCCGAGCGGACGATCAACGCGGTGCTGGACCGGATCCCGGAGACGTTCTGGGATCGCTGCGCCGGCGTGTGGCTGAGCGACGACGGATCCGGGGACGCCACCCACAAGATGGCGGTGGAGTGGCGGCGGCTGCACCCGAAACTGCCCCTCACCATCGTGCGGCAACCGGTGAACCTCGGCTACGGGGGGAACCAGAAGGCCGGCTACCACTGGGCCATCGACAACGACCTCGACTGCGTCGTCCTGCTGCACGGTGACGGCCAGTACGCGCCGGAGATCATCGAAGACATCATCGCCCCCATCGAGCGGGGCGAGGCAAAGGCGGTGCTCGGGTCGCGGATGTTGACCCGCGGAGGAGCCCGCCGCGGGGGGATGCCCCTCTACAAGTTCGTCGGAAACCGCATCCTCACCACCTTCCAGAACTGGGTCACGGGCATCCACCTCGCCGAATGGCATTCGGGCTACCGCGCCTACGCGGTCGACGTGCTCAAGAAGATCGACTTCAACGGCAACAGCGACGGATTCGACTTCGACACCGAGATACTCCTGCAGGTGCTCTCCGCCGGAGGGCATATCGCCGAAGTTCCGATTCCCACCTACTACGGCGAAGAGGTCTCTTACGTCAACGGCATGAAGTACGCCAAGGACGTCGTCATCGACTCGCTCGCCTGGCGCCTGCAGAAGAAGGGCTTCGGCGCCGGTCACCTGGCTTCGGTGGGAACCGACTACGCCATGAGGGACGCCGCCACCAGTTCGCACCAGGCCATCATTTCCCGGCTGGCCACGGAAGGGCCGTCCCGGGTCCTCGACGTCGGCTGTGCGGCGGGCTGGACATCCGAGATACTGGCCGGCCGGCACACGGTGGTGGGGGTCGATCAGTTCGCCCATCCCGGGGTCACCGACCGGATGTCGGAATTCATCAAGGCCGACCTCGGAAAAGGGCTGCCGGCCAAGGTCGGCACCGGGTACGACGTGGTGGTGGCGGCCGACGTCCTGGAGCACCTGGCCACCCCCGAGCATCTGCTGGCCCAGTTCAAGGACGTGCTGAACCCTGACGGGTTCATGCTGGTGAGCGTGCCCAACGTCGGGCACTGGTACCCGAGGCTCCGGTCGCTCATCGGCACCTTCGAGTACGACCAGCGCGGGATCCTCGACAGCACCCATCTCCGGTTCTACAACCGCCGCAGCTTCCGCCGCCTCCTCCGGATCGGCGGCTACCACCTCAAGGTGGAGACGCCCCTCGGATTTCCGGCTGAGGCCCTGGGGCCCGGAATGAGCGATGACCCGCCGTTGGTGGTGCGCCTCATCCAGTCCTTCGAGAGGATCGGCCTGAAGATGTATCCGACGTTGTTCGCCTATCAGTTCCTCTGTGAGCTGGTCCCCCCGGTGCGATCCGAGGTGGTGACGGTGGTCGGCGGGACCGACGTCGTCCTGGCCGGAAACACCGAGCTCAATCCCGACTCATTTGGCGCCGGCGGCGATCTCGCGGCTGGCAACGGGACGACGACGCCGGTATCCCTCGACGCTGACGACGCCGATGACCACCAGCGTGACAATGGTGACGGCGGCTCCGAGGTCGAAGTTCGGCGGCCGAAAGCGAAGAACAACGTCTGAGGTACCCGCGGGGACCAGCAGTACCTGCTGGACATAGTTTCCCTGCAGCAGAGGCACGGCTTGACCATTGACCTCCGCCGACCATCCCTTGTCCCAGTTCTCCGGAATGACCAGGAGCCCGGGCCCGCTGCTGTGTACGGTCATCGACAGCGAGTTGATCCCGGGCTGAATGTTCGAGGTGGTGGCGGTCACCGGCTTGCCGACCGCCATCTCGACGATCGAATCCTTCTGGCTGGAAGACAGGGACTGCAGCTGGCTGCTCTCCAGAACCACCTCCTGTTCCCAGGGAAAGTTCGGGGCCACGAACGTCTGGAACGCCGACGTGGCACTGTTGGCGTAGACCACCTTGGTGACGACCCTCGGACCGACGGAAGGACCGTTGAGGCCGATGAGGTTCCCGTCACTGCCGGCATAGAGGGTGGACTGCCCGAGATCCTCTCGGGCCGCGCCACCCCAGTCGGACTGCACGGTGAACTTGGGCAGGGTGGCCAATCCGGAGATGCCGAACCGGGCGAGCTCGCCGTAGCGGATGCTCGCCTCGTTGGGCAGCAGCCAGAATGCCTGGGACTGGTCCGAAGTGAGGGACTGCAGCGGCTCGCCTTCGATGTACTTGGCCACCACCACCGTCCGCTCGGGGATCACGCTGTCGTAGCCGGAAACCAGGTCGAGGTTGTACAGCAGGTCGTAGTTACCCGGATTGAGGAGTAGTCCGGGTTCGAGCTGGGCGGAGGTGGACGACACCGGGACGACCCGGGCGGGCCAGGTGGCCTGCTTCTGGTAGGTCTCGATGGCTTTGATCAGCCCGGTGGCCGGGAAGGTGGTCGAGGCGTTCATGGTGGCGAACGGCGGGTTGAGGCTGCGGCCAATGGGGATCAGCTGGGCGGCGGTGAGCCCGGCGAGTCCGAGGCCGATGGCGGTTGCCTTCCCGTAGTCGATCCTCCAGTGACGGCGGGCCACCGCCTTGATCGACTCATCGAGCCCGATCCCGGCCAGGAGGGCCAACCCGAAGGTGGACCACTGGAAGAGCCGGCCGTATGGCCAGAAGACCCGGAAGATGGGAATGAAGTGGTAGGCCAACCAGGTCCACGAGCTCCCCACCGCGATGAGGGCGAACCCGAACAGCATCCACTTGCCCAACCCGGATCCGGGCCGCCGGGTGAAGATGCCCACGATGGCAAAGAGCGCGGTCAGGGTCCCGGCGAAGATCATGCTGGTGTTGATGTTGGAAACGGACAGGGGGGCGGAGATCGGAAAGAAGATGTGGGCGAGGGTGGACGGCGTCGAGAGGGCGTTCGACCCCTCGCCGGGAATGAACTTGGAGAGATCCGAATACGAGAACGACTGGCGCTGCGAACTTCCGAGCGAGGACGCCAGCGGCAAGAGCTCCACCGCGGCCACGCCGACGGCGCTGACCGCCATGACCACCGGGATGGCCAGGGTGTGGCGGAGCCGATCTCGATCGTTGGCGTGCCAGGCCTCCCAGGCTGGTGGCGCCGCCAAGGCCACCGCGTAGGCGCCGACGACCACGCAGGTGATCCCCATCCACAGCACGTGGCCGGCGAGCATGGTGATCCCCAGGCACAGCCCGGCCATCAACGCCGCGGTCCAGGTCGATTTTCGCCAGGCTCGGTGCACCAGCAGAAGGCCGAGCGGGAGCAGGAATTGAATGGGCGAGACAACTTCGAAATTGAGCCAGGCCATGTTGAAGGTGCTGAACATCCAGGCGATGGCGGCCAGCATGGCGCCGGCCATTCCTATCTTGAGCTCCCGCAAGAACAGATAGGTGAAGAAGCCGGCGAACAGCACCTCGATGAAACACAGGGCATCGTGGGCGGCGATGGGCGAGAGCAGAAGGGCGCCGGCCAGGTGGAGCGGGAACAGCTGGGCGCTGGAGCCATTGGTGTAGAGGGGGTACCCGCCGACGAAGGCGTTGGGGTTCCAGAACGGGATGGTCCCCTGATTGACCGCCTGGGTGAGGTCGACCTGCCACGGATAGCTGAGATCGGCCTGGTCGCTCTGGACCGGTCCCACCCCGAGGGTCGGGAGCAACGGCGTCCACGGGTGCACGATCGTCTCGTCGTTGCGGACGGCGGTAAGGCTCTGGCCTTGGAACAGGACCGGAAAGAAGAACGCCCCGGTGGCGATCAGCAGAAGGACAAAGGCTACGAGATGCTGTCGACCCGTACCGATGCGGTGGGTCGCATCCTTAGTGACCATTGAGCCGTGCGGTGCGGTCACGCTTCCGAAGCCGGCTGTACAACGACGTCGCGGCCCGGAAGCCGTCATATCCGGCCACCAACACCACCGGGGGGAACGCCACCAGGGCGCGTTCCTTCCAGGAGGTTGCGGCACCCTCGAGCCAGGCGTCGGCGGCGGTGACGGCGCGGGACCATTTCTCCGCATCGAACGGCTCCTTCGCCCCGATGCCCAACACCGTGTGGGGAAGGTCGGTCTGCCCGGCCATGCCGCTGTGAACCAGATCGAAGTCCTGCAGGAGGACGTCCATCGCCGACGCGGTGAATCGCCAGTAGTCATCCGGGAAGGCGTGGATGGGGAAGAAGAACACCGAGGTCATCAACACCAGGCCGCCGGGTTTGAGGGCGCGGTGGATCTCCCGCATGGCCGCCCAGGGCTCGCGGACGTGCTCGATGGTGTCCAACATCAAGGCGGTTCCCACCGACCCGTCGGCCAAGCCGAGGGAATGGAGATCCTGCACCTGATCGACGCCCGACCCGGTCCGGAAATCGGTGCCGATGTAGCTCTTTCCGGGGAAGCGGTCCCTCAGGAGTTGAAGGTGGGACTGTTCGTCAACCCGCAACGACCCGAACTCCACGATCGGTTCCGGAAGATCGATGGCGGCCTCGAGGCTGTCGACGAGCGGGTAAAGGGTGGTCCTCACTAACAGCTCTCCCGGTGGTCGCCCGACCGCGGCGTTGACCACTCGCCCGGCGAGTACATCACATGAACACCGGGATTTCTCATGGCGCCGATCTGGTTACACTTTCTCTGCCGATGGATAGCTCGAGGAAAGTTAAGCACATGGTCCCGTTCAGAGGGGTACGGGTCATCGGGGGCGCGGGCCGGGTGTGGATGAGGTCGGGACGGCCGTGGTGATCGCCTCCCGGTCCTTGGGCGTAGCAACGCTGGCTTGCACCACCACCGCGTCATGACTGCCATCCGGACGGTGCGTCTCCGGTCCCTGGGCACCCGGATCATCGTCGGTGCCGCGGCGGTCGGGCTGCTGGTGATCGGACTGCAGATGTGGATCGTCCCGAATCCATCGGCGGGAGCGGCCACCCCGGTCCGCATCTTCGCCCAGGCCTACAACCAGCCGACCTTCTACGGGCCGGGCCGGGTACCCATCACCGCGCCGCCGTCGGTGGCGCAGTATCAGCTGCAGCGCATCCAGATGAGCTCGAAGGGTGGGACCGATGTCTTTTCGCTGACTATCACCGGGTCGAACGCCTCGGCGGGGCTCCCCCGGCTTCCGCCCGACAACAGCGTCGCGCCCGAACTCGAACTGGTCGAGGACCCGGCGCTGCCCGCAGCTTCCCCTGCTGACACCTGCGGGAGCAATTGCACCTTCAACCTGACCCAGGCGCCGTCCGGCTGGGTGCTCAACGAGTTCGTCAGCGGCAGCTCGGTCGGGCCGGCCGGTCCGGCCACCGTCACCGTCAGCGGCGACGTGGTCTCGATCCTGATTGACATCTCGGCCCTGACCCCGGTGGCGCAGAAAGTGTTGGGTGACCCGAGAACCGACGTGCAGGCGGGGTTCATGACCCGGGCGTCGGACGGGAGCGGTGAGGAGAACATCTCGAACCCCTACGCCATCGGCTCTTTGATCGGTTTGGGGAGCGGAAGCCAGATCATCGGGCCGTGGCAGGGCCGGCTCCTCGGGTCGCAGGCGCTGTCAGCCAATCCTTGCAATGGGAACATCCCGCTCTGGTTCACCTACACCCCGTCGGTAGAACAGGAAAACGTGGTGTTCTCCGAACCGGTGGCGGCCGGGGTGACGGTGGAGGGAGGCGGGCCCGATTCCAGCGCCCAGAACGCCGTCTTCAGCACCCTGGTGGTCCAGACCTCCGCCACTCCGAAGGGCGGCGTCGGTGTCTCCTCCATCGACGTCGAGACCAATAACCAGCCGCTGGTACCGCTGCCGGTCGTACCCGCCAACGCCACCGTCTCCGACAACGTGGTCTCGCTCACGCTGGCCGACGGCAACGGCAACCCGTTGGTACAAGCCGGCGGCTACGTCACCGCTGCCGTCTCCATCCGCCAGTCGACGGGCAACTGCGTCTACCACTTCCCGATCGTGTCCCTGGCGTTGTTCCCGGTCCCGAAGGCACGGGTGGTGCCCAACGCGGTCTCCGCGTCGTTCTGGTTGGGTGGGTCGGCCGGGATCGGCGTGATTGCCGCGTTGTTGGGGCTGGCGGCGGCCATCGCGGTTCTCGTCTCTCGCTTCCAAGTCCACACCCGGGCCGCCCGGGAACGGTCAGCCCAGTCTGAGTGAGGATCTAGGATTCTAACCCCGGACCTTCTCGCTCGATTCGTTTGTGATTGCCGATCTCGTCCCCGCGCCGAGGGAACATCTCCTGGAGTAGGAACCGGACTCTTGGCAATCACATGACTTGGGTAGGCCGGCTCGACCAGATCGAGACCTTCCTCGGCTGACGTGAAGTGACAGAGTTCGTAAAGGGCTCGAATATCGTCTTGATCCCGCTCGATCCGAGCAGCAAGAAGCTTCATCGCCAAGAGGTAACGGGGTGAAGCGGCCGCAACACTGAGGCTTCTGCCCTCGAAGACACCGATCCTTTCGGAGTCCGTTCCCGGCATGAAGGCTTTAGCTCCATCGTTTAGCCAGTCGGCTTCGAGACCGAGTCGCTCCGCGACCCGTCCCGCCGCGCCCCGACCTCAGCTGCAGGCACGAAGATGGCGTCGACATCCTCTGTCGTCCGGCGCGCGTCGTAGGCCAAGGCCATCGCCGCTCCTCCGACAACGAAGACGTCTCCGCGAATCCCGGCGAGCCCAGTTCTTCGTCAAGGGCTCGAAGGGCCGCCAGTAAGCCGTCTCGGTCAAGCTCCATCTTTATGCGTATGTCAAGGCGCCAGCAGTGATGAACACTCCGCGCCGGGCAAAAGAGATGGACTGTTCACAATCGCGTCGGCGTGGAGCGACCGGATCCCTGAAACAAACCACCACTTGTCAAGGAACCGATCCTCGTCATCGACCCAGGTAGGGGCGAGCACGTCATCGCGAGCGCAGAGATACTCGACGATTGCAGCGAGGAGTGCGTCATCGCGGACGTCCCCGGTCGGTATCGGTGCCTCAGCGACCAAGGCACTCCGTTCGCCGATCCCGGCGCGTTCAAACAGTTCGACGAATCGAAAAGCCAACCTTAGAGCGAAAGCAAAGTCGCCTTCGGCAATGCATTTACCCACCTCGACAGAAACATCGGCAATGGTCGGTCGCCTGTAGGTCACTCCTACATTGTAGATGTCTAGCTGCCAGCTACTGCCCGCTCCGAGTGCACCCGCCTTCGAAACGATAAGCCCTTAGGCCAGCAACGATCTGGCGATGACCACCCGCTGGATCTGGTTGGTGCCCTCGTAGATCTGGGTGATCTTGGCGTCGCGCATGAAGCGCTCGACCGGGAAGTCCTTGGTGAACCCGTAGCCACCCAGCAGTTGCACGGCATCGATGGTGACCGACATGGCGGTATCCGAGGCGAAGCACTTGGCCATGGCCCCGACCTTGGTGAGCTCGCCCTCCGGGTCGCCGTTGTCGACCAGGGCGCAGGCCCGGTAGATCAGGGTCCGGGCTGCCTCGGTGCGCATGGCCATGTCGGCCAGCATGAAGCGCAGCCCTTGCAGATCGGCGATCGGGCTACCGAACGCCTTGCGGTCCATCATGTATTGGGCGGAGAAGTCGATCGCCCCCTGGGCGATGCCGACCGCCTGGGCCCCGATGGTGGGCCGGCTGCGATCGAGGGTGTGCATGGCAATGGTGAAGCCCTTCCCGAGCTCACCGACCAGGTTGGTCGCCGGCACCCGGACCTCGTCGAACACCACCTCGCCGGTGGGGCTCCCCCGGATGCCGAGCTTGTCCTCCAGCTTGGCCACCTTGACCCCCCAGTCCGCCTCCACCACGAAGCAGCTGATGCCCCGCCCCCGCGGCGCCTCGGGGTCGGTGACCGCGAACACGGTGTAGAGGTCGGACACCCCGGCGTTGGTGATCCAGTACTTGGTCCCGGTGATGACGTACTCGTCACCGTCCCGAACCGCCCGGGTCCGCATGGAGGCCACATCGCTGCCGGCATCGGCTTCCGACAGGCAGTAACTGGCCTGGGACTCGCCGGCGGCGATCCGGGGAAGGTACTTGCGCTTCACATCCTCCGACGCCCAGTTCATCACCGGCAGCATCCCCAGCTTCGAGATCAGCATGGTCAGCGAGGTGGAGGCGCACACCCGGGCCAGCTCTTCGGCCATGATCGCCTGGGTGACCAGGTCGGCGCCGGCGCCCCCGTACTCAGCCGGGACCCCGAGCGCCGGGAGCTCGAGTTCCACGCAGGCGTCGAATGAAGCCTGGGGGAAGGCCGCATCGCGATCGGCCGCCGCGGCGTTGGGCGCGATCCGCTTCTCGGAGAACTGGCGCATCGTGTCCCGGAACTGCCGATGGGTGTCGGAGAGGGCGAAAACAGGGGAAGTCACCGCTGCACGTTACCTTGCCCGCCGACCACCGCATTCAGCTGCCACGAGTCGACCCGCCGGCGATCGATGCCTCAGGTGGCGACCGGGATGGCCACCATCTGGCGCCACTCCCCCAGCCGGGCGGCCACCGCGTCCGGGCTCAGCCGGAAGGAGTCGACGGCGACGGCGTCGGCAATGGCCCGCTGAGCGGCGTAGTGATGGGCGGCGGACCGGAAGAGTGGAGCCCGGGCCTCCACCAGGTCGTCCGGCGCCCCGCCCAGGAACCCCCAGAGGGTGAAGGCGAAGGCGAGGTCGTGGATGATCGGCGCCCTCCCGAACTTGGCCGCCCGGCGCATGGCCACCGCGGTACAGCCGGCGATCACGTCCTCGGTCGACTCGCCCTCGGCCAGCTGGAGGCGATCCTCGAACTGGCGAGCCAGCTTGAGGGCAAAACCCTGGTCAGGCCCGATGGTCCCGAACGACGGTCCGCTCGGCGGTATCGTCCCCCGCAACTCGGAAGGGCGCGACTGGGTCCAGATCCCCGGCACCCGGAGGCGGTAGGTCGACCGCACCTGGTCGGCCTCGACGATGGGGACAAAGCTGGGCTGGGTCATTGGCTGGGTGGTTCCGATCCTTGTCTGGCTGATCCGGCGGCGCCGGTTCCGGGGTGATCCTCCAGGGAACCTCCGGTGGCGTGCAGCAGACCGTAGACGATGGAATCGGACAGGGCCTTCCAGGACGCCTCGATGATGTCTTCGGAGACCCCGATGGTGGTCCAGGTGCGGTCGCCGTCGGTCGAGTCGATGAGCACCCGGGTCACCGACCCGGTGCCTTTGGCGGAATCGAGTACCCGGACGCGGTAGTCGACCAGATGGATGTCGGCCAGCCGCGGGTAGCGCGACCCGATCGCCCCCCGGAGCGCCCCGTCGAGGGCATTGACCGGCCCGTTCCCCTCGGCGGTGGCGACGATCCGGTCGCCTCTCACGAACACCTTGACCGTTGCCTCGGTCGACCGGGTGAGGGTGTGATCGGCGATCACCCGGTACGACTCGAGATCGAAGAAGTCCTGTGCCCATCCGGTCGAGTTCCGGAGCAGCAATTCGAGCGAGGCGTCGGCCACCTCGAAGTGGTACCCCTCGTGCTCGAGCCGCTTCAACGAGTCGAGGACCGAGCCCATGGCGTCCGAGTCGAGCTCGAGTCCCAGTTCGGCGGCTTTGAAGGCCAGAGTCGAACGGCCGGCCATCTCCGAGACCACGAAGCGGGTGCCATTGCCGACCAGGTTGGGTGAGATGTGCTCATAGGCATCGGAACGCCTGGCGATCGCCGAGGTGTGGAGCCCGGCCTTGTGCGCGAAGACCGACCCGCCGACGAACGGCTGTTGCGGGTTCGGGGCGATGTTCACCAGCTCGGCGATGTGGTGGGCCACCGGGGTGATCCGTTCGAGGCGGTCGGGCGGGATGGTCCTCACCCGCAGCTTCAGTGACAGGTCGGGGATGGTGGCCGACAGATCGGTGTTCCCCGCCCGCTCGCCGTAGCCGTTGACGCAGCCCTGGACGTGGGTCGCCCCGGCCCCGACCGCGGCCAATGAATTGGCGACTGCGCACCCGCTGTCATTGTGGAAATGGACACCGACTTGCGTCTCGAACCCACCGAACACGGTGGTCACGATGCGTTCCACCTCGTGCGGCAGCGTGCCCCCGTTGGTGTCGCACAACACCAGCGTCTCGGCACCAGCTTCTTCCGCTGCCCGGAGGATCCGGATGGTGAACTCCGGATTCGCCTTGTACCCGTCGAAGAAGTGCTCGGCATCCAGGAACACCCGGAGGTCGTTGGAACGGAGGAACTCCACGGAGTCCGCCACCATGGCCACCGCCTCGTCGAGCGAGGTTCGGAGCGCGTCGACCACGTGCATCTCCGACGACTTGGCCACGATGCAGACGGCCGGAGTCTGGGCCTTGACCAGGTGCCTCAAGGTATCGTCGTCCTCCGCCTTCACCCCGGCGCGACGGGTCGACCCGAAGGCGACCAGGGTGGCGGTGGACAGCCTGAGCTCGGCCGGGGCCCGGGCGAAGAACTCCTCGTCCTTCGGATTGGCGCCGGGCCATCCACCCTCGATGAAGGTCACACCCAGATGGTCGAGCTGTTCGGCCACCCGCAACTTGTCGTCGACAGTGAGCGAGAGCCCCTCCTGTTGGGATCCGTCCCGCAGGGTGGTGTCGAACACATCGACGGCGGTGGGCATGGCCGGGAGTGCGAACTGATGACCGGCTCCCTCGGCCGGCGGCTCGGTATCGGATTCGGCCCCTACCGCCGCTCGTTCCTTCTCGTGGGCATGGGCCTGTTGACCGGCTGTCTGCGGATGCGAGTGCCGGTGCCCGTGCCCGTGGCTGTGCTCAGGCCCGTCGTTCAGAGTCGGACCGTCACTCGACATATTCCAACCAGTCCTTGTAGCGGTCGATCTCACCCCTCACCGCCGCGAAGTAGGTCTGCTGCAGCTGCTGGGTGATCGGGCCCGGCTTCCCGGTACCCACCTCGCGATCGTCCACCGACCGGATCGGCACCACCTCCGCGGCGGTGCCGGTCAGGAACGCCTCGTCGGCGGCATAGAGGTCGGTGCGGATCATCTGCTCGTGGGCGACCTCGTAGCCGAGGTCACGGGCAATGGTCTCGACCGACCGCTGGGTGATACCCGGCAGGGCGCCGGAGTCCGAGGTCGGGGGGGTGATCAGCCGGCCGCCGCTGACGATGAAGATGTTCTCCCCGGTGCATTCGCTGACATTCCCGTCCGGCGCCAGCAGGATGGCCTCGTCGTAGCCGGCCCGGAGCGCCTCGACCTTGGCCAGCGACGAGTTGACGTACATGCCGGTTCCCTTGGCCGCGGTCGGCACCGCATTCGGGTCGTGACGGCGCCATGAGCTGATCTTGGTCGACACACCGTTGGCCACCCCCTCGTCACCGAGGTAGGTGCCCCACGGCCAGGAGGCGATGGACACGTTGACCGGGCAGGGAATCGGGTTCAACCCCATTTCGCCGTAGCCCAGGTACACCAGCGGGCGGATGTAGCAGCCGTCGTCGAGCCCGTTGACCCGGACCAGGGCGGTGGTGGCGGCGACTATTTCATCGACGGTGTAGGGGATCTCGATCATGTAGACCTTGGCGGAGAAGAACAGCCGCTCGATGTGGTCCCGCAAGCGGAAGACCGCGACTCCGTTTGGAGTCGGATAGGCCCGGATCCCCTCGAACACGCCAGATCCGTAGTGCATGGTGTGGGTAAGGATGTGGACGGTGGCATCGGCCCAGTCCACCAGGTCGCCGTCCATCCAGATCTTGTCCGTCGGGGTTATGGGCACGGCTTACAGCCTTTCTGCGATGGCATCGCCGATGGCGGCGGTGGAAAGTTGTGGGTCGGGCGTCGAGGCGATGAACGCCTGCACCGCCTTGGTGACGCGTTCGGCGGCGGCCGCCTCGCCCAGGTGGTCAAGCATAAGCGCCGCGGAGCGGATGGCGGCGGCAGGGTTGGCCTTGCCGGTGCCGGCGATGTCGTGGGCGGCACCGTGCACAGGCTCGAACAACGATGGCCCGGTGCGAGCCGGATTGAGGTTTGCCGATGCTGCGTACCCGATGCCGCCGGAGATGGCGCCGGCCAGGTCCGTGATGATGTCACCGAAGAGATTGTCGGTGACGATGACGTCGTAGCGGCCCGGGTTCTCGACCAGGTAGATACAGGCGGCGTCGACGTGGTTGTAGTCGTGGACGACGTCGGGGTAGTCGGAAGCCAATTCGTTGACCGTCCGATTCCAAAGATCTCCGGCAAAGGTGAGCACGTTGGTCTTGTGCACCAGCGTCAGATGCCGCCGGGGTCGCTTGGCCGCCAACTCGAATGCGAATCGGGCGCACCGCTCGGCGCCGTGACGGGTGTTGACCGAGCCCTGGGTCGCCACTTCGAACGGAGTGCCCTTACGAAGAAACCCGCCTTCTCCGGCGTAGGTCCCCTCGGTGTTCTCCCGGATGACGACGAAGTCGCAGTCCGGCGCCAATGCCCCGGGGACGCCGGTGAAGGGCCGGAGGTTGACGTAGAGGTCGAGATCGAACCGGAGGCGGAGAAGCAGTCCACGCTCGAGCGTCCCCGGAGGAACTTCGGTGGACCCCACCGGCGGGCCGATGGCGCCGAGGAGAATGGCGTCCTGTTGGCGCAGCTCGGCGAGGACGGGGTCGGGCAGCACCTCACCAGTGCGGAGGAACCGGTCGGCACCCAGGTCGTACTCGGTAGTGGCCAGGGACACTCCGGCCGCCGCGACCACTTTCCGCGCCTCGGCCACCACCTCCGGTCCGATCCCGTCGCCCCCGATCAGGCCAACCTTGTGCGTGCTCACCCTGTTATCCGTTCTTTCTCGCTTGACTGTGCCCAGACACTGTTCGGTCCCATCAATAAAAGTGAAATTGAAAAACCGCCCACCAAGTGGACGGCCAAGAGCCACACACCGGTTCGGTATGTGGCTAATCGATAATAATTACGTAGTGGCGATGGGCCGCACGGTTCGACATCAGCTCTAGTGTCCCTCGGCCACCCACAGGGAGTCAACCCAGTGCCTCCGGGGCCTTCATGGGACCGCTCCAGGGAATGCCTCCCCTTCGGAGGCCACGGGCGTCCTCCCCCCGGCACTCCACCACCGTGGACGGGACCCCGTCGCACACCCCGCCGTCCACCACGGCGGCGAGCCGGTCGTCGGTCGAGAAGACCGAAATGACCTCCTGGGCCAGGGTCGCCGGCGGCTTGCCGTGCCGGTTGGCACTGGTCACCGCCAGCGGCCCGACCGCCGAACACAGAGCCCGGACCACCGGATGGTCGGGCCACCGCACCCCGACTGTCTCTTTCGCCTCCGGCGGGCCCCCGAGATCGGCACCGAAACCGCTGGCTCGGGGCACCACCAGCGTCAGGGGCCCGGGCCAGAACCGGTCGGCGAGGTCCTGGGCCGCCGGCTCCAGGGTGCCGGCCACCGCCTCGACCTGGATCCAGCCGCCCACCAACACCGGAAGCGCCACCTCGGAGGGACGGCGCTTCAACGCGAAGATCCGACCGACGGCTCCAGGCTGGGTCGGATCGACGGCCAGGCCGTACACCGTGTCGGTCGGAACGGCTACCACCATGCCCGACGCCAGGAGCGAGGCCGCCTGCTCCACTTCGAGCGGGTCGTCGGCATCCAACCGCACCGACACGGTCAGCGCCTGGCCACCAACATGCGGAGCCGACCGGCCAGGTCGGTAGAGGTGGTGACCGCGGCGAAACCGGCGCGGCGAGCCGCGTCAACGGCCGAAGGGGCCTGGGCCGGGGCCATCTCCACCACCAACCCACCTCCGGAGCGGAGCCATCTC
This sequence comes from uncultured Acidimicrobiaceae bacterium, assembly GCA_963770635.1. Taxonomy (GTDB): domain Bacteria; phylum Actinomycetota; class Acidimicrobiia; order Acidimicrobiales; family RAAP-2; genus DASZIT01. Next base: position 158,280 of record CAVYQI010000003.1, read on the forward strand.
GGAGCCGTGCTCACGATCGCCTCGATGTCGGCCATCCCGCCGGCCCCGCCGGCGCCCGAAGGTGCCACCAGGGCTTCCCTCGGTTCCCAGTCCCGGACCTCGGGGTCGAGTTCGGTGTACTCGGACACGGAGACATACGGGGGGTTGGCCACGATGAGGTCCACCCGACCCAGCAGGTCGGCGGGCAAGGCATCGAACCACGACCCTTGCGCCAACCGCACCCGAGCGCCGGCATCAGCATCCCGGCGGGAGAGGAGTTCGAGGTTGTGGCGGGCCACCTCCAGGGCGTCGGCGGAGGCATCGGTGGCCCACACCTGGATGGCCGGGAACCGGCGGCCGGCTTCGGTGGCCAAGGCCAAGGCGATCGCACCCGAGCCGGTACCCAGGTCCACGCACACCAGGGTGGGACCGGTGGTCACCGGGTCGTCACCGATCCGGTTCATCTCGGCCAGCGCCACCTCGACCACCTGTTCCGTCTCGGGCCGGGGGATCAGGACCCGGGGATCCACCGTCAGCTCCAGGGAGCGGAACGGCCAACGGCCCAAGACGTACTGCAGCGGTTCGCCGGACGCCCGCCGGGCAACCAATGCCTCCACCTGCCGGTCGCGCTCCTCGGCCGGCAACCGCGTGTGGCTTCCTGCTTCCACGTGTTCGAGGATCCATCGGGCCTCTCGGGCCGAGCCCAGGCGGTCGGCGATCGATGCCAGCCATGCCTGTCGCCGGCCACCCCTATGGGTCGTTTCGGACCCACCGGGCGCCTCGACGGGGGACATCTCAGCCCTCGGCCAGCTGGCGGGCACGTTTGTCGGCCATCAGCGCGTCGGTCAGGTCGTCGAGGTCCCCCGTCAGGATGCGATCCAGCTTGTGCAGGGTGAGGTGGATCCGGTGATCGGTGACCCGGTTCTCCTTGTAGTTGTAGGTCCGGATCTTCTCCGAGCGACCCCCGCCGCCGACCTGGCTGCGGCGGGCCGCTGACACTTCCGCCGCCTGGCGGTCCTGTTCGGCCTTGAGCAGCCGCGACCGGAGCACGATCATGGCCTTGGCCCGGTTCTGGATCTGGCTCTTCTCGTCCTGCATGGCCACCACGATGCCGGTGGGGATGTGGGTGATGCGCACCGCCGAGTCGGTGGTGTTGACCGACTGGCCTCCGGGCCCGGTCGAGCGGTACACGTCGATCTTCAGCTCGCTGGGGTTGATGTCCACGTCCACGTCTTTGGCTTCCGGCAGCACCGCCACCGAGGCGGCCGAGGTGTGGATCCGCCCCTGGGACTCGGTCACCGGCACCCGCTGGACCCGGTGGGGACCCCCTTCGTGCTCGAGACGCTGCCAGGCATCCTCCCCCGTGACCAGGAAGGTGACCTCGTTCAATCCCTCGCGTTCGGACGGGCTGGACGACAGGACCTCCACCTTCCAGCCCTTGGCCGCCGCATACCGGGTGTACATGTCGAAGAGGTCCTTGGCGAAGAGGTTGGCCTCCTCCCCACCCTCGGTACCCCGGATCTCCATGATCACGTTCCGACCGGCGTTGGGATCCTTGGGCAGAAGTTGGAGTCGGAGCTCCTCTTCGAGCCGACTGATGTCGGCTTCGGCCCGTTCCACCTCGGTCCGGGCCAGGTCCCGCTCGTCGCCCGCCGAGTCGGTGACCATCTCCCGGGCGGCGTCGAGGTCGGACTCGGCCTGTTGGAGGCGCCGCCAGGTGCCGACGAGTTCTTCGAGCTCCTTGTGGCGGCGGGACACGTCGCGGAGCCGGCGCGGATCCGCTGAGACGTTCGGGTCGTTCAGTTCGGCAACGACGGCCTCGTACTCCCGTTCGAGTTGGTTCAGGCGGTCGTTCAGCACGGGCCAAGGGTACTGGCCGGCGCCCGGGGTGCCACCCATACGCTCAGCAATGGCGACGGCCCCCGATCACACCGGCTGTGGCCGGCGCTTGGCTCAGGAAGCGGGTGGTGTCGGCTTCTTGCGCGCGCCCGACTTGGCGTAGCGCTTCTGGAAGCGCTCGACCCGGCCACCCGAGTCGACCAACTTCTGCTTGCCGGTGAAGAACGGGTGACACTCGTTGCACAGCTCGAGGTGAACGTCGCCCTTGGTGGACCGGGTCGTGAAGGAATTGCCGCAAGAACAGCGCACCGTTGCTTCGACGTACTTGGGGTGGATGTCGGTTTTCATGAGTTCTCCCTGGTGGCGGCGGCGAGTTCGGCCCGCACCGGCTTTTCGCAACCCGCCGATTGTACCGGTTCGGGAGGCGGCTTCGATCAGGACGGGGCGGCCGGGCCCTTGGCGATCTCGGCCAGGAACTCGTCGTTGCTCTTGGTCGTCCGAATCTTGTCCAGCAGCAGCTCGAGGCCGGCGGCGGCACTGCCGTCGTTGGCCAGGGCGTTGAGCACCCGACGAAGCTTCCAGACCTGCTGGAGCTGGGACCGATCGAACAGCAACTCTTCATGCCGGGTCGAGCTGGCATTGACGTCGATGGCCGGGTAGATCCGACGCTCGGCCAGTCGGCGGTCGAGCCGCAGTTCCATGTTCCCGGTGCCCTTGAACTCTTCGAAGATGACCTCGTCCATCTTCGAGCCGGTCTCCACCAAGGCGGTGGCCAGGATGGTGAGGGACCCGCCTTCTTCGATGTTCCGGGCGGCGCCGAAGAACCGCTTGGGTGGGTACAGGGCGCCCGAGTCGACGCCACCGGACATGATCCGGCCGGTAGCCGGCTGGGCCAGGTTGTAGGCCCGGGCCAGCCGGGTGATGCCGTCGAGCATGATCACGACGTCCTGGCCCATCTCCACCAACCGCTTGGCCCGTTCGATGGCCAGCTCGGCCACCGTGGTGTGCTCGTCGGAGGGACGGTCGAAGGTGGAGGCAACCACCTCGCCCTTGACCGACCGGCGCATGTCGGTGACTTCTTCGGGACGCTCGTCCACCAGCAGCACCATGAGGTGCACCTCGGGATTGTTGGCTTCGATGGAGTGGGCGATGTGCTTCATCACCGTGGTCTTGCCGGCCTTGGGCGGCGACACGATCAGGCCACGCTGGCCCTTGCCGACCGGCGACAGCAGGTCGACGATCCGGGTGGTCAGGTTCTCCTTCTCACCGGGCGCCTCGAGGTCGAGACGCTCGTCGGGGAAGAGCGGTGTCAGGTCCTCGAAGCGGGGCCGGTTTCGGGCCACTTCAGGATCGAGCCCCGAGACCGTGTCGATCCGCAGCAACGCCGGGAACTTCTCGGTGTTCCCCGCCGGGCGGCAGGCACCCTCGAGATAGTCCCCCTTGCGGAGGGCAAATCGCCGGGCCTGGCTGATGGAGACATAGACATCCTTGGAGGAAGGCAGGTAGCCATCGCAGCGGAGGAACCCGTAGCCCTCGTCGCGGAGGTCGAGAAGGCCCCGCACCGGGATGAGCTCACCCTGGTATTGCTGCTCCTGGTTGCCACCCGCCCCTTGGAGATCGCGCTCGCCGGCATCACCGGGGCGATCACGGCCACGACGTCGCCGGTTGTTGCGCCGGTTGCCGGCGTCATCGCTCCCACCCTGCCGCTCCTGGGTTCCCTGGCGGTTCCCCTGGTTGCCCTGGCGGTTCCCCTGGTTGTTCTGGTTGTTCTGACGGCCGCCCTGGTTGTTCTGACGGTTGCCCTGGTTGTTCTGGTTGTTCTGACGGCCGCCCTGGCCGCCGGAAAGGTTCTGGTTGTTCTGCCCGGACTGGTTCTGGCCATTCTGCCGGGCGTCGGGGGCAACCTCGGTGGACGTGGTGGCCGATTGGTCGCCACCGGACGTCGCCAACTCCGAGTCCGGAGCCGGATCATCGAGTTCGGTTCCATCGAAAGCGGTTGATTTTGCGTCATCGTCAGGACCGAACGAGAGGGTGACCGGCGGGCGTCGCCCGGGCCCCCGACTGGCCTGGGATCCGTCCCCGGCCTCGTCCCCGGCCGGATCGGACCTGTCCGGGGCGGAGCTGCCTGTCGACTCCGGAGACGAGCCGTTGCCGGTGCCGTTGGTAGAGCCACCGGCGGCGCCACCCACGCCATCGCTGGCTCCGGAATTGGCGGTGACGGCGCTGTCCACCGAAACTCCGGTGGCCTTCAAAATGCTGTCGATCATGTCTGCTTTTTTGGTGCGGGTGGTGGTCTTTACAGACAGTGCCTGCGCGATGGCGTGAAGCTCATCGCGTTCTTTGCCTTCCAACACCGAGCGCTCGAGCTGCTGTTCCGCAGTCATCGGCCTCCTCGTTTCAAATGTCCTCGTTTGGAGAATGGATCAGAGCCATCCTCCAAGGAATCAGGGGCGGGGAGTTGGGTACGCCGGGCAACAAGCCCGTCTCCAACTCCCACCTACGCCGTGTGCGGGCTGGTCGCACAGTAGAAGTGCGATTCAGGGGATCCTGCCCAGGTACCCGAACGGGCACATCTGGAAGCGAAGGTGACCCCATGATACCCGCCCGATCGCCGAACAGCAACAACACCCAGCTGAACAACCGTTACAGGCCGAGTTCGGCGAGGACCGCGCCCAGGTCGGCGTCGATCACGGTGGGTACCGAGATCTGGCTGATGGCGATGTCCGGATCCTTCAAACCATGGCCGGTCAACACGCACACCACGGTGGCACCGGCACCGACACCCTCGGGGAGCCCGGTCTTCAAGAGACCGGCCACCGACGCCGCCGACGCCGGCTCGCAGAATACCGACTCCTCACTGGCCAAGAACCGATAGGCCTCGAGAATCTCGTCGTCGGTGACGGCGGCGATGCCACCGCCCGACTCGCTGGCCGCCGAGGTGGCTCCGTACCAGCTGGCCGGGTTGCCGATCCGGATGGCGGTCGCCACCGTCTCGGGGAATTCGATCGGGTGCCCCTCGACGATGGGAGCGGCGCCGGCCGCCTGGAACCCCAACATCCGGGGCAGGCGGGTGGACCGCCCGGCTTCTTTGAATTCCAGATAACCCTTCCAGTAGGCGGTGATGTTCCCGGCGTTCCCCACCGGGATGCAGTGCACGTCGGGCGCGTCGCCAAGGGCGTCAACGATCTCGAAGGCCGCCGACTTCTGCCCCTCGATCCGGTAGGGGTTGACCGAGTTCACCACCGTCACCGGAGCTCGCTCTCCCAGGTCGCGGACGATGGCCAGCGCCTGATCGAAGTTGCCCCGGACCTGAAGGACCCGGGCGCCGTGGATGAGGGCCTGGGCCAGCTTGCCCAGGGCGATGTGCCCCTCGGGAATCAGCACCGCGCAGGTGAGGCCGGCTCGGGCGGCGAAGGCGGCCGCCGATGCCGAGGTGTTGCCGGTCGAGGCGCAGACCACCGCCTTGGCGCCGTCTTCGGCCGCCTTGGAGATGGCCACCGTCATCCCTCGGTCCTTGAACGAGCCGGTGGGGTTGGCCCCTTCCACCTTCAGGAACACCCTCGCCCCTATTCGGGCCGACAATCGGGGCGCCGGCAGTAAGGGGGTCCCGCCTTCGAGCAGGGTGACAACCGGGGTGGTCTCCGACACCGGAAGGAACTGGCGATACTCCTCGATCACCCCGCGCCAGGCGGTGGCGGCTCGGTCGCTCATGCGGTGTCTCCTCCAAAGACCCGGATGGTGCTGCCGACCCGTTTCACCGCGTCGAGAGCAGCCAGCGCGTCGATCGTCTCGTTCATGTCACCCTCCCGGGCCGCGTGGGTCAGGAAGATCAGCCTGGCCAGGCCGGCGAGGTCCTCCTGCTCGATCTGTTCCATGGACCGGATGGAGACATGGTGGTCACCGAACACCGTGCTGACCAGACCCAGGACCCCCGGACGGTCTTCCACGTCGATCGTCAGGTAGTAGGCCGAACGGAGCTCGGCGACCGGGTAGATGCGCCCGGGTTGCCGGTCGGGGACCAGCGAGGTGGTCCCGGCCAGCCGGTTTCGGGTGGCGTCGATCAGGTCGCCCACCACCGCGCTGGCGGTGGGAAGGCCACCGGCTCCCTGGCCGTAGAGCATCAGCTCTCCGGCCCACTCCCCCTCGATGAACACCGCGTTGAACGCGTCACGCACCCCGGCCAGCGGATGGGAGGTGGGGACCATGGCTGGATGGACCCGGGCGGAGATCTCGTCCGCCCCGATCCGCTCCACCACCGCCAGCAGCTTGACCACATAGCCGAAACGACCGGCAAACTCGATGTCGACCGATCCGATGTGGGTGATCCCTTCGCGGGGAACGTCGGCGGTGACGACGTCATATCCCATGGCCACACCGGCCAGAATGGCAGTCTTGGCCGCGGCGTCGTGACCCTCGACGTCAGCGGTGGGATCCCGCTCGGCCAAGCCGAGTTCCTGGGCTCGGGCCAGTACCTCGTCGTACTCGGTCCCGTCGTCGGACATTTTCGTCAGGATGAAGTTGGTGGTCCCGTTGACGATCCCCATCACCCGCTGGATCCGCTCGCCGGTCAGGGACTCCCGCAACACCCGGACCAGCGGAATGGCGCCGGCCACCGCCGCCTCGTAGAGGAGGTCGACCCCGCGTTGGTGGGCAAGAGCCCGGAGGGCGATGCCTTCGGGCGATGCCAACACCTCCTTATTGGCGGTGACGACCGGCTTTCCGGATTCCAGCGCCGCCCGGATCAAGCTGCCGGCGGGCTCCAGCCCCCCGATCAATTCGACGACGATATCGATCGAGGGGTCAGCCACCAACGAGGCGGCATCGTCGGTGAGCAGCTCTTTCGGCACGTGGTCCGGTCGGGTACGGGAGAGGTCGGCCACTGCCACCCCGCCAATCTCGATCCGGGCGCCGCTCTGCAGGGCCAGATCGTCGGTCCGGGAGAGCAGATGAGCCACCAGGGAAGCCCCCACCGAGCCGCAGCCGAGAATGGCGACTCGCACCACGGGCGCGGACAGGCTGGCCGGGGTCATCGAATCACGCTACCGCCTGGCCCGGGAACCGAGGGAAGGTCAGAGGTCGAGCCGGACGAGATCATCGAACGACTCCCGGCGGACGACGGTTCGGGCGATCCCGCCGGACACGAAAACCACCGCCGGTCTCGGGACCTTGTTGTAGTTCGACGCCATCGAGTAGCCGTAGGCACCGGTGACCGGGGTGGCCATGATGTCGCCGACTTTGAGGTCGGCGGGAACGAAACCTTCCGAGACGACCACGTCGCCGGTCTCGCAGTGCTTACCCACCAGGCGGATCGGCATGGGCCGCTCGGCCTCGACCGCCCGGGGCAGAAACGCCTCGTAACCGCTGCCGTACAGCACGGGGCGAGGATTGTCGCTCATCCCACCGTCGACCGATACATAGGTTCGGTAACCCGGGACATCCTTCACGGTGCCGACCGTGTAGAGGGTGGTTCCGGCGGACGCCACGATGGCGCGCCCCGGCTCAGCCGAGATCCGCACCGACGCGGGGATGCCGGCATTCAGACATGCCGATCTCACCCGGGAGGCCCACTGGGCCATGGGTGGGGCCTCCTCGCCGTTGACATAGGCGACACCCAGTCCCCCGCCCACCACCAACTCCGGGAGGTCAAGAGTGGCAAAGAAGTCCGCCAACACCTCGACGGCCCGCACGAAGGGATCGAGGGCGAACACCTGGCTACCCAGATGGGCGTGGATACCGACGAACTCGACGACGCCCGCATCATGGAGGGACGTCAGACGCTCGATGGCTCGTCCGGCGGCGCCGGATGACAGGCCGAATCCGAACTTCGAGTCGTCCTGGCCGGTCTGGACGTACCGGTGCGTGTGCACCTCGACTCCGGGGGTGATCCGGGCGAGCACCTTGGGCGGGGGTGGAAGCGGATCATCAGCACCCAAACCTTTCGACCGCTCGGCGACCAACGTCTCGATCCGATCGATCTCGTTGAAGGAATCCACCACGATGCGGCCGATGCCGACCGCCAGGGCGCTGGAGAGTTCGGCTTCGGACTTGTTGTTGCCGTGGAACACCAGACGATCGGCCGGGACACCGGCGGTGAGGGCCACGTGGAGCTCTCCCCCGGTGGAAACGTCGAGGTGCATGCCCTCCTCGTAGGCCAGCCGGGCCATGGCGACGCAGAGAAATGCCTTGGTGGCGTAGGACACCCCGTCACCCCAGGCTGCCACTGCCTCCCGACAGTGGAGACGAAGATGCTCCTCGTCGTAGACGAACAATGGGGTTCCGTGCTCTTCGGCCAACTCCACCAGATCGACACCGCCGATGCTCAGCCGGCCATCGCCGTCGATGGTGGCGGTGGCGGGGAGCAGGCGGCGCTCGACCGGGTCGGTGGGGCCCATGACTACATCACCTCCGGTGCCGAAACTCCGAGCAGACCCAGCCCGATGGCCAAGCCGACACGGGTGCCTTCTACCAGCCACAAGCGGGCCTGGGTCAGAGCCGGATCCACGTCCTCGGCCAGGATCGGGCAGTCGTGGTAGAAGCCGTGGAAGTTGCCGGCCAGTCGACGGACCCAGGTGGTCACCTTGGTCGGCGCCCGATCGACCGCCGCCAGGGCCACCACTTCGGGAAGCTCCTCCAAGTCCCGGATGAGCTCGAGTTCCCGACCGTGGGTGAGGAGGGAAAGATCCCCGTCCTCCAGCGGAACCCGGACCACCCCACGTTCGATGGCCTTCCGGGCCACCCCCCCGATCCGGGCATTGGCCATCTGCACGTAGAAGACTGGGTTCTCGACTGACTGCTCGCGGGCGGCGGCCAGGTCGAACGTGGTGGCCTGGTCAAGGGTGGTCATGAGGCTCAAGATCCGAGTGGCATCCGCCCCGATGTCGGCGACCAACGAATCCAGGGAGATGGCGGTCCCGGCTCGCTTGCCCATCTTCACCGTTTCGTCCCCGTCAACCACCGAGACCATCTGCCCGAGTTTCACCTCCAGGCGTCCCTCGGGCACCCCGAGGGCTTCGACCCCGGCCATCAGGCCGGCCACCTGGCCGTGGTGGTCGGCGCCGAAGATGTCTATCACCCGCTCGAAGCCCCGGATGAGGAACTTGTCCCGGTGATAGGCGATGTCGCCGGCCAGGTAGGTGGCATCGCCGTCCGACTTCCGGAGGACGCGATCCCGGCTGTCACCGAGCTCGGTGGTTCGGAACCAGGTGGCACCGTCCTGTTCGAAGACCAGGCCCTTCTCGGCCAACAGGGCGATGGTGTCGTCCACCGCCCCGCTCTCTTCGATGGAGGCCTGGCTGTACCACTCGTCGAACTCGATGTGCACCGAAGCCAGGGTCGCCCGGATCATCTCGAGGATGCGGTCCGCCGCCCAGCGCCCGGCGATGGTGACGTCGTCCGGTCCGTCGTAGATGGCGGCCAATTCGGTGATGTACTCGCCCTGATACCCGTCTTCGGGAACGGGCGTGCCGTGGTGGCGGGCCAAGACGCTCTGGCCCAGCGTGCGGATCTGCCCCCCGGTGTCGTTCACGTAGTACTCGCGGCTCACCTGGTGACCGGTGCGGGACAACACCCGGGCGAGGGAATCGCCGTAGCTCCCCCACCAACCGTTGCCCACATGGATCGGGCCGGTGGGATTGGCGGAAAGGAACTCGACCAGGACCCGCTCGCCGTGTCCGACGTCCGGGCGGGCGTAGCCGTCCTCGCCCTCCCGAACCACTTCGACCAGGGCGTCGTGGAGCCACCCGTTGTCAAGTCGGAAGTTGACGAACCCGGGACCGGCGACCTCGACGGAAACGGTATGAGGCGGGAGGTGGGCGGTGAGCTCCTCGACCACGGACTCGGCCAACTTCCGGGGGTTGGTCCCGGCTTTCTTGGCCGTCACCAGGGCAATGTTGGTCGACCAGTCCCCGTGTTCCCGCCGGGCCGGCCGCTCGAGAAACACGTCGCCGGCGTCGACAGTGATGTCCAGACCGTCGGCGGCGGCGACCGCCGCCAGGGCGCGACTGACGGATTCGGCGAGCTGATCACGGATAGGCATGCTGTAAGGGAGAATACGTCGTTGGGCGAGTGGGTCGGTTGACGGCGGGGTATGGGCACTGGCAGCCGACTACAGTTATTGGTTCGGTGGTGCGGTTCCACGGTCTTCCGGCCGGGTCGCGGCCCCGCCCGTTGCCCTCGTAGCTCAGCGGATAGAGCATTGGCCTCCGAAGCCATGTGCGCAGGTTCAATTCCTGCCGAGGGCGCCAACTGGTCCCGACGAACCCTGCAACCGAGCGCTCACCAGGATGACACGGCGCCCACGCCGTGCGCCGGGAGGAACCTACGCTGGGATGACGATGGCCACCCAGATCGCAATCGTCGGCGGGTCGGAGGCGACGGCTGCAGTCTTGGCGGTCGCGGAAAGGATCGGTGCCACCCTCGCATCCGCGGGAGCGGTCGTCGTCTGCGGCGGCCTTGGGGGGGTGATGGCCGCCGCCTGTCGGGGCGCCAAGTCGGCCGGTGGAACCACCGTCGGCGTCCTGCCGGGGATCGACCCATCGGCCGCCAACCAGTGGGTCGACGTGGTCATCGCCAGTGGCCTGGGCGAAGCCCGCAACTCCCTGGTGGTCGGATCCGCGGCCGCGGTGATCGCGGTCGACGGAGAGTACGGCACCCTTTCCGAGATCGCCTTGGCGCTTCGCGCCGGCATTCCGGTGGTCGGAGTCGGGACCTGGTCCCTGGCTCGGCCGAACGGTCAACCGGACACGACGATCGTGCCGGTGGAGGACCCGGACGAGGCGGTAGCCATGGCGTTGCGTCTGGCGTCCGCCAACCCGTAACCCCCCAACGAACGGAGGACCCGCCGGGACGAAGTGGTTGGGCCGTCGACCTTGTCTGTGCGTGTTTCAGAGTCGGCTGAGGATCAGGCCGAGGGCTCGCTCGTTCTGGATTTGATCGAGTCCCATGGAATTGAGCGTCACCACGTAACCGTGCCTGGTGGCACTCAAGCTGGTCGTGTTCGCGGCGAAATTGCTCCCGGCGGGAACGGTCGGGTGAGGCAGCCAGTAGGCGGTCGTCCCGTCGACTGACACCTTCGTGTACTGGGCCGGCGGGATCGTCTCTCCGGTGGATGTGGTCCCGGGGACGACCGTCGCATGGCCGCCATGAAGACCGGTGAAGTTGGCAACCGACCTCTCGTCCCAGGAGACATTCACGAGGAGAGTGCCGGGCAAGGTTCCTTCTGGCCCGTAGAGACAGGAACTTTGATTCCCGGGATTCGGGCTCACCGAAGGCGATACGTGGACCGGCCCACCCATTAGTGTCTCGGCCTGCGTCCCGGTCATCAGCGAGCACGCATCCCGTGGAGCCGTCGATTGAGCGGACGAAGATCCACACCCGAACAAGGCGAGGCCGATACAGCTCAGCGCCAACACCATCCCCAAACGTCGCCGAGCCACGATCAAGTATCACTTGTCGGACCCGCAGCTGCCGAGGGTCCCGATATCTCGTATCGGATCACGCGTAGAACATTAGGAAGGTACCTGGTAACACAAGATTCCCACCGTTCTGCCCAGCATTCTCCGGCCACAACCAGCCCACGCTGACGCCTAATTCCAGTCGAGATATGAGAACGAATTTACCGGTGTGAACCCTTATGCAAAATTTTGTGTTATTCCGGAGGAAACCCGAAATTCAGGTGAGGGAGGCTCTGGGGTGGATGACGAAGTGCAGCGCGAGGCTCGCGCTCTCGGCGATCCGACTCGCCACCGTCTGTTCCGCTACATCCTGGACGCTCCGAATCCGGTCGGGGTGGCGGACCTCACCGACCACGTGAAGCTCAATCACAATGCCGTTCGCCAGCATCTGGCGGTGCTCAAGGAAGCCCACTTGGTGGTGGAGGACGTCGAGATCCGGCGCCAACCGGGGCGCCCCCGACTGCTGTATCGGCTCCACCCGGAGGCGGCAGGCCGGTGGGGCACTCCCGGTCCCTACGCCTGGCTGGCCCGCCTCCTGAGCGACGCGGTTCGCCATAATCTGGAGCCCCGCCAGATTGGCCGCCAAGAAGGCCGACGTCGTGGCGCCGAGTTGGAAGGTACCGGAAACCAACTCGATCTCCTGGAAGAGGAGATGACCCGGCGCGGCTTTCGCCCGACCCGGACCGAACGCACCCGTCGAGTCGACTTCGTTCTGGAGCGTTGCCCCTTCGAAGACGTGGCCCATACCGATCCGGACACCGTCTGCCAGCTCCACCTGGGCCAGGCGGAGGGCCTGGCCGAAGGGGTCGGCGGTGTGGCGGTCGAGCGGCTGGAAGCCAAGGATGCGCGTCGGGCGGGTTGTCGTCTGGTGGTGCGCTTGGAGCGGGAGCCATCTCCTGATCAAGCCCAGACCGGCTGACGGGGTCCAGGGCTACCCGGGCACCGTTAATCCAGTCTGGCGAAGAGTGATGTTGTAGCGACCGCCCGAAAGACCGATGGCCGGATCCCCGGTGCCCGGGAGCAGTTTCGTCACACCGTGATACGCCAGCCGGGACGGGCCGCCGAAGACGAACAGGTCGCCGGACTCGAGCTCGATGTCAGTCCACGGCCGGTTGCGGGTGGCGGTATTGCCGAAACGGAAGACGCAGGTCTCCCCCAGGCTCAGCGAGACGACCGGGGCCGAACTTCGCTCGTCCCGGTCGGCGTGCATGCCCATGCGGGCGGCGGCGCCATACCAATTGATGAGGGCGACGTCGGGTCGGTAGGCGTCTCCGACGCCCGGATCCTGGTAGGCGTCGGTGACTGCCCGCCGACCCAGCTCCCCGAGTTCGTCCGGGAATGGAGCCACCGTGCGACCGTCACCGTCGACCACGGTCAGGCTGTACCCGTAGGGGAACCAGTGCCAGCCCAGGCAGGCCATCTCTACCGACATCACTCCCCCGGTGGGCAGGCGGGGCGCATGGGTGCCTCCGGCCCGGGCGATCCACTTGGCGCAGGAACTGACCAGCTGCCGTTGCGCATCGATATCGAGCCATCCGGGCAGGTGAACCGCGCCCGGCGACACCTCGACCCGTTCTCGGGGAATCAGCTGCGGCATAACCCGACCACCCTGCCACACGCCCGGGCCAGCCCCCACGTCGTCCTCATGCCGCGATCGGCGACCGTCGTGTAGACCGGAACGGGTGAAGCTGAAGCTCGACCTCCACGACATCTACAACCGGGGTGAAGACATCGACCGGGCACTCCGGTCGATCATCGATGAGGCCATCGAGAAGAAGGCGCGGCTGGTCGAGATCATCCCGGGCAAGGGAAGCGGTCAGCTGAAGAAGCGGGTCTTGCGGTTTCTCGACCAGAAGGAGATCAAGGCGCTATATGACCGGGTCGAGAAGGACTCCCACAACTTCGGGAGGGTTTTCGTCCATTTCCGATGGAAATGACCGGAGAGGAGGCGTTACCGAGGGCCGGCGATCTCCTGGCCCTGGCGGGCGAGCCAGCGCAGGCGGGCGGCGCGGGCATCCCACGAATAGATCACCGCGGTGCCGGCCACCAGGTCGTGGAAGGCCCGACGCTCCCGCTGGACGAGTATCCCCAAGAAGCCGAGGCCGACCACCGCGACGCTCAACGGAAACGCCAGCGTGCGCACGACGGCTTGGCGCGCCGTCAACGGCATTCCGTCAGCATTGACCACCTGGATCCCCAACACCGCCATGCCGATGGTCTTCCCGTTGAGCGACCACTGATAGGCGAAGTAGACGAACTCCCAGACGACCAGCACGATCAGCGTCGGGATCTGGTTCCGGTTGATCGAGAACGATCTCCCTGTCGTCAATTGCACCGTCAAGGAGACCGCCCCGAGCCCGAGCGCGTACAGGCCCCACGAGGCCCCCACGTCGGCGGCGAAAGCGGCAAGCCGGCTGACGGCTCCGGCGTAGTGACCCTGCCTCCCCTCGTCAAGGGCGGGTGGCGGGTCGGCGATCATCACTGCCCTTCGCCCGAGGTGGAGTCGTTCGAAAATGTCGAGATGGCACCCGGGACGAACGGGACCAAGGTTCGAGGGCCGAGCGGCAGCGATTCCGGCGCCCGTCGCAGGATCCGGTTGGTCCATCGGGCGAAGAAGTCATCGAGGCCGACACCCTGCGCCCGGATCACATCGAGGACCTCGGCGGCGACACCGCTCGTCGACCGGGCGATGATCGAGCCCAACTCGGTCTGGGCCACCAATGACTCGATGTCGAGTTGATCAACGATCCGGCGGACGTCAACTCGCTCAACCAGCGCGTTGACGTCAACCCTTTCGATGATCTTCTCCACGTCGACTCTCTCCACGATCTTTTCGACGTCCACCCGATCGACGATGGCGTCGGCGTTGACCCTCGAGACCAGACGATCGACGTCCACTCGTTCGACGATCGCATTGAGATCGATCGCGTCGATCACCAAATTGGCCACCCGCTCGGCAATCGACTGGGCCATCCGTTCGAAACGGTCGTTTATCGGATTGGGGCTCACGGTGAACTGCCCCGCCACGCGGGCCGCAGATGCATGCGGACAGTGTCCCATCGGAGCCGTTTTGTTTCGTGGACCGTAGAGGTCACCGAGGCCGCTTCACCGCCGACGCCGTCGTCGGCGCGCGGTCAACCCGTCAAGCCGCCGCCAGCTTCGACACCGCCTCGAGTGCCCGGTCGGCATGCACGTTCATCCTCACTTCGCTCTGGATGATGGCGGCGATCTTCATGTCGCGTCCGATCACGAACGTCGCCCGCTTGGTGGGGGTGAGGACGGTGATGCGGCGCCTGACCCCGTATTGGGTGGCGACGGCGCCGTCCGGGTCGGAGAGCAGAGGAAAGTCAAACGAATGCTTGTCGGAGAACCGCTTCTGCTTCTCCATCTGGTCGGCGCTGATCCCGATTCGCTGCGCGCCCACCGCTTCGAACTCGGCTTTCATGTCCCGGAAGTGACAGCTCTCCGCGGTGCAGCCCGGCGTCATCGCCGCCGGGTAGAAGAACAGGACCACCGGGCCATCGGCGACCATGGCGCTGAGTCGGCGCGGGGTCCCGTTCTCGTCGGGCAGTTCGAAGTCCGGTGCGATATCGCCTACTTGCATGAGCCGAGGCTAATGGCTCGCCCCGAAAGGCGCTCGACCACCCGTCTGCGGCCGCTCGGCGGCCCGGGACTCGACCCGGCCTCAGGACGGGACGTTCCGTTGGAACACCGCGGCACTGATCTTCGAGGAAATTGCAGACCACCGCGATCTCATCGGCGGCGAACTCGGCCAGGGCGGCGCGAGCATCCTCGATCATCGGGAGGTGATAGGCCAACACCTTCCGGTGGGCGGCCGGGACCATCTCGACCAGAACCCGGCGGCGGTCGTCGTCGTCCCGTCGACGCCGCACGTAGCCGGCCGCCTCCAATCGGTCGATGACGAATGTCATGGTTCCCGACGAGATCCGGGCGGCGTGGGCCAAGGCACCGGCGGTCATCGGCTGGTGTTGATCGAGGATGTCGATGCAGCGGAAGTCGGTACGATTGAGCCCGAGCTTGCCGGCCACCGCATCGTCGAAGATGTCGACGGCCATCTGGTAGGCCCGCATCGCCTCGCTCAGTTCGGAGACTGCCGAGCCCGGGGCACGGGGCGGCGAACTCCCCGTTCGCCTCTCGGTTTCGGACTCGGCCATCTTGGTTGACACGCAAATACTCTAATATCTAAGATATCCAAAAGTAAAGGGAATTGCCGCCGCAGCCGCAGAACCATCGCCCAACGCCAGACCGCACTGTTCGCGGATTCGAAGACGGGATTGCTGCCGATGTCATATGCCATTGAAGTTGCCGACCTCAAGAAGACGTTCTCCGGCAAGTTGGAGGTCCGCGCCCTCGACGGGGTGAGCTTCAACGTGGAGCCCGGAACCGTTTTCGGGCTGCTGGGTCCCAATGGATCGGGCAAGACGACCGCAGTGCGGATCTTGACCACCATTCTGAAAGCCGACAGCGGGTCGGCCCTCGTCCTCGGTCATGATGTCGCCAAGCAGGCCGAGCTAGTCCGAAGCCTGATCGGTCTGGCCGGACAGTACGCCGCGGTCGACGAGAACCTCACCGGACGGGAGAACCTGGTCATGGTGGGCCGACTCAATCACCTTCCGAAGTCCTACGTGGCCGGGCGGGCCACCGAGTTGCTCGAGCAGTTCAACCTGGCCGACGCCGGGGACCGGACCCTCAAGACCTACTCGGGCGGCATGCGCCGACGCCTGGACCTGGCCGCCGCGTTGGTGGCCAGGCCGACCGTGTTGTTCCTCGACGAGCCGACCACCGGCCTCGACCCGCAGAGTCGGAACGATCTGTGGGAGGTCATCGAGAGCTTGGTGGGTGAGGGGACCACCGTGCTGCTCACCACCCAGTACCTGGAGGAAGCCGACCGCCTGGCCGACACCCTCTCGGTGCTCGACCACGGGCGGGTCATCGCCGAGGGTACCCCGACCCAACTCAAGGCCGAGCTGGGTGCCACCGTCCTCGAGGTCGGACTCTCCGATCACGACGAAGCCGGCCGCGCCGCGTCGGTGCTGGGGAGCATCGGCCCGCACACCCCGAACGTCAACGGTCGGATGGTGGACGTCACCGTGGACAACGGCCCGGTGGACGCGATGACGGCGCTTCGATCTCTCGACCAGACCGGTATCACTCCCGCCACCTTCACCTTGCGGGAGCCCAGCCTCGATGACGTGTTCCTGGCCCTCACCGGGCACCGCACCGAGCCGGAAGAACCCCCGGACGGATCGGAGCCGAAGGGCTCAAGTGGTGACCAGGATCACCCGGCGCAACCCGAATCGACACCCATCCCGGTAGGAGGCAACTGATGACCACCACCACGATCTCCGTACCCACTGTCTCCGGCGCGCCGTTGGCCACCGGCATCGGTGGCCGCCTGCGGTGGGCCGTATCCGACACCCTGACCATCACCAAGCGGAACCTGATCGCCACCACTCGGATCCCGCAGGTGATGTTCTTCGCCACCGTGCAGCCGATCATGTTCGTCCTGTTGTTCCGCTATGTCTTCGGCGGGGCGATCAATCCGGGTCACGGGATCAGCTACGTCAACTACCTGATGCCGGGGATCTTCGTGCAGACGGTGGCGTTCGGCGCCGTCCAGACCAGCATCGGCCTGGCCGAAGACCTCCAGAAGGGACTCATCGAACGGTTCCGGGCCCTCCCGATGGCCCGCTCGGCGGTGCTGGTCGGCCGCACGCTCGCCGACCTGGTCCGCAATGTGGGGGTGGTCATCGTGATGACCGGGGTGGGACTGCTGGTCGGCTTCCGCCCGACCACTGGGGTCCTGCCCTACTTCGCCGCGGTCGGGATCATCCTGCTGTTCGCCTACGCCCTGTCGTGGGGGTTTGCCCTGGTCGGCTTGTCCGCTTCAAACAGCGAGACGGCCCAGGTCATGTCGTTTCCGCTGCTGTTCCCGTTGGTGTTCGCCTCCTCCGCCTTCGTCCCCGTGTTCGACATGCCTGGCTGGCTGCGCGGTTTCGCCACTTATCAGCCGGTGAGCGTGATGGTGTCAGTCTGTCGGGCCCTGATGATCGGGGGCCCAACCTCCTGGTTGGTGATCCAGGCACTGCTGTGGACGCTGGGCATCCTCATCGTGCTGCCCCCGCTGGCTGTCTGGCGGTACCGGACCCGGACTGACCGAACCGCCTGAGCGCCACCCGCGGGAGGCCCCGCCCCGGCATGGCGCTCGTCGTCCGGGAGTGGGCAGAATGGGTCCATGGCACCGTCCCCCTCCCCTTCATCCGCCTCCGACAGCTTCGGCGCCCGGGCCGACCTCACCGTCGGCGACCGGACCTACGAGATCTTCCGGATCAATGCCCTGGCCGACCGGTACGACATCGCCCGGCTCCCCTATTCGATGAAGGTCGTCCTCGAGAACCTGCTCCGCCACGAGGACGACGTCGCCGTCCACGCCGCGGACATCGAAGCGGTGGCCGACTGGGGACGCAACCCCGAGCGGCACGGGTTGGGAGGCAGCGACGCCGCCGAGATCGCCTTCACCCCCGAGCGGGTCCTCATGCAGGACTTCACCGGCGTGCCCGGCGTCGTCGACCTGGCCGCCATGCGCGACGCCCTGTCCGAGATGGGGGGCGACCCGGCCGAGGTCAATCCCCTGGTCCCGGTGGAGCTGGTCATCGACCACTCGGTGATCGCCGAAGTCGTCCGGTACCCCCGACTCCTTCGACCAGAACGTCGACATCGAGTACCAGCGCAACATCGAGCGCTACCAGCTGCTCCGCTGGGCCCAGCAGGCCTTCGACGGGTTCCGGGTGGTGCCGCCCGGGACCGGCATCTGCCACCAGGTGAACCTCGAGTACCTGGCCCGGGTGGTGTTCGGGACCGACGACGGCCGGGCCTTCCCCGACACCCTGGTCGGCACCGACTCCCACACCACGATGGTCAACGGGCTCGGCGTCCTCGGCTGGGGGGTGGGCGGCATCGAAGCCGAGGCGGCCATGCTCGGCCAGCCCCTCTCCATGCTCGTCCCGCCGGTGGTCGGGTTCCGCCTGACCGGCGAGCCAGCCGGCCGGCACGACCGCCACCGACCTGGTGCTGACCATCACCCAGCTCCTCCGCCAGCGGGGCGTGGTGGGCAAGTTCGTCGAGTTCTACGGGCCCGGGCTGGCGGCGGTGGCGCTGGACAACCGGGCCACCATCGGCAACATGTCGCCCGAGTACGGCGCCACCTGCGCCATCTTCCCGATCGACGACGTCACCCTCGACTACCTGCGGTTCACCGGCCGCGACGACCACCACGTCGCCCTGGTCGAGGCCTACGCCAAGGAACAGGGGATGTTCCATGGAGCCGACGGCACCGAACCGGTCTTCTCCGAGACCATCGAGCTGGACCTCTCGACGGTGGTGCCGAGCCTCGCCGGGCCCTCGCGGCCCCAGGACCGGGTCTCGCTGTCCGGAGCCAAGGATGCCTTCCGCACCGCCGCTGGGCGGCGACAGCGAAGGCGGCAACGGCCACCCTGGCCGACGGGTCGACGGTGAACATCGAAGACGGCCACGTGGTGATCGCCGCCATCACCAGCTGCACCAACACTTCGAACCCCCAGGTGATGGTGGCGGCCGGGCTGCTGGCCAAGAAGGCGGTCGATCGCGGGCTGCGGCCCAAGCCCTGGGTCAAGACCTCCCTCGCCCCCGGCTCCCGGGTGGTCATGGACTACTTCGACCGAGCCGGGCTCACCGAGCCTTTGGCCGCGGCCGGGTTCGACCTGGTCGGCTTCGGCTGCACCACCTGCATCGGCAACTCCGGCCCCCTGCTCGCCGGGGTGTCCGACGCGGTGACCGGGGCGGACCTGTCGGCGGTCTCGGTGCTGTCGGGCAACCGGAACTTCGAGGGTCGTATCCACCCCGAGGTGCGGATGAACTACCTGGCCTCACCGCCGCTGGTGGTGGCTTACGCCCTGGCCGGCACCATGGACATCGACCTCCAGACCGACTCGTTGGGGACCGACACCGATGGCAACGCGGTGCACCTGGCCGACCTCTGGCCGTCGACCGAGGAGGTCACCGAGGCGATCCGTACCTCGTTGACGTCGGAGATGTTCCGCGACCGGTACAGCTCGATCTTCGACGGTGACGAACGCTGGCAGACCATGGAGACGGCCACCGGCAACACCTTCCGGTGGGACAACGATTCCACCTACGTGCTGCGGCCGCCCTTCTTCGAGCATCTGACCGCCCAGCCGACGCCGGTCACCGACATCGACGGCGCCCGGGTGTTGGCCGTCCTCGGGGACAGCGTCACCACCGACCACATCTCACCGGCCGGGAGCATCGGCCCGTCGACCCCGGCGGGCCACTATCTGTCCGAGCACGGGGTGGAGCGATCGGACTTCAACTCCTACGGATCCCGCCGAGGCAACCACGAGGTCATGATGCGGGGCACGTTCGCCAATGTTCGTCTGCGCAACCAGCTGGCCCCCGGGACCGAGGGGGGCATCACCCTCCATCTCCCCGACGGTGCGCAGATCACCATCTACGACGCGTCGGTCGCCTACGCCACCGAGGGGGTCCCGCTGGTGGTCCTGGCGGGCAAGGAGTACGGATCGGGATCGTCCCGCGACTGGGCGGCAAAGGGCACCGCCCTGCTGGGCGTCCGGGCGGTGATCGCCGCCAGTTACGAGCGCATCCACCGCTCCAACCTGATCGGGATGGGGGTGTTGCCGCTGCAGTTCGCCGACGGGCAGAGCGCCACGACGCTCGGACTCACCGGTCACGAGGTGTTCGACGTCTCCGGCATCGAGTCACTCAACCAGGGCGACGTCCCCAAGGAGGTGGCGGTGCGGGCCAACGACGGCGACCGGGGGTGGAGTTCGCGGCTCGGCTGCGGATCGACACCCCGATGGAGGCCGAGTACTACCGCAACGGCGGGATCCTGCCCTACATGCTCCGCCAGATGGCCGGCTGACTCCGCTCCTATCCTGGTCCGGTGGCCCACGCGGACTATGACGGTCCCATGGCCCAGGTCTACGACCGGGGCCGCGCCTTGCCGGATGCCTCCGTCCATGCCTGGGTGGTGGCGGCCGCCCGCCATCTCCCCCACCGGCCCGGCCCGGTGTTGGACCTCGGCGCCGGTACCGGGCGGTTCTCGGGTCCGTTGGCGGCGGGACTGGAGACAGCCGTCATCGGGCTCGAGCCCGCCGGTGGCATGCGGGCCGAGGCAGTCACCAAGCCGACCGCCTCGAACGTCGCGCTGGTAGCCGGGCGAGCCGAGGCACTGCCGTTCGGCGACAAGACATTCCGCGGCATTTGGGCGTCCCAGGTGGTCCACCACCTCCCCGACCTCGAGGCCTGTGCGGGTGAGCTCCGCCGGATCCTTGTCGCCGGCGGACGCCTGCTGGTTCGTGGGCTCTATGACGATGTCCCCACCCGATGGGTGGTCAGTCGATACTTTCCCGAGGCGGTCGCCATCGTCGAGGAACGCTTTCCCTCGGTCGCGGAGATCCGGCAAGGGCTGACGTCTGCGGGGTTCGTGGAGCTGGCCCACGATCAGATCGATCAGGTCGTCGCCGACACGCCCGAAGCCTTCTACCGGCGCACCGCCCTGCGAGCCGACAGCGCACTCGCCCTGTTACCCGACCCCGAATTCGAGGCGGGACTCTCCCGGCTGCGCGCGGACATCGAACAGGGATCGCTGAGCGGACCGGTTTCGGAGAGATTGGATCTCCTGGTCTTCCAGTGAGCCCGTATTAGGTCGCCAGCGGCAGCACGAACCCGGCGATGACGACGAAGTGGACGACCGCGCCCAGGATGGTGAAGGCGTGGAACACCTCGTGGTAGCCGAACACCCCGGGGACCGGGTTGGGCCGCTTGAGGGCGTAGACCACCGCCCCGGCCATGTAGGCGAACCCTCCGACGAACAGCAGGGCGAAGCCGATGACCCCCAGCGCATGGAACAGCTGGGGGAGCACGGCCAGAGCCGACCATCCCACCACCACGTAGGGAATGGCGATCACCGGCTTGGGGGCGTCGAGCCAGGTCTGGCGGATGGTGATGCCGATGGCGGCGCCGCCCCAGACGATGCACAGCACGGTGACGCGGGCCCATCCCCCGAGGGCGATGCCGGCCACCGCGGTGTAGGAGCCGGCGATGGCGATGAAGATGGTGGAGTGATCGGCCCTGCGCATCCGGCGCCGGCCCACCGGTCCCCAGGTGTGCCGGTGGAAGAGGGCGCTGACCCCGAACATCGTCGACACCGAGAACGCGTAGATGGCGGTCACCGCCTTCGATCCCGAAGTGGGAGCCGCCCACACCAGACCGGTTCCCGACCCCAGCGACAAGAAGAAGGCCACCTCGTGGAGCACGCCCCGGAGGCGCGGCTTCACCGCCTCCGCCGTCGAGGTGTCGGCGTCGCCCGGTCGCGAACCCCGGCGGGATCCGGTCGCCACCGGCGACCCGCCTGCGCCCGGATCACCGGTCACGATGCCACCGACAGGTCCACGAAGCGCTGCAGGATCCGGCGTCCGGTGGTCTCCACCCGGGAGAGATCCGAAGGCTCCAAGACGACCCCATCGGGAAGAAAACTACGCCACCCGTCAGCCAGGGCGGCGGTCATCTCGACGTGGAACTGGAGGCCGTAGGCGCGGGCCCCGGCCCGGAAGGCCTGGTGCGGATAGGCCCGGGTGGCGGCCAGGTGCACCGACCCCGGAGGCAGGCTGAAGGTGTCATGGTGCCAGTGGACACAGGGGACGTCGGTGTCGGCCAGCCCTCCGTACTCGGGGCCCAGCACCCGGTCCCGCCGGCCGGAGGCGGTGAGGGTGACGGTGCCCACCCCGATCTCGGCGTCGGCCCCGGCGGTGACGTCGGCCCCGAGGGCGGCCGCCAGTTGCTGGGCCCCGAGACAGACCCCGAGGACCGGCATCCCCGCACCCGCGGCCGCCGCCAGCAGGCGGCGCTCGTCGTCCAGCCAGGGGAAGCGGTCGGTGTCGTGGACGCCCATCGGCCCGCCCAGGACCACCAGGCCTCCCATCTGGCCGACGTCAGGCAGGTCGTCACCGCGATCCATGCGGACGAGGGTGGGCTCATAGCCGGCGCCTGCCAACACCTCGCCGATGAGTCCGGGCCCTTCGTGGGCGACGTGTTGGATGATCACCCAGGGCCGGTGATCCGTACCGGTCCGGGCGGTGTCGACCGGTTCGGTCACGCCGCCAACTACCCGGTGCTGACCACGTGGAAGGCCTCGGCTAGCCGGCCGTCGGGGAGACCGGCCGACAGGGCAGCCCCGGACATCCACGGGCGGAGAATGTTCTCCAGGTGCTCGCCGTCCCCGACCTGGCTCCGATGGGACTTGAGGGCGGCCAGCTTCCGGTCGAACTGCTCGGTGGCGTCGACCACTCGGTTGGCCCGCTCGGTCGCCATCACCCACAGCTCCGACACCGTGTGGGGCTCGAGACCCTCCTCCAACAGCTCGGGGTGAGCGAACGGGTTGCGGGCGTCCGGGTACACCGCGCAGGCGGTCGCCTCGCCGGCGGCCAGATGGTCGGGGTGGCTGGCGTAGAGGCGCTCCCAGTTGCGTTCGGGGGACTGGGTCACCACCCGGTCGGGACGGAACCGGCGGATGACCCGGGAGATGTCCCGGCGGAGCTCGATGCTCGGGAGCAGCCGTCCGTCGGGGTAGCGGAGGAAGGTGACATCGGACACCCCGACCTTGGCGGCGGCCGCCCGCTGCTCGTCACGACGGAGCGCGGCCACCTCGGCCCGGCTGACGGTCCGGTCCGAGCCGCCGGCCTCGCCGTCGGTGACGATGCAGTAGGCCACGTCCACCCCGGCGTGGGTCCAGGTGGCCACCGAACCGGCGGCGCCGAAATCCACGTCGTCGGGATGCGCGGTCACCACCAGGATGCGTTCGACGTCGACCGGCCCCGGATCAACCTCCAGAATCGGGCGCGGCAACACGCCTGCCATCAAACGGAGACCGGGTTCCACCCGGCCAGGTTGTGGAGCCTGGAGTCGTTGGAGAAGATTTCCACGATCGGGATCTTCAGACCGATCCGTTGCTGGATCCGTTCGACTTCGAGGACCTGGTTCCACTGCACCAGGGTGACCACCACGCCGGCCTCGCCGGCCCGGGCGGTACGGCCCGAGCGGTGGAGATAGGCCTTGTGGTCCTCGGGCGGGTCGAAGTGGATGACGACGTCGACCGCGTCGATGTCGAGTCCGCGGGCGGCCACGTCGGTGGCCACCAGGACCGGGAGCTTGCCCATCCCGAAGTCCTTCAGTGTCCGTTCGCGGTCGGCCTGCCGGAGGTCACCATGGATGGCGTCGGCGTTGACCCCTTCCTTGCGAAGCTGTTCGACCAGACGGTCGGCCCCCCGCTTGGTCCGGACGAACACCAGGGTCCGGTCGGAGTGGAGGCAGATGGTGGCGCACACCTTCACCCGGTCCATCTGGTGCACCTCGAGGAACCGGTGCTCCATCGCCTCGACGGTGGTGCTCGGCGACGCCACCTCGTGGTGCACCGGGTCGGTCAAGTAGCGGCTCACCAACCGGTCGACGGCGCCGTCGAGGGTGGCCGAGAACAGCAGGGTCTGGTGCTTCCGCTCCAGTCGCCGGAGGACCCATTCGACCTGGGGCATGAAGCCCATGTCGGCCATGCGGTCAGCCTCGTCCAGCACCAGCGTCTCGATGTCGGCCACCGACAGCTCGCCCCGATCGCCGAGGTCGATGAGCCGCCCCGGGGTGGCGATGATCACGTCGACGCCCTTGCGGAGCTTCTTCACCTGGCGCTCGATGTCGGCCCCGCCGTAGACGGCCACCACCCGGAGGCCGACTTCATCGGCCAGCGTTTCGAGGACGTCGCTCACCTGGACGGCCAGTTCGCGGGTGGGGACCAGCACCAGGGCCCGGGGGCGGCCCGGCTCGGTCGCCCGCATCCGCATGGTCCGCTGCAGGAGCGGGAGCCCGAAGGCCAGGGTCTTGCCCGATCCGGTCTTCGCCTTGCCGCAGACATCCCGGCCGGCCAGTGCATCGGCCACGGTCATCGCCTGGATGGAGAAGGCGGTGGTGATTCCTTGGGCGGCCAGAGCCTTGACCAGGCTCGGGTCCAGCCCGAGCGAATCGAAGGTGGGAGCGTCCTCGTCGAGATTGCCGGCTTCGTGTTCGAGCGAGCGGGCGCGGCCCGAATGCTCGGCGGTGGTTGTCATGGGGGTGGGTTGCCTCTCATCTGTTCGGTGACGGCCGGATCCCGGCCATCGGCATCCGTGCCAGTCACGGATCCAGGCGGGCCCGCCTCGGGCCGGCCATCCGATCCACGGCTGCGGACCCGACAAACAGATTGAGGAAGACCCCGGTGGATGGGCACTGCACCCTTCCACGACCCACAGTGTACCGGTGAACCGGCCAAATGCAGGTTTTTTGACTCCGGACCGCCGATGGCTCAGGTGATGGAGGGTTCGCGGTACAACTCCGAGCCGCTCTCCCGGAACTCCACCGACTTCTCTTCCATGCCCAATTCAACCGCGGAGGCGAGCTCCACGCCCTTGCTCTCGGCGTAGTCGCGCACGTCCTGACTGATCCGCATCGAGCAGAATTTCGGACCGCACATCGAACAGAAATGCGCGGTCTTGGCCGGCTCGGCCGGCAGCGTCTCGTCGTGGTACGCCCGGGCCGTCTCGGGGTCCATGGCCAGATTGAACTGGTCCTCCCACCGGAATTCGAACCGGGCCTTGGACAGCGCGTCGTCCCACGACTGGGCGCCGGGATGGCCCTTGGCCAGGTCGGCGGCGTGGGCGGCGATCTTGTAGGCGATCATCCCCTGTTTGACGTCGTCCCGGTTGGGCAGGCCGAGGTGCTCCTTGGGGGTGACGTAACAGAGCATCGCCGTCCCGTGCATGCCGATCACCGCCGCGCCGATGGCCGAGGTGATGTGGTCGTAGGCCGGGGCCACGTCGACGGTGAGCGGTCCGAGTGTGTAAAACGGCGCGTCGTGACAGACCTCTTTCTGCAGCGTCACGTTCTCGGCCACTTTGTGGAGGGGGACGTGCCCGGGGCCCTCGATCATCACCTGGACGTCGTGGCGCCAGGCGATCTCGGTGAGCTCCCCCAGCGTCCGCAGCTCGGCGAATTGGGCTTCGTCGTTGGCGTCGGCGATCGAGCCGGGCCGGAGGCCGTCGCCGAGTGAGAAGGCCACGTCGTAGGCGGCCATGATCTCGCAGATCTCCTCGAACCGCGTGTAGAGGAAATTCTCGGTGTGGTGGGCCAGGCACCAGGCGGCCATGATCGACCCGCCGCGGCTGACGATCCCGGTCATCCGGGTGGCGGTCATCGGCACGTAGCGCAGCAGCACCCCGGCATGGATGGTGAAGTAGTCGACCCCCTGTTCGGCCTGTTCGATCAGCGTGTCACGGTAGAGGTCCCAGGTCAGCTCCTCGGGGCTCCCGTCGACCTTCTCGAGCGCCTGGTAGATCGGCACGGTGCCGATCGGCACCGGCGCGTTCCGCATGATCCACTCCCGGGTGGTGTGGATGTCCGGCCCGGTGGAGAGGTCCATCACCGTGTCGGCGCCCCACCGGGTGGCCCAGGTGAGTTTCTCCACTTCCTCGTCGATGGACGACGACACCGCCGAGTTCCCGATGTTGGCGTTGACCTTCACCAGGAAGCGGCTGCCGATCACCATGGGTTCGGATTCGGGGTGGTTGACGTTGGCGGGGAGGATGGCCCGGCCCTCGGCGATCTCGTCCCGCACGAACTCGGCGTCCATCCCTTCCCGGGCGGCCACGAACGCCATCTCCGGGGTGATCTCGCCCCGGCGGGCGTAGTGGAGCTGGGTCACCGGCGGGCCCGACGACCGCAACGTTGGCCGGGCCGGAGCCGGAAACACCTCGGGACCACTCCCGGCCCGGCGGACGGCCGCCCGCCCGTCATCCCGCCGGCGGGCGGTCCGGCCGGCGTACTCCTCGACGTCGTTCCTCCCGATGATCCATGAGCGACGGAGGGGAGGAAGGCCCTCGGTCGGAACCGAACCGGGGCCGGAGGTGTCGTACAGCCGGACCGGAGGGTTGGGCACCGCCCCGCGGCGCCCGGGCGAATCCGACAACGAGACCTCGACGAACGGAACCCGCAGGCCATCACCCCCGTCCAGGTAGACCTTGCGCCGGTTGTGGGGGTCGGCTTCCGGCTTCGAGGTGATGGTGATCGGCTCGGTCATGGATCGGTTCCCTTCGCACTTCGTTCCACCCTGAGTCTCCCACGATGGCAGTGCTCCCGTTCCACCCGAATGTGCCAAGGTGAGGGCAGGAACGAACGAAAGGACATGACCATGGGAAAACTGGCGCCCGGCGACCGAGCACCGGCGTTCACCCTGCCAGATCAGGACGGCAAGAAGGTCTCGCTCAAGGACTTCGCCGGCAAGCAGGTGGTCATCTACTTCTACCCGAGGGACGACACCCCGGGCTGCACCAAGGAGGCCTGCCAGTTCAACGACAACCGCCAGGCCTTCTCCCGGGCCGGTGTCCCGGTCCTCGGCATCTCCGCCGACTCCGCCGAGAAACACCGGAAGTTCCGGGCCAAGTACGGGCTCACCTTTCCGCTGCTCACCGACGCCGACCACAAGGTGGGCGAGAAGTACGGGGCCTGGGGCGAGAAGACCCTCTACGGCAAGAAGACCATCGGGGTGATCCGGTCGACCTTCCTCATCGGTGCCAACGGGAAGATCGAGCGTCCGTGGTACAGCGTGAAGGCCGATGGCCACGCGGCCAAGGTGCTGGCCGAGATCCAGGGCTGACGCACGCGGCGAATGCTGGTGGGTCGGGCACCAGTAGGTCGTGCGGCCCCCGATGGTGGCCCGCTTGAGCTCGGTTCCGTCCTTCGGGCATCGGCCGCCCGGGTGGCGCTGGTCCATCAGGTCTCCGAGGTGGGAGCCTCCCCGCTCCATGAGCCGGCCCAGCGTCCGTCCCAGCCCCGAATGCAGCCGGCGGACCTCGGTCGGCGTCAACGACCCGGCCGGGCGCTGCGGTGACAGGCCGGTTCGCCACAGCAGCTCGTCGGCGATCAGATTCCCGATGCCCGCCACCTTCGACTGGTCGAGCAGCCGGGCCTTGAGCGGGGCCGCCGATCCCTTACAGGCGGCGGCCAGCTGCGCCCGGGTGATGGACAGCGCATCGGGGCCCAGGTGGTCGAGGGTCGGGTCGATCAGGACGCCGCCGAGCCGCCTCGGGTCCTGCACCTCGAGGCTGCCGCCGTCCTCGAAGCCGAGGATGAACCGGTCCCAGGCCCGGTTGACCCGCCGGGGGGTGTACAACAGGTGCTCGACGCTCGACGCCCCGTCGACGAACAGGGTGCCGGTCATCCCGAACCGGATGCCCACCACCGGTCCTCCGTCGGTGTCGAGCAGGAGGAGCTTGCCGATGCGGCGGGCGGCGGTGAAGCGGTTCCCGACCAACAGGCGGCGCAGCATCGTCTGGGTGGCCCCGTTCTTCAGGTACCAGCGGTCCGGCGCCTTCACCGTGCGGATGCCCCGACCCACCGCGGTTTCGGCCAGCCGGCGATAGGACTCGATTTCCGGCAGCTCAGGCACCGACCGAGGGTAGCGAGTTCCCGGGCCTCCTATCCGATCGATCCCAGAACCTAGAGTGGGAAACCGGCAGCGACGGGAGAGGAGCCGATGCAGATGCAGGTGCGCGGTGTGGTGGCCGGGGCCAAGGGCAAGCCGGTGTCGCTCGAGACCATCGTGGTCCCCGAACCCGGCCCCGGCGAGGCGCGGGTCCGGATCCAGGCCTGTGGGGTCTGCCACACCGACCTCCACTACCGGGAAGGGGGAATCAACGACGACTTTCCCTTCCTGCTCGGCCATGAGGCGGCCGGCATCGTCGAGGCCACCGGTGACGACGTCTCCACCGTCGCGCCGGGGGACTTCGTGGTCCTCAACTGGCGGGCGGTCTGCGGCCAGTGCCGGGCCTGCCGCCGGGGCCGTCCCTGGTACTGCTTCGCCACCCACAACGCCGCCCAGAAGATGACGCTGGCCGACGGGACCCCGTTGACCCCGGCGCTCGGGATCGGCGCTTTCGCGGAGATGACACTGGTGGCCGCCGGGCAGTGCACGCCGGTCGATCGGCGGGCCCGCCCCGAGGCCGTCGGGCTGCTGGGATGCGGAGTGATGGCCGGACTGGGGGCGGCCATGTTCACCGGCGACGTCGGCCCCGGCGATTCGGTGGCCGTCTTCGGCTGCGGCGGAGTGGGCTGTGCGGCGGTCGCCGGCGCCCGGTTGGCCGGGGCCACCACGGTGATCGCCGTCGACCTCGACCCGGGCAAGCTCGAGCTGGCCCGCGGCTTCGGGGCCACCCATGTCGTGCCTGCCGCCGACGAGGATCCGGTGGAGGCGATCCGGGCGTTGACCGGCGGCAACGGCGCCGACGTCTGCATCGAGGCGGTCGGGAACCCGAAGGTGATGGAACAGGCGTTCTATGCCCGGGACCTGGCCGGCACCCTGGTCCAGGTGGGGGTCCCGACCCCGGCCATGCGCATCGACCTTCCGATGATCGACTTCTTCGGCCGCGGGGGCCAACTGAAGCCGAGTTGGTATGGCGACTGCCTCCCGTCCCGGGACTTCCCGAAGCTGGTCGATCTCTATCTCCAGGGTCGCCTCGACCTCGATCGCTTCGTGTCGGAGACCATCGGCCTCGAAGACGTCGAGGAGGCATTCCACCGGATGGAGCGCGGTGAGGTACTCCGCTCGGTGGTCACCGTGCCGGCCTGATCGAGCCCACCTTCTTCTTCGGCCTGCATGGAGCCGGGCTTTGGGGCGATCAACTCCAAACCGGCCTCCGGGGCTGCCCATGGTTCGAGTCGGGATGCGGCGGTATGGGACACCCGGAGAGACTCACCGCGCCTTCGGTGGGGTTACCCGAGGGCCAGCACCACCGTACGCGTGTAACGCTCGGCGCTCTGCGACCAATACTTAACATGGGCTTGATCAGTAGCCACGGGGCCGATTACAACCGATGACCGGCATGGACCGTGAGACCTTTGCCGCCCTCTATCGGGACAACATCGGACGGATGACCGGATTCGCCGCCCGGAGGCTGTTCGACCCCGGTGAAGTCGCTGACCTGGTTGCTTCCACGTTCCTGGTCGCCTTGGAGCGGTCCGACTCCTATGACCCTGAGAAGGGCGATCCTTCGGCCTGGCTGTTGGGAATCGCCGCCAACCTGTTGGCGAACCAGCGTCGCCGCCTGGTGCGGGAGGAGCTCGCCCGGGCTCGCCTCGACGCTCGGGCGCTTCTCTCACCCGACGACGTCGAGGCCTTGGTCGCCCAAATGGACGCCTCCGCCGAGGCCGCCCGCGTTCGCGCGGCGATGGAAAGCCTTTCGGAGCCATATCGCGAGATTCTGCTGCTGGTCGGAGAATCCTCACTCAGTTCGACGACCGCGGCGAAAACGATCGGCATCAGCCAGTCGACGTTCCGAGTGCGCCTGTCGCGGGCCCGTCGAGCTCTGCGCCGGGCCATGGAGTCCCAGGTCGCCACGTCCTCCGTGGGCGAGGACGACGCCGCGATACCGGCCACGATAAAGGAGGCCCTTTTATGACCCCGACCGCCAACGCCTTTGAGGACCGGCTTCTCGACGCCCTCCTCGACCGCTTCGACACCCTGGCTCATCCGCCAGCCGCACCTCCGGCGTCCCTCCCCCGTCGTGCCAACCTCCGACGCGGCACCGTCGCCGTCGGGTGTCTGGCCGCCACGGTGACTTTAGCCGTGGTACTGCTCGAGCCCGGCAGCTCGGTGCCAGCCAAGCACGTCGGATCGAGCAGCCAGGGAGCGCAATCACCGTCGCCCACGTATGCCCTCGCCGCATGGACCGCCCAGCCCACGCTCGCTGATCAAACCCAGATCGCTGCCGCCGAGGACCACTGCGCATCGTCTTTCGGTCAGGCCGCCGCTTCCCAACCCGCGGCGGGGCAGAAGGCGGGGCCGCCCGAGGCTGGAGGTCCATGGAGCCCTGAACTTGTCGACACCAGGGGCGACCTCACCCTGACGCTCTACAGCGACGGGATCGGCTTGATGGACTGCCTCAATACTCCCTCGTTCGTCTTGATCGGCACAATCTCGGGCACCGGTACGTTCCCAGTGACGGAGAACTCCGCCACGTTGGACTACATGAGTATCCGCGGGGCGTCCGGTGTCTTCTTCACGGTTGCCGTGGGTCGGACCGGCTCGGCGGTCAGCGGAGTAGGTCTGCAACGTATCGATGGTTCAGCCGTGGCCGCCACCGTCGGCGACGGCCACTTCATTGCCTGGTGGCCCGAAGGTGGTGGTGTCAGCGCCCTCGCAGTCACCACGAGCTCTGGGACGCAGAGCTACCCGGTCGACCCGCGCTTTCAGCAGACGAGCCCGCCGCCGGGTAACACGACGGTTCACCAGCCGTCGGGTGCCCCCGGCAAATAACCGACCGGTTCAACATTCCCGTTGGGCCCACTAAAGGGCTCCAGAGAAGCGGACTGTTCTCCGGCCGGAGCCAGGGTGAGGAGGTGACCAGCGCGGCTGTCTCCTGGCCTACGCTCGGGGCGGTGCCCCGGACTCCCGCCGAACGAACCGATCGGGGGCAGGCGGCTCGACCCCTTGTCTCGCGACCCCTTTCGTTGCTGGCCGTGGCCGGTACCGCCGCCCATCACAGCTTCGAGCTCGGCAACGGGGTGGGCCTGGTCTGGCAGCCCGAACTGGGGCTGGGCGGGGCCGGGGCGGTTTGGGTGACCCAGCTGGGGCTGTGGTCGTGGATGGCCGCCCGAGGCGGACGACGGTGGGACCGGGTGCTGGCCATGCTGGCCGGATCCGGGCTGGCCGGGGTCGTCGTCCACTTCACCCTCTGGCCCTGGAAGCGGAACCGCTTCGGGATCCCGGCGCTCACCGAGGCCGAGGGACTGCCGGCATCCCGGTTGCCGGCCTACAACACCATCCTCGGTGTCTGGGGCCTGGCGTCGGCCCTCTCGCTCCTGGAGTTGACTCCCACCCGGCGCCGCTGGGCCCTGACTGGCCTGGTTGCGCTCCCGATCTTCCGGCTGTCGGCCCGCCACCACTTCAACTGGGCCGTCGTGCAGGCGGAAGAGAATCCGGCTTGGTGGAACCGGGGCTTTCGCGCCGGTCCTCCCGGCACGCCGCAAGCTTCGACCGCCGAAAAGCCGCCGACCGCCCAATTCCACCCTGCCGATGACCGTCGCTAGGGTGGGCGGATGCCTCCCGAAAAGCCCCAGTGGTTCGAGCTGTACAAAGAGGTGGTGACCTCAGGGCTGTGCACGGGATGCGCCGGCTGCATCGTCGCCTGCCCGTACGACGTCCTCTCCTACGACGACACCGGGGGCAAATACCGGCCGTTCCATATCGACGCCGACGGTGGCCCGGAGAACTGCACCCACGGCATCAAGGGCTGCACCATGTGCACCCGGGCCTGTCCCCGGTTCCGGCTGTGGGAGCCGGAGATCGACAACCACCTGTTCGGTCGCCAACGGACCTCCGAGGAGGTCGCCGGGGTCTCCTCCGACATCCTGTTGGTGCGGGCGACCGAACCCGACGTCCTCGAGGTGGGCCAGGACGGCGGGCTGGTGTCGGCCCTGCTCATCTGGGCGTTGGAACACGACGTGATCGACGCCGCATTGGTCTCCTACCTCGAAGGTGACGGGTCGACCTGGAAGGCGGTGCCGGGGGTGGCCACCACCCGGGAGCAGGTGCTGGCGGCGGCCGGGTCCCGCTACACCTACTCGGCCAACCCGCTGGCCTACTCCCAGGCCATCGAAGCCGGGGCCGAACGCATCGCCCTGGTCGGCATGGGCTGCCAGGCGTCGGCGGCACCGGTCATGCAGGCGAGAAAGGCCGGCAAGATCGCCCGGCGGCTCTCCCTGTCGATCGGCCTGATGTGTTCGAAGACCTTCGACGACGCCATCTTCCCGGAGCTGTTCGAGGCCAGGTACGGCATCGCCCGGGCGGACATCGCCAAGATGAACATCAAGGGCGTGTTCCAGGTGTGGACCCGGGACGGCGCGTTCCATGAGATCCCGCTGAAGGAGGCGCACGCCTGGACCCGGGAGGGATGCAAGTCGTGCCCGGACTTCGCCGCCGAACACGCCGACATCTCCACCGGGGGCATCGGTGCCTTCAACGACTGGACGCTGACCATGGTCCGCACCGAAAAGGGCCGCGACCTCCTCGACGGCATGATCACCGACGGAGCCGTCGAGACCCGACCCGGCGACGACGACCCCGGGGCGATCGCCCTCCTACAACGGTTGGCCCGGGTAAGCCGCAAGCGGTGGCCGGAGACGGCGGTCGACATGCCCCGCCGGCTCCCCGACCCCGTCTGATCTGCGCCGGAGGCCGCGATCATGGCGGTTGGGCGCCAGCTCGGACAGAGTACGGTTGACAAGCGTGCCCAGCCGACGGACCACCCCTCCCCGACTGACGGTTGTTCTTTTGGTCCGTCACGGAGCCACCCCGACGACCGGGAAAGTTCTTCCTGGTCGGGCGCCTGATCTCCATCTCTCCGACCCGGGCGTGGCCCAAGCCGAGCAGCTCGCCGAACGCATCGGTGAGTTGACGGGACCGGGAAAGCGAACCCCGGTGGCCGTCTACGCCTCGCCCCTCGAGCGCACCTTCGAGACCGCCCGGCCCATCGCCCGGAAGTTGGGACTCCGGGTCCGCTCGGATCGAGGGCTGCTCGAGTGCGACTTCGGCCAATGGACCGGTGCCCAGCTGAAGGCGCTGGCCAAGAAGCCCGAGTGGACCCAGGTCCAACGCTGGCCGAGCGGATTCCGGTTCCCGGGAGGGGAGTCCTTCTTGGAGATGCAGGCCCGCAT
This sequence comes from uncultured Acidimicrobiaceae bacterium, assembly GCA_963770635.1. Taxonomy (GTDB): domain Bacteria; phylum Actinomycetota; class Acidimicrobiia; order Acidimicrobiales; family RAAP-2; genus DASZIT01. Next base: position 191,378 of record CAVYQI010000003.1, read on the forward strand.
CACCTCGACCATCGCCCGCCTGGTCCATGTCCACCCGGGTGAGACCATCGTGGCGGTGTCGCATGCCGACCCGATCAAGGCGGCGGTGGCGGTGGCGGCCGGCACCCACCTCGACCAGTTCCAACGCCTGGTGGTGTCCCCGTGTTCGGTGAGCGCCCTGGCCTACGGCGAAGCCGGCCCGCACGTGCTCTGCGTCAATACCACCGCGTCATTGTCCGGACTGGCGCTCTCGTGAGCGACGGCTACGACCTCTCCGATCTGGACCGCTTCACGGTGGGGACCATCGGGCCGGTGGGCCAGCGGCTGTTTCTGATCCAATGCCGCCAGGGACCGCTGCTGCTCACCTTGAAGATCGAGAAGCAGCAGGTGTCGGTACTGGCCGACTACCTGGCGCAGATCGTCAAGGACCAGGAGCGCCCCGAGCACCTCCCCGACGACCTCTCGCTCGAGGAGCCGTCGGAACCGGCATGGGCGATCGGGACCCTGGGTGTCTCCTACGACAACGCCGACGACCGGATCATCATCGTGATCGAGGAGCTGGTACCCGAGGACGAGAGCGGCGCCATTGCCCGCCTGTCGGTGACCCGCGAACAGGCGGCGGCCTTCGCCATCCACGCCACTAGCTTGGTGAGCTCCGGACGCCCCCCGTGCCCGCTGTGCGGGTCACCTCTCGACCCTTCCGGACACGAATGCCCACGGACAAACGGCCACCGACCTCCGACGACCTGACCGGCTGGAAACCCGATGTCGGCCCCAGCCTCGGGGACACGCTCGTCGAGTTGGCCACGTCCGAGCTCACCGTCGAGGGTCGGCTGCCGTGGAGCTCCAACCTGACCTTCCTGGTCACGGTGGGCGGCGGGCCGCTTCGGGCGGTCTACAAGCCCGGGCAGGGAGAACGGACCCTGTGGGACTTCCCCGGCGGGCTCTACCGACGGGAGGTGGCCGCCTACGCCCTCTCCGAGGCCCTGGGCTGGGGGGTGGTCCCCCCCACCGTGGCGGTGGACGACGGTCCGTTCGGCCCGGGGTCGGTGCAGCTCTTCGTCGACGCCGACTACGAGCAGCACTACTTCACCCTCTACGAGAGCGGAAGCTTCGACGATCAGCTCCGGACCATCTGCGCCTTCGACGTGGTGGCCAACAACGCCGACCGCAAGAGCGGTCACGTGCTGACCGGCGGCGACGGCCACCTCTGGGGCATCGACCACGGGCTGTGCTTTCACTCCGAACCCAAGCTCCGCACCGTGATGTGGGACTACGCCGGAGACGAGCTGCCCCAGTCGTGCCTGGCCGATCTCGAAGGGCTGGCCCTCGGCGTACCCGATGACGTCGCCCGCCACCTGACCCGGCAGGAACGGGATGATCTGGCGGCCCGCACCCGGGGACTGCTGCACACCCGGACCTACCCCGAGCCCCTGGGTGACCACCACCCCTATCCTTGGCCGCTCGTCTAGAAGCTGATCTTCAGGGTGGAGCGCATGGTGTTCATGACCGCCTGGGACAGGACCTCCCCGCCGTCAGGGGTCAAGTGGATCCCGTCAGGGGTCCGGATGTTGATCTCGGAGCCGGCGCCGTTGATCAGATAGGCGGTGTAATTGCCTTGGGCGTTGCCGAGGATGGTGCGGCAATTCAGGAACGTCACTCCCGCCGGACGGGAGGCCGCCTGCGCCTGGACCAGCCCGTTCAACTGGTTCATCTGCGCATCGAGTTGTGCCCCGGCCATCGGTGGCATGCCCACCCACAACAGGTGGGCGCCGGCATTGGTGGCGATGTCCATGAACGCTCCGACCCGAGCCGAGTAGGCGACGTTCCAGGAATCGGTCCCGTAGGCCACCGCCGACCCGTTGACGACCAGGCTCTGAGGGTCGTTGGCCCCCATCATCACCACCACCAGTTGGGGGTGGTGGATGGCGAGGTCGGCCTGAAGCTCGAGCGGCCAGTTGAAGTAGTCAGGTCGCGACAACCCGGTATCGATCTTGCCGTCCAGGGTCGAGGTCACCACGCCGGTGCCGATCAGGTCGTTGGTCAGGGGCTGACCCAAATCGATGCCGATCGAGTCACCGATCACCACCACCCGGAGAGGATTGGCCGCGGTCGGATGCTGCGGAAGTGGCGGGAGGGTCGTCGGTGTGGGTGTGGTGCTGGGGGTGGGACCGATCGGGATGGTGGTGCCGGTCGGGGTCTGCTTCCCCGCCGGGACCGGCGGCGGGGTCGCGACCGCCAACGACGGACCGCCACCCACCGAGCGGCCCATGATGTCGTCGGCCCAGCTCACGAAGTGTGACAGTCCCGTTCCCCGGCTGAAGGCGGCGATCGGACCCACCAGGTCCAGCGACACGGTGCGGCGGGTGCCGAGGGGCGACGACTGGGCCGACTTCTGGAGGCTCGGGGCGTCGAGGACCAGCCACACGGCAAAGCAGATGAGTCCGATGTAGAGGACGCGGGTCCAGGGAAGCACCTGGCGGGGGCCGGTGGGCTCGTCCCGGTCGACGGTGCCGGATCCATTGGTGTCGCTCGGTTGGGTCGCGGGCCCGGGCTCCGGTGAAGACGTCAACGGGGTGGTGTCGGGGAGGGTCTTCACGTTAGAAGCGGTAGTAGATGAACGGAGCGACGCCGGCGGGCCCCAACGTCGTGATAGCCAGCAGAATCACCCCAAGTATGCCTCCTTGGACAGCGATTCGGCGTTCGGCAAACGTTCTCTTGGCCAGTTCGATCCAGCCGTTGGGCATGAACTGGGTGACAATCCCCGCGGCGATGGCCAGCACGGCCAGGGGCGTCACCAAGGGGGAATTCCCCCACCCGTGGAAGAGCCGGCCCGCCATCGACCAGGCGTTGGAGAACGAGGTGGCCCGGAAGAACAGCCATCCGACGCAGACCAGCTGGAACGTGACGAATTGCGCCACCGCGATCCGGACCCATCCCCCGGGTTCGAGCGGGAGGCCGTGGGCCTGCCGCCACCGACGCCGTTGACGACCGACGACCTGGCCGATCCCGTGGAACAGCCCCCACCCGATGAATGTCCACGCCGCTCCGTGCCACAGGCCGCCGAGAAGCATGGTGATCAGGATGTTGAGGGAGATCCTCCACTCGGGGCCCCGGTTGCCGCCCAATGGGATGTAGAGGTAGTCGCGAAGCCAGAAGGAGAGCGTCATGTGCCACCTCCGCCAGAAGTCCTGGAGGGACACCGCAGTGTAGGGACGGTTGAAGTTCTGGGGGAACCGGAACCCGAGCAGGAGGGCGATGCCGATGGCGATGTCGGTGTACCCGCTGAAGTCGGCGTAGATCTGGACCGCGTAGCCCCACACCGCGAAGATGACCTCCAGACCCGAGTGCTGGTGGGGGGCGGCGAAGACTGGGTCGACCACGTAGGTGGCGAGATAGGAAGACAGGACCACCTTCTTGGCCAACCCGGCGGCGATCAGCCAGAACGCCTCGGTGTACTGGATGTTGGCCGGGTCTCGGCGCCGACGGATCTGGGGGAGCAGCTCGGTGCCCCGGACGATGGGACCGGCGACCAGATGCGGAAAGAACGAAAGGTAGACGGCCAGGTCCATCGGGCGGGCCGTCTGCAGTGTCCCCCGGTAGACGTCGACCACGTAGCTGATGGCCATGAAGGTGAAGAAGGAGATGGCGATGGGCAGGGCCACGTTGAGCAACGGCAGGGGACGTCCGACGCCCAGGAAGTGAAAGGTGTTGTCAACGTTGACCGTGAAGAAGACGTAGTACTTGAACCAGGCCAGCAGCCCGAGCAACCCGGCCAGGGTGACCCAGAGGGTGATCCGCTTGGCTTGGCCTTCGAGCCGGTCGAGGATACCGGCGCCGGTATAGGCGATCACTGTGGAGGCGGCCAACAAGAAGATGAAACGCCAATCGGCCCAGGCGTAGAAGAAGTAGCTCGCCGCCACCATGAACATCTTCCACGGCGCCGAGTACGGATTGAGGAGCCAGCTCACCGTGAAGACCACGGCGAAGAAGATGGCGAAATCGATGGTGGGAAAGAGCATGGTTCAGGGGTTCGAATCGAGCGGGCTCTGGCTGGCGCGGCGACGCGACACGAGTCCCGACGCTACCCGTCACCCTGCCGGTTGCCGTTGATGGCGCCCACGACCAAGCCGTCGCGGGCAGATGTCCCTGACGGGATTTTACCCCGCTTGGGCGCGAGTGCTCAGCCCCGGGCCTTCAACGCGTCGATGAGCTTGGGGAGAACCTTGTGGACGTCGCCTACAATCCCCAGGTCGGCGACGGAGAAGATCGGGGCATCCTGGTCCTTGTTGATGGCCACGATGTTTTTGGAGTTCTTCATGCCCACCAGGTGCTGGGTGGCGCCGGAGATCCCGCAGGCGATGTACACCGTGGGCTTGACCGTCTTCCCGGTTTGGCCGACCTGGTGTGAATACGGCACCCATCCGGCGTCGACGATGGCACGACTGGCGCCGGCCGCGCCGTGCAGCAGGGTGGCCAGCTCCTCGATGAGGGCGTAGTTCTCCTTCTCGCCGAGTCCCCGCCCGCCGGAGACGACCACGTCGGCCTCATCGAGCTTGGGGCCGGTGCGCTCTTCGACGTGGCGGGCCACGATCTTGGCTGCGTTGGTCGGGCCGCTCTCGGGCGCCGGTGCCGCTACCACCGCGGCGGGCCCGCCTCCTGAAGCTTCAGCCGGAAACGACTTGGCCCGGACGACAAACAGCCCCGGACCGTCACCGGTGAATCGGGCCGTTGCCGTCTGGGCGCCACCGAAGATGGCGTGTTGGGTGGTCAGACCGCCATCGCCGGCCGTCAGGCCCACCACGTTGGTGAGGACGGGCTTGTCGATCTTCGCCGACAGGCGCCCGGCAATGTCCCGACCGTCATAGGTGGCGGGGAACAGGATGGCGTCAGGTCCGTTGCCGGCCTCGATGGCGGCGGCGATGGCTCCGGCCACCGGTGCCCCCGGGAGTGCGCCCCCGAGATCGCCGACATCGTGGACGGTGGTGGCGCCGTACTCGCCGAGAGTCCCGGCGATATCGGCTGTCTCGTCGCCGTAGGCGACGGCCTCCACCGTCCCGGCCAGGGACTTGGCCTGGGTGATCAGCTCGAGGCTGGCGGTAATGGGCTTTCCGTCGGCCACTTCGGCCAGGACCCAGATCTTGTCGATTGCCATGGTGTGCTCGTTCTCCCTACCCGGTCCCTACAGGACCTTCAGCTGCTCGAGGAACTGGATGACCCGCTCGTAGGCGTCACCTTCGTCGACGACGATCTCACCCGAGGCCCGCTCCTCGGAGTCCGCCACCTCGGTGATCTCCTGACCGGCGCCGGCCGCTCCCACCTGACCGCTTTCGATGCCGAGGTCGGCGACGGTCAACGTCTCGACCGGCTTCGACTTGGCCGCCATGATCCCCTTGAACGACGGGTAGCGGGGCTCGACCACGCCGGCGGTCACGGTGACCAGCGCGGGGAGTGGGGTCTCGACCTCGTCGTAGCCGGCCTCGGTCTGTCGCTCGACCTTCACCGAGCCGGCGTCGATTTCGACCTTCTTGGCGAAGGTGACCGAAGGAAGGCCCAGCAGCTCGGCGACCTGGACCGGAGTGGTACCGGTGTAGCCGTCGGTGGACTCGGTGGCCGCCAGGACCAGGTCGGGCTCGACCCGCTTGATGGCAGCAGCCAGCACTTTGGCGGTTCCGAGGGCGTCGGAGCCGGCCAAGGTGTCATCGCTGATCAGGATGGCCTTGGCCGCCCCCATGGCCAAGGCGGTCCGAAGACCGGAGGTCTCACCGTTCGGAGCCATTGACACCAGGGTCACTTCGCCCTCGCCGGCCTTGTCGACCAGCTGCAACGCCATCTCGACGCCATAGGCGTCCGAGTCATCGAGAATGAGCTTTCCAGCTCGGGCCAGGTTCTTTGTGGCCGGATCGAGTGACGGCGGTGCGGCCGGATCGGGGATCTGTTTCACACAGACGACGACGTTCATGGCCGTGCATTGTTGACGAAAAGCGGCGTGTCGGACCAATCGATGACGGGAGCCCAGGTCAGAAGGCCTGCTCCCGGGGGATCCGGCCCGGGCCGGTCTGCTCGGGGACCGAGTTGGCCAGGTCCGGGACGCTGGCCAGGGCCAGCGGCACATCGTCGGTGATGACGGTGTCAACGCCGCAGGTCACCATGGCGATGAAATCGTCCCGTCGGTTGACGGTCCAGACCGCCACGGCCAGTCCGGCGGCGTGAACGTCGGCCACCAGGGCGGGACTGACCAGCGACCGGTGGAGGTGCAGGGCCCGGCACCCCATGTCCCGGGCCATGGCCAGGCTGGCGGAGGGGTCGGCCCACTCGGCCACCAGCAGGCCGCAGGTGAGCGACGGGTCCACCGCCAGGACGGCATCCAGCGACGGGGCCCAGAACGACGACACCACCGGGCCGGCGCCGAGTTCGGCCTCGCCGATGGCGTTGGCAACCGCCCGGGCGGCGACCTCGTCCGGGTCGTAACTCGGCTCGGTGGGGAGGTTCTTCACCTCGATGTTGACGGTGAGGTCGGCCATGGCCCCGAGCACCTCGGCCAGCAGCGGCACCCGGTCGGGAAGGTGCTGAACATCCTGGTCAGCGACCTCCCCGACGCCGGGGATGGTGGCATCGTGATGGACGGCCAGAGCGCCGTCGGCGGTCAGCCGGACGTCGAGCTCGATCCCGTCGGCACCCAGCTGCCGGGACCGGGCAAACGCCTCCAGCGTGTTCTCGGCGATGCCCAGGGACGGGTCGGGACTCCCACGGTGAGCCTGGATGGCGATGGGGAAACTCATCTCGGCCCTCCGAGGGCAGTTGGGCGCGGAAACTGCCAATTGGGCGGTGATTTGCACACCAAAATTGCTTGCAACCACGCACTCCGATGGTTACTCTAGAGGGGAACCCCAAATGGACGGCGACTATTCGGCGCTGAGCCATGTGAAACAGATCACAATGGGCAAATCTCGGAATCGGGAGCGGAGGAAGCATCGTGGCCCTCGTGTGGAATCGGACAGTCGAATGGGACGAGGGCGACTGGCGCGATTTGGCCGCCTGTCGGAGCACGGAACCCGACCTTTTCTTCCCCATCGGCACCACCGGACCCGCCGTCGACCAGATCGAAGCGGCCAAGCGAGTCTGCCGGATCTGCGATGCCCAGGAGCCGTGCCTCGATTTCGCCCTGGCCACCAATCAGGAGTCGGGTGTGTGGGGCGGCACGTCCGAGGAGGAGCGCCGCAAGCTGCGCAAGGCGTGGCTGGCGTCGCGCCGACGGGCTTCCTGAAATCTGGCCCTACCACCGGTCTCGCCCAGATGTGGCTACGAGCCCACCCTTTGGGCTTCGCGCACCGGTAGCTCGATCAGTACCGCGGTCCCGGTCGCCCCGGCGTCGTTCTCGTGCCGGTCGCGCATGACGATCGTACCGTCGAGCTGGGTTCTGACCAGGTCCCGCACGATGCAGAGACCCAGGCTGGTGGTGCAGTCGAAATCGAACCCTTCCGGCAGCCCGGAACCGTCGTCCACCACTTCCACGCTCAGGCGGGAGCCGTCGGCCACCAGGTCGACGGCGATATGACCAACTGACTTCGGCCCCCGTCGCGAAGACCCGGCGCCGGGATGGTCGGGGCGGTCGGTGTCGTCGTCGTCGAACTCGATGAACGCGTGCTCGACGGCGTTCTGGAGCAGCTCGGCCAGCACCACCGCCAGCGGGGTGGCGACATCGGCCGGGACCTCACCCAGCTGTCCGGTCACGCTGAACGCCACCTTGGCCGACGACACCACCGAGTCCTCGGCCATCCGGATGAGGGCGGAGACGATTTCGTCAAACGGCACCTGGTCACTGGGTTCGCGGGACAGGATCTCGTGGACGATGGAAATCGACTGCACCCGCCGCTCCGCCTCGAAGAGCGCCACCCTCCCGACGCCGGGCGGTAGCCGGCGGGCCTGAAGCCGGAGGAGGGCGGAGATGGTCTGCAGGTTGTTCTTCACCCGGTGGTGCACCTCGCGGATGGCGGCGTCCTTGGACAGCAGCAGGCGGTCGAGCCGGCGAACGTCGGTCACGTCGCGCAACAGCACCAGGCAGCCGGTGACATCACCGTGCGACAGCAGCGGAACACAATGCAGCAGGACGATGACGTCGGGGCGGCGTTCGACCTCCTCGACCACGGGGAGGGCAGATGCCAGGGCCCACTCGATGGCCGACTCCTCCAGCCCCAGGTCGTAGAGGCGGCGCCCCTCGAGTTGGGAGTACATCCCCATCCGGTGCAGGGCGTTGGTGGCGTTGGGCGAGGCGTAGCGCACCCGGCCCTCCTCGTCGACCAGTACGATGCCGTCGCCGACCCGCGGGGCCTCCTCGGTGGCGACCTCCTCGCTCGGGAACGGGAAGGTCGATTCCGACAACATCACCGCGAACCGGTCGAAGACGTCCCGGTAGGTACGTTCGAGATGGCCCGGCCGCCGCCCGGCGCCGGCCACCAGCCGGGCCAGCACCGCCACCAGGGTTCCCTCACACCGGACCGGGATGCAGTGCACCCGGACCGGCTCCTCCTCCGGCTCCATCTGCATTTCCCCCCGGGCCACCTCGCCCGACTGCCAGCAGGCGGTGACCACCGGCCAGTCGGCGGCGTCGACGGACTGACCCACCAGGTCGTGCTGCACCACGGTGGCGCTGTTGGACGGGCGCATCTGGCCCAGGATGACCAACTCGTGTTCCGTGGTCCGGTGCTGATGCGGCGTGAGGCCCATGGGCGCCATCAGCACCAGGTCGGAGAACGACAGGTCGGCCAGGATCCCCCAGGTGCCCATCAGCCGCTTGACGTGGGCCAGCTGGACGTCGTCGAGATCGGTCCGTTCGAGGGCCAGTTCTGCCGGGGTGGCCACGGTCAGACCCCGGGCTCCGCGCCGGTCAGGGTGGCGTCGACCGGCGAGACCGGGACCGGATGAGGCCGGCGGTCCCGATATCCCTGGAGCTCGGTCACGCCGGCCGCCGATAGGACCATCCGCATGTCCTCGGCCCGATCGGCCACGTCGGGAAGGGTGTGGGCATCGGACGCGGTGGTCAACGGAACTCCACGGGCGACGAAGCGCTCGAGGAGCGGCGGCGCCGGATACTCCTCGCCGCCCGGCTTGCGCCAGCCGGCCGATGACAGCTCGGCAGCCATCCCCGAGGCCGCCGCCGCCTCCGCCATCCGGTCGTAGAACTCGTCGGGAACCGCCGGAATTTTCCCGGCGATCTTGATCAGGTCGGGATGGGCGAAGACGTCGCAGACCCCCGAGGCTCCCAACTCCTCCATGGACCGGGTGTAGTCGTCCCACACCGCGTCGATGTCCCGGGTCTCCCACTCGGCCACCACCAGTGGTTCGTTGAGCACGTCGAATCTCCATGCCCCCAACCAGTGCACCGAGCCGAGCAGCACGTCGAAGGGGTAGCCATTCAGGAGTCCGGCGACTTCGTCCATCCGGCCCTGGTAGTAGTCGACCTCGAGACCGAGGACGACGGGGAGCCCCTCGGCCTTCACCGCCTGGACGACCTCGACGTAGCTGTCCAGGTCCACCCGGGCATGGTGTTCCCAGTAGGCCGCCATTCCCGGGCGGAGCGCTTCTTCGGGGAGATCGTTCCAGAACCCGCCGAGCAGGTCGTTGGCCTGGGTGAACCGGAACAGGTGCTCAGTGAGGGCGATCTCGGTGACGCCATGCGACACCGCGTGCTCGCAGTAGGCGGCAACCTGCTCGATGGTGGCTTCGGCGTCGCTCTGGGAATGGGGCCAGAGGTGGAGGTGGTAGTCGAGCACCGATCAGCCCGCACGCCGGATGATGGTCACACCGTCACGGACGGTGGTCTGGACGGCCACCACCCGTGGATCGGTGGCGACTTTGTCGTTGAACGCCCGCAGCGCCTCGGTGTCTGCCGTGGTGTCGCCCGGATCCAGGATCTGCCCGCTCCAGAGGGTGTTGTCCGCCACGATCAGCCCCCTCGGCGACAGCTTGGCCAGGACGGCCTCGTAGTAGGCGGGATAGCTGGCCTTGTCGGCGTCGATGAACACCAGGTCGAAGGGTCCGGGCAGGGCGGCGATGGTGTCGATGGCGGGGCCGACCCTGACCTCGATCCGGTCGGCATAGGGGCTGGCGGCAATGTGCCGCCGGGCGAACTCGGCGTGCACCGGGTTGATCTCGCAGGTGACGATGGATCCGCCCGGAGGGAGTCCGGCCGCCATGGCCATGGAGGAGTAGCCGCTGAAGGTGCCGATCTCGAGGACCGAGGTGGCCCCGGTGCCGAACACCAGCAGCTCGAGGAGCCGACCCTCGAGGCGACCGACCATCATTCCCGGGGCCGGCAGCGAGGCGCGGGTCTCGGCGGCGACGGCCTCGAGGTAGTCCGGCGGGGCGGTGGTATGGGCTTCGGCGTATGCCTCGATGGCCGGAGAGACGATGTCGGTCATCTGTCCATCGTAAGGCAGGCCGGGTGGGCTGGAATCGCCGCCGGGCGCATCGAGGCGCGTCCGTTGCTGGTTCACCGCAGTGTCGAGGGCACGGTCATCCGTGGAAGGGCCGGAACGAAGGCGGCGTCATGTGGAATCCGGAATGCACCTCACAGGCGGCCGAAAAGGTCCGGGTTAGGGTGAGGTCGCCGCTCCCCGGGAGAGTCGCCCGGCGGACGCAGGGAGCCGGAGGGGGTCGGATGGTGACGACGAGGGCACTGGTGCTCGGCGGTGGCGGCCTCACCGGGATCGCCTGGGAGCTCGGGGTGATCGCCCGTCTGGCCGATGACGGGATCGACCTGACGGACGCCGATCTCATGGTGGGCACATCGGCGGGCGCCGCGGTTGCCGCCGAGATCACCACCGGTTCGCTCGATGAGCTGGTGGCCGCGCAGCTGGCGCCGGATTCGAAAGAACTCATGGCCGAGCTCGACCTCGACCTCTTGGCCGAGATCTTTTCGCGGCTGAGCGACGGGTCGGCGTCGGATGACGAGCAACGGGCGCAGGTCGGGGCGCTGGCGCTGGGTGCCGACACCGTGACCGAAGCCGTACGGAGGGCGGTAATCGCCGCCCGCCTCCCCTCGCATGAGTGGCCGGCGCATCCCCTGGTGGTGACCGCGGTGGACGCGCACTCCGGACGGTTCACGACGTTCGACGCCTCGTCGGGGGTGTCGCTGGTCGACGCCGTCGCCGCCAGCTGCGCGGTGCCCGGCGTGTGGCCGCCGGTGACCATCGACGGTCGCCGCTATATCGACGGCGGTGTCCGATCGGCCACAAACGCCGACCTGGCATCGGGTTACGGCCGGGTGCTCATCCTCACTCCGTTGCCGCCCGACATGGCACTCGGGATCGAGGGCGAGGCGGACGGGCTTCGTGGCCAGGGGTCGACAGTGCTGGTGATCACCGCTGACGACGCTGCGCTAGCCCGGTTCGGTGACAACCCGCTTGACCCGTCCCGTCGCGGCCCGGCGCTGGAGGAGGGGCGACGTCAGGGCGCGGCGGCGGCGAACGCGGTTCGGACGCTGTGGCACGCCAGCTGAGCTCTGAGGCGCGCGTCGCGGTGAACCGGGCACGTCAGTCCCAGATCTGCTCCCCCAGCCGGACGAGCCCGGCCAGGTCGTAGATGTCGGTATCGAAGAAGGGCACGGTGGCCAGCACTTCGGGCACGTTGCCCAGTTCCGACTTCTCCTCGGCCTCGCGCATGGCCACCACCCGGAAGTTCAAAAAGCTCTCGGCCACCTCGGTCAGCACCCGCCGGATCTGGTCTTCGTCGCCGAGCGGGGCATCGACCGATGCCAATGTCGGCGCCAGCGCGGTGGCCAGCTCTCCGGCCCGCTCCTTCATCGTTTCGGCCACCTGGGCGGCTTCGGCGCCTTGAAGATAGGCCGGGAGCACTTTGTTCAAGACGATGGCACCGAGATTGAGATGGCGGGCGGTGAGCTCCTGAGCAAAGAACTCTGCCTCCCGGAGCGGCACTCCCTCGAGGGTGGACACCACCATGAAGGTGGTCCGCCGATCCGACAGCAGCCGCTGGACCGCGCCGGCCCGCTCCACGAAGCCGTCGTACATCGACTGGAAGAGAATGAAGAACTCGGAGATATCGGCCAGAAACTGCGTCCCGAGGATCCGGTCGGCGATTTGGTAGAACGGCTTGGTGGCCACGTTGACCAGGCGTGACCGGTAGGGCACGATCAACCAGCGCAACAGCCGCGACGAGAAGAAATCAGCCAACCGCTGCGGGGCATCGAGGAAATCGAGGGCGTTGCGGGTCGGAGGGGTGTCGACCACGATCAGGTCGTACTTGCCTTCGGAGTGGATCTCGTAGAGGCGCTCCATGGCGATGTAGTCGTGGCTCTGGACGAAACGCCCGGAGATGTTCTTGTACAGCGGGTTGGCCAGGATCTCGTCCCGGGTCTGCGGGTCAGGGGCATGCATGCGGATGAGCGAGTCCCACGACTCCTTGGTGTCCAGCATGGCCGCCCACAACTCGCCCCGGGGCCTCAGGCCGGCGGACCGGAAGGCCTCGTCGGGCACCCGGCCTTCGGTATTGCCGATTCCCTCGAGCCCGAGGGCGTTGGCCAACCGCTTCGCCGGGTCGACGGTGAGCACCAGCACCTTTCCCCCTTGGCGCAGCGTGGCCATGACACCCGCCGCCGCCGCGGTGGTGGTCTTGCCGACCCCGCCGGGGCCGCAGGCGATGAGGATCTCCTTGGCGGCCAGCAGACTGTCGAGCGACCCGGAACCGGCGCCCGGCGACTCCGACACGGAGGCCGGACGGTGGCCGGATCGGCGATTGGAGCGTTCGGGCGGCATCAGTAGCCCAGCTCCTCGCCCAGGGAGGCCGCCACCTGGCGGGTGGTCCGGAGCCCGTGGGAACGGGTGAACAGATAGGGCAGGTAGAGAAGGGGCACCGTCGGGTCGATGCCTTCCCGCAGGCGGTCGAGGTGGGTAGAACGGGTGCGCCTCATGGTCACCGCCAACCGGGCCGCCTCGAGCACCGGCTTCGGGTCACCGCCGACCAACTCGGCCAGGTCCTCCGAGGGGCCGGCGGCGACCAACGCGTCGAACACCTGCTCCTCCTGCCGGCCGAACAGCTCGGGAAGGACCCGGTTGACCACCACCGCCGACATCTTCACGGTGGTCTCCTTCTTCACTCTCACCGCCAGATCGATTGTCTCGTTGACCGGCATTTCTTCGGGAGTGCACACGGCGACGAGGCCGGTCTGGGCGGGGTCGGACAGGATGTCGAGCATCCAGTCGGTCTGGGAGCGGATCAACCCCACCTTCACCAGGTCGTTGATGGCCTGGGGAGCCGCCAGCTGGCCGACGATGTGGCCCGAGGCCGGCGCGTCGACCACCACCAGGTCGTAGTTGCGCTCACGCACCTCGAAGCAGAGCTTGCCGACGGTGAGGATCTCCCGCACCCCGGGCGCGGCCGTGGCCACGAAATCGAACGCCTTGGCCAGGGGCCCGATCCGACCGATCACCGGAATGCGCAATTGCAGCTTCAGGTACTCCCGCAATGACGCCTCGGTGTCCATGGTCATCACGAAGAGCCCGGGGAGCACCTCCTTTTCGGCAAAGCCGGTCGGGGGGGCTTCGTAGAAACCGGAGACATCCCCCTTGGCGTCCACTTCGCACACCAGGACCCGCTTCCCCTGCTCCGAGGCGAACAGGGCCAGGGCCGAGGCCACGGTGGTCTTCCCGACGCCGCCCTTGCCGGTCACGAAGACCAGTTTCAGATCAAGGAGTGCTGTCACCTCGCCCTCCGCCTCCGACGGGACGGTTGGAGGACGGCCGGTGAAGGCGGTGCGAAGGGTGGGATCAGGAGACCCCGAAGCCGACCCGACGATCGGACGGCGTCCCATCCACCTCGATATAGGCGACCTTGCCCGAGGGAACTCCCACCCGGCGGCCTTTTCGGTCGGTCAACCAGAGCATCGAGCCTTCCTTGGTCAGCACCGCTTCGATGTCGGCCAGGACTTTTTCGCGGTCAGCATCGTCAGGCAGCTCGATATCGAGCTCCTTTATCGACTGCACGATCCCGATACGCACATCCACCTGGCACGCTCCTCTCAACACTCTGCCGACGGACCCGGCGGCCCCCCTGACGATACAAGGTCAGCGATGTGGGGCGTCCCGGGGTTCCCGGCGATACAGCCCTGGGGCACACTGGGGACATGGAAGGTGAGAGCGAACGCAACCGGCAGTGGGCGTCCACCATGTATGCCCACGGCGACAAGGACACGAAGTTCGCCCATACCGACAGTTCGGCGGTGGCGGACTCCGGTGGGGCGATCTCCGGCCTCGACCGCTCCCCCCGGGAGGCGGACGAGGACGCCCAGCTGGCGGCGGGGGCGACCCATGCCCGGGGCGGCGGCACCCGGCACCGGCCGGAGGAACCGGATCCCTGGCGCACCTGCTTCGAGCGGGACCGCGACCGGATCCTCCATGCCCCGGCATTCCGACGGCTGGCCGGGAAGACCCAGGTGTTCGTCTTCCCCGACGACCACCAGCGGACCCGGCTCACCCACGCCCTGGAAGTCGCGCAGGTAGCCACCGGCATCGCCCAGGCCTGCCGGCTCAATGTCGCCCTCACCGAGGCGATCGCCCTGGGCCACGATTGCGGACACGGTCCCGGCGGCCACGCCAGTGAGGATGCGCTCTCGCCCTTCGTGGTCGGCGGATTCGATCATGCTCCCTGGGGGGCCGACGTATCGCTGGCCCGGCTCAACCTCTGCCACGAGACGCTCGACGGCATCCGTAATCACTCGTGGTCCCGCCCGGCCCCCAGCACCCCCGAAGGGGAGGTGGTGAGTTGGGCCGACCGGATCGCCTATGTGTGCCATGACTTCGAGGACGCGGTCAAGAGTGGGATCGTCACGCCCCAGGTGCTCCCGGCCCTGGTACGCGAGCGCTGCGGGGAGCGGCGCAGCCAGCAACTGGGGACGTTCATCGACGCCATGGTGGCGACGGTGCTCAACACCGGCCGGGTCGGCATGTCGGCCACCTACGCCGACGCCCTCTCCGCCTTCCGGGCCTGCAACTACGAGCACATCTACCTCCGCCCGAGCTCGGTGGCCCAGGGGCGGGCCGTCATCGCCGTCCTCCGGGCGCTGGTCGAGCACTACGGGGACCGCCCCAACCTCATCCCCGACGGGGACGGAAACGGCACCGATCTGCGGGGCGGTGACGCCGAGGCCGTGACCGCGGCTGTCAGTTATGTCGCCGGGATGACCGACCGGTTCGCCTTCGGCCAAGCGGTGGCCGTCCTCGGCTGGGATCCGGACAAGCTCCCGATCGGGGTCGGGATCAACCGACAATTCTGACCGGTCGGGACGGGATTCCGGTCCCGCCACGTCCAGGACGCAACCCTCGGACGACCAATAGGATCGGTTTCCAGTGGATCCGACAGGTCGGTGAAGGAGCTTCCAGTGGTCATCCGAGAATCGTTGCCGTCGCCCGCCACCCGATCGCCGCGCCCATCCCAGCCCCCGGTGCCGGACGCCGGCCCGAGCGGGGGGTCCAACCCAAGGGGCGGTGCCGCCAACGCGCTGGCCCCGCTGCTCCGGGCCTTCCTGGGCACCGAGTTGCCGGTGCGGTTCGAGTTCTGGGACGGAAGCGGGGTCGGGCCGGTCGACCGCGCCGGGACGATCCGGGTCAACTCGGTCGATGCGGTGCGGCGGATGCTCTGGGCGCCCGGCGAGCTCGGGGTGGCCCGGGCGTTCGTGGCCGGCGACCTGTCACTGGAGGGAGACCTGTTCGCCATGTTGCGGGTGCTCCACGACGCCGCCCCCCGTGAGCTTCGCAGGATGGGGCTGCGGGCGTTGCCTCCGATCATCGACGCCGCCCGGCGGCTGGGCGCCATCGGCCCTCCGCTACCGGCGCCGGCCGAAGAGTGCCGGCCATCGGGCCGGCTCCACTCCCTCGGTCGGGACGCCAAAGTCATCAGCCACCATTACGACGTCGGCAACCAGTTCTACCGGCTGTTCCTCGGGCCACGGATGACCTATTCGTGCGCCCGGTTTGTCTCCGACGCCACTTCGCTCGAAGACGCCCAGGACGCCAAACACGAATTGATCTGTCTCAAACTGGGTCTCGACCAGCGCCCGGAGATGCGCCTGCTCGACGTGGGTTGCGGATGGGGATCGATGGCGATCCACGCCGCCCGGCACCACCAGGCCAAGGTCGTCGGGGTGGCCCTCAGCTCAGAACAGGTCGAACTTGCCCGCCAGCGGGTGAAGGCCGCCGGGCTCGACGACCGCGTCGAGATCCGGCTCCAGGACTACCGGGAGCTGAAGGGTGAGCGCTTCGACGCCATCTCCTCGATCGGCATGTTCGAACACGTCGGTTCGTCGGCCATGGCCCGTTACTTCACAACCGTGCGCAACCTCCTCGGGCCCACCGGCCGACTCCTTAACCACGCCATCTCCACCCCCGGTGGCTCGGTGCTGGGACGACGGACCTTCATCGGCCGCTACGTGTTCCCCGACGGCGAGCTCCTCGATGTGGGCGAGGTGATCTTGGCCATGCAACGGGCGGGGTTCGAGGTCCGGGACGTGGAGTCGCTCCGGGAGCACTACGCCAAGACGCTCCGCGCCTGGGTCGCCAACCTTCAAGCCAACTGGGACGAAGCGGTCCGGCTGGTCGGTGAGCACCGGGCCAACATCTGGCGGTTCTACATGGCGGCGTCGGCCAACGGCTTCGACGACGGAGGGCTGGCCATCCATCAGGTGCTGGGCGTCGTCTCCGAACCGGACGGCGAAAGTGGCATGCCCGCCACCCGCGCCGGATGGTCGTGACCTCGGTGCCATCGGAGACGCGTTGACCCCGAACGGCCCCGGCTTCGGGCTTTAGGGCCCATCCCGACGCGCTCGGGGTCCCGTACCGCGAAGCCGACCCCCTGACGACCTTCGTGAGCTCGATGAGCGACCTCTTCCATCATCGGTGGGCTGAGGCCATTGCGCTCGCATTTCGGTCATCGGACCCCGTCACCGATCGAGCCCTGGGACCCGGCTCCTGGGCATGGATTCCCACAGGACTTGACCCGGCGGCGAAATGTGTCGAAGAGAAGGGTACGACCGTTGGAAAGGGGGCCCACTATGGCCCGGATCTACAACCAGGTGACCACCTCGACGGGGGGTCGTTGCACCCACCCGGTCAGTACCGCTCAGAGGCCGGCCGGACCGCCGACCCGAGCCCAGGCGGGCCGCTCCGCTCCGATGGTCCGTCGGGTTCGGGCCCTCCGGGACGACGCCCTCTTCGCCGAGGAGACATTCCTGGTCATCGACGTGGGCCGGGTCACCCCCGAGGAGGCCATCGAAGCTTTCGCCGGTGACCCGGACGACCGCTCGGCCCGCCGGGCCGTTGTCCAGACCTACGGCACGGTCGGGGCGTGGCTGGTGTGCGGCTACGAGGACGCCGCCCGCCGGGCCGCCACCGGTGGGGAGCCGTGTGCCCCCCTCGACCGGCTGGTGTCCGGCTTCCCGGTCCTCGACGCCGACCAGATCGCCTCGGCCCTCGACGCCCTCGACACCGCCTGTGGCGGCCCTGACGACGACACCAGTCGGGCGTGCCACCGGATGGAGGCGGCCTACGCGGTCGCGGCCCGGGACGGCAACCCGCTCGCCCGGGCCGACTACCTGTCCGCCTGGACCCAGTTTCGCCAGACGACCCGGTCAGCGGCATGACCGCCCGCCTTTCCGCCGACGACCGGCAGCGGTACCAAGGCCGCTGGGTGGCGCTGGAGGGCCGCCGGGTGGTCGCCGCCCGCTCCGGCCCCTTGGAGCTCTTCGCCGTGCTGGCCGAGCTCGGGATCACGGGGGCCACCATCCTCCAGGTCCGGGACCGGGATCGCCGGGCCGCTTGACGCCGGAGCCGGGCGGGCACCCCCTCGGTCCGAACCGAGGTGAGCCACCAGGGGATCCGCCTCCACTAGTTTCGGCCCACGGGTGTTGCCGCTAGTCGCGACGCCTGGCCACGCGGAGAACCGCGGCGGAGTGCCGACGCAGGCGACCGTCGGGCCGACGAGCCAGCCGCTGGCGAATCTCGGTGTAGAGACGATCCCGCTGCCACGGCTCCATGGCGATATGGCCGGAGAAGGTGTCCAGCAGATCGATGTAGCCGGATGCGTCGTAGGTGGTCTCCCAGTCGAACCGACGGGCGTGGACATCTTCGAAGAGTCCGCTGGATTCGATCTCCTCCCGCTCGTCCGCCAATCCCTCCAAGTCCTCAGGGGTGGGCCACCCCGCTTCGGTCGGTAGCCCTTCACCGATCTCCTCGTAGACCTCTTGGATCTCGCGAAAGAACGGGTCTCCGCCCGCCGGGAACACGTGGTTCTCTTTCCAGACCGCCAGGTGGCCTCCGGGCCTGAGCACCTCCCATGCCTTCCGGTAACGGACGGCCGGATCGATCCAATGCCACGACGTGGCGGCGAGCACCAGATCGAAGCGGGCGTCATTCGGCTGTACCCACTGCTCGAAGTCGGCCTCCACCACCACAACCTTCTCGAACCGGTCCAGATTGCGTCGCGCCGCCGAGGCCAGGAGAGGTCCGAGCTCGAGGGCGGTGATGGCAAGCCCACGCTCGGCCAGGGGAATCGTCGCTCTCCCGGTCGCGCACCCGATTTCGAGCAGGCGGTCGCCGGGCTGCAACTGGGCGAACTCGATGAGAGAGTCGAACAGCGCGGGCGGATACTCTGGCCGGGCCCGTTGGTAGCGGTCGGCCGAAGCGTCAAAGGTGTTGCGGAGCCGGATACGGTCAGCCTGCTCATCTGAGGAGGACACCGGCCACCTCACCTCCGTCCTTCCGACTCCCATCCGGTCGGGTCGGCGAACCGATCCGACCGGGTCAGCGAACCGTCAACTCCTTGCGGTAGACCCGGGCCGGGCCCATCTCGGCGATGGTCGTCGCCAACCCCGCGAATGCCGCCGCCGCCTCGCCCTCGGGATCGGCCAGGACCACCGGGATGCCCACGTCGCCCCCCTCCCGAAGGGCGGGAACCAACGGCACCCGGGCCAATAGCGGGACGCCGAGCTTGCCGGCGAGTTCCTTCCCGCCACCGGAGCCGAACAGCTCGTAGCGGACCCCGTCGTCCCCGGTGAACCAGCTCATGTTCTCGATGACACCCCGCACCGACAACTTCAACTTCCGGGCCGCATAGGCCGAACGCTGGGCCACCCGCTGGGCCGCCGGCTGGGGCGTGGTGACCACAAAGATCTCGGTCTTGGTCAGGTACTGGCCGAGCGACAAGGTGACGTCTCCGGTTCCCGGGGGCATGTCGACCAGCAGGAAGTCCGGCTCACCCCAGTAGGCGTCGACCAGGAACTGCTCCAACGCCTTGTGGAGCATCGGGCCGCGCCAGATGACCGGGGTGTCGTCAGGGACGAAGAAACCCATCGAAAGACAGCGCACCCCGTTGGCCGTCGCCGGGACCACCAGGTCGCCGATGATCAGCGGGTCCTCCGTGACCCCGAGCATCTTCGGCACCGAGAACCCGTAGACGTCGGCGTCGAGGATGCCGACGTCGTACCCCATGCGGGCCAGCGACACGGCCAGATTGACGGTGACCGACGACTTCCCGACACCGCCCTTGCCCGACGCCACCCCGATCACCCGCGTCCTCGACCTCGGGAGCATGAACCGGTTGGGTCGGCCCTCCTCATGGCCGAGCGGGGCGCCGTGATCATGGCCGCCGTGTTCGTGACCCTCGTCGGCCCTCGGAGTCTCACCTGCCACCGGTTCTCCCCGGAGCAGCATCCGGAGCCGGGCCCGGTCCTCCTCCCCCATCACCGTCTGTTCCACCACCACCTCGTCGACCCCGGGAAGCACCCCCGCGGCCAGGCGGACCCGGGCCGTCAATTCGTCGACCTGGGGGTAGTGGCCGACCGGGAGGGCGAGATCGACGGTCACCCGCTTCCGCTTCACCGTCACCCCACCGACCATCCCCAATTCCCCCAGCGGGCGTCGCAGCTCGGGGTCGGTCACCGCGGCAACAGCCGCTCTGACCTGGGACTCGTCGGTGGACATGCAAAATCTCCTCGCGGAAAATTCGGGTTCACCGTAGACTAGAGGACGTGCAAGTGGCCCCAGACAGAGCCCCAGAGGCCGGCGACCCGCCGGCACCGGTGGAGCCTCGGGGCGAGGCCATCGGCTCCACCGAGTCCGACAGTCACTTTTCCGCCGCCGTCACGGCAGTGACCTCGGCGTTCGGCGACCCGACCCGCCGGGAGATCTATCTCTTCGTGCGCTCCAACCCGGGAGCCACCTCGTCCGAGGTGGCTACCCGATTCTCGCTCCATCCAAACGTGGCCCGTCACCATCTCGAGCGTCTGGCCACCGGCGGCTACCTCGAGGTCACCATGGAGCGGGCCTCCGGCACCGGAGCCGGGCGACCATCGAAGCGGTTCCGGGCCATCGGCAATGACCCGACCCTCGACCTCCTCACCCGGCGCGACGACCTGCTGGTGCTCCTCCTCCAAGAGGCCCTGCAACTGTTGGGGCCGCTGGCCGCCGAGGGCATGGCCGAGCGGGTCGGCGAGGAGTACGGGCGCACCCTGGCCAATCAGATGTCGCCCGGCGACGGGCAGCGGTCGCTCCGGACCGCCATGCATGCGATCGCCGACACCTTGACCGCCCACGGGTTCGCCGCCCACGCCGAGGACCAGGGGACGTCCACCGCGGTGGTCGCCGACAACTGCCCGTTCGGGAGCACCGCATCCCAGTTCCCGGTGTTGTGCGCGGTCGACCGGGGAATGGTCAAGGGCCTGTTGGCTGGATTGTGTGGCGAGAGCGTGGAGGGAAGCGTTCCCGTGGTTCTGTCGTCGTCGCGGGCCCGGGGCGACGACCAGTGCGCCGCCCTAGTCTGACCCCGAGGGCATCGAATGGCCCGCCACTATCTGGACCACGCGTCGACGGCGCCCCTCCGACCTGAAGCCCGCCTGGCCGTGGAGGGATGGGCGGACACCGGAGTGACCGCCGACCCGGGGAGGGTCCACACCGAGGGCCGGATCGCCCGAGCCGCGCTGGAGGACAGCCGCGATCAGGTCGCCGCCTTCTTTGGCGTGCGACCGCGCCAGGTCATCTTCACCTCCGGAGGCACCGAGTCCATCAACGCCGCCGTCTGGGGGGCGACCCGCAACGCCCTGGGCCCGGTGATCTGTTCGGGGATCGAGCACTCGGCCGTCCGCGACTCCTCGGCCCGGTCCGCCGAGGTGATCCTGCCCGAGGTCGATGGGTTCGGGGTCGTCCACCGGCAAGCCGTCGATGATGCCATCGAGCGGAGTCGCTCGGAGTACGGCCAGCTGCCGTCGCTCGTCCACTGCCAATGGGCCAATCACGAGGTTGGCTCCATCCAGCCGGCCACCTCCATCGTGTCCCGTTGCCGCGAGCTCGGGGTGATGTCCCACGTTGACGCGGTGGCGGCGGCCGGGTATGTGCCGTTGGACCTCACCGATCTCGGTGCCGACCTCGTCTCGGTGTCGTCCCACAAGATGGGCGGCCCGGCGGGCATCGGGGCCCTCATCGTCCGACGGGGACTCCGGGTGGATCCGTTCTTGGTCGGTGGCGAGCAGGAACGGGCCCGGCGAGCCGGATTCGAGAACGTGCCGGCGGCCGTCGGGTTCGGTGCGGTGGCTGACGCGCTGTCCGCACCCGGACGGATCGACCGGGAGGCGGCGGAGGGCGCGCCGCCACACTGCCCGCCTGCTGGCCACCGCCGGTGATGTCAAAGGGGTCACCGTGTTCGGCGATCCCGAACACCGTTTGCCCCACATCGTCTGCATCGGGATCGACGGCGTGGAAGCCGAACCGGTGCTCCTGGGTCTGGATCAGGCCGGCATCGCCGCCCACTCGGGGTCGTCGTGCTCATCGGAGTCGCTGGAGCCGTCGCCGGTGTTGGAGGCCATGGGGGTCGATGCCGAGCGTTCGCTCCGGTTGTCGGTCGGGTGGTCGACCGTCGATGCCGACATCGATGCCTTCGCCGACGTTTTTGCCGGGGTGGTGGCGGGACTCCGGGCCCTCCGGAGTTGAGCGACCGGTTTGGCGCCGGGGCTTGTAGCGTCTCGGACATGGTCAGCCTGGCCGCGGCTCGGAGGATCGCTCTGTCACTCCCGGAGGCCACCGAGGCGCCGCACCACGACATGTCTTCGTTCCGGGTCAACGAGAAGATCTTCGCCACGGTGCCGGATGGGTCTCACCTCCACGTGATGGTCGACGAAGACGAGACGGCCATGGCCGTCGCCGAATGCCCGTCCGGATGTGAGGAGCTGTGGTGGGGCAAGCGGGTGAGTGGCGTCCGGGTCGATCTGAACCATGTCGATCGTGGGCTGCTCACCGAACTGTTGACGGACGCTTGGAGACGACGGGCGCCCAAAGCCCTCTTGACCAGGTTGGAGAACTAAGACCAATCGCCGTTAGGTTCTGCGCCATGCGAACCGTCGTCTGCAAACAGTTGGGCCCGCTCTCCGATCTGGTCCTCGAAGACGGCGACCGGCCGACGCCGGGTGAGGGGCACGCGGTGGTCGACGTGAAGGCCGCCGGGGTCAACTTCGTCGACGGGCTGCTGTGTCAGGGCCAGTACCAGATCAAGCCGCCGGTGCCCTTCTACCCCGGCGGTGAGATCGCCGGCGAGGTTTCGTCGATCGGCGACAACGTGACCGGAGTGGCGGTGGGCGACCGGGTCCTCGCCTACACCGGCATCGGTGGTTTCGCCGAGCAGGTGGTGGTTCCGGCGCGGTCGCTGGTGGCCATGCCGAACGGCCTGGGGTTCGGGCAAGCCGCCACCCTCATCCAGAGCTACGGGACGATTCTGTTCACGCTCACCCGCCGGACCTCGGTGGAACCCGGCGAATGGGTCCTGGTGTTGGGAGCCGGCGGAGGGGTGGGTCTGGCCGCCATCGACCTGGCTCGGGCCCTCGGCGCCCGGGTGATCGCCGCGGCGTCGACCCAGGAGAAGCTCGACAAGGCGTTGGCCATGGGCGCGGAAGCCGCCATCGCCTACGAGGACGAGGACCTCAAGGTTCGGGCCCGGGAACTGTCCGGTGGCGGCGTGGACGTCGTCATCGATCCGGTCGGGGGTCGCCACAGCGAGCCGGCCCTCCGGGCCACGGGACCATTCGGGCGCTTCTGCGTGATCGGATTCGCGTCGGGCCCTATCGCCTCGGTGCCGCTCAACCAGGTGTTGTTGAACAACCGCACGATGGTCGGCGTCGACTGGGGCGCCTGGACGTTCCGGGATCCCACCGGCAACCGCGAGATGCTCGCCGAGCTGGTGGCGATGATCGACGAGGGCCGGCTCCATCCGACCGTTCCAACCGAGTACCCACTCCATCAGGCCGCGGCGGTGATGGCCGGACTCATCGACCGGACGCTGTCGGGCAAGGCAGTGCTGGTTCCCTGAGAGGCGGGACCCTCCGCTCGGATCAGGCCGCCGGAACGGAGGAGGGTACCGGCAATCCTGCCTGGGTGTATGCCTGGCGCAGCAGCGATGCCGCCTGCTCCAACAGGGCGGCCGGTGGGTTGGCGGCCAGGAAGGCCTGGTACTGGGCCACCGCGCCGGAAGCATCGTGGTCCTGGTCGAGGAGCACCGTCCCGAGGTACAGCCGGGCGGCGTAGTCGGTCGGATCCAGTTTCACCGCCTCGTCGAGTTTGGCTCGGGCATCGGCGATCAACGACGCACTCTTCCCTTGGGCACCGGTCTGGTACTCGAGCCATCCCAGCTGGGCGACCGCCACCTCATTGTTTGGGTCTTGGCCGAGCACATGTTGGTAGAGCTGCGCCGCCGCCCCCGCCTGGCCTTCGTTCTCCAGGGTGGCGGCCTGGTCCAATGACTGCTGGATCTGCGCTTGTTGGCTGAGGGTGGGGTTGCCGCTCGGGGTCTGCCCCGGCAGACGGTTGGCGGCGAACAACGCCACCACCAACACCAGGGCGGCCCCGAACGAGACCACCGCCCCAGTGATGAGAAATCGCTGGCGGCGACTTCGTCTCGGGCCGGGAGCCGGGATCGGCATAGCCGGGTCCGGGTCGGCCGGTCGCTCCGCGGCGACATCCGCCACCGCCACCGAGACCCCGGATTCCGCCGCGACGAGGCCGTCGGCTTCGGCCATCCGGATGTCGAGCGCCGCCAGCCGGGCGGTGTCCCGCTGTCGCAAGGCTTGGTAGTCCGGGTCGGAGAGGTCCCCGGCCCGGTGTTCGGCATAGGCGTCAGCCAACGACTGCTCGAGGAACTGCCGCCGGGCATCGAGCTGACTTGCGGATGCCTCGGCGTCGAGCTCGGTCTCGGCCCGGGCCGCATCGGCCGGTGCGACCATCCCGTTCCGGCGTTTTCGGACCAGGACAACGGTCAACAGCGCGATGGCCAATGCCCCGCCGCCCAGCGGGAGCACCCACACCAACAGCGACCATCCACTGGCCGGCGGCACCAGGATGATGGCCGACCCGTACCGGGAGACCAGGTAGGCCTCGATCTGCTGATCGGACTTCCCCTCGCCGATCAGTTGGCGCACGGTGGTCCGGATAACCACCGCGGTTTGCGCGCTGGAGTTGGCTACCGACAGATCCTCACAACTGGGACACTTGATCCGGGTCTCGATCTCCACCGCCCTCTGGGCCGGCGTCATCGGCGCCGAGTTGAGCACGCCGCTCCCGATCACCAGGGCTACCACCAGCACCACCCCGAGGACGATCCACAGCGGTAAGCGGAACCGTCGAGGCCCGGTGCTCACGCGTGGGTCGCCTTGGCTGCGGCGATCACCCGGTCGAGGCCCTTGGCCGTCACCGCCCCGACGATGTAGGCCACCACCCGCCCATCCGGCGCGATCACGAAGGTGGTCGGTCGGTCGCTCACCCCGTAGGCCAACGCCAGCTTCCCGTTGCCGTCGGTCAGGGTGGGCCACGTCACCCCCAACGTCTTCTGGTAGGACTCGGCGGCGGGCAGCGTGTCACCGAACACCACGCTCACCATCGAGGCGTCGCCGGCCTGCTGGTGCTCGAACTGGAAGGTCACCAGGTCGGGCCCTTCCAGTTGGCAGGGCGCGCACCAACTGGCGAAGAAGTTGAGCACCACGAAGTGGCCAGGTGCCCTCGGCACGGAGAACCCGGCGCCATCGAAGGTGGTCCCGGTGATGGCGGGCGCGGTGTGACCCACCAGTGGGCTCTGCACCTCGGCCACCGAGGCCGACGGCCGGCCGGCGAGCACCGCGATCAGTCCGGCGGCGACGACCAGAACGGTGATCCCGATCCAGCGGGCCCGGTGCTTTCCCACCGCTAGTTCCCGGCGTGGACGGGTTCGGGATCCGGCAACGGCTCCGGCCCGGCATCACCATTCGTGCCGACGTCTGCACCCACACCGACCGGAGGCTGGTGCGCCGGCGCCCGGCCCGACTCGCGCGCCGACGCCACCGAATCCGGCACCGCCGACACCGGATCCGTCGGGCGACGCCGGCGGCCGGGAACCGCCGACAGTATGGAGCCGAACACCAACAGGGCACCGCCCACCCACAACCACATCACCAGCGGCTGGACGACCACACCGAAGGTCAGCCGCGAACCCGACGTCGAGGTGGCGTCGATGGTCAGGTAGACGTCGTCCCGCCAACCGGCATCGATGGCCGGGGTGCCGACGTCCTGGCTGCCGGCCCCGAACTGGGTGATGGCCGGCAGGTAATTGCCCTGGCCGTCGACCCGCAGCACCGCCTCGAAGGCCGAACGGGACGGGGTCTTGACCGAACGGGTGCCCACGAACTCGATGGTGTGCCCGGCGAACGACGCGCTCTGGCCGGGCGACAGGGCCACCTCGGTCCGGTGTCCGAAGGCAGTGGCGGCGGCCAGCCCGACCGCGACGATGACCACCCCGATGTGGACGACCATGCCCCCGTTGGCCCTCCCGACGAACCCCCGCCAGCCGGCCAGGACCGATCGGGTCGACGACGCTCCGGACAGGCGGGCGCCCCGCCACGACAACCGCACCGACAGGGCCAGAGCTCGGCCCGCGGACGCCGCGGCGAAGGCGCCCAAACCGAAGGCGGCCAGCGGTTCGATCCCCCGGATCCCGCCCACCACGCAGGCCACCACCACCAGCACCGCCAACACCGCCGGGACCGCCAGTCGCCCGCGCATCACCTCGACCGACGTCTTCCGCCACGGCAGGGCGGGGGCCACCGCCATCAGGAACAGCAGGCCCAGCGCGATGGGGATGATCAGCCGGTTGAAGTACGGAGCCCCCACCGTTATCTGCCGGCCGCCGTTGAGTGCCTCGTACAGGAGCGGGAACACCGTCCCCAGCAGGACCACGAAGGCGAAGCCCACGAACAACAGGTTGTTGGCCAGGAAGGCGCCCTCCCGGCTTACGGGTGAGTCGATGCCCCCGACCGAACGCAGGTTGTCGCCCCGCCAGGCGATGAGCCCGAGGCCGGTCACCAGGGTGAGACCGAAGAAGGCCAGCAACAACGGCCCGATGGTCGAGTTGGAGAAGGCGTGCACCGACTGGATCACTCCGGATCGGGTGAGGAAGGTCCCGAGGATGGTCAGGCTGAAGGCGGAGATGACCAGGGCCAGGTTCCAGATCCGGAGCAGGCCCCGCCGCTCCTGGACCATGACCGAGTGGAGATAGGCGGTGCCCACCAGCCAGGGGAGGAGCGAGGCGTTCTCCACCGGGTCCCACGCCCAGAAGCCGCCCCACCCGAGCACCTGGTACGACCACAGGGCGCCGAGGACGATGCCGGCGGTGAGAAAGGTCCAGGCAAACAGCGTCCATCGGCGGGTCTCCCGTTGCCAGGCGCTGTCCAGCCGCCCGGTCACCAGCGAGCCGATGGCGAAGGCGAAGGGGAGGGTGAACCCGACGAAGCCGAGATACAGCAACGGGGGATGGATGGCCTGCAATGGATTGTCCTGCAGCAGGGAGTTCGGGCCGGCCCCGTCCACCGGGATCTGCCCGACCACATGCTGGAACGGATTGGCGACGTGGAGCATCAGGCCGAAGAAGAACGCCGCCACCACGTAGACCACCATGGTGGCCCAGGCCACCAGCGGCTCGGCCGCCCGCCGCCGGAATCGCCAGACCATGGCGGTGGCGTAGCCGCCGAGGATCAGCCCCCACAGCAGGATCGAACCCGACAGCGCCGACCACAGACCGCAGATCGAATACATCAGCGGCGTCTCGCGGCTGTTGTTGTCGGCCACGAAGGCCAGGGAGAAATCGTGGGTGATGAGGGCGTGCTCCATAGCCACCACCGCGATCACCCCGCCCAGCAACACCACCGGCGCGTAGATCTGCCCGGCCCGGATGGTGGATTCCCGCCCCCTGGCCAGGCCGACGGCCAGGACGACCACTCCCACCACCGCGGCGGCGAAACCCAACAACACCCCGGTGTTGCCGAAGGCGGCGTTCACCGTGTCGATCCGGTCCGGGACCTACCGCACCGACCGGTCATCGCTTGCTCCCGTTCGGGGCCGTCACCCGCCCCGGGTTGGCGGCGATGTAGTTGGCCGAGTGCTTGACCAGAATCTGGTTCGACAGGAAGGTGCCGCCCGACAGATGGCCGACGGCGATCACCGGGATGTTCTTCTGGAACAGCTGCGGGGGGCTGCCGGTGTTGACCACCCGCATCGAATCGCCCCCCGCGGTCAGGGTGAAGTCCACCCCCTGGGTGGTCGACTGGATCGAACCCGGCTCCACCAAGCCCTCGAGGTTGAAGGTCTGGCTGCCGAGGGTGGATCGCTGATGGAGCGCCTGATCGACGGGGAGATAGAAATTGATCGCCGAGCTCAGCCCCTTCACCAACAGGAAGGCGAACGCCCCGATGAGGATCACGCCCACGGTGGCGTAGCGCAGTCGGTGGCGCGTGGCCCGGGGGGTCGCCGAGGCGCGGGCGGTCGGTGGGGGCCCGGTCACCACTGGCGTGGTGGTCACCCGCTCCCCGTTTCCGGTCGGTCACCGGACCGGGAATCCTCCACCTCCGCGACCAGGCGATTGAGCCGGCGCCGGCGCCATACCAGCTGAAGGCCGTAGAGGAAGAGGATGGCCAGCACCACCGTGTAGCCGGAGATCACGTACCTCATCGGGTCACCTCGGCCGGGGCCCGGGGCCCGGCCGCATCGCCGGCATCACCGACCGTGGCGAGCACCTCCGTCGTCTGCCCCGCGCCCGGCGCCGACTCGGGCGTCACCCCTTCGGACTGCCGCTCGAGGAGAGCCAGGTCGAGTTGGCCGGAGCCGAGGTAGTCCTCCAACGCCCCGATGCGATAGCGCACCAGGAGCATCCAGATGAAGCCGAGCGTCAGGGCGACGAAGCCGAGCAGCAGGGTCCAGGCCATCGATCCGTGGATGGTGGGCGACAGGTTGGCGTTGAGCACCGTCGCCCCCTGGTGGAGGGTCTTCCACCACACCACCGAGAAGTGGACGATGGGCACGTCCACCGCCGCGAACAGGGCGGCGAACGCGCTGCGCCGGGCCCGGACCTCCGGCTCCGCCGGTACCCGCCGGAGAGCCAGGTACCCGAGGAACAACACCAGCAGCACCGCGGTGCTGGTGAGCCGGGCGTCCCACGCCCACCACACCCCCCAGGTCGGCTTGCCCCAGATCGATCCCGAGATCAGGGTGCAGACATTGAACACCACCCCGACCTCCACCGACGCCGCCGCCAGCCGGTCCCAGAACAGGGAGCGGGTCCGGGGCCAGAGGTAGAGGAGGCTGCAGCCGGCGGCGAGGCCGAAGGCCAGGTACAGCGCCACCCAGGCCACCCCCGGGTGGATGTACACCAACCGGACCAGATCCCCCTGGGTCTGGTCGGGTGGCGTCACCCACAGGCCGAGCCAGACGGTGAACCCGGTGCCGACCAGGGCGAGGATGCCGATGATCCGGGTCGTCCAGATGGCCCGCGGCGATTGCACCCTCATCTTCGTCATCTTCGTCGTCACGCGGTCTCCTGGATCGGTCCGTACACGACCACCCCGAGGGCCAGATAGACGGCGTCGAAGGCGACGAGGAGGCGGAACCACGGCGTGCCGTTGGCCGGTATCCCGCCGGACAGGGCCGCCTGCCACATGCGGGTGCCGGCCAGCAGCACCGGGGCCACCACCGGCAGCAGCAAGAACGGCAGCAGGGTCTCTTTGATCCGGAGGCCGGCCGACAGCGCGCCGTACAACGTTCCGGCCGCGGCCAGCCCGAGGGTCCCGAGCCCGCATGACACCGCGATCAGCCAGAACGCCTCGATGCTGGCCCCGTAGAGCAGCACCACCCCCACCCCCAGCACCACTTCGAGCACCAGCAACTGGGCGGCCACCGACAACGTCTTGCCCAGGAACTGACCGGCCGGGTCCAGCCCCGAGAGGCGGAGGCCGTCACGGGCGCCGTCGGTCGACTCCACCGACACGCTCCGCTGGATGGCCAGCACGGAGGAGAAGAGCATCGCCACCCAGAACAGTCCCGGCGCCCCCTTGACCATCGGGGCGCGGTCGGGACCGAGGGCGAAGGCGAACAGGACCAGGGCGACGATCCCGAACGGCGCCACCTGGCTGAGGGCAACCCGCGACCGGGCTTCGATGCGCAGGTCCTTCCCCGCCATCAACAAGGTGTCACGCCACATGGACGATCCTCGCCGGCGGCTTGACGGTGGTGAGGATGCGGCGTTCCCCGGTGACCCGTCCACCGGTGAGGGTGACCGACCGGTCGGCCAACGACGCCACCAACTCCGGCTCGTGCGACGCCACGATGGCGGTGGCCCCGTCGGCCGTCGCCTCCCGGATGATCTCGTTGAGGAGCGAACGGGCCGAGGCGTCGAGACCGGCATGCGGCTCGTCGAGCAACCAGAGCTCGGGGGCGCGGGCCACCAGCACCGCCAGCGCCACCCGACGGCGTTGACCGGCCGAGAGTTTGGCCGCCCCCGTCCGGAGCAACCGCCCGGTGAGTCCGAGCCGCTCACAGGCGGCTCCGATCCTCGAGGTGTCGGCCCCGGAGGCCTTCACCGCGAACCGGACGTTCTCTTTCACGTTGAGATCG
Organism: uncultured Acidimicrobiaceae bacterium; assembly: GCA_963770635.1. GTDB lineage: Bacteria > Actinomycetota > Acidimicrobiia > Acidimicrobiales > RAAP-2 > DASZIT01. Next base: position 221,311 of record CAVYQI010000003.1, read on the forward strand.
TCATAGAGGTGGGAAGCATGGGCCAGCAGGCCGACCCGGCGGCGCACCTGGGTGCGGAACCGGACCGGGTCGAGTCCCAGCACCGTCGCCTGTCCCGACGCCACCGGGACCAGACCCGCGGCCACCCGGAGCAGGCTGGTCTTGCCCGCCCCGTTGGGCCCTTCGATCAGCACCGTCTCCCCCACCCCGACCTCGAGGTCGACGCCGGCGAGGAGTGGAAACCGTCCTGACAGCGCAACCACGTCACGCAGGGACAGTGCAGAGGAGGGGGGAGATGCAGTGGCCATGACCGCCGTTCATGCTACGGGGGCCAGCCCTGACGGGCCAGGCGGGGAATCGGCCGGAGCCCGATCCGGGGACGCCGCCCGACCCGGCCGGTTGGCTCAGCTGGTGGCCAGCCGTCCCAGGTGCAGGTCGTGAAGCCAATTGGAGATGTGAACGGAGATCACGTCGACATTCCCGGTGACGAGCAGGATGCCGAAGGTGACCAGGATGACCCCGCCGACCAGGTCCACCAGGCGGAGCCGGCCCCGGAACCGGGCCAACAGGTCGGTCATCCTCCCGAACGCCAGACCGAAGAGGAGGAACGGCACCCCCAGGCCCAACGAGTAGGCCAGCAGCAGGGCGATCCCGCCGGCGGTCGTCCCCCCGGTGCCGGCGGCCAGGGTGAGCACGCTGGCCAGGATCGGCCCGATGCACGGGGTCCAGGCGAAGGCGAAGGCGGCGCCCATCACCGGGGGGGCCCACGCCCCCAGCAGCGAGGGCCGGATCAGGAAGCGGCGCTCGCCGGTCACCGCGGTGGGCAACCGGATCCCGGAGGCCACGGCCACCAGGATGAGACCGAAGGCCACGATGAGAAACCCCGAGACCCGGGTGAGCTCGGGCAGGTGGGTGTGGAAGGCGTGGCCGACGGCCGAGGCCGACGCCCCCAGGATGGTGAACACCACGGTGAAGCCGGCGATGAAGAGGAGGATCCCCCGGAACAGCCGGGCTCGTTCGCTCCGGAGGTCGGCGTTGGTGGGTGCTGCCACCGGCGCGGTGGTGGCCACCGAGACGGAGGTTCCGGTGCCGGAGGCGGAGGCCAGCGGCGCGATGACCGCCGATCCCTCCGCGGCCGTCGCCGGCGGCGACAACCGGAGGGAGTCCAACTCGGCGGCCGACAATCCTGACACCATCGACAGGTAACCCGGGACCAGCGGGAGCACGCAGGGCGACAGGAAGGAGAGCATGCCGCCACCGAAGGCGATCAGCAGGCCGAGCGGATCCGCGTGGATGTTGCCGATCAGCATCAGTGTCTCAGCAGCGGCACACCGACCAGGTCGCCCACCGACCGACCGGTCAGGTCTGCTCCCTCTTGACCAGCGCCAGGTCGGACTCGACCATCATCGACACCAGGGAGGGGAAGTCGACCTGGCGGTGCCAGCCGAGCACCTTCTCCGCCTTGGACGGGTCCCCGACCAGAAGATCGACCTCGGCCGGTCGCAGAAAGCGCTCGTCGATGACCACGTACTTCTCCCAGTCGAGGTCGACGGCGGCGAAGGCCAGCTCCACCAGCTCCTTGACCGCGTGGGTCTCCCCGGTGGCCACCACGTAGTCGTCGGGCTGGTCCTGTTGGAGCATCATCCACATCGCCCGCACGTAGTCGGCGGCGAATCCCCAATCCCGTTGGGCATCGAGGTTCCCCAGTGCCAGCCGGTCGTCGAGGCCCGCTTTGATCCGGGCCACCCCGTAGGTCACCTTGCGGGTCACGAACTCGAGGCCGCGGCGCGGCGACTCGTGGTTGAAGAGGATCCCCGACGTGGCGTGGAGGTCGTAGCTCTCCCGGTAGTTGACGGTGATCCAGTGCCCGTAGACCTTGGCCACCCCGTAGGGGCTGCGGGGGTAGAACGGGGTCGCCTCCCGCTGGGGCACCTCGTGCACCTTCCCGAACATCTCCGACGAGCTGGCCTGGTAGAAGCGGATCTCCGGGTCGACGGTCCGGATGGCGTCGAGAACCCGGGTCACCCCGAGGGCGGTCGTCTCACCGGTCAGCATCGGCTGGCTCCACGACGTCTGCACGAACGACTGGGCGGCCAGGTTGTAGACCTCATGGGGGCGGTGCTCCCGGAGGATGTTGAACATCGACACCTCGTCGATGAGGTCACCGGCCACCAGGGTCATCCGATCCTGGATGTGGGCGATCCGTTCGAAGTTAACGGTGCTGGACCGACGCACCATGCCGAACACCTCGTAGCCCTGGTCGAGAAGGAACTCGGCCAGATACGACCCGTCCTGACCGGTGACGCCGGTGATCAGTGCTCGTCTGGCCATGCTGGACTTCTCCTCAGGTTCTGTCGGGTTCGGGACCGGAGCCAGGGGAAACCTGCCATTCCGGCGTTCGCTTCTCCATGAATGCCGAAATTCCCTCCGATGCCTCCGCCGTCTGACTGGTGATCGTCAGCATGGCGTGCAGGTGAGCCAACGCCTCGGGGGCGGCCGAATCCCACACAGCGTAGAACGATTCGCGCCCGAGTCTCATCACCCCGGGGGGTTTCGACGCCAGGGTCGCCGCCAACTCCGCGACCGCCTCGTCGAGCTGCTCGTGCGGGACCACCCGGGTCACGAACCCGATCCGATCGGCCTCGGCCGCCCCCACCACCCGGCTGGTGAGCATCAGCTCCAGGGCTTTCTTCGGGGGCATCGAGCGCACCATCGGCACGGTGATCATGAACGGCCAGAGGCCCACATTCAGCTCCGGGGCGCCGAACCGGGCGGCTTCCGAGGCCACCACCAGGTCACAGGCCAGCGCCAACCCGAACCCGCCGGCCAGTGCCCAACCCTGGACCCGGGCGATGATCGGCTTTCCCAACTGCCACATCTCCTCGAACAGGTCGACCAGCCAGCCGCGGGCCGCATGCTGGTCGAAGAAGGCGTCGGTGCCGCCTCCGGCGTCGGCCGGGGCCATGCCCGACAGGTCGGCACCGGCACAGAACGCCTGGTCGCCGGCTCCGGCCAGCACCACCACCCGGACGCGGGGGTCGGATTTGGCCTCGGCCAGACGGTGGCGCAACTCCCGGATGACCTCCCAGGTCATGGAGTTCCGGCGCTCCGGGCGGTTGATGGTGAGGGTGAGCACCGGGCCTTGTCGACTGGACACCAACTCGTTCGTCTCGGGCACGGCGCGACGGTAGCCGCTCCCCGGTCGGATGTCCCGTTGCTACCCTGGCGCATTCCGACCGCCGCGTTTGTTTCGTTCCGCCTCGGAGGATCCGACGGGGTTGCCGTCGAAGCCGCCAAGTGGGAAGGCGCGCTGGCGGCCCTCGGGTTCTCCATCGTGACGGTGGCCGGCGACGGGCCCGTCGACCACCGCCTTCCCGGGTTGGCCATCGGGGCCGACGATCCTCCCACCGTCGAGGAGGTTGACTCCGCCCTCGCCGGGGCGGATGTGGTGGTGGTGGAGAACCTCTGCTCGCTGCCACTCAATCCGGCGGCGGCCGGCGTGGTGGCCCGGGTGCTGGCCAACCGGCCGGCGCTGCTGCATCATCACGACCTCCCCTGGCAACGGCCACAGTTCGCCGGCCACCGTCCTCCTCCCGACGACCGGCGGTGGACGCACGTGACCATCAACCAGCTGAGTCGCCGGCAGCTGGCCGAGGCCGGCATCGTGGCGACCACCATCTACAACTCGTTCGCCCCCGCCACCCTCGACCCCGCGCAGGACGACGCCCGGCGTCGCCAGGTACGCGCCGGGCTGGGCATCGAAGCCGGGCGGCGGCTGGTACTCCAGCCGACCCGGGCGCTCCCGAGGAAGAACGTCGGCGGGGGGATGGAGGTGGCCGAGGCACTCGACGCCGTCTACTGGTTACTCGGGCCACCCGAAGACGGGTACGGACCCGAGCTCGACCGACTGGTGGCCGACGCCAAGTGCCCGGTGATCCTCGAGTGGCCCGGGCGGGTCCCTCCCGGCGGGGTGTTCGCCGCCTACTCCGCCTGTGACGTGGTCGCCCTCCCGTCCACCTGGGAGGGATTCGGGAACCCGTCGGTGGAGTCGGCCATCCACCGGCGACCCCTGGCCATCGGTCCCTATCCGGTGGCGGCCGAATTGGCCGTCTTCGGTTTCCGGTGGTTCGCCCTCGACGAGATGGAGGATCTCGGAACCTGGCTCGACGCCCCCGACGACGCCTTGCTCGACCACAACCAGGAGGTGGCCGCCACCCAGTTCTCCCTCGCCGACCTCCCCGATCACATCCGCCGCGCCCTGCCGGATCTCTGACCGCTCGGTGACCCTCGGGGCCGCCGGCGACGGCGCCGTCGACGGCATCCGCCATCCAAGTGCCAATTCCGACCCGGCTACCATGGGCGGGAATGAGCGGGACGACGACGACCGAACGGGAAGATCCCGGAAGCGGGCCAACGACGAGCCGGAGGCTCACTGCCGAGGAGCGCAGGAGCCAACTGTTCGACGAGGCCCTCTCCCTGTTCGCCGAACGCGGCTATGCGGCCACCACCATGGACGACATCGCCGAGGCCGCCGGCGTCACCAAGCCGCTGGTCTATCAGCACTTCGACTCCAAGCGGGCGCTCTACCTGGAGCTGCTGGACGTGTTCTCCCACGCGTTGATCGACCGCATCGCCGGCGCGGTGGCCGACGCCGAGGGTCCCCGCCAGCAGGTGGAGGTGGGCATGGCCGCCTACTTCGAGATGATGGTCGACAACGAGCACGCCTTCCGGCTCATCTATGGGCGGGACGCCCCCGACGACCCGGAACTGGGCGAGGCGCTCCGTCGGGTGGAGGACACCCTCGCCCAAGCCATCGACCCGCTCATCGACGCCGGGCTCGAGCCCGAGCATCGGCTGCTGCTGGCCTACTCGGTGGTGGGCATGGTCGAGGGCGCCAGCCGCCTCTGGCTCGGCCGCGACGTCCCCCCGATCACCAACCTCGGGGATGGGGAGGAGATCAGCGGTATCTCCTCCGAGGCCTCGGTGATGGCCGCTCGGCTGGCCGACCTGGCCTGGGCCGGGCTCCGTCAGGTTCACCGCGATTAGGCGGTTGCCTCCACCACCGGCTGGTGGGTGGTGGAGACCACGCCTCCACCCGTTTCGGCGGTGATGGCGAAGGCCTGGGCCCGATCGGCGGCGTCGGAGGTGAAGGCGCTGACCCCGGGGGCGGGTCCGAGGACGCCGAGCGAGATGAGCTGGCCGTTGATGGCCCCCCACAGCTGGTAGGTCTGGTTCGACCCGAGCGGGGCGAGGCCCGAGGCGAACACATATCCGGTGCCGGACGGCCCGACCACCAGGGTGACGGTCGTCCCCTTCGGGGTGCCCGACGTCGCCGGAGGCGTCAGTTGTATCCGCTGGGTGGCCGGGTTCTCCAGGGCCGCCTGGGCGGCGGCATTCACCGAGGGGCGGGACGAATTGAGGGAACTGACCTGGTGGTTCAGGTGGTTGACCTGGATGCCGAGCACCACCGCCAGGACCGCCGCCGCCGCGGCCACCAGGCTGGCGGAACGGACCATCCACCGGTGACGCCATCGAGCCGGGTCGAGCCGGACGACGGTGGCCGGCGGCGCCTCGAGCCCGGAAACGTCGTCGGGACGAGTGGGCGGGTCGAGGCGGGCGGCCAGTCGGTCCCAGGAAGGGACTCCCGACGGCGGGTCCAGGCGCTGGGCGATCTTGTCCCACAGCTCATCGGAGGCGTCGCCGCCCGAGTTGGCCAGCAATCCGGTCACCTCGTGATGCTGGCCCACCTCGATGACGCACCGGATGCACTCATGGAGGTGCCGTTCGACCCTTTCTGCCTCTTCCGGTTCCAGCGCATCGAGCGCATAGGCCCCAAGGAGATCTTCGATCTCGCCATGGGTCGGCTCCGGCATCGTCCCGGTCATCGCTCGGCTCCCGCCGGTTCGACACCCCGAGCCGCCAGGTTCACCCGGAGCCGGCCGAGACCCACCCGGATCCGACTCTTCACCGTGCCCTCCGGCGCTCGCAACATCTTGGCCACCTCCTGGTAGGTGTGGCCGCCGAAGTAGGCCAACAGAATCGGTTGACGGAGCTCGTCGGGCAAGGCGGTGACCGCGGCTTGCACCTGCTCGGCCACCGCCATGTCCCATACCTGGTGTTCGACGTCGTACCCGGCGGTGGCCGTCTCCCGGGTGGTGCGTTCCTCCCGCCGCCGGCGGGCGGTCTCCGAGCGGATGAAGTCAATCGACTTCCCGTGGGTCCGAGCCAACAGGTACGAGCGCAACGTCCCGCGTTGGGGATCGAACTTCTCCGGGTTCTGCCACAGGTCGAGGAAGACCTCCTGGGTGATCTCCTCGGCGGGAGGGTCGTTCCGGAGTATCCGTCGGGAGAGGGCGTGGACCGCTCCTCCGTGGCGCCGGTATGCCTCGGCCAGAGCCGGCTGATGGCAACGGGCCACCGCCACCACCAAGTTGGCGTCGCTCGCCAGTTCCAGGTCGATCATCCCGCGTCTACTTCGTCGCCAACGCCCCGGGTGGATGAAGCCGAGTCCATGTCTGATCAACCTAGCCAGCCGGTGGGGCCGGGGCGCGGCCGCTTCCGGATCCGGCCTGGCTACCATCGGAACCCACCGTGCCTGCCAAACCGCCACCACGACGGGCTTCGCGCCGCCGTCGACCTGGCGGCATCCTGTTGGTGCTGGTGCTGGCCATCGGCGGTGTGGCGATTGGCCTGACGGTCGGGTCCTCGTCGGCGTCCGGCGGCACCGCGTTGAACCCTGCCGCCTTCGCCACCGGGGCGTGCATGGCGTTCGAGCCCACCTCCGGCGACCGGCACCAGACGGTGTTCCTCGATGCCGGCCACGGTGGCATCGACCCCGGGGGTGTCGGAACCACCACCTCGGGGAAGTCCATCTACGAGGCAGACGAGACACTCCCGGTCGAGCTCGACGTCATGGCCCGGCTCCGGGCCGACGGGTTCCGGGTGGTGGTGTCCCGGACCGGGGCGACCACCGTCGTCCGGCTCGGCCCCGCCGACCTGTCCGGAGGCGTCCTTTCGCTGCAAGGCGCCCATGACGACGTGGCCGCCCGGGACGAGTGCGCCAACGACGCCGGGGCGGCCGTCCTGGTCGGGATCTACTTCGACGCCAGCCAGTCGTCCCAGACCTCCGGCAGCCTCACCGCCTACGACCCGGATCGGCCGTTCTCGTCCGCGAATTCCCAGCTGGCCACGTTGATGCAGACGGACGTCCTGGCCGCCATGAACGCCAAGGGGTGGGCCATCCCCAACGACGGCGTGCAGTCCGACGCCGGCCTCGGCTCCTTCGTCGGGAACGCCTCGTCGGGCGGGATCGCCGCCGAGGCAGCCGCCTACAACCACCTGATGCTCATCGGGCCGGCCATGTCCGGGTTCTTCTCCACCCCGAGCCTGATGCCCGGCGCGGTGATCGAGCCGCTGTACCTGACCGATCCGTTCGAGGGCTCGATCGCCGACAGCGCTGACGGGCAGGAGGTGATCGCCCAGGGGATTGCCACCGCGGTCGATCAGTTCCTGGCCCCGCCTTCGGGTTCGTCGGGTTGAGGCAGTTCATTTCGACCCCTCATTTCGACCATCCGCGCCATCGTCCAGCGACGAAGAGGAGGCATGAGCTTCGACATCGACTCCTACCGCGACATCTCGGGAAAGCTCGAGGTGGCCGACATCGACTTCGCCGCCTTCCGGGACCATCCCCTGGACCCGGACGCCCTGCGCTGCCTGCGCTACATGCACGACATCGAGAACCACACCGTCTGCTACCTGCGGGACGTCCTGGTCACCCGGGCCCACCGCGATCCGGATGTGACCTCATTCCTGACGTTTTGGAACTACGAGGAGTACTGGCACGGCGAGGCGATCGCCAAGGTGCTGTCCGCCCACGGGGAGCCGTCCGGGGCCGGCCGCATCGCCGCCCTCCGCCAGCGCCTCCCGAAACGGGACGCCTGGCGCCCGCTCACCTTCCAATTGGCATCCGCGATCACCCCTCACCTCACCGCCGTGCACATGACCTGGGGCGCGATCAACGAGTGGACCACCCAGGCCGGCTACGCCCGCCTGGCCAAGCTGGCCGACCACCCCGTCCTCTCCGACCTTCTCCGCCGGATCATGAAACAAGAGGGTCGCCATATCGACTTCTACGTCTCCCAGGCCAAGGGCCGGCTGACCGACAGCCGGGCGGCCCAGCGCCTCACCCGCTGGGCGCTCCGCCGGTTCTGGGCACCGGTCGGCAGCGGGGTGATGCCGGACGAGGAGGTCCAGTTCCTCAGCAGCTATCTGTTCGGGGGCAGCGAGGGGAAGGTGATGGCGGACCGGATCGACCGACGGGTCGACCGACTCCCCGGTCTCCAAGGCCTCGATTTGATGCGGGGTGCGGTGTCCCTGGCCGCCTGACCGGTGGGCCGAGCCGCACGAAATGCCGACCAAGCCGGTAAACTAGGTGGGTCCAAGTCGCCGGGATGACCACACCGGTCACCTCGGCTCCAGGAGAGTCAGTTGCCCACCATCCGCTCAGTGTTCAGCTTCCCGAATCCGGTCAACGAGTACGCGGCCCGGACGGTGGCCGGCGGCGTTCTCATCCTGTCCGTCCTGGCCATCATCTTCCAGCAACCGTGGCTGTTGGTCCCCTTGGCCTACGGGTTCTGGGCCCGGGTGCTCAGCGGCCCGACCCTCAGCCCCCTCGGGCAGCTCGCCACCCGGGTCATCGCCCCTCGCCTGCCCAATGGGCCCCGTCTGGTGGCCGGCCCGCCGAAGCGGTTCGCCCAGGCCATGGGGGTGGCGTTTTCTTCCACCGCCGTGATCCTCTGGTTCGGCTTCGGGCTCTCCACTGCCACCTGGGTGGTCCTTGGTCTGCTGGCGACTGCCGCCTTCCTCGAGTCCGCTCTCGGTCTCTGCCTCGGGTGCAAGGCATTCGGCCTCTTGATGAAGGTCGGGGTCATCCCCGACGACATCTGCGAGGCGTGTGCCGACATCTCCCTGAGACATCCGGAACTGGCCCGCTCGTCCCCGTGAAGCGAACCGCCGCCCCGCCGGGTCAGCGCAGTCGGGGGAGGAGCTTCAAACACAGCTCGGCCAGCTCCCGCGCGCACGCCACGTAGGCGTCGTCGTCACCGCCGGCCGGATCGTCAACGTCCTCCCACCCGTCGATGACCACCTCGGCCAGTTGCAGTCGGGCCACCCGCCCGGTCAGCGGCTCGGGTCCGTCCGACAGGTCGCGGCACAGGCGTTTGATCGACCCGGTCTTGGCGGCGGCCTCCGGATACCGGCGACGGATGAAGTTCACGTGCTCACCGGCCATGGCGATCATCAGGTCGGCGCGATCCACGTCGGCATCGGTCAGCTGGTGGCTGCGGTGGCCGTCGGCGACCATCTCCACCGAGGCCAACGCGTCCCGGGTGCGGCGGCTCATGGGCTGGCCCTCGACCACGTGGGTTCCGGCGGTCACGATGTGGACCGGGGCTGCCCGCAGCATGGCCCCGGCCATGACCGACCGGGCGGCGTTCCCGGTGCACAGCGTCAGGATCTGTGGGAGGCGCCGCCGTTCATCCTCCACGGGACCGCCGGGACTCGAATGGGTCGGCATCGGATTCAGGCTACTGGCCGGCATCCACGGTCCGGCAATCCCACTCCGATCGGCTCGCGGTCGCCGAGAGCCCGGCCGGCGCCAGGCCGGCGAGGGCGCCGCCGCAACCAGCTAGTTGATGTGGACCCCGGAGATGGCCCGGGCGATGATCAACCGCTGGATCTCCGAGGTGCCTTCGAAGATCGTGTAGATCTTCGAATCGCGGTGCCAGCGCTCGACCGGGTGCTCCTTGATGTAGCCGTAGCCACCCATGATCTGGATGGCCTCCTCGGTGACGTGCACCGCGGTCTCGCCGGCGAACAGCTTGGACATGGATCCTTCACCGGCGGTGAACTCCTTGCCGGTGCTCCCCATCCACGCCGCCCGCCACACCAGCAGCCTCGACGCGTCGATCCGGGTCTTCATGTCCGCCAGCTTGAAGGCGATGCCCTGGTTCTCGATGATGGCCCGGCCGAACGCCTTGCGCTCCTTGGCGTAGTCGAGGGAGTACTCGTAGGCGGCCCGGGCGATGCCCAGGGCCTGGGCGCCAACCGTCGGGCGGGAGGCTTCGAAGGTCTTCATGGCCGCTTGGCTTGTCGACCGCTTCCCTTCCTTGGCCCGAGCCAACTTCTCGTCGAGCTTGGCCTTGCCCCCGAGCAGGCAGGTGCCCGGAACCCGCACGTCGTCGAGGATCACCTCGGCGGTGTGCGACGCCCGGATGCCCATCTTGGAGAACTTCTGGCCCTGGGACAGCCCGGGGGTCTTCGGCGGGACGACGAAGCTGGCCTGCCCCCTCGAGCCCAACTCCGGGTCGACCGAGGCCACCACCACGTGGATGTCGGCCATCCCGCCGTTGGTGATCCACGTCTTGGTGCCGTTGATGACCCACTCGTCCTTGGCCTCGTCATAGACGGCCCGGGTGCGCAGCGACGAGACGTCGGAACCGGCATCGGGCTCGGACACCGCGAACGCCGCGGTTTGGATCTTGTCGGGGGTGCCGAAACACTGCGGGCCCCACTCCATCAACTGCTCCGGGGTGCCGTTGGAGGCGATGCCGGCCAGACCCAGGGTGCTCCCGAAGACGGCCAGGGCGATCCCGGCGTCGCCCCAGGCCATCTCCTCGTTGGCAATCGGGAGCAACAGGCCGGTCGGGTCGGCGAAGGCCTGGGCGATGAAGTCGAAGGAGTAGAGCCCGATCTTGGCGGCCTCTTCGATGATCGGCCAGGGCGTCTCTTCGCGCTCATCCCATTCGTGGCCGGCCGGCCGCACGACCGTTTCGGCGAAGTCGTGGACCCACTTTTGAATCTGCAGTTGGTCCTCGTTGAGTTCCATCGAGAAATCGGGCATCTGCTCCGCTCCGTTCCGGCCTGAGGCCTGGCGATCCTGTAGCTAAGTGGTTGTGGTCTGTCGACGACGTGGCGGGATGGCGAACTTGGAGGCGGTGGCGATCGCCAGCGCCCAACCGGCCTGCATCCGGTGTGGCCACTTCGTTGTTACTCTATGGTAACCAAAATCCGGCCCCGACGGGCGCCATTGTTGTTATCCCTGGTCAGCGTGGCTAATCCAGCCACCGCCGGCGCCTAGGGGCGCCGAATTCGGGTGCCTTCGCCGCCGTCCTCGACCACCCATCCGGCGGCGGTCAGCTCGTCTCGCAACCGGTCGGCCAGCGCCCAGTCCCGTTGCCCACGTGCCTCGTCGCGTCGCCGGACCAGCTCGGCGCTGGCCGGGTCGATCTGCTCGTCCACCTCGCCGCGGAGGGAGAGTCCCAACGCCGCCGCCAGCAGCCCCACCGTTTCGGCGGCTCGGCGTCCCGCCCCGTCGTCACCGGCATCGGCGACGGCGTTGGCCTGGCGGACCAGATCGAAGATGCCGGCCACCGCGCCGGGGGTGTCGAGATCGTCGTCCATCCGGTCCCGGAACCGGGCCACCGCCTCGGGGTCGAACGAACCGGCGACCGTCCCGTCGACCACCGGGCCCGAGGCCAGCAGGTCGGGCAGCCCGAATCGCCGCGCCACCTCGTCGAGGCGGGCCAGGCCCGACTCGGCATCGGTGACGGTGTCCGGGGTGACCTCGATCGGTGATCGGTAATGGGACCGGAGCACCAGGAGCCGATAGGCCCGGGGATCGCTCCGGGACAGCAGATCGTCGAGCGACGTGAAGTTCCCGAGCGACTTGGACATCTTCTCCCCCTCGAGGGTGACAAAGCCGTGGTGCATCCAGTGATGGGCGAAGTCCCGGCCCAGGGCGACGGCCTGGGCCCGCTCGTTCTCGTGATGCGGGAAGATGAGATCGATGCCGCCACCGTGCAGGTCGAAGCCCTCGCCCAGCAGATCGAGGGACATCACCACGCACTCGGTGTGCCAGCCCGGCCGCCCGGGGCCCCAGGGTGATTCCCAGGTCGGCTCGCCGGGCTTGGCCTTCTTCCACAGCACGAAGTCGAGGGGGGACCGTTTGTCGGCGGCCGACTCCACCCGGGCGCCGGCCCGCAAGGAGTCGAGCGGCTGGTGGGCCAGCAGTCCATAGCCGGGGACGTCCATCACCGACAGGTAGACGCCGTCAGCGACCTCGTAGGCCACGCCGCGGTCCACCAATTCAGCGATCAACTCGACCATGTCCGCGACATAGGCGGTGGCGTGGGGCGTCGCATCCGGGCGAAGGATGCCCAAGGCGTCCGTGCCCGCCCACCAAACGGTTTCGAATTGATCGGCGAGCTCGGCCTCGGTCACCCCCCGTTCGTTGGCCCGCTCGATGATCTGGTCGTCGATATCGGTGACATTCGATACGAAGGTGACGTCGAGTCCGGTAAAGAGCAGGTAACGGCGGAGCACATCGAAGTCCAGGGCGGACCGGCCGTGACCGATGTGAGGCGTGTCGTACACGGTGAGGCCGCAGACGTACATGGATGCCTGGCCCGGGGTCCGGTGGCGGAGTTCGGTCACCTCGCCGGTGGCAGTGTCGTGGAGCCGGAGCACGCAAGGTACGGTAACCCGATCATGACTGCTGTCGCGACAGGCGCGGAGCCCGCCGACCGCCGGCCCACGGGAATCCCCGAGAAGCCGGGATTGGAAGGGCTCGAAGCCACCTGGTCCGGCCGTTGGCAAGCGGCGGGGACCTACGCCTTCGACCGTTCGGCCCCCCGGGAAGCGGTGTACTCGATCGACACCCCGCCCCCCACCGTGTCGGGCGAGCTCCACATCGGCCACGTGTTCTCCTACACCCACACCGACGCGGTGGCCCGGTTCCACCGGATGCGGGGCAAGGCGGTGTTCTACCCGATGGGGTGGGACGACAACGGGCTGCCCACCGAGCGGCGGGTGCAGAACTACTTCGGGGTGCGCTGCGACCCCGGCCTTCCCTACGACCCCGACTTCGAACCGCCGGAAGACCCGCCCAAAGACCCCATCGCGGTGTCCCGGCCCAACTTCGTCGAGCTCTGCCGGCAGCTCACCGCCGAGGACGAGAAGGCGTTCGAGCAGCTCTGGCGAACCCTGGGGCTGTCGGTCGACTGGGCTCATTCCTATGCCACCGTCGGTGAGGTCGCCCAGCGCGCCTCGCAGCGATCGTTCCTCCGCCTGCTGGAAACCGGCCACGTCTACCAGCGGACCGCTCCCACCCTCTGGGACATCGACTTCCGCACCGCGGTGTCCCAAGCCGAGCTCGAGGACCGGGACCGCCCCGGTGCCTATCACCGGATCGCCTTCTCCCGGGCCGACAACCCCGGCCCGGCCGTCGATATCGAGACAACCCGGCCCGAGCTCCTGGCCGCCTGCGTGGCCCTGGTCGCCCACCCCGACGACGAGCGCTACCGGCCCCTGTTCGACACCTTCGTCAGGACCCCGTTGTACTCCGCCACCGTGCCGGTGCTGGCCCACGAGCTGGCCGACCCCGACAAGGGGTCGGGGATCGCCATGGTCTGCACCTTCGGCGACACCACCGACGTGATCTGGTGGCGCGAGCTGCATCTCCCCACCCGCACCATCATCGGGCGGGACGGGCGGATGCTGCCGGTGGCCTGGGGCACCGAGGGGTGGGAGTCCGCCGCCCCGGCCGAGGCGGCCACCCATTACGACGAGCTGGTGGGAAAGACGGTCAAGCAGGCACAGACCCGGGTGGTCGAACAGCTCGCCGAGGCCGGGGCCTTGATCGGCGAGCCGACCCCGATCACCCACCCGGTGAAGTTCTACGAACGGGGCGACCGCCCCTTGGAGATCGTGTCGTCTCGCCAGTGGTTCATCCGAACCCTCCCCCTCCGGGACAAGCTGCTCGAGCGGAGCGAAGAGCTCGAGTGGTACCCGCGATACATGGCGCACCGCTACCGCAGCTGGGTGGAAGGGCTCAACGACGATTGGAACATCTCGCGGCAACGATTCTTCGGCGTCCCCTTCCCGGTCTGGTACCCGGTGGGGGCTGACGGGGAAGCCGACTTCGCAGCTCCGATTCCCGCCCCCGAGGATCGCCTTCCCGTGGACCCCTCCACCGATGTGCCGGCCGGCTATGCCCCCGAGCAGCGTGGCGTGCCGGGAGGATTCGTCGGCGATCCCGATGTCATGGATACCTGGGCGACTTCTTCGCTCACCCCCCAGATCGCCGGCCGGTGGGAAGACGATCCCGACCTGTTCGCCCGGGTGTTCCCGATGGACCTCCGGCCCCAGGCGCACGACATCATCCGGACCTGGCTGTTCTCCACCGTGGTGCGGTCGGAGATCGAGTTCGCTTCGCTCCCGTGGAGCCACGCCGCCATCTCCGGGTGGGTCCTGGATCCCAACCGCAAGAAGATGTCCAAATCCAAGGGCAACGTGGTCACCCCGCTGCCGCTCCTCGAGCAACACGGCGCTGACGCCGTCCGGTACTGGGCGGCCAACGGCCGGCCCGGCACCGACACCGCGGTGGACGAGGGCCAGATGAAGGTCGGGCGCCGGTTGGCCATCAAGGTCCTCAACGCCTCGCGCTTCGCGCTGGGGAGACTGGCCGACGAGGCCGGGGCGATCGACGTTCCCGGGCCCGGGGCCATCACCGTCCCGCTGGACCGGGCCATGGCCGCCCGGCTGGCCGGGGTGGTGTCGGAAGCCACCGCCGCCTTCGAGGGATACGACTACGCCCGGGCCATCGAGCGCACCGAGGCGTTCTTCTGGTCCTTCTGCGACGACTATCTCGAGTTGGTCAAGACCCGGGCCTACGGCGACCCGGCCCAACCCGGTCCGGCATCGGCCCGGGCCGCGCTGGCCCTGGCCCTCTCGACCCAACTGCGGCTGTTCGCCCCGTTCCTCCCCTTCGTGACCGAAGAGGTGTGGTCGTGGTGGCAGACGGGATCGGTGCACCGGGCGACATGGCCGAGCCTGCTTGAGCTGGAAGGGCCGGGGTCCGGCGCTGACCAACTGGTCCTGGAGGTGGCCGCCGAGGTGCTGGGGACGGTACGACGGGCGAAGACCACCGCCAAGCAGTCGATGCGGGCGGGCGTGGCGGTCTTGACGGTGACCGACACCGCCGAGCGGATCGACGCCCTGGCCCAAGCGGTCGACGACCTGAAGGATGCCGGCGGGGTGGCCGAGTTGATCACCGTGGTCGACTCCGAGCCGGGGGTCGATGTGGTGCTCGACAACCCGGACTGAACAGGTTCACCGGGTATCCCGATACCTCGACCTCGACAGATAGTCGCGCATCCCTAGGTCCTCTGTCCCCAACGTCTCGAGCAGACGGTTCAAGATGGCGAACCCGCCGTCTCCGAGATCGGCATGCACTTGGCCTTCGATGAGTCGAGCCGCTCTCCGTTGGGCCGAGAGGTACTCGACGGCCCGCGGAGTGACGGTCACGGTCTTCTCTCTGCCGCTGGTCGGAGACGCCCGCACGGCCACGTACCCGCGATCACGAAGATCGCCGACGACCTTGCCCGCCCCTTGGCGCGTGATCCCGATCTGTCGGCCGATCTCCGAGATCGTTGCTCCGCCGGGGGCCGAGCAGATGCGGAGCACCCGTCCGTCCGGGAAACGGCGATCGTCGAACCCGGCTTCGGCCATGGCTTCGTCCAAGCGGAGCTGGTACCCGATCCAGGCACGACGCAGCCTGGCGCCGAGCCGGACCCCGCCCCCTCCGGTCTCCGGCGTCCGGTCACGCCCTCCGGGTTCCCGACCGGCGTCACCTCGGTAGAGCGGACTCGGGTCGGCGGGATTGGAAACCACGGTTGACAATATAGCGGGGTCCTCCCATACTTGGGTGATGCGTCGGCCACCTGCGCCGGTTGGCTGTCCGGCACGGCGGAACCTCTCGGCCGGGCGACTGGCCGCCGGCACCCTGGCTCTGGGCGTCGGTTGCGGCTCGCCGGCGACCTCGTCGGTTTCGGGAACCACCCACGCCGGGACTTCGGGCTCGCCGAGCCCGTCGGCGGTGCCGGCGCTCCGTCAGCCGTTGACGACGGACAGCCGAAGCCCGGTCGCGCACGACACCGAGACCGAGGCGCTCGTCGCCCACTCCGGTCGCTTGTTCGCGGCCACCGGCCAATGGGAATACCCGGGACCTTCGGCCTCCGGCCAGGTGCTGGTGAAGGACTCGAGCAACGGCCCGTGGCACGTCTTCGAGCAGACCCAATCCCTTCGGGTTGAGGCGCTGGACTCGTTTCCGATCCCGGACGACCAGGGTCTCGGATCCGGGCATTCACTGCTGATCACTCAGGCGATCGTGAACGGACGATCAGAGATCCAGTGGCTTCTCGATGGCGCAACGTCGTTCGCTCCCGATGATTCCTATGCGCTGACCTCGATCGGCGATGACGTCCGATCGTTCGGCGCCCACGAGTCGGGTGGGGTGTGGTCGGTGTACGCCGGTGTCGGGCCGACCGGGATCCTCCGCGGCACCTGGTCACCGACCGGGCACACGTTGGTGTTCAGCCCGACACCCGAATTGACCGCGGCGCCGCCCGGGTCGCCCGGGTTGAAAACCCAGAAGGTCACCGGTTTCGCCAGCTGCGCGGGAGCCCTCTACGTCTCGATCAACACCAAGCTGTACCGCCGAAACGACGGCACCCTCCGGCCGGGGATGGCTCGCTGGACTCTCGTCTACCAGGAGGGGCCCGTGGGCCAGTTCAACAGCGGCCTGCGCGGCCTGACCTGCCTCACCCACGGCGGCCAGCCATCCCTCCTGCTGTCTACGGAGGGCAACGGGAACGTGTACCGGTTCGACCATCTTCCACGAGGTCCGCTCGATGCCACGACTTCCGCCAGCCCGAGTCAGGGGACGGCGGGGTTGGTTCCGATTCTGGAATTCACCCCCGTCTCCGCCATACGGCAGATGCTGGCTGCCCAGGGCACGACGATCCCGGCCTCCGGAAAAGGTTCGATCGACTACGTGATCGCCGCATACAACAACGGGGACTTCGAGTCGATCGAGATCGGCGGCGTCACCCGGCAGGTGTTCGGTTTCGAATGGGCGTACCTGGGGGGATGCCCGCCCACCCGGACCTGCGGGCCCACCGCGTTCGGCGCCGCTACCTTCAACGCCTCGGCGTGCTTCGCCGTCCGAACCGACCAGGGACCGGCACCGACGTACGTCCCGCAATGTCTCAGTGGACCCGACTTCACGCCGTCGGTCTCCGTCGGTAACCCGATTCGCTCCGGCCAGGCCTTCGTCTCGATCCGGACCACCCAGGTATCGCCGTTCGGCGACGACCGGATCTTCTACGCCGGCTTCGACTGCAATTTCTATCCCGCCGATGGGACGGCCTGGATCGGGACGTCCACCCTGAATGCAATCCATCTCCCAAACGGGTCGAAAGGTGTGACCTCATGATGTGGTTCCGACCAAAGACGGGCCGCACTATCCAGCCAAGGACCTTCCTAGGATTCGCGGTCTTCGTGGTGTTGGCCTTGGTGGCCAGTTCGTGCGGCTCGGCATCTCCGACCGCCCAGGTGGAGCGGGTAACCGGCGGCCCCACCGGCACCTACATCGTTCCGCCCGGCATCCACAAGATCAAGCACGTGATCGTCATCCAGCAGGAGAACCGGTCGTTCGACTCCTACTTCGGCACCTTCCCCGGCGCAGACGGCATCCCGATGCAGAACGGCAAGCCGACGGTGTGCGTGAACGATCCGGCCACCGGGGCCTGCGTGGCACCCTATGTCGACCACTGCCGACGTGAACGGCGGTGGACCCCACTCGGCGCCGAACGCGACCGCCGACATCGACGGCGGGAAGATGGACGGCTTCATCGGCCAGGCCGAGTCCGGCCGGAAGGGCTGCCTCGACCCGACCGACCCGGCCTGCACCAACTCGGCGACGCCCGACGTGATGGGCTACCACACCGCCGAGCGACATCCCGAACTACTGGACCTACGCCAAGGACTTCGTCCTCCAGGACCACATGTTCGAGCCGAACGCCTCGTGGAGCCTTCCCGCCCACCTGTTCCTGGTGTCGGAGTGGTCGGCGTACTGCACCCAGCACGACAATCCGTCGAGCTGCATGAACGCGCTGCAGACCAAGCCCGCTGAGCGCCCGCCGAACGCCCCGACCTGTCTACGGCGGCCAGAGCGGTCCGAAGAACACCGGCAACAAGACCGGCCAGCCCATCTACGCGTGGACCGACCTGACCTACCTGCTCCACAAGTCGAACGTCAGCTGGGGCTACTACGTGGTGAGCGGGACCGAGCCGGACTGCGAGAACCCCGCGGCCGAGACCTGTGCGCCCGGTCCAGCAGAACTCCAGCACGCCGGGCATCTGGAACCCGCTGCCGTGGTTCGACACGGTGCAGGCCGATCACCAGCTCGGCAACATCCAGTCGGTCGACCAGTTCTATGCCGCCGCCAAGAGCGGGAACCTCCCGGCGGTGTCGTGGGTGGTGCCGTCCGGCGAGGTCAGCGAGCATCCCCCCGCGCCGGTCAGCTACGGACAGAGCTACGTGACCAGCCTGATCAACGCGGTGATGCAGAGCCCGGACTGGGACTCGACGGCCATCTTCCTGGCCTGGGACGACTGGGGCGGCTTCTACGACCACGTGGTGCCGCCGACCGTCGACGAGAACGGCTACGGCCTGCGGGTCCCGGGCATCGTGATCAGCCCCTACGCCAAGACGCGGCTACGTCGACCACCAGACCCTGAGCTTCGACGCCTACGACAAGTTCATCGAGGACGACTTCCTCGACGGGCAGCGACTCGACCCGGCCACCGACGGCCGGCCCGACCCGCGGCCCGACGTCCGCGAGAACGAGACGATCCTCGGGAACCTCGACCAAGGACTTCGACTTCAACCAGAGACCCACGAGCGCCGGTGGTGCTCCCCGTCCACCCGAAGACGACGCTCACCGGCACCCCGAGTCCCTCCCAGCTACCCGCGGCGGCCACCGCCCCGGACGGGTAGGGGCAGACGTCTGCGGTCAGCAGGCCGCCGGTCCGCCCTCAGCTGGACAGGTAGACGCTCAAGGCGGCGTTGGCCATCTCGTCGGGAGTGCCGACGTGTTCGATCCGTCCCTGCACCATGATGGCGGCCCGGGTGGCCACCAACAGCGCGGTGGACACGAATTGTTCGACCAACAGGATGGTCTTGCCCTGCTCGGCCAGTGCCGACACCAGTTCGTAGAGCTCGGTGACGATGATCGGGGCCAGTCCCATCGACAACTCGTCCAGCAGCAGGACCTTGGGATCGGTGACCAGCGCCCGGGAGATGGCCAGCATCTGCTGTTCGCCACCGGACATGGTCCCGGCCAACTGCTTCCGCCGGTCCGACAGCCGGGGAAAGGTGGCGTAGGTCTGCTCCTCGACCGTCTTGGTGCTCAGTCCGCCGCGATAGGTCCAGATCTTGAGGTTCTCTTTGACGGTGAGATTGGGAAAGATGCCCCGGCCCTCGGGAATCGAGCACAGCCCGGTGCGGGCCAGCTTCTCGGTCGACATCCTCCGCACCGGCCGGTCCCCGATCACCACCTCCCCGGCGGTGGCCGGGAGCTGCCCGTTGATGACCTTGAGGAGGGTAGACTTTCCCGCCCCGTTGGGCCCGAGCAGCGCGAACACACTTCCGGCCGGAACCGTCAGGTCGACGCCGTGGAGGACCTCGATGCGGCCATAGGAGGCGCGGACGCCGCGGAGCGAGAGCCCCGGCGACGCCGTCGCCCCTTCCAATTCGGGGACCGGCGTCGGGGTGACGGTCATGGCGCACCGCCTTGGGAGCGGGCTCCGTCGGTGGAGCCGGCGCCCAGATAGGCGCCCTGCACCGCCGGGTTCGAACGGATCTCCTCCGGGGTCCCGGTGGCGATGACGTGCCCGAAGTCGAGCACGTCGATCTTGTCGCAGATGCTCATCACCAGAGACATGTCGTGCTCGACCAGCAACACCGCCATCCCGTTCGACGCCAGCCGGACCAGCAGGGCACCCAATGCCCGCGACTCGTCTTCGTCCAACCCGGATCCGGGTTCATCGAGCAACAGGAGGCGGGGCCCGATGGCCAAGCCCCGGGCCAACTCGACGGTGCGGGCTAGGCCGGTGGGCATGGCGTTGGCCTGCTCGTCGGACCTCCCGGCCAGCCCGACTTCGGCCAGCAACCGGTCACGGGCACTGTCCCCCGGCGTCTCGGAGGCGACCTCGGCTGCCAGCCCTCCCGGGCCGTCCCCGGCCGGCAATGGGTCCTGGCTTCTCGAGAAGGCCTTCCGGAAGTGGCCCCACTGCCACCACTTGACGGTGGAGTCGAGGCCGACCTGGACGTTCTCACCGGCGGTGAGGGTGCCGAACAGCTCGAGGAGCTGGAAGGTGCGGGCCAGGCCGAGCCGGGCCCGGCGGTAGGGCTTCATCCCGGTCATGTCGGTGTCGAAGAAGTGAACGGTGCCCCGGTCGGCTTCTTGCAGGCCGCTGATGACATTGAACAACGTCGTTTTCCCGGCGCCGTTCGGCCCGATGAGACCGGTCACCGTGCCCGGCCACACCACCAGGTTGACATCGGTGAGGGCGGCGACGCCGCCGAAGCTGACCGACACCTGGGACACCGTCAAGGCCGGCAAACCTTCGTCCATGGCCGGAGTGGCCGTCCTCGGTTCATCAACCAGCGACACGAGCCTCACCCCCTATCGGCAGGGCTCCGCGGCCGGCCGGCGTCTCAGCTCCGTTGCTCCGCGCCGCCCTCCTGACCCAGGGGAGGGGCAGCAGAGTGGACAGGCGGTCGATCCCGATCACGCCATTGGCGGCCCGGCCGATGAGGATGATCCCGGCGCCGGCCACCAACCCCAATCCCTTCGACCAGTAGGTGGTCAGCAGCACGTAGGTGACCGCGGCCAGGAATGCCCCGCTGACGGTTCGGATGCTCCAGACGGTGACGAACAGCACGAAGATGATTCCCGAGAAGAAGTCGAAGTCGGCAGTGCCCACCGTCTGATTGACGGTGGCGTACAGCCCACCGGCGATCCCGGCCATGGCCGCGGCGATGGCGAAGGCGGCCACCTTGGTCACCGCCGGGTTGAGGCCCACGGTCGCGTAGGCGGCCGGCGAGTCATTCATGGCCACCAGGCGCCGACCGAACAGGCTCCGGCGGATGAACAGCACCAGCAAGGCCAGCAGCACGAACACCACGCTGAGCAAGAGGAACTCCGCCCGGTTCCCACCGAACGACAGCCCGGGCAGGACGATTCTTCCGACATTGAGGCCGGAGCCGAACACCCGGGAATCCTGGAAGAACCCCTGGTCGACGGCGTCGGCGAACGCGAAGGTGGCGAGGGCGAAGTACAGGGACCGGAGGCGGAGAGTGGGCAGGGCGACCAGGGCTCCAAGCACCGCGCAGATCAGCGCCGCGGCCAGAAGGCCCAGCAACGACCCGCCTCCGGCGATCTTGCCCATCAGAAACGCCCCGATGCCCATGAAGGAGAACTGGCACAGCGACACCTGGCCGGAGTAACCGGTGAGCAGCACCAGGGACAGCCCGACGATGCCGAGAGCCATGATCTCCCCGCCCAGATTGAGCAGGTCGGTGCCTTTGATCATCACCCCGCTCAGCACCAGTGAGGCGACCACCGCCAGCCCGATGAACACGCCCCCTCCGACCAACGACTCCTTGCCGTTGGGCATCCGCGGGACCCGAACGGTGCTCAAGCGTCCGACGGCCCGGAGCCGTACCGACGGGAGCATCACCAGGGCGATGAACAGGAACACCATCGGCAGGGCCAGGGTGAAATCCGAGCTGAGGTCTTGCGACACGTGGGGAAGCAGGTAGTAGATGATGTAGTCCTCGGCCAGGCCGATGAGGATGGCGGCGATGAAGGTCACCGGGATGTTCCTGAGGCGACCGACGATGGCGGCGGCATAGCCGTTGACCACCAGCAGGGTCATGGCCACGATGCTGATCCCGGTCTGCTCCTGGGTGAGGGCGAGTAACACGCCGGCCAGCGCCGCCATGATGAATCCGAGGATCCAGCCGTACTGGCTCATGCGGTCGGGGGAGGCCCCGGACATGGCCAGCAGGCTCGGGTCGTCGACCACCGCCCGCAGTCCCACCCCGGTACGGGTCGAGGAGAACAGGAAACGGAGTCCGATGACCAGGACGATGGCGATGCCTATGGTCAGCACCTGCTGGTACTGGAGGTTGATGCTGGCCAGCCGGAACGAGCCGGAGACGATCGGATTGAGTTGATACTGCGTGCTCGGCGTCCACACGATGGTGGCCACCCCGGTGAGGATGACCAGCAACCCGAGCGTCACCATGATCGGCCGCTCGGCTGAAGCCCCGTGGAGGTGACGCATCAGCACCCGCTCCACCAGCGCGCCGGCGATGGGCGCGCCCACCAGCAGGATGATCACCAGTGCCCACACCACCGGGACATGGTGGTTGACCACCAGCTCCCAATAGCCGAAGGCGGCGATCATGCCGACCGCCCCGTGGGCGAAGTTGAAGACCCCCGAGGTCGTGTAAGTGACCACCAGACCGGTGGCGGCGATGGCGAAGCCGGCGCCCAGGATGACGCCGAAGATGGTGTACTGCAGAAAGCTGGTCACCGATCGGGCTCCATCGCCGGGCGCGGGGTCATGTCAGTGGAATCCGTCGTCGATCTGTTCGGTTACGGGGCGGGGGCATAGTAGCTGTAGTCGCAACGATACCCATGGGTGCCGCCGGTGACAGGTGGGTCGTCGAGCCTCTGGATCTGCCCGTTGGTGATCTGGGCCAGCAGATAGCAGTTGCCGTTGGTCTTCTGAGCCGGATTGGTCGGGGCGATGATGTTGTTTCCGCTGAATGAGGTCACTTTGGACAGGGCCTGCAAGAGCGATCCCCGGCTCGGGTTGGCGCCCGCATTCTGGAGGGCCTGGGCGAAGAGCTCCGCCGACACCCATCCGTAGAGGGTGAAGAGATCGGGCTTGAACCCGGGGGCGGCGACGGCGACCCACTTGAGGAACGTGCCCACCGCCGGGATGGTGGCCTGATCCTCACCCAGGTAGAGGGAGGCGTTCTGCTCGAGGTAGTCCCCGTTGGTGGCCGACGCGCCGCCCGACGACGAAATCAGGGTGGAGCTGTAGGTGGATGCCCCCAGCACCACCGTCGGGTGGTAGTTCTGCTGGTTGAGGGCCTTGATCACCGCCGAGGCGTAGTTCACCGGCATCTGTTCGATGAACAGCATCTTCACCCCGGCGTTCTTCATGGCGATGACGTTCGGGGTGAAGTCGGTCTGGGTGATGGGGAAAGTATCGTCATAGATCACCTTGTAGCCGACGTGCTCCATGGCCGCCTTCTCCCCCGTCCACTGGTCCTCGGCCGAAGGCTGGTTGGCGATCAACGAGCCGACCGCGGTCACCCCGGTGGGGAACTTCTGCTTGAAGTACTGGAGCGGCCCCAACTCCCATCCGCTACCGAGCGGCACCGGGCTCACCACGTTGGGCAGCTTGTTGGTGGTGGGATCGAGGGTCACCGATACATCCGGCATGCCGGGATTCTGGGCCAGCACCGTGCCGCCGAAGCTGTCGTTGAGGGAGAAGCTGCCAACCAGCGCGAAGTCCGACTGGATGGCCGCCTGGGTGAGCGACTTGTTGTTGGCTCCGTTGTTGTAGCCGTCGTTGCCGCTGTTGACCTTGAGGGTCCGGCCGTTGATCCCCCCGGTGGAATTCACGTAGTCGGCGTAGGCCTCGGTGCCCACCGCCGCGCCCTTGAACAGACCGAAGTCCAACGTCGAGATGTTCCCGAGCTGCACCGCCGACGAGGTGATCCCGGTGTGGTCGCTGAAGGCGCTGGCGGGGATCGTCGACCCTCCGCTTCCCGCCGAGGTCGTCGTCGACGAGGAGGAGTTGGTCGAGCTGCAGGCGACCCCGGTCGCCGCAACCAGCACGGCTACTCCGGCCGCCGCCATGCGAACCTTCCACGATGCCGCGTTCAACACTCCCCCTCGTCTATTGGCTGGCTCCCTCGGGACCGCTGCCGCGATCCACCCGGGCCCAGACCTCCCGTTTAGCTGACTGTGCGTCAGATGCAGATCTGACTCTACGTCAGCTACCGCCCCGACTGTCTAGCACCCGCCGGCGATGACGCCGGATCAGGTCTGCACCCGCGACCGCATCCCCTCCAGGAAACGCACCGCCCCGATGGTGGTGTGCCGGCACCGGATCGAGGCCAGGACGTCGAAGGCGTGCTGGGTCCGGGGAAGCTCCACATAGCCGACCGGGGAGCCGGAGACTTCCCGCAGTTGCTCGACGAACTCCCGGGCCACCACCAGCGGGACCAGGGTGTCGTTGACCCCGTGGAACACGAACATGGGAGGGGCGGAGCTGGTCACCCGCTGGGTCGGGGACGCCTGCTCGTACAGCCGGCGGTTCCCCTCGATCGGCACCTTCATCACCTTCTCGAGCAGCTTGGGGAGACCGGGGTCGTGGGCCCCGGTCATGTCGTAGACCCCGTAGTAGGGGATGCAGGCGTCGACCGAAGTGTCGGCCTCCTCGAATCCCGGTTGCCAGGCGGCGTCGTCGGCGGTGAGAGCGACCAGGGCGGACAGGTGGCCCCCGGCCGATCCACCGGAGACGGCGATGAAGCTCGGGTCCCCGCCGTACTCCGCGATATGGGCCCTGACCCATGCCACCGCCCGCTTGCAGTCCACGATGTGGTCCGGCCAGGTGGCCTTGGGGCTCAGCCGGTAGTTGATGGCGACGCAGACCCATCCCCGTTGGATCAACTCGTGCATCATCGGGACGCCCTGCTGGCGCTTGTCCCCGATCACCCAGGCGCCTCCGTGGATGTAGACCAGGACCGGGCCGGGCTCGGGAGGGCCGCCGCGGGGTTGGAGGATGTCGAGCCGGTGGCGACCGATGCCGTCACCCCAGTAGTCGATGTTCCGGATCCGGCGGATGGCCCGCCACCGGAACGGCACCGCGATGGCCAGGCGCCACCAGTAGTTCCAGGCCGGGCTGGAGTCGAACCCCTCCACGTCCACCGGGCCCATGGTGGCCTCGGCCAGGGCGGCGTCCACCAGCCCCTTGGCCCCCCGGGCCACGAAGGCGAGGTCGATCAGGCCGGCCCAGGACACCGCAGTCAGGGCCAGGCCCGCCCACCCCGGCCAGCGGTGGAGGGCGCCGTTGTCCACCAGCACCAGGATCACGATCAGATTGACGAGCATTACCTGGATGGGCAGCTCGCCCGGGATCCATCCCAGGGCGAAGCTGATCACGCTCCACGGCTCCCGGCGGATGGGATAAAAGGCGTTGACCGTGAGCAGCACAGCGACAATGCTGACGGCCAGCAGTCCCCAGGACATCGCACCATGAAACACCATCCGGCCAGCCGGCGAGGAAACCGCATCTCGGACCGCAGGTTTGATGACCAACTGACACCAGAAGGGGGTGGACATCCATGGAACGACTGAGCGGTCTCGACGCAAGCTTTCTGTATCTCGAGACCCCCAGCCTCCACATGCACGTGTGCATGACATCGGTGGTGGATCCGGCGACGGTCCCCGGGGGCTACTCGTTCGCCCGGATGAAGGAGCTCATCGCCGAGCGGCTCCCCCTCGCACCGGTGTTCCAGCGCCGGCTGGTGGAGGTCCCCCTCCGCTGGGGGCACCCGGTGTGGGTGGACGATCCCGGCTTCGACATCGACTACCACGTCCGGTTGGCGGCGGTGCCCAAGCCCGGCGGCCTCCGCGAGTTGGCTGACATCGCCGGTGATATCGCCGGGCGCCAGCTCGACCGGTCCAAACCGCTATGGGAGATGTGGATCATCGAAGGGCTGGCCCACGACCGGGTGGGCTTCGTCACCAAGATGCACCACTCCACCGTCGACGGCGTGTCCGGCGCCGAGTTGCTGTCGATCCTCTTTGACCTCGAGCCCGATCCCGGTCCGGTCCCACCGCCGCCCGAGCGGCTGCAGGACGATCGGATCCCATCGAACCTCGAACTGATGGGCCAGGCCACCCTGGACCGGGCCATGACGCCCTTCAAGATCACCCGGGACCTGGTACGCACCGGTCAGCGGGTGCTGGATGTGCGCAAGGTGCGCATCGGGTCGGAGGACCGGCCCGGGCTCGGCAAGGCGGCGCTCCCGCTGTCGGCGCCCCGCACCTCGTTCAATGGCGCGCTGTCGCGGCGCCGTTCGGTGGCCTTCACCGGGATCGGGCTCGACGATGTCAAGCGGCTGAAGTCGGCCCTCGGGGTCACGGTGAACGACGTGGTCCTCGCCGTCTGTACCGGGGCGCTCCGCCACTTCCTCATCCAGGGCGACGAGCTGCCGGAAAAGCCGCTGGTGGCGGTGGTCCCGGTCTCGGTCCGGACCGCCACCGAAAACGTGCGCGGTTCCAACAAGGTCTCGTCGATGTTCGTGCAGCTCCCGACCCAGCTGGCCGACCCCCTGGAGCGGCTGGAAGCGATCCACCAGGGGACCAAGGGGGCCAAGGAGGAGCACAACGCCCTCGGGGCCGACACCCTCCTCAATTGGGCCGAGCATGCCACCCCCAACGTGTTCGCCAATGCCGCCCGGCTCTACAGCCGGATGCAGCTGGCCGACCGGCACCGACCCATTGCCAATCTGGTCATTTCCAACGTGCCCGGTCCCGACTTCCCGCTCTACCTCGGCGGCGCCGAGCTCGAGTGCGGGTTCCCGCTCGGCCCGGTCATGGAGGGGATGGGCGTGAACATCACCATCATGAGCTACCGGGGCATCATGTACTGGGGCATCATCTCCTGCCCGGAGACCATGCCGAAGGTCTGGGGTCTGGCCGCCGCGATCCCGGTGGCCCTCGACGAGCTGTTGGCGGCGGCCAAGCTGGACCCGGCCACCTACCGGAACAAAGACGCCGCCATCGCCGTCAAGGTGTCAGGCGCGGAGATCACCGACCCGGATCCCGGCACCGAGCCGGACTGATCGGCCGGCGTCGATGGTCAGGGCGACGGGGCGATGGCCATGGAGGATGCCCCGGCGCAGACCTTGACGGGCGTTCCAAAGGCCTGGGAAGCGGTGTCGTAGGGGATGATCGAGTCGAAGCCGTCCACGATGAAGGCGGTGACACCGTCGAGGGCCAGGGCGATGTCGCTCGGATGTTGGGTGCCACCGGAGACGCCGACCCGGGCCGGCAGCCGCACCGGAGGGGTGGGTGTCGCCACCGGTGACAGGGTCACCGGGTTGACCCAGTTGTTGGCCGAGTCGACCACGTAGGCTGCCGCGTCGGTGGGCGAGACGATCAGCGAGGCCGGCGAGGCGATGCCGAATTGGTCGAACGACGCCTCCGGCTGCAGGGCTCCGGTCGCCACCGAGATTGGGAGCAGGCGACCTCCGAAATCCGTGCCTCCCTGGCCGACCACATACAGCGTCGAACCGTCCGGGCTGATGGCGATGCCGTGGGGTGAGTAGACCGAGGAGACCGTCAATCCGGTCGGGATCGGCGTTCCGGCCTTGGCATGGCCGGTATCCACCGGGATCACTGCCCCGGTGACCAGGGCGAACAGTGAGGTACCGGCCGGGTTGAGAGTCATGCCGAACACCGTGTGGCCGGCACCGAGGTCGAGGGGGGTTCCCACGCTGTTGTCGGTCAGGTCGATGGGAACCAGGGTGCTGCCCACCGAAGCCACCAGGGTGCTCCCACTGGGGAACACCACCACGCTGTGGGTGCTGCCGGTCCCGGGGAGGACGATCGGCGTCCCGGCCCGCTGGGTCACCAGGTTGATGGGGATCACCAGGTTCTGGGTCTTGGCTGCGGCGGTCGGGGTGGCGGCGACCGGCTGGGAGGTCACCACATAGGCCCAGTGGCCGTTGGGAGAGGTGGCGATGGCGAAATCGCCGGGGGCCGGGGTTCCCGAGATCGGGAGGGGGATGTCCGGCTCGGCGACGTTGTTCCTGGCCAGCTCCACCGGGGTCACCGCGTTGGAGCACACCACGTAGCCGACCGATCCAGCCGGGGAGAGGGACGCACGGGGGGGTGGAATCGGCTTGGACGAGGAGAACAGGGAGCAGCCACCCAGGGCGACGGAGGCGGCAACCGCCAGGGCGGCACCCACCGCCGGTGAACGGCGGCCGGGCACGGGAGTTCGCATCATCGGTCCCATGGCTGGTGCCGACCATAGCGAGCATGGAAGCCGGATCCGTACCGCACCGGTCAGACGCCGAGGGTCGATCGGATGGCGACCACGCGCCCGATCACCTCGGCGGTCGTCTGCAGCGGAACATCCAGAAAATGGATCAGCTCCTCAGGAATCTCGTCGAGGAATCGGCTCCGGTCCCTCTCCACCACCCGGTTGAGCGATCGGCGACGGCGGGCGTGGGAGAGATACAGCCGGCGCTGGGCCCGAGTGATGGCCACGTAGGCCAGTCGGCGTTCCTCTTCGATCTGGCCGTCGTCCAGGCAACGGCGATCTGGGAAGACCCCTTCCTCCATGCCGACCACGAAGACGACGCCGAACTCCAGGCCCTTGGCCGCGTGGATCGTCATCAATGACACCCGGCTTCGGTCGTCATCCGAATCGTCGGCCTCGGTGATGAGTCCGGCCATGTCCAGGAATGACTCGATGGTCGGATGGTCACCGGCCATCAAGCGCAGTTGGGCGAGACTTTCCTGGCGGTAGCCGCGCTCCTCGTCGTCGACGGCGGCATCGAGCAGCTGGCGCACGAACTCACCGTCGGCGGTGACCGCGTCGATGGCGCCGAGCGCGCCTCCCCCCACCGCCGCCTCCCGTACGTCGTCCAGCAATCGGACGAAGCGGTCCAGCCCCCGGAGGGCCAACTTCGGGAGGTCGTCGATCTCCGCCCGTCGGGCCAGGGTGTCCCCGAGCGACAGCCCATGGGCCTGGGCGAAGGCCCGGACCTTCTTGATGCTGGCGTCGCCCACCGCCCGCCGGGGGACGTTGACGCAACGCCGGAACGACAGCTCGTCCTGAGGGTTGGCGGCCAGGCGTAGATAGGCGACGAGATCCTTGATCTCCTTACGGTCGAAGAACGAGGTCCCTCCGACCGTCCGGCAGGGGATGCCCCGGCGCACGATTTCCGCTTCGATGGGCCGCGCCAACGTTTTGGCCCGGCACAGGACGGCGATCTCCCCGGGCGGGGCCCCCTCCCCCACCAGGGTGGCGACCTCGTCGGCCAGCCAGGACGCCTCATCCATCTCGTCATCGGCGGCCCGCAAGGCGATCAGGTTGCCTTCCCCGGCCCGGGTCCAGAGGTGCTTGTCGGCTCGGGTGGGGTTGCGGGCGATCACCGCGTTGGCGGCGTCCAGAATGGTGCCGGTCGAACGAAAGTTCTGCTCGAGGAGCACGGTGGTGGCGGTCGGGAAGGTGCGGGTGAAATTGAGGATGTTGCCGACGTCCGCCGCCCGGAAACCGTAGATCGACTGGTCGCCGTCGCCGACGCAGCACAGATTCAGATGGTCGGCGGCCAGCTGTTCGACGATGACGCTCTGGGCCCGGTTGGTGTCCTGGTACTCGTCCACCAGGATCTGGGAGAATCGCGTCCGGTAGTGCTCCCGGACGTCGGCGTGGTCACACAGCAGCCGGACGACATGGACGAGCAGGTCGTCGAAGTCGACGGCGTCAGCCGCGACCAGTCGCTGCTGGTACTCGCGGTAGATGCGGGCATGGGCGTTGGAACGGGGGTCGGCGGACTCGATCGAAAGCTGAGCGGGATCGACCAGTCGGTTCTTGGCCGAGCTGATGGCCGCCTTCGACCCGCCCACCGGGACCTGTTTGACGTCGACGTTGAGGTCGTCGCAGATGTCCCGCACCATCCGCTTGCAGTCGTCCTCGGAGAGAATGGTGAACTGGCGGGTCAGCCCGACCCGACCGGCGTAGGGCCGGAGCATCCGCACGCAGGCGCTGTGAAAGGTGGACACCCACATGTCGGCGGCCAACGGGCCCAGGGAGGCCAACAGGCGTTCTTTCATCTCCCGGGCGGCCTTGTTGGTGAAGGTGATGGCCAGCACCTTCTCGGGGGCCACCACGCCGGTAGCGATCAGGTAACCGATCCGGCTGGTGAGGACCTTGGTCTTGCCGCTGCCGGCTCCGGCCAGCACCAGCAACGGACCCGTCCCGTGTTCGACCGCCTCCCGTTGCCGGGGGTTCAGCCCCCGGGTGAAGCGATCGGGCGCCAACCGTCGGTTCGATCCGGACGAGGGGTTGGCCACGGCGGCTCACCCTACCGGCAGCCCCCGCCGCACCCGACCGCAGTCCGGTGCCGAGATGAGGACCAGGGTGTTCACCCGATCGACGCCGAACTAGGCGAGGCCTTCGGTTCCCTCGAGCCGATCACCGCGGCCTTCGGTGCCCTCGAACGGCTCCGCCAGAAAATGCCGGAGCTTCATGACCATCTCCGCCGGAAGGTCGCCGTGGTGGTGGGGCGGGCGGAAAACCTCGGTGTGGCCATCCACCGTCACCCGGAAACGGTCCTTGCTCTCGACGGTGACGTCGCCCAGTGCTTCGAGCAGGCTGAGCACCTGCGGCCACTTGATGTTGCTGCTCAAGGGATGGCCGGTCAGCCGGTCCAGGACCCGACGCTGGTCGTTGTCGAGATGGTGAAGATCTCTGTCCATGGCGGGTCCCTCGATTCCGTCGGCTATCCCTTGCCGAATATACGGCTCCCGACCGCCGGTCGCGTCAGTGGGGATGGTGGGAGCGAGGCGTTCGGGTCAACGTGCCTGGAATCCGCGTGGCCGGGTCTGGTCGTCCCTCGACAGCCTCGACCGGCAGGGAGTCGACGATCCGGGCTGTCGTCGGCCGAGCACCGGCGCCGACGTCATCATCCTCAGAACCGGCCCAGGGGGACGGAGGGTCACTGGCCGGAAACGAGTCTTCGCCGTCGGAGTCCGGGTCGCCGTAGACGGTGCGGCTCCAGGGAAATCATCGACACTCAGGTCGGTGGCGAGAGCGAGGCTTCCGGCAGGGTGGGTTCGAACAGCTCGACCGGGTTCCCGGAGGGATCGTCGACCAGGATCTGTTTCCCGCCCACCCCGGCAACGATGTCGTTGCGGAAGTGGGCCCCGCCCTCGCGCAAGGTCTTGACCGTCGCCTCCAGATCCGAGACCTCGATCGAGAATCGATTCCACCCGCCGGGCTCCGGCATGGTGCCGTCGGGCATGGCCTGACCGCCGCCCGGTCCGCCGCCGGGGGCAGAGAGGACGAGACGCAGGTCACCCCGGGAGAGCATGGCGAAGGCCGGCGCCGGATGCATGACCTCTTGGAACCCCAGCTGCCCGCAGTAGAACGAGATCGCCCCATCGACGTCGTTGACGATGTACCGGACGCTGACGGTAGCCATGGTCGATCTCCTCGCTCGCTCCTCGTTTACCGACCGTACGCGTTGCGGCGCCGGTCCGTCGGGTCGTCTTCCGTCTGTATCATTTGACTCGAATCATCATGTAGCGTTACATTTGTAGGCAAATGTCAGGCCAATTGAGCGCTCGAGAAATCCCGGCCGACGCTTCCTTCCGGCCGGTCTCCGGAGACGGTTGGCGCAATCCGTTCCCGATGTACCGGGCGTTGCGCGACCACGACCCGGTGCACCATGTCGAAAGCGGCGACTACTGGGTGCTGTCCCGGTTCGCCGATGTGTTCGACGCGGTGCGGGACACCGTCACCTTCACCTCGACCCAGGGGTTGACCTTCGAGTACGACGAACTCCACAAGGCCGGACTCGACGAGATCTCGCCGATGGTGTTCCTGGATCCCCCCGACCACACCACCTTCCGGCGGTTGGTGTCCCGAGGTTTCACCCCCCGGCAGGTGCTGTCGATCGAGCCCGACATCCGCCGGTTCGCCGTCGAGCGGCTGGAGCGGCTGGGGGCGGCCGGCGGGGGCGATGTGGTGGCTGAGCTCCTGAAGCCGCTCCCCAGCTTTGTGGTGGCCACCTACCTGGGTGTTCCACCCGAGGACCGGGAGCGCTTCGACAGTTGGACCCAGGGCATCCTCGCCGCCAATGCCCTCGGCGACCCGAAGTTGGCGGCGGCCACCGTGGGCGAGCTGTTCACCTTCTTCGCTGACCTCATCGAACGGCGGCGAGGAGAACCGGGAGACGATGTCGTCTCCGAGCTGGTGCAGTTGTGCGACGGCGACCGGCTGACGCCAATGCG
Source organism: uncultured Acidimicrobiaceae bacterium (assembly GCA_963770635.1). Lineage (GTDB taxonomy): Bacteria > Actinomycetota > Acidimicrobiia > Acidimicrobiales > RAAP-2 > DASZIT01. The sequence continues at coordinate 253,317 of CAVYQI010000003.1, forward strand.
GATCCTCGGCTTCGCCTTCACCATGGTCACCGGAGGGAACGACACCACCACCGGGTTGCTGAGCGGTGGGCTGGAATTGCTCGCTTCCCATCCCGATCAGCGCGATCTGCTCGCTCGTAGCCCGGAGCTGATTCCCGGCGGCATCGAGGAGTTGCTGCGACTCACCACTCCGGTGCAGGGCCTGGCTCGATCGACCACCCGGGACGTGGAGGTCGGCGGGGTCACGATTCCCGAGGGGCGCAAGGTCATGTTCCTCTACGGATCCGCCAACCGTGACAGCCGCGAGTTCGGACCCGACGCCGAAGTGCTCGACGTCACCCGCAACCCGCGCCGGATCCTCTCCTTCGGTTACGGCCCTCATCACTGCCTGGGGGCGGCAGCCGCCCGGTTGATGGGCCGGGTGGTGCTGGAAGAACTCCTGGCCCGCTTCCCCCGGTTCGGGGTGGACGCGGCCGCCGGGCATTTTGCCCCCGGGCATTTCGTCCGCTGGTACGAGTCGCTCCCGTTCACGACCGAGGTCGCCGCCTGATGGCGTCCAACTGGTTGGTCGGCGATCAGGCCGCACTGGCTGCCGAGCGCATCCTGGACGCCGCCGGTCGATGCTTCGCGTCGCAGGGAGTCCCGAGCACATCGATTGCCGACATCGCCCGGGAGGCGGGCTGCTCCCGCCCCACCATCTACCGCTACTTCGACGACCGCCAAGCGCTGCGGTTGGCTTTCGTCCACCGCGAGGCGCGCCGGCTCGGAGCCGCGGTGGCCGCCGCTGTCGGCCCCATCGACGATCCGGCCGCCCGATTCGTCGACGCCTGCCTCCGGGCCCTCGCCGGGGTCCGGGCCAGCCCGACCCTGGCCGCCTGGTTCACCCCGGGCGGGAGCGCCATCGCCACCGACATGGCCGGCTCGTCGTCGGTGATCGAATCCATGGCCGGAACCCTGGTCGGCGATCCCGGCGACCCTGACCATCGGGATCGGGCCCGTTGGGTGGTGCGGATCATGCTCTCGCTGCTGGCGATGCCCGGCGCCGACGAGACCGACGAGCGACGGATGCTCGAGCGGTTCGTGGTCCCGGTCGCGGTGGCGTCCATGCGGGCTCCGTCGGTTTGAGGCACCGGACGGCAATTCTCACCGTCACGTCGGCTCACGGCGCCAACCCGTGTCGGCGGGCGTAGACGGCCGCCTGGCTGCGGTCTCGGCTCTGGGTCTTGGTGAAGATCCGGTTGATGTGCGTCTTGACGGTGGACTCCCCGACGAAGAGGCGGGCGGCGATCTCGGCGTTGGAGAGACCTTCGGCGATGAGCGCCAGCACCTCGCCCTCGCGGTCGGTCAGCCCGTCGGGCAGGGTCTCCGGCCTCCCCGGTCTCAGGTGGGCGGCTCGCACCAGGCGGGCCTGCACGTCGGGGTCGAGCACCGACTGGCCGGCGGCGGCCGCCTCGAGGGCCCGCCGGATGTCATCGCGCCCGGCGTCCTTGGTCAGGTAGCCGAGCGCGCCGGCCGGAGAGTGCCGCCACCACCGACTCGTCATCGGCGTAGGTGGTCAGCACCACCACCCGGGTGCCCGGGAACCGGGCACGGATGGAGGCGGTTGCCTCGATCCCGTCCATCTCCGGCATACGCAGATCCATGAGCACGACGTCGGGCTGGTGACGGTCGACCAGATCCACCGCCTCGGCGCCGTTGGCGGCCAATCCGACCACATCGAAGTCCGGCAGGCTGCTCACGATGGTGGACAGCCCCTCGCGTACCACCCGCTGGTCGTCGGCGATCACGATCTTCATGCCGGCAACTTCGCCTCGACCCGCCACCCCGGCGCTGACGGGCCGGCGTCGAGCACGCCGCCAAGGAGCAGCACCCGCTCCCGCATGCCCTGGAGTCCGTAGCCGCCACTGCTGCCGGTGTCCGCGAGGCGGCCCCATCGGCTCGGCATTGACGATGACGATGTGCACGGCGCCGGGCGAAAAGGCCAACTCGACCGAAACCGGTGCACCGGGTGCGTGTTTGGTGGCGTTGGTGAGCGCTTCCTGGGCGATCCGGTAGAGGGCGAGCGCGACGTGCGGGGTGAGGGGCCGGGCGGCGCCGGTGACGCTCAGCTGGGCTCCGCTCTCAGCACAGAGATCTTTCAGTTGCTGGGGGAGCGGCGCGGCGTCGTCCCGAAGTGCGCTGACCGCCCGACGGGCTTCGCTGAGGCCTTCGGTAACCAGCCGCCGGGTCTGGCGTAGGCCTTCGTGGAGCTGCTCGTCGTCCCCGGTCCCGATCCCGGAGTTGAGGGCCTCCAACTGGACCGAAAGCGCTCCCAACGTGTGGGCCAGGACGTCGTGGATCTCCCGGGCCAGTCGGTTGCGCTCGGCCAGTAGCTCGGCCCGTTCGTGCTCCACCGAGGCCCGTTCCCGTTCCACCGCCACCTGAGCCCTCTGGTCGGCATGCTCGAGCACCTGTCGCCGGCTGGTCCCGATGACCAGGCCGCCCAGGGCGGCGGCGGCGCTTCCCGCCACCGGGATGAACGAGTGCCCGTAGGCGGCGGCCGCCAGCAGATGGGCGACCGGACCGGCCGCCCCGAACATCACCGCCACCGGCAGGTCGAAGGCCATGGCGGCTCCCACGCCGGCGACGGCGGAGAAGGCGATGGCGGCCGGCGCGATCGGGGCCAGCGCCCCACCGGCCGCCCCCAGGCAGACCAGGGCAACCCCCGTCGTCACCTGGCGGTCCCCTGCCCGGGCCGCCAGCCATCCGATCCAGGCGGCCACCACCACCATCATCAGCAGCAGGCGCTCGAGCTGAGTCCCGTCTGCCCCAAGATGAGCCTCGGGCACCACCGTCGCCACCAGGGCGATGAGCCCGGCGATGCGGATGGCATTGCGCAGCGGGGGGTCGCCGAGGATCAGCCGGTTGTCAGCGGGGTCGGTCACTCGCACCCATGATGCCCGACTCCACCATCGGTCGGCGGGGAGTCTGGCCGGCATCCGGGAGGGGCGGCGTCCGGATCAGTGACGAACGGGCCCTCCAAGCCAGCACCCCGGTCCGGCTGAGGACTTCGGCGAAGGCCATGAGGATGAGAGCCGACGTCCAGGCCTCGGCCGACGTGATGCTGTGGGTGGCACTGAAGTGGGCGATGGATGGCGCTCCCCCGTGGGTGGCGTACAGCTCGAAGGCCAGGCGGGAACCGACCCCGACGATCCACAGGGCAGCGGCGACGAAGCCGGCCTTGGCCAGGAAGCTGCCGTTGGCCTCCGGATGTAGATGGGTGTACACCCCGCACAAGATGCCGAGAGTCGCCCCGACCGTGATCCCGGTCATGACCAGGAGTACGTCGTTGCCGGCAGTGGGGATGCCGTGCAGGTAGGAGTAGCCGGCCCAGGCCACGACCCCGACCGGCCAGATGAGGCCGAAGGCAGTGAGTTTCTTGCCGAGGATCTGGCGGATGACCAGAGCGATGAGAAGGCCGTTGACGATGTAATCAGTAGTGGACATGGATCCAGTCTCCCGATTCCAGCCTTCGGTGGCGTCAACCCAGGGGTGGATCCGGGATTGATCGGCGTCCACCTGGAGGTCGTGACCGACCAGCCAGAGGACGGCGCGACACCGGGAGCTGGGGCTAGTTCACACCCGGTCGTGAGTGTCCGCCCAGTGCGTCTGAAGATCCTTCTTGGTAACGGCCAGATAGGCCACCAGGCCGACGATGACGGCCAGCAATACCAGGCTCACATGTCCATCGCCCCACCCCATCCCGCCGAGGAGGGTCGGCTTGCCCGCCCAGTCGGCGAACGACGCGCCCACCGGACGGGTGATGATGTAAGCGAACCAGAACGAGAAGATGGGGTTCCAATGGAAGCGCCAGAACCCCACCGCGGGAATTGCGATCACTCCGACAAAAAGGAGGAACGAGAAGCCGTAGCCGAGATGGAAGGTGATGGCCGTCAGGTCCCCGACGGCGGTGCCCAGGGCAAAGGTGGCAACCACCGCCGCCCAATAGAACAGTTCTCGCCGCGGGGTGTCGATGCTGTGGATCGAGAGCGTCTTTTCGTACTTCTGCCAGGTCACGAACACCGCGACGAGGACGACGGCGAAAAATGGAGCCGACGCGGCATACGGCACCCCAAACCCGACGTGGAGCACGTCGGCACACATGGTGCCGAACACTCCGACCATGACCACCGCGAGCCAATAGATCCAGGCCACGTACCGGCGCATCCTGAACTGCAGACCCAGCGCGAACACAAAGCCGACAAACCCGAGTCCCACGGCCGCGGCCGGGCTCATGGCGTGAACCAGGTAGTCCGACGTCGACTCCCCCAGGGCGGTCGACAGGGCCTTGATGACCCAGAAGTAGACGGTGACCTCCGGAACCCGGAGGGCCCGCCGGGCCGGGATTCTCGACGTCCTCATGCGCTCGGTCATCGGGGCAGCATGCCGCGGCGGCCTTGGAGTGCCAAATCGCCTTCGGATTCCCGAAATGCGGCGGGCTCGCCTTGGCGAGAAGGGCGTGCGCTCAGGCTCCCACCGGAACGGATTGGGCGAAAGAGAAGACGTTGTCCGGATCCCATTCGAGCTTGGCTTGCATGAGGCGCGGGAGATTCTCCCCGTAATAGGCGGTCTGCCAGTTGGGCAGGGAAGGGTCGATGAAGTTCTGGTACGCCTGATCGGTGACGAAAGGCGTGAGCGCCTGGTAGAAGTCGTTGGCATAGACCAAATTCGCGTCGATGACTTCCTGAGGATCCGAGTTGCTCCAGGAACTCCCGACCACCGCCAACCATGAAGCGTCCCGGTGCACGAACGCGGTGTCGATTGCCGCCGGCCGGTTCATCGCACCCCCCCAGGCGAACAGCGTGAAGCCCACAGCCGAGCTGTTGGCGCTGCCTGGCCAACGCTCGACCCAGCTCATGGCTGTCTCGACACAGGAAGCGCCGAAGCCGGCAGGTCCGACGTAGGACGACTTCTCGGTGAACGAGCCGGTAGGGACGTTGGACGCGAAGAACTCGAGCGCCTTCTCGTAAGGGAGGGATTGGATCACCTTCGTGATCGGTGCCACGGCTCCGAGCACGGGCGCCAGCAGCGCCTCGAGCTCCCCGGGGGTGCCGAACCACTGGCCGAGCGCGCTCATCGACAGCGCGTTCCGATCAGTGGCCGGAGGTTTCGTCCCCGTCACGTCGAGGCCGATCCGGGCCGAGAGCCGGTCGGGGGCCTCCGCCATGAGCTGGTTGAAGGCGGTCATCACCGCCGGGGCCTGATCCCATGCCCACCCGAGTTTGTAGACCGACAGCGCGCCGACGGGCGTGGTGGCGACCGTGTAGTCGAGGTTCACCCCGAAGTTCCCGCCACCTCCGCCCCTGAGGGCCCAGAACAGATCGCTGTTGGTATCGGCGTCGGCGGTAACTTGTCTCCCGTCGGCAGTGACCATCGTGGTACTGACCAACTTGTCCACTCCGAGGCCGAGATAACGGGAGTTGAAGCCGAAGCCGCCGCCGAGCATGAATCCACCGATGCCAACGGTCGGGCAGCGTCCAGTTGGAACCATGAGCCCGCGGCTGGGCAATAAGCCGGTCAGGTCCCGGTTCTGGACACCGCTCCCCAGCCGAACGGTACCGCTGGCCGCATCCACATTCACGCTGTCCATGTCCTTCAAACTGATCAGCAGCCCCGAGGTAGCCGAGAACCCGCCGTAGCTGTGCCCGCCGGAACGCACCACGAAGGGGACGTGGTGACTGCGCGCCCAGAGGATGCATTGGCTGACGTCACCGTTCGCCTGACATGCGGCGATCCCCTGGGGCTGAACGTCGGCATACCTGGCGTTGTAGGGTCGGGCCAACGCCCGAAATCGAGGATCGCCAGGCCGGAGCAACGGACCCCTCAGGTGCCGAGCCAGCTCCTGCCAGATATCTGCCTTCGCCGGGGATGGTGCGGCCGATGGGGACGAGCAGCCGGCCATCGATGCGCCGGTGGCCGCGGCCCCGGCCACCACCGCGGCGGACTTGAGGGAATTGGCGACGATCAATCGCCCCGTCCCTTGACATCGCGGCAGCGTACAGGGCCGACCTCGAGTGCAAGTAGGAGGACCGTAGGGAGGGGGCATTTGTCCCCGAAGTGGAGTTAATGTCAGAGGGATGCATCACCTCTGAATGTTCTGATCCTGCGTCGCCGACCAGGTTGCTTCCTGGCTGGAGCGTGCCCGTGCTCCACCTGGCAGCGGGCGGCTTTGCCGCCGCCCGAACGTAGGTCGGCGCGGGAACCGAAGTGCTCAGGTAGCCGTTGCGGTCATGGACCGATGTCCGTCGGCACCTGCGTCTTCCTCGATCGGCGCTCCGTCACGGTAGGCCACCCACCGGTTCCGGACCGCCGGGACCCGTTCGCCGCCGACCACGGTGCCGATCAGGTTCAGCGGATCGGCGGCGTTCAACCGGACAATCCCACCGGTGTGCCCGGCGCGCCGGACCCGACGGAGATGGTCGACGGCCTCGGGGAGCGCGTACTGCTCGCCGGAGAACCCGGTGACGAAGCGGCCGCCGCGCACCAGCCCCCGTGCCTCGAACCGGCGGAGTGCCCACATGACCTCTCGCCATGGAACCGAGAGGGATTCGCGCGCCGTGAGATCCCAAAACACCACACCCCAGCGGGTGAGGAGTTGGGCAGCGACGTTCTCGGCCAAGGCGTCCGGATCCATCTCGCTCCCGCACCGGGCATCGACCTCGGCAACATCATTGCCCGGCAGGAGGGCCCAACGCCCCTCTCCGCCCGCCCGCAACGTCTGCGCCCGCTGGGTCCCCAGGCGACCGCGGGCGTCGCTCCGGTGCCGCCGCCGCCATGTCTCCCGCGCCGACCACAAGGAGCGCACCGCCTGAAACCCGTCGGAGGTGACCAGACCCCGGGCCACCAGGTCCCACAAGCCCTCCTCCACCTCAACCGGCAGTCGACCGGTCATCGCCCGCAACTCCGAGTGGAACAGTGCGCCACGCGACCGCAGTACCTGGAGGACGTCGTGGCCGGCTCCATGGACCGGATCGCTCGGCACCGCATCGCCTCGGATGGCTTGCATCAGCCACGGCAGGTCGTCCCGCACGGTGAAGGTGATCGGAGTCGCCCGCGACGGGGTCGACGCACCCCGGCCCGGCGCCTCGCCCTCCGTATACGAGCGCACCGACAGGCGTCCCCAGGCGACGTCGCCGGACATGCACAGGTCCTGGAGCCACTGGCCTTGGTACTGGGTGACCCGGGCCGGAAACACGGACTCCTCCCACGCCCCGGCCGCCAACTCGAAACCTTGGAGCTGGTCGATGACGGACAAGACACCGGCCCGTCCCTCCACCTGGGTTCCGGGGGTGATGTGCTGCCACTCGAGCAGAAAGCGCATGAAATCCTGGGGGCTCACCGGCTCGATCTCCCGGCGGAGGCGAGCATGGGTGGAGGCGTGGATCCGGGCCAGCAGCCTCCGGGCACACCACTGCTCCTCGTCCGTCAGCGCGGGGTCGAAGCGCCCTCGAAGGGCAAACCCCTCGGCTTCGAGCCGGGCCAGACCTACCCGCACCCGGGATTCCGGGAGCCCGGGACGCGCCGCCAGCTTCGAGACGGTGATGGGCCCGGTGACCTCCAGATGGCCCCGCACCACGGTGGTCACCGCGGCGTCAGGTTCGATATCCCGATCGGAGCCCTCGGACACCAGGACGGGTGGGAGCGGCAGATCTGGACGGAACCCGCCGCCGGGCACCAGGGCTTCGACCCACGGTCGCCGCTCCAACACACACCACAATCCGCTCGCATCCAAACCAACCGGATCAATTTCCATGGCCCGTCCTGACGCCACCAGCGCGTCGAACATCGGCTGCCACTCCTCCACCGGCCGGGTGACGACGTAGGACAGCAACAGGTCGTGGAGCTCTTCCGGGTCCCGGACGTCCGGCGCCGCCTCGCTCCGGATCCGGACCACTGCGTCCGCATCGAGGCGTCCGAGCTCGGCCTGTTCGAGCGGCAGCCCCCGCCGGAGCTGCACGGCGCGGGTCCGGCGCTCCTCCAGCGGGGCGTCGTCCAGGAAGGTGAAGGGCTTGCCGTTCAGGATCTCGTGAGCCAGCACTGACGGCTCGACCGAGTCGACGAAGTGGAGGCGGACCGCCCCCTGCTCCATGGCGCGTACCAACTCGCCCAACCCGTCGAGGTCCATCGCCTCGTGCAGACAATCGTCCATCGTCTGGCGCACCAGCACGTGATCGGGCACCACCACCGGCCCGGGCGCCACGTTCTCCTGACAGGCGGCCAAGGCGGGGAACACCGCGGCCATCAGGTCGTCGGACTCCATCCTCTGAATGGGGAGCGGGTTCCGCTTGCCACCCCGGAACCGCAACACGGCCAGCGCCCGGTTGAGGTTCCATCGCCACCGGGCCGCGAAGAGCGGTGAGGTCAACACCGCCTGGGTCAACACCGTCTCCAGCGTCGCCGATCGGAGAAAGCCCGGCACGCTTTCGAGTGCGAAGCTGTGTTGCGGGCCGAGGGAGAGCACCACCGCATCGTCGTTGGCCGCGGCCTGGAGTTCGAAGTCGAACGTGGCGCAGAACCGTTTCCGGAGGGCCAACCCCAGTGCCTTGTTGATGCGACCACCAAACGGGGCGTGCACCACCAGCTGCATCCCGCCGGCCTCGTCGAAGAACCGCTCGAAGACGATGTCGTCCAGCGTGGGCACCACCCCCAGCCCTGTCCGGGCGATGGCCAGATAGTCGACCAACTGGGCGGCAGCCCCCTCCCCCAACCCGGTGGCATCCATCACGTACCGGCGGGCGGCTCGTCCGGCCTCGGTCGGCGAGACGCCACCGCCGCCGTCGCCCTCCCCGGTGATCAGCAGGTCGGCCACCTGGCCCCGCAGATCGGAGACACTGCGGGAGAGTTCCTTGGTTCGGCTCGGGGCCTCGCCGACCCAGAACGGGATGGTGGGGTGCATGCCCTCGGCGTCGGTGACCCGGACCACGCCCTGCTCCACCCGGCGTATCCGCCAGGAGTGGGTGCCGAGCAGAAATACGTCGCCGACCATGGACTCGATGGCAAAGTCTTCGTTCACCGTCCCCACCGGAGTGTCGCCCGGGTCGGCCAGCACCCGGTAATCGCCGACCTCGGCGATGGCCCCGCCGCTGGTCAGCGCGGCCAGCCGGGCCCCGCGACGGGGTCGGAGCACGCTATTGACCCGGTCCCGGTGGAGGTAGGACATGTGCTGCCCCCGGCCCGTTTCGATTCCTTCGGACAGCAGTTGCACCACCGCGTCGAAGTCGCTCCGCTCCAGACGGGCGTAGGGAGCCGCCCGGCGGAAGAGGTTGAAGAGATCGTCCTCGCGCCACTCCTCGGCCGCCGCCACCTCCGCCACCACGTGCTGGGCCAGGATGTCCAGCGGGGCCTCGGGCATGACGGTGGCGTCGAGGTCTCCCGAGCGGACCGACGCCAGGAGGGCGGCGCACTCCACCAACTCGTCCCGGGTGAGGGGAAAGACGATGGCCTCGGGAATCCCGGCCAGGGAGTGATTGGACCGACCGGCGCGCTGGAGCATGGTGGCGATGCTCCGGGGCGAGCCCACCTGGCACACCAGTTCCACCGGCCCGATGTCAATGCCGAGCTCGAGTGAGGCGGTGGCCACCAGCGCTCGGAGCTCGCCGGCCCGGAGGCGCTCCTCCACCCGTAGCCGTCGCTCTTTGGAAAGGCTCCCGTGGTGGGCGGCCACATCGTCGGCGCCCAGCCGTTCCCCCAGCAGGTGGGCCAGGCGCTCCGACATCCGCCGGGTATTGACGAACACCAGGGTGGTCCGGTGACTACGCACATGCTCGGCGATCTGGTCGATCACCTCCCCGAACTGCTCGGTGGACGCCACCGCCCCCAGCTCGCTGCCGGGCACCTCGACCGAGACACGGAGGTCACGCCGATGCCCGCAGTCGACGATTGCCGCCGTCTGGGACCCGTCGGATTCGGGGTCGATGCCGGTCAGGAGCTCGGCCACCCGCTCGATCGGGCGTTGGGTGGCCGAGAGGCCAATGCGCTGCGGACGGCGGTCCCCGAGGTTGACGTGGTCGAGCCGCTCGAGGGTGAGGGTCAGGTGCGACCCCCGCTTGTCCCGGGCCATGGCGTGGATCTCGTCGACGATCACCGTCTCCACCGATCCGAGCATCTGCCGGCTCTTGGCCGCGGTCACCAGGAGGTACAGGCTCTCGGGGGTGGTGACCAGGAAGGTCGGCGGCTTGGCCACCATGGCGGTCCGGGCGGAGGCGGGGGTGTCTCCGGTCCGCACCCCGATGGTCAGATTCGGGGCGCTGAGACCCAGTTCGTCGGAGATGGCGGCGATTTCGGTCAGGGGCCGCTCGAGGTTCTGATGGACGTCGACGGCCAGCGCTTTCAGCGGCGACACATAGACCACCCGGGCCCCGTCGACCGCGTCACCGGCGGCATGGGCCCGGTAGAGGGCGTCGATGGCAACCAAGAAGCCGGTCAACGTCTTACCGGAACCGGTCGGCGCGGCGATCAACACGTCGGCCCCGCTCCGGATCAGCGGCCACCCCTCCACCTGGGGCTCCGAGGGTCCGGCCGGAAACTGGCGCTCGAACCACCGCGCCACCGCCGGATGGAACGTGCTCAGCACCCCGGGCGGGACGGTTTCGGTCAGGGCCATCCCCCCATTTCACCATGGAGGTGTGACTTGTCATTCACCCGACTCGGGTTGGTCCCTGACCTCCGACTTTCTTGCCGGCTCGCGGATGGGAGCGGCTGCGAGTCGTCCTCCCCGCCACCAGCGGCGGTGACCACCTCGAGGGCGGCGGGACCGAGGTCGTTTCACCGCCACTGTGAGAAACTTTGCCCGCCATGGATTCCGGGGAATTCGCCTTTCGTCCGCTCACTCGTGAGGACTTTGGTCTGCTGTCGGAATGGATCAGTGCTCCGCACGTGGAGGTGTGGTGGGGCGAGGAATCGGACGCTGACTCAATCGAGGAGCGCTATGGCCCGATCGTCGACGGCACCGATTCGAGCGAGGTACGCATCATCGAGCGCGAAGGTCAGCCGCTGGGACTCATCCAGCGGTACAAGCTTGCCGACAACCCCGCGTGGCAAACGACGCTCTCGGTGACGGGAACTCCGAACAATGCGGTCGGCATCGACTACCTCATCGGTGTGGAGCGATTCATCGGGCGTGGACTTGGACCCGAATTGATCGCCCGCTTCGTCAACGAGAGTTGGGATCAATATCCCGACATCGACGCGGTGGTCGTGAGCATCAACGAGAACAATCGCCGTTCGTGGCGGGCTCTCGAAAAAGTCGGCTTCCACCGGGCCTGGTCAGGCACACTCGAATCCGACGATCCGAGTGATGCGGGAACCAACCACGTCTATGTCCTGTATCGACCGGCTTCACGGGTGAGACGCGGGTAGGTCCCCGTCGGGTTTCAACGCCGGCGGGGGGCCACGAGGCGCGGATGGCGATGCCGGGGCCTATGAAGTCCAGGTTCGATCACGACTTCGTGGCCGGCGGCCTCCGGCACCGCCGCGTTCAGGAGTCGTCTTCCCTCTTTGGCCACCGCGGTGGCGTCACGCTTGAGGAGAGGTGCGAAGGGGACAACCGTCAACATGACGACGTGATCCCACGATCGACTCATCCGCCATAAGGCCGTACCATGCCGTCGACGGTGGCTGAGGACCTGGTTGCTCATGACCGAACCGCCATGCGAGATGGCGGGTGCCGGTTCACAAACCGGCGGCAGGTTACCCAGCCGAAGCGGTGATGTTCTGGAGCCGCAGTTCGCCGTGGGCCACGAGCTTCCCGGCTCCGTCCCGGACGTCGACCTGCCACAGCTGCTGGGTGCGGCCTTGGTTGAGGGCGACGGCCTCCACGTTGACCCGACCCGCGGTGACCGACCGCAGGAATTGGGCGGTGTTGGTCAGCCCGACCGCCACCATCCCCTGGTCCTTCACCGCGGTGCTGGCCCCGATGCTGGCGGCACTCTCGATGGCGGTGGTGTACACCCCGCCATGCACGATGCCCCACGGGGTGTGGTGCTCCGGCCCGAGGTCGATGTGCCCGCTGACCCGGGTGCCGGTGACCTCGTCAATGATCAGGCCGGCGGCGGCAACAAAGGCACTTCCCGCCTCCAGCGAGACGGCGTCGAGGCTCGGCGCTCCTTTGGAGGCCGTCGCCGTCGAATCGCTCACGCCCTGGTGCTCTGTGGCGGTTTCGCTCACTGAACGACTCTACGGCATTGCGTTCTATCACGCAACCCACTAGGGTCCCGGGGGTGAAAGGGAAGCGGTTGTCGCAGACGCAGTGTTGGGTGGGGCAGGGCTCGGGGGTGGTCGACGAATTCGGTGCGACGACCCGGCGAGGCTCATGACCACGTCGGCGCCGAGCCTTCCGGCCTCCTCCTTTTCCGAAGTGAGCAAGTTGGTCGCCGGCCGGCCTGGGTATTTCGACGCCGACGTCAACGCCGAGTGGACCATCGGCGGGAAGCCCAACGGTGGCTATCTCCTGGCCATGCTGGGCCGAGCCGCCGCCTCCGTGTCTCGACACCGCGACGTCATCGCCGCCAGCGCCCACTACCTCCACTCCCCCGACCCCGGCCCCGTGGTCATCGAGGCCGACGTGCTTCGAACTGGACGTTCGGCGAGCCAGGTCCATGCCCGGATGAGCCAGGGGGACCAAGTCTGCGTCGAAGCCCTGCTGACCACCACCCGGCTCGAAGCCACGGTCCCCTTCTGGGATCGGGGTCTGCCGGCGATGAGCCAGATCGCCTTTGAGGACTGCACCCGATTGGTCCCCCGGACGCCGAACGGGATCCCGGTCGCGCTGATGGAGCAAATCGAGGTGAGGCTGGAGCCCGGGTCGGATTCCTTCATCACCGGCGAGCCGAGCGGGCAGGGCGAGTTGCGCGGCTGGTTGGCACTTCCGGAAGGCGAACCATTCGATCCGGCTTCACTGCTCTTTGCGGTCGATGCCTTTCCCCCGGCAACCTTCGACATCGAGTTCACCGGCTGGGTGCCCACCCTCGAGTTGACGGTCTATGTGCGGGCCCTGCCGGCGCCGGGTCCGGTTCGGATTCTGCAACGAGCGCACCTGATCGATGCGCAGCGGGTCGACGAGTCGTGCTTCGTCTGGGACCACGCCGGCCGTCTGGTCGCGCAAGGGACTCAGCTCGCCGGCATTCGCCTCGGATGAGGGCCACGAAGCCGACGCCTTCTGAAAAACCGTCCCGACGCCGCGGGTGCCGGTTTCGGGGTGCAATCAGGCGGCGGAGACTGAGAGCCGCCCGGTAGAGTCTGGCCTGGTGCCCGATGACCAGGAGCGGCTCATAGAGATCGCAGGCCGAGAGGTGCGGATCTCGAGCCCCGACAAGATCTATTTCCCTGAACTCGGCGCGACCAAGTTCGAACTGGTCTCGTACTACCTCCAGGTCGAAGACGCGCTGCTGAATACCGCCGGCGGGCGTCCGGCCCTGCTCCAGCGGTTTCCCAACGGTGCGGCCGGTAAGTCGTTCTTTCAAAAGCGGGTCCCGTCCGGGGCGCCGTCGTGGCTGGAGACAACCACGGTTTCCACTCCGAACGGCACCACCTCCAACGCCCTGGTGGTCGCCGACATCGCACATGTCGCCTGGGCCGTCAACCTGGGGTGTCTCGGTCTGCACCTGTGGCCCTACCGGGCCGCCGAGCCGGATTTTGCCGACGAGCTGAGGATCGACCTCGACCCTCAGCCCGGGGTCGGGTTCGACCAGGTCAGAGCCGCCGCGTACCACTGCCGGGATCTCCTCGAAGAGCTCGGGCTGGTCGGCTACCCCAAGACGACCGGCAATCGGGGTCTACACATCTACCTCCGGTTGGAGGCCCGCTGGGACGCCACCGGCGTGCGCGCCGCGGCGGTGGCGTTTGCCCGGGAGATGGAACGCCGGCATCCCACCCTCATCACCGCCAATTGGTGGAAAGAGGAGCGGGGAGAGCGGGTCTTTGTCGACTTCAATCAGAACGCCCCGCACAAGACGGTCTTCGGCGCCTGGTTCGCCCGACCCCGTACCGGCGGCCAGGTGTCAACGCCACTGTCGTGGGAGGAGGTTGCCGACGTGGTTCCCGACGACCTGACCATCCGGACGGTCCCCGACCTGCTCCAGCGACGGGGCGACCCGTGGTCGGAGATCGGCGTTGCGCTGCAGTCCCTGCAACCCCTGCTCGACCTGGCCGAACGGGACAAGGCGGCCGGGCTCCACGACGCGCCCTGGCCACCCGAGTACCCGAAGGGCGCTGACGAGCCGACCCGGGTGGCGCCCAGCCGGGCGAAGAAGTCGTAGTCCGATGGATCCGGTGTCCACCCTCCGCAGGATCTCCTATCTCCTGGAACGAAACGGGGCCGACAGCTACAAGGTCCGCGCCTTCCGGCAGGCCGCCGCCGCCCTGGAGCCGATGCCGGAGGCGGAGCTGACCCAGCTGGCTGCCGCCGGGCGCCTGCAGACCATCCCCGGGGTCGGCAAGTCGACCGCGCAGGCCGTCAGCGAAGCGCTGGCGGGTGAGGTGCCCTCCTACCTGGCCAAGCTCGAGTCCGAACCGCCGGAGATAACACTGGATGGGGCGGCGCAGGCGCTGCTCGATCAACTCCAGGGAGACTGCCATTCCCACTCCGACTGGTCGGATGGCGGCAGTCCTATCCGCGAGATGGCGGAGGCGGCCAGGGACCTGGGTCGCCGCTATCTGGTCCTCACCGACCACAGCGCCCGGTTGACGGTGGCCCACGGGCTCGACGCCGATCGGCTCCGGAAGCAGCTCGAGGCGGTCGGCACCCTCAACGAGGAGCTGGCCCCGTTCCGGATCCTCACCGGGATCGAGGTGGACATCCTCGAGGACGGTGCTCTCGACCAGGATGAGGGTCTGCTGGCCGAGCTCGACGTGGTGGTGGCCAGCGTCCACTCCAAGCTACGGATGGACGCGCCCACCATGACCCGGCGCATGCTCGCCGCGGTCGAGAGCCCGCACACGGACATTCTCGGGCACTGCACCGGTCGGCTCATCACCGGCAAGGGCCGGCCGCCGTCCACGTTCGACGCCGAAGCCGTCTTCGCCGCCTGCGCCCGCACCGGCACCGCAGTGGAGATCAATTCCCGGCCCGAGCGGCAGGACCCGCCCGAGGACCTTTTGCGCCTGGCCATCGAGCTCGGGTGTCTGGTCTCCATCGACACCGATGCGCACGCTCCCGGGCAACTCGAGTGGCTGGGTCGGGGATGTGTCAACGCGGTTCGGGCCGAGGTGCCCGAGGACCGTGTCGTCAATCGGCAGTCCGCCGACGACCTCGTGGCCTGGGCGGCGACGCACGCCGGCTGAGGGCCGCCGGCGGAACCTGGGTACGATCAGCGGGTGACCCTTCCCGTACCGCCACCGGTGGCCCCGATGCTGGCCAAGCTCACCCGGGAGCTCCCCCGGGCCGACGGCATGTTCTACGAACCGAAGTGGGACGGGTTCCGGTGCATCGTGTTCCGGGACGGGGACGAGGTGGAATTGGGCAGCCGAAACGAGAAGCCGCTCACCCGGTACTTCCCCGAGCTCATCGGGCCGCTCCAGCGCGATCTCCCCGACCGGTGCGTGCTCGACGGGGAGATCGTGATCGCCGGGCCCCACGGCCTCGACTTCGATGCCTTGTCCCAACGGATCCATCCGGCGGAGTCCCGGATCAACATGCTGGCTACGGCCACGCCGGCTTCCTTCGTCGCCTTCGACGTCCTGGCGGTCGGCGATCGCGACCTCTGCGATGCGCCCTATGCCGAACGCCGCAAGCTCCTCGAGAAGACCCTCAAGTCGTCGAAGCCGCCGATCCACGTGACACCGGCGACAAAGGATCCCGACGTGGCCAACGACTGGTTCTCGAGGTTCGAAGGGGCCGGCCTCGACGGTGTGGTGGCCAAGCCCGGTGATCTCCGGTATCTCCAGGACAAGCGGGTGATGTTGAAGGTGAAGCACGAGCGCACCGCCGACTGCGTGGTGGCCGGCTTCCGGTGGCACAAGGAGGGTGGCATCGTCGGATCGCTCCTGCTCGGTCTCTACGACCAGGACAAGGTCCTGCACCACGTGGGGGTGGCCTCCGGCTTCACCGCGGTCCGGCGCCGCGAGCTGGTGGGCGAACTGGAGCCACTTCGCTCCGGCGCCACCGACAAGCATCCCTGGTTGCAGTCGGCCGCCGAGTCGAGCCGGCTTCCGGGCGGCACCAGCCGGTGGAGCGCGGGAAAGGACATGAGCTGGGCGCCCCTGCGACCTGAGCTGGTCTGTGAGGTGTCCTACGACCATCTCCAGGACCAGCGCTTCCGCCACGGCACCTCATTCCGGCGGTGGCGCCCGGACCGGAAACCGGTCTCTTGCACCTATGCCCAGCTCGAGGCGCCGGTCCCGATGGAGCTCTCCCTGGTGTTCGACGCCCTCAGGTAGGGGCGAGGGCCGCGGCCCGCTCGGCCAGGGCCGGGGCCCGCAGATGGCGACACACCGCTTCGAAGGCCGGCGTGGGTCCGCGCCATTGGAGATCGGCGACCTCGGGCAGTAGGGCCCGGTCGATCCGCAGGGTGGCCAGGGTCCGGAATAACTCGGCCAGCTCACGCTGGTCGGCGAGAGTGGTGGCCAACTTGTCGGCGCCGCGCACGGATTTACGGACGGAAGGATCCCAATCGTTGGTGTTGTCGGGTATGGCATCGATGTGCTCGTAGTGGGCCAGCACGAGGGCCGCCGAGCGTTTGCCCCACCCAACCAGACCGGGGAAACCGTCAGCCGAGTCGCCCACCAGGGCCAGCCAGTCGGGGATCGATTGAGGTGACACTCCGAACTTGGCCCGCACCCCGTCCTCGTCGGTGACCACGTCCTTGCGTCGGTCGAGCTGAACCACCCGGTTGCCCACCACGCACTGGGCCAGGTCCTTGTCGGGCGTGCAGATGACCACCTGCTCGACGGTCCGGTCATCGGCGGCGACCGCCGCCGCCGAGGCCAAGGCGTCATCGGCTTCGACCTCGACCATCGGCCAGACGACGACGCCGAGCGCGGCGAGAGCATCCTCGAGGGTATTGAACTGGGATCTCAGTGCGTCCGGTATCTCATCCCCGGTCTTGTAGTCGCCCCACAGCTGGTTGCGAAATGACTCGATGACATGATCGGTCGCCACCCCGAGGTGGGTGACGCCACCCGACAGCATGGCCAGCACCGAGGTGACGACCCCATAGGTGGCCCCGATCTCCGTCCCGTCGTCGGCCGCCCGGGGCGGCTGCCCGAAGAATTGACGGAACAGCTCATAGGTCCCGTCGAGCAGATGCACACGCATGAGGTTCCGTCCTTCGGTGTCCGCGGGATGCGTTACGTATCCCGCGGGCAGAGCCTACGTAGTGGGCGAGGCATGTGTTCAACTCCGACCCCGCCGGGTGCGTCCCGTTCCCGCCGGCTATCGCGCCACCAGGCCGCCGTCGGCGTGGACGACAGACCCAGTGACGAAGCTGGACGCGTCTGATGCCAGGAAAAGAGCCGGACCGACCATCTCATTGGACTCCGCCACGCGTGCCATGAGGCTGGCCTTGGCCATGGATTTGGCGCCTTCGGGCCCGGTCGCTCGCAACATGTGGGTGTCGACCGCGCCGGGGGCGAGGGCATTGACCCTGATGCTGTGGGGCGCGAAGTCGGCGGCCATCGACTTGGTGAATGCCACCATGGCTGCTTTTGCCGCCGCGTAGAGAGCGACCGTCGAGGAGAACAACCAGGCGCCGGCCGAGACCATATTGATCACCGATGCGTGGCTCGAGGCCTTCAGATATGGAAGCGCTTCCTGGACTAGAAAGACCGGGCCCTTGACGTTGACATCAATTGACTTGGTGAATCCAGCCTCGGTGAATTCCCCGACAGGCTCGGTGAGAGGGTTGGCGGCATTGTTTACGATGACGTCGATCGCCCCGAACCTCTCGCCTGTTGCTGCCACCAATCGTCGGATGTCGTCGAGGGAGCCCAGATGGCAAGGCACCCCCAAGGCCTCATGCCCGGCCGCCTGAAGGTACCGTTCGGTTTCGGCGCAGGCTTCCGGCTTGCGGCTGGCTACCACCACCCGCGCTCCGGCGGCGCCGAACCCCTCCGCGATCGCCCGGCCAATGCCCCGGGTGCCGCCCGTCACTACCGCGACCCGCCCGTCCAGTCGGAACAGCTGCTGCACATCGACCCGGTTCTCAGTGGCCGGGACACCGGGTTCGCTGGCGAGGAAGTTGGTCACATACTCGAACCTACCGATTGAACTGCATTGAGATCTAATCCGATCCGCTGATGTGGAGCGCTCTCGTTACTCATCGTTGAGACCATGGGCGGCGATCCGAACGACGCGTTTGGGATCAGCCACCGCGTCGATCTCAACGATCATTCCATCCGCGACAGTGAAACCCATCACGGTCACAGGTTGCCCACCCATGGTGACAATCACTCCGGCGGCTCCGTTCACGAGGGCGGGGCGAAGGTTGACGACTGGGCGCTCGAGCCATGCCCGTAGACCACGGCGCGCCTGCTTGCCGACTGCCTCCGCACCGTGGATCACCATTGACGCAGCCGGTCGCCTGGTTCCGGCGTCGATCCGCAGGACGACGTCGGGGTCGAGGAGGGCGACCAGGGCGTCGAAATCCCCCCCTCGGGCAGCCAAGAAGAATGCGTCGACCACGTCCCGTTGACGACCTAGATCGGAGTCAGGCGCCGGTACCTCCGCACCCTTCACCCGTCGCCGAGCCCGGCTGGCCAGTTGCCGGGCCGCCGCCGGGGTTCGACCGACCATCGGGGCGATCTCCTCGAACGGCAAATCGAACATGTCATGCAGAACGAAGGCCAGCCGCTCGGCCGGGGCCAGGGTGTCGAGCACGACCAGGAGGGCGAGGCCGACCGAGTCGGCCAGCAGCGCCTCATCCTCGGGTTCGAGAGTCCCCGGCAGGCGGACAATCGGATCGGGTACGTGCACGCCCAGCGGCTCTTGCTGTCGAGCGTTGCGAGACCGGAGCATGTTCAGGCACACCCGGGCGACGATCGTCGTCAACCAGCCGCCCAGGTTCTCGACCTCGTCCACCCCTGACCGGCTGAGACGCAACCAGGTGTCCTGGACGGCGTCGTCGGCCTCCACCAGCGAGCCCAACATCCGGTAGGCGACCGACCGCAGATGGGCCCGGTGTTCCTCGAAGCGGTCGGCCAACCATTTGTTCTCGTCCATCGGTCCCATCCTTACGCGGTCACGTTTCACTACCTATGACCCGCAGGGCAGCGTCGATGTGACAAGGGGCGGAGTAGAACCGCTCCGCTTCGGCACCGGTCTTTGTCCATCCGTCACATCCCACCCCTCCCAGGTGTCATAGCAGTAGGCCGGCAAAACGCGGGCATTGGATGACCAGATAGGAGTCCCACCATGGCCACATACCTTCCCCCCGTCGAGAGACCCCGGGGCCTGTTCCTCAAAGTGATGTATTTCTTCATGCGACGTCAGTTCGGCAAGGTGATGACGCCGATCGCAGTGTTCTCTGCCCGCGTGCCAGTTGCCTTCACGCTCTTTTACGGCAAGGTGTCGAGATTGGACAAGAAGCTCCGTTTGCCCTCCCAGACGGCTGTACTCATCCGCGAGCGAGTCGCCACTATCAACTCCTGCCTGTTCTGCATGGATTCCGCCCGGTGGTACGCCATGAGGGAATCCCTGGACAACGTGGCGCGCTTCGATGCGCTCCCGGAGTACCGAACCAGTCCGTTGTTCACTGATGCCGAGCGGGCGGCATTGGACTATGCCACGGAACTCACGAGGGACAGGAATGTCAACCCCGATACGTTCGCCCAACTCTCTCGCCACTATGACGAGCGCGAGATATGCGACATCGTATGGCTTGTCGCCAGCGAGCACCTGTACAACATCAGCAACATCGGACTCAACATCGGCTCGGACGGCCTCTGCGAGCTGAGCTCCACCTCGGGAACCACCACAGCGATCGCCACAGAGTCAACGTCTCATGAGGTCGGGAGCAACACCTCGGCGGTGTCTCGCTGACCGATGAGTCAGGGCGTCGTCTGTCACCCTTGCCGGCCGGCGACCGTTCGAGCCGCGGCCGCGAACCCTAGGTCGCTCGCTGCGGGTCCGGGCACCATGGCTGACCCCAAGGTTACTTGGGGTTCAGCCCGACCCACGTCGATGGGAGGTACAGTCGCCACCGGAGGCCGGCAATGACTGAGCACGGAAGCGACGTAGATCGACACCAGGAATGGGACGCCTTGAAGACCCGATTCCTTCGACCCGTCGGTGAGCGACCGGCGTCATCGGCAAGAGGGCTCCATCACTTCGCACTGCTTTCCAGCGACGTCGAGCGAACCATCGCGTTCTATCAGGACCTTCTCGAATTTCCCCTGGTCGAACTGTTCGAGAACCGGGATTACCGGGGATCCACCCACTTCTTCTTCGACGTTGGCCATGACAACTATCTGGCCTTCTTCGACTTCCCCGGCCTGGCCCTCGGTCCCTACCGCGAAGCCCTCGGGGGCCTTCACCACATTGCCATCTCCGTGACCCGGGACCAGTGGGAACGGCTGGTCTCCAAGCTGGAGGCGGCAGGTGTAAAGACCCACGTCGTCAATGATTCCTCGGCATACTTTCCTGGACCCGACGGCGAGCGGTTGGAGCTGCTCTCGCTCCCGCTCAATGACATGTACGGGACGATCGTCAGCTGATCAACGGCGCCCGGCGCCAAGGCCATGGGAGCGGCTGCCGTTGAGCCGCGACCGCCGCGTTCATCGACTCATACTTCATGATTCCTTCAATCAGCCGGCTTGGCCTCGCCATAGGCGTCGTGCCAGTTCCACCACCCGTACGGCGGGGTTTGAGGGAAGCCCTCGGGCGAGTCCTCCCACTCCTCCTGGCGGCCGAGTGCAGTCAGATCGAGGTAGCTCCAGGTGCCCCCCATCGCCTCGTCGCCGCGGTTGTTGATGAAGTAGGTGCGGAATACACGGTCGCCGTCGCGGATGAAGGCGTTCGTGCCGTGCCACTCGTCCACCCCGAAGTCGGCGTCGAAGCTGTCGGTCATGGTGTACCACGGCATCCCCCAGCCCATCCGCGCCTTCACGCGCGCGATATCTGCCTGCGGCGCCCGCGAGGCGAAGGCGAGCGTCGTGTCGCGGGCGTTCAGATGGGCCACGTGGGCGACCTGGTCGGCTACCAGGGAGCAGCCGATGCAGGCGTGGTCGGGCCAACCGAATACGCCGGGTTCGAGGAAGGCACGGTAGACGATCAACTGGCGGCGGCCATCGAATAGGTCGAGCAGGCTTGCTTTGCCCCTGGGTCCGTCGAACTCGTACTCCTTCTCGACGGCCAGCCATGGCATCCGCCGACGCGCGGGCGGCCAGGGCGTCACGGGCGCCGGTCACTTCCTTCTCTTTCACCAGCAGGCGCTGCCGCGCCGCCTCCCACTCCTGCGGTGAGGTGTGCGTCTTCAACTGTTCAACATCCGACAACAGGTCGCGCGGTTCCATGTCAATCCTCCGTCTTTGCCGTGTGGGTAACAGGCCATTTGACAAACGCCACCCCTCGGATAACGTTCAACTGATCTGTTTACTATCACGCCCCCGGCAATTGGGTCAACACGACGGTTGAAGGTCAAGCCGGAAAGCGTTCTCCCGCGCGGGGTCGTGTCCCGATGACGCATGCGACAGGAGGTTTGAGGGCCAACGTGTCAACGTGAATCGAAACGAGACCTGCCGACTCCAGCGATTCGACGATTTGGCTCGCCGCCTCGGCCGTTGTACCGGCGTTCGCGCCCGGACATCGCGGCTGCGAGACGATCGCGATGATTCCTCCGTCGCGCAGCCGGCCCGCGAGTTCCTTCAGGCGGGACACGGGATCTGGCCACATGCCCATGTTGTTGACGGCCAGGATCTTGTCGAACGGGGAGTCGAAAGCCGGGAGTTCGTCAACTGACGCAACGATGAGGGACACTTGGCCCGCACGAATCGCTGCTGCGTTGCGGCGAGCCGCCTGGGCCCGCATTACCGCAGACCGGTCGATGCCGACGACCTCGCCACGAGTCGCCTGCAGGGCGATCTCGCGGATGGCGATGCCCGGCCCGAACCCGATCTCCAATACTCGGTCCGAGGGTTGCACGTCGATGAGCGACACCGCCCAGCCGTTCCGCTTCCGGTTCGATGGACGGGTTGCCATCTCCCATCCCACGACACGTCCAAGCAGCCCGCGGGGATGCATGAACTGGGAGACGATCCGACGTCCAAGCTTTTTCCTCATCCTCATGGGATGTGGTTTACAACTTAAAGTGCAGTTGAAGTCAAGCTCCCCACCGGCGCCATCGCCTGTTGGAGTCCCACTCATTCCCGCCTTAGCGAGATGGCAAGATCCGGCTTGACGATGGACGCGACGTACCTAGGTCAAAGCATGGCTCCGTGGCAGCGAAAGTTGACGACTTCCCTATCGGCCACGTCGAAGCCGTGTTCATGGCTGGAATATCTACCTGCCCTCACTCGGAGAACGTGATGCCCTGACTCGAGCGGGGCCTCGAACGTCTCTTGGTATTCGAGTGAACCGACGCTCTTGCCATCGACGAGTATCTCAAATCGACGCGTCGGAGTTCGATGCCGACTCCTTCTCGCGTCAACCTGAGTGTTGCCGCCACGATTGCAGTCCTTCCTGTATGAGCGCCATCATATGCAGTTCTCTACTGAACCTTCGACCTCCGTGACAGGTATGAAAGCGCCTCCAACCGGGTAGGAACTAGGCCGAACCCAGCTGGAGCCGGCCTCTACCCGCATCAGTGACCGAGGGAGCAACCGCTCGGGTAACGTCGTTGCATGACGCCGGAGGAGATCGCCGATCTGGTGCACCTGCGCCGGGCACGCGACCTCGTAGACCGCGACTACGCTCAGCCACTCGATGTCCCGTCCATGGCCCGTTCCGCGCTCATGTCTCCCGCGCACTTCTCGCGCAAGTTCCGTGCAGCCTATGGCGAAACTCCCTACTCCTATCTCATGACACGGCGCATCGAGCGCGCGCAGGCTCTTCTGCGCCAGGGGGTGTCGGTCACCGACACCTGCATCGCCGTCGGCTGCACGTCGCTCGGCTCGTTCAGCTCGCGCTTCACCGAGATCGTCGGCGTGACGCCGTCGCAGTACCGTGAGCGCGACCACAGCCAACTCGAGGTTGTTCCGACGTGCGTGATCATGTACGTGACTCGACCGCGGCGTACCAGGGTCACGGCCTGAGCGCTGACCAACTGAGCCGACAAGTCGGCTGCAAAGGAAGCCGGGGCGGCGGACTCGATGCGGCCCGCTCCGGAACCGAGCAGGATCGGAGAAGCACCCAGTGGGATGGGACTCGTATGATTTACCCATGACAGTCACCGTCTCCGCAATGTTCATCCTCGTCGACGACCCCGACACGGCACTGAGCTTCTACCGCGACGCGCTCGGCCTCGAGGTCCGCGCCGACGTCGCCTCCGAAGGCTTCCGCTGGGTCACCGTTGGCGCGCCGGGGCAGGACATCGACATCGTTCTGTCGCAGCCGCACGGCGGTCGGTCCCAGGCCGAGGGCGACGCCCTCCTGTCACTCGTGACGCTGGGGTCGCTGCAGGCTGCGATCTTCCGCTCCGACGACCTCGACACCACCTTCGAGAAGGTCCGGGCGTCAGGCGCGGAGGTGCTCCAGGAGCCGGCCTCCCAGCCGTGGGGAGTACGCGACTGCGCGTTCCGCGACCCCTCGGGCAACGTCGTCCGCATCGCGCAGGCCTGACCGTCCTGGTGCGGCGGACAAGGCGGGTTTCGATGCGAATAGTGGCGAAGAACGGGTCCTAAAAGACCGTCCGGGAGTTTCCTCGGAGCTACGCCTGGCGGTAGTAGTGGTCTTGTTCGAGGTCCTCAATCAAGCTGGGCCCGGTCGGTTCCCATCCGAGTAGCTCCCGGGTGATGGCGGCGGTGGCGGGGCTGTCCAGAGCGACGAAGTGGCCCAGGTGGGCGAACTGTTCGACGGCGTCGGCGGGAGCCACCGACGCCGTAGGTACGCCGAGATGTTGGCCGATTGCCTCGGCGATCTTCCGGAAGGGGACGCCCTGGTCACCTACCGCGTGCAGGACCGAGCCGGCGGGGGCGGACTCGAGGGCCAAGCGGGCCAACCGGGCGGCGTCGGAACGGTGCACCGCGGGCCAGCGGTTGGCGCCCTCCCCCACATATCCGGCCACGCCTCGCTGCCGGGCGATGCCGACAATGGTGGCCATGAACCCGTGGTCGCCGTCCCCATGGACCGTCGGGGGGAGACGGAGTACGGACGAGCGGACACCGATGCCCCTCAGGGACAGCGTGAACAGGGCGGTGGCCGCCCGGCGCCCAGCCGGGTTGGTCCGGAGCTCGGCACTGGGCACCAGCCCGTCGTTCTCGGTGGCCATCCGACCGGCGGTCAACCCGACAATGCCCGAGGCGAGCACGAAGGGTCGGTCGGAGTCGGCCAGGGCGGCGCCCATGGCCTCGACGGCCCGCCGGTCGGCGGCAGCGGCGGCGGCGAAGTTGCCGCCAAAAGCCACCTCGTGCTGGAACGCCAGGTGGATCACCCCGTCGGAGTCGGCAGCCGCCTTGGCCAGGCTGTCAGGGTCGGCAACATCGCCCGGCTGAGCGAGGGCGCCGGCCGCTTCCAGCCGCCGCGCCGATGCATCGGAGCGGGCCAGGCCGACCACCTCGTGGCCGGCTTCGAGTAGTTCGGGCACGACGGCCGAACCGATCCAGCCCGATGCGCCGGTGACAAAGATTCTCATGATGGATACCTCCGGGTGCCGTGGTCGATGTCAGTGACTGTTATCAACGATATACCGGATGTCAGTGACTGTCAACGATAGGATCGAAGTCATGGGTCGATGGGAGCCGGACAGTCGTGGGCGA
Organism: uncultured Acidimicrobiaceae bacterium; assembly: GCA_963770635.1. Lineage (GTDB taxonomy): Bacteria > Actinomycetota > Acidimicrobiia > Acidimicrobiales > RAAP-2 > DASZIT01. Next base: position 278,178 of record CAVYQI010000003.1, read on the forward strand.
CTACAGGAAGCGGCTCTGGCTCTGTACTCGGAGCGGGGATTCGACCAGACCACCGCCGCCCAGATCGCCACCCGAGCCGGGCTGACCGAGCGCACCTTCTTCCGGCACTTCGCCGACAAGCGCGAGGTGCTCTTCGGTGGATCTGCCCTCCTCCAGGAGCGGATCGTGGCCGGCGTCGCCGGCGCACCGGCAGCCGACGGCCCCCTCGACGCCGTTTCCGAGGGCCTCGACGCCGCCGCCGCGCTGCTCGGCCAGTTTCGGCGGGATCTGTCCCGCCAGCGTCAGACCGTGATCGTCGCCAACCCCGAACTGCGCGAGCGCGAACTCGCCAAGTTGGCCGCCTACGCCGCCGCGGTCGCCGCCGCGCTGCGCCAGCGAGGGGTGAGCGACCTGCAGGCGACCTTGGCCGCGGAAGCCGGCATGACGGTGCTTCGCCTGGCCATCGAGCGGTGGGTCAGCGGAGACGACGAGCGGGACCTCGCCGCCATCATGCGCGATTCCGTCGCCGAACTGCGGGCCGTAGCGGCCAGCGGTTGAGCCCATTTCACCAGGAGGCTGTCAGGCTTACGCCGCGATGCGACGGAGTGAGTAATTCAAATGCCGTCACTCGTGAGTCGGCCAGGGGACGCCCATATTGTTGTGGGCTGGAACCGCGCCGGCTGCCATGACCGTGTCGGCCAGGGGTCGAAGCAGGGTGACAAGCTCGTCGGCGCTGTCGTCGCCGATGGCCTCCACGATGGGAGCGGCCAGCCGATCGGTGTCGTCCTCGATCGCCTGCCGCAGCACGGCGCCGGCGGCCGTGACCTGCATCTCTTCATCGACCAGCCCGCGCGCCGCCAGTGCCGTCGCCGCCGCCGACCACTCGTCGGCCGACCAGCCGCGGTGTGAGCGGAGCCCGTCCTCAGGTGACCGTCCGGTCGCGGCTTGGAGGACGAGCGCCTCCGACGGAGAGACACCGGCGTCGACGAGCCGGCCGACGTGGCCGTCTCCGCGGTGCTCGCGCATTGCCGTGAGCGCTTGCCACAACCGCAGGTGTGGCTCGTCGGGCTCGGGAACCGATTGGTTGGCCGCGCCCATCGGCCGCCCAGCCATGTCGCAGCCGGCGATGGACGCGGCAGCGAGCTCGGCGGCGCGCGAGACCGATGGCGACGAGATGACGTCGTCGCCGAGGAGGCGCCGCATGGCGCCGTCCATCGCAACGAGCCGCGCGTCGAGTAGCGCCGAAGGTGTCGCGTAGCTCCAAGCGTCGGGGATGGCTCGGGCGACCATCTGCGGATGGAAGTTGTAGAAGAGCGCGCTCGACCACCGGCGCCGTCGCTGCGCCGAGGGGGGCGGCGCGGCAGCCGAAGTAGCTCATCCACCCACCCTTCAGCCCGAGGGCATCGGTGGCCGCACGCCTCTCTGGCGTGTAGTAGATGATGGCGTGGACGACCTCGCCGTATTGCCAGACGGCGCGCGCCCGGTTCACGAGGCCAGGGTGCCAACGACCGCGATCATCTGCAGAACGTTATGTCAATCGGCGTTGGTGGAGACGTCAGTGCCTCCTTGAGCATGCATGCCTCAGATGCTCCCCAGCGATCTTCATGCTGTAAGCCGGGCCGCTACTCGATGGGCTGGCGACTCACCAGGGGCGGCTGGCGGCCCGAGAAGACAAAGCCGCCGACGGCCGCAATCACTGGCAGGCCGACCACGATGATGAGCAGGTTGGGGAGCGGCACGTGGCTGAGGTCGCCGATCACGGTCTGCCCGAACTTGCCACTCTGGAAATAGCCCGCACCGGCCAGGTAGCCACCAGCAGTGCCAAGCAGCATCCCGAGGAAGGCGAGCCCGCCGGCCGTCGCCGCGGTGATCGACCGCCGGCGCCAGCTGCTGGCGCCGGTCGCGGCCAGCGTGCGCAGGTCGCTGGCCGTCTCGGCCCGGATGAGGCCGACGGTCATGGCCAAGATGGCAAGAGCCAGGGCAATGCCGGCCACGGTGGCCCAGTCGACAACCTGCCACGAGCTGGGCTCGTCATTCTTGGTCTCTGTGGTCATCTGCGCCGTCGATGCTGTGGCCCGGGCCTCGCTGATCTGGGCGGCCGTGAGGGTTCCGGAGGATGAGATCAGCCATCCGAAGGCAGACACCTGATCCTGAAGGTGAAGCTGTGAGAGGGCGTGCTCGGTAACGACGGTGTTGGGGGCCGACGTCCCTGAGGGCAGCTGCGGCAGGTACTGGATTACCGGGTTGGCCAGGCAGGAGCTCGCCGGGCACGGCACGATCGATCCGTTGCTCGGCCCGCCGCCGCCGGGACCAGGTCCTTGCGTGTCGACGGGACCGGGTCCTTGCCCGCCGCCTTCGTTCCAGACCATCTGCATGTGGCTCAATGTGTCGAGCCCGGCTCGCATGGTGAGGAAGTCAGCATTGGGGTCGATCTGGCTCGGCGAGATACCGAGCGCCTCCAGCAACTGGGGCGTGGCCACCAAGATCTGCCCGTTGAACTGAAGGTTCTCTTCGACGAGTCCGTACTGCAGCCCGACCGGGGACTGCTCGAGGGGGACGGCGCCCTGGGTCGCACCGAGGGAGCGGGCAATGCCGTCGGCCACACTCGTCTGGGTGGCCATGCTCGGTATGGCCGGGGTCGGGGCCGCTGGGCCGTTTCCGCCCTTGGGCCCGATGTTCCCGGAGCCTTGGGAGGACGCCGAGTAGACCACCAGCTGGTTGTTGGCCAGGTTGGGCCCGGCATAGTCCAGGGTGTCGCTGTAGCGGGCGCTGGCGGCGACGCAGATGACGACGGCGATAAGCACGCCGAGGCTGATCGCGGCCAGGGCCGAGCCCGAGCGGGAGCGGTACCGTGCCAGGTCGCGCAGGGCCAGGCGGGAGGTGATGGGCAGGCGACGGCCGATGCGGCCGAGGAGGCCGACGGTGACGGGTGCCAGCAGGATGATGGCCGCGATAAGGCAGACGAAGCCGAACAGCAGCGGGAGGACCCCGCCGCCATTGCTGCTGGCGCCGGCGAGGCCGAGCAGGGCGAAGGACGCGACCAGCAGCACCAGCCCGGGAATGGCGGAGCGACGCGCCGGCTTGGGCGGAGCGGGCCGGCCGGACAGGGCCTTGACGATGGGGACCTTGGTGATGGTGCGGGCGGGGCGGGTGGCGGCCACGTACGGAGTCACCATGGCGATGGCCACGGCGATGAGGAGCACTGTCCACGGCAGGTGGAACAATCCGATCACGTGGTGCGAGCTCGACTCGAGGTGGGGCCGGTAGGCGGCCCACAGAGCCAAGCCGAGCACGGCGCCGAACAGCGCGCCGACCACGCCGACGACGGCACCGTTGGCGCGCACGACGAGACGGACATGGCGGTCAGTGCCGCCGAGCGACTGCAACATGCCGATCGAGCGCAGGCGGCGCTGGGCCAGCACGGTGAAGCCGGCGATGGCGACCAGGCCGATCAGGATCATGCCGATGAGGGCCAATAAGAGGGTGACGGTGCTCGGGGAAATCAAGCCGGTGTTGGCGCTGGCGGCGCTGGCGCTGGCCGCCGAGACGATGTCGCTGCCGGTGGGCGCCACGCCGGTGTGGTTGTCGAACAGCGCAGTGATCTTCGTGCTCGACGTCAGCGGCAGCTGGCCGGGCGCCACCAGCGCGAACTCGTCAAGCAGGCTCTGGGGGTTCTGCACTGTCCCTTCGACCCGCCAGCTCTTGCCCTCGAACTGCCAGATGCTGCCGACCCGCAGGTTGAAGTCCTGGGCGACGCCTTGGGTGATGGCGACCTCGCCCGGCAGCGTGGGGTAGCGGCCCGACACGAGCTGGAGCATGGGTTGCCCGAACGGGCCATTGGGGTTCTGCGCGCGGAAGTCGAAGGTGAGCAGCGACCCGGGGACCGGGTTGGCGTTGTTCTCGATCACGTCCAGGGTTCCATAGGTATGCGACAGAGACGACAGGCGGCTCAGATCCTGGGCGGGGGTACCGGAGATGTTGGCCTCGTACTTCGCGGTGCCGAAGCCGGCATTGGCCGGCGGAGGCGAGTTGGTCGAGACGGTGGCGCCCACGACGAGGGCGGCCACGGCCAGGACGATGAGGGACAGGACCAACATCTGTTGGCGCCATTCACGGCGGAAGAGTCGCCAGGCCCAGCGGGTCACCGCCCGGCGGGCGGCCAGGCCGCCCTCGCCGCGGCTGGTGTCGACGGTGGGCGTCGGCCGTTCGATGACGCTGGTCATTGGGTCGCGGTGGGCCAGGAGCGAATCGGGACCCATCGGCTTGTTGGTCTGGTCGACCATGCGCCCATCCCGGATGAACATGACGCGGTCGGCCCACGAGGCCAGCTGCGCATCGTGAGTGACGACTACGGCGGCGACGCCCTCGCGGCATGCCGCCAGAACCATGCGCATGACGGCCTCGCCGTTGGTGGAGTCGAGGGCGCCCGAAGGCTCGTCGGCCAGCAGCAGCCGGCGCTCGCCTACGACGGCGCGGGCGATGGATACCCGCTGGCGCTCGCCGCCGGACAGCTCGTCGGGGAAGGCGTCGGCCCGATCAACCAGGCCGAGCTCGTCAAGCATCTGCAATGCGGTGGCGTGGGCCTTGCTGGCCCGCCGGCCGTCGAGCTCGAGGGGCAGCGAGACGTTCTCGGCCGCGGTGAGGCCGGGCAGCAGGTTGAAGTCCTGGAACACGAAGCCGATGGAGCGCCGGCGCAGGCGGGCCTTTTCGTCACGGGACATGTGCGATAGCGCGGCGCCGCCGATCATCACCTCGCCGCGGCTCGGTTCCTCGAGGCTGCCGGCAATGGTGAGCAGGGTGCTCTTGCCAGAGCCGCTCGGGCCCATGACCGCGACCAGGCTGCCTCCCTCCACTTCGAGGTTGACGTGTTCGAGGGCATGGACCTGGGAGGCGCCCTCCCCGTAGGTCTTGGACACGTCGTTCATTTCGAGGAAACTCATTTGGGGACTCCTAATCTCCGTCGGATCTTGGGCAGGCCAGGTGCCGACTTCGACCCAGCGGCCCCGGGGAACGACTTCTCGAATTCGGCGCGCTTGAGGCGGCCGTCGGCCGAGTCGAGCCAGCGCACCACCGAGTCGAGGCGGAACAGCTCGGCGTCGACGACGAGGGCGAAGCTGACATCGAGGTTGGCTTCGTCCTCCTTGAGCCGGGTCCACTGCTGCATCAGCTCGACCAGGTAGCGCCGGTGGGACTGGATGACCTCGAGCACATCAACACCGGGGACACGTAGCGCGATGAGCACCTTGATGACGAGCTCGTCCCGGGGCGGCTGGCTGAGGTCGGGCGGCGTGTGGAGCCACTCGTCGAGCTCCTCCCCACCTTGGGCCGTGATTCGGAAGCCCTTCTGGGGCCCGTCGTCGGCGTCGTCATCGGATTCGATCAGGCCGTCGCGCTCGAGGCGCTGCAGGGTCGTGTACACCTGCCCGACGTTGAGGGGCCAGACCTCACCGGTACCGGCCTCGAACTCCTGGCGCAGCTGCAGCCCGTACTTAGGGCCCTCGCTGAGGAGGGCGAGGAGGGCGTGCTTGATGCTCATCTCGGTAGGAAATCCAGTAGCATACCCAGTATCTTATGGCAACGGTCGACGTATGTCCAGGCCATCTGAACTGGGAATCTGCCGAAGTAGCCCGGTGTTGGGGCGTCAGCCGTCGTCAGCGGGCGTTGTGCGCTGAGGGTTCAAGAAGAGGCAGACCGCAGGCTGATCGCAGATGCGTCGATCCGCGCCATGATGCGGTCGGCGTCGCGGCCGAGCCGTCGCAATTGCTCCGGCGACAGCACGTCCACCACCAGGGACCGCACGAGCGACACGTGGCCGGGGGCAGCCTCCGCGAGGGCCTGAAAGCCATCTTGAGTGAGGATTGCATCGGTGAAGCGTCCGTCCGTCGGATCCGGCTGACGCCGCACCAACCCGCGGCTCTCGAGGCGGGTGACGACTCGCGACAACCGGGAAAGGGAGGCATTGGTGACTTCCGCCAGCGAGCTCATCCGCATCGTTCGATCCGGGCTCCCCGAAAGCATGGCCAGGACCTGATACTCCACCATCCCGAGCTTTGAGTCCCGCTGCAGTTGCTGGTCGATCGACCAGGGAAGCCAAGTCATCAATCGCACCACCGACAGCCAGGAGTCCAGTTCCTCGGCGGTTAGCCACCTCACGTCGGCGCCACTAGAAGGAGGTCGAATCACTCGGCTCAGCATAGCCTCTCACTTACAGTAGCAAGTGACATATGCAACTCAGTTCGGCCGCTCCTCGCCGAATAAGACAGCAGTTGCCAGGGTAATGGGGGGACGAGAACACAATGGCCAGGTGCCAGTCACTTGACACAGCAAGTCATACAGGGTTAGATTCGCGTGGGCGGAGCAAGTGATGCTTAGGTGGACAAGAGTCGAGTATCGCTGTTCAGTCCACCCCTTTGATTCCCATCGCTCCGACCCATTCATCGACGAGACCGGAGGCAGCCAGAAATGAACGTGGCACTTACAGGAGGAACGGGATTCGTCGGGTCTCACATCCTGGCGGAACTGCTCGCCAATGGGCACGAAGTGACGGCTCTCGTTCGCGGCGACACCGAGGCCGAAAAAGTCAGCGCCCAGGGTGCAACCCCGGCCGTCGTCGACCTCCACGATCGACCCGCCGTCGTCAAGGCGCTCAGCGACACCGATGGCGCCATCCATACCGCCAGTCCCGGGGACGCCTCCAGCGCTGACCTGCAGATCGGCCAGACCGGAGGTCAACAGGGAAACTTTCCGCAGGCCCTCACCCACCTGGCGTTGATCAACGCGGCCTACAACCTCGATCGTACGTTGGGTTGAATGCGGCCGGACCGACGGCACCGAGCTCCTGCTGCGAGCATATGAGGAGCATCCATGCTCACTGGGGACGCTCTCGGACGACATCAGCCGGGCTCTTGTCGTCTCGGAGTCCAAGAAAGCGCGGCTGCCGCAGCCGAGCATCGCTCGTCCATTCGGCAAATCCGATCTGAGCGACGAGCTTGGGCTGCGTCCAGTGCGCGCCGCGTGGGGCAGGTCGCGCGTCTGTAAACGCCGGCTCGGCGGTTTCCAGCCTCCGCAGGCGGATACCCAGGTCGTGGAGTGTCGCCTTGGTGTAGCCGGTGCCGACCTTCCCGGCGTAGCGGAGGGAGCCGTGCTCGTAGTAGCCAACGAGCAGCGCGCCAAAGTCCGTCCGGCTACCGCCGGGATCGGTGTAACCGCCAATGACGAACTCCTGCTCCCAGACACACTTCAGCTTCAACCAGTTCTTCGAGCGGCCATCGACGTACGGTGCGTCGGCGCGCTTGGCGATGAGCCCTTCCCAGCCGGATCGGCAGGCCGCGGCGAACCGCTGCTGCGAGTCGTCGCGCCACGCCTCGGTCTGCTGCAATGCCGAGCTCGACCGGATCGTCCTGGTCAGCTGCGCCCGGCGCTCGACGAATGGCCGGTCGGTGAGATCCTCACCGTCGACCTCCAGGAGATCGAAGACGCAGTAGACGACCGGGTACTCGGCCACCTGCTCTGGAGACGGCCTGCTCACCCCGAGACGCTGCTGGAGTCGGGTGAATGACGTCTGGTCACCGTCGTAGGCCACCACCTCGCCATCGAGCAGGAGACCTCCGGGGTGTTGGGCCGCCACCGCCGAGCGGACCTCGGGGTAGGTGGAGGTGAGATCCTTGCCGGTACGCGACTCGAGTCGCACGTCGCTGCCCACTTTGCGGGCGATGCAGCGCTCGCCGTCGAACTTGCGCTCCAGTATCCAATCGTCGCCGAAATCGCGACGATCGGTCAACGTGGCCAGCATGAGCGGAGTCGCCATGCCACTATCGTTTCACGGCCACGCCGAGGGCACACACGTCGACGGGACGACCGTTGTCCACCTCACAGCGGAAGGGCCGACCGGTAGCCCCCGGAGCCACCGCCTGCTCATTGGGATCGTGCGGGCATGGATGTCTTCAGAACTCCAGCGCGGGAGCCAAGGTGGCCGACCGCCAAGAAATATCGCGGTGGGATGTCGAGAACCCGCACGCGGCTTCGTCCCCGGAGTGAACACGGCCACAATGGGCCGTACTGCAAAAAGGAGAACATGATGACCAAGTACCTCTTGCTCAAGCACTACCGGGGAGCGCCGGCGCCGATCAACGACGTGCCGATGGACCAGTGGACGCCGGAGGAGATTTCGGCCCACGTGCAGTACATGCAGGACTTCGCCGCTCGGCTCGAGGGCACCGGCGAGTTCGTCGACGGTCAGGCGCTGTCCCCCGAGGGCACGTTCGTACGCTATGACGGCGAGGGGCGGCCCCCGGTCACTGACGGCCCGTTTGCGGAGACCAAGGACCTGATCGCCGGGTGGATGGTGATCGACGTCGAGACCTACGAGCGGGCGCTCGAGCTGGCCGGAGAGTTGTCCGCGGCTCCGGGTGCGAGTGGGAAGGCGATCCACGAGTGGCTCGAAGTGCGCCCGTTCCTGGCCGCGCCCCCGACCATCATGGAGTGACACAGGTGGACGAGGCCCAGCTGCGGACTCTCACCCCCACCGTGATTGGCATCCTCGTCCGTCGCGGAGCCGACTTCGTGGCAGCCGAGGATGCCCTGCAGGACGCGCTGGTCGAAGCCATGCGGGTGTGGCCGGACAAACCGCCACGGGACCCGAAGGGCTGGCTGGTCACCGTGGCCTGGCGTAAGGTCCTCGACTCCACCCGTGCCGATACCTCACGGCGGCACCGCGAGGAGCGCGTCGAGGGCGAGCCCATGTCCGGCCCGGGCGAGGTGGTGGACGACACGCTCCAGCTGTACTTCCTGTGCGCGCACCCGTCCCTGACACCGGCGTCAGCCGTCGCGCTCACGCTGCGGGCGGTCGGCGGCCTGACCACGGGTCAGATCGCGCAGGCCTACCTCGTGCCGGAGGCGACCATGGCCCAGCGGATCAGCCGGGCCAAGCGGACCGTCTCGGGCGTCCGCTTCGACCAGCCCGGTGACGTCGCCACGGTGTTGCGCGTGCTCTACCTGGTCTTCAACGAGGGCTACTCCGGCGACGTCGACCTTGCCGGCGAAGCGATCCGGCTCACTCGCCAGCTGGCGGCCAAAACGGACGATGAGGAGGTCGCGGGCCTGCTCGCGCTCATGCTGCTTCATCACGCACGGCGCCCGGCTCGGACGGCTCCAGACGGCAGGCTCGTGCCTCTTGCCGAGCAGAACCGCAACCTGTGGAACACCCGCCTCATCGCCGAGGGCGTCGACGTGCTCCAGACCGCCCTGGCCCGGAATCGCCTGGGCGAGTTCCAGGCCCAGGCAGCCATCGCTGCGCTCCACGCCGACGCCCGGACGACTGAGGAGACCGACTGGGTGCAGATCGTCGAGTGGTATGACGAACTGGTACGGCTCACCGAAAGCCCGGTTGCCCGCCTCAACCGGGCCGTCGCGGTCGGCGAGGCCGACGGCCCGCGGGCCGGTCTGGCCGCCCTGGCCGGGCTCGACCCCGCCTTGCCCCGCCACGCCGCCGTCGCGGCGTACCTTCACGAGCGGGAAGGTGACCCAGTCACCGCAGCACGGCTCTACGCAGAAGCCGCCCGATCAGCGTCCAACATCCCCGAGCGCGACCACCTCACGCGACAGGCCGCACGACTCAACATGGAACTGCGCAGTTCCGCGGCGGGCGACGGGCGTTGATCAACCCCATGGTGAGGGCTGCATATTCCGGCTGGCCGGACCGCGTCCCTTCATCGTCACGAGATATTGCAATGGGTTCGGTCGCTCCGGCTCGCGGCCGTCACGGATCGCCGGTGTGGCGGAGCCCGAACTCCCAGATCGACTTGGTGGCGTCGATCTCTCGGGACGTACGGCCGAGGTAGAGGCTCAGCAGCAGCCCGAGATGCCCGCCGGGCCAGGTGTGACCGGCTCCGCGTGACGTCCACAGCGTCACCTCGCCTGGCTGCCCCTCCGCACCGTAGGTCGTCCGGGTGAGCGTCGGGCTCACCGCGACTTCCGCCGGTGCAGCCGTGATGCCGTTGGCCAGCGCCCATGCCCGGGCGGCGTCGGGGACGCTTTCGTTCCAACGTTGTGTGCCGCTGCCCCCGTACGGGTTGATCCTGTCCTTCGTTCCGTGGAACGACAGGATCGGAACCGGCCGGTGCACCGGGGCGCCCGGCGAGCGCAGCCCTGCCACCGCGCCCACCGCCTGCACGAGCTCAGGGTGAACGCTGGCGAAAAAGCTCGACATCCGGGCACCGCCGGACATCCCTGAGAGGACCACGCGACCATGAGGTGTCCGATGTCGGCTGAGGAGCTCGGTTGCGAGCCCGGCAATGTAGTCGACGTCCTGGCTGGGGTTCCACTCGTAGCCAGTTCCGATCGGTTCGATTGCCTCGGGAAATACCACGACGGCGCTTTCGGTTCGGGTGAGTTGCTCGAAACCGGACAGGCGTGACTGGTCGGCCGCCGTCGAGCGGGTGCCATGGAGGCTCATGATTACCGCCGATACGGGCGCGCCCGGTGGGGGCTCGGCCATCAGGTAGGAGCGATTGGCGTCGCCTGAGGTGATGACCTGCTTCTTGAGGGCCACGGCGCCAGTATCGCCGACGTGGCACCAGCGGTCCCGGCAAGTCCTTCGGGTTATGCTCGAAAGTCCAGTAGGCAGCTCAACGGCCACCGTGGTAGGCACGCCTTCGTGACCATCCCTCCCTCTCCGCCTCCCGACGGTCCATCGCCTCGCCCTCCCCACGACTTCGACGCCATCTACGCCGGCGACACCCCACCTTGGGACATCGGACGGCCACAGCCAGCGTTCGAGCGTCTTGCCCAGGCCGGCGAATTGGTCGGCCGGGTGCTCGATGTCGGTTGCGGTACCGGCGAGCATGCCCTGCTGGCGGCTTCCCTGGGCCACGGAGCTGTTGGGGTCGACATCGCGCCCAGAGCCATCGAGCTAGCAAGAGGGAAGGCGGCCGAACGGGGCCTGGAGGCGCGGTTCCGCGTGGTCGACGCGCTGCACCTCGTCGAGCTGGGTGAGCAATTCGACACCGTTCTCGACTGCGGGCTCTTCCATGTCTTCGATGACGAGGATCGCGAGCGTTATGTCCGCAGCCTGACTGAAGTGGTCCCGTCGGGTGGGCGCTACCACATGCTCTGCTTCAGCGACCAGCAGCCAGGTGACTGGGGTCCACGCCGAGTAGCTCAAGAGGAGATACGGGTCGCGTTTTCTGAGGGGTGGGAAACAGACTCCATCGAACCTGTCGTCATCGACATCACCTTCGACGCGGCGGGAGCCCTTGCCTGGCGGGTAGAAGCAACACGCGTGTAAAACCACGGTTGCGCGACAAGTATCAACACTCCAACGAAAGAAGGTGACGATTAACCTTGAACAAACTCTAGAAAAAAATCGTTGAGCACGCCCACGAGGAGCTCCGCATCGTCCGGAAGCGAGCCGAAGAGAAGACAGCCGCGCGCGACCACGGAAAGGACTATCAGGAAGCTCAAACCGCTGCCGATCAGCTGGACCATTACGCACACGTGGTCCGTCGGTTACATGATGCTGGATACAAAGCTGGTTGGCGACACCAGAGTCTGAATGAGAACAGTTAGCTTCCGGGTATCAAGCTCGCCGTGCCCGGCTCGGAGCCCGGCGGAGGGTTGAGAGTCCACCTGGAGCGCGGGTGCGGAACATTCTGAACACGTAACCCTCTGTTCAATTGAATTTCGCTGGAAGTTGTCTCAGTGTTAGGGAAACGGAAAGACACGCTGGGTAGGATCGCGTCGTACCTCGGGAAAGGATTGCGACCATGCCAACGACCTCAGAAACAACTGGCCGGGCAACTTCGGCCGGGGACGAGACCGCCGACGCTCTGGAGGGCGTCTATCACTCACTGCGTACCGGCGAGGCGACGGGCGAGGAAGCCGTCGCCTCGACCATCCATGCGTTCACCGACCTACTGCGAGCAGCGGTACCCGTAGCAATGAGCCAACCGGCTCGCTTCGTAGACCTGAGTTTCGAGTTCGCCCAGCAAGCGATCACCTTTCAGCGGCGCTTCTTTTACGAGGTTCTGGCCGGTCTCCAGCGAGTTACGACAGAAGCGTGGTCGGACCTCGAAGGCGATCAGTTCTTTAAGAACCAAAATGGCCGCGGCGCCGAGCCCCGCGGCCGCACCGCCCGAAGCGCCGCCTGATTCAGACAGCCACGTCCAGCGAAGAACTGGCCAGATAGCGACTCATTTCGCCCAACCGGGCGCCGGGGTGTGCAGGCATCTAAGGCAGAATCTCGATGAACCCGTCCGTTCCGTTCACGCGGATCTGCTGCCCATCTCGGATCAGCAGGGTGGCTTGCTCCACGCCTACAACGGCTGGCAAGCCGTACTCCCGGGCGATCACTGCCCCGTGGGTCATCAGGCCTCCGACCTCCGTCACCAGGCCCGCGATCGCTAGGAACACCGGCGTCCAACTGGGGTCCGTATAGGCGGTGACCAGGATGTCCCCCGCTCCGAGATCGGCCTCCGCCATGTCCTGAATGACGCGGGCCCGCCCCTCGATCGTCCCGGCGGAAACCGGCAAGCCGACCAGCGCACCGGTCGGCACGTCGTCACGTCGGTACGCCCCGGCGACGACCTCGCCGTCAGACGTGAACACCCGGGGCGGCGTGAGCGCTTGATACGACCTGAACGTGTCCTTGCGCTGAGAGACCAGCTGATCATCCGCGTGGTTCGTGTGCACGACGTCGTGGACCTCCTGGAACGTGAGGTAGAAGATGTCTTCCTTCTCACGAAGCACCCGGGCCTGCACGAGGCGCCCCGCCTCTTCCAGCAAGGCCTGCCTGTAGACGAGGTAGCGGCTGACCATGCCGTACTTCGGATACTCCCGGTACCCGATGAAGGTCCGGACCCGATCGATCTTCCGCTTGGTTTCATCGGCCTTGCGCTCCCCGTCCGGCAAGTCGCGCAGGCGCGCCAGCAACTCCTCCTCCTTCTCCCAGGCCTTCTTCCGGCCTTGCTCGAAGCGTCGTCGGCCGGCGCCCGGCGCGAAGTTCTTGATGTTGCCGAGGATCACGGGCACGAGGGCGGTGGGGCGTTCGCTCCAACGTGGCCTCGTGATGTCGATCTCACCGACGCAACGCATGCCGTATTTGTCGAGGAAGGCCCGGATGGCATCCCGAGCTTCCCGGCCGCCCGCAAATGGTGTCCGCTCGTCCAGGAAACCCTCGTCCTTGACATGTTGCAGATAATCCACCGCCTCCGGATGCGGGCGGATGACGTCCGCGACGTCCAAGAGCGCCAGCCCCATCTCCGCAGTGACGTTGTTGGGGACGGACTGTGTGAGCGTGTCGGCCGCGTTCTTCTCGCCCAGCCATGCCTCCAACTGCTCATTGAGCCACCAGGTGGCCTCCATCGCCGACATGAACACCTGGTGGCTCCTCGGATCGAACAGCATCCGCTTCAGCTCCTGGATGTCCGTCAGAATGAAGTCGAGCAGCGCGGAGCCGGACTTCCCATGGATCTCGCTCTTCAACTTGGCAATGGAAGCCTCACTGCGCTTGATCAGATCGGCGACGACTGCCGGATCGGTCTCGATCGGGGCTTGCCCGCCGCTTGCCGACGCCACGCCGGGACCCTCGTCGGGGAGCGACGGGATGAAGTCGCCGCGCTCGAGGATGCTCTGCAGCGCGTGCCCGATCAGCGGATCGGATTTCCCAAAGACCTCCAAGAGACGGGCGCGGCTCGCCGGGAACGCCAAGTCCGAGGCGACATCGACGAACAGCCTCCCACCGGCCACGTACATCGGCCGAGGCGTGGTCAGCTGCCAAAAGGAGAGCCCGAGGGGCTTCATAGCGTCGGTCATCATCTGCGCATGACCGACGGACACGTACACATGGTTCTCTTGGTCGCCGGCCGCAGGGATAGGGAACAGGGTGGTGATCGGCCGGCTTTGGAGGATCTGGAAACCGTCATCGACCAGGCACCATTCGATGTCCTGGGGGAGGCCAAAGTGGGCTTCGATCCGCCGTCCCAGCCGCGCGAGCTGCACGACCTGCGCATCCGTCAGTGCTGGCTGCTCCTGCCGCTGCGGGTCGATCGCCTCTTCCTGGGTGCCGCCGGCCGACGAGGCGTGGATAGCAAGCTGCTTGGTGGCGACCGCCCTGGCAACGACCTCCCCGTCCCGCACCTGGTAGGTGTCCGCGTTCACCCGGCCGGAGACCAGGGACTCGCCGAGGCCGAAGGTGGCCTCCACGGAGGTGACCTTCCGGTTTGACGTGAGGGGGTCGGCCGTGAACAGGACGCCGGCCGCCTGCGGAAAGACCATCTGCTGCACGACCACCGCCATGTTGACGTTCCGGCGGTTGAAGCCGTTCCGCAGGCGGTAGGTCACGGCCCGCTCGGTGAAAAGCGATGCCCAACACCTGCTGATGTGCTCGAGGATCGACGCCGACCCCACGACATTCAGGTACGTGTCCAGCTGGCCGGCGAAGGAGGCCATAGGCAGGTCCTCCGCCGTCGCGCTGGACCGCACGGCGTACGCCGCTTGCTCGCCGAGTTCGGCGACCGAGCGGGCGATCACCGCCGCCAGATCGTCGGGGATGGCGATCCCTTCGAGGGTCCCGCGGATCTCCGCGCTAAGCGTGCGGATCGCCTCCTGGTCATCCGGGTCCAGGCGCGACAGGCGATCGAGCCGATCGTCGATCGTTGGCGCTTCCGCCATGATCCGCCCGAAGGCCTCCGTCGTCACGCAGAAGCCCGCCGGCACGCGGATGCCTTCGATGCGCGAAAGCTCCCCTAGGTGCGCGCACTTGCCGCCAACGACCGCGACCTGCGTCTGGTCGATCTCCTGGAAATCCAGCACATAGCTGCCCATCCGTCCACCTTCCCCGTGAGCCATTTCGAGCCTCTCCCATTCCCACTGTCGGTGGCGCGAACGCCTGTGGTCCGGCTTGTGCCGTGCATTGTCAGCACATCAGGGGTCCTTGCAGCAAGCCCCCCACCCTCGTGTATTCTGGGAACGGCGGGAAGGATGAACCGGAACCCATCGCACTGCTGACGGGCTGCCTCGAGTTCTCCGTTCCTTCGAGAACGACGCAACAACGACTACCGGGCCAGTTCGGCCCGAGATTTTTCAGCCGTGTCAGTTTGTCGAGGTCAGCCATCGCATAGATCCGGGTCATCCGTCCGTCCTCCACCGTGCTGATCACGACCATTTACCTGTCACTCTTAACTCGAAACCGCGGCGCGCCGTTGAGCGGTACCGTCGACACCACTCAGTTCGGGCGCGAGAACATCCTCGCCACTACTTCGGCCCGGTAAAGACGAGGCGGTTCTAACCAGTTCGATTGGGCACGACCGACGCCCTGTCAGGTGCCCTAGGGGTCTCGCTACCGACATCAAGCCGACGAGCGATGGCCGATCCGATGCCTCCGGTGCCGATAATCGCCGTGGTCATGATGGAGACCTCCGCCCTGTCAGCATGCTCACTCCGACTTGCTCGATGGCCATCGATCGGGGAACCAATCTCCCCCCGGGTCCGTCGTTTGTCCCACTTCGATCAGATGATTATCAGGATCGCGGATATAACAACGGATCTCGTACTGGTGCTGCTTCGGCGGCGTCAGGAACTCCGCGCCGCGGGCACTCCATTCGGTGTACACGGCGTGCATATCCGTCACTCGTATATTGAGGAAACTGCTGACCCGGTTGGGATCGGCGGGCGTCTCAAGGGTCACCTCCGGCTTGTCGTCGGTCGGCCCCCCGCCGACGTTCATGATGATCCAACTGTTCGACAGTCGGACATACGTGAGCCCTCCGGGTCCGGAGAACGCATCGCTGCCCCCGAGCACATAGGTGTAGAAGCGGCGAGAGCGCTCGACATCGTCCGACACGATGAAGTGAGCGAGCACGATTCCCCCTGGGGGCGTTGGGAGCTCGTCCGCGGGCCTACTCGATGGCCAGTGATCGGGCACCCAGTCCCCCTGCGGGTCGGTGGTCTGCCCCACTTCGATCAGGTGACCATCGGGGTCACGGATGTAACAACGGATCTCGTACTGGTGCTGCTTCGGAGGCGTCAGGAACTGAGCACCCCACCGCGCTCCATTCGGAGTACACCGCCTCCATGTCCTTGACCCGGATGTTGACGAAGCTGCTCACTCTATTTGGGTCGCCGGGCGTCTCCAGGGTGACCTCCGGCTTGTCGTCTGTCGGGCCTCCGCCGGCATTGATGACGATCCAACTATTGGACAGTGCGACGTTGGTCGGACCTCCGGGGCTGGAGAAGGCGACCCGGCCCCCAAGGACTTCGGTGTAGAAGCGCCGAGAGCGCTCAACGTCGTCCGACACGATGAAGTGCGTGAGCAGGATTTCCTCTTGGGGAGGTGGGACCTCGGCCATCTGCTACCTCCGATCGTCTTCCACAGTCGTAGCCATGCCATCCGCGCCCGCATGGCATACTCACCGAACCTAGCCCGAACGACTTGTACGGGATGTCAAACGGGCGCTTCGATGTCGTCGTATCAGATGCGTCATTGCCGGTGGGCCGCGTCTCGAAAATCGGCCAGCCGATCCCGGTCCTCCACGCCGACTCGTCGTCAGTGTCATGGGTCCGACCAAGTAGACGGCAGCCGCCTGCATTCGTCGCCATCGACTTGCGGGTCGTCACCGTCGCATTGCGAACGGCTAGATCCGCTTGATCATCAGACGTCCGCGAGCAGAAGCATTCGGATCGTCCATGATCTCGGCGATAGCGCCGGCCCATGTCGAGAGGTCGAGCGTGAGCCTCGAGAAATCCGGATCTTCGACCTCCGGCCGAACGCGCAAACGCTGGTCCGGCGCCAGTGCCCGATGCACGAGGCGCGCCGACCAGCGATTCGATGGTGGCGGGGGTTCCGTTGGTTCGCCGGCCGCCCGCACCTCAGCAAGCGCGAAGGTGCTGGTAGTAGCGGCGTGCGTACGCGGTCGCCCCAAGCGCTGCACTACTCAAATATCGGCGCTCCGACGTCAGAGTCCCCATACGCGGCTCAAGTCGGGCCGGGGCCGACCTTCGGGTTCATGACCCGAAGACGACGCGTTGACCCTCGGCTGTGAGCTGGCTCACCGCCCTCTCGCTACGTGCCCGGTATTACGCGAATGTCTTTAGGTGATGAAGCGGTGGATGGCCTCGTTGGCGTGGTCCTGAAACGACGGGTTGGCCAGGTCGGGGAGGAAGTCTGCTTGGTTGACCATGGGACCTTTAAGCGTGTTGGCCGCGCTGGCGTAGAACACGCCGCTCGACAGGGTCGGGTCGGTGACGCCGTCGACCAGTCGCTTCGCGCCCACGTCAAGTTTGTGGGAGAGACCCAGGGTGGGCATGACGTATTTGGCCGCTATACGCATCGGCAATGGGAGGTCACTGGCTGCTTGGGTGCCGGTGGTGTTGCCGGGGCTCACGGTGATGAAGCGGCGGTCGGGGTGTTGGCGGGCCAGGTAGGCCATCCATAGGGCGCCAATGTACTTGGCCTGCCCGAAAGCTAGGTTGAAGTCAGCTTTTCTGCCGGCGAAGTAGCTGCCGTCGATGACAGTGGCGAGCTCGTCGGCGGAGTGTGAGACGAACGATGGCCCCTTCATCCGCAACTTCGGGACCCCCCTGACTGCTTCACTTCCGGCGAAGACCGCAACCTCGCCAAGCCGATCCTCGGCCAGGAGCCCTTCGAGGAGGACGACGTGGCCAAGGACGTTCGTCGCGAACACGGTGGTGACCCCGTCAGCGGTCAAGTCCATCGACTGCGGGCCAATGACACCAGCGTTCATGACCAGCGCGTCGACGGATCCGTTGATGGCCGCAAGGCCGGCGCGGACCGAACCCAGATCGGCGACGTCCATGAGAACGATGTCGAAGATGCGCCGGCCGGTCGCGGCTTCGAGCTCGGCCTTTGCCGTTGTCGCCCGATCTCGGTTCCGGCACGCCAGGTAGATCCGCGCCATCTCGGGACGTAATGCCAGTTGCCGGGCCACCTCCTTGCCGATCCCGGCGTTGGCGCCCGTGATGAGTACCGTCTTTCCTGGGAGTGTGCTCATTGGTATTTCCTCTCATTTTCTGTGGGCCTAGTCAGGCAGGACAGCTCTTGCCGGGTTGCGTCCACCGGTTCTCCCGGGTTGCTATAGACCCGTAGCGGGTCGACGAGCACGTGGGCACCGGGTGGGATCTGGAGCCACCTCGATCAGCTAGGGAGGCCGTCGAGCAAGCTGAAACGGGCATCCATCGCGACACTTCGGACATCGATCAGCTGCTGATATTCAGGCGAGTTGTACCACTTGACGGCCGTCTCATGGTCGGGAAACCGCATGAGTGCCCCTGAAGTGAGCGAGCCATCGCCGTGCAGGATCTCCCAGTTACTGTTGGCGAGAACCTCGCCTCCGTGCTCTTTGGCCGTCTGCCCAGCGTTGGGGCTGTATTTCTCACGATAAACATCCGGGTCCTTGACCGTGAATTCGACAATTACGTATGCGCTCATGTGGATACTCCTCAGTTGTTAGTTGTGATCTGTGTTCTAGGTCTTCACTCTTAAACGTCACCGCCGACAGGCGTTACGTCGCTACTCGGCCTCCGTCGACCGCAAGAGTGACGCCGTGGACGAAGCTGGCATCATCACTGGCGAGGAAGACGATCGCCGCAGCCAGTTCCTCGGGCTGAGCTACGCGACCTGCTGGTGCTAGTGCTGCGAGCTGATTCACCATCTCCTCGGGGACTGCTTCCATCATCCGGGTGCGCGTCGGGCCGGGGGCAACGGCGTTGACCCGAACACCACGCGGGCCGTATTCGGCGGCCCAGGCCTTCGTCAACAGTTCGAGAGCCGCTCGGCTGGCGCCGTACAGAGCCATGCCGGCCTGTCCAAAGCTCGCGACCATCGTGGAGACGTTGACGATCGAACCCCATCCGCGTTCGGCCATGGCTGGCGCCAGTGACGCGACGAGGAAGAACGGAACCTTGACGTTCAGTGCAAAGGTCTCGTCGAACTCTGCTTCGGTGGCTGCGTTGCTTGGTCCGAGCAAGGCGACGCCAGCGTTGTTGATGAGGATGTCGACGTGACCGTCGCCTGCCTCAGTGGCCCACTCGACCAGGTCCTGGGCCGATTCGAGGTCGCTCAACGTGGTGAGCCGGAACGTCGCGCTGCCGCCGCTGCCTTCGATCTCGGCGACCACGTCTTTGGCTCGTTGTTCGTTGCGTCCCGACTACCAGTACGTGAGCGCCGCGGGCGGCCAAGGCGATGGCCGTCGCCTTGCCGATCCCGCTCGTCGAGCCCGTTACCAGAGCTGTCTTGCCCTTTAGGTCAGTCATGCGATGTGTCTGTCCTCTCGCTCCAAAATGGGTTGTGCAACTCACTCTGACAGTTCGGAACTGGGTTGTCAAACTCAGAATCCTGCTAACATTGGTGCATGGTCAACGAGACGAGTGACCGGCCGAGGCTCACCCCCAAGGGAGCACGCACCCGGGCACGAATAGTGGAGGAGGCCGCCGCCCTGATCCATGAGCGCGGGGTGGCGGGCACCACCTTGGAAGACGTCAAGGTGGCGGCGGAAGTCAGCGGCTCTCAGATGTACCACTACTTCCCCGACAAGAACGAACTCGTGCAGGCGGTCATCGACTACCAAGCCGAGAGCCATCGTCAATCGCCAGCGGCACGCGCTCAGCAGCGCGAACGGAGTCGAAGCCTGGCGGAACATGGTGATCACCGCAGCGAAGCGCACCAAAGCAAAGGGGGGCTGCCAACTTGGCTCGCTCGTTGGTCAACTCGCCGAGAGTGACCCCGAGGCCCGAGCGCTCATCGCGGCAGGGTTCGATCAGTGGGCAGCCGCCATCGGCGATGGACTCAGATCCCTTCATGCCGACGGGAAACTCCCGTCCGACATCGACCCGGACGACCTCGCCACTACTCTGCTCGCCACGCTCCAAGGAGGACTTCTACTCGCCCAGGTGCAACGGAGTACCCGCCCGTTCGAAACTGCGGTCAATACCCTCCTCGCCCTTGCCATCGGCAGATGAGCCCAAGCCGGGTTCGTTCACAGCCATCGCCGAGGTCGGCTCACGGCTCTTGGATGATGCACGTGCATCCACACGATGCGCTTGCGGACCCGCTGCCGTTCGTGATGCGGGACACCTCGTCGCGTCCCAGTGGGTTGCTCAGGTCTGGCTTTCCGT
The DNA here is from genome assembly GCA_963770635.1 of uncultured Acidimicrobiaceae bacterium. Lineage (GTDB taxonomy): Bacteria > Actinomycetota > Acidimicrobiia > Acidimicrobiales > RAAP-2 > DASZIT01. Next base: position 298,284 of record CAVYQI010000003.1, read on the forward strand.
GAGCTCATTCAGCCGACCCTGACTGCTCGTGCCTCTTGGACGTGGACCGGCCTCGTCAAGATGAACGGAATTTCGATGACAGCTCCTCGCGTGGGGGAGACGTTCCACCTCGACCTCGACGGGACGGCAATCGCCGGCCGCTACATCGAAGTAGATCCCCCGCACCGCATGCTGCTTAGATGGGACCGTCAAGGAACCGACACAGCGACGCCGACACCTACATTCATTGAGATCACGCTCACCCCGACGGGTGACGGCACAAATGTGAGGGTGCAATTCTCCGGCCTAAGTGCGGAGGATGCCGCTTTCTATCCGCAACTCTGGGCGCGTCACCTTGACCGGATCGCAGCTGCCTTGGCTGGCGCCGAACCCGCGCACTGGCAACTGAGTCAGGGACCTCGTCTCCGACGCCAATATTCGGCTACGCCAGGTCAACTCCATGCAACCGGCCGGCCACGGAGTAGAGCTGAGCAGTGCAGCTGCAGAGGGCTGCACAGGGCATGTCCCATACAGTGCGCCAGCTCTGCAGTCCTCTGTCGCGAAACCGCAGCGCAATGGCCGGACGTGTCGCGCCACGCTGCATAGGCAGCAGGCGCCGCGGCTGAGTAGGTCCCGAGAAAAAGCCCCGATAAATCCCATTGTCAAGCATGAACCGGAATTTCACACCGATAAATCCCATCTTCGGCATCTCGGCCAAACGCGAAAACGCTGGTCAGGCGCCTGTGCCCTATGCACGAGACGCACCGACCAGCGGTTCGATGGTGGCGGGGGCAGGATTTGAACCTGCGACCTTCGGGTTATGAGCCCGACGAGCTACCAGACTGCTCCACCCCGCGTCGCGAAGGGACAAGATACCACCTGCGAGACGGCCTTCGACCAGGGCGACCGGAGAAACCGGCGCTGGACAGGGAATTCTCCTCGTCCCCGCCGCCGCTGAGCATCGGTCGCATCAAGCCCGGGGCGGCCGAATACCGAGGGTGGTCGAGGACGTCGTGGAGCGAGTGGATCAGGCCGGCGCCGTGGTGGTGGGCGTGGACCCAGGAGCAGTGGTGGTGGTCGGGGTCGCCGCCGGGGCGGGCGGAGCCGCACCGGTCAGCTGCTGCACCTGCTGGAGATCCGACTCCATCGAGTTGATGTCGTTCTGGTACGCGCCCAGGTTCCCCGCGGTCAAATCGGCCTGAGACGACTGGTAGAACGCTTGGGCATCAGCCAGAAGCTGACGGACGGTCGGCGACAGGGCGCTGGAGGTGCCTCCCGGAGTCACCGTGGTTGACACCGGGGCTTGGAACACCTGGGTCAGTGCGTCGGCGAGGGTGGTGCCGATGGCCGGCGTGTTCCCGTAGACGGCGATCATGTTCTGGATCTCCGGGATCGCATTTCGCGCCGACGCCACATAGAGAGGCTGGATATACAGCAGCGAATCCGCCACCGGGATCATCAGCACGTTCCCCAGCAGCACCGTCGACCCGTTCTGGTTGAGCAGGCTGATCTGTTTGGAGATCGCCTGGTTGGCATCGATCTCCGAGGCCACGATCGCCGGCCCGTTGACCGGCTGGTTCCGGGGGGTGATGAACATCTGGAGCTTCCCGTACTGGCCCGGATCGGAGCCGGCGACCATGAATCCCGACAGGGTCTGGATCTGGCTCTGGCTCGAAACCGGCACGAAGGCGTCGAGCAGGGTGAACGACTGCTGGGTCTGCCCCGGCAGTCGCATCTCTTGGTAGACGGGGGCCATCCGCACCAGCTGGCCGGTGGAGACCAGCTGGCCCTGGGCATTGGTGGTCTGGGTGGTGGCCAGTGCCTGGGATGGCGACCCCGACCCCGGCGACGGCGACAGTGTCCAGGCGTCGGCGGCGCTGTAGAAGTTTGGTGCGCTGGTGATGTGGTACTTGCCGTACATCGAGGCCTGGAGGGTGAAGATGTCCTCGGGATACCGGAGGTGGGCGGTGAGGTCCGCCGGCATCTTCGACGCCGGGGTGAACATGCCCGGGAACGCCTTCTCGTAGGTCCGGATGATCGGATCCTGCGGGTCCATCACATAGAACGTCATCGCCCCGGTGTAGGAGTCGATCACCACTTTCACCGAGTTGCGGACGTAGTTGACCGGCTTCTGCAGCCCGCTTCCCGGAGACAGCGTGCTGGTGTCGGCATCCTGCGAGTACGGGTAATTGTCGGTGGTGGTATATGCGTCCTGGATCCAGTCGATGTGACCGTCGATCAGGGCCGGATACGGATCGGCGTCCAGGCTCAGGAAGGGCGCCGCCTTGGACACCCGGGCCTGCACCCCCCGGTCGTAGATTATCCGTGACTGGTCGGTGAGCTGGCTCGAGATCAGCAGGTTGTAGTCGCCGAAACGCACCGCGAACATCAGCTTGTTGAAGAACGACGACAGTTGCACGCCGCCGTTGCCGGTGTAGTGGGTCTGCACGTTTTGCCCGTTGGAGAGCTGGTAGTCCAGCTCCGATACCTTGGAGTCGGCCACCACGTACCCGCTGTTGTTCAACCCAAAGTAGACCGACGGTTGGGTGATCGTCGGAAACCCGTTGTTCGAAACCGGGGGAACGTCCTGGACCGCGAAGGTCGGGTCCCCGTTGGCCGTCTGGGTATTGGCCGGTGACACCACCATCCCGTACCCGTGGGTGAACACCAGATGGGTGTTGACCCACGACGGCGACGGTATGTCCGCATCGTTGACTTCCCGCACCCCGGCGATCACCGGTGTCGTCGTCGGTCCCGTCGGGCCCATTACCTGATAGCGATCGACGGCCAGGCTGTTGAACTGGTAGTAGGAGCGGCGGTCCTGCAGTCGGTCGTAGGTCGCCTGGGTCTCGAGCGGGTCCCACAGCCGCACATTGGCCAGGGTGTCGGCATTGGCCGTCAGCTGGCTGGCGGTGAGCGTCGAGGTGGCCGGGTAGTTGGTGTTGGTGATCGCGTTGAGTCCCCAGGCGGCCCGGGTGGCGTCGATATTCCGCTGGATGTACGGCCGCTCCAAGGTGTTCTGGGCCGGGTTCACCTTCAACGCCTGCACGATGGCCGGGTAGATGGTGCCGGCAGTCAGGGCCACCACGAACCACAGCCCGACCCCGATGACCGGGAGGGCCCAGCCCTGGCGCCGGATGTTGTAGATCAACAGCACGAAGGCGGCCAGCGACACCAGGATCAGCAACTCGATGGCCGGGATCCGGGCGTGGACGTCGGCGTAGTCCGCTCCCTTGCTGTAGCCGTTCGACGACAGGTCCAGCGAGAAGCGGGCCAGGTAATAGCCGGCCGCCTTGACCAGGGCGATCAGCCCGAGGATGACCGAGATGTGGGCTTTGACCGGCGGACGGACCCGGGGGCGAGCCCCCTGCAGGCGGATGCCGCCGTTGAGGTAGTGGAACAGCACGGTCACCAGCAAGATGACGATCAACGCCACCAGCGACCAGTGGACCAGGAAGAGCTCGAACGGAAGTTTGAAGACGAAATAGCCGACGTCCCGGCCGAACTGTGGATCTTTCACTCCGAACGGGACCCCGTTCCGGAACAGGATCCAGTTGTTCCACTGGCCGAGGGCCTGGGACCCGATGATCAACGACAGCACCACCACCAGCCCGATCCTCAACCAGCGGACATAGGGCCCGACGACTTCCTGGTAGCGCTTCACGAACTCGTCCTCGGCGTCGAGCGATGGGCCCTTGGGGGCCAGTCGCTCGGCGACCATCAGGCTGGCGAACAGCAGTACCCCGAAGATGACCCCGAACGAGAGCATCAAGCCGGCCTTGATGTCGAACAGACTCCGCCACACCGAATGGAGGTTCACCGACGAGAACCACAGCGCATCGGTGTAAATGTGGGCGAAGGCGTTCAACGAGAGCAGGATGGCCACCAGCACGATGATGGCGATGACGATCCCACGGCGTCGGGCGTGCGACGCGGAACGAGTGGGCTTCGGAATCGTCAGTCGGGGGCCGCACGGGAGCAGCCTAGGTGGCGGAAGGTGCCAGCAGGCATCGACAGCCGGGGTGGGCCGGCGGATGCACGTGGCCGGTGGGGAAGTCTCCGCCCGGGCGCTGGGGCCCGTTGAGCATGTTGTCCTCGCAGTCCGGGCACGGTTCAGCGCCGCTGGCGGTGGCCGCGATCCACTCGATCTGCAGGTTCTTCTTGCGCTGCGAACCCGCCAGCGAGCCGAGCGAGAAGGCCGCCACCACGTAGTCTCCGGCCAGCCGCTCGATGCGTTCGCCCTTCCACTCCCGGAAGGCGGATCCGACGTGCTCGGCCACCACCTGCTCGTCGGCTCCGGACAGGTGCTCGCCTTCGCCCTCCAACAGCCGCCGCCGGAGAGGCACGACCACCGCCTCGGCCAGCTGATGGGCAACCTTGGCCACGTCGTCGGTGAGCGGACGGTGGGTCCCCTCCGACCCGACAAACGAGGCCCCCGCCTGACCGGCCTCCATCAGGTGCGGCAATGCCGCCGTCGCATAGGAATCGAGGTGCTCGGGGTCGGGGGGGAGGATCTCGGCCGACCACTCGAAGTGGGCCGACCGCAGCCGGTCGAGCAGGTCGTTCTGGTCGTCCTGAAGGGTGCGCTTCATCCGCCGGGCCAAAGCCTTCACCAGGGGTGCGGTCATCTCGTCCCGGCGGATCACGAGCGGGTTCCGCTCCTCCGGTGGTGCCTCCTCCACGTCCTCGGCGGCCTCGGGGAGGTCATCGGCCACGGTGGCCGCGACCACCGCATTGGGGGCGGTCGGCTCGTCCATCTCGATGGCGGGTTCGACCACCGCCACCTCGACCACCGCGACCGTTGGTTCATCCGGAGCCGGGGAGCCCTCCTCCCGCGAGGCTCGGATCTTGGCGAACAGGGCGTCGACCGACGGGATGGGATCCGGTGGGTGGACCTCGGCCGGGGCGATCTCGTCGAGCTCGACGGCCACCTCCGCGAGCACCGGGTTGGCCAGAGGGAGATCCTCGGGCACCTCGCCGGCCGCGTCGGCGAGGGCCGCCTCCTCGGCCAACAGCGCGTTGGCCAGCTCCTCCGGCGTGCCTTCATCGGGTCGGGCCACCGCCGCCCGGCCGGCCGCTTCCGCCGCCAGCCGTGCCTCGTCCTCCGCCCTGAACAGGTCGTCGGCGATGGTGTCGATCGACCGCCGCACCCCGCGGACGGTGTCGGCCAGGTGCTCGCGGCCGGCCCGCAACTGCTCGATCTGGGCATGGAGCACCTTGCGGCGCTTGGACAGGTCGGCCAGCACCCGAGCCCGGAGCGCCTGAGCCTCGTCGATCATCTCGCGGCAGTCCGACCGGGCCTGGGCGATCATCGCCTCCACCTCGGTGCGGGCCGCCTCCATGGTGGCGGTGGCTTCCTCCTGCGCCCGTTGGCGGACGTCGGCCGCCACCAGCTCGGCCTCCTGGGCCCGGTCCGAGAGCTGCGCCGAGACCCTGGCCTCGGTGGCGGCGATCTCCTCGCGGGCGTCGGTCAGCAGCCGATCCGATTCGGCTTGGGCCTTGTTCAGCATCTCGTTGGACGCCTCGTGGGCACTGTGCAGCACCCGGGCCGTCTCCTGGCCGAGCGCGGCGGTCAGCGTCTCCTCGTTGATGACGGGATTGGCGGCCCGGCGCTCGGCATCCTCGAGCTCGCGCCGGAACTCCTGCTCCCGCTCGGCCAGCCCCCTCAGTGCCTTGGCCAGGTTCTCGAGGTACTCCCGCACCTCGTCGGGATCGAACCCTCGACGGGAAGTGGCGAAGGTGTGGCGAGCCACTTCGTCGGGGGCCAGGTGAGATGAGGATGAAATCGTCATCCAGTGGTCCTCAGGCATGAATGAGAGCCTACGACCAGCGGTTGCTCAAACGGGTCACCCTCCGGCGGGTGCCAGGGTCGGGGTGGTGTGGGCCGGGGCCGGCGGCACCACGCCTCCGTGGGCGGCCAGCACTTGGAGCGCCTGATCGAGGGTGGACACCGAGTAGATCTGCAGCCCGCCACTCTGCTTCGACTTGGCCGCCTTGAACTCCTGGGGGGGCACCAGAAAGATGGTGGCCCCCGCCTTCTCGACGGCGATGGTCTTCTGCGGGACGCCGCCGACGTCACCCACATCGCCCTGGGCGTCGATGGTCCCGGTCGCCGCCACCGTCTTCCCCCCGGTGAGGGAGCCGCCGGTCAGCTCGTCGATCACCCCGAGGGTCATGGCCAATCCAGCCGACGGGCCTCCGATGTTGGCGACGTTGATGGTGAGGGGGAACGGGAAGCTGTAGTTGACCTGATCCTCCACCTGGACACCGAGGTCCTCGGTCTGCATCACTCCCCCGCCCACATCGATCAAGGTGTTCTTCAGCGTGATGGGCACCGGCTTGGGGGCGTTGGTCCCCGAGCTGGTGACCGTCAGGGTGATCTGCTGGCCCGAGTGATAGGTGTGCAGGACGTTGACCAGATCGTTGGCGTTCGGGGTCGAGGTGCCGTTGACCGCGGAGATGACGTCACCCACGTTGAGGGCGGCGAAGGCCGGCGTCTTCGGGTAGGTGGCGGCCACCACCGCCCCCGCCGCCTGGGAGGTGACCGGATAACCGAGCCGGGTGAGCGCGGCCGCCTTGGCCGACGATTCCGCCTGGGACATCTCCAGGGTGCCCTGGGCCGTGAACTCCGACGGGGGCGCACCGCCGGTGATCGCCTCCAGCGGGAAGAGGTCGGTGTTGGCCTGGAGCTTGTAATACAGGTAGGACAGCGCCGACACCTGGGCGATCTGGACGTCGGTCAGGAGGATCGAGTGGGTCACGGGGTGGCCCTTGTCGGCCGGGACGGTGATGTACTGCTGCACCGGCTGGGCGGTTCCCGGTTGCACCGCGTAGTAATTGAGGTTGATCCTCGACGCCACCGCGATGATGATGGCGACGGCGATGAAGGTGGCCCAGGGCCACCGGCGGCGGCGGTGGGGTTCGGGTGGCGGCTCGGTCGGCATCGACTCGAAGCCCGGCGTGGGCGTGGAGATGGCTTCTTCGGTCATAGTGGTGCGGTGCTAACTCCCAAGTCGTCCGGCCGGGCGGTGCCCAGCGGTCGCTCACCGGGTAGCCAGGCCCCCCAGCCTGCCACGCATCCACCTGGTCAGACCGTCACCGAACGGCGGGGCCGGGTGGCAATGGACGGTCACATCGGCGACGGTGACCTCGCCCGGGCCGGGCTCGCCGATCCGGCGCCGGCCGTGCGGGTCACCGCCCTGGGCGCCCTCGACCGACTGGGGCGACTGCGGCTGGCCGATCTGCTGGCGGCGCTGGCCGACCCCGACCCCTCGGTGCGCCGCCGGGGCTGCGAACTGGCGGCCGGCCGGCCCGACCTGGACATCTCGGCATCCCTGGCTGACCGCGATCCGTCCGTCGCCGAGATGGCCGCCTGGGCGGTGGGGGAACAGGGGTCGTCGACCTCGGTGCCCGCCTTGATGGCGATGGCGTCGATAGCGTCCGGTCACCCCGAACCCCTGTGCCGGGAAGCCGCGTTGGCCGCCCTCGGCGCCATCGGCGATCCGGCCGGCCTTCCCGCCGTGCTCGGTGCCCTGGAAGACAAGCCGGCCGTCCGACGCCGGGCGGCGGTGGCCCTGGCCGCCTTCACCGGACCCGACGTCGAGGCCGCCCTCCGTCGTTGCCTCGAGGACCGCGATTGGCAGGTGCGCCAGGTCGCCGAGGACCTGTTGGCGGTGGACTGAGCGGTCGGCTGGGCTCAGGAGTCGGCGGCCGCGAAGATGTGGCGCATCCGGTCGAAGGAATCGAGGCACAGACCGGCTCCCTGGACCACGCACTCGAGTGGGGTGGGGACCAGGTGCACCGGCACCTCGGTCTCGTCGGCCAGGCGGTTGGCCAGGCCGCGGAGCATGGCTCCACCCCCGACCAGATAGATACCCTGGAATATGATGTCCTGGGCCAGCTCGGGCGGGGCCTCACCCAGGCACTCGACCACGGTGGCCAGGATGAGATCGATCTGCTCACGGATGGCGAACCGGATCTCCTCGGGGGACAGGACCACGATCTTGGGCAGCCCGGTGGCGACCTCTCGACCGCGGACCTCGGCTTTCACCTCGTTCTCGTACGGAAGCGCGGAACCGATGGCCAGCTTGAGCTCCTCGGCAGTGCGCTCACCGATGGCCACGTCGTACTCGCGTCGCACATAGCTCTGGATGGCGGCGTCGAGATCGAAGCCGCCACAGCGGATGGCCCGGGAGGTGACCAGCCCACCGAGGGAGATGACCGCCGTCTCCGAGGTGCCCCCGCCCACGTCGACCACCATGTTCCCCATCGGCTCGTGGGTGGCGAGACCGGCACCGATGGCGGCGGCCATCGGCTGCTCGATCAGATAGGCCGACGACGCCCCGGCGTGGCGGGCCGCCATCTTGACGGCTCGCCTTTCCACCGAGGTGATGGCCGACGGTACGCAGATCAGCACCCGGGGCCGGCTGACCTTGGTCACCCCGGCCCGGCGCAGCAGCAACCGGATCATCCGCTCGGTGATGTCGAAGTCGGTGATGGCCCCCATGCGCAGGGGGCGGACGGCCACGATGTAGCCCGGAGTCCGCCCGATCATGTGCCAGGCCTCGTTCCCCACCGCCAGGACGTCGCGGGTCCGGGTGTTGAGGGCGATGACCGTCGGCTGGTTGAGGACGATGCCCCGGCCTCGGGCGTAGACGAGGGTATTGGCCGTGCCGAGATCGATTGCGAGGTCACGGGCCACAGCGCCATCGTAGGGCCAGCGGTTCCTCCGACGGTTGCGCTGACCTGGCGGACAGGGTTTCCGTCACCGGGCGACCTCCCAATCGTCAGGTTGGTCGGTAGTCTCGAGTCGGTGAGTGGAGACACACCGGAGGACTCGGGGATGGGCGCGGACGGCCCCGACCACGGTGATGAGTCCCACGACCCCATCCGAGGCTGGATCTCCCCCGACGACCGGCTGTGGCGGCACCCTTCCGAGGCGGCATCGGCCTCGCGGGCCGCCGGTGGCCGGGCCGCCGTCCCGGATCGGAACCGGCCCAGCCCCTGGATCGTGGGCGGGGCCGCCGCCTGTGTGGCCGGCGCCCTCCTTGCCTCCGGCCTCGTGCTGGCCACCTCCGGGGCATCACCGGATGCCGGCGGGCCCCCGGCCGACACCGCCACCAGCCTGGCCGTGGTGACCACCCCTCCGACCACCGAGCCCGGCGCCGCCAACCTGGCCGGCCTCACCCAGATGAACCGGATGGCGGTGACGGTGCGACCGTCGTTGGCCGCGCTCACCATCACCCGTCCCTCGGGGGTCTCCATGGCCACCGGCGTCATCGCCGAGTCGGGGGGCATCATCGCCACCACTGCCGCCGCCATCGCCGGGGCCCGGACCATCTCGTTCGACGGGACCGACGGCACCCGGACGCCGGCCGAGCTGGTGGGCAGTGATCCGGCCTCCGGCATCGCCGTCCTCCGGGTGGCCTCCGATCTGCCGGTGGCCAATTTCGACAGCACCGATCCGGTCCCCGGATCCACCATGATGGCGGTGGCCATGCATCCCGGTTCCGGGAGCGGCGCCGCCCCCCGGTCGTCGGTGTACGCCGGGGCGGTCCGCTCCTCGGGCACCGCGGTGGGGACGGACAGCGCCGAGTCCGGTTTCAGCGTCACCACCGCCGTCCTCCCGCTGTCGGCCACCGACAGCGGGTGCGCGCTGCTCAGCGCCCAGGGACTGGTGTCCGGACTCCTCGACTCCACCCAAACCGACGGCGACGACACCGTCGGTGTCTTCCTCCCGGCCGAGCTCGTCCTCGGCGTGACCCGCCAACTGGTGGCGGCCGGCACCGTCGAACAAGGGTGGCTGGGCATCGAGGCCAGCGACATTGCCGGGACCACCGGTGCGACGGTGACCGGCGACGGCCCTGAGGACGGTGCCACCCTCGACGCCGTCGACGCCCAGGGGGCGGCGGCCCAGGCCGGCCTCCAGATCGGCGACGTCATCGTGGGCATCGACGGTGGCGCGGTGCACTCTGCCGCCGAGCTCCGGACCCGGCTGTACGCCGATCTCCCGGGCACCACCGTGATGGTCGCGGTCGAGCGCGCCGGGACGCTGGGGACCACCACCGCGGTGCTGACCTCCTACCAGGGCAACGCATCGGATGCCGATTCGTCCCCGTAGCATGAGCTGATGCCACCCACCGAATCTGGGGACACCGGGAACCCGTTCCAATCGCTTCTCGGCGACCTGATGAACATGTTGGGCACCAACGCTCCCGACCAGTGGGAGATGACCCGGTCGTTCGGGGTGAACGTGGCCACCGGCGGCACACCCGGAACCGAATGTCGAACCCGTCGAGCGGATCCGGCTCGAAGAGTTGGCCCGGGTGGCCGAGCTCCACGTCATCGAAGCCACCGGCATGCCCATCTCCCACGATGGCCGGCGTCTGAACTATCTCCCGGTCGGCCGCGGCGACTGGACCCTGCGGGCCCTCGACGCCTGGAAGCCGGTGCTGTCGGCCATGGCCCCGACCACCCCCGCCATTCCGGCCGGACCGACCGGCGCGGAGGATCTCGAGGGCCCGGTCGGCGACGACCCCCTCGGCGGCCTGGGGGATCTGCTCGGCAAGTGGGCGGTGGTGATCGGGCCGATGTTCTTCGGGCTCCAGTTGGGATCGGTGGTCGGTCACCTGTCCCACCGGGCGCTGGGCCAGTACGCCCTGGCCCTGCCCTGGGCTCCGTCCGACGACTTGCTGATCGTGACCAGAAACGTCACCTCGTTCGCCGACGACTGGAGCATCCCGGTCGATGAAGCCCTGCTCTGGGTCTGCGCCCGCGAGCTGGCCTCCCATGCGGTGCTGTCGAGACCCGGGGTCCGGGCCCGGATGGAGGAGCTGCTCGAGGCGCTGGCCGCATCCGCCAGCACCAGCCAACAGGGCCTGGCCGAACGGTTGGGCGGGTTGGGGGATGCCACCGGCGAGTCGGGCATGAACCTCGAGTCGATTCAGGACCTCTTCGGCGACCCGGAGGCCCTGCTCGGGGATCTGCTGACCCCCGAGTTCCGGCGGTCGTCGGACCAGCTCACCGCGCTGGCGGTGGTGATCGACGCTTACGCCGATCACATCGCCGATCAGGTGGGACAGAAGCTGGTGGGGTCCCACGCCCAACTGGCCGAGGCCTGGTACCGGCGACGGATCGAGCGGGGGAAAGGCGAAGAGGCGGCCGGTGCGCTGTTCGGGCTCGACCTCGAGCCGTCCCAGGTCGACCGGGGCCGTGCCTTCGTCGCCGGGGTGGTGCAACGGGCGGGTGAGGAGGCCCTGGGACGGCTGTGGTCGTCGACCCGGAACCTCCCGACCCCGCCCGAGGTGGACGCCCCGGGCCTGTGGCTCGAGCGGATCACCCTGCCGGAACTCGACCGGCCCGAGCCCGAACCGTAGTCAGGTTGCTCAGGCCTCGGCGGCGGGAGCCTCGGGGTCGGCCTCCGGCGGAACCACGGCTTCCTCGGGCACCCCGAGATCCCATTCGAGGGTGATGTTCTCCCGCTCGGCATCGCGGATCACCCGCTCACGGTTGCGCCGGTACTGCGGATCGTGCGGAGGGAGCAGGACCAACCGGGCCATGGTCCGATGGCGGAACGCCTCGATCAGCTCGGGATCCCCGAAGTCGGACTGCACCTCCCAGTGCGGGGCAACCGGTCCGAGGTACACCACCCGCACGTGGCCGACCGGCGGCTGAGGTTCCTCGCCCTCTTCCGGGACGGTCGGTTCATCGGTGACCGGGGTCATGGTGGTGGTTCCTCCTCGAGATTGAGGGAGTCAGCCTAGCCCCCGGAGGGATTGGCCCCGAGCGTGACGCTGACCGTCATCTTGGTGGCGCCCCGGTAGATCCCCACGCTGACGTGGTCGCCGGGCTTGAGCGGATGGATGGCCGCGGTCAGGGCGTCGGCCGTCTGGATGGCGGTCCCGTTGAAGGAGACGATCACGTCGTTGATCTGGAGTCCGGCCTTGTCCGCCGGGCTCCCCGACTGCACCGATTCCACCAGCGCCCCCGAGGATGGGGTCAGGTGGTCCAGCTGCTGGAGGGCGGGAGTCACCGAGAAGACCGACACCCCCATGAAGGCCGAGTTGGCCACCACGGTGGGCTGGGGACTGGCGTTCCCCGCTCCCCCGGGGCCGCCCTGCCGCAACTCGGCCAGCCGGGGCTTGATCAGGTCGATGGGGATGGCGAACCCGATGTTCTGGGCGGGGGCGTTGCCGGAACTGCTCGAGGCCACCGCGGTGTTCATGGCAATGACCTGGGCCTGGTCGTTGACCAGCGGGCCTCCGGAGTTCCCCGGGTTGATGGCCGCGTCGGTCTGCAGGAGCCCGGAGAGGTTCTCGGTCTGCCCGCTGTCGTTCTGGGCCGACAGCGAGCGGTTGAGGGCGGACACGATCCCTTCGGTGACGGTGGGGCCGCCGGCCAGGGCCAGGGCATTGCCGATGGCCAGCACCGAGTCGCCCACCTGGCTCTGGGCCGAGTCGCCCAGGGTGACGGTGGGGAGGTTGGACTCATTGTCGATCTGCACCAGCGCCAGGTCATTGCCCGGGTCGGTGCCGACCACATGGGCGGAGAGCTGCTTGGTCTGCCCGAACAGCGAGACGGTCAGGCTGGTGGCTCCGGTGACCACGTGGTCGTTGGTCAACACCTCCCCCTGGGGGGTGATGATCATCCCGGTCCCGGCCGCCTGGACGAAGTCGCCGGAGGAGGCCCCGGACTGGCTGTCGATGGACACCACCGCTGGCTCGACGGTGGCCAGGATGGCCTGGACATCCTGGACCGGGGGCAGGACACTCCGATTCGGGAAGTACGACTTGATGATGGTCTGCTGGCTGCCGATCCCCACCGTGGCCCCGACCACCGAACCGACCGCCGCCGCCAACACCGCGGTCACGATGACCACCAGGAGCCAGTTGCGACGGGTGAGCGAGTGACGCACCACCCGGGTCGGGGCGAACGGCTGGGGATACCCGTAGGGGTAGGGGCCGCCGGGGGGGCCGTAGCCGCCGCCATAGGCGGGATAGCCCGGGGGTGGGCCGTAGGGCGGGTAGGTGACCGGGTAGACGGGGACGGCGTTCCCGTGCGGGGTCGGGCTCTCCGGGTGTCCCGGGGCCGGTGGAGATGGTGCAGAAGGCTCGGCAGGTGCAGAAAGTGGCGCCGATGGTACGCTCTGTGGTGGCCCCTCGCCCCCTTCGGGACCCGGACCGGCACGTTCCGCCACCCCCGGTTCCGGTCCTTCATAAGAAGGGCCTGGTCCCCGATAAGAAAATTGTGAGGATTCCATCAACAATTACCCGTTTCGTACCGTAGACCAAGTAGGGATGGGACAATAGCCGTGTAACTGATGGCGGAGACAGTGCGCAGACTCGAATTGACGCACCGGCGACCGCCACCTCGGATCGGAGAGCATGATGGATACGACATGGATGAGCGAGGGCAAGTGCCGGGAACTCTCCCCCACGGTGTTCTTCCCCAGTGACGGCATCGGGGTGCAGGCCGCCCAGCGCATCTGTGCCGAGTGCTCGGTCGCCGATGTCTGCCTGCAGTATGCCCTCGACGAGCGGGTCGACCACGGCGTGTGGGGCGGGAAGTCCGAGCGCGAACGACGTCGGATCCTCCGCCGGCGGCGTCTCGGCCATACCGCGGTCAGGGTCTGACCTGACCGGCACTCCTCGGCGGGCCTGAACTCCCGGTGCTCACCGAGTGCGTCGTCAACATCAGCGAGGGTCGTGACGCCGACCTCATCCGGGAGATCGGCGATCGGGCCGACACCACCCTGTTGGACATCCACTCCGACCCCGACCACCATCGTTCGGTCCTGACCCTCGGCGGCGAGGCCGACCATCTCGAGGCGGCGGTCCGATCGGTGACGGAGACCGCGGTCAAGCGGATCGACCTCGGGGATCACGACGGGGTCCACCCGCGCCTCGGTGCGGTCGATGTCGTTCCCTTCGTCCCGCTGGGGCCGGACGGAAAGCTCGATACCGCCGTCGAAGCCCGGAACCGGTTCGCGGCCTGGGCCGGCTCCGCCCTCGAGTTGCCCTGCTTCCTCTACGGGCCCGCACGGTCGCTGCCCGAGGTGCGCCGGGAGGCGTTCCGCACCCTGGATCCGGATACCGGTCCCGCTACCCCCCACCCGACGGCCGGAGCCTCGGCGGTCGGGGCCCGGCCGCTGCTGGTGGCCTACAACATCTGGATCGCGGTACACGAGGGCCCCGACACCGACGCCGCCGCCGCGGTGGGCCTGGCCCGGGGCATCGCCTCGTCGATCCGCAGCCCGACGCTGCGCAGCCTGGGCCTGGCGACGGGCACCGGCGCCCAGGTCAGCTGCAATCTGATCGACCCGCACTCGGTCAGCCTGGCGGTGCTGTTCGACACCGTCGCCCACCTGGCCCGGGAGGCCGGCGGGGAGGTCGAACGAGCCGAACTGGTCGGCCTGGTCCCGGGCGAGCTCCTCACCTCGGTGCCGTCCTCCCGGTGGACCGAGCTCGACCTCAGCCAGGACCGGACCATCGAAGCCCGGCTCGAATCGGTAGGAGTCGCCGTCGGCTGGTGACCGTGGTCAGGAGGTGGTCAGGAGGCGCTGGCGACCGCCCGGCGCTGCATGGCCCGCTGCCGGCGCAACCGGCGCCGCTCCCGCTCCGAGAGTCCCCCCCAGATGCCGAACTTCTCGCCGTTGGCCAGGGCGTACTCCAGGCAGTCCTCCCGGACCACGCAGCCCCGGCAGACTTCCTTGGCCTCGCGGGTGGAGGCGCCCCGCTCGGGAAAGAACAGGTCAGGATCAACCCCCATGCAGTTGGCCCTGGTCTGCCAGCTGCGCTCCTGACGTCCGTACATCAAGGACACCACGTCCATGGGTGCGCCTCCCTCACCACTTTTGTGCCCGGTTCAGCGACGAACCGCATAGCACGTATGTAACTACATTGGTGTCATCTTCCTCCATGCCGCGGGGAAACGCAAGGCGCAACTTGGATTTCTGCTACGGATTGCCCTTAGTGACCTGGGAATTCAGGCCCCGGCCGCGTCAGCCAGCCCGGCGCCCCCGGCTCCGGAGGGTGGTCTTGTGGCGCAGGAAGTCGACCAGGACGTAGTCGCCAAGCTCGTCCGGCGACGTCGAGAACGTCCGGCCCCGGTTGATCCGGGTCAGCTGCTCGATGAACCCCCGCAGCGCCCGGTCCGGGTCGAGGAGGAAGGTGTTGATGGTGATGTTGGCCTTGGTGCAGTGCAACACCTCCGACAGCGTGACCTCCAGCGTCTCGGGGACCGGCGGGTAATTGAAGAAGACGTCGTACCCGACGCCCCGGTCGTAGGGGATGATGTGGGCGGTCGGTTCCCCGTCGGTCACCAGGATGATCTGCTTGGTTCCCGGCTGGTGGGCCAGCATCTTGCGGGCCAGGATCAGGCCGTGCTGGAGGTTGGTCCCGTAGACGTAGTCCCAACTCACGGTGGGAAGGTCCTCGGGCTCGATGACCCGGGCCACCTCGGAGAAACCCACCAGTCCCAGATAGTCGCGGGGGAAGCGGGTGGTGATCAGCGTATGGAGGGCCAGGGCCATCTTCTTGGCCGGGACGAAGTTGTCCCGCATGGGCATGGACAACGACAGGTCGAGCAACAGCACGGTGGCCGTGCGGGACAGGGCCTCGGTCTCGATCACCTCGAAGTCGTCGGGGACCAGCCTGACGGGGATGCCCGTCCCTGACCGCCGGACGGCGTTGTGCACGGTCCGGGACAGGTCGAGATTGAAGGGGTCCCCGAACTCGTAGGGCTTGGTGGTCTCCTCCCGGTCGTGGCCGGTCCCGGTGTAGGTGGTGCGGTGGTTCCCGATTCGATCCTTGTTCAGCTGGTCGAACAGGTCGGCGAGGGCCTGATGGCCGATCCGGCGGATGCCGGCCGGGGTCAACTCGAACCGGCCCTCCCGCTGGTCGATGAGCCCGGCGTCGGCCAGCTGTTTGGCCAGCTTGGCGAGCCGGTCCATGGAGCGGGCGGCGTCCTCCCCCAGGTGCTTGGCCACCTTGTCCAGATCCACCTCGGACAGCGCCGCCGGCGAGTTGGCCGACCGGAGGAACGCCTCCAGCTCGTCGATGTCCCGCAGCCGGGAGGCGGCGTCGGTGGCGTCCCCCAGGCCCAACGGCTGGTCGCCGCTGAATTTGTACCGCTGCTCCCAACCGGCATCGGGAAACGCCTTCTGCAGGTTCCCGGCCAGCCGGTCCACCTGCCAGCGCAGGTCCATGTCCTCCAGCAGTGCCTCGGCCAGACCCTGGAGCTGGGCCCGTTGGGCCGGTGACATCGAGTTCCACATGGCCTGGGCCGCGGCCATCCGGGCGGCCAGCTGCTCGAGGAGTTCATCGAGGGTGGCCGGATTCCCCGGGAACAGATCGCCGTAGTTCTCCATGAACGACTCGAACGACGGGTCGATGGGCTCGCCCGCCTCCCGTTGCTCGAGCATCCGGTTGAGCGCATCGAAGGCGTCGCGCATCCGGGCCAGCTGTTCGGGGTCGGGGTTGGCCAACGCCTCCGACATCTGGTCGAAGTAGGAGCGGGCCACTTCCTCCCGGAGCCGCTCCATCAACTCCTCGAAGTGCTGGCGGGCCTCCGAGGACACGAATTCGTACTCCTGGAGCCCGCGCACCTTGCCGGCTAGGTCAGACGGCAGCAGGTCGAGGGCCATGCGCCGTTCGGTGGCGACCTCGTCGGTGACCTCCTGGCGCCGTTGGTCACCCGACTCCCGGGCGTCGGTTTCGAGCTGGTCGATGCCGGCCCGTTCCTCGGCCAGCACCTCTTCGAGCTCGGCCGCCACCTCGCTGTAGGCCCCACCCAGGTCGCCGCGGTCGAGCTGGTCCTCCCGCTCCAGGCGGAGCTGGTCCAGCAGGTCGCGGAGCCCCTGGACCTCCTGGCCGTCGGGAGTCCGCCAGCCTCGATTCAACATCCGCTGCAAGGCTTCGTGGAGGTCGCCGTTGGCCAACAGGTCGTCGGTCAGCTGGGCCAACACCGCATCGGTGTCGTCGACCTCGGAGTTCTGGGTGCCATCCCAGCGGCGGTAGTCGAAGCGCCAGGTCATCCGCGGCCCCGATAGGTGGCCCGAGCCCCGGCCGCCTCTTTGTTGAGGCGCTTGGTGAGGTGGAGGCCCTCGAGCAGAAACTCGAGGGCGCTGGCCACCACCCCGGGGTCCTCCGACCCCCCGGCCAGGGCCAGTACCGGCCCGGACAGCGCCGGGAGCTGGGTCAGGGTCTCGGCGTAGGCCGACGCCGGAAGATCGTCCCCGGCGTGCACCACCGTCTCCTCGGTGAAGGCCGCGACCACCGCGTGGGGATCGTCGAGGATCACCCGGCGGCGGAAGACCACCAGCACCGCCGCGGAGATCAGCTGGTTCAGCAGGATCTCCTCCCGCCCCTCCTCCAGCGTCTCGACTTCGACCTTCCCCTGGGTGGAGGAGACCAGCGACTGCAGATCGGAGATCCGGGGCACCGCGCCGGTCTCCCCGTTGCGGAGCGCCCGGCGGGTGGCGTTGGCGGCCAGCGTCTCGTAGTTGGCAATGGTCAGCCGGACCGACACCCCGGACCGCTGGTTGAGGTGCGGGCTCTCCCGGGCCAGCTGGCTCAACGCCGCCACCACCTCAGCCATGAATTCGGGCATCTCCAACCGGGGCTGGCCGGGACGGGCGTTGCCGTCGCGGTCGGTGGTGTGCTCCGCCGCGGCCGGAAGGTCGGCCTCGGCTTCGGCGATGCGGAGCTCGGTGCCGGCGTCCAGCGGATAGTGGGTGCGGATCTGGGCACCGAAGCGGTCCTTCAACGGGGTGATGATCCTCCCCCGGTTGGTGTAGTCCTCCGGATTGGCGGTGGCCATCAGGACGATGTCGAGCGGGAGGCGCACCCGGTGGCCGCGGATCTGGACGTCCCGCTCCTCCAGGACGTTGAGCAGACCCACCTGGATCCGCTCGGCCAGATCCGG
The DNA here is from genome assembly GCA_963770635.1 of uncultured Acidimicrobiaceae bacterium. Classification (GTDB taxonomy): domain Bacteria; phylum Actinomycetota; class Acidimicrobiia; order Acidimicrobiales; family RAAP-2; genus DASZIT01. Next base: position 316,185 of record CAVYQI010000003.1, read on the forward strand.
GAGCTCGTTGACCGCGAAGATGCCGCGGTTGAGCCGCGGCACCAGCCCGTAGTGGATGGTGAGTTCGTCGGACAGGTACCGGCCCTCAGCCACCCGGATGGGGTCGACCTCGCCGATGAGATCGGCGATGGAGGTGTCGGGAGTGGCCAGCTTCTCCCCGTACCGCTCGCTCCGGTGCACCCACGACACCGGGGTGTCGTCGCCCGCCTCCGCCACCAGGTCCTTGGCGAACCGGGAGATGGGTCGGTAGGGGTCGTCGTTGATCTCCGAGTGGGCGACGATGGGCAGCCATTCGTCGAGGAGGACGATCAGCGACCGGATCAGCCGGGTCTTGGCCTGGCCCCGCTCCCCCAGCAGGATCACGTCGTGCCCGGCCATCACCGCGTTCTCGAGCTGGGGCAGGACGGTGTCGTCGAAACCCAGCACCCCCGACACCAGTGGCCGGCCGCTGGCGATGAGGGCAGAGGCGTTCCGACGCATCTCGTCGGCCACCGGGATCGATCGCCATCCCACCTCCCGAAGGCGACCGAGGGTGGTGATGTCGGGTGGAGGGGTGGTCCGATCTTCCGGATGGGGGATGGCGTCTCCGGGAATGGGGGTGGCGTCAGGCTTCGACTTGCTCATGGTGCGGAGCCTACGCGAGCCCGTTCGCCCATGGTTCATCGGCCGGGGGAATTTCGGGGCCCATCCGGCTCCGCCACCGGCCCACCCGGCAAATGGCGCCCGGACCCCGGCGGTTTCACGGGGGGGCCGAAGTAGTGGAAAGATAACCCGTCAGCACTCGGGCCCTGTGGCCCGCAGCCATGTCAAGCCCGCGGGCCGATACAGGGAGGAACGACTTGACCACGTTGGAGGACGCACCAGTCACCGTCACCCCTGTCGTGCTGGGAGGGGTTCGGGGCGGACCGCCGGTCCCGACGCTGCGCAAGGACCGGTGGTGGATCCAGCCGGTGGTCACCGTGACGGTCCTGGCCGCCTTCGTCGCCTATGCCACCTGGGCCGCCTTCGTGAACAACAACTACTACGTGGGCGCCGCCCAGGGCCGCGACCTCATCTCACCGTTCTATTCGCCGTGCCTGACCAACAGCTGCGTCCCCGGGAGCCACCCCGGCACCATCATCACCTGGTGGGCGATCTCGCCGGCGCTGTTGATCCTGATCTTCCCGCTCGGCTTCCGGCTCACCTGCTACTACTACCGGAAGGCCTACTACCGGTCGTTCTGGTGGGCGCCCCCGGGGTGTGCCGTCGCCGATGCCCACGGCTCCTACTCCGGCGAGTCGCGGTTCCCGCTGTTCTTCCAGAACATCCACCGGTACTTCTTCTACGCCGGCCTGGTGTTCAACACCATCCTCACCATCGACGCGGTGGTGGCGTTCCGCCAGCCCGGTCACGGGCTCGGGTTCAGCGTCGGCACCGGGGTCCTCATCATCAACGCCGCCCTACTGTGGCTGTACTCGTTGAGCTGTCATGCCTGCCGCCACCTGTGCGGTGGCGGGGTCAAGCAGTTCTCCGCCGCCCCGTTCCGGCACCGGCTCTGGAAGATGCTCACCCCGTTGAATGCCCGGCACATGTGGTTCGCCTGGATGAGCCTGGTCTTCGTGGCCCTCACCGACGTCTATGTCCGTCTGGTGGCCAGCGGGACCATCCACGACTACGGCTTCCACTTCTAAGGGGAACGCGAACACATGGCTGAGTACGAAACCCACGACTTCGACGTGATCGTCATCGGCGCCGGCGGCGCCGGGCTCCGGGCCGCCATCGAGGCCCGGTCCAAGGGCCTCCGCACCGCATTGATCTGCAAGTCGCTGCTGGGCAAGGCCCACACGGTGATGGCGGAGGGCGGGATCGCCGCCGCGCTGGGCAACGTCTATCCCGAAGACAATTGGAAGGTCCACTTCCGGGACACCATGCGGGGCGGGAAGATGCTCAACAACTGGCGCATGGCCCAGGTCCATGCCCAGGAGGCGCCCGACCGGGTACGGGAGCTCGAGGACTGGGGCGCCCTCTTCGACCGGACCGAGGACGGCCTGATCACCCAGCGCGACTTCGGTGGGCACCGGTTCGCCCGGCTGGCCCACGTGGGCGACCGCACCGGGCTCGAGATGATCCGGACCCTGCAGCAGAAGGCCGTGGCCGACGACATCGAGGTCTTCATGGAGGTCAAGGTCCTCCGGATCCTGAAGGGAAGCGACGGGGAGGTGGCGGGGGTGGTCGGGTACTGGCGGCCCACCGGGCAGTTCGTGACCTTCACCGCCAAATCGGTCGTGCTGGCCACCGGGGGATTGGGCAAGAGCTGGATGTACACCTCCAATTCCTGGGAGTCCACCGGTGACGGGGTGGCCCTGGCCCTGTGGGCCGGCGCCGACCTCATCGACATGGAGGCGGTCCAGTTCCATCCGACCGGCATGGTGTGGCCGCTGTCGGTCCGGGGCATCCTGGTCACCGAGGGGGTCCGGGGCGACGGGGGCGTCCTCCGGAACTCGGAGGGCGACCGGTTCATGTTCGACTACATCCCGCCGATGTTCGCGGCGGAGACCGCCGACACCGAGGAGGAGGGCGATCGCTGGTACGACGATCACCTCGACAACCGCCGTCCCCCCGAGCTGCTCCCCCGCGACGAGGTGGCCCGTTCGATCAACACCGAGGTGAAGGCGGGGCGGGGCAGCCCCCATGGCGGGGTGTTCCTCGACATCGCCACCCGCCGCAGCGCCGAGTACATCCGCCGCCGGCTGCCGTCGATGTACCACCAGTTCAAGGAGCTGGCCGGGGTGGACATCACCGCCGAAGCCATGGAAGTGGGGCCGACCTGCCACTACGCCATGGGCGGGGTCCGGGTCGACGCCGACTCGCAGGAGACCTCCGTCCCCGGCCTGTTCGCGGCCGGAGAGGTCGCCGGTGGGATGCACGGTGCCAACCGCCTGGGGGGGAACTCACTTTCCGACCTCCTGGTCTTCGGGCACCGGGCCGGCATCGCCGCGGTCAAGCACGCCAAGGAGCGGAACCGCAACCACCGCACCTCGGCGGTAGACCCCGGCGAGGTCAAGGAGGTCATCAACGCCGCCACGGCGCCGTTCGCCCGGGACAGCGGCGAAAATCCCTACGACCTGCAGGCCGAGCTGCAACAGACCATGCAGAACCTGGTGGGCATCATTCGCACCCAGTCGGAGCTCGAGGAGGCCATGGGCGAGCTCGAGAAGCTGGAACAGCGGGCGACCAACATCGCCATCGGTGGTGGGGTGGCCTACAACCCGGGTTGGAACCTGGCCACCGACCTCCCGTCGATGCTCACGGTGTCGCGGTGTGTGACCCAGGGCGCCATCAATCGCAAGGAGAGTCGGGGCGGCCACACCCGCGACGACTACCCGAAGCCGGATCCGGAGATGGGGTCGGTCAATTTCGTGCAGCGGATCGCCGTCGGCACCGGTGGGTCCGACGGCCCGCTCGGCACCCCCTCGATCAACACCATCACCGTGACCCCCGAGCCGCTACCGGTGATGCCCGATGAGCTCAAGGCCCTGCTGGAGGAAGAATCATGACCGTCGAACCGGTTGAGGACGAAGCCACCGATGTCGTCGCGCCTCCCGAACCGGCCGACGAGGGGACCGTCACCATGGTGCTGTGGCGGGGCGACGCCACCGGCGGCGAGTTCGTCGACTACGTGATGCCCGCCGTCGAAGGCGAGGTCGTCCTCGACGTCATCCACCGGGTGCAGCACACCGAGGCCCCCGACCTGGCCTGCCGGTGGAACTGCAAGGCGGGGAAGTGCGGATCGTGTTCGGCGGAGATCAACGGGATCCCATCGCTGATGTGCATGACCCGGGTGGACACCCTCCCGGTCGGGGCCGACATCGTGGTGGCCCCGCTCAAGACGTTCCCGATCCTCCGGGACCTGGTGACCGACGTCTCGTTCAACTACGAGGTGGCCAAGCGGATCGCCCCGTTCAACCCCCGCCCCAAGACGGTCGACGAGGCCAAGGCCGGCGGCTACCGGATGGCGCAGATCGACGTGGAGCGCAGCCAGGAGTTCCGCAAGTGCATCGAGTGCTTCCTGTGCCAGGACGTCTGTCATGTCATCCGCGACCACGAGGAGAACAAGACCTCCTACGCCGGTCCCCGCTTCTTCATCCGGTCGGCCGAGCTGGAGATGCACCCCCTTGATGTCTCCGATCGCCGCGAGGTGCTGCGCCAAGAGGACGGTCTGGGGATGTGCAACATCACCAAGTGCTGCACCGAGGTGTGTCCCGAGCACATCAAGATCACCGACAACGCCATCATCCCCCTGAAGGAGCGGGTGGTCGACGCCTCCTACGACCCGATCGCCTGGCTGGGCCGCAAGATCCTGCGCCGGACCAAGGCGTCGGTGGCCGAGACGGCGGCGACGGCGGCGGTCGGCGGGCCGGCGGCGGTCCAACCGGCATCGCCGGTCACCGGGATGCCGACCGCGGTCGGCGAGTGATCACCGGACGGCCCGGGGCGTTTGCCGCCGGCCGACCATGCCGCAGTTCCTGAGCCCCGAATGGGTGGCCGCCTTCGACGCGGCGCTCGACGGGGTGACGGTTCCGGGACCCGGGGACGAGGCGGGGCTGGCCGCCATCGACGGGCGGTTCACGGTGATCCAGGAGGTACACGGCGCCCCGACCGGCGACGTGACGGTGGCCCTGACCGTCAGTGACGGCACCCTCCACCTGTCGCGGAGCGAGGACCACCAGGCCGCGGCCGACGCCGCCGATGTCGCCATCTCGCTGTCCTACGAGGACGCGGTGGCGCTGTCCAAGGGCGAGCTGGTGGCGGCCGAAGCGCTGACCGCCGGGCGCATCCGGGTGCGCGGGGATCTGTCGGTGCTGGTGGCCAGCCAGCAAATGTTGGCGTCGGCCCAGCCGTTCGTGCGGGACCTGACCGCCGACACCACCTATTAGGAGGAGGGGATCATCGTGGAGATCCTGAGTGGCCGGACGATGATCCACCCGAGCGACCTGGACCGCACCCTCGCCTTCTACCAGGACGGGTTCGGCCTGGCCGTCGCCCGGGAGTTCAGCGCCGGCGCCACCCGGGGGGTGGTGTTCTTCCTGGGCGGGGGGCTGCTCGAGGTGGTCGGTCATCACGGGAACACGATCTCCGAGGACGAGTCGGGTGCCGGCGACGTGGTGGCCCTCTGGTGGCAGGTCCGCGACGTCGCCGACGCCGTGAAGGAGCTCGAAGGCCGCGGCGTGACCATCGCCCGGCCGCCGGTGCTCGAGCCTTGGGGACTCATCGAAGCCTGGGTGGATGATCCCGACGGGATCCGTATCCATATCGTCGAAGTGCCCGAGGGCCACCCGTTGCGGCGCGACCTCCGGCCGCCGCCCCCGACCTAGGAGATCACCCGGTCACCGGGCTGACCCGAACCCATGGCCGGGTCTGCTACTACTGGACGGTACGGAACCACCCGGGCCGGACGGAACCGCAGTGACGGGAGGCCAATGACCATCGGGCTACACGACGACGAGGTGGCCGGCAAGGAATCCGAAGCTCTGGAGCCGCATGTCATCGTGCTCTTCGGCGCCACCGGGGACCTGGCCCGCCGCAAGCTGCTCCCCGGGCTCCTCCGGCTCATCCATTCCGGGCTGGTCCGCGAATGCCAGATCATCGGGGTATCGCTCGAGGACTTCGACGACGCCGAATTCCGGCGTTTCGCCCGCAAGGCGTGCGACGAGTTCACCCGCCAGGATCTGGTCGATGCCGAATGGCCGAACTTCGAGTCGCGGCTTCGCTACGTTCCCGACTCCGCCGGGCCGGCGGGTCTGGCCGAGGCGGTCCATCGCGCGGAGGTGCTGCTGGGCGGCGAGCCCCGACGCCTGCACTACCTGAGCGTCCCCCCGTTCGCGGCCCAGGCGGTCGTCCGCACCTTGGGGGAGGCCGACCTGGTCGATCGGTCGCGCATCATCATGGAGAAGCCGTTCGGCACCGACCTCCGGTCGGCCAAGGTCCTCAACGACGCCGTCCACGAGGTGTTCCCGCCCGATCAGGTGTACCGGATCGACCACTTCCTGGGCAAGGAGGCGGCCCAGAACATCCTGGCCTTCCGATTCGCCAACGGCCTGTTCGAGCCGATCTGGAACCGAAGGCACATCGAGCACGTGCAGATCGACGTGCCCGAGTCCCTGTCCGTCGACGCCCGGGCCGGCTTCTACGAACGCACCGGGGCGTTCCGGGACATGGTGGTGACCCACCTGTTCCAGGTCCTGGCTTTCATGGCCATGGAACCGCCGACGGCGTTGGAACCCCGGGCCATCAGCGAGGAGAAGAACAAGGTGTTCCGGTCCATGCGTACGCTCGACCCCACCCAGGTGGTGCGGGGCCAGTACGCGGGCTACCGCTCCACCCCCGGGGTGGCTCCGGATTCCCAGACCGAGACCTTCGTCGCCCTCCGCTGCGAGATCGACAGTTGGCGGTGGGCCGGGGTCCCCTTCTATCTCCGGACCGGGAAGAATATGGCCGACGGAGCCCGGATCATCTCCATCGCCTTTCATGAGCCCCCCAAGAGCATGTTCCCGCCCGACTCGGGCATCGGGACCCAGGGTCCCGACCACCTCACCTTCGACCTGGCCGACTCGTCGAAGCTGTCGCTCTCGTTCTACGGCAAGCGGCCGGGCCCGGGCATGAAGCTCGACAAGGCCAGCCTCCAATTCGACCTCCACGACACCGGCGCCGACGCCGACGTGCTCGAGGCCTACGAGCGGCTGATTCACGACGCCATGAGCGGCGACCACACCCTGTTCACCGGGGCCGAGGACATCGAGCGGCTGTGGGAGCTCTCCACCCCGCTGCTCGAGCATCCACCCGATGTCGAGTTCTACCCGCCCGGGTCGTGGGGTCCCGAAGGTATCCGCGAACTGATCGCGCCCCGGACCTGGCGGCTGCCGTTCCAGCGGGTGTGGAGAAAGCCCGGCTGACTCTCGGTCAGGGCAGCAGGGCGGCGACCTCGGCCCGCTCGGACTCCAACTCCTCGGTGGTGATCCGGATGCGCTCGAGGGCGAAGTCGTCGTGGTGCAGCCCTTCGACGACACTCCAGGCCCCGGACGAGTTCACCCGCACCGGGAACCCGAATTGCAGGCCGGCGGGGATGCCGTACTCACCGTTGGACACCACGGCCAGTGACGTCACCTCCTGGGCGGGGGTGGCGATGCCGGATGCTCTTCACCGAATCGATGGCGGCGTTGGCGGCAGACGCCGCCGACGACAGGCCGCGGGCCTCGATGATGGCGGCGCCCCGTTTCTGCACGGTGGTGATGAACTCGCCCTGCAGCCACTCGATGTCATCGATGACGTCGGGAACCGGCTTGCCGTCGATGCGGGCGTTGGCGAAGTCGGGGAACTGGGTGGCCGAGTGGTTGCCCCAGATGGCCAGGTTGGTCACCGAGGTCACCGGCACCCCGGCCCGCTTGGCCAGCTGGCTCTTGGCCCGGTTCTCGTCGAGGCGGGTCATGGCGAACCACCGGTCGGAGGGCACCTCGGGGGCGTTGGACCTGGCGATCAGGCAGTTGGTGTTGCAGGGATTGCCCACCACCAGCACCCGGACGTCGGAGGCGGCGTTGGCCGCGATGGCCTGGCCCTGGGGACCGAAGATCCCACCGTTGACGGTGAGCAGGTCGCCCCGCTCCATGCCGGCTTTGCGGGGCACCGATCCGACCAGCAGGGCCCAGGAGGTGCCGTCGAAGGCGGTCTTCAGATCGGTGGTGGCGATGATGTCGCTGACCAGGGGAAACGCCCCGTCGTCGATCTCCATCACCACACCCTCGAGGGCTTTCATCCCCGGCTCGATCTCGAGCAGGCGGAGCACCACCGGCTGGTCGGGGCCCAGCAGCTGACCGGAGGCGATCCGGAACAGCAGGGAGTAGCCGATCTGGCCGGCGGCCCCGGTGACGGTGACCTGGACGGGAGTTTGGCTGCCATGCGGTGAGGCTACCTGGAGGGCCTTGGCGGTGAGCGAACCACGGCCGGTCGGGGCCTACAGGTGGTCGACGATGGCGGCGGCGAACTCCGAGGTCTTGACCTCGGTGGCCCCTTCCATCTGCCGGGCGAAGTCGTAGGTGACGACCTTGTCGGCGATGGTCGCCTCCAGCGCCCGGACGATGTCGGCGGCGGCCTCCTGCCAGCCCAGGTGCTCGAACATCATCACGCCGGACAGCAGCACCGACCCGGGTTGACCTTGTCCTGGCCGGCGTACTTGGGGGCGGTGCCGTGGGTGGCCTCGAAGATGCCGTGGCCGGTGACGTAGTTGATGTTGGCGCCGGGAGCGATGCCGATGCCACCCACCTGGGCGGCCAGGGCGTCGGACAGGTAGTCGCCGTTGAGGTTGGTGGTGGCGATGACGTCGAAGTCGGTCGGGCGGGTCAGCACCTGCTGGAGGGTGATGTCGGCGATGTTGTCCTTGACCAGGATCTTGTCGCCCGGCTTGCCGCCGCAGTCGTCCCAGCCGACGGCCACATCGGCGAACTCCTCGCTGACCAGCTCGTAGCCCCAGTTGCGGAACGCCCCTTCGGTGAACTTCTGGATGTTCCCCTTGTGGACCAGGGTCACGCTCTGGCGGCCGTGCTCCAGGGCGTACTTGATGGCCGCCCGGATCAGCCGCTTGGAGCCCAGCTCGGAGATCGGCTTGATGCCGATCCCGAGCCGTCCGCGGATGTCCCAGCCCAACTCGTCGTGCAGGAAGGCGGACAGCTTGGCCGCCTCCGGGGTGCCCTCCTCGACCTCGAGGCCGGCGTAGATGTCCTCGGTGTTCTCCCGGAAGATCACCATGTCCACCAGCTCGGGGTGCATCACCGGCGAGGGGACGCCCTGGAACCAGCGGACCGGGCGCAGGCACACGTAGAGGTCGAGGATCTGGCGGAGGGCCACGTTGAGCGACCGGATGCCCCCGCCGACCGGGGTGGTCAGCGGGCCCTTGATGCCGATCAGGTGGGTGCGGAACGTCTCGACCGTCTCGTCGGGCAGCCAGTCCCCGGTCTCGTCGAACGCCTTCTGCCCGGCCAGCACTTCCTTCCAGGCCACCGACCTTGCCGTACTTGGCGGCGGCGGCGTCGAGCACCAGCTTGGCGGCCGGCCAGATGTCGACGCCGGTGCCGTCACCTTCGATGAACGGGATGATGGGCTCTTCGGGCACGTGGAGCACGCCGTCGGCGCTGAGGGAGACGAGTTCGGCCATAGGGCGACTATATCGGTGTGGCCCTGGCCACTGGCCAGCCCCAGAGACCGGGTCTCGACGGCCCCTCACGATGCAGATGACCCTCTCCCGGCCGGTGGGCGGAAGCTCCGGAGCACCGGTCTCAGTGGCGGACACCGACGAGGTGGAACAGTCGGCTCATGAGGCGGTAGGGGTCGCGGCGGCTGGCTTCGAGCTCGACCGCCAATGCCGCCGACTCGGGATCGTCGGCCGGACGATCGGGCGTCCATCCGTCGGTGAACAGCCGGACGCCGTACCAGGCCACCCGCTCCACGCCGACGTCGGCGAGCATCTGGGTCAGCGTTTCCAAGGAGTCGCCCCGCGTGTCGACTCCGAGCCCGTTGATCTGCCGGGCGGCGTCAAAGGAAGCCAGTGCCTCGGCCCAGTTGCCCTCGAGTGCCGGCCGCACCGCGAGGGTGTCGGCGTTCTTGGCCACCAGGGAGACGATCGCGCCTGGCTGGGCCAGGGCGGCCAGGGCGGCTACGAACGGCTGTGGGTCATCCACGTACATGATCACGCCATGGCACAGAACTCCCGCAAAGCACCCGTGGCCAAGGACGCCCGGTGCCTCCTCTGCGCTGGCCTGTACCAGCCGGACCCGGCGCGCCACCTCGGCCGACTCTTTCCCGACGAGGGCTTCGGCTCGCTCCAGCATGGTGGTGGAAGGGTCGACGATGGTGACCTCGTAGCCCTCGCGCGCCAGCGGCAGCGACTGGTGGCCCGCCCCCCCTCCGACGTCGACCAACCTGGCCGGCGGTGGCGGCAAGTGTTCGTGCAGATGCCGATCGATGACATGGGTCCGGACCCGCCCTCGGAGTGAGCCGTAGTGCCCGTCGAGGAATCGGTCAGCCAGCGGGGCCCAGGCGTCGTCAGTCACGGAAGGATTCCCCGCGTTGGTGAAAGCGCCACCTTTGAGCGAACGGTCATCGGCATTCGCTCAACGGTGTCGGATCGTGGGTGCGAATGTCGCGACCGACAACCCGGTCGTGGCGCTCACCCCGCCTACGACGTGCCGAGGCCCAGCGCCCGGTAGATCTCGCGGGTGGCGCTCGATCGGTTGAGCGTATAGAAGTGCAGCCCCGGCACCCCGGCGTCGAGCAGCTTCCGACAGAGTTCGGTGGCGATGGCGACCCCTTCGTCCCGGACGGCGTCGGCTCCCCCGCTCCGATCGGCCTCTTCCAACCGGTCCACCATCCACGTCGGCACCGCCGCCCCCATGGTGGCCATCCGGGGGACGGATTTGAGATTGGTCACCGGCATGATGCCGGGGAGCACCGGAGTGTCCACGCCCCGGGCGGCGAGGTCGGCGATCAGGCCGGTGTACTCCTCCACCTCGAAGAAGAACTGGGTGACCCCGAAGTCGGCCAGGCGCAGCTTCTCCGCCAGCCGGTCCCGGTCGAACTCCAGGTCCGGGGAAAGGGGATGGCCGGCCGGCTGGGCCGCCACCCCGATGGAGAAGCCACCGATGGCGTGGGCCAGCTCGACCAGCTCGGAGGCGTGGGGGAGCTCCCCCACCCCTTCGGTCGGGTCGGCGGGGGGATCCCCGCCCAGGGCCATCAGGTTCTCGACTCCGGCCTTCCGGTAGGCGATCAGGATCTCGGCCAGTTCCAACCGGGTGTGGGCGACACAGATCAGGTGGGCCATCGGCACCAGGGTGGTGGTGCGCAGCATGCCGGTCACCAAGTCGTAGGTCCGCTGCCGCGACTCGGCTCCGCCCCGGTAGGTGACCGACACGAAAGACGGCCCCAGCGGCTCGAGATCGCGCAGGGTCTTCACCAGGGTGGCTTGCTCGGCATCGTTCTTGGGCGGGAAAAACTCGAAGGAGTAGGTCGGCCCTTTCGACAACAGGTCGGCAATCCGGGTCATAACCCAGGCATCCTACTGCGGGAGGTCGAACCGAAGCTCTGGCCGAACCCCGGTCAGCCGATCAACGCCTCGACGATGGCGCACCGAGTTGGGCCGAGAGTCGGGACAGCGCGCCGTCGAGGTCGGCGAGCCGGGAGCGGCGGGCCTCGTCGGCTTCGGCCAACTGGGTCCCGGTGGGAGCGCCGGCGCCGTGGCGGAGGAGACGGTCGGCCTCGACCGCGAAGGCCAGTCCCCGCAGCGACCGGGCCACCGTGTTGGTGGCGCTCTGGGCCGCCTCGTCGGGCGCGGTCAAGGCGGCCTGCTCGAGGGCTCGGGCGGACCGGTCCACTTGCACCTCCACCGACCCCCGGAGCTCGGCGTCGGCGGACATGGCGTTGGCCGACAGCAACGCATCGCGGGCCAGGTGGGCATCGCTCACCGCCGGGAATACCGCCCGCCGCCACGCCGACTGCACCTGCATTCGCTTCCGGCGGCCGAGGAGGATCAGCAGCAGGATCACGGCCAGCACCACCACGACGGCGACGATGATCAGGGCCACCGCCGCACCGCTCAACCCGCGGCTGGTCTTCTTGGGTGTGGCGGTCGTGGTGGTGGTGGTGGTCTTCGGCACCGTGGTCGTCGTCCTCGGCACCGTCGTGGTGGTGGTCTTCGGCACCGTGGTCGTGGTGGTGGTCGAGGTAGTGGTGGTCGTCGTCGTGGTGGTGACCGGGACGGTGGTGGTGGTGACCGGGACGGTGGTGGTAGTGGCCGACACCGGGACCGCCGAGCCGAGGGTGAGCGCACCGGTCGCCGAGCGCGGCGCCGGCCACGGCCGCGCCGATCCGGGAACGCCGGGAACGCCGGGAGGCCGGCGGATCGGAGTCGGGCGATCCCGTCATCGAAACCTGGTGTGCAGCCACTCGACACCCCCCACTCGGTGCCCGGTTTCCACGGGCGCGGCCTCACCCTAACCGGGCCGGCACCGACACGACGGACAACCGACGGCACCGTGTACGTCCGTCAGCTGTCGACCCGGCCGTAGTCGTCCTCGAGCCGGACGATGTCGTCCTCCCCGAAGTACTCACCGTGCTGGACCTCCACGAAGACCACCTCGGTGGCGGTGGGGTTCTCGATCCGGTGATCGGTGCCCACCGGGATGTCGACCGACCCTCCGGCCGCGTACTCGGCCTGGAATCCCGTCCAGGGTGATCAACGCGGTGCCCGGTGACGATGAACCAGTGTTCCGATCGCCGGGTGTGGCGTTGATAGCTGAGGCGCCGGCCCGGCAGTACGGTGATCCGCTTCACCTTGTAGGTCCGGTTGTCGTCGAGGACCGTATAGCTGCCCCACGGCCGGTGTTCGGTCTCCGGGGCCCCGGACCGGTCGGCGGGCTCACGACGCCCGCTCGGCGGCGCGCACGGTGTTGCGCAACAACATGGCCCGGGTCATCGGGCCCACCCCGCCGATGCGGGGGGTGATCCACCCCGCCACCTCGGCGACCGACTCGTCGACATCGGACAGGAGCTTCTTCCCTTCCCACGAGGTCCCGGCGCCGACCACCGCGGCGCCGGGTTTGACCATGTCCGTGGTGACCAGGCCGGCCCGACCGGCGGCCGCCACCACCACGTCGCCTTGGACGCACCAGTCCGGCCATGTCGTCGACGCCGGTGTGGACGACGGTGACCGCCGCATTGCAGCCCGGTCGCTTCAGGGCCAGCAGCAGGGCCAGCGGCCGGCCGATGGTCAGCCCCCGACCGATGATCACCACGTGCTTGCCCTCGACCGGCACGTCGTTGGCCGCGAGCAGCTCGACGATGCCGGCCGGGGTACAGGGCAGCGGGCCGGGCGCCCCCATGACCAGCCGGCCGAGGTTGACCGGGTGGAGGCCGTCGACATCCTTGTCCGGGTCCACCGCCAGCAGCACCCGCTCCTCGTCGAGCCCGGCCGGCAACGGGAGCTGGACCAGGTAGGCGTGGATCCGAGGGTCGGCGTTGAAGCGGGCCACCACGGCTTCGAGCTCCGTCTGGGAGACCTCGGCCGGCAGGTGCTCGTGGGCGGAGTCGATCCCGACCTCGGCGCAGTCGGCGTGCTTCATCGCGACGTACCGGGCGCTCGGGCCGTCGTCGCCGACCAGGATCGTCCCCAGCCCGACCGTCACCCCGTCGGCGGCCAGCCGGGCGACCCGATCGGTCACTTCGGCCCGGATCCGGGCGGCCAGCGCCTCGCCGTCGAGCCGGAGGGCGGTCACCGGGGTCCTCAGTGCCGGAAGTGGCGTTCGCCCCGGTCGTGACCAGCGCGATCCCCGGCGGCGTCGGCCGCCTCGATGACCGCCGCCGTCGCCGACCGACCCCCCGGGATGCACGACGGCCGCGACCCCGGCCCGGGCCAGCACCTCGAGGCCGTCGGGAAACGGGAAGAAGGCGTCGCTGGCCGCCGCCGCCGCCCGTCGCCCGGGCGCCGGCCTGGCGACGGCGATCTCGGCCGCCACCACCCGGGACTGCTGGCCGGCGCCGACGCCGACGGTCGCCCTGCCCGTCGCCACGAGCGATGGCGTTCGAGGTGGTGCGGGCGCAGACCCGCCAGGCCAGGGCCAGGTCGTCGCCACTGGGCGTCGGTCGGCCGGGTGTGGTGACCACCTCCCACTCGGACGGGTCCGACGGGAAGCGGTCGGCGTCCTGGACCAGCAGGCTCGCCCCGAGCCCCCGGACTGGCGGACGACCGCCTCGGGCGCCGGTGCCGACAGCAAGCGGGTGGCCTTCCGCTTCGACGACAGCAGGGCCGAGCGCCTCGTCGTCGTAGGCCGGGGCCACGATCACGTCCGCCTGGGGGCCGGCACCGATCGCCTCGGCCAGCGCCGCGTCGACCGGTCCCGCCGAGGGCCACGACCCCACCGAACGCCGAGACCGGGTCGCTCTCGAGGGCCACGCCGGTAGGCGGTGGCCAGGTGTCGGCCACCGACGGCGCCGCACGGGTTGGCGTGCTTGATGATCGCGACGGCCACCTCGGGCCGCCCCGGCCGCGCCGAGCTCGTGGACCAGCCGCCAGGCGGCGTCGGCGTCGAAGAGGTTCAGGTAGGAGAGCTCCTGCCCGCCGTGCTGCACGACCGCGTCCCACCAGGAGTTCCCGCCGGCGAGCCGGTAGCGGGCGCCGTGCTGGTGGGGGTTCTCGCCGTAGAGGAGCGATCCGGCCCGCTCGAGGGTGAGGTGGAGGGTGGGGGGCAGGATGGCCGTCGCGTCGGTGCGCCCGTCGTCGAACCACTCGACGATGGCCGCGTCGTAGGCGGCGGTGTGGGCGAAGGCGGCCGCGGGCCAGCCGGCGCCGGGTCTCGTCGGACAGGGACCCCTGGTCCCGCAGCTCGTCCAGCACCGCGCCGTAGTCGGCCGGGTCGACGACCACCCCGACGTGGTCGTGGTTCTTGGCCGCCGCCCGCACCATGGTGGGGCCGCCGACGTCGATCAGCTCGATCGAGGGGTCCGACCGGAACGGGTACAGGTTGCACACCACCAGGTCGATGAGGCCGATCTCCTGGCCCTCGAGATCGGCCAGGTGCTGGGGCTGGGCCCGGTCGGCCAGGATCCCGCCGGCGATGACCGGATGGAGGGTCTTGACCCGGCCGCCGAGCATCTCCGGCGCGCCGGTGAGGTCGGCGACTTCGAGGTGGGGGATGCCGGCATCGGCCAGCACCGCGGAGGTGCCGCCGCTGGAGATCAGCTCCCACCCGAGATCGGCGAGGCCGCGGGCCAGGTCCTCCAGCCCCGTCTTGTCGTACACGGACAGCAACGCCTTCACTCGGTGACCTCCTGCGGTGATCCTCGCTCATCGCCGACCGGGACCGCCAGCGAGTCGATGAAGGCGCGGATGGTCGCCGGGTAGAGCACCCGCTCCACCGCCTTGATCCGCTCGTGCAACGTCGCCACCGTGTCGTCCGGGAGCACCGGGACCGACTGCTGGGCGAGGATGGGGCCGGCGTCCATGGCCAGGGTGGCCAGGTGCACGGTGGTGCCGGTCTCGGCCACCCCGGCGGCCAGGGCGGCCTCCACCGCATGCCAACCCGGGAACGCCGGCAGCAGCGCCGGGTGGGTGTTGAGGATCCGGCCGGGGAAGGCGGTGTGGATGGGCTGGTCGAGCACCGTCCCGAACCCGGCCATCACCACCACGTCGATGGGGTGAGCGGCCAGCACCTCGACCACCGCCCGGGTGTAGGCCAGCCGGTCGAACTCGCTTCCGAACCCGCCGTAGGCGGCCCGGTCGACCAGGGAGGCGGGCAGCCCCGCGGCCTCGGCGATGCCGAGCCCGCGGCAGGGCCGGTCGGCCACCACCAGGGCGACCGGGAGCCGGGCGGCGAGGATGGCCTCGAGGATGGTGCCGCTGCCCGACACCAGCACCCCGATGGCGACCGACGGGGCGGTGTCGGGAAGAGGAGTGGCGACCACGGCCGCAGGCTACCAGCGGGCTCCTGGTCTCCCTCCCGGCCCCCGGCGCTCAGATGAGGGGTACGGTCCGCCCCGGCGTCACTCGGTGGCGGAGGGTGCCCCGACCCCGACCGGCTCGGCGCTGAAGGTGGTGCGGGGAACGTTGCCCTCGGCCATCTCGTCCATGCCGATCGGCCCTTCGAGGTCGGCGTTCAGGAACTGATGGATGACCGGGTCGTGCGAGTCGAACATCTCGCTCTTGGGGGCGAACCGCACCAGACGGGACTGGTAGAGCATCCCGAGGTAGTCGGCCGTCCGCATCACCGAGGGGATGTTGTGGGTGATGATGAAGATGGTGGCCCCGGTCTCCCGTTGCACGTCCAGCACCAGCTCGTCGAGGAAGGCCACCCGTACCGGGTCGAGGCCGGAGTCAGGCTCGTCGAACAGCACGATCTCGGGATCGAGCACCAGGGCCCGGGCCAACCCGGCCCGCTTCTTCATGCCCCCGGACACCTCGCCGGGAAGCTTGCGGAGATGGTCCATCAGCCCGACCAGCTCGGCGTTCTTGTGGACGATCTTGCGGATCTCCCCCTCGTTCTTCTTGGTGTGCTCCCGGAGCGGGAAGGCGATGTTCTCGAACAGGTTCATCGAGCCGAACAGCGCGCCGTCCTGGAACAGCACCCCGAACTTGCGCCGGACCCGGAACAGGTTCTTCTGGTTGAGGGTGCTGATCAACTCGCCGTCGATGTAGACGCCTCCGTTGTTGGGCTTCAACAGCCCGATCACCACCTTCAGCAACACCGACTTCCCGGTCCCCGACGGTCCCAGCACCGCGGTGATCTTCCCCCGGGGCACGTCGAAGGTGATGTCCTGGAGGACGGTGTGGGAGCCGAACGACTTGGTCACGTTCTGGATGGAGATGGCGGCGTCGGGAAGCGCGGCCGAGGGCGCGGCGGCCCCGTTCGAGCCCATCGGGGTGGAAAGTCCCGGGACCGCCGACGGAACTCCACTCGGATCAGCCATGGCCCTCATCCTCGCATCTTCTGGTTGTTTTCGCACACTGCCGGGTACAACTATCTAGCACCAACTATGTAACTTAACGGTGAGGACGACATTGCGACGCCAGGCGGGTCCCAGGCGTGGGAATCCCTGACTACCGCAAGTTCTGACTATCCGGTAAGTTCCCCAATCGCAGAAGTTGCAGCACAGCGCCGGACGATCGTCTGAGCGGGGGTTGCCAAAGTAATTTCGTTTCAGCTGGGGCATCGGAGACTGTGTGACGGATGAAAGAGGGCACGACGGGGGCGTGACCGGGGAGGGGGAGGATACCGCCCGAGTTGCCGTCATCGGTCCCGCCACCGAGCAGATCCCCCGGGTTTCGCCTCCGCCCTCCTCGGTCCTTCCCCGCCACCGGGTCTCCCGGCCGCCGCTGTTCCCGAAGATCAACTGGTTCCTCGGCGAGGTCGGGGCCATGTTCGCCTCCGGTTTCGAGGCCCTCCGGCTCGGTATCAAGCAGGGGGTCCCGGTCGGCGAGTTCCTCGACCAGTGCTGGTTTCTGGCCAAGGTCACCACCCTCCCCCTGATCCTCATCTCGGTGCCGTTCGGCGCGGTCATCGCCCTCGAGGTCGGCGGCCTCCTCCAACAGATCGGCGCCCAGTCGCAGCTGGGGGCGGCCATGGTGCTGGCGGTGGTGCGGGAACAGGCACCGCTGGCCACCGCCCTGCTCATCGCCGGGGCCGGTGGGTCGGCCATGTGCGCCGACATCGGCTCCCGCAAGATCCGGGACGAGATCTCCGCCATGGAGGTGATGGGGGTCCAGCCCTTGCAGCGCCTGGTCCTCCCCCGGTTGCTGGCCGCCATGCTGGTCGCCTTCCTCCTCGACGCCATCGTGTCGGTGGCCGGCATCGCCGGTGGCCTCTACTTCGGTACCCATGACATCCACATCACCGCCAGCAGTTTCTTTTCCACCTTCGGCGAGCTCAGCCAGCTGGCCGACCTGGCCATGGCCCTGTTCAAGTCGGTGGTGTTCGGGTTCATCGCCGCCATGGTCGCCTGCTACAAGGGCATGACCGCCAAGGGCGGTCCGAAAGGTGTCGGGGACGCGGTGAACCAGGCGGTGGTGATCACCTTCATGGTTTCGTTCTTCATAAACTTCGTGCTGACGGTCGTCTACTTCAACTTCATTCCCCAGCGAGGCATCTAGATGGCCGCCACCACCTCCATCGGCAACGGCCCCGTCGGCTACGTCTACAAGCAGACCCGTTTCTGGTTGCGGACCATCCGCTCGCTCCCCGCCGCCCTCCAGTACCGCCGGGAGATCACCCTGCTGGTCTCCGACATCACCGTCGGCGCCGGCGCGGTGGTGATCGGGGGCGGCATGTTCTTCGTGGTCGTCGGGATCGCCTTCTTCACCGGCACCGAAGTCGGGCTCGAAGGATTCACCGGTCTCTCCCAGATCGGGGCCCAGGCCTTCACCGGGGTCATCTCCGCCCTGGCCAACGTCCGGGAGATCACCCCGCTGGTGGCCGGGTTGGCGTTCGCGGCCCAGGTCGGCGCCGGGTTCACCGCCCAGCTCGGGGCCATGCGGGTCTCCGAGGAGATCGACGCCCTCGAAGTGATCGGGGTGGACAGCGTCACCTATCTGGTCGGCACCCGGGTGTGGGCGGCGCTCATCACCATGATCCCCATCTATCTGGCCGCCCTGTTCGCCAGCTTCATCGCCTCCCAACTGATGGTCACCGACCTCTTCCACCTGTCGGTGGGCACCTATCACCACTTCTTCCAGCTGTTCCTCCCGCCGGTCGACGTCCTCTATTCGTTCGTGAAGGCGATGGTCTTCGTGGTGGCGGTGACCTTCATCCACTGCTACTACGGCTATTCGGCCGAGGGCGGGCCGGCCGGGGTGGGGGTGGCCGCCGGCCGGGCCATCCGGATGTCCCTCATCGTGGTCGTGGTCCTCAACTTCTTTCTGTCGACTGTTCTCTTCAGTGGTGCCTCCTCCGGGGCCAGGCTGGTGGGATGAGGCGGCTCAGCGCGTTCAGGACGAACCGCGGTCGTCCTGGTTGCCCTCGTGGTGGTGGTGGCCGGGGTGGTAGTGATCGAGAACGCGGTGGGCGGGGACTACAGCGGCAACCAGCTGGTGGTCGGCCGCTTCTCCTCCGCCGGCCAGGGGATCCAACCCGGTGCCGAAGTCGACTTCGACGGCGTCCAGGTCGGCCGGGTCCACTCCATCGCCCTGGTCAACCGGGCCGCCAAGTTGACCCTCAGCCTCTACCCGAGCTTCCACTTCCCGGCCAACGGGACCGCCACCATCCAACCCGAGAACCTGTTCGGCGCCGACGACGTCGCCATCACCTCGCCCACCGGTCAGCGGGGCCCGTACCTGAAGCCGGGAGCGACCATCCCCCACACCGCGGTGTCCAGCGAGCTCACCGATCTGCTGGCGGTGGCCGACCCCCTGCTCCAGCAGATCAACACCACCGACCTGTCGCAGTCCATCTCCGAGCTGGACCAGGCCACCAACGGCGCCGGTTCCGAGATCGCCACCGGGATCACCGAGGCCGCCAAGCTGGGGACGTTGCTGAGCTCGACCCTTGGCGCCCAGCTCACCGCCCTCGACTCGCTGGCCGCCCTCAACGGCGCCCTGCTCCCGGCGGCCGCCCAGCTGAACACCGTCTCCCAGGACGCCAACACCGCGCTGCCGGCCATCAACCAGGCCCAGGACAACTTCCAACGCCTGTTGGAGTCGATCAACCCGTTCGCCGAGAACCTGGCCCAGTTCCTGAGCCTCTACCACCCGGACATCGCCACCCTCTTGACCACCGGCGACAACGTGACCCGGGTGCTCCTGAGCCACGAGACCAACATCCGACAAACCATCACCGGGCTCTACCAGTACGTCTACCGGCTCTCCCTGGCCCCAGCCGATACCCTCCCCGACGGCTCGAGGATCGGCTACTTCCAGGTGTTCATCGACTTCTCCGACGTGAACAACCTGGTCTGCAGCCTGATCGCCCCGGCCAGCGGGGGGCTGGCCGCCCTCGCCCCGCTCCAGGCGGCGCTGGGCGCCGCCGGTAGCGCCTTCGACTGCTCGGCCCAGACCGCCACCTTCAACCAACTCAACCCGCCGGCGACCACCACCGCCGCCACCACCTCGGCGGCAACCCCGTCCACCGCCCAGCAGGGCAACCAGGTGGCCCAACAGGTGTACCAGGCGCTCGGCACCCCCCAAGCTCCGGCCCCCCAGGGCCTCAGCGGCTACCTGTCCATGCTGCTCGGGGGCCTCTGATGGCCCGCTGGCCCTGGCGCCGCTCCTCCTCCGGCCGCAAGAGCCATCTCCCCACCCTGCTCAAATTCGGGGTGTTCGTCATCGTCGCCCTGGTACTGCTGGTGGCGCTGGCCGTCCGGGTCGGGAACATCTCGCTGTTCACCCACCGCACCACCTACCAGGCGCAGCTGGCCGACGTCACCGGGCTGCAGCCGAACAACTCGGTGAAGATCGCCGGGGTCACCGTCGGCCAGGTGACCGGCATCAGCGTGCAGCGCGGCCATGCCCTGGTGACGTTCTCCATCAACAACGACGTGCACCTGCGCTCCAGCACCAAGTCCGGACTGCAGCAGAACAACGTGCTCGGCCAACAGTTCCTCTATCTGTACCCGGGATCCACCGGCAAGGACATCCAGGCCGGCTACGTCATCCCCCTGTCCCAGTCGGTCGCCGATCCCGGGGTGGGCGCCTTCCTCAACGCCCTCGGCCCGTTCCTCTCGGCGGTGAACCCGGCCCAGGCCAACACCTTCGTCCAGAGCGTGCTCTCCGCCCTCCAGGGGAATCAGGACAAGGTCGACCAGCTGATCAACGACTCGGCCACCGTCGCCCAGACGGTCGGCTCCCTCGACACCCAGGTCGGTCAAGTGATCGACGCCCTCAACCAGGTCTTCACCGCCCTGGCCCAGAAGAGCTCCGACATCGGCAGCCTGCTCGACAACCTCCAGTCGGTGTCCCAGACCTTCGCCGCCAACAACAACCTGCTGGACACGGTGGTCACCAATCTGTCCCAGTTCACCGGACAGATCGCCGCGGTGGTCCAGTCCAACCAGGGCAACCTGGCCACCACCATCAGTGACCTCCAGTCGGTGACCTCGGTGGTGCAGGACCACGAGAAGAGCTTGAGCGCCGGGCTGTCGTCGCTGGGGGCGGGCTTCAATCCCTACACCCTGATCTCCAACTACGGCCAGTGGTTCCAGGTCAAGTCGGTCTACACCTGCCTGGCCGGCGAGACCACCTGCTTCTACAACAACGGGGGCAACCCCCCGCCCGGCTCGGGCCCGTTCGGCAGTGCGCCTCCGTCGTTGGGCGGGGCCACCACCGGGACGTCGGCCCCGGCCGCGAGTTCGCCGGAGTCGATGCTCCAGATGGTGGCCGGAAGCGGTGGTGGGTCGTGAAAGCCTTCACCGACCGGAACCCGCGAACCATCGGGATCGTGGTGGTGGTGGTGACCCTGGCCGCGGTGCTGGCCGTCTTCGCCTTCAACGGCAGCACCTTCTCGTCCGGGTACACGGTGAAGGCCCGGTTCTCCAATGCCGCCGGCATGGGGCCGAACGCCGATGTGCTGCTGGCCGGGGTGGCCGTCGGCAAGGTCAAGTCGGTGAACCTCAACGGGAACCATGTGACCGTGGACATGACCATCAACCAGGGGGTGGTCCTGCCCCACAACACCACCGCGTCGATCAGTGTCGAGACCCTGCTCGGACAGCTGGTGGTGGACCTCAAGCCGGTCAGCGGGTGGAACCGCCCACTAGGTGACGGGGCGCTGCTGACCAACACCTCGATCCCGGTCGAGTTCCAGAACATCCAGAACGACGCCGGAAGCCTGCTGACCAAGACCGACGCCACCGCCATCAACCAGCTCATCTCGTCGCTGGCCACCATCACCCAGGGCAAGCAACAACAGGTGGCCCAGATCATCAGCGGCCTGAACGGGTTCACCGGCGTGATCAACCAGCGCCAGACCCAGGTGAGCCAGCTCATCGCCGCCGCCAACACCCTCTCCCAAACCGTCGCCACCCATGACAGTCAACTGGGATCGGCCATCGACAACCTCACCACCGTGATCAGCAGCCTGGCCCAGAAGGGCACCGATCTCGGCAACCTCATCGACAACACCCAGTCGGCCGCCAGCCAGATCAACACCCTGGTCACCAACAACCGCCCGCAGCTCCAGGCGGTGGTGGCCCAGCTCCAGTCGGTGCTCGGGGTCCTCTCGCAGCACCAGCTGGACCTGGCCCAGGGAGTGTCGAGCGCGGCGGCGGCGATCACCGGGTTCTCCTCCATCGGTTCGTCGGGGACCACCCCGGTCAGCTGGGGCAACATCTTCTTCAACGTGCTCGGCTCCACCCCGTTGGAAGGGATCCTCGGGAGTTGTGGAACCCTGGACCTGGTCCTCACCCAGGCACTGGGTCCCGACCCGTTGCCGTGTAGCCAGCAGAACGGCCCGTTGGTCGGCACCACCCCCGCCGCATCGGCCACCGCGGCGCCGGCGACCTCGGGGAGCAACTCGGGCCCGACCACCACCACGGCACCGGCCGGTTCGACCACGACCACCACCAACCCGACGCTGGGCAACGGCATCGCCGGCATCCTCGGTCTCGGCAATCAGGGGAGCGGATCGTGAGGCGCCGCCTCCTGGCCCTGGGCACCATCCTGGTGGCGGTGGCGGTGGTCGTCGCGGTGCTGTTCGTCACTGTGCTCAAGTCGACCCCCACCTATTCGATGAACGCGGTGTTCGCCAGTGCCAACGGGCTGTTCCCGGGGAACGCGGTCGAGATGCTCGGCGCGCCGGTCGGCACGGTGACCAACGTCGTCAACACCGGCAACACCGTCCTGGTGTCCATGGAGATACAAACCAAGTATCCGGTGCCCGCCGGGGTGCAGGCGGCGCTCGAGTCGCCCCAGGTGCTCGGCGAGCCCTCCATCGAACTGTCCCCCGGATACACCGGCGGACCGCAGATGCCCCCGGGCCGGACCATCCCGATGTCCCGGACGTCGGTGCCGGTGTCCACCGATCAGCTGCTGAAGGACGTCCAGAGCTTTCTCTCCCAGGTCAATCCCCAGGCCACCGGGAATCTGATCACCAACCTGTCCCAGGACTTGTTGGGCCAGGGCGCCTCGCTCAACCAGCTGCTGGGCAACGCCGCCGGGACCATTCAACTCCTGGCCCAACAGGGGAACAGCCTCGGCCAGCTCACCACCTCCCTGGCGCAGATCACCGCCACCCTCCAGACCCGGACCACCACCCTCTCCACCCTCATCACCGACTACAACACGGTGTCCGCGGTGGTGGCGTCGCATCAGGCCCAGCTGGGAACGGCCATCAGTGATCTGGCCGGCGCCACCAATCAACTCTCGCAGTTCCTGGGGCCGAACCTGGTCCCGCTGGAGAACGACGTGGCCGGCGTCACCCAGGTCACCCGCACGGTGTCGGCCAACCTCGGCAATCTCGACACCCTGCTCAACTCCACCAACCTGCTGTTCTCCGCGGCCGGACGGGCCTACGACCCCACCCAGAACTGGCTCAACCTGAACCTGGCGTTGCCGGCCGGCACCTCCGCCTCGGTGGTGTCCGGTTACATCCGCGACCGGTTGGCCGGCATCTGCCGCCGGTTGCTGGCCAACCATTCCTCCGGACTCCCCGCCGCCACCCTCCAGACCCTGGGGGTCTGCGGCAACCCCGACTCCGGGTTCTTCAACCCGCTGCTGTCGGTCATCCCTTCGATCCTCAACCAGCTGACCAGCGGTCCGGGAGGGGGCCCGTCAGCCACCGCCCTCGCCGCGCTGATCGCCAAGGGGATGACCATGATCCCGGGCGCCGCCAACATCCAACCGCCGGCGGCGACCACCCCCGCCCCGGCGGCAACCGTGGCGCCGGCGGCTCCATCGCTGTCCAGCCCGGGCAGCTCGTTGCTCCCGCCCCTGCCCGCCAGCCCCACCGCGCCCCCGTCGTCCGGGGGCGGACTCGGGGGTCTGCTCAAGAGCCTCCTGGGGGATCTCTGAGATGACCATCTCCCGTCGGCTCCGTCTGGCTCTGCTCCTTCTGGTCGCCGGAGGCCTGGTCGTCACCGGCTGCAACCTCCCCTTCCAGTCCCCGGCCACCCTCACCACCTCGGCGACGTTCGCGGATGTCGGCGACCTGTCCAACGGGGCATCGGTGCAGATGGCATCGATCCCGGTCGGTCATGTCATCTCCATCTCCCTGGTCGGCGACCAAGCCAAGGTGGACATGGTGCTGAACCAGTCGGCCGACGTTCCCGAGAACCTCTCCGCCCAACTGCGGCGGACCTCGCTGCTCGGCGAGCAGTACGTCGATCTGATCCCGAACCCCTCCAACCCCGGGGGGCCGATGCGGACCGGGGAGGTCATCGGCGATACCTCGGTGCAGCCCGGCATCGCCCAACTCCTCTCGGCGGGAGCCACGGTCATCGGCGGCATCAACAGCACCCAGCTGGCCGACCTGGTGGCCAACTCCGCTCAGGGTTTCGGCGGCCAAGGCAGCAACCTGCGTAGTCTGCTCGACAGCTTGAGCACCGTCATCAACGGCTACGCCGGGCGGACCTCCACCATCCAGTCCCTGATCACCAACGCCGATCAGCTGTCGGCGACCCTCGCCCCCGAAGCCGCCGAGAATGCCCAGGCGATCTCCACACTCTCGCAGACCACCGGGGTGCTGGCCAACCAATCCAACCGCTTGGTGAACCTGCTCCAGTCCCTCAACGACCTCTCCGTCCAGAGCAGCAGCATCCTCTCCTCCTACACGCCCGAGATCGACGACCAGTTGACCGGGCTGGCCGCCACCGCCGATTCGTTGCAGGCGACCGAGAACGACCTCGGGAGCTTCCTGCAATTCCTGCCCGGCCACAACCTCGCCCTCCAGCAGGTGACCCGAGACAACCAGGTCCAGATCCTCACCGATCTGATCATCTGCGGCCTTCCCGGCGGTGGGTCCTCGTCGAATCCGGCCTTCACCTGTGGGACCTCCAAGTGATCACCCGCCGGATCATCATCAACCTCATCGCCTTCTTCGTCATCGCCGCAGTGTTGATCGTGTTCGGCCTGATCAACCTCCTCGGCAACCCGTTCCAGACGACGACGCCGATCTCGGCCCTCCTCCCCAACGCGTACGGGATCTACTCGAACTTCTCGGTGACCCTCAACGGCGTCCAGGTCGGAACGGTGCGCTCGGTGTCCCTGACGCCCTCGGGGGCAAAGGTGGACATGGCCATCAACCCCGGGGTCAAGGTCCCCGGCGACGTCGCCGCCGAGATCGAGATCGCCAACACCCTCGGTGAGCAACAGATCGATCTGGTACCCCAGCATGGCGGCACCGCTCCGCCGCTGCGGGCCGGGGCCCAGATCCCGGTCGCCCCCGGGGGCGCGCCGGCTGACATCGGGCAGGTCATCGCCACCGCCACCCAGTTCCTGGCCGCCATCCCGGTCGACAATCTCAACACGCTGCTCCAGGAGACGGCGACCGCCCTCAACGGGAACGCCGCCAACGTCCACACCATCATCACCTCGGGGACCCAGTTCGCGGAGGAATTCCTGGCCTTCCAGCAGGCGTTCAAATCGCTGCTGGCCAGCGCCCCGCCCGTGCTCAACACCGTCACCGCGTCGTCACCCCAGCTGACCTCGGCCCTGGCCAACACCGCCGCCCTCTTGAACGTCCTGACCGTCCAGCAGTCGAACTTCCTGAGCCTGCTCAACACCGGGGCGGGGTCGACCCAACTCCTCAACCAGCTGCTGGTGGCCGAGCGCCCGAACCTGGCCTGCGTGGTCCACGACCTCGGCGGGCTCACCACCAACCTGTCCCAACCCGCCAACCTCAACAACCTGACCACCGACCTGGCCAACAATCAGGAGTTCTTCGGAGCCGTCGAGGGATTGTCGGTCACCGGGCCGGCCCGGCAGTTGACAGCCAGCGAGCCGGCCCGCACCAACCAGGAGTACCTGCGCACCCGGCTCATCCTCCCCCCGGTGCTCACCCCGGCGGCGGTGAGCTATTCGACCCCCAAGACGGTTCCCCCCATCAGCCCGGCGGCCGGCTGTTCGACCGAGTTCGGCAACGGGGTGGGGGCTGCCTCCCAGCCCGGTTTCACCCCGGCGGCGCCGGTGGCCATCAACACCCCCTCGGCGGCGGATAGCCAGGTGCGTGGCGGGGGGACACCGATTGCCGGCGCCCCGTTGACCACCGCCGACGCCGCCTCCATCCAGAGGCCCTCCTCCCCCTCCCCGTCGACGCCCTTCACCGTGCTGCCGTTGATGGGGGCGGCAGTACTGTTGCGGAACCCGGTCAGGCGGCGACTGCGGAATCGGCGCCATCGACAGGAGACGGAGGAATGACCGAGGAGCAAGGCCCCAAGCCCTACAAGGTGTCGGTGGTCGACCGCGAAACCGGGGGCGCCCGTCCCCGCGCCACCGACGCCGACACGTCGGCCGAGGTCGAGCAGCCGGATGACGGGTCGGACGCCGGCAGCCCCGACCCGAAGGCGGCGGCGCCCAAGTCGGCGCCCCCGGCGGCTCCCGGCAAGGGCAAGGCGCCGGTCGCCAAGGGCCGCTGGTACGCCCGGAGTCTCGGGCGCAAGAGCCAGATCGTGCTGTTGGTCATCGCCGTCCTCGGGGTGGTCGGGACCGCGGTGTTCGGCAACGCCTGGGCGACGCTCAGCGATAGGCAGGGCCAGCAGGCCCAGGTCGAGTCCGTGACCAACAACTTCCTTCTGGCCCTGACCAACTTCGACGCCAAGAGCGTCGACGCCGACTTCAACAAGATCCAGCAATACGCCACCGGTTCGTTCGCCAGCCAGTCGAACCAGTTCTTCGGCTCCACCATCCGCAGCCAGCTGGAGGCCGCCCTGGCGTCGTCCCGCGGCCAGATCCGCAGCCAGTTCGTGCAGTCGATCAACGGGAACTCCGCCAGCGTGTACTCGGTGGTCGATCAGACCTACATCAACAACAAGATGACGTCGCCGTCGGCCGACGAGCTCCAGATTCAAACCGACCTGACCATGACCGGATCGGGCTGGAAGGTGTCCAATGTGACGGTGCTCAACAACAGTGGGGCCGGCTCGGGAACCGGGTCGACATCATCTTCGAGCACCACGACGACGGTTCCGGCCGCCACCACCACGCCGACCACCGCGGCGCCGTAGGCAACCGGCGGGTTGGAGGTGTCCTCAGGCTTCGAGGTTGGGAGGGGACGCGCCACCTTTGAGCGAATGGCCAGGGTGGTTCGCTCAAAGGCGAACACCTGAAACAACAGGGTGGGGTGGGGGGACAGAACCGAAGGGAGGCGCCTCCGCCCGACATGGACCTGGTCGGACGTCGTTGGCCGACTGATCCAAGTCCGGGCGAGAAGCGCCGCGTTCCCCTCGAGCCCGATCCGCCTCCGGGTTCCCCTTCGCTACTAAGCATCGGCAGGTGGGCGCCGACCCATGAGTATTTGCCGAGGAAAAATCAATTCCGAGGACACGCTGGGTGGCAGCCTGGCCCCCAACGGAGAAGAATTCGCGCCGCCAGTGGCCGTCAGTCCTGCAAGGAGCGCAGCAACCCCTCGTCGAAGCCGGACAGCGAGTCGAGCACGGCCTCGCAGAACCCCCAGCGGGCCGACCCGGCCGCCGACGGTTCGGGGACGACCACCACCCGCATCCGGGCGGCTTTGGCGGAGATGGCCCCGTTGAAGGAGTCCTCGACCGCCAGGCAGCCGGAGGGATCGACACCGAGTTTGGCGGCGGTGGTGAGGTAGGAACCCGGATGGGGCTTGCCCAGCGGCTCCCATTCCGCCGAATGCCAGACGGCGACCTCCGACTCGATGCCCAGACGCTGGAGGGCGGCCTCGATGACCACCGCATACGATCCGGAGCACACCGCCACCGGAAGCGACTGGTGCCCGCAGAGGTCGATGGCCTCGAGCGCCCCGGGCATGGGTTCGCCCTTGGAGGCGATCAGCTCAGCCACCCGTTCGGTGGTGGCCCGCTCGACCTCCACCGGGGTCATGCCCGTCCAGGGGTGACGCTCCCACCAGTGGCGGACGGCATCATCGATCCGCAGGCCCATGGTCTGGCGGGTATCCGTCTCCGACAGCTCGAGCCCGACCGAGGCGAACACCTCGATCTCGGCCTGGCGCCAGTACGGCTCGGAGTCGATGAGCAAACCGTCGAGATCGAAGATCACCGCGCCGATCGGCAGCCCGGCGTGGGCCTCGGCGGACGGAACCCCCGGGCTCAGTCGAGCTTCTTCACGACGTCGACCATCGCCTCACCGGCTTCGGTCGGGTTGAGGGCCACGGTGACCCCGGCCGCCGACAGGGCGTCCATCTTGGCCTGGGCGGTGCCCTTGGAGCCGGAGATGATGGCCCCGGCGTGGCCCATCTTCCGCCCCGGCGGGGCGGTCACCCCGGCCACGTAGGAGACGACCGGCTTGCTGACCGAGGTGCTGATGAACTCGGCCGCCTCCTCCTCGGCCGAGCCGCCGATCTCCCCGATCATCATGATGGCCCGGGTGTCGGGGTCGGCCTCGAAGGCCCGCAGGCAGTCGATGAAGCTGGTGCCCGGAACCGGATCGCCGCCGATGCCCACACAGGTGGTCTGCCCGACGCCCTGCTGGGAGAGCTCATGGAGCGCCTGGTAGGTCAGGGTCCCGGAGCGGGAGACGATCCCCACCGGACCCCCGGGCATGGCGATGTCCCCCGAGGTGATGCCGATGTTGCACTTACCCGGCGAGATGATCCCCGGACAGTTGGGTCCGAGCAGCCGGGTGGAGGGGAACTCCCGGACCAGCCGGTTGTAGGCCAGGGCTTCGTCCTGGGCCGGGATGCCCTCGGTGATGCACACCACGAAGGGAACGCCGGCCCCGGCCGCCTCGATGATGGCGTCGGCGGCGAACCGCGGGGGGACGGAGATGAACGAGGCGTTGGCCCCGGTGGCCTTCACCGCCTCGACCACGGTGGCGAAGACCGGGATGTCCTCGATGACCTCGCCACCCCGCTTGGGATTGGTGCCGGCCACCACCTGGGTGCCGTAGGCCCGGTTGCGGAGCCCGTGATAGAGGCCCTGGCTGGTCGGGCTGATGCCCTGGATCACGACCTTGGTGTTCTCATCAACGAAGATGCTCACGACGGGCCTCCAGCCAGTGCGACCGCACGGCGTGCGGCCTCGATCATGGTCGGCTCCGCCACCAGGCGATCCGACAGATGGTCGGCCAGGATCTCCCGGCCGGCGACGGCGTTGGTGCCGTCCAACCGCAACACGATGGGCGAGCTGATCTGCACCCGGTCGAGGGCTTCGAGCACCCCGTTGGCCACCTCGTCCACCCGGGTGATGCCCCCGAAGATGTTGACGAAGATGGAGCGCACCGCCGGGTCGGAGTTGATGACCTCCAGGGCGGCGGCCATCACGTCGGCGTTGGCACCGCCCCCGATGTCCAAGAAGTTGGCCGCCGAGCCCCCGCACTGGTTGACCACGTCGAGGGTGCTCATGGCCAGGCCGGCACCATTGGCGATGATCCCTACCGACCCGTCGAGCCCGATGTAGTTGAGCCCCCGGGCCTTGGCCCGGGCCTCGCGCTCGTCCTCGACATCGCTGCCGGCGAACTCCTCCCACTCCGGGTGCCGGAAGGCGGCGTTGTCGTCGAGGGTGACCTTGGCGTCCAGGGCGTGGACCTTGCCCTCCGGGGTCAGGATCAGCGGATTGATCTCGGCCAGGTCGCAGTCGCCT
The DNA here is from genome assembly GCA_963770635.1 of uncultured Acidimicrobiaceae bacterium. Lineage (GTDB taxonomy): Bacteria > Actinomycetota > Acidimicrobiia > Acidimicrobiales > RAAP-2 > DASZIT01. The sequence continues at coordinate 345,405 of CAVYQI010000003.1, forward strand.
TCGGTGTAGCAGGTATACAGCTTCACCAACAGGTCGGCGGCTTGACTCCGGGCCTCCGGGTCGAGGTTGGCCCGGTCCACCCACGCCCGGGCGGCTTCGAGGCTGAGACCGTCGACCGGGTCGACGTGCAACAGGGCGATGGCATCGGGGTTGGTCACCGCCACCTCTTCGATCTCCACCCCGCCTTCCGCCGACAGCATGCCCAGGTGCTTCTTGGCCGCCCGATCGAGGGTGAAACTGGCGTAGTACTCGCGCTCGATGTCGGAGGCGTGCTCGATCCAGAGCCGCTTGACCACGTGGCCCTTGATGTCCAGACCCAGGATGTTCCCGGCATGGGTCCGCACCTCACCGATGTCGTTGGCCAGCTTCACCCCACCGGCCTTGCCCCGGCCCCCGACTTTCACCTGGGCCTTGACCACCACCGGGTAGCCCGCCTGGTCGGCCTGGGCCACGGCTTCCTCGACGGTGTCGGCGACCCCGCCTTTGGAAATAGGGATGCCGAACCGGGCGAAGTACTGCTTGCCCTGGTATTCGAAGAGATCCACCGGATCCGTTCCTCTCTGTTGGTGTTGACGGTTCTGAACAAGACAATCTGGGACGGCGCGACGTTCTGGGACGCACCGCTTCGATGCGGTTGGAAGGTGGTTGCGTCAACCACCTTCTCGGGTGTCGAGGGCGTCGGCCAGCCACGCCCCGATGGCCGGCAACGGTGCACCCGGGGTGAAGACCTCGGCGACGCCCTGGGCCTTCAGCACCGGGATGTCGGCCTCGGGAATGATGCCACCCACCAGGACCAGGACATCGTCGCGGCCATGGTCTTTGAGGCTCTCCATGACCCGGGGGATGAGGGTGAGGTGGGCCCCGGAGAGGAGCGACAACCCCACCGCATCGGCGTCCTCCTGGATGACCGCCTGGACGACCTGCTCGGGCGTCTGGTGGAGCCCGGTGTAGATGACCTCGAACCCGGCGTCCCGAAGGGCCCGGGCGATCACCTTGGCGCCGCGGTCGTGCCCGTCCAGCCCGGGTTTGGCCACGACCACTCGATAAGGTCGTTTCACGGGGGCCGATCCTAAACGACGTGCCCCTAGGGAGCGCCAAACGGTCGGTCGGCCCCGGACGACGACCAGCCGCCGACGACCGGCGTCACCGGCCCGAATTGGAGGCTGGAGCCGAAATCGTCGTGGTACGTTCGATCCGTCGCACTCGAGACCACACCCCCGGATTCGGAGGACGCCGTGCCCACGCCGGCCGAAGCCGTGGATCCATCCGACCCACACTCCTCCCGCTCATCGGTGTCTCCGTCGCGGGTCCGGGGCCTGGCGCGGATCGCCCGCCCCCGCCAGTGGCTGAAGAACCTGCTGGTCTTCGTGGCCCCGGCGGTGGCCGGAGTCCTCTTCCACCGGCACGCCTTCCTGCAGAGCCTGGCGGCCTTCGGGATCTTCTGCCTGGCCGCCAGCGGTGCCTATTTCCTCAACGACTCCCTCGATGCGGAGGCGGACCGGGCCCACCCGACCAAGCGCGACCGGCCGATCGCCGCCGGCCTGGTGCCGGTGGGGATGGGGCTCGGGATCGGCAGCGGGCTCCTGGCCATCTCGATCGTCCTCGGCTGGGTCCTGGCCGGTTGGCACATGGCCGTGGTCATGGGCGCCTATGGCGCCATCAACACGCTGTACTCGCTGGCCCTGAAGGACGAGCCGATCCTCGACCTCGCCGCGGTGAGCTCGGGGTTCGTGCTCCGGGCGGTGGCCGGCGGGGTGGCCGCCGGGGTGCCGTTGTCCAACTGGTTCCTCATCGTGGCCTCGTTCGGCTCGCTGCTCATCGTCACCGGCAAGCGGTCCGGCGAGAAGCAACTGCTCGACGATCACCGCACCAATCACGACGATGTCCGCCAGACCCTCGGGCTCTACAGCGTCTCCTTCCTGCTCACGGTACGCACCCTGGCCGCCGCCGTATCGGTGACCGCCTACTGCCTGTGGGCCTTCGAGCGGGCGTCCCAGGTCCATCCGGGTCACGACCCGGTGTGGTTTCAGCTGACCATCGTGCCCTTCGTGATCGCGCTGCTCCACGTGGTGCGCCTCCTCGACTCCGGGGAGGGGGCCGCCCCCGAAGAGCTGGCCATCCGCGACCACCGTCTCCAGATCTACGGCCTGGTGTGGATCGGACTGTTCGCCATCGGGATCTACGGTTGACCGGCGGTCCGCTCGGTCGTCGGGCCGTGCTCACCGGCTGGGGTCGAACCGCGCCCTCGTCGGCCAAGGTGGTCCAGGCCATCCACCCCGATGTCGTCGACCAGGCCATCAAGGCGGCTTCGAACTCCGGAGTGGATCGGGGGATGATCGCCCGGGGACTAGGCCGCAGCTACGGGGACGCCGCCCAGAATGCCGGGGGCACGGTGGTGGACACCACCTGGCTCGACGGCATCCACCAGGTCGATCTCACCCGGGGTCTGATCACGGTGGGGGCGGGGGTGAGCCTCGAGACCCTGATGGAACGGTTCGTGCCGATGGGCTGGTTCGTGCCGGTGACCCCGGGCACCCGGATGGTGACAGTCGGGGGGGCCATCGCCGCCGACATCCACGGAAAGAACCATCACGTGGACGGGAGTTTCTGCTCCCACGTCACCCGGATGACCCTGGTGACGCCCACCGGGACGGTCGAGCTGTCACCCCGATCCGACCCTGACCTCTTCTGGGCGACGGCCGGCGGCATGGGGCTCACCGGGGTGATCACCGACGCCACCCTGCAGATGATCGCCGTCGACACCAGCTACATGCTGGTGGACACCGAGCGGGCCACCGACCTCGACGACGTGATGGACAAGATGGTCTCCGGCGACGACGGCTACCGGTACTCGGTGGCGTGGATCGATTGCCAGGCGACCGGCAGGCGGCTCGGACGGTCAGTGCTCACCCGGGGCGACCACGCCCACCTCGAAGACCTGCCGGCCCGACTCCGGTCGGACCCGGACCGGGCCCGGGCCTTCCATCCCCGGTCCCTGCTGACGGTGCCGATCACCCCTCCGGGCGGCCTCCTCAACCCGTTGACGGTTGCGGCCTTCAACGAGTTCTGGTTCCGCAAGGCGCCCCGGCACCAGGTGGCCAAACCCCACCACCTCACCGGGTTCTTCCATCCGCTCGACGGAGTCGGATCCTGGAACCGGCTCTACGGCCCCGCCGGGTTTCTCCAGTACCAGTTCGTAGTGGCCGACCAGCAGGGGGGAACCGTCCGCCAGATCATCGAGCGGCTCAGCTCGTTGAAGCTGGCCTCCTTCCTGGCCGTCCTCAAGCGCTTCGGCCCCGGGGACCCGGGACCGATCTCGTTCCCGATGGCGGGGTGGACCCTGGCCCTCGACCTGCCGGTCGGCTCCCACCGTCTCGACTCGCTCCTCGACGAGCTCGATCAATTGGTTCTGGCGGCGGGCGGGCGGGTATACCTGGCCAAAGACTCACGGGTGTCGCCGGAGGCCTTCGCCGCCATGTACCCGCGGCTCGACGAGTGGCGAGCGGTCCGTCAACGGGTCGACCCCGACGGACTCCTCCGATCAGATCTGGGCCGCCGGCTCGGCCTCTGCGGCGATGCCGGCGAGACTCCGGCGCCCAAGAAGAAGCGGGCGCCGGCCCGAAAGACAGCCCGGGGCCAGTCCCAGAAGGCGGCCCCGACCCCATCCAGACCAACCAAAGAACGGAGCTCCCGATGATCGATGCCACCGGCAGACCGCAATCAGTCCTGGTACTCGGGGGCTCGTCCGAGATCGCCCAGTCCATCCTGGCCAAGTTGTGCCCCGGTCGGTGCCGCACGGTGATCCTGGCCGGCCGGGACGGACCGAAGCTACAGGCGGCCGCCGAGCACACCGCCATCGTCGGGGCCGACACCATCGAGATCGTCGACTTCGACGCCACCGACGTCGAGCACCATGCCAAGGTGATCGACGGGATCTTCAAGGAGTTCGGCGACATCGACCTGGTGGTGGTGGCTGCCGGGGTGCTGGGCAACCAGGAGGAGGACGAACGCGACCCGGTTGCCGCCGCCCGGGTGATCACCACCAACTTCACCGGGCTGGCCTCGGCCATGTTGGCGGTGGCCGACCGGTTGCGGCACCAGGGATACGGCCGCCTGGTGGTGCTGTCGTCGGTGGCCGGGCTGCGGGCCCGGAAGGCCAACTTCATCTACGGCGCCTCCAAGGCCGGACTCGACGCCTTCTCCCAGGGACTGGGCGACTCGCTCCACGGGACCGGGGTCCGGGTGACGATCGTACGACCGGGGTTCGTGGTCGGGCGGATGACCCAGGGAATGACCCCGGCGCCCTTCTCGACCACCCCCGATGCCGTGGCCGACGCGGTGGTGCGGGGGATCGAGTCGGGGACGTCGGTGGTCTACGAGCCCCCGCTCCTCCGTTGGGTGTTCGCCGCCATGCGCATCCTGCCGAACGGGGTCTGGCGTCGCCTCCCGGGTTGAGCCAGGGGCGGGCATAGGCCGGTTTTCGGACCGGCCGGAGAGTGCACTTCCGGTATGGCATCGCCGCGCACGACAGGCTTCATCGATGTTGCGGTATCGGCCCCTGGGATGAGGGGCCAGAAGTGCATACTTCGGTATCCCCAAACGGCTATGAGGGACACTGACGGCGATGAGTGAAGCCCCGTCGGCGGTAGGACACCGCGTCATCGTCACTGGACTGGCCGGATCCGGGAAGAGCACCTTCTCGCTCGCGCTGGCGGCCAAGACCGGCTTGCCGGTCATTCATCTCGACCTCCACTTCTGGGAGCCCGGCTGGGTTGCACCGTCGGAGACCGAGTGGCGCGAGAAGCAATGTGGCGTGCTCGCCGGGGATGCCTGGATCGCCGACGGCAACTACCACGAGACACTCGATCTCCGACTCGAACGCGCGGACACCGTCGTGTTTCTCGACATGCGCTGGTGGCTTTGCGCAGGACGGGCGTTCCGGCGCGGCTTCCGAATGCCGGGCGAGTTGCCCGAAGGGTGCGACTATTCGGCCTGGCAGCGGTTGCGGGATGAGTGGCGTCTGGCCGTTCGCATCTGGCGAAAGAACCGCTCACAACCGGAGCTCGAACGCGAAATCATTTCGCAGCATGGTCAACATGCGGCCCTTCACGTGCTCAGATCCAAGCGGGCGGTCAGAGAATTCCTGGACAGTCTGGACGCCAACCACGTCGAACCCGACGGCGGATTTTCGGGCGCTGGGTGATTCGCCCATCCACCGGTTCCGTGGGACGCCCCCCTGGTCCTGGCGGTGGCCGCGAGAGATCAACTCTGCGCACCCAACCACCGGCGCGGCTGACCTTGATCACCCTGAACCCTGGTGATCGCTTTTCGCGTACTTCCCTGTCCCACCCCCGATGTCACCCTGGAGGGTGAGCCGGGGCGGGCACGAAGGTGGCAGTGGTGGGCACGTCGCCGTGAGAGAACGTCTGCGACAACCCGTACGCACCCGGCGGGGCACCGGGAACCCCATCGGTGAGTACCACTTGGGCCTGGGCCGCGGATCCGGCCACGTACCGCGGGGTGAACATGAACCCCCAGGCGGCTTGCACGGTCGGGTGGTAGCCGTCGTGGGAGAGCTGCAGGAACAAGCCGCTGGCCTCCGGCCACCGGTCGGCGTTGCCGATGACGATCAGGAGGTTGGTCTCCGACGCCTGCCGCAGGTGAGCGACGGCAAAGCCGGTCAGCTGGGGGATCTCCAGGTTCCCGTCCGAATCGACCAGCGCCGACCCCTGCTCCAACTGCCAGCCGACCAGGGCGATGGGAAGGACCAGGACGGCCGCCATCGTCCACCCCGCCACCAGCCGCCACCATCGCGTCGACGTCGGGGGGCCGTCTGCCGTCGGGGTCGGGGCCGCCGCCCGGTGCTGCAGGCCGTCCACCGCCAACACCCCGAGCGCCGCCACCGCCGGGACCGGCAGCAGCTCCATCCAGAACGCCAGGTAGTTGCCGATGGATCCCACGATGCGTTCGACGGCGATGACCGACACCGCCAATCCCACCAGCGTGGTGAGGCTGAGCCCGAAGGCGAACCAGTGGCGGCGCCATCCGGCCCAGACCATCCCGACCACGGCCAGACCGGCCCAGACCACCAGCACCTGCTGCCTCCCGGCCGCCGCGGTGGTCATCGACGCGGTGGCCGAGACGTTGCCCCAGGGGACCGCGGTCGTCGCGTTGGCCACCACCGCCCATGCCGCCTTCAGGCTGTGGGTGGGGCCGTATTTTGCCGCAGTGGTCGGGTTGGTGAAGAAGTCGTAGAGGGCCGAAAGGTTCCCGGGGTGGCCCCTCAACTGCTGGACCAGCGGGGGCAGCCAGGCGACGGCCACCACCGCCACCCCGAGCACCGACAACAGCGCCGGGGCCCACCGCCGCGCCGGGCTATCCACCCGTCGGTGGCGCCCGCGTGGTCGCAGCACCAACCGGACCAGGTAGCCGATCACGGCACAGACGGCCATCGCCCCGACGATCGGGATGGTGCCGACGTCGGTCTGCACCACGTAGGAGCCGACCACCGCCACCCCGATCACCGAGAGACCCGACCCGGAGATGGCCGCCGCTGTCAACACCATGACCAACAGGACGGCCGACGCCTCGAGGTAAGGATTCCAGAACGTCTCGATGGCGTTGGCCCCGAGGGCGAGGAGCATCACCCCCACCACCCCGACCGTCCAGCGCGCCGACCATTCACCCGCGAATCGGCGGACGACCAACACCGCGGCGACGATGCAGAGCCCGTTGATCAGCAACGAGCCGAGGAAGAGCGACCGGGGGTTGGTATTCGAAGCGCTGTAGACGGGGGCCTGCAGATAGAAGAGCGCCGGCCCGGGATGGCTCCACCCGAAGCGGGAGTAGGGACCGAGCTCGATATGAAACCTCATGGCGTCGCCCACCCGCGAGGCGAGGACGGCCTGGTCGCCGTAGTGGTAGTACGGCTGCCCGAACGTGGTCACCAGCTTGACCAGACCCACCACCACCGCCAGCGAGGTGACCACCGCACTGACCGGCCAGACCGAGGGGGACCGCCAGGAGCGCGGTGGTTGGCCGGCCGTCGCCTCGCGCATCGGCGGCTGGTTACGCCCGCTTGAGGGGCGCCATGCGGAGGAGAAGCTTCTTGCGACCGACGCTGGCGAAGTGGACCTCGGCCTCGGCGTCCTCGCCGGCCCCGTCGACGGCGATGACGTCTCCCTCACCCCACCGACCGTGGACCACCTTGTCCCCGACGCCCAATCCCAGCAACTCGGCACCGGTGCCGTCGGCCGACCGCTCGCGCCGCGACCCGGGACCGCCTCCGGAGCGGGCAACCCCGCGTCCGAACACGCTCCGACCCGGGGTACCGGCGTCGTCGAGGCCGCGCCGCTCTCCGAACCGGCCGTCCAGGTTCAACTGGTAGTCCTCCCGGCTGCCGCCGACGTCCCGGATCAACTCCGCGGGTATCTCGTTGAGGAAGCGGCTGGGAATGCTGCTACCCGTGCTCCCCCACAGCATCCGGCTCCAGGCGTGGGAGAAATACAGGAACCGCTCCGCCCGGGTGATCCCCACGTAACAGAGGCGCCGTTCCTCCTCCAGTTCGACCGGATCCCCGATCGACCGGAAGTGGGGGAAGACCCCGTCCTCCATGCCGGCCAGGAACACCGCCGGGAATTCGAGCCCCTTGGCGATGTGCATGGTCATCAGGGAGACCTGGGTCCCGTCACCGTCCAGCTCGTCGGAACCGGCGATCAGCGCCGCCGCCTCCAGGAACTCGGCCAGCGTCTCGTACTGGGAGGCGTTGCCGGCCAGCTCGTCGACATTCTCGACCCGGCCCAGAGCCTCGATGCTCCCGTCGGCCAGCAGGTCGTTCCGGTAGCCGGTCCGCTCGAGGATGGCCACCACCAACTGCCCGGGGCCGAGTGTCGCCTCCGCCCCGAGGGCGTTGTCCGGCAACGGGGCCCGGATGTCGGCGGCGGGGTCCCCCGACGGCGGCAACAGGTCACCGGGAGGAAGGGCATCGCCGTCCTCACCCGCCAACCTCGGCACCTGCATCTCGGCGCGGAGTCTGTCCAGCAGGGCGGACAGGGCCGCCAGGCCCTTGGCCGCCTTGCCCCCAACCCCGGCCTCGGTGGCGTGGGCCACCGCTTCCCCGAACGACTCCTCGTGCTGCTGGGCCCAGATGGCCAGCCGGGCGATCGAGCTGTCGCCCACCCCCCGTTTGGGCACGTTGACGATCCGGCGCCAGCTGACCTCGTCGTCGGGGTTGACCAGCACCCGCAGGTAGGCGAGGACGTCCTTCACCTCCCGCCGGTCGTAGAACTTGGTCCCGCCCACCACCTGGTAGGGGATCTCCGACCGGACCATGGCTTCTTCGAGGGCGCGGCTCTGGGCATTGGTCCGGTAGAACACGGCCACGTCGCCCCAGGACAGATCCTGCTCGCGGCGGAGGCGGCGGATCTCGTGGGCGACCCAGGATGCCTCGTCGTATTCGTCCTCGGCCCGGTACCGGGTGATCGGGTCCCCGACCCCGCGGTCGGTCCACAACGTCTTGGGGATGCGGGACACATTGTTGGCGATGACGGCGTTGGCGGCGTCCAGGATGGTCTGGGTGGAGCGGAAATTCTGATCGAGGGTCACCACGGTGGCATCCGGGAACGCCTCCTCGAAGGCGAGGATGTTGGTGATGTCGGCCCCGCGGAACCGGTAGACCGACTGGTCGCTGTCCCCGACCACCACGATGTTGCGGTGCTCGTCGGCCAGCAGGACGGCCAGCGCGTTCTGGACCGAGTTGGTGTCCTGGTACTCGTCGATGAGCACATGGGTGAACCGGGTCCGGTAGTGCTCGAGCACGTCGGGGTGCTGGCGGAACAGCTGCACGGTGTTGAGCAGCAGGTCGTCGAAGTCCATGGCGTTGGCCGCCACCATCCGCTGCTGGTAGAGGTCGAAGACATCAGCGATGCGCCGGTCGAAGATGGTGGCCGCCGCCGCGCGGTACTCGCCCGGTCCCATCTGCTTCGACTTGGCCTGGCTGATCTGGCCGAGGATCGAGCGGGGGGCGAGCTTCTTGGTGTCGATGTCCAGCTCCCGGCAGACGATCTCCACCAGGCGACGGGAGTCGGCGTCGTCGTAGATGGTGAATGAGCCCTTGTAGCCCAGCCGGTCGCCGTGGGCCCGCAGGATGCGGACACCGGCGGCGTGGAAGGTGGAGACCCACATGCGGTTCCCCCGCGTCCCGACCAGCTCGACCACCCGACGGCGCATCTCGTCCGCCGCCTTGTTGGTGAAGGTGATGGCGAGGATCTGCCAGGGCGCCGCCGACCGGGTGGCGATCAGGTGGGCGATGCGCCGGGTGAGCACCCGGGTCTTCCCCGAACCGGCGCCGGCCACGATCAGCAGCGGTCCACCGCGGTGGACCACCGAACTGAGCTGGGGCGGGGTCAGGCCGGCGACCAGCTCGGAGGGGTCGATCCTCCGATCCTGCGGAGGTTCCTCCGGAGCCGGGTAAGCGACGTCGTTCTCGTCGAAGCGCAGCTCGGCGCTCCCGTCGGCCACGCTCACTCCCATTCGATGGTGCCGGGCGGCTTGGACGTGATGTCCAGTGCCACCCGGTTGACGCCCTCGACCTCGTTGATGATGCGGGAGGACAGGCGTTCCAACACGTCATAGGGCAGGCGGGCCCAGTCGGCGGTCATGGCGTCGTCGCTGGTGACGGCGCGAATCACAATCGGGTAGGCGTAGGTGCGACCGTCCCCCATCACCCCCACCGTACGCACCACCGGCATCACCGCGAAGCTCTGCCACAGCTCCCGGTAGAGACCGGCCCGCCGTATCTCTTCGACCACGATGGCATCGGCGGCCCGGAGGATCTCGGCCCGTTCCGGGGTGACCTCGCCCACGATCCGAACCGCCAGGCCCGGGCCGGGGAACGGTTGGCGCCAGACGATGTCGTGGGGAAGGCCGAGCTCCTCGCCGACCGCCCGGACCTCGTCCTTGAACAGCAGCCGCAACGGCTCCACCAGCTCGAAGGCCAGATCTTCGGGGAGCCCCCCGACATTGTGGTGGGACTTGATCTTGGCCGCGCTGTCCGAGCCTGACTCGATGACATCGGGGTAGAGGGTCCCCTGCACCAGATAGCCGACCGGGTCGGAGTCGGAAGCCTCGCCCGGGGTCCCGGTGCCGTCGGTCAGGTCGCGGGCGACCTCCTCGAACACCCGGATGAACAGCTCGCCGATGATCTTGCGCTTGGACTCCGGATCGGTGACCCCGGCCAGGGCCCCGAAGAAGCGGTCGGCCGCCTTGGCGTGGACCAGGTTCACGTGGAACTGCCGGCGGAAGGTGTCCTCGACCTGTTCCCCCTCGCCCGACCGCATCAGGCCGGTATCCACGAACACACAGGTCAGCTGGTCCCCGATCGCCTTGTGGACCAGGGCGGCGGCCACCGCCGAGTCGACTCCGCCGGACAGGGCGCACAGCACCCGGGCCGAGCCGACCTGGGCCCGGATGTTGTCCACCTGCGACTCGATGATCGAGGTGTGGGTCCACGACGGCGGGCAGCCGCACACGTCGTAGAGGAACCGCTCGAGGAGATCGCGTCCGCGGGCGGTATGGACCACCTCGGGATGGAACTGCACCCCGTAGATGCGACGGTCGGGGTCGTGGAGGGCGGCGACCTGGGCATCCGGGCTGTTGGCGGTGGCGACGAAGCCCTCGGGCACCACGCTGATGGCGTCGGCGTGGCTCATCCAGACCTCGGCGTCGACCGGCCAGTCGACGAAGATCGGGGAGCGTTCGGTCAGAGTCAGCGACGTCCGTCCGTACTCGCCGCGACCCGTACGGGCGACTTCCCCGCCGAGCTGCAGGGCCAGCAACTGGGCCCCGTAGCAGATGCCCAGGATCGGGATGCCGGTGTCATAGATAGCCGGGTCGATCTGCGGGGCGGGGTGTTCGTTGACCGACTTCGGTCCTCCCGACAGGATGATGCCCTGCGGTCTCCGGGCCACCAGCTCGGCGGCGGTAACGGTGGGGGGAACGATCTCCGAATAGACATGGGCTTCGCGGACCCGCCGAGCGATGAGCTGCGCGTACTGGGCACCGAAGTCGACGACCAGCACCGGGCCGTCGACCAGAGCTTCGGCGGCGCTCGGCGAGGCAGGGGTCAATGGCCCATGCCGACACCCTGCGAACGCTGCAGGTCCTTGCCCTCCGTCTGCAGGGCCGGCGCCACCATCACTTCCGCTTTCTGGAATTCCTTCACCGTCTCGTAGCCGCAGGTCGCCATGGCCGTGCTCAACGCCCCGAACAGGTTCATCCGCCCGTCGTTCTCGTGGGCGGGGCCGAGAAGGATCTCCCGGAGGGTACCCCGGGTGGTCGTCTTCACCCGGGCCCCGCGGGGCAGGGTCGGGTGGAAGGTGGCCATGCCCCAGTGATAGCCCCGGGCCGGCGCTTCCACCGCCGAGGACAGCGGCGATCCCAGCATCACCGCATCGGCGCCACAGGCGATGGCCTTGGCGATGTCACCGCCCTTGGACATCCCGCCGTCGGCGATCACATGGCAGTAGACGCCGGTTTCGTCGAGGTGCCGCATCCGGGCCCCGGCGACGTCGGCGATGGCGGTGGCCTGGGGCACGCCGATGCCGAGGACGCCCCGGGTGGTGCAGGCGTTGCCCGGCCCGACGCCGACCAGCACGCCCACCGCCCCGGTGCGCATGAGGTGGAGGCCGGCCTGGTAGGAGGCGCACCCCCCGACGATCACCGGGATCTCGAACTCGCGGATGAAGCGCTTCAGGTTGAGCGGCTCCACCGTCTTGGACACGTGCTCCGCCGAGACCACGGTGCCCTGGATGACCAGCATGTCCAGCTCGGCGGCGAGCAGGGCCGGCGCGAACAGCGCCGTCTTCTGCGGAGTCACCGAAGCGGCGGTGGTGACGCCGGCGGCACTCATCTCCTTGATCCGGGCGGTGACCAGTTCCATCTTCACCGGCTCGGCGTACATCTGCTGCATGCGGGCGGTGGCCTTCTCGGCCGGCAGCTCGCGGATCTCATCGAACAACGGGGTGGGATCCTCGTACCGGGTCCAGAGACCTTCGAGATTCAGCACCCCGAGCCCGCCCAGGCGACCGATCTCGATGGCGGTGGCCGGGCTCACCACTCCGTCCATGGCCGAGGCCAGCAGGGGCAGCTCGAACCGGTAGGCGTCGATCTCCCAGCTGATGTCGACATCCTCCGGGTCCCGGGTCCTCCGGCTGGGAACGATGGCGATGTCGTCGAACCCGTACGCCCTCCGTCCCGATTTGAAGATGCCGATCTCTAATTCAGCCACGTCTGTCTCCTCCGGCCCTTGGGTGCGAATCCTCGAACGTCCGATCGGCAATTTTCGCTGCCGCCCTGCCGATGAGCTTCCCTCCACGATACCGCTTGGCGCCCCCGGGCCCGGCGAGGGTCGGCTCGAAATTTGCGGTCAGGCGGCAAACGGCACCGGCAATCCCAGCGTCAGGGTGAGCAGTTCCATCAGCACCCTGGCGGTGACGCCCCAGATGGTCTCCGACCCGGCATGGAAGAACCACACCGGAAATTCAGCTCCGTCGGGCCCGCCGATTCCCGGGCGGCCGGGGACGGCCCACCACTCCTCGGCGAACACCCCGTCGGCCAGTAGGTCGGAGAGGGCCACGTCGAAGATGCGGGCGACTTCCGCCGGTTCGGCGACCAGCGTCGGTCGAGCCGCCAGCGTCGCCACCACCGGAGTGACCAGCGAGCTGGAGGAGACGGTGGGCATGGTGTTCAGATGGCCGATGACCTCCACCGAGGCGGGATCCAGCCCGGTCTCCTCGTAGGCCTCCCGCCGGGCACCGTCGTCGACGGACTCGCCGGGCTCGAGGCGCCCGCCGGGAAACGCGACCTCTCCGGTATGGGAGCGGAGGCGGCGGGAGCGGACGGTCAGGATGACCCGGGTCTCACCCTCCTCCTCGAACAGGCCGACCAGCACCCCGGCCGGAGTGCCGGAGACCTCCACCCCCGAGAGCGAGAGGATGGACGGGGCGGTGGACCCGTCGCCGGAGGCTTCCAGAGGAGGGCTGGGTCGCCCCTCGACCGCCTTCCTCACCCGCTCGAGGGTGAGGTGCCGGCGGGCGGCAGCCGGAAGCCCGGCCCAGGGGGCAGGATCTCCGGGGCGGGAGATCGGCGGGCGGGGAATGACCTGAGGGCCGGTCGGCGGGGGGTTCGGCGATGACGACATGAAGATCCAAGGATACGGGGACCCGGCGAAGTCGACCGCATCCCGGTAGCGTTGGGCTCCGACCCGACCAGGGCGTCGCATCAGCAGCCAACACCGCGGGAGAGGCAACCAATGGCCGACGAAGAACCACCACAGTACGGACAGCCGGGAGTCCCTCAGTTCCCGATCACCACCGCCTTCGAGTTCCCCGAGTGGCCGGTGCAGCGCAGCCTGGGGATGGTCTTCGGGGTGGTGGTCCGGTCGATGGGGATCGGCAAGGGCATCACCGCCGGGTTCAAGGCCATGGCCGGCGGCGAGGTGAAGCAGTACACCCGTCTGGTGGAAGACAGCCGTCGCCATGCCATGGATCGCATGATCGAGAACGCCCGCCTGCTCGGCGCCAACGGCATCATCGCGATGCGATTCGACTCCTCGGAAGTGGGCCAGTCGCTGACCGAGATCGTCGCCTACGGCACCGCGGTCATCGTCGGCGCCGGCTAGAGAGGGACCGGGGTGGGAGCGGTCATCGGGGTGCTCATCGGGCTGGTCATCGTCGGGGTGCTGGTCTACAGCATCTTCCTCCGCCGCCATGGCGAGTCCGACCGCCCCCAACCCGACTGGCGACCGACCGACGAAGTCTTCAACGACCCTTCCACCAACCGGGTGATGCGGGTCTGGTTGGACGGGTCGGGAGAGCGCCGCTACGTGCCGGAGGCCGACCGGCCCTCGGTCTGAGCTGCCCGCGCTTCCGGGCCGGGACAGACCAATGGCCGGGTCCTGAAGACCCGGCCATTGACAGACACACGCCGCCGAAGCGGAACCCGTGCCGGGGTGTTTACATCATGCCGCCCATGCCACCCATACCGCCCATGCCCCCACCCATGGCCGCAGCCGCGGCAGCGGCGGCTGCCGGGTCGGCCTTCTCGGGCTTGTCGGCCACCAGGGCCTCGGTGGTCAGCAGCAGGCCGGCGATGGACGCGGCGTTCTGCAGCGCCGAACGGGTCACCTTGGCCGGGTCGATGACGCCGGCCTTCACCAGGTCGACCAGCTCGCCGGTGTTGGCGTTGAGCCCGATGGTGCCGGTCTCGGCCTCCACCTGACGGACGTAGACCGAGCCTTCGAGCCCGGCGTTGCTGGCGATGGCCGCCAACGGCGCCGCCAATGCCTTGGCCACAATCGACGCCCCGGTCGCCTCGTCACCCTGAAGTGACTCGATGACCGCGTTGACCGCGGTGCGGGAGCGGACCAGCGCGGTACCGCCGCCGGCCACAATTCCCTCTTCGACGGCAGCGCGGGTGGCCGAGAGCGCATCTTCGATGCGGTGCTTCTTCTCTTTCAACTCGACCTCGGTGGCCGCGCCGACCTTGACCACCGCCACCCCGCCGGCCAGCTTGGCCAGGCGCTCCTGGAGCTTCTCCCGGTCCCAGTCGGAGTCGGTGTCATCGATCTCACGCTTGATCTGGGCGATGCGACCCTTGACGTCGTCCTCGCTGCCGCCACCCTCGACGATGGTGGTGTCGTCCTTGGTGACGATGACCCTCCGGGCCTTGCCCAACAGGTCGACGGTGGTGCTGTCGAGCTTCAGACCGATCTCCTCGGAGATCACCTGGCCACCGGTGAGGACGGCCATGTCCTGGAGCATCGACTTGCGCCGCTCGCCGAAACCCGGGGCCTTGACGGCCACCGACGTGAAGGTGCCACGGATCTTGTTGACCACCAGGGTGGCCAGGGCTTCGCCTTCGACATCCTCGGCCACGATCAACAGCGGCTTGCCCGCCTGCATGACCTTTTCGAGGACGGGGACCAGGTCGTGGACCGAGCTGATCTTCTGGTTCACGAAGAGGATGACCGGGTCGTCGAGGACGGCCTCCTGGCGCTCGGCGTCGGTCACGAAGTACGGGGACAGGTAGCCCTTGTCGAACTGCATGCCCTCGGTGAACTCGAGGTCGATCCCGAAGGTGTTGGACTCTTCGACGGTCACCGTGCCGTCCTTGCCGACCCGATCGATGGCGTCGGCCAGGACCTCGCCGATGGCGGTGTCGGCCGCGGAGATGGCCGCCACCTGGGCGATCTCCGTCTTGGAGTCGATCTCTTTCGACTGCTCCTTGATGGACTTGACCGCCGCCTCGACCGCCTTGTCGATGCCCTTGCGCAGACCCAACGGGTTGGCGCCGGCGGCGACGTTGCGGAGTCCTTCGCGGATGAGGGCCTGGGCCAGCACCGTGGCGGTGGTGGTCCCGTCACCGGCGACATCGTTGGTCTTGGTCGCGACTTCCTTGACCAGCTGGGCGCCCATGTTCTCGAACACGTCGTCCAGCTCGACCTCGCGGGCGATGGACACGCCGTCGTTGGTGATGGTCGGAGCCCCGAACTTCTTCTCGATGACCACGTTGCGGCCCTTCGGCCCGAGGGTCACCTTGACGGTGTCGGCCAGCTTGTTGACGCCGGTCTCGAGGCTGCGCCGGGCGTTGTCGTCAAACTTGAGGATCTTGGGCATTACTTGACCACCTTGGCCAGCACATCCCGGCTCGAGAGGATCAGCAGGTCCTCGCCATCGGAGCTGATCTCAGTGCCGCCGTACTTGGAGTAGACGACGGTGTCCCCCACGGCCAGATCCAGGGGGATCAGGTCTCCGGAGGCCTCGGCGCGCCGGCCGGGGCCAACGGCGAGGACTTCGCCCTGCTGGGGCTTTTCTTTGGCGGTATCGGGTATCACCAGGCCTGACGCCGTGGTCTCTTCTGATTCACCGGGACGGACGACGATGCGGTCGTCAAGGGGCTGCAGACTCATGTGATCGGGCCTCCTGTGGCACGTATTAGCACTCTAGGGTTGCGAGTGCCAACATAGCGACCCGACCGCCGAGAGGCAACACGATCGCCAGATTCGACGCCTACCAGGGACGACGCCGCGGCGGTTCAGGCGGTCGGCACCAACCGGAGGTTGGGATCGGCCCCCAGGGTCAGCGGGGACGGCCCCACATGGCCCAATCGCCACCATCCGGCCGCCGCCACCATGGCGGCATTGTCGGTGCACAGGGCCCGGGTGGGGAGAAATGCCCCGATCCCGTCCTCCTCGCACGCCTGCTGGGCCCGCGAGCGCAGGAGCGAGTTGGCCGCCACCCCTCCGGCCAGGCACAACGCCTTGGCCCCGACATCCGCGGCCGCCCGGCGGGCCTTGGCCACCAGCACGTCCACCACCGCTTGGCGGAAGGACGCGGCCACGTCGGCGGTGCCGGCCTCCGGGTGCTTCCGCACGGTGTTCACCACCGACGTCTTCAACCCGCTGAACGAGAAGTCGTAGCCGTCGTCCAGAAACGCCCGGGGGAAGGCGAAGGCCGACGGGTCTCCCTCGTCGGCGATCGCGTCGATGGCCGGTCCACCCGGGTAGCCGAGGCCCAGGAACCGGGCCACCTTGTCGAATGCCTCCCCGGCGGCGTCGTCGACGGTGCCCCCCAGCAACCGGTACCGCCCGGGGGCGGACACCTCCACCAGCAGGGTGTGACCGCCGGAGACCAGGAGCACCACCAGCGGCCAGCCGAGATCCGGCTGCTCGAGCAGAGAGGCGAACAGGTGGGCCTCGAGATGGTTGACGCCGACGAAGGGAACGTCCCAGGCCAGCGCCAGCGCCTTGGCTTCGGCCACCCCCACCAGCAGTGAACCGATCAGGCCGGGTCCGTAGGTGACCGCCACCGCGTCGATACCGGCCCCCGAGGTGTCGCTGCCGGCGGCATCCAGGGCGTCAGCCAGCACCGGGGTCAGCAGTTCCACATGGGCCCGGCCGGCCAGCTCCGGCACCACCCCGCCGTAGCGGGCGTGCAGGTCGATCTGGCTGCTCACCACCGACGACGCGATGTGGGTGCCGCCGTCGACCACCGCCGCCGCCGTCTCGTCACAGGAGGTCTCGATGCCCAGGACCCGGTGGATACCGGGGATCGGGTCGGTGGTCATCCAGCGAGGATAGCGATCGGCGCCGGCGGATCAGCGCCGCGAGGTCAGGGCCAGATCCTCGGGGAGGGACGTCTCGATGGCGTCGAGCCGGCGGGCGTAGGTCTCCGAGTCGATGTCGCGTACCCACATGATCAGGGCGTCCTCCCCGGTCTCGGGGTAGTAGTTCGGACGCACCCCGACCGGCGCCATCCCGAACCGGCGGTAGAGGCCGATGGCCGGCTGGTTCCCCACCCGGACCTCCAGGGTCAGGTGCCGGGACCCGAGCTCGAGGGACACCCGGGTCATGTCCAGGAGGATCAGGGTTCCGAGGCCGCGCCGTTGCCACCGGGGATCCACCGCGATGTTGTTCACGTGGGCCTCGTCATCGATCAGCATCAGGCCGGCGAACCCCACGATATCGGCGCCGATCCAGGCGGCCCGGTAGGCCCGGGACTTCCGTTGGGCCAACTCCTCCACGAACAGCCGGTGGGTCCAGGGTTGAGGGAACACCGCGGTCTCGATCCGGAGGACCCCGCGGAGGTCCTTGGTCCGCATCGGTGCCATCACCACCTGGTGGCGCCCCGACGGCGGGTCAGCGGTCACGGGCACGGCCGGGCGTCCGGGTGGGCGGCATCCGCTGTTCCCAGTTGATCCGGGCATCGGCCTCCCGCCGGTAGTCGGGGACCAACTCGGCGGGACGGGCCAGCTCGGCCCCCGCCTCGAGACGGTGCCGGGCCAATCGGGCCAGGGTCAACGGTGACGGAGACGACACCGTCTCGACCAGGTCGAGGTCGCCGGCCTGGGCATCGGCCAAGAGGTGACGGTACCGGACGGCGCCATCCCCCACGATCAGCACCCGGTCGCCGGGCTCACCGTCGAGCTCGGTCAAGCTCCGGATCAGGGCGTCGGGAGTGACCAGCTGGGGTGGCGCCTGTCGGGCGGAGGCCGGGTCCAGCCCCGGGTCCGGGCCGGGCGCAGTTGGGCCGAAGCGGTACCGGGAGGTGAACACCTCCCCCCGCCGGGCGTCGACCACCACCACCACCACGGTGCCGGCCCCGTCGGATCCCGCCTCGGCCATGGCGCCGGCGGCGAGGATGTCGAGACTGCTGACGCCCAGCACCCCGATGCCCAATCCCTGGGCCAGGGCCTTGGCGGTGGCCACGCCGACCCGCAGCCCGGTGAACAGCCCGGGCCCGACGTCGACGGCAACCGCCTCGACATCCCGGACGGTGAGCCCGGACAGGGCACAGACCTCCTCGATGGCCGGGGCCAGCGACTCGGCGTGCATCCGACCTTCCTGGTGGCTGCGCTCGGCGGCCGCACCGCTGTCCGCCAGCAGCGCCGCCCCGACCAGACTGGTGGCCGACTCGATGGCCAGGAGGTTCACCTGGTCACTGCCCACGGTTCGACGACCTCGGACAGGCGTTCCCAGCGATCGGCCCACCTCGGGCCCGACCAGAGAATGGTCACCGTGCGGCGATCGTCGGGGTCCCCGGGCCCGGCATCGAGACGGAGGGACAGGGACCCGTGGCCGAGGACCGGCTCGGCCACGTCTCCCCATTCGACCAGGGCAACCGCCCCGTCCTCGACCAACTCCCCGAGTCCGAGATCGTCGATCTCGGCGAGATGGTCGAGCCGGTAGACATCGGCGTGGAGGAGGGTGCGCAGCGGGTCGCCATCGTCGCCGAGGCGGTACTGCCGGACCAGCGCGAAGGTCGGGCTGGTGATCGGCTCGGCCACCCCCAGGCCGCGGCCGAAGCCCTGGGCGAAGGTGGTCTTGCCGCTCCCGAGCTCCCCGGCCAGCAGCAGCACGTCACCGGGCTCGCAGACCCCGGCGATGGCCGCGGCCAACGCCCGGGTCTCTTCCGGGCCCACGGTAGTCGCCACCATCGCCCCGGGCTCGCTCAAGCCGACCAACCCAGCAGCTGCTTGGCCCGGATCAGGTCGGACCGCATCTGGGCCACCACCGCCCCGCCCGACCGGAGCGCGGCCGCCGGGTGGTAGGTCGGCACCAGATGGGAGTGGCCGAACGGGTAGGCCTGCCCGCGCATCTGGGTGATTCCCTTGTCGGTGCTCAACAGCAGCTTGGTGGCGAAGTTGCCGAGGGTCACCACCACCACCGGCTTGATCAGTTCGAGCTGGGCGACCAGATACGGCCGGCAGGCGGCGATCTCCTCCGGTCTCGGATCACGGTTGTCCGGTGGCCGGCACTTGACCACATTGGCGATATAGCAGCGGCTCCGGTCGATGCCGAGTTCTTCGGCCATCAGGCGGTCGAGGAGTTTGCCCGAGCGCCCCACGAACGGCTCACCCTGGAGGTCCTCGTCACGCCCGGGGGCTTCGCCCACGAAGAGGAGGTCGGCGTCGGGGTTGCCCACCCCGAACACCACCTGGGTGCGGTGGGCGGACAGCGCACACTTGGTGCACCCGGCCGCCTCCCCGGCGAGATGGGCCAGATCGGTCATCTCCGGCACGGTGGCATGGTACCTGCCCGTTGGCGTGGGTCGATTTGGGTTCGTCAAGCCTGACCCGACGCGGCAAACTGAGACCGTGACCGACGGGATCCAGCCGTTTGGCGACGATGGACAGGGTCCCGACCTGCCCCGGCAACCCATGCAACGGGCGGCGGATGCCGACCGCGATCGGACGGTGACGCTCTTGCGCGAGCACGTGGTCGTCGGCCGGCTGACGCTCGACGAGTTCTCCGAGCGGGTGGGCAGCGCGCGCTGGCGGCTCGGACCAGTGGCGAGCTCGAGGCGCTGGTCGCCGATCTCCCGGCCCGACCCGAGCCCGAGCCGGAAGCCACCCGTCGCCACGTCCGCCGGTGGATCGTGGCCGTCATGAGCGGCGCCAAAGCCAAGGGCCGGTGGCGGGTCGGCGACCACACCACCGCCATCGCGGTCATGGGGGGCTGCGTGCTCGACCTCCGGCAGGCCGAGATCTACGGCGCCGAAGCGGTGATCAACGCCTTTGCCGTCATGGGCGGCATCGACATCATCGTGCCCGAGGGCATCGATGTGGAATTGGCCGGGTTCGCGATCATGGGCGGCCGCAACATGAGGATCCGGGATGTCCCCATCATCCCGGGGTCGCCCCGGATCGTCATCCGAGCCTTCCCGATCATGGGCGGGGTGGAGATCAAGAGCCGGCCGCCCGCCCGCGGGCGGCCGGACCGGGACGGACTGCCTCTGGACCGCGGCTCGACGCCACCGTCGCTGGACCCGGTTCACGATCATGGCGCGCATCATTTCGATGACCACCGTGAACACCGCGACCGGCGGACCCAGAGGGACGACCGTCGCGACCCGGTGCCCACGGCGCCGGATCCACCGCCCGAATCCGGCGACAGCCGCGACAGTACCGTCACGATTCTGTTCAGCGACATCGTGGACTACTCGGGAATCACCGAGCGCCTCGGGGACCGGTCGGCCCAGGCCCTGGTCACCGAGCACCACCGGATCGTGCGCTCCCTCCTGACCGGTCACGGCGGTCGGGAGGTGAAGGTCCAGGGTGACGGGTTCATGGCCGCGTTCGGGGGGGTGGCCCGGGCACTCCGGTGCGCGGCGGCCATGCAACGCTCGTTTCGCGAGCACACCCTGGCCCACCCCGACCAGCCGATCCGGGTCCACATCGGGCTGCACACCGGGGAGGCCATGGAGGTCGACGACGACTACTTCGGCCACACCGTCATTGTCGCCAGCCGCATCGCCGGCATCGCGGTTCCCGACGAGATCCTGGTGTCATGGCTGTCCGCCCAGCTGGTGGCCGGCACCGGGGAGTTCCATTTCGGCGAGCAACGGGAGGTGGCCCTCAAGGGGATGAGCCGTCCCCAGACCGTCGCCCCGCTGGTCTGGGCCAACTGACCCCGCCATCAGCTGGTCGGAGGGGCGATCCTCACCGATGTCCGCGCCGGAGGGGACGGCCGGGACACCGCCACCGGCGGCGAGGGGAGGTCCGCCCAGGTGGCGAGGTAAGGGCCGGTGGACCCGAATCCGATCCGGATCATGGCCACCGGCCGAGGGGCGCTGTCGACCTGGGGTGAGTCCGAGTGCCAGGGGTTGTACAGCAGCCAGGTACCGGTGGGGCCGTTGTAGATCGACTCCTCCCCTGGCCCCGCACCCTGGGCGTTGGACGCCACCAGCGGTGTCGACGACGTCTCGGTACAGGGTCCCGTCGGGCCCGTGCATCGGGCCGCCCCGATGGCGTAGTTGGCCGAATTGAACCAATTGCCCGAATAGAACAGCCAGTAGGTTCCGGCCACCTTCACCATGTCCGGCGATTCGACGATGGTCCCCTGCCACGGGAGGCCGGGCTGGAGGATGACGGTCGGCTGGGCGGTGAAGGCCAGGCCGTCAGTGGTGAGGGGGGCCGACCAGATCTTGGTCGGGGTGTTCGCCCCGCCGATGTTCTGATCCGACTTCCACAGCAACCAGTTGGTCCCGTCGTCGTCGGTGAACACCCGCGGATCGATGGAGCCGCCTTGGCTGACCTGGCAGATGTATGGCGTCGCCAACGGGGTGAACGGGCCGCGGGGCGACGACGCGGTGGCCGCCCCGATGCACTGCATGGTGGGGTCGGACCCCTTCACCAGGGCAGTGAAGTACAGGACGAACGTCGACCCGAAGCGGTGGAGGTCAGGTCCCCAAGTGAAGCCGGGCGACGCCCACGCCGGTAACGACGGCAGGGCATCGAACATCGGCCCCCATCGACCCACCGCCGTCCCCGACAGCACCGGCACGTTCATGACCGTTCCCGGGCCGGCCACGTTGGCGATCAGGTAGTAGCGGCCCTGCCACACGGTGAGGAACGGGTCGGACACGTCGTGGCCGACGGCATAGATCTGGGCCGGCGCCGACGGGGTGATGGTCACCGGTGGGTCCACCGCCGGATCCAGTGGGCTGATGACCGGAGCCAAGGTGCCGGCGCCCGGGCCCGCCGGGGTTGACGCCGGTTGGGCGATCGCCGAGGTGCAGGCGGTGGCGACCATGGCCAGCGCCACCACGGCCAGCATCAGGACGGCGCGAGGTCCTCGGTGTGTTCTCATCGGCAATCGACCTCGTGGGCAGGTGCTCGGGGAGGCCCGCGTCCCCACAAATTCCCTGGCGGGCGGCCGTCAGGTTACTGGCTGCGGCCGGCGCTGGCGCGGCAGCGCTCTGACGGTACCGACCGGATCCGGCATCGGACATCAGTCAGCGGCTGGACGCATCCGGTCCTCCACCCGGGCGGGCGGCGGGTCGGAGCCGGCCGATCCGGCGGCCGATTCCCGAGGCGAGGAGAACCAGCGGCGGGGCGGCCAGCACCACCAGGCACACCTCGAACGGGGCCCGGAACCGGACCTGTCCGAAGACCAGCGCGCTGACCAGCGTCACCACCCCTGCGGGGACCAGCAGGTACCACTGGCGGATCCGGCGGCGACGCAGGATGGCGATGCCGGCGATGCCCAGAGGGAGCAGTGCGTAGTACACCCAGAGGCCGGCTAGCGAGGCGGGAACCGGCCGGCCCTCGTTCACGTCCCCGTTCGCCATCTGAATCGGTTCGTAGAGGTCCCACAACCGGCCGATCCGAGCCGCCACCACCACCGGCAGCCGGCCGGCGTGGTGTTCGGCGTATTGGACCGCGGCATGCTGATCGCGGGACGACTGCACCGATTCGTCGACCGCGCTCGATCCGGATGTCACACAACCCAGCGCCCAAGCCCCTAGATACGGGCCGCTGTAGGTTTGCGGGCAGTTGGCACCCAGGAGTGCGATCCCTTCGCCCGTCGAGATGTAGGTGGCGTCCTCGAAGGTGGCCAGATTCCGGCCCACCCACGGGGCCAGGACGATGCCGGCGGCCAGGAGTCCGACACCGAGGAGGCCGGCCCGCCGGCGGAGTGGCAACCGGGTGACGGCCAGCGCCGCCGGCACCAACAGGCCGGGAATGAACAGCACCAGCTCGGCTCGTACCAGCGCCTCGCCGGCACACGCCGCCCCCAGCAGCGCGGCACTGACAAAGGTCGGTGACCGCCGAAGCCGTACCACCGCCAGGAGGATCAGCGCCATGAACAGCATGGACGGCGTTTCTGACATCACGATGCCGCTGGGAATCCAGAAGTTGGGCGCAAAGGCAGCGAGACCGGCGGCCGTGAGTCCGACCCAGGGACCGGCAACGGCCCGACCCAGCAGCCCGACGCAAAGGACCACCGCGGCACCCAGCACCGCCATGGTGAGCCGCTGGACCGTCGTCCCGGTGTGAACGCCGATGACGAAGTTGACCGAACCGAGGAGCAGTGACGTCAACGGAGGGTGGGCGGCGGTGGGCGTCAGGGCGAAGGGGGTCCGGAAGAACTGTCCCTGCTTCAATTCGTTGGCGGTGACCCCGTACCAGAACGAGTCATAGAATTTGCTGTTCTCGAAGCGGGTGACAACAAGCACGTACCCGACCCGGAAGGCCAGACCGCTGGCGACGATCCCCGCCAGCGCGAGGGCGAAGCGACGAGACCGCATCGACCCGCCGATGATCGAGGGATCGGGATCGGCGGCCGCCTCGACTTCCGGGGCGGCGTCGACGGTGACTGTGCCCGGCGACGTCATCGGCACGACCAGGCCGTCACGTTCGGGGAGCTCCCAGGAGGTCTTGGGGAGCCGATGCCACCCGGCCGACGCCAACATGAGGCCCCTAGGGTCGGAAGCACCGCCCCAGGCTGCCACAGTGACGATGAACGGGCGGATCCGGGGTCAATCAGGAAGGTGGGTCTAGCTCTCGACAACCCAATGGCAGCGGCGGACAGCTGGCCCTCTGGATCGAAACCACCCGTTCCTGATCCACGGTAACCACGAACGCCGAGGAGTTGGCGGAGGGCACCAGGCCGGTATAGAGACCTTCGAGGGAATAGAGACCTGGTTCCCAGCCGTCTGCCTCGAGTTGCCAGGCCACCCCTTCGGCGATGGCGAGAGAAGAGAAGCCGTCGGCGTCAACCACGGAAACTCGGATCACCACCGGCCCGGGGGGAACCGTTCGCTCGATGTGTTTGGCGACCTGGATGACTGAAGAGTCTCCCGCAGAACTCAATCCGACATTGCTCTGGCTGGGGACGAACGTCCTCAACGACGCGATACCAACTGACCCGACAATCGTGAGGACGCCAATCGCCACCCACCCGGTTATCGCCTCCCGCCTCGGAGACGACCGCTCGACCTCCACCGGGGGGCGCCGCCCGACCCATGCCGATCCAAGGACGACCGCCGACCATACCGCCACGGTCCAGACCAGAATGCTCAGTGCCCAGACGAAGGAGATCCCGTAGCTGACACTCAGCGCGTTCCGTTCCGGGATGATGGAGAAACTGACCGCGGTGCCGACGCAACTGACGAGGGCGACGAGGGACAGCACGCCGAGACGGCGGCGACCTCCGCGCCAGGCCAGCAGCGCGATCACCGCCAGGGCGAACAGGACCAGGAAACCCACCACCGTGGCGTTGGCGTTGATCGACGCGGCCAGCGAGTAGAAGTTGCTGGGCTGGTGACGGAGCCAGAGAGGAGGCGGCGAACCGAGCCATCCCACGACGCGCAAGCCGAATGCGAAGCCCGTGGTCCGCTGTCCTTGTCCGCTTGCCACCAACGCCGAGATGTTCCCCTGCCTTCCCAGATTCTGAACGAGCGGCGCGATCCAGCCCGCAGCTCCCACCAGGAGTCCGAGGACCAGCCAACGGAAGCGCGGAGGACGGCCACCCATCCCCACTCCTACCAGGGGTGCACTCAGGACCAACGCGGTTGCGGGGATGGCATAGATCAAGTGGGTCTGGGCCGCCACCGATCCAACCAGGACAAGGACCGGCCACCAACCGAGGGAACCCGATCCGACGATCCAAGCCAGCACGATGGTGGCGATGAGAAATGGAATGGGAAAGTAGACGTTCCAGAGCAGATTCTCGAAAACCACCGGCACGAGCCAGAGATACACGACGGCCGCGAAGGCGATGAGGACACCGCCCAGCCATTGCCCCGTCGACCAGGCGGCCTCGATCGCCACCGACAGGACGACACCGCCACACAGGACTGCGCCCCACAACGGGCCGTGCGTCGGGTCGATGCGCACCGGAATGGCCAGAAGCCAGAACGAAAGGGGGCCGGGATCGAAGAGGACATGTCCGGCGGACCCGGCGGTGGTGGCCAGGCCCACCAGTGGGGGATGGAAGGTGAGGGCCTGGTGGGAGCGGATGGCGATGGCGGCGTCGTCCCCAGTCGCCACCCAACCCTTGGAGAGGACCACGATCAAGGGCACCACGAGGACGACCCACGTGGCCAGATGGCTGGCGACCCGGAGCGTCCTACCTACACCAAAAAAGTTGAGATGCCGACCGAGCTCACCGAAAGGCACAGAAGCGTTGTTGGTCAACGGGACATCACACACGGATTCCTATCCGAAACCGGCAAGAGGGATCGTGCCCGTCGTTACCACCGTCATATGCTGCCAGAGGGACGAGGAGCGGCCGGGGCGATGATGGCCGGCCAAGGAGGGCTCAGGTGGCACCTGCGGCACCCAGGGTGAGGATGGACCCCCAGGCACGGCTGGCCATCCTCAAGGACTTCGCTCGCCAGGTATTCGCCGAGCGGGGTTACTCGACGAGTGGGCTGGCCGAGATCGCCGAGCGGGCCGAGGTGTCCAAGACCCTCCTCTATCACTACTTCCCCGACGGCCGCCCGGAGATCATGGCGGCGGTGATGGACGGCCTGCTGGCCGATCTCACCGCCGCCACCACCGCAGCCCTCGACCGGGCCTCGAGTGTCGAGTCCCGCATCCGGGGGTGGGTGGAGGCATTCCTCTCTTTCTTCGTGGACCAGCCCGACGCCTTCCGTCTGCTCTTCCGGGAGCCGTGGGGATCGGGGGATCCGCTGGTGACCATCCGCTCCTTCCGGGCGATGGTCGACCTCTCCCGCCAACTGGTGGATCCGTTCGGGCTCGACGGGGCATCGGCGGCCGCGCTGGTCACCCTGACCACCGGGACCCTCGGCCTGGTGGTGGCGGTGACCGAGCAGGTGTTGGCCGGTCAGGCGGAGTACGAAACCGCCGCCGAGTCGGCCGCCGACTTCGTCATCGGCGGCATCAGCCGTCTCCGCCCACCACCACCCGGGGCACTCTCGGACCGATCCCGCACACCACCTCGTAGTTGATGGTGCCGAGCCGATCGGCCCACTCGGTGGCGGTGATCTCCTCGCCGGCCTGGCGCCCGATGAGCACCACCTCGTCGCCGGGCTTGACCTCCGGGTGCTCGGCCGGACCGCAGTCGACCACGATCTGATCCATGGTCACCACCCCGGCCAGCGGCCGCCGAACCCCTCCGATCAGCACCTCGCCGCCGGTGTCGAAGAGGCGGCGGGGCACGCCGTCGGCATAGCCGAGGGGGACGGTGGCCACCCTCGAGCGGTCGTCCAGCGGGCGGCGGCGCCCGTAGGAAGGGCGCTCCCCCTTGTCGACCCAGCGGCACATCGACACCTGCGCCCGCAATGACAGCACCGGCTCGAGCCGGCCTCCGCCGGTGGCCTCGGACAGCTGGGCGGCCAACTCGGGGGTGGGGCTCAACCCGTAGAGGGCGATGCCACACCTGACCATGTCCAGGCGGGCGTCCGGGAAGGCGATAGCGCCGGCGGAGTTGGCCACATGGCTCAGCGGTGGCCGGAGGCCGGCGGCCAGCAGGTCATCGTGCGCCGACCGGAACCGGTCGAGCTGGATGCGGGTGAATTCGACGTCGGCCTTGGCCCCGCCGTCCGCCACCGCCAGGTGGGTCCACAGCGCGGCCAGGCGGAGCCGGGGATCGGCGCCGATGGCGGTGGCCAGCGCCACCGTGTCCTCGGGGTCGGCCCCGACCCGGTACATGCCGGTATTGACCTTGAGATGGACGTCGACCGGGCCGAAGCCACCGGCGGCGGCGGCCCGGCCCAGGGCCCGGACTCCCTCCGCGGAGTAGACGGTGGGGGCCAACCGACAGGCCAGCGCTTCCTCCATCGCCGCCGGCGGCGGCTCGGACAGCAGCAGGATGGGGACCTCGATCCCCGCCTCCCGGAGCACCACTCCTTCTTCGACCAGGGCCACCGCCAGCCAACCGGCTCCCCCGGCCAGCGCCGCCTCGGCCAGGGGGACCGCCCCGTGCCCGTAGCCGTCGGCCTTCACCACCGCGGAGAGCTCGGACGGGCCGACCAGCCGACCCAACAGCGACGCGTTGCGCCGGGCGGCCCCCACGTCGATCTCGGCCCACGCCGGCCGCAGCCGGTCAGCCATGGTGACCGTGCCGGGGTCGGCCCATGGCACCGAGGTCGGAGAGGAACGATGAGACCAGCACCGGCAGGTCGCTCGCCACCAGACCCTGCCTCGGGCCCCGGTCGCCGGCCCGCCCGTGCACGTGGGCGGCCAGGGCGGCCGCCTCCAAGGGGGCCACCCCGCGGGCCAGCATGGCGCCGATCACCCCGGAGAGGACGTCGCCGGTGCCGGCGGTGGCCAGCCGGGGCGAGCCGGACATCGAGACCCGGGCCGCCCCCGAGGGCTCGGCCACCGCGGTGGTGGATCCCTTGACCAGGGCCACCGCCCGTGCTGCCTTAGCCAGCCGCCGTGCCGCCTCGAAGCGGTCGGCGCCCGGTGGCGCTCCCATCAACCGTTGGTACTCGCCGTCGTGCGGGGTCAGCACCACCGGCGCCCGGTGCTCGAGGGGGTGGGCGTCGTCCAGGAGGCCGAGGGCGAAGAGCCCGTCGGCGTCGATCACCACCGGGATGTCGGCCGCCGCCACCAGCCGGCGCACCTCGGCGGCCGTCTCCGGGTCGCGCCCGATCCCCGGGCCGACCACCATCGACGAGCAGCGGCGGGAGGCCTCGAGGGCCGCGGTCGACCAGCCCCGACCGGGAAGCGCCACGCTGACCGCTTCCGACGCCGGGGTGTCGGCCAGGTCGCCCCCCGGCACCCCGAGCCGGACCATTCCCGCCCCGGTGCGCATGGCCGCCCGGGCACACAGCCCGGCCGCCCCTGTCATCCCCGGCGAGCCGGCCACGATCAGGACCGCCGAGCTCCACTTGTGGTCATTCCGCCGCCGCGGCGGCAACAGCTCGACCACGTCGGTGTCCTCCATCAGCTGGAGTTCGGCCAGCCCGACCGGGAGGCCGATGTCCGCCACCGACACCCGGCCGGCCAGCTCGACCCCGTCCCCTTGGAGCAGGCCCGGCTTGAGGGCGGCGAAGGTGACCGTCCGGTCGGCTCGTATCGGGGTGCCGGATGCCTCACCGGTGTCGCCGAGCACCCCCGAAGGGATGTCCACCGCCAGCACCGGGGTGCCGGGTGGGAAGGACGGGGCCCGGTACTCGCCCCGGAAACCGGTCCCGTAGGCGGCGTCGATGACCAGGTCCCACTCCCCGCCGGTATCCCCGCCGCCGGCGTCGACCACGGTGACCCGGGCCCCCCGGCGCCGGAGCTTGCCAGCCGCCACCCGACCGTCAGCCCCGTTGTTCCCCCTGCCCGCCACCACCACCACCCGCTTCCCGTAGGCCCCGCCCATCATCTGGAGCCCGGCCCCGGCCACCGCCTGGCCGGCCCGCTCGATCAGCACTTCCACCGGGGTGGAGGCCTGAGCCCGCCGATCGACGGCCTGCATCTCGGAGACGGTGAGGACCGGTCGCACGGCCGCAGCTACGACGCAGCCCCGGCCGGTGCCGGCGAACCGGCGGCGGCGACACCCTCGGCCACCACGAAGGCCATGGCCATCTCCTGGGTATGGGTCAGCGACAGGTGCCAACCGGAGACCCCCGACCGCTCGGCCAGGTCGGCGGCGGCATGGTGGAGCCGGAGGGCGGGGGGGCCGAGGCCGACCCGGACCACCTCCACCTCGGAGAACCGGAACGCCCCGATGCCGACCCCGAGCGCCTTCATGGTCGCCTCCTTGGCCGCGAACCGGGTGGCCAGCCGCGGGATCGGGTCGGTGGCCCGGCGGCAGTAGGCCAGCTCGTCCGAGGTCCACAGGCGGCCGGCCATGGACGGGCGCCGGGCCAGCAGGCGGCGCAGACGGGTGACCTCCACCGCGTCGACCCCGATGCCGATCAAACCGGTGCCGTCGATCGGCTCGGTCCCGGTGTCCACGATGCGGGGATGCCCTTCACTCGACGGTGACGACTTTGGCCAGGTTGCGGGGACGGTCGACATCGAGACCGTGGAGCCGGGCCATCGAGTAGGCGAACAGCTGCAGGGGCACGACATCCACGACCGGGGCGAACAGCTGATGGGTCCCGGGGACCCAGAGGACGGCGTCGGCCTGCCGGGCCGTCTCCTCGTCCCCGTCGTTGCCGACCAGGATCACGGTGGCTCCCCGGCTCTTCACCTCGGCCACGTTGGCCATCATCTTCTCCCACAACCGGGTACGGGTGGCCACCCCGATGACCACCGTCCCCGGCTCCACCAGGGCGATGGGGCCGTGCTTCAGCTCCCCGGCCGGGAACCCCTCGGCCCGCAGGTAGGAGAGCTCCTTCAGCTTCAGGGCGCCTTCCAGCGCCACCGGATAGCCGACATGGCGACCGAGGAAGATGAAGCTGGGCGAGTCGCGGTAGAGGGTGGCCACCGCCTCCACGTCGACGGCCCGGCTCAGGGCCGTCTCCACCTTCCCGGGCAGGGCGCCCATGGCGTCGAGGAACACCCGGGCCTCGTGGGGGTAGAGGGTCCCCCGGGTTTGGGCCAGGTAGAGGGCCAGGATCTCCAGGGCGGCGATCTGGGCCAGGTGGGTCTTGGTCGACGCCACCCCGATCTCCGGCCCCGCCCGGGTGTAGAGCACCGCGTCGGCTTCCCGGGTCATGGACGAATCCACCACGTTGGAGATGACCAGGATCTTGGCCCGCCACCGGCGGGCCTCCCGCAGGGCCTGGAGGGTGTCGACCGTCTCGCCGGACTGGCTCACCCCGATCACCAGGGTCCGGGAGTCGAGGACCGGGTCCCGGTAGCGGAACTCGCTGGAGATGTCGATCTCGACCGGCAGCCGGGCCCAGTGCTCGATGGCGTACTTGGCCATCAACCCGGCGTGGTAGCTGCTGCCGCAGGCCACGATGAACACCTTGTCGACGGAGCGGAGCTCGTCGTCGGAGATGCGGACCTCGTCGAGGGCCAGGGTGCCGTTCGGCAGCACCCGGTCGAGCAGGGTGTTGGCCACCGCCATCGGCTGCTCGTGCATCTCTTTGCTCATGTAGTCGGGGTAGCCGTCCTTCCGGGCCGCATCCAGGTCGTAGTCGACGGTGCGCTCGGGTGGGTCCACCTCGGCCCCCTCCAGGGTGGTGACCCGGATCGACCCCGGGCGGAGCTCGGCGATCTGGTCGTCCTCCAGCAGCAGGAACGACCGGGTGTGCCCGAGCAGGGCGGGGATGTCCGAGGCCAGGAACGCCTCCGTCTCGGTGAGCCCCATCACCAACGGGGAGACCCGGCGGGCGGCCACGATCAGGTCCGGCTCGCTGGCGTGGATGACGGCGATGGCGAAGTAGCCGCGCACCCGGCCGAGGGTGGCCCGGACCGCGCCGACCAGGCCGGCCTCGGGATGGGCGGCCAGGTCCGACTCGATCAGGTGGGCGAGGACCTCGGTGTCGGTCTCCGACGCCAGATGGTGGCCGTTCCGGACCAGCTCGTCGCTGAGCTCGAGGTGGTTCTCGATGATCCCGTTGTGGACCAGCGCCAGCTGGCCGCTGCAGTCGGTGTGGGGGTGGGCGTTCCCTTCCGACGGGCGGCCGTGGGTGGCCCAGCGGGTGTGGCCGATGCCGGTGGAGGCGTCGGCCGGCGCATCCTCGGCCCGCTTCCTCAGGTCCTCGAGCGACCGGGTGCCGTTGGCCGCCCGGGCCCGCCACGGCGCGTCGCCGGTGGCGGTCGCCAGCACCGACAGCCCGGCGGAGTCGTAGCCGCGGTATTCGAGCCGGGTCAGCCCCTCGAGGAGGACGTCAAGGGTGTTTCCGCCTCCGGTGATCCCGATGATGCCGCACATTGGGTCCGAGGCTACTTGGCTGGTCGGCCGGGAGGGGTCGCCGCCGCCTGCAGCTCGTGCCTGACCAGGGTGCTCAGCCGCTGGGCGATGGCCTCGGCCACCCCGTCCCCGGCCGCCTCCACCATGACCCGCACCAACGGCTCGGTCCCGCTGGCCCGGAGCAGGACCCGGCCCTGGGTGCCGAGGCGTGCCTCCTCTTCCGCCACCGCCGACCACACCGCATGGGCGGTGGACAACAGCCCGGGATCGGGGACGGCCACGTTCAGCAGCACCTGGGGAACCCGGTCGACCAGGCCGTCGAGGAGCTCGGCCAGCGGCTTGCCCGACCTCGCCATCAGGTCGGCCAGCATCAGGCCGGTGAGCAGCCCGTCACCGGTGGTGGCCAACCGCCGGAAGACGATGTGCCCCGACTGCTCGCCACCCAACGCCAGACCGTCGGCGTCGAGGGCGGCCAGGACGTTGCGGTCGCCCACCGGGGTCTGCTTGACGGTGATCCCCCGCGTCTCCATGGCCAGGGTGAAACCGAGATTGGTCATGACCGTCACCACCACGGTGTTGCCGGCCAGCTGGCCCCGGTCGGCCAGGTCGATGGCGAACAGGGCGAGGAGCTCGTCCCCCCCGACGGTGACCCCTCTGGCGTCCACCGCCAGCAGCCGGTCGGCGTCCCCGTCGAGGGCCAGCCCGAGATCGGCGCCGTGCTCGACCACCGCGCCGGCCAGGGTGTCGGTGTGGGTGGATCCGCATCCGGCGTTGATATTGGCGCCGTCCGGCTCGCAGCCGATGGCCAGCACCTCGGCTCCCACCTGCTCGTAGAGGCGGGCGGCGAGGTCGGAGGCGGCGCCGTTGGCCCCGTCGACCACCAGCTTGAGGCCGTCGAGACGGCGGCCCTCCAGGAGGGAGACCAGGTGGGTGAGGTAGTCGTCGGCGGCGCGGGGCTCGCTCATCAGCCGGCCGACCCCGAAGCCCTCCGGGCTCCGGGGACCCTTGACGGCCACATCGAGCACCTGATCGAGCTCGTCCTCGATGGCCGCCTCCGCCTCCGGCGACAACTTGGTCCCGCCCCGGCCGAACAGTTTGATGCCGTTGTCGGCGAACGGGTTGTGGGAGGCCGACACCACCGCCGCCGGGGATGTCGCGGGTGGCGGACAGCCAGGCGATGGCCGGGGTGGGCAGGACCCCGACATCGATCACGTCCGCCCCTTCGCCGGCCAGCCCGGCCGACAGGGCGGCCTGGAGCATCGGGGACGAGCGGCGAGTGTCCCGACCTACGACGAAGGTGGTGGCCAGGAGCTTGCGCGCCGTGGCCCGGCCGAGGGCGAGGACCAGCTCGGGTGACAGCTCGGCGTTGGCGACTCCGCGTACACCGTCGGTGCCGAATCGTGCGCGGCCCATGGGCCTACCGCTTGGAGTACTGAGGTGCCTTGCGGGCCTTCTTGAGGCCGTACTTCTTCGATTCCTTCTCCCGGGAGTCGCGGGTGAGGAAGCCCGCCTTCTTCAGCGCCCCCCGCAGCTCGGGGTCCATCTCGATGAGGGCTCGGGCGATTCCCATCCGGAAGGCGCCGGCCTGGCCGGACACCCCGCCGCCGTCGATGGTCACGTCGATGTCCCACGACTCGGCCGTCTCGGTCAGCCGGAGCGGCTCGGTCACCAGCATCCGGTGGGTGGCCGAGGTGAAGTAGTCCTCGAACTTGAGCGAGTTGACGGTGATGGCGCCCTGCCCCGGGCGGAAGCGCACGCGCGCCACCGCCCGCTTGCGTCGTCCGGTGGTCTGGCAGAGAGGGGCGGCGTTGGCCACGAAGTGCTCCTAGTTGTCGATTGGTTCTATCGGCCTGCAGGATCGGCGATCACGCGCCGCTCCGGGCGGACACCGTTCGGCGGGCGCCCGGAAGCTCCAGAGGCTGGGGGGACTGGGCGGCGTGGGGATGCTCGGGCCCGTTGTAGACCTTGAGCTTTTCGATCATCTGACGGCCCAGCCGGTTCCTCGGGAGCATGCCCCGGACCGCGTTGCGGACGACTTCGTCGGCGCGGGCGACCATCAGGTCGGCATAGGGGGTCGAGGAGAGGCCGCCCGGGTACCCGCTGTGGCGGTAGGCCAGCTTGGACTCGGCCTTGCCCGCGGTCAGCACGACTTTGTCGGCGTTGATCACGATCACGTGATCGCCGGTGTCGACATGGGGAGCGAAGATCGGCTTGTGCTTGCCCCGGAGGATGGAGGCCACCTGGGTGGACAACCGGCCGAGCACCAGCCCGTCGGCGTCCACCACGTGCCAGGCACGGGTGATGTCACTGGGTTTCGGGGAGAAGGTGCGCACAAAAGATCCTTGGTTCGGTGATGCCGGGATGAGATTCCCGCAGGTACAGGACGCTGACCACCGGGGGATTCCCGCGTAACGGCGAGGTCCAGCGGCTCACCAGGATACGACCAAATCAGCCTGGTGAGCAAGCCGGCCCTTCCCCGTAGTGCACCGCCATCAGGGTCAGGCCCCCCGGAGGGGCGGGCTGTGACGCCTGCTGGCGATCGGCGGACCGCAGGATCCAGGTGATGTCCGAAGCCCGCTTCCTCCCCCGGCCCACGTCGACCAGGGTCCCCACCAGGGAGCGGACCATCTGGTGACAGAAGGCGTTGGCTTCGATCTCGAAGGCCAGCAGGCGTCCTTCCACCGGGACCAGGGCCTTCCCCTGGGGCCCGTCGATCGACGACCACCGGGCATCGATGACCCGCCGGAAGATCGGATCGTCGGCGCGGGTCCCCGGGGCCCGCCGGCAGAACGCCCGGAAGTCGTGCTCGCCGATCAGGGCGTCGGCGGCAGCGGCCATGGTGCGGAGGTCGAGCGGGTCGCTGACGTGCCAGGCCGCGGTGGCCAGCAGCGGATCGGGCACCGGGGCGTTGACCACCAGGTACCGGTACCGTCTCCCGGTCGCCGACCGGCGGGCGGAAAAGGTCAGCGGCACTTCGCCGGCCTCCCGGACCACGATGGCCGGGGCCAGCTGCCGGTTCACCGAACGCATCACGGCCGCCGGGTCGAGCTTGGATGCCACCGGCCCGGGGAGGTCGAAGTGGACGACCTGGTCGAGGGCATGGACACCGGCGTCGGTGCGCCCGGCACAGGTCAGCGCCACCTCGGTCTGGGTCACCCGGCTGAGGGCGTCGGCGAGGGCCCCGCCCACCGTCCGGTGCCCGTCCTGGGCGGCGAACCCCCGGAACCCCGATCCGTCGTAGGCGACCCGGAGGCGCCAGCGGACGACCTCGGGGTGGGCTCCCCCCGGGGGGGGAGCCACTTCGTCAGTCACACCAGTTCGATGCGGGCCATCGGGGCGTTGTCACCCGGGCGGTTGCCCAGCTTGAGGATGCGGGTGTAGCCGCCCGGCCGCTCGACATAGCGGGGGCCGATCTCCTCGAACAGCTTGTGGGCCATGTCCTTGTCCCGGATGAAGGACACCACCTGGCGCTGGCGGGCGACGCCCCCCTTGGCCGCGGCGGTAATGACCTTCTCGACCTGGGGCCGGAGGGCCTTGGCCTTGGCCTCGGTGGTCACCAGGTACTCGGCGGCGATCAGCGAGGCGACCATGTTGCCCATCATCGCCTTCTGGTGGGCGGAGCTGCCCCCGAACCGGCGGCCCTTCTTCGGCGTGCCGAGCACGGCCGATCAGTCCTTGACCCGCAGGGCGAGACCCCGCTCGTCGAGCTTCTGGAGGACCTCGTCGAGAGACTTCTGCCCGAAGTTGGTGATGTTCAACAGGTCGTCGAGGCTGCGCTCGACCAGCTCCCCGATGGTGTTGATCTGGGCCCGCTTGAGGCAGTTGCGGGGACGCTCGGTGAGGTCGAGGTCCTCGATGCGAAGGTCGAGATCCGGGGACCCGGCGCCGACCGAGCCGACTTCCCCGAGCTCGAGGCCCTGGGGCTCGTCCTCGAGGTCGGCGACCAGGCCGACCAGGGTGCGGAGGGTGTCACCGGCCGACGCCAGCGCCTCCCGGGGGGTCAGCGACCCGTCGGTCTCGATGTCCAGCACCAGGCGGTCGAAGTCGGTGGACTGCTCGACCCGGACCGGCTCCACGGTGAAGGCCACCCGCCGGACCGGCGAGAAGATGGCGTCGATGGGGATGACCCCGATGGTGGAGGACCGCTTGTTCTTGTCGGCCGACGCGTAGCCCCGGCCCCGCTCCACGGTGAGGTCCACCGCCAGCCGGCCCTTGGCGTTCAACGAGGCGATGTGCTGGGTGGGGCTGAGGACCTCGACGTCGGCGGTCAGCTGGAGGTCACCGGCGGTGGCGTCGCCCGGCCCCCGCTTGTCGAGGCGGAGGGTGACCGGCTCGTCGCTGTGCACCCGGATCAGGATGTCCTTCAGGTTGAGGATGAGGTCGGTGATGTCCTCCTTCACCCCCGGGAGGGTGGTGAACTCGTGGAGCGCCTCGTCGAATCGGACCTGGGTGATGGCGGCACCCGGGATCGACGACAACAGCGTGCGGCGCAGCGAGTTGCCGAGCGTGTGGCCGAAGCCGGGGTCGAGCGGGCCGACAGCGAACCGTTGGCGGTTGTCTTCTTCTTCACCGATTGCTTCGACGGTGGGGCGTTGGATGATGAGCATGCGGATCGTGGCTCCTCGGCAGTGTGATGCGTGGGGTTGGTACTGGTTCGGTTGGCTGGATACTTCGGTAGGGCGAATGTCCGGAGAGGACTACTTCGAGTACAGCTCGACGATGAGCTGCTCCTGGACAGGCTCGTCGATGTGCTCGCGCAATGGCAGCGAGAACACCTTGACCTGAAAGCGGTCGCCCTCGGCCTCCAGCCAGGGTGGCAGCTGGCGATCCAGGGTATCCATGTTCCGCCGGACGTGGAACATCTCCCGGGACGACGGCTTCAGCGACACCACATCGTGCTGGCGGACCCGGTAGCTGGGGATGGTGACCCGCTTGCCGTTGACCAGGACGTGGCCGTGCCGGACGAACTGGCGGGCCTGGGACCGGCTGGCTCCCCATCCGGCCCGGAAGGCGACATTGTCGAGGCGCTGCTCGAGCATCCGGAGGAGGTTCTCTCCGGTGATGCCCGGGGCCCGGGACGCCTCCACGTAGAGATTGTGGAACTGGCGCTCGAGGAGGCCGTAGATGCGGCGCGCCTTCTGCTTCTCGCGCAGCTGGGCCAGATACTCCGAGCCCTGGCGCATGCGGTCGCGACCGTGCTCCCCCGGAGGGTAGGCGCGGCTGTGGCGATCGGTCACCGCTTCCGATACCGGGCATTTCATCGAATAGCAGCGCTCACCCTTCAAGAAGAGCTTGGTGCGCTCCCGCCGGCACAGCCGGCAGACAGGTCCTGTGTAACGAGCCATGTGTAGTCCCTTACGTCCCTTGGTTCCCCGGTTAGACCCGACGCCGCTTCTTGGGGCGGCAGCCGTTGTGCGGGATCGGGGTCACGTCCTTGATGCCGGCCACTTCGATGCCGGCGGCGGCCAGTGACCGGATGGCGGTCTCCCGGCCGGAGCCCGGGCCCCGGACCAGTACGTCGACCCGGCGCACACCGTGCTCCATGGCCCGCTTGGCGCACTGCTCGGCGGCCAGCTGGGCGGCGAACGGGGTGGACTTGCGGGAGCCCTTGAACCCGACGTTACCGGCCGATGCCCAGGCGAGCACGTTGCCCTCGGGATCGGCGATGGAGACGATGGTGTTGTTGAAGGAGCTCTTGATGTGGGCGATCCCGTAGGTGATGTTCTTCCGCTCGCGGCGACGGGGCCGACGGGCGGCACCCGGCTTGGTGGTCTTGGCCATTACTTGCGGACCTTCTTCTTCCCGGCGACCGTCTTCTTCGGTCCCTTGCGTGTGCGGGCATTGGTATGGGTGCGCTGGCCGTGGACCGGCAGGCCCTTGCGATGGCGGATGCCCTGGTAGCAGCCGATCTCCATCTTGCGCTTGATGTCCTGGGATACGTCGCGGCGGAGGTCGCCTTCGACGGCGACGTTGGCGTCGATGTAGGTGCGGAGGTGGGTGACCTCCTCGTCGGTCAGGTCGCGGACTCGGGTGTCGCGGTTCGTCCCGGTGGCGTCGCAGATGCGCTGCGAGGTGGTCAGGCCGATGCCGTAGATGTAGGTGAGCGCGATCTCCAGCCGCTTCTCGCGGGGAATGTCGACGCCGGAGATACGGGCCACTGTGGTTTCCTTACTCTTCCTTGCCGGGTCCGCGAGACCTAACCCTGCCGCTGCTTGTGGCGGGGGTTCTCGCAGATGACGACGACCCGCCGGTGACGGCGGATCACTTTGCACTTCTCACACATCGGTTTGACGCTGGGTCGAACCTTCACGTTTCCGTCCTTGTCTCGTACTGCTCTTGCTTCGCCTGCTCCCGCCGCCGGCCGGCGTGGGCCCCGCCGGACCGCCCGTCACTTGTAGCGGTAGGTGATCCGTCCTCGGGCCAGGTCGTAGGGAGTGATCTCCACTTGGACCTTGTCCCCCGGGAGGATCCGGATACGGTGCATCCGCATCTTCCCGGAGCTGTGCGCCAGCACCTTGTGGCCATTTTCCAGTTCGACCCGGAACATGGCATTGGGGAGCGGCTCGACGACCGTTCCCTCTAACACGATGGCGTCTTCCTTGGGTTTGGGCAGGTGAATCTCCTCGATACTCTGTCGTTCTTGTCCGCTCGGCCAAAAGGCCAGCGTGCAGCACAGATCGCGACCTGGTGATCTGCCCGCACCGCCATCGGAAGCACACCGGCTGGGGCACGACCGCAAGCGGGGTCGACCCGCCATCCCATACCGGCGACGAGCCGAATAGCCATTCTAGCGGTTCGGCGGCAAATTGCCAGTTCGACCGCCTCATCGGGACTTCCGGGGCGGTTTCGGGCCGCCTCAGAGGACGGTGAACACCTCGGGCCCGTTGTCGGTCACCGCAATGGTGTGCTCGAAATGGGCCGACAGGCGCCCGTCGGCGGTCACCACGCTCCATCCGTCATCGAGCTGCTCGGTGCCCGGCCCCCCGGCGTTCACCATCGGCTCCACCGCGAAGACCATCCCGGTCTTCAGCATCGGCCCCGGGTTGCCCGGCCAGTAGTTGGGGACCTGGGGATCCTCGTGCATCGCCGTCCCGATGCCGTGGCCGACGTACTCGCGGACCACCGAGAACCCGGCCGCCTCCGCCACCTGCTGGACGGCCCGGCCCACCTCGTGGAGGCGGTTCCCGTCGGTGAGCTGCTCGATGCCGGCGAACAAGCTGGCCTTGGTCACCTCCATCAGCCGGGTGGCCTCGGCGGGAACCTCACCGACCCCGGTGGTGTAGGCGGCATCGCCGTGGTAGCCCTCGATGATGGCCCCGCAGTCGATCGAGATGATGTCCCCCTCGACCAGCACCACCTCCGGCGACGGGATGCCGTGGACGATCATGGAATTGGGCGAGGTGCAGACCACCGCCGGAAAGCCGTGATAGTTGAGGAAGTTCGACTTGGCGTCCCGCTTCTCGAGGACCTCCCGGGCCACCCGGTCGATGTCCTCGGTGGTCACCCCGGGCCGGATGACGGCCCGGGTGGCCTCGTGGATCTCCGCCACCACCCGTCCGGCCCGGCGCATCTTGGCCAGCTCGTCGCGATTCCGTCTCATCCGGCCCAGTGTCTCATGCCAGCTGGCGGCCCCGGCGGCCGCGCCGTTCCTCGATGGCTTTGATCATCCGGCGGGTCACCGAGTCCGGCGTTCCGGTGCCGCTGACCGGGGCCAGCTGGTCCCGCTCCTGGTACCAGTCGATGAGCGGCGCGGTCTGGCGCTCGTAGAGCTCGAGGCGACGACTGATGGCCTCTTCCTGGTCGTCCGGGCGCTGGATCACCTCGCCGCCGCAGACGTCGCAGGTCCAGTTGATCAGCGGCGGGGTGATGGTCGAGTAGTTCGCCCCGCAGTCGACGCACACCCGCCGGGCGGCCAGGCGACGCAGCACCTGGGTGGTGGGGACCTCGATGTCGACGGCCGCGTCCAGGTTCAACGGGCTGAGGATGGCGGCCAGCTCTTCGGCCTGGGCCACCGTGCGGGGGCAGCCGTCGAGCACGAACCCGCGGGCCCGGACGTCGCTCTCGTTGAGCCGGGTAGCCACCATCTCCATGATGAGGTCATCGCCCAGCAGCTCGCCCCGGTCCATCTGGTCCTTGGCCTTGATGCCGAGCGGGGTCCCTTGTTTCACCGCCGCCCGCAGCATGTCCCCGGTGGAGACATGCGGCACGACATAGTGATGGGAGAGGCGCACACACTGTGTCCCCTTGCCCGCCCCCTGTTTGCCGAGGACAATGAGCCTGGCGCCCGGTACCACTTACTTGAGGAAGCCCTCGTAGTTCCGCATCATGAGCTGGCTATCGATCTGTTTCATGGTCTCCAATGCCACGCCAACTGAGATGAGGAGTGTGACCCCGAAGAAAGGGTAACTGTTGATGTTCCAGGCGGCCATCAACAGCGACGGCACCACCGCTACGCCGCCGAGGAAGATGGCGCCGGGCCAGGTGATCCGGTTCAGGATGTGGGCCAGGTACTTCTCGGTCTGCTGACCAGGGCGGATGCCGGGGATGAACCCACCCTGTTTTCGGATGATGTCCGCCTGCTGGTGCGGATCGAAGGCCACGTACACGTAGAAGAAGGTGAACAGCAGAATGAAGATGAAGTAGCTGAGGATGTAGAAGAGGCTGGTCGGGGTCACGTTGTGGTTGACCCAGTTCCGAAAGAAGGCCGACGGCACGATGTTCGACAGCAACACCGGGATGTAGAGCACCGAGCTGGCGAAGATGATCGGGATCACCCCGGCCTGGTTCACCTTCAGGGGGATGTAGGTGCTCGAGCCGCCGTACATCTTGCGACCGACGACCCGTTTGGCGAAGGTCACCGGTATCCGGCGCTGGCCCTGGTCAACGAAGACGATCACCACCAGCAGCACCAGTGACACCGCGATGATGGTCCCGAACTTGATCCTCCCGCCCTCTTGGAGCACCGAGTTCATGCCGGTGGGGATGCCGGCCACCACGTTGGCGAAGATCAGGATGGACATCCCCTGCCCGATGCCCCGCTGGGTGATGAGCTCGCCCAGCCACATGACGAAGGCGGTGCCGGCGGTCAGGGTGAGGACGATGAACCCGGCCCTCCAGATCGAGTAGTGGAGGATGAGGTCGATGCTCGAAGTCGAGCCGAACAGCCCGCCTCCGCCCTTGTGGAACAGGTAGACCAGCCCGGTCGACTGCATGAGGGCGAGGGCCACCGTCAGGTAGCGGGTGGTCTGGGTCAATTTCTTCTGGCCGATGGCGCCCTGGTCGCGCCACTGCTCGAGCTTGGGGATCACGGTGGCCAGCAGCTGGATGATGATGCTGGAGGTGATGTAGGGCATGATGCCCAACCCGAACACCGCCATCCGGGTGAGCGCGCCCCCCGAGAACAGGTTGAGGAAGCCCAACACTCCGGACGACTTGGACGCCGCCGTCAGTTGTTGGATTTTGGAAAAGTCGACATACGGCGAGGGAATGTTGGCGCCGAACTGATAAATGGCGATGACGACCAACGTGAAAAGAACCTTCTTGCGAAGGTCGGGGATGCGAAAGATGTTGGCCAAACTGGCGAGCATTGGGCTCCTCGACGCCGGACGGTCCGCCGATGCTACCGGTTGGTGAGGGCGTTGCCCTGCGCGGGCGGCCGACCGTGGCCGAACGGCAACGGGATCACGGTGACGGATCCACCGGCGGCGGTAATGGCCGCCTCCGCCGTCTTCGAGAAGGCGTGCGCCTCCACCCGGAGGGCGCGGGACAATTCCCCGCCACCCAGGATCTTTACCAGTGCGGCCTTCCGGGCCAGCCCGGCCGCGACGATGGCGGCCAGGTCGGCGGTGTCACCCTCGATGGCAGCCAGCGCGCCGACGTTGACCGGGGTGTAGTCGATCCGGAACGGGTTGGTGAAACCCCGCAGCTTCGGGATCCGCTGCATCAAAGGCAACTGCCCACCCTCGAAACCCATGGGGATGGTGTCGCGGGCGCCTTGGCCCTTGGTCCCCCGCCCGGCGGTCTTGCCGCCCTTCCCGCTGATGCCGCGACCCACCCGGCGGCGGGGTCGGGTCGAACCGGCCGGGGGCCGGAGCTCATGGACCTTCATCGTGCACCTCTTTCGTCCTCAGTCGCCCCGGTGACCTCGACCAGGTGGGGCACCCGGGCGATCATCCCGCGGATCTCGGGGCGGTCGGGCAGCACGTTGGTGCGCCCGATCCCGCGCAAGCCCAGGGCCCGGAGGGTGCCCCGGTGCTTGGGTTTGGTGCCGATGCCCGACTTGACCTGGGTCACCCGCAGCCACCCGGTGGCCGTCGATTTGCCGGCTGCGGCGGCGGCCATCTCAGCTCACCTCCGTGAACACGTCGCCCTGGCGCTGGCGCTCGCGGTAGGCGCGCAGGACGCCGCCGGGGATGATCTCATCGGCCGACTTGCCCCGGAGGACGGCGATCTCGTCGGGCCGCTTGAGCGACTTGAGACCGGCGATGGTGGCGTGGGCCACATTGATCCCGTTGGAGGAGCCGAGCGACTTGGCCAGGATGTCGCGGATCCCGGCCATCTCCAGGATGGCCCGGGCGGCGCCGCCGGCGATGACCCCGGTACCGGGCGCCGCCGGCTTCAGCATCACCCGGCCGGCCCCGCTCTCGCCGAGCACGGGGTGGGTGATGGTGGTGCCGGCCAGCGGGACGTCGAAGATGTTCTTGCGAGCTTCCTCGATGCCCTTCTGGACGGCCAACCCGGCCTCTTTGGCCTTGCCGTAGCCCAGACCCACCTTCCCGTTGCCGTCACCGACGACCATGAGGGCGGCGAAGCTGAACCGGCGGCCACCCTTGACCACCTTGGACACCCGGTTCACCCGGATGGTGCGCTCTTCGTACTGCAACTCGGTCATATCCTCAGAACTCCAAACCCTCGGCCCGGGCAGCATCGGCGAGTGCCGCCACCCGTCCGTGATAGGTGAACCCCCCGCGGTCGAAGACCACGGTGGTGATGCCGGCGGCCTTGGCCCGGGTGGCCACCAATTTGCCCACCGCCTCGGCCGCCTCGATGGTGCCGCCGGGCTTACCCTGCAGCTCCGACTCCACCGTCGATGCCGAGGTCAGGGTATGGCCGGCGTCGTCGTCGACGATCTGGGCGGTGATGTGCTTGCTCGACCGGAAGACGGCCAGGCGCGGCCGGGCCGCGGACCCGGCCAGCTTGCGGCGGACCCGCTTGTGCCGGCGGACCCGGAGCTCGAGTTTGTGATCGGTTGCGGTACCCATTACTTGGCTGCCTTCCCGGCCTTGCGGACGACCCGCTCGCCGGCGTATCGGACACCCTTGCCCTTGTAGGGCTCGGGCTTGCGGAGTTTGCGGATGTCGGCCGCCACCTGGCCGACCTTTTCCTTGTCGATTCCCTTGATGGTGATCCGGGTGGGCGTGGGGACCTCGAAGGTGACACCCTCGGGGGCCTTCACGTTGATCGGATGGGAGAACCCGAGGGACAGCTCCAGCGCCCCCGGCCCTCGGGCGAGGGCCCGATAGCCTACCCCGACGATCTCGAGCTCCTTGGAGAAGCCCTGGGTCACCCCGTCGACCATATTGGCCACCAGGGTGCGGGTGAGCCCGTGGAGGGAGCGGTTCTGGCGCTGATCGTCAGGCCGCTCCACCACCACCTCGTCCCCCTCGGTCCGGATGGTCATGGCGGCGGGAACCGACCGGCTGAGCTCGCCCTGGGGTCCCTTGACCACCACGAAGTTGTTGTCGTCCACCGCCACCGACACCCCGGAGGGCACCGCGATGGGGGATCGTCCGATGCGGGACATCAGCGGCTTCCCTCGGGTCGGCGTCCGGTCACGGCATCCAGGCTGCGGTTACCAGACATAGCAGAGCACCTCGCCGCCCATGCGGCGCTTCCGGGCCTCGCGGTCGGTCATCAGGCCCTTGGACGTCGACACCACCGCCACCCCCATGCCGCCGAGGACCCGGGGGATCTTGTCGGCGCGGGCATAGATCCGGAGGCCCGGCTTGGACACCCGCTTGATGCCGGAGATGGTCCGGGCACGGTCGGGGGCGTACTTCATCTCGATCTCCAGCGTCTTGCCCGGGGAGGTGACGCTGTTGTCCACCTTGAACCCGGAGATGTAGCCCTCGTCCACCAGGATGGCGGCCAGGGACTCCTTGAGCTTGGAGCCGGGCATCTTCACCGTGTCGAAGTGGGCGGTATTGGCGTTCCGGATGCGGGTGAGCATGTCGGCAATCGGGTCGGTCATCGTCATCGGCTGTCGTCTCCCCTCACCAGCTGGCCTTGGTCACGCCCGGGATCTCCCCGGCGTGGACCATCACTCGCAGACAGATACGACACAGCCCGAACTTGCGGTAGACGGCTTTCGGCCGGCCGCAGCGGCGGCAGCGTGTGTAGCCGCGCACCTTGAACTTGGGTGTGCCCTGTTGCTTTTCGATCAAGGCCTTCTTCGCCATGGGGTTACTGATTCTCCTTGCGGAACGGGAAGCCGAACGCGGCCAGGAATCCCCGGCCCTCGTCGTCGGTGCTTGCGGTGGTGACGATGGTGA
The DNA here is from genome assembly GCA_963770635.1 of uncultured Acidimicrobiaceae bacterium. Classification (GTDB taxonomy): domain Bacteria; phylum Actinomycetota; class Acidimicrobiia; order Acidimicrobiales; family RAAP-2; genus DASZIT01. The sequence continues at coordinate 389,007 of CAVYQI010000003.1, forward strand.
TATCCATCCCTCGGGTGGTGTCGATGCGGTCGTAGTCGATCTCCGGGAAGATCAGCTGCTCGGTCACCCCGAAGGTGTAATTGCCGTGGCCATCGAACGAGCGGGGGGACAGCCCCCGGAAATCACGGATACGGGGGATGGCCATGGCCACCAACCGGTCCAGGAACTCCCAGGCCCGATCGCCCCGGAGGGTGACCTTGGCCCCGATCTCCTGGCCCTCGCGCAGCTTGAACCCGGCGATCGACTGCTTGGCCCGGGTCACGATCGGCTTCTGCCCACTGATGATCTCGAGGTCGCGCATGGCCCCCTCGATGAGGGACTTCTGCTGGGTGGCGTTGCCGACACCCATATTGATGACGATCTTGGTGAGCCGGGGGACCTGCATGATGTTGTCGAGTCCCAGGGACTCCTTGAGCTGGGTGCGGACCTCGTCGTCGTAGCGCTGCTTGAGGCGGGGCCGGGTCCGGGTGTCGGCAACCATTAGAGGTCACCTCCGCATTTTTTGCAGACCCGCAGCTTGCGGCCCTGCTCGTCGATCCGGACGCCGATGCGGGTGGGACCGCAGGAACCGCAGACGATGGCCACCGAGGACACCGACACCGGCATGAACTTGTCGATCACGCCGCCCTGCATGGTGGCGCGGGTCGGCTTGGCGTGGCGCTTGGCCACGTGGACCCCTTCGACGATGACCCGTCCCTCGGACGGGATGGCGCGGATGACCTCGGCCTGCTTGCCCTTGTCCTTGCCGCTCATCACCTGGACTTTGTCGCCCTTGCGAATACGCATCTACAACACCTCCGGTGCCAGCGAGACGATCCGCATGAAGCGCTTGTCGCGCAGTTCACGGCCGACCGGGCCGAAGATGCGGGTCCCGCGTGGTTGCTGCTGGTCATTGATCAAGACGGCGGCGTTCTCGTCAAAACGGATATAGCTGCCGTCGGGACGGCGCTTCTCCTTCTTGGTCCGGACGACGACACACTTCACGACTTCGCCCTTCTTCACCGCCGCCCCGGGGATGGCGTCCTTGACCGTCGCCACGAAGACGTCCCCGATCGAGGCATAGCGGCGGCGGGAACCGCCCAGCACCTTGATGCAGAGGACTTCTTTGGCGCCGGAATTGTCGGCCACCCGGAGTCGGGATTCTTGCTGGATCACCGGGCACGCTCCAGGATCTCCATGAGGCGCCAGCGCTTGAGCTTGGACAGCGGGCGGGTCTCGATGACCCGGATCCGGTCGCCGATCTTGGCCTGGTTCTGCTCGTCGTGGACGTACAGACGCTTGGTCCGCTGAACGGTCTTGCCGTAGCGGGGATGGCGCACCCGCTCGACCACGGCCACGACGACCGTCGCCTGCATCTGATCGGAGACAACCGTGCCCTCCCGAACCTTGCGTCGGTTCGGCCGCTCCTCTGTCCCGGTGTCGGCGGTCTGTTCCTCAGCCATCACGCGTCCTTTTTCTTGTCAGAGGCGGCGCCATCCGCGGCATCATCAGAAAGCTCGTCGTCTTCGTCCTCGGCGTCGAACTCGTCCTCGGCGTCGGACTCCTCCGCCCGGGCCAGGGCCTGGTCATCGTCGGAGTCCTCGAGCTCCTCCTGGAATTGGAGGTCATCGTCATCGTCATCATCGATCTCATCGCCGGCCTCGGCTTCGGCCCGAGCCGCCGCCCGGCGCTCGGAGGCGGTGGTCCGGGTGCGACCCAGCGCGGCGTCCTCGGATCGGAGACGGGCCGCGGCGCGGTGGGCGGGGATCTCCTCCTCGGCCAGGCCTTCGGCCTCGGCGATCTCCCGGGCCCGAAGCTCGGTCATCATCCGGGCGACGTCCTTGCGGACGTGGTTCAGACGGGAGAAGTTGTCCAGCCGGCCGGTGGCCAGCTGGAAGCGCAGGTTGAACAACTCCCGGCGGGTCTCGGACAGCTGGGTCTCGAGCTCCTCGATGTCGTATTCGGAAATCTCCAAGGATGTGACCATCAGACCTGTACCTCCGACGTCCCATGGGTGCCAGGACGGATCACGAAGCGAGCCTTGAACGGCAGCTTTTGGATGGCCCGATCCATGGCTTCCTTGGCCAGCTCTGGCTCGACCCCGGCCAGCTCGAAGAGGATGCGGCCCGGCTTGACCACTGCCACCCAGTGCTCGGGGTTGCCCTTGCCCGAGCCCATCCGGGTCTCGGCCGGCTTCTGGGTGACCGGGCGATCGGGGAAGACCCGGATCCAGACTTTTCCGCCCCGCTTCACGTGCCGGGTCATGGCAATACGGGCGGCTTCGATCTGCCGGGCGGTCAACCATGCCGGTTCCATGGCCTGGATACCGAAGTCGCCGAAGGTCACCGAGCTTCCGCCCTTGGCCTTGCCGCTCATGCGGCCGCGCTGCTGCTTGCGGTGCTTGACCTTGCGGGGCATCAACATCAGTCGACCTCCTTGCGGAAGTGCGGCGTCTCGTGATGCTCACGGGTCCGGCGCTCGATCTCCTCGTCCTCGGTGAGGATGCGCTCGAGCTCGTCGGGGGTCTCCGGGGTGGCGACGATGTCGGCGGGGGCTTCGTCGGCCAGATCGTCGCCTTCATCGGCCCCGTCGGCGCTTTCGGCATCGGTGGTGATCACACTGCCGGGAGCGCCCTGCTCGGCCCGGCGGCGACCGCCACCGGCGGTGATCAGGCGGCGAGGCGCCTCCCCACCCTGGCCCGAGGTCTCGCCCACTGCCATGGCCGCCTCGCGGTTGATCTTGTCGTCGGTCGAGATCTTGTAGGGCAGCACGTCACCCTTGTAGATCCATACCTTTACCCCGATGCGGCCGAAGGTGGTCTTGGCCTCGCGGAACCCGTAGTCGATGTCGGCCCGCAACGTATGGAGAGGAACCCGACCCTCGCGGTAGGACTCCCGGCGGGCCATCTCCGAGCCGCCCAGGCGACCCGAGCACTGCACCCGGACCCCGAGGGCCCCGGCCTTCTGCACGGTCTGGATGGCGCGCTTCATGGCCCGGCGGAAGGCGACCCGGCGGGCGAGTTGATCGCAGATGCCCTGGGCGATGAGGGCGGCGTCCAACTCCGGTTGCTTGATCTCCTGGATGTTGAGTTGAATCCGGTTGTTCAGACCGGTGATCTCTTCGATCCTCTTCTTCAGGCGGTCGGCTTCCGATCCGCGGCGGCCGATGACGATCCCCGGGCGGGCGGTGTGGATGTCCACCCGGAGGCGGTCACGGGTGCGCTCGACCTCGATACGGCTCACCGCGGCCGACTCCAGTTGCGACATGAGGTAATCGCGGATCTTCCAATCCTCGATCACGCAGTTCTGATAGTTCTTCTCTTCGAACCATCGAGACTTCCAGTCGGTGGTGATGCCCAGCCGGAACCCGTAGGGATTGACCTTCTGGCCCATCTACTTGCCCTTCTCTTTCTTGGATTTCGCCTTCGTCTCGCCGCCGGCGTCAGGGTCGGAGTCGGTGTCCTCGTCGATGCCCGCCTCCCCGTCTGAGTCGTCGACGCAGGCCGAGTCGGTGTCGCCTTCGACGTCGTCATCGACATCGTCGGTCTCGACGTCAGGGTCAGCATCGACGGCGTCGTCGGTACTGTCGGCGTCCTCGTCGGCGTCGGAATCGGCCTCGAAGTCGGAGTCTTCCAGCGGGCCGGCCTCGGTCTCGGTGATCACGTCATCGGCTTCGACGGCGTCCTCGGGCCAGGCTTCAGCTCCGGTGTCGTGCTCGGTGATCGGTGCGGTGGTCTCGTCGGTGGTCGTCTCCGACCTCCGGCTCCGCCTCGATCCGGCAACCCGGCGGGACCGCTGAGCCCCGGCCGCGGTCTGCTTGGCCCGCCGGCGGGCGATCCGGTCGTCGGGCAGGCGGCTCACGATGATGGTCACATGACAGGTCCGCTTCCGGATCCGGGTGGCCCGTCCGCGGGCCCGGGGGCGCCACCGCTTCAGGGTGCTTCCCTCGTCGGCGTAGCAGGCGGACACGAACAGGTCTTCGGCGTCGAGGCCGTCGTTGTGCACCGCATTGGCCACCGCCGAAGCCAGGACTTTCCCGATCACCACGGCAGCCTCCCGGTCGCCGAGGTCCAGGGTCTCCCGGGCCCGATCGGCGTCGAGGCCGCGGATCTGGTCGAGGACCTGGCGGGCCTTGTAAGCCGACATCCGGCTGTGCCGGAGGACAGCCCGGGTTCCTTCGCGCTCGTTGGTCTTGACTCCGGGCACGTCAGCGCCTCCCTGCTCGCTCTTGGCCGGCGTGGAACTTGAATGTCCGGGTCGGGGCGAATTCACCCAACTTGTGACCGACCATCGACTCGGTCACGTAGACCGGGATGTGCTTGCGCCCATCGTGGACGGCAATCGTGTGGCCGACCATGTCGGGGATGATGGTGGAGCGGCGGGACCACGTCTTGATGACCTTCTTGTCCCCGGCCGCGTTGAGGACATCCACCTTCTTGATCAGGTGGTCGTCGACGAACGGACCTTTTTTCAGGCTGCGAGGCATGGTGTGGCGTTCCCTCTGTTTCCCTACCGGCGGGCACCGCGGGTGCGGCGTCTGCGGACGATCATCTTGTTGGAATCTTTGTCCCGGGCTCGGGTGCGGCCCTCGGGCTTGCCCCACGGCGACACCGGGTGACGGCCGCCGGAAGACTTGCCCTCGCCGCCGCCCAATGGGTGGTCGACCGGGTTCATGGCCACGCCTCGGGTCTGGGGGCGCTTACCCTTCCAGCGGTTACGGCCGGCCTTTCCGATCTTGATCAGCTCGGCCTCCGAGTTGCCCACGATCCCGAGCGTGCCCCGGCAGTCGATGGACACCCGGCGCATCTCGGTGGAGGGCAGCCGGAGGGTGGCGTAGGCACCTTCCTTGGCCACCAGCTGGATGCTCATGCCGGCGCCCCGTCCCATCTTTCCGCCGCCGCCGGGGCGAAGCTCTACGTTGTGGACAACCGAGCCGACCGGGATGTAGCGGAGCGGCAGGGCGTTGCCCGGCCGGATGTCGGCGCCCTGACCGGACTGCAACAGGTCGCCCACCTTGACCTGGGCCGGCGCCAGGATGTAGCGCTTCTCGCCGTCGAGGTAGTGGAGCAGGGCGATCCGGGCATTGCGGTTGGGGTCGTACTCGATGGTGGCGACCCGGGCCGGGACCCCGTCCTTGTCCCGCTTGAAGTCGATCATCCGGTACTGCTGCTTGTGGCCACCGCCGCGGTGACGGGCGGTCTTGCGGCCATGGCTGTTCCGGCCACCGGTGGACGGGTTGGGGGCCAGGAGGGACTTCTCCGGCCGGTCGGTAGTGATCTCGGCGAAATCCGAGACGGTCTGGAACCGGCGACCGGGGCTGGTGGGCTTGCGTGAACGGAGCGGCATGATCCTCGGTCTCTCAGTTCTCGAACAGGTCGATTGAGTCACCCTCGTGGAGGGTGACGATGGCCCGCTTGGTTTCGGCCCGATGACCGATGGTGTTGTTCTTTCGGTTCCGCTTCGTCTTGCCCTTCCGGTTGAGGGTGTTGACGTTGGCCACCCGGACCCCGAACGCCTGCTCGACGGCGTGGCGCACGTCGATCTTGGTCGCGGCCGGGTCGACCACGAACACGTAGACGTTCTCGTCCATGAGGGCGTAGGACTTCTCGGATACCACCGGCCGGATGAGCACGTTGTGGGCATCCCTCATGATGGGCTCTCTTCCGTGTCGGTCTCCGCGTCGGTTTCGGCCTCCGTCTCGGCGTCAGCGTCGGTTTCGGCCTGGGCTTCGGCGTCGGCCTCGGTCTCAGCCTCGGCGGCCGGCGCGGCACCCCCACCCCCGGGAAGGGTGGCGTCGGTGAACACCACCCAGTCGTTGACGAGGATGTCGTAGGCGTTCAGTTCACCCACCATCAGCGTCTGGACCAGGGGGAGGTTCCCGAACGAGCGATCGGCGTAGCCGTCCTCGTCGCCCCAGCACCACCAGGACCCGGTCGTCCAGACTCAGGGCGGCGAGGGCGGCAATGGCGTCCTTGGTCCGAGGGAGTTCGAACGTCCAGGAGTCGACCAGCGCCACCCGGCCCTGGGAGGCCCGGTCGGACAGCGCGGAGCGCAACGCCAGCTGGATCATCTTCTTGGGGGTCTTCTGGGCATAGGAGCGGGGCTTCGGGCCGAGGGCCACTCCTCCTCCGACCCACTGGGGCGACCGGGTGGAACCCTGACGGGCCCGGCCGGTCCCCTTCTGCCGGAACGGCTTGGCGCCGCCGCCACGAACCTCGGCTCGGGTCTTGGTGGATTGGGTGCCGGAACGGGCTGCCGCCAGTTGGGCCGTCACCACTTGGTGGAGTACGGCCAGATTGGGCTGGATGCCGAACCATCCCGGGTCGAGGTCGACCCGGCCCAGCACGGCTCCGTCCATCGACCGACGCTCCACCGTGCGGGGGGTCGGCTCGGGCCGGAGGAAGCGGCGGGCTTCGGCCGGGGAGGCGGAATCGAGGTCGAAGGCGGCGGTCGGGCTCACCGTGCACTCCCCTTGACCAACGGCGACTTCACCGCGTCACGCAGGACGACCAGGCCGCCCCGCGGGCCGGGGACCGCCCCCTTGACCAGCACCAACTCCCGCTCCGGGTCGGCCTGGACGATCTCGAGATTCAAGGTGGTCACCTGCTGGCCGCCCATCCTCCCGGCCATCCGGGTTCCCTTGAAGACACGGGACGGCGTGGCGCAGGCGCCGATCGAACCGGGGGCACGGTGCTTCTTGTGGGTGCCGTGCGACGCCCCCTGGCCCTTGAAGTTGTGGCGCTTCATCCCACCGGCGAAGCCCTTCCCCTTGGACACCGCGATGGCATCGACCAGCTCGCCCGCCTGCAGCAGCTCGGCGGTGAGCTCCTGGCCCACCTCGTAATCGGCCACGTCGTCGATCCGAAGCTCGACCAGATGGCGGCCGGGATCCACCCCGGCTTTGTCAAAATGCCCCCGCTCGGGCTTGGTCAGGGTCGATGACCGGCGGAAGCCCCAGGTGACCTGCAGGGCGGCATACCCTTCGGTCTCGGCCGTCTTCACCTGCACGATCCGGACCGGCGCGACGCGTACCACCGTCACCGGTATGGCCCGGTGTTGGTCGTCCCAGATCTGGGTCATGCCAACCTTTTCGCCCACGATCGCCTTGGTGGCCACTGCGGATTCTCCGTCTCGGTTCTTCGTTCTGCTCGACACCGACCGGTGCCGATTTGGTCCTGCTGGCCAGGCACTCTCCGTCCCCGGGAACCGACAGCTGCCGGTTCACATGCAGACGCTCCGCTCGGTAGAACCGAGCAGAGCGCTCGCCTGGTTTGGCCCAAGGTCCCCACCGTTCAACTCGGTGGGCGCTCGGACACGTCCTTGTCGCTTGTGGCCCAATTTCGGACCGACTGGCTACGCTACACCAATTTCTACCCCTGCCGCCAGGAGCGGAGGGCCGGTTCAGCCGGGTTCAGACCGTCTGGATCTTGATCTCGATGTCCACCCCGGCCGGGAGGTCGAGCCGCTGCAGGGAGTCGACCGTCTTCGGGGTGTGCTCGACGATGTCGACCAGGCGCTTGTGGACCCGCATCTCGAAGTGCTCCCGGCTGTCCTTGTACTTGTGGGGGGAACGGATCACCGTGTAGCGATGCTTCTCCGTGGGGAGTGGCACCGGGCCCAGCACCTTCGCCTGGGTTCGCAGCACGGTTTGGACGATCTTCTCGGTCGACTGATCGAGAATTTCGTGATCGTACGCCTTGAGGCGAATCCGGATCTTCTGGCGGGGGCCTTCAGCGGCCATGGGTGCGGCGTCCTCTCGGGGAGATGTTCACAATGGTCGATCTAGGCGAGGATCTTGGTGACCCGGCCCGAGGCCACGGTGCGGCCACCCTCACGGATGGCGAACCGCAGACCTTCGACCATGGCGATCGGCTTGCCCAACTCCACCGTCATGTCGGTGTTGTCGCCCGGCATCACCATCTCGGTGCCCTCGGGAAGGCTGATGGTCCCGGTGACGTCGGTGGTGCGGAAGTAGAACTGCGGACGGTAGTTGGTGAAGAACGGCTTGTGCCGCCCGCCCTCGTCCTTGTTCAACACATAGACAGTGGCCTCGAACTTGGTGTGGGGAGTGATGGAGCCGGGCTTGCACAGCACCTGGCCGCGCTCGACGTCCTCCTTCTTGGTCCCTCGCAGCAACACGCCGACGTTGTCGCCGGCCTGCCCCTGGTCGAGCAGCTTGCGGAACATCTCCACGCCGGTCACGGTGGTCTTCTGGGTGTCCCGAAGTCCCACGATCTCGACTTCCTCACCCACCTTGACCACGCCCTGCTCGATCTTCCCGGTCACGACCGTGCCCCGCCCGGTGATGGACATGACGTCCTCGATCGACATCAGGAACGGCTTTTGGACGTCCCGCTCGGGCTCGGGGATGAACGAGTCGACCGCGGTCATCAGCTCGGTGATCTTCTCGCTCCACTCGGGGTCGCCCTCCAGGGCCTTGAGCGCGCTGACCCGGACGATGGGGGTGTCGTCCCCGGGGAACTCGTACTCGTTGAGCAGCTCGCGTACCTCGAGCTCCACCAGGTCCAGCAGTTCTTCGTCGTCAACCGAATCAGCCTTGTTCAGGGCCACCACGATGTAGGGGACGCCGACCTGACGGGCCAGCAGCACGTGCTCACGGGTCTGGGGCATCGGGCCGTCGGCGGCGGAGACCACCAGGATGGCCCCGTCGACCTGGGCGGCGCCGGTGATCATGTTCTTGATGTAGTCGGCGTGGCCGGGCATGTCGACATGGGCGTAGTGGCGGTTGGCCGTCTCGTACTCCACGTGGGCGATCGAGATGGTGATGCCCCGCTGACGCTCTTCGGGCGCCTTGTCGATCTGGTCGAAGGGCGTGAAGTTGGTGGTGGGGTCGTTGTCGTGCAGCACCTTGGTGATGGCCGCGGTCAACGTGGTCTTCCCGTGGTCGATATGTCCCATCGTTCCCACGTTGACGTGGGGCTTCGTGCGCTCAAACTTCTGCTTGGCCATGGCTGGGGTAATGCTCCCTAGTCTCGGGCGGCGCCCCCTCGGGCCCGCCAGGACGGAGGCGGATGCCTACCGTCGTTCCTCATATATCAGTCTGTAATGGATGAAATCGTTACTGCGGTGTGGTACTCACTCTCCGCGTGCCTTGGCGATGATCTCCCTGGCGATTGACTCGGGGACTTCGGTGTACGCGTGAAACTGCATCGAGTACGTCGCACGCCCCTGGGTACGCGACCGCAGATCGGTAGCGTAGCCGAACATGTCGCTCAACGGTACCTGTGCTCGGACGATGTGGCTGTTTCCCCGTTGCTCCATCCCTTCCACCTTGCCCCGGCGGGACGAGAGGTCGCCGATCACGTCGCCCATGTACTCCTCGGGCGTGGTGACCTCGACGGCCATCACCGGCTCCAGGAGCACCGGGCTGGCCAGGTTGGCCGCCTTCTTGATGGCCATCGATCCGGCGATCTTGAACGCCATCTCCGAGGAGTCGACGTCGTGGTAGGAGCCGTAGGTCAGGATGACCCGGAGGTCCACCGTCGGATAGCCGGCCAGGACGCCTGAGGTGATCGACTCCCGGATGCCCTGGTCGATGGAGGGGATGTACTCCTTGGGGATGGCGCCACCGGTGATCTTGTCGACGAATTCGTAGCCGCCGCCGGGGCCGGTGGGCTCCACGGTGATCACCACGTGGCCGTACTGGCCCTTGCCGCCGGTCTGGCGGATGTAGCGCACCTCGACCTTTTCGGCCGACTTGCGGATCGTCTCCCGGTAGGCCACCTGGGGCTTCCCGACGTTGGCGTCGACATTGAACTCGCGGAGCATCCGGTCCACCAGGACCTCGAGGTGGAGCTCGCCCATCCCGGAGATGACGGTCTGGCCGGTCTCCTCGTCGGAATGGACCCGGAAGGTCGGGTCCTCCTCGGACAGCGCGAACAGCGCCTTGGACAGCTTGTCCTGGTCGGCTTTGGTCTTCGGCTCCACCGCCACGTGGATCACCGGCTCCGGGAAGGTCAGCGACTCGAGCACCACCTGTTGGGCCGGGTCGCACAAGGTGTCACCGGTGGTGGTCTGCTTCAACCCGACCGCGGCCACGATGTCACCGGCGAAGCAGGCATCGAGATCCACCCGGGTGTTGGCGTGCATCTGGAGCAGGCGGCCGATGCGCTCTTTGCGGTCCTTGGTGGAGTTCAACACGCCCGACCCCTTGGTCAGGCTGCCCGAGTACACCCGCAGGTAGGTCAGCTTGCCGACATAGGGGTCGGTCATGATCTTGAAGGCCAGCGCCGAGAAGGGGGCGTCGTCGGTGGCCGGTCGCTCGACGAGCTGGTCCTCGTGGCGGGGGACGATCCCCACCGTCGGGGGGATGTCGAGGGGGCTCGGGAGGTAGTCGACCACCGCGTCGAGCATGGGCTGGACGCCCTTGTTCTTGAACGCGGAGCCACACAGGACGGGCACCGCCTGGTTCTTCAGGGTGACCGCCCGGAGGGCGTTCTGGAAATCGAGAGGGGTGATCTCCTCTTCGGCCAGGTACTTCTCCATCACGGTGTCGTCATGGTTGGAGAGCACGTCGACCAGCTGGTGCTGGGCCTCTTCCGCCTCCGCCTTCATGTCGGCGGGGATCTCTTCGTCCGACCACTCCTCGCCCATGCTGTTGTCGTCGGGCCAGACCAGTGCCCGCATGCGGACCAGGTCGATGACACCGCGAAAGCCGCCCTCGACCCCGATGGGCAGCTGGATGACCGCCGGCACCGCATCGAGGCGGTCCCGGATCATGTCGACACACTGCTGGAAGTTGGCGCCGGTCCGGTCCATCTTGTTGATGAAGCAGATACGGGGGACTTCGTACTTGTCGGCCTGGCGCCACACCGTCTCGGTCTGTGGCTCCACCCCGGCCACCGCGTCGAAGACCGCCACCGCGCCGTCGAGCACCCGCAGCGAGCGCTCGACCTCGACGGTGAAGTCGACGTGTCCGGGAGTATCGATGATGTTGATGATGGTGTCGTGCCACACGCAGGTGGTGGCGGCCGACGTGATGGTGATGCCGCGCTCCTGCTCCTGGACCATCCAGTCCATGGTGGCCGCGCCCTCGTGGACCTCGCCGATCTTGTAGTTCTTGCCGGTGTAGTAGAGGATGCGCTCGGTCGTCGTCGTTTTGCCCGCGTCGATGTGGGCCATGATCCCGATGTTTCGGGTATGGGTCAGGGAATGGGTTCGGGTGGGCGTTTCAGCCATAATCGATCAGCTCTCGGGTAGTGCTCGTAGGTCGTTGCCGGCGTGAGAGGTGCGGTTCCCGCACCGCCTTACCAGCGGTAGTGGGCGAATGCCTTGTTCGACTCAGCCATCTTATGGAGGTCCTCACGGCGCTTGGCCGCTGCACCGATGCCATTGGCGGCGTCGCGAATCTCGTTGGACAGCCGCTCGGCCATGGTCTTCTCCCGGCGTTGCTGGGAGTAGCCCACCAGCCAGCGGATGGCCAGGGTGGTGGCCCGGCGGGGCCGGACCTCGACGGGAACCTGGTAGGTCGCGCCGCCAACCCGGCGGCTGCGGACTTCGAGTTCGGGTCGGGTGTTCTCGACGGCCTTCTTCAGGACCGCCACCGGATCGTTTCCGGACTTCTCCCCGACGTCGGACAGCGCGTCGTAGACGATCCGCTCGGCCAGGGTGCGCTTGCCCCGGCTCAGCACCCGGTTGACCACCTGGGTGACCAGCACCGAGTGGTAGACCGGATCGGGAATCAGTTCGCGTCGGGGGGCGGGACCACTGCGGGGCACGTCAGGACTCCTTCTTGGCGCCGTAGCGGCTGCGGGCTTGGTTGCGTTCGCGGACGCCGGAGGCGTCGAGGGTGCCCCGGATGACCTTGTAGCGGACCCCGGGCAGGTCCTTGACCCGGCCGCCACGGACCAGGACGATCGAGTGCTCTTGGAGGTTGTGGCCTTCGCCGGGGATGTAGGCGGTGATCTCGAGTCCACTGGTGAGCCGCACCCGGGCCACCTTCCGGAGGGCCGAGTTCGGCTTCTTCGGGGTATGGGTGTACACCCGCGTGCACACTCCCCGGCGCTGGGGGGCGCCCTTGAGGGCGGGGGTCTTGCTCTTGGTCGGCTTGGTCGCTCGGCCCTTGCGGACGAGCTGGGAAATCGTGGGCACGCGTTACCTCTAGGTTATGGACTGCGGGGTGGAAGACAGCCTGAACTCCAAGCTGCGGAAATGTACTGCGAACTCGTGTTTCGACGGGCACGGAGCATCGACTGCTGCCTATCCGCGAACAGTCAATGCTACGGCATCAGCCTCGGCTGGGCAAACGGTGGCGGCAGACGATGCCGGCAGGAACCGGAAGGGCCCCGCAGGCCTTCCCGGCTCCCACCAGTATACGGATCAGGCCGTCAGGATCAGGCGCCGGCCTCGGCCGAGCTCGGGGACTCCGGCGTGGCCGCGTCGTCCTCCCCGCCGAAGCTGGGAGCCCCGTCGGCCAGTTCCTCTGCGCTGGGCAGCGTGCCCAGCCAGCTGGCGTCGATGTCCGAGTTGAAGGCGCCCAACGAGGCGTCTCCCCCGGTGTCCCGTAGCCAGGCCGCCAGATCCTCGGTGCCGGCATCGCCCTCGGAGCCCAACGCCCACACCGGCATGGCCTCGGCGCCGGGCATCTCCAACTTGATGTCCCGGTAGCGCTCCATGCCCGAACCGGCCGGGATCAGCTTGCCGATGATGATGTTCTCCTTGAGGCCGAACAGCTGGTCCGACTTGCCTTCGATGGCCGCCTCGGTGAGCACCCGGGTGGTCTCCTGGAAGGACGCCGCCGACAGCCAGCTGTCGGTGGCCAGCGACGCCTTGGTGATCCCCATCAGCTCGGGACGGCCCTCGGCCGGGCGCTGCCCGTCCTGCACCAACTGACGGTTGACCTCGGCGTACGGCCGGTTGTCGACCCGCTCGCCCGGGAGGAAGGCGGCGTCGCCCGGCTCGGCCACCAGCACCCGGCGCAGCATCTGGCGCACGATGAGCTCGATGTGCTTGTCGTGGATGGACACCCCCTGGTCCCGGTAGACCTTCTGGACCTCTTCCACCAGGTACTGCTGGGTCTCCCGGATGCCCTTGACCTCCAGGAGCTCCTTGGGGTCCTTGGGCCCCTCGACCAGGGCGTCGCCGGCGTTGACCTCCTGGCCGTCGACGACTTCGAGGTGGGCACGCTGGGCGACCAGGACGGTGTCCTCTTCCCCGTCGTCGGACACCACGGTGATCTGCCGACCGCTCTCCTCCTCCTCGATCCGCACCACCCCGGAGTGCCGGGACAGCACCGCGGCACCCTTCGGGGTACGGGCCTCGAACAGCTCGACCACCCGGGGCAGGCCATGGGTGATGTCCTCGCCGACGATGCCGCCGGTGTGGAACGTACGCATGGTCAGCTGGGTCCCGGGCTCGCCGATGGACTGGGCGGCGATGACGCCGACCGCCTCACCGAGCTCGATCATCTGGCCGGTGGCCAACGACTGCCCGTAGCAGGCCACGCAGATGCCGTGCTCGGCCTCGCAGGTCAGCACCGAGCGGGCCCGGACCCGGTCGATGTGCGGGTCGTCCCGGAGTCGGGACGACGTCGTCGGTGAGCAGGGTCCCGGCGTCGATCGGCTCTTGTCGGTCAGGGTGACCGTCCTCGACGCACGATCCGGCCGTGGACCCGGGTCTCGAGGTACGAACGCTTCCCGGCCTCGTCGGGGACGATGTTCTCGATCCAGATGCCCCGGGTGGAGCCGCAGTCGTCCTCCCGGACGATCAGCTCCTGGGCCACGTCGACCAGACCGACGGGTCAGGTAACCCGAGTCGGCCGTCCGCAGGGCGGTGTCGGCCAGTCCCTTCCGGGCGCCGTGGGTGGAGATGAAGTACTCCAGCACCGACAGGCCCTCACGGAACGAGCGACTTGATCGGCCGGGGGATCATCTCCCCACGGGGGTTGGAGACCAGGCCCTTCATTCCGGCGATCTGGCGGATCTGCTGGGAGTTACCCCGGGCGCCGGAGTCGACCATCATGTTCAACGGGTTGAAGGCCAGGCGCGGAGAGCGACTTCTCCATGGCCCGGCCCACCTCGGAGTTGGCCGACGTCCAGATCTCGATTTCCTTCTGGCGCCGCTCGTCGTCGGTGATGATGCCGCGCTTGAACTGGGCCTCGGCCTTCTCGGCTTCCTTTTCGTAGCGGTCGAGGATGGACTGCTTGTCGGGCGGGGTCCGCACGTCGTTGATGGAGATGGTCAGTCCCGACTGGGCGGCGTAGCGGAACCCGAGCGCCTTGATGCGGTCGAGGCTCTCGGCCACGATGTACTTGGGAAAGCCCTCGGCGATCTCCTCGACGATGGTGGCAATGGCGGTGTTTCGCTTGCCGACCAGGTCGTTGATGTAGCGGTAGCCATCGGGAAGCGCGGTGTTGAAGAACAGCCGGCCGGCGGTGGTCTCCAGCTCCAGTGCCGCGTCCGTCACCGACCACATTGCCGTCGTCGTCGAGCTCGATCCCGTTGGTCAGGGCGATCGACTGGGCCATGTGGGTACCGGGCACCGGTCGGAGGATGATCTTGGCGTGCAAGTCGATGTCCCCGGCGTCGAAGGCGGTCTCCACCTCGTAGGCGTGCCGGAAGACCCGGCCCTCGCCCTTGGCCCCGTCGGCGATCAGGGTGACGTAGTAGATGCCGAACACCATGTCCTGGGTCGGGACCGTGATCGGCCGACCGGTGGCCGGCGACAGGATGTTGTTGGCCGACAGCATCAGCACCCGGGCCTCGGCCTGAGCCTCGGCGGACAGCGGCAGGTGGACCGCCATCTGGTCGCCGTCGAAGTCGGCGTTGAAGGCGGTGCACACCAACGGGTGGACCTGGATGGCCTTGCCCTCGACCAGCACCGGCTCGAAGGCCTGGATGCCCAGGCGGTGGAGGGTCGGGGCCCGGTTCAGCAGCACCGGATGCTCCTTGATCACCCCTTCCAGGACGTCCCAGACCTGCGGGCGACGACGTTCCACCATCCGCTTGGCCGACTTGATGTTCTGGGCGAACTCGGCGTCCACCAGCCGCTTCATCACGAACGGCTTGAACAGCTCGAGCGCCATCAGCTTGGGCAGGCCGCACTGGTGCAGCTGGAGGGTGGGACCGATCACGATGACCGAACGGCCGGAGTAGTCGACCCGCTTTCCCAGCAGGTTCTGGCGGAACCGGCCCTGCTTGCCCTTCAACATGTCGGACAGGCTCTTGAGGGGCCGGTTGCCGGGCCCGGTCACCGGTCGCCCACGGCGGCCGTTGTCGAACAGGGCGTCGACGGCCTCCTGGAGCATCCGCTTCTCGTTGTTGATGATGATCTCGGGCGCGCCGAGGTCGAGCAGTCGCTTCAACCGGTTGTTCCGGTTGATGACCCGGCGGTAGAGGTCGTTGAGGTCGGAGGTGGCGAACCGGCCCCCGTCGAGCTGGACCATCGGGCGGAGGTCCGGCGGGATCACCGGGACCGACTCCAGGATCATCGACCGGGGTCCGTTGACCCGCTTGCCGTTCTCGTCGCGCCGGTTGAAGGCCGTGACGATCTTCAGCCGCTTGATGACCTTCTGCCGGCGCTGGGCCGACAGCGGCTTGCGCCCGTCGGCGGCGTCGATCATGGCCCGGAGCTTGATCTCCTCTTCGTCGAGGTCGATCCGGTCGAGGAGCCGCTGGATGGACTCGGCGCCCATGCCCCCCTCGAAGTAGTCCTCGTAGCGGACCCGCAACTCGCGCCAGAGCATCTCGTCTTCGAGGATCTTGCGGGAATGGAGGCTCTTGAACTCGTCGAACGACCGCTGGGCCAGCTCGATCTCGCTCTGGTAGCGCTCGCGGACGCTCCCGATCTCCTTCTCGACGTTGCGCTGCCGGGCCTTGATCTCGGCGTCCTTGGCCCCCGACTTCTCGAGGTCGGCCAACTCACCTTCCAGCGCCTTGAAGCGCTTGTCGATATCGAGGTCGCGCTTCTTCTCGAGATCGGCGATCTCGTCGCGGAGCTCGGCCTCCAGCGCCGGTAGGTCTTCGTGGCGCTTGTCCTCGTCCACCCAGGTGACCAGGTTGGCGGCGAAGTAGATGACCTTCTCCAGCTGCTTGGCCTTGAGCTCCTCGCGGGGCTCGGTGCCCATCAGCAGGTAGGCCAGCCAGCTGCGGGTGCCCCGCAGGTACCAGATGTGGACCACCGGGGCGGCCAGCTCGATGTGGCCCATCCGCTCGCGCCGGACCTTGGACCGAGTGACCTCGACCCCGCACCGCTCGCAGATGATCCCCTTGAAGCGGACCCGCTTGTACTTACCGCAGTAGCACTCCCAGTCCTTGGTCGGACCGAAGATCTTCTCGCAGAAGAGACCGTCCTTCTCCGGACGCAGGGTCCGGTAGTTGATGGTCTCGGGCTTCTTCACCTCACCGTTGGACCATCCGCGAATCGAGTCGGCCGTGGCCAGTCCGATCCGAAGCTGGTCGAAATCATTGACATCCAACATCAGAAGCCCCTTTCCGCAGCGCGTCGAGCATCTTCCTCATCCGAGCCCCGTTCGGGCCGGCTGATATCGATGCCCAGCTCCTCGGCCGTGCGGAACACGTCCTCGTCCAGCTCGCGCATTTCGATCTCTTCTCCGCTCGGCGCCAGCACCTCGACGTCGAGACACAGCGATTGCATCTCCTTGATGAGCACCTTGAAGCTCTCGGGGATCCCCGGCTCGGGGATGTTCTCCCCCTTGACGATGGCCTCGTAGACCTTCACCCGCCCGAGCACGTCGTCGGACTTGATGGTGAGGAGCTCCTGCAGCGCGTAGGCGGCGCCGAAGGCTTCGAGGGCCCAGACCTCCATCTCCCCGAATCGCTGGCCACCGAACTGGGCCTTGCCCCCCAGCGGCTGCTGGGTGATCATCGAGTAGGGGCCGGTGGAACGGGCGTGGATCTTGTCGTCCACCAGGTGGTGGAGCTTCAGGATGTAGACGTAGCCGACCGAGACCGGGTTGTCGTAGGCCTCGCCGGTCCGACCGTTGTAGAGCTGCGACTTGCCGTCATCGGTGACCTGGATGGCCCCGTCGACGCCGTCGGCGTTCAGGTTGCGGAAGATCTTCTGGATGGTCGGGTGGCGCCCGGCGTCGTCTTCCTCGTCCCAGTGGGCGCCGTCGAACACCGGCGTCGAGACCCATACCGCGGGCTCCGTCCGCGGACGAGTTTTGGTCTCAGTGCCCCGCAGCGGGGTATGGGCGACCTCGCCGGCGTCCTTCCAGCCCCAGCGGGCGGCGTAGCCGAGATGGGACTCGAGCACCTGGCCGACGTTCATCCGACTGGGCACCCCCAACGGGTTCAGGATGATGTCCACCGGGGTGCCGTCGGCTTGGAACGGCATGTCCTCGATCGGGAGGATCTTGGAGATGACGCCCTTGTTGCCGTGGCGTCCGGCCAACTTGTCGCCCTCGGAGATCTTCCGCTTCTGGGCCACGTACACCCGGACCAGCTGATTGACCCCGGGCGGCAGCTCGTGGGAGTCCTCCCGGGCGAATACCCGGACATCGATGACCTTGCCCTCTTCACCGTGGGGGACCTTCAGCGAGGTGTCCCGGACCTCGCGGGCCTTCTCCCCGAAGATGGCTCGCAGGAGCCGCTCCTCGGGAGTCTGCTCGGTCTCGCCCTTCGGAGTGACTTTTCCGACCAGGATGTCTCCCGGGCCGACTTCGGCCCCGATCCGGATGATGCCGCGCTCGTCGAGGTCGGCCAGGATCTCCTCCGACAGGTTGGGGATGTCCCGGGTGATCTCCTCGGCCCCCAGCTTGGTGTCGCGGGCGTCGACCTCGTGCTCCTCGATGTGGATCGAGGTGAGGACGTCGTCCTTGACCAGCCGCTCGGAGAGGATGATGGCGTCCTCGTAGTTGTAGCCCTCCCAGGGCATGAACGCCACCAGGAGGTTCTTGCCCAGGGCCAGCTCACCGTTGTGGGTGGAGGGCCCGTCGGCCAACACGTCGCCGGCACTGACCTTCTGGCCCTCTTCGACGATGACCTTCTGGTTAATGGAGGTGTTCTGGTTGGAGCGGCGGAACTTGGCCAACCGGTAGACCTTCCGGCCCAGCACCGTGCCGTTCCGGTCCTTGGCCCCGGCCTTGTACTCGACGGTGACCTGCTCACCGGAGACGTCGACCACCGTGCCCTCGCCCTCGGCCTGGACCACGTCGCCCGCATCCCGGGCGGCGCGGGCTTCGACGCCGGTGCCGATGTAGGGAGCCTCGGGGACCACCAGGGGCACCGCCTGCTTCTGCATGTTGGCGCCCATCAGCGCCCGGTTGGCGTCGTCGTGCTCGACGAAGGGAATCAGCGCCGTAGAGATCGACACGATCTGCTTGGGCGACACGTCCATCAGGTCGACCTCGGTCGGGGGGACGAAGTCGATCTCCGACGTGGTCCCGTAGGAGGTCGTCGTCGCTCCCACTCGCACGCCGGTGCCTTGCGGGCCGCGGCGGACCAGGATCCGCTCTTCGGTGAATCGGCCGTTGTCATCCAGCACCGCGGAGGCCTGGGCGATGACGTGCTCTTCCTCCTCGTCGGCGGCCAGGTAGTTGATCTCGTTGGTCACCTGGCCATTGACGACCTTGCGGTACGGGGTCTCGATGAAGCCGTACTCGTTGACCCGGGCGTAGGTGGCCAAGGAGCCGATCAGGCCGATGTTCGGGCCTTCCGGGGTCTCGATCGGGCACATCCGGCCGTAGTGGGAGGTGTGGACGTCACGGACCTCGAAGCCGGCCCGTTCCCGGGAGAGGCCACCTGGGCCCAGCGCCGACAACCGCCGCTTGTGGGCCAGGCCCGACAGCGGATTGTTCTGGTCCATGAACTGGCTCAGCTGGGAGGTGCCGAAGAACTCCTTGACCGCCGCCACCACCGGGCGGATGTTGATCAACGTCTGCGGGGTGATCGCCTCGACGTCCTGGGTGGTCATCCGCTCCCGGACCACGCGCTCCATCCGGGAAAGGCCCACCCGGACCTGGTTCTGGATGAGCTCGCCCACCGACCGGATCCGGCGGTTGGCAAAGTGGTCCTGGTCGTCGATGCGGTAGCCCGACTCGCCGTCGGCCATGTGCTTGGCCAGGTGGAGCATGTAGGTAGAAGAGGCCAGGATCTCCGCCGGGCTCAGGACCCCTTGGGTCGGCGACGGCTTCTCCAGCTTGATCTTGAAGATGTCCTCGATGCGGTCGAGTTCCGGGCCCAGCTTCCGGTTCAGCTTGTAGCGACCCACCCGGGTGAGGTCATAGCGCTTGGGGTTGAAGAAGGCGTTCTCGAAGTACTGACGGGCCGCCTCGACGGACAGGGGCTCCCCGGGACGGGCGCGCTTGTAGATCTCCAGCAGCGCTTCCTCGCGGGTGGGGGCCAGATTCTGCTCCTTTTCCCACTGGCCTTCGAGGAAGTCGAAGTGCCGGACGAACCGCTCGAGAAACGCCGGGTCCTCGTAGCCGAGGGCCCGCAGGAGGACGAACAGCGACAGCCGGCGCTTGCGGGCGACCCGGCAGCCGGCGGTGACGTCCTTGGACGGCTTGGCCTCGACGTCGAATTCGATCCACTCACCCCGGTACGGGTGGATGGTCCCGGTGAAGACGGTTTTGGCGTCCCGGCCCGGCTGGAAGATGACCCCCGGGGAACGGACCAGCTGGCTGACCACCACCCGCTCGGTGCCGTTGACGATGAAGGTGCCCTTGTCGGTCATCACCGGGAAGTCGCCCATGAAGACCGTCTGCTCTTTGATCTCGCCGGTGCTGGCGTTCATGAAGCGAGCCCGGACGAAGACCGGCGCCGCGTAGGTCATGTCCTTTTCCTTGCACTCCTCCACCGAGAACTTCGGCGGTGGGCGCAGGTCAGGATCGGTCGGGTCGAACTCGAGCTCGAGGCTCAGCTGACCGGTGAAGTCCTCGATCGGGCTGATGTCGTTGAAGGTTTCGGCCAGACCTTTGTCCAGGAACCACTGGAACGAATCGCGCTGAATGGCGACCAGGTCGGGCAGAGGCAATGCCTCATCAATGTTGGCAAACGAAAAGCGTTCCGGGCTGTTGGACCGTGCAGGCAAGTGCCTACTCCTCCCAGTTTTGGGGTGTTCGGGGCGACGACGGGTTCATGCGGTTACGGCGGTAGAAATCTGGCGACGACGGGTTACTGAGGTGCATCAGGGGACGACGGGTTATGGCGGTGAATCTGAAGCTGAAGGCGATATCTCTCGGGGGTCGACAAGGGCCGTTCGAGTAGTTGGGGAGGTGCCGACGCGCGCGTCAATCAGCCAAAATACTGAGGTAGGCGTCAGGAGCAGGCACGGCAACAGATAATCATACCGTGGCGCGCACAATTCCACAACCCCTGGGGATCAAGATCCCCGGAGCGAGCATTGACAGGGTAGGAGGTCCGTCGCCCGGCGTCAAGGATCCGAACCGGCCCGATCCCCGAAAAACCGCCGGAATTGGCCGTTTTGGCTGCCCACCATCGCCCCGACCCGGTCCCCGATCGCCAACCCTCCGGCGACCGGGAACCAGCCGGAACTACTTGAGTTCGACGGTGGCGCCGACGGCTTCGAGCTGCGCCTTCGCCTTCTCGGCGTCTTCCTTCTTGGCCTTCTCCAACACCGGCTTGGGAGCGCCGTCGACCAGGTCCTTGGCCTCTTTCAGCCCGAGGCTGGTCAGCGTGCGGACCTCCTTGATGACCTTGATCTTGGTGTCGCCGGCGGCCACCAGGATGACGTCGAACTCATCCTGCTCGTCCTCGGTGTCGGCGGTATCCCCGCCACCCGCCGGGGCAGCGGCGGCGACGGCCACCGGGGCGGCGGCGGTGACGCCGAAGCGCTCCTCGAACTCCTTGAGCAGCTCGCTCAGTTGGAGGACGGACAGCTCAGAGATGCCATCCAGGATCTGGTCTTTGGTCAGGGTTCCTGCCATTTTATTGCTCCTTGTTCACTTTCTTGTTCTTTGATCGGAGTGGGAAGAAAATCTATCGGTTACCGCTACTCGGCCGGAGTTTCCGCGGCCTCGGGGGCTGGCTCTTCGGGAGCCTCTTCAGTCGGGGTCTCCCCCTCCGAAGCTTGTTCATCTGGGGTTGAGTCGGGTGCCGGTGCCTCGGCCTCCGCGGTCGGGGACTCGTCCACGACTTCGGGTGCCTCCGCGACCGGAGCCTCGTCCACGACCGCCGGGGGCGCCTCCGCGACCGGAGCCTCGTCCACGACCTCCGGGGGCGCCTCGGCGGATGCCTCCGGCTCTGCCCCTCCCTCGGCCCGCTTCTGGTCGAGCAGGGCGGAGAGACCGTAGGCCAGGTTCCGGGGCAGTGCCTCGATGAGCCCGGCCAACTGTTGCAGCGGGGCCGACAGGGCGCCGGCGAACTGGGCCAGCAGGGTCTGGCGGGACGGGAGGTCGGCCAGGACCCTCATCTCCGAAGCGGAGAGGAGCCCGTCGCCGACGATGCCGCCCTTGATAACCAGGTTCGGGTTGCCCCGGGAGAAGTCCCGGAGCGCCTTGGCCACTGCGCTGACGTCGCCCTGGACGAAGGCAATTGCCGTCGGGCCGACCAGCAGGTCGCGCACCGCTTCTTGCGGGCTGTCGGCGATCGCGAGCCGGACCAGGGTGTTCTTGTACACCTTGTAGTCGCCGCCAGCGGCAGCCAGCTCGCGGCGGAGGTCGGCCAGCTCGGACACCGTCAGGCCCCGGTACTCGGTCAGCACCGCTCCATCGGACGCGGCGAGTCGCCCGCGCACTTCGTCGACTACGGCGACCTTGTCAGCCCTCGGATTGTCCATGTTCCCTCCGCCGAGCGAGTGGGCTCGGGTTGGGCCGCAGACACCATCGAGTGGTGACGCCGGAGCAGTTGCTCCATGCGGAACGCCTCATCAGGCGGACCCGGACAGGGTCCCTTCGGTACTGGTTTCCCGGTACACCGGAGGTCTACGGCAGTTCGATCTTGTAGGGGTGTGAGGCTACGCGCGTGCCAGCCGGGCATTGCAATGCGGCAGTTGGGCCGCCCGGTCAGGCGCTGGTGGCCAGCTCCTCTTCGACCCTTCGGGCCCGGAGCGGGTCGATGTGGATCCCGGGGCCCATGGTCGAGGAGATGGTGACCGCCCGGACGTAGCGGCCTTTGGCCGACGCCGGCTTGGCCCGGTGGATCTCATCCATCACCGCGTAGAGGTTCTCCAGCATCTTGGCTCGGTCAAACGATGCCTTCCCGATGCGGATGTGGACGTTGCCGACCTTGTCGGTCCGGTATTCGACCCGGCCACCTTTGAATTCGGTGACCGCCTTCTCCACGTCGTCGGTGACGGTGCCGGTCTTCGGGTTGGGCATCAGGCCGCGGGGTCCGAGGACCCGGCCCAGGGTTCCCACCTGGCCCATCAGATCCGGGGTGGCAATGGCGACGTCGAAGTCGAGGAAGCCGCCGGTCACCCGGGCAACCAGGTCATCCGCCCCCACCTCGTCCGCACCCGCGGCTCGGGCCGCGGCCGCCTTCTCGCCGGCGGCGAACACGATGACCCGGGCGGTGCGACCGGTACCGGCTGGTAGGGACAGGGTCCCCCGGACGATCTGATCGGCTTTGCGGGGATCCACGCCGAGGCGGACCGCCAACTCCACCGTCTCGTCGAACGACGCCTTGGCGGTGGCCTTGACCAGGTCCACCGCGTCACCGGCGGAATAGAGCTCCTGCCGGTCGAACTGGGCAAGGCTCGACTTGTACTTCTTTCCTCTGGACATGCGGGTGCTTCTCCGTTTCCTCGAATGTGCTGGGTGCCGGCGATCAGCCGGCGACGGCGATACCCATCGACCGGGCCGTCCCAGCCACCTGCAGCTTGGCCGCCTCGATGTCGTCGGTGTTGAGATCAGGCAGCTTGATGGCGGCGATGTCCGCCACTTGGGCATCGGTGACCGTGCCGACCTGCTCACGGCCGGTGGTGGCCGCGCCCTTGTCCAAGCCGGCCGCCGCCCGCAACAGTGCCGGGGTGGGTGGGGTCTTCAGCACGAAGGAGAAGGATCGGTCCTCGTAGATGGTTATGTCGACCGGCACGATGGAACCACGCTGGCTCTCGGTGGCGGCGTTGTACTGCTTGCAGAACTCCATGGTCTGGACGCCGTGGGGCCCGAGAGCGGTGCCCACCGGCGGCGCGGGGGTAGCGCCCCCGGCCGGGAGTTGGATCTTTACCTTCGCGAGGATCTTCTTCTTGGGTGCCATCGGTGTTGCTCCTTACGTCCTGTCTGCCGGCCTACAGCTTTGCGACCTGGCTGAATTCGAGTTCGACCGGGGTCTCCCGGCCAAAGATGTTGACCAGGACCTTGAGCTTCAGCTGGTCCTCGTTGATCTCGGCGATCTGGCCGGAGAAGTCCGCGAACGGACCCTCCTTGACCCGCACCGTCTCTCCCACCTCGTGCTCGAGACGCGGTCGGCTGCGCTTTGACGGCGCCTCGCCACCTTCCACCTTCACCTGCAGGATACCTTCGACCTCCCGGCGGGAAAGCGGCGTCGGCTTGGTGCCGGGGCCCACGAATCCGGTGACCCCGGGGGTGTTCCGGATGACTGACCAGCTGTCATCGTCGAGTTCGCAGCGACACAGCAGGTAGCCGGGGAACACCTTCTTCTGAACCACGACCTTCTTGCCGTTCTTGAACTCCACGACGTCCTCCATCGGGATGACGACCTCGTAGATGCGATCTTCCATGTTCATCGAGACGGTCCGACTGTGGAGGTTGGACTTCACCTTGTTCTCGTAGCCGGCGTAGGTGTGCACCACGAACCAGCGCCCAGGCTGGTCATAGGGGCTGACGGTGACCGGCTCGTCGTCATCGGCCCATTCGTCCTCTTCGGCGACAGCCTCGTCGCCGGTCGGACCGGTTTCCGCCTCCACGGGGACCGCCTCGGTTTCCGCCTCTACGACGACGGCCACGTCGCCGGTCGGGCCGGATTCCGCCCCCACCTCCTCGGTGAACTCGCCCAGGCCTACTTCTGCCTCCTCCGCCGCCAACTCCAGGGCTTCCGCCTCGTCGTTGGTCGATCCGAGGCCGACCGCGTCGGTGCCCGCCGCCGGGTCGGCAGCCTCAGTGGGCTCGGCACCTTCCTCGTCGTCACCGAGAGGTGCGGTTGTCTCATCTTGGGTCACAGTCACACCGATCACGTATTGAACAGCCAAAAGACGCCCTTGGAGAACGCGTAGTTGAGTAAGAAGATCAGGACGATCAACGCCACCAGGGTCGCAGCCGTCACTGTCGTGTAGTTGATGACCTCAGAACGGTTGGGCCACGCCACTTGGTGAAGCTCAGAGCGTACCTCGCGGAGGAACTGTCCCGGACGGAACGGGTCGCGCTTGGCCGGACGGCGGGGCGGGGCGGCTTTTCGGGGCGGCGGGGACTCACCATCGGGGTCCTGCCCCTGGCGCTGCATCAAGCGTTTTTGTTCTCGGTTCACGGGCTGGTTTCTTCCTTCAACGGTGGATCGGGTGGAGAGCAGGGCAGGAGGGACTCGAACCCCCAACCGCCGGTTTTGGAGACCGGTGCTCTACCAGTTGAGCTACTGCCCTCTGTCGATCGCCATGCCGCGAACGGCCAATCGATCGCAGGGGCGGTGCCGAAGATTACCACCGGAAAGGCTCAAATTCCCAAGCGGCCGGTTCGGCCGCTCCGGCCGATGGCCACGGCCACAGTGACCCCGATGGCCAGTGCCCCGAGGGCGACTCCACCGCCATAGGCCCAGCGCCGGCCGGCCAACGCCGAGCGCACCGTCCGCCGGGTGACCGAGGCATCCAGCGCATCCAGCACGTCGGCGATGAGCCCGGCGGGGAGCTCAGGGCGATGGGAGCGGAGATCGTGCAGCCGCCGGAGCAGGCCGTGGTACCTGGCCAGCTCGGCCTGGCACCGGAGGCAGCTTGCCACGTGCTGCACCGTCCGTCGGTCAACCGACCGGGTGCCATCCACCGCTCCGGGCAGCAGTTCCGCGACGTCCTCACACCGCACGGGCGTCGTCTCCCCTCGGTTCGATCCGCAGCGCGATCACCTGGGCTTGGGCGCCATCGTCATCGGGACCCGAGGCAGCCGCCGCCGTCTCGGGAGCCACGGCCGCCCGAAGCTGCCGGCGGGCCCGGTGAAGCCTCACCCGGGTGGCGGCCCCGGAGATTCCCAGTTCGGTGGCGATCTCGTCGTGGCTGAGTCCGTAGATGTCCCGCAGCACGATCACCGTTCGGTGGGTCAGCGGAAGGGTGCGCAGCGCACTGACCAGCCGGTCCCGCTCGACCGCGGCCGAGGCGACGGCATCGGGGTCGGGATCGGAGGGGAGTTCCGCGCAACGGGGGTCGGTGTCGATCGACACCTGCCGCATCCGCTTCCGACGGCTGTGGCTGGTCGCCGCGCAATTGGCGGTGATGCGGTAGAGCCAGGTGGAGAAGGAAGCGTCGCCCCGGAACTTGCGGATGGAGCGGAACGCCCGGAGGTAGGTCTCCTGGACGATGTCCCGGGCGTCCTGCTCATCTCCGGTGAGCCGGAAGGCCAGGGCGTAGATGTCGCCCGAGGTGACCCTGACCAATTCCTCAAAGGCGTGCCGGTCCCCGCACCGCGCGAGGTCAACCAGATCGAGATGGGCGAACCCCGGCGGCGAGTCGGCCCCAAAGGGGACCCGATCCTCGGATCCGACCTTCAGCGGGTCTCCTTGTGCAGCGTGTGTTGGCGGTCCCAGCGGCAGAACTTCTTCATCTCGATCCGCTCACGGTCGTTGATCTTGTTCTTGGTGGTGATGTAGTTACGCCGCTTGCAGACCTCGCAGGCCAACGTGACCTGGATCCGCTTTTCGTTCTTTGCCACAGTGGCTCCTCTGTTGTTCTGCCGATGGCTCCGGCCTGCAGGCCAGGTCCATCCATTGTCCAACACCCAAAATGGTAGCGGCGGCCGGACTCGAACCGGCGACCTCACGATTATGAGCCGTGCGCTCTAACCAGCTGAGCTACGCCGCCCTGGGCGAGCCTCCTGTCAGAATCGAACTGACGACAACCGCCTTACCATGGCGGTGCTCTACCGACTGAGCTAAGGAGGCAGCGCGGCCGGTTGAGCCGCAGCCGGCCATCATAGTCAACAACCGTGCCGCCCCCGCACTGCCTCAGGGTGACTCGATACCATCTCCTGATGCAGCTTCGCTTGGCGACCCTCTCCGATGCCGAAGCCATCCGAACGATCTACAACGCGGAGGTTACCGGGTCGACCGCGACCTTTGACCTCGTCCCCCGGAACGCCGAAGAGCAACTGGGGTGGCTGACCGAACACGGCGGGGCCTACCCGGCCATCGTGGCCGAGGACGGCGCCGGGGTCATCGTGGGATTCGGGTCCATCTCGATCTACCGTGACCGCCCCGCCTATGCCACCAGCGTCGAGAACTCGGTCTACGTCGGGCCGGACCACCGCGGTTCCGGCGTCGGGCGGGCCCTGCTGGACGAACTGATCCGCCTGGCCACCCAGCACGGGTTCCACACCATGGTCGCCCGCATCGGCGATGGCAACGCCGCGTCGATCGCGCTGCACCTGGCCTGCGGATTCGAACTGGTGGGCGTCGAGCGCGAGATCGGTAGGAAGTTCGGCCGCTGGCTCGATGTCTCGGTGCTCCAGAGGATGCTCTGACCCGGGCCCGTCGAGGGAGAAGCGGCCGACGAGGACGCGGCTACGGAGTGGCGTTGGCCAGGACGGGCACCGATGGTGGGGTGGGGACCGGGTCCCGCCGCTCCCAGGTGGCCAACGGTACGGTCAGCACGAACAGCACCCACAACAACGTGAGGACGATCGACAGCGGATCGCCGTGGATCAGGCTGTTCAACAGCTGGGTGGCTCCGGGCAGCTCGATGAAGGCGGTGACCATGGAGATGCCGATGATCAGAGACCGCAGGCGGCCGAGCGCGACCGGGGCCAGAAGGATGAGACCCCACGACAGGTACCAGGGCTGATCGACCGGGCCCAGGATCACGAACAACAACATGGTCAGTCCGATCGCCTTGAGGGTGCCGACCCGATCGCTGTTGAACAGCAGCCAGACGCCGACCACCAAGGCCGTCAACAGGCCGAGGAACCGGGTCACCGACAGCACGCCGCCCAGGTGGAGCCCGAGGCCGACGAAGTGGCCGATCCAATTGACCACCAGGGCCAGCGAGGTGGTCGGGGCCATCCACGATCGCACGACTCCCGGCGTGCCGAGGTTGCCGATCCACCCCCAGCCGAGCCCGCTGACATAGGAGAAGAACCCGAGCACGCCGAGCCCGATCAGGCCGGCGGTGACCACCGGTCTTATCCGGTCGCGCACGGGTACCCCGGTGCCCAGCCACGTCCAGCCGACGTAGAGGAGTCCCAACGCCGCCGGAGCCTTGATGGCGGCGGCCAGCGAGCAGAGCAGGATACCGACGATGGGGCGCTTCTCTTTGGCGGCGGTGATCCCGGCCAGCAGCAGTCCCAACATCAGCGCGTCGTTGTGGGCGCCTCCGACCAGGTGGAGGATGGTCACCGGGTTCAACACCGCCAGGGTGAAGATCTCGGCCTTGTCACGGTGGTACAGCGCGGCCAGCCGGGGCACGCAGAAGGCGATCAGCAGCACGCCGGCGTAGGCCAGCAACCGCAGCAGGACGATGGTGGCCAACTCGTTGTGGAAGGTGATCCTGGCGAAGAACCCGTCGATCTGCAGAAACAGCGGCCCGTAAGGTGCCGGGGCGTTGCCCCACAGCGGGTCGACCGGGGCGGTGAACGAGTTGTTCCCCATCTCGAACGGCCCGTAGAGGTACGGGTTCATGTGGTGGCTGACCATCTCGCCCTGGGCCGCATAGGAGTAGACATCCCGGCTGAAGATCGGGGCGATGACCAGCATCGGGGTCGACCACAGGACGAACACCCACTTCATGCGGCGCATCTCGACGCCGGGGCATCGGGCGTAGAGACGGGTCATCCCCCACCAGACCCGGAGCAGCAGGATCAGCCCGCCGTAGACGGCCGCCAGGACGAAATAGACGCCCCAGTGACTGCCGCCGGTGGTGGTCGGAACCCCAAAGAACCACGTGCCCGGCATTTCGAGTTTGAATGGCGAACTCGGCAACGACGCACCGATGCAGATGGCCAGGATGGCCACGAAGCCCAGCAGGGCGGGACGCAGCACCAGGCCCCTGGGATTGTCGCCCTCGCCACTCTCGGCTTGTTGGTTGAATCCGATGCCGGCCGTAGAAGCCAACCGGCTCCGGATCATGTCGGCGAACGCCGCCACCGCCCGGGCCCCGCTCATCACCGTCGCCGACGCCACCGACCATCGGTCGGTCCGGGCCGAGCCTGCCTCGGCCATACCCTCATCCTGGTGCGCCACCGCAACCCGAGGCTCTGGGGACATGGTCTGGGGAATGCTCCTCAATGAACGTGTCTCGAATGGGTGGATCAGCGATCGCGCGCCGCCGTGGCGGCAACCGGGAGGCCCGACCGTCCTGCCCGCAATCAATCCGTAACCGTATTGTAACTAAATTCGGCGCCCCGGCAAGGGTCATCCGGCCAGGGGCTCCCGAGCCGCTAGCGTACCCTGCCCGCTCAACCCGGGGGCGGCGGCGGACCGCCGGGACCGCGCCTCGGCGGCCAGCCACACCACCAGCACCGCGGCTCCCGCCAACACCAGCGCGTTTCCGGCCAGGTAGGACAGCGGCCCGTGTTGGATCCACCAGTACGGGGCGATCACCGCCAATCCCACCAACGCCAGCAGCAAGATGGCCACCACCCGGTGCACCGCCCACACGGTGGCGGCGGCGATCGGGGCCAGCGTCAGCCACGACCAATGGTGGGTCCACGACACCGGGCTGACCAACAGTTCGGTGAGGGCCAGCACCACCACCGCTTCGCCGGTACGCGCCGCCTCCATCAGCCACCGGGTGAGGATGACCCCGCCGGCCAGGGTGGCCAGGGCCAGCGCCAACCACACCGCGGTGCCCAGATGGCCGCCGTTGAACGGTGGCCGATGGAGGAGCCCGTTCCACGACTGGTTGCTGACGTTGCCGAGCTGGCCGGTGCGACCGGCGTCGGTCACCTGGTGGAACCAGTAGAGGGCGGAATCGTGGGGCAGCACCGCCCAGCTGATGGCGGTCACCCCGACGAAGATCCCCACCCCCCGGACGACCGACCGCCAGTCCTTGGCCACCACGAAGGCGAAGAAGTACACCAACGGGGTCAACTTGATGGCGGCAGCCAACCCGATCAGCACCCCGCGCCAGGGCGCCCGGACCCGGGTGATGTCGGCGACGACCATCACCATCAAGATCAGGTTGATCTGGGCGTAGTCCATGTTGGAGCGGACCGGCTCGAGGGCGAGGGTGGCAACCCCGCAGAGCAGGGCGGCCACCGCCAGGGCCCGGCGGGCCGGAATGGTGAAGGAGGCGGTGACGACCAGATACACCGCGCCGACGAAGGACACCACCGAGACCAACCACCACAGGGTTTCGACCAGGCCCAGCGAGCCGAAGGCCAGGGTGAGGGCCAGGAGGGCGAAGGGCGTGTAGGTGAACGGCAGGTGATGGACGGTGAAGGTGGCGGTGAACGGTGACCCGCCGTGGACCAGGGCGTTGCCGGCATCCCGGTACACCCGCAGATCGAGGTGCCAGGAGGGGCCGTAGTGCAGCATGAAGGCGCCCGACGCCACCCAGGCAACCACGGCTCCTACGGCGATCACCTTGGTCGGCATCTGTCGGATGCGGTCGGCCAACATCGGACAACATCTCCTGAGCTCGTGGATCCGGGTTCACTCTTCGGGCTTCGTCGGGGTCCTACCCCGGAGGCGGAGCGGACTCGTCGTCCGCCGCCGCCTCCGGTCACATGGTGGGCCGGGAAGGATTCGAACCTTCGAAGGCAGAACCGGCAGATTTACAGTCTGCTCCCTTTGGCCACTTGGGTACCGACCCGCAGACCGGGAAGGATACGCCAAGCTCGGCGCTACTGTTTCTGCATGCCAACCTTCGACATTGTCTCCGAAGTCGATATGCAGGAAGTCCGCAATGCGGTCGATCAGGCCAACCGCGAAGCCGCCACCCGGTTCGACTTCAAGGGCACCGACTCCTCCATCGAGCTGACCGAGAAGGAACTGTTGCTGGCTTCGTCCACCGAGGATCGCCTCCGCGCCCTTTACCAGGTTCTTCAGGAGAAACTGGTCAAGCGGGAGGTGTCACTCAAGTCGTTCGAGGTCGGAAAAGTCGAAGAAGCCAGCCGGGGATCGGCCCGCCAGAAGTTGACCATCCAGGCCGGGATCTCCTCCGACCACGCCAAGAAGTTGAACAAGTTCATCAAGGAGCTCGGGCTCAAGGGGGTCGGCTCCCAGACCCAGGGCGACCAGCTGCGGGTGTCCGGGAAGAAGCGGGACGATCTTCAGGCGGTGATCGCCGCGGCCAAGTCGGAGGACTTCGGGATCCCTCTCCAGTTCATTAACTTCCGCGACTAGCTGTAGTTCCCGCGCCCCGCCGCTTCGCCCGCCACACCGAAGTCCCGAGCAGCCCGGCCACCAGCACCGGCAACAGCACCGCCGCCCAGGCCCGGGCCCCGTGATCGACACAGACCAGGGCGACCAACCCGACCACTAGCACCGCGCCGACGAACAGCTCGGGGGTGTCGCCGATCAGGAACTCCCACCAGAACCGTCCGAACGCCGTCACCATCCGGGTCGCCGCGGACTTCGGATCAGCCATGGTCCCCGCTCCCGCCGGTCTCGGGCAGGAGGGCACTGATCCTGGCCACCGAACCGGGGCGCAGCCAGCTCACCAGGGCGAACGCCCCGAGCCCGTAGGCGCCGACCAGCACCGGAATGGCCAGGTCCGACCCCGGCCAGTGCACCCCGACTCCTTCCCCCGACCAGAAGGTGCCGAAGCTGACCAGCATCAGCCCGACCCCCATCTTCATGGCGTTCTCCGGGACCGACGACAGCTGCCGGGCCACCATCGCACCGACGGCGCCCACCACCACGATGGCGGCGGCGGCGGCCACCGCCGCCAATCCGAGATCATGGGAGGTGGTACCCAGGGTGATCACCACCACCACCACTTCGAGGCCCTCGAGGAACACCCCCTTGAACGCGACCACGAACGCGGTGGCGTCACGGCCGGGGCCGGCCGCCGTCCCGGACAGTTCCTCGACCTGTCGGGCGAAGATGGCGTCCTCGTCGTGCTTGGCTTTCAGCCCCGAAGCCCGCAGGACCGCCTTGCGCAGCCACTGCAGCCCGAACACCAGGAGAAGTCCGCCCACCACCAAGCGCAGCGTGCCGAGGGGAACGTAGTGGACGATGGCCGGGCCGAGCGCGACCACCAGAGCACCGAGTACCAGCAATGCCACCGCGGTCCCCTCCAGCGCCGACCTCCACCCCCGGGTGGACCCCACCGCCACCACGATGGTGAGGGCTTCCACCATCTCCACCGCGCAGGCCAGAAAGACGGCCACCGCCAACACAACGCTGCCACTGTGCACAGTGGTGGTGGCAATCACCGCGAATCAGGCCGCCTCGACCAGTTCGTCAAGCTCCTCGAGCGGGTGCACCTTGAACAACCGGTTGAACAGCAGGAACTTGAGCACCCAGAAGACGCCGAACGACAACTACGTTGGCGAACAGCACGACCAGGGTCTGCTCGAAATGGCCGAGGTGGTGCACGGTGCCGAGGTGCTTGGCCTCCGCCGCCCCGCCGATCGAGACAACGATGCCGATCGCCGACAGGACCCAGAAGGGCACGATCTCCTTCATCAGATGCGAGCGCCCGCGCTTCTTCCACACCCAGCTGCGATTGAGGTAGTACGAGGGGACGGTGGCCACGGCGTTGGCGAAGACGGTGCTTCCGATCTCGCCCCACCATCGAAACACCCCGAACACCAGGGCCAGGGTCCCGAAGGAGACGGCGGTGGAGACCACCGACACCATGGTGTAGCGGATCAGATGCTTTGCCTCGGGAGTCTCCCGTTTTTGCCACAGGTGTTCAGCCCGCGTGAGGACGGAAGTCATTGGCCCAACCTTACTCGTAACCAATCCGTAATATTTTGCGGCGGACCCGCCCTCCGGGGTCGATCCGTCACTCAAAAGCCATTCGAGGTGGCGACACCGGCCGAGCCAGGTCGCACTGGGTTTGTTGCGACGCTCGAAGGTCTGACGGTCCACCTCCACTATCCCGAAGGTCGGGCCGTACCCGAGCACCCACTCGAAGTTGTCGAGCAGGCTCCAGTAGGTGTACCCGCGCACGTCGATCCCGTCGTCGAGGCAGCGGCCGCACCCCGGCCAGGGCGCGGGCCACGTACTCGATGCGGGCCTCGTCGTCGTCGGTGCCGATGCCGTTCTCGGTGACCAGGACCGGCAGACCCCCCGTCTTCATCCGAGGCGCGACGGATGGTCCCCTCCAGGGCCTCGGGGTAGAACTCGTAGCCCATCTGGGTGGTCGGCACCCCGGACTCGGGGCCGAGTGCCCCCTCCGGCCCGACCCGAGAGCGGGTGTAGGTCTGGACGCCAATGAAGTCGTCCCCCTCGGTCGACTCGAGGAACACGTCCTCCGAGGGGCGCCGAATCCGCTCGACCCACTCCTCGCCGCCGGGTTGCGTCTGAAAGTCGGTCATCGACAGGGTCAGGCCGACCGGGAACTCGACCCGGCCCGGACCGGATGGCCTCGACGGCGGCCCGGTGGGCGGCCACCAGCGCATCGTTGACCTTGGCCCGGCGGTCGCGGTCGCGCACCCGCGGCGGGAAGAGCCCGTGGCGCCATCCCATGGTGGCAACCACGTTTGGCTCGTTGATGGTTCCGGCCATACCGATGAGATCCCCGAGATGGGCGGTGACCCGTTCGCAGTAGCGGGCAAACCGATCCACCGCCTGGGGGGCTTCCCAGGTGCCGGCCGACGCCAACCAGCGCGGATGGGTGAAGTGGTGATAGGTCACCATCGGGACCAGGTCATGCTCCCGGCAGGTGGCCAGCATCCGCCGGTAGTGATCGAGTGCCGACCGGGAGAACTCGCCCTCTTCGGGTTCGATCCGGCTCCACTCCAGGGAGAACCGGTAGAAGCTGAGCCCGAGGCTGGCGACCAGCGCGATGTCCTCCGGATAGCGGTGAAACGAGTCGCAGGCATCGCCACTCCGGTCGACACAACCCGAGGTCGGGTCGTGCTCGAACTCCCACCAGTCATTGTTGACATTCCCGCCCTCGATCTGGTGGGCGGCCGTAGCCGTCCCCCACTGGAATCCGTCCGGAAAGGAGATGGCGGCCATGGCCCGCCACCGTAGCGGGGACAGCCCGGGCACACCTGGCAGGATGGGCCGGTGAGCGACGCACTCGATTTCCTCGTCAACCTGCTCGATCTCGAGCCCATCGAAGTCAACATCTTCCGAGGCGTCAGCCCCAACGAGGACCGGCAGCGGGTGTTCGGCGGCCAGGTCGCCGCCCAGGCCCTGATGGCCGCCGGCCGCACGGTCGAAATCGGCCGGGTCCATTCCCTCCACGCCTACTTCCTGCGACCCGGCGACCCGACGGTCCCCATCCTCTACGAGGTGGACCGGATCCGCGACGGCCGATCGTTCACCACCCGCCGGGTGGTCGCCATCCAACATGGACGGGCCATCTTCAACATGTCGGCGTCCTTCCATGTCGACGAGCCCGGGCTGTCCCACCAGTTCCCGATGCCCGAGGTCCCGCCGCCCGAGGACCTCGAGTCGCTGGACGTCCGACTCGAGCCCTACCGGGACCTGCTGGGTGACTGGTTCTCCCGGCCCCACCCCATCGAGCAACGCCACATCGGTGACCTGCCCTTCATCCACCGGGAAGGGAGCGAGCCGGCACCAACGGCTGTGGATCAGGGCCGACGGGAAGCTCCCCGACGATCCGCTCTGCACGCCTGCATCGCCGCCTACGCCTCGGACATGTCGCTGTTCGACACCATGCTGGCCCCCCACGACGTGCGCTGGGACGAGCCCGGACTTCATGGGGGCCAGCCTCGACCACTGCATGTGGTTCCATCGGCCCTTCCGGGCCGACGAGTGGCTGCTCTACGACATGGACACCCCCACCGCCTACGGCGCCCGGGGGCTGGCCCGGGGCTTCATGTTCACCCGCGAGCGGCGAGCTGGTGGTATCCATGTGCCAGGAGGGGCTGATGCGGTTGGCCGAGCGGAAGCCCAAGCCGGCCGGCTGAAGGTCAGCGGTCGCTCATCCTGACGTAGTCGCGGGCGTCGGCACCGATGTACAGCTGGCGGGGACGGGCGATCTTCGAATCCTGATCGAGCATCTCCTGCCAGTGGGCCAGCCACCCGGCGGTCCGGGGAATGGCGAACAGCACCGGGAACATCTCCAGCGGGAAGCCCATCGCCTGGTAGATGAGGCCGGAGTAGAAGTCGACGTTCGGGTAGAGCTTGCGGGAGATGAAGTACTCGTCGGAGAGGGCGACCTCCTCGAGCTTGAGGGCGATGTCGAGCAACGGGTTCTTCCCGGTGATCTCGAACACCTCGTCGGCGGTCTTCTTGATGATCTTGGCCCGGGGGTCGTAGCTCTTGTAGACCCGGTGCCCGAAACCCTGGAGCCGGCCGTGTCCACCAGCCTTCACCGAGGCCACGAACGGCTCGACTTCTTCGATGGAGCCGATCTCGGTCAACATCTGGATGACCGCTTCGTTGGCTCCTCCGTGCCGGGGTCCGTAGAGGGCGGCGGCGGCCGCGGCGGTGGCGGAGTAAGGATCGGCGTGGGAGGACCCGACCACCCGCATGGCGGTGGTCGAGCAGTTCTGCTCGTGGTCGGCGTGGAGGATGAAGAGGATGTCGAGCGCCCGGGCGAGCGCCGGGTTGGCGTCGAAGCGGGGCTCGGCCGTCTTCCACATCATCGAGAGGAAGTTGGAGGCGAACTCGAGCGAGTTGTCGGGATAGACGAAGGGCATGCCCACGCTGAAGCGGTGGGCGGCGGCGGCCAGGGTCGGCATCTTGGCGATGAGCCGGACGATCTGCTTGTTCCGCGACTCGATGTCGAAGATGTCCTTGGCATCGAGATAGAAGGTGGACAGGGCGGCGACCGCGGAGACCAGCATGCCCATCGGATGGGCGTCGTAGTGGAACCCGTCGAGGAAGCGCTTGCGTACGTTCTCGTGGATGAAGGTGTGATGGGTGATGTCGTGCCGCCAGTCGTCGTACTGCTCGGCCGTCGGGAGCTCGCTGTTCAACAGGAGGTAGGCCACTTCCAGGAAGTTGGAACTCTCGGCCAGCTGTTCGATCGGGTAGCCCCGGTACCGGAGGATCCCGGCCTCGCCGTCGAGGTAGGTGATGGCACTCTCACAGGCGGCGGTGGAGACGAACCCGGGGTCATAGAACCACACCCCCGGCAACAGCTTGGACCAGTCCTCCGCCGCGATCCCGCCATTTCGAAACGGGATCTCGAGCGACTCGCCGGTGCGGTTGTCGGTGATGGTGATGCTTTCGGCCACTGGTCTCAAGCCCTTCTGCCCTACAGCTCCTGTATCGTCAATTCTCGATCCTAGATGGTCGCCTCCGGGGTTCCACCACCGTGTCGTCCCGAGCGTCGGCGAGGCGGGCTCAGCCCACGACCTGCAGCAGAAACTGCTGCGAGGTTCCGGCCAGATTCCCCTGGCCGGTGGGCGGACTCAGGGCGATGGTGAGCGTGTAGAGGTGTCCGCTGGCCACCGTGAGCGCCGGAAACGACAGGGCCTGCGACTGGCCCGACGCGATGGCGGTGATGGTGGTCCGGGCCGACGATCCCGAAGCCCCGGGAGGCGGGGGGCCGGTTCCCGGAGCATCGGCCAGCGCCAGGGTCTCCGTCACCGTGATGTCGGCTTCGTTCACCGTCCCACAGTTGGTCACCGTCACCAACGGGGTGACCGATCCGGTTGGCGGCAACACCGTCGGGGTGGGGCCGGCGACCGTCGACGTCGGGTTGGGAGGATTGCAGGAGGTGGCGATGGTGCCCGAACCGGCCGGGTTGTTGGGGGTGGCGGACGGGACGGCCGGCGGGGCGAGGCCGACCGCGGTGATCGCCATCTGATGGAACGGGATCAGCGCCACCGCGCTGTTGAGCAGCCCGGCGCTGTTGCCGAGCTGGACGGAGCTGAGCGGACTCCCCGACGGCGCCCACACCGAAGCGGGCACCCGGATCGAACCAGCACCCGGTACCTTCCCCTGCTGAAGCCGCCGGGCCCAGGCGGCATAGGCGCGATCGGCCTGCTCGATCCGGGTGCCGGCGGCGGCCAGCTGTTGGGACGCCTGGGAGACGGAGATGACCGCCGACGGATGGGCCGAGGTGGTGGTCGTGGTGGGCGCCCCGGCGACGGCCAGCGGAGCCATTCCCAACAGCTGGTCGATGGTGGCCACCACGCTGGCCACCGCCGCGGCGCGATCCTCCAGGATGGTCGTGAACTCACTGGCGACGTCATCACTGGTCGAGGGCGGGGTCAGCGCCCTGGCCTGACTCGCCTCTAGCGCGGTGGTGGACACGGCCAC
This sequence comes from uncultured Acidimicrobiaceae bacterium, assembly GCA_963770635.1. Lineage (GTDB taxonomy): Bacteria > Actinomycetota > Acidimicrobiia > Acidimicrobiales > RAAP-2 > DASZIT01. The sequence goes on from CAVYQI010000003.1 coordinate 425,381, forward strand.
GTCCAGCCCCTGTTGGATCTCGCCGCGGGCGGTGTTCGGCAACGTCTGGTTGGGGATGTCCGGGGCGGTGTAGATCACCGCTGCCAGCCGGGCGCCGGACTGGTTGGAGGCGTCAACGACCCGGGAGGCCAATGCCGCGTACCCCTGATCGGTCATCCTCCGATAGGGCCCCGACTGGGCTCGAATCTCGACAACCGAGCCGATGACCAGCACCCCGAGCACCACGACGACGATCGAAATGGTGATGATCTGGCCCACCGACCGACGCCTGGGCCTTCGGCCCCGTCTACGACGTCGAGCTCTCGGCATCCCGACGACGATAGTGCCGGTCTAGAAGGCCGACCCCTGAGCTTCGCCGGATACCGCACGCACCAGTCGCTCCACCTCGCCGATGGCGAGCCGCAAATCGGGCACTTCGCGCTGGATGGCGGTCTCTCCCCGCAGGAACAAGAACACGCAGCGGGACACCTGTCGCCCGAGGGCGCGCTCGACGGCCAGCGAGTAGGTCGCTCCCTGGAGTCGGTAGCGATACATCGCCCGGGTGAGTTCATCGTCATCGCGGACGGCGTCGGTCTTGTAGTCGACCACCGTGTACCCGTCGGGGGTTTCGATCAGCAGGTCGATGATCCCTTCGATGACCGGGCCATCGGGTTCGGCGGTGGCCGGTGCGCCGATGTACATCTCCCGCCAGTACCGGCCGCCACCCACCGCTTCGCCGACGATCTCCGAGCCCAGCGCCGCCTGCACCAGGCGGGCGATCTCGCGGCCCCGGGAGTCGATGCCCTCGGCCACCGCCTGGGTCTCGGCCAGGCGATCCACCTCCGCGCCACTGGCCAGGTCCACCGTCTGGAGCACGGCATGTACCGCCCGGCCGATGGAGGTACCGGCCCGGCCCCGGCGCCAAGGAGGCCGATCGATGTCCGGGTCGTCGTTCGCGCGGTCGTTGCCGGGGTCCGCAGTCTGGCGGTCATGGGCGAGCCCAGCGATGGTGGTGGCGGCCAGCGTGCGGGATCGGGATCCGGTGGTCACCAGTCGGCGATGGGCGGTGATCCACTCCCGACGCCGGAAGGGGGTGTCGAGGGCATCGTCGTCGGCCGGGACCAGCTGCCCGGCGCGCCAGGCCTCGGTCTCGACCGGCCTCGGCGGATCGACATCGATGGCGGCCACCGGGAGGCGCCGGGACAGGGTCCGATGTCCATCGCAGACGGGCGCCAGCTGGGCAGCGTGGCAGCGACTGCCGGCCTTGTGATGGAGGGCGACGACGAGATAGTCACGGGCCCGGGTGGCGGCCACGTACAGCAAGCGGAGTTCTTCGGCCTCCTCCATCGTCTCCTCCCGGGCTGCCAACGCCCCGAAGCCGGCGGTGGCGATCCCGCTCTTGATCTGGAGTTCCGGGCCCCCGTCGCCCCACAGAACCTTGACCCCGGAGGCGCTCGGCGGGCGGCGGTTGAGACCGGTGAGGAAGACGATGGGAAACTCGAGCCCTTTTGCCCCGTGGACCGTCATCACCCGCACGGCGTCGTCATCGGTCTCCGGGAGCACCACCTCCCTCGCCCGCACGTCCTGGCGGCGCTGGACGTCCACCCAGGCCAGGTAGCGGCGGAGATCGCCGCCGTGCACGTCGGTGAACTGCCGGGCCTGGTCGGCCACGAACCGGAGCCGCCGCCAGACATCCCGCGAACGCCGCTGGTCGAGGGCCAACTCGAGCAGCCGGCGCTCCTCGATGACCCGCTCGACGAGGGCGCTGACACTGCTCCACCATCGCTGCTGGTGCAACGCGTGCAAGGCGGCCATCCCCCGCACGACCGGTCCCGACCCGCGCATCGAGGCCGGTGGCTGCCGTCGATAGTCCCAACCACCTCCGGCGAGCCGGAACGCCAGCAGGTCGTCGTCACCACACGCGAAGGCCTCGGATCGCAACGCCGTCACCAGCGATACCTGATCGGTGGGATCGTCGATCGCCCGGAGGATGGTGAGGAGGTCGCCGACCTCCGGTGCGTCGTAGACCAGCGAGCTCGATTCCAGTCGGTAGGGCACGCCTTCGGCGTCGAACGCCTGTTGCAGCCGGGGCAGCCCGGTGCGGGTCGGGATCAGCACGGTGATGTCCGACAACCGGGCCGGTAGCCCCCAGTCGCCGACTGGCCACTTCTCCTCCCGGATTCGCCGGATGGTGGCGGCGATCTCTGCCGATTCCTCGGCCCGGACCTCATCGATGCCGTGGGCGTCGATCGGGCCACCCAGCAGGATCACCGGCGGAGATCCATCCGTGGTTTCGAACGGGAGGAACCGCTCGGCGTGCAGGGGTTGGTAACCGGGTTGGACCCCTTCGACCCCGTCGTCGAACAATTCACCGAAGACGGTATTTATCCAGTCGATGATGCCGGGAACCGACCGGAAGTTGGCGGTGAGAGCGACCAGGTCGGCCGGGTGACGGTTCCGGACCGCGAGGAAGAGCCCGATGTCCGCCCGGCGGAATCGGTAGATGGCCTGTTTCGGATCGCCCACGAAGAAGAGCCGGCCGGGCTCGACCGGAAGCTCGCTCCATGGCACCTCCCCGGCTCCGGGTTCGCCGCATCCGTTGGCGATCCGAAAGGCCATCTCGGCCTGGATGGGGTCGGTGTCCTGAAATTCGTCGATGAGCAATCGTTGGTACTGGTGGTGGAGGGCCACCCGTACCCCGGCGTCGTTCCGGATCAGTTCGACCGCCCAGACCAGCAAGTCGTGGAACTCGAGACGTCCCTCCCGCCGGCGGTCGTTGGCGCTGATGAAGGTGAAGCGCTTCAGGGCGGGGAGTAGGCCGGCCAGCGCATCGGAGACGACGCCGGCCACCAGCGTCTGACGGGCACCTTCGGCGCCGGCGAGGAGAGCCCTGACCTCGGCCACCGCTCGTGGCCAGTTGCCCTTCTGCCCACGGGCGCAGGTCAGCCGGGGCGGGTCTACCAGCAACTCGAGGACCTCGAGGTCCGAGGTCGCCGCCCGCAATGCCGTCCGGAAGCCGGCCAGGCTCTCGATGTGGACGAGCAACTTGTCGTCGGCGGCCGTACAGATGGTGGCTTCGTCCCGGGCCGCGTCGAGGAGGCCGAGGATCGACAACGGGTCGACGGCGCCGAGGGACGGAACCCCGGGTTCGGCGGTGGCCAGGAGGTCCCAGTTGTCATCGCAGAGACCGGTCACCGTGCGCAGATGGTCGAGCCTCACCCCGCACACCAAGAGCCGGCGGAGGACGTCGGCGAGCCCCGGGTCTTCGAGCAGCTGGTCGACGAAGCCTTCCCACCGCTCGTCGAAGGCCACCGCCGAGCGCCCCTCGTCGAGCACCTCGAAGGTGGGCGGGAGACCGGCCTCGAACGGGTGGGCGGCCAGGATCCGCTGGGCGAAGCCGTGAAGCGTGCAGATCGCCGAGCCGTCGATCTCGTCGAGGGCGGCCCGGGCCCAGGCTCGGGCATCGGGGCCATCCGCCCCGTTGCTCGCCCGTTCGAGCGCTTCGTAGACCCGGTCACGAAGCTCGGCGGCGGCGGCGTCGGTGAAAGTGATCGCCGCCACCTGGTCGATGGTCGCCTGACCCGAGGTCACCAGCTCGAGGATCCGGGCGACCAGGGCGGTGGTCTTCCCGGTGCCGGCACCGGCCTCGACGAACTGGCTGGCGTCGAAGTGCGAACGTATCTCCACCCGGGCCGCCTGGTCGCACGGCGGCGCGAGCGCCGGGGGCGCCAGCGCGGTCATCGAGCTGCCCCGGTGTCCTCGGCCAGCGCCACATAGTCCTGCAACCCGGGGGCGTGCCGGACCCGGGCCCAGGCGTCCTGGCGGTTCCCCGGGCACATCGCCTGGAAGCTGCAGTAGGTGCAGTTCGAGTCGTTCTTCCCCGGCCGGGCCGGGAACATGCCGGTGTCGATGCCGTCGACCAACACCGAGACAACCTCTCCGAACCGGTCGAGGACCGGTTGGTCGAGTTGATAGGCGGCCGGGGTGAAGGTCCCCTTGTCGCTCACGAACCAGTAGGCGAGCCGGACCGGGCCGTCCCCGATCCGGCCCCGGGCCGCCAAGCCGTAGAGCGGCAATTGAAGTTTCCGGCCGTTGAGCACCGGATCGCCGGCGAGGCCATCGACGTCCCGGGCCAAGCCGGTCTTGTAGTCGGTCACCGACAGCGAGCCATCCGACGCCAGGTCCACCCGGTCGACATAGCCCTTGAAGTTGACGGTTCGACCGTCGGGAAGCCGCAGCTCGACCGCCCGGCCGTGTCCGGGGCCGAACTCGAGCTCCACCCGCTCGGGAATCCAACCGCCCTTTGCCCGGTACTCGTCGTCCAGGTGCAGGAATCGATGGAGCTCGCGCTCGATGGTGGTCCGGGTCAGATCCCACAGCAGCTGCCGGCCCACCAGCCCCCGGTCTTCGAACGTTTTGAACACCTGGTGGGCAATCTCCGTCATCCGGAGGTGGTCGTCCGGCGACCACGGTTGCGTCGGTCGGATGCGTCGCTGGCGGGGAAGCGCCAACTGGGCGCCGATAAAGCATTCGAGGATCTCGTGCATCATCAGACCCCGGTGAGCCGGGTCGATGGTGATCACGTCCTCGGGGCTCTCGCGCTCCTCGATGCGCAGCACCTGTTGCATCAGATAGCGGCGGGGGCAGGCCGCGTAGGTCTCCAGACTGGTCGGCGACACCGCGGCGACCGAGGTGGGTGAGGGCACGTCGACATCCGCAATCCTGCCGTCGAAGCGGGTGAAACGGTTCGAGCGACGGCTGCGGTGAGCCTCCAGACCGGAACCGAGGGTGACGTCCAGGCCGGCCAGAAAGTGACCGGAGAGATCCATACCGCACTCGCTCCATCGCAGGAGGGAGCGAAGATCCCGGTCCGATTCCGACATCGGCTCTCCGCCTTTCAGGACCGCGTCGGTGTAGGACGGGATGATGAGAAAGCCGTCGATCGGATCCAGTCCGGTGACATCGCGGCTGTAGAGGCGGCGGTCGCCGCCCTCCAGCGCGCCGAGGGTGTCGAGCAGCCAGCGGGAAGGTCGGAGTTCGCCGCCCCGACGCTGATCGCCGCGAGCGAACGACAGCACTCGCTCCGGCGCCGCGGCCAGACCGGCCAGATAGTCGCGGTAGGCGTCGTGGCGACGGCCGCCGCGCAGCGGGATGTCGTCACCGGCCGCCACCCGCTCGTCGTCGGGAAGCGAGCGCGTCGTCGCCACCCCGGGCCGGAAATCTCCCGTCGACCATGCCGAGGATGAACACGGTGTCGAAGTCGAGGCCGGAAAGGAGGTTGACCGGTCCGACCAGGGCACCGGTGCCGAACCGTGAGGTCTGGGGCGCGGCTTCCTCCAACTCGGAGACCAGCGCCGAACGGAAGGCGGAGCGATCGGGTGCCTCGTCCAGCCGGTCGAGGACCCGGAGCCCGGCCACCGCGGCACGGACGGCGGTGAGGGCCTCTTCCTCATCGATCGGCCACTCCTCCTGGCGTTCCGCCGCCCGGCCGAGGTAGCGATCGAGGAGGGCGTCGGCCCAATCGACCCACCCGGACCATGAGTCGGGGGCAACGTCGAATCGCTGGGCCAAATCGTCGATGAACCGGCCAAGTTCGCCGGCCTGGCGCAGTTCCGCCCGCAGCCGGGGAACGGTCCCCGGGGCCGAGTCGATCCCCCCGGGTCCGGCCAGCCCGTCGAGGCGGAGGGCCCGCTCCTCGACGTAGGCGCCGAGGTGACGTCGCCAACTCTCCAGCCCGCGGGTGACTCCCGCCTCCCGGGAGATCAGATCCCAGGCGGTGGCCTCCACCGGCTTGCCGTTCCCAGCCCGTCGCGGACCCCCGGCTACCCAGGCCATGACTTCGGGCCGGCGCCATCCCCGTTCGTGGAGCTCGAAGGCGCCGAGGAGGGTGCGGCCGGCAAAGGTGGTCTCCAAGGTGCGGGTGCTGATCCCATTGCAGGGAACCCCGGCGCCGGCCAGCGTCTCTCGTACCAAACGTTCGTAGGGTCCCGAGCCACCATGCACGACGGCCATCCGTTCGAACCGGGTGCCGGCCCGGCGACGGGCCATGAGCTCGCGGGCCACCACCCGGACCTCGGTGTCGGCGGTGGGGGCACTGATCACCGTGGTGCCGTTGAGGGGTGTGACCCCCTCGCCGGGGGCCGGGGCCGCGGCTTGGCGACCGTCGCCTCCCAAGCGGGCGGCGATCTCCCGCGACATCGAATCGGCGGATGGATCCCCGGTCAGGCCGAGGATCACCACCACCGGCCGGACGGCGGCCAGGGCGGCGACCAACCGCTGGTCGTGAAAGGAGAGACGGGTGGGGAGGTACACCACCACCCGTTCGTCGGCGGCGGCGCCGGGGGTGTCACCGTCCAGGGCCGATATCGCCTCGATGGCGAGGTCGATCCGGCGGGCATCGTCGATCCAGCCGTGTCGCAGCCGGTCCTCCATCGTCTCCACCAGGCCGACGACCGCGGCCGCTCGGCCGCCCCCGGCGACGAGCCGTCGACGGGTGGCCGCCGACACTCCGCTCAGATCCCGGTACAGCCGGACCAGGGATCGTGCCGTACCCGGATGGTCCCGGGCCGATCCGAGGACCGGGGTGCGGGCCGCTCCCAGGGTCATCCTGGCCACCGCTCGGACGACGGTCTCCGTCGCCGGAAGCGCGCCGTCATCCGACCGCCTCGAACCGGTCAGATCGACGGCCAGGCGGGGAAGAGTGGTGAATCGTAGGTTGGCCACGCCGAGCCGGCCGGTGCGCGGCGCCGGTCCCAGATCACCCGAGGCCAGGAGTCGCCGGACGCCGAGCCCGGTGATCCCCCGGGAGACCACCACGGTGACCGGGGCCAGCGGGTCTCCCTGCTGGGCGAGGGCTATCTCGTCGCGGAGAGCGCGACTCGCCTCTCGACCGAACGGCACAAGCCGGATCTCCAACCCCATGCCGACACCCTGAAATTTCGGGTGTGACACCGCCCCTGGACAGCGCGGCAGGGGCCGGCGGGCGGCTCAGATGATGTCTTGGTGGGGTGAGGACATGTCTTCGTCATCCCGGTGCCTCGGACTGGGCTCCGGCATCGGCAGGCGGTGGACGAAGGGGGGATCGATAGCCGGCGGGGCCAACTCCGGGGACTGGAGGGCCCGGGTGGTGATGTCGATCGACGCCGGCGGGGGCAATTCCTTCTCCCCACCCCCGACCCCCATCTCGACGAAGCGGCGGGCGGTGACCAGGACCCGGGACTCCAGCGACCCGATGGCCCGGTTGTAGGCCAGCACCGCACTGCTCAACCCCTTGCCCACCCCGGCCACGTGGTCGCCGAGCAGCGAGAGGCGCTGGTAGAGCTCTGTTCCCAGCTGTTGGACCTCCCGGGCATTCTCGGCCAGGGTGTCCTGTTGCCAGCCGTAGGCGGCGCTCCGGAGGAGCGCGATCAGCGAGGTGGGGGTGGCCAACAGCACGTTGTTGGCGGCCGCGTGCTCCATCAGGCCGGGCTCGTGTTCGAGGGCGGCGGTCAGCAACGGATCACCGGGGATGAAGGCCACCACGTATTCCGGAGACGGATCCACCCGCTTCCAGTACTCCTTCTTGGCCAACTGATCGATGTGGGCTCTCAGCTGACGGCCGTGCTTGGCCATGTGGGCGCGGCGTACGGTTTCGTCGTCGGCCTCATTGGCATCCAGGAATGCCTGCATCGGGACCTTGGCGTCCACGGCCACGTTCATCCCGCCGGGACTGTGGACCACCATGTCCGGGCGCATCCTCCCCCCGTCGGCGTCCGAGGTGACCTGCTCGTCGAAGTCGCAGTGCTCCAACATCCCGGCCATCTCGACCACCCGGCGCAACTGCAACTCGCCCCACTGGCCGCGGGACTGCGGGGCCCGGAGGGCCTTGACCAGATTGCCCGTCTCCCTCTGCAAGTGGTCGTGCGACGTCGACAGGTGCTTCATCTGTTCGGTGAGCGTCACGTACGCCCGCTCGCGCTCGACCTCCAGGCGCTGCATGCCCTGGTCGTATTTGCCCAACTGCTCCCCGATCGGCTTCAGCAGCTGCTCGATGGCCACCTGCCGCTTGGCCAGCTCACCCTCGGCGGCTTCCCGGGTCTCCTTCAGTTTGGTGTCGGCCAACTGGAGGAATTGCTCGTTGTTCTTCTGGAGGGCGGCGGTCGACAGCCGGGCGAATTCCCCGGTGAGCTGTTGCCGGGTCTCATCGAAGCTCGCCGCCCGCTCGTCGGCGACCAGGCGCTGGTGGTCGAGCTCGGTGGCGAGCCGGACCGTCTCCGACCGGCTGGTGGCCAGTTGTTGCTGGAGACCGGCAACCTCGCTGGTGAGCCGTTGATTGGCCGCCGTGGCGTCCTCGAGCCGGGCTTCGGCGGTGCGGGCCGAGGCCACCTGACCGGACCGCACCAGCAGCCCCACCACCACGCCGAGGGCAGCTCCGGCCAGGAGGCCGACGGTCAATCCGATGATCATGACCGACCCCTCGCCGGAGCCAAAAACGTCCAATTTCGAGCGGTTGTGTCCATGATTTCAAGGGTAACGGGGGGGTGTGACATCACCGTGGATGGCCCCTCATCACCGGTGATCCCAGCGTGGCAACATGGATCCATGCACCGGGTGGTCATCGTCGGCGCCGGGTTCGGCGGCCTTTCGGCGGCCCGGGCGCTGGCCAAGAAGCCCGTCGAGGTCACCATCGTCGACCAGCGGAACTTCCACACCTTCCAGCCGCTGCTCTACGAAGTGTCGACGGCCGGGCTCGACCCCGCCGACGTGGCCTACCCGGTCCGGGCCATCTTCGGGCGCACCCCGAATGTGACGTTCCGGTACGGCACCGTGAACGGGGTGGACTGGGATACCCGGATGGTGAGCCTCGAAGGCGACGATCCGCTGCCCTTCGACTCGATCATCCTGGCCACCGGGGCCATCGCCAAGTTCTTCGGGATCCCGGGCGCCCAGGAGTTCACCTTCCCGCTGTACACGCTGGCCGATGCCCGGATCCTGCGGGACCACCTCCTGCGGCGGCTCGAGGAGATCGACGCCCACCCGGAGCTGATCAATGACGGCACCCTCACCTTCGTGGTGGTGGGCGGAGGGCCGACCGGGGTGGAGGTGGCGGGGGCGTTGGCCGAGCTGCTCGACGTCTCGGTGCGCCATGACGGTTTCACCTTCGACCGGGCCCAGGCCAAGATCATCGTCGTCGACGGGCTCAACCGGCTCCTCACCCCGTTCAAGCCGTCGGCCTCCAGCTACGCCGCCGACACCCTCCGCCGTCGCACCGTGGAGTTGCGGTTCGGCCGGATGGTCAAACAGGTCACCCCGACCTACGTCGAGCTCGACGACGGCTCCCGGATCCCGACCCGGACGGTGGTGTGGGCCGGGGGCGTCACCGTCGACGGCACGGTGGCTTCCGGCTTGGGTGCCCTGGCCGACCGCAGCGGCCGCCTGGTCGTGCGCGCCGACCTGGCCCTGCCTGACCACCATCAGGCCTACGCCATCGGCGATGCCGCCGCCGTCCCCTGGGGCGAGGACCGGCCGGGAACCACCTGTCCGCAGCTCGCCCAGGTGGCCATCCAGTCCGGCAAACACGCGGCCGAACAGATCGTCAACCGGGTGAAGGGGAGGCCCACCCTGCCCTTTGGCTACAACGACAAGGGCACCATGGCCACCATCGGCCGTCGCGCCGCCATCGCCCAGTTCCCCAGCGGGATGGTCATCCGGGGCACCTTGGGTTGGTTGTCCTGGCTCGGCCTCCACCTCATCTACCTGATCGGCTTTCGCAACCGGATCACCGTGTTGGTGAACTGGTCGTTCCGGTACCTGTCCTGGACCTCCGGGCCCCGAATCATCGTCAGTGACGAGATGGTCGAGGCCGAGCCGGTCGAAGACGACCACGGCCTGGACCAGCCGGCGCATCGACCGGAGACGGCGGACAGCCCGGCCTGATCGATTTCGGCCACAACCCCGTAGAAGGATGCATCGCGCCGGAGTACGGTGGACCCATGGACGACGCGCTGGCTCAGATCGACCGCCAGGTTCTCCAGCTGTTTGCCATGGTCGGCGAAAACGTGGCCGGCGCCACCCACGCGCTGTTGTCCGGCGACCGGGAGGCGGCCAAAGCGCTGGCCGACCGGGACGAAGTGGTCGACAGCCTGTATCGGGAGATCGAGCACCAGACCATGGACCAGCTGACCGTCGGTCGCATCGAATCACCCGACGACCTCTACTTTCTGGTCACCGTCCTCCGGATGCTCCCCGACCTCGAACGCAACGGTGACCTCGCCGAACACGTGGCCCGACGGGCCGCCCGCGGACTCGGCGCCGAGCTGTCGGCACGCAGCCGGGGCCTGGTCGAGCGGATGGGCGAGGTGGCCATCCACATGTGGCGGGCCACGGCCAACGCCTATGCCGATCGGCTCACCACGGCCGCGTCGGTGGTGGACACCCTCGACGACGAGATGGACGATCTGCACGTCAGCCTCACCGTCGAAGTGGTGGCCGGGACCATGCCCCTCCCGGTGGCGGTGGAGCTCGCCATGGTGGCCCGGTTCTACGAGCGGTTCGGCGACCACGCGGTGAACCTGGCCAGGCGGGTGGCCGGACTCGCCGCCGCCGCCCCGTTCTCCAACGTCGGCTGAGGACGGCCCGGGCGTGGGTCGTCCCATGGTCCATTGGGGGCCGCGACCTCTATCATTGTTTGGTAGCCACGGTTGTTGCTCAAGGAGCAACGGTGAAGACACCCATGGAGTTGACTCAGTTGTTCCGGGATAGGGGTCTCAAGGTGACACCCCAACGCCAGTGCATCTTCCGGATCCTGCACGACAACGGGTCCCATCCGACCGCCCATTCGGTCTTCCAGTCCGCCTGTGAGGAAATCCCGACGATCTCCTTGCGCACCGTCTACCAAACCCTCAACGACCTGGTGGCGCTGGGTGAGATCCAGCAGGTCGACGTAGGGACGGGCGCGGCTCGCTTCGACCCCGCCAGGGGCACCCACCATCACCTCGTGTGCACCCGCTGCGGGGCGACGCGCGACGTGCAATCCGACTTCGCGGGCCTGCACCTCCCGGTGCGCCAGCATCAGGGCTTCACCATCTCCGGCGCCGAGGTCATCTTCAGAGGCCTGTGCGCCGAGTGCTCGCAAGTAACCAGCCATCAGAGTAAAACCGACAGAGAGTAGGAGGACCAACATGTCTGACAGAGGCAGTGACAGCGAGAGCCCGGCAATCCCCTCTCCGGTTCCCGCGCCGCATCGGCCCATGTCGAACCGGGACTGGTGGCCGAATCAGTTGGATCTCTCGATGCTGCACGAGCACTCGCCCCTGTCCGATCCGATGGGCGAGGGCTTCAACTACAAGGAAGAGTTCAAGACCCTCGACGTCGACGCGCTCAAGCAGGACATCTTCAAGGTGATGACGACGTCACAGGACTGGTGGCCAGCCGACTACGGCCACTACGGGCCGCTCTTCATCCGGATGACCTGGCACGCGGCCGGCACGTATCGCATCGCCGATGGCCGGGGCGGTGGCGGCGAAGGTGCTCAGCGGTTCGCCCCCTTGAACAGTTGGCCCGACAACGGCAACCTCGACAAGGCGCGCCGGTTGCTCTGGCCGGTCAAGCAGAAGTACGGCCGCAAGATCTCCTGGGCCGACCTGATCATCTTCGCCGGCAACTGTGCCTACGAATCGATGGGGTTCAAGACGTTCGGCTTCGGCTTCGGGCGGCCCGACATCTGGGAGCCAGACGAGATCTTCTGGGGCTCTGGAGGACACCTGGCTAGGTGACGAACGCCACGGCACCGCCGGGGAAATCCAGGGGCCCCTCGGTGCCGATCATCTGGGCCTGATCTACGTGAATCCGCAAGGGCCCGGCGGCAACCCGGATCCGCTCGCTGCGGCGAAATACATTCGAGAGACCTTCCGCCGCATGGCCATGAACGACGAGGAGACCCTTGCGCTCATCGTTGGCGGCCACACGTTCGGTAAGGCCCATGGCGCAGTCAGTGAAGAGTACGTCGGTCCCGAACCCGAGGGTGCCGCCATCGAGGAGCAGGGCTTTGGCTGGCGAAACACCTTCGGCAGCGGCAAGGGTGACGACACGCTTACCAGCGGGATGGAGGGTGCCTGGACCAACGAGCCGACGAAGTGGGACAACGGGTTCCTGGACAACCTCTTCAAGTACGACTGGGAGCTCACCGAGAGTCCCGCGGGTGCCAAGCAGTGGAGGCCCAAGAATCCCGAGGCGCAAGGCACCGTGCCCGATGCCCATGATCCGTCGAAGCGGCACGCACCGATGATGCTGACGACGGACCTCTCGCTGAAGCTGGATCCGATCTACGGGCCGATCGCTAAGCGTTTCCATGAGAACCCGGACCAGCTGGCAGACGCGTTCGCCAAGGCGTGGTACAAGCTGCTGCACCGCGACATGGGGCCCATCACGCGCTACCTAGGCCCGTGGGTTGCGGAGCCGCAGCTGTGGCAGGACCCCGTCCCCGCGGTCGATCACGAGCTGATCGAAGACGACGACATCGCCGCCCTAAAGGGCAGCGATCCTCGCGTCGGGACTGTCCATCTCCCAGCTGGTCACCACCGCGTGGGCGTCGGCGGCTACCTTCCGTGGCACCGACAAGCGGGGCGGGGCCAACGGGGCACGGATTCGCCTCGCGCCGCAGAAGGACTGGGAGGTCAACGACCCGGCCGAACTGGCCAAGGTGCTGCAGGCCCTCGAGCAGGTCCAGCAGGACTTCAACGGCTCACAGTCCGGGCGGGAAGAAGGTCTCGCTGGCTGATGTGATCGTCCTGGGCGGGTGCGCGGCCATCGAGCAAGCGGCGAAGAACGCCGGTCACGACATGACGGTCCCGTTTGCGCCGGGGCGCACCGACGCCTCGCAGGAGCAGACCGACGTGGAGTCGTTCGCGGTGCTCGAACCGACCTTCGACGGGTTCCGCAACTACCTCCGAGCCGGAGAGAAGCTGCCGGCGGAGGAGCTACTGGTCGAGCGGGCGTTCATGCTCAACCTGACCGCTCCCGAGATGGCGGTCCTCGTCGGCGGCATGCGGGCCCTGAACGCCAACTCCGGACAATCAACACACGGCGTCTTCACCGACCGGCCTGCGACCCTCACCAACGACTTCTTCGTGAACCTGCTCGATATGGGCACCGAGTGGAAGGCATCGGTCTCTGCTGAGAACGTGTTCGAAGGTCGCGATCGCGCCACCGATGAGGTCAAGTGGACGGCCACGGCCGTCGACCTCGTCTTCGGTTCCAACTCCCAGCTCCGAGCTATTTCGGAGGTCTACGCATGTGACGACTCAATGGAGAAGTTCGTCCGTGACTTCGTGGAGGCGTGGGACAAAGTGATGAGCCTCGACCGCTACGACCTCGCCTGATCGCTGAGCGCGGCGGGTCTCGGCACCTGGGGGGCCGGGATCAGCCGACCAGGCCGAGATCGACCAGCGACTCGGCGATCTGCACGGCATTGAGGGCGGCACCCTTGCGGAGGTTGTCGCCGCTCAGGAACAGGGCCAGCGTGGTCACTCCCCCGTCGGCCTGGCGGATCCTTCCCACCAGGGTCGGATCGATGCCTGCCGCCCGCAACGGGGTGGGCATCTCCGACAATTCCACCCCGGGGGCGGCCGCCAGCAGCTCGGTGGCCCGCTCCGGGCTGAGTGGCCGTTCGAACTCGGCCACGATGGCCATCGAGTGGCCGGTGAACACCGGGACCCGCACACAGGTGCAGGTCAACCTCAGTCCGGGGATCTCCAGGATCTTCCGGCTCTCGTCTCGGAATTTCTGCTCCTCATTGGTCTCTCCGGAGCCGTCATCCAGCAACGACCCGGCGATCGAGAGCACGTTGTGGGCGATCGTCCCCGGGAACTTGGATGGCGCCGGGAATTGGACAGCCGAACCGTCGAAGGTCAGCCCGGCGGCCGCTCCGGCCGACTTCTCGAGCTGTTCCTCGAGCTCGGCGACCCCGGCGAGCCCGGCCCCGGACACCGCCTGGTAGGTGGAGACCACCATCCGATCGAGAGTGGCCTCGTCATGAAGGGGCTTCAGCACCGGCATGGCCACCATGGTGGTGCAGTTCGGATTGGCCACGATCCCCTTGGCGATGGCCCCCAGGGCGTGGGCGTTGACCTCCGGGACCACCAGCGGGACATCGGGATCCATCCGCCACGCAGAGGAATTGTCGACGACCACGGCTCCGGCCGAGGCGAACCGGGGAGCCAGCTCCCGCGAGGCGGTCGCTCCGCAGGAGAACAGGGCAATGTCGATGCCGGCCGGGTCGGCGGCGGCGGCATCCTCGACCTCCACCTGGTCGCCCCGGAACGGCAGGCGACGCCCGGCCGAGCGGGACGAGGCGAACAGCCGCAGGTCGTCAACGGGAAAGCCGCGCGCCTCCAGGACCGACCGCATCACCGTTCCCACCTGCCCGGTGGCGCCCACAACCGCGACTCGCATCGGCTCAGTCTACGGCGACGGCGGGGCCAGCTCGAAGGCGGCGTGGAGGACCCGCACCGCCGTCTCCGCTTTGTCGGCTCGCACCATGCAGGAGATCCGGATGGTGGAGGTCGAGATCATCTCGATGTTGATGCCCTCGTTGGCCAGGGTCTCGAAGGTGAGGGCGGTCACCCCCGGATGGGTCTTCATCCCCGCGCCCACCAGCGAGACCCGGGCCACGTCCGAATCGGTGGTGACCCCGGTGGCGCCTAGCTCCGGGAGGAGCGACTCCGACACCTCGGTGCTGACGGCCAGGTCGAACCCGGGCACCGTGAAGGAGATGTCGGTCGTCCCGTCCAGCGCGACGTTCTGCACGATCATGTCCACCGAGACGTTCCGGTCGGCCAGCGCCCGGAACAACCGGGCGGCCACCCCGGGGCGGTCCGGCAGCCCGGCCACGGTCACCTTGGCTTCCGAGGCATCGTGGGTGACGGCGGTGACGACGGCCTGTTCCATGCTCTCATCCTCCTCGATGACCCAGGTCCCGGGCTCCCAGGTGAAACTGGACCGCACATGTAGCGGCACGTGGTGATTGCGGGCGAACTCCACCGAGCGCAGTGACAGCACCCGGCCGCCATTGGCGGCGATCTCCAGCATTTCCTCGTAGCTGACCCGGGCCAGCTTGCGGGCTTCCGGCACGATCCGGGGATCGGCGCTGTAGATCCCGGAGACATCGGTGTAGATCTCGCAGGCGTCAGCGTGCAGCGCGGCGGCCAGTGCCACTGCGGTGGTGTCGGAACCCCCCCTCCCGAGGGTGGTGATGTTCCGGTCGGTGGACATTCCCTGGAATCCGGCCACCACCGGGACGGCGCCGCCGGCCAGCGAGGCCAGCAACCGCTCGGCCCGGATCTCGATGATCCTGGCCCGGGTGTGCACGCTGTCGGTGATGATGCCGGCCTGGCTTCCGGTGAAGGACTCCGCGGTCACGTCGAGATCGGCCAGTGCCATCACCAGCAAGGCCATGCTGATGCGCTCACCCGCGCTGAGCAGCATGTCCACCTCTCGGTTGGGCTGGGTGAGGCTGACTTCGGCGGCGAGCCGGACCAGATCGTCGGTTGTCTTCCCCATGGCGCTCACCACCACCACCACGTCGTCGTGGTCACGGCGCGAGCGAGCCACGTGATCGGCCACCGCTCGGATCCGGTCGGAGTCGGCCACCGAGGTGCCTCCGAATTTCTGCACCACAAGGGACATGGCCGCTCAGGCTACCGCCCGAGGAGCGGCTACCCTCATGGACCGTGTCCACCGAGAAGCGCCAACGTCAGAAAGCCGGCCGCAACGCCCGGCTCGAAGCCCAGAAGAGAAGCCTCAAGCGCAAGCAGAACATCCGACGGGTCATTTCGTTGGTGGTCGTGGCCGGGGTCATCTTCGGCATCGCCTACTGGATCAACAGTGGATCCAGCCCCAAGAAGGCCGCGGCCAAGTCCAGCACCACGACCACTACCAAGCCGGCGCCCCAGGGCGGGTCGGGGAATACCGCTCCGAGCGCCATCACCACCTCGGCCGACTGCCCGGCGACCTTCACCGACACCCTGAACAAGCCGTCGTACCCGTCGGCGCCGCCCATGACGATCTCGTCCTCCAAGACCTATATCGCCACCGTGACCACCGACGTCGGCCCGTTCACCATCCAGCTCGATCCGAAAACCGCCCCCAAGGCGGTCAACAGCTTCGTCTACCTCGCCGATCAGCATTTCTTCGACTGCATCACCTTCCACCGGGTGATTCCCGGTTTCATGGACCAGACCGGGGACCCCACCGGCAGCGGATCCGGAGGTCCGGGCTACACCTTCGCCGACGAGCTCCCGAAGACCGCCAGCCCCCAGTACCCCGACTACTCGGTAGCCATGGCCAACTCCGGGCCCAACACCAACGGCAGCCAGTTCTTCATCGTGGACGGCACCCAGGGCGAGAGCCTGGCTCCCAGCTACACGCTGTTCGGTAAGGTGACCTCGGGAATGAGTGTCGTCGACAAGATCAATGCCGACGGCAACGCCACCGCGTCGGCCAACGGAGTACCGCCGGCGGTGCTCCATCGGATCGTGTCGGTGACGATCGCGGTGACCTGACCCCCGCGGTCATCTCGATCCTTCCTCAACCATCTCGACCATCACCAAGGAGAATTCCATGCCCCCCGAGATCCCGGCTCCCGACGGCTCCAGCCCGAAGACCCAACGATTCGACGGACCGCCCCCGTTGATCATCGATCCGGCCAAGCGGTATACGGCCGAGATGGTGACCAACAAGGGCACCATGACCATCGCCCTCGACCCGGTTGCCGCCCCGAAGACCGTGAACAACTTCGTGTTCCTCGCCCGCTGGCACTACTTCGACGGAATCGTCTTCCACCGGATCATCCCCGGCTTCATGCTCCAGGGGGGCGACCCCGAAGGCTCGGGACGCGGCGGCCCCGGCTACCAGTTCGATGACGAGCTCCCGGCCCGGGGCCGGTACGAGATCGGCTCGGTGGCCATGGCCAATGCCGGTCCGAATACCAACGGCAGCCAGTTCTTCATCATCAGCGGTAGGGACGGGGTGGCCCTTCCCCCCAGCTACTCGCTGTTCGGGAAGGTGGTCGGCGGCACCGAGAGCATCTCCGCCATCGAGTCGACCGGCAGCCGGTCGGGGGCGCCGTCCGAGCAGGTGACCATCGAGTCGGTGACCATCACCGAATCCGACTGACTGACTGAATCGTCTCGAAGTCAGCTCGGCAGCGCCCCGAGGCCGGCGTCGGCCGGGGCGCCGTTGACGAAGATGGCGACCGTTCCCTCGCCGGCGGTACGCCAGGTGCCGTCGGGGTCCCGGATGAGGGCGGTCCGCTCGGGCACCCCCGCCACCGGGGTGTCGCGGGGAGCCAGCAGCACCGAACGATGGAGCTTCTGGCCGTGGGCGTCTTCGTGGGTATCGCCGAAGTGGGGCACCACCGCGATGCCGGTGACCAGGCCGAGCCCCAACGTCAGCCCGCCGCCGCGGGCATCGACCATCGGGTCGGTGAGGGCCATGGCCGATCCGGAGGAACCGGCGATGACGGCGCCGTCGTTCCAGGCCGCCACCAGGGCGTCCCACGCCTTGGACCCCTTGAGCACGCTCCGGAGGTGCATCGGCGACGACCCGCTCAAGTAGATGAACCGGGCCTTGCGCAACACCGCCGCCGCACCCGGATCCTCGGCGTCCGCCCGGGACAGCACCATCAGCCCCTCCACCTTCCCGCCCAGGGGATCGAACCACTCGGCGGCGTGCACCACCGCCCGCTCGGGATGCTCGTAGGCGCCGGCCGTCGGCAACACCAGCACCTCATCGGATCCCGAGACGGCCAGGAGCTCGGCATCGAAGGAGCAGCCCGGCTGCCATTCCCCGCCCCCCACCAGGGCGACGACGCCGGACGACTGAGAAGATCCGTTCATGTCGGTCACCCTAGGTGGCACACGAGGAGGCAACGGACGGTCGGGGTGGTCAACCCGGCAGTCTGCCCTGGCCCCGCAGGGGCCCATCGCGGTGCATCATCCGGCCCATGGCATCGCACACCTCGACCGACAGTGCCAGAGAATCATCCAGGAACCCCATCCCGAAGAAACCGTGAACCTGGTCGTCGTAGCGCCGGTGCTCGACCTCGATCCCGGCCCGCTCGAGCTTGGCGGCGTAGGCGTCGCCGTCATCCCGGAGCGGGTCGAACCCCGCCGTCACCACCAGCGCCGGCGCCACCCCGTCGACGTCGTCGGCCAGTAGCGGGGAGGCCGCCTCCAGCTCCCAATCCTCCGGGTTGGGGAGATAGGCGCCGCGGACGGTCCTCATGGCCTGGGCGGTGAGGAAGAACCCGGTGCCGAACAGGCGATACGACTCCGAGTCGAAACGGGTGGTGAGGCCGGGGTAGACCAATCCCTGGGCGATGGGAGCGGGAGTCCCGGGCGGCACCGGCACGATGGATGTCGGGATGGCCGCGCCCTCCCGAGTCAGGAGCGCGACCACCGCGGCCAGGTTGCCGCCGGCGCTGTCCCCCATCACCCCTACCCGTCCCTCGGCGATCCCGAGTTCAGCGGCATGGGCGTGCACCCAGGCATAGGCAGCCAGCGAGTCGTCCACCGCCGCCGGGAACGGGTCCTCGGGGGCCAACCGGTAGTCGACGGCGACCACCACGCACCCGCTGACCGACGCCAGCAGCCGGCAAGAGGGGTCGTGGGAGACGAGATCGCCCTCCACCCACCCACCTCCGTGGTAGAAGACGATGGCCGGTGGTCGGTATCCGCGGCCGACCCCGACGCCGAACCGGCGGTAGATCCGCACCGGGATCTCGGGGGACGACCGGGAATCCCCGGCCGATGGGATCGACCGGGTAACGACATGGACATCGGTTCGGATGGGCATGAACCGGGCGGTCTCCTGCATCTGCTTGCGCTTGAGCACCAGGTCGCCGAGCCCCTCTTCTTCGGTCTCCGCCCGTCCGAGGACACCCGCCATCCGCGTCATGACCTCCAGCAGGGCCTGGACGCTGCGATTCAGGACCCGGCCGTCGACCTGGATGGGAGCCGGCTTTCCCAGTAAGGCGAGCAGCGGCTCGGGACGGCGAAACAACCACGAGAACAGACGGACTTGGATCGGCCAACGTTCGTTGGCCCGTTGCAGTTGCCGGTTGTAGATCCCCCGCTCCCGGCCGAACCCTCGCCCCGACCACCGCCCGGCACCGACCCAGCCGGCCGCATCTCTCGAAACCCCGTCGACCGATGCCGGCGACACCGCCTGGGTTCGACCGGCGTCGGCCGCCGACGCCGCCTTAGCCGGGGGCAGCGTCCTGGACTTGGTCGCAGCTTTGGCCGGGGGGACGGCCTTGGCCGTGCGGGCCGCCTTGGTCGCCCGGGCCTTCACGGCTTGGGCGGCCTTGGTGGCGCCGGACTTGGCCGCCTTGGTGGCACCGGGCGCGGCTGAGCGCCTGGCTGAGGTCTTGGGAGGGGTACTCATTGCCCCCATCGTGTCGGTAGCTTGGCTCTGAACGCAAGGGCGACCGTTGGGGGAGACATGGGACGAGCAGCAGATCGAGCCGCCGCGCAACGCCGGCACTTCGAGGGCAAGGTGGCCATCGTCACCGGGGCGGCCTCGGGCATCGGCAAGGCGCTGGCCACCGAGCTGGTCGACCGGGGGGCCACCGTGGTGGTGTCGGACATCGCCGCCGACGAGGCCGCGTCGGTGGCCGAGCACCTGGCCCGGCGGGCAGGAGATGCCCGGGCCGTCGCCGCCACCCTGGACGTGACCGATGCCGCCGCCGTCGACGAGCTGGTGGGTCGGACGGCGGCGGACCACGGTGGTCTCGATCTGCTCTTCAACAACGCCGGCATCGGTGTCGGCGGCGAGGTCAGCGAGCTGAGTGCCGCCCACTGGCGCCGGGTCATCGACGTGAACCTGTGGAGCGTGATCAACGGCGTGAGCGCCGCCTACCCGTTGATGATCGCCCAAGGCCGGGGCCACATCGTCAACACCGCGTCGCTGTCGGGTCTGTTGCCCAGCCCGATGCTGGTGCCCTACTCCACCACCAAGCACGCGGTGGTCGGGTTGAGCGTCGGTCTCCGGATGGAAGCCGCCGCCCACGGGGTGAAGGTGACGGTGGTCTGCCCGGGGGTCATCGAGACTCCCCTTCTGGACAAGCCCAATCCCGAGGACCTACCTCCGGTCAGCTCCATGCCCGACATCCGCGCCATGCTGACCTCGCTGGTCCGGCCCTCCGTACCCGGTCGCCTCCCTGGCCTCCGACGTGCTGGATGGGGTGGCCCTCAACCGGCCGATCATCGTCACCCCCTTCCACGCCCGGCGGGCTTGGGCCCTCTACCGGATCTCCCCCCGGTTGCTCATCGACCAGGGAGCCAGACGCCTCCGGGGTGCACTCGGTTCGGCCGCCTGAATCCGCCGGGAGCACCGCCCCCCTACCGGCCGGTAACATCACCACCCATGTCAATCGCACGCGTGGGAATTGTCGGTTCGGGAATCATGGGCTCGGGTATCGCCGAGACGGCGGCGGTCAACGGCTTCGAGGTGATCCTGCGCTCCCGCAGCCAGTCCACCGCCGATGCCACCCTGGCCGCCCTGGAGAAGTCGCTCAACCGCCAGGTCGAGAAAGGCAAGAAAACCGAGAGCGAGCGCGACGCCGCCCTGGCCCTGGTCACCGGGACCTCCGACCTGGCTGACCTCAAGGACGTCGACCTGGTCATCGAGTCGGTGGTCGAGGACCTGGCCGTCAAGAAGGAACTGTTCAACGAGCTCGACCGGCTCACCGACGACAAGACCATCCTGGCCACCAATACCTCCACCCTTCCGGTGGTGGAGCTGGCCATGCAGACGGGGCGCCCCGACAAGGTCTGCGGCGTCCACTTCTTCAACCCGGCGCCGATGATGGAGCTGGTGGAAGTGGTCCGGCCCATCACCGCTTCCGCCGAGACCATCGCTTCGGCCCGCAAGTTCGCCGAGGGCTGCGGCAAGACCCCGGTCGAGGTCAAGGACCAGGCCGGGTTCATCGTCAACGCCCTGCTGTTCCCCTACCTGAACAACGCCGTCAGGCTCTACGAACAGGGAGTCGCTTCGGTGGAGGACATCGACATCGCCATGAAGGGTGGCTGCGGGTTCCCGATGGGGCCGTTCGCGCTGCTCGACCTGGTCGGATTGGATACCTCCCTGGCTATCCTGGATGCATTGTACGAGGAATTCCGGGATCCCAACTATGCGGCCATGCCCCTGTTGCGCCGGATGGTCGCCGCCGAGCTGCTGGGCCGCAAATCCGGTCAGGGCTTCCTCGACTACAAGAAGAAGTAGGTGGGGCGGCACTAGGGGCAACCGCGGCAACAATGGAGGGATGACCCACGTGGAAAAGGTGACTCGTCCTCAAGATGTGGCCGGCGAGCCCACGCCCGAACCGCCGGTCCATGACAAGCCGTGGGTGATGCGCACCTACTCGGGGCATTCGACGGCCAAGGCGTCCAACGCCCTCTACCGGACCAACCTGGCCAGGGGCCAGACCGGACTGTCCATCGCCTTCGATCTCCCCACCCAGATCGGCTACGACCCGGACGCCCCCGAGGCCGCCGGCGAGGTCGGCAAGGTCGGGGTGCCGGTGGCCCATCTCGGGCACATGGCCCAGCTGATGGACCAGATCCCGGTGGAGTCGATGAACACGTCGATGACCATCAACGCCACCGCCGCCTGGCTGCTGGGTCTCTACATCGCCAACGCCGAGGATCAAGGGGTCGACCCGAAGGTGCTGTCGGGAACCACCCAGAACGACATCGTCAAGGAGTACCTGTCGCGGGGCACCTTCATCTTCCCGCCGATTCCGAGCCGTCGCCTGACGGTGGACACCATCGCCTACACGGTGAAGCACGTGCCCAAGTGGAACCCCATCAATGTCTGCAGCTACCACCTCCAAGAGGCCGGGGCCACCCCGCATCAGGAGGTCGCCTACGCGCTGGCCACCGCCATCGGGATCCTCGACGCGGTGCGCGACTCCGGCCAGGTCACCGAGGCGGAGTTCCCTTCGGTGGTGGGCCGGATCTCGTTCTTCGTCAATGCCGGGGTCCGTTTCATCGAAGAAACCTGCAAGATGCGGGCCTTCACCCGGTTGTGGGAACGCATCTGCCAGGAGCGGTACGGGGTCACCGAGCCCAAGCTCATCCGGATGCGCTACGGGGTGCAGGTCAACTCGCTGGGCCTGACCGAGGCCCAGCCGGAGAACAACGTGCCCCGCATCGTGCTGGAATCGCTGGGGGTGACCCTGTCGAAGCGGGCCCGGGCCCGGGCCGTCCAGCTTCCGGCCTGGAACGAAGCCCTCGGCCTCCCCCGCCCCTGGGACCAGCAGTGGTCACTGCGGATCCAGCAGATCCTCGCCTTCGAGTCCGACATTCTCGAGTACGAGGACATCTTCGACGGCTCGGTGGTCATCGAGCGGAAGACCGACGAGATCGCCGACGCCTCCTGGGCCGAGCTCGAGAACGTGCTTTCGCTGGGGGGCGCCTTCGAGGCTATCGACGAGTTGAAGTCGCGGCTGGTCGGCAGCCAGGCCGATCACGTCCGTCGCATCGAGACCGGCGAGCTCAAGGTGGTGGGGGTCAACTGCTTCACCGAGACGGCGGATTCCCCCCTCGCCTCGGAGATCGGCTCCGGCCCCAACGGGACAGGGGGCTCGATCCTGAGGGTCGACCCGGCGGTGGAATCCGAGATGCGGGCCGACGTCGCCGCCTGGCGATCCCAGCGCGACGGGGCGCGGTCACCAAGGCCCTCGAGGAACTGCGGCGGGCGGCGAAGGGAACCGACAACGTGATGCCGGCCACCATCGCCCTGGCGCACGCCGGTGGCACCACCGGTGAATGGGCCGACGCCCTCCGCGAGATCTTCGGGGAGTACCGGGCCCCGACCGGGATCGGTGGCGGGGTGGGCCATCGGGGCACCGAGCTGGGCGGGGTGCTCGCCCGCTCCAGAGCCCTCGCCGATCACGCCGGAGGGCCGCCGAAGCTCCTGGTGGCCAAGCCGGGTCTCGATGGCCACTCCAACGGCGCCGAGCAGATCGCGGTGGCGGCCCGGGATGCCGGCTTCGAAGTCATCTACCAGGGCATCCGCCTGTCACCCGCGGAGATCGCCGCCGCCGCCCGGGACGAGGACGTCGACGTGGTCGGGATCTCCATCCTGTCCGGCAGCCATCTCGAGCTGGTCCCCGACGTGGTCGACCGGCTCCGGGCCTTCGGCCTGGACGTCCCGGTGGTGGTGGGCGGCATCATCCCGCCCGAGGATGCCGACATTCTCATCGGCAAAGGGGTGGCGAGGGTCTACACCCCGAAGGACTTCGAGATCGGCCGGATGATGAGCGACCTCGAAGAGCTGGCCGAGCAGCACCGCGCCGCCCTCACCAGCTGAGGGTCAGCGTCGGCGGGGGATCAGCTCCGGGCCCACGGGCGGTCGCGGCGGGACGCGACCGGCCTCGACCACCATCTCCCGCTGAAACGCCAGGCCGGGCCGCCCCTCGGTTCCGGTTCCGGGACCGCATGTCCACGGGGCCACACCAGCTCGGCCGACGCCGCCAGTACCGCCAACACCTTCGGATCGATGACCGGGCGCGGCGCCAACCCGGAGGCGGAGGTCGACGGGGCGGCGGCGGGATCGGCGCCGGGATTGCTCACAGGGGCATGTTGCCGTGCTTGCGCTTCGGCAGCTCCTCGCGCTTGGAGGTGAGCAGGGCCAGGCTCTTGACCAGTATCTGTCGGGTCTCGGCCGGATCGATGACGTCGTCGACGTACCCCCGCTCGGCGGCGGCGTACGGGTTGGCGTAGCGCTCGGTGTACTCCTCCACCAGCTCCTTGCGCCGGCCGACCGGATCCGCGGCTTCGGCCAGATCCCGCCGGTAGACGATCTCCACCGCGCCTTCCGGGCCCATGACCGCCAGCTCCGCCGACGGCCAGGCGTAGGCCAGGTCGGCCCCGATGGACTTGGAGTTCATGACCACATAGGCGCCGCCGTAGGCCTTGCGGGTGATGATCTGGATGCGTGGAACCGTCGACTCGCAGTAGGCGTACAGCAGCTTGGCGCCGTGACGGATGATCCCGCCGTACTCCTGGTCGGTCCCGGGCATGAACCCGGGCACGTCGACGAACGTCACCAACGGGACGTTGAAGGCGTCGCAGGTGCGGACGAACCGGGCCCCCTTCTCGGCGGCGTCGATGTCGAGCACCCCGGCCAGCATCTGGGGCTGGTTGCCGACGATGCCCACCGCCCGGCCGTCGACCCGGGCGAAGCCGCAGACCAGGTTCATGGCCCAGTGGTGGTTGACCTCGAAGAACTCGCCGTCATCGACCACCGACTCGATGACCTTCTTCATGTCGTAGGGCTGGTTGGGCGAAGCCGGCATCAACTCGCTCAACTCCGGGCACAGCCGGTCGGGGTCGTCCCCCGAGTCGACCACCGGGGCCTCCTCCAGGTTGTTGGAGGGCAGGAAACTGAGGAGATAGCGGACCTGGTCCAGACACGATTTCTCGTCCGGGGCCACGAAGGCGGCGACGCCGGATTTGGTGGCATGGCTCATGGCCCCGCCGAGCTCCTCGAGCGTCACGTCCTCGCCGGTGACCGTCTTGACCACGTCGGGCCCGGTGATGAACATGTGGCTGGTGCCCTGGACCATGAAGATGAAGTCGGTCATGGCCGGGCTGTAGACGGCCCCGCCGGCACACGGTCCGAGGATCACGCTGATCTGCGGGATCACCCCCGACGCCTGGGCGTTCCGGTGGAAGATCCCGCCGTAGGAGTGGAGCGAGACCACGCCCTCCTGGATGCGGGCGCCGGCCCCGTCGTTGAGGCCGATCATCGGCACCCCGATGGAGGAGGCCAGGTCCATCACCTTGTGGATCTTCTCGGCGAACACCTCACCCAGGGCCCCGCCGAAGACGGTGAAGTCCTGGCTGAACACGCAGACCCGGCGACCGTCGATGGTGCCGAAACCGGTGATCACCCCGTCGGTGTACGGCCGGTTGTCGTCGAGTCCCATCCCGTGCGCCCGGTGACGGGCCAGCATGTCGAGCTCCTGGAACGATCCCTCGTCGAGGAGGTAGTCGAGCCGCTCCCGGGCGGTCATCTTCCCCTTGGCGTGGTGCTTGGTGACGGCCCGCTCCGAACCGGCGTTGAGCGCCTGTTCGCGTCGCTGGGCCAGCTCCTCCAGGCGTTGGGTCATCGGATGATCCATAATCGCCTACGTTATCGGACCGATCAGGGCGGCCCGCCGCCGTTGGTGGCCCTCCGGGGTGGGGGTCGGCTCGAACTCCGACGGGTTGTCCTGATCCCCGGGCGCGATTGTATACAAAATTGTATATTTCTCGTCTGGAGCCCACAAGATCGGCCTCCGCACCCCGTTTCCAAGGCGTACGGGGGCTGTTCCCAATATGAGAACATGTTATAGAAATGCCTAGCGCGAGGCAGTACGATGCCCTCTTCGGGGCGATGCCGGCGTCGTACAGGGAGGGAAAGTCGTGGCTCTGCTCGAGGATTCTGATGCCGTGGGACGCCCGGGCGGATTTTCCGCCCTCCGGAGCGTCGACCCGGCTGCCCCTGACGATTCGGTGGCCCTGAACATGGGTAAATTTCCTTGCCGGGAGGTGGGTGAATGACGGCCAAGTCCGGGTCGCGCGTCTCTATCCGGTCGAGGAGGGGTCCCCGCGGATGGCGGACCCGAGCGAGCGTCGTGGTCCTGTTGGCGATGACGTTGGTGTGCACGGCCTGTGGAGCTCGCCTCAGCGCCGCCCAGCTGGCGGCGGCCAACGCCTCGAACAGCAGCGGACTGGGCAACAGCTCGGGAACCGGAAGTGGCACCAAAGGCGGGACCACCAACACGACCTCGGCGGGCTTGGCCGGGACGGCCGGATCCGCGGGCAGCGCGGCAACCGGCGGCGGGAGCGGCGCGACCGGAGGCGGTAGCGGCGCGTCCGGAGGCGGGAGCGGCGGGAGCGGCGGGAGCGCCAGCGGGCCGGTCTGCCCGAACGGGGCGCCGGGGTCGGGCCCCGGAGTGACCTCCAGCACCATCACCATCGGCAACGTCAGCACCGTGACCGGCCCGGTTCCCGGCCTGTTCACCTCCGCCCGGCTCGGCACCCAGGCGTTCGTCGCCTACCAGAACAGCATCGGCGGAGTCTGTGGCCGCAAGCTGACGCTGGACTCCGGTGACGACAACATGGAGGAGGCCCAGAACTCCACGACGATCCAGTCCATCGCCCCCCAGGTGCTGGCCTTCGTGGGCTCGTTCTCGGTGGCGGACGACGGCGGGGCGGCGGCTATCGCCGCGGCCAACGTCCCGGACATCGGGGAGGCCCTCACCCCGGCCCGATTCAACCTGCCCCAGAATTACTCCCCACAGCCCCAACCCGGCGGCTTCATCAGCGGCCCCTTCCAGTACTTCGCCCAGAAGTTCGGCGCCAACGTGACCCAGCACATGGCCATCCTCGAGGAAGACCAGGGCACCGCCCAGGCCCAGGGAACCGCCCAGGAGAAGGTCATGCAATCCCTCGGCTACAAGTTTGTCTACTCGGCGGACAGCATCTCGCCGACCACCACCGATTTCGGGTCCTACATCGCGGCCATGAAGGCCGCCGGGGTGACGGGGCTCATCTTCGAGGCCACCGCCGCCATCTACGGGGCCATGGCCTCCCAGATGTACGCGGCGGGCTACACCATTCCGTTCGCCGACTGGGGCGCCCCCGCCTACGACCCGCAATTCATCGCCACCGGTGGTCCGGGAGCCAACGGGGCCATCCTCGAACAGCCCATGGCCATGTACGAGGGCGAGGACGCCGCCGCCATCCCGGAGGTGGCCCTGTTCGACAAGTGGTACAGCTCGGTGTCCGGCGGTCAGTCCCCCACCATCTACGCCGCCTACGGATGGCTGTCGGGCATGATGTTCGTCCAGGGCATCAACGCCGGGGGAGCCCCCACCCGGTCGGCGCTGGTCAACGGGCTGAAGACGATCACCAACTTCGACGGCAACGGGATGTCACAGCCGACCAACCCGGCGGGCAAGGTGCCGGGCACCTGCTACATCATCATCGACGTGACCAACGGCAAGTTCGTCCGCGACCCGGCGACGCCGAGCGGCTTCACCTGCAACGGAACCTACGTCCATGAGTAACGGACCCTCGACTCATGAACCGCCGGCGCCCAGGGTGGTCGGCGGCGGAGCGAACTGCTAGCCGATGAGCCTGTTCATCGGGTTGACGATCGCCGGTCTGGCCACCGGCGCCATCTACGCCATCGCCGCCTCCGGATTGGTCGTCACCTACACCACCTCGGGGGTCTTCAACTTCGCCCACGGGTCGCTGGGGATGTTGATGACCTTCCTCTACTGGCAGCTGCGGGTGGGCGACCACTGGGCCGGCCCGTTCGCCCTCGGGGCGGTGCTGCTGATCGCCGCCCCCATTGTCGGTGCCGGCCTGCAGCTGGCGCTGGTGCGCTGGATCGACATCAACGACACCGGGGTCATGCTGGTGACGACCCTGGCCCTCCTGGTGCTGGGCATGGGGGTGGCGTATGCCATCTGGCCGCCGGACGTCGCCCGGGCCTTGGGCCCGTTCTTCGGGCCGAGCAGCTTTGTCACCGTCCTGGGCCAGCGGATCTCCTATGAGCAGCTGTTGTGCATCGGCCTGGCCATCGCGGTGGCCATCGGCCTGCGCCTGTTCTTGTTCAGCACCCGGCTCGGCATCACCATGCGGGCGGTGGTGGACGACCGCCCACTGGTCGCCCTCAACGGGTGGGCGGCGGCCAAGCTCAATGCCCTGTCGTGGGCCATCGGGGTCAGCATGGGGGCGCTGGCCGCCATCCTCCAGGCCACCCTGTTCGACGACCTCAACGTGCTCAACCTCACCTTCCTGATCATCAACAGCTTCGCCGCCGCCATGCTGGGTCGCTTGCGAAATCTCCCCCTCACTTTCGTGGGGGCCATCGTGCTCGGCCTGGCCGCCAGCTATGTGACCGGCTACGTGCACACCACCAACGGGCCCCTGTCAGAACTGGAAACGGTGCTGCCCACCCTGTTCTTGATCGTCGTGCTGCTGGTGCTTCCTTCGGTACGGCTGCGGGTGGGGGCCCCGCCGGCCCGGCGGTCCCCCCGCATCGCCTCGGCCCGGGTCAGCGCCGTCCAGTCGGTCGGTGTCGTCGCCGCGGTCCTCATTGCCTTGCCGTTCCTCCACGGCACCAACCTGGGGGCAGTCAACGAGGGCCTGGCCATCGCCATTCTCGGGCTGGCGGTGGTCCTGCTGTCCGGCTACGGCGGACAGCTCAACTTGGCTATGTACACCTTCTTGGGCCTCGGCGCCTTCCTGTTCATGAAGCTGTCGCCCGGAGGCGGGCTCGGGGGGTTGGTCCTGGTCACCCTCATCGGCGCGGGGGTCGGGGTCCTCTTCGCCCTCCCGGCCCTGCGGCTCCGGGGGCTGGAACTGGCCTTGTCGACCCTCGCCCTCTCCGAGTTGGTCTGGTACGTCCTGTTCAATCAGAGCAGCGTGATGGAGAACACCATCACCATCCACCGGTTGCGTATCCCCTTCATCTCATTGCAAGGACCGAAGGCCAACCTCATCTTCATGGCCGTGGTCTTCTCGGCGCTGGCCTTCGGGGTCGGCGCCATCCGCCGCAGCGGCTTCGGCCGTTTGCTGGCCGCCACCAAGGACAGCCCGGCGGCCTGCGCCACCATCGGCATGAACCTCAACCTGACCAAAATCGGTGTCACCGCCCTGGCCACCGCCCTGGCCACCTTCGCCGGGGCCCTGTTCGGCTCGACCCAGCAGCAGGTCACCGCCACTGACTTCTACTTCTACCTGGGCCTGTTCATCGTCCTCACCGTCTATATCTGGGGTGTGCACTCCCCGATGGGCGCCCTGGCCGGCGGGCTGTCCCTGGCGGTTTTCCCGGTCATCGCCCCACACCTGCCGACGTGGATATCCCTCGACCTGCTGGTCGGGTTCGGTGCCCTGGGCATGGTGATCAATCCCAACGGCACCCTCGACGCCATCTCCAGCCGGGCGCGAACCTTCTGGGAGACCCGCCCGACCCGGCGGCCGGCGGCCCCGACCCCCCCGGTGCGAGAGGAGGCACGGCTCCTTGGCCTTCCTGCAGACTGATGCCATCTCCATGCGCTTCGGTGGCATCGACGCCCTCGATGCGGTCAGCATCTCCGCCGAACCCGGCCTGGTCACCGGCTTGATCGGGCCGAACGGCGCCGGCAAGACGACCCTGTTCAACATCATCACCGGGCTGCAACCGCCGACGGCCGGCCACGTCCTGCTCGACGGCCGGGACGTGACCGACATGAGCGTGTACCGGCGGGCCCGGCTGGGGATCGGGCGCACCTTCCAGCGCCTGGAGATCTTCGGCTCGCTGTCGGTGCGGGACAATATCCGGGTGACGCTCGAAGTCCGGCGCCGGTGGAGCCGGCAGCGGTTCGACATCAACAAGGAATGTGGGGCCATCCTCGAGCGGGTGGGTCTCGAGGAGCTCGCCAAGGTGCCCGCCGACACCCTGCCGACCGGGTTGGCCCGGTTGGTCGAGCTGGGACGGGCCCTGGCCACCCGGCCCCGGCTGCTCCTGCTCGACGAGCCCGGCTCCGGCCTCGACGCCGCGGAGACCGAGGCCTTCGGCAAGCTCCTGGCCGATCTGGCCAACGACGGTCTGGCCATCCTGCTGGTCGAGCACGACATGGACCTGGTGATGAAAGCGTGCAGCCAGCTCAGCGTGCTCGACTACGGGGAGCTCATCGCCTCGGGCACCCCGGAGGAGATCCGCGCCAACCAGCGGGTCCAGGACGCCTACCTGGGCAGCGAGGATCTGGTCGAGGACACGGTGGCCGATCCGTCCACCCCGTCCACCCCGTCCGGCCTGACCGGAGCCGGAACCGGCGCCGGGGCCGGGGGGTTGCCATGACCGTTCCTCCGGCGGTGGAGCTCATCGGGCTGACCGCCAGCTACGGCCGGATCGAAGTGGTCCATGGCATCGACCTGGTGGTGCCGACCGGCTCGATGTTCGCCCTCCTCGGACCCAACGGTGCCGGCAAGACCACCACCTTGAAGGTGATCGACGGCCGCCATCCGGTCGGGTCGGGATGCGTCCACATCGCCGGCCACCACCTCAACGGGACGGGCGCCGACGCCCTCACCCGGGCCGGGGTGTGTTCGATTCCCGAGGGCCGGGGCATCTTCCCGAACTTGACGGTGGCCGAGAACCTTCGGGTGATGAACCACAGCCGGCTGGATCTCTCCGATGCCGACATCCGGGAACGGGTATTTGCCCGGTTCCCGATCCTCGGACAGCGTAAGTCCCAGACGGCCGGAACCCTCTCCGGCGGCCAGCAGCAGATGTTGGCCATGGCCCGGGCAGTGGCGACCGATCCGGGGTTGCTCCTCATCGACGAGCTGTCGATGGGTCTGGCCCCTCTCATCGTCACCGAGTTGTACGACGCGCTCGGGAACCTGGCCGCCGAGGGGATGACCGTGCTGCTGGTGGAGCAGTTCGCCCGCACCGCCCTGGCCATCGCCGACTATGCCGCGGTCATGGCCCACGGGGAGATCCAGGCGGTCGGCCAGCCCGCCGACCTCCAAGACGTGAGCGACGCCTATCTGGGAGTGGCGTCATGAGGCGGGGACGGAAGCTGCGGCTGGCGGTGTCGGTGACGGGGGCGACCCTGCTGTTCACCTTCGCGGCGGTGCCCGCCGTCTTCGCCGACACCACGACGGCCCCGACCAGCGCCCCGAGCCTGGTGTCGTGGACCACCAGCGCCGACGCCAACTCCATCGACATGGTGATCGACGACGCCGGCGGTCTGGCCGGCCAGCATCCCATCGACGAGGTGACCATCCCGGAGGACACCGCCGATTTCGAGACCGGCCCCTTCGGTCATGGACTGGCGTCGGTGTTCTGGCCGGGGGCCACCGGCGGCAACTTCGGCTCGGCGTCGGCCGACCTGCCCCTCCCCGCCCAGCTCAAGCCGCTGTTCGCGCCCCTGAACGACCCGGTACGGGCCGAGACCTTCGCGCCCGCCGGTCCGGAAACCGCCACCTATCCGCCGGGCAGCAACCAGAGCGTGTTCACCGCCAGCTCTCACGCCGACGCCAACGGCACCACCGCCACCGCCTCGTTGAGCGACCTGTCCGACGCCCTCATCGGCCTGAAGTCGGTCAGCGGGACCGCCCACGCCACCGCCACCTCGACGGCCACCTCGACCGCCACCGTTGACACCGGCCAGATCTCCCTGCTCGGCGGGCTGATCGTGCTCAGCGGGGTCGAGTCGACCGCCACCGCCTCGAGCGACGGCACCACGCTGAGCGGCAAGGCCAACACCGACATCGGCAACCTCACCATCGCGGGCGTCCCGGTGGCGTTGGGCACCAACGGGGTTACCGGTCCCATCGGGACCGGCGGGCTCAACGGCCTGCTGACCCCGCTGGTCAACCAGGTCCTCGCCGTCCTGGGCCTCAAGATCGTCCCCCTCCCCCAGACCGAGACCCGCAAAGCGCCCGCCGAAACCATCACCAGCGGCGGCCTCCAGGTCACCTTCTCCCTCCCCCCATCCGTCAACCCCACCCTTGACCTCCCCCCGGCGCTCACCAACCTCATACCCGCCTCCGATGTGGACCAGATCAACACCGCCACCAGCCTGCTGGGGTTGGTCCAGGGGGCCAACATCACCATCACCCTGGGTCGGGCGACCGCCACCGCCATTGCCTCTGCCGGCTTCGGCCCCGACCTCGGCTCCAGTGCCTCAATCCCGGTGGCCGTGACCCCCAGCCTCGGCACCCTCGGGCCCACCGACCTCGGCACCCCGGGGGAGCCCGGCACCCTCGGCACCCCCGGCACCCCGGGCACCAGCGGAACCCCGACCGCCGCCACCCCGTCCCCGGCCGTCTCACCCAAGGGGTTGGCCGCCGCCATCCTTTCCAGTCCGGTCAGCGTCGGGCTGATGATCCTGATCCTGTTACTGGCCGCCTTGGCCGGTTACGGTCTATGGCTGCTGGCCCGCAATCTCGAGCAACCTGACGCCGCCGGTGCCTGTCCTCTCTCCGTCCCCGACAATCCCTAAAGGATCGCTCAGCCATGGCCATCATCACTCGACAGGGAAGCTTCCCGGTAACCGGGTCTGACGCGGCCGTCTCGGACAAAGCCTCCAGCCGGCAGGCGGCTTTGGTCGACGCCATCGCCCGGATCCGGGTCCGGGCCCGCGCCATCAAGATCGAGCAGATCCTGCTCGTCCTGGGGGGCGTGGCCATGCCCGCCGGAATTCTGGTCATCATCGTCGGTTGGTACGGCGCCGCCCATACCTTCCGCACCTACGCCCAGCTCGACTACCTCATCAGCGGCGGCCTCCTCGGCCTGGCCCTGGTCGTCTTCGGTGGCTTCTGCTACTTCGGCTACTGGCTCACCCGCATGGTCCAGCTACTCCGGACGGTTCAAACCCAAGACCAGCGATCGCTCGACACCCTCGAGCGCATCTCCGCCCAGCTGGCCCAAGCCGCGTCGGTCGCCCCCCTGGCGGCTCCGGCCCCGCCCGGAGCCGCGGCAACCGCGTCCGGGATTGCTCCTGCGTCCGTGCCCCGCGGCTTCACCCCGGGGCTGGTCGCCACCCTCCACGGCACCATGGCCCATCTCCCCACCTGCCCGGTGGTGGCCGACAACCCTGAGCTGCGCCCGGCCAGCCTCGATGACCCCAACCTGGTGCCCTGCCAAATCTGCCAACCCCACGCGCAACGCTAATTCGACGGTGAGCCGGCTCCGGTGAGGGGCACCGGCGCCAAAGCCGGCGACGCCTCTTACTCCTGGACCAGCTCGATGAGGGTCCCGAAGGCGCCTTTGGGATGGATGAAGGCCACGGTGGTGCCTCTCGATCCGGGGCGGGGCTGGTCGTCGATGACCTGGCCGCCGTGATCCTTCACCGACTGGAGGGCGACGGCGCAGTCCGCCACCCGGTAGCCGACGTGGTGGAGGCCCTCGCCCTTCTTCTCCAGGTACTTGGCCACCGGCGACGT
This sequence comes from uncultured Acidimicrobiaceae bacterium, assembly GCA_963770635.1. Classification (GTDB taxonomy): domain Bacteria; phylum Actinomycetota; class Acidimicrobiia; order Acidimicrobiales; family RAAP-2; genus DASZIT01. Next base: position 458,338 of record CAVYQI010000003.1, read on the forward strand.
GTCGGACGTCGGGGTGAGCAGCTGGATGTAGCTGTCGGCCACCTTCAACAGCGCCTCCTCCACACCGTCGGAGTCGATCTTCTCGCGGTGGGCCACGGTGGCCCCGAAGGTGTCGGCGTAGTAGGCGATGGCCACCTCCAGGTCCCGGACGGCGATGGCCACGTGGTCGATCTCGGTGAGCAGTGGCTCGGTCATGCGCCGTGCCTCCGGAACAGGCTGATCCGATCTTCTCCGACCTCGGCCCGGAGCTCGGGGTCGTCGATCCCCAAGCCCTCTTCCGGCGCCAGGCACAGCACCCCGATCTTCCCCTCGTGCAGGTTGTGGTGGACCTGATAGGCGGCGTCGCCCACGTGGTCGAGGGTGTGGACGGCGGAGAGGGCGGGCAGGATCTTCCCCTCGCACACCAACTGGTTGGCGTCCCACGCCTCCCGGTAGTTGGCGAAGTGGGACCCCTTGATGGTCTTCAGCTTCATCCACAGGTGTCGGTTGTCGTACTCGATCATGTATCCCGACGTCGCCGCGCAGGTCATGATCAGCCCGCCCCGCTTGGCGGCGAACACCGAGGCGCCCATGGTCTGGCGGCCGGGGTGCTCGAACACGATGTCGACATCCGCGCCGACCAGCCCACGGATGTCCTTGCCCAGCCGTCGCCACTCCGACTCGTCCTGGGTGTTCTCGTCCTTCCAGAACTTGTAGGCGGCCGCCTTGCGGTCGATGACCGCCTCGACGCCGAGGTCATGGAGGAGCTCCACCTTTCCCGGGGAGGACACCACCCCGACCGGGGTGCCGCCGCCGTTGAGCACGTACTGGACCGCGTAGGCCCCCAACCCGCCCGAAGCGCCCCACACCAGCACCTTGTCGCCTTGGTGCATCGACGCCCCGTTCTTCGACACCAGCATGCGGTAGGAGGTGGAGTTGCAGAGGGCGTTGACCGCCGCCTCTTCCCAACTCAGGTGCCTCGGCTTGGGCATCAGCTGGTTGGCCTTGACCACCGCGAGGTCGGCCAGCCCGCCGAAGTTCGTCTCGAAGCCCCAGATCCGCTGATTGTCAGCCAGCATCGAGTCGTCGTGCGAACTCGGGCTCTGGTCATCGACGTAGTTGCAGTGCACCGTGACCCGGTCGCCCGGCTTCCAGTTGCGGACCGCCGATCCGGTTCGCAGCACCACCGCGGCGGCGTCGGATCCGACCACGTGGTACGGGAGCGCGTGGCGGGCACCCCAGGTGCTCTCCTTGCCGAGACGGTCGAGGAAGCCGAAGGTGGGCAGCGGCTCGAAGATCGACGTCCACACCGTGTTGAAGTTGATGGAGCTGGCCATCACCGCGATGTACGCCTCGTCGGGGGCCAGTTCCGGGACGGCGACGTCGCCCACGTGGAGCGACTTCCTCGGGTCCTTGTCTTCGGACTCCAGGCCGTCGAACATGTCGACTTCGTCCCTCGACACGAAGGCGGCCCGGTAGGTGTCGGGCATCGGAATGGAGGCGATCTCGTCACCGGAGGCGCCCGATTGGATGGCTGAAAGGAACTCCTGCATGGGATGCGAGGATAGCCCGCCTGCCACCCCGGGTTACCGGTCGGAAACCTTGCCGCCGGCCACCGGCCGTCGGGTCGGGCGTCCCCGACCAGGTCGGGTCCGTCTTCGAGTTCCTGTGGGCCCGAACCGCCGATAGTCTGTACCCGAACTCGGCCCCAGGGGGGTCGCCGCCTAATCGGGCCGTCAGGGCCCCGGAGGTCAACATGTCCGGTTCAGTCATCGTTGCTGGTGCCCGCACCCCGATCGGGAAGTTGTCGGGCTCGCTGGGCGGATTTGCCGCCACCGAGCTGGGCGGCTTCGCCATCGCCGCCGCCCTGGAGCGGGCCGGGATCAAGCCCGAGCAGGTCGACTATGTCTTCATGGGCCAGGTGATCCAGGCCGGCGCCGGCCAGATCACCGCCCGCCAGGCCGCGGTCAACGCCGGGGTCCCGATGACGGTGGCGGCGACCACCGTCAACAAGGTCTGCCTGTCGGGTCTGAATGCCATCTACCTGGCCGACCTGTTGATCAACGCCGGCGAGGCCGACATCGTGGTGGCCGGGGGGATGGAGTCGATGACCCAGGCGCCCTACCTGCTGCCCGGGGCCCGGGCTGGCTACCGGATCGGGGATGGCAGCCTGGTCGACTCGATGATGTACGACGGGCTGTTCTGCGCCTTCGACCAGCGGGCCATGGGGCTCAGCACCGAGGTCTACAACGGAGCCGACGGCGTCTCCCGTGAGCGCCAGGACGCGTTCAGTGCCCTCTCTCACGAACGGGCGGCGGCGGCCATCAAGGACGGCAAGTTCGCCGACGAGATCGTCCCCGTCAATGTGCCCCAGCGCAAGGGCGACCCGATCGTGGTGGACACCGACGAGGGCGTGCGACCGGAGACGACCGCCGAGTCGCTGGCCAAGCTCCGCCCCGCGTTCGACAAGAACGGCACCATCACCGCCGGCAACGCCTCCCAGATCTCCGATGGCGGGGCCGCCGTCATCGTGATGTCCAAGGCCAAGGCCCAGGAGCTGGGTGTCTCGGGACTCGGGGAACTTGTCAGCTACGGCCAGGTGGCCGGCCCGGATCCCTCCCTTCTCCATCAACCGTCCCAGGCCATGAAGGTGGCCCTGGACAAGGCCGGCGTGTCGCTGGGCGATGTCGACCTGTTCGAGATCAACGAGGCCTTCGCGGCAGTGGGCCTGGCGTCCGCCGACGACCTCGGGATTCCCGAGGACAAGCTCAACGTGAACGGGGGCGCCATCGCCCTCGGGCATCCGGTCGGGATGTCGGGCACCCGGCTGGCGTTGACCGCTCTCCTCGAGCTCAAGCGTCGCGGCGGAGGCACCGCGGCGGTCAGTCTGTGCGGTGGCGGTGGCCAGGGCGACGCCGCGGTGCTCCGGACGCTGTAAGCGGCGACGGCCCACCGATCGCCGACGGCGCGCACTCGGGCCGGCCATGACCCGAGTGAGCCGGCTTGCGCTCGTCCTTCTCACAGAACAGGGGTGTTGACTTTCAGCCATGGGCGAACTCGCCACCACTCCGCTGCGGGCCCTCGGCGCTTCAGTCGACGAGGATGGTTGTCGAGTTCTCTCGGCGACGCCGGTGCAGGATGTCGACGGCGCCGAGCAGCGCCTGTTCGACGTCATCGGACGGGCCGAGGACCTGAGCTCGACCAGTGACGAGCTGGCCGGAAGCGCGCAGACCTGGCCGGAGCGTTACCACCTGAGCCACGACCGGGCCAACGTCCTGCGGCCCCTGAACCTGCAACGCGGGTTCAAGGTCCTCGAGGTCGGCGCCGAATGCGGAGCCATCACCCGGTACCTGGGTGAGATGTGCGATCTGGTCGACGCGGTGGAACCGGTGTCCGCCCGGGCCCGGGTCGCCCGCACCCGCACCCGCGATCTTCCCGGAGTGGAGGTGTTCGTCGGGGACCTGTTCGACGTCCCCGGCGACAACGTCTACGACATCATCGTGCTGGTGGGGGTCCTCGAGTACGTCGGATCGGGCTCGGCCGAGCTCGCCCCCTACCAAAAGTTCCTCCACCGGGCCGCCTCCCTGCTCACCGAGGGCGGGTCCCTGCTGGTGGCCATCGAGAACCGCATCGGGGTCAAGTACCTCTCCGGGGCCCCCGAGGATCACTCGAATCGCCCGTTCGATTCGCTGGAGGGCTATCCCAACGGGTCGCTGGCCCGGACCTTCTCTGGGGCGAGCTCGAGGAGCTGATCCGCCAGGCCCATCTGATCCCCCGGGTGTTCGGAGCCTTTCCCGACTACAAGCTGACCCGGATTGTGATGTCCGAGGAGCTCCTGGAGACCGACCCGACGCTGGCCTACCGGATCCCCCACTTCCCCAGCCCCGATTGGGGCGGAGAGGTCGAGCGGGTGGCCAACGAGGGGGCCGTTTGGCGCACCATGATCGAGGCGGGCCTCGGACCCGAGACGGCCAACTCGTTCGTGATCCTGGCCTCGCGCCGGCAACCGGGAACCTTGTGGCCCGACGACCAGCTGGCCGCCTACTACTCCACTGCCCGGCGAGCCGGCTACGCCTCGGAGACCCGGGTCCTCAGCCAGGACGGCACCATCGTCTTCGATCGGCGGGCCCTCTCCGCCGATGTCGCGTTCGGCGGCCTTCCGGACACTCGGGTCCAGCTCCGATTGGAGCGAACCCCGTGGACCGAGGGAACCGACTTCCTGGTCCTCCTGAGCCAGGCCAATGACAAGGAACTCATCGATTGGCTCGGCCGTTGGACCGACCTCCTCGCCCAGGAGTTCCAGCCGGGTCAACCCACACCGATCGACCTGCTGCCCCACAACCTGGTCGCGCTACCCGACGGCCTGCTTCGGGCCATCGATTCCAAGTTCGTCCAGAGCGGCATCGCCCGAGAAGCCGTGGTGGCTCGTGGCGCCCTGGTCACCGGACTGCGGCTGTCGCGGCTGACCAAGCCGAGCCGCTGGGGTGCGTTCACCGTCGAGGAAGTCGTGCGATACATCGGCACCCTGATCGGTCTCCCCGCCGACGGCAGCTGGATCGCCGACGCGGTGGCCGGTGAAGCCGCCTTCCAGGCCGAGGTCTCCCTGCATACCCCCGAACCGCCGACCCGGGCGGAAGCGGTGGCTCTGCAGGAGGCGGTGCTGTGGGAAGAGCTCCACCTTCCGCTGGCCCTGAGCTCCCAGTACAACCCGGGGTTCGGGGCCCGGATCGCCCTGGAGGCGGAGCTGAGCCGGATGGGCGTGGCCTACGGGAGGCTGGTCGACAGCCATGATGCCCTGGTCAGCGCCCACCACACCGCCGTCGAAGGCCACGCCCAGCAGATGGCCATGCTTCTCGGCCAGCTGGGCACCTCGCAGGCCGACCTGAACAAAACCCGCATCAGCCTCGACGCCCACGTGGCCGAATTCGCCCGGATCAAGGCGTCCTCCAGCTGGAAGATGACCCGCCCGTGGCGCGCCCTGGGGCAGCTGTTCAAGCGGTCCTCGTCGAGTTGAGCGGATCGGGCCGGGCCGGGCCGCCGGCCGGCGTCAATACGGCGGGCTGAACACACCGGCGAGCGAGCCGCCTCCGGCGTCCCCCACGTTCGACCACGAGCGCGCCGGCAAGCCGATCACCGCCAGCGAGCAGGTCGGGAAGCCGTGGTTGCGGAGAATCGACCGGTCCCCGGCTTCTTGACCGTCGCCATCCCAGGACGGAGCCAACAGCTCGAACGCCAGCTCATAGAGGGTGGGGTTGTGGCCGACCAACATGGCGCTGGTGACGTCGTCGTCGAGCTCGCCGACGTAACCGAGCAGGGTGTCGGGGCTCGCCCCGTAAAGAGAATGGAGCGACTCGAGGGGAATCTCCGCCGCCCATGGCCTCCAGCACCAGATCGGCGGTCTGGCGGGTCCGGACCGCCGATGAGGTCAGCACCACCTGGGGCAGCGGAACGTCAGTGAGACCGAAGACACCGACACCCGCGGCCAACCGGTGTCCGAGAGCGGTGGCGTCGCGCCGACCCCGGGCGGTCAGGGGGCGCGCCTTGTCGCCCCCGCCGGCGGGAGCGTTGCTGGCCGCCTTCCCATGCCGCAACACCCACAGGTATCTGTTCGTCCCAGCCGGATCCGTCATCTCATGGTCCCCGATCGATGCCGCCGGTGACCAGGTTACGCGTCGACGACCCGACGACCTTCCAGGGCCCGGCCGAGGGTCAGCTCGTCGGCGTATTCGAGGTCGCCCCCGACCGGCAGCCCGCTGGCGATGCGGGTGACGACCAGGCCCATCGGCTTCAACAGGCGGGCCAGGTACATGGCGGTGGCCTCCCCCTCGAGGTTGGGGTTGGTGCACAGGATGACCTCGGAGATGCCGTCTTCCTCGAGCCGGGCCAGCAGCTCGCGCACCCGCAACTGCTCCGGGCCGATGCCCTCGATGGGATTCAACGCGCCCTGGAGCACGTGGTACCGCCCCGAGAACTCGCCGGTCTTCTCGACGGCGACGATGTCCCGGGGGTCCTCGACCACACATACCGAGGTGGCATCCCGGCGATCGTCGAGGCAGATGGCGCACAGGCCCCCCTCGGCGACATTGAAGCACCGGGTGCACAGGGTGATGCGCTCCTTCACGTCGATGATCGACTGGGCCAGCCGGGAGCGCGTCCTCCGGGGCCACCTTCAAGAGATGGAAGGTGATCCGCTGCGCCGACTTGGGCCCGATGCCGGGAAGCCGCCCGAGCTCGTCGATCAATGACTGCAATGGACCGGAGAAGACTCCCACTACAGGATTTCCTCGGCGCCGGGGAACGCCTCGAGCACCCGGGCTTCGGCGGAGTTGTCCACGTTGGCCACGGCACCCATTTCGGCGTCATGAAAGCTCGCCATGTCCCCGGTGTCCTCGTCGTCGGCATCCGACGGCCCGCCGGACGATGGTGACGTCTGCACCAGCGGGGTGGGAATCCCTCGACCAGCCCCGGCTCGGGTTCCGGTCGTTGTCTCCGGCTGGGCGCCGGTGGCCCGGGGAGCGTCCTCCACTCGACCGCCGGCCTCAGTCTCGACCACCAGCGACAACACCACCGGCCGCCCGAAGAACTCGGCGAGGGCCGGCTCGACATCCCCCCGGATGGCCTCGCAACGTTCGCGGTGGGTGTCGTTGGGCAGACCGAACACGGCCTTGCCGTCCTCCGCGCCGACGAACCTCCCAGCTTGGAAGAGGGCCTTGGCCTTGGGCCGCAGACGTCCGAGGATGTGGTCGCCCCAGGCCTGGACCAGCTGGTCGCGGGTCGGGAACCCCCGACCGGAATCCGACGGGGCCTCCGTTCGGGCCTCGGGCTGGCCGGCCGGGTCTGTGGGCGGCGGCGGGCTGCCTTCAGAGCCGATCGGGAGGTCGCCGGAAGGGGGGGCGGTTGGGGCCGGCGGTGCCGACTCGCGCCGTACCGCCCCCAGCGTCTTTCGGGCCGCGGTGGCGCCGGGGGCCGGGGTCGGAACCGGAGCGCCGGCCGGATCGGTCGGCGCCGGCGGGGTCGTCGGCGATGACCGAGATGGGGTGGCAGCCGGTGCGGCGGCGCCCCCCGGTTGGCGGTCTTGCCGCTCGAGCCGTTCGATCCGGACCAACATCGCCTCCGGCGACTCGTCGGCCTCGGGATGGGCCAGACGGACCAACGCCACCTCGAGGCTCACCCGGGCATCGAGGGCCTCCCGCATGTCGACCTGGGACCGGCCCAATACCTCGATGGATCGCACCAGGGCGGGGAGGCCCAGCCGTTCAGTCACCTCGCCGATGGTGGCGCGTTCGGTTTCGACCACTCCGGCCAGCTCGGGGGCAACCAGGGCCAGGAATCCCTGGCGAAGGAGATCGATGAGATCCCCGGTCAGCTGTTGGGGGCTGAAGCCGGCCGAGGTGAGGTGGGCCACCGCCGCCAGGGCCCGACCGGCATCCCGTTCCGCCAGGGCTTCGACGATTTCATCCAGTTCGGGGAGGTCATCCTCCACGGTGTCCGAGGTGGCGGCCTGATCCAGCACCGAGAGCGCGTCCCGGGCCGAGCCCCGACCCCGCCGGACGGCGACGTCGATGGCTTCGTCGGCCACGTCGAGATGTGCGTCCCGTCGGACCTGATTGAGCAGCTCTCCGAGGGTATCGGCCCCCAACAGGCGGAACTCGAAGTGCTGGGTGCGGCTCCGGATGGTGGGGAGCACCTTCTGTGGATCGGTGGTGGCCAACACGAAGATGACGTGGGGGGGCGGTTCCTCCAGGGTCTTCAACAGGGCATTGGACGCGGCGGTCGACAGCATGTGGACCTCGTCGACGATGTACACCTTCTGCCGACCCGGAGACCCGAGCGCGGCCCGGGCGACCAGGTCCCGCATGGCATCGACACCGTTGTTGGAGGCGGCGTCGAGCTCGTGGACATCGAGGGAGGTGCCCTTGGCGATCTCGGTACAGGAGGAGCACTCGCCGCACGGCTCACCGTCGCGGAGGTTGGTGCAGTTCAGCGCCTTGGCCAGGATTCGGGCGGTGGAGGTCTTGCCGGTCCCCGCGGGCCGCTGAACAGGTAGGCGTGCGCGGTCCGACCGTCCCGTACCGCATTGCGAAGGGCGAGGACCACATGGTCCTGACCCTTTACTTCGGCGAACGTCGAAGGCCGGAAGCGGCGGTACAGCGACTGATACGGGGTGCCGTCCGGGATCGCGTCCAGGTTGTCGTTTTGGAGGTCGGCCACGTCGGGGGAGCCTATCGGGCGAGGAACGCGACGAGCCCCGGCGTTCGGTGCGGCGGCCAGGTTGACTACGGCACACGGCCTGTCCCGCTGAGAGCTGCTGCCTTCCGACCCTGACTCGATTCACAGGGGACCGTTGCGCAGGACCCGGCCGCCGCACCCAACGTCGGGACCGGGGACAGCGTAGTGCCCGGTGGTCACAGCGCGGGCCGGCCGCCGGTCGGGGGAGGGCGGCAGAGTAGCCTGTCGGGGCTGTACACGCCTCCACACGGGATCCTCGAGCCTGGGTGGTGGCGTTCGACCGGAGGCGTGCGAGAGCGGCCGAATCGGCACGATTGGAAATCGTGTGTGGGGAAACTCACCGTGGGTTCAAATCCCACCGCCTCCGCCACTATGCCTAGCAACGCGCCCGCCGGGCCACTCGACGATGACGCGGCCATGGAGTTGGCCCTGGCCGAAGCCGGAATGGCCGAGCTCCACGATGACGTCCCGGTGGGCGCGGTGACGCTGGTCGGCGGCCGGGTGGTGGCCGCCCGGCACAACGAGCGCGAGCTGAAAGGCGATCCGACCGCCCATGCCGAGATGCTGGCCCTCGCCGACACCGCCGCGGCGCTGGGCACGTGGCGGTTGGCCGAGGTGACCCTGGTGGTGACCCTGGAGCCGTGCCCGATGTGTGCCGGCGGGTTGGTTGCCGCCCGAGTGAAGCGGGTGGTGTTCGGAACGACCGATACCAAAGCCGGGGCGTGCGGGACCCTCTACAACCTGTGCGCCGATCCCCGGCTGAATCATGAGGTGGGGGTCACCGCCGGAGTGCGAGCCGACCAGGCGTCGGCCCTGTTGACCGGGTTCTTCGCCCGCCGACGCCGCGACTAGCCTCTCGTCCGGAGGGATGCGAGAGTGGCCGAATCGGACGGTCTCGAAAACCGTTGTGTCGCAAGGCACCGTGGGTTCGAATCCCACTCCCTCCGCCAAGTCAGAGATGGTTTCCGCTGGTCGGTGGTCTCACCGGCCAGCGGTGCTGTCGAAACGATGTCCAACATCTCGGGCTGAGGACGAGGGGTGAGCCACGTGCCGAGAACCACAGTTGCCAACTCCGAGGACGCCGCGACGGGTCCGCTGGCGGGGGTCAAGGTGCTCGATCTCTCGATGGCGCTCACGGGCCCCTATGCAGTCGCGCTGCTGGCCGATCAGGGAGCCGAGGTCGTCAAGGTCGAGCGAACCGGGATCGGTGACATCGCCCGTTGGATCGGCGTGTCCGTCAATGGGATGAGCGCCATGTATCTGGCCTGCAACCGGGGCAAGCGCTGCATCGCCGTCGACCTCGGCGCCCACGAGGGCCGCGAGATCGTCATGGCCCTCGCTTCGGCGGCGGACGTGGTCGTCCAGAACTTCCGCCCCGGGGTCATCGACCGGCTCGACCTGGGCTACGAGGCCGTCCGGGCCTTGAACTCCGAGGTCATTTACTGCTCCATCTCCGGCTACGGACCCGAGGGCCCCTACAGCCACCGCAGTGCCTACGACACGTCGATTCAGGCCTACGCCGGCTTCGCCGCCAATCAGGCCGATCCCGACGGCGGTCCGCCCACCTTCCTGCGCCAGAACGCGGCCGACAAGGTCAGCGCCCTCTTTGCCAGCCAGGCCATCACCGCGGCTCTGTACGCGCGGGCTACCGGTCGCGGCGGGCAGCACCTCGAGATGGGTATGGCCGACGCCTGCGTGTCGTTCCTGTGGGCCGAGTCCGCCGGCAACGAGGTACTGCTCGACTCCGACGGCTCTCTGCCCTCGAGTTTTATCTCCGGCTTCCAGCCAATGCGCTTCCTCGACGGTTGGGGCATCGTCGTGCCCACGACCGACGCCGACTTCGCCGGGATGTGCAAGGCCCTCGACGTCGAGGGGTTCGACGACCCCCGCGTCGCCACCGTGGCTGAGCGACGCCAACACCGAGACGTGCTCGAGCCGATCATCGACATGTGCTACGCGATGGCCGCCAACCTGACTCAGGAAGAGGCCACCGAGCGCTTCGAGCGAGAGCGGGTGGCCTACGCCATGGTGCTCTCCGCTGCCGAGATCGTCCACGACCCCCATGCCGAGGCCATCGGCATGTTCACCGAGTTCGAGCACCCCGTCGCCGGCCGGGCGCGGCTCCCCCGCCACCCCACCAACTTCCACGGCACCCCGGCGGCGCTCGGCGGCCTCAGCCCGCGCCTCGGTGAGCACACCGACGAGGTACTCACCGAGCTCGGCCTCGGCGACCGCATCGCGGAGCTCCGGGCAACCGGCGTCGTCGCATAGCGGCGACCTGTCGGGGTCAATCTCTGGCAATAGGAGGAACCAGGTCAACGTGGGCGCGCCCGGTCACATGCTCGAGGTGCTCGGCCGCATCGATCAGGCGTCCCTCTTCGCCCCAGGGGGCGAGGAGTTGAAGCCCGACGGGCAAGCCGGAGGGGTGCAACCCGACGGGCAGCGAGATGCCGGGCAGGCCACACAAATTGGCCAGGGATGCCTGCCTCACGTTGGGCCCGTCGGCGGGTACCCGGCCAGAGGGCAGGGTCACCCAGGGATCGGCGAGGGGAGGCGCGGGTGCCGGCGAAGCCGGCCAGGCGAGGATGTCCACCGATGCGAAGGCGGCCGCCACCGATCGGCGGACGGCGGCCCGGACCCGGTCGGCCCGGGGTACGAGCCGGGCGGGGACCAGCAATCCGGCGAGTAACACGGCCCGGGTCGGCGAGCTGAGTCCGGCCAGCACCGCGAGCGGGGGGATTCCCGCTTCGGCGATCAACCGAACGAACGTCGCGGTGCCGGCGAGCTCCAGGTGTTCGACGACCATCTCGGTGACCGGCCAGCCGGCGGCGCGGAGGGCGGCGTCGCAGAGACCGGCGACATCCGGGTCCACGTCGTCCCAAAACGGATGGCTGACCACGCCGACCCGAAGCCGCGAACCGTCTCGTGGTGGCAATGTCCGGTCCAGGAGCGCCTCGGCAACCAGGCGGGCGTCAGCCCCGTCACGACTCACCACCCCGGGTGCACTGAAGGTGGTGCCGATCCCGAAGTAACCGTCATAGGGCAGGGAACGGTAGGTGAGTTTGAGGCCCACCACGCCGCAATAGGCCGCCGGCAACCGGGTTGACCCGCCGCTGTCGCTGCCCAGGCTGGCGGCCACCAAGCGGGCGGCGACGCCGGCCGCTGAGCCACCCGATGATCCGCCGGCACAGTGAGCGAGGTCCCAGGGGGTGGCCATGGGACCGTACGCGGAGGTCGTCCCGGTGGAGCCCATGCCGAGTTCGTGCTGGTTGGCCACTCCGACGACCACCGCGCCAGCGTCACGCAACCGGCGGAACGGGCCCGACGGCGCGGCCGGGAACAACTCGAACGGTGTCCCGTTGTAGGCGCCACGCCACGGGAGGGCGAACATGTCCTTGACGGTGACGGGAACTCCATGGAGTGGCCCTGGGGGGGCGTCAGCCAGCATGGCCTGGCTGGAGTCGGCAAAGGTGACCGGTGTCGAGTTCAACAGTTGGTCGCGCTCGCCGATGCGAGCGAGGGTGACGGCGAGCAGTTCGCTCGCATCGAGATCGCCGGACCGCACCGCCGCGGCCTGCTCTCGAAGGGTCAGATCCTGGGGATGGGTCACGGCACCCCAGGGGCCGAACGGGGGTCGATCGGCTCGGCCGGAAGCTGGGCGGGGTCGATGTGTTCGAGGACGTCGAGCTGTCCGAACGCCGCTTTGTACATCAGGCGAACCAACGCGAGGTCTTCGACGCCGATGTCGATCCCTACCTGTCGGCACATGGCGGTGGCCATGACCTCGAATTCGTCCATCAGCACCACCCGCTTTCGTCGGGTTGACGGGTCTGTTCGGTTCGGAGGCTACCTCCGCGTCATGGTCGCCTGCCCACGATTACCCAGCCGGGTTCAACCGGCGGCATCGCCGGTCGGCTCGCGGGTGGACAGCCAACGATGGAGTCCGGCAGCATTCGAGTGCACCCCGTTCATGATGTCGAGTTTCTCCCGGTGCTCGTCGGGAACGCCCTCCAGGTCGCCCTCGAACTCGGTCGCCAACGCGGTGGCGATGTCGTCGCCCCGGCGATAGGCGGCCTCGGCCACCTCCGCCCACCGCCGCAGGGTCCCGTCCGCCTCCTCGAGGAGCTCTGCCGGATTGCCGAGCAACCCGTAGTGGGCCAGGGCGATGCCGGAGGGGCGGCGCTCGGCGAACCGCTGCAACGAGTGGAGCGCCTGGTCGAGGTCGAAATCCGGGGGAGGTGTCGACGGACGGAGCACACCGGCATCGGGCAGCTTGACCCCGACCGCATCACCGGCGAACAACACCCCGCTCAACGAGTCGTGGAGGGCGACATGGTGTTTGGCGTGTCCCGGCGAGTCCACCGCGATCAGCGACCGGTTGGGTCCCACCCGGATGGCCTCCCCGTCCTCCAGCACGTGGAGCCGCTCCGGCGGGGTCGGATCGAGCCGTCCGTACAGCGAGTCGAGCAGCGGACCGTAGACCCGGGCGGCGGAGTCGACCAACTTGGTGGGATCGGCCAGGTGTCTCGCACCTTTCGGGTGGACGTACACGGTGGCGTTGGGGAACGCCCGGGCCACGTCCCCGACCCCGCCGGCATGATCGAGGTGGATGTGGGTCACCACCACTCCGGCCAGATCCCCGGGGCCCAGCCCGAGCGCATCGAGCTCGGCCAGCAGTACCGGCACCGAGCTCTGGCTTCCGGTCTCGATCAGCACCGGCTCGGGTCCCTCGATCATGTAACCGGCCGTCACCCGTTGCCACCCGCCCAGCAGGGTGTCGAGCTCGATGACTCCGTCGGCAATGGTGCGTCCCGCCCCCGGAGCGCCGACCGCCTTGGCGTCGTAGGGATGGGCGTGGGCGTGGTGGTCGCCGGTCACGACGGGGTGACCTCGATCACCACCTTCACATCGTCCGGCGTCCGGTTGAGTGCCTGCGCCCACGATTCGAGCGGCACCCGCCGGGTGATGAGCTTTCCCAGCCAGGCGGGGTCGGCTGCGGCCAGCCCGTCGGCGGCCGCCTGGTAGTGGCGACGGTTGGCGTTGACCGAGCCGACCACCGCTTCGTTCTGCAGGACCATCGACCGGTTCAACGCCCCTTCATCCACGGTGATGGTGTGTCCGCCCGACGACACCCCGGTGAGGCACACCACCCCGCCGGTCCCGATGTGCTCCATGGCGTCGAGGACCAGCGACGACACCCCGGTGCACTCGAGGATCACGTCGGGATCCTTGACCGAGTCCTCGACGGCTCCGGTGTGGTAGGTGGCACCCAGCTCGGCCACCAGCTGCGGCTTGAGTCCGGCGGTGACCTGGTCGAAGACGTGGACCTCGAGGCCACGCTGTGTCCCGAGCATGGCCGCCAACAGCCCGATCGGCCCCGCCCCGGTGACCACCACCGTCTTGGGATCCCAGTGGGCCCGGCCACCGATCCGGTCGACCTGTTCCCACGCCTTGGCCACCACGCTGGTCGGTTCGAGGAGCACGCCGAGCAACCCCAGCTTCGGGTCGATCTTGACCGTGAACTCCGGCGTGTTCCGGTACCGCTCGGACAGGTAGCCGTCGTGTTCTTTGATGCCCCGCTCGGTATACCGGCCGTTGCGACAGAAGTCCCACTCACCCACCGCGCAATTGGCACACGGCACCGGGTCGGGCCGACGGACGATCCCCACCACATAGTCGCCCTTGACCAGGTCGCCTCCGGCCGGGGCTTCGAGCACCCGCCCGAGCGACTCGTGCCCGAGGACCAGCCGCTCGCGTCCGGGGGGAGGCCACCCGTAGGCCCCCGACAGGATCTCGGCATCGGTGCCGCAGATGCCGACGGCCAGGGTCTCAACCAGCACCGGGCCGTCGGATTCGGGTGGCTCGTCGACATCGTCGAGCCGGGCGGAGTTCTTGGTCAACGGAATAACGGTCAGCGCTTTCATGGATTTCCCTTCCGGAAGGTCGGACCTCGTGGTCAACGTGATGAAGATGGCAGGCCTAGTCGGATGCCGCCCCGGTGGCGTTGATCTCGGCTTCGGTGGCTCCTCCCCCGGGAGTCGGGGATCCGACCGGCCCCGGGCCGCTGCGGACCGGACGGCGGAGGGAGTGGCCACCGAGGTGCATCCGGCCGGTGCCCGTCTTCGAGCGGGTGGTGGCCCGCCGGACATGGCTGAGGGTGTGGGGGGTCACCACCGGCTTCTCGCGACCATTGAGCTTGGCCACCGAGTTCACCAGGGACACATGCGAGAAGGCCTGGGGAAAATTCCCGACCAGCCGGCCGGCGACCGGGTCGTACTCCTCCGAGAGCAATCCGAGATCGTTGCGGAGGGACAACAGCCGCTCGAGCATCTCCCGGGCATCGTCGGTGCGACCCAGCATGTTCAGGCAGTCGACCATCCAGAACGAGCAGGCCAGAAAGGCTCCTTCCCGTCCGGTCAACCCGTCGACGTCGCCGGTGTCGGCGGTCCGGTAGCGGAGCACGAAGCCGCCGTCCATCAATTCCCGTTCCACCGCTTCGATGGTTCCCTTGACCCGGGGGTCGGTGGCCGGCAGGAAGCCCACGATCGGAATCATCAACAGGCTGGCGTCGAGCTGGTCGGACCCGTAGTACTGGGTGAACGACCCCTTGTCGGCGTTGAAGCCCTCGTCGGTCACCTGGTCATGGATCTCGGCCCGGATCTCCCGCCAGTGGTCGACGGGTCCTTCCATACCGCAGTTCTCCACCGTCTTGATGGCCCGGTCCATGGCCACCCAGGCCATCACCTTCGAGTGGGTGAAGTGGCGTCTCGGACCCCGGACCTCCCAGATGCCATCGTCGGGCTCGCGCCAACCGGCCTCCAGGAACTCCATCAGTTCGCGCTGCAACTCCCAGGCCGGCGTCTCGACGTTGTCACCCGACAGCGACGCCTCGTACAGCGCCGACATCACTTCCCCGTAGACATCCAGCTGGAACTGGCCGGCAGCGGCGTTGCCGATCCTGACCGGCGAGGAGTCCTCGTAGCCGGGGAGCCAGGTGACCTCCCACTCGTCGAGGCGCCGCTCACCGGCCGGGCCGTACATGATCTGCATCTGCGACGGGTCGCCGGCCACCGCCCGAAGGAGCCAGTCGCGCCAGGACATGGCCTCTTGGTAGAACCCGCCCTGCATCAGGGACTCGAGGGTGAGGGTGGCGTCGCGCAACCAGCAGAACCGGTAGTCCCAGTTCCGCGCCCCCCCCAGCGTCTCCGGGAGCGAGGTGGTGGCCGCCGCGACGATCCCGCCGGTGGGTTGGTAGGTCAGCGCCTTGAGGGTGATGAGGGAACGCGTCACCGCGTCGCGGTCGGGGCCGTCGTAGGTGCCCTGGGAGACCCAGTCCCGCCACCAGTTCTCGGTGTCATCGATGGCGTAGACCGCGTCCACCGGACGGGGCGGCTCCTCACAGGCGGCGAACCACGCCAACGAGAACGGGACCCGTTGTCCCTCCGACACGGTGAACCTGGCCACCGTGGACATGTCCTTGCCCTCGGTGTGGATCGGGGTCCAGAGAGACAGCCCGTCGGGGCCGGCGATGGCCACCAGGGTGCCATCGAGCCGCCGCACCCAGGGGATGATCTGTCCATAGCCGAAGCGCATGGTGAGCACCATGTCCATGGTGACCGTGCCCCGTACCCCCTCCACCAGCCGCACCACTTCGGGGTGCTGCTGTCGGATCGGCATGCAGTCGATGACCCGGACGGTGCCTTCGTCGGTCACGAACTCCGACTCGAGCACCAGCGAATCGCCGCGGTACCGGCGGTGGGTTGCCCGGTGCGATCCGACCGGGGCCAACTTCCAGCACCCGTGTTCACCGGTGCCCAGGAGTTTCGAAAAACAGGCGGCCGAGTCGAAGCGAGGCAGGCAGAGCCAATCGATGGAGCCGTCGCGGCCGACCAACGCCGCGGTGTGGAGATCACCGATGATTCCGTAGTCCTCAATGGGCAGGCTCATGGTCTATGTCTAGTCGGGCGTCTCTGGTTCTGCGGCGGCGGAGGTCCGGGCGCGGCAGCTGGCAGCGATCAGCTGTTGGTGCACGCCCCGGTACCCACCGAGCCGGAGACGGTCTCGGCCTTTTGGACCCGGCTCAACACTCCGGGAGAGGTGAGCGCATAGCCGATGTTGCCGTTGGTGGTCGAACGGGAGAAGACCACGCCGATCACCTGACCATCGGCCTGGACCAACGGGCCTCCGGAGTTCCCGGGGCGCACCACCGACTGGACTTCGTACACGTCCCGCAGGGTGAGCCCCTGGCCATAGATGTCCCGGCCCTCGGCGGAGAAATTGGCCATGATGCCGGCCGGTTCGGCGGTGAAGGGGCCCCCGCCCGGATACCCCAGGACCAGGGCCTGGACCCCACGGGCGACATCGTTCGGGTCGAGGGTGAGCGGATGCTCGCGGAGTCCCGGGACCCGCATCACCGCCAGGTCGTAGGAGGGGTCGAAGAGGACAACGGTGGTGTCGTGGACTCCGGAGCTGTCCTGGACGGTGGGACGGGCGATCCCGGCTACCACATGGGCATTGGTCACCACCAGTCCGGGCGCGACCACGAAACCGGATCCCTCTTGGATGTCACCGCACCCCGACCCGACGATCTTGACGGTGGAAGGACCGGCAATGTTCAACGCTGTCTGCATCTGCGCGTCGCCGGGAAGCGTCACCGGGCCGGCTGACGCCGGAGCCAGTTGGGCGAACACCGGGGGGAAGCCCTCGGCGGAAAGGAACCCCTGCACCCGGGAGAACACCGACGGCGGTGCCGGGAGCACGTTGTCGAGAGAACGGATGATCTGCGAGCCGGAGATGGAGGCATTGATCGGGAGGTACGAGCTGTTGACCAGGGTGCTGGCCACCAGCCAGGTGGCCAGCAGCGAGGCGATGACCGCCACCACCACCCCGAGTCCCGAATCGACCGCCCCCAGCCGGCCCCGATGGACCCGCTTGAAGAGCTTGACCCCGACGGTGCGCCCGGCCACCCCGCAGAGGATGGCGACCCCCAACATGGTGATGAGGGCCACCGCGGCCCGGGTAGCGGAGGAGTGGACCCAGGTGGCGGTGACCGACGCCAGCAGCGCGCCGAAGTACAGACCGATCCAGAATCCGCCGAACGAGAGCACCTGCATCAACCCGCCGAGCCGCAGTCCCTGAATGGCGGCAATGGCCACGACCACCAGGATCAGGATGTCGACCAAATTCATGCGGTCCACTCCCCCCCTGGTCCCGAAGCGCTAGCAGCGTGTAGACGGACTTCGATCACCGACGGTCAACGGTAGACGGCGAACCACCCGTGGGGAGTTCAATCCGGGAAGAAATCCTGCGTATGACCCTCCACGCGTGGCAAGATCGCGTCCGACCAGGCCAAGAGACGGCTCATCGCTCGCTCCCCGGACCATTCCAACCCAAGAGATCGGATTTCCCGATGACCGACACCAGTCCTCCCCCGAGCGATCAGCCACCCGAAAAACCGGAGACGTCGCCCCCGCCCCCGGCCGCGCCGCCGCCTCCCCCGCCGCCTCCGGCTGCGCCGCCACCCGCGCCCCCGACTGCGCCTCCCCCGACACCGGGGCCGCCCCCCGGGGCACCGGCCAGCACCTCGCCACCGCCAGTGGCGGCGCCGGTCTATGCACAACCTCCACCCGGGGCTTCCTACGGACCGCCGCCGGGCGGGGCCCCTCCGTATGGGCAATCACCGCCCGGGGCTCCCGGCTACGGCGCGCCTCCCTACGGCGCGCCTCCCTACGGGCAACCGCCGGCCGGGACCCCCTACGGCTACGTCACCGGACCGGTCGACGGACTGGGCCGACCGCTGGCCGAATGGTGGCAACGGGCGGTGGCGATCATCATCGACAGCATCATGCTCGGCGTTGTCTTCGCCATTCTGCGTATCCCCTTCGGCGGCAGCAACACCATCGTGGTCAATTCGAACGGCACCACCACCGTGCACACCGGCCACCTGATCATCGCCGAGATCATCGAGATCGTGCTCACCCTCGTCTATTTCGGCATTTTCGACGGAAGCGAAAAAGGTCAAACACTCGGGAAGATGGCCCTGGGAATCGCCACCCGCGACATCAACACCGGTGGCCCCATCGGCCCCGGGCGCGCCGCGCTCCGTCGACTCATCTACACCATTCTGTTTGCCCTCTTGTTCATCCCGGGGCTGATCAACGTGCTGTCTCCATTGTGGGACCAGCGGCGCCAGGCCTGGCACGACAAGGCCGTCTCTTCTGACGTCATCAAAGTCCGTTAGCCGGCCCTCACCATGAGGGGTGCATCCCGTCTCCGGAAACGGGAGGCCTTGGCCGGCCTCCTCATCGGGGCGGTTCTGGCCGGGTGCACCTCGGGTCCAGCCGCACTCTCACCAGGGAAAACGTCGGTCACCCTGGCCACCATCCCGTTCAAGCCCGGGTCGCCGTGGAGCGGTTCATTGGCTCCGGTGGTGCCGCCCACGCCGGTCAATTCCGTGAACGCGGTCACCTGCGCGACCGCGGTCAAATGCTGGGCGGTCGGCTCCACGGTCGGGAGCGGCGGCGCACCCAACGGGGCCGCGTTGATTGCCACCTCGAACGGGGGAACCCGCTGGATCGCCCAGCCCATCCCGCCGACCACCGGCTACCTCGCCGACATCGCCTGCAGCACCCCGTCTCTGTGCGTGGCCGTCGGCGAGGGCCAAGCCAACCAGGGCATCGCCATCACCACCGACAACGGGGGGACCAGCTGGGGCCCGGCGACCGTGCCCGCCGGGATCGGTGACGTGACCACCGTGACCTGCGGATCGGATCGACGGTGCATGGCCATCGGATCACTCTCCTCGGGTGACGTCGCCCTGGTGTCGACGTCGGCCGGCGCCACCTGGACCCAGGCGGGGACGTTGTCGGGAGGCACCAGCGAAGCCAGCGGCGTCTCGTGCATCGACGCCCAGCATTGCTGGGTGACCGGTCACGCCACGACCGGCTCGGTGGTGGCCACCTCGAACGGCGGCTCCTCGTGGACCACGCTGCCGATCCCGGCCGGTTCGGGCTTTCTGAATTCCGTCTCCTGCGTGCAGGGGCCGACCGACCAGGCCGGTGCGGTGCCGGGTTCGGCGCCCAGCGGCCAGATCACCGTTCCCACCGCACCGACGACCGCCGCCCCGTCGACCACATCGACACTCCCGGTCGGCGTCCCCGGGGTGCGATGCACCGTGGTCGGATCCACCGCCACCGACCAGAACCTGGCCCGCACCGGCCACGGGGTGGTCTTCACCACCTCCAACGGGGGCGCGACCTGGACCAGCCAGCCGACGCCGGCCTCGCTCGCCGAGCTCTTCGGCGTTTCCTGTATCGCCGATGACACCTGTGTGGCGGTGGGAAACACCATCACCAGTTCCGCGGCTTCGGGGGTCCTGCTCTTCACCGGGCCGACGACCAAGCCCTGGAAGGGGGCCACCACCGTCACCTCGCCGGAACCCCTGTTGGGGGTGGCCTGCTCCTCCGCCTCGCAATGCCTGTCGGTGGGGGAATCGATCATTCAGCACCTGGTCGGTCCGTGAACGGCCCGGGTCGGGTCCACGTCGCTCGGGGACTGGCCCATGCCCGATGACCGGACCACCGTCACCGAGCTCGGGACCGCCCTCGGTACCCTCGGGTATCCGGACCTTGCCGGCGCCCTGGCCCGACGGCCTGATGAGCTGCGGATTGGGGATGAGACCTGGGACCAACTTCAGGGCATCCACGCGAACGGGCGATTCGCCGTCGAGTTCCGCCTGGCGTTCGACAACGGCCGGGCCATGTTGGCGGCACCCGACGGGCTGGGGGGGCGAGCCCCGAGGATCATCGAATGGACCGGCGGCCGTCGGGCCCCGGGTGACGAGGTGGCCCCGATCGATCTCCGCATCGACCACGTCTACCTGATCAGTTGCAAGTACGAGTCCGACATTCTCGCCAACACCTCGCCGGCCCGTCTGTTCGAGGGCTTGTTGGCAATGTCCGGGCGCTGGGATCGCGCCGACTGGTTCGAAGTGGTGGCCCCTGACGAGTTGATGGCGCTGTATGCCGGATGCTTGGCCGCCACCGGGTTGACCGATTTTCCACCCGCCCCCGGACTCTGCACCAAAGAGCAGCACCGCGAGCTCCGGGATGCCCTGGCCGGACGGTCGTATCCGAATGAGGAGACCCGGGCTGCCTATGTCCGGTTGTGCGCGACGGTGAGCCGGGTGTCCGCCCAACGCTGGAACCGACGGATGGACGAAGCTGGTTTCGGATCGGAGCTGATGATGTGGCGCCTGCTCCGGATCGGCAGTGCACCCTATTTCGTACTCGGGATCGACCGGCGAACGGGCCGGCCCGTCCGGTACCGGATCTCCAGCCCCTGGGACTGGAGAGACGAGTTCGAAGTGCTGGATTTCGACATCGCCCCCGGGGTGGCCGGTCAGCCCCGGGTCGACTGGCGCTGCCGGTATCGTTCCCGCCGCCCGGAGTCCGGGGTGCCCTCCACGGTCGCCGGTCACATCGAGATCCGCTGGAGCCACGGCCGCTTCGCCCATCCGCCCGAGGCCAAGATCTACCTCGACACCCCCATGGACGAACTGCCGGGGTACCACCAATTGTCCGAGGTGGAGGAGCCACAACTCCGATTGTGGTCCACCACCCCGTAGGTCAGCCCCTCCCGAACGGGTCGTCTTCGGCGGAAGTTCCCGAGGACCCCGTCCCCCGCGGCGGGGGTGGCGGGGGCGGAGGGGGATCCACCGGTCCCGGCACGCCGGCCGGGGCGCCCCGCTGCAGCAACCGCAGTCCGGCAATCGGAAAGATCAGCACGGAGAGAACGCCGGCGGCGATGAGGGCGGCGGCATTCTCGGCGGCCATCTTGTCGGCCGCCACCCCGATCTCGGCGATCACCACGATCAGGGGCAGCCCGGTGACCGAGAACAGCGCCAGAGGCAGCTGTTCACGTTTCGGCAGCTGCTTGCGGTACACCAGCACCGAGGGTGCGCCCCTGACCACCAAGAGGAGCAGAAGGTAGAGCGGGATGCGGAGGGCGGCCCTCGGATTGTGGAGAAGCGAATGGAGATCGAAGGTCACGCCACTCACCACGAAGAAGATCGGAATCAGAAATCCGAAGCCGATGGCTTCGAGCTTTCCCCGAATGACCGGGCTGTCGTCGCCTTCGGTGAACAGGCGGACCACGATCCCGGCGGCGACCGCACCCAGCAGCACATCGAGGCCGAGGGTGGAGGCCAAATAGACGAGCAAGAAGATGAGGAGTATGGATATCCGGATCGGCAGTTGCGAGCTCGAATGGAGATGCCGGCCGAGCATGGCCACCACCCCGGGTTGCTGGCTGCGGGTGGCCAGCAGCGCCGCCGCCACCGCGGTGACGAAGAAGGCGACCAACAGCAAGATGGTGACCGCTGGATGCCGCTGGGTCAGAAATACGGATACCGCCACGATCGGCCCGAACTCCCCGATGGTTCCTGCCGCCATCACGTGTCGGCCGAACTCGGTGTCCAGGACACCGGCGTCGCGGACGAGTGGCAACACCGTCCCGAGCGCCGTGGTGGTCAGGGTCAGACCGAACACCACCGGGTCGTGCTCCAGGCCGGTTGCCACCACGGCCAGGGAAAACGCCACCGCCACCACCGCCGAGGACACCCAGCTCACCGCGGCCAGCCGCAACGGGCGGCCTCGGATCCGCATGAGATCGAGTTCGTAGCCGGCCAGGAACATCAGAAAGGCCAGGCCCATATCCGAAAACGCGGTCACCACGCTTCCGGTGTGGGCGAGCTTCAGGACATCCGGGCCCACCACCATGCCCAGGACGAGTTCGATGACCAAGGCCGGGATGCCGAGTTTCCCGCTGAAATCGGAGAGGATCGGGGCCAGGGCCGCAATTCCGGCCACCAGGACCAGGGTGGGGATCCACGAGGCGGCCATCGTTCCCTACCGTACTTTGGGGACCGAGACTGCTTCCTCCCCAGCAGGGAAAACGACCGGAGAGGCGCTGCTCGTCAAGGGCAGCCACCGGCTCGACCCCACTCCCGCTCACGTCCCAGCTAAAGTTGGCTATGTAGTGGCCGATCCCCAAACCATCGCGTGCGTGTACGGATCCGGCCGATCCGCTGGCGGTCTTCCACCTCAGTCACGGTGGCCAGTATTGGTGGACCAAACGGGGTCGTCACTCCCCTCACCCCGTGCCTTCTAGCCGGGCGAGCATGCAAGATACTCAGGAAATTCCCTTGGTCGATACCGTCGAACGCCCCCAATCGTCGCAGACCACGCCGGCCGGCGGAGCCAAACGCCCGGCGCACCGTCCCCGGGGCCGAAAGCTCCGACGGGTCCGCGCCCGCCAGGAGCGGCTCTACCGCCGTCGCCGGATGAAAGCCATCATCGGGGTGATCCTGGTCGGCCTGCTGATCTGGTTGGCCATTACGCTGGGTGGGGCGTTGACCAATCCCGCCTACGGGAGTTCGATGAGCGCCCGGTTCGCCGAGTGGGCGCGCCAGAACGGTGCCGGTTCCATCGTCAACAAGGTCGAGAATTTCTGGTACAGCCACCACGCTCCCAAGGTCGGGGGGACAGTGCCCAAAGGCGCGATCAAGGCCCCGACCAGCACCCCGACCACGGTGGCCGCCGGGCCGCCGCATCTACCGCCACCCGTGGCCATGGTGCCGTTTGCCAGCCCGGCGGTTGCCGGCGAGGGCCAGTGGTCCCCGGCCGGTCGCCTGGTGGACGGCATCCCCGCCGTCTACACCACCGAGCTCCGGCCCGACGCGGTACACACCAGTTACGTCGTCGGGGTGGCGTGGATGGACACCAAACTGCTGCACGCCACCCTCTACTCGGGGAGCCAGATCCCCGGCGGCGGCCCGTTCACCCATACCGCTCCCATCCAACCCACGGCGGCCAACTCCCTGGTTTCCGCCTTCAATGCCGGCTTCCTGTCCGGTCAATCCAACGGGGGGTACTACACCGACGGCAAGACCCTGATACCGCTGGTGTCGGGGGCGGCCTCCGCGGTGATCTACAACGACGGGACCATGACGGTGGCCGACTGGGGGCGGGATGCCACCCTCACCCCCAATGTGGTTGCCGTCCGCCAGAACCTCGACCTGGTCGTCGATGGGGGCCAACCCGTCCCGGGGCTGAACGCCTCCGACACCACCCAGTGGGGCAACACGCTGGGCGGAGCCATCTATGTCTACCGATCCGGGCTCGGAGTGACGGCCACTGGTGCGCTGGTCTATGTCGGCGGCCCGGGCCTGAACATCACCGATCTGGCCGATCTCCTGGTTCGCGCCGGGGCCGTCCGGGCGATGGAGCTCGACATCAACACCGACTGGGTCAACTACTCCTTCTACAACCCCGCGACCCCCTACGGGGCGGCCACCCCCGCCAACGGTACCCAGCTCCTCCCCCAGATGACCGGCGGACCCGGACGGTACTTCGCGTCCTACTGGGCCCGGGACTTCTTCACCATGTCGTCGGCCTATCCAACCGGACCACCCCCGACCACCACGACCACCAAACCGCGCAGTTCGGCGTCGACTCACTCCTGAACCAGCCCTGACGGGCAGGGTTCCTCGCTGTAGGGTCTTCCGAAGCGCTTATGGAACTCGAAATCAACTTCTCGATCATCACCGGCTGGTTTCCGGTCGTGGTGATCGCGCTGGCGCTCGGGTCGTTGCTGTTGACCGTGGGGTGGCGGAACGGGACGTGGAAGTCCCAGTTGGTGTTCGGGCTTCCGATTGCCTTCGTGCTGACCGTGCTGGTGGCGTTGTCGGTCCACTTCTTCAAGTTCGTACCGGACGACTTCCCCCGCACCTTCTACCTCTGGGCGTGGCTGGTCATCTTCTCGGTGGTGGTCGCCATCCTCGGCTGGCCGAAGGGTCACTGGGTCCTCCGTCCGCTCTCGATCGTGACGGTGCTCTTCTGCTTCCTGGCCACCGTCACTGTCATCAACCAGCAGTTCGGGTACTACCCGACCCTGGAACGGGCCCTGGGCAAGGACGCCGCCAACTTCACTACTCTCCCGGCCCTGCAGGCCATCCGGGATCAGGTCCGGGACACCGGACACCTTCCCGACCACGGCGACACCATCAACGTCACCATCCCCCCCACCCTCTCGAAGTTCCAGGCGGCGCCCGCGGAGGTGTATCTCCCCCCGGCGTGGTTCAACAACCCATTGCCGGCGCTTCCGGTCATCGTGTTGATCGCCGGCTACCCGGGCATGCCCTCCGACTGGACCCGGGCGGCATTTGCCGACACGACCGCCAACGAGTTCGCGGCCAAACATAACGGAACGGCTCCGATCATCGTGATGCCGGATGCCAACGGTGTAGCCCAGGACTCCGAGTGCGTGAACAGCAAACTCGGCAATGCCGAGACCTACCTGACCGTTGACCTGCCGGCCTACATGCGCACCGAATTCAATGCCAACACCGGAGCCCACTCATTTGCGGTGGCCGGGCTCTCGGCCGGCGGGACCTGCGCCGAGGTGCTGGCCTTGCGCAACCCGAAGATCTTTCCCGACTTCGCTTCGTACTCGGGCTACGGCATCTTGACCTACGAGACCGCCAACACCCAGGTCACCATCAACACCCTGTTCAACGGCTCGCAAGCCGAGTACGACAAGTTCGACCCGACGATTTTGCTCACCAACGACAAATTCCCCACCACGTCGGCCTGGTTCGAAGCCGGACTCCAGGATCCTCAGTTGCCCACCGCTCGGAACCTCCAAGCGCTGGCCCTCAAAGCCGGACTCGCGCAAACCTGTCTACTCACCCCCACTGGGGGGCACGACTTCACCTTCTGGACACAGACATTCAAGGACTCGCTGCCGTGGTTGTCCTGGAAACTCGGTCTTACCCCGGCTCCGACCGACTCTCCGGCCAAATGCACTCCTCCCATTCATTGATTGGATGCGCGGGTGATCCATCCCGTCTTTGGGAAAATGAGCCAGCGTCTTTAGGTTGTAAGCGGTTGCAATCATTGAGGGGCACCCTTAGGATCTCGTTGCGCCCCTAGCTCAACGGTGGAGCAGCGGATTCTTAATCCGCAGGTTGGGTGGTTCGAGTCCCCCGGGGCGCACGGTGGTCGGGTCACGCCCCCGGCTTGCAGGTCGCAGCTTCGGACGCTGGCTGCGGAGTGAGTCCCAACTTCCAGGACAGCCACGGCAACGAATCGGTGAACGCCTGATCCCAGACACCGAAGTCGTGGCCGCCGGGAAGAATCTCGATGCAGGTATCGATGCCGGCCGCCTCGGCTGCCGGTTGGAGACGCTGAGCGGCGGCGAGCGGCTGGGCGTCGTCCGTGCCCACCGCGAACCAGCCGGCCATGCCCGGATAGGAAGCGTTCTTCAGGAGGGAAATCGGATTGTTCTTTTGAAAGCTCTCGTTGGAGCCACCAAAGAGGATCTTGACGGTGTCCTTCCGCGGGTCCTCCTGATACACGGGGCTGGCCAATCCCGAATAGCTGGCAAAGAACGGGAACACCTTCGGATTCCGCACCGCCAGGTTCACCGAACAGAAGCCTCCGGCTGACAATCCGGCCACCGCCAACGATCGGGGTCCTTCGTTGGCGTCGTAGGTCGCCCGGGCGAAGGCGGGCACGTCCTCGACCAGGTAAGTCTCCGCCTGTCCGAAGGCGGAGCTGTTCACACACTCGGTATCCACCGTCTGGAAGCCATTGGGGTCGGGCATCACGATGATCGGCGCCAGCCCGTGATGGGTGGCGGCGAAACTGTCGGCGATGTGATCCGCTTTCCCCTGCTGGGTCCAGTCGGCAGAGCTTCCCGGTTCGCCGGGCAACAGGATCAGCGTGGGAAGGACCGGCGGGGGCGTGGCAAACCATGCCGGAGGCAGATACACGAAGGCGTCATGGGCGTTGAACTTGGACACCGTTGCCGGGATATGGGCGGAAACCACCACGCCTCTCGACGGGAGCCGACCGGTCTTCGCCACCTCATCCCGGATGACCTGGAGCTGGGCGTTGGGAACTAGGTTGACCGCGTCGAGATCCACCAGCCTCCCGAGTGTCGGGTACCTGACGTAGGTCGCGTTCAGCGCATCGGCGACGACCACCGCGGTCAGGAGGACGGCGACACAGGAGATCACCCGGATCCAACGGGTGGCCGGCAGCCATCCGACGGCGGCGGCCACCACCGCCAGCACCCAGACCCCGCCCCAAACGAAGGCGGAGATGGGGAACCGGTTCGGGTACGCCCCGCTGAGGTGCAGGATCACATCGGCAGCCAAAGGGATGACCATCGCCGCCGGAATCCCGATGACCAATTGTCGGCGCCATCGCCCGGACCGCCAGCCGATAGCCCCCAAAAGCGAGACCACCGCCAGACCGATGACCACCTGGGGCAGCCACCCCGAAATGATGGAAATGTTGACGGAAGACTCCGATCGCTCGGTCAAAATAAGAAGACGGGCAACGATTCTATAAAGGGCAACGGGTCGAGGTCAGCGGCCCCCAAGCCCCGTCAGTACACTGTCGATCACTAGAGGTGTAATGCAACGTTCATCCTCCGTTAGGAGGTCAGTGGTGCCGACATGATTGCCATCTTCTTTGCCGCCCTCGGCTCCTTATGCAATGCCTCTTCGGCTGTCGTGCAGCGCCTGGCCAACGTCTCCGCCCCGGCGGAAGTGGCGACCGGATGGCGCAAGGCCCTGTATCTGATCCGCCAGCCGATGTGGCTGGTGGGCTTCCTGTTCCTGGGCGGCACCTTCATCTTCACCGCCACCGCCCTCTACTTCGGGGAGATCGCCGTGGTCCAGCCGGTGCTGGTGATCGAGTTGATCTTCATGTTGGGGCTCCGCAGATTCTGGTTGCACGACCAAATTGCCATGCGCACCTGGGGCGCCGCCGCACTCACCTGCGTGGGACTGGCGGGGTTCTTGGTCGCCGCCCATCCCCAGGAAGGCATCGGCCTCCCGAGCGCCAGCGGTTGGATCAAGTCCGTCGCCGTCCGGCTGGTGATCGTCGCGGTGCTCCTGGTGCTCAGCCGGGGAGGGTCACCGTCCCGGAAAGCGGCGATGCTCGGCAGCTCCGGCGCCATCGTCTGGTCCATCGATGCCGGCTTCATGAAAGCGGCCACCGCCATCCTCTCCAAGGACGGTTGGATCCATCTCCTCTACCATTGGCCGCTCTACGCGCTGGTGGTCACCGGCATCATCGGGACGGTCCTGGTGCAGGCATCGCTGTCGGTCGGTCCGCTGATGGTGTCCCAGGCCGCCCTTCTCATCGTCGACCCGTTCTCGAGCATTCTGCTGGGCGTCGAGCTGTTCGATGAGCACATCAACACCTCGCCTTCTGCCATTAGCGGGGCGATACTCTCGCTCATCCTGATGGCGGTGGGCGTGGTCTTGATGTCCCGGTGGGCGCCGCCGGTGATGGAGGCTCACGAGAAGTCCGAGACCGCCCCCGATCCGGGGAAGGTCCTGCTCGAAGGGTTCTGAACGGGCCTTTCACGGCGGAGCCATGTCCTATTGGGGCCGGCCTCGCCGATCAGGTCTTCTCGCGAACCTTGAGCAGCCGCCCGATCACCGGGACCTCGGTGACCGCTTCGGCCCGGGCCATGGCCAAACTGGTCCGGGCGATATGGACGAACGGCCCGGTCACCGTGTAGCGCGGATTCCACCGGGGTTCGTACTTCTTGTTGAACTTCCACAGCGACTCGATCTGCATGGTGTCGCTGAACCGATGCAGGACGTTTCGCTCCAGCGAGGTCCAGGCGCCACCGGCCGTCTCCCCGGCCACGATCGCCCGCATGGTGGCGAAGTTGAGACCCAGCCCCCGCAAGTTCCGTTCGGCCATCCACTGGATGGTTTCGAGGATGACGAAGTCGGTGAGCCCACTGGCTACGTCGTCGCGGCTGGTTCGTCTCATCAGATCGAGGGAGTAGCCGTTCACTTGGGGCGCCGGGACATACTGGTTGAAGGCCAGAGGCGTGCCGTCGGTGTCGAGACACACGGCCAGGAGCAACCCGCGATCCCGGGGATCGAAGATCCGGCTCAGCGTCATCGAATAGCCGCGTTCGGCTTCCCCCTGGCGGGTCTCGGTCATGAGGGTGAGCAGCTGGCTCTTCAATTCCGGGCCCACCTCGCCGGGATCGTGGACTTCCACCCGGTATCCCGATTTCTTCATCCGGTTGTAGGCGCCCCGCAGGGACTTCATCGACTTGCCCTGAAGCGAGAAGGTGATGCAATCGACCACCGCCTCGTCGCCGAGGTAGTGGTCGACCAGGCCGGAAGCCCGATAGATGGGCAGCCAGACCTCGGACGCGGCCAGCACCGCCGGTGCCCAGCTGTTGGCCTGGGCCATGTTCATGACGTCCGACCACACCGACACCCGTTGGTCCACCGGCCCGATGGGGTCGGGGGACACCAGCATCACCCCGTTGATGACCGAGTAGGCCACCAGTGAGGAGCCGGAGAAGAACCAGGACTTGTCATCCCGCAGGGCGAAGTAGTCGAGCGTGTCCCCCCCGTATGTCTCGATGATCTCCAGGGCACGATCGAAGGCCTCGGCGCGGGCCGTCCCCGTCCGCCGGTGCTCGCGCCCGGGAAGGGTCACCAACAGGACCAGCGCGATGACCCCCAGAAGCACCAGCGCGGTGACGTCGAGCGCCAGTCCCTGTTTGGGTTCGAAAAGGTCGTCCAGGATCGCCAGGGCGGCCAGGGCTCCGAGCCCGAGGGACATCCCCCATCGGGCCAGGCGATTCACCCCCACCGGGTGCACCCCGAAGTGGGAGTACTCGAGGACCAGCCAGAAGGCGATGACGAAGGCCACGGTGGTTCCGACCACGCCGGTGGAATTCACCAACCGGCTGACGATGTCGGCCACCAGCACCAGAATGGCCACCGCCCACGCCGACCGGTAGCCGTGCCTCACCCCGCGAGCGAGCCCGAGGAGGGCCAATCCACCCACGATGGCGGTCATCCCGTCCAGCGGCCCGATGCCCAGCGGCAGCCATCGATCGGCCGGAAGGGTCGAACGCACGTCGAACAGCAGGGCGAAGAGGATGTCGAGCAGGCCGGCGACCACCAGGATGGCGGCCGCCAGTTGGCGCACCCTTCGGGAGCGCGACCAGTGGCTGAGCGCCTTGGCCTCGTTGGTCCAGGTCGGGCCGTTGGGCAGTGACGCCACCATCTGGGTGGTGGTCTGGCCATGGCGGACATGGGCCATGGCCAACCGTTCGAGCAGGACCGGATCCCGGGTGGGGGTCTCCCGCAGATACAGCCTCACGATCAGCACGTCGCCGGCCAACATCTCGACGTAGGAGAAGCGTCGAGCCGTGACATAGGGCTTGGGCAGCCGCCACCGGGCCGGCTGGGCGACGGTCGACTCGGTCCCACTGCCGGTGTTGGCATAGAACCCGTTGCCGACCACCGACAGCTCGGGCTGGTGGGTGTGTCCGCTGATCATGCCGGCGAATCCCGCCGCCACCAGGCGGGAGGCCTCGGCCCGGGGAGGCGCGTTATGGGTCACCGGATCGGCCCGCTCGTTGAGCGCTCCTTCCCGCAGGGCCTTGTTCACCCGGAACATGGTGGCCAAGGCGGCCACCACCGCCACCACGATCATCAACAGGATCAAGAGCCCGAAGGCGATCAGCCACCGCTGGCTGTGGTGCTTGAGCAACGTCCCGAATCCGGGAATGAAGGTGAGGAACCGGAGCAGCAGGGCGGCGACGAAGGGGATGGTGAGGAGCCAGAACTTGCCGATGACCTTCCGGTAGAAGAGCCGCGAGCTGACGAAGCCGGCCGGTTCGCCGTCCAGCCACTGCACCCCGTCGAACAGCGATCCCGGATACTGCCGGGCCGCCAGTTGGGGCAGCACGTCACGGACGATGTGGTGGCCGAACGGGGTATCCACCGGCGACCGGGGGTCGGCGAAGGTGTTGTAAGGGTCGGACTGGTTCCCATGGACGACGTGCACCCGCTGCACGCCCTCAGCCGTGCTGATGACCAGATCGCAGGCGAAGGCGATGCCGGTCATCCCCAACCGGTCCCTCAGCGTCGCCACCGCCTCACCGTCCCAGGCCAGCTGGCCGTCGTGGTTGCCGGACAGGACGATCAATTGGTGGTCCGGCGCCTGGGTGAACGCCGAGAGGGCGTCAGCGAACTGGGGATGGGCGTCGAGGATGGCCCCCACGTCGGGTGAGCTCGCCAACATCTCGAAGCCGTCCCCGGCGATCACGAATGCTCCCGGACCCGTCCAACCCGTCAACAGTTCGGACAGCTCGTCGGCCACGATTCGGCTGGCATCGGTCGGGACGGCGGCCAGATGGAGGTCACTGACGACCACTGCCCGACCTCCGAGTGGGACGCCCGCCTCCACGAGGTCGGGCATATAGAACTCGGCGGCGACCTCCGGCGGACCACCGTTGACCGACGTGTCACTCGGGGCCCGGTGCCGAGTCGAGTAGGTGTCGGCACCAGCACCGCGTCCGGGGGCGCCGGTTCCGGGTTCGGTGACGACGTCGGTCATCCCGGCGCCTCGGGCCGGAGCATGGGGAACAGAATGACGTCCCGGATGGCATCCACCTCGGCCAGCAACATCACCAGCCGGTCCACCCCGATGCCGATCCCCGAAGTGGGAGGCAGTCCGTACTCGAGCGCCCGGACGAAGGCCTGGTCGGCGGGGTGGGCCTCGAGATCCCCTTTGGCGGCGGCGGCCGTCTCCCCCCGGAAGCGGTCTTCCTGTTCCTCGGGGATGTTGAGCTCGCTGTAGCCGTTGGCGTACTCCTTGGCGTCGACCACCAATTCGAAACGATCGGTCAGGGTCGCGTCGGCGAGTTGGTGCCGGGCCAGCGGAGACACCTCCACCGGGAACCCGCAGACGAAGACCGGCCCGAGCAGATTGGGCAACAGCAACTTGTCGTAGATCTCGAAGATGAGCTTGCCCGATCCCCAGGCGTCGTCGTACTCGACCCCGAGCTGGCGGCAGGCGGCCCGCACCTCGTCGACCGGATCGGACGGATGCAGACGGCGCCCGGCCGCGGCTTCGATCAACGTGAGCAGCTCCTGGCGGGGCCAGGGCGGCGTCAGGTCGATCTCTCCTCCCGCGGTGGTGAAGGTCAGCCGACCGGTGGCGAGCCGGGCGGCGGCCACCACCAGGCGTTCGGTGAGGTCCATCCCGTCGTTGAAGTCACCGAAGGCCCGGTAGGCCTCGAGGGCGGTGAACTCCGGGCTGTGCCGGGTGTCGACCCCCTCGTTGCGGAAGTTGCGGGCGATCTCGAAGACCCGCTCGAATCCCCCGATCACCAACCTCTTCAGGTAGAGCTCCGGGGCGATCCGGAGGCTGAGGTCGATGTCGAGCGCATTGGCGTGGGTGAAGAAGGGTCGGGCGATGGCCCCGCCGGCTTGGGGTTGGAGGATCGGGGTCTCCACCTCGATGTAGTCCTCGGCCACCAACTCCGCCCGCATGGCCGCCACCGCCTTGAACCGGATCCCGAACACCCGTCGGGTGTCCTCGTTGGCCAACAGATCGACCTCGCGTTGGCGATACCGCATCTCCGCCTCGCTGAGGCCATGCCACTTGTCGGGCAGGGGCCGGAGCGCCTTGGACAGCAGTTGCAGATCGGTGAGCTCGACCGAGAGCTCGCCTCGCCGGCTCACGATCACCTCCCCGGTGGCCCCGACCCAGTCTCCGAGGTCGGACTTGTCGAGCACCGCGGCCGCGGACTCGGAGAGATTGCTCACCGGGACCAGCAGTTGAATGGGGCCGGAGACGTCCTGCAGAGTGATGAAGACCAACTTCCCGTGCCCCCGCACGCTGACGATCCTGCCCGCCACCCGCACCTCGTCGCCGGTCCGAGCATCCGCGGGCAGATCGCCGTATTTCTGCCGTAACTCGGCGGTGGTGTTCGAACGGTCGAACCGGGAGGGATACGGGTCGATGCCCTGGTCCCGGAGGTAGTCCCGCTTCGAACGACGCTCGGCGGAGAGCGCGTCCACCGACCGCTGGGAACCCGGCCCATCCTCGGGATTCACCACTTCAGTCAAATTTTCCCCTTTTGGTCAGAATCCCCAGTTGCCCCGGTGGCCTGCAATTCTACGGTCGCGACCCGTGGCGCGATGATGCAACTATGACATGGGACGGCGAGAGCTACCAACGGCGGTTCGATACTCTCGCCACCTCCGGAGTCGCCGTGCACGGGGAGGCCGACTTCGTGACCGGCCTCCATCCGGCCACGGTTCTGGATGCCGGATGCGGAACCGGCCGGGTGGCGAGGGAGCTCGCCCTCCGGGGGATCGAGGTGGTGGGCGCCGACACCGACCCATCGATGATCGCCACCGCCCGCCGGCTCAACCCCGATCTCATCTGGGTGGAGGCCGACATCTCCGGACTCGATCTCGACCGGGTGTTCGACGTCGTGGTGATGGCCGGCAACGTGCCGCTGTTCACTCCGCCCGGCACGCAAGCCTCCCTGGTCAGCGGGTGCGCCCGCCATCTCCGTCCCGGTGGCGCCCTGGTGGCCGGGTTCCAGTTGGACGGGCGTTACTCGGTGGTCGAATACGACCGCCACTGCCAGGACGCCGGTCTCGAGTTGGTGGAGCGGTGGGCCACCTGGGATCGTCTGCCGTTCCCCGGTCCCGGCACCTATGCGGTTTCGGTCCATCGGGCCCGGACCTGACGTCGAGGCCGCCTACCCGTCCACCAGCCGCTGGAACTCCTCGTCGCGCACCCCGGCGGCCTGATTGTCGGCCAGCGAGTCGAGCCAGCGTTGGGCCGGCTCACTCTCCATGGCGTCGACCATCTGCTTGGGAATCGCCCTCATCACGTACCCGGGCGGCATGACCGGGTGGTCTTCGCTCCGTCGGGCCAGCGCCGCCTCGATGATCGGCTCCCATTTGGCCGCCTTAGCCCGGCTGGCGGCCTCGTCCCGCTCGACGAACTCCGGCAACACCCGGGTGCCGAACAACTCGATGGACTCCATGATGTCCTCGTGCCGGTTCCGGCCCGCCTGCATGACGAAGATCAGCTGGTCGACCCCGGCGGCCTCGTAACGCCGGAGGAACTCCCGGAGCTGATCCGGCGTGCCGGTGGCGCCGCGCAGTCCCTTGGCGTCCCCCGAGGCGATCTGGGCCCCGAGTGTCTGCTGCCGGTTGGCCGAGCGCGGCCTCGGGTGAGTACCCCATCTTCCCCCGCCGCTGTTGGAACTCCTCCCACACATCGGTGGCGGCGGGAACATGGTCGCCGAAGACGTAGAAGTGGGCGAGCGAGTAGCCGAAGAAATTGGCGCCTTCCAGACCCCGGGCGATAGCCACCTCCTCGTCCTCCGCGCACATCATGGGGCTGACGCAGGCCACCTGTGGATTGACCGAGAGTCCGACCGGGACGCACTTCTCGCGCAACACCGCCTCGTAATCCTCGACCCACTTCTTGGCGTCCTCGGGTTCGATGAAGGCAAAGCTGAGGGCGCCGATCCCCTTCTCCGCGGCCAGCAGAATGGTGTCGCGACGGCTGCACGCCACCCACAACGGGGGGTGGGGCTGCTGGACCGGCTTGGGTACGACATTGCGGGGCGGCATCCGGACGAACTTCCCGTCCACGCCGCCGAATGGGGTTTCGGTCATACAGCGGATGGCCACCTCGAGCCCCTCGAGCCACGCCTCCCGCTTGATGGCCGGATCGATCCCGAAGCCCCGGAGCTCGGCCTCCGACGACGACTCACCCGACCCGAATTCCACTCGCCCGTTCGACACCAGATCGAGCATGGCGATCCGCTCGGCGATCCGGGCCGGATGGTTGTAGGCCGGGGCGGTCTGCACGATCCCGTGCCCGATCCGCATGCGCTGGGTCCGTTGGCTGGCGGCGGCCAGGAACACCTCCGGCGCGCTGGAATGCGAATACTCCTCCAAGAAATGGTGCTCGACCTCCCACAGGTACTGGATGCCCAGGCGGTCGGCCAGCTCGATCTGATCCAGCGCGTCGTTGATCAGTTGCTGTTCGCTGTCCTGGTGCCAGGGGCGGGGGAGCTGGTGCTCGTAGAAGATCCCGAACTTCATGGCGGTTCAGATCAACCGAGGACGGCTTGGCTGGCGGTGTCGACCATGGTGCCGTCCTCGAGCCGGGTGACGGTGCCCAGCCCGAGCATCTCTTCGATGAGGTCGGCGCCATCCGACCGGCCATCTACCGCGTCTTCGATCTCCCGCATGAAGAACTGCAGATTCTCCTGGCGGCGGAGCAGCAGCGAGTTCTCCAACGCCCGGTCCCAGAGTCTGTCGATCATGGCCGTCCCGTCGTAGGTGCGCCCATTTTCCCCGACCCAGGTCCGGTCGCGCATTTCCGAGAGGGCGGTGCGGAGCCAGGCCACGTGCGGCGTCTCGTCGGCCCGGATGTACGACACCAGGGTGGCCGCGTCGCCGTCACCGGCCACCAACTCGGTATCGCTCAGCACCGCCTCCGCCCATCGAAAGCCGTGGAAGGCGGAGATCTCGATCAGCAGCAGGCCGATCATGCGGCCCACCACCACTTCCAGGGTGAAGTCGATGTCGGCCGGGAGAGCCCGACCGGCCACCGCCACCTGTTGTATCCGGCTGACCTCCTCAGCGGATTTCGGCCGGGTGTCGATGCCCATGCGATCCAGCATCCGAGCGGTCAGGTCTTCGGTGGCCGGGTTGTCGAAGGCGATGTCCCGGGCGGCGAACCACATCCGGTCATGCCCAGCCTGGTCTCCGAACCCGGACTCGTCGCGGGCGTGGGCTTCGAACAGGCCGCCGTCGATATGGGCGATGGCGGTCCCGTCGATCTCTTCGGCGAAGCAGCGGGCGAAGTCGGGCGTCGGGAGCATCCGCAGCATGCCCCCGAATCCCTCGACCGTCCCGATCCGGGTGAGCGAGGTGATGGTCGGTTCGATCACCCCGTTCCGCAACAGCAACTTCGACTGGTCCACGTTCGGGAAGCTCTCGGGCCAGGTCTCCAGCGGGACATCGAGGATCGGGGTGCCGAACTGATCCACCCGCTGTTGTTCCCAGGCATGGATGGCCGGCCACCGGTTCTTGGTCCGGGGGGACACGTAGTTGCCGTCCGCATCGAATCCCCCGTGGCAGCGCACCTGGTTGACGATCAACGGCTCGACGATGGCGTGCTCGGCCAACAGCTCCGCTTCGCTGAACTCGGTCTGCAATGTCGTCATCGAGGTCCCCCTTGCCGGCAACGCCGTGCCGCCAAGTGTATACACATGCGTATACACTTGGCCAATCATGAGGCCCCCACCGTGACCGTCACCCCCACCCGGAGGCTGATGCGTCAGGACGAACGCTACGAACAGATCCTCCGGGCCGCCGCCACCGCCTTTGCCCGGGGTGGCTTCGCCGCCACCGCCATGGACGACGTGGCCGCGGCGGCGGGGATCACCCGCCTCATCGTCTACCGCCACTTCGATTCGAAAGAGGACCTGTACCGGGCCGTACTCGAACGGGTGGCCGAGCGGCTCCGTGACGAGTTCGTCCGGGGCCTGGAGCACGTCCCGAGTCGACGGGGGTTCATCGTCGGCTCGATGCTGGCGGTGGCTCGGGAGAACCCCGACGGTTTCCGACTCCTCACCGGGCATTCGCTTCGCGAGCCCCGATTCGCCTCCTACTACGACGAGTGGTGGGCGAAGGCGGTCGAGGTCGCCGACCGGATGATCGGCGAGAACCTCGCCGACCCCATCATCCGGTCGTGGGCGGAACGGACCATCGTCGCCTACCTGGTCGAAGCGGTCCAAGCCTGGCTGCGGGTGGGAGCACCCGAACGGGACGCCGAGTTCGTCGAGCAGGCCACCGAAGGCCTGCTGGCCATGTACCTCGCCTGGGCCTCCCCCACCCCGGCCGACCAACCCGGATCTGACGCCGGTGGGTGACGTCGACCGGCAGCCGGCCGACACCTTCAGCGGGACCGGGATGGTGACCACCTTCCGCGGGCCGTATTCCAACGGTCCGCCTCCCGGCGACCTGGCCGTCCACACCCCGACCCTCGACCAATTCGGACTGCGGGAGCTGGGACGGGTCCTCACCATCGGTCTGGTGATGCTGGGCTCACTCCTCCGCATCGCGCCCCGGAAACTCGCCCGGGTCGGGCAGAGCTGGTCGGTCATCACGGCCGGAGCGGTGGTGGACGGATTCGAGAAATTGGGCCCGACCTTCGTCAAGCTCGGTCAGCTGGTTGCCTCGTCACCCGGGTTGTTCCCCACCCCGCTGGCCGACGCCTGCCAACGATGCCTCGACGAGGTGCCGCCGTTTCCCTCCGACACCGTGCACCGGCTAATTCGCGAGGACCTGGGGCGGCTGCCGGCCCAGCTCTTCCGTTCGTTCGACGACCGGTCGCTGTCGGCCGCTTCCATCGCCCAGGTCCACGCCTGTGTGCTCCCCGACGGGCGCGACGCGGTGGTCAAGCTTCAACGCCCCGACATCGCCCGCCGGATGAACACCGACCTGCGCATCCTGCACAAACTGGCGCGGCTCCTGGCCCGAACCAAGGCCGGCGCCCGGTTCAACGCCCCGGCCATCATCGAAGACCTCCACCACGTGACCAACCAGGAGCTCAACTTCGCCCTCGAAGCCCACCGCCAGGCTTCCTTCCGGGATCACATCGGCGCCTTCGGTGACAACCGCTGGGTGACGGCGCCGGAGGTCTACTGGGACTATTGCGGGCCGCACCTGATCTGCATGGAGCGCATGGTCGGCATCCCCATGGACGCGTTCGACACCATCCGGGAGCGGGACATCGACGCCGAACTGGTCCTCCGCCGCGGCTGCAAGGCGTGGCTGGAGGCAGCTCTGGTCCATGGGCCGTTCCACGGCGACATGCACGCCGGGAACATGTGGCTCCTCGACGACGGGCGCTGCTCGTTCCTCGATTTCGGCATCATGGGGGAGTTGGACGCCACCTGGAAGCAGTTCCTCGCCGATGTCCTCCTCACCATCCTGTTCGATCGTGACTACACCCGCATCGCCCGGGCTTTCCGCCACGTCGAGATCTTTCCCGCCTCCATGGAGCTCAGCGACGAGATGGTCGGCCTCCAACTCAAAGTGGTCCTGGACCCGCTGCTCGACCAGTCGGTGTCCGGCCTCAACCTCGGAGAGCTGCTCAAACAGGCGTTCGACATCGCCGAGTCGCTCGGCGCCACCGCCCCCCGGGAGATGGTGCTCATCGCCAAACAGCTGCTCTACCTCGAGCGGTATACCAAGGCGCTGGTCCCCGACTACCTGATGGTCAACGACCCGTTTCTGGTCAGGAACATCTTCCCCGACGCCGCGGTGGCCAAAGCCGGCGAGCTCGGGATCCAACTCCCCCAGTAGCCGGGTGACGGACTTACGGCCGCAGGTCGAAGGCGTCCAGCTTGGGCGTCTCCATCTCGGCGCGGAACCGGCCGAAGGACCAGGGCCAGGTGGCCGGGATGCCTCGGTCGTCGAGATACCAGCTGCGACAGCCGGTGACCCAGATGGTGTTGGCGGCGGCGGCCACCCGTTCGGCCTCCAAGGTGTCGGTGGCCGACCGGGTGGCACTGATCTCTCGGCACTGACCGGAGCGGACCAGCTCGATCAGCTGCATGATGTACCCGAATTGCATCTCCGCCACCTCGATGAGGGAGAAATTCCCGACCGGGCCATTGGGGCCGTTGACCATGGCGAAATTGGGGAACTCGGGTATCGATATCGACAGGTAGGCACTCGGTCGGTCGGCCCACACCTTGGCCAGGTCGGTCCCGTCGCGTCCGATCACCGACATCGGTCGCATGAACGCATCGACCTTGAATCCGGTGGCGAGCACGATGACGTCGAGCTCATGCAGCTCTCCATCCGCCGTGCGGATCCCCCGAGCCTCGACGTGGTCGATCGGCTCGGTGACCAGCTCGGCATTCCCCTTCTGGATGCTCTCGTAGAAGTTGGGGGAGATCACCAGGCGCTTGCAGGCCGCCCGGTAGTTGGGACGCAGCTGTTCGCGGAGAACCGGGTCGGTGACTTTCGTTTCGAGGTTCTGCCGGCACATGTCGGCGATCATCGCCATCTCCGGCGACCCGGCGTCCACGATGCCGTTGGCGAAGTTGGTGAACAGCTCGGACAGGCTCTGGTGCAGCTGCTCGAGTTTGGCCGGGTTCCGAGTCCAGTCGGCCCGTTCCTCGTCGCCATAGGCGGGATTCTCCTGGGGCATGATCCACTGGGCGGTCCGTTGGAAGAGGGAGAGTCTCTGCACCCGGTCGACGATCCCTGACACCATCTGTACCGCCGTCGATCCGGTTCCGATGATCCCGACCCGGGCGCCGTCGATGGTCGCCCCGTGATCCCATCGGGAGCTGTGGAAGACGGATCCTGCGAAGGTGTCGATGTCCTTGATGTCCGGATAGTTCGGATGGTGCAACACCCCGGTGGCGGCGATGACGAAATCAGCGACATCGTGGTGGCCGGCCGCGGTGTCGAGATGCCAGCGGTCGTTCCAGGTACAGGCGGTGATCTCCTCCCCGTACCGGATGAGCCGGTCGACCTGATGGTCACGGGCCACCTGCTCGAGGTAGGCCTGGATCTCCTGGCCAGGCGAGAACGGATGGCTCCACTCCGGATTGAGGTGGAACGAGTAGCTGTAGAGGTGGGAGGGGACGTCGCAGGCGATGCCCGGATAGGTGTTCTCCCTCCACGTCCCGCCGAGGCGGTCGGCCTTCTCGTAGACGGTGACATCGTCGAAACCGGCCTCGGTCAGCTTGATGGCACTGAGGATCCCGGCCATCCCGGCTCCGATGATCGCGACACGCATACCGACACCGTAGGGCGCCGGGCCTGACTTTTCCCGTTTCACCGGCCGCAGTTCCGGGGATGATCGCAGCATCCGGCGGTAACGTTCCCCGGGCATCGCCGAGATGCGTTGAGAGAACATCCCCCGCGGGGGCGGTCAAGCAAGGAGATGGTCATGCTCAAGGGTTTCAAGAATTTCCTCATGCAGGGTGATCTGATCGTGATTGCGGTCGGCCTGGTGGTAGCTCTGGCCTTCAGCACCTTGATCAAGGCATTCACCGACAGCATCATCACCCCACTGGTCAACGCCATCGGCGGGAAGTCATCGGCTGCCGGTCTCGGCTGGATTCTCAACGGCCAGACCATCAACGTCGGGGCCTTCGTCTCGGCGGTCATCTACTTCATCATCTTCATGGCCGTCATCTACTTCGTCCTGGTCGTCCCCTACAAGGCCTATATGAACAAGCTGGGCAAGACCGTGTTCGGCGACCCGCCCCCGACCAAAAAGTGCCCGTACTGCCTGTCCGGCGACCTCCCGGTGGAAGCCACCCGGTGCAAGTACTGCGCCAGCGAGCTGTCGGCCGCCTGAGCCGGGACGGGAGCTGAACCGGGCATCCCGGTAAGGTCTCGTTGATGCGCATCGGTGTCGTATTCCCGCAGACCGAACTCGGCGGCGACGTGGCGTCGGTCCGTTCCTACGGCCAAGGAGTCGAGGGGCTTGGCTTCACCCACCTCCTCACCTACGACCACGTGGTCGGCGCCGATCCCGAAGTGCACCGGCACTGGGCCGGCCCTTACGACATCACCACGACGTTCCACGAGCCGCTGGTGATGTTCGGCTACCTGGCGGGTGTGACCACCATCGAATTGGTCACCGGCATTCTGATCCTCCCGCAGCGTCAAACCGCACTGGTGGCCAAGCAGGCCGCCGAAGTCGACCTCCTCACCGAAGGTCGGTTCCGGCTTGGGGTCGCCATCGGGTGGAATCCGGTTGAATACGAGGCGCTGGGCAAGGACTTCACCAATCGCGGCCAGCGACTGGAAGAGCAGATCGGTCTGCTTCGTCGTCTGTGGACAGAACGATCGGTGACGTTCGCAGGGGCCTTCGAGCAGGTGGTCGGGGTCGGCCTCGCCCCGCTACCGGTGCAGCGTCCCATCCCGGTGTGGCTCGGTGGCGCTTCCGACCCGGCCTACCGGCGGATCGGTCGGGTGGCCGACGGCTGGTTCCCCATGGTGCACCCAGGGGAAAAACTCGACCGGGCCCGATCCATCATCGAGGCGTCGGCGACAGAGTCGGGTCGGGACGGTGCGGCGCTGGGTATGGAGGGTCGGGTCACGTGGCAGCCGGACGATCCCGACCTCTTCCTCCGGCACGTCGACCGCTGGCGGGAGGCCGGCGCCACCCACCTCGGCATCGACACCATGCGCCTCGGGCTCGCCTCGGTCGACGAACACCTGGGCGCACTCGAGGCCGCCGCCAAGCTCCTCAAGCTCTGATTCCCGAGACGAGGACCAGCGACCTGTAGGCGACTTCCCCCGGTTTCCCGATCGCCGAGGTCGAGGTCAGGTCAGTCAGGTCAGCGGGTGGAGTTCGCTCATCGCCTCCCGAGCGGAGAGGATCCGAGGCTCGGTGTGGGAGTCGGGCCCGGCCAGGCGGCCGCCAATTCGGATGAGGGACACTCCGATCACCCGGGCGATGGTGGTCACCGGGTGCCGGTGGACCCGGACCCGGGACTGCCGGCGGTGACGGTCAGCGGTGTGACGCAGGTCGTCCCGGTGGCCGGAAGCCAGCTTTTCCAGCATCGGCGGGGACATGCTCACACCTCCATCGTAAATGCATTCGGTTGACTAAGTCAAGAATATTCGTATATAGTTACTTGACTATGATAATCGAAGACGCAGACGCTCGTGCACCCCGGGTGGGCATCTATCCATCGATCGCCGTGGAGATCGAATGGGCGTTGGCCGCAGCCTCACGGAGTGAGTACCGCCAGGACCATGCCGCACTGGCCCGGCTCTACGACGGGTCGCCCGGCCTGGCTGAACGGGTACGGGCCATCTGGAGTGACCCGGAGACCACGGTGAGCTGCGGGGGGTTCCCCGAATTAGTGGTGCTGGCCCAACACGGGGGCCTGCTCTTCACCACCGACGCCGACCTCTTGATCAGCCGGCTCGAAGAGTTGGGCACCACCGCGCCGATCGATCTGGCCCTGACCTCGGAGACCGAGGAGGACCGGGCCGCGATCCTCGCCCGGCTTGGCCGGCTTCGCTCGTCGGCCGAACAGCGTCAGCGCTACACCGAGCTGGTCAGCGACGCGTGGAACTCCCTCCGCGGTGACTGGGAACGGGACGGCCGCCAGGCCGTCGAAGCCGCCATCGCCGTCAGGCGGGCGGCGGTGGCGAAAGGCGCCCCCTGGTACGAAGCGGCCCGCAGTGAATGCGATTTCGGCGGGCTGGTCGGCAAGCTGGTGGAAGAGCTCGGACCCGACGGGGAGCTGGCCGTAGTGCCGGCGTACTTCACCCACAAAGGTCTCATCCTCGAGCTCTCGGGGGTGGTGTTGATCGGTGTCCGCACTGACCAATCCGGTGCCGAAGCCCGGGCCCGGACCGAAATGCTCGCCCGACGGCTCAAGACGATCGCCGACCCCACCCGGCTGGCCATCCTCCACGCGCTGCTACGGGAACCGCGGACCATCACCGGTATCTCGACCCTGTTCTCGCTGGCCCAGCCCACGGTCAGCAACCACGTGAAGCAGCTCCGTGACGCCGGTCTGGTCGAACCGGGGCCCGACGGGTCACGACGCGAACTGGTCGTCTGCCAAGACGCCCTCCACGATCTCCTCGAACATCTGCACGGCGTGCTGGCCCCGACACCCGCCTAACCGCCTGGTGTCTCAAGCCGTCTGGCCCCGATGGCGCCTGCGCACCTCCCAGCACCGACAGTACGCTTCCGACAGCGGGAGGAGGCGAGGTTGATGATGATTTCCTACGAGTCCGGGATCGCAGATACGCCGCTGTCGGGCGACACGATCGGAAGTGCACTTCGCCAGCGGGTGGCGGCCAGCGGTGAACGGCTGGCCCTGGTGAGCCGCCACCAAGGCGTCCATCTCACCTGGTCGGACCTCGCTGAACGGGCGGCGATGGTAGCCAGGGGGCTGATCGCCCTCGGTGTCGAGCCCGGGGACCGGGTCGGTATCTGGGCTCCGACCCGGGTGGAGTGGACCGAATTGCAGTTCGGCAGCGCGATGGTGGGCGCCATCCTGGTGAACATCAACCCCGCCTACCGGGCCGGCGAGCTGTCCTACGCGCTGTCCAAATCGGGCGTCCGGATCCTGGCCGCGGTGGCCGGCTTCCGGGATGCCGACTACTTCGGCATGCTGCAGGACGACCCGCGGGCAGTCCCCGTCGCTGGAGCGGGTGGTCGCCATCGGTACCGACGAAACCCGAACCGGCGTGGACTCGGACCTGACCTGGGCGGAGATGCTCGAGATGGCTGCCGGCGTAAGTGCCGATGAGGTGGAGGCTCGGGAAGGGAAGTGCGATGCCGACAACCCGATCAACATCCAGTTCACCAGCGGAACCACCGGGAGCCCGAAGGGTGCCACCCTCACCCATCGCAACGTCCTCAACAACGGCGCCATCATCGGACGCCAACTCGGTTACTCCGAGGACGACGCCGTCTGCATTCCGGTGCCCCTCTACCACTGCTTCGGGATGGGGATCGGCAACCTCGGCTGCCTGTCCAGCGGAGCCACGATGGTGTATCCGGCTGAGGCATTCGACCCCGTCGAGACGCTCGGGGCGATCGCCGAGGAACGCTGCACCAGCATCTATGGCGTACCCACCATGTTCATCGCGATGTTGAGCCATCCGCGCTTCGGTGAATTCGACCTCACGTCGCTTCGCACCGGCATCATGGCGGGTGCGCCCTGTCCCATCGAGATCATGCGGCGGGTCGTCGACGAGATGCATGCGTCGGACATGACCATCGCGTACGGGATGACCGAGACCTCGCCGGCGTCCACGCATGACCAGGATCGACGACTCTCTCGAGGTTCGAACGTCGACCATCGGATCGGCGCTGCCGCACACCGAGATCAAGATCGCCGACATCTCCACGCTGGACCCGGTCGAGCGGGGCGAGAAGGGCGAGATCTGCACCCGGGGGTATCTGGTGATGCCGGGTTACTGGGACGATGACGACGCCACCCGAGACGCGATCGTCGACGGCTGGATGCGAACCGGGGATCTGGGCACCATGGATACCGCCGGGAACGTCAACGTCGTCGGCCGGTTGAAGGACATGGTGATCCGGGGCGGCGAGAACATCTACCCCCGCGAGATCGAGGAGATCATCTTCACCCATCCGTCCGTCGAGTCGGTCCAGGTGGTCGGCGTGCCCGACGAGCGCTTCGGCGAGGAGCTGGCCGCCTTTGTGATCTGTGTTCCAGGAACCGAGCTGACCGCGGAGGAGGTCTGCGACTACTGCCGCCAGCGGCTGGCCCGGTTCAAGGTGCCCCGCTACGTCCTGGCGGTGGACGAGTTCCCGATGACGGTCACCGGCAAAATCCAGAAGTTCG
Source organism: uncultured Acidimicrobiaceae bacterium (assembly GCA_963770635.1). Classification (GTDB taxonomy): domain Bacteria; phylum Actinomycetota; class Acidimicrobiia; order Acidimicrobiales; family RAAP-2; genus DASZIT01. The sequence goes on from CAVYQI010000003.1 coordinate 501,814, forward strand.
TCCTCCGCCAGCAAGCGGTGACCGCCCTGGGCCTCGAGGCGGCGGACGCCATCGCCACCGCCTGAGCGCAGTCGACCAGGTCTGCCAGCGATACGCTCCGGTGGCCGCGCGGGTCCGGGTATCGGCGGTGGCGACGAAGGGGGAGGCATGGCGCGTGTGAACACCGTGCGGGGTCCGGTCGACTCGAGGAATCTCGGATCGACCCTCATGCACGAGCACGTCTTCGTCCTCAGTCCGGAGATCGAGAAGACGTCGGCGGAGTGGGACGAAGCCGCGGTGCAGGCCGCCGCGGTGCAACGCCTGCAGGACCTGAAGGTCAGCGGGATCGACACCATCGTCGACCTCACGGTGATCGGGCTCGGACGGTACATTCCCCGCATCCTGACCGTTGCCGACCAGGTCCCGGAGATCAACATCGTCGCCGCCACCGGCGTCTACACCTACAACGACGTGCCCATGTACTTCCACTTCCAGGGACCCGGCACCATCCTGGGCGGCGCCGAACCGATGACCGAATTGTTCGTGAGGGAGATCCGCGACGGCATCGGCGACACCGGGGTACGGGCGGCCATCCTCAAATGCGCCACCGACACCCCCGGGATCACCCCGGGGGTCGAGCGGGTGCTGCGGGCGGTGGCCCAGGCCCACCGCCAAACCGGGGTGCCGATCACCACCCACACCCCGACCCCTCCCCAGCCGTGGGGATTGGAACAACAGAGGATCCTGGCCGAGGAGGGGGTCGACCTCAGCCGGGTGGTCATCGGCCACTCGGGAGGGACCCTCGACGCCGCCTACCACGAAGCCATCATCGCCAACGGCTCCTATCTGGGCTTCGACCATTTCGGCATCGCCACCTTCTCGATGGAGGAGCGCATCGCATCGGTCAGGCTGCTCTGCGATCGGGGCCACGCCGATCGGATCGTCCTCTCCCACGATGCCATGTGCCACGTCGACTGGTTCCCGCCGGCCCTGGTTTCCGCCTGGAAGGACTGGCGGTGGACCCACATCCCCCAGGACGTCCTCCCCCAGATGCGGCGCTCGGGGATCAGCGATCAGGACATCACGACGATGATGGTCGACAACCCCCGCCGCATCCTCGAGGGAGGTGAGCCGTACTGACCGGCGATGAGGTCGGCGCCAGGGCCGCCGCTCACCCCGAGGCCACCGCCTGGCGCAACCTGGCCGACGGCTCCGAGCTGAGTTTCGGTGACTGGGACGCCCGGTCGAACCAGTTGGCCCGGGGACTGGTCGCCCACGGGCTGGGCCGGGGGGACCGGATGGTCATCGCCGTCGGACCCGACGAGCCGTTCCCGTGGTTGATCGCCTACACCGCCGCGCACCGGGCGGGCGCCATCGCGGTTCCCGTCAACACCCGGCTGGCCGGGTCCGAGCTCCGGGCCATCCTCACCCACGCCGCGCCGGTGGCGGTCCTGGCCAGTGCCGATACCAACCTCGGGGTCCCCTGGACTGACGTCGCCAACCAACCGGACAGCCCCCGGGTAGTGGCCATGACTACCGCCGGCCGCGGAATCCTGGAGTGGTCGGAGCTGTTCGATGTCGACCCCTCGCCCCTCCCTCCAGCCGCCGACGGCGACGGGTCGATCGACATCATGTACACCTCGGGAACCACCGGAGCGCCCAAGGCGGTGGTGGTGCGCCACCCCGACCCCGACCCGGCCGGCCGACCCGCCGACTGGAGCGGGCTCGGCTTCATGACCTCCTCCCCTTTCTCCACCACCAGCGGTGCCCTGCTCGTCCACGGACCGATGCGGGGCGGGTTGAGCGGCTGGTACCAGCCGCGCTTCGACCCCGGTCAATGGCTGTCGCTGGTGGATCGCCAGCGCCCGGTGGCCGCCTTCGTGGTCCCGGCCATGGCCCAGCTCATCGTGGCCCACCCCGGCTTCGAGCGGGCCGACCTTACGAGCCTGGCCGCGCTGACCATCGGAGGGGCGCCGATCACCCGGGCCACCCTCCGGCGGCTCGGCGATCGCCTGCCCCGGAGCGACATCCTGGTCGGCTACGGCTTGACCGAATTCGGGGCGGTGAGCCGCACGCCGTCCGGCGACCAGGGCCGCCACCTTGGGTCGGCGGGTCGGCCGCTCCCCGGGGTGGAGATCCGGATCGTGGACGGCGACGGGGTTGGCCTGGACCGGGGAGAGGTGGGCGAGATCACCGTACGCGGTCCGGAGCCGCCACGGGGGTACTACAAATCCGGGACAGACGCCCCACAACCCTGGCGGGAAGGATGGCTCCACAGCGGCGACCTCGGCTATCTCGACGCCGACGGATTCCTCTGGATCACCGGCCGGACCAAGGAGCTGATCATCCGGGGCGGCCACAACATCGTCCCGGGCGAGGTCGAAGAGGTGCTCTACGCCCATCCGGCCGTGGTGGAGGCGGTGGTGGCCGGCATCCCCCACGACGTGCTCGGAGAGGATGTGGGAGCCTGGGTCGTGCTGTCCGATGGCTCCGACACGTCCGCCGCCGACCTCCGCGCCTTCTTGCTCGAGCGCCTGGCGGACTACAAGGTGCCCCGGCAGCTGTGGATCATGGATCGACTCCCCCGAAATGCCTCCGGCAAGGTGGTCAAGGGCGAGCTCGAGATGACGCCAGCCACCGCCCCATCGCCGGAGGCCAGCCGATGAGCGCCGACAACCCTGCCGTGCTCACCGAGCGGATCGGCGCGGTGTGCCGCCTGACCCTCAACCGCCCGGAGCGTCACAACCCGCTCACCCCGCGGTGTATCCGGGAACTGCTGGACGCCGTCGCCGACGCCGAACGGGATATGGGGATCCGGGTGGTGGTGATCCGCGGCTCGGGTAGGTCGTTCTCTTCGGGGTACGGGATCCTGCCCGATGACATCGAGCCCGGCGACACCGATCCACCCCATGGCATCGAGGGCGATGCCTCGGCCATGCTCGAGTTGGCGGCCGGCTGGGCCAAGGTGTGGGATTGCTGCATCCCGGTGATCGCCCAGGTGCATGGCAACTGCCTGGCGGGCGGCACCGATCTCGCCCTACATTGCGACATCGTGGTGGCCGCCGATGACGCCCGCATCGGGTTCCCCCCGGTGCGGTCGATGGGGGTGCCACCGACCAATATGTGGCTCTACCATCTCGGTCCGCAGTGGACGAAGCGGTTGCTGTTCACCGGCGACACGGTCAGTGGCGCCGAGGCCGCCGGAATCGGGTTGGTGCAGGCGGCGGTGCCCGGGTCCGAGCTCGACGACTACACGCTGTCCCTGGCCGCCCGCATCGGGTTGGTCGGCCGGGACCTGCTCGCCGCCAACAAGCGGGTGGTCAACGAAGGGGTCGAACTGATGGGTCGCTCGCAGTTGCAGCGCTTCGCCGCCCTCAACGACGCCATGGCTCATCGATCGAAGGAAGCCCGGGCCTTCACCGCCCGGGCATCCATGGTCGGCCTCCGGCAGGCCGTCCACGAACGCGACGCCCCCTTCGAGGGCGACTGAACCGATCCCCGGTCGCTACGGCGCGATGTCCACCTCGACCCACGACCCGGCGGCGGCCGACCGGCGGACCGCGTCGAGGACCGCCATGTCCATCACCCCGTCGACGAAGGTGGCGGCGGCGGGACCGGGCGGCGGCGGACGGCCCTCGATCCGGCACCGGAGGACCTCGGCCAGCCGGGTGTAGGGACCCAGATCCATGCCGTGGGAGATCATCCGTTCGTAGGCGCTGTTGACCAGGCCTTTTGGCAGTGGCGGGGCCGCCTCCGAAACCAGTTCCTCGGGAACGGGCAGCGTTCGGGTCCCGTTCCGGTCGGCGACCCGGACGGTCGCCCCGACGCCGTCGATCCAGGCGGTCCCCTCCGAGCCGACCACCCGGGTGATCACGATGGGAGGACCCCAGTCACCCGACGTGCTCTGCAGGACGCCCACCGCGCCGGATCGCATGCGGAAGTGCACCACGAACCCGTCCTCCGCCGACATCGTCCAGCCGGCCACATGGGGGAGCGAGGCACTCAGCGACTCGAACTCACCGAGGGTGGCCCGGATCTGGTCGATGACCTGCGAGCCGTGCGCTCCCAACCACCCCCCGCCCTGATCGGTGTCCGCCCACCACTCCGGTACTTCGGCCGACGCATCGGCCAGCAGCGGGACATGGAGCATGAAGGTGGCCAATCGGGGTTCGCCGATCTCGCCGTCCCTCACCGCCCGGGCCAGGATCGCCTGCCCGGCATCCCAACGGAATTCGCACCCGAGCAGGTGCACGATGCCGGCCTCCTCCGCCGCCGCCAGCACCTGGCGGGCCTGGTCGGCGTCGCGGGCGAAGGGTTTCTCGCAGATCACGTGCTTGCCGGCGGCGATGGCGGCCAGCGCGATCTCCGCGTGGGAGTGGGGTGGGGTGGCGATGGTCACCGCCACCACCCCGTCGAGCTGCAACGCCTCCTCCACCGAGGTGAGCGCGAGGGGGATGTCGAAGAGCCGGGCCCGTTCGGCGGTCCGGTCGGGGTCGCGGCCGACCAGGGCCACCACCTCGAACCCGGCGGCCCGCAGGGCCCGGACATGGGTGACACAGCCGAAGCCGGTGCCGATGACTACCGCGCCGTTCATCGGACCGTCTCCATGACCCGCCGGGTGGCCTGGGCGGCCGACCGGGCCGCCTCGGCGGGCGACCGTTGGTGGAGCGAGTCGGAGAACACCTCGACACCGACCGGTGCCGTTGTCCCGGTCTCCATCAGTGCCCCGAGGATGGCGGGCAGGTCGAACTCACCGTCCCCGGGCAGGGCCCGGGCGTGCAAGGTGGCCTCGACCAGATTGGGCTCGGCGGCCAACGGCCCGTCGTCGAGTTGGATCCCCAAGATGAAGTCCCCGGGCACCTTGCGGAGCTCAGCGACGCTGGTCCCCGAGCGCACCAAGTGCCAGGCGTCGACGTTGAGGCCCCCGTTGGGCTGGTCGGCCAGCTCCACGATCTCCAACGCCGTGCGCAGGTCGGGGATCATCGACCAGGGGAGCCACTCGATGTGCACCAGCAGATCGTGCTCGGCCGCCCGCCGGCACAGCCCGGCAAACGCCTCGGCGGCGGCGGCCACATCCCAGTCGCCACCGAAGACATCGACGGCGTTGATTGAACGGGCTCCCAGGCCATCGGCGATGGCGAACAGATCCGTCTCCCCGAACCGGAACACGTCCTCGGCGTCGACCTCCGGAGCGATGTGTATCTCGGATGCGCCCGGGAGCCACCACCAGGCCGGGTCCAGCTCGGCCACCACCAGGCCGTGATCGGCCAGCATGCTCCGCAGGTCCGAGTCGCTGAGCCCCTCGTGGCGGGCGGCGGCGTAGTCCCGGCCCCAGATCGATACCCCGGCGAAGCCGGCGCCCGCGGCGGCCGCCAATCGCTCGGCGAACGGGACGCCGCGGGGCAAGGTGCCCGAGCACAGCACCAGATCGTCGGGCCCCATCAGTAACCCGCCGCCACGTCCACCACTCCGAGCAGTGGTTGTCCCGACCGGTAGCGGGCGAGATTATCGGCGAACAGCTGGAAGGTCCGCGCCACCGTCTGGGGCGACGACCACGAGATGTGCGGCGACAGCCGCACCCGGGGGTGGCGGTACAGGGGGTGACCCGCCGGCAACGGCTCGGGTTCCACCACATCCAGGGAGGCCATGGCGATGCGCCCATCGTCCAGGGCGCGCACCAGGGCGTCCTGATCGACCAAGGATCCCCTCGACACATTGACGAAGTGGGCGCCGGGCTTGATCTCCGCCAGGGCCGATTCGCCGATGAGGTGCCGGGTCTCCGTCGTGGCGGGCGCCGCCACCACGACGTGGTCGGAGCCGGCCAACACCGACGCCAGGCTGGGGCTCAGGGTGACGCCAGCGACCGGAGACGGGCGCGGGCTCCGGCGGAGCGCCACCACCTTCATGTCGAAGGCGAGGGCCCGGGTGGCCACCTGGGTCCCGATGGATCCCAGACCGACGACGCCCAACGTCCGGCCGGCCAGGCCGCCGAGGTCGGCGGTGTTCCACTGGTCGGGCGGCTCGGTGATCCATGACTCCGGGAGCCGCTTTTCGAAAGCGAGCATGGCGGCGAGCACGAACTCGGCGATGGCGGGAGCGCCGGCGCCTCGGGAGCAGGTCAGCGTCCGATCGCCGACCACATCGAGCGGGAACCCGTCGATACCGGCACCGAGGACGTGCACCCAGCGGATTCCCGGGGTGAGCGCCTCGGCGATGGCCGGGGCGTCGTCGGTCAGGGTGGCCAGGACATCGGCGCGGGCCACGGCCTCGGGACTCGCGGCGGAGATCAGATCCACCCCGGGCAGCCGGAGCCGGAGACCGTCGATCATCGCGTCTCCGAACCGGCCGGCGTGTACCGCCACCGTGGGCTCGCTCACCGGCCCCGCCCGTCCTTCCGGATCACCGGGGCATGCACGCCGCCGATCGGGGCCGGCGGCGTGCTACCCACGGGTCCGATCCGGTTCACTCCGGTGCCGCCAGCAGACGACGATCCAAGCAGGCCTCGACGAAGGAGAACGGCTGGTCGGGCGGGGGCAGCTCGCCCCGACGGGCGGCGGAGATGGCGCTGCACGAGGTGACCACGGCCATATGGGTGAAGGCCTGCGGGGTGTTGCCCAGCTGCTCGCCCGTCGACGGATCGACCATCTCGGCGTAGAGCCCGACGTCGTTGGCCATGCCCGAGGAGCCGCTCGAGCAGCGCCTCGGCCTCGTCGAGCCGCCGGGCGTGGATCAGGGCGTCGAGCAGCCAGAACGAGCACAGGAGGAAGGCCCCTTCGTCCCCGGGCAGGCCGTCGGGAGAGCGGTAGCGATGCACGTGGACCCCGTTGCTCAGGTCGCGCTGGACGACATCGATGGTGGCCAGGACCCGGGGATCGGCGGGCGCCAGGAAGCCGAGCGCGGGGATGAGCAGGGCCGCGGCGTCGGCCAGACGGATGGCCGGCGGCCTGGACGTACCACCCGTCGGGCGACCCCTCCGAACGCAACCAGTCGGCCACCGCGTCGCGTTCGACTCCGCCACGTGTCGGCGTCCCCTGCGAGCTGACCGGCGTCGGCCAGGCGCACGGCCCGATCGAGCGCCATCCAGCAGTTGAGTTTGGAGTGGACGAAGTGACGCGGCTCGTCACGGATCTCCCAGATGCCCTGATCGGGTCGCCGCCACTCGCGCACGGTCAGGTCGGCCACCCGGCGCAGGAAGCCGGCGTTGTCCACGGTGAGCTCTCCACCGGCCCGTCCGAAGAGATAGCCGGCCTCGAGCAGCTGCCCCAGTGAGTCGAGTTGCAGCTGCCCGGCCGCGCCGTTGCCGATCCGCACCGGTGACGAGTCTCGGTGACCACGGAGATGGCCAGAGCTCGAGCTCGGGAAGCAGCCGCTCCCCGGTCACCCGGTACATGATCTGGAGATCCTCGGGGCGGCCGGCGCCGGTTCGCTCCAGCCAGCCCTTGAAGGCGGCGGCCTCGCCGAGTAGCCCAAGGAGGGCCAGGGAGGCCAGGGTCAGGGTGGCATCACGGATCCAGGTGAAGCGGTAGTCCCAGTTCCGCGCCCCGCCGATCCACTCGGGCAACGACGTGGTCCCGGCGGCCACCACCGCCCCGGTCGGCGCAGTAGGTCAACGCCTTGAGCACCAGGGCGGACCGGTGCACCCGTCGCTCGTGGTCGCCCTGACGTAGCTGCACCGGGCCAGCCACGCTTCCCAGAAGCAGACCGTCTCGGCGAGTCGCCGCTCCATGTCGGCCCGGTGGTCACCGAGCCGTCGTGCGGCGAGCCGTTGACCGCCGGGGTCCAGCTCGACCTCGATCCAGGCCTCGTCGCCCGGCCGCCAGATCCCACTGGGCGGAGATGTGCTGGCGGTCGACGTCCAGCTCGCGGCTGGCCCGCACCCACAGCGCATCGGGACCGCCCACGATCGCCGCGGTCATCGACGAAGCGGCGGTGAACCGGGGCAGCACCGTGCCGTACTCGAAGCGCGGCCGCAGGTCGACCACGACCACTGACCGACCCGAGCGGCACCGCACCCGTCGCAGGACGGACGCGTGGTTGTCGACCGCGGTGGGCTTCTCCTCGTCGAACGGACGAACCGGCATGCAGTCGGTGAGCTCGAGCACTCCGTCCGCGGTCACGAAGGTGGTCTCCAAGCACGTTGGTCGAGGGCAGGTAGGTGCGGCGCACCTCCACGCACCGGCGGCGGCCGGGGCCACCCGAAAATGGCCGGCGTCCTCGTCGAGCATTCGGGCGAAGACCGATGGCGAGTCGAAGCGGGGAAAGCAGAGCCAGTCGATGGAACCGTCCGGACCGACGAGGGCCAACGAGTGGCAGTCGCCGATCATCCCGTAGTCGCCGATCCGGTTCACTGCGCCCCCCCGGGTCTCCAGCGGAGCTATGGCTCCGTGCTGAGCACACCATAGGGACACGGCGGGCGTCCGCGCCCACCCGCCCAGCTACCCGCTGACCTCGCTCCCTCCGCCGGTCCCAGGGCTTCCCGCTCGCACAATGCGACCCGGTTGGCGCACGAGGCGTCGGTCAGTCGGCGGCGGCTGCGGCCAGGCCAAACAGCTCGCCGAACCGATCGACCATCATGTCCCTGCCTTTCAGGTCGGCAACGACCTCGCGGCTGACGATCTCATCCTGCCCCGGGAACTGGCCGGCGCCGCCCTCGGGCCCGATGGGCACCACGATGCCGACGCCGATGGACTCGTACTTGGCGAGGTCAGACTTACCTTCGATGAGCGCGTTGATGTTCTCGGCCACCGTGACCGCTTGCCGGCCGGCGAAGCCCGCCATCTTGGCGTCCGCCGTCGACAGGTCCCCGAGGGCGAACACCGTTGTCTGGCCGGCGACCTGGAGAGTGGGCCCTACCTCGATGAACCCGTCCGGACGACGCGCCGGCATCAGCGTTTCCCCGAGGTAGTCACTGTTGGGTAAGACGCCGAAGCAGCGAAACCAGATGTCGGCATTTATGTCCACTCCGCCTTCGGTCGTCACCATGAACGTCCCCAACTCCCCGGGCTCGGTTGGCGGCGAATCCCGCAGCGGGCTGCTCAGGAGTACCTCGACGCGGAATTCGGCGAGTTGGTTAAGGAGCTCGGCCTTGAGCTCCGGCTTGAATCGGCCGCCCAGCACCTCGCTGGCCACGTCGAGCAGGACGATCGACTTCTCCGGCCAGACGTGGCGTATCTCCCCCGCCAGTTCGATGCCGACTGGCCCCGCCCCCAGGAGGAGGACCCGGTCGGCTTCCTCCAACGCCTGATGGACGATCCGGACCTGGCGGTGGGCACTCTCGGTGTCAACGAGATCGGTCTTCGCCGGGAACGGGTAGTAGGACCCGGTCGCCAGCACCACATAGTCAGCGGCGATCACCTCCCCCGAGGCTGTCTCCACCCGGTGGGGGTCGATGACCACGGCACGGTCCTGGACAACCCGGCCGTGGGCGAGGAGGCCGTCGTAGGGGAAGTAGATCCTCGGCAACCAGCTCAGATCCACCAACGCCCGGAGGGCGGCGACATTGTGCAAGAACGCCTCCTTGGGCTCGACCAGCACCACATTGGTGGTCTCGTCCAGGGCCTTGGCCACGGCCACGCCGCCATAGCCGCCCCCGACCACCACCACCGTCGGCTTGCCTGCCTCATCGTTCGTCGTCATCTCGCGGCAACTCCTTGTCCACGCGGCCACTCGGCGATCTCCGACAATTCATATTCTATACAGATCATCTTGTCAACTGATCATCTGGTAATTCACGCTTGGTGACCGCCCAGGCCGTAGGATGAGTAGGTGGATGACGCCGTGAACTGCGGAGACGGATCGGGAATGGTCGGCGGATGTGAAGACGCCATGGCGGAGGATCTCGGTTGGGGCTTGGGCATGGTCTTCCGGGCCTATGTCACCGCCGCTCACACCGCGGTCGCCGATCTCCCTGGGGGACCCAGGGGATACCAGGTGCTCTCCACCGCCGTCCGGGGCACGGTCAACAGTCAGCTTGCCCTCGCCCAACACCTCGGCGTCGACCGCACGGTGATGACCTACCTCCTCGACGACCTCGAAGCCGCGGGTCTGATCGAGCGCCGCCCCGACCCCGCCGACCGGCGCGCCCGCCGCGTCGTTGCCACCGATGCCGGCATCAAGCTCCTCATTGCACTGGACGACCGCCTCCGCTCGGCGGAGGCGCAGCTGCTGGCGCCACTGGACGAGCCGGCGCGCGAGACCTTCGCGCCCAGATCCGGTTGCTCGCCACCGGGCTCCATGCTTCCGACCCGCCGGACAATCCTTGTGACCTCGCGCAACAGGCAGACGCGGAGTTGCCGACCCCCCGGACCGCGGCTCGACCTACTGTCTATTGACATAGATCCGCCCCCCTCGGCGCCGGCAGTTGGGGCTTCCTTCGGGATCAGGATTGCAACAAGGCAGCGAGCGCTCTCGTGTCGGTCAACACACGAGGATCGACCGGTCGGCCGTCAAGCCAGGCAGCTGGCGTGCCTTGTGGGTCCTGCTTCTGGAACGCCAACTCGACCTGCAGCACCCACGCCTGATACCGGCCGTCCTTGACGCCCGAGACGTAGTCGGGGCCGGACAGTCCGGCTCGCTGACCGAGCTCCAGCAGATCAGCGGTAGTGAATCCACCAGTTCCCTCGGGTGGCTGTGAGGCGAAGATCTCTGTTCGAAGCTCATCAAATCGGTTTGCCTCGGCGGCGAGGGCCAGGGCATTGTCCGCACGCACCGACTCGACCCCGAGGAAACAACGCATCCGGTACTCGATGGCCACGATTCCGGATTCTCGGGCGCTGCGCAGCAACTCTCCGGAAATCTCCTCGAACTGCCGGCAATAAGGGCATTGTGGATCCTCGAACAAGATCATGCGCCGCGGCGTTTCTCCGCTGCCGAGGAGCACTCCGCCTTCCGCAGTGTGGCCGGAAGGAGATGGGTTGGATTCGGTGGACCCCACGGAACAGTTCTAGTCGAGACGTTGTCAACAATAATCGCGACATCAGAGGCCAACCGTCGGCTCGATGGCATCTAATTCTGGAGATTGGCCGGCGGATCGTGGGTTGGACTTCGTCGGGTTAGAACTCATCGACCAAGCCATCGGATCCCTGGCCCGCCGGCTTGAAGGAACTCGATCGTGCCGTGACACGAAAATGCCCGCTCGGCGCGGCGAGGCAGGACGTCGTCACCTCAATAGAACGCCAGTTCGGCGTGGGGCGGGCGGCGGAGAAGCCGATGTTTGGGGCGTCGTAATGAGCGCCGACACGTTCGGAGGCTGGTATCGGACTTCTGTTCGCGCGATCGATGTCCGCGACCAGCATTGGATCTCGCGCGGTGGTAGCCATCACAGACCCATCCCACTGCCAACCAATTGCGAGCAGCCATCGGTGGGCCAGCACTGCCCGGTTACAACACGCGGTCGCCCGATTCGGCGTCAGGAGGCGGCGTGGGTTTTCTCGGCTTCCTTCTCGACCTTGTACTTGTGGTGCTGGGCGAGGATCAGTTCGTGGCTAGCACCGTGGTTGGGCACACCCGGGTGGTGGTGCCTGCAGAGGATGTAGGGCGTCCCGTCCAATGGGTGGTGGCCGATGCGCCAGCAGCCCTTCGTGTGGCAGTTCACCTTGCGGACGCCGGTGTAGACGCCGATGGATACGGCGCTTATCAGTGTGGCCTCACCCAGGTCGGAGCCGAAACCGGACCAGAAGTTGTAGTAGAGGTCCGGTCCGCCATGGAGCGTCCCAGTGTGGAGCGCGAACCAATGACGGACGTCACTAAGGAAACCGATCATCAGCCCGATGAGGAGGATCAGAAGTACGATGCCGATCAGCCAGGCAAGTCTGTTCCCGCTGCTGGTCGGTTCGAACTCCGGCGTCGGCACCGTGGAGGCATTGGCAGAGATCGCCCCATCGCCGCCACCGCTCTGCGTCGGAGTTGGGGAGTTTTCGGTTTGCGGGGGAGAACTCGATGGCTCAGTCATGACTGTCCGATCCCTGTGGAACGGCCCGGAAAGAGGGTCCTCTCGCAGGCTATATCCACGTTCTCTCCGAAAGTGGGACCGCCACGACTCGATGCACAGCTGCGCGCTCGGCAGGATTCGAACCTGCAACCTTCTGATCCGTAGGTCTAAAGTGCCCCATATCTGCTATATACCGTGACTGTCCGTAGGTGTCGCTTAGGTACCGTGACCTGGAATGTTCCTCGATTTCCCTTAACCACAACTGACCACTATTCGCCACCACCTTCTACGGTTTCCGGACGTTTTGTCGAGTCCGAGTAGCGACCTGAGCCGAGCATTCTCCGCTCGCAATGCCTCGACTTCGCCAAGGAGGCCCTCCGATTCTGGAAGGTCAGCGTCGCTCATGGCCACCCGTCTTTCGCTTCCACATACTCGGTCTAAACCGTAGGTTCGACATATAGGCCCGCACCGTCTTCGCCACTTGCCGGAGAAGCCGGACCAACCCCGGTCAACTGTCGAGGCCCAAGGAGAGTTGCGCCTGGGGTGCCTGGTCCTCGTCGGGGATGTTCACGGGACCGTACACAGCTTCGAAGATCCTCGGGGCCTCGTAGATCCGGTTGCGCTCCCTTCCCGTGACCTCGTGCAGGTCGCCGCGCTCCACGAGCGTCTCGATGGCGGAGTGGGCTGTTGGTCGGGTCACATCGAGGATCCGCGAAACTCGGGAGGCGCTGACCACCGGTACCGAGAAGAGATACTCCGCTAACCGGACCACCGAATTCGGCCTTCCTTCTTCGAGGAGTGCATTGCGCATGTCGTGCTGGAGCTCCACCAGCCGCACGGTTCGCTCCTCGGCATCGCGGGCCTGTCGGCGCACGCCTCGGAGGAAGAACGTGAGCCACGGCATGAGGTCGCCCGTTTGGCTCGTGATGAGGAGGTTGTCGTAGTACTGGCTACGGTACTGCTCGAAATATGCGGAAAGGTAGAGGAGCGGCTGTGACAGCGCACCGCGGAGCACCAGCATCAGTGGGATGAGAAGTCGTCCGATCCGGCCGTTCCCGTCGAGAAAGGGGTGGATGACCTCAAACTGGTAGTGGGCGAGCGCCAGCTGGACGAGGAGCGGATGATCGTGCTCGTGGAGAAACCGCTCGAGATCGTCCAGCGCAATCCCCATCTCGTGCTGTGGCGGCGGTACGAACACGGCGTTGTCGAGTGTGGTTCCCCCAATCCAGACTGGGCTCTCTCGTAGGTCGCCAGGACGCCGATGTTGGCCGCGAACCCCCGAGAGGAGAATCTCGTGCATCTCGCGGAAGAGCCTGATCGAAACGGGAAATCCATCCTGCACGCGCTGTAACCCGAGTTCCATGGCGTGGATGTAGTTCTGGACTTCTCGGGCGTCGTCTGCCTCATCCGAATTCGGCGCCTCGCCGGCTTCGAAACGGAGGAGCTGCCCAACATCGGTCTTCGTACCTTCAATGCGCGAACTGAGCACCGCCTCGAGCCGGAGGTGGGGGCCGATCAGCAGGTGCGGGTTCGGGATGAGGCGTCCGACTCCACCGAGCCGGTGCACCGCCCCTGTCGCCTCGTCAAGAAGGACGACCATCTCCGAGGGGAGGTCGAGCCGTCGTGGTAGCGGCTCCGGAAAGAATGCGTAGAAGTCGGTGGGCGTCTTTCGGACCACCCCACGAGCTTGCGAGGTGAACGCGTCTGGTCGCATGAGGGGCCTCCTTGGTAACAGCGCTTTCCTCGTGGACAGCTTAACTAAAATTATTAGCTAAAACTTTACTTAGCTGGACAGGAAGTCAAGCTGACTTTCCCGTCAAGTCGGAGGGGTCTGCCAACGCCTAGAGGGCAGGAGCTGGGACGGGCCGGCGACCGGCAGGGGTGGCGGCTCGCAGATCAATCCCCACGGGTCGCACCCCATCAGTTGGCGGTTTGAGCAGCTGCGACCCGAAGATTCCCCCCTGTCCTCAGCATCTCGTCGATGTCGTCGGCGACCGCTTGGTCTTCCAAGGGCATGGCGTGGGCGTAGTTGCGGAGCGTCGTGGAGGCGTCCCGGTGCCCGAGCCGTTGCTGCGCCTGGAGGAGGTCTCCCCGGCCAACCAGATAGGTGGCGACGGTACGCCGAAGCCGGTGGAGGCTAACGCCCTCCAAACCAGCCTCGTCCCGAAGTTCCGCGAACCAGTGGCCGAGTCCGCTGGTGGTCAGGCGCCGGCCATGGTCCAGGTCCCGGGAGAACAGCCATTCACCGAATTCGCTCTTGCCGGCGGCTCGTCGTAGCCAGGCCGCCTCACTGACCCTCCACAGTTCGACTGTCGTTCGTCCCAGAGTCAGCCGGCGCGCCTGCCTGGTCTTGGTCGGGCCAACCTCTTCCCCTGAGACCCCCCGCTCGATGGTGAGCACTCTGCCATCCAGGTCACCGAAGCGGAGGGCAGCCAACTCTCCCCGTCTGGCGCCGGAGTCGGCAGCTAGCCGGACCAGCAGTTGAACCTGTTCCGCCTTGTGGAGCGCGTGCAATGAGCTCGTCGAGCCGTTGAGTGCCGCCCCGGCCTTCTCCACCAAGGTCTCCGATGACTCGATGAGTGTGGCTAGGTCCCCTACCGGCACGTGCATGCGAGTACCGGGGCGGGGCGGCCCTCGCATATCCCTGATCGGATTGCGATCGATGATCGATTCAGACTGTGCCCAACCGACGGACGAACGGAGCACCCGGAACCGACCCGACACGACGGACACGCTGGCACCCACCTCCTTCCACCTGGCCATCGCTTGGCGGACGACATCGGGCCGCAGGGACGACACCCGTTTTTCAGCGATGGGGTCCGCGGTGAGCACCTTGACGTTGGACCGGGCCGAGCTCCAGGTGGAAGGCCGCCAGTCGTGGTGGGCGGCCATCCACCGCTCCAGTAGCTCGCCAACAGTGAGGAACGGTGCGGCACGGCGGACCGCGCGGTACTCGGCGAACTGCTTGGCGAGTTCACTCCGGCGCTCCTCGGCGTCCTCAAGTGCTCCGTGGAACCAAAACGAACGTTGGACCGTGCGGCCCGAGACGGGATCGACGCCGACCGCGATGCGGATCTCGAAGACCCCTGGTCGACGTTCGCGTGGCGATCCCTGGCCCCAGACGCCCATCAGCCACAAAAATAGGGTCAGAAGTAGGGTCACCGGTGGATCCCTACTTGTGCGCTCGCCCTGGATTCACCGTCTGACCAGGGACAACGCCGTAACGATGTGGCGCGCTCGGCAGGATTCGAACCTGCAACCTTCTGATCCGTAGTCAGATGCTCTAATCCGTTGAGCTACGAGCGCTGGTCGTCCCGATCAGGTTGCCGACCGGGACAGCGGGCCATCATATCGGGTCCAACCTGCGCCCCTCCTTGATCGCTTTCTGTGGTCGCCGGCAGCCTCACCATCGGCCTTCCTGTCCCTTACGGAACCAGCAGCACGCGACCGAATGCCCGACGGCTTTCGATGTAGGCATGGGCTTCGCCGGCCTCCTCGAGCGAGAAGCGCCGGTCGATGACGACCCGGAGCTCTCCGGAGGCGATGTCGTCGAGCAACGCGGCGATCATGGCGTGGGGACGGGGGCTGAGGAACAGCTCCGCACCCAGGAAGTAGCCGACCAGGGATTGGTTTTGGGCCCGCATGGTTGAGATGTCCAACGTGGACGGGGTTTCCCGGCCCGCATCCCCGAAGGTCATGCACCGCCCCCGGTAGGCCAGGCATTGCAAGCTCTTCTGTAGCGTCGAGCCCCCAATCGAATCCACGATGACATCGGCTCCCCGGCCGCCGGTTAGTTCCCGCACCGCCTCGGCAAAGTCGACCGATGCGTAGTTGATGCCGTGATCGAGCCCGAGCTCACCCAGACGGGAGAGCCGCTCGTCACTCGACGCGGTGGCGAGTACCTGGGCGCCGGCTCGCTTGGCCAACTGGATGGCGGCGATACCGACGCCGCTGGCCCCGGCATGAATGAGCGCCGTCTCGCCGGACTGGAGGCGGCCGAACTCGAAGAGGCAGTCATGGGCGGTCCCGAACGGAACCGGAACGCACGCCGCTTCCTCGGTCGACAGCCCTTCCGGGATGACCCAGCAGAATGCCTGGCCGGTGGCCCGCAGCTCGGCGTGGGAGCCGTTCAAACCGGTGGTCACCACCCGGTCACCGACCGCGATCGCGGTGACGTTCTCCCCGATGGCCAGCACCGGCCCCGCACACTGGTAGCCGACGATGTGTGGATTGCTGGTGAGGGCGCCCTGGAGGCGGTTCAGGGTGTCACCGCCCTCGATGCTCACCGCTTCGACCCGGATGAGGACGTCCTCGGGCCCGATGGTCGGATCGGGCACCTCCTCGTAGCGGAACACGTCCGGACCACCGTTCTCGTAGTACACGGCTGCTTTCATGGCTCTCCGCTCCTCTGTAGCCAGGCGAATGGGACGACGATGACCAGGTTTACCTGGTCGGCAAGGGGGACCGATCGTAGGCCTCGGATAGGCTTCGCGGCCGCACGTCGCAAACCGAACATTCTCTTGGAGGACCGCATGGCCGCCGCTGCACCGCTCTCGGGTATCCGGGTCATCGAATGCTCCGCTCTGGGGCCGGCCGCCATCACCATGCCCTTGGTCGACCTGGGTGCCGAGGTCATCAAGGTGGAACCGCCCAGCGGCGATTACATCCGCGAGATGACCTGGCCCATCGTCGGGGGGGTGTCCCTGATGCACCTCCACATCAACCGGGGCAAGCGCAGCATCGTGATGGATCTCCGCCAGGAGGAGGACGTCGCCACCTTCAAGGAGCTGGCCGAGACGGCCGACGTGGTGGTGGAGGCCATGCGCCCGGGCGGGCTCGCCCGGCGGGGGGTGGGCTACGACGACCTCCGGAAGATCAACCCCACGATCGTGTTCTGCACCATCTCCGGCTATGGCATGACCGGCCCGTACCAGAACCTCCCCGCCCACGGAGTCGCCTTCGACACCTGGGCCGGCATCGTCTCCCCCCAGGTCAACGACCAGGGGTTCGCCTATCTCCCCGAGCACGCGTCGATGGGCATCCACGCCGGCCCGCTGTTCGGGGCGCTCGGCATCCTGGCCGCAGTGATCCGGGCCAAGGAGACCGGGGAAGGATCGTTCCTCGAGGTCGCGCAGTCGGACGCCGCCGCGGCCATGGACTGGTACCGGAGTGAGACCTGGCGCGCCTATGAACGACCGGAGTCCGAGGTGACCGGGAACAAGGCCGACAATTACGAGCGTCGGGCGCCGGGCACGGCCGGGATGATCGAGGGTGTGCGGTACCAGGTCTACGAGGCCAAGGACGGTAGGTACGTCTTGTTCATGGCCTCGGAGCAGGCGTTCTGGAAGAACTTCGCCGAGGCGGTCGGGCGGGCCGACCTGTTCGAGCGTTGGCCGGGTTCCAAGTACGCCGATCACGCTCGGAACAACATCGAGCTGCAGACTGAACTGAAGGCCATCTTCCTGACCAAGACGGCGGAGGAGTGGATCGACTTCGGGGTGACCGCCAACTTCCCGGTCAGCCCGGTGAACACCCCGCAGACCATCGCCGAGGATCCCCAGTTCGAGGACCGGTTCCACTGGTTCCCGGCCAGCCGGCTCGGAGCCGACCAATTGCCCACCCCGTTGAAGTTCGTCAACGAGGAGCTCCCCACCCCCACCAAGGCGCCGACCGTCGGCCAGCACACCGACGAGGTGGTGCGCGACGTCCTGGGTTGGGATGACGAGCGGATCGCCGAATCGCGGCGGCGCGGCGGGCTCGGCGGATCCAAAGCCTGAGGGTCTACCCGGCCCCAGACCCCGAATCTGACGGGGCGTTAGGATTCCCGTATGCCCTCATCCAAGACCCGGCTCCCGGCCGTCGACGGTTGGTTCACCCTCGATGACAGCGCCCCTGCCCTGCTCGGGAGCAAGTGCACCTCCTGTGGGACCTTCGCCTTCCCCAAGGAGACCTTCTTCTGCCGCAACCCGGAGTGCCAGAGCACCGAGTTCGCCGAGACCG
This sequence comes from uncultured Acidimicrobiaceae bacterium, assembly GCA_963770635.1. GTDB lineage: Bacteria > Actinomycetota > Acidimicrobiia > Acidimicrobiales > RAAP-2 > DASZIT01. The sequence goes on from CAVYQI010000003.1 coordinate 519,722, forward strand.
AGCTGAGCCGCACCGGCACTGTCTGGTCCTACACCGACGCCTGCTACCAGCCGCCCAAGCCCTACGTGGCCGCCGAGCCCTACCTGCCCTTCTCGATCGCCGCCGTCGAGCTCGCCGCCGAGCAGATGGTGGTGATGGGCCAGGTGGTGGCCGGGGTCACCGTCGACGACCTCGCCGTGGGGACCGAAGTGGAGATCGTGCTCGACACCCTCTACGAAGACGACGACAACGAGTACCTGGTGTGGAAGTGGCGTCCGACCTCGCCCGTGACACCGACCGCCGGGGCGACCGGAGCTGAGGAGGCGTCCGATGCCTGACGACAAGCGGGTCGCGGTGCTGGGCGCCGGCATGCATCCCTGGGGCAAGTGGGGACGCAACTTCGTGGAGTACGGGCTGGCCGCCGCCGGGGATGCCCTCTCGGATGCCGGCCTGCCCTGGACCGACGTGGAGTACGTGTCCGGCGCCGACACCATCCGCAACGGCTATCCCGGCTTCATCGCCGGCGCCTCCTTTGCCCAAGCCCTGGGTTGGACCGGGGCCCGGGTCTCGTCGTCCTATGCCGCCTGCGCCTCCGGCGCCCAGGCGGTGAGCAACGCCCGGGCCCAGATTCTGGCCGGGCTCTGCGACGTCGCCCTGGTGGTCGGGGCCGACACCACCCCCAAAGGGTTCTTCGCCCCGGTCGGCGGCGACCGCAAGGACGATCCCGACTGGTTGCGGTTCCACCTGTTGGGGGCGACCAATCCCACCTACTTCGCCCTTTACGCCCGGCGGCGGATGGAGCTGTTCGGCGCCAACGAGGCCGACTTCGCGGCGGTGAAGGTGAAGAACGCCCGCCACGGTCTGGAGAACCCCAACGCCCGCTACCGCAAGGAGGTGACCGTCGACGAGGTGCTCGCCTCTCCGATGGTGGCCGACCCGCTCCGGCTCCTGGAGATCTGCGCCACCTCCGACGGCGGGGCGGCGCTGGTCCTGACCAGCATGGAGTTCGCCCGCCGTCACGCCGGATCCAGCCCGATCGTCACCATCGACGCGGTGTCGACGGTGACACCCCGCTATCCCCAGACGGTGATCGAGATGCCCAACTTCTCCACCGACTCCGCCGCCACCGTCTCCACCCCCGGCCCGACCTTCAAGCAGTCGGTGGCGTTGGCCGCCTACGAGGAAGCCGGCATCGGCCCGGAGGACATCAACCTGGCCGAGGTCTACGACCTGTCCTCGGCGCTCGAGCTCGACTGGTACGAGGACATCGGGTTGTGCAAGGAGGGTGAGGCCGAGCGCCTGCTGCGGGACGGCGACACCACCATCGGGGGCCGGGTCCCGGTCAACCCCAGCGGCGGGCTCTCCTGCTTCGGCGAGGCCATCCCGGCCCAGGCCATCGCCCAGGTGTGCGAGCTGGTGTGGCAGCTACGGGGCCAGGCGGCTGGGCGCCAGGTGGACGGGGCCCGGGTCGGAATCACCGCCAATCAGGGCCTGTTCGGGCACGGTTCGTCGATCATCGTCGCCTCCTAGCGGCTACCGGTTGACCAGCACGATCTTGCCGAGCTTGGCCCCGGCGGCGAACCGCTCGTACCCCTCGGTGGCGTCGGCCATCGGGTAGGTGGCGGCCAGCGGCACTTTGATCTGGCCGGAGGCCAACCGGGGCAGGACGTCGGTTTCGACCCCCCGGGCCACCTCGGCCTTCTCCGCCACCGACCGGCCCCGCAGGGTGGACCCGGTGAGCCGGACCCGCTTCTGCATGATCGCCAGCAGGTTGATTTCGACATTGGCACCGGCTCCGACTCCGATCACCACGATCCGTCCCCGGGTGGCCATCGCGCCGAGGGCGGCGGCCACCCCCGGCGCGCCGACCAGCTCGAGCGAGATGTCATACGGTCCGCGGTCCGGCACCTGGTCGGGTTCGATGACCTCGTCGGCGCCCAGGGCCCGGACGGCGTCGCGCAGGTCAGGATTCCTGACCGAGCCGACGACCTGGGCACCGGCGGCGTGGGCGATCTGTACCGCCGCGGTCCCGACCCCACCGGCGCACCCTGAGATCAACACCCGCTCACCGGCGGTCAGGCCGGCCTGGACGATCAGGGCGTCATAGGCGGTGAAGAACACCTCGGGGAAACCGCCGGCTTCCGCCCAGCTGATCGAATCGGGCACCGGCAGGACGAACGCCTCGGGGACGGTCAGCAGTTCCGCCTGGGCCCCGCCTCCGACGATGGTCATGACCCGGTCACCGCTCTTGAAACGGGTGGTGGACGCCCCGGTGCCCACCACCTCGCCGGCGAACTCCATGCCCGGGATGTCCGGCGGCCAGCCGGGGGGCGCCGGGTAGAACCCCTGGCGCTGCATCAGGTCCGCCCCGTTGATGCCGGCCGCGTGCACCGCCACCAGCAACTCGCCGGAAGCGGGGACGGGATCCGGTCGGGAATCCCAGACCAGGGAGGTGTCGACGATGGTGACTGCCTGCATCAGGCCAATGTAGGCGCGACGCCCTAGTCTGGATTCGGTCCGGCCCCACCTGTCCAGCGGTCCATCCTCGAAGAAGCAATGGGAGAGGTCTTCGCCATGACGACCGAGATGACCAGCCCCACCTCGGGCGAAGTACTCCACTTGGTGTTGGCCCATTCGGCCCGCAACTTTCTGCTCAACGATATCGGGACGGTCGGCAACCTGGTCGACCCGGCCGACCAGGCGATGGTCAACCCAACCTCCGCGGCGTCCAACGGCGCGGTGTTGACGTTCGCGGCGCCGAGGCGGCGGACCGACGAAACCGATCGGGTACACCAGAGCCGGGTGGCCATGCGGCGGATCCGTTCCAACCTCCGCACCTTTCGGCTGGCCGTGGACCCCGGCTGGAGCACCGCCCTGCGGGCCGAGCTCTCCTGGTATTCCCGGTCCCTCGGGGAATCGAGAGACCTCTACGTGCTCCGGGACATGTTGACCATCAACGGCCCGTTACTTCTGGAGGACCCGGAGCTGAAGCCGATCGTGGACATCGTCGACCGGTCGATCGCCGGAGCCCGCGCCCGGGTGGCGGTAGCCCGCAGCGGGGACCGTCATGCCCGGCTGGTGGACCAGCTGCGACTCCTGCGGGACGCCCCGCAGTTCACCGAGAAGGCGAAGCGGCCGGCCATCGAGCTGATGCCGACCCTTCTGCACCGGGCCTGGCTCGATGTCCGCGGAGCCGGCCGGACGGCCAAGAAGGACTCGTCGATCCAGAACCTGCATAAGTTGCGCATCCGTCTGAAGGGTCTTCGCTACGGCTCCGAGACGGTGGCCGTCGTCGCCGGAGATCCGGCCCTCCGCACCGCTCGAGAAGCGGAGAAGCTCCAGGGCAAGCTGGGTGACCTGCTCGACGCCACCCACTCGGTCGAATGGTTGCAAGCGGTGGCCGACAGCCATCCTGAGTTGGCTCGACCCACCGAGAGCCTGATGGTCGTCCAACGGGCGGCGGCGGTCGTCACCCGGCGGGGATGGAAGAACGACCTCAAGGACATCGAGCGACGCTGGCGGAAGTGGCAGGGATAGACCGCAGCTCACACTGGCGGGCGCCCGCAGCATCGAGCCTTTACCACTCGACGCCGGTGGAGACGCAGAACTCGTTCTGCTCGGGGTCCGACATTCTGACCCACCGGGTTCCCCCGAAGCTCTGCACGCCTTCGTCGATGCGATGAGCGCCGAGTTCCTGCAGCCGGTGGATCTCGGCTTCGATGTCGTCAACCACAATGTCGAGGTGCATGCGGTTCTTGCCGGCTTTGGGTTCGGGTACGCCCTGAAGGAGAAGCGGCGAAGCGATCCCGGCTTTGGGAACGAGCACAGCCAGATTCGTATCCGTGTAGTAGTCCCGATAGTCGAGCGCCTCGCGCCAGAACCTCGCGAGCCTCCTTGGCTCTGCACAGTCGAGCACGAGTTCCACTGTTGCCCTGCGTCCCACTGCCTGCCTCCAGGTCGGAGTCGTGTCGCCCTCCGCCAAGTGCCCGTTCAATCACGAGACACTCCCCTCGCAGGTGTCTACGAGTCGGTCTCGGTCACGGCGACGTGATCGGTCTCCCATAGTTTGATGCCACCCAGGATCCCGGCGGTGTTGTCGACGATCGTGACATCGTCATCGAGGTCGTCCCGGACCAATCGGCGCGAGTTCCCGCCGCCGATGTAGAGGTGATCGAAGAACATCAGGGCCCGCATGTTCTTGATGGCCTTCTGAACCCGCCGGTTCCATCGTTCCTCGCCAATCTCCTTGCGGGCCGCCTCACCGATCTGGTCGTTGTAGGTCTCGCCCTTCCGGAACGGCTGATGGGCGATCTCGAGGTGGGGCATCATGCGCCCCTCGTAGAAGAGACCGCTCCCGAACCCGGTCCCCAGGGTCATGACGAACTCGAGGCCGTTGCCGCTGACCACCGCCGCGCCCTGGACGTCGGCATCGTTGGCCACCTTGGTGGGCATGCCGAACGCCTCGGTGAGGGCGGCGGTGAGGTCGAAGTTCGACCACAACCCGGCGAGCTCGTCATCGGTCGGGCTGCCCGGACCGTGTTTGCAAGAGAAGTGAGGGGCGGAGAGCACCCGGCCGGCCCTCACCATTCCCGGAAACCCCACCGACGCCCGTTCGGCCGTGGGCAACGGCGCCACCAATTTGCCCAGGGTGGTCACCAGCTTGTCGGGAGGGATCGGGTAGGGAGTGGGCACCTTGACCCGGTCGGCGACCATGGCACCGTCGGCGTCGAGCACCGAAGCCTTGAGCCCGGTCCCGCCGACGTCGACCGCCAAGGTCAGCGGGTGGTGGGGATTGGGGGTGATGGTGGCGGGAGGTTCGGGCTCGGGTGGCTCCTCCTCCGGCACTGGCTGGCTGTCGCTCATCTCCCTACGCTACGCCGCCGGAGGGGACTAACGTCAGCGTCCATGCACGATCAGCCCTGGCCGGGGGACGCCTGCTCGCTCGTCGACGCCTTCCGCTCGGGGTCCATCACCCCGGTCGAGGCCCTGGAGGCAAGCCTGGCCGCCATCGACGCATCGGAGCTGAACGCCTTCACCCATCTCGATCCCGACGCGGCCCGGGAGACCGCCGCCCAGGCCGACGTCACCCTGCCGTTCGGCGGGGTCCCGGTGGGGATCAAGGAGCTCGATGCGGTGACCGGGTGGCCGTATACGGAGGCGTCACTGGTCTACAAGGACCGGATCGCCGACCACGACGCCACCCAGGTCATCCGGCTCCGGGCCGCCGGCGCGGTCCTGGCCGCCCAGACCGCCGCCCCCGAGTTCGGCGGGGTCAACTACACCCACTCCAAGCTCCACGGCACCACCCGCAACCCCTGGAATCCCGAACGCACCCCGGGGGGCTCGTCGGGAGGATCGGCCGCGGCGGTGGCCGGGGGCATCCTGCCCATCGCGTCCGGCGGCGACGGCGGGGGTTCGATCCGGATCCCGGCCGGCTACAGCGGACTGCTGGGGCTGAAGTCCACCTTCGGTCGGATCCCCAAAGGCCCGCAGACGTTGCAACCGCCCCTGACCGTCGTCCTCGGCTGCATGGCCCGATCGGTCCGGGACACCGCCCGCTGGTTCGACGCCTGCAACGGGTACGACTCCCGCGACACCCTCAGCCTGCCCCGGGTCGAAGGATGGGAGGCGGGGCTCGGGTCCTTCGACCTGGCCGGCAAACGGGCGGTCGTCTCGGTCGATCTGGGAACCGCCATCGTGGAGCCCCGGGTGGCGACCATGGTGCTCGACGCCGCCGAGGCTTTGATCGCCGACGCCGGGCTCGCCCGGGTGGATATCGCCGTGCAACTCCCCCGCGGCGGTCTGGAGTGGGCGATGTCCAACCTGGTGGGGTTGGCCGGCGAGCTCGGTGACCGCTACCCCGCCTGCAACGACGACCTCACCCCGGAGATCCAGCTGGGCATGAACCTGGCCACCCACGGTCTCAGCGTGCAGACCGCCGGGAAGACGGAGATGTTCCGCATCGACATCAACGAGACGATGGCCTCCCTCTTCGATCAGGTCGACTTCGTCTTCGCCGCCACCAATCCGGATGTCGCCTTCGCCGCCGCCGGACCGATGCCGACCACGGTGGGGGACATCGATCTCATCGCCGAGTACGGCTTCGAGACGGCGCTCGCCAACAATGGCTCGCTGACCATCCCCGCCAACCTGACCGGCAATCCGGCGGTGGCCATCCCGGTGGGGCTGGTGGACGGCCTGCCGGTCAGCCTGCAGATCATCGGGCGCCATCACCAGGAGCAGCTCCTCCTCGATCTGGCCCGGATCGCCGAGCGGGAACGGCCGTGGCCGCTGGTGGTGCCATGAAGGTCGACCTCTGGGTTCCGACCGTCGACCCGTTCTCCACCCCCGAGCTGCTGGCCACCATCGGGCGGGAGGCCGAGCAACGGGGCATCGGCACCATCTGGGTCGGCGAGCACGTGGTCCTGTTCGACGAGTACGCCTCCGAGTACCCCTACGCGGAGGACGGCAAGATCCCCGCGCTCCCCAACAGCGGCCTCCTCGAGCCCTTCATCACCCTGTCGTTCCTGGCCGCCCACACCTCCACCGTCCGGTTGGGCACCGCCATGGTGCTGCTGCCCCAGCGCAATCCCGTCTACACCGCCAAGGAGGTCTCCACCCTCGACTGGCTGTCCAATGGTCGGGTCGACCTCGGCGTCGGGGTGGGCTGGCTCGAAGAGGAGTTCAATGCCGTCAACGTGTCGTGGCCGCAGCGGGGCAAGCGGACCGACGAGTACCTCGAGGTGCTCGAGACCCTGTGGTGCGATGAGCGATCGGCCTACCAAGGCGAGTTCTACTCGCTCAACGAATGCGCGATGTTCCCGAAGCCGATCCAGAAGCCGCATCCCCCGATCCACATCGGCGGAGAGAGCGATGCGGCCCTGACCCGGGTGGCCCGGGCCGGCCAGGGCTGGCACACCTTCAACCGGAAACCGGCCGACCTGGCCGAGCCCCTGGCCAAACTCGACGGTCTGCTCGAGGGTCAGGGGCGATCGCGATCGGACATCACCGTGACCGTGTGCCCCTACTTCTTGCCGCTGGACCCGGCCATCGCCGAGCAGTACGCGGAAGCCGGCGCGGACGCGGTGTCGGCCCTGCTGTTGCCGTTGGGCATCGACGAGGTGGCCTCGGCGCTGGACGCCCTCCAGCCGATGCTGGATCGGGCCGCCTCCAGTTAGGAGATCACCAGGCGGCGTCCCGAGACAACGCCGGTTCGAGCAGAGTGGGGTCCAACCGCAGCTCCCGACGGGCCATGGCCTCCCAAAAGCCGGCGAACCCGTTGCCGTCGTGGTTCTGGAAGAACGACCGGGCCGGCTCGGGGAGCGGCCGGCCGGTGCCGACCGCGGCCACATGCCAGGCGGTCCGGCAACGCTGCTCGAGGGCAACCGCCCGCTGGTGGGCGGCCCGGATGCTCGAGCCGAGCACGAACACCCCGTGGTTGGACAGCAGGGCGAGGTCGGCGTCGCCCATGGCGGCGATGGCCCGGGCCGCCAAATCCGGGTCGTTGACCGGGCCGTCGTACTCGTCCACCAGCACCAGCAGCCCCCCACCCAGGGCCGAGCTCTGGTCGTGGCAGGTCGGGACCTGCTGGAGGTCGGCCCAGACGGTGCCGAACCGGGGATGGTTGTGGACGGCCACGGTGACGTCGGGACGGGCCCGGTGGAGGGCCAGGTGCAGCGGGATCCCGAGCGGAACCGGCCACCGCCCCTCCAGCCGGTTGCCCTCCGGGTCGATGCGGATGACGTCCTCCGGCCGGATCTCCTCCCACAGCAGCAGCCACGGATTGCAGAGCAGGGTGCCGTCATCCTGTTTGTAGGTGATGTGGCCGGCCAGATGGTCGTCGTACCCCTCGCGCCAGAGGGTCCGGGCCAGGAGCACCAGCTCCTGTTCGGGGGTGAGCTTGGGCAGCAACTCGGTCATGGCCGGCAGACCTCCGGGAGCGGCCACCGGTACAGCGCGGCGGCGTTCTGGTGGGTCATCTTCCGGAGGTCGTCCACCGGCAGGTGACCCCAGGCCCGGTGGATGACGTCCTGGGTGTCGGGCCAGGTCGAGTCGCCGTGCGGGTAGTCCACCTCCACCATCACGTGGTCGATGCCGATCCGGTCGCGGGTGTCGATGGTGGAGGGGTCGTCGATGGTGCAGAACCAGAAGTTGCGCTGCAGCACGTCGGCGGGCCGCTCGGTGCCGCCGGCGAACTGCTGCCCGTAGCCCGAGCGGTCGACGATGTTGTCGAGCCGGTCGAGGAGCATGGCCACCCACCCGATGCCACCCTCGCTCATGGCGATCTTGATGCCGGGGAAGCGGACGGGGAGTCCCGACCACAACCATTCGGCACAGGCGGTCAGCGACAGCTGGCCGAACAGCGTGGCCCCGAGGGCGACCAGGGGCGAGTCGGCGGGAAGGTCGTCCCCGATCCCCGACGACCCGACGTGCAACGAGATGACGGTGTCGGTCTCCTGGCAGGCGGCGATGACCGGGTCCCAGTAGGAGGTGAAGATCGACGGCAGCCCGATCTTGTGGGGTCGCTCGGGCAGGGTCACCGAACGGAAGCCCCGGGCGGCGTTGCGCCGGATCTCCTCGGCGCCGAGCTCGGGGTCGGAGAGGTTGGTGATCCCGCCGGGGATGATCCGGTCGGGGTAGGGCTGCCACCACGCCTCGTACATCCAGTCGTTCCAGGCCCGGGTGACCGCCGCCCCCAGCTCGGGGTCGGACGCCCCGGAGAATACCCGGCCGCAGAAGCCGGTGATCTGGGAGGGGAAGTTGAGCGACGCCCACACCCCGTTGATGTCCATGTCCCGGATGCGCTCGTCGATGTTCCAACACCCCGGCCGCATGTCCTCGAACCGGGTGGGCTCGAGGGTCACCGACTCCGGCCGGCGACCGGCCACCGCGTTCATCCCCACCTGGGTGTAGCGCTGGCCGTCGAACTCCCAGAGTTGGTGGCCGAATCGGTTCTCCACCACCTTGGGGGCGAGGTCCTGGAACCGGGCCGGCAGCCGACCCTCGAACATGTCGGGCGGTTCGACCAGATGGTCGTCGACCGAGATCACCGTGTACCGCTGGGTCCGCGGCTCGGGATCGGGCAGCAACCCGACTCCTGACGTTCCCCCCTGTGCCATCTGGCTCCTGACCCGACCACTCGTGAGCGCGACCCCGGCCAGTGGTGCTGGCCGATTGCCGCCCGTTCGGTGGGCTCGTGTGTTCGCTGTGCCTATGTTGGCGCAACGGGCGGTCGGATGGTAGTTGAGAGGCCCCCTGTACGCCGGCGGGCCGTCGTCGACCCGGTGGCCATCGCCGGGGTTCTGGCTCGTAGACCTATCATTTTCCTTGTGAAGCGCCAGAGCCGATCGGCCCCCAAGCGCTACGACGACCAGGTCGCCGTGGTCACCGGAGCGTCATCGGGGATCGGGCACCGGCTGGCATCGGACCTCGCCGCCCGCGGCGCCACGGTGGTGGGGTTGGCGCGACGCCAGGATCTCCTCGCCCAACTCGAGAAGGTGCTGCAATCATCGACGCCGTCCAGCTCCACCCGGGTTTGTGATGTCGGCGACACGGCTTCGTATCAGCAGGCCCTCGGCGAGATCGAAGACCAGCACGGGCGCATCGACGTGCTCATCAACAACGCCGGCATCGAAGGGCTCACCCCGGCGGCCGAGGGGCTGTCGCCCGCCTATCGTCAGATCTTCGATGTGAATTTCTTCGGCGTCGTAACCGGCACCCTCGCGGTCGTGCCGGGGATGCTGGCCCGCGGATCCGGGATCGTGGTCAACGTCTCATCCGACGCGGCCCGGGCGCCCGAGCCCGGACACGGAGCCTACGGAGCGTCCAAGGCCGCCGTCGCGGCGTTCACCGAATCTATAGCCCATGAGGTCGCCGATCGGGGCGTTCACGTCCACGTCCTGTATCCGGCCTGGGTGCCGACCACGATGGGGATGTCAGGGCTGGATGACGGCGGGTCACTGCCTCCCAAAGCCGTCCGGAGAACCGTGGCCCAAGTGTCGGAGTTGGTGCTCAGGCGCATGGGTGGGTCCCGCACGGAGATCAATGCCTCCGCGTTGCCGATGTTGGCGCCGATCGGGCGCAGCATCGCGCCGGTTTCCTACCAGCGGGCCATGCGCCATCGGGCCCGAGAAGGCTGACCGGGGGTAGCGCTCCCGCCTGTCGTGGTGACTCAGATGTCGTAGTAGAGCATGAACTCCCACGGGTGGGGGCGAAGGCGCACCGCATCGATCTCGTTCATCCTCTTGAAGTCGATCCACGTCTCGATGAGATCGTCGGTGAAGACTCCCCCCTCAGTGAGGAACGCCTGATCAGCTTCGAGGGCTTCGAGTGCCTCATCGAGCGAAGACGGGACCTGTCCGACTTTTGCCAGTTCCTCCGGCGGCAGATCAAAGAGGTCCTTGTCGACCGGGGCCGGAGGCTCGGTGTGCTTGGCCACACCGTCGAGCCCGGCCATGAGCATGGCGGCAAACGCGAGGTAGGGGTTGCAGGACGGATCCGGGCACCGGAATTCGACCCGCTTTGCCTTCGGGCTCTTGGAGTACAGCGGTATCCGACACGCCGCCGACCGATTCCGCTGGGAGTACACCAGGTTGACCGGCGCCTCGTAACCGGGGACCAACCGTCGGTAGGAATTCGTCGTTGGCGCGGCAAAGGCCAGTACCGCCCTGGCGTGGGCGAGCAAGCCTCCGGTGTACCAGCGGCCAATGTCAGAAAGTCCCCCGTAGCCGGTCTCCGAATAGAACAGCGGCTCCCCGCCATTCCAGAGGGACTGGTGGACGTGCATGCCGGATCCGTTGTCCTCGAACAACGGTTTCGGCATGAAGGTGGCGGTATATCCGGCCTTGTCCGCCACGCTCTTGACGACGTATTTGTAGAGCATCAACTTGTCGGCCATCGAGAGCAGGGTGTCGAACCGCATGTCGATCTCCGCCTGACCCGCGGTGCCGACTTCGTGGTGCTGGACCTCGATTTCGATCCCCAGCCGTTCCATGGTCAGGATCATCTCCGAACGCAGGTCCTGAAAGTGGTCCATGGGAGGGACCGGAAAATACCCTTCCTTGTACCGGGGCTTGTAGCCGAGGTTCGGCTGTTCATCACGCCCCGAGTTCCAACAGCCTTCGACGGAGTCCACCTGGTAAAACGCCGAGTGCTGGTCCTGGGAAAATCGAACGTCGTCGAAGATGAAGAACTCCGCCTCCGGCCCGAAATACACGGTGTCGGCGATCCCGGTCGATTGCAGGTACCGCTCCGCCTTCAGCGCGACGTAACGGGGATCTCGGTTGTAACTCTCCCCGGTCACCGGATCGTGGACGAAGCAGTTCAAGTTGAGCGTCTTGTGCTCTCGGAATTCGTCGACGACGGCGGTGGCGGGATCCGGGAGCAGGATCATGTCCGACTCTTCAATCGCCTGAAACCCGCGGATCGACGAGCCGTCGAACCCGTAGCCTTCCGCGAACGCATCTTCGGTGAGCAGGTGCGCCGGAATGGAGAAGTGCTGCATCAGACCGGGAAGGTCGCAGAACCTCAGGTCGACAACTTCGATGCCTTCGTCCGCAGTCAGGCGGACAACGTCGGCGACACTACGATTCTGCATTTCTCCTCCTCGTCCGGGCTGGCTCACGCCATGAGACTCTCAAGAACGGAACATGGTTCAGTTTGAAGTGATTGTTCCTAGCTGGCAATGCCGTTTACCTGATCATGATGAACGGACGATGAATTCTTCAATTCTGCTGCCTAGGATCCTCGGCCGGCGGCTCGGCCGGCCAGCACTGGATCGTCGAAGAAAGTGCGGAGGCGCAGCCACGCCGGAGGCAGCCCGCCGTAGACGAGGACGCCCTCGCCCGGTGGGATACGGCGGAGGGCGTGCGGGGGTGCCAACCGGCGGTTGGAGGGTGACCGGGTGGTGGTCGGCCCGCCCTGGCCACCGGAGGTGAATGCCGGGAGCAACACCTCCTCGTCCCCGATCAAGTGGCTGGCGTAGTCGAGGGTCGAGGGATCGGAGATGCCCGAGAGGAAGACCTTGGCCCGGTGGTTGTTGACCACGGTCGACGATCGGGTGCCGTAGCGGGCGGTGATCTGGGCGAGGTCGTGCCAGATGCTGACCAGCTGGACTCCGTGGCCGGCGGCGGTGGCGGCCACCGAGTCGAGGTCGGAGAGCGGAGCAATATTGGCCGCCTCGTCCAGCACCACCAGCAGCGGTGGATCGAGCGGGATCCCGGACCGGGTGACCGAGTCGTAGACGTGTTCGAGCATCTGGCGGAGGACGGCAGTGAACAACGGGCTCAAGCGACGCTGATCGTGGGCCGGGGCACAGAGGTAGAGGGTGTTGTGACCGGAGACCAACCGGGACACGTCAATGTCCGGTTGGTCGTCGTCCTCGATGCCGCCGTCCGCTTCTTCGCCGAACGGCTCGAGGATCGTCTCGACGGTGGTGTAGATCGAGCTGCGCTGGCGCTCCTCCTTGCCGAACAACGAATGGGCGGCAGCCACCGCCTCTGCTACCCCGGCGGCAGAGAGGAGATCGAGGACCTCGGCTTCCTCCTGGGTGTCCACCCACCGGACCACGTCGGTCATCCGCCGACCTCCGGAGGCGGCGGCGAACAGCAGCGGCGCCAGCATCTTGGTGGCGGTGGCGTACCAGAAGTCACCGTCGCCCATGGTCCCGGCCGAGGTCCTGCCTACATCGGTCATCGACGACGCCACCCGCCGGGCCCCGGGCCAGGTCCGGGCGGCCGGCAGCGGCGACCAACCCGCGGACGGAAGGCCGGTGGACCCGGAGGGATCGAAGCAGGCCACCTCGCCCCGACGGCGGCGGTAGGCGATGGTGTCCCCCACCAGGTCGGCCTTCACGCTGGTGGCGATCACCGGTCCCTCCCATTCCAGGATGGACGGCACCGCGAAGCCGGTTGTCTTGCGCGACTGGGTAGGCCCGAACACGATCACCGACTGACGCGGCTCGGTCGCCAGCAACCGCTTCCCGGCCCAGCCGAGCACCAGACGCCCGGACGCCGCCGGCGTCGGAGGTGTCGCCCGCTTCGCCCCCGGGGGGCCCACCGCCAACGACCGCAGTTCACCGGGCCGCGCCCACCGGGCGTCGGCCGGGCTCCGATCACCCCCTCGCCGGCTGCTCCGGTGACGGCTCACCCGCGTCCGGAGGCGCCGAGGCGCCGCCGTCCGATCCGAGAACACGCCCGCCCGGTGCCGGCCCGGACCCGGACGGTGCCGGCCGATCAGACCGGCGGCGGCCAAACCCGCGAGTCCGACCATCGTGCTGGTCACGGTGGACACGCTCATGGCCCCTACCGGTGGTCCGGCTCCCCGATCATCGCCGCGTCGGTGTCGATCAGTTCACGTTCGCTCGACGCCAGCCGGTGCTCGACCAGAAACGACCGTCGCCCCACCTTCCACAGCGCCAGGCCGCGGCGCAGCTGGGTGACCAGCGCCGCTTCGGTGGCGGTGAGGCCGAGCAATTCACCGGTCCTCTCCACCTCACCGGGGGACTGGGCATAGACCACCCGGGTCTCGGAGTCCGCCAACAGCCCTTCGGCCAACCCGACCTGCTCGGAGTCGCTGGCCCCCACCGCCCGCAGGTCCGACATCCGGTGGAGCACGGCGATGTTGGCGATGCCCAGGGCCCGGGAGAGCTTCCAGGACGCTTGCAGCCACCGGGCCACCCCGAGATTGGAGAGGATGGCCCAGGCCTCATCCACCACCACGATGACCCGGTGCCGGTGCTCGGCCACCACCGCGTTCTGGAGCCAGGCGGTGGCACAGGCCATCAGGACGCCGAGGGCGGGCGAGTTGTACACCGCCGCCAGGTCGAGCACCACCAACGGTGCATCGAGGCGGAGCCCCGGGGTGGTCGGCCCGTCGAACATCCCCCGCAGGTCACCGTGCACCAGGCGGCGAAGCTCGAGGGCTACGTCCCGTCCATCCTCCATCAACGTGAGCTGATCGGTGCGGAGCTGTCCGGCGGCGTCCGGGCTCGGATCCAACAGCGACTCGACCACATCGGGAAGCGTCGGCGCCGGACAGTTGGCGGCCGACGATCTGCGGGTGGCCTCGGTCAGGGCGGCGTCGATGGCGGCCCGCTCTCTCGGCACCAGGTCCCGCCCCAGGCAGGCGACCGCCAACGACGCGGTGAGCTCGACCCGGCGGCGGCCGACTCCATCGCCGGCCTCCTGGCCGTCGAGGCCCTCTTCCGTTCGGTGGTCAGGGGGGACGGAACCGCCGGGAGCCGGAGCGGTGTCCAGCGGGTTGAGCCGCACCGAACCGCCCGGGCGCAGGGCCACCGGCACCACTCCCCAGGCTCGGGCCAACGGTCCGTACTCGCCCTTCGGATCGACCACCCACGCCCGGCGGCCGAACACCGCCTGTCGCCACAGGTACGACTTCACGAACGAGCTCTTGCCCCGGCCGATCTGTCCGAACACCACCATGTTCGGATTGGTGATCAGTCCTTTCTGATAGAGCACAAACGGGTCGTAGACGAACGACCCGCCCAGCACGTCCCGACCGATCAGCACCCCCTGATGCCCGAGACCCGCCTCGGTGGCGAGCGGGTAGGCGACACTCAGGTGCCGGGTGGTGGCAACGTGGGCGGGCACCCTCGGCATCGGCGCGCTCATGTCAGACCCCGGCCCAACGGCAGGGTGCAGGCGAAGGCCACATCCTGTTCGCCGTAGAGCAGACGGAGCTCCATCCGGGTCTGTCCGGCAGCCTGTTCGACTGACCCGCAGGCATCCCGCAGCTCATCGGGGCTGTCGGCGGTGACGGTGACGTACCCCGAGAACCGGTACTGGGCGTGCCCGTCGGCCAGTTCGACGTCCCGGTGTTCGGCCCCTTCCTTTTCGCGGGTTTGGCGGGCGGTGATCAGAAACCCGCCCCGTCGGCGCAGTTCGCCGTCGGCGATGTCGGCCGTCCGGGCCTGGGCGACCTGTCGGGCGGCCCGGATGGGGCTCACCGGCTCCATCACCAACGAAATGGACCGGCGGAGGGGCGAGAACAGCAACGGCCCCAAGAAGTCGGGGGTCACGTCGGTCCGGGGCCACTCGGCGATCCAGTAGGTGGTGTGCCAGGTGGCATCGACGTGGACCGACTCCCATTCCGGCTCGATGACCATCGGCCACGGGTATCCGGGTGACCGCCGGCCCCCCGGCTCGGCCGAGGCTCGGTCGACGACGGTCCCCGCCTCCGGGCCGGCACCCCCGACCGAGCTCAACGGTGCCGACGTCTCCCGCATCACCGACGCCAGTGCTCGGGGTCCGAGGATCCCCTCGACGGTGGCATCGGCTTCCTCCACCAGTCGTTGCAGTGCCACCACTTCACGCAACAGCACCGTCGCCACCCCGGCGTCTCCCCCGCCCGATGCCCGAATGGCCCTTGACGAGTGGGCGGTGTGGATGGACAGCGCCAGCAGCACCCGGTGGCGGCGGGTGACCGGGGCGGACTGATCGACCAGGGACTGATAGGAACGGCCGGGCGCGGTCTCCAACCCCAACTCGGCGTGGGCCAGCTGATGATCGCGCACGGCACTCCCGTCGTCGGGAAGGCATGACTCCACCCACTGCACCCGGTGGACCGCCGATCCCTCCCGGGCCATCGAGGCCAGTACCCGCGCCCAGGCGGCGATCCGGGAGTCCTGTTCCACCGGTCCGAGGAGGGCAAAACTGTGGCCCTGCACCGCCAACACCGCGGTCGCGGTGCGGGCGCGGGCATCCGTCACCACCCCGGCGACCGGGGCGCCGGGGTTGTCCCCGACCCGCACCGGTTCGATACGGAGCCCGTCGAAGACTCCCGGCGGCCGGGCACGACGACGGTCGGGACGAGCAGATCGAACGGTGGGCGTCCCGTCGGGGCCGAGATCCATATCGGCCAGATGGCCGAGCCCGGGAGCGCTGGAGTGGTGCCGGTGTCCTCCCCGCAACTCGGCCACCAGCCACCTGAGCACCAACGGGAACCACTGCTCACCGGTTCGTCCTCGCAGGGGCCAGCACGCCACCGCCACCCCGATGCCGGCAAAGGCCAGGGCTCCGAGGACGCCCACCACCGAAGGATGAGACCGGAGGGCGAGCACCCCGAACACCAATCCGGTTGCCACCGAACCGATCTGCCCACCTCTCCATCCGGCGATCAGTCCCCGCCGCTCGAGGGGGCCGAACCGGTAGCGCATCCGCTCGGCTCGCACCCGGCTCTCGGACACGCTCACCGCGTCGTCGTCAGCGACTTGTCAGTGCTCGAACCGGTTGTCACTGCGGCCGGGCGCGCTTCGCCGGCCGGTGACCCGTCGGACCCGTCGCCCGCTTCCATCACGTTGGTGTAGACCTCGCCCGCGGCTGGATGCGGGCTACGCATCGACACGTTCGCCCCTGGTGGCGTGGCCGTCCCGATCCCCTGCCGCTCCAACGATGAGCGGCCGAGGTCCGGGGGCCCGGACCCGGAGCCGGTCTCATCTCCGCCCGCCCCGGAACCACCGCCACCCGCCTGAGCCGACGCCACCGCCAATCCGACCTCGCTGGTCCCACCGCTGGCGCTGTCCGCCGCCACCCGCATGGCGTGCTGGGCCAGGGTCTTGGGGGGACCGAGCGCCGTCTGGTAGGCGCGCCGACCGGCACCTTCGAGATGTCCCACCGCTCCCGCTTCCAGAAACGGCAGGAGCCGGAAGAGGGCCCACGGCGCGAAGGCCGCCAGTAGCAACAGGGCGGCGCCTCCCAGCACATCGGTGAAGCTGCCCTGACCGGCGGTCGAGCCCGCCCCGGACCCGGCCGGCGCCGATCCGGAACCCCCCGCCAGCGCCCCGGCGGCCAGGCTCAGCACCGACACGATCACGAACTTGCTGAGGATCAAGGCCACCAGGGTGTCGACCAACCGCCGGCACCAGTGGGCAATGGCCGGCCACGCCAGGCTGGCCAGGGCCAGGGGAAGGAACAGCACCGCGACGTAGATGGCCGCCGAACGGATCAACAGCTCCACCCACAGCAGGAAGGCTCCGAACACCACCGCCAGTCCGCCGATCAACACCACGAACGTCGGGGTCGCCGGGCCCCCGGTGGCCGGACCGGACAGCGCGGTGATCGTCGAACCGAAGAAGTGGTTGGCGTCGAGCCCGGCGCCTTGGGCCACGGTGGCACTCATCGAGTCGGTCAGCGCCAGACCCAGTTGAACCAGCTTGACCGCCACCGCGGTGAGCAGGATGGCCAGCGGGACATTGACGGCCACCGAGCGGATCAGCATCGACGCGCTCTGCCGGTGGATGGCCTGGATCACCCCGAACAACATCAGGGGCACGATCACCACTCCCGCCAGTCCGGCCATGGTCCGGAAATGGTCGGCAAACCACGAAGCCCCGAGGTCGACCGAAGTGGTGGCATCCAGGAACGCGCCGATCTGCCCGAGCAGCCACACCCCTCCCGCCGACACCCAACCGGCGATGGCGTCGAGCACACTGGACACCCCGAACCCGGCCACCTGGCTCGCCGCCGCGCCCCGATCCCCCCGGCGGCCTGACACACCGGGCCCAGGCCGGCGGCACCCACCGCGGCGGCCGCCGACGAGCATCCCAGACCCGGGATCGACGGGATCCCGATGGCGGCCAACATCTCAGTGGACCCCTTGCCCGGCCTTGAAGAAGAAGTTGACGATGGCCGGGCCCGCGCCGATCAACAGGGCCGCCAACCCGGAGATCAGCACCGCCCGCCGGCCCACGTAGGACTGCTGGTAGTTCTGGGCATGGGAACCGAGCGCCCACGCCGCGGCTCCGATCACCAGCGCCACCAGCGAGAGGGCCAGGGCCCAGCCGTCGAGACCGTTCATCAGGTTCTGGAGGACCTGGCCTCCGGGCAACGCGCTGGTGTCCGGCTGGACCTGGACATCGACCATTCGCCCAACGGCGGCGTGGGCCACCGAGGTGAGCTGGGCGGCGACCGCGGATCCGGACGGAGATTGGAGGGAGGACAGGGTGACAGGGAGCATGGTCCCCAACGTAAACCTCCGTCCATGACTATTCAATACTTTTCATGTTGTTTCTTGCCCAACCCCGACCGAAGATCCTGACTCCGGGGGCGTGTAGCTGACTCAGGCGTGGGCCTGCCATGCTGGGAGCGTGAAGCCGTACCTCATCGGATACATCGTGATCGTGGTGGTGGCCGCCATCGCCGTGGTGGTGGCCGCCCGCCTCGGACGCCGGGCCGGGCGCCGCAGCCTGCAACAACGCCTCACCGCGCTGGCCAACCGACTGGGGGCGGTACCCCCCGACGACGGGGGCGTGGAACCGGTGCTCAGCCACCTCGAAAAGGTCACCGGGGAGGCCGCCGAGGCGGTGAGCGAGGCCAGCTCCGACGCCATCCGGCTGCGCCGGGCCCTCGACACGCTGCCGCAGGGGGTGATCGTCTGCGACGAGAACGGCGAGGTCGGCTTCCGCAACGCCCGGGCCGGGGCCCTGATGAACAACCGCCACGGTGACGCCCTGGCCGCCCAGGCCGTCACCGAGTTGCTCGAGAACGCCTGGCACAAGGGTTCGGACGAGCGCACCCTCGACCTGTACGGTCCGCCCCGCCAGACCTTGACCATCGGCACCCGCTTGATCGATGACGGCCGCCGGCCTCTGGGGGTCATCGCCATCATCGAAGATGTCTCCGAGCGCCGCCGTCTCGAAGAGATCCGGCGCGACTTCGTCGCCAACGTCAGCCACGAGCTGAAGACCCCGATCGGCGCCCTCGGGCTGTTGGCCGAGACCCTCACCGCCGAGCCGGACCCGGCCATCGCCCAACGGCTGGCCACCCGGATCCACACCGAGGCGTTCCGGGTGAGCCGGATCATCGACGACCTCCTCGACCTCAGCCGCATCGAGTCGGAGGAGACGCCCCCTCGGGAGCCGATCTACATCAACCTGGTGATGGCCGAAGCCGTCGAGCGGGTCAAGGCGGCGGCCGAGCAGCGCCGGATCACCATCGAGATGGACGAGCCCGACCCGCCGATCCACGTCATCGGCGACCGGCGCCAGCTGGTGTCGGCCATGCACAGCCTGCTCGAGAACGCGGTTACGTTCTCCTCCGAGGATGGGGTGGTGCGGGTGGCCGGAAGCCAAGTCGACCAGGATGTCAAGCTGTCGGTCGCCGACAAGGGCGTCGGCATCCCCGCCCGCGACCTCGAGCGCATCTTCGAGCGGTTCTACCGGGTGGACCTCGGACGCAGCCGCGAAACCGGAGGCACCGGTCTCGGATTGTCCATCGTCCGCCACGTCGCCCATAATCATCAGGGCCGGGTCGAGGTCGACTCCCGCGAGGGCGAAGGATCCACCTTCACTCTGGTCTTGCCCCGGCCTCCCGAATACTCGGCCTGAGACCGGACCCTATGACCGCGGACACATCACAGACCAAGGTACTCCTGTGCGAGGACGAGGAATCGTTCGTCGACGCGCTGGTCATCGGGCTGACCCGGGAAGGGTTCGACGTCACCGTGGCCCGCGACGGGGTCGAAGCGCTCCGCATGTTCGATCAGGAGTCGCCGGATCTGATCCTGCTGGACCTGATGTTGCCCAAGTTGTCCGGCATCGACGTCTGCCGTTCGATCCGGGCCCGGTCGGCGGTGCCGATCATCATGGTCACCGCCAAGGGCACCGAGATCGACACCGTGGTCGGACTCGAGGTCGGGGCCGACGACTACGTCGCCAAGCCCTACCGGCTCCGCGAATTGGTCGCCCGGATGCGGGCGGTGCTCCGACGCACGCCGGCCGGTGATCGGGTCCGCAGCTCGGACGGCAACCACCCCGACATCCGGCCGGTCCTCGACGCCGGGGGCATCCGGATCGACCCCGACCGCCACCAGGTGTCGGTCCGCGACGTGGACGTCCATCTCCGGCGGAAGGAATTCGAGCTGCTGTCGCTGCTGATCGAGAACTCCGGCCGGGTCCTGACCCGCGACGTGCTGATCGACCGGATCTGGGGCTCCGACTACTACGGGGACACCAAGACTCTCGACGTGCACATCAAGCGCCTCCGCAACCACGTGGAGAAGGACCCGTCATCGCCCACCCTGATCACCACCATCCGGGGGGTGGGCTACCGGTTCAACCCGGCGGCCGACTGACCACCGCCCGTCCTGGCGGCCACACTCGGATTCACCGCGCCCCAGGGCCGGGCCCGGGGATCACTCCGGCCCCGCCGAGGTACGGATGCAGCACCGGGGGAAGTACCACCGAGCCGTCGGGCTGCCGGCCGGTCTCGACCAGCGCCGCCCAGATCCGCGGCCAGGCCAGCGCCGAGCCGTTCAAGGTGTGGACGAACAACGGTGACCCGCCCTCCGACGGCCGGTAGCGGATGTTGCCCCGGCGGGCCTGGTAGTCGCGGAACCAGCTGATCGACGACACCTCGAGCCACTGGTCGACCCCGGGGGCGTAGACCTCGAGGTCGAAGGTGCGGGCCGACGAGATCCCGAGGTCGCCGGTGCAGAGATCGAGCACCCGGTACTGGAGGCCGAGCTCCACCAGCAGCGCCTCCGCCCGCGCCACCAGGTCAGCAAGCACTGACGCGGCCTGTTCGGGGGTGGTGTAGGCGAACAGCTCCACCTTCTCGAACTCGTGCACCCGGAGCAGTCCCCGGGTGTCACGGCCGGCCGCCCCCGACTCCCGGCGGAAACACGGGGTGGCGGCGGTCAACCTCACCGGCAGCTGGTCATCGTCGAGGATGTCGCCCCGGGCCATGGAGGTGAGCGGGGCCTCGGCGGTGGGGATGGCCCAGAGGTCGTCCCGCTCGAGGTGGTAGGCGTCGTCGGCGAATTTCGGGAGCTGGCCGGTCGCCACCATCGTCTCGGTGCGGACCAGGGTCGGGGGACGGATCTCCTCGAAGGCGTCGGCATGGCGATCGAGGGCGAAGGCGGTCAGGGCCCGCACCAGCCGGGCGCCGAACCCGCGGTAGAGCGGGAACATGGAGCCCGACAGCTTGGCCCCCCGCTCCATGTCCAGGATCCCCAGCGCCGCGCCGATCTCCCAGTGCGGCACCCGTTGGGCCTCGACATAGGTGGGATCCGCCGCCGGCCACGAGCGAACAACCACGTTGTCCTCGGGGCCGGTCCCGTCGGGGGCATCGTCGGCCGGGAGGTTGGGAAGGTAGAGCAGCGCCTCCCGCACCGCTTCCTGGGCCTGGGTGGCGGCGTGGTCGAGATCGGTCTCCTGGACGCCGAGGTCACGGCTCCGAGCGGTGAGCTCATGCGCCATCCCGCTCTCGCCGGAACGGCGGGCCTCGCCCACCTGTTTGGACAGCGCCTTCACCTGAGCCCGGAGGTCGTCACGGCGCCCGATGGCCGAGCGGGAGGCGGCGTCGAGCTCCAAAAGCCGGTCGACGTCACCCGGATCCACCCCCCGGCGCCCGAGCGCCTTCTTCACCCCGTCGACGTCTTCCCTGACCAGCCGGATATCGATCATGACGACATCACGGTAGCGTGACGGCCCGTGGAGAATGTCCCGGACGACCCGGCACCCGTGGTCGTCTGCGACGAGTTGGTGATTCGCTACGGGGATCTCACCGCCGTCGACGGGCTGTCCTTCCGGGCCGACCCCGGCGAAGTGGTGGCCCTGCTCGGGCCCAACGGGGCCGGCAAGACCAGCACCGTCGAGTGCTTCGAGGGCTACCGGCAGCCGTCCGCCGGCTCGGTCTCCGTCCTCGGCCTCGACCCTCGGCGCGACCACACCGCCCTGGTCCCCCGGATCGGGGTGATGCTGCAACGGGGCGGCGTCTACCCGATGCTCGGTCCGGCCCGGGTTCTCCGTCTGTTCGCCGAGTACTACGACGACGCCGAGGATCCCGACGGCCTGCTCGACCTGGTCGGGTTGGGGGAGGTGCGACGCACCCCGTGGCGGAGGCTGTCGGGAGGGGAGCAACAACGGCTGTCCCTGGCCCTGGCGCTGGTCGGCAAGCCCGAGGTGGTGTTCCTCGACGAGCCCACCGCCGGGGTCGACCCGGAGGGGCGGGTGGTGGTGCGGGAGATCATCGCCGGCCTGCGCCGTCGGGGGATCTGCGTCATCCTCACCACCCACGAACTGGCCGAGGCCGAGCGGCTGGCCGACCGGGTGGTGATCATCGACCACGGCCGGAAGCTGGCCGAGGACACCCCGGCCGGGCTGGCGGCCGGCACCGGCGACGGCTCCATCCGGTTCACCACCGATCCGGGCATCGACACCGCCTCCCTGGCCCTGGCCATCGGGAGCGGCACCGCCATCGACGAGGCGGGCCCCGGCATCTACCGCTTGCGCCCACCGGCGGGGACCGACAACCCGGCGGTGGTGGCCGCCCTGGCCGCGTGGCTGGCCGAGCGCCGGCTGGCCCTGGGCGATCTCCGCACCGGCCATTCGCTGGAAGAGGCCTACCTGGCCATCACCGGCTCCGGAGGCACATCGGCTCCGGTGGCGGAAGCAGCCCCCGGCGCAGGCGGGGGCCGGGGCCGGCGGTCCACACCGGGATCCGGCTGATGCGCGCGCTGCTGGCCCAGATCCGGGTCGAGGTCACCATGATCTTCACCAACGGGGAGACGCTGTTCCTGACCCTGGGGATACCGGTGCTGTTCCTCCTCTTCTTCTCCGGGGTCCACGTGCTCCCGACCGGGACCACCCATCCGGTCGAGTTCCTGGTGCCGGGGATCCTGGCCCTGGCGGTGATGTCGACGGCCATGACCGCCCTCGGGATCGGCACCGGGTTCGAACGCGGCTACGGCGTCCTCAAACGGCTGGGCACCACCCCGCTTGGCCGGCCCCGGTTGCTGGCGTCGAAGATCATCACCGTGATCGGGGTGGAGTTGGTCCAGGCCGCGGTCCTGGTCCTAGTCGGCCTGGCCCTGGGTTGGAGCCCGGGCCGATCGGCCGCCGGCGGGGTGCTGGTCGGGGTGGCCGTCGGGGTCATGGTGCTCGGGACCGTCGCCTTCGGCGGCATCGGCCTGCTGCTGGCCGGGACCCTCAAGCCGCTGGTCAACCTGGCCGTGGTCAACACCCTGTTCGTGGTGCTGCTGTTGCTCGGGGGCATGCTCATCCCCTTGGCCAAGTTGCCCGGCTGGCTGGCCGGGGTGTCCAAGGTCCTCCCGGCCTCGGCCCTGGCCGACGGACTCCATGCCGCCCTCGGACACGGCACCCCGGTGACCGGGCGGGACTGGGTGGTGCTGGCGGCCTGGGCGGTCGCCGCGCCGATGGTGGCCGGGCTCACCTTTCGCTGGGAGTGACGCCCGGGAGGCGGGCGGGGCAGCTAGCCGCCGGATCCGGCCAGGCGGTGGAGCCAGCCGGTCAGCTCACTGGCGGTGAGGGCGCCGAGGTGGTGGCCGATGACCTTCCCCGACTCGTCGATGAAGTAGGTGTTCGGCTGGTCGTTCATCCCGTAGAGGACCGAGGTGACCTTGAGGGTGCGGTCGGCTCCCACCGGGTAGGGGATCCCCGACTGCTGCACGAACGCCAGCGCCGACGACGGGTCGTCGGCCACGTCCACCCCGATGAACTGCACCGGCGACCCTTTGGCCATCTCCGCCTTCGCCGTCCGGGCCAGCAGCGGGGTCTCCGCCTGGCAGGGGATGCACCAGGAGGCAAAGAAGTTCAGCACCACCGGATGGTGGCGGTCCTTGCCCAGTGCGTCGAGGGAGACCGGAGCCAGTGGCGCCGCCGACGTGCTCAGCAGATTCGGCAACGAGAAGTTGGGGGCGGTGCTGCCCACTCCCACCACCGCCGGCTGCCCGGTGCTGGTGGTGGCCGTCGGCTTCAGCACCAGGAACAGGAATACCGCCAGCACCACCGCGATGGCCGACCCCAGCATCAGCGCCCGGAGTCGGCGCCGGCGCGTCGGGTTCAATGCTTGGCGAAGATGTCGACCGCCATGAGGACGAACAGCAGGGTCAAATAGGTGATCGAGTAGCTGAACAGCCGCATGGCCGCCTTGGGGGTGGCCCGCATCCAGAGCCGGATCGACATGGCGATGAACACCAGCCCCAGCACCGAGGCGGAGATCACGTAGATCACCCCGAGGTGGCCGACCACCGCCAGCAGCAACGAGACCCCGACCAGCAGCACCGTGTAGGCGAGGATCTCCGACGCCGTCCGCCGGAAGGTGGCGACCACCGGCAGCATCGGCACGCTGGCCGCGGCGTAGTCCTCTTTGTACTTGACCGCCAGCGCCCAAAAGTGGGGAGGGGTCCAGGCGAAGATGATGGCGAACATCACCACCGGCGTCCACGACAGGCCGTTGGTCACCGCCGACCACCCCACCAGCACCGGCACCGCCCCGGCCGCCCCGCCGATGACGATGTTCTGGCTGGATGTCCGCTTCAGCCACAGGGTGTAGACGAAGACGTAGAAGAGGGTGGCCGAGACGGCCAGCACCGCGGAGAGCAGGTTGACGGCCAGCCACAGCTCCACGAAGGCCACCACCTCGAGGATGATGGCGAAGATCAGGGCGTGGGCCGGGGTCATGGCCCCGGTCACCAGCGGGCGGTTCCGGGTGCGGTGCATCACCTTGTCGATGTCCCGGTCCACCACCATGTTGATGGCGTTGGCGCCCCCGGCGGCCAGCGATCCACCCACCAGGGTGGCCACCATCAGCCAGATCGAGGGGAGGCCGCGCTTGGCCACCACCATGGTCGGAAGGGTGGTGACCAGGAGCAATTCGATGATCCGCGGCTTGGTGAGCGCCACATAGGCACCGATACGGGATCGACCCGTCAATGGGCCCGCAAGGGCAACGGCCGGTGTGGACATTGCGTACACCCTACGACTGGGCGCGAAATCCCACAAAGCGGCCCGACCCGCGGCCGAGCGGCGGCCGGCCCGAACCGGCCGGTACCATTGGCAGACGGTGTCCTCCCTGCGTATCGGCCCCCGCCCGTTTCTCCGACTCTGCCAACTGACCCTGGCGGCGGTCGTCCTCAACGTCGTCACCGGGGCGGCGGTCCGGCTGTCCGACTCCGGTCTGGGATGTCCGGACTGGCCCACCTGCTCGCAGCACCATCTGACCCCGCCGCTTTCCCTCCACCCGGTCATCGAGTTCGCCAACCGGGCGGTGGTGGTGGTGCTGGTGGCGGCCTGCGC
This sequence comes from uncultured Acidimicrobiaceae bacterium, assembly GCA_963770635.1. Classification (GTDB taxonomy): domain Bacteria; phylum Actinomycetota; class Acidimicrobiia; order Acidimicrobiales; family RAAP-2; genus DASZIT01. The sequence continues at coordinate 544,755 of CAVYQI010000003.1, forward strand.
GGCCACCGTCATCGCCGCCTTCCTGCGACGCCCGGCCCGGCGGGACCTCCGGTGGCTGGCCGGCGGGCTCATCCTCGGGGTCGTCGGCGAGGCGGTGCTCGGTGCCGAGGTTGTGTACTCGAAGCTGAATCCGTATGTGGTGGCCACCCACTTTCTGGTGGGGATGGCGCTGTTGGCGGTGGCGGTGGTGCTCACCCTCCGGGCCGCCCACGGTGGGGGGCGAGGCGTGGTGGTGGTGTCGACCGCCTCCCTGCGGCTGAGCCGGCTGGTGATCGGCCTGGTGGTGCTGGTGCTGGCGGCCGGGGCGGCCACCACCGGTACCGGCCCTCACGCCGGCGGTAAGGGGGCAAAGCGGATTCCACTGGGGCTGGAGGACATGACCCGGATTCATGCCGAGGTCGTCATCGCCGCCGTCGTGGCGGCGCTGATACTCCTGGGGGTGCTGTGGCGGAGCGATGCCCCGGCGTCGGTGCAGAACGCCGGACGGGTGGTGCTGCTGGTGATGTTCGCCCAGGGCATCATCGGCTACACCCAGTTCTTCACCCACCTCCCCGCGGTACTGGTCGGGGTCCACGTCTTCGGGGCGTCAGTAGTGTGGGCGGCGGTCCTCTGGTTCCACCATCAGATGTCCGTCCACGCTCCCGAAGTCACCGCCGGCATCGCCGACCAGCCGCGGCCCGGTGCCGGACAGGTTGCGCCGGCCACCGCCGAGGTCCCGGTCGGATGAGCGATGTGCAGACCGCCCCGGTGGAGGAGGTGCGCACCGATCTCGACGAGTCGGTGTCGCCCGACCGGCCGTGGCTGGTGATCGTCTGGAACGATCCGATCAACCTGATGTCGTTCGTGACCTTCGTCTTTCAACGGCTGTTCGGCTACTCGAAGGAGAAGGCGACCAAGCTGATGATGGATGTGCATGTGAAGGGTCGGGCGGTGGTGTCGTCGGGCACCCGCGAGCGGGCCGAGCTCGACGTCTACCGGCTCCATGAGCACGGGCTGTGGGCGACCATGGAACAGTCCGGATGAGGGTGGGATCACCGCCGGCACCGGTCGGCTGATGGCGTTTGCCTCACCTGTCCGCCGACGGCGGGACGGACGGTACACGGTGCGCCTCCCGGTCCAGGTGCGAACCATGCTCGCCGCCCTGGCCCGGCAGATGGTTCCGATGATCGACTCGGAGGACCCGGCGGTCACCCGGCTGTTCCCTCCTGCCTACATCGGGGAGGACACCGCCGATGCCGAGAAGCAGTACCGCACCCTGGTCGACGGTGCCCTCCACAACCATCACCACCAAGCCGTCCAAGTGCTGTCCGAGACCGTCACCGCGGACATCCTCACCGCCGACGAGCTGTCGGGATGGCTGTCGGCGATCGGCTCGATGCGACTGGTGATCGGGACCCGCCTGGATGTGAGCGAGGACATGGAGAAGCCGGCTCCCGGCGACCCGTCGGCGTCCGAACATGCGGTCTTCGACCTGCTGGGAATGCTCCAGGCGACCATCGTGGATGCCCTGGCCGAGGACCTCCCCGACGAGGGTGAGCCGGCCGGGGCCCTGTGAAGCCTCTGCTACTCTCCATTAGCCCGGATCGGGTTTGAGCCCCCATCGTCTAGCGGCCTAGGACGCCGCCCTTTCAAGGCGGTAACACGGGTTCGAATCCCGTTGGGGGTGCGTGGTGCCCCAGCTCCATTGGCTGGTTGGGGACCTGTGGTGCAGCTTGGAGTGCACGCCGGCCTGTCAAGCCGGAGGTCGCGGGTTCAAATCCCGTCAGGTCCGCCACCTCGGTCCGCCGAGGCGAGGTCGGGTAGCTCAGTTGGTAGAGCGCGCGCCTGAAAAGCGTGAGGTCACCGGATCGATGCCGGTCCCGACCACCAGAACGACCCTCTTCAGAGGTCTACGATACCGCGCATGAGGCCTCCGCTCTGCGTGATCTGCGGCTCGGAGCCCACTGTCGGCAACGACGACTTCGCGTCCTACCGGGTCGTTACGTTTTCTGACTACGACCCTCCGGGTGATGACCGGCCGGGCGGACCGTGGCCGGGTTCAGATTGGTTCTGTCCTGCCCACGCGGCTGCGGCAGTTCAGAGTGCGGAGCAGGGAGTAACCCTTACCGAAGCTATTGCATCCGTCCGCGCCCGACCGCTCGGGGAGTAGCTGGACGGCCTCGGTCGACGCGCCCCTCGCCCTGCGTCGTTCTCGCGTCAGCCGCCCTCGCCGTTGCCCCCGTCGTGACTGTGGGCGGGCAAGAACAGCAAGCCCTTCGGGTCGGTGAAGGTGTTCCCCAGCGAGGTGATCTTGCCGGTGGTCAAGTCCAGGGTCCCGAGCAGGGGGTTGCCGTTGTCGCTCGGCTCGGTCACGAACACGGTGCCCGCCGGCCAACCCGATGTGTCGAAAGCCTGGACGGTATTTCCCAACGTGTCCACGACGTAGAGCGTCCCACTGTCCGCGGTGGCGACGGCGAGCCCGTCGATCGGCGGCACGTTGCCGGCAAGGTTGTCGGTCACGTTGAGCACGGTGAGCCGTGGGCTGTTGCCATGGATATCGGCAAACACGATCTTGCCGTCCGCCTGGCTGATGGTGGCCAACGTGCCCGCGAACCGGGGGCTGGTTTCAGGCATGGCCAGGTTGGTGTCCGGATCGGTGAGCGCCAGCTGCACCGAGCGGCCGGTGACGGCATCGGTGGCGGTGCCGTCGTCGAAGAACACCGGACGCAATTGGGCGGTATGGGTGCGGCCGTCCAGATCCACCTCGTAGTCGGTCGCCTGAGTGGTGTCACTGGGATTGGAATGGGCGACGTAGATGTGACCGTGGAGGATGGCGATGCTGTCGGTGCCGCCGTTCCCGTTGACCTCCGGGCTGGGGCTGTAGTCGTAGGTGGTGACCGTCGCTCTGGCCGGGTCGACGATGTTGAACCTGGAGTTGGCGTCCTCGTTGTCGGTCGCGATCAGCTGCCCATGCGCCCGGTCGGCGGTCAGACCGTCCACCTTGCCGGTGATCGGGATCGACTCGACAAGGGCGCCGGTCTCCGCGTCGTACCCGGCCACCGTGCTCTGGACCGGACCGCTGGGATTGCCAGGAGTCCCGTCCGGGTTGATCCCATTTTGAAAGGCGGTCCAGACGACCGGATTGCCGTGGTCGACGCCCTCGACCGCGAGAGAGGTGATGTCATCTGGACCCACGGCGCCAGGGGGCGGGGCCCCGATGAAGGGCGATGCCGGTAGCGTGGTCGGCCCGCGGTGGGGGTCCGGGCCAGATGCGCCGGCCGTGCTGCTGCCAAACGTCGAGAAACCGGCGAGGGCGATCGCCGCGGCAGTGGCGACGGCGATGCCGACTCTGGCGGCAGTCTTTCTCATTTGGATGGTTCCTCTCCCTCAGTCGAGCGACGGGCAAACGAGCGCCTGGACGGCTTGAGGCAGTACGGGCCCCGGTGGGCAGACTTCCCATCGCCGGCAGGATCAAAACGCACATCACCAAGAAATTGCCCCGAGTTAACGCAATGACAACGGTTCGCCCAAGATTTCACCGGAAGTTCGCGAACCGATGCCTGCGCTTCGCCGTGGCTACCCGTTCACGAATCGGGCGCGGGCAACCTGCCGCTCCCAACCGCTGGCCTCCCAAAAGCTGGTCGCCCGTACCTCGTCCTCGGCGACGATCGCCTGGAGTCGAACGGCTCCCGCGGCTCGCAGCCGACCAACGGCCGCATCAACAAGGTCGCGAGCGAGACCCCGGCGGCGGTAGTCGGGGGCGACCGCGAGACGATAGATCGATCCTCTCCAGCCGTCCCAGCCGGCAATGACTGATCCGACCAGGACACCGCCGGTCTCGGCAACCAGGAGGGCCCTCGGATCGAAGGTGATCAGCCGATCGAGACCGTTCAGATCATCGGTGTGCGTTGGTTCAGCTCCTGCCACCCGCCAGAGTTGCAACACCGCATCCAGATCGGCAGGCACTGCCGTTCGTATGTTTACATCCACTCTCGAATGGTATGCGAGCGCCTACCGCGCTCTCGACGGACCGAGACTCGCCGAGAGACGCGGCGCGGGCCAACCCGCCATACTTCTTGGATGGTCAATGAGATTGACACCTCACCGGGGGGTCCGATCTGCCCGAACTGCCGGCAACCACTTCGAGTCCATCTCCGCCAAGAACAGCTCGCGGCACGGGGTATTTCTGCACACGATGCCCCCAATCCGGTGTCGATCAGCTACTGCGGGAACTGCGGATGGACTCTCTCCGCGGTGCCCGGGCCATCCTGGATCGCCGCCAGCGGCGATCCAGAATCGGTCGAGGTGGCAGGTCCGGAAGACGAGACGACGCTCGAGGGTCAGTTCCAGCTTCGGTGTCGTGACCTGGTTGCCGAAATCCGCACCCTCGGGTTCACCCCCGTCGGGTGGATTGGACTGATCAACCGGGTTGGAGCCCTTCAATGTGCCGCACAGCTTCTGGCTGATCGTCGAATCCTCCCCGTCACCCATTGGCTCGTCGATCAAGGACACCCAGAGCTGACGTTAGAGCACGAGATCGAGCAGCCTCGGTGGGCCGCCTTATTCACCGACGACGATCGAGAAGAGGCGCGGTGGCGGCTGACCATCGCGGGCAGGAATCCGGAGGGTTAGCCCGACCTGACCAGGTATGCGTTGGACATCTGTGCCGATCCGCCCCATGATCATGCGGTGGAATCGCCCTCGCTGGTTGAAACCGTCGCCCGGCTACCGGGGACACTTCTCCAGCTCCCGAGCACCGTTCTCCGGGCGCTGAATGCTCTCAACACCCTGGCTGATCGCATCGAGGGTTTGATGACCCTGCTGGAGCGGATGGAGGGCGGGGTAACCCGGGCCGGCAACGGGGTCGAGCTGGCCGCCACCGGCATTTCCCAGGCCGTATCGGGACTCGAACGGGCCGTGGGCACTCTCGATGGCTCGTTGCCGACGCTGGCCGACTCGGCCGCGTCGCTCCGGACCCTGACCGAACGGCTCAGCGGCGTGGCGGTCGACCTGGCCACCCAACTGCCCAAAGCCACCGCCACCCTGCAAGAAATCTCTCCCGAATTGGGCAAAGTGGTCGGCACGCTCGATGAGCGAATGGGTCATCTCGACCGCGTGGTCACCGATCTGGCCCAATTGGTCGAGGCAGTCATTGGAACCATCCCGGGCATGCGACGCGTGCTGCGGGGAACCGGAGTCTGAGGAGGCACCTTGAGCAGCACCGATCACGACGCAGCACTGGAAGTTGTCCGGTCCACCTCCGAGCCGATCCATGACATCGGGACCGCGATCTACTTGAGTCCCGACGTGTTCGGGTGGGCGGCCGAGTGGGGCTGGCCGAATCCGTTTGCCTTCTACTTCGCCGGCCGAGGGGCGATGCTCGGCGACGTCGGGTCCGACGTCGTCTGTTCCGCCATGGGATGGTTCCACCCCGGGGCGGTTACCGCGATGTATGACGAAGGCATCGCCGTCGCCGGAGCCACCGCGGTGGCGCAGCGTATGGCCGAGGTTCACGCCCTCTGGGGACAGAAGCATCTGGCTGACATCAAGGGCCTGGACGACATCGTCGCCGTGACCGAGACGCTGGTCGACGGGCTTGAAGGGTCGGCCATCCCCCTCTTCGCCGGGTGGCGATCGGCACCCAAAGCCGAGGACCCGGCCGGGCGCGCCGCCCAGCTGATGCAGATCCTGAGGGAGTGGCGCGGCGGCCTGCACCTGGTGGCCACGACCGCCGTCGGTCTGTCACCCTTGGAGGCGATCCTGACCAACGAGGGCGAAGGGCAGGCCAAGTTCTTTGGCTGGTCGGAACCGTTCCCCGACTGCCAGGCCATCAAGGAGAAGCACCAGGAGGCCGAAGACATCACCGATCGGCTCAGCGCCGCGTCTCTCGGACAGGCCCTCGACCCCGGGCAGTTCGAAGCCTTCGAAACCGGTGTCGCGGCGGTGCGCGCCGCGCTCCCGTAACTTCCTGGGCCCGGGTCTCCGGGGACGCAATCCCCGAATCGTTAGGCCTCTCGCGATCGACACACCAGAGAGAAAGACGTCCTCATGACCTATCGAGTGATCCAGTGGGCCACCGGGGGTGTGGGTCGCGCCGCTATCCAAGGGGTGCTCGACCATCCCGACCTCGAGCTCGCCGGCGCCTGGGTGCACAGCCCGACCAAGGAAGGGGTCGACCTCGGCACCCTGGTCGGCCGCCAGCCGATCGGGGTGACCGCCACCGGCAACGTTGAGTCCCTGCTGGCCACCGACGCCGACTGCGTCGTCTACAGCCCGTTCATGGCCGACCCCACCGTGGTGACCGCCATCCTCCAGTCGGGAAAGAACCTCGTCACCCCCCTGGGCTGGTTCTACCCGCCATCCGATGAGCGCGACCAGTTCGACGCGGTGGCCGCCGATGCCGGCGTCACCCTGCACGGCACCGGCATCCACCCCGGGGGCATCACCGACCGCTTCCCGCTGATGATCTCCGCGCTGTCGGGCTCCATCACCCACGTGCGCGCCGAGGAGTTCTCCGACATTCGCACCTACGGTGCCCCCGATGTGGTGCGCGATTGGATGCTGTTCGGCAAGACCCCGGAAGAGGCGCGGGCCAGCATCATGCTCAACGCGCTGGGCATCGGATTCTGCCAGTCGATCTCGATGGTGGCGGCCGAACTCGGCTTCGACGTCGACCCGGATTTCCGCACCAACCACCGGATGGCGGTCGCCACCGCCCCCATCGACTCCCCCATCGGCCCCATCCAGCCGGGAAGGGTGGCGGCCCAGCGGTTCACCTGGGAGGCCACCGTCGATGGTGCGCCGGTGGTCACTGCCGCCGTCAACTGGCTCATGGGCGAAGCGGACCTGGACCCCGCCTGGACGTTCGGCCCCGAGGGTGAACGATTCGAAGTCGAGGTCACCGGGGATCCGAGCTGCCTGACCACCTTCAAGAAGCTGCACCCGGAATCGGTCGAAGCCGGACTGGTGCGAAATCCGGGGATCGTGGCCACCGCCATGCACTGCGTCAATGCGGTCCCCTACGTCTGCGCCGCGAGGCCCGGGTTGCTCACCTACCTGGACCTGCCCCTGGTGGCGGGACGCGCTTCCCTCCGCGCTGCACCGGAGCCGGGGTTGAATCCTGCCGACTGAGGCAGCCGCCGGAGCACCGGCCCTCCCGCCGACGCCGAGGTCACCAGGGCGGGAACAATCGGCCCGGATGCCTCAACTAACCTCTGCGCTCGTGCGTCTACGTTGGCTGTTGTGGTGCCCGGTGCTGGCATCCGCAGCGTTCCTCCTGGTCCAGGCCTTGCAGCTGGCTACCCATAACCACAACGACCTCGATGTCTATCTGGTGGGGGCCAGGCACCTCTTCGACGGCACGATGTACACCAACCGGTCATCGCTCTACGGGCTCCCCTTCCTCTACCCGCCGATTGCCGGGTTGGCCTTTCTGCCCCTGACCTGGATCAAGATGAAAACCGCCATCTACCTGTGGGCCGTCTTCAATTCCGTCCTGCTGGTGGGACTGATCGGCGTCTCCATCCGGGCCGCCCGACCGGCGATGTCCTGGACCCGGTTGCTGTGGTGGTCGATGGCGCTGTCCTGGCCCGCCTACCACCTCGACCCGATCTTCCAGACCATGAACTTCGCCCAGATCAACATCCTGCTGGCATTCCTGATCATGTGTGACCTGGCCATCTCCCGCCAATTCCTCCAGCGGGCCCTCCCCGAGGGAGTGCTGCTGGGGCTGTCGGCGGCGGTCAAGCTCACTCCGCTCATCTTCGTGCCCTTCCTGGCTCTGGCCAGACGGACCCGTACCTCGGTGACGGTGGTGGTGACCTTCGCGGCGGCCACCCTTTTGATGTTCGCCATCGTCCCGCGGCTTTCCTGGTCGTTCTGGACCAACTACGCCTTCAAGGCGAGCCGGGTCGGCGTCTATTACATCAGCGATCAGAACGTCCAGGCGGCGGTGGTCCGCATCAACCATGCCCTGGTGCCGAAGTTGGTGGTGGACGTGGTGGTGCTGGCGGTGGGGGTTTTCGGCGTGGTGGTGGCCGCCTGGGCCTACCGGGCATCCTCCCGTCTGCTCGGTGTCCTGGTCGCGGCGGCCACCGGTCTCCTGGTGTCCCCGATCTCCTGGGACCACCACATGGTGTGGGTGGTGCCGGTCATCGGCTGGTTATGGCTCGGCGAGGATCGCCCGATGTTCGGCCGGCTCTGGGCGATTGCCACCGCGGTGCTGTTCTGGCAGGCCCCCATCTGGTGGGTGCCCACGGACAACGGCACCCAATTCAGCCTCCACGGGCTCAACCTCTTCTACGCCAACTCGTTCTTCTTCGCCACCCTGCTGTTCGTGGTCGGGATCGCGGTCATGCTCACCCTCCGGCGCCGATCGCAGAAGCCGGCCCCGACCGAAGCCATCGTCGGCGATGGCACCGGCAACGGGCGGTCCGAACCGCCCCAATTGAAGGAAGCCTCGGTGGTGGGCTCGAGCTGAAGACTCCGTCGGTGGGTCCGGCCCTCATGGAGGTCCCGCTCACGTACGCTGGCCGTCAGCGCAAACGCCGATCGAGTTCACAGGGGGAGTCGGATGGCCGAGTTGTTCTCCATTGCCGGGAAGGTGGCCCTGGTTACCGGTGGGTCACGAGGGATCGGACTCATGATCGCCTCGGGATACGTCGACGCCGGAGCCAAGGTCTACATCTCGTCCCGGAAGGCGGAGGTGTGCGACGCGGTGGCGGCGGAACTGTCGACCCGGGGCGAGTGCATCTCCCTCCCCGCCGATCTGTCCACCGAGGATGGCTGCCGGGGATTGGCCGAGCGGTTGGCCGAGCGGGAAGCGCGCCTCGACATCCTGGTCAACAACGCCGGAGCCACCTGGGGCGCCCCGATCGAGTCCTTCGACGAGGCGGCCTGGGAGCGGGTGCTGGCCCTCAACGTCAAAGGTGTCTTTCACACCACCAAATTCCTCCTCCCTCTCCTCCGGGCGGCGGGAACCACCGAGGAGCCGTCCCGGGTCATCAACATCGGGTCCATCGACGGGATCCACGTCCCCCAGCTGGAGACCTACTCGTACTCGGCCTCGAAGGCGGCCGTCCACCAGCTGACCCGTCATCTGGCCAAACGGCTGGCCCCGGCGACCACCGTCAATGCCATCGCCCCGGGACCGTTCGAGTCGAAGATGATGGCCGCCACCCTGGAGGCGTTCGGCGAGCAGATCGCCGCCGCCGCCCCCCTCCGCCGGATCGGGCGGCCCGATGACATAGCCGGCACTGCCATCTTTCTCGCCTCCCGGGCCGGCGCCTACCTGACCGGGGCCATCATCCCGGTCGACGGCGGGATCGCCACCGTGGGGGCGTGACCAACCATTGATCGAGGGCCGCTGCCCCGGTTCGCCGCACAGGAGGGTGAAACATGACCGAGGATCGAGCGGCGGAGTTCGCCGGATCCCAGCCGTTCGCCGATCTGATCGGTGTCGAGGTCACCTCGGTCACCGCCGACCGGGTGGTCGCCCGGCTCGACTGGGCACCCGAACGGTGCACATCGGGAGGGATGCTCCACGGCGGGGCGATGATGAGCCTGGCCGACGCGGCCGGCGGGCTGGTGGCCTTCGTCAACCTCCCGGCCGGCACCACCGGCACCACCACGGTGTCGTCGGCGACCCAGTTCGCCGGCGGCCTCCGCCAGGGTCGGGCCACCGCCACCGCTCGGCCGCTGCACGTAGGCCGCACCACCATCGTGGTCGAGACCGACGTGCGGGACGACGACGACCGGCTCCTGGCCCGGGTGACCCAGACCCAGGCGGTGCTGACCGGTTGATGCTCGATGAGCGGCCGGTTACCGCCGGGCCGGGTCGGTGGCCCCGGCGTCGCCGGCGTAGCGGTCCCGCAGGATCCCCCGGTACAGCTTGCCGTTGTCCTGGCGAGGGAGCTCGTCGATGAACTCGACGGTGCGCGGGCACTTGAAGTGGGCCAGCCGCTGGCGGCAGAAGGCCATCAACTCGTCCGCCAGCTCCGGGCTCGGCTGCAGCCCGGGCTGGAGCTCGACTACGGTTTTGACCGCCTCACCCCACTCGCGATCGGGGACGCCGATGGTGCCGACGTCGCCGACCGCCGGGTGCTCCAAGAGGACGGCGTCGACTTCGGCGGGGTAGATGTTCACCCCTCCGGAGATGATCAGATTGGCCGAGCGGTCGGTCAGGTAGAGATACCCGTCGTCGTCGAAGTGGCCGACATCACCCAAGGTGAAGGAGTCGCCCACGTAGGTGTCGGCTGTCTTCTTCGGGTCGTTGAAGTACTTGAAGGCGGTGCCGTCCGCGGCCTTCGAGGAACACCAACCCGGTCTCGCCGGCCGGCAGGGGGGTGCCCTGCTCGTCGCCGACCATCACCATGCCCTTGACCAACGGCTTGCCGACGGTGCCGGGATGAGCCAGCCAGGTGGCCGAATCGACGAAGGTCCCCAGGCCCTCGGTGGCGGCGTAGTACTCGGAGACGATGGGCCCGAGCCAGGCGATCAGCCGCTGTTTGGTGACCACCGGGCAGGGGGCGGCTCCGTGGAGGATGTAGCGCAGCGAGGACACGTCGTAACGCTGGCGGGTCTCCTCCGGGAGCGACAGCAGCCGGTGGAACATGGTCGGGACCATGTGGGTGTGGGTGATGCTGAGGTCCTCGATGAGACGGAGGGCGTCCTCGGCATCCCATCGCTCCATGAGGACGACCCCCACCCCGTAGTGCAGCGGCACCGCCAGCGAGAACGCCAGGGGGGCGGCGTGATAGAGCGGGCCGGTGCACAGATGCCGGTCGACGTCATCCTCGACGTAGCCGCCGATATTGACGTCCAAGGTCGCCGAGGGCGTCGGCGGACGAGCCACCCCCTTGGGCCGACCGGTGGTGCCCGAGGTGTAGAGCATGCTGGTGCCGAGCACCGGGTCCTCGAGGTCGGTGCCGTCCTCGGCCTCCAACAGCCCGTCGTAGGCCTCGGCCCCGGCGACCGCGCCTCCGATGACCACCACCGAGACGTCGGCGTCGGATTGCGCCGCCGCCCCCGACGCCACGGTGGCCCGGGCGGTGTCGGCGAACAGGACCTTGGCCTCGCAGTCGTTCACGATGTAGGCCACCTCGCCCACGGTGAGATGCCAGTTGACGGTGGTGAGGCGCAGCCCGGCCCGCTGGCAGGCGCACACGACCTCGGCGAACTCGGGCCGGTTGTCGCACAACAGGGCCACCGCGTCCCCGGCCTTCAGGCCTCGCCGGCGGAGGGCCCGGGCCAACCGGTTGGCGTTCTGGTTCAACTCGGTGAAGGTCCGGGTGCCGGTGGGCGAGATGATCGCCTCCCGACCCCCGTGACGGCCGGCCCAGTACGCCACCACCATTCCCCGGTCAGCCAGCTGCTTGCGGCGTTGAGCCTCGACCGGTGCCGTGGTCATGGGACGGTCCCTCCCGGTGACGGTGCGAACAAGGGAAGCTGGCGGCCGTCGGAGAGCGGCTCCCAGGTCACCGACACCTGCATCCCGACCTCGACGTCTTCGGGCGGGCAACCGACGATGTTGGTCATCAGCCGCACCCCTTCCTCCAGCTCGACCAGCGTCACCACGAAGGGCTGGCCCATCGAGAAGCCGACGGGTGGCGGGCGGTGCTCGATGCTGAAGGCGTACACCACCCCGGATCCGGCGGCTGGGCGCCATTCGATGGCCGATCCCAGGCACCTCGGGCACACTTCCCGCGGGTAGAAGAACGCCCGCCCGCAGTCGACGCACCAGGGCAGCACCAGCTGGCTCCGGCGGGTGGCCTCCCAGAACGGGCCCGACGCCGGGCCGATCGGCGGTTCGAAGCGCAGCGGTGGGACGGCCGGGGGGGCGGAGCTCACCGGGTGGCCTCGGTGCCGAGCACCAGGGTGGACATGCACGAGAGCTCGATCCCCGAACCGTGGGCCACCGCGATCTCCGGGTGGTCGAGCTGACGGGCGTCGGCTTCGCCTCGCAGCTGCTTGACGGCTTCGACGATGAGGAACATGCCGTACATGCCCGGGTGGGTGTACGAGAGGCCGCCCCCGTTGGTGTTCATCGGCAGCGACCCCCCAGGCCCCGTCTTGCCATCCTCCACGAACGGCCCACCCTCGCCCTTGGCGCAGAATCCCAGATCCTCGAGGTGCAGCAAGGCGGTGATGGTGAAGCTGTCGTACCCCATCAGCAGGTCGACGTCGGCCGGGCCGATCCCGGCCATGGCCATGGCCTTGGCCCCGGAGATGACCCCGGGGGTGGTGGTGAGATCGGGCATCTGGGAGATGATCGAGTGGTCGTGACAGGTCCCGGCGCCGAGCACGTAGACCGGCGGCTTGGCCAGGTCCCGGGCCCGCTCGGCACTGGTCATGACGAAGGCGCCGGCCCCGTCGGTGACCAGGCAGCAGTCGAGGAGGTGGAGCGGGGAGCATTCCGGGCGGGAGGCCAGCACGTCGTCGACGGTGATCGGCTCCCGGTAGCGGGCCCGCGGGTTGAGGCCGGCCCAGGCCCGGGTGGTGACCGCGATCTGGGCCAGCTGCTCGGAGGTGGTGCCGAATTGGCCATGTGCCGGGTGGCGGCCATCGCGTAGGGGGCCATCGGCAGGCGGGGCCCGAAGGGGAGCTCCCACTCGAACAATGGGTTGTCGTCCCCGACCGGGCCACGACGACCGGACCGGCCCCGCTTCCGGTCGCTGCGGGGGGTGGACGCATACACGCTCACCACCACCTCGCAGAGTCCGGCGGCGATGGCGGCGGCGGCGTGCTCGGCGTGGACCTCGAAGCTCGAGCCCCCGGTCATGGTCGAATCGGTGAAGGTCGGATGGATACCCAGATACTCGGCCATGTCCATCGACGACGCCGAATGGCACATCCCGTCGACGTCGTCGAGGGTCAAGCCGCAGTCCTCGAGGGCCTGGCCGATCACTGCGGCTTCGAGCGCGTGTCCGGTGGTGTCGAGCTCACCGGTGGGCGACACCTCGTCGGCCACCCCGACCAAGGCGGCCGCCCCCCGCAATCCCGCCATCAGGTCCGGGGGCCGAGGGCCGCGGTCGGCGCGGCCGACCGATCGGCGGCCACCGCGTCGTAGGACTCGTAGTCCGAGGCGGTGTCGGCGGCAAACTCGAACTCCAGGAGCCCGGCCTCTCCCCACTGCTGGCGCAGATATCCGTCGTTGGCTTCGAGCAGCCCCAGCTTCCGGACGTTGGGAACGAGTTTGGCGAAGAACGCCCGCTGAAAGGTGGCGAAGATGCCGCCCCCGGTGGACTCAATGGCCTGGTGGAGGACGGGCATCAGCTCGTTCAGGGAGACCCCGAGCCGTTCCCAGACCTCGGGGGTGGTGGAGCGGGCCCGATTGCGCAAAGTGTTCTCCACCAGGAACTCCTGCCGGTCGCGCAGCTCGGCGGAGGTCAGGCCCCGGTAGAACTCGCCGAGGGTGAGGACGCCGAAGGCGACGTGGCGGGCTTCGTCGGACATCACGTAGCGCAGCAGTTTCTTCAGCAGCGGTTCGGTGGTGGTCCGGTGCAGCTCGCCGAAGGCGGCCAGGGCCAGACTCTCGATCACGATCTGCATGCCCAGATAGGCGATGTCCCACCGGCTGTCCTCGATGAGCGCGGTGATCTGCTCCTCGAGGAACGGGCTCATCGCGTAGGCGCCGCCGAGTTTGGTGTCGAGATACTTGGCGAACACCTCGGTATGCCTGGCCTCGTCCATGGTCTGGGTGGAGGCGTAGTACTTGGCGTCGATCCAGGGGACCGTCTCGACGATCTTGGCCGCCACCATCATGGCGCCCTGCTCGCCGTGCATGAACTGGCTGAGCCGCGCCTTCATCAGCTCCACCCCGAGTCGGGTGAACTCCGGCTCCTTCCAGGTGGCGATGGGCGAGCCGGGGATTTCGGCGGCCACCCGGAACAGGGGCGGCACCGCGTCCTCCCCATCTCGCCGACCAGGCGTTCCGGATCGACCTCGGTCGACCAATCGAGGTCGGTGACGCTGTTCCACTGGGAGCTCATCGCCTTGTTGTAGAGCGTGACCAGCTGACTGCGGTCCCGTTCGTAATCCCAGGTGAAGATCCGGGTGGCGTTGTCGTTGATCAGCTTGATGCTGGAGTCGACCTCCGCCGAGCCCGGCAAACCGTCACTGTCCATGTGCCCCCCTCGAGAAAATGACTGTTCAGTCCAACAGCGCCTGGTAGACGAGCGCCCGAAGCTGCGCCCGGAACGGATAGGTGGTCGACGGCAGCAGCTGGGCCATGAACACCACCGTCACCTCTTCGACCGGATCGACCCAGAAGGCGGTGGAGGCCGCCCCACCCCAGTAGAACTCGCCGTAGGAGCCGGCGGTGCCGGTGGCGGCCGGCCCGAGCCCGATGGCGAAGCCAAGCCCGAAACCCACCCCCTCGAACCCGGACTCACCGAATCCCCCGGTCACGAACTGCTCGAGGTCGCCTCCACCGGGAAGATGGTTGACGGTCATCAGCTCCAGGGTCTTGCGGCCGATGATGCGGTGGCCGTCGAGCTCCCCGTTCCCCAGCAGCATCTGGCAGAACCGGAGGTAGTCACCCGAGGTCGACACCAACCCGCCGGCCCCCGACAGGTAGGAGCGCGGCCGGCGGTAGGGGCTGGTCTCGGGGTCGTCGACCAATCTCGGCTCGGCTCCGGATTGGTAGAAGTAGGAGGCGCAGAAGCGGCCCGCCGACCGGTCGGGCACCGAGAAGCCGGTGTCGACCATGCCCAGAGGCTCGAAGATCTCGTCGTGGAGGTAGTCGTCGAAGCGTTGCCCGGAGATGACCTCGACCAGGCGGCCGCACACATCGGTCGACAACCCATAGTTCCAATGGGTGCCCGGGTGGAATTTGAGGGGGAAGTCGGCCAGCAGGGTGCACACCCCCTCGAGGGTCATCCCGGAGCGGGCGTCCTGGAGGGCGGCGGCGAACCGGTCGTCCACCGGGTGGTCGGAGACCACGCTGCCCGGGAGCCCGGTCATGTGCATGAGCGCATCGCGCATCGACATCGGCCGGCTCGGGGGGACCATGCGCACCGAGCCGTCCTCGGCCACCTCCTGGACCGACAGGTCGCGCCACTGCGGGATGAAGCGGTGGACCGGGTCGGCGAGTTGGAACGCCCCCCGCTCATAGAGCTGCATGAGGGCGATCGAGGTGATCGGCTTGGTCATCGAGTAGATGCGCCAGATGGTGTCCTCTTCGACCGGCTTGTGCCGTTCCCGGTCCATGATCCCGAAGGACCGGAAATACCCGACCGCCGATCCCCGGGCCACCGTCACCTGGCAGCCGGGCAACCTACCGGTCGAGATGTAGCGCTGGCTGAAATGTTCGGTGATCCGCTCGAGGCGCTCCTCGTCCATTCCGGCCGCCGCCGGGTCGACCTTCACCCCCGGCGCCCGAACATGTCGGCGTTGGGGGCGGCCTTGGCCACCAGATCCGGGATCACCCCGCCGAGCTCGGCGCTGTCCCACCGGTCGCCCTTGTCGGCCGCCGGGCCGGCGACCCATCCCTCCGCCACCGAGATGTGGCCGCCGAAGACGTTGAACACCCTGCCGGTGATGTCCTTGGACTCCGGGCTGCCCAACCAGACGACCAGCGGGGCGATGTTGTCGGGGTCGTTGGGCTCGAACTCGTCGGGCTTCCGCTCGGCGGTCAGGCCGAGGCTCAGGTTCTCGGTCATCCGGGTGAGGGCGGCCGGAGCGATGGCATTGACGGTGACGCCGTAACGGCCCAGCTCCATGGCGGCGATGACGGTCATCGAGGCGATGCCGGCCTTGGCCGCCCCGTAGTTGGTCTGACCGACGTTCCCGTAGATGCCGGACGGCGAGGTGGTGTTGATGATGCGGGCGTCGTTGGTCTCGCCGGCCTTGGACCGGTCGCGCCAATAGCCGGCGGCCCAGCGCATCGGCCCGAAGGTCCCCCGGAGGTGGACCCGGATGACCGCGTCCCACTCGTCGACCGTCATGTTCACCAGCATCCGGTCCCGCAGGATCCCGGCGTTGTTGACCAGGACGTCGAGGCCGCCGTAGGTCTCGATGGCGGTGTCGATGAGGCGCTTGGCCCCGTCGGGATCGGAGATGTCCTCGCCGTTGGCGATGGCCTCGGCCCCTATGCCGCGGATCTCTTCCACCACTTCCCCCGCCGGGCCGGCCGAGCTGCCGGTGCCATCCACTTCGGCGCCCAGGTCGTTCACCACGACCTTGGCCCCCTGCCGGGCGAACTCGATGGCGTGGCCCCGCCCGATGCCGCGCCCGGCTCCGGTGATGATGACCACCCGGCCGTCATTGATACCTGGCATGTTCACTCCTCTTCTTCTGTAGGTGACACCGAGTCCACCCGCGAGTCAGACGTTCTTGGGAAGCTCCGAGAACGGGGTGGTGCGATCGTTGTTGGGCTCCTTGGGGAGTCCGAGAACCCGCTCGCCCAGGATGTTGCGCTGGATCTGGTCGGTGCCGCCATAGATGGAAGGCGCCTGGGCGAACATGGCCATCTCGGTCACGAATCCCACCAGGGTGTTCCCGGTGGCCGCCTCCAGTTCCGCCCGATCCTTGTGGTTGTAGCCGTGCAACATGCCGGCGGCGCCGGAGATCTGCAGGCCGAGGTCGCGGGACAGCCGCATGATGTTGCTCATGGACAGCTTGGAGATGTTGGGCATGCCCGGGATGTCGCCGCCGCTGGCCTTGACCGCCTTCAGGCGCAGCCCGTTGAACCGTCCGAGCTCCCCCCAGGTGTACAGCTGGGCCAGTCCCTGACGCACCTGGGGATCGACAGCCGATCCGTTGCGCTTGGCCAGTTCCATCAGCAGCTTGGGCCCTCCGGACAGCGCCCGCACCATGGCGGCGTCCCCGGCATCGGAATCCGTTTCCTTGACTCCCGACTTCCGCTTGCCGTTGGATCCGTTGGCGCTCTTCGCCGAGCCGAAGTCCCCCGCCCGGCGGTCGAGGCCGCCGCCGACGGTGCCGGGGAGCACCGCGCCGCCGGCGCCGCTCCCTCCCCCGGATCCCAGCCCGGCCCGCTCGTTGGACAGGGTGGTGTTGGCCACCGCCCACCCGTTGTTCTCTCCCCCGATCAGCGCGTCATTCGCCACCCGGGCGTCGGTCATGAAGACCTCGTTGAACAGCGCCCGCCCGGTCATCTCCTTGAGCGGGCGGATCTCGACGCCGGGTTGGATCATCTCCAGGGCGAAGTAGGTGATGCCCTGGTGCTTGGGCACGTCGGGGTCGGTGCGGGCTAGCAGCATGCCGAGATTGGCGTGTTGGCCCCCCGAGGTCCACACCTTCTGGCCGTTCACGATCCATTCGTCACCGTCCCGGACGGCCCGGGTCTGCAAGCCGGCCAGGTCCGATCCGGCCGCCGGTTCGCTGAACAGCTGGCACCACGACTTCTGGCCGGTGACGATGTCCCGCACGAACGTGTCGATCTGCTCCCGGGTGCCGTGGGTGACGATGGTCGGGGCGGCCAGCAGCAGGCCGAGGCCGGCCGGCGCGCCGAGGGCCCCGAACCGATCGATCTCCTGCGAGACCCGGACCCCGTCGTTGCGGGAGAGGCCCCGTCCGTAGGCATCGGTCGGCAGGGTGGGGGCTGCCCAGCCGGCCACGCCCAGCCGCTCCCACCAGGCGGCGACGGTCAGATCCGGGTCCCAGTTGGACGACAACCACTCGCGCAGTTCATCGATGACATGGTCGGTGGAGTTGATTTGCGCGGTGTCGGTCATGGGCCCCCCAGGGCGTAGGCCAGAGCCTTGCTCCGGTGTCTCTGCGTATTATCACAGCGGGTGTCCGGAATGGAAAACCGGCGAGCGGGTCGGGATGACGGCCGAATCCCCAGATGTGCTGGTGGAATGCGCCATCGCCCGGCCGCGCCTCAGGTCTGGAGTTGGCGGGCCAGGCTCTCGGAGGCGTCGATGAACTCCTCGATCATCTCGAAGACGACCTGCGACGCGGTCTTCGGCTGGTTCATGACGCCGACGATCTGCCCGACGAAGTAGTTCGCCAGCTTCTCGGCGCCCGACCCCGGGGTGTGGGCTCCCCGGTTGATCCGGCGCTGGGCCTCGGCGCTGAGGATCGGCTGGAGCGGCATTCCCAATGGGTCGGGGGTGTCGGTCCGCTCCCACTCTTCGGTCCAGGCGGATTTGAGCATGCGGGCCGGCTTGCCGGTGAGTGAGCGGGAACGCATGGTGTCGGCCGAGGTGGCGGCCAGCATCTTCTTCTTCACCGTCGGATGGGTCTCGGCCTCATCGGTGGTGAGCCACACCGATCCGCACCAGACGCCCTGGGCGCCGAGAGCCATGGCCGCCGCCATCTGCCGCCCACGCCCGATCCCGCCGGCTCCGAGCACCGGCACCGGGGCGACGGCATCGACCACCTCGGGGATCAACACCATCGACCCGATCTCGCCGGTGTGCCCTCCGGCCTCGTATCCCTGGGCGATGATGATGTCGACGCCGGCCTGCACATGGCGCTCGGCATGGACCGCCTTGCCGGCCAGCGCGCCCACCAGGCGTCCCTCGGCCTTGACCCGGTCGATGAGGAACTTCGGGGGTGGCCCGAGCGCATTGGCCACGAACGCGGTCCGATGGGCCAGGGCGATCTCCAGCTGGGGCCCGGCGGTGGCGGCGGAGAACGGTGCCGCGGTTCCGCTGTCCAGGCCCCGATCGGCGACCGACTCGTCCCCGGCGGGCAGGCCGGGGACCTGGTAGCGGGCGAGGATGTCATCGACGAACTCCTGGTGCTCGGCCGGGATGAGGCCGCGGATGTCCTCCATGGTGTAGCCGCCGGTCTCGTCCCCGGCGTATTTGGCCGGAACGATCAGGTCGACCCCATAGGGCCGGCTACCGATTTCTTCCTCGATCCAATGGAGATCGATCTCCAACTGCTCGGGAGAATGGGCCACCGCGCCGAGGACGCCCAGCCCCCCGGCCTTCGACACCGCGGCGACGACATCACGGCAGTGAGAAAAGGCGAAAATCGGGAACTCGATGTCGAGCAGATCGGTGATGGCGGTTTGCATGGCTTCTTCTTCCTGGTCGAGCCGGCGGACCCGCACCCAGAGGGGCGCCGGGTTGGGTGGCCGACCCGTTCAGTCTGACTGGGAGCGGCTCTCGGCGTCCACATCATCGGGGGGCCATCGCCACCCGACCACCGGTGGTCAGGCCGGGGCCTCGACTTCGAGAGGCTGGCTCCGGCCTTCCGGCAGCGAGGCGTAGAGATCGGCCACCAGATCGTCGCGAACGCTCCGGAGGGAAGGCTCGTCCCAGCGGTTCTCCCACTGCCATGGGTCCTGGTCGAGGCGGTAGAGCTCACCTTCGTCGCCCTGATAGTGGATCCCGTTCGGACGCATGGCGGCGTCACCCATCACTTTTTCTAGGCCGTTGGGTTTCCCGTCGGTGCTCTCCTCGTAGACGGTGCAGAGCCACCCGTCTCGCACGATCGACCGCAGGTGCATGCCGTAGCCCGGGAACTGGCTGTCCCATTCGCACAGCACCCGCTGGCGCTCCTGGTCGGCGGCTTGGACCGACGACTCGGGTAGTGGCTGGCCTTCCATCCACTCCGGGATGGGGAGACCGGCGATGGCGCAGAAGGTGGGGGCGAGATCGACCCCACCCACCGGCTCGGGGACAACGCTCGGCGACACTCCAGCTGACGGCGCCGGTCGCCACACCATGGGCAGCCGCATCAGCGCGTCCACGTGAAACGGGCCCTTGTACAGCAGGCCCATGTCGCCCTGCAGCTCACCGTGGTCGGTGGTGTAGATCACGTCGGTGTCCGAGTCCCAGCCCTTGGCCGCCACCGTGGCGAGAATCCGCCCGCAAGCGTCGTCGATGAGCTCGTTCATGACATGGGTCTTGGCGTTGACTTCCCGGATCTGATCATTGGTGAGCGACGAGGGTACGAAGTGGGCCGGCCCGCCCTCCCGGTTGCGCCAGTTGCCCTCGTAGTACCCCAACCAATGGGCCGGCTTGGTGCCCAGGATCCGGCGAATTTCCTCGTCGCTCCCCGGATGGCCGGGTGGCAACGACAGGTCCTGCCACGGAACCCGGTCGAGCTCCGACGACGGGGGATCCCAGGGATGATGCGGGTCGGGGAAGCTCACCCAGCAGAACCACGGGGCGGTGTCATCGAGGGAGCCGAGCCAGTCGATGGCCTGATCCGCAACCCAGTCGGTGTGGTAGTAGGCGGTCGGGATGGGATTGTTGGCCGTTTCGGGTGCTCCGGTGTCGCCGCCCCCCTCGGCCGACAGCAGATTGGCGAACCCGTCCAGGCAGTCGGGATGGTTGTCGACCAACCAGCGCCCGTAGTGGGCCAAGGGGATCACCCGCGGGGGTCCGCCGTCGAAGGACGGCATGGTGGCCGCCGCGCTGTGCATGGCTTGGATCGAGCGGTCAAAGCCGCGCCACGCACCGATGTCGCCCCGCCGGGCCCGGTTGTTCTCCTCCCACTTTCCGCCCAGGTCGAATCCGGGCTCGAAGTGCGCCTTGCCGAGGAGAGCGGTGCGGTACCCGCCCTTTTCGCCGAGGTAGGAGGCGACGCTGGGCGCGTCGGTCGGGAGCGGCACCCCATTGGCGATGACCCCGTGGGTGCGCGGGTACTGGCCGGTGAGCATGGTCGAACGGGCGGGCATGCACACGGTGTTCTGGTTGTAGGCCCGTTGGAAGTTCACTCCGCCGGCGGCCAGGGCGTCGATGACCGGGGTACGGGCGACCGTCCCGCCGTTGCACCCCAGCGAGTCGTAGCGTTGCTGATCGCTAGTGATGAACAAGATGTTGCGGGCCATGTGGTCGTCCCCTTCAATCACACGAGTTGCCCAGGTCCCTCTGGGCCGAATGCCGTCTGCTCACCCAACCTATGGGATGGACAAGCAATTGTCAGCCTATATGCCAGTTCCTCGGACGAGGGTCAGGCCTTACTACCTGCGAGTTTACCTGCGAATTCCCCGATAGTGGCAATAATCTACCAGTGTCCCGAAAGCGGCAAGTATCTGCCGGTAATCCGATAGTGGCGCGGCTGGCGTCCGGAAGGGTGGCATTACGCCCCGGTGACCGCCCAGAGCCGACGGGGATCCGGCACCCCCTTGAGGGCGTGCGCACCTCGATCTGCGAAGGTGATCCCGGCGCCCTCCACCAGATCGACGACGGTGCTGGACACCAGCACTTCACCGGCGGTGGCGGTGGCCGCCACCCGGGCCGCCACGTGGACGGCGATACCCCCGACGTCTTCGCCCCGTCGCTCGATCTCCCCGGCGTGCAACCCGGCTCGCATCTGGATGCCGAGATGCCCGGCACCGTCGCGAAGGGCCAGCGCGCAACGGATGGCCCGGGCCGGGCTGTCGAAGGTGGCGAGCAGGCCGTCACCGGTGTCCTTCACGAACCGACCGCCGAATCGCTCGAGTTGGCGGCGCACCAGCCCGTCGTGATCGGCCAGGACCTGGGTCCACCCGCGGTCGCCCATCCGGGCGGCGTTGGCGGTCGAGTCGACGATATCGGTGAAGAGGATGGTGGCGAGAACCCGGTCCGGTCCGGGCTGGTAGCGCTCCCCGGTGACGAACTCCTGGATCTGGTCGACCAGGGCATCGATATCCCCGGTGTACGGGAGCACATCGTCCCCGGGGAGTACCACGAAGCGGGCCCCGGGGATCCCCTCGGCGATGTAGCGACCGTGCTCCACGCTGGGCGCCAACGCGTCCTGCCGGTGCAGCACCAAGGTGGGGGCTGCGATCCGGGGAAGCAGATGGCGGTAGTCGGCCTGGGCGATGCGGGCTCCGAGCGCCGCCGATGTCGCCGGCGCCGCCCCGCGTCTCGACGCCCGCGCCCACCAACGTTGGAACTCGGGGTCGTCGGCGGCACTCGGGGCAAACAGTCTCAGATCACTCAGATCGTCGCTGCCCTGGCCAGGGTGGTCGGGATCGAGCCCGGCACGGAATTCCTCCATCAAATCGAAGGGAACCCCGATCGGATAGTCGTCTGCCTCCATGAGCCGGGCCGAGGCATTCACGATGACCAGTGATTCGGTGCGCTCCGGGTATTTGGTGGCGAAGATGAGGGCCAGATATCCCGACACCGCCAGCACCACCGCCCGGCTCGACCCGATGTCGTCCATCACCGCGATCGCGTCATCCACCCAGGCCTCGAAGGTCAGCTCGCCCAAGTCGGCCGGGGTGTCCGACAACCCGGTCCCGCTGGCGTCGAACCGGATGACTCGACCGCATCCGACGAGCCGCTCGGTGTAGCGGAGCCATCGGGGCTGATCACCGGTCTCGTCGATGGAGATGAAGGTGCCGGAGCCGAAGTCCAAGATGTCCACCGGGCCATCGCCCCACACCTGGTAGCCGATGTGGAGCCCCCGCCGCCGCGCATAGTGGGTTTCGGGTACTTCCATCAGCGTCAGCCCGCCGCGTCCAGTGCCGGCGCCGGGTTGCCGAGGGTCAGGTCCAGGCGCTCCCGCTCCTGACCGGGATGAGCATCGATCAGAACGCCGGCAACCACCGCGGCCAGCACCAGCGACCCGGCGGCCCACCAGCTGGCGACGGCGAAGCCGTGCACCGTGGCCTGGGCCACCTCGCCCGGGTGTCGCAGGTGGGTGGCCAGGTACGCGGCGGTGGCGGTGGCGGCGAGGGTGTTGAGCAATGCGGTACCGATCGATGCGCCGATCTGCTGGGAGGTGTTGGTGGTGGCCGAGGTGATACCAACATCCCGCGGCTCGGCGTTGTTGGTCGCGGTGCTGATCAGGGGAACCATGGCGATGCCGAGTCCGAGCCCGAGCAGCAGTTCGGTCGGGAGGACGTGGCTGACATAGGCGGCGTTGGGCGTGATCCGGGTAAGAAGAACCAGCCCGACGGCGGCGAGGAGCAGGCCCGGCACCACCAGGAGACGGGTTCGGAGATGGGCCATCAGGCGACTGGCCAGCTGGGTGGCGGCCAGCCCGTTGGTGGCCATGAGCGGGAGAAACAGAGCCCCGGTCTTGAGCGGGGAGAAGTGATCGACGTTCTGCAGCAGGTAGGTGAGGAAGAGAAAGGTGCCGTACATGCCGAGCACGGCCAAGATGATGGAGAGGAAGGAGCCGGCGCGGTTTCGGTTCACCAGGATGCGCAGGGGCAGGAGCGGGCTCGACGCCCTCGACTGCACCAGCACGAACGAGGACAGCGCGATCACAGCAATGATGAGCGGGACGACGACCCTCGAGGAACTCCAGCCATCGGCAGCGGCTTCGCCCAGCCCGTAGACGACGGCCACCAAGCCGCCACACCCGAGGATGGTCCCGGGGATGTCCAGTCGGACCCCCGAGTTGCCCGCCCGCTTCGGGATCATGGTGAAGGTGCCGATGGCAACGACGGCGGCGATGGGAAGGTTCACGTACAGGCACCACCGCCAATCGAGATACTCGGTGAGAAGGCCGCCGAGGATGAGTCCGAACGCGGCTCCGGCGATGGCGATCGAGGCATAGATCCCGAACGCCCGCCCCGCTCGCGGGGGTCAGTGAAGGTGGTGGTGAGAAGGGAGAGCACCGAAGGCGCCAGGAGGGCTCCGAACGCCCCCTGCAGCGCCCGGGCCCCGAGAAGCATGCCGGTCGTCTGCGACGCTCCGCCCAGCGCCGATGCGGCGGCGAACCCCAGGACGCCGATCATCAGCGTCCGCTTGGGCCCGATCATGTCGCTGATCCGACCCCCCAACAGGAGCAGGCCGCCGAAGCCGAGGGTGTAGGCGGTCACCACCCACTGCCGGTCGACGTTGGAGAACCCCAAGGAACGTTGGGCCGAGGGGAGGGCGATGATCATGATGGTGGAGTCGAGCACCACCATGAGCTGGGCGCTGGCGATGATGACAAGGATCCACAGGTGGGCGCGGGTCGGCGCCTCTCCCCGGCCCGTGGGTTTGCTCACCGTCTCGACCTTGGTCACCTCGCAAAGCGTAGGGCACGAGCTCGACCCTCCATCCGGGGATCGCGACGGGCAGGGAGCCGGGGGTTGTGCTCCCGAACTACCGGCGCCGACCGGCTACATGCTGGGCATTTGATGAATCCCCGCCGCCAGAGACGGCCAAAGCACCACCACAGCTCCCCCAACCAAAGCCACGGCGCCGAGGATGTTGCGGAGCGGAACGCCGGCAAGCCCGCGGCGCTCGGCCAACACCACCGCAGTCAATAGGACCATGGCGGCAATGTTCATCACCCCAAAGACGATCATCAGAGCCGCTGCCCCCCATGAACAGGCGAGGCACCATCCCCCGAACGCCACCCCGGCTCTCAATCCGCTCTGGAGGTTGGCCGGAAGGATCGCTCGGCGGCAACGCGACAGGCTGGCACGTTTGGCCGGAGCGAACTGATAAAGGCCGCTCAAGGCAAACACGGCGGCGGCAGCCGCGGCGGCGATGTCCGGGTGATGTCCGGCAAAGCTGCCTTCAACAGTGGCCAGAACGTAGGCGGGAAGACCGGTGGCCGCCCATACCCCCAGGTACCCAACCGTGAAAGCGAGGATCCGCCTCCCGCCGCGGCCTTTCCCGGAACCGGGTGTCACCGGCGGGCGTGGCCACTCCCACCCCGCCGTTGCTGCCATCGCCGGCAGCATCATGGCGGTCATCATCAGTGCCCACATGGCAACGAATGGGAGCAATCCGAGCCCCATCGTCCCCGGGCCGTTGCCTGTCCTCCGAGCCCACGCGACGGTGCCGATCCACGCCCCGGCAGAAACGACCAGCAACCCAGCTTGCGACGCCGATGGCCTCACCGCCGCCACCTCGGCGGTCCGCCGCTCAGCTGCCGTACTGGTCATGGCTGCTCCCGCTCCCGGCATCAACGTTCAACTCATCTGTTTATTATCATGCCCCAGTGATAAGGTCAACATAATGGTTGAAGATCAAGTACTCGACCGCACGTACGCGGCGCTGGCCGATCCAACCAGGCGGGCGCTGCTCGTCGCCCTCCGTGACGGCGAGGCCCGCATCACCGACCTGGCCCAACCGCTCTCCATGACCTTCGCGGGCGTGTCGCGCCACTTGGGTGTGCTCGAAGCGGCCGGATTGGTCCACCGCGAGATCCGGGGCCGCGATCACTGGCTGTCGGTCCAGCCCGAGGCGCTCACCCTGGCCGAACAATGGATCACCGACCAGTCTTCGTTCTGGGCCCGGAGTGCGGATCTCCTGGCGGCTCGACTTGGGCGCAAGAAGAACGAGAGGGCGAGGAGATGAGAGAGCCATCTCTTGTCGTCGCCGTGGTCCAGCGGTTCCTCCCGACTTCTCCTAACGCCGTGTACGACGAATGGCTGGACGCCGAGGGGATGACCGAGTGGATGTGCCCGGGGCCAGTTCAGCCCACCAGCGGCCCGATCAGGTAGCACGGGAGCCAACCAGTATCGCGGGCGGTCCACGAGGAGGTCGAGCATGCTGCAACAGCTGACGGGGAGGGTGGCCGTGGTCACCGGGGCGGGGAGTGGCATCGGTGCCGCCCTGTGCCGTCGCATGGGGGCTGAAGGCATGACCGTCGTGGCCGCCGACATCGACCGCGACGCAGCCCGGACCGCCGCCGAATCTATGGGGGGGCACGCTGTTCAGGTAGATGTTTCCGACCCCGCCTCAGTGCAGGCACTGGCCGACGAATCGTTCTCCACCTTCGGCCACGTCGACCTGCTGTGCAACAACGCCGGGGTCTTTCAGGGCGGCCGGGCGTGGGAACCCTCCCTCGGTGATTGGAACTGGTCACTGGGCGTCAACCTCATGGGTATCGTTCACGGGCTCTCCAGCTTCCTTCCGCGGATGATCGCCCAGCAGACCGACGGGCACGTGGTCAACACGTCGTCGGTGGCTGCACTCGTATCGGGCCCGCTGACCGCTCCTTACATCGTCTCCAAGGCTGCGGTGTTCTCCCTCACTGAATGCCTGGCCCATGATCTGGCGTCGATCGGATCGAGGATCGGCGCGTCAGTCCTGGCACCCAGCGCCGTCGACACCGCGATCGCCCGAAGCGCCCGGGTGCGACCGGACCGGTTCGGCATCGACGAAACCGAGACCGGTCCCATGGTGCGCGGGTTCCTCGCCGGAGCGACCGAGGCCGGGTTGCAGCCCGACGAGGTGGCCGGCCCGGTGCTCGATGCGGTGCGGTCGGGCGAGTTCCTCATCCCCACCAAGCCGAGCTATACCGCCCAGCTGGAGAATCGGTATATGCGACTGATGGAGCGCCGACTCCCGGGCGACGTCATCGTCGACTGACCATCGGTAGGCCGCTGAGTGCCGACCACACCACCACGCTGAGCTAGGACATCTCGACAGGCGGATCTGCGATTCGCCGATTGCCAGAGGCTGATGGGTCAACCTGAGCGGACTAGAGCGGAGTTTTTTGGAGCTGCGGATAGAGGGTGGGAACGCCGCCAGCGAGTGCGGTCTGCATCTCTCGGCTGACATCGTCTGCAACTATTTCGAAGAGATCCTGCTCCAAACCGTCGATGGCGATCTTGGCGATATCCGCGGGGTTTGACTTGGGTGCGGTTATCGAAGCAGTCATGTCGGTATCCATGTAACCGACATGGAGCCCAGCCACCCGGATGTTCTGCTCTGCCAGCTGCATGCGCAGGGCGTTGGTCATCGACCATTCTGCCGACTTCGCGGCGCAGTAAGCGCCGCTCCTGGGGAAGCTGACCCATGAGAGTACAGAGAGGACGTTGAGGATCGACCCTCCGCCGTTCGTCGAGATCTTCGGGGCGAAGGCTCGGATCACCGACAATGTCCCGAAGAAGTGGGTGTCCATCTCGAGGCGGATCTGCGCTGGGTCTCCGTTGAGAAGGTCGGTGCCGGTGGATGACCCGGCGTTGTTGATCAGGAGGGTGACGTCGCCAGCGATATCGACGGCGCGGGCTACCGACGCCGGGTCGGTGATGTCGAGAGCTACCACCTTGGCGCCGGGCAGGTCGACAGCGTCGGGGTTGCGTGCCCCGGCGTACACGGTGGCGCCCCGGCTGACCAGCTCGTTGGCGAGGCGGCGGCCGAGTCCTCGATTGGCTCCGGTGACGAGTGCGGTCGATTCGGCGATATTCATGATGTCTCCTTTTGTCTCGGATTTGCGGATCAAGTTGTGGCTGTGGCTGGTGCCGAGCGAGGGAGGAGGGTGAGGGCGGGAACGATGCCGACTAAGGAGATCGCGGCACAGACCCACCAACCGTGCCGAAACGCGTCGAGTGCTGCGCCGTCGTGACCGGCTGCGGTGCCGAGCACGGCCACGAGCACGGCCACGCCGAAGGCGAGTCCGGTCTGGCGGATCATGTTGATGACGGCAGTGCCGGTGGCAAATGACTGGGGTGGGAGCGAGGAGGCGGCCGTGGCCATCAGGGTCGGAAGGGTGAGGCCCACTCCGACACCAGTCAAGATCATCCCACCGAGTACCCCCGAGACGTAGTTGGGTTGGACCGTGATGGCAAGCGCCCACCACGACACTCCGACGCCGAAGACCAAGCTGCCTAGCGCCATCGTTCGGGCTGGGCCGTAGCGGGCGGTCAGCCGTCCGGCCACGACGAACGCAATGAAGGGGACCACCATCGGTCCGGGTGCGATGGCCAGCCCGGATCGCAGCGCCGACCATCCCCAGGCGCCCTGCTCCCACAGAACGATCGAGAGCAGCATCGCCGCGAACGATGCGGAGAAGAAGATCGCGACCAGCGACCCCGCAGTGAAGCTCCGGGAGCGAAACAGCGACGGATGGATGAGCGGAGTGCGGCTCCGAAGGCAGTGGAGCACGAAGAGCGCGATGAGCGCCGCAGACGCCGCGAGTGTCCCGGCGATGGCGGGTGAGCTCCAACCCCAGTCGCTGCCTTTCACGAGCCCGAAGGTGAGGGCCGCCACGCCCGAGGTGACCAACACGGCCCCGAGAGCGTTGGGCCGCTCGCTGGGGTGGCCGGGTACATGCGGCAGCCGGCGCCAGCCGACGATGAGGGCGATGATCCCGACCGGCACGTTGACCAGGAAGACCCAGCGCCAACTCGCGGCGACCAGCAGGCCGCCGACGACTGGGCCCACGGCGGCGGACATCCCCCCGACCGCCGTCCAGGCGCGAACGGCACCTTGCCGGCGTTCGGACGGGTAGGAGGCGAGGACCAACCCGAGGGAGGTCGGGGTCAGCAGGGCCGCCCCGGCCGCTTGCAGGAGGCGGAAACCGATGAGCATCCCGACACTCGTAGAGGCGGCGCACGCGGCCGACGCTGCAGTGAAGATCGCCACGCCGAGGAGAAAGGCGCGGTCGCGGCGGTAACGGTCGGCGAGGCGTCCGAAGAAGACCAGCAGCGAGGCGTAGACGATGGCGTACCCGTTGAGGATCCAGGACAG
The DNA here is from genome assembly GCA_963770635.1 of uncultured Acidimicrobiaceae bacterium. Classification (GTDB taxonomy): domain Bacteria; phylum Actinomycetota; class Acidimicrobiia; order Acidimicrobiales; family RAAP-2; genus DASZIT01. Next base: position 573,011 of record CAVYQI010000003.1, read on the forward strand.
CTCGCCCAGGTTCGAGGCCCCCAGGTCCCGGGCGATCTGCGGCAGGGCCACGTTGACGATGAAGAGGTCGAGGCTGGCCAAGACCACTCCGGCGCACGTGATGACGAGCACCTGGCGGGGGGCTGCCTTGGCCTTGGCGGGGGCGGGTCCGGGACGCTCTAGCAGCTGAGTGAGTTCCGTCATAGCACTGACTCTAAGGGATTGCGTTCTATAATGCAACCCACTATTTCTGGATTCTGTGGAGCGCCATCGCTTCGCCGACAGGCACTGCTCAGCGGCCCAGTTCCTCGATGGCGTCGGCGAGTGGTGGTCGACGCTGATCCTCGTAGACGTATTCTTCGGCCGATGGTCCCTGTCCGATCGACCTCGGCATAAAAACGGCCCGGCCCGAAGGGCTGCGAGCGTTGGCGGTGCCGTGGTGATCCGTCAGTCCGAGCCTCGCATCTTCACTAGGAACCTCGACGTAAGGAGGGCCCAAAGCACTGACACGACGCGACCCATCTCCCGATGCGGCGGTGTGGTCCGGCGGACGGCTGAGTTGTCCCCTCCCGTCCAGCGGATGGGTATTAACCCGCGGCCGGCGAGCCGGGCCAAGCCGGATACGAGGGCGCCGGGTCCGGCGGGGTCGCATAGCTCGTGACCGACCCCGCCAGCGAGAACATCGGGACGGGTCCCGCGGGCACGTCGCCCGACTTGTAGCGAGCGCCACCCTTCACGTAACGCATCAGACCGCTACCAGTGGCGCCCTGCTCGTCAGGGCCTTTCGCCGTGGCGTCGTACCACAAGAACGTGTAGTCGGCGGGAGATGAGTAGCTGGGCAGGGGAGCAGCCCCCTGGTAGCCGAAGGCCTGGAGTGGCGACGTGGGTCCGCCGCCGGCCGACGGGGCGCGGAACAGACCGGCGGTGAACGTGGAGGGCGTCAAGTCGGGGCCGGCTAGCTGCACGCCCTCGAACAACTGCATGATCGGTGGGATGATGATCGAGGCCGTCGTAGGGGCGGCCGGAGTCGTGGACGCGCCATACCACCACCGGTAGAGGTCGTAGGCGACGCCCGTCGCGATGGGAGTAGGTACCGCCAGGCTCGAGACACCGAACGCGTGTGCCCACTCCTTCTGGTCGTAGTAGCGCCCGAGGGTGGAGGTGTCCGTGAGCACGGTGCCCGTGATGATCCACTCTGGGTAGTACCCGATGGCGGCGCAGGCCCGGGTGAGATAGATGGGCATGATTGGGTCGCCGGCGAAGACGACGCTGGTGGCGCCGGAGGCCTTGAGCTTCTCAGCCAAGGTGGCCGCCTGAGCGGGCAGGGTGGTGAGGTCGAGGGTGTAGGTGAGGTCGGTCTGTCTGGCCATCCGGACTCGCCCCGCCTGCAGCTTCTTGGTCAGCGATGCCGTCAGCTGCGCATGACCCGGGGTGGGGGGCTCAGACGTCTCGCTGACCACGATGAACGCCCGCTGGCGCGAGCGCAAGGAGGATTCGCCGGCCCAGATGGCATCCGTGCCGCTCAGCTTGGCCACCACGTAGTCGATGGTCTCGTCCAGCGATGTGTCAGCCGACGGGAGGTTGGCCCACTGGTAGGGGGCGTTGTCCTGGATCTCGCCGTAGAGGGAGGAGTCGCCGCAGCCCATGCACAGCACGTGCAGGCGGGCCAGCCCCTCTTCGTAGGCCGATGTTGCGGCGGGGCCCCCGATGGACGCGAAAGCGTGGAGTTGCTGCGCGACGGTCACCGAGTCGGCGTGCGCCGCCACCGGATCGCTGTCAGACCCCGTGGCATTGAAGAGGATGAGATTCACGTGGCGCCCGTATGTCTGATAGACGTTATTGAAGATGGCCACATAGGCCTGGGCGGTCGCAAAGTTGGTGGCCGGCGTGCCGGCCGCACCGGAGATGGCCGAGGACAGGCCGCCGGGCTGGGGCTGGTAGTAGACGAGGTTGATGGCGTTGCCCGAGACGCCCCCCCAGGTGGCGCCACCGTTGGTGGGTCCGCTGACAACGGGCACGCACGGTGGAGCGTAGACGGTCGGTAGCTTCAGCCGCCCGGTTTTGTGATCGCACTCCGGCCCCCAGTCGTAGTCGGCTGCCTTCCCCGCCCGGGCAGCGGCCTGATAGGTGATCGGCACAGAAACTGGTGTGGCGGATGGCGCACCCCGACTACCCGACGAGGTGGCCGGTGTTGGCGTGGTCCCGGTGTTCTCGTGCACGGTTGCCAGGACCCCGGCAGCCACCAGCGCCGCCACGATGAGGACGACCGGCCCGGCGCTGTGGAGCCGGCTCACCCGCGGCCATGGCCGATCGCCCGATGACGGCTCGGGGTTGGTCACACTCGCCCGCGCTTTCCCCCGGAATCGATCGCTGCCGTGGAGCCCGAGCGGGCCAGTGCCAGGGGATCGGAGCCGAGGAAGGCCTCCCTGACGGCGGGCGATGCGAGAACATCTCGAGTCGACCCTCTCGCCAGCACGGCGCCGCGGTCGAGGGCGACCAGCCGGTCGGCCAGCTCGGCGATGAAGGCGATATCGTGCTCGACGACGAGAAAGGTGGCGTCGAGGCGGACCCGCAAGTTGCGCAGCAGCTCGACCATTGCCTCCACCTCACGCTGGGCCACTCCGGAAGACGGCTCGTCGAGCAGGACGACCTTCGGCTGGTGGGCGACAATCGCGGCCAGGTCGATCAGGCGGCGGGAGCCGGTCGACACTTCGCTCACCAAGTTATCGGCGTAGCGGCGGAGGCTGAAGAGCTCGAGGAGCTCGTCAACCCGTCGCCGCACGGCCGCCTCCGTCCGGACCTGGGCGGGCAGGCGCAGGATGGCGTTGAATGGGTCGCCAACATCGGTGAAGCGCTCGAGCGAGACGGCCAACGCGTCGCGCACCGTGAGCATGGAGAACAAGCGTGAGTCCTGGAACGAGCGGCCCAGCCCGAGCCGGGCCCGGACCGAAGCCGTGCGGTGGGTGACGTCGAACCCCGCCAGCTCGACGGTGCCCGTGTCGGCTCGCAAGAACCCCGAGATCACATCGAAGAGTGTCGTCTTGCCTGCACCGTTGGGCCCGATGATCCCGACCACCTCGCCGTGGGCGGCATGAAGGGACACGTCGTCGAGGGCCGCGTTGCCCCCGAAGGCGAGCGAGAGATGAGCGACCTCTAGGTCGAAACGCTCGCCGCGCCTGGTCGTCGCAGGCACGGCCGGCCCTCCGAGAGAATCTGAGGCCTGCTTGAGGAAGATCGACCACAAGAGTCCGGGGCGAGCGGCTAGCTCGTCGGCCGCGCCTGAGAAGCGCACGGCGCCGGATTCCATCACGTAGACGCGGTCGGCCGCTGCCACCGCCACGTTCATGGACTGCTCGACGAGCAGGATTGTCGTCCCCGCTTGGCGCATCGACTCGACGGTAACAAGCACCTGCTCCACGACGAGAGGGGCGAGTCCGAGTGAGAGCTCGTCGATCAGGAACAGCTTGGGGCGGGTGATAGTCGCCATGGCGAGAGCCAGCATCTGCTGCTGGCCGCCCGAGAGATTCCCCGCTCGCTCGGAGCGCTGCGTGGCCAGGAAGGGAAAGGTGGCGATCGCCTCGTCGATCATGTCGGCGTCGCGCTGTCCCCGGCGTCTGCCCTGCCAGGCGGCCGCGCGCAGGTTGTCCTCGACCCGCAGGTTGGGGAAGATCCCCTCGCCGCCGGGCACCTGGGCGATGCCGAGCCGCGCAATCTCGTCTGGCGGGAGGTGGGTGATATCGCGGCCGTCGAAGATGATGGCACCGTGATCGGCCTCGATTACGCCGCCGATGGCCCGCAGCAAGGTCGACTTACCCGCCCCGTTGGTGCCAAGGAGTGCAACAATCTCGCCTTCGCCGACTTCGATGTCCACGTCGCCCAGCACCGTTACCCCGTCGTAGCTGACGCTGAGCTCGCGCACCGCGAGGAGCGGCAGCTTGCCAGCGTGGCGGTCCGTCAGCATCTGGGCCCGGGTGCGCATGGAGGTCCATACGTTGCGGATGTCTCGCTCAATCAGAGTTCCGGCGCTCGCCAGGATGAGGCCTCCGATGGTGAAGATGGGGACCATGATGAGAAGGCCATAGCGGAAGCCGACCGAGTCACCCAGAATGCCAACGATTGGCAGCACGAGGAGTCCTGGCAAGACGAACAGCGCCCCGATGGAGAACCCCACCGAGCGCACGCGGGCGGGGATGGCGAGCGAGAGCGAGGCCAGGACGCTCGGTCCGACGATGGCCAGGGAGGCGTCGATCCCGGCGTTGCCGAGGAAGGCCAGCGGGACGTTAGGGGCCAGCGCGAAGAGGACCGCGAAGGCCGCGGCGACGACCGACGCCACGGCAAGCATCCGGAAGATCAGGCCGATCTCCCGCTTGGCCAGCCGGGTGGCGATCACGGCCCCCACTGCGAGCCCGAGGAGGTCGAAGAGCTGGATTGGGGCGAGGAGGTAGGCGCGCTGCACCGCATCGAGGTGGAACGTCTCCTGGTACTGGAGTGAGGCCAGCGAGGTGAAGCCGGCAATGGCGGCGGCGAGGAAGGGCAACGCGAGGAAGATGCGGCGCAGCGCACCGATCTTCCAAACCGTGCGCCAGGACTCACCGAGCGATGGTGGGGGCTCGGTCCGGGCGGCCGGGGCTGCTGCGTCTGCCGGGCCGTCACCGAGAGGGGCAGGCTCACCCCGCCCCGAGGGCGGCTCGTGTTCGCTCAGCTCGACCTGCTCGTGGCGGCCGCGGGGCGGCTCGCGCAAGCGCAGGCCGACGAGCACGACGAGGGTGATGGGGATGGCAAAGATGAAGAAGGGGGCGCGCCATGACCAGACGGCGGCCAGTCCGGCGCCGATCAGGACACCCGCGATGGCGCCGATGCTGATGCCCGACCGATGGGCCGAGTACACCCGCGGGCGGACCGGCACCGGGTAGTAGTCCGCAAGCAGTGAGTTGTGGGTGGGGAAGATCACGGCCTGCCCCATGGAGACACCAACCAGCATGATGGTGGCCACCGCCACAGTCTGGGCGGCGCCGAGGCCGACCGCGAACCCGGCACCGACGATGGCGCCGATCAGAGCGATGCGCACCCGGTTCGTGCGGTCGGCCAGGACGGCGATGGGCAGCGTGCAAGCGAGGGCGGCGGCACCTGCTATGGCCACGATGAGTAGGATGCCGGCGTTGGTGAGGTGGAACGCGCTGCGGATATTGGGCGTGAGCACGTTGAAGGCGCTCTGGGTCGCCTGGTCCAGCAGCTCGATCCCGAATAGGACCCCCAGGGGGAACACCGAAGCCCCCCCGCCGAACTTGGCGAGCCGGCTCATGGTGTCGGCACCGGCTGCACGGGGCGGTCGAGGCTCGCGGAGTCGTCCCCCCTGTGCCGCACCAGAGCGTCGACGACCCCGAGGCGCAGGTCGTAGCAGAGACCCGCCAGCCCCCGGGGGAAGAGGATGAGGACGAGGAGCACGCCGATGCCGGCGGGGAAGAGCTGCCAGCTCGGGGGGAGGTAGATGGTGCTGCCCTCCACGAGCGCGGCGCCGAGGATGGCCCCGAGGGCCGAGCCGAGTCCGCCCACGGCGGTGGCGGTGAAGACGACGAGGCTGACTGGGACGAGGAACGATGTGACCTGGTAGGACTGGTTCACCACGACGAACAGGCAGCCAGCCAGTCCGGCGATGAAGCCTGAGATGGCGAACGCGATGACTTTCGCCCGCAGGACGCGGACCCCGTAGCCCGACGCCGCCCGCTGGTTGGTAGCGAGGGCACGCAGAACGCGACCCGTCCGGCTGTGGCCAAGGCCGACGAGCCCGATGAGCACGAGCACCAGCGCCCCGAGGCACAGGTAGAAGACAGAGGCCTCCGTCGAGAGAGAGAGCCCGAAGAGGTACGGCGTGCCGATCTGACCCCGGGGGATCCAAGAGAACTCGGCGGGCACGAGCAGGTAGCCCGAGGCGGCGAGGGCGAAGGCGAGGGTGGTGACGGCGGCGAACATGCCGTCGAGACGCAGGGTCGGGAGGCCGACGGCCACGGCAACCACCGCCGCCGCCGAGCCAGCCAGCAGGAGGGCGAGGCTTGTGTCCCAGCGCCAGTCGAGGAGAGCGACCGCGCCGACGGCGGCCCCGACGGCGGCGAAGGACATCTGGCCGAGGCTGACCTGGCCGGACCAGCCGGTGAGCACGATGATGGAGCAGCCGACGATGGCGATCACCGCCAGAGCCGAGGTGCGGATGAGCTCGCCGGGGCCCATCCACAGCGGCAGGGTGGCGGCGGCGGCAAAGGCCACGAGTGCGCCGACCGAGGTCCCCACCCGCACCTCGGTCAGGTCGCGGGCCGCGGCAGAGAGGTCACGCACACTGCCGGCGAGCGTCAGCGTCGACTCGTCCTCACGGTCGGTGTGACGGGTCAGTACCTGGCGAACGACGATGGCGGCGAAGACGACGCCGGCCAGAACGGCCAGGCCAAGGGCGGAATTGGTCGGGTCGTCCCACGCCACGCCCTGCTGCAGGATCCCGAGGGCGACGGCCGAGGCGGCGATGACGGGCAGCTCGGTGAAGTTGCCGAGGGCGAGGGCGGCCAGGGCCGTGACGAGAGCGGTGAGGCCGTAGGTGGGGTCGAGCGGGAGCCCGAGGATGGTCGCCTGAAAGAAAATGGAGACGAAGGAAAGTAGCCCCGCAACCACCCACGTGATCGTCTGGAGGCGCCCGACGGGGATGCCGAGCATGGAGGCGCGGTCACGCCGGTCTCCTGCCGCCTGCACGGCGATCCCGATGTTGCTGCGGGTGAACCACAGTGACACCCCGGCCAGGCAGCCCACCGACACGATCACCGACACCAGGGCGTCGGCGTCGAAGACGACGGGGGCGATGTGCCAGGCGAGGTGCCACGGGAACGACACCACCGCGCTCGAAATGGGCGTCTGGCCCCAGACGCGTGGGATCAGGAGGCTGATCACCACCAGTACCTGGGAGAGCCCGATGGTGGCCACGGTCAGGATGAGGCGCGGTGAGCGCCGGAACCGTCGTACCACGACGAACTCGGTCGCCGCGGTGAGGAGCACCGAGGCGACCAGGCCGGTGGCCAGCCCGACGAAGTAGTTGACGCCAGAGAAGGCCACCAGGCCGACGGCTAGGACGGCGGGGGCCGTGCCGAGGTCACCCTGGGCGAAGTTGATGACCTTGTTCAGCCGGTAGGTGAGCCCGAGCCCGACCGCCATGAGGGAGCCGAGCAGGCCGAGAACCGCACCCTGGATCCACACACCGAGCGGCATCGGGAAAAGGAGGATCTGGACGGCGAGGACGGCCGCCACGGAGACGCCCGCGGCAGCCGCCGACGCGCTTTGCCCAGGCAGATGCGGGCCGGCCCTCAGCGGCTCATGTCCCTCTCATAACGTCATGCCTATATCGCACGTCGAACCCCCCGGCAGTCCCCGACACTCGGCAACCAAGATCCACTCGCGGCCCCGTCGTTGCGAGCAGCGTACCAATGTGACGGTGGTGAGTGACGAGCGATCAGCCACCCGTGAACTGGCCTATGACCTCCTCCGACAGCGCAGAATCGACGACTTCTTACGCCATTGGCCTCGGCTACCTCGGTGACGGTGAGGCCGTCTCGGATGACGCCCAATACGGCGTCGTAACGCTGTTGCATTTTGCTCAGCTCCATAAACACTCGGCCACCTCCTCTCGCTGGCTACAGCGGAGGCCGGTGGGGCGGGAGTGTCAAGGATCAGCCGTTAATGTGTCAAGGATCAGCCGTGGCTGTGTCCAAGATCAGGCGTTATCGATCTGACAAGGCTCAGCCGTGACAACACAGAGCCTGGAGCCTGGGAGGAGAATCGAACTCCTGACCTACGCATTACACCTCATGGAATGCCTCGTCCGATCGAGGGTGTCAATCGCCCGACAAGGCGCCCCGGTCCCACCGCCACCACTGCACGGCGACCGGGATCGAGGCCACCACTAACAGGAGGCCACCGCCAATCCACATGAAGTCGCCGCCTAAGTGAAGGTCGGCAAGCCGGGTCGGCCCCCAGTTCCGGTGGATGGACAGATAGACGGGGAAGAGCTCGTGGGTGGCGGATGCGAGGGCAAGACCGGTGAATGTGTCGATGGGCAGTGCCAGGAGCAGGTAGAGAAGCCGAAGGCCCGGGAAAGAGGGTGGCGGCTCGGCTGAACCGCGACGACCGGCCGCCAAAAGAGGTAGCCGATGAGAACGAACACCGCGTGTTCGCTGTCGTGCACAGGCGTGTTGGTGAGGGTGACGTCGTAGAAACGGGTCAGATGGGCCACCGGGATCATCGCCGCGTAGAGGGCGAAGTCGAAGATGGGATGGCCGACGACTTCGGCGATCCGGGATCGGAGGCTTCTCACTACCAGGTGGTGAAGCACCCCGGTCGTGGACCGGCGAGCCAGCTCCACCGGAGCCCCCATGGCAAACAGGGGGGCCGCAACCATGATGAGGACCAAATGCTGCGCCATGTGGTCGGCGAAGAGAACGTCGTCGTAGACGCCGAGCCCGCTGTCAATGGCCACGACCACGGCCAGCGCACCGGCCAGGAAGGCCACCGATCGTCGATAGGGCCATCGCCCGTCGGGCTGCCCTCTGCCGATCCGGTAGACGCCCCCCAGGTAGAGGGCCACGATGAGGGCGAGAACCAGGTTGGGAGGCCACTCGAATGTGCCGGAGAACATCCGCTCGATCCCCCAAGCCGGGACCGCCTCGGCCGCCAACCCTAGGGCGACCAGGGTCAACTCGTCAGCTCGTCTGAGCCGGGAGCGGCTTCTTCATCGCCCAGCCCAACGCGTTCAGCGCATCTGCCGGGGTCCAGTCCGGCTGGGGCGGGTTCTTCAAGTGGTCGACACCCTCGCTCGAGAGGAAGTGTTGGAGCTCCGGCGGCAGGGTGCCATGAAAGTCAGGGGCCGCATTGTTGGCGAAGATCTCGTGGCCGCTGGCGTTGACCAGGACATAGCCGTCGGAGTGGGTGATGTCGTAGGTGAGGGGCTGGCCGGTGAGCCAGTCGGTGTCCGGCGGGTTGTCCTCTGGAAACCTGCTGGTAATAGAAGCCGAAATACTTGGCCAACGCGGCGAGGTTCTCGGTAGTCTCGGTCGTCAGATACCAGTCAGCCCCGGTGATCTTGGCGTAGGCGGCCAAACGGGCGACCGTGTCGCGACCCGGATCCACCGACACCTCGACGATGTCGACCTTGGACGCCGCCCGGTCGGAAGTCAACGCCTGCTCCACCTGCACCAGGTTGCCGGTGGTCATCGGACAGATATCCGAACAAAGGGTCAGGAACGGGACGACCATGACAGTTTTGCCGGTCAGGGACGCCAACGTCAGGGTCTGCCCATCCTGGTCGGTCAGCGGGAGTTGGCTGACCGATGCCGGGATGGCCCGGTTCTGCACGACTCCGCTCGAGGCGGGTGGTGGCCCGGGTGGCCCGGACGAAGCCGAATCGGAGGAGCAAGAGGTCAGCGCCGCCGCCACCGTCACTGCGCAGGCCGCAACCATCGCCAGTCGCTTCTGGCTCTTCCGATCTTTCATCAACGTTCCCTTGCTAACCTTCTACAGCTCGTAGTAGTACATACTGAGCCACTCGAGACGGCCGAGGCAAGTCGGCTACCTCAACTGGTGAAGACAGGGACCGCGGACAAGGGAGACGCTGCCGGATGACCCCCCTGGGCGAGCTCGAACGGAAAGTCATGGACGAGCTCTGGGCGTCCATGGGTACAGCGTGGACGGTCCGAGAGGTGGCGGAGCACCTTCCCAGTCACGCCTATACGACGGTCCTGACCGTGCTCGACAGGCTGGAGCACAAGGGACTGGTCAGCAGGCAGCGATGCGAACGGGCCCACCGCTAGATGGCGGTTGCCAGCCGGGAGGAGTTCACCGTCTCCCTCATGCGCGAGGCACTCGTCTCGTCCTCCGACCGGGATGCCGCCCTCGTCCATTTCGCCGAGACCGCATCGCCCCAAGAGGCGGCGGTACTTCGCCAGGCCCTGTCCGGCGACGACGGTACGGGCTCAACCGACCCCGGGCGCCGATCGTGATCCTCGCCGCCGCCCTGGCTGCGCTCGCGGTGCTCCTGTTCGGTCCGGCCGGCGTCCTGCTGGAACGCACCAAGTGGACATCGAGGGCTCCCGGGCGACCATCGCCCTCTGGCAGGCCATCGGTCTCGCCGGAGGACTTGCCGCCATCGGATCCGGGTTGGCGGTGACCGTCGCCCCCCTCCACACCGGTCTTTCCACCGGCCTCGCCCATCTGGCCGCTCAGGCCGCCGCAGGCCATCCGCTGGCCGGCCTCGGGCTCGACGGAGCGCTGGGGTTGACCCTGGCTTTCGATGTCGGCATGGTGCTGGCGGTGGGCATGGCCTTCACCACCTGGAGGACCCTCCGCGCCCGTTCCCGCCACCGGCTCCTGCTCGACCTGGTGAGCAGCCATTCCGAACGGGCCCCGGGAGCGGTCCTGCTCAACCATCCCGATGCCACCGCCTACTGCCTCCCGGGGCTGCGGCCACGCATCGTCCTGAGTGCCGGGATCCTCGGACTGCTCCGTTCAAACGAACTGGGCGCCGTGGTGGCACACGAACAGGGACACGTTCACGAGCGGCACCACCTGGTGTTGTTGCCCTTCGCCTCGATGTCGCAGCTACTGCGATGGATGCCCTATGTGCGGCGGGCCCCGACCGCGGTGGCCACCCTGGTCGAGATGGCGGCTGACGATTTCGCCGCCCGGTCGCACGATCCGGCGGACCTGGTTTCCACGCTGGTGCAGATGGTGGGCGCCAATGTCGCCCCGTCCTGTGCGTTGGCCGCCAGCGAAACGTGCGTGGCCGCCCGGATCACCCGGCTGCTTCGCCCCCATCGGAACTCACGGTGGACCGCCACGGTCGCCGTCATGGTCGCCGCCGGCGTACTGGCCATCCCTGTCGTTGCCCTGCTCGCCCCGTCGGTCCCCGTCTGATGCCGGTCTCGACCGGCGCGGTCACCGAACCCCACCATCATTTCGCCTCCAGGAGCATCTGTGCTGTTCGCCGATGAGATCTCACCTCCGGTCCAGGTCCACGACCTGCTGACTGCCTGGCAGACCGACTGGTTGAGCTTGGTGGCGATGGCTATCGAGTTGGGCCTCGCCGTCTGGTACGTCATCTCGGTCGTCCGGCTGGCTCGCCGGGGGCACCACTGGTCGCCATGGCGCACCATGTCCTTCCTCCTCGGCACGTTCGCAGTAGTGGTGGCAATCCAGTCGGGGCTGGCTTCCTACGACGACTCGGTTTTTCAGTGCCACGTGATCCAGCACCTGTTGTTGATGAACGTGGCCCCGATCTTCTACGCGCTGGGGGCTCCGGTCACCCTTGCCCTGCAGGCGTCCAAGCGACGGACACAGCAACGCCTATTGTCGGTGCTCCACAGCCGAGCCGTGGAGTTCATCACCCACCCGCTGCTGGTGGTTATCAACTTCGCCGGGACGATGCTGATTTTCTTCCTGACGCCGTTTTACCAGTTCTCCCTGGAGCACCCCCTTCTTCACGACTTGACCCACCTGCATTTCCTAGTCTCGGGAGTTCTCTACTGGTGGCTGGTCGTCGGCGTCGACCCGTCTCGGTGGCGGTTGTCGTTCCCGCTCAAGTTGGGATACCTAGCCGTCGGCATCCCCACCACGGCCATCCTGGGTCTGGCCCTCACCCAGAGCCGGGTATCGATTGCCCCGCTGTTCCACACCGTTGCCGATACCCATGCCGGGGGTGCCATCCTCTGGATCGTCGGCGAACTGTTCACGTTGGGGGCGATAGGTATCGTGGTCTACCAGTGGATGCGGGTGGACGACCGGGAGGCCGCGCGGTCCGATCGCCGGGCCGATGCCACCGACCGGAAGGCCATCGAATCTCCGGCTGACGTCGACCAGCCGGGCCCACTCGCCGGTCACGACGATCCCCAACGTGGTGTGGAAGTAGTTGTCGTCGATGGAAGGCTCGTCCCGGTGGAACCCCGCTCATCGTCCCCCGAGCCCACCCAGCGCCAATAGCGCGGACGGTCAGTGCTTGGTCACCGGGTTGCCGTCGGCGTCGACCACCCACCACAGACCGCCCAGATTATTCAATCCCTGGCCGGTGGCCTGGCCAGGCGCGCTATCCACTGGCCATGTATAAAGCGGCCACCCGTTATAGGTGATCTGGGTCGACCCGTCTGACCTTTTTGAGGTATTGAGCAGGGCCGCATTGATCCCGGGACCGGCCAGGGGTGCCGCCGTCCCCTGTGGAAGGGTGAGCGGTGGCCACTGGACGGCGCACACGTCCACGCATGTCGACGGCTGGCCTTGATGATCAGCCGCGAACATGTACAGGGTGATGCCTTGACCGTCGACCAGTACCGGTCCGAGCGTACCGACGGTCGCGATCTTCACCTCATAGGCCTGTTCGGTCACGGGTGTCGTCTGGCCACCGCCAGAACTCAGCGTCGAGTTGGGCGTGCCGCACCCGCTGAACACCAGCGCTACGGCAAGGACCATGGCCGACGTAGCCAGGGAGCGGAGGCTTAGGCCCACGCCGACCGGCTCTATCCGGGAATATCGGATCGCGTCGAAGAGTGGGAACTGGCCACGGACACTGTCGTTACGGGAGCCCTGCGCATATCCTACGTAGTGTAGTAGTTCAGTACCTGAACTCGTAAAGAAAGTTCTCACGCGTATCGTCGTGGCTGCCGGTGGAGGCTGCCGGAGGGTACGAAGGCGCCCGGAGGCGCCTCCACTCTGTCATCTCCTGAATAGTGAATCCTGGTCAACCATATGGGTCGGAAGTGTGTTCCTTCCATCGATCGGCTCCATCCGTTTGACCCATGATCAAGAATTCGATGACTCTGGCTGGCTGACCGAGATCGCCGACCGGTTCAAATTAAATAGTGCCTCTGACCTGGAGCCTGTGTGCAACACTGACCTCGAGCCTGGGAGGAGAATCGAACTCCTGACCTACGCATTACGAGTGCGTTGCTCTACCGACTGAGCTACCCAGGCGCGACGTGCCACGCTATCCGAAGCCTGATGCGGTGGGATTCCCGGTTCCATGCGCCCACCGGGACGACCGCAAGCGAGACGAACCTTCAGTCGGCCAGTCCCGACAGCCGGGACATCAATGCTTCCATCAGCAGCGCCTCGTTCGGGTTACGAATGAGCGCCTCACCGGCCCGCTCGATTGCGTCCACGTCCCCCACCAGGGTTCGGCTGTCGGCCTCGGCACCGGGTGAGCTCGAATCTCCGAGGGCATCGGTGGCCGTCACCAACCGGTCGCGGTAGGCGGCCGCCAGCGTGGCCAGCCCGATCCTCAGTTCGTCGGTCCGCCACCGGCGTTCCTCGCGTTTGTGTTGGTCCTCGACCTCTTTGCGGCCGGGAATCCCCTTGGCTCCGGCCGCTTCCGCCCGCTCCGACAGCACCGCCATCTCGGCGGCATGCTGTTCGCGCAACGGGCCCAGCACCTCGTCGGCGGACTTGAGCAGCTCGGAGGCCACCACACAAGCGGCCGCCCCGGTGCCGTCCAGCCGGGCCGGGACCGACCGCCACCGGTCCTCCCGTTCGGCGAATCCCGGATCGGTGGCCAGCAGCTTGGCCCGATCCAGACGGCCGCCTGACACCACCGCCACCGATCGGGCGACGTCCTCGCTCACGCCGTGCCCGATCAACCAGGTGCCCACCGCATCGACAGGAACCGGATCAAACTCGACTTTCACGCACCGGCTGGCGATGGTCGCCAGCGTCGGGGGGAGATCGTCCGCCACCAGCACGAACACGGTGGAGGCAGGCGGCTCCTCGACCGCCTTGAGCAGGGCCGGGGCCGACAGGATGGCCAGGTGGATGTCGGTGACCACCAGCACCTGTCGTGACCCCTCCATCGGTCGGCGCTGGGCCCGCGACCCGATGGTCCGTGCATCGTCCACACTGAGCGACGCTCCCGACCGCTCCACCACCACCAGGTCGGGATGGGTCCCAGCCAGCGCCCTGCGGCAGGTGGAACATTTCCCGCACCCACCCTCCGGGCACAGCAGGGCGGCAGCAAAACCGCGCACAGCCTCCCGCTTACCCGACCCGGGCGGGCCGTGCAACAGATAGGCATGCACGGGCTGGCGCGCCGAGGCCCGCAACTGGGCAACCGCCGCGGGTTGCCCCACCACTCCGTCGAACAGCGCCGCCACCGGTAGGTCGGTCGCCTCGAGGTCAGCCACCGGTCGGCACCTCCAGCCGGGCTCGCACCGCCGACCACACCGATTCGGACACGTCCTCGGCCGCGCCGGTGCCGTCCACCACCGTCCAGGTGTCGGGGTCGTCGCTGGCCAGACGGTGGAACCCGTCGGCCACCCGCTGGTGAAAGGCCTCCCCCAGCGCCTCGAAACGATCCCGGCGGCCGCGAGAGAGTCGCAGTTCCGCCAGTTGGGTGGGAACCTCGATCAAGACGGTGAGGTCGGGACGCAGCCCGGCCGTGGCAAAGTCGACCAGCCGGGCCAGCTCCGCGAGATCGAGGCCGCGCCCGTAGCCCTGGTAGGCGAGCGTCGATCCCGAGAACCGATCGGTCACCACCCAGGTCCCGGCGTCGAGCGCCGGCGCCACCACCTCGGCGACATGTTGGGCCCGGTCGGCCGCCATCAGCAGGGCTTCGGCCCGGTCGGTCAACGGGGGCAGTCCGGAGTCGAGGAGCAGGCCCCGAAGCTGGCCACCGAGCGGCGTTGCCCCGGGCTCGAAGGTGAGCAACGCATCCAGCCGGGCGGCCAACCGCTCGGCCTGGGTGGACTTGCCACAGCCGTCGATCCCCTCGAGAGCGATCAGGCGACCACGCGACCCATCGGTCACTCTGGCCCGGCGACCGGCTTCGGATCGGCGGTCGCCCTCAACGCCGGTGCCCTCCTGGCCGCTGCCTTCTTCTTGGCCGGGGCCTTCTTGGCCGCCGACTTCTTCTTGGCGGGCGCCTTCTTCTTGGCCGGGGCCTTCTTCCGGCTCGAGGGGCCGGCGGCCCGACGCTCGGCCAACAGTTCGGAGGCCCGCTCCACCGTCAAGGTGTCGACGTCGTCCCCCTGGCGGAGCGAGGCGTTGGTCGTCCCGTCGGTCACATACGGTCCGAAGCGGCCGTCCTTCACCACCATCGGCAGCCCGGTGTCGGTGTCGGCGCCCATCTCCCGGAGGGGGCCGGCGGCGTTGCGGCCCCGCCGGGTCTTGGGCTGGGCGAACAGGGCCAGCGCCTCGTCCACCGTCACCGACAGGAGCTGGTCCTCGGCCAACAGGCTCCGGGTATCGGTGCCCTTTTTCAGGTACGGGCCGAACTTGCCATTGTGGGCGACGATCTCCTCACCGCTCTCCGGATCGGTTCCCACCACCCGCGGGATGCGCAACAGTTCGAGCGCCTCCTCCAAGGTGATGGTGGCCGGCGCCATCGAGGCGAACAGTGACGCGGTGCGGGGCTTCGGGCCCCCATCCACCACCTCACCCAGCTGCACGTAGGGGCCGAACCGTCCGGCCTTCACCTGCACCAGCAGACCCGTCTCCGTATCCTCGCCGAGCACCCGGTCGGACGACGGGGCTTCCAATAGCTCCTCGGCCCGGGCCGGGGTCAACTCGTCGGGGGCCATGTCCTCCGGAATCGAGACCCGGTCCTCGCCGCGCTGCAGGTACGGCCCGTAGCGCCCGACCCGGGCGACGATCTCCACCCCGTCGCTCCCGGTCCCGATGGGGATGGAGTTGATCTCCCGGGCGTCGATCTCGCCCAGATAGGTGCTCACCTCTTGCTTGAGGCCGAGCCGGCGGACCTCCGAGCCGTTGGCGGACGCGGCGCCGTTCCCGTTGCCGGAGCCGTTGGCTCCCTCGCCGGTGCCGAAGTAGAAGCGGGTCAACCACGGCAGCGACTCCTCGTCGCCGGAAGCGATGGCGTCGAGATCGTCCTCCATCGCGGCGGTGAACCCGTAGTCGACCAGGTCGCCGAAGTACCGCTCCAGCAGCCCGACCACCGCGAAGGCGGTGAACGACGGGACCAGCGCGGTTCCCTTCTTCCATACGTAGCCGCGGTCGAGGATGGTGGAGATGACGCTGGCGTAGGTCGACGGTCGACCCACCCCCAGCTCTTCCATGGCCTTCACCAGGGAGGCCTCGGTGAACCGGGCCGGTGGCTGGGTGGCGTGGGAGCCGGGCTCCAGGTCGTCCACCGACAGAAGATCACCCTCGGCCATCGGGGGCAGTTGCACTTCTCGATCGGCCAACTCGGCGTCGGGATCGTCCTCGCCCTCGACGTAGGCCCGGAGGAAGCCCGGGAACTGGATGACCCTGCCGCTGGCGGAGAACTCCGTTTCCCGCCCGTCGCCTCCGGCCGGATCGGCGGCGGTCCCGACCAGCCGCACCTGGGCGCTGGTCCCGGTGGCGTCGGCCATCTGGGAGGCGACGGTCCGCTTCCAGATCATGTCGTAGAGCCGGAACTCGTCACCCGACAGCGACCGCGAGGCCTCGTCCGGGGTCCGGAACGACTCCCCGGCGGGGCGAATGGCCTCGTGGGCCTCCTGGGCGTTCTTCACTTTCCGCTCGTAGACCCGCGGCTTGGCCGGCACGTAGTCGGCGCCGTAGAGGGAGACGGCCTGGGCCCGGGCCGCGGCCAGCGCCTCACCCGACAGGGTGGTCGAGTCGGTCCGCATGTAGGTGATCCACCCCTGCTCGTAGAGCCGCTGGGCGATCTGCATGGCCCGCTTCGAACTGAAGCGGAGCTTACGACCCGCCTCCTGTTGCAGGGTCGAGGTCATGAACGGCGCCGCCGGTGAGCGCCGGTACGGCTTGTGGGTCATCGACTTCACAGTGAAGGGCGCACCCTCCAGGCCGGCGGCCAAACCCCGGGCTTCGGCCTCCCCCAACACCACCACCGATCCCGGTGAGGACAGCGCGCCGGTGTCATCGAAGTCGCGGCCGGAGGCCAGCGTCGCCCCGTCCACCGCCACCAGCGAGGCAGTGAACGAGTTGGGCGTCCCGTCGACCGGCGGCGCCGCGGTGGTGAACGTGCCGTCGAGCCCCCACCAGTCGGCGGAGCTGAACTTCATCCGGGCCCGTTCGCGTTCAACCACCATCCGGGTGGCCACGCTCTGGACCCGGCCGGCCGATAACCGGGGCATGATCTTCTTCCACAGCACCGGCGACACTTCGTAGCCGTAGAGCCGGTCGAGGATGCGCCGGGCTTCCTGGGCATCGACCAGGCGGCGATCGAGGTCCCGCCATTCGGTGACCGCCCGTTCGATGGCCGGGCGGGTGATCTCGTGGAAGACCATCCGCTTGACCGGGACCTGGGGATTGAGCACCTCGAGGAGGTGCCAGGCGATCGACTCCCCCTCCCGGTCCTCATCCGAGGCCAGGTAGACCTCGCTGGCCCGCTTGACTAACTGCTTCAGCTTGGTCACCTGGGCCTTCTTGTCCGCGGAGACCACGTAGAGCGGTTTGAACCCGTTGTCGACGTCCACCCCCAGCCGGGCCCAGGATTCGCCCTTGACCGAGGCCGGGACCTCGTCGGCCCGGCGGGGCAGGTCCCGGATGTGCCCGATGGAGGACTCCACCACGTAATCGGAACCGAGGAGTCCGGCGATCGTCTTGGCCTTGGCCGGCGACTCGACGATGACCAGGGGTTTTGCCCCCCTCGGGGCCGCGCCCGAGCCTGAGGAGGAGCCGGTGGCTCCGGCGGTGTCCGCGGTCGTCTGGGTCGTGTCGGTGGGAGTCATGGCTGTGGCCACAGGGTGAACTGTAAGGTCGGCCGCTGTCAACCCGGTCCCCGGCGGTCAGCATTCGGAGCCGGTGGCGGCCAAGCGCCTTCAGTCGTGGGTGGATCCCACCGCCGCGGTGGCCGCTTGGTCCAGCGCCACGGCCTCGGTGGCCGGCAAGTCGGTGTCCATGGCCTGGGTCTTGCGCTTCGAGAAGGCGATCGAGGCCAGTAGCACCACCAGGGCGGCGCCGGCGATGGCCAGGCGGGCGCCGGTGTGGGAGTGGAGGGTGATCACCCCGGGCAGAATCAACAGGGACACCAGGTTCATGACCTTGATCATCGGGTTGAGTGCCGGGCCGGCAGTGTCCTTGAACGGATCGCCGATGGTGTCGCCGATGACCGCCGCCTTGTGAGCGTCGGAACCCTTCCCGCCCTCATGGCCGTCCTCGATGTACTTCTTGGCGTTGTCCCATGCCCCGCCGGAGTTGGACAGGAAGTTGGCCATCAGCTGGCCGGAGAGGATGGTCCCGGCCAGAAACGCCCCCAGGGCGAAGTAGTTGATGCCGAAGCCGATGATCACCGGGGTGAGCACGGCCAGCAGCGCGGGGGTGGCCAGCTCGCGTTGGGATGCGGAGGTGCAGATGGAGATCACGCGGCCGTACTGGGGCTTTTCGGTGTAGTCCATGATGCCGGGGTGCTCGCGGAACTGGCGGCGGACCTCCTGGACCACGGTGCCGGCGGTCCGGCCGACGGCCCGGATCGCCAGGGAGGAGAACAGGAAGGCGATCGAACCGCCAATGAGCAGGCCGATGAAGACAGTGGGATGGGACACGTTGATCTGGGTCTGGGCCTGATTGAACAGCCAGTTGACGTCGTACCCGGGGCTCCCGATGGCCGGGGGGTGCAGCCCCAGCTGGGATCCGACCGTTTCGATGAACGAGGCGAACAGCGAGACCGAGGCGATGACCGCCGACCCGATGGCGACACCTTTGGTCACCGCCTTGGTGGTGTTGCCCACCGCGTCGAGGCTGACCATGACCCGCTCCGCCTCACCGGTGAACTCGCCCGACATCTCGGCGATCCCGGCAGCGTTGTCGGAGACGGGGCCGAAGCTGTCCTCGGAGACGATCATGCCCGCCGTCGACAGCAGTCCGATTCCGGTCAGCGATACCAGGTAGAGGGTCAACTCGATGTTCCCGCCGCCCAGGCCCACCGACACCGCCAGGGCGACGGCGATGGCGATGATCGCCCACACCGATGACTCCAGCCCGATGGCGATCCCCGCCAGGGTGGTGGTGGCCGGCCCGGTCCGGGCCGCCTCGGCGATCTCCCTGACCGGGCTCCGTTCGGTGGAGGTGAACTGCTCGGTGATGGCGCTGGCCACCAGCATCAGCACCACCCCGGTCAGCACCGCGAAGAACGCCTTCCAGTAGTGGAGGTAGCCGCCGGCCACCGCCGCGGTGCCGCCGATGGTCAGGACGGCGGCGATCCACACCCCCCGGTTGATCGGGGCCATGGCGCTCTTGTCCCGGGGCCAGGCCCGCACCAGAAAGATGCCGATGATGGTGGCGATGATCCCGATGGCCGGGATGATCAGGGGGAAGACCACCGTGCGGGCCGAGACGTTGCCCTTGCCGATGGAGACGAAGGCGGCGACCCCGAGGATGATGGCGGCGATGATGGTGATGGCGTAGGACTCGAAGAGGTCGGCGGCCATCCCCGCGCAGTCGCCCACGTTGTCGCCAACGTTGTCGGCGATGGTGGCGGCGTTGCGGGGGTCGTCCTCGGGGATGCCGGCCTCGACCTTGCCCACCAGGTCGGCGCCCACGTCGGCGGCCTTGGTGAAGATGCCGCCGCCCACCCGCATGAACAGGGCCAGGAGCGACGCCCCGAACCCGAAGCCGATCAGCACCGAGGTGGCGGTGTTCTGGAAGATCAGCACGATCACGGTGGCGCCGAGCAGGCCGAGGCCCACGCAGAACAGCCCGGTGATGGCGCCGGTGCGGAAGGCGACCCGGAGGGCAGGGGCCATCTTCCCCTCGCGGGCGGCGGCCGCGGTACGGACATTGCCGCGGACGGCCAGGCTCATGCCGATGAAGCCGGTGAGCCCCGAGCACAGCGCGCCGGCCAGGAAGCAGATGACCCGGTAGATCCCGGCCTGGAAGAAGGTGAGGTCGACCACCGTCTGCCCGCCGGTGGCCACGTGGGTCACCTTGGTGGCGGTGAAGAAGATCAGTACCGCCAGCGGCACCACGATGACCAGGATGGTCTTGAACTGCCGGGAGAGAAACGCCTCGGCGCCCTCCTGCACCGCGAGGGCGATCTCCTTCATCGACGCGGTGCCCTGGTCGGCGGCGAGCACGCCCCGCACCAACGTCAGCGCCACGATGATGGCCACCACCGCGGCGGCGATGGCCAGATACAACCAGGTCTTCTCGGAATTGGAGAGGAGAAAACTCTGGTAACCCCCTTCAGCCAGGAGGTGGATCATCGGTAGTGCTCCCTTCGATTACAACACAAGGTGTAGATGAGTTCGATCAGACGCCTCGCGCCGCGACAGTTCGCTCAAGGTTGGGTTTCCTCCCCTTGACGAGACCACGGCCAGGCCCGGCACCGGAGGACACCCGAACGGCGTGTCGTACCGGCAATGCGGGCAGAAGCTAGCGATAAAAGGGCCTCCAAGGCAAGACTCGCCGGATCAGGTCGAGTCCTCCGAGGCGTCCGGGCCGGCGATGAGTTCGTAGTCGGGATTGAGAATTGCCTGGTGGTGACCCCAATCCCCCACCATTCCCTCCACCACCACCCGGGCGCCGGGCTGCACGCCGGGGATGCGCCGCCGGCCTTGGAACACCAGGAGCAGCTTGCCGGTGTCGTCCGCCAGCACGCACTCGAGGTTGGAGGTGCCGGCCCGGGGCTGCACCCGCACCGACCGGATCTTCCCCGCCACCCGCACCCGAGTCCGCCACTGCACCTCCCCGATCGGGATGGTCCCCTGGCCCCGCTCGCCAAAGGCGGCCCGGTCGAAGGCGGGCTTGGCCGCCTCCCGCTCGGCGGCCCGCTCCGCGACTCGGGCGGTGGCCTTGGCCGACCGGGCGGCCGACAGGTCGGTTCCCGGTGTCGGCTTCCGTCCCCGCCCCCACTCCCGACGCCGAGACAGCCATCCGCCGGTCAGCTGGTACGGCACCACGCTGACGTAGACGTGATCGAGCTGGCTTACCGAGGCGGCGATCCGGTCGGCGGTCCCATCGTGGAGGAGGCGTTGCCATCCGATTTCGAAACCGCGTCGGGGCAGAAGCATGGTCAACTCGGTGGTGTTGTCGGCCACCGTCTCCGCCGCCAGTTCGAGGATGGCGCGAGTGAGGCGCCGGTCTTCGCACTCCATGACGTCGAGCGGGAGCCGGGTCAGCCCGAGCCGACCCCACTCCGACTCCAGCGCGACCGAGACCCGGCTGTCCAGGTCGAAATGCACTGCCCGGAGCTCATCAGGGTGCAGGGTGCGGGCGTACTGGAGCGCTCGGGCGGTGGCCATGTCTAACCGGTCGACCAGGACGACCACTGCGTGCCGGTTGAGCACCGGGGCTTCGGCGGCTTCGGTGGCGCCCTCTTCGAGCTGGCGCTCTTCATCGACGTACTGGTGATGGAGTCGGAGGAGTCCGAAGACCCCGAGCGGAAGGATGACCAGGATGACCCAGGCCCCTTCGCTGAATTTGGCCACCGCGATGATGACGAGCACCACGAACGAAAGCACTGAGGCGGTCCCATTGATGGCCAGCCGACGCTGCCAATGGTCCTCCCGGTGGGTGTGGTGGTACTTGGCCATCCCGGCGCCGGCCATGGTGAAACCGGTGAAGACACCGATCGCATAGAGCGGAATGAGCTTGTCCACCCGGGCCTGGGTGATGATCAGCAGGACCACCGACACAACCGTCAGCACGATGATCCCCGTGGAGAAGACCAGGCGGTGGCCGCGTTTGGTCAACTGGCGGGGTAGATAGGAGTCTTCGGCGGCGAAGCTGGCGAGAAACGGGAACCCGGTGAAGCTGGTATTCGCCGCCAGGACCAAGATGAGGGTGGTCCCGATCTGAAGCATCGCGTAGAAGATGTTTCCCACCCAGGTGGTCCCGTAGACGAACTTGGCGATCTGGGAAATCACCGTCGGGGTGCCCGATACGTAGGGCACCGGGTGGGTCAAGGCGGCCAACACCGTCACCGCTAGCACCAGCGAGCCAAGGATCGCCGCCATCAGTACCATGGTGATCCGGGCGTTGCGGGACTCGGGTCGGCGGAAAATGCTCACGCCATTGGAGATCGCCTCGGTCCCGGTCAGTGCCGAACCCCCCGAGGCGAACGCCTTGAGGATGACGAATACGCCGGCCCCAAGGAGCAGGCCACTCCCGGATCTTCCGATGTGTTCTGCCCCGGGGTGGCCGTAGACGGATTGGGCGTGGAGCGAACCCGCAATTGCTCGGTAGGCCCCGACGACCATCAGGATCACCATGTTGGCGATGAAGAAATAGGTAGGGATGGCGAAGACCCGGCCCGCCTCGCGTATGCCCCGGAGGTTCCCGTAGGCAAGAAGGATGACCAGGACAACGGCGATCCAGGTGGTTTCGGGGGTCAATGCCGGGAACACCGAGGTGACCGCGGCCACGCCGGCGGCTACCGATACGGCCACTGTCAGCGTGTAGTCGATGAGAAGCGACATGGCCGCGACCTGGGCCACGGTGAGGCCGAAGTTCTCCCGGGCAACCACGTAAGCGCCGCCGGCTTTGGTGTAGACCTTCACCACCTCTAGGTAAGAAAGGGTTACAAACAGCAGCACGAAGATGACGGCCAGACTCACGGGGATGACCAGTGAGTAGGCCGCAACCCCCACCGCCAGGACCAGGGGCAACAACATCTGCTCGGTGGCGTAGGCCGAGGACGAGATGACATCGGACGACAACACCGCCAGCGCGGTTGGCTTGCCCAGTCGTTCGCTCGTCTGGCGTTCCGATGCGATCGGAGGTCCGAGCAGCTTGTTCTTGAGCCGATAGCGAAGGGTCTCGGGGATGTCGATGCTGATCACCGGAGTGGCGGCCGGCCGGATGACCCGGCCGGGTACCGAGCCCGGCTGGCCGACAGCGGGAACACCCGCCTCGGGCGCGCTCGGCTCCCCCTACACCGGTCCCAGGAGCGTCCACCCACTCAGTAAAACACGGACGGGGCGGGTCGACGAAGCGCCGGTTCCAGCCGGTCGCCGGCCGGGCGGCCCCAAGGAGTTGTCTTCTCCCCGTCTGGCGTGTTGCATGGTCCGCGTGCATGTGATCGTCGTCGGATGTGGACGGGTGGGTTCCGGGTTGGCCGTCGGCCTGATGGATCAGGGCCACTCGGTGGCGGTCATCGATCGGAATGCCAAGGCGTTCCGCCGGCTGCCGCCGGATTGGCCGGGCACTTTGCTGATCGGCTCCGGGTTCGACCGGGACACCCTCGACAAGGCGGGGGCGGCCAAGGCGGAGTCGCTGGCCGCGGTAACCAGCGGCGACAACTCGAACATCCTCACCGCCCGCATCGCCCGCGAGACCTATGAGATCCCCAACGTGGTCGCCCGCATCTACGATCCCGCGTCGGGCCCAGATCTACCTGCGGCTCGGCATCCCCACGGTGGCCACCGTGTCCTGGACCATCGACCAGGTGCGCCGGCGGCTGGTCCCCGGCGACGGTGAGGTCGAATGGACCGATCCGACCGGGACCTTGACCCTGGTCGAACGCGAGCTCCACGAGAAATTGGCCGGCAAGCGCCTGGTCGACGCTCAACGTCCCCGGGGAGGTGGTCCTGATCTCGGTCACCCGGGCCGGCGTCGCCCGCCTCGATATCGACGATCTGGTCGGCCAAGATGGGGACGTGCTCCACTTCGTCGTCTCCGACGTCGGCAAGGGCGCCTTCGAGGAACGGTTCGCCACCCCCCAAACCCGGGCCGACGACAACCGGACGAAGGCCGATCTCCGGCATCCCGGTCCCGAGCGCCGACCTGGTGGACGAGGACGAGGCCCCGTGAAGGTGGCCATCGCCGGA
Source organism: uncultured Acidimicrobiaceae bacterium (assembly GCA_963770635.1). Classification (GTDB taxonomy): domain Bacteria; phylum Actinomycetota; class Acidimicrobiia; order Acidimicrobiales; family RAAP-2; genus DASZIT01. Next base: position 596,725 of record CAVYQI010000003.1, read on the forward strand.
GCCGGGAGCGTGGGCACGGCCATCGCCTCCGACCTCCACGACGGAGGACACGACGTGCTCCTCATCGACAAGGACCACGACCTGGTCGCCCGGACCCGGGACAGCCTCGACGTCACCTGGGTGGTGGCCGACGCCTGCGAGGTGGCGTCACTCGACGCCGCCGGCCTGGCCACCGTCGACGTGGTGGTGGCCGCCACCGGCGATGACGAGGACAACCTGGTGGTGTCGCTGCTGGCCAAACAGGAGTTCGCGGTGCCCCGGGTAGTCGCCCGGGTCAACCACCCGAAGAACCAGTGGCTGTTCACCGAGAGCTGGGGCGTCGACGTGTCGGTGTCGACCCCGCAGCTCCTCACCGCCCTGGTGGAGGAAGCCGTCTCGGTCGGATCCCTGGTCCGCCTGCTGCGCTTCGAGGGCGGGAACGCCCACCTGGTGGAGGTCACGCTGGCCGACGACTCGCCGGCCGGCGGGACCACCCTGGCCGATCTCGGGGTCCCCCGGGAGGCCACCGTGGTGGCGGTGGTGCGCGACGACCGGCTGATCGTGCCCCGGGGTGACACCCGCCTGGCCGCCGGTGACGAGGTGCTGGTGTTGGTGACCGCCGAGGCCGAGGACGACGTCCGGCAACTGCTCGTGGGGCATTGACAGATTGCAGGCCGCCTTCTTCGACCTCGACAAGACGGTCATCGCCAAGGCGTCCATCGCCGCCTTCGGCCGGCCCTTCTACCGCGGGGGTTTGATCACCCGGCGACTGGTGGCCCGGGCGGTGGTCTCCCAGATCATCTACCTACATCTCGGGGCCAGCGAACAGAAGCTCGCCCGGGTCCGGGAGTCGATGCTGACCCTCACCAAGGGATGGGACCAGCAGCTGATCCGCGACATCGTCCGGGAAGCGCTGGAGGAGACGGTCGAGCCGATCATCTACGCCGAGGCGCTGGATCTCATCGAGGCCCACCGGGCCGCCGGCCACAAGGTCTACCTGGTGTCGGCGTCACCCGAGGAGATCGTCGAGCCGCTGGCCGAACACCTGGGAGTCGACGGGTGCATCGCCACCCGGGCGGTGGTGGACGACGACGGCCGGTATGCGGGGGAGATGGAGTTCTACGCCTACGGCCCGTTCAAGGCCGAGGCGATGGTCGAACTGGCGGCCAAGGAGGGCATCGACCTGGCCCAATCGTCCGCCTACTCGGACTCCTATACCGACCTACCGATGCTGGAGGCGGTGGGCCACCCGGTGGCGGTCAACCCCGACCGGGTGCTGGCCAAGGCGGCCCAGGACCGCGGCTGGGAGGTCATGCAGTTCACCAAGCCGGTGCGACTGCGCGACCGGGTGAGCGTCCCCAGCCTTCCGCCACCACGATGGTGGCCGGGGCCGGCGCGGCCGCGACCGTCGGAGCGTTGGTGGCCTGGCGGATCGCCCGCCGGCCGCGCATCTCGTAGCCGGGGTGCTCAGGTAGGACGGAGCCGCTTGGCGGCGACAACACCCAGGGCGACGATGATGGCGAGAATGATCAGCTTCTTCATGGTTCAGGAGCGTAACCGGTCCGGTGTGTCGCTGTCCTGTCGATTCGGTCGATCCGCCAAATAACGGGATCGGCCCGCCAAATAACGGGATCGGCGCACCGGGAAACCCTCCCGGCCGGCGCCAGGCCGACGGTCAGACGGTCAGGAGATCGCGGGCGCCGGTGTCCGAGGAAGGATGGCGCAGCTTCGACATGGCCCGGGCCTCGATCTGGCGGATCCGCTCCCGGGTGAGGTTGAAGTGTTCGCCGACTTCCTCGAGGGTGCGGGGCTCGCCCCGGTCGAGGCCGAACCGGAGCCGGAGGATCTCCCGCTCTCGCTCATCGAGGGGGGACAGCAGCCGGCCGATCTCATCGGGAAGCAGCGAGACCGCCGCCACCTCGAAGGGCGACTCGGCCGACCGGTCTTCGACCACATCCCCCAGTTCGGCATCGCCGTCCTCCCGGAGCGGCTCGGAGAGCGACAGAGGCTCGGCCCGGAACCGGAGCGCCTCCACCAGCTTGTCCTCGGGCATCTCGACTTCGGCGCCGAGCTCGGCCAGCGTGGCCGGGCGGCCGTACTTGAGCTCGAGGCGGGCCTGGGCCTTCTGCACCCGGGCCAAGGTGTCGCCGGCGTGGACCGGGAGCCGGATGGTGCGGCCGGTGTTGGCGATGCCCCGGGTGATGGCCTGGCGGATCCACCAGGTGGCGTAGGTGGAGAACTTGAAACCCTTGCGCCAGTCGAACTTCTCGACCGCGTGCATGAGGCCGAGGTTGCCCTCCTGGATGAGATCGAGGAGGGGGAGACCCGACGCCTGGTACTTCTTGGCGATGGAGACGACCAGCCGGAGGTTGGACTGCACGAAGGTCTGCTGGGCCTGCTCGCCCTGGAGGGTGGTCCGCCGGAGCTCGCGCCGCTTGGCCGGGGTGAGACCCTTGGGTGCTGATGCCAGCGTGGCGTCCGATTCCCGGCCCGCCTCGATTGCCTGGGCCAGACGGACTTCGTCGTCCTTGGTCAACAAAGGATACTGACCGATATCGGTCAGATACAGTCGTACCAGGTCTTCGTCGTCTCTTTCGAGGCGCTCCTTTGCCAACTTCACGGTCCTTCGTTCTCCCCACCTCGTGGGGGCCGCCGATCCAATCGGAGCGCATCCGCCCCATCCACACCTCTCGGTGCTTCGCTCGATTAGGTCTGACGCTCGTGGGTGCAACTATCGCTGCCCTCGAAGTTTACCGGACGCGTCAAGCCCCCCGAGCAGCAGGCCCTGCATATGGCGTTATTGCGCCCACTCCCGGCCCCAGGTCACACCCGGCGCCGAGCCCATGCCGGCGCCGCCCAGCCAGGTCGGGACCGCCCGGATCTCAGCTCGATCCGATGTCGGCCGGGAACCTGACCAGACCGGAGGCGAGCGACGAACCCACCGCCGCCAGCTCGAGGCGCTGCTGAAACCCGTAGACGGCCTCGACGTCGTGGGGACGGGTCACCAGGCGTTGGACCAACCGCTCTCCGGCATGCCAGTCCTCGATCTCGTCCGCCAGGATCAGGCGTAACGCCCGCATCACCGGGGCATCGGTCACCGCCGAACTGACCCGCAGGTGGTGCTCGTAGCTCACCACCAGGCGGGGCAACACCACCCGGTACAGGCCGGCCAGGCGGGGAAGGGCTCCGGGTGGATCCGGTGTCCCGCCACCGTCTTCGGTGGTGTCCCATGCCCATCCGGCGGTGACCGGAGTTCCGGGGAGCGGGCGCGCTTCCGGCCAGGGTGGTGATGACGGCACCGGCCGGCTCCGGCGGTTTGGTCAGGATGTCGGGGTCGACGCCGTGCAGCACCGGCAACCGATCGGCCCACAGCGAGGCATGCCAGGCGTGCCGGGTGCTCTGGGCGTCGAGGTGGACCGCCACCCCCGGCAACGGGATGTCGGTGACCCAGGAGCCGAGCACCTCATAGAGCGCGTGCTCGACCCACCGGTACCCTCCGATCAGGTCGGCGGCGGCGGCCAATGGCAGCGGCAACCGGTTGCCGTTGGCGTCGTCCACCTCAGACACGGGTGACCCCCGACCGGTACTGATTGGTGATGGGCATCCGCCGATCCTTGCCGAACGCCTTGCGCGAGATCCGGACCCCGGGAGGCATCTGCCGGCGCTTGTACTCGGCCCGGTCCACCAACCGCACCACCTGCTCCACCGCTCGGCGGTCGAATCCGGCCGCGACCAGCTCCTCGGGCGAGTGATCGCCCTCCACGTAGCCGGCGAGGATGGGATCCAACACCTCGTAGGGCGGCAGTGACTCGTCGTCCCGCTGGTCGGGCCGGAGCTCGGCCGAGGGGGCCTTGGTCAGGACCGGTTCGGGGATGAGGTCGAAGCCTTCCCGCTGGTTGCGATACCGGCAGAGCCGGTAGACCAGCGTCTTCTCCACGTCCTTGATGACGGCGAAGCCGCCGGCGGAGTCGCCGTAGAGCGTCGAGTACCCGGTGGCCATCTCGCTCTTGTTGCCGGTGGTCAGCACGATCCAGTCGTTGGCGTTGGACAGCGCCATCAACAGCACCCCACGGATACGGGACTGGAGGTTCTCGTCGGTCAATCCCTCCGGCTCGGCGCCGAGCAGCGGCGACAGCAGCGCGGCCAGGGTGCGGTGGGCGTCCTCGATGGGGGCGGTGGCGATATCGATGCCGAGATGGGCGGCCAGGGTGACGGCATCGTCCACCGAGCCATCGCTCGAATACCGCGAGGGCATGGTCACCCCGTGCACGTTGTCCGACCCCAGGGCGTCCACCGCGATGGTCGCCACCAGTGACGAGTCGATGCCTCCGGACAGCCCGATCACCGCGTCGGTGAACCCGTTCTTGTCCACGTAGTCCCGGGTCCCGAGGACCAGGGCCTCGTAGACCTCGGCATCGGGCTCGAGTGGCGGGGTGAGGCTTCGCACCGGTTGCGGGGTGGAGGCGTCGTCGTCGCCCCCCACCTCCACGTCGACGACGAGGAGCTCCTCTCGGAACTGGGCGGCGGCTCCCAACAGCTCGCCATCCGCCGCCATCACCACCGAGGCGCCGTCGAAGACGAGCTCATCCTGCCCGCCGATCTGGTTGACATAGGCGATCGCGCACCCGGTCTCCGCCACCCGCTCGGCCAGCATCGCCAGCCGTTCGGCCCGGCGTCCCTGGGAATACGGCGAGGCGTTGAGGTTGACGATCACCCGGACCCCGGCCTCGGCCTCGGACACCGCCGGGCCGCCGGGGAACCAGATGTCCTCGCAGACGGTTATCCCCACCGGGACCCCGGCCACCCGGTAGGTGGTCAACGGCTCCGACCCGGGCGTGAACCACCGTTGTTCGTCGAACACCCCGTAGTTGGGTAGCAGCCGCTTCCCGTAACGGCCCACCACCGTGCCGCCGGCGCACACCCCGGCCGCGTTGATCAGGTTCCCCTCGGGATCGGTGTCGACATAGCCGACCACCGCCACGCACGACCCGGTCGACTCGGCGATCCGGTCGAATGCCGCGAGGTTCTCGGCCACGAAGGCGGGGCGGCTCAACAGGTCCTCGGGCGGGTAGCCGGTGACCGTCAACTCCGGGAACACGGCCAGGTTGGCGCCGGCCGCCTCGGCGGTGGCCAAGGCGGCCAGGACCCGCTCGGCATTCCCGTCGAGGTCCCCGACCACGGTGTTGATTTGGCAAAGGGCCAGCCGCAGTCGGGTCATAAACGCAGCCTACCGGCGGTTTCCGCCGCCGGGCCGGGCCCGGCCGGCCGCCGGCGGCGCTGCCGGACTCCGATGCGGGTGCCGTAGACTAAGGCGGGCATCCCGGATGATCCGGGGGATCCGGTCCCGGACAGGCGCAGTGGCATGGGTGTTCATCCTCCGTTCACAATCGGGAAACGGCAGGGAAACCCCGCTCTGTGAGGATGTGCACTTGCTGGCCGAGGAACTGACCTGCCCCCAGGTCCCGACACCCGAGTAACAGAGGAGTATGAGTTGCCCTACCAAGCCGAATACATCTGGATCGATGGGACCGAGCCGTCTCCGTTGCTGCGGAGCAAGACCAAGGTCATCCCCGACGGCGAGCAGCCGGGCATCTGGGGCTTCGACGGCTCGAGCACCAACCAGGCCCTCGGCCACGATTCCGACTGCGTACTCCAGCCGGTCTTCACCTGCCCCGACCCCCTGCGCGGCCCGAACGACATCCTGGTCATGTGCGAAGTGCTCCTCACCGACATGACCCCGCACCCCACCAACACCCGGGCCCACCTGCGGGAGGTGGCTGGGAAGTACGCCGACCAGGAGCCGATGTTCGGCATCGAGCAGGAGTACACCTTCATCAAGGACAGCCGCCCGTTGGGGTGGCCGGCTCACGGCTACCCGGCCCCCCAGGGCCCGTACTACTGCGGGGTGGGCGGGGACAAGATGCCCGGGCGCCAGATCGTCGAAAGGCACACCGCCGCCTGCATCGAGGCGGGGATCGGCATCGAGGGCACCAACGCCGAAGTGATGATGGGGCAGTGGGAATTCCAGGTCGGGGTCCTCTCCCCCCTGGACATCTCCGACCATCTGTGGGTGGCCCGCTGGCTGCTCTTCCGCATCGCCGAGGACTTCGGGGTCTACGCCACCCTGGAGCCGAAGCCGATCCTGGGCGACTGGAACGGGGCCGGGGCCCACACCAACTTCTCCACCAAGGCCATGCGGGAAGAGGGCGGATGGGACGCCATCATCGCCGGCTGCGAGGCCATCGGGAAGCGGGTCGACGAGCACATCGCCGTCTACGGGATCGGCATCGAGACCCGGCTGACCGGAGCGCATGAGACCGCCCACTACAACACCTTCACCTACGGGACCTCCGACCGCGGGGCGTCGATCCGCATCCCCTGGGGGGTGGCCAAGGCCAAGAAGGGCTGGCTCGAGGACCGTCGGCCCAACGCCAACATGGACCCCTACAAGGTCACCGCCATCCTGGTGGAGACTGTCTGCGGCGCCGCCACCGGGAGTTGATCATCCAGGGACCTCCGAACCGATGAGAAGCCAGCGTGAGTATGTCCTCAAAACCGTGGAGGAGCGCGGCATCCGGTTCGTGCAGCTGTGGTTCACCGACGTGCTCGGGACTCCCAAGACCTTCTCGATCACGCCGGCCGAGCTGGAGAACGCCCTCGACGAGGGAATGACCTTCGACGGGTCGGCCATCGACGGCTTCAGCCGGGTCCAGGAGAGCGACGTCCTGGCCCGCCCCGACGTCAACACCTTTCAACTGCTCCCCTGGCACGGTCGCGGGCACGGCTCCAGCCTCAGCCAGTCGGAGCCTCAGGCCGGCGGACTCGACGCCCCGGTGGCGCGGGTGTTCTGTGACATCGTCAACCTCGACGGCTCCCCATTTCAGGGGTGCCCGCGGCATGTGCTGCGGCGAACGTTGGAGCGGGCCCACCACAGCGGCTTCACCTTCTACGCCGCCCCGGAGATCGAATACTTCTATTTCGCCGACGCCGATCCGTCCCGCAGCCCCCAGGGCCTCGACCACGGGTCGTACTTCGAGCTGACCGCGGCCGACCGGACCAGTGACATCCGGCAGCGGACGGTGCTCACCCTCGAGGAGATGGGCATTCCCGTCGAGCACGCCCAGCACGAGGACGCCCCCAGCCAGCACGAGATCGACCTCCGCTACACCGATGCCCTGACCATGGCCGACACGGTCATGACGGTGCGGCAGGTGGTCAAGGAGATGGCCCGGCAGCAACAGGTCCACGCCAGCTTCATGCCCAAACCCGTGGAAGGAGTCCAGGGCTCGGGCATGCACACCCACCTGTCACTGTTCAAGGACGACACCAACGCCTTCGTGGATCCGGAGCGAGCCAGCGGTTTGTCGGCGGTGGGCGAGGGCTTCATCGCCGGGCTGCTCCGTCACGCCGGTGAGATTTCCGCGGTCACCAACCAGTGGGTCAACTCCTACAAGCGGCTGGTGTCGGGCTACGAGGCCCCCGTCTACATGTCCTGGGCCCGGAACAACCGCTCGGCGCTGGTCCGGGTCCCGGTGGTCAAAACCGGGAAGTCGGAGTCCACCCGGGTGGAGTACCGGGCGCCGGACAGCGCCTGCAACCCGTATCTGGCCTTCGCGGTGATCCTGGCCGCCGGGCTGTCGGGGATCGAGAACGGCTACGAGCTCCCGGCCGAGGCCCACGCCAACCTGTTCGATCTGAGCGGCGACGAACTGCGGGCCAAGGGCATCGCCCATCTGCCCGGCGACCTCAACGAGGCCCTCGGGCGGATGGAATCGTCCCAGCTGGTGGCCGACACGCTGGGCGACCATGTCTTCGAGTGGTTCATCCGCAACAAACGGGAGGAATGGTCCCAGTACAAGGCCCACGTCACCCAGTTTGAACTCGACCGCTACTTTCCCCTGCTGTAATAAGGGCCACCAGAAGAGCCGCCGCCCAGCCGCCCGGATCCAGGACGAGAGAGAGGAAGCGACCGACATCGAGCCGCTGTTGTGTTTTCCCGATCCCCCGCCCATCGAGGTGACGGCTGTGCTCGACCGGGCCGGCTACCCGTGGCGCGCCATCTCGACGCCCGAAGCCGCCGAGACCGAGGAGCCGGAGGACGGCTGGTCGGGCGCGGTGGTCGCCAGCGGGGAGGATCCGGCCGGCGCCTTCCTGGTCTGCCGTCAGCTCCGCAAGCGGGAGGTGCCGCTGGCGCCGGTCATCGTGGTGGTGCGGACCGGCCAGCTCTCCGAACTCGAGCTGCGGGAGGACCTGTTCGACGACATCTGCCTCGAACCGGTCAATCCCGACGAGCTCACCACCCGGCTGGCCCATCTGTTCTGGCGGACCGGGCGGGGGCTCCGGCCCGAGCTGGTCGAACACGGGGAGCTGGTCCTCAATCTCGAGACCTACCAGGCGGCGGTGTCGGGGAAGGTGCTCGACCTCACCTACATGGAGTACGAGCTGCTGCGTTTCCTGTCGGCCCGCCCGGGCAAGGTGTTCACCCGGGAGACACTCCTCAGCCGGGTGTGGGGCTACGAGTACTACGGGGGGGCCCGGACCGTCGATGTGCACGTCCGGCGGGTCCGGGCCAAGTTGGGTGAGGAGCACGCCCACCTGATCCAGACGGTCCGGTCGGTGGGCTACCGGTTCGGCCAGACCAGCTGGACGCCCTGAGCGTCGGCTCTCGTCGGGGAATGGCGCCGCCCCCGGGGTTCATCGACGCGGTCACCGCGGTGATTGCCGCCGTCCCGAAGGGCGAGGTGATGACCTACGGCGAGATCGCGCTGGAGGCCGGGTATCCCGGTGCCGCCCGGGCGGTGGGCCACCTCTTGGGCGGGGGCGGGGGCGGAGGAAGCGAGGTGCCGTGGTGGCGGGTGGTGACCGCGTCGGGCCGACTGGTCCCCGGGCACGAGCGGGCCCACGCTCGTCTCCTCACCGCGGAAGGGGTGCAGCTCAACGCCGCCCGCACCCACGTGCGGATGGCGTCGCGCTAGCCGCCCGAGTTAGGCGGGCTGGTAGGCCCAGAGCTCGACCTCGACCAGGGCGCCCAACGGCAGGGCCACCACTCCGATGACCGATCGGGCCGGTCGGTGGTCACCGAAGAACGAGACATACGCCTGATTGACGGTGGCGAAGTCGTCCATGTCGGTGACGAACACGGTGGTCTTGATGACGTCGGAGCGAGAGGCTCCCTCGCCCTCCAGCAGGCGCTCGCCGTTGACCAGGGCCTGGGTCAGTTGGGCGGCCACCCCGCCGGCGACCAGCGTCGGAGACGCCGACAGATCGGGGGTCGGCTCAATGCCGATCTGCCCGGAGGAGACCAACCACGGCCCCGCCCGCACGATGGGGCGATAGGGACCGATCGGCGCACTCAACGATCAGTGGATCAGCTGAATGAAGAACCGCAGCCGCAGGTCCGGGTGGCGTTGGGGTTGGTCACATGGAACCCGTCGCCCTGGAGGCCATCGGCGTAGTCGAGGGTCGAGCCCTTGAGCAGATCGGCGCTGGCCGAGTCGACGATGACCTTCACCCCGCCGAACTCGCGCACCACGTCGTCGTCGGCCACGTCGGCGTCGAAGAACATCTCGTAGCTGTAGCCGGAGCAGCCGCCGGGGCGAACCGCCACCCGGAGGGCCAAGCCCTCGGTGTCCTCCTGGGCCAGGAGCTCGACCACCTTGGACGCCGCCTTGTCGGTCAACGTCACCGGGGCCGGACGCTTGCCAAGTTTCACCGTTTGCATCGTCGTGCTCAACGAGGTTCCTCCTACAGATCGGGTTGACACCGGTCAGCCACCCTGAGCCGGGCTGGCCGCAGGCACCCATGGTAACCGCGCCGGCGCCCCATTGGTACATCCCCATGGGTGGTCACAGGCCCACCCCCGATACAATTCATAGGTAATGACCAGCGTGGACGCCCCGGGTGGCGCAATCCAGGTCTCCGAGGAGCAGGTGCGCGAGGCGTTGCGCGGGGTGATCGACCCCGAATTGGGGGCGGACATCGTCGAACTCGGCATGGTGACGGCGATCCGGCTGCCGGCACCGGCCAGGTGGAGGTCGAGGTGGCGTTGACCATCGCCGGCTGCCCGTTGCGAAACCAGATCCGCACCGACGTCGAGACCCACGTGGGAGCGCTGGACGGGGTCGACACGGTGACGACCTCCACCGGGGTGATGGATGCCGAGCAACGCAAGAGGGTGATGGCCCGGGCCCGGCTGGCCGCCCGGAACCCGGCCCCCGCCACCGACATCCCCGACACCGCCCGGGTGATCGCCATCGCCTCGGGCAAGGGTGGGGTGGGCAAGAGCTCGGTGACCGTCAATCTGGCGGTGGCCATGGCCCGGCGGGGACTGACAATCGGGGTGCTGGACGCCGACATCTGGGGGTTCTCCATTCCCCGGTTGCTCGGCATGCAGGGTGAGGTCGAGTCGCGGGGCAAGAAGATGGTCCCGCTCGAGCGGCGGGTCGGCGACGGCCTGCTCCGGGTCCTGTCCATGGGATTCCTGGCCGATGAGGACAGCGCCATCATGTGGCGGGGCCTGGTCCTGAACCGGGCCGTCCAGCAGTTCCTGGAGGACGTCCACTGGGGCGACCTCGACTATCTGTTGATCGACATGCCCCCCGGGACCGGCGACATCCAGATGGGGCTGGCCCGGATGCTCCCCCGTACCGAGGTCATCGTGGTCACAACTCCCCCGGTCGCCGCCCAAAAGGTGGCGGCCCGCACCGCGGACATGGCCCGCAAGGGCTACCTGCGGGTGGCCGGGGTCATCGAGAATATGAGTGACTTCACCTGCGAGCACGGGACCTCCTATGCGCTGTTCGGTTCGGGCGGTGGCGCCCGGTTGGCCGCCGAGATCGGGGTCCCGCTGATCGGCCAGGTGCCGATCCACCCGTCGGTGGCCGCCGGTGGCGACGCCGGGAACCCGGTGGCGCTCGACGAAGATCACGAACTGGCCAAGGTGTTCACCGCCCTGGCCGACGAAGTGGTCACCACCATCGCCCCGGTGATACCGATGGACGGCTGCAGCGCCCGGCTGCTCGAGCAGGTGGAAGCCGCGGTGGACGCCGGAACCTTGGCGGCCACTCCGACCTCGACGGCCTGACCCGGGTCCTCCGGCTCAGGCCGGTCAGACCTGGTCGGCCTTCGGCCCCAGCACCTCACGAGCCGCGGCGGCAATGTGCCGCTCGGCATCCGGGCCGGATGCCATCTTGGCCTCGGCCGCCTCTTCGTACCCTTCGTCTCCGGGTCGCAGGATCAAGACCTGTCCGTCCTCGATCAGCACGATCGGCAGCACCTCGGGGATGTCGGTCACCTGTTCCGCCCAGGCCATCACCTCGCCGGTGGTCCGGAACCGGCTGATGTTCCGCAGGTTCTCGATGGTGGGGGGAAGCAGGGCGATCTCCCCGTCGTCGAAGCGACTCAGTGCCTCGCCGGGCCGGATCCAGATGGAGGCGATGGTCTCGCCGTCGTCGTGGCGGGCGACCTGTCCCGATGGTGCCGCGGTGATGAAGAAGCGGGTGTCATACCGCCGCGGGGCCAGCTCCGGGGTGATCCAGTGACTCACGTAGTGCACCGATCCGACGTCGAGGGCGAGTCCCTCGCGGCGACAGACATCGAGCAGCCGGGTGGTGCCGGCATTCAGGCCATCCCGGTAGGTGACGAACCGGGCCAACGATGCCGGATCGGTGGTGTCGAGCAGGCGCACCTTTGCTCCGCCCTGATCGGCGGGCCGGAAGGCCAGCAGCACTCCGGCCTCCTCGAAGCACTCGCGCAACGCCGCCACCCAGAAGGCGAGCCCGCCGGAGGCGATCCCCAGCGACGCGCTCGCCTCCGCGTCGGTGCGGCCCGGGCAGAGGGCTTCGATGTCGTCCCCGTAGTCGTCGGGGTCGACGGCGCCACCAGGGAACACATAGACGCCGGCCACGAACTCCGAGTCCAAATTGCGCCGCAGCATGCAGACTTCGATGTCCGGTTCGCCGCCGTCGTCCGGCGCGTCCCGGACCAGGATCACGGTGGCGGCATCGCGGACGGTGACGGGCATCGATTCAGGCTACCGCCGCCGCGGAGTCAGACGACGCGGAGGAACCGGCGCCCGGTGAGGGCTCCGGAGTCGACCAGCGCGTGGATGGCCAGCTCCCCGAACCGCTCGGGGTCACCGATCAACCAGGTGTGCGACCCTTCGACCACCACCCCGTCCACCCTCGCGGCCCGGCGGAGCTCGTCGAAGGCCGCTCGCGGCACCAGACCGTCCCGGTCCGACCAGGCCACCCAGACCGGGGTGTGCCGGCGGGCGATGGTACGGAGCTCGGCCAGCAGGTCCGCCCGCCGGATGAACGCCCCGGTGCGGAACATGCCCAGCGGGTTCTGCATGAGATTGGGGATGAAGTCCTCGAGCAGCGTCGGCAGCACCCGCATCAGGTGCGGGGAGTGCAACAGGTCGGTCCCGAAGTAGCGTCCCCAGTTCCACACCGGCCGCTCGGTCATGGGGCGGACCTGGTCGGGCGACGACGCCCAGGTCGGCCCGCCGATGGCATTGGCCAACAACAGCGACCGCGCCCGTCCGGGATGATCGTGGACAAACGCCGTCGACACCCCGCCACCGAATGAGTGGCCGGCGATCAGGGCCACCCGGCTCTCGCCGACCGCGTCGAGGAACCGGCCGACCCATGCCGCGTAGCCGTTGAACGAACGTTGGTCCGCCGGGAGCTCCCGGGTTCCACCGAAGCCGGGCATCGCCGGGGCGTAGACCTGGCATCCGGCCATCCCCATCCGCCGGATCGGCTCGGCGTAGGCATTGGGCCGCAGCCCCCAGCCGTGGAGAAACAATGCCGGAGGTCCGTCCCCGGTGGTGGCGTAACTCACCGGGTGGCCGTCGACCATCACGTTGCCCCACGTGACGGCCCGGACATCCCTCTCGATGCACTCGATGCCGGGTTCGGGTGAGGGTAGGGGAATGACTGGAGTTACCGGCATGAAGGATCAATCTAGGCACAATCCCCGCTCCGGCGGGGGATAGACCCACAGGCCAGGGGGTTTCGATGCCGACCGCATCCCCCTGGCTCCAACAGTTACGCTCACTAGGATCAATTCTGTATAGAGGAGACGGCGACACCATGGCTGTGGAACGACAAAGGGGCGGCGCCGGGACCGGCAGCAAGCCCAAGGTGGGCGGCAACACGCCGAAGCCGGGCGGCAACGCACCCAAGCCGAGGCCCGGAACCCCATCGGCCAAGGAAGCCAGCCGGGCCCAGAGCCGCCCGGTATCGGGGAAGGGACCCGGAGGCAAGGGCGGCGGCGGCAAGGGCGGGGGGGGCAACACCCCTCGTCCGGGCACCCAGCGTCAGCCGGCGGCCGGCCCGCGGGGACGCTCCGGCGCCCTCATCGCCTGGGGCGCGGTCGCCCTCGTCATCGTGGTCATCGTGGTCGTCGTGGTCATCAAGGTGACCGGCGGTGGCTCCAACGCCAACTCCGCCTACACCCCGGTGACCCCGGCGCCCGCCTCGATCGTCAGCGACGTCACCAACATCCCGGCGTCGGTCTACAACACGGTGGGGGTGAATATCCCGTCGGTGGCCCAGCCGAACCCGCCAATCGTCCTGTCCAACCAGCCGCCCCTCACCATCGACGGCAAGACCCCGGCGATGTTCTATTACGGCGCCGAGTACTGCCCGTACTGCGCGGCGGAGCGCTGGGCGATGACCGCGGCACTCTCCCGGTTCGGTACCTGGTCCAACCTGGACGTGACGGCCTCGTCCCACACCGACTTCGCCCCGGCCACCTCCACCTTCAGCTACCGGAACGCGACCTTCACCAGCCCGTATCTGACGTTCTTCCCGGACGAGCAGTACACCAACATCCCCAACGGCTCCGGTTACACCACCCTGCAGAATCCGACCAAAGCGGAAACGGCGGTTATCAACAAGTACAGCTCTCCGACCTTCATTCCCGGGGCCACCGCCGGACAGGTCGGCTTTCCCTTCGTCGACATCGGCAACGTCGCCCTGATCTCGGGGGCCACCTATAACCCATTGATGCTGGCCGGGCTCAGCCACAACGACATCGCCAGCCATCTGACCGACCCGACCAATTCGGTCACCCAGTCCATCGTCGGCACCGCCAACTACATCACCGCCGCCATCTGTTCGAGCACCAAGCAGCAGCCAACCGCGGTGTGCACGAGCCCGGGTGTCATGGCGGCGGCCACGGCTCTCAAGCTGAGCTGACCCGGATCCGCCGCGGAGATCGCGCCATGCCCACCCTGCGCTGGCAGCCCATCGTCACCATGCTGTTGAGCCTGATGGGGCTGGGCGTGTCCATCTACCTGACCATCACCCACTTCGACACCCACATCGCCCTGTCGTGCCCGGCGGGCGGTGGCCTCATCAACTGTCAAAGGGTGACCACCAGCCCGCAGTCCTATGTCTTCGGCATCCCGGTGGCGGTGCTCGGGCTGGCCTATTTCCTCCCCATGTTCGGCCTGAGCCTGCCCTGGGCATGGCGATCCGCCGACCGCCGGATCCACCTGGCCCGGCTGGCCCTGGCGGTGGTCGGGGTCGGGATGGTCATCTACCTGGTCATCGCCGAGCTGCTCATCATCAAGAACATCTGCCTGTGGTGCACGTCGGTCCATGTCCTCACCTTCATCCTGTTCGTGATCGTCGTGACCTCTTCTCCCCTCCTGCTCTCCCCCGACTACCGACTCGAGACCGACGGAAGCGCCCAGCTGGCCCACGACGGGTCATAACCGGTGCCGGTCAAGACCGATCATCCTCCCCCGACCCGAACCTCCCGCTTCGCCTGGGGTGCGGTGGTCGTCATCCTGGTCGGGGTCACCGCCCTCCTCGTCTACACGTTGACCGACACCCCGACCACCCTCCGGGTGGTCAACCGGGCCGAGACGGCTCCCGATGTGCTCCGCACCTTGGCCAGCGAGCCGGTGGCCACCTTCGACGCGGTCGGGGTGACGGCTCCCAACACCGGGCTCACGCCCCCGACGGTCGTCACCGGTCAACCGGCCATGTATTCGGAGGAGAAGCCCGAGGTGCTCTTCGTGGGCAGCGAGTACTGCCCGTTCTGCGCGGCGGAGCGGTGGCCGCTGGTGCTGGCGCTGTCCCGCTTCGGGACCTTCGGAGTCCTCCACGACATGGAGTCCTCGACCACGTCGGTGTTCCCGGGGCTCCAGAGTTTCAGCTTCTTCGACGCGTCCTACACCAGCCCGTATCTCACCTTCAACGGGGTGGAGCTCTATTCCGATGTAGCCGCGGCCAACGGGGTGTTCACCAAGATCTCCTCCCTGACACCGGGCCAGCAGGCGCTGGTCACCCGCTACCAATCCTCCGGCCAGACCGGCGCCGGAACCTACCCGCTGGTCGATATCGACAACGTGATGGTGTCGACCACCTCCGGATTCAGTCCGGCGATGATCCTGCGGCTCCCCCGGTCGACGATCATCGGCGACCTGAAGGACGGGATCACCTCCGACAGCCGGGCCATCGTGGCGTCGGCCAACTATCTGTCGGCCGGGATCTGCATGGCCACCCACCAGAACCCGTCGTCGGTGTGCACCTCGAAAGGGGTGCGGGCGGCGGCCCAGGCACTGGCCGCAGGCTGAGCCGAACGGTTGGTCAGCCGGCCCGACGGTCGGTCAGCAGCTTGCGCTCGACCTCGTTGAGCCCGCCCCAGATCCCGTGCGGCTCACGGATCCGGATGGCGTAGTCGAGGCAGTCGGTCTGTACCGAGCAGGTCGCGCAGATCGCCTTGGCGTGCGCCTCGCGCTGGAGTTTCTCCTCCTTGCGCTCGGCGTGAGCGGGAGGGAAGAAGATCTCGGCATGAGGGCCGCGGCATGACGCTTTGACCTGCCATGTGTCCAAAGCTTGCGCCATTGTTCGCCTTCCCCCTCTTGCCTGTGGGTATTACCCCACGCCAGCGAACGTACTCGCGCCGACGCAGCGAAACAAGGGGTCTGACCAGGTTTTTCTTCCCGGCTCCCTCCGCCGGCGCCAGGCAGATGGGCTTTCACGCCCCGCCGCCGGTCGAAGAACCCTCCGCGGCCAGCGGGAACGCTACGCTCCGAAGCGAAATGGACGTCAGAACTTTCTGTACGCAGAGTCACGTCCTGATCGTGGCAGGCAAGGGTGGGGTGGGGAAAACCACCATGGTGGCGGCCATAGCCCGGATGGCCGCCGACGCCGGTCTGTCGGTGCTGGTCATCGAGCTCGAGGGCCGGTCCGGCGTCTCCGACGCCTTCGGCCACGGGGAGAGCCTCGACTACGACGGGGCGGTGCTCAGCGCGGCGGGAGCCGAACAGGTCGAGGAGGATCCCGAGGACGGGGTCGAAACCCCCCGCCTGGCCGCCGGGAGCGTCCGGGCCCGGAGGATCACCCCCGACGACGCCCTCATCGAATACCTGGCCGACCACGGCCTCCGACGGATATCCAAACGCTTGATGTCGTCGGGGATCATCGACATCGTCGCCGGGGCCATCCCTGGCATCAAGGACATCCTGGTACTCGGCAAGGTCAAGCAGATCGAGCAGGCCGGCCTCGCCGACCTGGTGCTGGTCGACGCGCCGGCCACCGGCCACGCCATGACCTTCCTGTCGTCGGCCAGCGGGCTGCTGGATGCCGCCCGGGGTGGGCCGGTCCGGGCCCAGGCCGCCGACGTGGTCGCCCTGCTCACCGATCCCGCCCGGAGCCAGGTGGCGCTGGTGACCCTCCCGGAGGAGATGCCGGTGAACGAGGTGGTCGAGGCCGCCTACCAGCTGGAGGACAAGGTGGGCATCACCCTGGGCCCGATCATCGTCAACGGCTGTTACCCGTCGATACCCGGGTTGGAGGTTCCGGCGACCAAGGCCGCCGAGGCGGCGGGCGTGGCCCTCGACGACGAGTTGCGCGACGCCCTCGACAATGCCAGCACCTTCCGGCGCACCCGGGAGGCGCTCCAGCAGGGGCAGATCGAACGGCTGGGCCACGAGCTGCCACTCCCCGAACTCCGGGTGCCGTTCGCCTTCACCGCCTCCATCGGCCCCCAGGAACTGCAGGTGCTGGCCGACGCCCTGGCCGCGGGAATCGCCGCGCTGCCCGACGTCGAACCGGCGGCGGCCTCGTGAGCTCCGGGCTCACCATGGGCGAGATCGCCCAGGACCGGTCGATCATCATCTGCGGCGGCTCCGGCGGGGTCGGCAAGACGACCACGGCCGCGGCCTTCGCGCTGCAGGCCGCCCGCCAGGGCCGCAAAGCCTGCGTGGTGACCATCGATCCGGCCCGCCGGCTGGCCAACTCGCTGGGCCTCGACGCCCTCTCCAACCAGCCGTCGAGGATCGAAGGTACCTGGCCGGGCGAGCTCCACGCCATGATGCTCGACCCCAAAGGGACGTTCGACGACCTGGTCCGCCGGTACTCGGACACGCCCGATCAAGCCGAGGGCATCCTGGCCAACCGGATGTACCGGAACCTGACCGGGGCCCTGTCCGGCACCCAGGAATACATGGCCATGGAGAAGCTCTACGAGCTGGTCGAGGAGGGAGGGTTCGACGTGGTGGTGGTGGACACCCCGCCGACCCGCAACGCGCTCGACTTCCTCGACGCCCCCCGCCGGCTCACCGGGTTCCTCAGCAACCGGTTGTTCCAGGCGCTGATGATGCCCACCCGGGTGTCGCTGAAGTTCGTGGGCATGGCCGCCCAGGCCCTGCTGCGAACCATCTCCAAGGTGGCCGGCGCCGACGTGGTCCGCGACGCGGTGACCTTCTTTCAGGCATTCGAGGGGATGGAGGAGGGATTCCGGACCCGGGCCATCCGGGTCAACGAGCTGCTGACCCAGCCGGGCACCGCCTTCGTGCTGGTGGCCTCACCCCGGCCCGACTCGGTTGATGAAGCCGTGCACTTCGCGGCCAAGCTCGCCGACGCCGACATGTCGGTGACCGCCCTGATCGTGAACCGGGTACAACCCCGGTTCATCGACGAGCCGCGGCTCGGGCGACTGGCGGAACAAGCCGAGCGGGCCACCGGTGACACCGCAGCCCTGCGGGTGCTGATCGACAACCTGGCCGGTTACGAGGCAGCCTCGGATCGGGATGAGCAGGTCTACGGTGACCTGGTGGCGCGAGTCGCCCCGGCGCCGGTGTCGCGGGTGCCGCTCCTCAACACCGATGTCCACGATCTCGAGGGCCTGCGGCTCATCGCCGACCTGCTGTTCGTCACCGATGGACGGGCGGCGGTGCCGCCCCCGGCACCGGCCGAGTCTCCCCAGAAGGCGGGCTAACCTCGTGGCTGTGCGATCCATCCTGGTGGCCAGCGACGCTCCGTCGGTCAGGGCCGAAATCGCCGCCATCGCCGGTCGGCCGGACATCACCATCCGCGAGGCCCGCTCGGGGCCGGCGGTGCTGGAGGAAGTAGCCGAGAGCCTGCCGGACCTGGTGGTGGTCGACCTGCAGATGGGGAACATGGGCGGGATGGCCGTCTGCCTCGAACTGCGCCTCGAGGAGTCGTACGGCAACCTCGAGCACGTGCCGGTGCTGATGCTCCTCGACCGTCGTCCCGATGTGTTCATCGCTCGCCGGTCCGGGGCCGAGGGGTGGGTGGTGAAGCCCCTCGACCCGATCCGCCTGCGCCGCGCGGTTACCTCGTTGCTCGACGGTGGTACGTACTACGACGAGTCCTACCAACCACTGTCGGTCGTTCCTGCGGCCGGCGTCTGAGCGCCTCCATCAGGCCGACGAAGGCAGGGTCCGTGTTCCGACGACACCAGGAACGGCATTCCCCAGCAACCCAGAAGCGCCGCCGGGCCCTGAGTCGGGGGAAGACGGCGGCCGGTGATCCGGAGGGTAAGGCCGGGACCAGCATCGGACGCGGGGGTGCCGCCCAGGAGCAGTTCATCGTGGAAGCCATCGGCGATCTGCGCGACACGGTGGTCGGCGAGATCATGACGCCGCGGGTGGACGTGGTGGCCCTGTCCATCCCGGTGACCGCCGACGACGTCACCCGGGCGATCCGGGAATCGGGCCACAGTTGCTTCCCGGTCTACGACGACAACCTTGACGACCTGATCGGGGTGCTGTTCGTCAATGACCTGTTCCGGGCCGGGTGGAGAGTCCAGAGCGGAAGACCCGAAGCCCAGCGGCCGACGGTCGCCGACCCCGGGGGTGCGGGCCCGGGAGCCGAGGCGGCCACCGATCCCGTCAGCCAGGGCATCCCCGATCCGGTCGATATCTCCCGGCGGCTCCGCCAACCCTTCCTGGTTCCCGAGTCGAGACTGGTGTTCGACGTCCTGTCGGAGATGCGCCGGCAACGACGGGCGTTTGCGGTGGTGGTCGACGAGCACGGCGGCGTCGAGGGGGTGTTGACGGTCAAGGACGTGCTCGAGCGCGCTGGTCGGGCCGCTGCCCGACGAGTTCGATCCCGACGACGAGCCCGACGTGGTCCGGGTGGACGGGAGCCGCTGGTTGGTGGACGGCCGGATGAGTGTCGACGACGTCATCGACCGGCTGGGGATCGACCTGCCGGAGGGCGAGTACGTCACCCTGGGAGGATTCCTGTTCAACGGGTTCGGGCACATCCCGAGCGAGGGCGAAGTGCTCAAGGTCGACGGTTGGGAGCTCCGGGTGGCCGAGATGGAGAAGCGGCGGATCGCCAAAGTGGTGGCCAGGCGGCTGAAGGCGCCCGACCCGAATCCTGATCCGGGCAAGGTGGCCGGCGACACGGGGAGCGAGCGCACTCCGGTCGGCTAGCAATTTCCTGTTATGGACCGGCACGAGCGCCGCATCCGGTCAACGGGCTGTGCGCAGCCTGGTTGGCTCGCGGCGTTCGGGAGGCTGAGGCAGGCATCTACAAGCAAGGGAACGGGCAAACGTTCGCGACAGAATCGCGACAAGGTTTGCCAATTCTGATTTCTCGGCCTGGTCAAACCTCGTGCAGTCTTCACCTACCTGGTCATCGTTACCTCGTGACCAACGCTCAGCCTGAGGACAGATTCGTGACCATTGGCCCTGTGAACGACACCGAGGACCCGGCCAAAAAGTTCGTCATTTGTTTCAACGTCCGTAATCGCGGCCGATCCTCGACCGGTCACAACTAGCCGCGTCTGAGGGCCATGGGCGCCTAGGGCACCAGGCATTTGTGCCATAATTTGAGTGGCATCGACAGATTGAGGATATTCGGGCGTCGCGATCGTTGTCACAGGGACACCCTCTTGCAGCGTTGAGGGGTTCCGACGAACCCGGGAGCGAGAGGTACGAGCCTGGAACGAAAGGACCGATCACAATGACGCCGTGGCTTTGTGGTCCTTTCTGTTCCGGTAGAGAGGGTCGAGTGCGGTGGACCCCCCTCTTTCATCTTCCGCCGAGCTGGCCGATTGGAAGATCATCCCCGACACCATGGTGAAGGCAAGATGGCAGCCGAAGGTCCACGCCCTTGCCGCCCTGGTGCTGGCCTTCACTGTTATAGCGACGTTGGTTGGTTTTTCCGCATCGAGAACATCTCTTTCCCACAACAACGATCACCTCTTGACCGAAGAAGCGAATCAAGCCGCTCTCTTGCTTGGCTCGGTGATCCCACCCCTTCTCGGGTCCCCACCGACCGCCCTCGGTTCTTTGGTGACCCCCCTAGGGATCACACCCTCAGCGTTCAATGCCGCGGCGGCTCCGTTGGCCAAGACCGAAAGTGTCGCTCTCTTGCATGTGGTCGGGTCTCACCTCCAAGTTCTCAACTCTGTCGGCCCGCTTCGACGCGTTTTCGGCGGCCCGCAGGACGCCGGACTGATCACAATCATCACCGAGCATCCGATGAACACGATCGCCGGGGCCGGCGAGATGGGCTCGAGTCGCTTTATCGCCCTGATCTGGAGCAAAGGAGTTGTCCCGCCCGGCTTCGCCATCTACGCCGAACGGGCAGTCCCGTTACCCGCCTCGGGCCTTTATCACCTCCCCGGGAAGATCTTTGACGACGTCGATGTAGCCATGTACGTGGGGTCCGCGCGGCCCGACAATCTTGTGTTCACTTCGACCGCGAACTTGTCCCTGACCGGCCAGGAGGCCATCGCGACTCTCGGCGCGTCCGGCGCCCCTGCCAGTGCCCTCGGCCTCACTGCCGTTCTGACGACCAACCCGGGGACGGCCAGCGCTCCAGGACAGCTCCTCTTGGTGATGCGGGCCAATCAGAACCTCTCCGGCGGCTCAGCGGCGGCCTTCCCCTGGTTGCTCTTGATCGTGGGACTGTGCGCCGCCGCGCTCTTGGCTGGGCTCTTGGAGATAACGCTGCGGCGAAGAGACCGGGCTCTGGTGTTGGTGGCTGACTTGAAAGTGAGCAACACGGAGCTCGACCATAAGAACACGGAGCTCGACGCGAAGAATGCCGAGCTCGACGCCTCGTTCAAACGTCAGGCCGAGACCGAAGCGAATCTTCGTCAGGTCCAGAAGCTTGAGGCGGTCGGTCAGCTCGCTGGCGGCATCGCACACGATTTCAACAACCTTCTTCAGGTCATCATGACCTACAGCGACTTCGCTGCCGAAACGGCAGCTGACAACGATGACATCCAGGCCGACCTAGGAGAGGTCCAGAAAGCTGCAACCCGTGCAGCCGACCTCACCCGCCAGCTCCTTACCTTTAGCCGAAAAGAGGTGACGCGCCCCACCGTGGTCGCTCTCAGCGCTCTGGTGAACGACACCCAGCGGCTACTGCGTGGAGCCGTGGGTGAAGACGTGACCCTCCAATGCCACACCACGAAAGAGGCTTGCAGCGTCCGAGCAGACGCAGGTGAGCTGAACCAGGTCCTCTTGAATCTGGCTATCAACTCGCGTGATGCCATGCCCCACGGGGGCACCTTGTCTATTTCGGTGCGGCGTGTAGAAGAGGCGGACAAAGACTCGGCGCTTGCGCCGCCCTGGGCAAGGATCGAAGTGACCGACGACGGAAGGGGAATGACCGAAGAGGTCGCCGAAAAGGTCTTCGAGCCCTTCTTCACCACCAAGGAAATGGGGCGAGGAACCGGGTTGGGCCTGTCGATGGTTTATGGGATCGTCCATCGATGGGGCGGCCAGGTTGATATCAACACTGCCCCTGGGATGGGGACGACCGTGACCATTGACTTTCCTATTTGTGACGAGCAGCCTACATCAGCTGAGCCAGAGGTGATCACTGGACCCGTTGCGGCGGGAGGGGAAACTGTGCTGCTTGTCGAAGACGAGGAGGCTCTGCTTCGCTCGACCACCCGCACCCTGGAAGCGGCCGGCTACCGCGTGGTTGGGGCACGGAATGCAATGCAGGCTACGGAAGGATTCAGTACCGCGCCCATCTCGGTCCTGGTGACCGATGTCATCATGCCGGGTGGGATCTCGGGCAAGGACCTGGCTGATCGCCTTCGCATCACGAACCCCGACCTACCGGTGGTCTTTGTCTCGGGCTTCGACTCAGAAACCATTGCTGAACGAGGGATTCTGCCGCCGTCGACAGTGCTCTTGAACAAGCCGTTCTCCCCTTTAGACCTGTTCGAGTCCATCCGTCAGGCAGTCTCCCACGGCAGTCAAGAGCCCCAGTGACGGCGGCCACGCGAAATTCCCGATAGGGGGCCACTGAAAGTCCCCGGGACGACCAAAATCGACCGCGCCGGAGTCGGGTAGCATCTCGCAGGTCAGGGTCGGTGTCAGTACCCGATCCCATCGACGGGCTGTGGCGCAGCTTGGTTCAGCGCGCTGCGTTCGGGACGCAGAGGTCCCCGGTTCAAATCCGGGCAGCCCGACTCGAAGTCCCTGTTCAAGGCGTTGGGCGGGTGAGTGCTCTGAAACTCTGGGCAATTGGCCGCGGAAACGACGCGGAGACGTTTCAGCCCGAGTGACCGAGCCGGTGCTCTCCGTCTTTGGGCCCATAGTCGTCAACCTCCGGTTGACGACTATGGGCCGTCAATGTAAGGTTGACAAGTGACCCCATCGCCCACGTTGCAGGAGTTGATCGACGGAGTTCGAGCCGATTCGCCCCGTGACGATGCCCTGCTCCAACTTTCCCAGGCGTCGAAGACTGTCAGCGACCTCGAACAGGTCGGCGACGAACTTCTTGGCCATTTCGTGGACCGATGCCGTCGGAGCGGACATTCGTGGTCCGAGATCAGCGGTGCTCTCGGTGTGAGCAAGCAGGCCGCTCACAAGAGGTTCACGTTCGATGCACCTACGTTCGAACGATTCACAGAGCGAGCACGGACGGTCCTAAGCCAATCGGAACTGGAAGCCCACCGTTTGGGGCACGGATTCGTAGGAACCGAACACATTCTATTGGCGCTGTTGGAAGCCACGGATGGCCTGGCGGCGAGAGTTCTCGAAGACGCGGGCATCTCGAAGTCCATGGCTGAAGATCAGATCCTTGCGCTGATCAAACGAGGTACTGCGTCGGACGAAGGAAAATTGCCGTTCACACCGAGAGCGAAGGCAGTGCTTCGTCGCGCCGTGGAAGAGGCTCTGCGGCTGGGCCACAACTACGTCGGAACCGAACACCTTCTCCTCGGTCTGCTGAGCGATGAGGAGTCGGTTGCCGCCAAGGTTCTCCTGGATCAGAGGACCAGTTATGCCGTCATCAGAGATCGAACCCTTGAAATCCTGGCTGGATACGGCAGGGCCTGACAAGCCGGACAATTCGTTATCGATGAGAGGTCGTCCCGGACGACCAGTGCCGGGCGGCCCTTAGGATTTCGGAAACGACCGGGAGGGAATCACTATGGAGATGGAGTATCGGCGCCTGGGCGGAACCGGGCTGAAGGTCAGCGTGCTGTCATTCGGGTCGTGGGTGACCTTCGGGCCTCAACTGGCCGGTGACCTCGCCGAGCAATGTCTGAGCGCGGCGTACGACTCCGGGGTCAATTTCTTCGACAACGCCGAGGCATATTCGGGGGGCGAGTCGGAAACCATCATGGGCAAGGCGATCGCCTCTCTCGGGTGGCCCCGCCACAGCTACGTGATCTCTACCAAGGTGTTCTGGGGCCTCCATGACGGACCCAACATGCGAAACACCCTCAATCGAAAGTATCTCTTCCAGGCAATCGACGGGTCGCTCGACCGATTGGGTCTTGACTTTGTCGACCTCCTCTATTGTCACCGCGCCGATCCGGATACCCCCATCGAAGAGACGGTCTGGGCGATGTCAGACATCATCAACCGCGGCAAGGCGCTCTACTGGGGCACCTCGGAATGGTCGGCGGCATCGATCCGCGAAGCGTGGGACATCGCCGATCGCCATCACCTCCACAAGCCGGTCGTGGAGCAGCCGCAGTACAACCTGTTGTGGAGGGACAGGGTGGAGCAGGAGTATTCCCCGCTCTACGAAGGCATAAGCCTCGGTCTCACCACCTGGAGCCCCCTCAGCTCGGGATTGCTGACCGGCAAGTACCTCCAGGGTGTACCCGACGGGTCGCGGGCGACTCTCCCCGGCTACGAATGGCTGCGCAAGCTGCTTACCGACCCAGAGCGCAATCAGAAGGTCCGCCAACTCCAGGCCATCTCCGAAAAGCTGGGCTGCACCCTGGCACAGCTGTCGATCGCCTGGTGCGCCAAGAACCCGCATGTCTCTTCGGTCATCACGGGTGCAAGTCGGGTGGAACAGGTCCACGAGAACCTCGAGGCCCTCGAGGTCATCCCGATGTTGTCCGACGACGTGTTGGACCGCATCGACGTCATCACGGGTTGATCGGGTCCGGGTCGCCTGGCGATCCCCCGTCTTCGTCGGGCCAACTCGATCACCGATGGCTGACCCGCCCGACCACCGTCGAGGGATTAGGACCAGCGCCCGTAGCAACCCGTGGTGGCCGCCAGCGAGGTCTACGGAACGCGATCGGTGGGAATGGGTGCACTCCGTTCTTGGGGGGCCCAGGAGAGAAGGACCTCATCGTGGGGCACGTTTCTGGCCAGCGCGGTTGCCTGCAGCGACTGCTGCGCACTGACTCCGGCCACCGTCGGTATCCGGTGCCAGGTCCCGTCGGCAGCCAGCGACCAGGACTGGACGTCGTCGGCCAGGTTGAAGTTGAGCGTCTCCTCCAACTGGGCCACGGCAACCGGGTCTTCGATAGGGACCATGGCCTCGACCCTCCGATCGAGATTCCTGCGGCGGAGATCAGCCGACCCGATGTAATAGTGAGCGGGTCGATCGGCCTTGCCCCCGAATCGGAGGATCCGCGAATGCTCGAGGAACCGCCCGACAATCGATCTGACCCGGATGGTCTCGGACAATCCGGGTACCCCGGGACGGAGACAGCAGATCCCTCGGATGATCAGATCGATCGGGACCCCGGCCTGAGAGGCACGGTAGAGCGCGTCGATCACCACCTGATCATCGAGCCCGTTGACCTTGATCACGATGCGTCCGTCGGGTCCTGCCTTGGCCTCTTCCTCGATGCACTCGACGACCCGATCGCGAATACCCCCTGGCGAAGTGACGAGCTCGAGATACTGGGGGGGCTGGCTGAACCCGGTGATGTAGTTGAAGAATCGGGTGATGTCCGCACCGAGTTCTGGACGTGATGACAACACACCGAGGTCCTCGTACATCCGAGCCGTCTTCGGGTTGTAGTTGCCGGTGCCGACGTGGCAGTAGCGCCGCACGTCGTCACCCTCTTGGCGTACGACCAGGGTCGTCTTGGCGTGGGTTTTCAGTCCCATGAGGCCGTAGATCACGTGGGCGCCCGCCTCTTCCAACGCCCGGGCCCAACCAATGTTGGCTTCCTCGTCGAATCGAGCAGTGACCTCGACTAGCACCGCCACCTGTTTGCCGTGCTCTGCCGCCCTCACCAGGGCCGCCACCACCGGGCTGTCCCCCGACGTCCGGTACAGGCATTGCTTGATGGCGAGCACGTGTGGATCGATGGCGGCCTCGTCCATCAACTCCTCGACCGACGCCATAAAGGAGTCGTAGGGATGATGGACCAGCACATCCTGTTGGTCCAAGACCGCGAAGATCGAAGGGTTGTCGTCCATCTCGGCGGAGAGGAACGCCACCGGTACCAGCGGCGTCCAAGGCTCGTCGTGGAGGGTCGGCCGGTCGAGAGCATGGATGGCCCACAAGCAGTCAAGACCCAAGGGGCCGCCGAAGGCGGCGACATCCTCGGGCTCGAGTCCGAGATCTGCGGTCAGGCGGGCGACCGGCTCGGAAGATGTCCGGCTGTCAATCTCCAGTCGGACGACCGGTAGGAATCGCCGCCGCCTGAGTTCCTCCTGGAGAGCAAGGAGCAAGTCGTCTGCCGCGTCGTCGTCGAGGGCCAGGTCGGCATCCCGGGTGACCCGGAAGACGCAGGCGGGCCCCACCTCCATGCCGGGGAACACCTCGTCGAGGAAGGCGACCAGGACCTGCTCCAGCGGCACGAACCGATCGCGGCCGGGCAGGGGAACAAGGCGGGGAACGTTGGGCGGCACCTTCAGGCGTGCGAAACGGTTGATGTCCTCGGCGGGGTCCCTCACCTCGACGCCGATATTGAGGGAAAGGTTGGAAATGTACGGGAACGGATGGCTGGGATCGACGGTCAGCGGCGTCACTACCGGGAGGATCAGCCGGTCGAAGAGATCGTGAAGATGCGCGCGGTCCTCGGCATTGAGCGATTCCCAGTCGAGGAGCTCGATTCCCTGTGCCGTCAGCGCAGGAATCAATTCGTTCACGAGCAAAGACTCTTGGCGTCGAACCATGCGCTCCATCGACGCCCGCACATCACCGAGCAGCTCTTCGGGGGTGCTTCCGCTGGGCCCCCTTGTTTTGATACCGGCCACCACCTGACGCTTCAGGCCGGCCACCTGCACCTGATAGAACTCGTCGATCCTCTCACTGGTCAGGATCAGGAACTTGACCCGCTCGAGGAGAGGCAGATTGGCATCGTCGACCAGGTCCAGCAACCTCTGGTTGAAATCGAGGTCGGAGAGCTGGCGGGCGAAGTAACGCTGGGGTTCGGGGTCATCCGCATCGGTGGGCCCACCGGTGTCCGAACCGCTGGCTGGATCTCCGCTCATCCGCCAACGATACCGGCCCGATCACGGGAGGGCTGCCGGGTCGCGTCTGGCGGGAATTGGCGGGTGCGGATTCCCCATGTCCGTCCGGAAATGCCGGCGGCCGGTTTGGCGGAATTCCGAGCCGGGGAGGCTCATCGGGTTGCCGGTCACCTAGAGTTGTGATTCTGCCGCGGCGGCCCCCGAGCGGGGGATTCGAGCGGTGACAGAATTGGGCCGAAAATGGGTGACGAGCATGGATGACGAGCGACGGCTCGAGGTAATTGTCGAGATCCCCCGGGGGAGCCGGAACAAGTACGAATACGATCATGAGCGGCACCTCATCAGGCTCGATCGGAGGCTGTTTTCGGCGACTTTCTACCCGGCGGATTACGGGTTCGTACCCGACACTCTGGCGGAGGACGGGGACCCTCTTGACGCCCTGGTGCTGATCGACGAACCCACGTTTCCCGGTTGCCTGGTCGAAACCCGCCCGGTGGGTGTCTTCTGGATGTCCGATGAGAAGGGCCCGGACGCCAAGATCATCTCGGTGGCGTGTGGCGACCCGCGCTGGGACGGCGTCACGGACCTCGAAGGTCTACCGCCACACCTGACCTTCGAGATCGCTCATTTCTTCGATGTCTACAAGGACCTGGAGCCGGGAAAGCTCACCAAGGTGGACGGGTTCGAGGGGGTGGACGCGGCCTGGGAAGAGGTCGACCGATCCTACGCACGAGCCAAAGAGGTCCCTCCGGAGGAGACGGGCCTCTGACCAACTCGACTGAATACCAAACGGTCGGGTCTGAGCACGCCGAGAGGATCGAGGTCAGAGTCGCCTACGGTCTACGCTAGAGAGAATCCGGGTGTAGGAAATCGTCCTAAGGACGGTTCAGAGCGAGCGCAGAAATCACGGTCCCCGGGGATGTAGCTCAGTTGGCTAGAGCACCTGCTTTGCAAGCAGGGGGTCGTGGGTTCGAGTCCCATCATCTCCACGCAAAAGTACTGGACAAGTACTGGTCAGGGACAAGTACTGGTCAGGGCGTTAGATCCTCCAGGAAAGATGGGCCACCGGAGGCCCGCGGTAGCCACGCGGTGGCCACCGGTCCGACGAGCCGGTGTGAAATTCCGGTTCATGCTTGACAGGGCGGGTTCAACCAGTGAGCGCAAGAATCTCAGCGAGCTTCTCTGATGGTTTCATAAAGCCCAGGGTCTTGCGAGGGCGGTTGTTCAGGCTTCGGGCGAACCGAGCGAGATCCTCGGCGGTATGGACGGAGAGATCGGTGCCCTTGGGCATGTACTGCCTCAGGAGTCCATTGGTGTTCTCATTGGATCCACGCTGCCATGGGCTGTGGGGATCACAGAAGTAGACCGGCACCCCAGTGGCGAGAGTGAAGTTGGAGTGTTGGGCCATCTCTTTGCCCTGGTCCCAGGTCACGGTGCGAACGAGCTCGCCAGGTAATCCGGTGATGGCCACTCTCATGGCCCGTTCGACGTCGATGGCACTGCGTCCGTTGGGGAGATGGAGCAACAAGACGTAGCGGGTTGAGCGCTCGACCAGAGTGCCAACCGCCGACTTCGAGCCCTTCCCCAGGATCAGGTCTCCCTCCCAGTGACCGGGAACAGCGCGGTCCTCCACCTCCGGGGGCCGCTCACTGATCATCACCATGTCTCGGAGCTGACCCGTGTTCTCTGGGCGGTGCCTGGAGCGCCGCTTGGCCCGTCCGCTCCGCAGGCAACGGGTCAGCTCTCGGCGCAGCTCACCTCGGCCCTGGACGAACAGGGACTGGTAAATCGTCTCGTGGCTCACCCACATCATCGGATCGTCAGCGAACTCAATGCGCAAGCGGCGAGAGATCTCTACGGGCGACCAGAAGTCCTCCAGCCATTCAGTGACCCTCGCGGTCAGGACCGGCGAGTCGAACTTGGCCGGTTTTGGCCGCCGAGCCTGCTGTTCAGCCTTCTGGTGGGCTCGCCATGCCCGATATTCGGTCCGCCCGCCATTGGCACCGACCTCACGGGAGACCGTCGACACAGCTCGGTTCAACCTGCAGGCGATCGAGCTGAAGGTCTCCCCGCTGTGCAGGCCAAGACTGATCTCCTCACGGTCTGCCAGCTGCAATCGACCGGGACGTGGTTGCCAGCCCTCGCTCCGGTCGGTGCTGCCACGGCCTAGGGCGATCACCTTGACCGCCTGATGTGAGCAGCCGACCTGTCGGGCGACGTCGCGGAGGGAGAGCCCTCTACCTCTCAGTCGATGGGCCATCTGGGCCTGGCCAGCGGATAAGACCATTGCGCAACCTCCCGGATCGAGTCAACAAAAGCGTGGCTCCGGTACCTGCTTGACACTTCCCGGACCCGGTTCCGGTACCTGGGCGACACTGGCTCCGGTACCTGGTTGACACTCGTGCCTGGGAAGGGTCCACCACGTGGCGGTCGCCACCTTCTTCGCTGTTGATGCAGTCGTCGACAGAGCCGAAGGAGGCCGTCCGTGTTGGTGGAGCTCAGGCTGGTGGAACAACGCTATCGAGCCGTGATCGATGTCCTCGACGGGATGACCGTGACCGACGTGGCCCTCCTCAATGGGGTGACCCGCCAGACCGTCCACACCTGGCTGCGCAACTACGCCAATGGGGGCATGGCCGCCCTCGCCGACAAGAGCTCGAAGCCGCAGACCTGTCCCCATCAGATGTCTCCGGTCATCGAGGCACGGGTGCTCGAGATGCGTCGCCAGCATCCGGGCTGGGGGCCGAGGTCGATCCGCACCCACCTCGAACGGGAGGGCTTCACCCCGGTCCCGGGTCGCTCGTCGATCTACCGCACCCTGGTGCGCCACGGCCTGATCGAACCGACCCCGCGCAAGCGGGCCCGGGATGACTACAAACGCTGGGAGCGGTCCCACTCCATGGAGCTGTGGCAGATGGACATCGTCGGCCGGTTCTATTTGCTGGACGGGACCGAGCTCAAGGCCGTCAGTGGCATCGACGACCACAGCCGCTATTGCGTCAGTGCCCGCCTGGTCCCCCGGGCCACGGCCAAACCGGTCTGCGACGCCCTCGAGCGGGCGCTGGCGCATCCACGGAGTGCCGGACCAAATCTTGAGCGACAACGGCAAGGTCTTCACGGCCCGTTTCGGGCAGGGCCCCGGACCCGTCCTCTTTGACCGCATTTGCGCCAACAACGGGATCCGACACCTCCTCACCGCCCCCTACTCGCCGACGACGACCGGCAAGGTGGAACGGTTCCACAAGACCATGCGGGACGAGTTCTTGGTCGACCACGACCGGGTCCACGCCACCATCGAAGAGTTCCAAGCCGCGCTCGACGTCTGGGTCAAGCACTACAACATCGAGCGGCCGCACCAGTCGCTCGGGGATCGCCCGCCCGTCGAGCGCTTCGCCTTGGCCGCCCGCTCGCAACCGGGCCATCGAGGTAGAGGAGGAGGCCCCATCGAGACGCCACCGGCTCGCCTCGTCCGCCCGGCGTCAACCGCTGGGTCGACCAGCGGGGCTCGATCGGACTCGGCGGGTTCCGCTATCGGGTGGGACCGACGTTTGCCGGGGAGTCGGTCGACGTGGTGGTGCGTTCCGGTCTCGTCGAGATCCTCCACGCCGACGTCCTGGTCGCCACCCACGCCGAGCGTCGCCGAAACGACACCACGTCTCGACCCCAACGGGCTCCTCGCCAAAGACGGTCGGCTCCTCCGACGTCAGGGATGTCCGTCACCCGCGTCGTCGACTCGGCAGGCTCAGTCTCCTTTGCCGGCGCCGCCTATCGGGTCGGCCGCAGCTGGAGTCAGCGCCAAGTCGAGGTCGCCATCGTGGCTGGCTCGGTACAGATCTCCGAGAACGGCAAGGTCATCCGGGTCCACCAGATCCGTCACGACCGCTCCAAAGAGCACGGCGCCTTTGCCACCCCCAAGGGCCGACCCCGCAAGCCGAAGGTCGCCTAATGGCTTCGAAGTGTCACCTACCTACCGGAACCCAAGTGTCGTGCGGGTACCGGGTCTTGACAGTCCGACGAGCCGGTCGACGAGCCCGGACTCGCGTGGACGTTCGGCGACGGATCTTCTGCGCGATCAGCGCCGTCTCCGACTCCACCTGGAGACTCCGTCCTCGAATGGTGAGGACCAATTCGGGGTGCGGCGAGCTATCATCATTTGGTGACCCTCTTTCTCCGGTTCCCCACCGACTCGCACGAGCACCACTAACTATGGGGGCGACCTCCACCCGGCTCACGGAGCTCTCGCCGGCGGCCGCACTCGCCCGGATTCACGAGGCCGAGGAGAGATGGTCTTAGAACTTGCCGCCGTTCGCGAGGCCATCACCCAAATCGAGACCGCGCTGACCGCTCCGCCCGGCAACGTCAACCTTCTCACCGTCGTAGAAACGGCCCGGGAGTACGAGTCTCCCGCAGTCGGGTGTTCGAGTTGCTGGCCGCCGGAGAGTTGGAGGGGATACGCATCGGGCGGGCCCGTTGCGTGCCTCGGCGCTCTATCGAGGATTTCCTGGCTCGGTTGGGTACGGCGTGACCAAGTCGTCCAACGGCCGGTCCTCTATATATAGGGACTCGAAGGGCAGCTGGCACGGGTGGGTGAGCTACGGGTTCGATCCAAACGGCCGCCGTCGCAAGCACGTGAGGGCTCGGACCAAGCGAGAGATGGCGGAAAAGGTGGCCCGACTTGAGGGCCAGCGAGACTCAGGATACCTGGGTGATCGTCCGTTCACCATCGCCGAGTGGTTGGACATCTGGATCGAAGGGCGGATAATCGCCGGCGTTCGGCCCAAGACCGCCGAGGGATATAACGTCGATCGCCATCACATCGTCGAGGCAATCGGCTCGGTCAGACTCGACCGATTCGGTGCCGACCACGTCGACAGCTTGTGGCGGTCGATCCTCGGCGCCGGGGCCGGGCCCGCCACCTGCGCCCATGTCCGTCGGACGCTGTCCGCGGCGATCAACGCCGCGGTGGACCGTGGGCACGTGGCTCGCAACCCCGTCCGGTTCTCCCCGCCCCCCGCCGCCCGCTACGACCCACCCGAGATCGAGCCGCTCACGGCCCCAGCAATACGTACGGTTGAAGGTAGGCACCACA
>CAVYQI010000004.1:0-680585 GCA_963770635.1 uncultured Acidimicrobiaceae bacterium
CGGCATCGGCAACAGGTCCGCTCACCGCCTCCGTCCTAATCGCGAGCCCAGTTGGGCTGCAACTTCCGCGGCTTCCGTCCGGCCGAGCTCGATGCACCTCACCGGGGGTCGAGCATGGCCACCAGTTCGACGTGTTCGGTCATCGGAAACAGGTCGAAGCACCGAAGCGACGCCAAGGCCCAGCCGGCGTCGGTCATCACCCTCAGGTCGCGGGCAAACGACGCCGGGTCACAGGAGACGTAGGCCATCCGCCTCGGAGCCGGCCGCAACCCGGCCAATGCCGCCATTACCCCGCGCCCGGCGCCTTCCCGGGCGGGGTCGAGGACCACCAGATCGGGGTCACCGAGCCCGGACGAGGAGACCATCTCGGCGGTGACGTCGGACCGGGTCACGGTGACCTGGGGTTGACCGTCGGTGTTGCGGGCCGCGTCGGCACACGCCCGACCGCTGCGCTCGATGGCCAACACCGCGCCACTCGGGCCGACGGCGTCAGCGAGCAACGCGGTGAAGAGCCCGGCCCCGGCATAGAGATCGGCGACCCGCTCCCCCACCTGAGGTTCCAGCCCCTCGAGGACCGTGCGGGCCAGCACAGTGGGGGCGCCGGGGTGCACTTGCCAAAAGACGCCGGCGGACACCTGGTAGCGACGCCCGCGCACATCGAAATTGAGTCGGTGGGGCTCGCGCTCGGTTCTTCCGTTCACCACTCGTCCGGCGTTGACCGCCGGACGATCGCCGAGACGACGACGCCCGGTGTCGATGGACACCACCGGTTTGCCGCCGTCGGGGGATGTGAGGACCTCCAGGTCCCTCGCCCCGCTCCAGCGCTGCGCCCCCACCCCCACCGCCTCCACCGATGCCGAGGCAATGCGGCAGTGCTCGACCGGTTCGATGTCATGGGAACGGTGCCGGTGGAGGCCGACCCGCCCCGTCCGGTCGACCGCGAACCGCACCCGGGTACGCCAACCCAGCCCGTCAGGAGCGCCGGGCACCTCCTCGACCACCACCGGGCGAACATCTCCGGCCAGTCGCCGCAATTGCTCCGACACCAGCGCCGCCTTCAAGGCCCGCTGGGCCGGCACCGCCACGTGTTGAAAGTCACAGCCACCGCAACGACCGGGCCCGGCGTGAGGACATGGCGGGGCTACCCGATCGGGCGACGGCTCCAAGATTTCCACCGCGTCGGCCCGGAGAAAGGATGTGGTCTCCCCGGTCACCCGGGCCATGACGGTTTCATCGGGGAGGGAATGCCGGACGAACACCACCCGGCCATCGGCGGCTCGGGCCACGCATCCCCCGCCGGCGGCAATCGCGTGGGTACGCAGTTCCATCAGGGCCACGGGGTTGGTCATAGCACGGGATCTTCCCGACAGACGCGAAGGGGCAAAAGGTAACCTCCGTTCATCGAGGCGAGCCGCAGCCAACTTCTGACGAGAGGACAACTCATGGACATCTACGAAGCGCTGTACACCACCCGGGCCATGCGCCGGGTCCGGCCCGATCCGATACCGCTGCCGGTCCAGGCTCGGATTCTCGATGCCGCCATCCGCGCCCCGTCGGGCGGCAACTCTCAGAACTGGCGGTTCCTGTTGGCCGATGACCCGGAAGTCATCGGCCAGATCGGCCCCCTCTACCGCCATGCCATCGGCCAGCTCTGGAAGACCGTCTATGCCGACCGACTGGCGGCCGCGGCGGCCGACCCGGAGTCGGCGGAGAGCATCGAGATGCTCAAGGTGCAACGGTCGGCCCAGTGGCTGGCCGATCACTTCGAGCAGGTCCCGCTGTTTTTGTTCGGGTTCATCCAGTCCGACCCCACCGGGGGGTCGATCTTCCCGGCCGTCTGGAGCGCGCAACTGGCCGCACGGGCCGAAGGGGTGGGCAGCTCCCTCACCGCCGTGCTCGGCTTCTTCCATCCGGACGAGACGTTCGAGATCCTCGGTGTGCCCAAGGACAAAGGGTGGGTGATGGCCTGCTGCGTGAGCTTCGGCTACCCGACCGGGCGCTGGGCCGTCGCCCCCCGCCGACCCGTCGATGAGGTGTCCTACCGCAACCGGTGGGGTTCGTCGGTCGGCTTCGGGGTCGAACAGCCGCTGTGGCGGCCGTAGAAGAAATCGCGTGGCGACGTCGGCAGAACCCCGGGTCCGATCCGGGTGGATCCGCCACCGCCGGTCGGTGTGTCATGCTCTCGGACGAGATTTGTGCGGGTGTAGCTCAATGGTAGAGCCTCTGCCTTCCAAGCAGATTACGCGGGTTCGATTCCCGTCACCCGCTCTCCGCGGCTGCCCCCAGCTGCACTCCTAGGCCGAGGATGGAGGTCTGTGCGGTTGCGCGCCGCCCGGACGTAGCATGCGCCCATGCGCTTCGCGTTCAAGACCTCGCCGCAGAATACGACCTGGCCCGACATGCTTGCGGTGTGGAAGGCGGCCGACGACATCGAGCTGTTCGAGGGGGGCTGGACCTTCGACCACTTCTATCCGATCTTTTCCGACAGCACCGGCCCTTGCCTGGAGGGCTGGATCACCCTGACCGCGCTGGCCCAGGCGACGACCCGCCTGCGCATCGGAACTCTGGTGACCGGCATCCACTATCGCCACCCAGCGATCCTGGCCAACATGGCGACCACCCTCGACATCGTGTCCGGAGGCCGGCTGGAGCTCGGCATCGGGGCCGGTTGGAACGAGGAGGAGTCGGGGGCCTACGGGATCGAGCTGGGCACGCCGGGCCAGCGCAGCGACCGCTTCGAGGAGGCCTGCGAAGTGATCGTCGGGCTCCTCACCCAGGAGACGACGACCTTCAAGGGCCGCTACTACCAGCTCAGCGAGGCCCGCAACGAGCCCAAGCCGCTTCAGCGCCCCCATCCGCGAATCTGTGTCGGTGGCAGTGGCGAGAAGCGGACGCTCCGCACCGCCGCCCGGTTCGCCCAGCACTGGAACTTCGTGGGTGGCACACCGGAGGAGTTCGCCCGCAAGCGCGATGTCCTGCATCAGCACTGCGAGGACCTCGGCCGCGACCCCACGGAGATTCTCCTTTCCAGTCACGTCATATTCGCCGGGGACGTGAAGGCCACCGCCGAGCAGGCCGCCGCCCTGGCCGAGGTCGGCGCCGAGCTGGGCATCGTCACTCTCCAACCGCCCCTGGATCCCGGCGTACTCGAGCCGCTGGCCGCCGCCCTGCGTGAGCTGTAAACAGACAACCCGCGACTCCTCGTCCACGCCACCGTTCGCGGTCGACCGTCCATACTTGAACGATGACCCGCCAAACCCCTCGGAGCTTGCTGACCGGGATCGAAGCCGGCCCCGAGACCATCCTGGTGCTGTCGGCCATGACCGAGTCTGACGCGGTGGACCGCTCCCCCTACCGGCCGACCCGCATCGTCGACTCGGTGGCCGACCTCATCGCCCAACTCGGTTAGCTCGACCCCGGATCCCGGGGCTTCGACAGCACCAGGTAGACGTTGTCATCCACCGCGAAGGTGGTCACCACCCCGAATCCTTCGGCACTGGCTCGGTCGAGCGCCGACTCCAGATCGGCTCGGGGCTCGGCGTTCACCAGCCGGCCCCCCTGGATCCGGAGGATCCGGTGGGACACCGGCCCAGGGGCAGACGATGGCTCAACCATCCAGCAGGCTCGTCTCTCGTGGCCCCGGATAGGGGTTGGGGGCGGCCGGCCGGGTCCGGATGTACCACTCGTGCCCCCACACCAACTCGAAGATCTCGGGAGGCATGGCCAGAAAGAAGCTCTGCTCACTGATCTGGGTGGCGTGGGCCGCCATGGCGTCCCGCTTGGCATCGATCCACTTGGTCACGTCGACCTCGGTGGTGATGCGAGCGGAGGGCTCGCCCATCGTCTGCATGTCGGCGGCGGTGTCTTCCGGGATCGACCAACCCTCCTCGGCTCCCTGGCCGGCCTGCTCGGCCAGGACCTGGAGAAACCCGCGGTCCATGGTGGCCATGAACACCCGCTGGGTGCCGGCCAACTCGGCGGCCCGGACACCCACGGTGTGCACCTTCACATGATCGGGATGGCCGTATCCGCCGTGCTCGTCGTAGATCACCAGCACGTCGGCGTGCTCCTCGTCGAGGACCTTGGCCAGCCGCCCGGCCGCCTCATCGACATCGGCGGCGGCAAAGGCGTCGGGGCGCTGGTTGGACTCCTCGCCGGCCATGCCCGAGTCGTGATAGCCGAGGTACGTCTGCCGGGCGATCCCGAGGAGCCGGCCCGCCTCGGCCAACTCGACGGTCCGACGGTCGGCCAGCGACTCGCCGTCTTTGAGCATGCCATCGGGGATTTCCCCGAGCTCGCCGGCGGTGGCGGTGACCAGCACCACCCGGTGCCCGTCGGCAGCCAGTTTCGCCATGGTGCCGCCGGTGGCGATCGCCTCGTCGTCAGGGTGGGCGTGCACGAACACAACGGTGGACATGAGATTGACGTTATCCGGCTCGCCGACCGGCTCGGCCGGGCCCGCCGCCGGCTCAGCCGAACGGCAGTTGCGGGGCGTCGGCCAGTGAGAGGCGGTCGGTGAACTTCCTCTCGGCTCCGGTCGAGCCGGTCGCCCGGCCGGAGACGGCGAAGATCCGGCTGGGTTCGAATGATCGGAGCTTCCGATCGCCAGGGCGGCCACCCACCACCTCCACCGACTCGGTGCCATTCCGCTGGTTGAGGATGTGGGCCCGGAACTGCCAGGTGGCCCCCCGCAGCTTCACTCCGGAGATCATCACCGGATCGCCGGCGTGCAGCCCCTGCCAGGTCGTCGACCGGCGGAGATGGGCGGTCGCGTCAGCGGCGACACGCTTGGCCGAGGGACGGCGGGGCATGCGTCCCGCTACTCGGAATCGCTCGGGAATTCGGCCACGCTCGAAAGCTACCCGACGGCAGTGACCGAGACGTCCATGCCGAGGTGTCCTCAGCGCCGGCGATGCGCCGGGCCCGGCCGGCGCTCGCGGCGCACCGCGCGGATCCGGGCGGCGAACATCCCGGCGATGAGGATCACCGCCAGGCCGGCGGCCACATAGCCGGCGTAGCTGAAGTCCTTCACCACGTGTTGGTAGGTGGCGCCGAGGTTGTACCCGAGACTGACCAACGCCGTCGACCAGATGGCACAGGCAGCCACCGTGAAGACCGCGAACTTCCCGACGGTCATCTCGCCCAGGCCGGCGGCCACCGACACGAACGACCGGATCAGCGGGATCAGACGGCCGAAGAACACGAACGCTTCGCCTCGTCGATCGAGCCACACCTCGGCCCGGTCGAGATCCTTGTGGGTGAGCAGGACGTACTTGCCCAGCCGGTCGACCAGCGGTCGGCCCCCGAAGTAGCCGATGGAATAGCCGAGGAACGACCCCACCAGTTCGCCGCCGAGGGCGGCCAGGATCACCAGCGCCAGTTGCAGGTGGTGGGGCTCGTTCGGAACCTGGCCACTGGCCAACACCCCGCCGTAGATCATCGCCAGTTCCGATCCGACCGGAATGAGCATGGTGGACAGCAGGGTCAGGGCGAAGACGGCCAGATAACCCCAGGTCTGCAGAAAATGCTCCATGAGCGGGTCAATCTAACCGACCTCGTCCGTGCCGTTGCGGTTGAGCATTCGATGCCGGGCCCCTCCGGTAACGTCACCCCCGTGGACACCACGATTGACCAGCGGGAGCCAATTCGTGGGCAGTGCACCACGCCGGACGGTCTCGAGATCGCCACCTACGACTTCGGTGGGCAGGGGCCGGACCTGCTGTTGGTCCACGCCACCGGCTTCTGCGCCGGGGTGTTGGCGCCCATGGCCCGTCACCTGGCTGCCAATTTCCACTGCTGGGGAATCGACCTGCGCGCCCACGGCCGGTCGGACTCCCCCGCCGACGGGGACTTCAGCTGGTCGGGGTTCGCCACCGACGTGCTGGCGGTCATCGATCACCTCGGGCTCGACCACCCCTACGGATTCGGACATTCGTGTGGCGGGGCCTCGGTGCTGCTGGCCGAGGAGCGCCGCCCGGGTGCCTTCCGCGCCCTCTACTGCTACGAGCCGGTCGTCTTCGCCGGCCCGCCACCCGAACTCGAAGGCAATCCCATGTCCGACGCCGCCCGCCGGCGTCGGGAGACATTTCCCTCCGCCACCGACGCCTTTCTCAATTTCTCGTCCAAGCCGCCCTTCGACGACCTCGATCCGGATGCGCTCCAGGCCTACGTCGACTACGGCTTCGAAACCGTGCCGGCGGCGGAGGGAGGGGACGGAGAGACGATACGGCTGCTCTGTCGCCGGGATGACGAAGCCGAGGTCTATGCCCACGCCAGCTCCCATGATGCGTACTCGCACCTCGGCGAGATCGGGTGCCCTGTCCGGCTCACGGCCGGTGATCACACCGGGTCCCCCGCCAGCGCCTTTCTCTGGGCCAACGCCGAGCAGATCCAGGCCAGCAGCGTCGAGGTCATGGACGGAATCGGCCATTTCGGACCGCTGCAACGACCCGACCGGGTGGCCGAATCGATCATCGGGGCGTTCGATCAACGTCAGTGAGACACCCGGGTCGTAGTCTGTCATCGATGTCCTTCGAGCTCCCGCGGTCGCTGTCCCCGTCGAAAGTGACGACGTTCCGCCAGTGTGCCCTGGCCTTTCGCTTCTCCGCCGTCGAACGGCTTCCCGAGCCCCCGACGGTGTGGACGGTCAAGGGAACGCTGGTCCACTCGGCTTTGGAGCGCCTGTTCTGGCGGCATCCCCAGGGGGAACGGAGCCTGGCCACCGCCTTGGCCGAGTTGGCGTCGGCCTGGGGCGACCTCCAGGTCGACCCGGAGTGGATCGAGCTGGGCCTTCCGGCCGATGACACCGACGGGTTCCGAGACGACGCCGAGGAGTTGGTCAAGAACTACTTCCGCCTCGAGGACCCGAACGACGTCACGCCGATCGGCGTCGAAGTCACCCTCGAGGCTCGGCTCGGCGACCTCCGCCTCCGGGGCATCATCGACCGGCTCGACCTCACCCCCGAGGGCGAGTTGGTGGTCGTCGACTACAAGACCGGGCGAGCGCCCTCCGTCGCCTTCGAGCAGTCGAAGCTGGTCGGGGTGCACATCTATGCGCTCCTGTGTTCCGAGGTGCTGGGTCGACGTCCGGTCGAGGTGCGCCTCCTCCACCTGAAGGAGCCGACGGCCATCATCGCCCGACCGACCGAACAGGGGATGGTCGGCCAGCGCCAGAAGGCGCTGGCGGTGTGGTCGGCCATCGAGCGGGCGTGTACGTCGGAGGATTTCCGGCCGCAGACGGGGCCGCTGTGCAACTTCTGCCGATTCCAGGAATTCTGCCCTGCCTTCGGAGGCAACCCCGCGGACGCGGCCCCGGCCATGGCCGCGCTCGCGGCTCAGGGGGCGGCGTGATGTCGCAGGACCGGACGGTTCGCCGCGAGTTCAGCGGGGGCCACGCCGAGCCGGTGGATCCCAGCTCCCTCTCCTTCGGCGATATGGTGCAGATGTTCGATGACCGGGTGGACGCCTGGTTCGAACCCTTGCGGGGCAAGCCGGTTCCCGACACGCTGGCCCGGATCGTCTCCGGGCTCGGCGACCATGGCCTGCTCTGGGCCGCCTCCACCGCCTGGCGGGCCCGCCAGCCCGGGTCGCGCCGAAACCGGGCGGTGCGGGCCCTGGCGGTGGCCGGCGCCGAGTCGAGCGTCGTCAACGCCGCGCTCAAGGCGGTCATCGGGCGCCCACGGCCCGACGGGTCCGATCTGCGGCTGGGGGACAACATCGTGCCGCTTCGTGAGCCCACCACCAGCAGTTTTCCCAGCGGTCACACCCTGGCCGCCTTCTGCGCCGCCACCGTGCTGTCCGAACGTGGCGACCCGGGCGGAAACGCTCTGCTCTTCGGCTGCGCCGGGCTCATCGGTGCTGAGCCGGATCCACCTGCGGGCCCACCACGGCTCGGACGTCCTGGGGGGGATGGCCATCGGCATCGCCCTCGGCGTAGTCGGCCGCCGCCTGGTCTGACCGGAACCGCCTGGCGTCGGGGTCCGGCCGCCGGAATGGAGTCACCCCGGCCGGGGTTGAACTGCCCATGGAGTACTTCTACGCAATTCGCCGTCACCTGGGACTACCGGTGCCCCTTCGCCCGGAACGCCCACGAGCACCTTCTCGACGGGCTGGCCGCCGGGGCCGACTGGGACATCACCTTCGTCCCCTTCTTCCTCAATCAGACCCATGTCGAAGAGGGCGGCACCCCGTCGTGGGAGGACCCGGCCCACACTCCCGATCTGCTGTCGCTGGAGGCCGGGGTCGTGGTCCGTGACCGGTTTCCCGAGCAGTTCGTGGCCGTCCACCGTTCCCTGTTCGCCGCCCGCCACGACGACGGCGGGGATCTTCGGGACCCGGAGGTGGTCCGGAACGCGCTGACCCGGGCCGGGGCCGACCCCGATGCGGTGCTGGCTGAGGTCGAATGCCGGTTGGCCCCGGAAGGTGGCACGGTCCGAGCACGAACGGGTGGTCGACGAGCTGGACGTGTTCGGGGTG
This sequence comes from uncultured Acidimicrobiaceae bacterium, assembly GCA_963770635.1. Classification (GTDB taxonomy): domain Bacteria; phylum Actinomycetota; class Acidimicrobiia; order Acidimicrobiales; family RAAP-2; genus DASZIT01. The sequence continues at coordinate 8,476 of CAVYQI010000004.1, forward strand.
CCCACCTTCATCCTGGGCGACCGCGCGGTGTTCGTCCGGATGATGACCCGACCTGAGGGAGACGGCGCCGTGGCCCGGGCCACTATCGACGGGATCCTGGACCAGTTGGTCGAAGGCCACCCGGAGATCAACGAGTTCAAGCACACCCGCATCGCCCGGTAGCCCGCCCGCCGGCCGGCTCAGGCGTTCCGACCAGGGCGGCCAGGACGTCGATCGACGCCTTGATCTCCTTCGCCGGAGCCGAACGGCGCCCCGGAGAAGTCGGTGGCCCGACGTCGGCGAACCGCAGGATCTGGCTGACCACCTCGGAGGCGGTGCCGACGATGGCCACGTCGGCCGGACCGGCGGCGCCTTCCCGGTCGAGCATGGCCCGGTAGGAGGGAAGCGGTCCCGTAGATGGCGAAGAGCTCCGCCGCCTTGGCCCGGGCGGCCGTCGGCGTCGTCGGTGACGCAGACCGGCAGCCCGACCACCACCCGGGGCTCGGGACGGCCCGCCTTGGCCGCCGCGGCCCGGATGGTCGGCACCATGTGGGCTTCGATGGTGGCGGGCCCGGTCATCCAGGTGATGGTGCCCGACGCCATGCCGGCCGGCGATGCCCAACATGGTGTCACCGAGGGCGGCCACCAACACCGGAGCCGGCGGGGCGGTGATCCCCAGCGGGCCGAAGGTGGAGGCCTTGAGGGTCTCGCCGGTGAAGGAGACCTGTTCGCCTTCGAGGATCGGGACCAGGATGGACAGGTACTCCCGCATGTGGCGGGCCGGCTTGTCGAACGACTGGCCGAAGACGTTCTCGATGACCACCTGGTGGGAGAGCCCGATCCCCAAGGTGAGGCGACCACCGGTGGCCGCCTGCACGGTCAGGGCCTGGGCGGCCAGCATCACCGGGTTCCGGGGGTAGGTGGGCACCACCGCGGTCCCCAGGCCGATGCCGGGGACCTCGCGACCGACCACCGCCAACACCGTCAGGGCGTCATAGCCGAAGATCTGCGACGTCCACGCCGTCTCGAGGCCGGCCGACGCCAACGACGCCACCTGGGCCACCACGTTGTCGATGGGCTGGTCAATGTCGAACATCGATCCAATGCGCACGCTGATTCTCCTTTTGGGTCCGGCCCTCGGCCCGGCTCTCGGTCACCCGGGCGGTGGCGATGGCCACGGCCGCCCACCGTACCGGCCCGACTGTGGCCGCGCCCTCGGCGCGCCCTCGGCTCCAATGTGTGCGTCACCCCGGCTTCGGGCAGAATGCTCCATGTCAGTTGCCATCGTCATGGGAAGCGCATCCGACGCATCGGTCATGGACGACGCGGTGCAGGTCCTCCGGTCCTTCGGGGTCGAAGGTCGAGGTCCGGGTCCTCTCCGCCCACCGCACCCCCGACGACGCCATCGAGTTCGCTCGCAACGCGTCGTCCAACGGGATCAAGGTGATCATCGCCGCCGCCGGGGGCGCCGCCCATCTGGCCGGCGTGCTGGCTGCCGCCACCCCGGTGCCGGTGATCGGGGTACCGGTGGCGCTGGCCAACCTCGGCGGGCTCGACTCGCTGTTGGCCATGGTCCAGATGCCGAAAGGCGTCCCGGTGGCGGTGGTGGCGGTCAACGGCGCCCGGAACGCCGGGCTCCTGGCCGTGCGGATCATGGCGCTCTCCGATGAGCGCCTGGCCGTCGAGCAGGACCGGTACATCAAGGAGCTCGCCGAGCAGGTCCGCGACCAGGATGCGGAGATGGTGGCCCGCTACAACAGCTAACGGCCGGCCGACCTCAGTCGGCGTCCCAGGGGGGGGCCAGGCCGCGGATCGCCTCCTCCAGGTCGACACCGATCGGCATCACCGCCATGGCCGGGATGTCGATCCCGTTGGCCACGTACCGGCCCACGTGGGCCCGGCACTCATCGAACGACCCGTGGACGACCAGCGAATCCACCACCTCGTCGGGGATGACTTCCAGCGCCCGCTTGCGGTCGCCCGCCTGCCACGCCTCCCACATCGGCTCGAGGACCGGTCCGCGGCCCAGCCAGCGGTGGAACTCGGCGTAGACGCCGACGTTGAGGTAGGCGGCGATCATCCGGCGGCCGACCTTGCGCACCATGTCGGCGTCCTCCGACGGGCACACGAAGATCCGGGCCGCCATCGGGATGTCCGCGCCGACCTCCGGCTTCACCGTGGCCACGTCCCCAGCCGACAGCCAGTTGACGATGACCCCGTCCGCCTCCCGGCCGGCCAGTCGGAGCATGCCCGAACGAAGGGCGGCCAGGAAGATCGGGGGTGGATGTTCGACGGGCGGGCCAGCCGGAAGCCGCGCACGGTGAAGGTGTCGTACTCGTGGTCGACCTTCTCCCCGGCCAGCGCCGAACGCAGGAACCGGATGGTGTCCCGGACCCGCTTGTAGGGCTCGACGAACTCGGCGGCGTTCCAGCGGCCGACGATCACGTCGGACGAGGTTCCCAGGCCGAAGGCGAACCTCCCGGGGGCGGCTTCGGCCATGGCCGCCGCCTGCTGGGCCATCAGCGCCGGTCCCCGGGTGTAGGCGGGGATGATGGCCACCCCGAGCCGGAGGTCGGGTGCGGCCAGGCCGCGGCCAGGGCCAGCGGGGTGAGGCCGTCGGTCCCGTCGGTCTCCGCCGACCACACGTCGGTGTAGCCCAGCTCGACCAATTGCCGGTACCACCTGCGATGTTCCGCCAGGGTGACCCCGTCGAAGGGGACGGTGATCCCATAGCGTCGGGCAGGGGCGGGATCGGCGGCAGCGGTCATGGACCCATTGATACACCTACTTGTCATGCTGTCACCATGAGCAGCAACCGACCGAGCCGGAAGCCGGCCCACCAACCCGAACTGCCTCTGCCCGGGGCCCAACCCGGCGAATCGGCACCGCCGGCTTCCGAGCCCGCGGCCCCCGGAAGAGCTGGCGCCTCGACGAGCGCACCCGCCTGATCGGGCGCCAGGGGATCGCCGCCGCCCGGGCGTTGTTGGCCGCCCACGATCCCAACCGTCAGCGCCCGGACGGACCTGGCCGCGGTCGGCACACCGGGCGCGCCGCCTGACCGGTGCACACGCTACGGTCGGGATCATGCCAACGGTCGCCGAGCGTCTGGGCTACCCAGCCGATGCCAAACTGCTGCTCCTGCAATGCTGCGAGTTGGGGTTCTGCCATGCATCCAACGACGGGGTGTTCGAGTCGCTGCGCGACGGGATCGGCACTTCGGCCTCCCTGATGGTGCCGGCGCCGTGGGCACGGGAGGCGGCTTCCCGCTACCGGGGCGAGGATGTCGGCGTCCGGCTCACCCTCAACGCCGAGCACGATCTGTACCGGTGGGGACCCATCACCCAGGCCCCGTCGCTCCTCGACGGCGACGGAGGATTCCCCCGCACCATCACCGATATGTGGGACCACGCCGACCTCGACGAGGTCCGACGGGAGTGCCGGGCCCAGATCGAACGAGCCGTGCTGTGGGGATTCGATGTCAGCCACCTCGACGCCCATCTCGACGCCCTCATCCTCCGGCCCGAGTTCTTCGACGTCTACCTCGAGTTGGCGTTGGACTTCGGGCTACCCCTCCGGCTGCTGGGCGCCGACGCCGAGCCGAACATCGGGTTCCCCTTCCGGAAGCTGGCCGCCGACGAGGGGGTGCTGTTCGCCGACCAACGGGCCCAACTCTCGACGACCGTCCATCCCCCCCGGCAGGCCCTGATCGACCTGCTCCCCACCCTGAAGCCCGGGGTCACCGAAGTGACACTCCGGCCGGCCGTCGACACCCCGGAACTGCGGGCCATCACCCTCGACTGGAGGTCCCGGGTCTCCGACCACATCCTGATGGTCGACGAACGGGGAATCGGCAACCTCATCGCCGGGGCCGGGATCACCCTCATCGGGTACCGGCCGCTGCGTGACGCCATGCGGCGCAGCTGAGCACCGGCTCCCGGGCGGCCGCCTTTCCCACCCGGTTGCGGGTGGAAACTATCGTGACCCATCGTCAATGGGAGCTGCCATGGTCGGAGAAGGCGAGTCGAGGGTCACCACCACACCGGAGACCACCGGAGGCGTCGGCCCGCCCTCCGAGCCGGAGCCCTTTGCCCTCGATGGTCTGATCCTGCTGAGCGGGGACGGCAACGCCCCGCATCCGGTCGACGGGATCCGGCTCACCTTCGACGACCAGGGCGTGGGCGTGGTCCACAGCCCCGAGGAGCCGCCCCGGCTCCTCCCCTGGTCATCCCTGATCGCCCACACGGTCGAGCCCTGGACCGGCGGGGTCACCCCGGAATGGTGGGTCGACCCGGAGTTCAACCGCACCGGCGAAGGCATCGGCGATGACCACGACGTCATCGATCCGGTCGCCACCGAACGCTCGTCCTCCCTGACCCGGGACGGGGCGCTGATCAGCCTCCGGACCGTGCTCGCCACCTACCGGTTTCTACTGCCGGACGGGAACGTCGACGAGCTGCGGCCCCGGGTGGGGGCGTTCGCCCTCCGCCACCAGGGCCCGTCAGGTTCGTCATCGACGGCCACCGTGTTCGCCGGCCGGTCGGCGGGCAGGGGTGGGCGCCCATCGCCGGGGCTCACCTGGAGGAGAGTCCGACCGGCGCTCACCGTCGTGCTGATCGCCTTTCTGCTGACCGCCGCCATTCTCATCGTGCTCCAGAGTGCCGGTACCGTCCACCTCCCGTTCCTGGGCGGGGCCAACTCGGGAACCGTCGAAGGTGGCGGGCTCAGAATTCGGTGACCTCGGCGATCCGTCGCCGCAGATCCTGGTATTCCGGGGTGTTGGTCACCGGCAGCAGGCGCATCATGATGCCCATCGAGCCGGCCACCTTCATCCGGCCCTGCATGAAGGCCACGTTGGGATCCAGGTCCCCCCTGGCCATGGCCATGGCGTCGGGTCGGGCGGTGGTGAGGGTGACGTCGGCGTTGTCCACGTCACCGACCGCGCTCCGGCGCAGGTGCCCGTCCTCGAGTACCCAGTAGTAGCGGACGTCACCGTCGGGCCCGCCGGTGACGATGAACTGCATCCGGGCCGAGAGGCCGGGGCGCTCGGGTTGGTCGGCGGCCAGCGCCCGGGTCTGGTCGAACCACTCGTCAGTCAGCCAGGTGCTCACAGGACGTCGATGCTATCGGGGCGTTCCCTGTCTCAGGTGGCCACGGAGCCGCCGGGTACTGCCCGGATACCGGCGAACAGATCGCTCTCCCGCGCCTCGGGGCCCTTCATGGTGTCGGGATCCACCTCGGCGATCGACACTCCGTCTCCGGTCACCGACGCCACCAGCGCCAGCTCGTAGTCGTCATGGGGATGGATCCCGTCCATCACCTCGGGTGGGAGACCGAACCAGAACCGTGAGGTCGGATCCACCTGGGTGGCGTGGGCCAGAAGCGCCTCCCGACGGATGTGGCCGAAGGCCGAGACGTCCACCTCGGTGGTGATGGGGGCCTCGGTCATTCCCTTCCAACGCTGGCGCCAGGTGTCGTCGAAGGGGGACTCGAGCCCCAGCTCGATGAACTTGAGGTGGATCTCCCGGAAGCGGGCCACCGAAAAGGTGGTGTAGTAGAGCTTGGTCGGCTGCCACGGGTCGCCGGCCTCCGGGAACCGGCCGGGGTCGCCGGCGGCCCGGAAGGCCACGATCCCGATGTCATGGACCCGCAGATGGTCAGGGTGCGGGTAGCCGGACTGCTCGTCCCCGTAGATGACCATGACCTGAGGCTTGGTGCGGCGGACGATCTCCACCAGTCGCCCCACGGCCTCGTCGAGCGGAGCCTGGGCAAAGGAGTCGGGGTTGGCGTTGGACTCGCTCCCGGCCATCCCCGAGTCGCGGTAGCCGAGCATGACCACCTCGTCGTAGCCGATCACCGAGGTGGCCTGGGCCAGCTCCTTCAGGCGGACCTCCGGGAGGTGCTCCCGCACCTCGGGGGTGTCCATGGCCGGGTTGAGGATCTCCCCCTCTTCCCCTCCGGTGCAGCACACCAATACTGTGTGAATGCCCTCCTGGTGGTACCGGGCAACCGTCCCGGCGCCCTTGGACGACTCGTCGTCGGGATGGGCATGGACCGTCAACAGGCAAAGCGATTCGGGCACGCCGATCACGCTACCGGGCGGCGAGCACCTAAGCTCCATTGCGAAGAGTGAGGGAGGAAGTACCACTATGAGCGTCATGAAGCGCCTGTCGGGAATCGTGCAGGCAAAGACCAATAAATTGCTCGACAAGGCGGAGGATCCCCGGGAATCCCTCGACCTGTCCTACCAGAAGCAATTGGAGAGCCTCCAGAAGGTCCGCCGCAGCGTGGCCGATGTCACCACGGCCAAGAAGCGGATCGAGCTGCAGGCCAGCCAACTGCAAACCTCGGCGGACAAATTGCAGCAGCAGGCCAAGCTCGCCCTCGGCCAGGGCAACGAGGACCTGGCCCGGGAGGCGCTGGCCCGCCGGGCGGCGCTGGCCGAGCAGCTCACCGATCTGAAGACCCAACACGACCAGGTGGCCGGCCAGGAAGTGAAGCTGGTCGACACCGCCCAGAGGCTCCAGACCCAGGTCGACTCCTTCCGCACCAAGAAGGAGACGATGAAGGCCACCTACACCGCCGCCGAGGCTCAGACCAAGATCGGCGAGGCCGTCTCCGGCATCTCCGAGTCGATGAGCGACGCCGGCATGTCCATGCAGCGGGCCCAGGACAAGATCGACGGGATGCAGGCCCGGGCCGGAGCCATGGACGAGCTGCTGTCTTCCGGGGCCCTCACCAATCTGACCGCCCCGGTCGACGACATCCAGGCCGAGCTGGACAAGGTATCCAAGACCGACACCGTCGACACCGAGTTGGCCGCGCTCAAGGCCGAGATCGGGGCCAGCGGCCCGGCCGGCGAGCTGTCATCGGCGCCCCCGGCTCCGGCCGCCTCCCCGGAGCCACCGGCGTCATGATCGTCCGGATCCTGGGGGAGGACCAATACGATGTACCCGAGGACCAACGGGCCACGCTCGACGATCTGGACAAGACGCTGGTGAAAGCGGTCGACGCCAACGACGAGACTGCCTTCACCTCCGCCCTGTTGGCCCTCGCCGCCGAGGTACGGCGGGTGGGAACGCCAGTGCCGGACGATGCGTTCATCCCCTCCGAACTGGTCGTTCCCTTCGCCGACGCCTCGCTGGAAGAGACCAAGCGGTTGCTGGCCGACGCCGCTCCCGCCGACGAAGGATAAGGACGACGACTCACCGATGACGACTGCCAGCAAGATTCCACCCGATCACGGCCTGACCGTCCGGATGTTCACCACCGGGCTGATGCTGGTGATCCTCTACGGGGCCGTGGTCGGCCTGCTGATCGCCTTCGGTATCTCCTATGTGGTGGTGCTGGTGATCGCGGCCATCCTCCTGTTCTGCCAGTACTGGTTCTCCGACAAGATCGCCCTGTTCGGGATGGGTGGTCGGGTGGTCACCCCCGAGCAGGCACCCCAGCTCCACGGGGCCATCGATCGCCTCTGCGCCCTGGCCGACATGAAGAAGCCACGGGTGGCCATCGCCGATACCGATGTCCCCAATGCCTTTGCCACCGGCCGGAGCCCGAACAGCGCAGTGGTCTGCGCCACCACCGGTCTGATGCGCCGTCTCGACGAGCCCGAGCTCGAGGCGGTGCTGGCCCATGAGCTCTCCCACGTGGCCCACCGGGACGTGGCGGTGATGACCATCGCCAGTTTCCTCGGCGTGGCGGCCGGACTCATCACCCGAATCATGTTCTGGACCGGGATGATGGGCGGGTTCGGCGGCAATCGGGGCGGCGGCAACAACAACAGCCAAGACCAGGCGGCCATGATCGAATTGGCCGTGCTGGCCGCGTCGGTGGTGGTCTATGCCATCAGCTTCCTCCTCACCCGGGCCCTCTCCCGCTACCGGGAGCTGGCTGCCGACCGCTCGGGGGCGCTGCTGACCGGGCAGCCGTCGGTCCTGGCCTCGGCCCTGGTGAAGGTCACTGGCGAGATGTCCCGGATCCCCACCCGGGACCTCCGCTCGGCGGAGGCGTTCAACGCCTTCTTCTTCACCCCGGCCATCGCCTCCAAGCAGGGGGTCAGCCTGTCCACCATCTTCTCCACCCACCCGACGCTCAGACGCGCCTCGACCAGCTGGCCAAGATCGAAGCCGAGCTGGCTCGCACCGCCTGATGGGTCTGCTCAACACGATCATGGGCCGGACCAAGCCGGTCGAGGCCAACCTCGACGCCCTGTTCGGGCTCCCGTCCGCCGCCCTCACCCTCCAGAGTGCGGCGGGGATGACCCTGTCGGGACGGGCCGGCGTCTGTTACAAGCCGCCGACCGGACAGGGGTTCGGGGACATGCAGGCCGAAGTCATGAAGCTGCTCGATCGGGAAGGTGACTGCCAGCTCCGGACGGCCGAGGACACCTACGGGTATCACTGGGTGGTGGTGGAGAACCCCGACATCGAGTCGCTGGTCACCGAGATCCACCTGATCAATTCGTCGCTGTCCGACTCCGGATGGGGACCCCAGCTGCTCTGCTCGGTTTTCGGGGTGGCCAGCCTCCCGGTTGGGGCCGCCTCCTCCGACGCCGGGTCGCCCCCCGGGCCGACCACGGTCCTCAACTCGACCGGGTTCCTGGTCTATCTGTTCAAGCGGGGCACCTTCTACCCGTTCGTCCCCGACGGCAAAGAGCACCGCAACATGGAGCAGGAGCTGAAGCTCAAGAGCCTGGTCGCCAACGACCTGACCATCGAGACCGACCTCGACCGGTGGTTCCCATTGTGGGACCTGCCGGTGGGCTGAAGCTCGCCTGACGCGTCTGGCCTCCGGGCTCGCGACTATTTGAGACCGAGGGTGACCCCGTCGATCTGCTTGGCCAGGTCGATGTCCTTGTAGGTGATGCCGCCCGAGTCGTGGGTCATCAGTGCCAGGGTCACCCGGTTGTAACGGATGTCGATGTCGGGATGGTGGTTGGCCGCCTCGGCCAGGGCGCCGACCGCGTTCACGAAGGCGAGTGATCCGACGAAGCCGTCACAGGCCACCGTCTTGACCAGCTGACCGCCGATCAGTTCCCACTCCGGGGCGCCGGCGCCGAAAAGTGCCTCGCCGAGTTCACTGTCACTGAGTACCGGCTCGCTCATGGAACTGTCCTCCTCTCGATGCTCACAACCTAGGCCGGCGTCCCCAGTGGGGCGGCGGGGGTGAAGGTCACCGGCATGGTCTCATAGCCGGACACGAAGTTGGCCTCCCGCATGGGGGGCTCGGCCTCGTCCACCAGCGCCAGGTCGGGGAGCCGGTCGAGGAGCCGGTCGAACATGACCCGCATCTCCATCCGGGCCAACCGGTTGCCCAGACAGAAGTGGGCACCGAAGCCGAAGGCCAGATGGTCGTTGGGGGTCCGGGTGATGTCGAAGGTATCGGGATCGTCGAACACCCGCTCGTCCCGGTTGGCCGACGGGTAGAGCAGCAGGAGCTTCTGACCCTGCCGCAGGGTCTCCCCGTGCAGTTCCACGTCCCGGGTCATGGTCCGGGCCATGTTCTTGATGGGGGTGACCCAGCGCAACATCTCCTCCACCGCGGTGGTCATCAACGACCGATCCGCCCGGAGGGCCTCCAGCTGGTCGGGATGCCGGAGCAGCTCGTACATGCCGCCGGTGATCACGTGGCGGGTGGTCTCGTCGCCGCCGATGAGGATGAGCAGCGACTCGTAGATCAACGACTGGTCGTCGAGCCGGTCGCCGTCGATCTCGGCGTGGACCAGGGTCCCGATCAGGTCGTCGGATCGGCCGTCCTTCCGCCGCTGCTCGGTCACCCCCGTCAGGTAACCGGCGTACTCGATGGCGGCGGTGGCGGCCACGTCCATCAGCCCGGGATCCGGCGAGCCCAACGATTTCAGCATGTCGTCGGACCAGCGCAACAGATCGTCGCGGTCCTCGGGGGCGACGCCCAGCATGTCGCCGATCACCACCATCGGCAACGGCGCGGCGATGTCCCGGACGAAATCGGCCGAGCCTCTCTCACACACCTTGTCGATGATGTCGTCGCACACCGACCGGATGCCGGCCTCGCTTTCCCGGATCCGCCCGGGAGTGAAGCCCTCGCTCACCAGCCGGCGCCGCCGGACATGCTCGGGGGCATCGGTGTCGATCATCATCGGGAGGGCATCGGAGTCGGGGCGGATGCCGCCGGCGTTGGAGAAGGTGTCGGGATCCTTGGAGATCTCCTTGATGTCGGCATAGCGGCTGATGCCCCACACCCCACCCACCTCGTCGAAGTAGGCCGGGGCGTGCTCCCGCATCCAGGCGTAGGCCGGGAACGGGTCGCCGCCGTAGAACGCCCCGTCGGTCAGCCCGATGTGCAGGTCAGTGGGTTGGGTGGTCATGGATTCCTAGGAAAACACACAGTTGGACACCTGTCCAACTGTTCAGCCGGCCGGAGACGGGGACGACCGCGGCCGGAAGGTCATCGGCACCTGGCAGACGCCGGCGTGCTTGTTGGTCCGGGCCCGCTCCACCGGGCCGGCCAGGGTGAATCCCTCCAGCCGGTCGAGCAGCTCGTCGAAGATGCAGCGGATCTCCATCCGGGCCAGGTTGGCCCCGAGGCAGAAATGGGAGCGGTAGCCGAAGGCAAGGTGGGGGTTCGGGTTCCGCCGGATGTCGAATCGGAACGGGTCCCCGAACACCGCCTCGTCCCGGTTGGCCGATGGCCACCACAGGGTCACCTTGTCGCCCCGGCGGATCATCTCCCCGCCGCAACTCGGTGTCGGCGGTGGCCGTCCGCCGGTTGTAGAGGGTGGCGCTGGTCCAGCGCAGGATCTCCTCCACCGCCCCCGGCATCAGGCTCCGGTCGTCGCGGAGGGCGGCCAACTGTTCGGGGTGATCGATCAGGGCCACCATGCCCGAGGGCGATCGAGTTCCGGGTGGTCTCGCTCCCGGCGATGACCAGCAGGTTGAAGAACATCAGCAATTCGAGATCGGTGAGCGGTCGTGGCGCCCCCTCCCCGTCCTCGATGCGGGCCGCGGCCACCGCGGAGATGATGTCGGGTCCCGGACAGCGCTTCTTCTCCTCGATCAACCGGTTCCCGTACGCCGCCATCGACGCCGCGGCCTCCGCCACCGCCTCGTTGTACTCCCCGAGTTCCCGGCCCTCGTAGGTCGAGGGTGGCGTTCGACCAGGCCATCAGGTCGGCCCGGTCGTCGTCCGGCACCCCCATCAGCGACGGCCACCGCCTGGAGGGGAAGCTCGACGGCGACCTCGGTGAGGAAGTCGCACGATCGCCGGCCGGCGATCCCGTCGACGATGACCCGCGACCGGGAGCGCATCTCGTCCTCCATCCGCGCCAGCGCCCGGGGCGCGACCGCCGGGGTGACCAGCCGCCGGATCCGGTGGTGCCGCGGGTCGTCCATCATGTTGAGCAGCACCCCGGACGCCGTACCCGTAGGGGAGGTCCTCGATGATGGTCCCGCCCCCGGCCGCCCCCGGAGCCCGCTCCGACGAGAAGACGGCGGCGTCGGACACCGCGGCCAGGACGGCGTCGTGGAGCTCAGGACCCAGAATCCGATCCCGTCGGGGGTGTGGGGTGACGAGGGGTGCCACCATACCGGCGCCTCCGCCCGCAACCGGGTGAACACGTCGTCGGGGAACCCGCCGGCGAACAGATCGAGGTCGGTGAGGTCGACGGCCGCCAGTTCAGGGACTCCGGGTGCCACGCTCCCCCCTCTCGTCTGGTCTCTCATCGTCGGTTCCTCCGGCACCGGCGGACCCGACCGCCGGCCCCCGACCGGTCAGGGGTGGGTCATGTCCTCGGGCCGCACGGCCTGGTCGAACTCCTCGGCGGTGAGGTAGCCCGAGCGCCACCGCCGACTTCCGCAGGGTGGTGCCCTCCGTGTGCGCCTTCTTGGCCACCTCGGCGGCCTTGTCGTAGCCGATGAGCGGGTTGAGCGCGGTGACGAGCATCAGCGAGTTCTCGAGGTGTCTGGCGGATCCGGGTCTCGTCGGGCTCGAGACCGTCGACGCAGAACTCGGTGAACGAGCCGTGCACGACGTCGGTCAGCAGGGTGATCGAGTGGAGGACGTTGTGGATGATGACCGGCTTGCACACGTTGAGCTCGAGATTGCCCCGGCCGCCGGCCACCGCCACGGCGGTGTCGTTCCCCATCACCTGGATGCAGACCATGATCATGGCCTCGCACTGGGTGGGGTTGACCTTGCCGGGCATGATCGACGACCCCGGCTCGTTCGGGGGGAGGACGAGCTCGCCCAGCCCGACTGCGGGGCCCCGACCCCAGCCACCGGATGTCGTCGGCGATCTTGGTGAGCGAGACGGCCAGCGTGCGCAGTGCCCCGCTGGTGGCACCAGGGCGTCGTGGGCGGCCAGGGCGGCGAACTTGTTGGGGGCGGTGACGAAGGGCAGGCCGGTGAGCTCGGCGATGGCGGCGGCCACCCGGTCCCCGAACTCGGGGTGGGTGTTGAGGCCCGGTTCCCACCGCGGTGCCCCCGGCGGCCAGCTCGTAGAGATCGGGCAGGGAAGCCTCGATGCGCCGCAGGTCGGCGTCGAGTTGGGCCACGTACCCGGAGAACTCCTGGCCCAGGGTCAGCGGCACGGCGTCCATCAGGTGGGTCCGGCCGATCTTGACGATGTCGGCGAAGGCCTCGGCCTTGGCCGCCAGCGCGTCGCGCAGAGCCGGCGCACCGACGGCATCAGCCGTGGGTGATCTGCTTCGACCGCGGCGATGTGCATGGCGGTGGGAAAGGTGTCGTTGGACGACTGGGACATGTTCACGTCGTCGTTGGGATGGACCGGCGATCTTCGAGCCCATCTCCCCGCCGGCCAGCTCGATGGCCCGGTTGGAGATCACCTCGTTGGCGTTCATGTTGGTCTGGGTGCCGCTGCCGGTCTGCCAGATCGCGCAGGGGGAAGTGGTCGTCGAGGGCGCCGGCGGTGACCTCCCGGGCGGCGGCGACGATCAGCTCGGCCAGTTCCGGGGTCGAGCTTGCCCAGATCGGCGTTGGCCCGGGCCGCGGCCTCCTTCAGGATGCCGAAGGCCCGGATGAGCGGGCGGCGGCATGACGTCGTCGCCGATGGGGAAATGGATGGAGCGATCGCGCCGTCTGGGCGCCCCAGTATCGGTCGGCGGGCACCTCGATGGGGCCCATGCAGTCAGTCTCGATGCGGGTGATGGTAGTGATCGCCAGCTCCTCTCGGTGTCGGAATCCTTCGCAACCGTCCCCCGACCATTCCGGGCCGAGACCCTACCTGGTGCCGAGGTCAACGTCGGCAGGGACGACGGTCAGCTCCGTTGGGCCCGACATTACGACAGCCCCTCGAGATGGGCAGGCGCACCCGGCCGGGTTGACTCTAGAACGGCAGCCCCTGAACATGAAGGTCGGTCGCCGGCAGCGTGGCTCCTTCGACCAATGGTGTCCAGCAGGTGACCATCGGCATGAGGATCGATCCGGCCGACTGGTCGGCGGTCACGGTGTGGTCGATCGGAAACCAGCCCATGGCTTCGTAGAACCTCTTCCGCTGGGGGAGGCAGAACAACATGCCGATGGATCCGCGGAGTTCGGCCATCCTGGCCATCGCCCCCAACACCACCTGCCGACCGGCGCCGTCGCCGCGGTAGTCGCGATGGAGGATCACGCCCCCGAGCCCGAGGACATCGGTGGTCTGTCCCGCCGACGTCTCCACCCGCACCGCGACCCATCCGGCATGGCCGATGAGACGACCCTCCCGGGTCAGCCCCACATGCCCGGTCTTTTCGCGCCACACGATGTCGAGGTCGGCGGTGGCGAACGGATCCGTCTCCCCATCGACGATCTGGGCGAAGTCGTCGGCACCGAAGTCGGGAAGGTCGATCAACTCCACGAATCTCAAGGTAGTCGACCCCGGGCGACCGTCTGGTGGGGTCAGCCTTCGCCGAACGCCACCGCCGACACCGCCTTGCCGGCGGCGGCAACCGCTCGGGCGTCATCACCATCTTCGACCGACACCACACAACCGGTGACGCCGATCTCGGCCATGGCTCGGAGATGATCGGCGAGATGGTCCGGGCCCCCGTCGACCGAACCGCGCCAGATCACGCCGACCGCACTTCGGTGCCGCCCGGCTGCCTCGCACTGCCGATCGAGGGCCGTCACCATCGCCCCCACGTCGGTGATCTCCCCGCCTACGACCACCGCGTCCGCCCCGCCGGCCGCCGGCCCGGCCACCGCCGGATGATCGGCCACCACCAACAGTGGGATGCCGCCGTCCCGTACCGGGCGGGGTCGATTGGAGGCGTGGTCGAGGTGGTAGAAGCGGCCGTCGTAGGAGGGCGCGTCCTCGGTCAACAGTGCCCGGCAGACATCCAGCTCCTCTCCCAGCCGTTCCATGGGATCCGGTCGGCCGCCGGCACCCAACCCCAGCGACAGCAAGGCGCGCCCGTGGGAGATCACATCGATGCCGGTGACGATCTTGGCCACCATCGACGGGGACCGCACCGTCGGGCCCCGGGGGACCACCCCCAGTCCCACCGAATCCGTCCGGGTGGCCAGTGCCCCGAGCAGCGAGTAGGCCTCGAACAGCAACTCGAAACCGCCCGGCTGGCTCGCCACCGCGCCGGCATGATCGGACACCCACACCGAGTCGAAGCCGCTTTCTTCCGCCCGGCGGGCCATGGAGGCCAGGCGCTCGAACTCCGCCCTCCGGTCCGGGCGGGTCGCGGGGTCGGGAGCCGGGTCGGGGAGCCGCAATCCCCGTCGCGGGAGCCGCACGCCGTCCGTGGATCCGAGCACCGGCCAAGGGTACCCGGCGGAGGGAACCCATCCCCCAGGCGTGCACGCCTCAACTGTCCGGACCAAACGGTCGATGAACTACCCGTGGACGGTCGAGATTCCCACCGACGCACCGATGCCGGCTTCACCATGGTGGTGACCATGGCCAGCCTGGTGATCGCCGCCGCGTTGGTGGCCCTGGTGCTCACCGCCACCCTTTCCTCCCACGGCACCGCGCAACCCGGCGTCGCCAATGCGCCGGGGGTGGGTTTGGCTGACAACCTCCAAGCCCAACAAGCGTTGTCGACGTCATTGACCGCGGCCACCACCAGTGCCGGCGGCACCGGAGATTTCAGTGGTATCACCACCGAGATGCTGTCGGCCGCCAATCCTTCGATCACCTATGTCGCAGGTCCGTCGTCCAGTTCATCGGTGGTCAGCATGGCTATCTCGCCGACGAGCGGCAGCGTGACCCTGGTGGCCCGGTCCGCCAGCGGGACCTGCTGGGTGGTATGGGCCGGTTCCGGTGGAACCTGGTTCGGGGCGCAGACCAACCAGACCTCCTGCCAGGCCCCGTCGCTCGACGCCGCCCCAGTGGCTTCGTCAGCCTCCACCACCGCCATCGGCTGGCAGCGAAACGGCTTTCCCCCCGCCTGAGCGGCTCAGCGCTTCGACCACCATCCGGCCCCGGCCAGCAGCCGACCGGCACCCACCAGGTCCTCACAGGCTTCGGCCGCCAGCGCGATGGTGAGCCCGGTTCTCAGCAGAATCGTTTCGAAGGTGGTCGGGGTGTCGTCGACGGCATCCAGTACCGTTCGGCCCGCCTCGGTAAGAGCCGGCCCCGAACTCATACCCGGCTCCCCGACCGACGAGCGGTTCGTCGTCTCCGGTCGCCCTCCGCGCGCCGCCACCAGAGTGGTCGCCGGTGGAGCCGGGGCCGGGGTCGGGCGCTCGGATCGGGCCAGCGAAACGGCCACCAGGACATCGGTGGCGTCGCGGACCGGGATGCACCCGTCGACGAGAAGCCCATTGGTCCCCTCCGAGGCTCGGCTCCGGACGGATCCGGGAACCGCGGCCACCGGGATGCCGCGTCGGGCCGCCGCCTCCACCGTGTAGAGCGAGCCTCCCCCGTGGTGGCTCTCGACCACCACCACGACATCGCTGAGAGCGGCGATGATCCGGTTCCGGGCCGGGAACACCTTCGGACGAGGCAGGGTTCCGAGGGGCGACTCCGAGAACACCACTCCCCGGGCGACCACCTCCTCCCAGAGCTTGGCGTTGGAGGTCGGGTAGACGACGTCGAGCCCGGTCCCGACGACTGCCGCCGGGGCCGCCCCGTCTCCGTCGGCCACCCCGAGCGCTCCGGCGTGGGCGGCACCGTCGATCCCCCGAGCCAGTCCCGAGACGACCACCACCCCGGCGGACGCCAGGTCCCGACCCAGGTCGGCGGCCACCTGGCGTCCGTAGGGGGTGGCCGACCGGGTCCCGATGATGGCCACCCGCCGCCGCTCCTCCAACACCGACGGGTCTCCATGGGCGAAGAGGACGGCCGGCGCCCCCGGGTCGTTGACCAGCCCGGGCGGATACCGTCCGTCGTTGGGCAGCAGAATCTGGACCCCGGAGCCCTGGTACAACTCCCCCACCTCCTCCGGATCGGTGGACCGGGCGGCGGCGGCGAACCGACGCTTCGGGTCGCCTGGATTGGTGCCCCGGGTCAGCGCCGCCCATGCCTCCACCGGTTCGAGGGTGCTCAACACCAAGGCCAGGCGAACCGGGGTCATCCCCGGCAGGCCGGCCAACGCCGCGGCGTGCGCCATGGTGGTGTCAAGAGTCGTCACTGCCGCTCCTTTCCCAACAGCAGGTCCCGTCGACAGCGGAGGAGCAGGGCTTCGTGGACGTGAAGATCGGCAATGTCATCCGCCCCGTCGAGATCGGCGATGGTGCGGGCGATCCGGTGGACCCGGTGCAGGCCCCGGGCGCTGAGCGAGCCCGATCGCATCCGCGACTCCAGCATCTTCGAGGCTTCATCGGTCATCGGGGCGTCGCGTTGGAGGGTGGCGCCCGGCAGTTCTGCGTTGACTCGAACATGACGACCGGCTGTCCTCCGCCGAGCGGCCACCACCCGGGCGGCCACCGCCTCGGTGGTTTCGCCAGGGATGCATCCGAGCAGATCGTCGACATCGGGTCGGTCGATCCGGATCGCGATATCGAAACGGTCGAGCAGGGGCGCCGACAACCGCCGGGCGTAGCGTTCCCGGGCCGCCTCGGAACACTCGCACGATCCTGGAGCACCGCCTTGCCCACAGGGGCACGGGTTCATGGCTCCCATCAAGATGAACCGGGCCGGAAAGGCCGTCGAGGCTCGAGCCCGACTGACCCGGACGAGGCCCTCTTCCAACGGTTGACGCAGGGCGTCGAGGACCACGGCGGGGAACTCACCCATTTCGTCGAGGAACAACACCCCGCCGTGGGCCAGGGTGATCTCCCCCGGCCTCATCCAGTTGGACCCACCGCCGATCATCGACACCGGCGAGGCACCGTGGTGCGGGGCGCGGAACGGTGGGCGGACCATCAGTCCGCCGGGAGGCAGCGGAAGCCCGGCCACCGAGTGGACCCGACTCACCTCCAGGGCGGTCGACTTGTCGAGCGGTGGCAACAGACCGGGAAGCCGGTTGGCCAGCATGGTCTTCCCCGAGCCGGGTGGTCCGACCAGGAGCAAATGGTGGCCGCCCGATGCCGCCACCTCCAGCGACCGGCGGGCCCATCGCTGGCCCCGTACATCCGACAGGTCGCGATGGTCGGCCGGGGATACACCCGGGCTTGGATCGGCTGGTGTCGGATGGGGACCAGGCTGGCGCTGGGAATGCTCCCAGGGCTGGCGACCCCGCAGTCGCTCCACCAGCGCAGCCAGGTTCGGTGCCGATCGGATGGCGTGCTCTCCCGACAGGCCGGCCTCGGTGGCACAGACCTCGGGGACCACCAGGACGTGGCTCCCGAGCGCTTCGGCCAGCACCATGGTGCCCGGCACCCCCCGGAGGGTGCCGTCGAGACCCAACTCCCCAACGAAGGCCATCCCCTCGACCGCGCCGGGGTGCAGCTCCCCGCTCGCCACCAGCAGCCCGACCGCGATCGGCAGGTCCAAGCCGGATCCGCCCTTGCGCACGCCGGACGGCGCCAGATTGACCGTCATCCGGCTGCGTGGCCACGGCAGCCGACTGGTAAGGAGGGCGGCCCGCACCCGGTCCCTCGACTCCCGCACCGCGGCGTCGGGAAGACCGACCACCGTGAAGCTTGGGAGCCCTCTTGAGGCGTGGACCTCGACCGAGACAGGTTTACCGTCGACCCCGATGAGGACGGCGGACGGAATGGTGGCGATCATCTCGCCTCCGATCGGCACAAACCGGTCCCGGGGACCCAAAGGGGGCCGGGGCCAGTGGCTGACGATGGAGGGTCGCCACCACCGGGGTGCGAGCGACCACTCGAAGCACCACCGCCACCCTACGCGGAGGGTGTCACCCGGGGAACGGCCCGGGTCCGGTGATGACAGACTTCGAACATGGAGTCACCGGGGGCCGAGCCAACCACCCGGGCCCGACCGCTCCGCGTCGTGCAATGGAGCACCGGAATCGTCGGGTCGGCGGCGCTGCGGGCCATCCTTGACGATCCCCGGCTCGAACTGGTCGGCGTCTCTGCCTTCGGCGCGTCGAAGCTGGGTGTCGACGCCGGGACCATCGCCGGGGTCGACCCCGACCACCCGACCGGGGTGATGGCGACCGACGACATCGATGCCCTCCTGGCCCTCGACGCCGACTGCTTCGTCTACATGCCCCTGTGGCCGGACATCGCCGTACTCGAGCGCATCCTCGAGTCGGGGGCCAACGTCATCACCACCGCCCGACTGGTGACCGGTGCCCACTACGGGGACGACGCCGGTGCCCGACTGCGCCGGGCCGCCGAACGGGGCGGCGCCTCCCTGTTCGGGACCGGGATGAATCCGACCCATGTCCCGACCCTGGCCCTGGCCGCCACCGCCATGTGCCGGCGGGTCACCCGCATCTCGGTCACCGAGTCCCTCGACTGCGCCCTCTACGGTGCCGCCCCGACCTGGGAGGCCTACGGGTTCGGCACGCCCCTCGAGCCCGACCGCCTCAAGTCGGAATTGTGGTCGGCCGAGCCCGACTACCTGGAGATCCTCGACGTCATGGCCTCCGCCCTCGGCGTGACCCTCGACGACTACACACTCGACGTCGACTACGCCACCGCCGCCGAGGACCGGGACCTCGGGTTCATGACCATCGGCCAGGGGACGGTGGCCGCGCTCGACGCCCGCTGGGTCGGCCTGGTCGACGAGACGCCGTTCGCGGAGATGCGCACCACCTGGAAGCTCGGCAGCATCTTCGGGTATCACCAGGAGCCGGACTGGCCGCTGCTCCACGGCTACCGGATCGACATCGACGGCGACCCCGAGGTCCGACTGAAACTGAACTTCGTGCCGGACAATCTCGACAACATCGATGCCGGGGTGACCACCGCCCTCCCGGCCATCAACGCCATCCCCGCCGTCTGCTCGGCCCTGCCCGGGATCGTCACCGCGGCTGATCTCCCGCTGGTCACCGGTCGCGGCAGCCCCGCCGGAACTACCGGCCGTTGAAGTGGGGCTCCCGCTTCTGGATGAACGCAGCGATGGCCTCGGCGGTATCGGCGGAGGCGAAGTTCACCGACTGGGAACGGGCCTCGTCCTCGAGCGCCTGGTCCATCGACACCGCGAATGAATTGTTCAGCATCGTCTTGGTCATCGACAGAGCCAGCGGCGGACCCGACGCCAACCGTGCCGCCCATTCGTCCACCAATTTGTCGAGGTCGCCGGCGGGAACCACCCGGTTGACCAACCCGAATTCCTCCGCCTGCTTGGCGTCGATGATGTCGGCGAAGAACGCCAGCTCCTTGGCCCGGTGCATCCCGATGAACCGTGGGAGCAGCCACGAAGCACCGAAGTCAATCGACAGGCCCCGCTTGGAGAAGATCTGCGAGAACCGGGCGGTGTCGGAGGCCACCACCAGATCACAGCCCAGGGCCATGCTCATGCCCGCCCCAGCCGCCACCCCGCCGACTTTGGCGATGGTCGGCTTGGGAATCCGGTGGAGGGCGAGGGCCACCTCACCCAGCGCCCGCATCTGCACCAGATAGGGATCCCCGGGGAGCCCGGCCACGTCGGACGCATCCCCGAGGTCGGCGCCCGAACAGAAGGCGTCTCCCGCCCCGGTCAGGATCATGACCCGGTCATGGCGGTCGGCCGTCACCTCGGCGAACACCGCCAGGAGCTCGTTCCACATCGTCCCGTTGGCGGCGTTCTTCCGGGCCGGCCGGTTCATGGTGACGGTGACCACGCCCTCGTTCCTGGCCACGATGATGGTCTCAAGCTCGGTTGCCATGGGGCGCAACCTACGAGATGGCCCGTCGATCACGCCAGCCCGACGTCAGACGGCCGGAGCCCGGGGTCAGAAGGCGTCCTCGATGACCTCTACCACCCCGGCCACGATGGAGACGACGTCGAACCGCACCTCCACCAGCTCCCGTCCCGAGGCCGGGGTGAGCTCCGACAGCCACCGGGCGGCCAGCCGCCGGATCCGGCGTCGCTTGGGCGCCACCACCGCCTCCGCCCCGGTGCCGAAGCGGTCGGAACTCCGGGTCTTCACCTCACAGAAGGCCACCGTCCGCCCCCGGCGCACGATGAGGTCGACCTCTCCTTCCCGCCGCCGCCAGTTCCGCTCGAGGATTTCGTACCCCTGACCCTCGTACCACGCCGCCGCCGACGACTCCCCCTCCGCCCCCAGGGCCTGCCGCCGGTCAGATCGCCCGGTGCCGCCCGCCGCCGGGGCCACCGTTACAACTCCGTTTCGGGGAGCCGTTCGATGTTCACGTCCCGGAAGGTCAGGATCCGGACCGACGGCACGAAGCGGGCCGGCCGGTACATGTCCCATACCCAGGCATCGGTCAGGGTGACCTCGACGCAGGCGGGCGAGGATGCATCCCGCACCGCCAGCTCGACGTTGTTGGCCAGGTAGAACCGCCGCTCGGTCTCCACCACGTAGGAGAACATCGGCAGGACGGCCCGGTACTCCTGGACGAGCGCCAGCTCGATCTCCGACTCGTACCGCTCGAGATCCTCTTCGCTCATGGTGCGCGGTGACCGGCGGGGGTCACGACCGCAACCCGACCCAACCGAGCCCGATCAGGGACGGGTGGACCGCCGCTCCTTGATCTTGGCCGCCTTCCCGTGCAGGTCCCGCAAGTAGTAGAGCTTGGCCCGCCGTACGTCGCCCAACGCCACCACCTCGGTCTTGGCGATGACCGGGGAATGGACGGGGAAGGTGCGCTCGACCCCGACCCCGAAGCTGACCTTCCGGACGGTGAAGGTCTCGCGGGCGCCGGTCCCCTGGCGGCGGATGACCGCCCCCTGGAACACCTGGACCCGCTCCCGGGTACCCTCGACCACTCGCACGTGGACCTTGACGGTGTCTCCGGGACGGAACTCGGGGATGTCGTCCCTCAGGCTGTCGCGGTCAATGATGTCGGTCGGGTTCATGGGGCGCGTCTTTCCACGGATCGTTCAGGGCTCTCCACTCGCCGGGCACCCGCCGCCGGCGGCCCCAATGGCCACCAACTGATGCGGGCCTCCGTCACGAAGACCGGGAGAGCCGGCCCCAACGAGGCTCACCAATCGTAGCCGTGATCGCGGAGGAGGCGCACTTCGCCCATCTCCACCAGCAGGGACACCTCGTCGGTGGTCAGCCCCCCTCGGGCGTCGATGAGGTCGGGGCGCTGCCGGAGGGTCCGGATCAGCGCTTGGCCATGTCGCCAGCGGGAAACCCGGCCGTGGTCGCCGGACCGGAGCACCGGCGGCACCTCCCATCCCCGGAACTCGGCCGGCCGGGTGTAGTGGGGGTACTCGAGGAGCCCGTCGGAGAAACTCTCGTCCCCGCTCGACTCGTCGTTGCCGAGCACCCCAGGCAGCAGCCGGGCCACCGCCTCCACCACCACCAGGGCCGGCAATTCCCCGCCGGCCAGCACGAAGTCGCCCACCGACAGCTCGCCGTCCACCAGATGGTCGACCACCCGTTGGTCGACCCCCTCGTAGCGCCCGCACACCAGCGAGAACCCGACCGGGAGCGACGCCAGCTCAGCCGCCGCCGGCTGGTCGAACCGCCGGCCCGAGGGGGCCAGGAGGAAGAGGGGACGGGGCAGGCCGCCGTCGGATGCCTCCACCGCCTCCACCGCGTCGAACAGCGGCTGTGGGGCCAGCACCATCCCCGCGCCACCCCCGAAGGGGGCATCGTCGACCGAGCGGTGGGGGTCGGTGGACGACGCCCGGATGTCGTGGGTCCGGAGATCGAGCCGGCCCAGCTGGCGGGCCCGGCCGAGGATGGAGGCGTCGGCGTAGTGGTCGATCACCTCGGGGAAGATGGTGAACACGTCGATGCGCATGGACGCCGCTCCGATCAGGCCAGGTCGAGGAGGCCGTCGGGCACGTCGACCGTCACCCGTACCCCGGGCTCGAGACCGACCACGAACCGGAGCGGGATCAGCGCGCCACCGGCCAGCACCAACAGATCGCTGGCCGGGTTGGCCTGCACCTCTTCCACCCGTCCCAGCTCCCGTCCGGAAGCGTCGACGGCCAGGGCCCCCACCAGCTCATGGACCCACAGCTGGTTCGGGTCGTCGATGGGCGGGGCGAACAACCCGGTGTCCCGGAGCTGATTGGCGGCCTCGATGCCGTTGACCCCCTCGAAGGTCACGATGAACCGGCCCTGGTGGGGCGACGAGCGCACCACCACCCATTCCCGCCCGTCGCCGGAGCGAAGCACCGACCCGGTGGACAGCCGTTCCTCCCGGTTGGTGGTGAGGGAGACGATGACATCCCCCCGGAGCCCGTGGGGCTTCACGATCCGGCCGACCGCCAACAGCGGACCGGAATCCTCCGGTCCGTTCAACTCCGCCGCCAAGCCGACTCAGTCGTCGGCGACGTCGACGTTGGTCTGCACTCCGTCGCGAGCGCCGGCGGCGGCCACCACCGTGCGGATGGCCTGGACCACCCGACCCCGGCGGCCGATGATCCGGCCCATGTCATCGGGGGCCACGTGGATGCGGAAGCGGATGGATCCGGTGCGCTCCTCGGTGTTGATCACCACCGAGTCCGGCTCGCCGGCGATCGAGTTGACCAGATAGGTCACCACCGCCAGGGGGGTGCCTCCCGAGATCCGGTTGCCGGCGTCGTCGTCGTCATGGCTGCCCACCTCGTCGATGGTGTTGACGTCCTCGGCGGAATCGACCGCCAGGTCGTCGTTCACCGGGCGGCCTTGGCCGTGGCGAACTCGTCGAGCGCCCCGGACTGCTTGAGAAGCTTCCCGACCCGCTCGGTCGGCTGGGCCCCTTGCGACAACCACTTGATCGCCTTGGTGTTGTCGATCTCGATCACCGCGTCGGGTTCCGCCAACGACTTGCCGCGGGGAGCGTAGGTGCCCACGATCTCGATGAATCGGCCGTTACGCGGGGAACGGCTGTCCGCCGCCACCAGCCGGTAGGTCGGCTGCTTCTTCTTCCCGATCCGCACCAGGCGGAGCTTGACTGCCACGATTGACTCCTTGATTGTGTTGATAGCGCCCGACAGTCTCCCACCAACCGCGAGGTCGGCGTGCAATCGGGCATCCGAGGCCTGATCAGCGGGCTTTGGGGGTCACCCGACCTCCGCCTTTGCCCTTCTTGCCGCCTTTGGATCCCTTCGATTTCCCCGGCCTCCGGGCCGATCCCCCGGCGCCGGCCCCGGCATCGGCAAACGGGTTGCCCGCGCCCAGGGCGGCGGGGCCGCCGCCCAACTCGCCGAACCCGGCCGGACCGTCGGCCTCACCGGCCATGCCGGCCAGGTCGGCCATGGCCTTGGGGGACATGCCCTGGCCGCGCCCGAACAGGCCGCCCAGTCCGCCCATGGCCCCGGCCATCCCCCCCTTGCCGAATCCCTTCATCATCTTCCGCATCTCCTTGAACTGCTTGAGGAGGGCGTTGACGTCGGAGGTGGCGGTGCCACTGCCGTTGGCGATGCGGACCCGGCGGGAGCCGTCGATGACCGACGGGTCGTTCCGCTCGGCGGGGGTCATCGACCGGATGATGGCCTCGACCTGGCCGATCTGGCGGTCATCGACCATCGAGGAGGCCTGCTTCAGGTCCTTGGACACCCCCGGGAGCAGGGACAGCATCCCCGAGACCGAGCCCATCTTCTTCACCTGCTGGAGCTGCTCGAGGAAGTCTTCGAGGGTGAAGCGACCCCCCATGATGGCGGCGGCGCCTTTGCTGGCCACCCCGTCGTCGAAGGTGCGTTCCGCCTGCTCGATGAGGGAGAGGACGTCGCCCATCCCGAGGATGCGATCCGACATCCGGTCGGGGTGGAACAGGTCGAAATCGTCGAGCTTCTCACCGATGGAAGCGAAGGCGATCGGCCGGCCGACCACCTCTTTGACCGAGAGGGCGGCGCCGCCTCGGGCATCTCCGTCCAGCTTGGTCAGGATGACGCCATCGAGGTCGAGGGTCTGGTGGAAGGCGACCGCGGTCGACACTGCGTCCTGGCCGGTCATGGCGTCGATGACCAGGAAGGTGTAGTCGGGGGCGACCGCCCCGGCGATGTCCCGGACCTCGGCCATCAGCTCCTCGTCGATGGAGAGGCGCCCGGCGGTGTCCACGATGAGCACGTCCCGGCCGAGACGGCGGGCTTCCTCCAGACCGGCGGTGGCCACCGCCACCGGATCGGTCGGCTCGCTGAACACCGAGATGCCGGCTTGGCCGCCCAGGACGCGGAGCTGTTCCACCGCCGCCGGGCGCTGGAGGTCGGCCCCGACCAACATGGGGTTGCGTCCCTGCTGTTTGAACCAGCGGGCCAGCTTGGCCGCGGTGGTCGTCTTGCCCGAGCCCTGGAGCCCGGCCAGGAGCACCACGGTGGGCGGCTTGCTGGCATAGGAGATCTTGAGGGCCTCGCCGCCGAGGATGGCGGTGAGCTCCTCGTTGACGATCTTGATGACCTGCTGGCCCGGGCTCAGGCTCTGGGACAGCTCGAGGCCGACGGTTCGGGCCCGGACCGCCTCGGTGAACCCCCGGACCACCCCCAGCTCGACATCGGCTTCGAGGAGGGCGGTCCGGATCTCCCGGAGAACCTCGTCGACGTCATCGGGGCTGAGCCGCCCGCGGCTGCGTAGGCGGCTGAGAATGCCTTCGAATCGGTCGGTCAGGCTGTCGAACATGGGTTCCTCAGGCTACCGGACACCCGCAAGGTCTGGACCGCACGGGAGCTCCGATGTTGTGGCCACCACCGGCCCGACTGACCGGAGGGCTCCACTGGCCGGCCGGCACCGACAGATCAGAACTGGGTGGTCATCCCCACGATCGGCTGGTTCAGCTTCTGGCCTCCGGTCGATCCCATGTACGGGGCGTCGCCGAAGCTGAAGATTCCGCCGTCGGAGGCCGGCCGGGACCGCGGGCCCTGGTTGGGGCTCACGTTGGTGACCGCCGATGGGGTCACGTAGGTGTACTGGTCAGCCGCCGTGATCCCCGAGGTCCCACTTGGAGTGGTGACGGTGACGTCGACGGTGCCGGGGGTGCCGGTCGGAGCCGTGGCCGAACACAGGGTGCCGGCATTGTTGCAGGAGAAGCCCGCCGAGGCGGTCCCGAACTTGACGGAACTGACATTGAGGAGATTGGTGCCGGTGACGTTGACCATGGTCCCGCCGGTGGTCGGGCCGGTGGACGGGCTGACGCCGGTAACGGTGGGCGGGGGTGGCCAGACATAGGCCAGGGCGATCGCGGGTCCGGAGCTCGACCAATTCGACGAACAATTGTTACCGGAATTCGTGGTCGCATTGATGACGACGTAGTTGGCTCCTAAACTCGGTGGCACGACCATGGGGAAGTTGAACGTGCCGCTTCCATGCGGCCCGTCGGCATAGATGCAGCCGAATTGGGCGGAGGACCCGGCCCAGCCGATCTGGATCTGTTGGCCGCAGCCCGTACACCCCGCGTTCATCAGATAGTTGCCGGCCACCGTGACACTGCTCCCCGCGGGAGTGACCACCGAATTGCCCGGACCCCCGTTGACAGTGACACCGGACACCGACGCATTACCCTTCGACCCCGAATTTGGAGGCGACACCGCCACCTCGGCAATCGACGGTCCGGCGTTGCTGCTCCACCAATGCGTGGGATTACAACCGAAATCCTGGGCGAGATTGATGATGACTTCGTTTACGCCTGGGTTGGGTGCGGGCCCAGGTCCTGGCCGCTGAACGAGCCGCTCCCGATCGGCCCGTCGGCATAGATACAGGCGAGGGGAGCCGAGGACCCGGCCCAGCCGATCTCGATCTGGTCGTTGCACAGTGGACATCCGGAGTCGTTGACCGCATAGTTGCCGGCCACCGTGACGTGGGCCGTTGCCGAGACGAGGGCGTAGTTGTTGCCGGAGCCGTTGACGTTGACACCGGAGACGGTGGCCGCGCCGCTGCTCACGCTCGTCGGCGGCGGAACCGCACTCGCAACCCCGCCATCCCGACCAGCAGTCCGACGATCAACGCGGTTGCTACCAGCGGAGTCGCGCACCTGGTGAGTAGTTTCATGGTCATCCATTCCCGCCTTTGACGATCACGGCCGACGTGTCTATTGTCGAGTTTTCCATGGTCTTTTAGGCCACAGATTCACACGCGTCTCGTCAAGCTATAGAGCGAGAAGATTGGACCGCAACTCCTGGAATTTGTTGTTGCAGTGCTAGTGACAGTATCCCGTATAAGGGAAACAGCAATTACCATTTTGAGCAGTGATGTGCTCGTTACTTCCTATGCGTTTCCATCCATTAGGTACAAATGAACCGACCGTAGGCGAGCTGTCCGCCCAAAAGGACCCGTTTGCAGCGGAACTGCACACCGATGCGATCCCCACGATGTCGGGGTAGACGGTCCGCCGCTTAGAACAGGGCGTCGACGAAGGCGGCGGCATCGAAGTCGACCAGGTCACCGACCCCTTCGCCCAGACCGACCAGCTTCACCGGCAAGCCGAGTTCGCGCTGAATCGCCACCACGATCCCGCCCTTGGCCGTGCCGTCCAACTTGGTGAGCACCGCCCCGGTCACATCGACGGCCTCGGTGAAGACCTTGGCCTGGGCCAGACCGTTCTGCCCGGTGGTGGCGTCGAGGACCAGCAGCACCTCCACCACCCGGCCCGGCGGGCGGTCGGCCACCCGGCGTATCTTCTTGAGTTCCTCGACCAGGTTCACCTTGTTGTGAAGGCGTCCGGCGGTGTCGGCCAACACCACGGCATGCCCCTTGGAGGCGGCCCGTTGCACCGCATCGAACACCACCGACGAGGGATCGCCCCCCTCGGAGCCTCGCACGATGTCGGCGTTCGACCGGGTGGCCCAGGTCTCCAACTGCTCAGCCGCCGCCGCCCGGAAGGTGTCGGCCGCCGCCAAAAGCACCCGATTGCCGTCGGCGGCCAGACGGCTGGCCACTTTGCCGACCGTGGTCGTCTTGCCCACCCCGTTGACGCCGACGAACAACCACACGTCCACCGATCGCCCGTTGTCAGCGTCGTCGGAGTCTGACGAGAACCCTTCCGGGCGTGGTTCCGCCAAGCCGCCACTCGTCGCCGACAGGGTGGCCACCAGGTCGCCTTTCAGGGCGTCGATGAGGGCGTCGGCCCCGGCAATCTCGCCGGCCTTCACCCGGGTTCGGAGATCGTCGAGCAACGCATCGGTGGCCCCCACGCCGACGTCGGCCCGGATCAGGGCTTCCTCGAGGTCGTCCCAGGTCGATGCGTCGATCTTGGACTTCGACCTTACCGAACCCAAGTAGCCGGACAGCAGACCTCGGGCCTTCCCCATCCGGCTGCGGTAGGTGGCCGGCTCGACCGCCTCGACGACTCCGGCTGGCTCGACAACTTCGACGGGCTCGGCAATTCGCACCGGAGGAGCGACCTCGCCGGAGGCTTCGGCGGGCCGGGCTTTGGTCGCGGTCGGAGCGGCAGCATCCGGCTGGCGGCGTCGGCGAAGGCGAATCCCCAAGGTCACCCCGCCGGCCACCACGATGACCGGGATGCCGACCGCCAGCCCGATCACGGTGTCCGACGCGGCATTGATCATCGCCGGATCAATCACAGCTCCGTACCTCCCACCACTTCGGTCTCAACACCGTTGCCGCCGTCCTCCACCTCGGTACCGACGGCCTCGGGGCCGGCATCCAGGCCCGGGAACCCGGAGTCGCCCTGGCGTCGAGGGACCTTCTGGCTCACCACCTTGGAGGAACCGCCCGGGGCCATGGTCACGCCGTAGAGCGCATCGCCGGCTTCCATCGTCCGCTTCTGATGGCTCACGATGATCAGTTGGGCCTCCTCCCGGAATTCGTGGACCAGACCCAGGAACCGATGGAGGTTCACGTCGTCGAGCGCGGCTTCGACTTCGTCCATCAGGTAGAACGGCGACGGTCGGCTCCGGAACACCGCGAACAGGAAGGCCAGGGCGACCAGCGACCGCTCCCCACCCGACAGCAGCGACAGCCGGCGGACGTTGCGGCCGGCCGGTCGCACCTCGACCTCGACACCGGTGTCGAGGAGATTCTCGGGTTCGGTGAGCGACAGTCGGCCGGTGCCACCCGGGAACAACGTGGTGACCAGGTTGGAGAAATGCTCGTTGACATCGGCGAAGGCCGAGGCGAACACCTGCATGATCTCGTCGTCGAGGGTGCGGATCACGTGGTGGAGCTCGCGACGGGAGGTTCGGACATCCTCCACCTGGGTCTCGAGGAATTGGTGGCGCTCTCCGAGCTCCGACAGTTCCTCCAGGGCCAATGGGTTGACGGGTCCGAGTTTGGCCAGCTCGAGCTCGAGCTGTTCCACCCGGGCCCCGGCATCCACCCCGTCGGGAAGGTCAGGCGCGGGGGCGGCCAACGCCTCGTCGGGCTTGGATCCGAGTTCCCGGCGCAGCATGTCGACCACGGCCTCGCGCCGGATGCTCGATTCGGCCAGTTCGAGTTCGATCTTTTGGATCCGGCTCCGCACCGCCGCCAACTCGTGTTCGGCGGCCGAGCGCTGCCCGCGCAGGGTCTCGAGACGGGCGCCCCCGGCACGGACCGCTTCCCGTTGGCGGCGGTGCCGCTCGCGGAATTCGGCCAGCGCCGCATCCAGCGTCACCTGGGCCGTGCCCACCACGGCCAGCAGCCGTTCGGCGGCGGTGGCGTCGGCTTCGAGCCGCCTCCGGCGCTCGGCCGCCTGCTGGCGCTCGTCGGAGTGTCCGGTCAGGCGACGTTCAACTTCCGCCAGCCGCTCGGCCAGCACCCGCCGACGCTCATCGAGTCCGGCCCCGCGGACCTCCCATTCGGAGCGCCGCGCCGCCACTTCGGCGATGCGATCGTCGATCCGTTGCCGTTCCTCCCGGGCGGCACCCAACCGCTCGGCGGCGCGGGCTCGGACCCCCTCGAGACGGGGCAGTTCATCGTCGAGCTCGGCGGCGCGGGCGGCATCCCGCCCGATCCGCTCGTCCAACTCGGTATAGCTCTGGTCGATCTCCTCGATCTCGGACGACAGGGTGGTGAGATCGTTGGCGATTCGGCTCCGGGCCACCCGGGCGGTCTGGTGGGCCCCTTCGTTCCGGTCGTCCGAGCGCACCGCCTCGGCCGCCGCGGCTCTGGTCGCCTCGACGGTGGTCCGAGCCTCTCGACGGGCTTCGGCGGCTTTGGCCGCCTCCTCGGAAGCCACATCCGCCCGGGCCTGTGCCTCCTCGACGACGGCGGCGGTGACTACGCCTCCACCGGCCCGGACCCGCCAGCCGGTGGACGAGAAACGATCCCCCTCCCGGGTGACGACGACCAGATCCGGTCGGGCCAAGGCCAGATCGATGGCATCGGTCCAGCCCCCGTTGGCGCAGACCGAACCGGCCAGGAGGGTGTCGAGCACTGCGGCCAGGCCGGCGATGTCCGGGCGCCCGCGGCGGGGGCCCACATGCCGGCGGACCGGCTCGGTGGCCGGGATCGCATCATCGGCGCTGCGATCCCCGCTGGCTGGCTCGACCGCATCGGTGAGCGCCAGCACCGCGCCGGTCGCTTCGCCCTGACGCAAGCGGGCCAGCGCCGCCCGGGCCGCGCCGCTCCCCGACACCACCACTGCCGCCAACGACGCCCCGGCGGCGGCTTCGAACGCCTCTTCCCAGCCCGGGTCCACTTCGACCAGGTCGAGCAGGATCCCGACCACCCCGTCGACCCCGGTCAGCATCTCGGCTCCGGCCGCGCCGCTGGACCTCGGCCAGCGCCCGAGCCAGGGCATCGGCCCTCGCCGCCGAGCGGTGATGCTCCTGTTCCGCCTGGCGGAGGGTCTCCTCAGCCGTCTCCAGGCGCTGGGTGGCGGCGCCGTGGGCGGCCTCGGTTTCAGCCACCACCGCCTGGAGCCGGTGCCGGGCCTGCTCGAGCTCAGCCAGCCGCTCGGCCAGCTCGTGGTCCTCCCCCTCGAGGACAGCGTAGCGGCGGCGGGCGGAACCCAGCCGACCGGTGATCTGTTCCAGGGCTCGGCGGTCGCGCTCCAGCGCCCGCTCCAGCCCGGCCCGTTGTCCCCGGGCCACGGTGACCGCTTGGTCGGCGTCCCGCAGCCCCGACTCATCGCCCCACACCGCCAGGTGCCCCTCGAGTTCCGCGGTCAACGCCG
Organism: uncultured Acidimicrobiaceae bacterium; assembly: GCA_963770635.1. Classification (GTDB taxonomy): domain Bacteria; phylum Actinomycetota; class Acidimicrobiia; order Acidimicrobiales; family RAAP-2; genus DASZIT01. The sequence continues at coordinate 38,890 of CAVYQI010000004.1, forward strand.
ACTCGGCCGTCGCCATCTCGGCCTGCTCGGGGGCCAGAGCCTCGGCTTCGGCCTCCGCGGAGTCGAGCTCGCTTCCCAGTCGGGCGCCCTCTGCCTCCAGGGTGGAGACGACGTCCGCGTCGGCGGCGGCGTCGAGCGCCAGGGCCAGCGAGCGTTGGCGCTCGCGGAGGACGCCGGTCAGCCCGCGGGCACGTTGCACCAGTCCTTCGACCCGGCCCAGGGAGGAGGCCAGGTCAGCCTCTCGTTGGGCCGACAACTCGTCGGCCGTCCGGGTGGCGGCGGTGTCGAGTTCCTCCAACGACCCCCGCAGCCGCTCCTCGGCGGCCGAGAGCTCCACCCGCAGCCGGTCCCCGTCCCGGTGGCGGCCGTCGAGGACGCCGAGTTCGGTGCCGGCGACGAACAACCGGACCGCCCGCAGTTCGTCGGCCAACTCGGTGTGGGAACGAGCCGCGGCCGCCTGTCGTTCGAGCGGTCGGATCTGTCGTTTCACCTCCCGCACCAGGTCACCGAGGCGTTCGAGGTTCTCCTCGGTGGCGGCCAGCCGGCGCTCGGCCCGCTCCCGCCGGCGACGGAACTTGAGCACGCCGGCGGCTTCTTCGATCACCGCCCGCCGATCCTCGGGCCGGGCATTGAGGATGGCGTCGAGTTGGCCCTGGCTCACGATGACATGCTGCTGGCGCCCCACCCCGGTGTCGGACAGCAGCTCTTGGACGTCGAGCAGACGGCAGGGGGCGCCGTTGATGGCGTACTCGCTGTCCCCCGATCGGAACAGGGTCCGGGTGATGGTGATCTCGGCCAGGTCCGAGGCCAGTTTGCCCGAGCTGTTGTCGATGGTGAGGGCCACCTCGGCCCGGCCGAGGGCCGGGCGGTTGGCCGTGCCCATGAAGATGACGTCCTCCATCTTCGACGACCGCACGGTGCGGGGCCCCTGGGCCCCGAGCACCCAGGCCACCGCGTCGACCACGTTCGACTTCCCGCTGCCGTTCGGCCCGACGACGACGGTGATCCCCGGCTCGAATTCGAGCACGGCGGGATCGGCAAACGACTTGAAACCCTTGAGGGAGAGCGACTTCAGGAACACCGGATGCTCACACTACCGATCGCTCGGTCACGGGCGTGTACCCGGTCTCAAACCTGGCAGTGTTCGCACAGATAGGTCGCCCGACCACCGGATTTCACCTTGGTGATGGTGGCCCGGCAGCGCCGGCAGGCCTGGCCTTCGCGGTCGTAGGCCTGGTGCTGACCCTGATAGTCGCCGACTTCTCCGAACAGGTCGCGGTACTGCTCGTCGGCCAACGACGAGCCGCGGTGCTTGACCGCTTCGGCCAGTGTCTCGACCATCGATCGGTAGAGCCGGCGAACTTCCTGGGAGGAGAGCGAGTTCGACATCCGGTCATAGCGCAGGCCGGCGGCGAACAGGATCTCGTCGGCGTACATGTTGCCGATCCCGGCCACGAACTCCTGGTCCATCAGGAGGGCCTTGAGCCCGGCCTTGTGGGAGCTCAGCAGCACCCAGAACTTCTCCCAGCTCATCACGTCTTCGAGTGGATCGAAGCCCAGGTGGGCGAGCTCGGGAACGGCCGGACCCCCGTCGGCGGCGGCCGACGACACGAACAGCTCCCCGAAGGTGCGGGGGTCGACGAAGCGAAGCTGACCGCCTTGGGTGAAGGTGATAATGGCGTGGGTGTGGGGGGCCTTGGGTTCCTTGATGCTCTTGGCTCGCTGCAGCTGGCCACTCATCCCCAGGTGAACCACCAGGGTCTCACCGTCGTCGAGCCCGAGGAGCAGGTACTTTCCCGAGCGGCCGATGGACTTGATGGTATGGCCCTCGAGCCGGGCCCGGAAGTGCTTGGCGCTCGGATGGCGTCGTACGGTGCGCCCGTTGCGCACCTCCACCGCCTTGATCTTGCGACCGACGACCTCCCCTTGCAGGTCGCGCCGAATGGTTTCCACTTCGGGAAGTTCAGGCATCCTTTCCTTCCCTTTCATCCCCCAACGCTCCACAGGCAACCCGGGCGGCTTCCTGTTCTGCGTCTTTCTTCGATCGCCCCTCCCCCGTTCCGAGGGGCTGGTCAGCAACGTACACCGTGGCTTGATACCGCCGAGCATGATCCGGCCCCTGACCCGCCACTTCGTACCTGGGAACCCCCCGACCGAGGCCCACGGTGACCTCTTGGAGCCGGCTCTTGTGATCGGCCTCGCCGGGTTCGGCGATGGCGTCTTCGATGCGATCCGACAACTGGTCGAGAATGAGCCGGCGGGCAGCTTCATAGCCTCCATCGAGGTAGACGGCGCCGAAGATCGCCTCGACGGTGTCGGCCAGGATCGACTCCTTTTCGCGACCCCCGGAGAGGTCCTCGCCCTTCCCCAGCCGCAGGAAGGGCCCGACCTTGAGCTCCCGTCCGACGTCGGCCAATACCCGGGCGTTGACCACCCCGGCCCGCACCTTGGCCAGGATGCCTTCGGGCAGCTCCGGATGGTTGCGATAGGTGTGGTCGGCCACCACCAGACCGAGGACGGCATCGCCCAGGAACTCGAGCCGCTCGTTGGACGGCTCGCCGCCCTGCTCAGCACACCATGACCGGTGGGACAGGGCCTGCTCGATCAGGTCAGGATTGGTGAAGCTGTAACCGATGAGATCGAACGTCTCAGGCTCCCTCGAGTTTGGTGTGGACGTAGTCCACGGCATCGCGGACGGTGCGCAGGTCCTCGAGATCCTCATCATCGATACGGAACCCCACCGAGCGCTCCCCCAGCTCTTCCTCCAGGGCTTCGACCAGCTCGATCAGCGCCAGGGAGTCAGCATTCAAGTCCTCGGCGAACGATGAGGACTCGGTGATGGTGTTGGGTTCGATCTCCAAAATGTCCGCGAGCAGGTCACGGGTGAGCTCGAACACCTGCTGGCGATCGAGTGGACCCTTTTCCACATGGGCCTCTGGGGGCACGGCGACTCCTGGGTTGAGCGAATTCGGACCAACCGGCCGGGGTTCCCTCCAGGAAATATGCCGCTACCAGGGGTTATCCTCGTAGCCGACATCCCTCCGCGGACCGGACCGGCGGCTTGCAAAGCGCTCACATGGTACCGGAATCACACAGATGTCATGCGGATAGTCGGCGGGTGAGCAGGGAAAACGGAGTTGGCGAGTGCACCCTCCGGCGGTGAACGGTGAGCTGGTTGGTGCCGAAATGCCCACCGAACAGGACTTCCCCTCCGGTCCGACCGAACCCTGTCGTACGCTCCTGTCCATGCGGATCCTGATCACCGGAGCGGCTCGGGCCATCGGGGCGGCCACCGCCACCGAACTGACCCGATCGGGGCATGAGGTGGTGGCCACCGCCCGGGACGTCAGCTTCCTCGACCATCTCGACGTCAGCCGGCGCCTGACCCTCGATGTCACCGACCCGGGGTCGATCCGTGCGGCCCTGGACCAGGCCGGCGAGCTGGACGCCATCGTCAACAACGCAGCGATCTCGGGCAAGGGACCCCTGGAGGACTTCCCCCTCGACCGGTTCAAGATGATGCTGGAGACCAACACCCTCGGACCGCTCCGCCTGATCCAGGAGGTGATCCCGGTCTGGCGGGCCCGGGGCCGAGGCGTGATTGTGAACATCAGCTCGATTCAGGGCCGGGTGTCCACGCCGTTGGAAGGTCCGTACTCCGCCTGCAAGTACGCCCTCGAGTCGATCTCGGAATCGCTCCACTACGAGGTCGGCCATTTCGGGATCCGGGTCGTCATCGTCGAGCCCGGCTATATCGGAACCGGCATGAAACACGCGGCACCTCACCGGGGGGACCCGATCTATGCCGGGCTCTGGGAGCAGTGGGACGGCACCGACGCCAAGGTCACCGGGCCGCAGGGCCGCCCGGGGCCGGAGATCGTGGCGGAGGCCATCCGGCGGGCGATCGAGGACCCCACCACCCCGCTGCGGGTCCCGGTCGGGGACGACGCTGAGCTGGTGCTCGGGGCGCGGTCGCAACTGGACGATCCGACCTTCGAGAAGGCCATGCGAGACGTAACCGGGATCACCTGGTGATCAGGTGCGGGTGTTCATCACGGAGCTCTGAAACCGTCTACATGGTTTGTACTCATACGTACGTTCTTGTACAATACTTGCATGGCACGCACAATGAGCGTCAGTGAAGCTCGGGCGGCCCTGCCGCAGCTCCTGGAGAGCGTGACCGACGGCGAGGAAGTCACGATCACACGCCACGGCAAGGCGGTCGCGGTGGTTGTGCGCCCCGATACCCTTCGCGTGCGTCGGGCCGACGCGGCGCTCAGCAAGGCAGCAGAGGTGCACGACCTAATTGAGAAGAGCAGGAAGAAGCGTCTTGGTTCCCGTGCCTCGCTCACCGACGCGCAGGCGGAGGAGCTCATTGCCAACGTGCGCGCCGGTCGATCGCGCCGCTAAACGAGACCCAATCGATGGACGCTTTCGACGCCGACGTCTTGATCTATGCGGCGATTCCCAACCACCCACTTGGACGACGAATCCGTGCACTGTTCCCGGTCGAACCACTCGAGGGATTTGCAGGAATCGGATCCGTACTGCTCCTTCCCGAGTTATTGAGCAAGCCAATTCGCAACCACACCGAAGACGAAATGGTTGAGCTCGGTGACCTTCTCAGTCGAATCGATCTGCTTGCGACGGACTTGGCGACTGCCGAACTCGCCACATCTCTCGGCGCCTTCTACGGACTTCACGCCTCGGATGCAGTTCATCTTGCGACCGCCGTCGGCGCCGCCGCTGATCGGTTCATCACCAATAACCGGGCAGACTTCCCGAAGTCGATCATGGAAATCACCATCACGTATCCAGACGATCTCCCTGATCCTGCTGCCACCTGACATCGATTCGGGTGCCGCTGGGATCCCCTCTACCCCTGATTCAGGTGCGGGCGTTGATGAGACTCTTGGCCGCCATCTTCATGTAGTCGAGCATCTGCTCTTCGTCCGCCGCCGACATCCCCGCGGCGTGGACGGCATCGGTCATGTGACCCAGCCACGCCTCGGCCTCGGCCGTCCCGATGGCAAACCGGGCATGCCGCATCCGAAGGCGGGGCTGCCCCCGTTGCTCGTTGAAGGTGGGCGGCCCTCCCCAGTACTGGGCCAGGAACAGGGCCAGATGGGCCTTCGGGCCGGCGAGATCCTCGGGGTACATATGGCGCAGGAGCGGATCGGTCTCCACGCCGGCATAGAACCGGTCGACCAACGCCACGAAGAACGCCTCCCCACCCCAGCGGTGAAACGGCGTGTCCTGGGGGTTGGCGGGTCGTCGAACCGGTCGCACCCACCGACTGTAGGCCGACCTCGGATAGCCTCATCCCGGCTGCCCGTCAGGCGCCGAGGGTCCTCAGGAGGTCCACCGTGTACGAATGGTCAGAAGAACAATTGATGGTGAGGGACACCATCCGTCGCTTCATCCAAACCGAGGTAGTACCCCACATCGACGAGTTGGAGCACGGGGATCTCCCTCCCTATGACATCATCCGGAAGCTCTACGCCACCTTCGGCATGGACCAGATGGCCCGCGACCGTTTCAAGGGCCAGCTCGACCGCAAGCGCAATGGCGCCAAGTCGAAAGAGTCAACCTCCCGGGAGGAGAGCCACGGCGACGGCGGGGCGGCGGCCATGGCCCTCATCCCCATCGTGGAACTGTGCCACTACTGTCCCGGGATCGTGACGGCCATGGGGGTCAGCGTGGGGCTGGCCGCCGGCACCATCATGAAGCAAGGCACCCCGAACCAGATGGAGCGCTGGGGTCTCGACCTCCTCACCTTGGACAAGGTGGGCGCCTGGGCCATCACCGAGCCCGACTCCGGCTCGGACGCGCTGGGCGGGATGAAGTCGACCGCCCGGAGGGACGGCGACGAGTACATCCTCAACGGCAACAAGACCTTCATCACCAACGGCCCCTACGCCGACACCATCGTGTTCTACGCCAAGCTCGACGACGGCTCGGACACCCCGATCCGCGACCGGAAGGTTCTGACCTTCGTCCTCGACACCGGGACGCCGGGTCTCGAGCAGTCCAAACCCTTCCGCAAGATGGGACTGCACTCCTCCCCCACCGGTGAGCTGTTCCTGTCCGATGTCCGGGTGGGCCGGGACCACCTCCTCGGCGAGACCGAGGACGATCGGGAAGGCAGCGGACGCGACTCGGCCAAGGGCAACTTCGTCACCGAGCGGGCCGGGGTGGCGGCCATGTCCCTCGGCCTCATCGAAGAATGCCTGAAGCTGTCGGTGGCCTACGCCCAGGACCGGATGCTGTGGGGCTCGCGCATCGGTGACCGGCAACTCATCCAGCTCAAGTTGGCCAAGATGGAGATCGCCCGGCTCAACGTCCAGAACCTGGTGTTCCGCCACATCGAACTGTCGGCGGCCGGGAAGAGCCTGACCCTGGCCGAAGCGTCGGCGATGAAGCTCTACTCGGCCCAGGCCGCCTCCGAGGTGGCCATGGAAGCCGTGCAGCTGTTCGGGGGTAACGGCTACATGTCGGAGTTCCGGGTCGAGCAGCTGGCCCGCGACGCCAAGGTGTTCCAGATCTACGCCGGCACCGACGAGATCCAGGTCACCCATATTGCCAAGGACCTCCTCAACCGGTAGCCCGGCAGCGGCAGCCGGATCCGAATCGACCGAAAAGAGACACCGACGTGCAAGGCAAAGTCGTCGTCATCACCGGTTCCAACTCCGGCATCGGCAAGCAGACGGCGGTGGCACTGGCCACGATGGGCGCCACCACCGTGCTGGCCTGCCGCCACCCGGAAAAGGCGAAGGCGGCGGCGGCCGATGTTCGGTTGACCTCCGGCTCCGACGATGTGCACGTCGTCGCCCTGGATCTGGCCGACCTGTCCTCGGTCGAATCCGGTGCCAAGGAGCTGTTGTCCCGCTGGGACCGCCTCGACGTGCTGGTCAACAACGCCGGCGGCATCTGGTCCAGTCGCCAGGTCACCGCCCAGGGATTCGAGCAGACCTTGGGGGTCAATCACGTAGGCCCGTTCTTCCTCACCAACCTCCTCCTCGATCGGATCAGGCAGGCGGAGTCGGGGCGTATCGTCAACCTCTCGTCGTTCGGCCATCACATGGCGCTGAACGGCATGAACTGGAACGACCTGCAGGGCGAGAAGCGCTACAGCACCTTCGGCGCCTACGCCCAGTCCAAGCTGGCCAATCTGCTCTTCACCCGTGGGCTGGCCCTTCGACTGGCCGACTCCCGGGTCACCGCCAATGCCGCTCACCCCGGACCGGTGCGGAGCGGCTTCGGACTGGATGGCGACATGACCGGCATCATGGGCTGGGGGAACCGCCTGGTTCGCCCGTTCGAGATCTCGGCGACCGCCGGCGCGGCGACCCCGGTGTTTCTGGCCTCCTCCCCCGAAATGGAAGGAAGGACCGGCGGCTACTACGTGCACTGCCGGCCCGGGCATCCATCCCGCCACGGGCGCTCCGACAAGGACGCCGATCGGCTTTGGGGGGTCACCGAGAAGCTGATCACCGAAAGCGGTTTCACCCTCCCCTGACGAGGACCGCCGGTCGCTGGTCAGATGTGAGTTTGTTGGTAGGGAGGTGCCAACCCCTGGCGATGTTGCTCCCCCACCGCCATCACCACCCGGTAGGCCAGGAACGCCACAGCCGCCTCCAGAACTCCCAATCCGACCAGGACGGCAACCCCAATCGGCCGGTCATAGCCACTGCCGATGATCAACCACGGGAGGGCTAGATTGCTCACCAACAGCAGAAGCCAGACCCACAACACCGACCTTCGCTCGGGATGTCCGGGCGGCAGGCAGTCCCGGATCGCCTGGTACGGCATCCAGAAGTTGACGATCGGGATGAACCAGAACGCCACCCCCCACCCCGGCGAGTGCCGGGCCGGGTAGCCGAGCTGCCGGGCGACACTGGCCGCCCGGTACTGCCAGATCAGAAACACGATCTCGGCGGCGATGGAGAACGGCGCGAACACGAGGTTCCAGCTGGGCACCGATGGCCCGGGCGGAGCGACGAAATTCCCGTTGTCGTTCTGGGCGGCGTCGAAGGCCAGTCGCAGCTCATGGAAAAAGAGCCGATATCGGGGGGCGTAGATGAATCCCAACACACCGACGGTGAAGGCGACGATCGGATAGACCACCACCGCGGCCCGGGCCCAGGGGGCCATAACCTCTTCGGCCGCCGAGAAGTCCGCCGGAGGCCGGAAGGACGGCATCCTCGGGGCGACATGCGCCGACCAGGTGCTCCCGTCCCACCACCGCCAGAACCGGGGGTTGCCGGGGTCGGGATGCCAGCCCGGCCCGGGAAGCGGGCCGGAGATCACCTCATTGCCGGGAGACGGCGGGGATCTGGAGAGTCGGCACCGCCGGACAGCGTACGGCACCCGACCGCCGGCACCGTGGACGGCTCCGGCCGCAGCAGGGGCGGGACCGGGCCCGGCGTCAGTCGGAGACCGGCGTGGGTATCTCCGTCACCGCGTCAGCCACCGCCGCCACCAGACCGCCAACGGCCAGATCGTGGGCCACGGTGACGGCATTGACCATGGCGGTCGCCGACGACGACCCGTGGCTGATGACGCACACCCCGTCCACGCCGAGGAGCATGGCCCCGCCGGTTCCCTCCGGTTCGAGCTCGGTGGCCAACGGCGCGATGGCCGGGAGCAGCGCCTCGGAGGCCTGCTCGAGCCCGGGACGGGCGAGGATCTCGGTGAGGGCGGCGACCAGGAACCTCAACGACCCTTCCATCGTCTTGAGGGCGACATTGCCGGTGAACCCGTCGGTCACGATGACGTCGGCGGCGGCGTGGAGGAAGTCCCGCCCCTCGACGTTGCCGATGAACTCAAATCCGCCACCGCCCAGCCCGGCGGTCAACATGGCGTGGGCTTCCTTCTCGAGGGGCGTTCCCTTGGACTTCTCCTCACCGATGGAAAGGAGCGCGACGGTGGGAAGGGGGACCCCGTAGCGTTGGCGGGCGAAGGCGGCCCCCATCTGGGCGAACTGCACCAGCATCTGCGGGCTGCACTCGGCGTTGGCGCCGGAGTCCAGCAGCACGGTCGGCGGCTTACCGGATCCCGGATTGGGGATGGGGGTGGCGATGGCCGGCCGGATCACGCCGGGGAGACGGCCCATCCTCAACAGGGCCGAGGCCATGGTGGCGCCGGTGTTCCCGGCCGAGACCATGGCCATGGCCTTGCCGTCGCGGACGGCTTCTGCCGCCCGGACCAGCGACGAGTCCTTCTTGCGGCGCACCCCCTGGGCGGGGTCGTCGTCCATGCCGATGACCTCACTGGCATGGAGCTCGGGGAGACCACCGGTGTCGCCCATCTCCCCAGGCCGACCCACCAGGAGCACCCCGATCCCCGACGTCTCGGCCACCCGGCGGGCGCCGGCGACTATCTCCCCGGGAGCCCGATCACCACCCATGGCATCGACCGCCACCGGAAGGCTCGCAAACGCCTCACCCGTCGGGCGGACGCCACCCCGGGCCACTACTCGACTTCGATCGCCTGGCGACCCTTATACCAACCGCAGTTGGGGCACACGACATGGGGCAGCTTGGCGTGGGTGCACTGCGGGCACACCGAACGGGCCGGCGCCTTCAGCACCCAGTTGGATGCGCGGCGGCTGCGGCTCTTCGCCTTGGAGGTCTTCTTCTTGGGGACGGCCATAGGGAGGGCATTCTAGGGCAAAGCCGAGCCCTCCTAGGACAGAGCCGGGCCCTCAACGTCCCGAAGCGCATCCAGCGCCGACCAGCGCGGGTCGGCCGGCGGGGCGCAGCTGCAGCTCTCGAGATTCAGGTTGGTTCCGCACTGCGGGCACAGCCCCAGGCAGTCCTCCTTGCACAGCGGAGCCAGCGGGAGCTCCAGCAGCACCGCGTCCCGGGCCAACGGCTCGAGGTCGAGGATGTCGTCGGCCAACACATAGGCGTCGTCTTCGTCGGCGCTCACCCCGGGCCGGCCTTCTGCCCCCTCGATCACGTAGCGCTCCCGCACTTCGGCCTCCACCGCCCCGGTGACCACTCCCCCGCACCGGCGACATTCGCCCTGCCACGGGGCGGAAACCCGTCCGGTGGCCATGACCCCGCCGGGATAGGAGGAGAGCGTCACCCGGGCGTCGACCTCGGCGCCCTCGGGCACCACCACGCTGACGGTGGCCAGGTCGTCGATCACCCCGCGGCGTTCCTCGTGGCGAACGGTGCCGGCCACCTTCCGGAGGTTGGAGGCATGGACAAGAAAAGGCGTCGACGTGCGCACGGTGTCCGTCCTTTCAGGTGAGGTCCTGATCGAAGAAGCCCTCGGGATCGTCAGGAGCAAGACCCTCGAGATCCAGCTCGGCCGGCGAGGCCAGCGAGGTGTCCCCGCCTTCCCCGATCTCCACCGGCGGGAGGGGAGTGACACGAAGCTTCTCGCGCCCGGCCTGCACCGTCTTCATGGTCCGGTCGAGGACGATCTCGAAGCTGGCCAGCTTTTGGTCGGCGTAGTCCTCCGCCTCGTGGCGCAGCCGCCGGGCCTCCTCGTTGGCGTCGTCGAGCACCCGTTGGGCCACGTGGTTGGCCTGGCGCACGATCTCGGTGCGCTGCACCATCCGCTCGGCCTGCACCCGCACCTCTTCCAACAGGGCGTCGGCTTCGCGGTTCTTCTCGGCGATGAACTCCTCGCGCTCCTTCAGCAGCCACCGGGCCTGCCGGATCTCGTCCGGCATCCGATCGAGGGCGCCCTGGAGGACGTCGGCCACCTCCTCCCGGGAGATCAGCACCGAGGCCGACAGGGGCATGGCCTTAGCCGTGAGGACCATGTCCAACGCCTCCCGGACCAGGGTCTCGGCGTCCTGCTCCTCACCGGCGGCGCGCTGGGCTTCCAGATCTTCGAACAGATCACTCATTGGCGAACTTCTCCTGGAGCCGTACGGCCACCACCTTGGGAACGAATGCCGTCACGTCGCCCCCGAAGCGGGCCACCTCCCGGAGGAGACGCGAGGCGATGAACGAGTGCTCGGAACTGCTGGCGATGAACAGCGTCTCCACGCCGGAGAGCTTCCGGTTCATCTGGGCCATCTGCAGCTCGTTGTCGAAGTCGGAGACCGCCCGCAGGCCTTTGACGATGGCGCTGGCCCCGACGTCCTCGGCCACGTTCACCAGCAGGGTCGACACCGACACGATGCGCACGTTGTCCATGTGGGCCAACGCCTCCTCCAGCATCTCCTTGCGCTCGCTCAGGTCGAAGAGGGGCTGGCTCTTCTGGGGATTGCGGAGCGCGGCCACGATGACTTCGTCGAACAGCCGCGAAGCGCGCTCGATGACCTCCAGGTGCCCATTGTGGACGGGATCGAATGATCCGGGAATCAGCGCAATGGTCACGAGGCACCTTTCTGAGATACCGGTTCCGGTCGGGCAACTGTGACGATGGTACTGCCATAGCGCTTGAATTTCGAGGACTCCCCAGCCGTCGACCTCGGGCAACTCGGCGCCCGACTCGAGGACGACCAGATCGCCGGGGAGACGGCGGATGAGGTTCTCCCATTCGGCGTAGGCGTAGGGGGGATCGGCCAGAAGGAGGTCGTACCGGGACAGGGTGGAAGCGACCCAGGCATCGACGTCGGCCCGGATGATGGTGGCGTAGCCGTCGCGCTCGGCGTCAGATAGTCCCGACCGACGCCAGGTTCTGCCGGACGAGGTCGAGATTGGCGGGGTCCCGATCCACGAAGGTGACCGACGCCGCACCCCGGGACAGGGCTTCGATGCCGAGGGCCCCGGTCCCCGAGAACAGATCGGCCACCTGGAGACCGTCCACCCCGCCGAGGCTGAACAGCATGTCGAAGATCGCCTCGCGGGCGCGGTCAGAGGTGGGCCGCACCGACGGGGTCACAGGAGCCAACAGGCGGCGACCCCGGAACTCTCCCCCGATCACTCGCACGCCTCTAAGTCTACAGGCGGCACCCTCGGGGCATCGGTCAACTCTTGAAGAGAAAGGCGTCGTCTTCCTCGTCGATGAAGATGCGGAGCTCGTCGGTGAGGAGGGGGTGGTCGGACAACTCCGGGTCGGCGCTGACGATCTGCTCGGCCACCTCCCGCGCCTTGATCACCAGGTCGCGATCGGAAATGAGCCGGGCCAGCTTCAAATCGCTCCGGCCCTTCTGCCGGGCGCCCAGGATGGTGCCCTCCCCCCGGAGCTCGAGGTCGACGTCGGCCAACTCGAACCCGTCGGTGGACCGCTCCAGGGCCGAGAGCCGAGTGGCGGCCTCGGGGCTGTCGCTTTCCGACAGCAGGTAGCACCAGGACGGCTCACTCCCCCGCCCGACCCGGCCCCGCAACTGGTGGAGCTGGGCGATCCCGAACCGGTCGGCATCTTCGATGACCATGACCGTCGCCTCGGTCACGTCCACCCCGACCTCGATCACGGTGGTGGCCACCAGCACCTCGAGACGGCCGGCCCGGAAGTCGGCCATCACCGACTCCTTGGCCGCCGGCCGCATCTGGCCGTGGAGCACCCCGATGCGCAGGCCGGCGAGCTCGGCGGAGGCCAACCGCTCCGTCTCCTCGGTGACCGAGGTGGCCTGGACCCGCTCGGATCCCTCCACCAGCGGGCAGACGACGAAGGCGCGGTGTCCCGATCCCACTTGCTCGCGCACCCGGGCCCACGCCGCCTCCACGTCGAGTGGGGTCCGGGCCCAATGGGTCTCGACCGCCACCCGTCCGGGGGGCAGCTCGTTGATCACCGTCATGTCGAGGTCACCGAAGACGACCATGGCCGCGGTGCGGGGTATCGGGGTGGCGGTCATCACCAGCAGGTCGGGGTCCCGGCCCTTCCCGTCGGCCCCTCGTCCCTTGTCCCGCAGCGCCGCCCGTTGCTCGACCCCGAACCGGTGCTGCTCGTCGATGACCACCGCCCCGAGCGACCGGAACCGGACCTCGTCGGTCAACAGCGCGTGGGTCCCGATCAGCAGGTCCACCGTTCCGTCGGCCAGCCCGGCGTGGAGCACGACCCGGTCGCCGGCCGACGTCTTGTTGGTGAGGAGGGCGACCCGGAGCTGGCGGTCCCCGGTGAGGGTGGACGGATCGGGCACCTCCATCCCTTCCAGCAGCTCCCGAACCCCGGCAAAGTGCTGCTCGGCGAGCACCTCGGTGGGGGCCATCAGCGCCCCCTGGTGGCCTCCCTCCACCGCCACCAACAACGTGGCCACCGCCACCACCGTCTTTCCCGCCCCGACGTCGCCCTGCAACAGCCGGTGCATGGGCAGCGGCCCGGCCAGGTCGTCGCGGATGGTGTCGATGGCCGCTCGCTGCCCACCGGTGGGCTCGAACGGCAGCCGGGCGAGAAACCGGTCGACCAGGGTCTCGCCGCCGTCGGGATGGGACACCACGTGGCGGATGCCCCGGGCGTCCTCTTGGAGCCGTCGCTGGCGGAGCACCAGCGCGAGCTGGAGCCGGAACAACTCGTCGAAGGCCAGCCGCTGGCGGGCCGGCTCCACCTCCTCCATGGCCGACGGCTGGTGGATGTGGTTGAACGCCGTCGTCCGATCGAGCAGGTCGAACTTCTGCCGCCAGCGGTCGGGCAACGGCTCGGCGAACCGCCCGCCCCGGTCGAGGGCCTCGGCCGCGTAGCGGGCGATCCGGGCCGAGGTGAGGTCGGCCTTCTCGGTGAGCGGGTAGACGGGGAACACCCGGCCGGATTCCGGCGTCCCCTCCCCGCCGCCCTCGTCGTCGGCCGAGCGCAGCACCTCGGCGGTGGGGTTGACCATCTGGCGGGTGTCCCGGTAGGAGGTCACGGTGCCGAAGAACAGCGCCAAGGTGCCCACCGGCAGCTGCTTGGCCCGCCAGGTCTGGTTGAAGAACACCACCTTCACCCCGCCGGAGTCGTCGGTGACATCGAACTCGACCCGGGCCGGGCTCCGTCCCCGACCCCGCCCGCCGCGGACCGGTGGCCGGTTGACCCGCCGGACCTCGGCCAGCACCGACGCCTTGTCCCCGATGTCCAGCTCGGCCAGGGGGGCCAGCCGGGTGCCGTCGATGTACCGCCGGGGGTAGTGGGTGAGCAGATCGAGGACCGAGGTGACGCCGAGCTCGGCCAGCTCCCGGGCCACGGCCGGGCCGACCTTGTGCAGCGTGGTGACCGGTAGGTCGGCCAGCTGGCGGAGTTTGCGTCCGGCTCCGTCGACCGCCCGGCCGGCCGGTTCGGCCGCGGTCATTCGATGGAGAACAGATACGGATACAGGGGTTGGCCTCCCTGGTGTACCTCGGTGTCGACCCCGAGACGGTGCTCGCCGAGCCACTCGGTGATGCGTCGGGTGTCGGCGGCACTGGATCCCTCGCCCTCGATGAGGGTGACCAGCTCATGGTCGTCGGTCACCAATTTGTCCAGCAGGGCCTGGGCCACCTGCGACACCGAGTTGGACACCGCCTCGATGCCCTGGCGGGAGAGCCCGATCCAGTCGCCCACCGCCACCTTCCCGACCGGGCTGTCGGAGTCGCGCACCGCCTGGGTGACCTCGCCGGCCACCACGTTGCGGGCCGAGGTCTCCATGTCCCGGGCGTTCACGTCGACATGGGCCTCGGGGTCGTAGGCCAGCAGGGCGGCGAAGCCCTCGGCGATGTTGTTGGTCGGGACCACCCGGACCCGCTTGTCGGTGAGACCGTCGACCCGTTCGGCCACCGGCCGGATGTTCTTGTTGTTGGGGAGGATGATCACCTCGTCGGCGCGCAGCAACTCCACCGCCTCGAGGATCTCGGCGGTGGACGGGTTCATCGACTGCCCGCCGGCGATGACCTGGTGCACCCCGAGTGACCGGAAGATGCGACCGATGCCCACCCCGGTGGAGACGGCGACGACCCCGGTGGTCGGCGGCGGGCCGGGTGGCGACTCGGGCGCGCCGCTTCCGGCGGTGCCGCCCCCTCCCGCACCCAGCGCTCCTCTTCGACCTGCTCGAGCAGGTCGGTGACCCGGATGTTGCGGGGCCGGCCGGCATCCAGCGCCGCCTCCACCGCCGCCCCGATGTTGTCGGTGTGGATGTGGCAGTTCCACAACCCGTCGCCCCCCACCACCACGATGGAGTCGCCGATGCCGGCCCACACCTCCTTGAACGACGGGATGGTGTCGTCGGGCGCCTCCAGCAGGTACATGACCTCGTAGCGCAACCCGGAGATATCGCCGCTCCCGCCGTCATGGGAAGCGGCCACCGCCTCGTCCATCACCGGCTGGTCGCCGGCCCAACCGGCGGGGGTGTCGGGCAGGTCCGGCGGCTCGGGGAGAGGACGGCCGTCCACCACCGAGAGGATGGCATCGAACAGCAACAGGTAGCCGGCCCCCCCGGCGTCAACCACCCCGGCCTGGGCCAGGATCGGGAGCAGCTCCGGGGTTTGGGCCAGCGCCTCGGCCGCGGCGTTCCGGGAGGCGCCGACCACGTCGATCAGCGCCTTGCCGGCGTCAGCGGCGGCGCGGGCGGCTTCGGCGGCGGCTCGGGCCACGGTGAGGATGGTCCCCTCCACCGGCCGCATGACCGCGGCCCGGGCCAACTCGTCGGCCACCGTCAACGCCCGGGCCAGGTCTTTCGGCCCCGGGACCAACCCCGACTCGTTGAGCCCGTTGACGATGCCCCGGAGGAGCTGGCTCAAGATGACCCCGGAGTTCCCCCGGGCGCCCATCAGCGAGCCGTGGGCGATGGCCTCGGAGGTGACGGCCATGTCCGGATGGTCGAGCTTGTTGAGCTCGGCGACCACCGACTCGATGGTGAGGGCCATGTTGGTCCCGGTGTCCCCGTCGGGGACGGGATAGACATTGAGCCGGTTGATGACTTCCTGGTGGGAGCGGAGGGCATCCCGGTACGCCCCGATGACCTGGCCGAGCGTTGCCGCCTCGAGCGTGTCGATGACCCCCATGGCCAGGATGCTAACCTTTACCGGGTTCCCAGAGGTTTGAGAGGAAGTCGACGCGTCATGGCAGCGGTGTGTGAAGTCTGCGGCAAGAAGCCGTCGTTCGGCATGAACATCAGTCACTCCCACCGGCGCACCAAGCGTCGCTGGGATCCCAACATCCAGCGGGTCCGGGCCATCGTGGACGGTTCGCCCAAGCGACTCCACGTCTGCACCTCTTGCATCCAGTCGGGCAAAGTCACCAAGCGCCCGATCCGCAATATCCCGGCCTGAGTCCCCGGCGGGAGTGATCTCCCCGGCCTCAACCGTCGCCGGTGGGCTCAGGCGTTCGCCATCCCCACGATCGGCGCATTGAGCGGCTTGCCACCCTCGCTCCCGAAGAACTGGGCATCGCCGAAGCTGAACATGCCGCCATCGGAGGCGACCAGCCGGTAGCCCTGCCCGTCGGGCGTGGACGCCATGGCGATGATCGGCGCGTTGAGGGGTTGGCCACCCACACTTCCCAGGAACTGCGCATCGCCGAAGGTGAACATCCCGCCGTCCGACGCGACCATCCAGTAGCCCTGCCCGTCGGGCGTGGAGGCCATGCCCACGATGGGCGCGTTGAGCGGTTTGCCGCCCTCGGATCCGAAGAACTGCGCATCGCCGAAGGTGAACATCCCGCCGTCGGAGGCGACCAACCAGTAACCCTGCCCGTCGGGCGTGGACGCCATGCCCACGATGGGTTTGTTCAGGCGGATGGCGCCGGTGGATCCGTAGAACTGCGCGTCGCCGAAGGCAAAGAGGCCGCCGTCGGAGGCGACCAACCAGTAACCCTGCCCGTCGGGTGTGGACGCCATGCCCACGATGGGTTTGTTCAGGCGGATGGCGCCGGTGGATCCGTAGAACTGCGCGTCGCCGAAGCTGAAGATGCCGCCGTCAGTGGCCACCAGCCAGTAGCCCTGGCGGTCCGGCGTCGTCGTCATACCGACAATCGGTGCGTTGAGCGGTTTGCCGCCCTCGCTCCCGAAGAACTGGGCGTCGCCGAAGCTGAACATGCCACCATCGGCGCCGACGAGGTTGTAGCCACCGCCGGAGCTGCCGCCGCCGGCACAGCTGTTGTCGAGCGGTGTCCCGGGGCCGCCACCGCTGGCCGGGACCCCTCCGCCCGGCCCGAATTCGAGCACCCGGTCGTTGCTGGGATCCGTGACGTAGACGACACCGCTCAATACGTCCAACCCACTCGGGTAGTACCCGGACTGGGCGTCCGATCCGGGCGGGCCCCACCCACCGGGGACGTCGTTGGGCCCCAATTGCTCAAGTGCATTCCCGGACGGATCGAACTCCTGAAGGATGCCATTCGAATTGAGGACCCACACCCCCTGGGCGCTCCCCCTCACGCTGACCGGTGCGCCTTCCGTGTTGATCCACCGGACCCAGCCGAGTTCCAGTCCGAACGTCGGATCGATGTAGAGGGTGTAGACCCCGATACGCCCCGATCCCGTCGGTGGTTGGGCGTCGGCAATGAATATCTCCGAGTCGGGGCCCCCGACTCCGAACCCGGTCGGATCGACGGGTTGCACATCGTTGGACGAATTCGACTGGTCGAACTCCAGGCTCTCGCGAAGCCAAGTCCCGGTGACGCTGTAGTCGTCGATAACGTCCTGTTTGCTCAGCACCCAGACCTCGGGGTCGCCGTTGTAGTCGACGGCGACGACGTCGACCGGGTTCCAGGGTGGACCACTGCTTTGTGGGTTCTTGTCGGGCCAGGTGGCCGCCAATGTCTCCGAGCTGCCATTCGTCACGTACTTGGAGATGGAGCCCGACACGTAGTCGCCGACGTACAGCACGTTGCCGGTGCCGGTGGCCATGGATTGGCCGATGGTGTCGCCGGGACCCGGGAAGGTCCCGATGGGCGCCCCCGTCAGCGTCGACCTGACGATCGTCCCATCCTCGTGGGCGACGAACGCCTGCTCCGCTGAACTAACGGCCACGTCGAACGGCTGGTCACCGAAGTTCTGGTCTGGGCAGCCCCATTGACCGACGTACCCGAAACTGGTGGCCGACGCCGAGGAGGCGTGGGCCGCGGCCGCGGCCGGCGCTACGACCGCCGAGGAGGCGTGGGTCGCGGCCGCGGCCGGCGTTACGACCGCCAATACCGACGCGCTCAACGCCGTAGAACATGCCGCGAACCACCAGGTACGCACGGGAGTTTTTCTAGCACCTATTGATTTCCACTGCTATCGGTCTGATTGCCACGGCTATGGCCGTTCCCAGCCGGCCATTCCCGTTCCTCATCGGAGGTCAGCCCCGCCCTCCCGGTCGGGCGATGGGTCCTCTCGGGTCTTGTCGCCGTGGCTCCTCCCATCGGAGACCGGCGGCTCGTCTTAAGGATTCTCCAAGCTAATTCATCGGACTTTCCAAGCTGGAGGACCTCAAATCGAGCCTGCTCGACGTACCCGGTGGATCCTTCCCCGGGGCAGAGCGCCAGCGTCCTATGGCGATACGAGGAGGGCCCAGTGCGGTGGAGTGGCAAACGTCTGTTGAACAAGCGACGTAGCATCGCCGCGGCCGTGGTGATCGTCGTCCTGGCCGGCGGCGGAACCGGGATCTGGTTCGCCACCCAGTCGTCCGCGGCCGGCCCATCCATCACCACCACCAACCAGACCGAATCGGTCACCACCGGGACCATCACCCAGACGGTGTCGTCGACCGGCACCATCGAACCCGCCAGCCAGGCCAACCTCTCCTTCGCGGTCAGCGGCTCGGTCACCGCCGTCAATGTCACCGTCGGACAAACGGTGACCGCCGGACAGTCCCTGGCCACCATCGACCCGACGTCGTTGACGGCATCGGCCACCCAGGCCCAGGCCACCCTGTCCTCCGACCAGTCCAAGTTGGCGACCGACCAGGCCGACGGCGCATCGGCGACCCAGGTCGCCGCCGACCAAGCGGCGGTGGCCTCCTCCCAGGCCCAGGTGACGTCCGCCCAGACGTCGCTGGCCGACGCCACCCTGACCTCGACCATCGCCGGGACGGTGGCCTCGATCAACCTCTCGGTCGGACAGCAGGTATCGGGAAGCGGCTCCTCGTCCAGCCCGTCATCCAGTAACTCGTCCGGCAACGGGTCGACGACGCCGTCCGCGTCCCGCTCAACCGCGGCGTCGAGTTCGTCGTCGTCGAGTTCGTCGACCGGCTCGACATCCCAATTCGTCGTCGTCAGCACCGGGTCCTACATCGTCAACGCCACCGTGGACGACACCCAGGTGAGCCAAGTCGCCATCGGCGACCAGGCGGTGATCACCCCCAGCGGAGCCACCACCCCGGTCTACGGGACGGTCGGTTCGATCGGGCTGCTGGCCAGCTCGAGCTCGAACGTGGCGTCGTTCCCGCTGGTGATCAACGTCACGGGAAGCCCGACCGGTCTGTTCGGGGGCGCCACCGCCACGGTGGTGATCACCACCAAGGATCTGCAGAACGTGGTGGTGGTCCCGACCGCGGCCATTCACTACTCGGGCAATGCCACCACGGTGAACATGGTGACCAACGGCTCCACCGTCTCCCAGACCGTCACCATCGGCTCGGCGTCGGGGGGCAACACCCAGATCGTCAGCGGCCTGGCCGTCGGTGACAAGGTGGTGGTGCCGGTGATCACCATCAAGGGATTCGGAGGTACCGGCACCGGGACCGGGGGCGCCGGCCGGCTCGGGGGCGGCGGAGGCTTCACCGGTGGGGGCGGCGGAGGCTTCACCGGTGGGGGCGGCGGAGGCTTCACCGGTGGGGGCGGAGGCTTCACCGGTGGGGGCGGCGGATGACCGAGTCGGGCACCGTCACCCCCCCACTCGACGACACCCAACCGATCCGGATCGGCGATACCGGGCAGCACCCGGCCTCGCCCGTCCCGGTGATCGAGATCGAGGGGGTGCACAAGATCTACCGGACCGGCGTCCTGGAGGTGGCTGCACTGCGAGGGGTGTCGCTGACCATCTCTGCCGGGGAGTACGTGGCGCTGATGGGCCCGTCGGGCTCGGGGAAATCGACCCTCATGCACATCCTCGGCTGCCTCGACGTCCCGACCAGCGGTACCTACCGGCTGGCCGGGGAGGATGTGTCGACCATGAGCGAAGTGGAACTGGCCGACGTCCGGAACCGGAGGATCGGGTTCGTCTTCCAGCAGTTCAATCTGTTGGCCTCGCTGTCGGCGTTGCGCAACGTGGAACTTCCGCTCGTCTACGCCGGCGTCGACCGCTCGGCCCGGAAGGAGAGAGCGATGGCCGCCCTCAACCGGGTGGGCATGGGCGACCGGGTCGAGCATCGACCCGGCGAGCTGTCCGGTGGCCAACAGCAGCGGGTGGCAGTGGCCCGGGCGGTGGTCAGCGATCCGGCGCTGATCCTGGCCGACGAGCCGACCGGGAACCTCGACTCGGTGTCGGCCGGTGAGGTCCTCGACCTGCTGGCCGAGCTCCACGACTCAGGACGGACGGTGGTGTTGATCACCCACGACGCCGATGTCGCCGACGTCGCCTCCAGCACCTTCCGTATCTTCGACGGGCAAATCCTCGACAGCTCGTCGGCCGTGGTCGGTGGTGCTTCCCGATGAACCTGGTCGAGACGTTCCGCACCGGCATGGAGGCAGTGGTCTCCCACCGGTTGCGCTCATCCCTGACGGTGCTCGGGATCATGATCGGCATCACCGCGGTGATCCTCACCGTCGGACTCGGGGAGGGCGCCCAGCAACAGGTCGGGTCGGAGATCTCCTCGCTCGGCGCCAACCTGCTGATCGTCTCACCGGGCAGTTCCACCTCATCCACCGGGGTCCGGGGTGGCCTGGGCTCCGCCTCCACTCTCACCGTCGCCAACGCCAATGTGCTGGCCAACAAGACGGTGGCTCCCGACATCGCCGGGGTCGCCCCGGTGGTCTCCGCCTCGGAGTCATTGACTGCCGGGACCGCCAACTGGACCACCACTCTGGTGGGGTCCGACGCGTCGTGGATGTCGGTGCGGGGCCGCACCATGGCCGAAGGCCGGTTCATCTCCGGCCACGACGTGCAGACCCACGCGGCGGTGGCGGTTCTGGCCCCGACGACCGCCTCGGAGCTGTTCGGGGCCCGCGACCCGGTAGGTCAGACCGTCGACGTGGCCGGCACCCCGATGTCGGTGATCGGGGTCCTGACCGCCGAGGGCTCATCGTCCACCTCCAACGAAGACGACCAGGCCATCATCCCCATCACCACCGCCGCCACCCGGATCATCGGCGGCACCAGCCGCAATGATCTGAGCTCGATCTACATTGAGGCCACCAACTCCCAGACCCTGTCGGCGGCCTATCAGGAAGCCGACAACGCGCTGCTCAGCCTCCATGGAATTACCAACGCCACCGACGCCGACTTCACCATCACCAGCCAGCAGTCGCTGCTGGCCACCGCCACCTCGGTGGACAAGACCCTGACCGTCCTCCTGGCCGGCATCGCGGGGATCTCACTGCTGGTGGGCGGGATCGGAGTGATGAACATCATGCTGGTGTCGGTCACCGAGCGGATCCGGGAGATCGGGCTACGCAAGGCCTTGGGGGCGACCCCGCGGCTGATCCGACGGCAGTTCCTGGTGGAGGCCTCGGTGCTCGGCCTGGTGGGGGGCATGCTCGGCGCCGTCCTGGGATTGGTGGTGGCCATCGTCCTCCCCCACTTCATCAGCGATCCGGTCGCCATCTCGGCGGCCGCCATCGCCGGATCCATCGTCATCGCCATCGCCATCGGGGTGGCGTTCGGCGTCTACCCCGCCAGCCGGGCCGCCCGGTTGGCTCCCATCGACGCTCTCCGCAGCGAATAGGAATCCGACCGCCATGCGACATTCACACCGAAGCGCCCGCCCCCTGCGGACGAACCAACAAGGAGCATTCACCATGAGCCACGCGTCGCCTTCAACGACGAGCCCGCCGACCGGGCGCACCTCCGCGGCCGGAGCCCGACGATGGGCGGTGCTGGTCGTGCTCGGGAGCGCGGCGCTGGTGCTGGCCGCCTGCGGAGGATCGTCGGCGGCCAACAGCACCAGCCCGACCACCACGTCGACGCCGACGAACCGGCCCACGGCCCCGCCGGGGACCTCCGGCACCATCGCCTCCATCACCGGGCAATCGATGGAGGTCCAGAGCACCTCTGCGGCTTCTTCGAGCTCCGGTGGCTCCGGCGGACAGACCACCGTCAACTACACCTCGACCACGACCTTCAACCAGACGGTGGCAGCCTCCCTGGCCGCGGTGACGGTCGGATCGTGTGTATCGGCGTTCAACGCCTCGGGCTTCGGCGCGGCCGGTTCCTCGACCACCACCACAACGACGACGCCGTCGACGCCGCTTGACGCCACCACCATCCTCATCACCACACCGACCAACGGCACCTGCACCGGCGGATTCGGCGGCGCGGGCGGCGCGGCTGGAGGCGGGTTCCGAGGCGGGGCGGGCGGTGGCACGGGAACTCGACCGACAACGCCTGGCGGCGGGACCCGGCCGAGGACGGGTGCCGGTCGGGGCGGATTCGGGGGTGCGTCGGGCAGCGTCACCTCGGTCAATGGCTCGACCATCGTGGTCAACGCCACCAACCCGACGACCAAGGCGGTCACCGCCAAGACCGTCGTCGTGAGCGGCTCCACCACCTACACCCAGACACTGGCGGCGGCGCCCACCAATCTCGCCGTCGGCAAGTGCGTCCTGGCCATCGGGCCGGCTGACGACACCGGGGCGGTCACCGCCACCTCCATCAGCATCAGCTCGCCCGGGCCTAACGGATGCACGGGCGGGTTCCGAGGCGGGGCGGGCGGATTCGGCGGCGGTCCGGGGGCCGGCACTGGGACCACCGGTGCCTGATCGAAAGGCCGGGGCCAAGGGCCCCTCGTGGATCACCTGGTTGATCGCGGCGGTGGTGGCGGTGGCCATCGCCGCCACCGTCTGGCTCACCACCGGCTCGTCAGGTCAGGCTTACCGCCTGGCCACCGTCACCGCCGGTTCGCCGGTGCAGACGCTCGACTCGGTGGGGACCCTCACACCCGAGAGCCAGGCAAATCTCAATTTCAGCACTTCGGGGACGGTGGCCGGCGTGGGGGTGACGGTCGGACAGGCGGTGACCGCCGGTCAGACACTGGCGTCCCTGGACACGACCTCGCTGCAGGCTTCGGTGCTGTCGGCCCAGGCGGCGGTGACGTCGGCCCAGGCCAAACTCACAGCCGATGAGAACGGCGAGACCTCGTCCTCGTCGAGTAACGCCACCAACGCCTCGGCCACCAACACCGCGGCTTCGGCCACCGCCACCGCCGCCGTCCTCACCGCCGACATCACCGACGCCTCGCCCTCGGGCAGCCCCACCGGTGGCGGTCATCCGGCGGGTGGGAGTCCATCGAGCGGTGCCGGCGAGTCGGCGATTGCTCAGGCCCAGTCCACCCTGCTGGCCGACCAGAAGCAGTCCGACGCTGACCAGCAACAGGCCACCGCCGACCTCCAGCAGGCCATCTCCACCTGCGGTGCCGCGACCACGACTACACCGGCTACGTCGAACACCCACGGTCCGCCGCCGACCACTACAACCACCACCGCCCCCACGGGCACGACGACCACCACGACGACCACAACGCCGGCGGGAACGCCGAGTTCGTCGGCCACCGCCGCCTGCACCCAAGCCCTCCAGCAGGTGTCAAGCGATCAGAGTGCCGTCTCCCATGACGAGACGACGGTGGCATCGGACGAGACGGCACTGGCCGCGGCCCTGGCGAGTGCGGCGTCGAGTACCGGAGGCTCCGGCAGTCCGACCACGACAACACCGGCCTCAGGGTCGGGCGGGGGCGCTGGGCCGGCCAGTAAGAACAGCAGTGGCGGCAACAGCAACGGTGGAAGCACGGCCGGTGGCGGGAACGGCTCACCGTCATCGGGGGGTTCGTCGGCCGCCTCCTCGGTGGCGACCCCCCAGCAGCTGGCCAGTGACCAGGCCGACCTGGACGTGGCCAACGCCAGCCTGGCGTCGGCCCAACAAGACCTGGCCGACGCCAACCTCTTGAGCCCGATCGCCGGCACCGTGGCGTCGGTCTCCATCGCTCCCGGTTCCCCCGTCACCGCGGGTTCGAATGTCGGCCCGAGCGCCGACGCCGCCATCGTGGTGATCGGTCCTGGTTCGTTCGTGGTCACGACCGACATCGGCGTGACCAACATCGGCGATGTGCTCGTCGGCCAGCAGGCGACCATTACGCCCGACGCCACCACCAAGACGATCACCGGGACGGTGACGTCGATCGGCCTGGTGCCGTCGTCCTCCTCCTCCACCAGCTATCCGGTCACCCTGTCGATGGCCAGCGACAGCGGCATGCAGCTTTCGTCGGGAGGCGACGCCGACGTGAGCATCGTCACCAAGGGATCCACCGGGGTGCCCAGCGTGCCCAGTTCGGCCGTGCAGACGATCGGTAGCACCCATTTCGTGACCGAGTACAAGAACGGCACCACCTCGAGAGTCCGGGTCACCCTCGGCACCGTGGGTGACATCCTCACCCAGATCACCTCCGGGGTGAAGCCCGGCGCCACCGTCGTGCTCGCCGACCTCAACTCGCCGATCCCGGCGAGCAGCGCCACCACCACCGGGCGGACGGGCCTGGGTGGGGCCGGCGGCCTGGGTGGTGCGGGTGGCCTGGGCGGTGCCGGCGGCTTCACTGGCGGCGGGCGCATTGTCGGCGGTGGTGGCTTCACCGGCGGCGGTGGCTAGCCGACACCGGCCGGTATCGACGACCGGCAGCTGCCGATCCAGCCCAAGAAGCCACCGCGGCTCCGACTCAATCCGGCGTTGGCACCCCGGTCGCCTCAGGGGCCGGAACCGCACCGTTCGACTGCGGGGGAGGGGCGGCGGCCGGAAGCCTCACCTCGAAGGTAGCGCCGGTGGTGCCTTCGAGTAGCTTCACCCGGCCCCCGTGGGCCTCGACGATGGCGGCGACTATGGCCAGACCCAATCCGGCACCTCCGGTCGAGCGGGCCCGCGACGGGTCTGACCGGTAAAAGGGCTCGAAGATCCGGGGGGCGACCTCCGGGTCGATCCCCGGGCCGTCGTCACTCACCGAGACGACCGCGTCGGCACCGTCGAGACGAACCCCGACCGCAACCGACGCCGTCTCCGGAGTGTGGTTGATGGCGTTGACCAAGAGGTTGTCGACCACCTGGCGCATCCGGCGGACATCGCCGACGACGGTCACCGGACCCCCGACGTTCAGGTCGACGGTCCGGCCGGGAGCGGACACCCGGATGCTCGCCACCGCCTGTTCGAGCACCTCGACGAGGTCGAACGGATCGTGAGCCACGGGTCGCTCGTGGTCGAGCTGGGCCAGCAGGAAGAGATCGTCGACCAGGGTCCCCATCCGGGCCGCCTCGTTCTTGATGTGATCCATGGCCGTGGCCAGGTCGTTGGGCCGGTCGCGAATCCCCAGGTCGAACATCTCCGAGTAGCCACGGATGGATGTCAGCGGGGTCCGCAGCTCGTGGGAGGCATCGGCCAGGAAGCGGCGGAGCTTGTTCTCGGACAGCGGCTCGGGCGTCGAAGGCTTCTTCGATTTCTTCGATCATGGTGTTGAAGGCCAATCCGAGTTGACCGACCTCGGAGCCCGGCGTGACGTAGGAGACCCGCTGGGACAGATCGCCGTCGGCGATGGTGCCGGCGGTCACCGCCATCTCTTCGAGGGGCCGCATGTCACGGCGCACCATCAGCCAGGAGATCAGCCCGAGGATCACCAGCACCGAGGCCGAGACGACCAGTTCGATGAACAGGAGTCGTTGGAGGGTGCTGTCGGTGCCACTCAGCGACTCGGCCACCACGATGGTGCCTTCGTGGTTGGGCAGCGGCCGGGCCAAGACCCGGTAGCTGATCCCGTCAGTGCCGGTGCTCGAGGTGGTGAAGAACAGGTCGGCCGTCGATGGGTTCCCCGATCCGGGGAGCGACGCCGGGATCGACGGTGCCGACGGGGCCTTCCCGCCGTAGCTGAAGAACACGTGGGCGATGATGTGGCCGCTGGAGTCACGAAGTTCACCGTAGGTACCCGGGGGAACCAATATCCCCCGGTCGGCCCCCCGGGACGGCCCCCGGAAGTTGGGTAGGCGGCTTCCCTGGCCGCGGACCCCGGACGTCGGACTGGTGGTGGTCGGCGTGATGGTCGTCGGCGTGGTGCTGGTCGGCGTGGTGGTCCCACCGACGGGGGACGCCGGAGGATTCGTCGAGCCGACGGCCGTGGTGGGCAGCAGCGACCGGCCCACCGGGAAGGTGGCCCCCGTCAGCTGCGTATCCACCTGGGTGAGAAGGAACGACCGGAGCGAGGTGTAGGTGACCACGTCCGAGATCACCAGTCCGGCCGCCACGATGATCACCAGCAGCAGGAGCAGCCGGAGGCGGAGGGTCAAGGCGGAGCCTCAGCCCGCGGTTCCGGGGTGGGGGTCGGGGTCCCCGGATGCCGCCGTCTCCGGGGGGACCCGAAGGGTGTACCCGACGCCCCGCACGGTGCGGATCAACGGTGGTCCGTGGGCATCGAGCTTCTTGCGCAGGTAGCTCACGTAGACCTCGACCATGTTGACCTTGCCGTCGAAGCTGTAGTCCCAGACCCGGTCCCGGATCTGGGACTTGGACAGCACCTGCCCGGCATTCACCATCAGGTAGTGCAGCAATCGGAACTCGGTCGGGGTGAGTTCGATGGCCGCCGATCCGCGCCATACCTCGTGGCTGTCCTCGTCCAGTTCGACGTCGGCGAACGCCAGTCGTGGACCCAGGTTCTCGTACCCGTCGGTCCGACGCAGAATCGCCTTGATGCGGAGCACCATCTCTTCGACGCTGAACGGTTTGGACATGTAGTCGTCACCACCGGCGGCCATGCCCCGGATCCGATCGTCCACCTCGCCCCGAGCGGTCAGGAACAGCACCGGGGTCATCTGGGAATTGCGGTCCCACCCCATCCGTTTCAGCACTTCGAAGCCGTCGATGTCGGGAAGCATGACATCGAGCACCACCAGGTGGGGTCGAAACGACTTGAGGGCCCGGAGGGCTTCGGTCCCGGAATGGGCCACTTCGACGGTGGTCCCGTGGAGGCTCAGCGCCATGGTCACCAGGGCGGTGATGCTCCGTTCGTCGTCGACCACCAGGACCCGGCGACCGTTCAGATCCAATGCCTGTCCCCGATGCTCACCTACCAATTCTGGACGGCATTCCTGTGGATTCGCTGAGAGCCACCTGGACTGCAGCCCAGAATCATCCCACCTGGTGGCGCCACCCCCCAAAGGGAAGCGGGCCACCTCCCAGCTCGAGCCGACCGGGATCATCGGTGCACCGTCCGATCACCGTCGGCGGCCGCAGCCCGGCCCGAGCGAACTCGGTCCGCAGGTGCTCGGCGTCCTCGGTGGCCAGCAGCAGCTCGTAGTCCTCCCCACCGCCCAACGCCTCTTCCCGAGTGGCACCGCTGGCCACCGGAACCTCAGCCAGGTCGATCCCGATGCCCGAGGCCCGGGCCAGATGGCGAATGTCGGCCACCAGACCGTCGGAGAGGTCGATGGCGGCCCGGGCCCCCGACAACCGGGCCACCTCTCCCTCGTCGAGCCGGGCCAACGGGCGCCGGTGGGCCAGAATCAGCGCCGACGCCTCGGCCGACGGTGGGGTGGTGACCTGCTGATCTCGCCGCTCCCGCAGGATCCGGAGACCGGCCGCCGACCCGCCCAGTGGCCCGGTGACCAGGAGCTGGTCTCCCGGCTTGGCCCCGGAGCGGAGCATCGGCCCGAGGTTGTCCGACCCGCGGAGCGATCCGGTGACCGCCACCGACACCACCAGCACCGGGGAAGCCGACAGGTCGCCACCGACCACCACGCACCCGGTCTGCTCGCCGGCCAAGGCAATCCCGTCGGCGACCAGGTCCAGGTCCGTCTCCGGCGGGGCGGCGATCGACACCAGCCCGTGATCGGGGCGCCCGCCCATGGCGGCTAGGTCGGACACGGTCACCATCAGCGCCTTGTACCCGAGGTCGTCCAAACCGCTCAGGCCGAGATCCACGTGGACCCCGGCCACCACCAGGTCGGTGGACAGCAGCGCCGAGTCCCCCTCCGGGCGCCGGACCACCGCGGCGTCATCCCCGATCCAGGTCTCCCCCGCCGGCGGGCCTTCCCCGGTCCATCCGGGCGCCGGCCGCCCGCTCGAATCGGGCCCGCAGCCGGTCGATGGCGTCAAATTCGTCACCTGAACCGGGAAAATGGGCTGACGTCGACCCGGAATTGGTTCCGACCATGTCTCTTGCCTACCATCGTCCCCGGCCGCCGCCACTAATATCGAGTAGCCCCACCGCGACGCCGGCATCTGCTGTAAGCGATCGTCGCGGCCCCGACCTGGAATCCCGAGGAGGAATCGCCCACCTATGCCACCCACTGAGAACAAGAAGTTGATCGCCTGGGTGGACGAGATTGCGGCGCTGACCCAGCCGGCCTCGGTGGAATGGTGCGACGGTTCGGCCGACGAATACGACCGGCTCTGCCAGCTTCTTGTCGACAACGGGACCTTCACCAAGCTGTCCGACGCCAAACGACCCAACAGCTACTGGGCCCACTCCGACCCGGCCGACGTGGCTCGGGTGGAGGACCGGACCTTCATCTGTTCGACCCACGAGTCGGACGCCGGGCCGACCAACAACTGGCGTGACCCGGCCGAGATGCGGGCGACGCTCACCGACCTGTTCCGGGGCTCGATGCAGGGGCGCACCATGTATGTGGTCCCCTACTCGATGGGCCCGCTGGGGTCCGAGATCGCCCACATCGGGGTGGAGATCACCGACTCGCCGTATGTGGTGGTGTCGATGCGGATCATGACCCGGATGGGCCGGGGCGCCCTCGAGGTGCTCGGTGCCGACGGCGACTTCGTGCCCTGTCTCCACTCCGTCGGCGATCCCCTGGCGGACGGCAAGGCCGACGTCCCCTGGCCGTGCGACAGCGAGAACAAGTACATCGTCCACTTCCCCGAGACCCGGGAGATCTGGTCGTACGGCTCCGGCTACGGCGGCAACGCGCTGTTGGGCAAGAAGTGCTTCGCCCTCCGCATCGCCTCGGTGATGGCCCGGGACGACAACTGGCTGGCCGAGCACATGCTCATCTTGAAGCTGACCAACCCCGCCGGCGTCACCAAGTACGTGACCGGAGCCTTCCCGTCCGCCTGTGGCAAGACCAACCTGGCCATGCTCATCCCCTCGCTTCCGGATTGGAAGGTGGAGACGGTGGGCGACGACATCTGCTGGATGAAGTTCGGGGCCGACGGTCGCCTGTATGCCATCAACCCCGAGGCCGGCTTCTTCGGGGTTGCCCCCGGCACCAACTTCAAGACCAACCCCAACGCCATGCTCACCCTCGACGGGAACGCCATCTTCACCAATACCGCGCTGACCGACGACGGTGATGTCTGGTGGGAAGGGGTGACCGAGGAGCCGCCGGCCCACCTCACCTCCTGGAAGGGGGAGGACTGGACCCCCGAGTCCGATACCCCGGCCTCCCATCCCAACGCCCGTTTCACCGTTTCCGCCGCCCAGGACCCGGCCATCGCCCCCGAGTGGCAGGACCCGGGCGGTGTCCCCATCGACGCCATCATGTTCGGGGGACGGCGCGCCTCGGTGGTGCCGCTGGTGTTCCAGTCCCGCGACTGGGACCACGGGGTGTTCCTGGGCTCGATCATGTCCTCGGAGACCACCGCCGCCGCCGCCGGTGCGGTCGGGAAGCTCCGCCGTGACCCGTTCGCCATGCTCCCGTTCTGCGGCTACAACATGGCCGACTACTTCGCCCACTGGCTCGACGTCGGGGCCTCGGCCGATCCCGACAAGCTGCCGAAGATCTTCTACGTGAACTGGTTCCGAAAGGACGAGGAGGGCCGCTGGCTGTGGCCCGGCTACGGGGAGAACTCCCGGGTGCTGTCCTGGGTGTTCGATCGGGCCGGCGGTGACGGCGAGGCAGTCGAGACACCGATCGGGTTCGTCCCGGCAACGGGTGCCATCGACACCGACGGTCTGGACATCTCCGACCAGGACATGGACAAGCTGCTGGCCGTGGACATCGAGGGCTGGCGGGCCGAGGTGCCGGGCATCCGCGAGCACTACGCCAGGTTCGGCGACAAGCTCCCGGCCAAGCTCGACGAGGAAGTCGACCGGCTGGAGAAGCAGCTCGGCTGAGCGGACTCGGCCCCGTCCGAACGATTCGGGCGGTCCGGGACTCCGGCGCTTACTCAGGGCAAGTGGATGTCGTGGACGGCCCGGGCCGCCGCGAGGGCAGCGGGATCGAGGGTTCCCTCATCCACCGGCTCGACGACGCTCCAGTGCTTCCCCACCGGGCAGTGCTGCCACCGGCCGGTCCCGAGCCGCACGGCCTTGATCGACGCCATGGGTACCCAGATGGTCGTGAACAGGTGATCATCCTTGCAGCGGACCACCGTGTCGAATCGCGAAGACATGGGCCGAGACTAGGCCGAACTGGATTTGACCACTCGATGGAGCCCACCGACGGCGCGGCTCACCAGCGGTGGTCACCGCCCCGAAGCGAGC
This sequence comes from uncultured Acidimicrobiaceae bacterium, assembly GCA_963770635.1. Lineage (GTDB taxonomy): Bacteria > Actinomycetota > Acidimicrobiia > Acidimicrobiales > RAAP-2 > DASZIT01. The sequence goes on from CAVYQI010000004.1 coordinate 69,282, forward strand.
TCATGTACGCCACCGCCCCGAGTGCGGCCACGATGGCCATGATCAGGTTGCCGGTGGTGATCGGCAGGGTCAACACGACCGGGACGAACGCCCCCACCACCCAGACCAGCTGCAGGCGCGTCTCGAAGCGGGCAAACGCCCGACCCTGGTTGAACACCTCCACGTGCCGCTGGACCAGCGCGTCGAAGGATGGTTTGGAAATGGCGCCGGCCACCCCCACGGCCAGCGCCACCACCACCTGGAAGTATCGGCTCGACTGGGAGGAGATGATTCCGGCTACCACCGCCACCAACCACATCGACGCCACCAGGATCTGTTGCTCGCTGAACACTCGGCGGAGCCGGGCCACCAGGAGGACGCCGATCAGCGCTCCCGCGGTGATGGCGCCGAGCAACAGCCCGAACCACCAGGTCGCCGCCCCTTGCCGGCGGAGCCCGAACGCCAGCAAGAAGGTCAGGAACCCGAGCTCGGCCTTCAGCACCGACATCGGCATCAGGGCCAGGAGCACCTCGGAAGTGGCAATCGGCCGGAAGGCGGCGAGGTCCAGCTCATCCTCAGTCGGTTCACTGGACAGATCCGGCGCCGGTTCGGACAGAGACTGCGAGACCGGCACCATCGGGATGACCCGCTCCGGGACCCGACGCCGACCCGAGCCTCGAGCCCGTCGGCGCTGCCGGACCGGCAGTCGGGCTCCGGCCACCACTGCGGCCAGGAACACGAAGAAGTCGAGCCACAGGACGCCTTGGGCTCCGGCCAGCTTGAGCATGCCCACCGCGGGGAGGGCAAAGACAAAGGCTGACACCGAAGCCAACAAGCCCAACCGGGCATTGAGGCCGGCCAGGTCGGGGGCGCCTTCGAGGTCGGGCTTCCCGGGATGCTCGAGGTCCTCTCCCCCTCCGATCATCGGGGTCCCGTAGGGCGGGGTGGCGGTCGGCCGCGGGGTTGGCGGTGCGACGGGGGTCGGCGTACTCGGAGGGTCACTTCCCGGCGGATGACCGATGAGACCGAGGGCGGCCATCTCCGGGACCAGGGCGCCCTTGGTCACCAGGTACACCTTCGACAGCACCAACATGGCGAAGGCCAGCGGGAACAACAGCAGCGAGTGAATGTCGGCGGCCAGCAGCGGGCAGAGGGCAGCCCGGCCCAGGGCCGACGCCACCACCGTCGCCCGGCGGGCCCCCCGACTCCGGTCGACCAGCGGGCCGAGGGCGGGTGCCACCACCGCGAACGGCGCCATGGTCAGGAGCAGATAGAGCAACACCTTGTCCTGGGCGGCGGTGGGAGAGATCGAGAAGAACAACGACCCGGCCAGCGAGACGGCGAAGAGCGTGTCGCCGGCGGTCATCAGCACGTGGGTGAGGGCCAATCGGCCGAATGGCTGCCGCTGGTCGAAGAGGTCGGCTATCGCCGAGCGAGCCAATCTCCGGAACTGCTCTCCTCGCTCCCGAACGGTCACCGCGGCATATTAAGGGCCACGACGGTGGCGATAGCATGCATCCACCATCGGGAACCACGTGTCGGGAGAAACCCATGTCAGTCAAGGCCTACGTACTCATCCAAACCGAGGTCGGAAGGGCCGCCACCGTCGCCCGGGCCGTGGCCAAGCTCGACGGGGTCATTGCCGCCGAAGACGTCACCGGGCCCTACGACGTCATCGTCCGGGCCGAGGCCGTCAGCGTGGACGAGTTGGGCCGGATGGTGGTGGGGCGGATTCAGCTGATCGAAGGGATCACCCGTACGGTTACCTGTCCGGTGGTCAACCTCTGACCACGCTCAGATCGTGAGTCTGGACCAATCCACCTTGCCGAGCCGTACAGCGCTGGTGACCGGAGCTTCCCGGGGAATTGGCGCGGCGACGGCTCGCGCCCTCGATCGTGCCGGTGCCCGGGTGGCGTTGGTGGCCAGGAGCAGTGACCGCCTCGCCGACCTGGCTCGAGAGCTCGAACACGAACCGGTTGTCCTGGTGGCCGACCTGAGCGATCCCGATGCTCCGGAGGCCATCGCCCGACAGGCTCTCGACGCCCTCGGCACCATCGAGGTCCTGGTGAACAATGCGGCCATCGCCGCCCGTCTGGCCACCGTGGACACCGACGCCGGGTTGATCGACGAGATGCTGGCCGTCAACGTGCGGGCACCGCTGTTGCTCATCGCCGCCCTCATCCCGGCGATGATCGAGCGCGGCGGCGGCTCGATCATCAACCTTTCCTCGGTGTCAGGCCTCGTGGGTACGCCGCGGCGGGCTGCCTACGCCGCCACCAAGGGAGCCATCGACGCGGCGACCCGGTCGTTGGCCATCGAGCTCGGGCCGTCGGGGATCCGGGTCAACTCGGTGGCTCCCGGGGTCGTGGACACCGCGTTGTGGGCCAAGAACAAGGCGATCCCGGGAGTCGTCGAGACGATCGAGGGGCAGACGCCGCTCCGCCGATGGGCCAGGCCCGAGGACATTGCCGACGTCATCGTCTTTCTGGCCTCGGACGCCGCCCGGTTCGTCACCGGGGAGACGATTGCCGCCGACGGCGGCATGGCCCGGACCTTCGACCTTTACGGCGGACACATCTGAGGAACCCTCCGGCCGACGGTCGGGATGGTCGCTAGCGGATCGCCCCCGACTCTCGCAGCTTGATGACCTCACCGGCGTCCAGCCCCCAGTCGGCGAGGGCCTCGTCGCCGTGCTGGCCCGGGTTGGGCGGGGGTCGGCGGATCGCCCCCGGGGTTCCCTCGAAACGGGGTGACGGCGCCGGCTGGACCACCCCGGCTACCTCGGTGAAGGTACCGCGGTGAACGTTGTGGGGATGGAGATGGGCCTCGGCCGAGGTCAGCACCGGAGCGACGCAGGCGTCAGTGCCGTCGAAGATGGCCTGCCACTCGGCCCGGGTCTTGCTGGCGAAGATCGCCGCCAAGCGCTCCTTCATCGCCGGCCAGGCCTCACGGTCGTTCTGTCCCGGCAGGTCCTGGTCGGCCAGACCCAGGCCCTGGATGAGCTCGGCGTAGAACTGGGGCTCGATGGCCCCCACCCCCATGTACCCCCCGTCGGAGGTCTCGTAGACCTCGTAGAAATGGGCGCCGGTGTCCAACAGGTTGGTTCCCCGTTGGTCGTTCCAGATCCCCGCCTGGCGGAGGGTGTAGGTCATGGTCATCAACGACGCAGATCCGTCGACCATGGCCGCATCGATGACCTGGCCCTTGCCGGTCTGCCGGGCGGAGAGGATGGCCGCCACCATCCCGAAGGCCAGCAGCATCCCCCCGCCCCCGAAGTCACCGACCAGGTTGAGCGGCGGGACCGGCTTCTCGCCCTCCCGACCGATCGGGTCGAGCGCCCCGGCCAGGGCGATGTAGTCGATGTCGTGGCCGGCGGTCAGGGCCATCGGTCCGGTCTGGCCCCACCCGGTCATCCGGCCGTAGACCAGCTTCGGGTTGCGGGCCAGGCAGATCTCCGGTCCCAGGCCCAGCCGTTCGGCGACCCCGGGCCGGAATCCCTCGGTGAGCCCGTCGGCCGACTCGACCAGACGCAGGACCAGGGCCACTCCGTCGGCGTGCTTCAGATCGACGGCCACCGACCGACGCCCGCGATTCAGCAGATCGACGTGGGCATCCTGGTGGGGCGGGTAGGTGGCCCGGTCGGACCGGTCGATCCGGATGATGTCGGCACCGGCATCGGCCAGCATCATCCCCGCGAACGGGGAGGGCCCGATCCCGGCCAGCTCGATCAACCGGACACCGTCCAGCGGCCCGCTCATCGGTCGACTCCCGGCGGGTTGTCCGACGGGCGGGAGGGCATCGGGGGAGGTAGGTGGGAGTCGGCCATCCAGGGATGGTGGCTGCTCCAGCGACGGCGGTCAAATGCGGTCTCCCTGATGAGGATCCGGAAACCGATTCCCGCCCCTAGGTCCCATCTGACACGGTTTACTGTTCGGGTGCCTCAGATGGCCCACGGGCACCCCCCGAAAGGAGAACCGATGAGTAGCCTGGCCCGACGAGCGACCGGCCCCGGGCGGGTCAATCTCATCGGCGATCACACGGACTACAACCGGGGGTTGGCCCTCCCGATCGCCATCGATCTGGGCACCACCGTCGAGTTCACCCCGACCGGGTCGGCGGCAGTCACCTTCTTCTCCACCCTCTACCGGGAGGGGATCACGATTCCCCTCGACGTGCCGTCTGATCCGGAGATACTCAAGGCGCTCGAACCGCCCTGGGCCCGACTGGTGGGGGCGGTCATGTCCATGGTCCGGCCCGAGACCGGCGGGATATGCCGGATCGCGACCTGCCTCCCGGTCGGCGCCGGCCTCTCCTCGAGTGCGGCCCTGGCCACCGCCCTGGCCCGGGTGTTCGGCGCCACCGGATCCTCGATCACCGTCGCCCGGCTGTGCCAACGGGCCGAGAACCTCTCGGGGGTGCCGGTGGGGATGATGGATCCTCTGGTCTGTGCCGGCGGACGAGCCGGGAACGCCTCGCTGATCGATTTCTCCATCCTGTCGGTGGAGTACGTTCCCATCCCCGAGTCGGTCGAGATCGTGGTGGTGGACTCCGGACAGCCGAGGGCGTTGCGGGATTCCGGCTACGCGGCCCGGGTGGCCGAGTGCGAGGCGGCAGCGGCCACCATCGGCCCGCTGGGTCTGGCCGACGAGTCCGACGTCTCCCGGTTGCGCGACCCGCTCCTCCAGCGGCGGGCCCGCCACGTGGTCAGCGAGTGCCGGCGGGTGCGGCAGGTGGCCGAAGCCCTGGCCTCGGATCACCTGTGGGCGGCCGGCGCCTACATGACCGAGAGCCACCGGAGCCTGGCCGACGACTTCGACGTATCCACCCCGGCCCTCGACACCCTGGCCGACCACCTGAGATCGATCGACGGCGTCTACGGGGCCCGGATGACCGGGGCCGGCTTCGGAGGCTCGGTGGTCGCCTTGAGCCGGGTCGGCGCCATCGACGTCGATGACCTCCCGACCGCGGCATGGAGGGTCACTGCCTCCAACGGTGCTGCCCGGTAGGGGCCCACTAGAGGAATCCCTGGGGATTCGGCCGGGGGGTAAGCCGGCGGGCGATCACCCGCTGCAGGATCACCGGTTTCCTCACGTCACGGAATATCCGAATGTTGTTGTCGCCGTAGAGGGTGACTTCGAGTTCGCCGGTCCCCAGCATCCGACGGAACAGCGACTGGGCGGCTTCGACTGCCTCCACATTGGACAACCAGATCTCGGTCGTCCTCGACGACGCGACTCCGTGGCGTTCGACGAGCCGGAACGTTGTAACCACCAGGCTGGTCATCCGCCACCGGATGAACCGGAGGAGCAGCCAGACACAGGGGATGATGGCGGCCACCGCTTCGACCCGGTGCCAGCCCACCGACGTATGCGGGAATCCCACCTCGAAGCCGACGGCCAGGCCGACCACCGCCATCGCCGTCAGCAGCGGACCGATCAGGTACATCCAGTGCGGTTTGATGTCGACGAGGATTTCCTCCCCGACCACCATCCGGCGCAGTCGGGTCGGCAACCGATTCAGCCCAACTTTCCGGCGATCGAACCGGCCGAACGCAGCACCGTGCCGTCGGCGCCCGCGGTGGTATAGGCGTGGGTCGGACGCTGCCGGGCCTCCTCCAGGAGATCGGCCAGCAGATCGCCGAACGGAACCACCGGGTCGACCCACAGGTACCGGGCCAGTGACCCGGGAATGGTGTTGATCTCGTTCACCATCAGCTGGTTGTCGTCGGAGAGGAAGTCGATCCTGGCCACCCCGCGCAGACCGGTGAGGGCCGCCACCCGGGAAGCCGCCTCCCGCAGCGCCGCCTCCAGTGAGGGGGGGATCAGGGCCGGGAGTTGGCGCGGCGCTCCGGCCATCCCCTCACCGGCCACATACTTATCCCGATAGTCGAGGATGTCGGCGGCCGCCGAGGACCGGATGGGGCGCTCCACGGCGGAGAGCTGCAGCACCGGCCAACTCCTGACCGCCACCTGTAGGTCACTCAAGTCGGGCCGAAACGGCTCGAGCACCGCACCGGAGCGAAAGTGCGGGTTGGCGGGCAGGCGAGCTTGGGCGGTGGCGTAATCCTCGACCACGTCGATCCCGATGGAGGACCCCCCGAACCGCGGCTTCAGGATGTAGGGGCCGTCGAACGGCGGGGCGGCGGAGTCGGCGGTGAGCAGCAGTCGGGGCAGGGTGGGCAGCCCGGCCTCGGCCATCAGCGCCCCGAAGCTGAGTTTGTCCATGCCCACCGATGCCCCGGCCACCGTCGGGCCGGTGTAGGCGATCCCAGCCAGGTCCAGCGCCGCCTGCAGGCTTCCGTCCTCACCCGGACCGCCGTGACAGCAGACCACCGCGGCGTCGATGTCGAGCTGGCGGGCCCGGCCGAGCCTTCCGCCGGATTCGGAGAAACCGCCGTCGGGAGCGGCGACCAACTGGAGTTTGGTTGCTCCCCGCGGTACCCCCTCCACGAAGGCCTCGGCCTCGAGGCCCGGGTCGACCCCGAACCAGTCGCCGGTCTTCGACCAGTACAGGGCGGCCACCGACCCATGCCCGGCGAGTTCCAGTCCTCGGGCCGCCTGGAGGCCGGTGAGCACGCTCACATCGTGCTCGGGCGAGGGTCCTCCAAAGATGACGGCGACATCGGGCACAGTGGCTGGCTTCCTGGTCGGGCGGACAGTGTTCATGTACGAACGGTCGGTCGTACCGAAGGACCGCCCGAGCGTTCAAGCGCCCTAAGGGTAGTGGTCGGGCAGGTCGTTCTCGTACAGGACGGCGTCGCCCGGACCCAGGTGATCGCGCACCCAGGCCACCGCCCGCGGGCGGTCCGGCACCCAGGTCACCGTCATCCCGGCTGAGCCGTTCGAGGCCGCCCCCGCCATCAGCGCCCGGCGATTGGTCCGGCCCACCACCACCAGGTTGTCGGCGACGGCGGCGATCTCCGCCCCGAAGGCGAAGTTCTCCGCATGCTGCCGGGCCCCGAGCTCGACCATCCCGGGGGTGACCACCGCGGCAGTCCCCTTGGCTCCTTCGCCCGGCTGCGCCGACCCGCTCGGGCCGTCGAGCCCGTCGAGCGCCGCCAACCCCGCCCGGGCGCCGGCGGGATTCGAGTTATAGGTGTCATCGAGGATGGTGAACCCGGACGGGGAACGCACCGCCTGCAATCGGTGACCTACCGCCGGCAGGTCACTCAGCGCCGACACGATGGAGACGGTCTCGATCCCCACCGAGCGCGCCGCACCGATCGCGCAGGCCAGGTTGGAGGGCTGCACCCCGATGGGCAACGCCACCCCGGTCGCCACCGTCTCCGCGCCGACGGTGATCGTTACCGCGGCTGAGCCCGCCTCCCGGATGACGCTGACATCGGCGGATCGGTTCGATGCCGAGCACCTGACGACGTGCTTCCCGGCCGCGGCAAGTCGATCGGCCAGCGCCGCCAGCCGCGGGTCGTCGACCTGGATCACCACATCCCGGGCCGGGACGGCGATCTCCGCCTTGGCCTCGACGATCCGGTCCTCGGTTCCGAACCGTTCGAGGTGGACGGGGCCGATGGCGGTGATCACCGCGACCCGGGGTGGGCACCACCGGCACAGGTCGGCGATCTCCCCGAGCCCGTAGGTGCCCATCTCGGCGATGAACACCTCGGTCCCGTCGGTCAGATGCTCGTTGATGGCCCGGGCGAGTCCGGCCCGGTTGTTGAAGCTGGCCGGTGTGGCCACCACCGACGAAGTGCCCCCGATGAGGTGGACCAGGTGGTTCTTGGTCGAAGTCTTGCCATAGGAGCCGGTGATCCCGACCACCGTCGGCGCCACTCGTTGCAATCGCCGTTGGGCGTCAGCGACGAAGTGCTGGGAAAGCCGTCGCTCGATCGGGGCGGTGATCACGCACGCGGTGTCCATCAACACCGGCACCGCCAGGGCGGCGATGACGGCGAACACCGACGCCAGGCCGGTGACCAGCCCGATCACCACCACCACGATCTCCAGGACCGTCCACACTCCGGCCAGGGTGCGGAGCCGGCGGGTCCAGGCCAGCGGCGCGGTCCGGCCTTTGAGCGAGAGGCCCAGGGGTCCGGCCCCCACCACCAGGGCGGTGAGGACCCCGGCCAGCGGGAACCAGACCGAGACGACCCCGGCGGCCACCGCCATCGCCGCCATGGCCAGGTTGACCGGGGTGATCGCCCACCAGCGGGACGCGAACCGGGTGGTCGACCCGGCCAGATAGTGCTCGCGTTGGGCCACCCGAAGCCAGCGCAGCCCGGAAGGCGCGCAGGACAGCGCACACGCCGCCAACGTGATCCAGGCCCCACCCTGGTGGAAGCGGGCGAGAGTGACCGCGGCACCTCCCAGCCCAGTCAACCGACCTCGCCCCCCTGGTGATGATCGGCTCCTTTGAGGACCAACTGTCGGAGAGCATCCGGAGCCTCGGTGGGGGTGAGATGACCGATGCCGGGAAGGGTGACGAGCGTGGAGGATCTGAGCATCCCCTGGGCCCGGTCGGCCACCTCCACCGGCACTTCGTGGTCTTCGGCCCCCCAGACGAGGTCCACAGGGCAGCCGACCGCGGCCAGGTCGTCGGCACCGCGGGCGGCCCGTTCGCCGAGCTCCTTCACGAACACCCCCCGCATCACGCCCTGGGTGGCCCGGTAGTCGGGCGAACCGTGCCGTTGGCGCATCGCTTCCATCCGGTCGTCGCCGACCAGGCCCCGGCGATGGAGGAACCGGCCCACCCGGTACGAAAACGCCGGAGCCGCCCGCCGACCTTCCCGGGGCAGCAGTGGCGCCCCGGTGAGGACCAGGCGGTCGATGCGATCCGGGACCAGCGCGGCCAACCGGACCGCCACCCGACCCCCGAAGGAGTGGCCGACGACGGTGACCTGCCCGGCCAGTTTGTCGGCGCCGTCGAAGAGGGGAAGCAGGTGGCGGGCGTACTCATCGGCTCCCCATGGCTCGGGGGGTGGTGGGGTGGCGCCGAAGCCGAACAGGTCGAGGCCGAAAGCGCAATGGGTGCTGGCGAATTCCGGGTCTCCGAATACGCCGTCGAAGTCGCCGTGGGTACGCTGCCAACCGTGGAGCGCGACAACGGTGGCGACGCCGGATCCCCAGGTGGCACCGAAGATGCGACCGCCAGCGAACGACTTCAACACCGGCACACCCTACCGATAGCCTCGGCACCCGTGGAACCATTCGACCGGCGCCAACCGGTTTGACCAGCACCGACGACGCCGGCCCGGAAGGGTTCGCCGCGGCCCTGGGCGGCCTCACCGAGGCTCAGCGACAGGCGGTCGACTCCCCCGCCACCGCCATCTGCGTCCAGGCCGGGGCCGGATCGGGCAAGACCCGGGTCCTCACCCTCCGGGTGGCCCGCCGGATACGGGACGGGTCGGCGGAGGCCGACCACAGCCTGGTGGTCACCTTCACCCGGAAGGCGGCCCAGCAGCTCCGCCAGCGACTCGGCGGCTTCGGGGTCGGGGTGGCCATCCCCTCCAGAGCCGGCGCCGCCCCCGGGCCCGGGGTGCGAGCCGGCACCCTCCACCAGTTGGCCCTCACCTTGCTCCGGCGCCATGCCCTCGATGGGGGCGAGCCCCCTCCCAACGTGGCCGACCATCGGTTCCGGCTGGTTTCCGACATCGTCGGGGACCCGATGCGGGTGCCGGTGGTCGCCGCCGAGATCGGCTGGGCCAAGTCACGGTGCCTTACCCCGGAGACCTACGGGCCGGCCGCCACCGACGCCGACCGCTCCCCCTCGATTCCGGTCGAGCAGATCGCCGACCACTTCCGCGCCTACCAATCGGCTCTGGGCCGGCGGCACGCCATCGATCTCGACGACCTGGTGGTCGGGGCCGCCGACCTGATCTTCGGCGACGCCGGCTTCGCCGAAGGTGTCCACTGGCGGTACCGGCATCTGTCGGTGGACGAGTTCCAGGACATCAACCCGGCCCAGTACCGACTCATCGAGGCGCTGATGGCCGACCGGTTCGACCTGTTGGCGGTGGGTGATCCCAACCAGGCCATCTACGGTTGGAACGGGGCCGACGCCGGGCTCATCACCCGGCTACCCACCCTGGTGGGCGGCATGGAGGTGATCCGGCTCGACGAGAACCACCGGTCGACGCCCCAGGTGGTGGCGGCGGCCACCGCGGCGCTGGGGAGGGCGGTCCACGGTGTCCCCCGGGCGTCCGGAAGGGCGGGGCCGATGCCGGTGGTCACCGCCTACGACGACGAGACAGCCGAAGCCGAAGGGGTGGCGTCTCGGCTGCTCCACGAGATGGAGGGCGGCCGTACCTGGTCGGGCCAGGCGGTGCTGGCCCGCACCAACGATCAGCTGTCGGTGGTCAGCCGCGCGTTGCAACGGGCCGGCATCCCGTTCCGGATCGCCCCCGCAGCCGAGGCGCAGCCGCCCACCCGGGCCGACCGGGGCGACGCCGATGACCTGGACGCTGTCGAGCTGGCCACCTTCCACCGGGCCAAGGGCCTGGAGTGGGATTCGGTCTGTGTGGTCGGCATCGAGGACGGCTTGGTGCCCATCGTCCATGCCACTACCGCGCCGGCTCGCGAGGAGGAACGCCGGCTGCTCTACGTCGCCCTTACCCGGGCGACCGAACAGCTGCACTGTTCGTGGGCCCGCAGTCGTCGCACCAACGGCGGCCGGCAGGTCGACCGGGAACCGTCGCCGTGGTTGGCCGCGGTGGCCCGGGTGGCGAGGGCCGGCACCGGGCGGATCACCCCGGTCGACGCCGGTCGTCGGATCGCCGAGCTACGGGCGGGACTCGGTCGCTGAGCCAAATCGAGTCGTCGACACCATCGACTTGATCGATGGAATCGTGTAGCTGGGTGGCTCAGCGGTGCCCGTCGATGTTGTCACCCGGTTACGACTGAAGGATCCAGAGTTCTTTCCGGAGTTCTTCGCCGCCGCGGTGGCGGCGGTGGAGCAGGCAGAGAGCACAGACGGCAACCTCGCCGCCGAGGCCCTCGCCGCCGAGAACCGGGTGTACCGGAACTACACCCTTTGGCTCGACCGCGACCCGTTGCAAGACGTTGTCGGCAGCGAGCCCCACCTCGGAACGATGCCTCGCATCGATGATTGCCTGACGATTAGGCATCGAGGTGGGCCCACCCGGGTGACCGGGTGGTCTCGGCCGAGACGATCACGTCAATGATCTCGGTCCCGATCAGTTCGGAACGGGAGACGAGGGCGTCGCGAAGGGCTTCGACCACCGATCGCTCGGAGGCGATGATGTCCCGGGCCGCCTGGTGGGCGGCCTGGAGCAATCCGTCGGCTTCTGCCCGGGCCGTGTCATCGCCCATCACCTTGTCGACCAGGGTCCCTCCGAACGGCCCGCCGGAGCCCGCCGCGATGGAGAGGAGCGACGAGCCCATCCCGTAACCGCCGACCATCGCACAGGCCAGCTGGGTGGCCCCGAGCAGATCACCGGCCGGACCCGAGGATACGTCTCCGAAGAAGACCTCCTCGGCGGCCAGCCCACCCATGGAGATCCGGAGCAGAGCCTCCATCTCCTGGCGGGTCTGCATGAAACGCTCTTCGGCGTCGGAGTGCTGCAGCAGTCCCAACGAATCCCGCCGCTTGATGATAGAGAGCACGTCCAGTTTGCGGCCCTCGCCGACGACGTAGGCCACTGCCGCATGACCGGCCTCATGGGTCGCCACCCGCTGTCGCTCGGCATCGGTGTACACCGCCGGGTCGGTGACGCCGAGCTCCACTGACAGCTTGGCCGCAGAAATGTCGGCCATGGTCATCTCGGTCCGCCCGTCGGTCAACGCCACGATGAGCGACTCGTCTAACAGGCGCTCGAGATCGGCGGGCGAATACCCGATCGTCATCCCGGCGATCTCGTCGACGGCTGCCTCTGACGACAGCGACTCGACGTGGTTCTTCTTGGCCAGGTAGTAGGAAATGATGTCGGAACGGCCGACCCGGCCGGGCAGCCCGAAGTAGATCGACCGGTCGAACCGACCCGGGCGGATCAGGGCCGGGTCCAGGTCGTCGCGGCGGTTGGTGGCGGCCACGACCAAGACATTGGGTCGCTCGAGTTGGGGCTTGGCCAGCTGATGACGGGCCGATAGGAACTTGTTGGCGACGTCGACGTAGAAACCAACGATACGCTGGCCCTTCGTCGGCTCGTCAAAGCTCTGAAGCTGGACGAGCAGCTCGTTCACAACACCAGCCACCCCCTGGGAGCCAGTCGAGGACATCCCCTGGCGGGCCGAGCCGATGGCATCGATCTCCTCGATAAACCCGATGGCCCCGCCTTCCGCCCGTGCGTACTTGCGCAAGGCTCGGAAGTAGCTGCGGATCTTTCGGTTCGTCTGGCCGTAGAACATCGACTGGAACGAGCTCGACGAGACGAACAGGAACGGGACACCGGCGTCTTTGGCCATCGCCTTGGCGATGAAGGTCTTCCCCGTTCCTGGGGGCCCTTCGAAGAGGATCCCGCGGCGGGGGACGCCCCCCATATGGTCACGGAACGCCTTGTGACCGAGAAAGAGATTGATGGTGCGGGCGACTTCGGCCTTGTTGGCGTCGATTCCCACCACGTCATCGAGTCCGACATCGAGCTGCTCAGGGCGGTAGAGCATGTGGGGGGACTTGCCCGCCCCGAGCAGGGGGGCAAGCATGACAATGAGGAGAACCAGGATCAACACCCCGGCCGGGACCATCGGGACCATCGAGGGCGGGATGTGGGGGAAGCGGACCAGCCAGTGGCCGGTCAGGTCCCGGTAGGCGAAGAATCCGCCGGGGATCAGCAGCAAGACAGCGGTCCGCTTCAGCCGAGCCTGACGGTGGTGCTCCTTGGTGCGGGCCACGTCGACCCCCCGGGTGGCACTCCCAGGGGTGAGCAGGCCGGCGACGGCGTATTCAGCAGTCTGGGCATTCACGCTGGGCCCGGCGGTGTGGCCCTTGGGACCAGCTGCGTCGCCCGAATTCGAAATCTGGCGCCCCACGGTTGGATCTGGCACAGATGACTCCCTCATCTTCGTCGCCCCCTGCCATGGAAATCGTGGGCGATCCATGAAAGGAACGGGGCTCAGGCGGAAAACTTGTCTTTTTCCTGCCCGGGACGCCGGGATTCCGCTCTCGGCGACGATGGCGCACCGTCCCCCACTGACGATTAGAGCAGGTCGGAACCGGTTCGGCAACGGCGGGGCGCGCCCGACCAGGCGAGACCATCGCAGGAGCGACGTCAAAAGCGATCGATCGTCGTGGCAGGGGCGACTAATTCAGAGGCGTCATGAGCAAATCTCGCTTCGAGGGCACCTCGATTCAAAGGCGGCCCACATTGGGTCCAAAGACGACCCAATCAGCCATTTCGGCTAGGCCACTTGTCCGGAGGCCAGCGCCCCCCTCGGTCGCCGCAATCAGGGGGCGGGCACCGTCGGGCACGTGGTCGTCCCCGAGACCTGCGTGCCAACTGGCTGGGCATAGGCTGATGTGAAGCTTTTTACCGAAATCGAAGTGGCTCCGATGGCTGCCGGCGCAGACGCCACAACGATCTGTTGCGTGGCCCCGAAAGCCCCGATCATCACCTGCTCGCCAGTGGTGATGGCGACTTTCACGCCAGAGGACAGCGATAGCGAAGTGACAGCAGTTTGTCCAAGCGTCAGCGCCGTCGCAAGCGGCGACGAGGTTCCATAGACATTGATGAGGGCGGGACAGCTCGAAGCGGGCAAGATACCCGACGAAATTCAGGTTGTATGACGCCGTGCCGGGGTTGAGATAGCTGGGCGGGGCAACCAGTTCGAACCGGGGGTCCCAGGTGTAGTACTTATTGAACCCGGTGGATCCAACGATGCCCACGGCCCCTCGGGCCTCTTGTTGAAGGGAGCCAAAGAGAACAAGGTTTCCCATCTGAGTACCGGACGTCGTAGTTATTGACCCCAAACGATTGGGTGAGTGCGAGTATGGCTGCATCGATGGTGACGTTGTTGGATGAGTCGACCGGTTGGCAAAGAGGCGGCGCGAGCGAACCGGAGGCTCCGCAGACCGGCAAGGGGCTGTACTGGGCATGGCTTCCCTGCGTTGTGGGATAGATGGGGTGATCGACCTCGATGTAGTGATTGGCAATCAAGCCCAGCGCATCGTTCTTACCATCGGTCCGGTATTTACAGGCACTCTCCTGAGCGGTTCCCACCCACTCGTTCGGGGTCGAACAATCCGTGTAGGTCAGGTCCAGGCCGGCCATGCTGCTGCTGCCATCGATGATGATGTCGTTTGCCGTCCCGATCGTAAGGTCCCCAGCGATCGTTGAGCTTGCTGCCAGACTGCCACTGACGAACGCGTCGCCCTCGGAGTCCTGCGTGCCCGAACCCGTCCACCCGAAGTAACCGGGCATCGTGTAGCCGTTGAGGGTGTAGTTGCCGAACGTCTGCTTGTCTTGCCCGGTACCAGATGGGAAGTAGGGAGGGAGATCGTCGAACGGGTTGGCGCCTGCACCGTAGAACGTGCTATTCGGATTTTGAATTGATGTCGCGACCGCGTCATTTACGTAGATGACACCGTTGGGCGGCAGATTTCCCGCCGTGGCACCCAGCGGACAGCCGGTGCTGGGGTGCACGGTGTCCAAGCTTGTGACGGTCATTTGCGAACCCGACAAGACAATTGTCGTCGGACCGTAATAGACACAGCCATTGTTGGGAGCGGCGATGGCTGCCACCTGTGCGAGGGAGGAATCATCCGAGGGGGGAGTCTGGTGTGGTTGGTTGTCGGCGCTTACCGGAGGTGCCGCATAGTTCCCAACGTCGGTCGGGTCGCTAAGCGGACAGGCGGGGTCGGTAAAAATGCAGCCGGGATCCTGGGTCTTCACCGACGCCCAGGGCGACGACGGCGCCGAAATTCGGTCCGTTCGACGAATTGCCATTGGTGACATATATCGAGTCGTTGGAGAACACCGGGCCGTTGATGGTGTCGCTGGGACCGAAGTAGACGGGAGTGCAGTTCGGACCTGCTCCGCTGTAGGCGGTTCCCAGACTGTTGTTCTGCCAGTCGTATTTGCAGACACCTCCTCCCGCGGTAGTTCGGATTGGTTGCAGAAGGATCCGAGGCCTCATAGTCGCTCCACCACAACGTCGTGAGGAAACCATTTACCGGCGCCAGATTCGCGACCGCGGACTCATAGGCATAAAAGCCGGGGAACCCAGCGACGCCGACGATCTGTACCTTAAGCGTCGACAATGACCCGTCGGAGTTGAACACCGGCTGGGGATTGTCGAACAGGTACCACTCGGGAATAGTGCCGCTCCCACCCGTAGTCTGGGAGACGAGGTTCCAAGTCTGATAGAGGGCACCCTGGCACAGCGATTCGGCGTTGGTGGATTGGTTGCAGTTGGCCAGATTTGGATTGGTGTTCACGATGCTCTGGTACGAATTCATGCCGGCCTCGAGTCCCCGATAGGCGGCGTGCTGAACGCTGTTCGCCTGCAACAGTGGGTCGGTCTGGATGGTCTGCTGGACAAGCATGACCCCGACGGTCATCAGCAGGGCCGACAAGGCAATCACCATGATCACGGCCTGACCGACATCCTGTTTTGTGCGGTGCAACCGGCGAGAGACAGCTTGACCTATGTGCCCCTTGCGACCACCGCCCGATTGCCTGCTTCGTTGGATACTCATATTGGTCACCCTCATCCGACCGTGGGACTGTAGAGATAGGAGGTCGACGAGAGCCGGTACACGATGGTGTCGTCTTCTGCCGGCGCCAGCAGCTTCGAACCCGGAGCCCTGATCATCAGGTCGATCTCAACTCCCTGCACAGTGTCATAGGGGCAGGTGGTTACGAGGTTCGATGAATAGGTACACGTCGACCCGAAAGTCGATGCGACCGAACTGCCGGCCACGGTGGTCTGGACACCAACACTGTTGAGGAGGGTAAAGGTGAAGACCGGGGTCGGAGACCCTACCGATGGCCAGGTCGAGTTGATGACGTTGGTAATCGATGCCACCCGCTTGGCCGGGTTGTTGTTGAACGTGCAGGTGGCCGTGGATGAAACGCTGAGTGGGCAAGTGTTGGCGTCAGCCAGCGTGTCGGTAACGGTGAACGTCGTACCGGTGGGCGACGGAGCTCCCAGTGGCGGTGGTGAGGCCGGCGACCACCTTCGCCGGTCGACCGGGTACCCCGACGTTGGCATAGAACGTTACCGAGGTTGTGCTCACCGCTCCGACTAGGAACGGGGGCACCGGAGCGCCGGTGCCGGTCGGAGGAGCCGGTTCGACTTCGGATCTGATCAGGCGTTGGACGTTGGTGGATACCGGGAGGATCTGCTGGGTGTTTGCGTACGAGGTATGCACCAGGTTGCTGACATTCAAGAAGGTATCGAGAGAGACGGTGACGAGGGTTCCCACCGTGACGAACAGGATCGCGGAGACCAGCAGCTCGATCAGCGTCAGGCCGGCGTCGTCTCTCTCGTTCATCCGACGTCGGAACGCGGCCCGGGATCCTCGTTGTCCTTCAAGCCCGGGTGCATAGCCGTCTCATGGTCCGGTCACCAACGGGGTTTGCGGGAGCGTGTAGACCGTGCTGCCAACCGTCACGAGCCCGGGAGCAACGATCACGAAGGAAGTGATCGACGAGCTGACCCTGCCGTCACCTTCAGGAGTAGCGACCCGAAAGGAACCTCGGTTCGGCTGAGACCATCAGGGCCGGTGGGCTGAAGGGTGTACTTGTCGGACCCGCACCCGTCCCACGGTGGTCGCGGTCAGGGTGAGCACGTCGCCGGACTCCGGGCATCCGGCAGACGAGTTCACCTGGATGGGAAGGACCGCCAGCGGGACGGTTGCACCCGGGGGAGGTGGCGGTGTTACCCGGAATCGAGGCTGGCCGAGCCGTAAGCGCCGACGGAAACGTGTCCTCAGTCGGGCAGTCGCCGGCCGACAGGCCGTAACCGGCGGCAAACGGAAAGATGTCAGGGATGGAGGTCGTGTTGGCGAGATCTGTCGGCCGGGTTCGCCCGCCACTGGATTCCAGTACCCGAGTGATCCAGGGGTTGGTTGGTCAAGATGCCGATTCTGGCCAGTTCGATCGGAATACTGGAGTTGGGTCTCCGGTCAGCTTCAACCCGAGTCAGCGGTGCGATCGTTCCAAGTTCCACTCGGACCGGCAGTCGACATCATGATCACCGAACTGGACGGTGTTGCGCCGACCGCCGAACAGGTGGAAGTCCCACCGGTGGGGGTGCAGGAGATGCCAGTCAGGTAGAGAGCGCTTACGTCTGCGGTTGGAATCGATGCACTCGACCAGCTGGCGCTGGTACCCGGAGTGCCGTACAGAATGGCCGCCGCCGGATTGGCGCCGCTCGTATTCGACGCCGCGACGGCGCAGGTTGTCGAGTTGGGACACGACACCGCCGACACCGACGTAATTCCGGCCGGAATGGAGGCCGCGGGTGACCACGTCCAAGGCGAACCACTGGCACCGGAGAGAATCACCGGTCCGGCAGGACTAGAGCCACTGGCTCCAATGGCGACACAGGCCGTCGACGAGGGGCAGACCACCTGGGAGATCGATGATGGGGTGGTGCTTGGCACACCGGTATCGTTTGCGAGAGAGGAGCCAACCGCTCCCGAGTCGATGAGCGACTGCCCTGACGAGCCGGTGCCCACCACCAAACAGGTGGTGGAAGGGCAGACGAGATCGGAGAGTGAGCTTGGCGCCAGGCCGCCCCCCGGCAAGGCATCGCCCGTCCAAACGGAAACCCCGAGTAGGGAGATGGTGTCCGTTATCGCAACCGGTACTGTGGGTCCGATTATCAGTAGCCTTCCGGTCCCGATGGCCATGCAACCCGCGTTGGTGGGGCATGCCACCTGGGTGAGGTTGAAGACGACATTCAGGCCCGATATCGAAAGGGTGGTGGCGCCCCATGTCCCTGCAGAGGGCGCTCCTGAGCTTCCGTAGAGCGGCCCTGACGCGGACACGCCGAAGAGAACGCCAAGCAAGGCGCCGCTCCCGACGGCGACACAATTCAGATTGGGTTGGCACGCCACCTGGTTCACGGTGGTCAATGCCGCCGGCAAGCCGAGCTCATTGAAGGTGACCGCATTCCAGGTGTCACCGGTGGACAAGATGGTCCCGGCCAGGACCACGGGACCGCTGGTCCCGGTCCCCCACGCCACGCAGGCCGTGGTCGACGGGCAGATCACATTGGTCAGCGAGGTGACACCGGCAGGAACGGTGTCGGCGGTGACGGTGCTCGGGGTGGTGGTGTTGTCAGCGAGAATCGCACCATGCGGAGTCGTTCCGGTGAGACCGTAACCGACCCCGATGCAGGCGGCAGTGGCACAGGCCACTGAAGCGATCCGGGTGCTCGAGGGGCTCGAGGGCAATGTTGGAGAACTCCACGTCGAACCTGATGTAAACGCCAGAGTGGCTGCGGGCGGAGTTGCGCCCAAGGACCCGCTCGTTCCCTCGCCTTCGGAGACACAGGTGATCTGACCCGCTCCGGGACACGAGACGCCATCGGCGGTGAAGGTGGACGTCGGGTAGCTCAAGCCGACGGTGCTTCCCTCGTCGTAGTACAGGGTCGAGAGAGGATTGGTGACTCCCGCGGTAATACCAAATGTGCTGTTCGACGGGCTGGTGGGTTCGCCGGGTGATCCATCGGTGCCGAGGTTCTCGACGAACGACGGATTCCCGTAGTTGTCGGCTGACAACGGTGACCCCGCAACAGGATTACCCACGCTCACCGTGTACGGAGGAAAGACGGGCGTGCCGACTGGCTGGGCGAAGGTCGAAGTGAAGCTCGTCACCGGAATCGAGGTCGCTCCCACGATGGCTGAACCACTGGCGATCACGTTCTGCACGTTGGAGCCAGAGCCGATCTCTACCTTTTCGCCTGCCGCGATGGGGGCGGTGAGCGCGGACACCGCCAGCGTCGTGACTCCGGTTTGTCCGAGGGAGAGGGCGGTGGTCAGCGCCGTCGAGACTGTCGGGCTCAGTTCCGCAAAGACGCAACCGTACTGATCAGGGTAGATGGTTACTGGGCTGCCCGGCGATGGGGGTGTGAAGGTGACGGGGATGGCCTGAACCCGACCGGAGCCGTCGGGGTCGGACCATGGGTTCCCTGCCAGGTCATTGGTCGCTGTGTCGCCGGAGATCTGCAGTTGGTAGAAACCGTATTGGGGGATACCTGGTGCCGGGTAGTCGAGGATCGTGGTATCGGTGATCTGTTGGCCAACCCCCCACGACACGGTGACCTGCAAATTGAGTACCTTGGCGCCCCCAGACGATGAGCAGAGATCCGGAGCCGTGTGTCCATCCTGGGTCCCCGTCCAGGTGTACTCAGCCCGGATGGTGAAGACGGTGCCACCTCGGGTCTCGGTGGGTACCGAGCAGTTGGTGGTGCACGGAGGGCTGGGCAACTTCGGAATGAGCGGCCTATCCGCATCCACCGCCAGTGATCCGAGGTTTGGGGGAGGATCCTGAGCGGTACCGAGGATTTCGACCCATTTTTCGGCAATGCCGAGTGCAGCCAGACTGTTCCTGGCCGAAGCAGCCTGGTGCACCTCGTTGGTCACGAGGTAACCAAGAGGAAGCATGGTGATCATGAGAAGCACCAGTGCAACCATGACTTCGACCAAGCTGAAGGCACTCTCGTTCCGCCGTCTCGTCCCCGCGAGCCGAAGATGACGCCGGGACGCGAACGTTCCGCTCCTGTCCAGCTTGTCGGTCAACCGCATGAGAGGTCTCATGTGGGCACCCTTGGAAGACCTCGAATCGGCACGAATTCCACCCGTCCTAGGTAGTGATCATCGGCTTCGACGCCTGATTTCTTGAGGCTGATCGGCTATCGATGGGGGTCGTGAAGTGGTTACCAATAGGTAACTTCGCTCTCCGTGCCGGCAAACGTGTCGGTCATTCCGCGCAGAGAACATGCCGAAATATCGGCAGATGATTGGGACACCATTAGGGCCATTGGTCCCATTCGTGGCGCTCGAGTCCCTCGTTAGGAGCAGATCGACGGGTTGAGCCGGCCGAGAGTAGTTCCCCGCCTGCCGTCATCCCGACCCAACTCGTCTCGGCTCGGGCGGGTCGGCCTCTAGCCGCATCCGGCGGTGAAGTCGTATCGAGCTGGACCCAGCCCGATACGAGTTCCTAAATGGCCACCCTCAGTGACATTCGCCGGGTACCCGAAGGTGTCCCATCGAAGACCGAATCCAAGCCGCGGCAGGGTGCCAAACGCTCGCGCCAGGGATCACCTCCGCGCCAATCTAGGCTACATCCACGTTTACAAGCGGCTCCGGATCGGCGTTCGGATTTCCGGGTACGAGACCATCCAGGCGGCTAGTGGCGGATCGCTCTCATCGCGTCGACCGCAGGAACACAATCCTCCGACCAACCGCCTGGCCGGGACAGCACGTCATCGCCGGCGGGTGAGCTTGCCTGATCGATCAGCTGGTTCCGCAGGTAGTCCTGGAGGGATTGGTGCGCAGCCGCGGCACGGCGACGCAGGACAGCATGGGTGTCTGTGGGCACGTCTTTGATTTGTACGCTCGGCATGAGCCCACTATCGCGCCGTCAATCGGCACACGAAAGTGACTGACGGGTAACGCGCTCTGACCTGCTAGAGCCCCTCGACGTCCACGTCGATGAACAGCGGGGCGTGGTCGGAGGGCTTTTGCCCCTTGCGGGCGTTGCGGTCGATGAGCCCGTAGCGGGCCCGGTCGGCCAGCACCTTGGTCATCAACACCAGGTCGATCCGCATCCCCTTGTGCTTGTGGAAGTTTCCCGCCCGGTAGTCCCACCAGCTGAACAGCTCGTCGGCGTCGTACAGCTGACGGAACACATCGACCAGCCCCCAGCCTTCCAACGAGGCCAGTGCCTCCCGCTCCGGTGGGCTCACGTGCGTCGCCCCCACGAACTCGGCCGGATTCCACAGGTCCCGGTCCTCGGGGGCCACGTTGAAGTCGCCACACACCGCCACCGGGTCGTCCGGGAGCAGGTATCGGCCAGGAGCTGGCGGAGGCGGGCCAGCCACGCCAGCTTGGCCGGGTACTGGTCGCTGTCCAGGCTGCGGCCGTTGGGCACGTAGACCGAGTGGACCCGCACCCCGCCGCAGTCGGCAGCGATGAGCCGGGAGCCCTGGTCGTCGTCGTCCGAGTCGAGGCCGACGGCGACGTTCTCGAGCCCGACCCGGCTGACCAGGGCGACTCCGTTCCACCGTCCATCGCCATGATGGGCGGTTTCGTAGCCGAGGGTGGCGAACGCCGCATGGGGGAAGGCGGCGTCAGCCTGTTTCGTCTCTTGCATGCAGAGCACGTCGGGTTGGGCGTACTCGATCCACTCCTCCACCCGGGTGAGCCGGGCGGGCAGGGAATTCACGTTCCAGGTGGCGATGCGCACGTCTCAGTTCGCCACGCTGTCGACCAGGACGAACAGCAGGTCGGCTGCGCAGGCCAGCTCGCCACCTACGCTGGCCCGCCCCGAGCCCTTCCCGGCCCGGGCCGACATCCGGCCCAGGGTCACCTCGAGGTCGAGCACCTCACCCGGAACCACCTGGCGCCGGAACCTGGCCTTCTCGATTCCGCCGAACAGCGGCAGCTTGCCGGCGAACCGCTCGTCGGCCAGCACCGCCACTCCTCCCAGCTGGGCCAGGGCCTCGACCATCAGCACGCCTGGCAGGGTGGGGCGCCCGGGAAAATGCCCGGCGAAGAAGGCCTCCTCGCCGGTCAGATGCCACGATCCGGTGGCCGACTGTCCGGGCTCGACCGATGTGAGCTCGGTGATGAACAGGAACGGGGGCCGATGGGGCAGATAGTCGTCGGCTCGCACGACCGTTGACAATATCGGCTGGCGAACCCGGTTCAGCTCTTGACGCCGGGGAGCTTGAGGGCGGCCCGGCGCCGGGCGGCGTCCAACGACACCAGCTCGAACTGGCGGGTCTCCCCCTTGGAGAGCACGTCCCGCGCCTTGTTCGGAGGTGGGTTGCCCAGACCGGCCAGCGGGATGTGGGCACGCATGTCGCCCACGTCGACGTGGGCCCCATGGGAGGTGAAGGACACCACGGTTCCTTGAAAGCGGCTCCCGATCGGGTGGTCGGCTACGAAGGTAAGGAAGGTCATCGGGTCGTTGAGCGCCTGCCCCGATTGGTCCGAAGCCGGTTGCCGGCCGTTGGTGGACTGGGTTGCCTTGGCCGCCTTCCCCGGCGTGCCGCCACCACCCCGCTTCCCGGCATTGACCGGCTTGGGGGCCTTGCTCGATTTCGTCGCCTTGGACATCTCCGTGGACTTGGCCTTGGACGTTTCCCCGGACTTGCCCGCTTTCGCGGCTTTGGTGGTCTTGGCCGCCTTGGCGGTCTTGCCGGCTTTGGCCGCCTTGGTCGCAACGCGGGGTTCGGTGACCTTGCTCGCCTTGATTGACTTGTCCGCTTTGGCCGCCTTGGCGGTCTTGCCGGCTTTGCCGGCCTTGGCCGCTTTCGCGGCTTTGGTCGACTTGGAGTTCGTGCTCGCCTTGGTTGCCTTGGCGGCCTTGCCGCCTTTGCCGGCCTTGGCCCGCGCCGGCTCCGCCCCGCTGTCGAGCTCGGCCGCTCCGTCGGCGGCCGCCCCCGCCTTGGCGTCACGACGCGACTGGCTGGTCGCCGACCGGCTCTTCGGGCCCCGCACCGGTGTGCGGGGGGTGAAGACCCATCCGACCCCGGGCACCGGCTTGCCACCGATGAGACGCCCCTCGTCGAACAGCCAGGGACGCTCGGCATGGAACTCCTGGAAGGAATCGTTGGACAGGACCAACGCCCCCGATTTCTCCGCGATCCGGAGGATGAACCCGTCGCCCCGACCGATGGCTCCGGCCGGAGGCGTGACGATCTCCCCGTGGAGGATGGCCTCTTCGAAGGCCGGGCGCTCCGATGGATCGATTCGGTGGCCGAACGAAGCGTCGACCACCACCGTCACGTCGGCGGTGGTGAAACCGCCGTATTCGTCCAGGAACGTGTGAATGGCCTCGTCCAATTGGGCCAGGCTCGGGAGGCTTCGGCCCTCGGTGGCGATGTTGGAGCCGTCGACGATGATGCGCCTACGGGTGGGTGACTTTGCGGGCATGTCTGCCCTAGTCAACCACTTGGGGCAAACCTCTCCGGCGATGCCGGTGCCCCCGACCGGGGTCCGGTTGGTCCTACCCTCGGGGTGCTGGGGTTGCCGCCCGCGGTTTCGTCGACCCGGGCGGCCGAATCCCGGGCCCGGGCCGCGGTCACCAGCATCTGGGCGGCCAGCATGGCCCCGATGCCTTCGCCGGCCCGGAATCGGAGGTCGAGGAGGGGCTCCAGGCCCAGGTGGGCGAGCACCAGATGATGCACCCGCTCGCGGCTCCGCTGGCCGGCGACCAGGTGGAACGCCACCGCCGGTTCGATCTGGACGGCCGCCACCGCCGCCACCGAGGTGGCCAGGCCATCAAGGACGACCAGGGACCCGCCTTCGACGGCGCCGAGGACGACACCGGCCAGCACCGCGATCTCCGGACCCCCGAGGGCCGCCATCGTCCCCACCGGGTCAGGCAGTCGGTGCCCCTCCTTCCCTCGGACCCGGGACAGCGCCGCTTCGATGGTCGAGCGCTTTCGATCCAGGGTTCCGGTGTCCCCGCCGGCGCCGAGTCCCACCACTTCCGACGCCGCCAGGCCCAGTTGGCCGGCGGCCAACGCCGCCGCCACCGTCGTGTTGCCGATCCCGATCTCACCCACTACCACGATCTGGCCGCTGAACCCCTTTCCCAGTTCCCGGCCGCCGCCGAGGAGCCGGTCGACATCGGCGCGGGACAGCGCGTCGGAGGTGGCCAGGTCGCCGCGTGGGTCGCGTGGCCTCAAAGCGGTCGCGCCAGGTAGCGCCGCGCCGTCGACGCCGGCGTCGATGATCAGCAACTCCGCCCCGGTGGCTCGCGCCGTTGTCGCGCCCAGGGACTCGCCGGCCAGCGTCGCCTCCAGGATCTCCCGGGTCACCGAGGCCGCGAAGGTCGAGATACCTCGTCCCCGGACCGGGTGGTCGGCGGCGGCGATGACCGCCTGCACCGGTTCCTCCCCGCCGATGCCGAGGGCATCGAGACGTTCGAGCGCCCGGTCGAGGACGCCCAGCGAGCCGGGAGGGGTCAGGAGTCGGTGGGCGTCGTCCCGGGCCGCCACCACCGCCGACGGTTCCGGGGCCCGGAGTCTGGAAGCCGGCGCGTGCGGACCGTCGGCGGGCCAGCGCTCGTGGATGACCACCTCGTCCAGCGGCTGTCGCTGCGACCAGCCCGCCCGTTCGAGCCCGGGCTCCGGAGGGCGCTCGTCGGGCCAGCCGATGCACAACCAACCCAGCGTCTCGACACCGTCGGGCAGCCCCAGCAGCGAGGCCAGCTCCTCGGGTCGGAAGAGGGTGACCCATCCGACGCCGAGACCCTCGGCCCGGGCCGCCAACCACAGGTTCTCGATGGCGCAGGCGCACGACCACAGATCGGCATCGACGTAGGTGGCCCGGCCGAGCACGCCGGCGGCTCGAGCCCGCCGGTCGCAGCACACCACCAGACCGATCGGGGCTTCTCGAATTCCGTCCAGCTGGAGGTCCAGCATCTGGCGCTCGGCGTCCTCCTCCAACCCGGACGCCTGGCGGTGGCGTTCGCGGTCGGCCATCAGTGCCGCCCGTTCGCGGGTCCCCGGCTCGGTCACCACCACGAAGCGCCACGGTTGCGAGTGGCCCACCGACGGCGCGGCATGGGCCGCCTCCAGGATCCGCTGGAGGGTGCCTAGATCGATCCGGTCAGGTCGGAATCGCCGGATGTCCCGGCGGCTGGCCAGGATGGCGTAGAGCGCGTCGCGCTGCTCCGACCTGAACGCCCATCCGCCCGGATCGGCGGCGCGCTGGGCGGCCGAGGTGGGGTCGCCGACCACCGGGACGGGCCGGGGCCAGGTCATCGTTCTGGCCCCGGATCCAGATCGATCCGACCCAGGGCGGCGGCGAGACGGTCGAGGCCGTCGGCGTCGGGCACCGCCACCCGGGTCACCCCGGGCAGGCCGAAGCTCGAACAGTCGCGCACCGCGATGGCGTGGGGGGCGAGGAGCTCCCGCAAGCCGGCCCGGTCGACCAGGACCCAATTGGCGTCGGACGGCCGGGTGGGAAGACCGTGGGCCTCCAACTCGGTGACCAACTGAGCACGGAGCCCGGCCACTTGCCCCGACCAGGCGGGGAGGTCGACGGCGTCGAGGAGCTCGGGCAGCGCCGCGCTGGCCAGGCCGTTGACCGACCATTCGGGTTGGCGGTGGCGGCAAGCGTCGACCAGCCCGGGGTCGGCCAGCAGATACCCCAGCCGGAGGCCGGGGCAGGCCAGGAGCTTGGTAAGCGAGCCGACCACCACCGAGCCCGGGTCACTTCGGCTCCACGCCCCGGTGGCCAGCGGGAAGAACGCCTCGTCCCAGACATCGGCGACCTCGCCCGCGGCGGCCAGCAGCCCGCTCGGATTGTGCGGGTTCGACCGCCAGCGCGGACCGGTGCCCCGCGGGTGGAGGGAGAACTCCGGCTCGGTCACCCAGCCGCCCAGCTCGGCGGCGACCAACGCGATGGCCTCGGCCCCACCGTTGGTCAGCAGGAGCCTGTCCGGGTCGACGCCCATGGCGGCCGCCAGCGCCGCGGTTGCCGCCGTCGGGTCCGGGTAGCGGCGGATGGCGGGAAGGTAGCGGGCCACCACCGCGACTGGGTCGGGGGCGACCGGGTTCAGTGACAGGGAGAGGTCGAGCACCGCGTCGGGATTCAGGCCCAGGGCGGCAGCCAGCACCGCCCCGTCTCCTCCGTGGGCCCCGGCTATCGGGAGGGCGATCGACGGGAGGGTCCGACTCACCGGTACCCCCGCAGCCACTGCCAGGCCCCGACCGCCCCGAGTCCCACCGCCAGCCCGGTGCCGACATCGAGGGACAGCTTCACCGCCCGGGCGATGTCGGCCGGCTCGGCGGCGCGCCCGGTCCCGAGCGGGGGGCGGAGCTCGACGCGGTCGCCGTAGCGGCTGAGGCCCCCGAGCCGGAGCCCGAGGGCGCCGGCGAACGCCGCCTCGGCCACCCCCGCATTCGGCGACGGGTGGGCCGGCGCCTGGGTCCGCACCGCCCGCCAGACGTCTCCGGCCGCTGCCGGTCGGACCAGACCCACCAGCACCGCGGTCAGCCGGGCGGGGATGAAGGCCATGAGGTCGTCGGCCCGGGCGCTGGCCCATCCGTACCGGGCGTACCGCGGGGAGCGATGGCCCACCATCGAGTCGAGGGTGTTCACGGCGCGAAACCCGAGTGCCCCGGGGGCGCCGGCCACCGCCCCCCACAGGGCCGGCCCGATGACTCCGTCCACGGTGTTCTCGGCCACCGATTCGACCACCGCCCGGGCCATCTCCTTGGCATCGAGGCCGGCGGGGTCGCGGCCCACCAACGAGGGCAGGAGCGACCGGGCCCGATCCAGGTCCCCCACCTCCAGCCAGTGTCCGATGTCGGTAGCGGCGTCGGCCAACCCCCGCCCGGCCACCGCCAGTCCGGTGGCCATGGTGGTGGATCGCAGTGCGGCTCCGGTTCCGACTCCGAGGGCGGCTCCGGTGGCGGCGTGGACCACCCCGGCGGCGCGGGTGTCGCGATACCGCCGTCGCTCGACCCCGGTCATGGCCCGGCCGAACAGCACCACCGGGTGCACCGCGGCGGGTGGCTCGTGGGCCACCCGGTCGAGCATCACCCCGGCGGCGGCGGCCAGCGGTCGGGGCGGCCCGGTCCGACGGCGGGAGGTCATCGGGCCGCCAATACCAGCAGGCCGACCGTCTCCCCCACCACCCCGGCCGCCCCCAGGACATCGCCGGTGAACCCGCCGATCCGGCGCTGTGCCAGCCAGGCCACCGCCGCCACCGCCACCGCCTCGGCGCCGACCGCCTCCAGGCCTCGGACCCGGTCGCCGACGACCGCCAACACCAGCGCCAGTGCTACACCGGCCACCACCGTGACCACCGCGCCGGCCGTCCATCGCGCCGACGGCGGCACCGGGGATCCGTCGGTGGCCGACGGCACGAAGGCGGTGACCAGGCCGCCTTCGGGCCGGGCGTAGGCGAGGGTCCGGGCGATCGCCACCATCGAGGTGCGCGAGCCGCACCACAGCGCCGCCACCGCCAGCGGCACCGCCGGCGTCGAGGCCAGGGCGCCGAAGCGCAGCAGCAGGACCGCCATCACCGTGACGGCACCGAAGGCGCCGACCGCGGGGTCGCTCATCACCTCGAGGCGCCTCGACCGGGTCAGCGGCGGGAGGAGACCGTCGGCACTGTCGGCCAGCCCGTCAAGGTGCAGGTAGCCGGTGACCGCGATGTCGGCGATGACGGTCACCGCGGCGGCCGCTATCGGGTTCCAGGCTCGGTCCGCCGCCCACCACACCCCGCCGACGATCAGGCCGATGGCCGCGCCGACCGCCGGGAACCACCCGAAGGTGCTCGAGGTCGGCGCCACCGAGGGGCCGAAGGGGGTGAGGAAGGCGACGGCCCGGCGCATCAGGCTCCCCCAGGCGGGTGGAGGTCGAGGCCACGACCGGCCACTACCAGTACCACCCGGTCGGCCACCGCCGCCACCGCCTGGTTGATCGTGCCCAACTGGTCGCGGAAACGACGTCCGGCCTCCGAGGACGGATGGACCCCGAGCCCCACCTCTTCCGACACCACCACCGTGTCGCCCGCTCGCCGGGTGAGGGCAGTGCACAGCAGAACGGGATCCGTCGCCATGCCGGGGAGGCCGGTCAGCCAAGGTCCGAGAGAATCGACCAGCGCGGTTCCCCTCAGTCCGGACAGCGCTTCGGGGAGCCCGGCCCCGGGCTCGACCGTCGGCCAGCCGGCGGGTCGCCGCTGCCGGTGGATCGCCACGCGGTCGGCCAACTCCGGGTCGTCGCCGACCTCGAGGGTGGCCACATAGGTCACCGGGTCGGGGAGCCCGGTGGCCAGCCGCTCGGCGAAGGCGGACTTGCCCGAGCGGGCCCCCCCGAGGACCAGGACGATCACCGTGTATCTCCGAAACAACCCTCGACGACCGCGGCGTGGACGGCCCGGGCCAGTCGGGCACCCCAGGTCGAGCGCGGGCCCCCGAACCGGTGGGTCGGCCCGGACGCTGGACACAGGATGACCATCGCATCGGACGCGGTCCCGGTGCCGGGGATACCCGCCTCGAACAGGGCCTGGGTCTTGGCCTCGGTGGCCGTGCACAGCGCGTTGAGGAGGGCGGCGTCCGAGAGCCGTTCCGGAAGGAAGGCGACGACGTTGATGGTGCCCGGCGGGTTAGCCTGATTGACCGGATCCCCGGATTCGGCGGCCCAGGTCGGATGGGTGACACCCACCGTCGCCTCCACCTCCACGCGGTGGTCGACCACCCGGCGTGCGCCGGTGACGTCGGCAGCGGTCAGCATCCCCACCCCGTCACCCGGCAGACCGAGCTCGAGGGCAAGGCCGGCCACGTGCTCATCGGGGTCGCACCGGCCGTAGTCGGTGACCACCTGGGCATTGACCACCCAGTTCCGGATCCCGAGGCCGCCGCCGACCGCGGCGGTGGAGGCGGCCAGCAACGGGGCGGCGAGCCTCCAGACCATCACCGGCAGGGTGGTGCCGGAGTCGTCGGCGGCGCGCAGCTCGGAGGTCGTCAATACTCGATCCCCTTGACGGCTCGGATCCCGCGTTGGTAGGCGTGCTTGACCATGGTCATCTCGGTGACGGTGTCGGCGATCTCGATGAGCTCGGCCGGGGCGTGACGGCCGGTCATGACCACGTTGGTGGACGGCGAGCGGTTGACCACCGCCTCGACCACATCGGCCACCGGGACCCAGCCGTAGGAGACGGCATAGGTCACTTCGTCGAAGATGAGCATGTCGTAGCGACCGGAGGCCAGCTTCTCCCGGGCCACCTTCCAGGCGTGCCGGCCCTTGGCCTCCGTCTCGTCGAGGTCGGTCGACTCCCAGGTGAATCCGTCGCCCAACGTCTGCCACTCGATCCCCAGGTGCTCGGCCAGCTTCTTCTCGCCCACCTTCCACTTCCCGCCTTTGACGAACTGGACGACACCCACCGTCCAGCCGCGGGCCCAGGCCCGCCCCATCACCCCGAAGGCCGCCGACGACTTCCCCTTGCCGTCCCCGGTGTTGAGCAGCACCTGGGACTTCACCCGGACCGGGGGGGTCTCGGGCTCGGTGTGGTCGGGCAACGGCACTAGGCGATCTGGCATGACATCCTCCTTGTCGGCCGGCTCCGGCGGGGCACCACCACCAGCTCATCGTCGTCGGTCACGATGACCTGCACCGACCCGCCGAAGTGCCGGGACAGCAGCGTTTCGTCCAGGACGTCGGCCGGCGGTCCGTCCGCCGCCACCCTCCCCCCGGACAGCAGCACCAGCCGATCGGCGAACTGGCCGGCCAGGGTCAGGTCGTGCATGGCGCTGAGAACAGTGAGCCCTCGCTCGCGGCGGACGTCGTCGACCAGCTCCAGCGCGTCGACCCGCCGGCCGAGGTCGAGGGCGCTGGTCGGCTCGTCGAGCAGCAGCACCGGCGCGTCCTGGGCCAGAGCCCGGGCCAGAACCGCCCGCTGAAGCTCGCCTCCCGACAACGTGTCGAGGTGCCGGTCGGCCATCCCGTCCAGCCCAAGCCGGTCGAGCAGCTCGTGGCAGTGCCGGATGTCCTCCCGGGTCTCGACCCCGAAGTACCCGATGTGCGGAGTGCGTCCGAGCAGGGTGTAGTCGATCACCGCCATGTCGCGCGGGAGGTCGGGCTGCTGGGGCACGTAGGCCACCAGCCGGGCCCGGCGCCGGCGGGATAGCTCGGCGGTGGCACAGCCGTCGACCATCACCGTGCCCTCATGGGCCTCGAGATGGGCGAGGGACCGCAGAAGGGTGGTCTTCCCCGCCCCGTTCGCCCCGATCAGGCCGACCCATTCGCCCCGGGCCGCGGCCAGGTCCACGCGGTCGAGCGCCACCACCGGCCCGAAGTGCACGCTGAGCTGGTGCAGGTTGATCATGCCACCGGGGTCCGGTCCCGCCCGCATCTAAAGCACTCCTTGCCGGGCTCGCTTGGAGCGGAGGACGAACAGGAAGAACGGGGCGCCGACCAAGGCGGTGACCACCCCGATGGGGATCTCGTCCGGAGCCTGGACGGTGCGGGCGGCCAGATCGGCCAGGATCAGGAACGCCGCCCCGCCGATCATCGACACCGGCATCACCACCCGGTAGCTCGAGTTGGTGGCGAGCCGGACCGCGTGCGGGGCGATGATCCCGACGAAGCCGATGAGGCCGCTCACCGACACCGCCGCGGCGGTGCCGAGGGTGGCGGCAGCCACCACCACCAACCGCACCCGGGCCGGGTCGACCCCGAGGCTTCCGGCTTCGTCCTCTCCAACCCGAAGCACGTCGAGCATCCGGCGGTGGGCGAGGAGGACGACGGCGCTGACCGCCACGTACGGGAGGATCAGCACCACGTCGGACCAGGACGCCACTGTGAGCCGGCCCAGGATCCAGGTGTAGACCTGCTGGAGGTCCTGGGCATTCCGCTGTTGGAGGTAGGTCTGGATGGCGGTGAGCAGCGCGGCCACCGCCACCCCGGCCAGCAGGATGGACGGGCCCGACGCCCGGCCCCCGGTGTTGGCCCCGACCAGGTAGGTCAGGACCACGGCGCCGACTCCCCCGACGAAGGCGGCCACCGGCAACAACTCGGACAGGCCGGGGCCGGACACGATCACGATGGTGGCGCCCAACCCGGCGCCGGCCGCCACCCCCAGCAGATAGGGATCAGCCAACGGGTTGCGGAACACCCCTTGATAGGAGGCGCCGCCGGCGGCCAGCATCGCGCCCACCAGTCCGCCCAGCACCACCCGGGGCAGCCGGATCTGCCAGACGATGGCCTGATCGAGGTGCGACGCCTGGGTGTGGATGTGGAGCAACGGAATGTGCACCAGCAGCGAGCCGACGACATCGGACAGGGAGACGCCGGCGGGGCCGATCGAGACGCCCAGGAGGGCGGCGACCAGCAGGACGAGGCTGGCCGCCAGGATGGGGACCCGGACCGACACCCGGGATGAGGTCTCGGGCTCCTCGTCGACGACCGGGGCGCCGGTCACCCGGTCGGGCAGGGTTGCCGTCATGTCGCCGGTGCCCGCCGCTGGGCGTCGACGGTGGTGGCCACGTCTTGGAGCAGGGTGACCACCCGCGGGCCCCACCGCGAGGCGATGTCGTCGTTGAGCGGGACGATCCGGTGATTGGTCACCGCCGACAGGGTCGACCAGCCCGGCCGGGCCGCCACGGTGGAGGCGGTCTGAGCGCAGCAGATGGTGTCGGCCAGAAAGATATAGGTGGGGTTGGCCTTGAGGATGTATTCGGCGTTGAGTTGCGGATAGCCCCCGCTGCCGGCCGCACCCGGGGACGCATCGGCGATGTTCTTGAGACCCAGCAAGCTGAACACGTTACCGATGAAGGTGGACGAGGTGGCCGAGAAGTAGGTCTGGTCCAGTTCGTAGTAGTAGGACTCCGAGGTGGTCGGCTTGGGGGTGGCCGCCACCACCTGGGCGATCTGGGCTTTGACGTGGGCCACCTCGGTCTGGGCGGCGGCCAGATGCCCGGTGGCCTGTCCCAGTTGGAGATACTGCTGGTAGGACTGGTCCAGGGTGTTGGCCGCCGGATCCTCCAGGACGGGGATGCCGAGCGCGCTCAACTGCCGCTGGAACCCGGCCGAATCTTCGGACACCACCACCAGGTCGGGCTTGTAGTTGACGATGGCCTCGACGTTAGGGCTGTTTCCGTCGAGGCTGGTCATCGGCACCCCGGGGGGATAGTCCGAATTCTTGTCCACCGCCTTCACTTGGGCGCCGGCTCCGATGGCATAGAGCATCTCGGTGCCGGTCGGCGTCAGCGAGACGATGGCGATCGGTCGGTGGGCGATGGTGACCGCCCCATTGGCCGAATGGATCACCATCGGGTACGACGCACTGGTCGACGCCGGCGGCGCGGCGGTGGGACTGGATGTGCATCCGAAGGCCAGGATTACTGGAATGACGACGGCGGCGGCCAGCAGGCGTCGCGTGGTGTGGTTGTTCATGATCATCCTCCATCAGGTACGCGGAGGACGAAGTGCGTCCGCTGCGCTGCCCGAAAGAGGCAATCCAACGAACCGCCCTTCCTCCGAGGACAGGTTTCGTGCACACAAGACAGGCGTCCGGGCTAACCCCAACTTCGGGGCATTACCGTTGCGGGACAGCGCCGGAATCTCACCGGTCTTCGCTGGCTTGCATCACCCCGGCCTACGACCAGGGCACCGTGAACGTACCTCAATTGCGGGTCGGCGGCCATTTCGATCGTCGCCTAGCTTGACGTGATGCCCGACCGGCTCCCCCTCGGCCACCGCTTCGTGCTGGCCATCGACATCGGCACCGGGGGGCCCAAGGTCGGCATCGTCTCGCTCGACGGGGTGGTCGCCTGGAACGAGTTCATCCCGGTCGGAACCGACCATCTCCCCGGTGGCGGGGTAAGCCAGGATGCCGAGCTCTGGTGGCGCCTCATCGTGGAGGCGGCCCGGCGTGGCATCGGGTCGGGGGCCGTCTCCCCCCAACAGATCGTGGCGGTGTCCTGCACCGGGCAGTGGGCCAGCACCGTTCCCGTCGACGCCCACGGCCACCCGGTGGGTGCCTGCGTGATGTGGATGGACACCCGCGGCGGGGCCCATACCCGCCGGGCGATCGGAGGGCCGGTGGCCGGGTACTCCCCGGTGTCGATCACCCGGTGGATCCGTCGCACCGGCGGGGCGCCGTCGACCTCGGGCGCCGACCCCATCGGGCACATCCTCCATCTCGAGCACGACCAACCCGAGGTGGCCGCAGCCACCCGGTGGTACCTCGAGCCGGTCGACTATCTGTCGATGCGGTTCACCGGCATCGCCGCCGCCTCCCACGCCTCGATGTCCGCCGCCTGGCTCACCGACAACCGGCGGCTCGATTATCTCGACTACGACCCGGTGCTGGTGCGGGCGGCCGGAGTACCCGCCGACAAGCTGCCCCCGCTGGTGCCCACCGGATCGATGATCGGCGAGGTACGGCCCGAGGTCGCCGCCGAGATCGGCCTCCCGCCCGGGGTGGAGGTGGTGACCGGCACCCCCGACCTCCACTCGGCCGCGGTCGGGGCGGGCACCGCCGCCGACTACCAGACCCATCTGGCCATCAGCACCACCTCCTGGATCTCGTGCCCGGTGCCGGCCAAGAAGACCGACGCCATCCGGCAGATCGCCACCGTTCCCGGCCTCACCCCCGACCACTACCTCATCGCCAACAACCACGAGACCGGAGGAGCCTGCCTCCAGTGGCTGGCCGACAACGTCCTCTCCCCCGCCGACGGGCCGAACGGAAGCCGGGCGCCGAGCTACGACCAGCTGACCACGCTGGCGGCCACCGCCCCGGCCGGGAGCGGTGACGTGCTGTTCACCCCGTGGCTGGCCGGGGAGCGTTCGCCGGTGGACGACCATGCCGCCCGCGGCGGGTTCCACAACCTGTCGCTGACCACCACCCAAGCCGACCTCGTGCGGGCGGTGCTCGAGGGGGTGGCCTACAACTCGCGCTGGCTGTTCGAGGCGGTCGAGGAGTTCGCCGGGCGACGGCTCGAACCCATCCGGATCATCGGGGGCGGTGCCAATTCGGACCTCTGGTGCCAGATCCATGCCGACGTGCTCGACCGCACCGTCGAACAGGTCGCCGATCCGACCTTCGCCAACCTCCGCGGCGCCGCCCTGTTCGCCGGCATCGCCCTCGGGGAGATCGAAGCCGAAGACGTCAACCGCCTGGTGAAGGTGAAGGCCACCTACTCCCCCGACCAGGGGTGTCGGGCCGTCTACGACCGCCTCTATGCCGAGTTCCCAGCTCTGTTCAAGTCCCAGAAACCGATGTTCCACCGGCTCAACCGAGAAGCCTGAGCGCCACCGCCTCACAGCCTTAGCCGAACAACTCTGCGACCGTCACCGCTGGCCGGCGAGCCGCAGAGCCCGAACCACCTCATCGTCGATCGGCGTGTGGTTTGAGCCGATGAGCATGACCCCGCCTGCTTCTTCGTCGAGTTCGGTGGCAACGATGGGCTCGATGTGGATGCCGGTCCCATCGGCAACTACCTCGACCTCTCCGGGAAGGACTCCAAGATGGCCACGCAATGGTTGAGGAATAGTCAATCGCCCAGCGTCATCGACCATGATCCTCATGTGAGGAGAATAACAACTCGCACCCACCGATCCCTGATGCCGAACCCCGGGGCAGCCGACGCTCGAGTGCGCGCCCCGCCAATCCTCTCGATACCCGCATACCCTTTGGATCACGACTCCGCGACATACGACCTCCGTCAAAACGCCAATGAACCGCATCGAGCCCACCCCGCACCCTCTCAATCGCGACTTCGAGTGGGCACCGCTTCGACCACCCTTCGGCGCGATCACGGTCGAACAGGCGGCCAGTTACGACGAAGACGGATTCTTCATTATCGAGGACGCCCTCGACGCCGACATCGTCGGCGAGCTCGTGGCCGAGATCGATCCGTTCGAACGGGAGGTGGAAGAACAGCTCCGCCAGCTCGAGGGGGGCAAGGCGTTTATCGCCCGGGCCGACGAGATCACTTTCACCACCCATCTGGTGACCCGTTCCGAGCGCTTGCGCGCCTTCGTGGCGGAAGCACCGCTGGCCGACCTGTGCGCCGACCTCATCGGACCCGACGTCCGTCTCTACTGGGACCAAGCCGTCTACAAGAAGCCCGACACCAACACCTCTTTCCCGTGGCATCAGGACAACGGGTACGCGTTCCTCGAGCCCCAGCAATACCTCACCTGCTGGATCGCGCTGACCGACGCCACCGAGGACAACGGTTGCCCGTGGGTGGTCCCCGGCATCCACCGGATGGGAACCCTGCGACACGAGCCGACCGACACCGGCCTCGTGTGCCTCGATCATCCATCCAACCCAGTACCGGCGTCGGTGGGGGCGGGAGGCATGGTGGTGTTCTCCTCCCTCACCCCGCACTGCACCGGCCCCAATCGCACCGACCAGGTCCGCAAGGCCTACATCGTCCAATACGCCCCCGACGGCGCCGACATCCTCCAGCGTGACGTCGGAAGCACCGGTCAGAAACGGCTCAGCGCCGATGCACCCGATCGGCAGTTCGAGATCCTCCGGGAC
Organism: uncultured Acidimicrobiaceae bacterium; assembly: GCA_963770635.1. Classification (GTDB taxonomy): domain Bacteria; phylum Actinomycetota; class Acidimicrobiia; order Acidimicrobiales; family RAAP-2; genus DASZIT01. The sequence continues at coordinate 104,368 of CAVYQI010000004.1, forward strand.
GGGCGGGTCGTCTGACCCAGGAAAGGACTCACGATCTCATGTCCAGTGGTATCTCCGAAGTAATCGTCACCGCCGACGATCCCGAATGGCTAGACGACTTCACCCGGATCCTGGTCGAGGAACGCCTCTGTGCCTGCGCCCAGCACTTCAGCCAAATCCGCTCCGTCTATCGCTGGCAGAGCGAAATCGACGCCAACACCGAGGTACGAGTGGCCCTCCACACCCGAAGCGAGCTCGTACCCCAGCTCATCGAGCGCATCGAGCAGGACCATCCCTACGAGGTGCCCGGCATCCTTGCTGTCTCCATCGACCATGCCAGCCCCGCCTATGTCGATTGGGTCCGTTCGGAAACCGGGTCAGAGGCGTGATCGCCGGCATTCGGCTGGTGGGGCAAGGCCTGACCTACGATGCCGGTGTGACCAACGAAGGCGCCCTCGCCGACGAGGCGACCGACCTGCTCCAGCACCTGATCCGAAACCAATGCGTGAACGACGGAACCCCCGCCTCGGGCCAGGAGCAACGGAGCGCCGACCTGTTGGCCACCTATCTCGAGGGTTCCGGGGTGGACATGGAGACCTACGAGCCTCTCCCCGGGCGCACCTCGCTGGTGGCCAAGATCCACGGGTCCGATCCGTTCGCGCCCTCGCTCACCCTGTTGGGCCACACCGACGTGGTCCCAGCCAACGGGGAGGACTGGCGACACGATCCCTTTGGCGGCGAGCTGATCGACGGGGAGGTCTGGGGCCGGGGCGCCATCGACATGTTGAACCTCACCGCCACGATGGCCACCGGTCTCCGCCACATGGCCGAGACGGGGTTCCGCCCGGCCGGCGACCTCACCTACGTGGCGGTGGCCGACGAGGAGGGAACCGGGATCCACGGGGCCAAGTGGCTGTGTGAGCACCAGGTCGACGAGGTCAACAGCGACTACGTGATCACCGAATCGGGCGGCTTCCCGTCAATCGGAGCCGACGGCGGCACCCGGCTACCGGTGATCGTGGGCGAGAAGGGCATCTTCTGGTGCATCCTCACCGTAAAAGGGGTTCCCGGTCACGCCTCCCAGCCCCTCCGCACCGACAACGCGCTGATCAAGGCGGCGGAGATCGTCCGGCGCATCGACGAATACCGCCCCCAGGCCGAGATGCACGAGATCTGGCGCCGGTTCGTCGACGGCCTCGGGTACCCGCCCGACCTCACCGAGCCGCTTCTCGACCCCGACAAGATCGATGCCTTCTGCGACGACCTGCCGAGGGTGGGGCTGGCCCGCCAGGCTCACGCCTGCACCCACACCACCATGGCCCCGACCATGATGGACGCCGGCACCAAGATCAACGTGATCCCCGACCGGGTCGAGTTGCAGATCGACATCCGCGCCCTCCCGGGATGGGATCTCACCGATGTCCGGGCCATGGTCGACGAGGTGGTCGGCGACCTAGCTGACAGCGTCGAGGTCACCTTCCGTCACGCCGACCCCTCCACCGCATCGCCGATCGACACTCCGTTGTGGGACGCGCTGCAGCGGGTGAGCGAGGGGTTCTACCCGGGAGCGAAGAACATCCCGTTCCTCACGGCCGGCGCCACCGACGCCCGCTATCACCGGGCGCTGGGCAGCGTGGCCTATGGCTTCGGGATGCACAGCACCGCCATCGGGTCGGCAGAGTACGGGGCCATGTTCCACGGGATCGACGAACGGGTCGACATCGAGTCCCTTCGGCTGTCCACCGAGATGTGGATCGCCCTGGCCCGGGACTTTCTGGTCTGACCCTTTCGGCATCAGCCGGGTCCGCCCTGGGGCCAACGGGCGGTGAGGACATCGGAGGTCCAGCCCGGCCATACCGGATCGTTGAGAAGGAAGCCGTGGGCGAACAGTGCGACCTCGCGCGGTCCGGCGCGATGTGAGTTGTCGTAGACCGACGCGACGTCAGCCAACTCAATTGCAGCCACGAGGAGGGGCCAGAGTCGCCGGTACCGCTCACGGATCTTATTTTCGGGCACGGTGTGGCCGCCGGCGGCTACCCGGGCAGCCACCCGGGCGACCGCGAGGTCCTCAGGGACGATCACGACATGGAGGGCCGTGAAGTACCCGGCAGCTGCAGCATCCCGGATCAGGTCAAGCTTTGACGGGTGCGAGAATACGGTCTCCGCGATCAGCGGCTGGCGCCGCTCGATCAGCTTCGATCGTGTCGATGCCGCTATGCGGGAAGCCTCGTAGGCATGCGATTCTGAATCTCCCGGCCAGCGCCCGGCCGCGATCAGGTCGGCATCGACAAGCACCACGCCTGGTCGAACCGGCGAAAGGGTGAACCGGATGAACGTCGACTTGCCGGCACCATTGGGTCCGGCGACGAGATCGAGTCTCAGGCGTAATCCTCGCCGTCAGCTAAAGACGCGTCAGTCGAGACGGGTCGTCGTGCCGTCAGGGTCGTAGCGAACCAAGCGGCCGTCCTCGTCCAGAGCAACCGTTGCGGTACCTTCACCGGCGAGGACCTCTCCGTAGTTCACGCTGCGAAGGCGTTCTGAGATCGCGGCATTCATTTCGGCATTGGCGACCAGGCGTTCCTCGGGAAGCAGTTCTGTCATAGCCAGGGATCCGGCCAACGTGGCTTCGACGCGACGCCGAGCGGTCGAATGGAAGGTCGAGACGGTTCGCCCAACTCGTGCCCAGTGGTCAAGCTGCTGCTTGGCCGACCGGCTATGGCGTGCTCCCTCGACCGCGGCCGAGTCGAGCAGGTCAGCGGCGAATCGGGTTACTCGGTCTGCGGCCATACGGAACGTCCTTCCCTGTTTCGTTCTGATACAAGTGTATCAGTCTGTTACAGGTTCTTGAACATCCCCCGGTTTCAGCCGATGGCCCGGACCAGCAGGTCCTCTTGCTCCAAGCGATGGAGGGCGGCGCTGCCGGAGGCCGGGCTGGCCGACTCGGCCCGGCTCACATGGCTCAACGAGTGGGAGTCGCGGAGGAGCCGGTGCAGGCGTTGGTGGACGAAGTTCCAAGCTCCCATGTTCTCGGGCTCTTCCTGGAGCCACACCACTTCGGTGGCATTCGGATACCGCTCCAGTATCCCGGTGATGCCGGCCCCCGGCCACGGGTAGAGCTGTTCGACCCGCACCACCGCGACGTCGTCCTTGCCGAGCTTGTCGCGGCGTCCGATGGCGTCGTAGGCGACCTTGCCGGCGCACAGCACCACCCGGGTGACCCCGGACGGGTCGAATCCCTCCCGGCCGTTGATCGAATCGTCGAGGACCTCCGCGAACGAACCGGTGGTGAACGCCCCGATCGGCGACCGTGCCTGGCGCGACCGCAACAGAGATTTGGGGGTGAACACCACCAACGGTCGGGGCACGGCCAGACGGACCTGAGCCCGGAGCAGGTGGAAGTACTGGGCGGCGGTGGTGGGCTCGGCCACCCGGATGTTGCCTCGGGCAGAGAGGGTCAGGAAGCGTTCGATCCGGGCCGAGGAGTGTTCGGGACCCTGGCCTTCGTAGCCGTGAGGCAAAAGGAGGACCAACCCGGAGTGCTGGCCCCACTTGTCCTCAGCCGCCACCAAGAAGTTGTCGACGATGATCTCCGCGCCGTTCCAGAAGTCACCGAATTGGGCCTCCCAAGCCACCAGGTCGGTCGGGGCGACGACCGAGTACCCGTACTCGAAGCCGACACAGGCGTATTCGGAAAGGAGGGAATCCCGGACCGTGAACCGACCGCCCTCCAGCTGGCCGAGCGGGACGTACTCGGCCCCGGTGACGTTGTCCACCAGCACCGAGTGGCGATGCGAGAAGGTCCCCCGACGGGTGTCCTGGCCGGTGAGGCGCACGTTGGTGCCCTCCAGCAGCATCGACCCGAAGGCCATCGCCTCGCCCAGGGCCCAGTCCACCTCCCCGTCGGCCACCACTTTGTCCCGGGCCTCGAACTGGCGGGCGAGTTTGGGATGAACCACGAAACCTTCCGGCACCGTGCTCATCGTGGCGGCCAGACGGCTGAGCACCGCGGAGTCGACACCGGTCGCCACCGGCGGGATCGAGAGGTCGGGCACCGAATAGACGGGCAGGACCGGGGTCACCCCGGCCGAGGACTCCGCCTCGGCCCGGGTCTCGTCCAGCGCCGCCTGCAGCCGGGCCGAGAAGTTGTCGAGGGCATGCTCCGCCTCATCGAGGGTGATGTCGCCCCGGCGCACCAGTGACTCGGTGTAGAGCTTGCGGACCGAGCGCTTGGCCTCGATGAGCGCGTACATCAGCGGTTGGGTGTAACTCGGGTCGTCGCCCTCGTTGTGGCCATGGCGCCGGTAGCAGACCATGTCGATGACGACATCCTTGTGGAAGGCCTGGCGGAACCCGAAGGCCAGCCGGGCCGCCCGGACACACGCCTCGGGATCGTCCCCGTTCACATGGAAGATGGGGGCCTGGACCATCTTGGCCACGTCGGTCGGGTACACCGAGGTCCGGGCCGCCTCCGGGGCGGTGGTGAAACCGAGCTGGTTGTTGATGACGATATGAATGGTGCCGCCGGTGCGGTAACCGGAAAGGCCCGACAGGTTCAGGGTCTCGGCCACCACCCCCTGGCCGGCGAAGGCGGCGTCGCCGTGCAGCAGGATCGGCAGCACCGGGAACGGGGCGCCGGTCCCGTCCTCGAGTTCCGGCCCGGTTCCCTTCTCGCCACCGAGGGCGTCCTGCTTGGCCCGCACCATGCCGACCACCACCGGGTCCACGGCTTCGAGGTGGGAGGGATTGGAGGCCATCGACACCGGGATGGTGCCGCCGTTGCGGGCGGTGAAGACCCCTGACGCCCCCTTGTGGTACTTCACGTCGCCGGATCCCTGCACCGACTCGGGGTCGAGGTTTCCCTCGAACTCCTCGAAGATCTCGCCGTAGGACTTGCCGACGATGTTGGCCAGTACGTTGAGCCGTCCCCGGTGGGACATGCCCATCACCGCTTCGTGGAGTTCCTCGGTCACCGCCAGGTCGAGGATGGTGTCGAGGAGGACGATGGCCGACTCGGCCCCTTCGAGACCGAAGCGCTTCTGCCCGACGTAGCGGGAGTGGAGGAACCGCTCGAAGACCTCGGCCGCCCCCAGCCGATCGAGGGTGTGGCGCTGGAGGTCGGCCGGGAGCTCGGTCGCCACCCCTTCGACGTGCTGTTGGATCCAGCGCTTCTGGGCCAGGTCCTGAATGTGCATGTACTCGATGCCCAGCGTCCGGCAGTAGGCGTTGCGCAGGGTGTGGAGGATCTCGTCGAGGGTGGCGGTGTCCTTTCCGGCCAGCCCGTCGGCCACGTACCGGCGGGGCAGGTCCCAGATGGTCAGGCCGTAGTGGAGCGGGTCCAACTCGGGGTGGAGATCGGGCGGCTCCGCGTCCAGCGGGTCGAGGTGGGCGATTAGGTGGCCGCGTACCCGGTACATGTTGATGAGGGTCTGCACGTGCACCTGCTTGAGGAGGCGCTGGTGGATCCCCTCGACGGTGTCCTCGGTGTCATTGGAGTCCTTCTCCCACCGGACCGGCTCATAGGGGATGTCCATCGCCTCGAAGACGTCACGGTAGAAGTCGTGTTGGCCCATCAGGCACTCGGAGATGTGGGCGAGGAACAGCCCCGACTCCGCCCCCTGGATGATGCGGTGGTCGTAGGTGGAGGTGAGGGTGACGGTCCTTCCCACCCCCAGCTCGGCCAGGGTGTGGGGATCGGTGGCTTCGAAACCGGCCGGGACCCCGAGGGCCCCGACCCCGACGATGACCCCCTGGCCCGGCATCAGCCGGGGCACCGACTGGACGGTGCCGAGGGTGCCCGGGTTGGTCAGGGTCACGGTGGTGCCGGCGAAGTCGTCGGGGGCGATCTTGTTGGTGTGGATCTTGCGGACCAGGTCCTCGTAGGCGCCGACGAAGCTGCGGAAGTCCCGGGTGTCGGCATCGGTGATGCACGGCACCAGCAGGGTGCGCGAGCCGTCGGACTTCTCGACGTCCACCGCCAGCCCCAGACCCACGTGGGCGTGCCGGATGACTCCCGGGGTTTCCTTGCCATCGGCGTCGGCCACGAAACTCGAGTTCATGGCCGGGACGGCCATCAGGCTCTTCACCACCGCGTAACCGATCAGGTGAGTGAAACTGACCTTGCCGCCGGTGGTCCGGAACAGCTGGTTGTTGATGATGGTGCGGTTGACCTCCAGGAGCTTGGCCGGGATCACCCGCACGCTGGTGGCGGTGGGGACCTCCAGGGAGGCCTGCATGTTGGTGACGATGCGGCCCGCCGCCCCCCGCAGCGGGGTCGCCTTCTCGTCAGCAGGTAGGGCGCCGTTGGAGGCGGGCGGCCCGGCGGAGGGTGCCCCGGCTACCGGAGCGGTAGCCGGGGCCGGTGGCGAAGCAGTGGTAGTGGCGGTGGCAGCCGGGGCGGGAGCCGCGGCGGGAGCGCTCGGGGCCGGGGGCACCGCCGGGCGGTAGTCGGCGAAGAACTCCCGCCACGACTCCGAGACCGAGGCGGGGTCGGCCCGGTAGCTGTCATACATGTCCTCGACCAGCCAGGTGTTCGGCCCGAACGCACCGGTCGGAGTCGCCGGTCGGGCCGGGTCGGCTTCCCCCGGTATTTCTGATCCATTGCCGTCAGTCATTTCCTACAGAGCCTAATGGCGCAGATGCTGACGGCGGGCGTGGAAAGCGCGCAAAAATGGGGGCAATTGGGTCGGTTAGCGTCGAGGGCGTGGCAGTCATCCAAACTCCCGGACACCTGGTGGTGCTGTCGGGTGGGCTCGACTCGACGGTGTGCATGGCGCTGGCCGGGGACGAATCGGGCGTGCCGCCCTTGGCCCTCACCTTCGACTACGGGCAGCGGCATCGAAACGAGCTGGACCATGCCGCCGGTGTCGCCGGTCACTTCCGGGCTGAACACCTGGTGGTCTCCCTCGACACCTCCGCCTGGGGAGGCTCGGCCCTGACCGACCTCTCGAAGCCGATCCCCAGGGGTGGGACCGAAGAAGGCATCCCGGCCACCTACGTGCCGGCTCGGAACTCGATCTTCCTGTCGGTGGCCCTCGGAGTGGCCGAGGCCCGCGGGCTCGACGCAGTCTGGATCGGGGTGAACGCCATCGACTACTCGGGCTACCCCGACTGCCGGCCGGAGTTCATCGACGCGTTCCGCCAGGTGGCGGCCACCGGTCAGAAACGCGGCGTCGAAGGCGACCCGATCGAGATCCGTACCCCGCTCATCGAGTTGACCAAGGCGGACATCGTGCGGCTGGGCATGGACCACCATGCACCCCTCCACCTCACCTGGTCGTGTTACCAGGGAGAGGATCGGCCCTGCGGCGCGTGCGACGCCTGCCTGCTGCGGGCCCGCGGCTTCGCCGAAGCCGGCATCGCCGACCCGGCGCTCGTTTCTCCGTGATGCCCACCGAGTCGGCATCGGACCTGCTGGTCTCCGAGGTGTTCTCCGCCATTCAGGGCGAAGGGGCACTGGTCGGCACCCGGCAGGTATTCCTGCGGATGACCGGGTGCAACATCCGCTGCTCCTATTGCGACCAGCCCGAGGCGTTGGAGCGGCGCCCGGGTCCGTGCCGGATCGAGCAGACCCCCGGGCGGAGGGACTGGGATGTGCTCGAGAGCCCACTGGCCGCCGAGTCGGTCGTCGGGGCGGTGGATCAACTGTGGCGAGCGATGCCTCATCATTCGGTCAGCGTGACCGGCGGCGAACCGTTGATGCAGTCCAAACGACTGACCGGTGTGTTCCGGCATTTGAGCGGGCTCGGCATGCCCCTGATGGCCGAGACCAACGGGACCCTGGTGCACGCCCTGGAGGAGCTCATCGGCTGGCTGACCTACATCAGCATGGACCTCAAGCTCCCCAGCGTGGACGGCGAGAAGGTGGACCCGGCGGTGCAGCGGCGCTTTCTGGAGGTGGCCCTGGGTGCCGGGGTCGACACCTGGGTGAAGATCGTGATCGGACCTGACACCGACCGTGGCGAGCTGGCCGACGCGGTGACGACGGTGGCCGAGGTGACGGCCCTCGCCCCCGGCGGGCTGCCGGTGATCTACCTCCAACCGGTGACCCCGTTCGCGACGGTGACCCGCAGCCCTTCTCCTGACGAGGTGCTCGACCTCCAGGAGCTCGCCCTCCGTATCTATCCCGAGGTTCGGGTCGTCCCCCAGACCCACAAGGCGATCGGTCAACTCTGAAACGCTCACTGGACGCGACGATGCCGGCCCAGGGAACCCCCGGACCGGCATGCGCTGGCAACGAGCGGGTTCGTTACTTGTTGAGCTTCGGAGCCGGCTCCTTGCCATTGACGATCTTCTTGAACGAGGCGCCGGCGCTGACCTTCGGGTTCTTGGATGCGGCGATCTTGATGGCCTCACCCGTCTGCGGGTTACGACCGGTGCGGGCGGCCCGCTCGCCGCGATCGAACGTCAGGAATCCGGTCATGACGATCTTCTCGCCCTTGGCCACGTTGGCCACCACGACATCCTCGAAACCCGCCAACACGGCAGCAACGTCCTTGACGGTCGAATCGGTGTGGGCTGCAACTGCCGCGATCAGGTCTGTTTTGGTAATGGGCACTATCTCTCCTTCGGTGTACGGAAGCCACCACAATGCACGAAATACAGGCCCGAGTCGCGCATTTGGGGCCGGAATCTCCCGATATTTCCTCGAACTCCTCCGAAGACATCCGCTGTGAACTGCGATTATGCCGGCGACCAAATCGATGAAATGAATCGCCGGTTCGCAGAATCTGGTGGGCATCTGAGAGGCTGGCGAGCGATATGAGGCACGTCAGCGGACTGGCCGTGCACGAACATGGGCCATCAGAGAGTCGCATCGGAGACCCGGTGGTGGTGCTCGTCCACGGGACTCTCGACCGGTCGACCAGCTTCGCCCGGGTGGTGCGCCGGCTCAGGGATCTCCACACGGTCGTCTACGACCGGCGGGGGTATCACCGATCCCGTGACGCGAGACCACTGCCGACGTCGATCGAAGGACAGATCGATGACCTGCTCAGCGTCATCGACGGACGGCCGGCGGTGGTGGTCGGACACAGCTATGGCGGAACCATCGCGATCGGGGCGGCACTTCGTCGTGACCCTTCCAACACCATCGTCTCGCTGGCCGCCTACGAACCCCCCCTCCCCTGGCTTTCCATTTGGGTACGAGACGGGACGCCGCGCCGGGAGAGGCTCCGTGAAGATCCGGACTTCGAGGCCGAACGGTTCTTTCGACCGCGTCGTCGGGGACGGCGCCTGGGACCGGCTCTCGGAGACGGGCCGGGCCGAGCGGCGGGCTGACGGGCCGGCGCTGGTCGCCGAGCTGAACGCCATCAGGGTGGCCGAAGCGCCCTTCGACGTGACGACCATGTCGATCCCGGCCCTCTTCGGCCGGGGCGGACGGTCACTCCCCCACCACCGGGAGGGGGTGGCGTGGCTGGTCGAGCACACCCCGGATGCTGAACTCTTCGAGATCCCCGGGGCGACCCATGGGGCCCACCTCTCCCGCCCCGATCGGTTTGCCGACTTCGTGCGCCGAGCCGTCGAGCGGGCAGGTGAGGTGGCGATGGCTACGGAGCCGAGGATGCCCTGATGGTCCCTCTGACAGTGGTGATCGAAGTCGAAGCACACGACCCGGCCGCGCCGCTGTAAAACGAGATCGAAACCTGGCCGGCCTGGGTGGTGTCCCCGGCCGGATAGGTGGCGACGGGACCGATCGACGACGTGCAGCCCGAGGCCGCGTAGGAGGTGCCGGCGCCCCCGCCGGCCCCGGAGCCCAAAATGCCAAGGATCCCACCTGTAGTACCGCCCCCGCCTCCGCCGACGCCCGAAGACTGGAACCCGCCCCCGCCGCCCCCGCCGCCGCCGGTGGCGACACCGGCCAGGACCGGAGGCGTGTATCCGTTCTGGCCACAGGCGTCGCCCGCGGCCCCCGACGCGCAGGTGGTGGCACCGCCAGAGGTCCAGAGCCCGCCCTTCCCGCCCGGTGAGCCCCCGAGCAGGAAGAGGATTCCGGGGGTGTTGGCGCCGGCCGCGGGAGGATTGCCGCCCGCCCCTCCCCCACCCGGCGGGTCGAGACCAAGCAGGCTGAGCAGGTTGCCGGCGCCGCCGCCGCCACCACCGCCGGCAGTGACGAGCATGCTGGCCGCGGTGGAGTCGTACACGGCGGTGGCGCCGCCGCCGCCACCGCCACCGCTACTGAGCGCGCCGGTATAGAGAGGCGGTGCACCGACGCCGGGTAGTGCTCCGTTCCCCCCGCCCAGATCCGGTGGGGCGTTCGGATGCGGTAGCGAGCACGAGCCGGTATCGCCCAAGCCGCCTGCCCCTCCCGCTCCCGGGAAGATGTTGATCAGACCGAGGAGCGATAGCAGACCCGGGTTTCCGGGCACGCCAGGCTGTCCGGGGATCAGATACAGCGTGTGACCGGCGACCACTGGCACCGTGGCGCTCACCAGTGCTCCGACACCCCCCGAGGCGTCCGTGCCTCCGCCCGCGCCGCCAGCCCCGTAGGCAACGATCTTGGCACTCACCGCTCCGGTGGGAACCTTGATGCACGATGCGGCCGTCACCGGCGTCAGGCACCCCACGCTGCAAACGGTCAGCGCCGCCTCCTCGGTCGATGACGCATGCAGGCCGGTCTGGGTGCCGGCCTGACCGATCGAGTAGATGGTCACCAGGGCCGGGTTGGCAGCGTTGGGAGAGTTGACCACGTAGCGGTAGGAGGGAGTCCCGTTTGCGACTCCGTGCATCGTCAACCCATCCGTGTACCACTGGCCCACCAAGGTGGGGGAATTGACGAAGGCAGGGTTAGTCGACGTGGGCGCCGGCTGCGACGTCGATGAGACTGCCGGGCACGTCCATTGCGTCATGCCATTGCTGCAGTATTCCGTGTACGTCGAGGCAGCCTGGACGCGGTTGATGTAGTCACTGATGCCGGCGACAGCCGCCTGCCTGGCCTGGACCACCAAGGCGGCCTCCTCCGACGTGGGTGCCTGGCCAACGGCCATGACATTGATCGCAACCGGCACTGCCACAAGTACGGCGATGAGTGCGACAACCAAAAGCATGGCCTGACCCTGGTCGGCGGCAAACTTTCTCAAACTCCTCTGGCTAGGCGGGTCGCGCCGGGTGGCCGCGATCACAGCAATCCCCCCAGGGAGTTCGACAGTGAGACCTGGCGAACGAGGGTGGTGGTGGAGGACGGGATGGTGGTCCCGTTGGACGTCGGACTGGCGATGGTCAGGGTGATGGTCACCGACGAAACGGTGGACAGAACGGCAGGGGTGGGCGAGAACCCGAACGAGCTATTTGTGGTGTTGGCACAGGAGACGCAGACGTTGGCGATCTGCGCGACGGGCTGGGTCACCCCTTGCTGGGCAATTTGAAGGGCGCAGACCCCATTCGAAGTACACGTCGAGCTGGGGAAATGGATCTCGTAGCTATAGGCGGTGCTGGAGCCGGAGCGGACCGAACACAGCCAGACATCAGCGGCCGAACTCGATTGCGGCGAAGCCGAGCACTGGTTTGCATAGAGCGGCGCAGTATTGGGTGGAACCCCGACCGGAGTCGTGACCGTCTGGTTGGGAACCGCGCCGGAGAAGAACCCCTGGAGCGTGTCCATGCCATTTTGGGCCGGCCCGGTGAGAGATCCATTCCGTTGAGAGGTGTAGGTGACCTTCACCACGGTGGTGGTCACCACAAAGCCGATGGCGATGACCACGACCAAGAGCGACATCGCGACCATCAACTCGACCAGGGACATGCCGGCGTCGTCTCGGCTGGATCGACGGGGGGAGTTCGCCTGGATCACAGCGGGCAGGTCGTTCCGGTCGTTGCGGCGAGACCGGACGGAGTCGTGAGTACTCCCGCCACCTGTACCCCGGTTTGGTCTTCCTTCCAGGTCACGGTGACCTTCACCCCGTAGGAATACGACGGTCCCGAGGTGTAGGAGGTCCAGGTCCCGCCGGTCACGGTGGGCGGAGTGCACCAACCCGACTGTTGGGAAATCGTGTAGGACTCCGAGCCCACCATCACTGGCGTGGTGGGGGCGGTCAGGGACACGGTTTGTTGGGCTACTGACAGATTGCGGTCGGCTTCCAACTGCCCGTTGGCGAGATTGGCCGCGGCTACCTTGAACTGGCTGTTGTACACAGCCTGCGTCGACCTGGTGACCAGCAACAGTGCAGGCACCAGGACGATGATCAGGACACTGATCGCCGCCACGACTTCGATCAGCGACTGGCCATCCTCTGGATGACTGCGTCGCGCCAAAGGGGAGCCAATTCGCACCCCCCTCTCATCGGCTCATCGGGACGGTGGCTTTAGGCCGGATGAAGAACGGAAAGTGCGCATTGAGCGGGGATTCCGAACCGAGCGAAGGGTAGTGGCCACCGGGGCAACGAAGTGGGGCCTTGGCCAACCCCGTAGGGAGTCGGGCTCACCCGGGTGGCGGTGATCAGCATCTTTTACCCCGGCGGCTGTGCCCGGTACGCTGACGAGCGTCTGGACTGACCGGTCAAGAAAAACTGACCCACGACGAGGGGGACCCGCCGAGATGACCACCACCGCTGCCGGCCCGAAGCAGATCAGCGAGGATCAATTCGAGGTCGACGCCAGGGAATTCCTGGATTCCCATCTCGAACGCCGGACGGCCGAGAACTTCGTCTGGGGCAAAGGCTCCGACCATGTCGGCCTGTTTCCTGAGCGGACCCCGGAGGAGGAGGCCGTCGACGTCGCCCACGCCAAGGAATGGGCACGAACGGTTTTCGATGCCGGTTTCGGCTGGATCACCGGCCCCGAGGCCTATGGCGGGCGGGCGCTACCCCGCAGTTACCAACGGATCTACAACACGGCGGCGGCCGATTACCGTGCCCCGTCGCAGAGCCCTTTCGGCATCGGGCTCGGCATGGTGGCTCCCACCATCCTGGCTCACGCCATCGAAGAGGTGAAAGAGGCCTACCTCCAACCGATGCACCGGGGCGACATCGTCGGCTGCCAGCTGTTCAGCGAGCCCGTCGCCGGCTCCGACCTGGCCTCCCTCCAGACCCGGGCGGTGCGCGACGGGGACGAGTGGATCGTGAACGGGCAGAAGGTCTGGACTTCCGGAGCGCAATTCTCCGACATCGGGGAGATCATCTGCCGGACCGACCCCGATCAGCCCAAGCACCGGGGGTTGACCGGCTTCGTCGTCAACATGCATGCCCCCGGCGTCGAGGTCCGGCCGCTTCGCCAGATGACGGGTGGGGCGTCATTCAACGAGGTCTTCTTCACCGACGTCAGAATCCCCGACAGCCACCGTCTGGGCGATGTGAACGGTGGCTGGACCGTGGCGCTCACCACGTTGATGAACGAACGGGCGGCCATCGGGGGCGGGGGCGGCGGCCTCGGTCTCCACTCCTCCCAGCGCCTGATCGAGCTGGCCCGGGCCCAGGGGCGGGCAGGTGACCCTCTCATTCGCCAACAGCTGGCCGACATCATCATCAACGATCGAGTGGCGGCATATACCAATCTCCGATCCATGGCCAAAATTGCCGCCGGCCAACTTCCCGGTCCGGAGATGTCCCTCGGAAAGCTTTCCCTCACCGCCAACATGGTGCGCACGTACGAGCTGCTCTCATCGGTGCTGGGTCCCGAGCTGGTCGCCGACAACGGTCGATGGGGCACCTACGCATGGTCGGAGTTCCTCCTCGGGGTGCCGGGGATGCGGGTAGCCGGAGGTACCGACGAAGTGCTGCACAACATCATCGGGGAGCGGGTCCTGGGACTTCCCAAAGAGCCGGCCCCGAAATAGCCCTTCCTACTCCAGCTGGAGTGCGAGCTCCGGCTGCATCGGCAGCCCGTCCGGCGGGCCCGGCCACCCCACTCGCCCATAGGGCAGGTTGTCCACGAAGGCCCACGACCGCCGGTGAATGGAAGTGAGCCCGGATCCCGCCAGCGCGGTCTGGTGGGTGGGAGACGGGTAGCCCTTGTTGCGGTGGAAGTCGAAGGCCGGAAAGTTCTCCGACAGGTCGCGCATCATGCGGTCCCGGGTCACCTTGGCCACGATCGACGCCGCCGCAATCGACGTGCAGGTGAGGTCGCCGCGGACCACGGTGCGAACCTCGGCGTTCTCCGCCGCACAGCCGCCCCCTTCGGCCGGCTCGCTGACATAGTCGAAGGATCCGTCCATCAGGATCACGTCGGGGACGCAGGTCAGGCCGGCCAGGGCCCGGCCCGCCGCCAGTCTGAGCGCCACCGTCATGCCCCAGCGATCACATTCTTCTGGCCCGGCGTGACCCACCGACCACTCCGTGCACCAGGACGCCACCCGGGGGAACAGAACCTCGCGTTCCTCCTCCGGTATCAGCTTGGAGTCACGGAGGCCTTTGGGCGGCGACTTGGTGGGGATGACAGCCACCCCCACCGATACTGGACCGGCCCACGCCCCCCGGCCGACCTCGTCGAGGCCGACCACCACCTCGAATCCTTCATTCAGCAGCGACCGTTCGACCCGTCGGGAAGGACGGACCGAGGTGGCGGTGCGGGCGGTGATCGTCATCGTCCGAGTTCGCTCCTGACCACCTTGCCCAGGGCGTTCCGGGGAAGGGTGTCGATGACGTGGACGATACGGGGGCGCTTGAAGGCCGCCAACTGTTCGGCGGTATGGGCCGAAAGCTCCTCCACCGACGGGGCCCTGCCGTCGGCAACGATCCAGGCAGTGACCACTTCTCCCCACTCCTCCGACGGCGTCCCGGTTACCGCCACCTCGGCCACCCCAGGATGGGTGAGCACCACCTCTTCGACCTCGCTCGGGTAAACGTTGAAACCGCCGCTGATGATCAGCTCCTTGGACCGGCCTCGGATGGTCAGATAACCCTCGACGATGGTACCGAGATCACCACTGCGAAACCATGGATGCCCGCCGTCGTCGGCGTCGATGAAGGCCTCGGCGGTGGCGACCGGGCGCTCCCAGTAGCCATCGAACACGTTGGGACCCCGCAGCTGGATCTCCTCGTCGCCATCCAGCCTGATCTCGACGCCGGGGAGAGGGAAGCCCACGGTCCCGGGGCGACGCTCACCGTCAAACGGGTTCGAGGCGTTCATGAGCGTCTCCGTCATCCCGTACCGTTCGAGCACCGACATCCCGGTCATGGCTTCCATCTGACGGTGAAGGTGGGCTGGTAACGGGGCCGAACCGGAGACACAGAGTCGCAGACGACCGAGCTCCGAAGCCCGGCCGGATCGGGCCAGGCGGTGGTACATGGTCGGCACCCCGAAAAAGAGCGATGTGTCGCCCGTCGACGCGAAGTCGGCGACTACCCCGGGTTCGAACCCGGGGAGGAGCAGCGCCGATCCCCCGGACAGCAACGTGCCGTAGACGCCCACGCAGAGACCATGAGCGTGGAATACCGGCAGACAGTGGATGAGCCGATCGGTCGGTGCCCATCTCCACGCCACATTCACAGCTCGAGTGGCGGCCAGCAGGTTGCGATGGGACAACACCGCCCCCTTGGGAGCACCGGTGGTCCCGGATGTGAAACAAATGAGTGCCGGGTCCTCGGGCTGGGCGGAATCCAGCTGGATGGGTTCGCCGTCAGGAAGATCGAGATTAGGTCCCGCCACGACGAGTGGCCCCTCAGAAGCGTCGCGCGCCCATTGCCCCCGGGCAGGGTCGTCGACGATGGCTGCCGTCGGACCGACGTCGGACACGATGTAGGCAATTTCGCGACGGGTGTAGGCGGTGTTGGCCGGCACCACCACCAAGCCGGCTCGCAACGCCCCGACATGGCAGATGATCGAGGCCACCGACGACCCAGTGGACCACAACACCCGGTCCCCGGGGAGGAGGCCGGCCGTCGCCAGCCGGCCCGCCGCCCGCCGGGTGGCGGCTTCGAACTCCTCCGCCGACCACCAGGTCCCGGGGCGATGGAGCATGCCGGCCAACCCGGGAGATTCGTTACTTGGTGCTGCATCTCTCAACACCGGCGCCGCCGGGGTCTCACCCCATAGGCCGGACCAGGCCCGGAGCAGGGTCCCCGACGCCAGGAGGTCGTCGGCTTCGAGCCGGCATCCCGACGGCAGATGATCCCGCCACGAACGGAGAACTCCGCCCGTTTGCCCGACCGAACCCATACCCGTTGTCTAGTCGGCAAGATCGGCCACGCCGATCATGGTCACCCCCGAGGCGCGGAACCCGCTGGGAGGTTCTACGATTCGGTGGTCGGCTCGCGGATATCGCCAACCGGAGAGAGAGGAGCATCCATGGGGTTCATGGACAAGGTAAAAGCGCAGGCAGAGGTGGTGACGGCCAAGGCCACCGAGGCCGGGAAAGCCGGCCAGGCCAAGATCGACGCCGTCCAGGCCAAACGCCATGCCGATGATTTGCTTCGCCAGTTGGGGGCCGCCGCCTATAGCGATCATCAGGGCCGGGCCACCGATCAGACCACGGCCGACGCCGCCCGGATCGTCGGCGAGCTCGAGAAGTACGAAGCGGAGTACGGCCAACTCGAACCATGAGTTCATCCACATCCGGCTCCGAAGCCGCTGGCCGGCTGGCCGGGCCGCGACGGATCGCCGTCGTCCCCCACACCCATTGGGACCGGGAATGGTACGACCCCTTCCAGACGTTCCGTCTGAAGCTGGTCCATCTGATCGACGGACTCCTCGACCTGCTGGAGCGGGACCCGTCCTACAAGACGTTCCTCCTCGACGGACAGCTGGCGGTGATCGACGATTACCTCGAGATCCGTCCCGAAAACGAGGGCCGACTACGGGCACTGGCCACCTCCGGCCGCCTGACCGTGGGTCCCTGGTACATCCTGATGGACGAATTCCTCATCTCCGGCGAGACCATCGTCCGCGACCTCCAAGCCGGCATCCGAAGGGGTACTGCCTTCGGGGGGGTCATGGACGTCGGCTACCTGCCGGACATGTTCGGGCACATCTCTCAGATGCCCCAGATCCTCTCGCTGGCCGGACTCCACAATGCGGTGGTGTGGCGAGGAGTCCCGTCGGCCATTCACACATCGGCATTCGTTTGGGAGGCACCCGACCAGTCACGGGTCCGGGCCGAGTACCTGGTCGCCGGCTACGGCAACGGCGCGGCGCTGCCCGACGATGCCAAGGCGCTCATCCGGCGCCTGCGCTCCCACGTGGACGAGATCGGGTCGTTCCTGGCCAGTGACGCCCCGTTGCTGTTCATGAACGGCACCGATCATCAACGGCCGCAACCCTGGCTCGGGCGGGTGGTCGCCGAGGCCAACGAGATGCAGAGTGAATTCGAGCTCGGCATCAGCTCGCTTCCCGACTATCTCGCCGAGCTCACCACCGACGGCCTGCCGGAGTGGCAGGGAGAGCTTCGGTCGGGCTACCGCTCGAACCTTCTGATGGGAGTCGGTTCCAACCGGGTCGATGTGAAGCAAGCGGCGGCCCGATCCGAACGATCACTCGAGCGCCTGGCCGAGCCGCTCAGCGCCCTTTACCTCCCGGCGGAAGCCTGGCCGGGATCCTTCCTCGACGTGGCCTGGAAGTTGATGGTCCGCAATGCCGCCCACGATTCGATCTGCGCCTGCTCGGTGGACGAGGTGGTTGACGCGGTGATGCACCGCTACGCGGAGGCACATCAGATTGGTGAAGGGCTCACCAGCGAGGCGGTCGCCGCCATCGGTCTCTCGGTTTCCCATCCGGGCACCACGGTGATCAACCCGTCGGCCCGTAACCGGTCGGGCATGGTCGAACTGGTGGTCCCCGTCCTCGGGGACCCCGAGCCGGATATCCAGGTGATCTCCCAACGGGCCGGTCTCCCCGGAACCATCACCCTCAACGGCTCCACGGTGGTCAGCATGCTCGGACTCATCCAGGGGGCGCGCATCGACGACGATACCTACGTCACCGCGGTGGTCCTGGCCGAGGATGCCACCGGGCTCGACCTCACCCTGACCGTCGGGTCCGAACCCCCCGACGGAGTCCCGATCGAGGAGGTCAAGCGGGAGTTGTTCACCAAGCTCACCGCCCATCCGGACACCGAGGTACGGGTGACGATCGATCAGCCCGCCATGCGGCGGATCCTCAGCCGTCAGGAGTCGGTCGCCGGGTTCGGATGGGCGAAGTTCGAGCCTGCCCGTCTCTCGCACCCGGTTGCCATCGAGGGCGACGCCGACTCCGGCGTGACCCTGTCCAACGGCCTGGTGAACGTGGAGGTCAATCCTTCAGACGGCACCTTCGCCCTCAACGGGGTGAGCGGGTACGGCCGATTGATCGACAGCGGTGACCACGGGGACACCTACAACTACTCGCCACCGGCCAATGACAGCGTCGTTGACGCACCCGACGCGGTCAGGGTCTCCCTCGGGGACCCGGGCCCGGTGCGGGGAACGGTGGTGGTGAGGTCGACGTACCTCTGGCCCGAGCGAGTGGACGGCGACCGGCGGGCCCGGGTCGGATCAAGAACCGCCGAAGTCACCACCACCCTGGAGCTCCGGGCCGACGAATCGCTGGTCAGGGTGCACACCACCTTCGACAATCCGTCCAGAGACCATCGGTTGCGGGCCCACTTCCCGCTGCCCGAACCGGCCGAGACCTCGCGGGCCGAGTGTGCCTTCACGGTAGTCGAGCGGGGCCTCACCGCCGAGGGCCGGGACGAAGAGTTCGGCATCCCCACCTTCCCCTCGCGCCGATTCGTCACCGCCGGCGGACTTACGGTGATCCACGAGGGGCTCCTCGAGTACGAGCTGGTCGACGTGGTCGAGATCGACGGGGCTGGACCGAGGGCGACCGGCCTGGCCCTCACCTTGCTCCGGTCCACCGGCATGCTCTCCCGATTCGGGATGATCAACCGCCCCCTCCCGGCCGGTCCGATGACCCCGATCGAGGGTCCACAGATGATCGGACCGGTCGAGGCCAGGTATGCGCTGTCGGTCGACACCACCGATCCCTACCGCTTGGCCGATGACGTGCTGTTGCCGCTGGTGCCGGTCGGCTCGTTCGGCGGGGGCACTCGACCGGCGTCGGGATCGCCGCTCACCATTCGGGGAGTAGAGGTCTCCTCGGTCCGACGAGAGGCGGGCGCTCTGGAGATCCGGGTGTTCAACCCGAGTGACGCGCCCGCCCGGGCGGAAGTCGATAGTCGGTCGGGGTGGTTGGTCGACCTCCGGGGCCGGCCGCTGGTGCCCTTCGACGGTTCGTTCGAGCTCCGGGCCCACGGGATCGCCACCCTCCGCCTCGACTGAGACCGGCGGGGTCAATCCAGCTCGAGCGGGCCGGAAGCCGTCGATACCCACAGCTTGTCCGGGCCGACATCGGCACCGGTCCGGACCTCGATCTTGGATGGCAGACCTTCGCCCAGCCAGGAGAGCAACTCGTCTCCGGCGGGAGCGGTGACTTCGAGGGTGGCGAAGCCGGCAGCCCCGTTGGGGTGGCCGGTTGTTTGCCGGGCCGGGTGGAGTCGCGGGTCATCCCACGCCATGAAGGCACATCGCCACGGTTCTGCCCACGCCTCATCGACCCCGACCGCTCGCCATCCCACCGTCTCACCGTCGGGACGGATGCGTTGTCTGGGCTCTGCCCGGAGCCCCAACCGTCCAGCCGTGGCGTCGATATCGGGCGGCTCCACCGACCAGCGGGCCAAGCCGGGTCCGCGCCGAGCCAGGGCGTCGAGCACCGGTCGGCCCTGGGGGGAGGTACGAGCCTCGCCCTCATCGACGACGGCCAGGAGTTCGAGATACTCCACTCCGAACGGCACGATCAGATTGGCGGTGCCCCGGCCCGGATGGCGACCTCCGTCTTCGACGGCGAAGCCGAGCGTCGTCATTCGTCGCCGGGCGGCGACCAGGTCCTCGACCAGGATGATGGCCTGTACCAGGCGGCTCATGGGTAGCACCCTGCCTACCCACCTGAACCGGTTCAGGGGGCGCCGGGCGGAATGAACGGGAGCCCGGTGCCGGGTCCATGCTCGATGATGCGGAGCAGGCCGTCGGTGTCGAGGTGCTTGTCGATGGCGTCGGCCAACCGGTCGAGCATCGAGTCCCGTCGGGCCCGGAACCCCGGGGACCCATCCGAAGGATGCCAATCGACCTCGGCCTGGGCGGCAACCTCCCCCAACCACGCCCGTCGGAACTCGTCATTCTCGAAGGCGCCGTGCCAGGTGGAACCCCACACCGCCCGGTGTCGGAAGCCGTCCAGAAACGGTTCGGCCTCCTTTGCCTTGGAATCCTCGGCATCGAGGGCAGCCACTCCGTGATGGATTTGGTAGGCACTCACCGACGTGGCCCGCCAGGTTCCTGACGTCGTCCCGAGATGCTTGTCTTTGTCGAAGGTGACACGGGTGGGCAGCAGATCCAGGCCTGGCACCGTTCCCCGCCCTGACTCGATCGGATCATCGAGGGATGTAGCCAGCATCTGGTAGCCGCCGCAGATGCCCAGCACCGGCCGGCCGGCTGCGGCCCGATCGCGGAGGGCGTCAGCCAGACCTTGTCGGCGGAGCCAGTCCAGATCGTTCACGGTGGCCCGGCTGCCGGGGAGGATGGCCAGGTCGGCGGATCCAACCACATCGGGATCGGCGGTGACCGTAACCGCGACCCCGGGCTCGGCGGCCAGGGCGTCGACATCGGTGGCGTTCGATACCCTCGGCAATCGGATGACCGCGATCCGTAAGGTAGGGCCGGCGACCGGGGAAGGACTGGACCACCCCGCAACTGCCAGCGCGTCCTCGGCATCGATCCACACCTCGTCCAACCACGGAAGCACGCCAAGTACCGGGCGCCCGGTCGCCTTGGCCAACGATTCGAGACCCGGATCGAGCAAGCTCTGCTGGCCACGGAACTTGTTGACCACCCAGCCCGCCACTTGGGCCTGGTCGGCCGGCGACAGCAGGGCCAGGGTACCGAACATGGCGGCCAGCACCCCACCGCGGTCGATGTCCCCGACCACCACCACCGGAAGGCCCACCCGCTGGGCCAATCCCATGTTGACGAAGTCTCCGGATCGCAGATTGATCTCGGTTGGGCTCCCGGCCCCCTCGGCGATCACCACGTCGTACCGCGACTGCAGATCCTCGAAGGCGTCGAAAGCGGCCTCGGCCAAGGCGGTCCGGCCGGTGGTCCAATCGGTGGCCGACACCTCGCCGTACGGACGGCCCATCAACACCACATGGGACCGGTGATCACTGCCGGGCTTGAGCAGCACCGGATTCATGGCCGCTTCCGGTACCACCCCGGCGGCGAGGGCCTGCAGCCACTGGGCCCGGCCGATCTCCGACCCGTCGGGGCAGACCATCGAGTTGTTGGACATGTTCTGCGCCTTGAACGGCGCCACCCGCACTCCTCGCCGGGCCAGCCATCGGCAGATTCCCGCGGTGACCAACGACTTGCCGGCATCCGAGGTGGTGCCGGCGACCAGGAGGCCGCCCTTCACTCGCCGGCGCCGCCGGCCGGGTGTTGCCGCTCCCGAGCCGCCTGCTCCTCGCTCGAGCGGCGCTGGCGCTCCACCATCAACTTCTCCCCCTTGTTGCGCAGCTCATCGATCTCGCGGATGACCTCGCCGAACCGTTCCCACCTGAGGTTCCGGCGGCTGTCGGCTCCCGGCTCGCTGCCGACCCGTGACAGCTTCCACACCTGCACCCACCCGATTCCCTTCAGGTTGCGGGGCCGGAGGGCGTGGCCGACGAACTCTCCCTCCGTCTCCTGCTGGAGGGCCTTGTAGAACTCGTCGGTCATCAACGCCGTGCCCGGGTTGGCGATACCGACCAGCCGGCTGGCCACGTTGACCACCGGTCCGTAGTAGTCACCGTCCTGGAGCAACACCGGGCCCACCGACAGCGCCACCCGCACATCGGAGAGGAGCTCGTCGTCGGCATACGCCTCGGCCAGGCTCATGCCGATGCGAGCGGCGTCGGCGGCCGTGGTCACCACGAACATGGCCTCATCGCCGATCATCTTCACCACCCGGCCCCCGAGCGAGGTCACCGTGTCTCGGGCCAACTCCTCGAACCGGGCCACCACCGCGGCCAACTCGCTGTCGGCCAGGTGCTGGCTGAGCATCGTGTAGCCCACCATGTCGACGAAGCCGACCGCCATCACCGGGCTGATCCCTTTCACCGTCCCCCGGGTGCGGATGAGCATCTCTCGCCGGGTGGCCGCCTGGAGATGACGGCGCCACACGAACTCCAGAAGCCTGGCCATGGTCGGAAGGGAGACGCTGAGCACCCGGGAGAACCGATCGGCGTCGATGACGCTGTCCCCCGACGATTCGATCACCGGCGTGGTCCCCCGCGCGGTGGTGGCCTCGGCGATCCGGGCCATGGAGGACCCGATGACCCTGATCATCTGGAGTGACGAATCGAGGTCGGCGGCACCCACACTGGTGAGGCCTTTGAACAGCTGCAGAGCCTCGACATCCATGTCGGTGAAGGAACGGTCATCCTCGTCGACGTCCAGGAATCCCAGCGCCCGCCAGATGCGACGAGCCGGCTCCACCTCCATGCCGGTCATGGCCAGCACTTCGGCCTGGGTCATCCGGCGCTTCGCGGGGAGCAGCATCCGATCCACCACCAGCAGGTCGATAATATCGTCGGCAACGGCCTGGTCGATCTCCTCCTCGGTGGTGCCCAGCGCGAGGAGCAGGGAGCGAACCCGGGCCAGCGCCTGGGCCCGACGTTCGGGATCGGCCGCCGGCGGCTCGCCGCCCGGGGTTGCGTCCGAGGCCTCGGAGGGAGTGGGGAGATCCGGATTGGGCTCGTCGGGTGGCGTCATACCGCGGCTCAAGGGGTCAGATCTCGAAACTCGGCGATCGCCGGACGCTCCATCAGCGCGGCGATGGCTTCCTTCGGGCTTCGGATCCCGTCGATCATGTCGGCAACCTGAAAGGCGATGGGGACCTCCACATCGACTGAAGCCGCCAGCTCGACCATGGGTCGAGCCGTCTTGACGCCCTCGGCCACCATCCGCATCTCGCCCATCACATCCGCCAGCGTCCGTCCCTGGCCCAGGGCCACCCCGACTGTGTGGTTGCGACTCTTCGAGCTGGTACAGGTGGCAACCAGGTCCCCGACCCCGGCCAGGCCACCAAAGGTGATGAGCTCGCCACCCAGCTTCATCCCGAATCGGGCCATTTCCGCCAGACCTCGGGTGATCATCGCCGCCCGCGAGTTGTCGCCGAACCCCAGGCCGTCAGAGATGCCGGCCGCCACCGCCAGCACGTTCTTGAGGGCACCGGCAATCTCGCATCCGATGACGTCGGCGTTGGTGTACACCCGGAAGGTCTTGGACATCAACAGGGATTGCACCCAACGGGCCTGGTCGGCGTCGGCCAGCGCCACCACCCCGGCGGTCGGCTGGCCGGCAGCCACCTCGGCCGCCAGGTTGGGACCGGTCAACATGCCGGTGGGACTGTCAGGGACCACCTCGGCCAGCAGCTCGGTCATTCGCAAATGGCTCCCCTGTTCGAGGCCCTTGGTCAAGCTGAGGACCGGGGTGCCCTTGACCAGGACGCCGGCGAGGTCGGTGGCCACCGCCCGGAATCCGTGAGATGGCACCGCCATGATCACCAGGGAGGCCCCCGACACCGCCTCGCCGATGTCGTGGGTGGCGTCGAGGGCGTCGGGGAGCAGGAAGTCGGGAAGGTAGGTCGGGTTGCGGTGGTCGGTCCGGACCGTCTCGGCCAGTTCCGGATCCCGAGCCCACAGGACGGTGGCCGCGTTACCCGCCGCCAACGTCGCCACCGTCGTCCCCCAGGAGCCGGCGCCGATCACCGCAACTTTTTCTGACATCGGAGCCACACTATGCGCCAGGCTCGACCGGCGGTGGCCCTGCCGGAGACCTCTACACTGACGAAGTGGTAGGCGTCGACCAGCGAATGCACTTCCAAGCTGGCGCATCGCCCTTCGGTCCTCGAGCCGTTCTGGTGCCGGTCAAGGCGTTCAGAGAGGCGAAGGGTCGTCTGGACGCGGCGTTGAACGAGGCGGAGCGTGCCGCACTCGCCGCCGCCATGGCCGACCGGGTCCTGGCGGCGGCGTTCCCACTGCCGGTGGCGGTCGTCTGTGACGACAACGAAGTCGCCGCCTGGGCCCGGTCCCACGGAGCGCTGGTTGTCTGGGAGCCGGGACGGGGCCTGAACGGGGCGGTGGAGGCGGGAGTGAAACACTTGGCCGAGCGCGGTGTCGCTCAGGTCACGGTGGCCCACGCCGATCTCCCCCGGGCGTCGGATCTCCCCTCGGTCGGAGCCGCGCCGGGAGTGACGTTGGTTCCCGACCGGTTCGGCAACGGCACCAATGTCATTGCCATTCCGGCCGACGCCGGCTTCCGGTTCTCCTACGGCCCCGGTTCGTTCGCCCGGCACCGGGGGGAAGCGGCTCGCACCGGCCTTCCCGTCCATATCCTCGATCGTCCGGACCTGGCCTGGGACATCGACGAGCCGGCCGATGTGATCCCCGTCTCCACTGCGCCGGCCACCGCCCTCCCGTGAGCGACGGCAACGACGAGCGACCTCAGACCCGCGGGCTCCCGGTCGGCGATCTCCTCGTCGGCGGGCCGATAACCGTGAACCTACCGATCCCAACCTCGGCCCTGGCCATCGGCGCCCACCCCGATGACATCGAGTTCGGCTGCGGAGCCACCTTGGCCAAGTGGGCGAACGCCGGGTGTCGGGTGCACCACTTGGTGCTCACCGACGGGTCGAAGGGAAGTTGGGATCCCGATGAGGACCTGGTCGCCCTGGTGGCTGCCCGCGCCGCCGAATCTCGAGCCGCGGCCGGGGTCCTCGACGGGGCCGATGCCGGCCGGGCCGTCGACCGGGTGGTGTTTCTGGGGAAGGTGGACGGCGAGCTCGTGAACGGCCCGAGCGAGCGACGTGAGGTCGTCGCCGTCATCCGAAGGTTGCGTCCGGCGGTGGTGCTGGCCCACGATCCATGGCGGCGGTACCGACTCCACCCCGACCATCGCCACGCCGGATTTCTCAGCCTCGACGCGCTGGTGGCTGCCCGGGACCCCCACTTCTTTCCCGATCTCGACCTGGCTCCCCACCGGCCGGAGGCACTGTTGCTCTTCGAGGCGGACCTGGCCAACCACGTCGAGGACGTCGCCGGGTTCGAGTCGGCCAAGATCGAGGCGCTGCTGTGCCACGCCAGCCAAGGGGTATCGACCATGGGGTTCGACGCGAGCCAGACAGCGGAGGCGTCCTCAGGTGCGGAGGCATTTGCCGACCAAGTCCGTCGTCAGCTCTCCGACCACGGCGCCCTCGCTACCCTTCCGGTCGCCGAGGCGTTCCACTTGATCAGAGACTTGTAACGACGGCAGCAGGGGCCGGATGGCCCCTGCTGCACGTCATCTGAACACGGCTGAGCCGTCGATCAGTTACCTACGGGCTGTCTTACGAACGGCCCTCTTGGCAGTCTTCCGGGCCGGAGCCTTGCGCGCTGCCGTCTTGCGGGCAGCAGGACGCTTACGGGCCGGAGCCTTGCGCACCGCCTTCTTGGCCGCCGACCGCTTGGCCGGGCGCTTGCGGGCCGGGGCCTTGCGGACTGCCTTCTTCGCCGCCGACTTCTTGGCGGGGCGCTTACGGGCCGGAGCCTTGCGCACTGCCTTCTTGGCGGTTGATTTCTTAGCAGCAGTCCGCTTCCGGGCCGGAGCCTTGCGCACTGCCTTCTTCGCCGCCGACTTCTTGGCGGGGCGCTTACGGGCCGGAGCCTTGCGCACTGCCTTCTTGGCGGTTGATTTCCTGGCGGCAGTCTTCCGGGCCGGGGCCTTTCGGACTGCCTTCTTCGCAGCTTTCTTCACTGCCATGGGTGCTCCCTCCTTGGAGTTCAGCGCGCTTTTGAACGCTGAACTGGTGGCGAACCGGACACCTTTCGACGCCGGGATCGGGACCGCTGCTCCGGTCCGCGGATTTCGACCCAGACGAGGGGCACGATCGATCGGGGTGAACGTCCCAAAACCAATTACCGTGACCTTCCGTCCAGACTGAACCGCGGTGACGACCGAATCGAACAGGACGTCAACCACATCCTCCACAGTCCGGCGACTCAACGATGTTGAATCACTGACTGCTCGGACGAGTTGTGACTTGTTCACAATCACCTCCACAGCGATACACAATCAGAAACAATCAAAATGGGTTTTTAGGCCCAGGTCAAGGACCCTCGCGCGTTTCGGCACGCGCGAAACTCGTCGCGGTGGCGTCGACGTTTCATCCGACTTCTGCGGGTCGACGCGGCAACCGCGACCACATTCCAATTGCCTCTAGACAAAAACTTCTTTGTTTGCAAGGCTTATTTGCCTAGCAACGCACCAGACCGGTTAATCCGGGCGATGCGCGTGAGCCAACGAAAACGTGCTGAACACACCGCGAATGCGGCGTAAAGAAGAAATGACAATTTTTTCGCAAACTTCCGATAATCGGCGCGAATCGCGGCAATTGCCGCGCCGCGCGTGCAGCATCGGCCTCAGCATCGTTCGGTATGTACCTTGGACACGATACGGACGGTTGGCAGTTCGTTCCCCCCGAATTGTCCGTCATGATCCTCGGTCCACCCCGTTCGGGAAAGACGTCATCCTTGATCATTCCGAACGTGTTGGCGGCCAATGGTGCCGTCGTCTCCACCTCTACCAAGCCGGACGTCCTCGACGCCACCACGACCGCTCGATCTCACATCGGGCGGTGTTTCCTGTTCGATCCCACCGGTTCGGTCCCTCCGACCCTGGACCTTGAACCCCTGCGCTGGTCTCCGGTGCAGGGGTGTGGAACCTGGGACGGGGCCATGACCACCGCCCGGTCCCTCGTACAAGTAGCGATTTCTTCCGGCTCACGGGGGATGCTGCGTCCCGAAAGCTCCCATTGGAACGAGCGGGCCCAGTCCCTGCTGGCCCCTCTCCTCTACGCCGCCGCCCTGGAGGGAGCCGACATGCGGACGGTCCTCACCTGGGTGGATCGTCGAAAATCCCTCCCCGCTCTGACCATCCTGGCCTCGACTCCCGGAGGGATCGCCGACTTGGCCGCCCACGCCCTCGAGGGTCTGGCCGCCACCGACGAGAGGGAGCTGAGCGGCATCTGGTCCACCGCCTCGGGTGCCCTGACCGGGTTCCGGACCGAACGGGCGCTGGCCGTGACCGTCGATCCCGATTTCAACCCGGACGAATTCGCAGCTTCTGCCGACACCATCTACATCTGCGCACCGGCCCACCGTCAAGCCCAGGTCGCCCCCATGGTGGTCGGGCTGGTCGAGGACGTCCGCAACGCCGCCTACCAGCGCGCCGCCAGTCACCTGCCCGGCGAACCACGGCGTCCGCCGGTACTGCTGGCCCTCGACGAGGTCGCCAACATCGCCCCCCTCCCTCACCTGCCGTCGATGATCAGCGAAGGTGGTGGGCAAGGGGTGGTGACCCTGGCGAGCCTGCAGGATCTCTCCCAAGCCCGACAGCGGTGGCCCGACGAGGCCGAGGGGTTCCCGTCGTTGTTCGGATGCACGGTGGTACTCCCGGGGATCGGCGACGTGCGGACCCTCGAAGCCCTGTCCACCCTGGCCGGTGACGAAGAGATCGCCGCCCGCTCCGTTTCGACCGGCCGGGGGCCATCGGGCCATCCCGTTTCCGACCTGTTCACCGGCGGACGCCCCCACGTCGGCGAATCCGCCACCACCCAATGGCGCCGGCGACTGCCTGCCGATCTCATCGCTCGGGGCTCGCCGGGGCTGGCGCTGTCCTTCGACGATCGGAATCGGCCGAGTTGGATCCGGCTGGCCCCCGCCCATTCGGTGGAGCCTTGGAAGACCTTGAGCGACGCGGGACGCGCCCGCCGCCGCCAACCGCGTGGGATCGAGCCGGGCATCCATCGCTGAGCGAGCTCGACGGTTCACCGCTCCAGTCCCCGGTCTCGCCCCCGCTGGCGCCGAGATTCCTCGGATCGGCCCAAATCACGACGTGGCCCCCACTCCCGCGACTTCCGGCGATCGACGGTGGTCGACGACGGAGCGTCCGGATCGATTGGTACCCCCAGTTCTCTCCCCCGTTGCCGGGTCACCACCGACAGCACGTCGCCCCGGCGCCACCGGGGTTCGCGGCCTCGACGGGATTCCACCTCGGTTCCCGCCAAGGCGACGATGCGGTCAACTGTCGCATCGAGGGTGGCGACGGTGGCACCTCCGGGCGATGCCGATGCCACCAACGCCACCAGGTCGCGCCGGGCCAACGACCCTTCGGCCCGACCAGATGCCTCCAGGCGATCGGCCATCCGTTGCGGATCGACCGCAACGGTTGCCTCTCGCCCCCGGTCGGCGCCGCGCCCCACCACCTGGGAGAGATCGCCGAGGTCGAATCCGAAGTCGGCGGCCCGTTGTCGCCATGAGGACATCAGCGCCTCGAGGGTCTGGGTACGGTCCTTGTCCGGCCGGGTGGCGAAATAGGCACCCGAGTGCCGGCCTGGGGCACCCCGATGGCGCACGGCCACGTACTCCTCGATCTCGGCCGACCGCTGTGAGAACAGCCTCCGCAAGCCGGTACCTACACCGACCACATCGCCGAGTCCTGAGGGCCGGACCTCCCATGCCGCCCCCAGTCGCTCCGACAGCTCCCAACGCAGTCTGGCTTGATAGATCCAACCGGCCGCCCGGGCGTGGGCGAAGACCCGCCGGCTGTCAGTAGCGGACCAGGTGCCATCCACTCCTTGGGCCACGTTGGCCGCCACCACATGGGTATGGAGATGGGGATCGAGCGCCCGACTGGTCAGGTGGCGGAAGTCGCCGGCCACCATGCCAGTCGAAGGCAACAGCCGCACCGACCCGCCGACTCCCCGACGGACACCGATTGCGGAACGGGACAGATAGGCGCTGGCCTCCGCGACCGCGGCGTCGTGGCCCGCCCCGGCTTCGCGGGCGATCTCTCTCGGCGCCAGCGCCTCCAACAAGCTCACCGATTTTGGCGCGCAGAAAGTGAGATCGAAGCCGGCCACACTGGCGGCGCCACGGTCGATGCGGAGCCGGCGGCCGGAACCGGGGTCGAAGCCTTCCATCACCCGTCCGAAGGTTTCGGGTTCCACCGTTCCCCTGAGCCCGAGTGTTGTGGCGCCGGGCCCGGTCCACGCCCCGGAAGACTCCACCGCCAGGTCGAAGTCGCCGGCGTCCCCCAACTGCCGGCCCTCCACGTAGTAGCCGTGGCGGCCGACGTGGACCACATGAAGCTTCAGCACGGCGGGACCCTCACGCCCCAACCGTACTTTCCTACTATTTTCTATACCATCTTGTTATTTTTCGATATTTTTGGTATCGGGTTGGTAACGGAGCAGGATCCGGGAAGCGGCCTCGGCAGCCAACGCGGCGTCTTCGGGGGGATCGACCACCACCGCTCCGGTCCCGAGACGGAGGAGCAGCCGCTCGAGCCAGGCATCCCCGCCCACCACCACCTCGACCTCCAGGCGATCCTCGTTCCGGATCGGCGGCCCCACCAGCGGGATCGAGTCCATCATCCAGTCCAGCCCCGGATCGAGGGAGAGACGGACCCGGCGGGTGTCGGGCCCGGGGACGAACGTCTCAAATCCACTCGGCTCGATGTCGGTGATCAGTCCATTGCCCTCCCCCGACGGCCCGGCGACCACCCGGGCCTCGTCGATCCGGTCAATGCGGAACCGGCGGACATCGCCGGCCAGTGAGCAGGCCGCGTCCACATACCAGTGGCCCTCGGAACCGAAGACCCGCAAGGGTGCGATCTCCCGGTCGGTCCGGCGATCGCTCGACGCCGAGTAATAGCTGATGGCCAGCCGTTCCTTTGCCGCGGTTGCGTCCCGGACGATCGAGAGCATCGGCGGCGCATCCAGATCGATGACCAAGCGCTCACCCCCCAATGCCGCCTCGAGCTTCGCCAGGGCCCGTGACAGAGCGCCGTCTTCGTCGCTTCCGGGAACGGCCAGCAGCCCCCGGGCCGACGCGGCCAGGGCGAACCCCTCGCCGGGAGTCAACCTTCGGGGCCGGGACAGCGCGCTCCCGTGCTGGGCGGACACCGCGGTGTCGGTGACGATGATCTCCATCAATTGATCGGGCGTGTACGGCGGCAGTCCACAACAGGCCGCCAGCTCGAGCTCGGTGACCAGCGCCTCGGGCGTCAGGTCGAACCGATTGGCAATCTCCTCGATCGGCGCCTCCCCCACCTGGGCCAGCCAGGCCAGGATGGCGAGGAGCTGCCGGAGCCGACCGGCAGTGTCAGCCGGGCTCACGGTCGCGCCGTTTCACCGGCGTCGACCATCGAGGTCAGCCGCTGGATGACGGCGGCCCGGACCTCGGGGGGTCCGAGCACTTCAACGTGATCCAACCAGCCGAGGACCCAGGTCACCAGCGCCTGGTCGTCGGTGACCGCCAGGCGGACCACCACCGTCCCGTCGTCGCGTCGTTCCAGGACCGCGTCGTCGCCCAACTCGCCGATGATCCGTCCGGACTCGGCTGCGTCGACGAGGACATCGACGTCGGTCTCCTCGCCGCTCCCGAACTGCCAAGGGTCGACCGAAAAGGTGTCGGCGGCATCGAATCCCTCGGGCAGCTGGGCCGACGAGGGAGGACCGACGACCGGGGTTGATTCCACCCGGTCCACCCGGAAGGTCCGGGCCTCACCCCGGTCGCGGTCGAATCCCACCGCGTACCAGTGACCCCGGCGAAAGCGGATGGCGCCGACGTCGACATGACGTTGTTCCCCCCGGTAGCCGAAGCTGACGGTGGCCGACTGGCGGACCGCGTCGAACAAGACCGGAAGGGCCGGGAGCTCGGTCATCGAGGGCAGGTCCACCACCGGCATCGACGGCGCACCCAGAAGCGGGGTTTCGCCGGTGGCGCCCAATTTCGACAGGGCGGTGAGGCCGGTAGGCTCACCGAGATGGACGCCGGCGACGGCCAAGTTGAGCGCAGCCTGCTCGTCCTGCTCGAGGCCCAGATCGGGCAGGAAGTACGAATCGGGGTCCACCCGGTAGCCGAGTTGGTCCGCGCCGTCGAGCGGCTCGACCAGTACCGGAACCCCTTCGTCCCGCAACAACCGCTTGTCCCGTTCGAAGGCCTGCCGGCGGGCACCGTGGGTGTCGGGGTAGCCCGGCACCCGGTTGGCGATCTCGCGGAGGCTCAACGGGCGCGGCGTGTCGAGCAGCACCAACAACAAATCGGTGACCCGTTCGAGCCGATCCAGGCGTCCCATCCTGATCAATTTAGGGCGGTTCCCTCCCGGTGCCGCCGGTAAGCGGTTCTTACCCATGACCCCGGGCCACCCGTATGCCTGGGATCCACACATCGCCGCATGGTGCGCCCTGGTGCTGGCCGGATTGGCCATCCCGGTCGGTCACCGCCGGCTCAGCCGCCGGGATGGTAAGGAAACACCTTGGCCTCCGGCACAAAAAGCCGCATTGGCCGGCGGGTGGGTTCTCGCTGTAGTGGCCCTCACCTGGCCGTTGGCCGACCTCGCCGCCCACTGGTCGCTCATATCCCTGGTGGTCCAGCGGGTGCTCCTCACCCTGGCGGTGCCCTCGTTGGTTCTGCTGGGGATGCCCTACGACGTGTTGCGCTGGCTCACCCGTCCGGCGCTGGTGGACATTATCCTCGACTGGTGCCGGGGGCCGATCAGAGCGGTGTTGGTGTTCACGGTGGTGATGGTCGGCTCGATGACCATTCCGCTGGTCGAAGCCCAAGGGTCGTCCCCGGTGGTGAGGGGAATCATGGATCTGGTCGTCTTGGCGGCCGGATTCGTGCTCTGGCTGCCCGTGATCGGGCGGGTGCCGGGCATCCCCCGCCCGAAGCCGGTGGTCCGGTTCGGGTATCTGGTGGTCCAGGCCATCGTGCCGGCGTTCCTGTCCTTTATCTACATCTTTGCCTCGCACCCGCTGTATGCCACCTTCAGCCACTCCCATCTGGCCGTGGGTCTTCGTCCCCTCAACGACCAGCAGGTTTCGGGATTCGTCTCCAAGCTCTCCCTGCTGTTGGTACTCCTGACGGTGGCCGCCGTCGTGCTCAAGCGGGCCCAGGACGTTGACGACGAGGACAACACGGACGAGCCCCTGCTGTGGGCGGACGTGGAACGCGAGCTGGAACGGGTGGATCGCCGAAATGAGCGGGTCGCCAGGAACGGACCCGAGCCCGATCCGCCTCTGTCCCCGGAGGACCCCGGAGGGTAGAAAGGACTGGGACAACGGCCGCACCCCGGTCCCCAGTTCCGTAGCATGGAGTGATGCCCACCACCACTGCTCCCGCGTTCCGCAGCCTGGTGAAGGGGACCATCCAGGCCGGCATCGAGGACATCGCCGGTCGTCAAGCCATGGTGGTGCGATCGGTTTCGGCGCTGCGCCGAGGAGCCCTATCGCTGGAGGACGGGATCACCATCCAAGACGGGGCCAATGCAGCCCTGAGCCTCCGGATACCCCTGGTGTTGGTGGTCGCATCCAGCGGGGCCGATGTCTCCGAGGGGATCGAATCGCTCCACGGATGGGGTCAAGCCGCCCGGGCGGTGGCCGCCTGTTCGGGCACGGTGCCGATCATTGCGGTGGTGTCCGGCCCGGCGATTTCAGGGCCGGCGTTGATGTTGGGGATCGCCGACATCGTGGTGATGACGTCGGAGGCCTTCGCCTTCGTGTCCGGGCCGGCCATGGTCGAGGAATTCACCGGGGTGCAACTGGGGCTACGCCAGCTGGGGGGCACAGCCATGCATGCCCGGTCGAGTGGACTGTGCGCCATCGAGGCGGAAACCGAGGCCGATGCCATGGCCCATGTGGAGAATTTGCTCAGCCTCCTTCCCTCCCACACCGACGAGGTGGCGCCCCGGGGTCCGCTCCACGACCGAGTGGATCGGGAGGTCCCCGAGTTGCGAGAGGTGATTCCGTCCCGGACCACAAGTTCTTACGACGTCCGGCGGGTGGCAACCGCGCTGTCGGACGATCGTGACGTCACCGAGTTGTGGCCACGGTGGTCACCCCAGTTGGTCACCGCCATCGGGAGGATAGGTGGTCGTTCGGTGGGATTCGTGGCCAACCAACCCCAGGCTTTGGCCGGCACCCTCGATATCGCCGCGTCCCAGAAGGCGGCCAGGTTCGTCCGGTTCTGCGATGCCTTCAATCTCCCCCTGGTGACATTGGTGGACACACCGGGATTCCTCCCGGGGAAGGACCTCGAGTGGAGGGGGATGATCCGCCACGGAGCCGAGCTCGCGTTTGCCTACGCCGAGGCCACCGTTCCCCGGGTGTGCGTGATCCTTCGGAAGGCCTACGGCGGCGCCTACATCGTGATGGATTCGCGGGGACTGGGAAACGACCTGTGTTTCGCCTGGCCATGTGCGGAGATCGCGGTGATGGGCGCCCAGGGAGCTGTGCAGATCCTCTACCGCGACGCGGCCCCCGAGCGACGGGCCGAGCTCCAGGACGAGTACACCGAGCGGTTCCTCACCCCTTGGGAGGCGGCTGAACGCGGGTATGTCGACGAGGTCATCGACCCCGCCGATACGAGGGCGGTGCTGGCCCGGGCTCTCGAGGCGTTGGAGTCATCGAGGGAGCGCCTCCCGGGACGGAAGCACACCATCGGGCCGATGTAGGGAGTGGCGTTGCCGGTTGGGCATCGACAGTCACTGTCGGCGGCACGATGAGCGGTTCGTTCCCGGACAGCGCCAATGCCCCTCCAGAAGAGGGGCATTGGCGATAGCCCTGGCGTCCATGACCGGGTCAGGTCGACGACGTCACCCGAGGGTCACTGTCCTGGCGGGAAGGCATTGCTGTTGACGTTCGACAGGGCGGTGGCAAGCACTGCTGTGTCACAGGTCGTTTGACCAGCGCCCAGCTTGTACACGCCGTACCAGATCCCCTGCGCGGTCGGGACTCCCGCGACGGTTTCCGTGTAGGGGGAGGTGGTGGGGAAGGCAGCAGCTGACTCCCATGGTGCCGCAGCCGCCGGAGCGGAGGTCATCACCGCGGTGTTGTCAGCGATCCACCAGCACTCTTGTGTCTTGTTGGCTTGGGCCATCATGATGGCGCCACTTGTGTTCTGAGTGTCCGTATACGCAACCACTTTGCCGGGGGCGGCCGCAATGAGTCCGACGGCGCTGGACGCGGTGGTCATCGGCAGCGAGGGCTCGTTAGCGGCAATGGCGACAGCCAGCGGCTGGGTCAGTGCCCCAGTCACGTAGAGCGGATACGCCTGATTTTGCTGCTCGTAGATGGTCTTCGCGTTCGTCAGCGCCGTGTTCAGGTTGGACTGAGCGGCCCGGTCGTTGGCCGAGCCCGTCACGCCCAAGAACGTCGGAATGGCGATGGCAAGCAAGATGGCCAAGATGAGAAGGACAACCATCAACTCGATAAGGGTGAAACCTGATTCAGCAGATCCCTCTGCTTCGAACTCAGCGGCACGCCGCTCGTTCAAGCGCTTTATTAGTGTTGACACATCACTACCTCCTGCCTAGATGCGCGGTTCAATGGATTGAGCCCTCGCATCCGAGCTGGCCGCGAGGCGACTTTTTTTTCCATCCCTACTGTCGGCACAAATTGCAAGGGACTTAAGTCCCTAATTTCACTTTCCGTGGTCGTATCGACGCCACGAGGGCTGAAGCGAATCACGTTCGCCCTCGCGACAAAGCTCCTCCGAAGAGGAGCCGTGTCATCTCGAGTTCCGAAATCACACTCGCTTTGAACGCGACGGTGCCCCTCCGAAGAGGGGCACCGTCGCGTGGTTTACACCAACTCGGTAGGTGACTTCGATGATGACTCGGGCGTCGTTGGCCGAGTCACCCGGGGGTCACTGTCCAGGTGGGAATGCAGTGCTGTTGACGTTCGACAGGGCGGTGGCAAGCACTGCTGTGTCACAGGTCGTTTGACCAGCGCCCAGCTTGTACACGCCGTACCAGATCCCCTGCGCCGTCGGGACTCCAGCAACCGTCTCCTTGAAGGGAGTGGTGGTGGGGAAGGCAGCAGCTGACTCCCACGGTGCCGCAGCCGCCGGAGCGGAGGTCATCACCGCGGTGTTGTCAGCGATCCACCAGCACTCTTGTGTCTTGTTGGCTTGGGACATCAGGATGGCACCACTTGTGTTCTGAGTGTCCGTATACGCAACCACTTTGCCGGGGGCGGCCGCAATGAGTCCGACGGCGCTGGACGCGGTGGTCATCGGCAGCGAGGGCTCGTTAGCGGCAATGGCGACAGCCAGCGGCTGGGTCAGTGCCCCAGTCACGTAGAGCGGATACGCCTGATTTTGCTGCTCGTAGATGGTCTTCGCGTTCGTCAGCGCCGTGTTCAGGTTGGACTGAGCGGACCGGTCGTTGGCCGAGCCCGTCACGCCCAAGAACGTCGGAATGGCGATGGCAAGCAAGATGGCCAAGATGAGAAGGACAACCATCAACTCGATAAGGGTGAAACCTGATTCAGCAGATCCCTCTGCTTCGAACTCAGCGGTACGCCGCTCGTTCAAGCGCTTCAAAAGCGTTGTTAACATCATGACCTCCTGTGTCATTTTGGTCAATAGACCTGGACCCCGTATCCGAGTTGGCGACGAGGCAGTGCATTGGTTACTTCCCATTACTTCGGCATCTGGTGGCTCGGACTTGAGAAGTATTTTGGCCCTTTTACCAGTAAGTTCGTAGAAAGTTACGGGCACGTCGACGATTGTCGGCCCCTAACCCGCTGCCGTCGTAGCCGCAGAGAACTGTCAGTTATGGACCAGCTTGATATAGCTGAACATCGGCAGATAGAGGCAGATGACCATGGTGCCTACGCCGACTCCCATAATCACGGTTAGGAGCGGCTCGAG
Source organism: uncultured Acidimicrobiaceae bacterium (assembly GCA_963770635.1). Taxonomy (GTDB): domain Bacteria; phylum Actinomycetota; class Acidimicrobiia; order Acidimicrobiales; family RAAP-2; genus DASZIT01. Next base: position 140,030 of record CAVYQI010000004.1, read on the forward strand.
CAGAGACGTCAGGTTTTTCACAGTTGATTCGACTTCTTGGTCGTAGAAGTCCGCGACTTTGCTCAGCATGGCATCGAGCGCGCCTGTTTGCTCACCCACTTCGATCATCTGGACCACGAGGGAGGGGATTATGTCCTCGTGTTCCCGAAGAGGATCGGCGAGGGGGCGACCCTCGCGAACCCCTTCCTTGGTGGCCCGCAAAGCGTTCCCCAGGACCTGGTTACCGGCCGTATCCGCACACAGATCCAATGACTCGAGGATCGGCACCCCCGAGCTCATGAGGGACGCAAGTGTGGAGGTGACTCGGGCCAGTGCGACTTTGTGGAACAGAGGTCCGAAGATCGGTGGACGCAACATGAGCCGGTCCCACTTCAACCTTCCTTCATCGGTCTTGATCCACTTCCGCAGTCCGATGATCCCCCCGATGACGACCGCGATGATGACCAGCACCCACACGCTGGTGATGGTCTTCGACACGTCGATGAGCACCTGGGTCGGAAACGGAAGCTGCCCGCCCAACGTCTTGAAGAGATTTTGAAACACAGGCACGATGAAGACGATCATGGCCGTGAAGATGGTGATCATTACGCACAGCACCACCGCCGGGTAGGTCATGGCGGAACGGATCGTGCGGTTCAGGTTCGCCTGCTTCTCGATGGCGGTAGCCAGGTTCCCCAGCACGTCATCGAGATTCCCGCCCACCTCGCCGGCGTGCACAAGGGTGCAGAACAGATCGGAGAACACCTTCGGGTGCTTGGAACAAGCGACCGACAGTGACGATCCCTGCTCGACATCCATGCGCACCGCCAACAGGACGCCGCGCCAGCTCCTTGTTCTCAGCCTGACCGGCGAGAATCCCGAGTGAACGCACGACGGACAAACCGGAGTCGACCATGGTCGAAAGTTGACGGGTAATGACCGCGACTTCCTTCAATTTCACCCGATCGGTGAGGCCCGGGATCTTGATCTCGGTCTTCATGGAGATGTTCGACTTCGGAGTCACGGCGATGGGCATGTACCCCATCTCGCGCAACTTCCGAACGACCAACGCCATGCTGTCGCCCTCGAGCTGCCCCTCGACCAGGCTTCCCGATTTGTCCCGAACCTTGTATTCGAATGTGAGTGCCACTGTTCCCCTCTTTGTCGCTTCGCCCTGTTGAATTACGTAGTGAGGTGGCTGCGCAGATCGTCTTCGTTGTGAGAACGGTCGAAGGCCACGCTTTCCGAAATGCGGTCGTTCTGCACCAAGCGGGCCAGACCCTGATCCATTGTCTGCATCCCATGCGTACTACCCGTCTGCATCAGCGAGTAGATCTGATGTGTCTTGGCTGTGCGGATCAGGTTTCGGATCCCGGTGGTACAAACAAGAACTTCGCAGCAAGGGATCCGTCCCGTCCCTTCCTTGTTCACCAGGAGCTGCTGGGTAACCACCCCCTCAAGGGTGGCCGCCAGCATGACTCGGATCTGCTCCTGTTGAGAGGTGGGGAACACGTCGATGATCCGATCAACCGTCTGGGCGGCGTCCTGAGTGTGAAGAGTGGCGAAGACCAGGTGACCGGTCTCGGCTGCAGTCAATGCCGTCGAAATCGTCTCGAGATCGCGAAGCTCGCCGACCAGAATGACGTCCGGATCCTGGCGCAATACCCGTCGAAGTGCCTCGGCGAACGAGTAGGTGTCCTCCCCGATCTCCCGCTGGTCAACGATCGACCGGTTGTGCGTGTGGAGGAACTCGATCGGGTCCTCAATGGTGACGATATGCAACGGCTTACTCCGGTTGATGATGTCCACCAGGGATGCCAAAGTCGTGGATTTACCCGATCCGGTGGGCCCGGTGACCAGCACCAGACCTCGCCGAAGCTCGCAGAAGGCACGTATCGAATCCGGGATCTCGAGAGATTCGAAGGTCGGAATCTCATGCGGAATCGGTCGCATGGCGACCGCAACCGTGCCGCGCTGCATCGAGACATTCATCCGGAATCGCCCGACGCCGGCGATCGAATGCGATGTGTCCAGCTCGAGCTCAGTCTCAAACCGCTCCCTTTGCGACGCCGGGAGGATCCCAAAGACCATCTCGCGGATAACTTCGTTACTGAGCTTCGGACATCCCTCAATCTCCCGGATGGCACCGTTCAAGCGGATGCACGCAGGCATCGCGGCGGTCAGGTGAAGGTCGGACGCCCCCACTGACACCGCATAACGCAAGAGATCGTCGATGTGCAGCGGCATGTCACTGCCAACAGCCATCGTGGGCATCGCCGGGCCACCCTCGCGGCGTTCTGCTTTCTGGGCATCCTCGGCGACCTGAAGGGGGCCGGAGGACACCACGCGCGAGATGACCGTTGGGTCGGCCAACATCGGCACCACCCGATAGCCCACCAGGCCAGCAAGTGCATCAACCCGTTCGGTCGTCGGTGGGTCGGCGAACGCCACCACCAACTGGTTCCCATTGAGCTTGAGCGCCACCGCTCCGTACTCACGACCGACCGCCTCCGGGATCAGGGCGAACACTTCTGGTTCGGGTGCCGCCGACAGCAGGTCAACCGCCGGCAGTTGGGCCAGTTGGGCCAGAGCACCGACTACCACTCCGGGAGTCGCCACCAGCCTCTCGATAAGGATGGCCCCCAGCGATTGACCGGTCACCTCCGATTCGGCGGCCAGTGGCGCCAGATCGGCTTCCGTGGCATAGCCGCCGTCGACCAGCGCCTGTACCAGTTTGGACGACCATTCGGCCCGAATGTCTGACGTGACCGGGCTCATGCCACCACCCGGAGCACTTCTTCGAGGGTCGTCTCGCCCTCGATCGCTTTGCGAAGGCCGCTCTGGCGCAGGGTAAACATCCCCTGCGAAACGGCCATCCTATGGATATCCTCCACGGACCCTCCTTCTATGATTAAGCGTTCGATTTCTTCGGTCATCGGCATCAACTCCGCCAATGCTTTACGACCTCGGTAGCCGGTGTTGGAGCAGGCCGAGCAGCCCTTCGCCCGGAAGAAGCGGGGCCTGCCCTCTTTCTCCTCGATTGCCTTCATCTCTTCGACCTTCCATCCTGCGGCCACTATCTCCGCTTCGGTGACGTTGTAACTCTCCTTGCAGTGGTCGCAGAGCCGACGAGCCAGGCGTTGCGCCAGCACCCCGGTGATGGCGGAAGTGACCAGGAATGGTTGGAGTCCCATCTCCACCATTCGCATGGGCGTGGCCGCCGCGCTGTTGGTATGGAGAGTGGCAAGGACCAGGTGGCCGGTGAGCGAAGCCTCAACGGCTATCACCGCCGTCTCCTTGTCCCGGATCTCCCCGACCAGCACGATGTCCGGGTCCGCCCTCAGAATCGACTTCAATGCCGAGGCGAACGTCAGGCCGGCCTTCAGATTGAGTTGGACCTGATTAACGCCCGGGAGGCGGATCTCCACCGGGTCCTCAACGGTGATGATGTTCTTGTCCGGCGAGTTGAGGGCGCTGATCGTCGCGTAAAGGGTGGTCGACTTGCCCGAACCGGTGGGCCCGGTGACCAGAATCGTTCCATAGGGCTTGGTGTAGATCCCCTCGTAGGTGGACAGGAGATCGGCATCGAAACCCAGGTCCGGGAAACCCATGACGACGCTCGACTTGTCGAGCACCCGCATCACGATCTTCTCTCCGTGGATGGTGGGAAGTGTTGCCATGCGGAGGTCGATCGCCTTTCTCCCGATGGTGACAGAGATCCGACCGTCCTGGGGGATCCGGTGCTCGGCGATGTTCATGTCGGCCATCACCTTGAGCCGGGTTGTGACCGCCGCCGCAATGGAACGGGGTGCGGTAGAGACATCGTGAAGCACCCCGTCTATGCGCAACCGGATCCGCAAGTTGGTGGCCGTGGGTTCCACGTGGATGTCGGATGCGCGTTCGTTCAACGCTTGGACCATCAGCAGATTGACATACCGAACGATCGGCGCCTCTTCAGTTACTGCCTGGATGTCATCCATTGCCGAGCCGGGGTCATCACGGTCGAATTCGAGTGATGCCGTCTCGGCAACTTCGGCGGCGTCTCCGGCTCCATAGGCGCGTCCGATTTGGGCATTTATCTGGCTGCGGGTGGCGACCACGACGGAGAAGTTCCGGCCCATGACGGTGCGGAGGTCGTCCATGGCGAACACGTCGGTGGGGTTGGATGCCGCCACGACCGGTCGACCACCTTCATTGGCAATGACCAAGACATTGTGGTGGCGGGCGGTTGCCTCGGGAATCAGTTCTGACTCGTTGAAACTGGGACCGATCGTGTCCAGATCGACAAACTCGAGTCCCATCTCGTGTGCCATTCCCCACATGAGATCCGCTTCAGTGACCAGCTTCCTGGCCGTGAGGATGCGAGCGATACTCCGGCCGGTGCGATCGTGTTCCTCGATGACCGATTCCATATCGCCAAGGGACACCCGATTCCCCTCGATGAGGGCTTTGGCGAGAGGTGGGAAGGTCGACGCCACCCCGGTCTCCAGATCCGGTTCGGGCTGTTGCCCTTCGAATGTCGCAACCGCCTCGTCAACCAGATCTGCGACTTCCGCGGCTGAGTCGACCTCTTCGGCGGACGTGGCCGACCCCAGCGAGCGGGCCAACTCTGATCCACTTGCGGCTAGCTCGTCCGGATTCAGGTTGAGGTCGGAGCTGATCTCCGCGGCCAGACGTGGGTCGACATCATGCCCGTTGACCGGCCGACCTTGATCGAACGAGATGTCTCCCGGGACAACCGCCGGCCCGTGCAGCGAATGGTCCAATGCATCATCCAGCGCGCCATTGGGCCCTTGGTGGCCCGAGATGATGAGCTGCGGGAGCGGCGCGGTGGGTGCGGTGGGTGTTTTGGGCGCGGCCGAGACGCTCGGTGTCGGCACCTCGGATACAGCAGCTCCGCCGTAGAGCCGGTCGAGGAACCTGACGATCTGGTCCCGTGCCGCCACCACGATGGTGAAGTCACGACCCATGGAAGCCCGGAGGGTATCCATGGCGAAAATGTCATCGGGGTTGGCCACAGCAATGACCGGGATTCCAAACTTGCGTTTGATGGCGACCACGTGGTGGCGGCGAGCCATGGCCTCGGAAAGAACCGTGGCCGTTTCAGGGTCGACGGGGCAGCCGTCGAGCTCGACGAAGTCGAGGTCGTGCTCGCGTGCCAGGGTGCGAGTGGCGTCGACTTCGCTCATGGACTCTTCATCGGCAGGTTCTGGGTCAACATTGAGCCAGCGCCCTGGTTCATCCCGGGCCTCCCCACCTGGACGAATGGAGATAGACCGAAGTGCCCAACGCAATCCGTCAAGATCGCTGCCAGTGCTACCGTGCTCGGGCTTTGGTCGATTTCCGCCCCCCACCGCCTTGCCGCCCCCTCAACTCCTGCTCAGGGGCTAATTTCGGTTCCGGATACCGACGGTGACAGATCTTTTCCTGCTGTCGTCGGCCGCCAGAGTCCCGCTTTCGGTGGTTTTCGGTCTGGCGGTGATCGCAGGCCTGTTGGTGGGATCGTTCATCAATGTCGTCGTCTACCGGGTCCCAAGGGGGCTCTCGGTCTCCAAACCCCGATCCTTCTGCCCTACCTGCCAACGCCAGCTTTCGTGGTGGGAAAACGTGCCGGTCATCTCGTGGGTCGCTCTTCGAGGTCGCTGCCGGACCTGCCACGAACCCATTTCGATTCGATATCCCCTGGTAGAAGGGGGTACGGCAGGCATCTTCGCGTTGATCGCCTGGGGCTGGGACGGATCGTTGATGACCATCCCCTACTGCCTATTGGGCGCCACTGTCGTCTCGATTCTCCTCATTGACACCGGCGACCTGCGGTCGCCTCTCTCGGTGGCCGCGTTGGGGACCGTCATCGGCGACACGGTCCTGGTGGCGGTGGCCGCAGCCGGGAGCCATTGGACCACTCTCATCGGTGCTCAAGCCGGGATCTTGGTGGGAATCGTGGTGTTCGGCGCCTTGCGACGCCTGGATCCCGAGTCTCGCCGCGGCGAAGGTATTGGCCGCAGCGCACTCATTCCAGCCGGCTGTTGGCTCGGCGGACTGGGGATCGTCCCGGCCGCCATCGGGGTGGGGGCTCTGGTTGTCGTTTTTCTGATCGACCTTGGCCTCAACCTGCTCATCGGGAACTCCGCCAACGCCGCCACCTCGGGGTCGGGCCACTCATCTCCTGGAGGGGCGCTCCAAATTCTTGCCGATCGTCCCATGATCGTGGCCGTGATCCTGGGCACCGCCGGCAGTCTCATCGCCTTCGCCCGGTGATCCGCTTGGGCGCCCATCGACGTCGATACACCATCGACTGAAAGCTGAGTTCTCATGCGAGGAGACATATCGCGCCAGCCCCTAACTACCTGGTCATTGCCCAGATCGGACGCAAATCCGTGGGTTGGGTTCGCCCGTCTCCCACTCGACAAGTTCTTGTTAGTTGTCACCCAACCGCAATGATTCCGCAGTTTGAATCAAGTAATTCGGTGGCAGAATCTCGGTATGGAACCCATGGTCATTGAATCGTGCCACAGCACGTGGGTCATCGACCTCGAGAACTCGAGGTTCAGGCGGATCCTGAAGGGGTTCGACACGAGTGCCGGGCAGGCGTCGACAGCCTGGCGGCCATGCTTCGGGCTCGAAATCGACCCGATGTCCGAGTCGTTCGTGGTCCTGCTCAACCCCGAAGGAACACGCCTCCTCCGGAGCTGGCGGCACGTCGAGCATTGCTCGCAGTGCGGCGGCGAAGCCACGACTGAACTCACCCTCGACGAACTGAGGTCAGCCGCGCTCCGCTAGGCCTCAAATCTGGCACATCTACGCTTCATCCACGGGTTTGCGCGAGCCATGTGCCGGGCAGTGCCCGGCCAAGCCGTCGGATAGACTGACTCCGCGCGGCGTGCGCCATGCGCACGCCGGCAGTGTTCACTGCAGTCGGCACGGGGACACAGCGGAGGAGCTCATGAATTTCAGGGGACGCCACTCGGGAGCGGACGAACCGTCCAAGGCGGACAAAACGCTGTCCCCGGATGCCCTCGCCAAGGAAATGGCAGATCTTCAAAAGGCTCAGGCTGAACTCACCCGCACCATCGACCGCCTGGCGGGTCAGATCGACACCCTCCAGACAGCCGAACTGGCGCGGGCAGATTCTCCATCGGCACCCTCCGAGTCTCAGACCAAGCCGGCTCCGACCACCGCCGGTGTTCTGCCACCGTCGCCGCCCCCCGGCTTCGCCCTCCGAGCCGGATTGTCGTCCACGTCAGCTCCCCCCCCGCCACCACCTCCGGTGGTGGGGACCAAGCCTTCTCCCACCCCGCCGCCGCCGCCGAAAGGGGCAAAACCTTCTGCTTCGCCGCCTCCGCCACCTCCAGCAAAGGCCGCCACCAGCATCAGTCCCCTCGACCGGCTTCTCGGCGAGAACTTCGGAAAGCCCCGGGTGCATGCGTCCGCTGAGCCACAAACGCCGCCGATCAGACCCAACTTCGCGGCCGGCGATGCCTCTCCCGAAGAGTCGGCCGCTCCCCAGGCTTCCGAGCCGGTCTTCCGCGTGTCCCCGGTTCTTGGGGAGCGCGAACCGACGAGTTCGTCCGGGGAGATGTCATTGCCCGGTCACGACAGCCCGAGCGAGCCACCACAAACCCGGGCAACCGCCAAAGCGGCGCCGCCGTTCTCCTTCAACACCACCCTGGACGAGCTGACGGACGCAGAGCCGGGCAATAATGGACAGGCAAGCCCGGCGGCTTCACCGAGTCCGGCTCCGGCCCCAACTACCAAAGCCTCCCTACCGGGCGAGCCTCAAAACACGGTGGTCGACCCGCCGCCCGATGTGGACCACGATGTCGAAACCCCCGAGCCTGACTTCTTCCGATCCGGTGGGCAGTCGTTCGCCTCGGCTGCGGCCATGGTTAGCGACATTCTGGCGGCCACCCCGGATGTCACTGACCCCGATTCAGGGCAACCTGAAGCTGAGGACCAGGTCACCCGGGCTACCGAAGAGTCGAACGCACCCGAGGTCCCGATCACTCCTGACTTCTTCACCGCTCAGCCCAAAAAGAGGTTCAGGCTTCGTCGCTGAGCGCTGGGACGATGATCGTCGCCCGGATCGAACCGCCCTCAGATGGAGGGTTCCCTCTTCCACATTCCTGAGCTGCCCCCGGTCTTCTCCCACAGCATCAGCTGGCCGATGCTCATGGTGCGGTCAGTCGTCTTGCACATGTCGTACACCGTGAGGGCGGCGATGGCACAGGCGGTCATCGCCTCCATCTCGACTCCGGTCCGATCGACTGTTTCCACCTTGGCCTCGACCTCCACATAGTCGTCACCGATGGTGAAATCAACGTGCACCGCGCCGACCAGCAGCGGATGGCACATGGGGACCAGGTCAGCGGTCCTTTTGGCCGCTTGGATACCGGCCACCCGAGCTGCCGCGAGGACATCGCCCTTGGTGATGGCGTTGTTGGCCACCTTGGAGGTGGTTTCCGGCTTCATGGCCACCCGGCACCTCGCCAGGGCTCGGCGGTGGGTGGGCTCTTTGGGCGATACATCCACCATCCGGGCACCGCCGAGGGGGTCCAGATGGCTGAGACTCCGGTCGGTCATACCGACGTCCGATTGATCACGGACGTCAGTCTAGAGGACAACCGGATTCTGCATCGGATCTGGCACTCCCTGCATTAGACTGCTAATGCAAGAGGCCGAGACAGCGAAGGGACCTGCACCCGTGCCCACGTATGAATATCACTGTGAACACTGCGAGCAGACCTTCGACGTCTTCCAGTCCTTCCAGGACGATGCCCTGACCGCGTGTCCGACCTGCGGCAATCCGGTTCGCAAGGTGTACGGGAACGTCGGGGTGGTCTTCAAGGGAAGCGGCTTCTACAAGACCGACAGCCGCCCGAAGGAAGCCTCAAAATCGTCCACTGAAACCTCAACCTCGACCAACGGTTCGGGAGATTCGAGCTCGACGGCCACCGCCACCAAGTCTCCCCCCTCCGACGGCGCCTCAAAATCCGACGGCGCCTCGAAGGGGTCTGGGGGCGGGGACGGTGCCTCCACCACCAGCACGCCGAAGACTCCCGCCTGACCCAGTTCAGGAGCCAATTGGCCCAAGAACCGGGTCGGCAAACCGCGTCGGCGCGGAGTTCTCGTAAAAGTTACTCACGCGATTGGCGTTTTAAGCCGTTCAATTCGGCATGGACATCACCGATCTCGATCGGCTGCTGGGTCTGTTGGCTGACCTTGACGGTTCGGACCTCCACATAAAAGCGGGTGCAGCCCCACGAATCCGGGTATCCGGAGCCCTGCGACCGCTGCTCGAGGAGCCACGGTTCACCGCCGAGGAGACCCTGCTGGTCGCCGAATCAATGATGCAGCCGAACATCCTCGACCAATTCCGCGCGCATCATGAGGTCGACTTCGCCTACAGCGTGCCGGGTGTCGGAAGATTCCGGGTCAACGCCTACTACCAACGCTCCTCAGTCGCCATGGCCATGCGCCTGGTCCGTACCAGTGCGGCCACCGTTGCTGATCTGGGCCTGCCGCCAACGGTGACTCGCCTTGCCGAAGTCCAGAGGGGACTCGTCCTCGTCACCGGGCCGACAGGTTCGGGCAAGACCACCACGCTCGCCGCCATGGTCGATCACATCAATCACACCCGGGCCTGCCACGTGGTGACCATCGAGGACCCGGTGGAATTCCTGCACGCCGACGACCTGGCCACCATCGACCAGCGCGAGGTCGGATTCGACACCGACAGTTTCTCATCTGCCATGCGAGTGGTCCTCCGTCAGGATCCTGATGTCATCCTGGTCGGCGAGATGCGGGATCTCGAAACAGTGTCGGCCGCCCTGACCGCCGCGGAGACCGGGCACCTGGTGCTCTCGACGCTACACACCACCGACGCCACTGAGACCATCAACCGGATCGTCGACTTCTTCCCTCCGCATCAGCAAAACCAGACCCGGGTGAGTCTGGCCGCCTCCATGAAGGGGATCATCGGCCAACGTCTGGTTCCGACCGCCGACGGAAGGAGCCGGGTGCCGGCGCTGGAACTGCTCGTCTCCAACGGCCGGGTACAGCAGGCGATCATCGATTCGGCCCAGACATCGGACATCGAGGGGATCATTGCCGAGGGCGAGTACTACGGGATGATGACCTTCGACCAGTGTCTGGCCGGACTCGTCGGCGACGGTGCCATCGACATACGCGAGGCGATGAACTCCGCGACCAATCCCCACGATCTGAAGGTGCTGCTGGAGCGCCGGGGCATCATCCAGACCGGTCAGTTCGCGGGTGGTGCGGAAGCCGCACCGGTCCCAGCCACGGTGGGATGAGTCACGCAAACTAGCGGCATCCCACCGAGACGCTGACTTGGTGGCAGGATCACAGCATGAGGAAGGTTTCGCACTGGATCGGAGGCAAGCCCGACACCGTCGATTCCAACCGAGTCGGTCCGGTCTTCGACCCGGCAACCGGCAAACAAACGGCTTCAGTTGGACTCGCCTCCGAGGACGAAGTGGCCAACGCGGTTGCCGTCGCCGCCGCGGCGGCGTCTGAATGGTCGGCAAGTTCACTGAGCGCCCGGGCCGACACGCTGTTCCGCCTACGAGATCTGGTCGACCGTCATCGATCCGAGCTCGCAGCCCTGATCACCGCCGAGCACGGCAAGGTCCTGAGCGACGCCGCCGGCGAGGTGGCTCGGGGATTGGAAAACATCGAGTTCGCCTGCGGTATCCCCCATCTCCTCAAAGGGTCCCATTCGACGGAGGTTTCCTCCGGAGTCGATGTACACACCCTGCTTCAGCCTTTGGGTGTGGTGGCCGGGATCACCCCGTTCAATTTTCCGGTCATGGTTCCCCTGTGGATGCTCGCTAATGCCATCGCCTGCGGGAACTCCTTCATTCTCAAGCCATCAGAGAAGGATCCCTCACCGTCGATCCTCCTCGCCGATATCGTCCAACAGGCCGGTATCCCCGATGGCGTCTTCAACGTCGTGCAAGGTGACCGGGAGGCAGTCAACGCGCTCCTGACCCACCCCGAGATCGCCGCGGTGTCCTTCGTCGGGAGCACACCGATCGCCCGCCACGTTTACGAGACAGGCACCAAGCACGGCAAGCGAGTCCAGGCATTGGGTGGGGCAAAGAATCACATGGTGGTTTTCCCAGATGCTGACGTCGATGCCGCTGCCGACGCCGCCATCTCTGCCGGGTTCGGATCGGCCGGGGAGCGGTGCATGGCCATATCGGTGGTTGTCGCCGTCGGCAGCGTGGCCGACCAACTGGTCGCGGCCATCGCCGACCGCATCCCGTCGGTGACCATCGGGCCGGGGACTGATCCGACTTCGGACATGGGGCCTCTGATCACCGGAGAGCACCGCGACCGGGTCCGGTCGTATGTCGACGGGGCGGAGGGCGAGGGAGCCACTCTGGTGGTGGACGGAAGAGGAGACTGGGAACAAGGCTTCTATCTCGGATGCACACTCCTCGACGACGTACGGCCCGGCATGAGAGTCTACGACGACGAGGTCTTCGGTCCGGTCCTCAGCGTCGTGCGGGTCGGCTCCTACGACGACGGGATCGCTCTGGTCAACGCCAATCCCTACGGCAACGGTGTGGCCGTGTTCACCCGTGACGGCGGGTTGGCCAGGAGATTCCAGCTCGAGGTGACGGTGGGCATGGTCGGGGTGAATGTGCCGATCCCGGTTCCGGTCGGCTTTCATTCTTTCGGCGGGTGGAAGTCCTCACTGTTCGGCGACAGCGCCATGTACGGGCCCGAAGGCATCCGCTTCTACACCCGGCAAAAGGTGGTGACGACCAGGTGGCCGGACCCGGCCACCAGCGTCATCGACCTGGGCTTTCCTCAGACCCGTTGAAGTCCGGCGCTCCATTCGACCAGCTGGTCGGCCAACAGCGGCCAGCGGGAGAAGATGCCGACCCCGCCGGCCGCCTCGATCCGCTCGTTCCATTCCCGGTCCCCCCAGGGGGGCTCGACCAGCTCGGCCCGAGGCAGCAGCTCGGCCAGGCGCTCTGATGTCGCACGGGTGTGGTGAGGGTCGCTTTCCCCGCTACGGAAGATGAGCGCCGGCAGCCCCATCGCCTGAGCGTCAGCATCGAGCAGCCCCGGTACCAACTCGTCCGGCCGCGGACAATAGGCCAGCATCCACCGTTCGAGCGTCCCGATGAACGTCTTGGGATCCTGGGACAGGAATCTGGCCCGGTTGTCCGGGTTACGGTCCAACACCTCGGCCCAATCTGGGAGCGCGGCGACCGCCTCCATCCCGCTTCGCCAGGCCGCGGCAATGGAATCCCCGCAGTAGTGGGTGCCGAGGGTGAGCAGTCCGAAGGGGCCGCCGCTGATCCACCAGAGGGCCAGGGCTCGGGCCACTTCGGGATGACGCGCCGCCGCCAGCAAGGACACCCGTGAGCCACCCGACCCACCGGTGATCACCGCCGGCGACATTCCCAAGGTATGCAGGAGCCCGGCCAGGACGTCGGCCTGCATGGCTGACTCCGAATCGCCCTCGAAGCACACCTCCGAAGCGCCGGTGTTCGGTCGGTCCCAGATCAGCACCCGCTTCCCCGTGGCGGCCAGCGCCCCGGCCAACTCCCTGACTCCCGGAGCGTCTTTGCTGAATCGACCCCCCGGCGTGATGGCCCAGGGCTCGCCTTCCCCGATCACCTCGAACGCAATCGCAAGCCCGTTGACCCTCTCGACCTGCATGTCCACCCCCTTTGCTCCTAGGGTATTTCACACGTAGCAATGGGGAGGGAAATGGTTCTGGCACTAGAGGGACTCCGGGTGATCGATGCCGACACCCATCTCACCGAGGCGCATGACCTCTGGACCAGCCGGGCACCGGCCAAGTACCTCGACCGGGTCCCCCGGGTGGAAATGATCGATGGCCGGCCCATGTGGATGGTCGACGGTGCCGAGCTCGGGTTTGCCGGCGGAGGCGGGGTCATCGACCGTGACGGCGGGAAGGGGCGCGCCCTCGAGGCCCTCTACGAGTGGACCATCGACCAGATCCATGTCGGGGCCTACGACCCGAAAGCGCGGATCGAAGTCATGGACGACTCGGGCATCTGGGCCCAGGTGTGCTTCCCGAACTCCATCGGCCTCGGCGGCCAGGGCATCTCCGACGTGGTGGCCGATCCCGAGCTGCGACTGCTCTGCATCCAGATCTACAACGACGCCATGGCCGAGGTCCAAGCCGAGTCGAACCTCCGGCTGCTGCCCATGCCGGTGCTGCCGGCCTGGGACGTGAACGCCTGCGTGACCGAGGCACAGCGAGTGGCCGGGCTCGGCCTTCGTGGGGTCAACATGACTTCGGACCCTCAGGATCTTGGAGCCCCCGATCTGGCCAATCTGGCCTGGGACCCGCTCTGGGAGGTGTGCGCCGACAACCACCTGCCGGTGCATTTCCATATCGGCGCGAGTCTCACCACCATGACCTACTTCGGGACCTATCCGTGGGAGTCGCAGGACGACGACACCAAGCTGGCCATCGGTGGAACGTTGCTCTTCATCGGCAACGCCCGGGTGGTGGCCAACATCATTCTCAGCGGGATGCTCGAACGACACCCGACGCTGCAGATGGTCTCGGTGGAGAGTGGAGTCGGGTGGATCCCTTTCATTCTCGAGGCGCTCGACTACGAGATGTCAGAAAACGCCCCGAAGGAGCTGGCGAAATTGTCGATGCTGCCGTCGGAGTACTTCAAGCGTCAGCTGTTCGCGACGTTCTGGTTCGAGAAGAACAACGTCCCGGCCCTCATCGCCTCGGTGGGCGAGGACAACGTGCTGTTCGAGACTGATTTCCCGCACCCCACCTGCCTCTACCCCAAGCCTCTCGACACGGTGGCCGAGAAGATGTCGGCCCTGACCCCGGAGGTCCAGCGCAAGGTCCTCGGGGAGAACGCCGCCAAGCTCTATCGGCTGTAGCGCCGGGCGATTTCCTCATGAATGGCGAGGTGATTTCGCCTGGTCATCCGGCACGGTGAGTGGCATTTGGTGCCCGGCTGGGCGCCCTAATTCGCCGGACGATGCCGCAAACCCGCCCTTCGGCCCAACACCCCGCGCCACTGAGAGTGGGGATGGACCGGATCCGGTCGGTCCCGACGCCCTTCAGATCCAGCCGGAATGCGTCGATTTTGGTCCTCCGAGGCTCAAGCCCAGTCAGGTTCGTTCCGATACTTCTTGCATGACGGATCTGCGCGGCCGGCCCGGTGCGAGGGGAGTTCTCGAATGGCACAGCTGATAGTGGGCCTCGACATCGGCACCAGCGCCGTGCCGCGCTGCAGAGCTCGATGTCAGTTCCAAGCCACCCCATCTCATCAACTATGGGCAGATCGGGCTTCCGCCCGGTTCGGTAGTCGACGGAGAGATCCATGACGCCACCGCGGTGTCGGAAGCCGTTCGGCGACTCTGGAAGAACGGCCAGTTCTCCACCACCTCGGTGATCGTGGGCATCGCCGGCCTGCGGGCCATCACCCGCGAAATCGACCTCCCGTACGTCCCGGACAACGAGGTCGACAGCGCGGTCCGGTTCCATTCCGAAGAGGTCATCCCGTTCCCCCCGGACAAGACGATCCTCTCGTCGCAGCTCCTGGCCGACTACACCTCTCCCGAAGGCGCCAAGATGCGCCGGGTGCTGGTGGCGGCGGCCCACTCCGACCTGGTCGAAGGGGTCGTGGCCGTGGCCGAGAGTGCCGGCCTGGTCGTCAAGGGTGTCGACCTGGTGTCCTCGGCCCTGGTACGGGCCATCTCGGACGGGAAGTCCGGTGACCAACCCGAAGCGATCGTATCGGTGGGGGCCGGGCTGACGGTGGTGGTCATCCATCAGAACGGTCGGCCGCAGTTCGTCCGCACCATCGGCTCGGGCGGCAACGCCGTCACCGCGGCGATTGCCTCCTCCCTCGATCTTCCATTAGCGGATGCCGAAGCGCTCAAGCGCCGTTTGAACGAGCCCGCACCACAGGTCGATGCGGCACAGCAAGCCATTCGCTCCACGGTCGACAATCTGATCAACGAAATTAGGAACTCGGTTCAGTACTTCGCCACCCTGCCGGATCGTCTCCCGGTGTCTCAGGTCCTGGTGACCGGGGGCGGGTCCTCCCTCCACGGATTCATTCCCATGCTGGGTGCCCAGATCCACCTGCCTGTCCACTCGGTCTCCCCGTTGGCCCGTCTGAATCTCTCCAAGGTGGATCTCACCCCCGATCAGGTTGCCCAGGTGAGCCCGGTGCTCTCCACGCCCATCGGTCTCGGCCTTCCCGAGTCAAACCCGACCGTCAAACAGTTCAACCTGCTTCCTCCGGAGATCATCCACCGCACCCGGATCAACAACATCCAGCAGCGGACCCTGCTGGTGGCCGCGGTCATCGTCGCCCTCCTCGGAATTTTCGGAGTATGGAAGCTGTTTCAGGTTCACAGTGCCCAAAACGATGTCAGCACCCTCAACTCTGACATCAGCTCGTTGAATGCCCAGATACCCAAATATGACCTGGTGGTCTCCGCCGATACCGCCTACCAACAAGGGACGGCGCGTCGAACCGCTGTCCTCGGCGCGTCCATCGACTGGCCGAATGCCCTCTCCAACCTGATCTCCATCACGCCGCCCAAACTCCAGGTGCAATCGTTTGCCGGCACCACCGGAAATGGCTCGGCGACCGGGTCGACCACCGGGGCGGCAACCCCCACCACCGCCACTCCGGCGGCGTCGAGCACCGTGTCCCCCGCCATCGGGTTCGTCGCTACCGCCCTCACCGGGCCGGGACCCGGCCTCACCAGTCCCTCATTGTGGACATCGGCGATCGCCAACGACGCCGCCAAACTGTTTGCCAACCCCGTGCCCACCTCGATCACCACCAATAGTGACGGTTCGGTGTCCTTCCCATCGACGATCTCGGTGACACCCGCCGCCAGCTTGGCCAAGAATGCGAGCCTCCAATGAACATCGTCAAGGAGTACCAGAAGCCGATCATGGTCGGCGTCCTCGGGTTCGTCGTGGCCATCCTGTTGTACGCCCTGTTGATCGCCCCCGAGAGTTCGAAGCTGTCATCGCTCAACGCTCAGAAGGCGCAACTGTCCGCCCAGCAACAGCAGTTGCAGGCGAAGCTGACCGGTTTGGAGCAAGACAAGCAACAGCTGCCGACCAAGTGCGCCAGCCTTCAGAAGATCACATTGCAGATTCCGAGTGTGCTGAATCCCGGAGACCTGGCCGCCGAGCAGTCGACCTTCTACAACCAGCTCACCGCGCTGGTCGGTTCGTCCGGAACGTCGATCCCCTCTTTCGCCTGGACCGGCAACACCGCCACCGGTACGACACCGGCCACTACGCCCCCGGTGGCAGGAGCTGCGCCGGCAACCAGCGGGGTTGTCCCGGTTCCGGTCAAGATGCACATCACCGGCAACTATTCCCAGATGTCCGCGTTCATCGCCGGCCTTGATTCGTTCCCCCGGCTGTTCGTGATCCAGACCTTCACCCTGGCGATCGGTCCCACCACCGGAGGTGCGAGTTCGGCGGGCACGGCCACGGCCGGGACCCAGCCGCTGTGGGTGGGCCAGACCCCGACCTCGGGTGGAAATGGACCCTACGGGCTGGATCTCACCGGGTCGATCTATTACACCGCCACCCCCAGTGCCTTGGACGCCTGCACCCAAGCCACCGCCAAGTAGCCCCGCTTCGGCGAGCGTCCGCGATGGGTGATCGCTGCTCATGCTTGGCTCGGCGGTTTCTCACAGCTGTAGCTCTGGGTCGCTGGCTCTACAACGTCGGCAAGCAATGGTGTCGCTTGCCTCGCGAGACCTCTGCTGGCTGGGTGCACGATAGCGACGAACGACGGCCGAGCACAGTGTCGAGGTGAATGACATCGGTATCGATCAAGGTCGCAGGTCATTGACAGTGACGGGGCCATTCACCGCTCTGGTGTTGAGCGGGATGGTACATCAGGGGGATGCCAACGCCGTGAGCAACTAGTTGCAGATTCAACGCGACCTCAGAAGCTCGCCGGGCAATGGATCTCGATTCGACCACGATCAGAGCTATTCCGCGGTCAGTGCTTCCGTGACCTTCAATCAGACTTCAGAACTTCATAGCTTGTTTCTTGGCCCGTTCAAAGCCGGTGCTCAGACGACGCGCTCGATGGCCTAGGGTCGTCCCAAATTCTCGGGCCACGTTTCGAAGGGCTATTTCTACGACTGATCAACAGTCGCGAGAACGCTCTTGTCCACGCATCAGGATTCTGCATAGCTTCCAAGCCTCGAACAGCAAGCCAGCATCGCCTGCGGTGACACAGCTGGGCCGAGCTGGTTGCCTGACAGCGACGGAAACTCGACGGAGATCCGAACTCGTCGACGACGAGCGTCGGCGACTATCGGCGGCTTGTGCCAGATCCCGCTGACCTGCATGTCGGCCACCGCCAGGGTCTGGCCGGCGGCGATGCCTGGCAGCCACTCCACGTCGGCACCGATCGCCACCAGCGACTGGAGGATGCGCTGAAGCGTCGAGGCCACCGTGATCTCCCGGACCGGCTCGGCCAGCTTCCCGTCCCGGATCATCAGACCCTCGGCGCCCACCGAGAAGTCACCGCTGATCGGGTTGACGCCGGAGTGGACCCCGGTCATCGACTGCACGAACAGGCCCTCACCGACGGCGGACAACACCCCGTCCTCGTCGTACCCCTCCGGTCCCGGCGTCAGGGCCAGCGCCCGACAGCCCACCCCCGGGGTGCCGGCGAAGCCGCCCCGCACCGCCGAGCCGGTGGAGGGGACTCCGGCCCGGGATCCGGCCACCGTGTCGTACAGGAAGCCCATCAGCATCCCGTTGACGATGAGGTCGTTCCGCCGGCAGGCGAGCCCTTCGGCGTCGTAGGACGCCGCCCCGTAGGCCAGCGGGTTGGTGGGGTCGTCGACCAGGGTGAACCCGGGCGCGCCCACCTGCTCGCCGATCCGTCCGGCGAAGAACGACCGACCCTTGGCCACCGCCTCCCCGGAAAAGGCACTCGAAACGACCGAGAGAAGGGTGGAGGCCGCCCGCCGGTCGAATACCACCATCGACCGCCCCGAGGGCCCCTTGGTGGCGCCCAACATCCGCACCGCCCGCTCGACGGCGTCGGTGGTCACCTTGTCCCGGTCGAGTCCTTCGAACCCCCGGGCGGTGTCGAACCCTCCGCCGGTCTGGCTGGCCTCGCCGTCTCCGGCAATCACCCCGACGGAGAGGAACCCCTGGGTCTTCCGGTTCGACGACCGGATGCCGGTGGTCGAGACCAGGGCCACCTCCACCGAGGTATCGCCGTAGTCGGCCGACGACACCTGACGGATCCGAGGGTCGGCCCCGCGGGCCTGAGCCTCCAGGGCGAGGGCGAGCTCGACCTTTGCCGACGTCGGCACCGACGCCAGCGATTCGTCCCACAAGTCGAACGGCACCGCCACCACGCCGTCGGGGACGGCCAGCTGCACGTGGTCGTCGGGGGTGGCGAACATGGCGTTGTCGCGGGCCTCGTCCAATGTCTCCGCCAGCACCGACTCGTGCAGCGAGCCGGCCCAGGCGAAACCGAGCTTGTGGTCGACGACCACCCGAATGCCGATGCCGGCCGAGGTGGCCGAAGTAAGGGATTCGACTTCGCCGTCGTAGGCGCGGACCTCGGTCTCGTCGCCCCGGGCCACGTAGACCTCGACGTCCTCCCCGGTACGGGCCCAGCCGGCCACCCGGTCGGCGAGGTCGAGGAGGTCGTCCGGCCCGCTGTCCCGACTCGAGTCGGTGGCAGGTGCGGTTCCGGTCGTGGTCGTCATTCCGTCGTCCCCCCGATGGTCACCCCGGTGATCCGGAGGGTGGCCTGCCCGCAGCCGACCGGCACGCTCTGGCCGTCCTTGCCGCAGGTTCCCGGGGTCATGGCGAAGTCGGTGGCCACCGCGTCCACCCGCTTGAGGATCTCCGGGCCGTTGCCGATCAGGTTGGCGTCGCGCAGTGGCTCGGTGATCCGGCCGTTCTCGATCAGATACGCCTCGGTGGTGCCGAACACGAAGTCGCCGGTGGTGGTGTTGACCTGTCCGCCGCCCAGCTTGGCCACGTAGACCCCGTGGGGGGTCTGGGCGACGATCTCGTCGGCGTCCTCCTCGCCGGGCAGCAGAAAGGTGTTGGTCATCCGCACCATCGGCAGGTGCTGATAGGTCTGCCGGCGACCGTTGCCCGATGACACCCGGCCCTCCTTGCGGGCCCGGAGGAAGTCCCACAGGTACTCGGTCAACATGCCGTTCTCGATCAGCACGTTCCTTTGGGCCGGACGGCCCTCGTCGTCGAAGCCGAAGGTGCCCCACTCGGAACCGACGGTGCCGTCGTCGACCAGGGTGACCAGCGGGCTGGCCACCGGCTTGCCGACCTGGCCGACGTAGACCGAGGCGTTCTTGGCGATGTGATCGGCCTCGAGCCCGTGCCCGCAGGCCTCATGGAAGAGGATGCCACCGCTCCCGCCGGCCAGCACCACCGGCACCTCGCCGGACGGCGCCGGCCGGGCCGACAGCTTGGACAGCGCCCGACCGGCCGCCATGCGGGCCAGGTCCTCGACCGACACGTCGTCGAACAGCTCGTAGCCGACGGTGTGGGCCGTCGTCTCATGTCCGGTCTGGAGACCGGTGTCCCCTTCGGCCACGCAGGCCACCGAGAAGCGGGTCCGGCGCTGCTGGTCTTCGGCCAGCAACCCATCGGAGTTGGCGATCAGCACCCGCCGCCTCGACCCGCCGTAGCCGGCCTGCACCTGGGAGATCGCCCCGCCGCTGCCCCGGGCAGCTTCGTCGGCCTGCCGCAGGAGGTCGAGGGTGTCGGCCTTGGACACCGCCGGTTCCGGGTCGGAACCGATGCGTCGGGCACCCCCGGTTGCCTCCAGGGAGCCGACGGCCACCGTGTGGGTTCCCCCGCCTCCGCGGCGGGCGACCGCGGACGCGGCTTCGGCCGCCTTGATGAGCCCGGCTTCGCTGAGGTCGGCGGTGTGGGCAAAGCCGGTGGTGTCTCCGGTGACGACTCGGATCCCGGCGCCCCGCTCCCGTCCGGATGACAGCTCCTCCACCCGTCCGTCGTCGAGCAGTGCAGACGAATTGGAACGGTCTTCGGCGAACACCTCGGCAAATTCCCCGCCGTGCCGGAGGGCTTCTCCGAGCACCCGCTCCAATACCGGTGTATCGATCACTCCTGCCTCCTCGCTGGGTCGACCCGGATTCGTTGGCCGACCCAGGGCTGTCTCCCGTATGGTACCGGCGTGGCCCTGCACACCGGTTTGTCGGCCCGAGTCGATCTCCATGTCACCGACGCCGACACTGCGCTGGCCTTCCACTCCGGGGACGTCCCGGTCCTGGCCACGCCCCGGCTACTGGCGCTGTGCGAACAAGCCGCCATCATGGCGGTGGAAGGGCACCTGCCCGAGGGGACCACCAGTGTGGCCAAACGGGCGCAGTTCGATCACCTGGTACCCGTGGGCGTCGGCGGCAATGTCCGGGCCGAGGCCTCGCTCGACAGCATCCAGGGCCGCCGGCTCTCATTCACCGTCTCGGTCTCCGATGCGTCCGGGTTGGTGGCGGCGGGCAAGGTGTCCCGGGTGGTAGTGGATCGGGAGACCTTCCTGGCCAACGCCCGCTGAGCCGGGGGCAATCTTCCTTCCGATCGGGTTCATCCCACTCAACGTCCGCCCGTATGCAACTGGGTATCCCGAACCAAGCGGTATCACGGGTGATACACTGGGTGTGTGGCAATCGTAACGATCCGAGATCTTCGTAACCACGGGGGCGAGGTCGTCGACCGTGCGTCGCAAGGAGAGTCAGTGATCATCACCCGCGGAGGTAAGCCAGTCGCCGAGCTTCGTCCGCTGGCTCCTCCGGGATTGACCGCAGCCGCCCTCCTGGTCCGCTGGCACCGACTCCCGCCGATCGATCCAGATGAGCTTCGAGAGGACATCGAGACAGTGTTGGACAACTCGGTATGAGCGAATCGAGCCGCTTCGATCGCGGCGTCCTCGACACATCGACCGTCATCCTTCTGACGGAAATCAGGGATGCCACCCAACTGCCGGCGGAGCCTCTCATAACCGCTGTCACATTGGCCGAACTCACAGTCGGTCCGTTGGTAGCAAAGGAAGAAACAACCCGGGCCGCCCGTCAAGCACACTTGCAGCAGGCCGAGTCCGACTTTGACCCCCTCCCATTTGACAGTGACGCAGCTCGCGCCTTTGGGCGAGTCGCTTCGTCGCTTCGGCGATCCGGCCGGAAGGCGAACGCCCGTGCCTTAGATGCACTGATCGCCGCCACTGCGATGGCCAACGATTTGCCGGTATACACCTGCAATCCCACCGACTTTGCCGGCATCGATGACCTCGACGTGGTCGAAGTTGCTCATCCGTTGCGCCCGACGTCAGGCTGAGCTTCCTTCAGACGCAGCGCCACCCAACTGCCGGAGGAACCGCTACCCCGTCAGACCCACTCGGCCACCGCCACCTCCACCGGACCGGCGGCGGTGAAGAAGCTGACCACCCGGGGCGGTACCCGTAGCCCGTCGTCATTCTGGTAGCGGTTGCGAATGGCAGCGTGCTGGCCGGAGAGGGTCAGGGCGGCAATCTCGTCGACGTAGGCATCATCGCGGTCGGATGCCCCCTCCCCCATCAACCGGCCCCAGCCGTCCCACGGCAGCATCTCCACTTTGTTGAGGGCGGCCAGGTCACGCCCCACATTGGCCTTGATGAACCACTGACCCCACATGTCGAGGATGCCGAAGCGGTTACCGCTGTCTTCGCCGGCCTGGCAGCGGAGCCACGCCTCGCCGGCGGGTAGGAACCGACCGGGCGGAAGGTCGGCGGGATCGTCGGCCAACCCGGTCAGTCGGCGCTGGTGGTCGTCAATCTGCGCGTCGAGGGTGACCCAGCGGCCGCCGTCCCAGTATTCGACCACCCAGTGGTCGACCCATTTCCCCATTTCGAAGTAGCCGGCAAAGCCGCAGCGCGCCCGGCTGGGCACTCCCGCCCGGCGTAGCAGGGCCACCGTCAGCACCGAGAAGTGGCGGCAGTTGCCGGCGAAGCGGCGATCAGGCGCTCGGGGCTCGACCAACGGGCCCGGCGCGATCTCCAGGATGCGCTCGATCATGGCCGATGCCGGCCGGACCTGGACGTCATCCTGGCGTTCGGCCGCCACCGTCACCCCGTAGGCATCGGCCCAGAACGGGTGGAGGATGAGACCCTGCACGGCGGCAGCCACCCCGATCGGGTCAGAGGGCATGCCGTCCAGGGCCTCGTCCAAGCCGGACAGCACCGTCATCGAGCCAGGGGTCGCGTAGTAACTGACGTCGTCGCTCATGAAATGACCCCCCTTTGAGAATCGCTCTCGCGGCGATCCCAGCATGTTCCCGTCTCCGAATTCGTTCTCGAATGGTAGGTCGGAACCGCCGCCAATTGGGGTCAAACTGGTGCCCGTGAACCTGCCGGCCTCCCGGGTGCGAACCGATCAGCGTGGCGCCCTGCTTCCGATCGGCGGCAGCTTCGTCGTCTTCGGGATGTTCTGGGGGAGTTGGGCGGTCGCGACCGCCGACATCCGCACCACCTACGGGCTGTCGGACGCCCAGTTGGGCTCCCTCCTGGCCGTGGCCGTGGCGGTGAGCGGCACCCTCGGCGCCATCGTCGGCAACCGGGCCGAGCGGTGGGGCGCGGTCCCCACCTTGGTCCGATCGCTGCTGGTGTGGGCGGTGCTGCTGGCCCTCACCGGGGCCGCCCGCACCCGCACCGAGTTCATCGTCGCCTTCATCGCCGCCACCGCCGCCGGCGGGTGTGTGGACATGACCATGAATGCGGCGTCGGCCGCCCGCTTGGGCCAGAGCCCCGGGCGCCTCGTCCGGTTCCACGGCATTTTCAATCTCGGTGCGCTGGTGGGGGCGGTGGCGGTCGGCTCACTGGTGCAATCCCAGGTGTCATGGCGCTGGGCATGGCCGATGGTGGCCGTCGTCGCCTTGCCCGTCGCCGCCTGGGTTCACCTCCGGGGATCGGACCCCGATCCCGACCGCGTCGCCGCCGGCCCGGTGCCCCCCGAACACCACGCCACCGGTGGCCGCGCCCACCTGTCGTTCCTCCGCTCGCTGGGCCAGTTGCGCGCCGACGGCCTCATCGTGCTGCTGGTGGTCTTCGCCGCCGCCGAGATCGTCGAAGGTGGGGTCGACACCTGGGGCGTCCTCTATCTCCGGACCCACTTGGCCGTCACCGCCCTGGTCGGTGCCACCGCCTACGGCCTCGGACAGACCATCGCCGTCCTCACCCGCGGGATCGGCGGCCCGAGCCTGGGCCGGATCGGTCCGCGACTGGGGGTGATCGCCGGGGCCGGGGTCGCCTGCACGGGTCTGTCCATCGAGGCCTTGGCCGGCACCCGGTTGTTGGCCGGGGTCGGACTGGCCCGGCCGCCGGGGGCTCCGCGGTCTTCTGGCCGCTGTTGATGGCCCACGTGTCCACCGTGGCCAGTCGCCCCACCGCCACGGTCAGCGCCTTCACTGCCGCCGGCTACCTGGGCTGGGTAGCCGGGGCCCCGATCATCGGGCTGCTCGCCGATACCTGGGGCCTCGGGGTCGGGCTCGAAGTCACCGCCGGTTTGGCGGGATTGGTGGCCGCGGCGATGGCCGGAGGACGACGGCTGTGACCTGGGGTTACTGCCGCCATAGCCGCATCTCTTCGCGCTTGGCCAACCCAACCTGCGCACCCGGTCACTGGTATCGTGATCGCCAGAGCGCACATGCCCAACCTCCTCTCCCGCATCGACAGCCCTAACGACCTCCGCACCCTGTCCGCCGAGGAGTTGACCGAACTTTCCGCGGAGATCCGAGAGTTCATCGTCGGCGCCGTCACCACCACCGGCGGACATCTCGGATCCAATCTCGGAGTGGTGGAACTGACCCTGGCGCTGCACCGCACCTTCGATTCCCCCCGGGACGTCATCCTCTGGGACACCGGGCACCAGGCCTACGTCCACAAGCTGGTCACCGGGCGGCGCGATTTCACCCAGCTCCGTCAGGCCGGCGGCCTCTCCGGTTACCCGAACCGGTCCGAGTCCGAACACGATTGGGTCGAGAACAGTCATGCCTCGACCATCCTCAGCTATGCCCACGGCCTGGCCAGCGGCTTCGAGATCCAAGGGGTCGAGCGGCAGGTAGTGGCGGTGGTAGGCGACGGGGCGTTGACCGGCGGCATGGCCTACGAGGCCCTCAACAACCTCGGCCACTCGGGCAAACGGGTCCTCATCGTACTCAACGACAACGGGCGTTCCTACGCGCCGACGGTGTCGCGGCTCTCGGTCGGGCTCACCCACCTGCGTCTCAACCCCACCTACGTACACGCCCGGCAACGGATCCGGAACGTGCTCCGCGGCATCCCCGCGGTCGGTGGGCTGGCCTACTCCGGCGTGCACGGGCTCACCAGCGCGGTCCGCGAGGTGGTCACCCCCCACACCTTCTTCGAGGCCCTCGGCATCCGCTACGCCGGCCCGATCGACGGTCACGACATCGCCGGAGTGGAGCAGGCTCTGGTCAACGCCTCCGGATGGGAGGGGCCGATCGTCATCCACGTACTGACCCAGAAGGGCCGGGGTTACGCGCCGGCCGAAGAGGACGACATCCAGAACCTGCACGACTTCAAGGTGAAGCAGACGGTCAAGAGCGATGCCCCCGACGGCGACATTCCGCCCGCCGAGCTCGACGAGGTGGCAGCCATCCCGCCGCTGACCTTCACCGACGCCTTCACCCGATCACTGCTGCGGAACGCCGAAGCCGACGCCCGGATCGTGGCCATCACCGCGGCGATGCCCGGGCCCACCGGCCTGCTCCCGTTCGAGGCGAGGTTCCCCGATCGCTTCTTCGACGTCGGGATCGCCGAGCAGCACGCGGTGACGGCGGCGGCGGGCATGGCCATGGCCGGCCTGCGACCGGTGGTGGCGATCTACTCGACCTTCTTTTCGCGCGCCTTCGACCAGGCCAACTTCGACGTCGGGCTCCATCACGCCCCAGTGGTCTTCGCCCTCGACCGGGCCGGGATCACCGGCGATGACGGGCCCAGCCATCACGGCTTGCTCGACATGCCCCTGGCCCTGTCCATCCCCGGGATGACGGTGTTCGCCCCGTCGTCGGCGCCCGAGGTCGAGGTGATGCTCGACGAGGCGCTGGCGCTCGAGGGACCCTCGGCCATCCGCTTCCCGAAGACCCCCGCCCCGGTGGTGGCCGGCGGCTCGGTCGGATCAGGCCTCCACGCCCGGCGGCTCCGGCAGGGCGACGGCTCGGCCTGCATCCTGGCGGTGGGAAAGATGGTGGCCGCCGCCGAGGAAGCCGCCGACAAGCTCAGTGTCGAGGGGGTCGACGTCACCGTCTGGGATGTCCGGGTGGTAGCTCCCCCCGACCCCGAGATGTTGGCCGACGCCATCCTCCATCGACACGTCTTCACCGTCGAAGACGGCATGCGCCAGGGTGGCGCCGGCATGTATCTGGCCGACGCCATCGGCAAGTCGTACCAGAGCCGGATGCTTCCCGGTGACGATGCCGGCGACGGCCCGATACCGCCGGTGACGGTGCTGGGCATCCCCAGCGCCTACATCCCGCAGGACAAGCCCGATCGCATCCTGGCCCGCTTCGGCCTCGACGGTCCGGGCCTCGCCCATTCGATCCGGGAGGTGGTCTCCTCACCGGCGCTCCCCGGGTCGGATGTCGCCGATTGATCCGGCGCTCCCTGCGGTGACCGGCCTTCGGCGTCGACGTTTTCAGCCATTGCCGTGCTTGCCGCCAGAACAGAAACGTGTTCTACTTATCCGCCGATGACCTTCAACCTCGCCGACTTGTTTGAAGCGTCCGTCGACGCCTTCCCCGACAACGAATACCTGGTGGCCGATGGGAAACGGCGCACCTATGCGGAGATGGAGGCCCGGGCCAACCGCCTCGCCCATCACCTGGCCGCCAACGGTGTCGGCCCCGGGGACCACGTCGGCATCTACTCGGTCAACTCGGTGGAGTGGGTGGAGGCGGCCTGGGCGGTGTTCAAGCTCCGGGCGGTGTGGATCAACATCAACTACCGCTACGTGAAAGAAGAGCTCCGTTACCTCTTCTCCAACGCCGACCTGGTGGCGCTGGTGCACCAGGCCGAGTTCGGGCCCCGGGTCACCGAGCTCCTGCCCGATCTCCCCGACCTCCGCCATGTCATCACCATCGACGACGGCTCGGGTCAACCGCTCCCGCCTGGCGCCGTCCCCTACGAGGACGCCATGGCCTCCGGCGGCCCCGAGCGCGACTTCGGGCCCCGCTCCGACGACGATCACTACATCCTCTACACCGGGGGAACCACCGGGATGCCCAAGGGGGTGGTCTGGCGTCACGAGGACGTCTTCTTCGCCCTCGGCGGCGGGGTCGACCCGGTGACCAACACCCGGGTTCCGGGGCCCGAAGCCATGGTCGAGAAGGGCCGGGCCCAGGGCGGCGCCCAGATCACCTTCCTACCCATCGCTCCCCTCATGCACGGCGCCACCCAGTGGGCGGTGATGGGCCAGAGCTTCACCGGCAACCGGATCGTGTTGATGGGCAAGTTCGACCCCCATGAGGTGTGGCGACTGGTGGAGACCGAAAAGGTCAACTCGGTGATGATCACCGGCGATGCCATGGGCAAGCCGCTGGTCGAGGCGCTCGACGATCCCGGTGCTTCCTACGACGTCTCCTCGCTGTTCGCGGTGGTGTCCTCCGCCGCCCTGTTCTCGGCCCCGGTGAAGGACGAGTTCTTCAAGCACCTGCCCAACATCCTGATCACCGACGCGGTGGGCTCGTCGGAAACCGGCAGCAACGGGATGACCATCGTGGGCAAGGACAACACCGCCATGCGGAGCGGTCCGACCGTCACCCCCCTCGGCAACACGGTGGTGTTCGACGAGGACCTCCAGCTGGTGGCTCCCGGCTCCGGGGTCATCGGGAAGATCGCCCGCGGCGGCGATGTCCCCGTCGGCTACTACAACGACCCGGTCAAGTCGGCCGAGGTCTTCATCACCGTCGACGGCCGGCGCTACGCGATGCCCGGTGACTTCGCCACCATCGAGGCCGACGGATCCATCACCCTGCTGGGCCGGGGATCGGTGTGCATCAACTCGGGGGGCGAGAAGATCTTCCCCGAAGAGGTCGAATCCGGCGGTCCGCTCCCATCCCGATGTGCTCGACGCCATCGTGGTCGGGGCCGATGACGACCGGTGGGGGCAGCGGGTGGCGGCCATCATCTGCCCCCGGCCCGGACGCCATCCCAACCTCCACGACATCCAGGAACACTGCCGGGAGGCCATCGCCGGCTACAAGGTGCCGCGCCAGTTGCACGTGGTGGATGCCATCCTCCGGTCACCGAGCGGGAAGCCCGACTACCGGTGGGCCGCCGACATCGTGAAGAACGTGCCCGAGGAGACCGACGCCGGCGGCGCCCGGACCGCCAGCGGCTCGTGAGGCGTCGGGCCTGCCGGTGCCTCCGGCACCCGGCGCCCGCATGACCCTCGGACCGGGCTGAGCCCGGTGCCCATCGACCTGGCCGACCTGGCCCGACCGGCCCATACCGCGGTGCTGACCATGGAGATCCAGCGGGGGGTGGTCGGGGATCTGAGTGCCTACCCGCAACTGGCCGACGCCGCCGCCAAGGTCGGGGTTATCCCCAATACCGCCCGCCTGATCGCCCGTGCCCGGGGACGGGGGGTGCCGGTCATCCACTGCACCGCCGAGTTCCGCCCCGACCGGGCGGGGACGGCGGTGAACAGCCAAGTGATCGCCGCCGCCCTCCGCAACCCCGATCACCTGCTGGCCGGGACCCCACCGGCGGAGCTGGTCGCCGAGTTGGGACCGCTTCCGGCTGATCTGGTCTCATCCCGGCTCTCGGGGATCTCGCCGTTCATCGGCACGTCCCTGGATAGCTGGCTGCGCAATCTCGGTGTCCGGACCGTCATCGCCACCGGGGTGTCGGTGAACCTCGGTGTGCTCGGTCTGGTCATCGAAGCGGTCAACTTCGGCTACCAGGTGGTGGTGCCCCGCGATGCGGTGGCCGGGATCCCCGAACCGTACGCGGAGGCGGTGCTGGACAACACCTTCCCGCTGGTGTCCACCTTGACCACCGTCAACCTGCTGCTGGAGGCCTGGTCGTCCGAGGCTTGAGGCCGGGCGCCTGCCCGCCGCCGACTACGAGGCGGTGGGGCCCGTACGCCGGCGTCCGAAGAGCCAGTAGGCCAGGGAGTTCCCGGGGTTGGCGATCGTGGCGATTCGCCAGAAGCGCTTCGAGCCGCGGATCTGGCTCTCGTCCCGGCCGCGCAGATCCCAGAAGGTGAACGCCGCCAGCACGAGGTCGAACACGACAAAGGCGGTGAGGAGCGCAAGCTTCGGTCGGCGGGCCATCCTCGGAGTCTGTCAGACCGGCGGCCGCCGGTCGATCAGTCGGTGCGGGAGCCGTCCAGCTGGATCATGGCGTTGGTGGGCAGCTCTTCGACGGTGACGTCGGGAACCGGGAAGTTGAAGTCCTGGTACTTGCGCACCGCCGACTGGCGGTACCGGGTGGTCGAGTGCACCGGGTCGGGATCGAACTGCGGGATGACCTTGGTGCCGAACACCTCGAGCATCTCGTGGACCTCGTCCTCCATCAAGGAGTCGGACGGCAGCCCGAACACCACCTGATCGCAGCCCACCGTCTGGTACCTGGCCACCTGCTCGGCGACCTCGTCGGGCTCGCCGCAGAGCAACCATCCTTCTTCGATGAGATGGTCGAGCATCGACTCGTCGGTGATGGTGTGGGGCCGCTCCGGCCACACCGGGACGCCCTCCTGGTGGGGAATGGTGTCGTGATAGTTGCACACCAGCGAGTAGAGGTACCCGCGGCCGCGGCGAAGGGCGATCTGGCGGGCCTTCTTGCGGTCGTTGAGGCAGATGACCGCGTTGGTCATCATCACGTTGTCGTTCTTGAACTGACCCAACGGCTCCGTGCAGTTGGCGACGCCCTCTTTATAGGCATCGATGCGGCCCTGGAGGTTGTAGATGGGCTCGAAGTTGAAGGCGATGGCGCCGATGCCCAGTTCGCCGGCCTGGGTGAACGTCCCCGGGTTGCCGCAGCCGACCCAGATGGGCGGGTGACCCTTGCCCTGGTAGGGCTTGGGCAGGATGTTATGGGGGTAGGGCACGGTGAAGTGCTCACCCTCGAACATGTAGTCCTTCTGCTCCCACATCCTCGGGATCTCGCGGATGACCTCGTTCCACTCGGCTTTGGTGGAGTTCTTGTCGAGGATGTTGAAGGCGGCGATCTCGTGGCTGCCGGCCCCCCGGCCGGTGCCCCACTCGAAGCGGCCTTCGAGGACGTGATCGAGCATCGCCACCCGTTCGGCCGCCCGCACCGGGTGGTTGACCCGGGGCGAGAGGTTCATGATGCCGGTTCCGATGTGGATCCGGTCGGTAGCATGAGCCAGATAGCCCATCACCACCTCGGGTGACGACATGTGGCTGTACTCGGAGAGGGTGTGGTGCTCGCCGATCCAGGCGTACTTCCAGTTGTACTTGTCCGCCTCGACCACGTACGCCATCTCGCGCTTGAGCATCTCGTGCTCGCACGCCGGATCGTGGGCGGCCTGGCCGGGCACATAGCCGTTGAGAAAGACTCCGAACTCCATGGCGGTGGTGCTCCTCTCGTTCCCCACACGGCGCTCTCGGGAACGGACACTCCTCGCTCCGGGCGCATTGGCAACGTAACACGGACAACGGCTAAATTGCAACGTGTTCCAGTTTTTGTGCCTAGCCGGCGTCTCTTCGCAGCCCATTAGGGTGGCTACTGAGAACGAAGGGGGACGGTGCTGACCATCGACGAACTGATCCGGGAGCGGGCCGCCGATCAACACGCCGGCCTGCTGTTCGGGGATCGGACCTGGACCTACGCCGAGGTGGTGTCGGCCCAGTCCGACCGGGCCGCGGTCCTGACCCAGATGCGGGCTCCCGGGCCGTTCCACGTGGCCCTGCTGCTGGACAATGTGCCCGAATACGTCTTCTGGCTGGGGGCCGCCGCGCTCTGCGGGGCGGTAGTGGTGGGCGGGAACCCCACCCATCGGGGCGACGAGCTGGCCCGCGACCTCTCCCATACCGAGTGCCAGTTGCTGGTCACCGACGACACCTATTTCAAGCTGGTCGACGGCTACGACCTCGGACCCGCTCTCCCGCCCGAGCGGATCCTGGTCATCGACAACCCGGAGGGAGATGTCGATGCTGACTCCGGCACTCCCTACGGTGCTCGGCTGGCCGCGGCGGCCGGAGCCCCGCTCCCCGACCAGGCCGCCACCGGGGTCGACGAAAGCTCGCTGGGTCTGCTGCTGTTCACCTCCGGCACCTCCGGTGCCCCCAAGGCGTGCCTGTGCAGCCAGGGGCGGCTGGCCCGCATCGGGACCACCGTCGCCCAGATGTTCGAGATCACCGCCGATGACGTCTGCTACATCCCGATGCCCCTCTTCCATTCCAACGCCCTGATGACCGGGTGGACGCCGGCGCTGGCGGCCGGGGCGACCATGGCCATCCGGGAGCGCTTCTCCGCCTCGGAGTTCCTCCCCGATGTCCGGCGCTTCGGCGCCACCTACTTCAACTACGTGGGCAAACCGCTGTCCTACGTGTTGGCCACCCCCGAACGTCCGGACGACGCCGACAATCCCCTGCGCCGGGCCTTCGGGAACGAAGCCGCGGAGGCCGACATCGCCCGTTTCGCCGAGCGGTTCGGCTGCGCCATTCAGGACGCCTACGGCTCGACCGAAGGGGGGGCGGCCGTGAGCCGTACTCCCGACACCCCGCGGGGGGCGTTGGGCCGGGCCCAGGAAGGCACCCTGATCCTCAATGCCGACACCGGTGAGGAGTGCCCGCGGGCCCGCCTCGACGAGCACGGCCGGCTGCTCAATGCCGAAGAGGCCATCGGTGAGATCGTCTCCAAGACCGGTGGTGCCGGCTTCGAGGGGTACTGGCGGAATGACGAAGCCAACGCCGCCCGGTTGCGCAACGGCTGGTACTGGACCGGCGATCTCGCCTACCGGGACCAGGACGACTTCTTCTACTTCGCCGGCCGGGACTACGACTGGTTACGGGTGGACGGGGAGAACTTCGCCGCCGCCCCGGTCGAAGCCATCCTCATCCGGCATCCGGATGTCGTGTTGGCATCGGTCTACGCCGTACCCGACGTGGCGGTGGGAGACCAGGTGATGGCCGTGGTGCTGCTCCGGCCCGGCATCGAGTTCGATCCCGACGGTTTCAGCCGGTTCCTGTCCGAGCAGACCGACCTCGGAACCAAAGTCGCCCCCAAATTCGTCCGGGTGGCTTCCGACCTCCCGGTCACCGCCACCAGCAAAGTGCTCAAGCGGGTGCTGCGGAACGAAGGCTGGCGCTGCCCCGACACCGTCTGGTGGCGACCGACCCGGGACCTGTCCTACCGGTTGTTGTCGGCGGAGGAGGCCGACGACCTGGACCAGGCGGTGGCCAGCCGCTGAAGAGGGTTGCCCGGGCTATTTACTTGCGGTCTTGACCGCAAGTGGCGCTGGACGTAGGTTGGCGGTGTCAGATCGCCGCCCCGCCCACCGGAGGATGCATGCCAGGTTCCGCCCTTCCCGACGTCGAGGTCGCCGTCATCGGGGCCGGGCTCGGTGGTCTCGGGATGGGCATCGCCCTGAGGCGAGCCGGCATCGACGACTTCGTCATCCTCGAGCGGGCTGACGACATCGGGGGCACCTGGCGGGACAACACCTATCCCGGCATCGCCGTCGACATTCCGGCCCAGGCCTACCAATTCAGCTATGCCCTCAATCCGGAGTGGTCCCGAGCTTTCGCCGAAGGGGCCGAGGTGATGTCCTACATCGACCGGTGCGCCGACCGCTTCGATCTGCGTCCCCACCTACGGTGCGGCGCCGAGGTCACCGAACGGGTCTGGGACGATCACCTCGACCTGTGGCGACTCAAAATCGGCAGCGGTGAGCTCACCGCCCGGTTCGTGGTCAGCGCGATCGGCGCCTTCGTCGACCCGAAGCCGGTCGACATCCCCGGTGTCGAATCATTCTCCGGCAAGATCATGCGGTCGTCCCGGTGGGACCACGGATACGACCTGAGCGGCAAGCGGGTGGCGGTCGTCGGGACCGGGGCGAGTGCCGTCCAGATCATTCCGGAGATCGCCCCGGCCGTCGGCCGTCTGACGGTCTTCCAGAGAACGCCGATCTGGGTCCTCCCCAAGCGCGACCCCCTGGTACCCGAACGCACCAAGGAGCTCTACCGGCGTCGACCGTCGGCGCAAGAGCGGGTGCGGCAGGCGACCACCCGGGCTACCGAACTGCTGTTGATCAACCTGGTTCTGCGTCACCGTCAGATGCCCTTCGTGGCCCACGGACTCGAATACTGGGCTCGTCATCTCTGGTACCGAACCCAGGTGAAGGATCCCGACGTGCGCCGAAAACTGACACCCGACTACGGATTCGGGTGTAAGCGGCCCGGGGTGTCGAGCAGCTACCTGAAGACGTTCAACCGTGCCAATGTCGAGCTGGTCACTGAGCCCATCGAAGCAGTGACCACCGATGGCATCCGCACCGCCGACGGTGCCGATCGGGAGTTCGACGCCATCATCCTGGCCACCGGATTTCGGATGGCCAGTGATCCGGAGAACTTTCGGCGCACCCCGGTTCGGGGCCGCGACGGATTCGACCTGGCCACCTTCTACGCCACCCAACGACTGGCCTCCTACGAGAGCATCAGCATCCCCAAGCTGCCCAACCACTTCATGATCTTCGGGCCCTATGGCTGGACGGGTGGGACCTGGCACCAACTGGTCGAGACCGCGTCTGCCCATATCGTCCGCATCATCCAGGAGACCGGCCGTCGACAGGCGACGTCGGTGGAGGTGAGCCAGGAGGCCACCGACCTCTGGACCGCGACCATGCGCCGACGTCTTGAGACGTCGCTGTTCAACACCAACAACTGCGGACCGGCTCATAGCTACTACTTCGACCACCATGGGGACACTCCGTTTCTGCGGCCGACCAGTGCCGCGCAAGCCGAGAGGTCGAGTCGGACGTTTCCCTTCGACGACTATGTCTTCAGTTACGGGAAGGCCGAAACGTCGGCGACGCCGACCGGAGGTCCGAGAGGGTCGGTGAAGGTGTGACGACCACGCCCGCCTCTGGCCCGCCAGTCGTCGACGCCGTCGACACCCGGGGAGGAGCGCCGAAGGGTCGACGCCCCCAACCCGAGCGTCGGGCGGCCATGCAAGAACGGCTCCTCGACGCCACCGTCGAATGCCTGGTCGAGGTGGGCTGGGCCCGCACCACCCTCCCGGAAGTGGTGGCCCGGGCCGACGTCGCCCGGGGCGCCCAGGTGCACCACTTCCCGACCAAGGCCGCCTTGATGGCTGCGGTCGGCGAGCACCTCCTCCAACGCCATCACCGGGAGTTCTCCGAGGCCTTCGAGGCCCTGCGTCCCGAGGAACGGACCCTGGAGGCAGCCATCGACGGTCTCTGGGGGATCCTGTGCAGCCCCACCTGGACCGCGGTGATCGAGCTGGGCCTGGCCAGCCGGACCGATCCGTCCATCGCGGTGAGCTTCGAAGGGTTCACCGACCGGGTGGACGAAACCGTGCTGGAGATCGTCAATGAGTACTTCCCGGCCTTGGCCCAGAACCCGATCGGCACCGCGGTGGTCAGGGGCACGCTGGCCCTCCTCTACGGCTTGGCCCTGCAGACCTCGATCGACGGCGATCGGCTCGGCCGGCACGCCGAGGTCGTCGACCAGTTCAAACTCCTCTGTACCGCGCTGGCGCCGGCATTGGTCGGCGCTGCCACCTCATCGGTCAGCTCGACGCCGGACGTTGCCGCTGCCGAAACGACCGCACCACCACTGAAACTCCTACCCGACCCCGACGAACAAGGAGATCACCGATGACCCAGACCGCAACCCCGGAGCCCCGGACCGTCCCTCGCCGCACGGTGCGTACCCGGCGCATCACCTTCGAGTATCCGACCTCCGACCTGCCGCGCCATTACATGAACGGCGACCTGGTGATGAGCCACGTGGTCTCGGTGCTGTCGGCCCTCTTCCCCAACGGCGAGGACTTCTTCGTGCAATCCGTGCGCAACTTCCGGGACCAGGTCGTCGATCCCGAGCTCAAGAAGCAGGTAGGCGGTTTCATCGGTCAGGAGGCGATCCACGGCCGCGAGCACCGGGCCTTCAATGACCGTCTCCACCAGCTCGGCTATCCGACCCACCGGATCGACCGGGGGGTGGGGATTCTGTTCAAGGGTCTGGGGGGCAAGGTGCTCTCGAAGCGGGTCCAGCTGGCCATCACCGCCGCCCTCGAGCACTACACCGCCACCCTGGCCGAGGTGCTGCTGAGGAGCCCGGAGGCCCGGGAGATGGTGTCGGTCGACGAGGTCCGCTCCCTGTTGCTGTGGCACGCCCTGGAGGAATCCGAGCACAAGGCGGTCGCCTTCGACGTGTACCAGGAGGTGGTGGGCAGCCACGCCGTCCGGGTGCGGACGATGAACGTGGTGACCGTCGCCTTCATCGCCGGCGTAGTGTTCGACACCTTCCTCTCGTTGCTGGGAGACGCCTCCACGCGAGACCTGAAGCGGCTTCGAAAGAGCCTCGGTGCCCTCCGGTATTCTCCCTTCACCCACGTCGAAGTGTGGCGTCACCTCCGTGACTACAACCGGCGGGATTTCCATCCCGACGACCGGGACACCAGCCAGCTGGTCGAGGAGTGGCGATCCGCGTTGTTCGGAACGGACGGCCGGCTGGCCGACAAACTGAAGGGCCGTGGGGCGAACGCCGATGACGAAGTCACGGCGGAGGCCGGCTGACCCGACTTCTGATTGCTCCTAGGTAGCCGGCCCGGGCTGACTCACATCCGTTCGAGAGCGGCTCCATCGAACAACGGCATCATGTCCAGCTCGGCAACGTCCGCCTCGAGATCAACGTCATTCGGGACCTCGTGCGCACCCTGCGCGGCAGCCAGGATGGCTTCCAGGCGGGTGGCGTCGCTCGAGGTGTTGAGAAACAGCTGGGGGTTGCCCAGCACGTAGGCCACGCCCCGGGCCAGCGCCTCGCCTTCGGGAAGCGGCTCGTACCAGGCGAAGTGAGGTTGGGTGGAGTCCGGAGTCCACCGGCGCCGGGCGATCGACTTGATGGTCTGCACCGCGACCTGGCGCTGGGCGCAGACCTCGAGGAGCTTCTCGACCGACGAGCGGTAGTCGGGGTTGCGCAACATGGTGAAGTTGTAGGGGAGCAGCACCGAGTCGAAGTCGAACCGCTCGAGGCTGCGTACGTGCATGCCGGGGATGCGGGTCCCATGACCGGTGACCCCGATGAAGCGCACCAGGCCTTCGTCCCGGGCCCGGGCAAGAGCCTCGACGGCTCCCCCGGGGGCGTGGGCGGTCTCCCACTCGTCCGGCTCGACCAGATTGTGGAGCTGGATGAGGTCGACCTGGTCGACTCCCAACCGGGTCAGTGACTGCTCGAGCTGCGCTCGGGCGGCGCCGCCGTTTCGCTCACCCGTCTTGGTGGCCAAGAAGAAATCATGCCGGTGATCGGCCAGGAACGGGGCCAGTCGCAGCTCGGAGTCGCCGTAGGCGGCGGCGGTGTCGATGTGGTTGAGGCCGCCGGCGAGCACGGTGTCGAGTACCCGGTCGGCGCGGTCCTGACGCATGGCGCCGAGGGCGGCGGCGCCGAAGATGACCCGGATGCTGCGGTGGCCGGTTCGACCGAAGGGCAGGGAATCGATCATCAAAATCCGACGGTAGCAGTCTCCGCCCTGGATGTCAGCCGACGGATTCGGAGGGTCAGCCCTTCGAATCGCGCGGCACGATCCGGCAGGGCACCGGCGTCTTTTCGTTGAGGTGATAGCTCGTGCACACCCGGTGATAGCCGTCGGCCACCCACAACGGAGTGCCCTGGACCAGCAACACCGGCGCCAATTTTTCGCCCGCCTTGATCTTCTTCATGTCGTTGACGACCTCGGAGTCGGTCTTGCCCAGCAGGGCGAGACCGGCCGCCCGGAGGATGTCCTTGGCCGCGAAGTGCTGCAGCGTCTGTTGCTTGCGCAACGCCTTGCTCAGTTTGGTGGCCGCCGACGACCCGACCAACAACGATAGGTACGACTTCGCTCCAGCAATGTCCTCGTCTTCGGGCTCACTCTTCCAATGCTCGTCATCGGCCATCCTGGCGCTCCTCTCCTCGGCCCATCGTGCTCCTCTCCTCGGCCCATCCGGCTCGGGCTCGCAGTGACGCTGGAAGGATATCCCGGCAGCCAACGACTATGTTTCTCGGAAAATCCCATGTCACCACCACCAGATCGCCCCGAGCCGCTACCTCTCGTCTACCGCGAGCCCATAGGGCTCCAGACGCCATGGAGCCTGGACTTTTGGGATCAGACCTACGAGTGGCGCCGAGTTTTCTCCGAGCTGCTGGGTACGTTCTTCTTGGTGCTGGTGGCCGCCGGAGCCCCGGTGGTCGACGCCCGGAGCCACGGTCAGGTCCCCCTGGACGCGCAGGTCGTCGTTCCCGGTCTGATGGTCATGGCCATCATCTACTTCATGGGCACCATCAGCGGCGCCCACCTGAACCCGGCCGTCACCATCTCCTTCGCGGTCCGCGGAAATTTTCCGTGGACCCGGGTCCCCGCGTATCTGGCCGCGCAACTGGTTGGCGCCGCCCTGGCGGCTGCCTTTCTCCGGGCCATGTTCGGCAACATCGGGAACCTCGGTGCCACCCTTCCGAGCGGAGATTTCAGCGGCTGGAAGACAGCGTTGATCGAGGTGGTGCTCACCGCCGGATTGGTGAGCGTCATCCTGGGAACCGCCTCGGGGGGTCGGAACATCGGCGCCAACGCGGCACTGGCCATCGGCGGCTACATCGTCCTCGCCGGCCTGTGGGCCGCTCCGGTCACCGGTGCCTCGATGAACCCGGCCCGCTCGTTCGGACCCGCCCTCGTCGGCGGTCGCTGGACCGATTTCTGGGCCTATGTCGCCGGTCCGATCGCCGGGGGGCTGGTGGCGGTGCTGTTCGCATGGATTCTGCGCGGCCCGCCGAGCAAGGAGGCCGATGTGGCCGCGGAAGGAACTCCACCGGCGCCGGGCTCGCAGGCCGTCCACGGCACGGTAGCTCCCCAACGCCCGTAGTCGAGCCACGCCCGGCGTGAATTGAGGCGGGTCCGAGATTTCTGGGTGGAGTGACCAGTCTCGCCAACTGGTATGCTGGCATACCATGAAGCGAACGAGCGTGAAGTTGCCAGATGAGTTGGACGCCCGCCTCCGGCACGAGGCCGAACGGCGTTCGACAACCGTTTCCGAGCTGACCCGGGAGGCCATCGAGGAGCTACTCGGGGGCCGGAAGCTAAAACGAAAGTTCCTCGCGGCCGGGGCCGGACACAGCGGGCATCCAGACATTTCGGAGCGGATCGAGGAGATCCTGCGGAAGGAGGTTGAGAAATAGCGCTCATCGTCGACGCTGGGCCCCTCTACGCCTACGTTGACGCCGACGACCGACACCACGACACGTGTCTTGAACTCCTCGAGTCTCATGCTGGTCCGCTGCTCGTGCCGACGCTGGTTATTACCGAAGTCGTGTACCTCTTGGCAACGCGGCTGGGTGCAGAGGCGGAGATCCGATTCCTCGGGGACCTCGCCACTGGAAACTTGATTGCCGAACCGGTGGCCGCGGCAGATTGGCTTCGGATGGCAGAACTTGTCGCGACCTATCGGGATCTACGGCTCGGTTCGGTGGACGCATCGGTGATCGCGGCGGCTGAACGCCTCGGATCGACTGAGATCGCTACGCTCGATCGTCGTCACTTCACGGTGGTACGGCCAAACCATCTCGAGGCGTTCGAACTGCTGCCGTGATTTCATCCGCGGCGCGGATCGTGACCGCAGTCAGTCCGGGCGGAGTCGCTCTTCCAGCAGGTCGAGCATGGACCGCCACGACCGCCGGTCGGCGGCAGCGTTGAACTCGAAGCCGGGCAGCCCCAGCTCGTCGGCCCGTGGGTTGGTGAAGCTGTGGCCGACCCCGCCGTAGATGTCCAGCTGCCAGTCGGCGACGCCCGACGCCCGCATGTCGGCCTCGAACGCCTGGCGATTCTCGAGGCTGACCACCGGGTCCTCGGACCCGCAGCACATCAGCACGCGGGCCCCGACCTTGGAGGACTCTCCCGGATCGGGTGAGCGGATGCCGGGGTGGAAGCCCACCACCGCCTGGAGGTCGGCACCGTCGCGGGCCAGTTCGAGCACCATGGCTCCCCCGAAGCAGTAGCCGATGGCGGCCACCCGCTCGGGATCGACGAACGCTTGGGCCAGAAGGATGTCCAGGCCGGCGTGCCCCAGACGACGGGTGAGATCGAGATCGGCCATGATGACTCCGAGGCGGGTGTTGGCCTCGTCCCGGGGGCGGGGTTGACCGTCGCCCTGATAGTCGAGCGCGAAGGCGGCGTACCCGAGCCCGGCCAGCCGAACCGCTCGGCCCTTGGTGTGCTCGCTGAGCCCGCGGCCTTCGTGGCAGACCAGCACCGCCGGCCGTCGACCGGGCCGGAACTCGTCGACGGCCAAGCGCCCGACCATCCGTTGTCCCTCGAAGGCGTACTCGATGTCCTCGATGCGCATACCGCCAAGCTAGTGGTCCCGGAGTATTTCCGGAGGCCCGTCGCGCCGAAAGGGCGGGTAGGTTTGTCTTGTCGGTCCCGATCGGGTTCAGTGGGAGCGGGTGGGTCCCGACCAACTGGCGCTCCGTAGGAGACAGGGAGGTTCATCATGCCGACCAACGTTGACGAAGTGGCCGACGGGATCTACCGCGTGTCGACCTTTGTCGCCGAGATCGGTCCCAACGGCTTCACCTTCAACCAGTTCCTCATCGACGCCGATGAGCCCCTGCTGTTCCACACCGGGCACCGCTCGATGTTCCCCTCGGTGTCCGAGGCCATCGCCACCATCCTCCCAGTCGACCGGTTGCGGTGGATCACCTTCGGCCACGTGGAGTCCGACGAGATGGGCGCCATGAACCAATTCCTGGCCGCCGCCCCCGAGTCGCAAGTGGCCCACGGCGCCATCGGGTGCCTAGTGTCGCTCAACGAGATGGCCGACCGGCCGCCCCGGCCGCTGGTCGACGGGGACGTGCTCGACCTCGGGGGCAAGCGGGTCCTCCATCTCGACACCACCCCCCACGTGCCCCACGGCTGGGAGGCCCGGGTGCTCTACGAGGAGACCACCCGGACATTGCTGTGCGGGGATCTGTTCACCCACCTGGGCGACGGCCCGGCGCTGACCACCAACGATCTGGTCGAGCCGGCCTTGGAGGGCGAGGCGATGTTCCGAGCCAGCTCGATGGCGCCCGACACCGCCGCGCAGATGCGCCGGCTCGGCGACCTCCAGCCGTCCACCCTGGCCCTGATGCACGGCTCCTCGTTCAGCGGGGACGGCCGGCAGGCCCTCTACGATCTGGCCACCGCCTACGAAGGGTTGTACCCGATCGCCGAGTAGGGCGCGCCCCAGTTCGTGACCATCGCGATGAGCTCGGACGCAACCCAGAAACGACGAGGGCGCCCTGGCCCGCTCGCCGCTTGGTCGTAGGGCCCGAGGACGCCTCGCTCAGCCAGCGTGGCGAGCGCGGCTCGCGCCGCGCGTTCGGACACCGCCAAGCGATCCGCGAGTAGATCTGAGGAGACGACCGGGGCCTCGATTAAAACGGGCAGCACCAGCCGGGCCGTCGCGTCGACGCGCAGGCCATCGACGCGACGGGTCCACTCCTTTAGGAGCTGTTCGGTGCGCACCATCAACCCCTGCGCTGCTTCGCTCGAATACGTGAGCTCAGCCGCCAGCCACTCCACCCAGGGGTCGAGTTCGCCGAGGCGGAACCTGGTCAGGCCGGCCAGGTACCCGCCGGGGTCCCGGGCGATGAAGATGCTGACTGGGGGAGGGACCGTGACCCCGGTGCGATGGGCGAGGATCCAGCCGATCAGGATCCGCCCGATCCGACCATTGCCGTCCCCGTAGGGATGGATAATCTCGAACTGGGCATGGGCAACAGCTGCCTGGGTGACCGGATCCACCCACTCGGCGTTGACAAAGCCGACCAGGTCACTCATGAGGTCTTCGACCCGCCCGGGGGCAGGAGGAACGAATGAGGCGCTCCGCGGTGACGTGCCACCGATCCAGGACTGGGCGGTGCGAAACGCGCCCACCATCTCTTTGGGTAGGCGACCCGTCGGGCCCATGAGACGGCGGTGCCACTCATGGATATCTTCGATGGTGAGGTCACACGTTGCCCCGTCGAGGGCGTGCCGCACGGCGTTGAGGTTGTCGGCCACCCAGGCGGCGGTGGCGTTCGAGGTGTCGCCAACCTCGGCGGCGGCGACGTCAACCAGAGGAGTGCGGAGTCCCTCGATATACGAGGATGCCACCCCCTCTGCCCTGAGTAACAACATGGCGAGCGGCTCGAAGCGACTGGAAGCGCCTCCACTCGCCTGTATGGCCGCGATCGCTTGTTCAGTGCGGCGGGCGGTGCGGATACCGACCTCAAAGTCCTGGCTGGCGAGGAAGCGAGGCACCCAGGCGCGGACGGGGGCACCATTCCAGGTCACCGTCTCTTCGTGCCCCCGCTCGTTGCCTTCCGTAATAGTCACCATTACGGAAGGATAGCAGCGAAACTGTCCGTAATAACCGGAATAACGGAAGGCTGGCCACTGGGGACGCCGAGTCGTTGGGGTACGGACGGTGGCCGAGTCGTTACGACGTATCGCGTTCAGCGACTCAGCGGTCGACGCCGAGGACGAGCCCGCTGGTGGGGACGCCGGTGCCGGCGGTGACCACGACGTGCTCGACCTCCGGGACCTGGTTGACCGCCGTGCCCCGCACCTGGCGCACGCCCTCGGCGATGCCGTTCATGCCGTGGATGTAGGCCTCCCCAGCTGGCCGCCGTGGGTGTTGATGGGCAGCTTGCCGCCCAGCTCGATGTTGCCGTCGCGGAGGAAGTCCTTGGCCTCGCCCCACTCGCAGAAGCCGAGCTCCTCGAGCTGGTAGAGCACGAACGGGGTGAAGTGGTCGTAGAGCACGGCCACCTGCATGTCGTCGGGGCCGAGGCCCGAGGTCTCCCACAGCTGGCGGGCCACCACGCCCATCTCGGGGAGGCCGCGCATGTCGTCGCGGTAGTACGAGGTCATCATGTCCTGCTGGGCGCCCGACCCCTGGGCCGCGGCCCGGATGACCGCCGGGGCTGGGCGCAGGTCGCGGGCCCGCTCGAGGGTGGTGACGACGATGGCCTGGCCGCCGTCGGACTCCTGGCAGCAGTCGAGGAGGCGCAGCGGGCTCGACGATCCAGCGCGACGCCTGGTGGTCCTCCAGGGTGATGGGCTTGCCGTAGAACCAGGCCTTCGGGGTTGGTCGCCGCGTGCGGCGCGGTCGGCCACCGCCACCCGGCCGAAGTCCTCGGTGGTGGCCCCGGTGACGTGCAGGTAGCGCTGGGCGAACATGGCCACCCACGACGCCGGGGTGAGCAGGCCCTGCGGCGCGTACCACGAGAAGTGGGCGTTCTCGGCGTTGGCGACGGGCGGGCGGCCCTGGACGCCGGTGCCGAAGCGGTGGCCCGAGCGCTCGTTGAAGGCCCGGTAGCAGACCACCACGTCGGCCACGCCGCTGGCGACGGCCATGGCCGCCTGGTGCACGGTGGCGCACGCCGCCCCGCCGCCGTAGTGGATGCGGCTGAAGAAGGTGAGGTCGCCCATGCCGAGGGTGCGGGCCACCTCGATCTCGGGGTTGGTGTCGGCCGCGAAGGTGACGAGGCCGTCGACGTCGGCGGGCGTCGAGGCCGGCGTCGTCGAGGGCGGCGACGACGGCCTCGGTGGCCAGGCGCAGCTCGCTGCGGCCCGAGTCCTTGGAGAATTCGGTGGCACCGATCCCGCTGATGGCGGTGGTGCCGGCGAAGGTGTGGCGACGCGGGGACCTCGCGCTCACGCACCGGCCTCATGAAGTGCCCGGCCGGGGGCAGCGACAGCACGGACCGGTCCCGGTCACGTGGTCGCCGCGGCTGTTGGCCCCCCGCACCGCCACCTCGACCACGCCGCGGCCGTCGGCACGGCCGGTCGGGCCTCGGCGCGTCGACCGTGCCGGTGAGCGTCATGGTGTCGCCCGGGTAGTTGGGCGCGCCCAGGCGGATGGCGACACCGTCTCGATGACCGCGCCGGGCCCGGCCCAGTCGGTGACGAAGCGGCCGACGAAGCCGTTGGTGCGTGAGGATGTTCATGAAGATGTCGGGGGAGCCGCGCTCGACGGCCAGGCCCGGGTCGTGGTGGACGTCCTGGTAGTCGCGCGAGGCGATGGCGGTGGCCACGATGAGGGTGCGGGTCGAGCGGGATGGCGAGCTCGGGGAGCGCGTCGCCCACCGCGACCTCGTCGAATCGCAGCGGGTGGCCGGGCATGGTCACGGCCCTCGACCGCCTGCCGTCGGGCCCGGCAGCGCTCCGGCCACCAGCCTGGCGCCCAGGCGGGCCAGCTCGGCGCTCGGGCCCTGCGAGCATCAGCTCGATCTGCTTGCCCCACAGGAAGTAGCGGTGGATCGGGTAGTAGATGTCGGCGCCCAGGCCGCCGTGGAGGTGCTGGGTGGCGTGCACCACGCGCTGGCCCGCTTCCGACGCCCACCACTGGGCCACGGCCACCGCCTCGGTCGGCGGCCAGGCCGTTGTCGAGGCGCCACGCCGCCTGCCACGTGGTGACCCGGATGGCCTCGGTGTCGATGTAGGCGTCGGCGGCCCGCAGCATGGTCCCCTGGAAGGACGACAAGGGGCGGCCGAACTGGTGGCGCTGGTTGAGGTACGCGGCGGCCCGGCGCACCGCCTCCTCGGTCACGCCCAGCTGGATGGCGCACAGCCCGGTCCGGGCCCGTCGAGCATCCAGCCGACCGCCTCCGGCCCCGGTCGGGTCGCGGCCCGGCCAGCACGTCTCCGGCGGCGACCGGCGACGCCGTCGAGATGGAGATGGGGATGGATCTGGCGGTCGGTGGTCGTGGCCCGCTCGATGCGCGCGCCCGGGCCGGTCGGGTCGACGAGCGCCACGATGGTCGTCGCCGGGCCGGCACCGACGGCGGCGGGGACGAGGACCCGGGCGGCCAGGTGGGCCTGGGGGACGGCGAAGGCGGTCCCGGCAGCCGCCAGCCCGTCGCCGTCGGCGCTCGGCGCGCACCGACGGGTCGGTCCGGTCGCGTGCCGGCGGCCACCTCGGTCAGCGCGGCGCGAGAGCCGACGTCGCCGGCCGCCACCCCGGGCAGCCAGCGGGCCTGCTGCTCGGCCGGCGCCGAACTCGGCCAGGGGGCAGGGCCCCGAGCACGACCGTGGCCCACAGCGGGCACCGGGGCCACGGCCCGACCCTGCTGCTCGAGGACGAGGCACAGCTCGGTCAGGCCGAGGCCCGATCCGCCGTGGTCCTCGGGGACGGCCAGGCCGAGCAGGTTGGCCTTGGCCAGCTCGGACCACAGCGAGCGCGTCGAAGCGGTCGTGCGGTGCCTCTCGATCTCGCCACCCGCTCGGGGCGTGGCCATGCCGGCGAAGATCGCCGCGGCGGCCCTCGGCCACCGCCTGCTGCTCCTCGGTGAAGGTGAAGTCCATCAGGCCGCCCTCTGCTCGCCGTCGACCGGGTCGGAACATCGGGCATGGTGAGCTCGTCGTCGACGGCCACCAACTCGACCACGACCGGGCATGCCGATGCGCACGTCGGCGGGGTCGATGCCCGATCAGGTCGGCCACCAGGCGGGTCCCCTCCTCGAGCTCGACCACGGCGATGGGCAGCGGGTAGTCGAAGGCGGGAACCTGGGGATGGTGCACGACCACGTAGCTGTAGACCGTCCCCCGGCCCGCTGGCCTCGACGGTGTCCCACTCGAAGGACCGGCACGACGGGCACGCCGGGCGGGGCGGGTGGCGCAGCACGCCGCACGTTCGAGCAGCGCTGGATGAGCAGCTTCGCCCTGGCGGGCCCCGTCGAAGAAGAAGGCGTTGTCGTGGGTGAGCGCCGGACGGGGCCGCAGCGGGGCGCGGCCTCGGCCTGGGGCTGGTACGCGCGGCTGGGGCCGGAAGCGCAGGATGCGGAACCGCATGGTGGCCACCGCGCTCGCCGTGCTGGTCGGTGAACTCCAGGCGGGTGGTGACGAAGTGGCCGACCCCGAGCCCGGTGTGCTTCTCGGGGGAGACCGAGTCGATGACCGAGGACACCGTGAGCCGGTCGCCCGA
Source organism: uncultured Acidimicrobiaceae bacterium (assembly GCA_963770635.1). GTDB lineage: Bacteria > Actinomycetota > Acidimicrobiia > Acidimicrobiales > RAAP-2 > DASZIT01. The sequence continues at coordinate 184,235 of CAVYQI010000004.1, forward strand.
GCACGAGGGGCCGGGCGTACTCCTGGTCGCAGTTCGGTGGCCACCACCGAGGTGAACCCGGCCTCGTCGAGGACGTCGAACATCGCTTCTCGCGCGAGGCCCGCGCCCGGCCTCGCTGGCGGCCCGCCGGCTCTCGCCCGGCTGCGAGGTCGGTAGCCGCGCATGATCCAGGCCTGGAGCATGGTGGGCGGGGCGATCACCCCGGGAAGCCCGTTGGCCCGGGCCGCCTGCGTCGTCGATGTAGACGGGGTTCTCGTCGCCCATGGCGTCGACCCAGTGCCGGATCATGGCCTGGTTGACGTCGTCGCGGGCCTCGATGGGCGGCCGCTCGACCTGCCCTCGAAGGCGGCCAGCCGCTGTCGAGGAGCCTGTCGGAGCCGTCCGGCCGCGGAACTGGCGCGGCGTCGGGGCCGTCCTCGCCACCGCGCTCACCGCGCCGCCCGGGTCATGCCCAGGCCGGCCATGGCCACGATCTCGCGCTGGATCTCGTTGACGCCGCCGCCGAAGGTGTTGATCTGGGCCGGCGGGCGGTCCGCTCGAGCCGGCCCGCCAGCACCGCCCCGGGCGAGCCGGGACGGAGGTAGCCGCCGCCCCCACGATCCCGAGCAGGCGGCGGTAGATGTCGATGCTGCGCTCGACGCCGAAGATCTTCACCGTCGAGGAGTCGGCCGGGCTCATGGTCTCGGTGGCGACCGCCGCGGCCATGCGCCAGTTGAGGAGGTACATGGCCTCGAGCTCGGGCCGGCACCGGGCCAGGTCCGACTGCACCCACCGAGGTCGAGCACGGCGGGCCGTCGGGGGTGACGGTGGCGCCGCCCACGCCGGCCACCTCTTCGTACAGCTGCGGAGGCGAAGCCCGCTCCACGCGGCCAGGCCCACCCGCTCGTGGTTGAGCTGGGTGGTGATCATCCGCCAGCCCTCGTTCTCGGCTCCCCACCAGTTGGCCGACCGGCACGCGGACGTCGGCGTAGTAGGTGGCGGTGGTCCTGGCGCCCGCCGACGGTGACGATGGGGCTCCACGAGAACCCGGGGAGTCGGTGGACAAGGAGGATCGAGATGCCCTTGTGCTTGGGGGCGTCGGGGTTGGTGCGCACGGCCAGCCAGATGTAGTCGGCCATGTCGGCGCCGCTCGTGAAGACCTTGGCCCCGTTGACCACGTACTCGTCGCCGTCGCGCACGGCCCGGGTCCGCAGCGACGCCAGGTCGGTGCCGGCCTCGGGCTCGGTGTAGCCGATGGCGAAGTTGATCTCGCCGGCCAGGATGGCGGGCAGGAAGAACGACTTCTGCTCGTCGGTGCCGAAGCGCATGATCGTCGGGCCCACGGTGTTCACGGTCACGAACGGGAACGGGGCCTCGCGCCCGCCGGGTCTCGTCGAAGAAGATGAACTGGTCGGTGGCGGGCCGGCCCTGGCCGCCGTACTCCTTGGGCCACCCGATGCCGAGCCAGCCGTCCTTGCCGATCCGGCGCACGCTGGCGCCACAGCTCGCCGCCCTCGCCGACCTCGCCGATGCCGGCCCGCACCTCGTCGGTGAGGAGCTCGGCGTAGTACGCGCGCAGCTCCTGGCGCAGGGCCAGCTGCTCGGGGGTCTCCTCCAGGAACATGGCGTTCGAACTCTCCCCCACCTCCATCTGGTGATCGGCTGATCACTCGTTCACTTCGTCACCGACCCCGGCGGCGGCGGCCGACGGCGCCGCATCCGGGCGCCACCTAACCGCATCGGCTAGGGGCGTCGCGTCCTTCTGCCCGGTGGCCCTTGGATGCGGCGCCTATCATGACTGGAACATGTTCTAGAGTAATGCGACACGGGGAGAGGGGGAGGACCACATGGAGCTCAGCGAGATCGACCTGATCGACTCGAGGAACTTCGTCGCTGCCGTCCCCCACGAGTGGTTCGCCGAGCTCCGCCGCGAGGCCCCGGTGTACTGGCACGAGGAGCCCGACGGGCCGGCGCGGGTTCTGGTCCGTGACCAAGTACGACGACTGCGTGACCGTGAACCGCGACTACGAGCACTTCTCCTCGGCCACGGGCCACCTCGCTGTGGGAGATGCCCGAGGAGCAGCTGCGCCAGCAGCTGATGATGCTCAACATGGACCCGCCCCTGCACACCCGCTACCGGCGTCTGGTGAACAAGGGCTTCACCCCCCGCATGGTACTCGCTCGAGGAGAAGATGCCACAACCGACGACATCATCGACGCCGTCATCGAGAAGGGACGGCCGACTTCGTCACCGACATCTCGGCCGAGCTCCCGCTGCAGGTCATCGCCGATCTCCTCGGCGTCCCCCAGGCCGACCGCCACCACATGTTCGACTGGTCCAACCGGATGATCGGCCAGGAGGACCCCGAGTTCCCGACCAACGCCGAGGTGGCCGAGCAGGCGGCCATCGAGCTCTTCACCTACGCCGCCGAGCTGTTCGCGAAGAAGCAGGCCGACCCCCCCGACGACCTCATGAGCGTGCTGACCCACTCGAGGTCGACGGCGACAGCTCTCGGAGCTCGAGCTCGAGCTGTTCTTCCTGCTGCTCACCGTGGCCGGCAACGAGACGACGCGCAACCTGATCTCGGGGGCGATGCACGCCTTCTTCGAGCACCCCGACCAGTGGCAGCGGCTGCTCGCCGACCGCTCGCTGCTGCCGACGGCCATCGACGAGATGCTGCGCTACGTCACCCCGGTCATGAACTTCCGCCGCCAGACGACCGGGACCGGGAGATCCGCGGCCAGCAGATCGCCGAAGGGGACCAAAGGTCGTCTTCTTCCACATCTCGGCCAACCGCGACGAGGACATCTTCGAGAACCCCGACACGTTCGACATCGGCCGCTCCCCCAACCCCCACATGGCCTTCGGTGGCGGCGGCCCGCACTTCTGCCTGGGGACGAACCTGGCCCGCATGGAGATCCGGGTCATGTTCCAGCACCTCCTCGACCGCATGCCCGACATCCGCCTCGACGGCGAGGTCCAGCGGCTCCAGTCGGCGTTCATCAACGGGGTGAAGCACCTCCCGATCTCGTTCTCGGCGTCGGCGCCGGTGGCCGGGCCGACCGTCGGGTCCAGCTCCTCCCGTGGCACGACACTTCGAGGGCTCGAATTGGTGCCACCTTCGAGCGACTCCGTTCCGGCCATTCGCTCAAAGCTGAGATCGAGCGGGACCTCGAGCGACGTCCTGCCCCCGGTGAACCCGGTACTCGTCCCAACTAGCCCCCTTCGGAAGCGGTCTCTGCCCTGCGATTTCACCAAGCGGTGACGTTCCTGCCCATCGACCAGTCAGCTGGCCAAGGCCGCGGCCAGCGAGAGGGCTACGCCGGCATCTACGTGTCGGACCACATGTTCTTCCCCCGGGATCGGCAGTCGCGCTACACGTACTCGAAGGCCCCCGACGGTTCGCCGTTCTGGGACCCGGAGACGGACTGGCCCGACCCGAGGTGCCTCATCTCGGCCATGGCGGCGGTCACCACCAACCTGACCTTCACGACCGGGGTCTACATCGCCCCGGCGCGCGACCTCATGACGGTGGCCAAGCAGGTGGGCACCGCCGCGGTGCTGTCCACGCCGGGTCCGGCTCGGGGTCGGGGTCGGGTGGTGCGAGGAGGAGTTCGTCCACCGGGCAGGACTTCCACACCCGGGGCAAGCGGCTCGACGACATGATCCCGGCGCTGCGGGCCGTGTGGGCCGGAGGCTGGGTCGAGTACCACGGGCCGTACTACGACGTGCCCCCCTGCCGATGGAGCCCTCCCCCACCCTTCCGATCCCGATCCTCTGCGGCGGCCACTCCGACCCCGCCATCCGCCGGGCCACCACGCTGTGCGACGGCTGGATCAATACCGGCTCGGTCCAACCCGACGTCGCCTTCGAGCAGGTGGACCGGATCCAGGCGGCGCTCAAGGAGGTCGACCGGCCGGCGGATGACTTCTGCATCTATCTGGCCGTCCGGGCCATGCCCGACGTCGACCTCTTCCGGCGGTTCGAGGACCTCGGGGTCACCGACCTGTTGTGTGCGCCGTGGATGTCGGTGCGGGCCGGCGAGGACGACACCCCGGAGACCATCCAGGCGGCGCGGGTGGCGGCCAGCGAACAGTTCGCCGAGCAGATCATCGCCAAGATGGGCTGAGTTCGAGGGCGGCGGCCACTCTGGCCGCTCGGCGAGGGCCATGGATGGTGGTTATCGCTGGTCGGCTGGCCTAGGCTGCGCCACCAGCACCGCCAACTACACCCCTGGGGGACGAGATGAATGCATCGCTAGGCCGTCGCATCGGGCTCCTCGGCGGGAGCATCTGTCTGGCCGTCCTCGGGTTGGCGGCCGCCGGGACGGCGTCGCTGTTGGGCGCCCAGCCGGCCGCGGCCGCCCCGGTACCGCTACCCACCTGCCCGACGCTGGGGTCGGGGAACACGACTGTCATCTTCACCTACACCGGGGACCTCCAGAGTTGGACGGTGCCGGACGGGGTGTCTGATGCGACCATCACCGCCTGCGGGGGGCAGGGCGGATCGGCCAATGAAGGCTCCACGCCCGGCGGCCTCGGTGGCATTGTGTCGGCCGATATCCCCGTGTCGCCCGGGCAGCAGTACTTCCTCGATCTCGGCCAGCAAGGTCAGGCGGCGGGTGGTGATGGCGGCGATGGCGGCGACGGTGGAGGGGGACTCGGGGGCCCGGGCGGCGGTGGAGGCGGGGGCGCTTCGAACGTCATTTTCGGGGTCGATGGGCCCAGCGTGATGATCGGTGGCGGGGGCGGTGGCGGTGGTCAACAAGTCTGTGAAGGCAGCAGTGCAGCCGGGGGTGCCGGGGGTGGCAGCAGTGGGAATCCGGGTTCGGCGACCTGCGGACTGCCCGGTGGCGGCGGCACCCAAATCGCCGGGGGGGCGGCGGGAGGTTTCGAGGATGGTTCGACCGCCGGCGGGTTCAATTTCGGTGGGAACGGGGCGGGCGAGTTCGACGGCGGTGGGGGCGGAGGCGGCGGTAACTTCGGCGGGGGCGGGGGCGGTACCTTCAATGGCGAGTCTTCCTCGAACGGTGGGGGCGGGGGCGGCGGGTCCGGCCTGATACCGGCGGGCGGATCCTTCCCGTCGGGTGGACAGTCAGGGGATGGTGAAGTCATCATCAACTATTCGGTGGGGGTCCCACCGGTCACGTCGGCGACCACGATCACCGTCACCTGCACACCCAACTCGTCGACCCCGGGTGAGACGGTGACCTGTATCGCCACGGTGACCTTCCCGAACATCGGGGTCGGCAGCCACACAGGATTCGTGACCTTCTACGACAACGGGGTTCCCATCCCCGGCTGCATCGACCTGGCCGTCGGTGGCAGTCCGCCGGTTACCGCCAGCTGCTCGACCAGCTTCGGGGGAGCCACCGCCTCCAACCGGACGGTCGCCGGGCACGTGACGACCCAGCAGTCGATCACCGCCACCTACTCGGGCAACGCCGTCTTCGCCAAGTCGACGTCAGCGCCCTTCGTCGAAACCGTGTCGCCCTCGGGCCAGTTGGTGCCGTTCGTCTCCGGGTACCGCATGGTGGCCGCCGACGGCGGGGTCTTCTCCTTCGGCGGGCTCCAGAGCTTTGGATCGATGGGTGGCCGCCCGCTCAACAAGCCGGTGGTGGGCATGGCTACCCCTGACCTGGGCGGCTACTGGCTGGTGGCTTCGGACGGCGGCATCTTCAGCTTCGGCGATGCCGCCTTCTTCGGGTCGACCGGGGCGCTGCACCTGAACCAGCCGATTGTGGCGATGGCTTCGACCCCGGATGGAGGTGGGTACTGGTTGGTGGCCGCCGACGGGGGCATCTTCGCCTTCGGTGACGCCGGCTTCTACGGCTCGACCGGGGCGTTGCACCTGAACAAGCCGGTGGTGGGCATGGCGGCCACCCCCGACGGCCGCGGCTACTGGTTGGTGGCCTCCGATGGCGGCATCTTCGCTTTCGGCGACGCCACCTTCTTCGGCTCGACCGGGGCGATGCAGTTGAACAAGCCGGTGGTAGGAATGGCGTCGTCCGGATTCCCCGGTGGTTACTGGCTGGTGGCCTCCGATGGCGGCATCTTTGCCTTCGGCGGAGCCAGCTACTTCGGCTCGACCGGTGCGCTGCAGTTGAACAAGCCGATCATCGGCATGGATTCCACCCCGGGTAAGGACGGCTACTGGCTGGCCGCATCGGACGGGGGCATCTTTGCGTTCGGTGGCGCCACGTTCTCGGGCTCGCTGGGCGGGCAAACCCTCAATGCCCCCATCGTCGGCATCAACGCCGGGTAGCCGGGGTTGAGGTGCCGACAGGTGGTCGGTGCCCAAGGAAGTCAGCGCGGGGCCCGTGGCATCCCGAGGCCGACCATGGCGATGATGTCTCGCTGGATCTCGTTGGTCCCGCCACCGAAGGTGAAGATGGCCTGACTCCGGGCGTTGCGCTCGAGGCGACCCTTTATGACCGCCCCGGCGGAGCCCTCGGGAAGGTAGCCGGCCTGCCCGACCACCTCGAGGAGCAGCCGGTAGATCTCCAGGGCGAGCTCGGTGCCGTAGACCTTGGTGGCGGAGGCATCGGCCGGGTTCAGACCCTTGTCAGCTGCCCAGGCCACCTTCCAGTTGAACAGCTTGAGCACCTCGACCTTGGCGTGGACCCGGGCCAGGTGCACCCGCACCCACTCTTGGTCGATGACCCGGCGCCCGTCGGCCAGCTTCTCCTGCTGTGCCCACCTCTGGACCTCGACCAGGCTTCGCAGCAGCCCCGACGACGGACAGATCGCCACCCGCTCGTGATTGAGCTGGTTGGTGATCAGCTTCCACCCCTGGTTCTCGGTGCCGACCAGGTTCTCGGCCGGAACCCGCACGTCGTCATAGAAGGTGGTGCTGGTGAAGTCTCCGGCGGTGGTGGCCAACGGTGACCAGTGGAACCCGGCGGCGTCGGTGGGGACGATGAACACCGACAGTCCCTTGTGCTTGGGTGCCTCCGGGTCGGTCCGGACGGCCAGCCAGACGTAGTCGGCGTACTGGATGGCGCTGGTGTAGAGCTTCTCGCCGGTGATCACGTACTCATCACCGTCCCGCACGGCACGGGTTTTAAGGGATGCCAGGTCGGTGCCGGCCGAGGACTCGGTGTAGCCGATGGAGAAATGCACCTCGCCGCGGAGGATGCCGGGGAGGATCCGGTCCTTCTGCTCTTGGGTGCCGAGCGCCATCAGGGTGGGCCCGACGCTGTTGAGGGTCAGCAGCGGGAGCGGGACCCCGGCCCAGTGGGACTCCTCGACGAAGATCATCTGGTCGATGGGACCCCGGGCCTTCCCGCCGTATTCGACTGGCCAACCCAGCCCCAGCCAGCCGTCTTGGCCCATCCGGCGGATGTACCGCTTGTAGGGCGAGCTGTCGTCGCTGTCGGTGGCGGTGGCCTCGTTCCCGTCGGTCCCCTCGACCTCGTCCACCAGACGGACGAAGTAGGCGCGCAACTCGTCCTTCAATTCCTCCTGTTCGGGGGTCAAAGCCAGTTGCATCGAATCCTCCGGTTTCCGGGCACCATAACAATCTGTCGCATACTGCGTCTCGCCGCGGTCAGTCCGTAAGAGGTGCCTCATCCCGATCAAATTTCGGGGAAATCTCCGGATGCTCCACCAAGGCGCTGCCAAGAATTCGTTCGGCCGCCCATCTTTCCCCGAAGATTTTTCTACGCGGCGCGGATCCTGCAAGGTTTCTGCAAGGTTTCGGGCAACGTTTCGGGCAAGGTAACCAGGGGCGGGTTCAAGGGGTCACTGCAACGACTCGGTGAGTAGACAACGCTTCGTTGTCGCCTAAACCGAGGAGCTCGAGATGACCCGCAAACGCCCGACCGACCCGACCCAACACTTGACGATGGAGCAAAGGCGGTCCATCCGACGACTTAGCGGCAGGGGACTCTCTTTGCGTGCGGTGGCGCGGGAGGCAGGGTGCAGCGACATGGGCGTCAGGAATCTGCTCAGTCACGAGCCAATGAGGCCCCCGGCACCGGATCTCTGGTTGCCCGGTCCCTCCCGGCTCCAGCTGGCGGAACGCGAAGAGATCAGCCTCGGGATTCGGAGCGGCCAGTCGCTGACGGCGATCGCCCGGAGCATTGGTCGGTCCCCTTCGACCGTGTGTCGTGAGGTCGCCGCCAACGGAGGATCGTCTGACTACCGGGCATGGCGGGCCCACCGACGCGCCTATGAGGCGGCACGCCGTCCGAAGGCTCCGAAACTGGCTCCAGGAGCGCTGTGTGACCAGGTCAGCGCCTGGCTTTCGACCTTCTGGTCTCCGGACCAGATCGCCAAGCGCTTGCGTCTTGAGTTCCCGGACGATCCGATGATGCGGGTGAGTCACGAGACGATCTACAAATCACTGTTTGTCCAGGGCAAAGGCGAGCTGAAGCGGGAGCTGACCCGATGCCTGAGATCCGGCCAGGCGCATCGTCGGCCGCAGGGTCGCAAAGACGGCCGTGGCGTCATCTCCAACATGGTCACCATTTCGGAACGGCCGGCGGAGGTAGAGGACCGGGCGGTCCCGGGCCATTGGGAAGGGGACCTCCTCTGCGGATCAACCGGGCGCTCCGCAGTCGGGACCCTTGTCGAGCGGCAGACGCGTTACGTGATGCTTCTGCACCTCCCGATTAACCACACCGCCATCGAGGTGCAACGGGCGATGGAGAAAGCGATCGCATCGATGCCAGCCGAGCTCTTCAAGACCCTTACCTGGGACCAGGGCAAGGAGATGGCCCGTCACAACGAGATCAAGGTGGCCACCGGCGTCCAGGTCTACTTCTGCGACCCGCACTCACCCTGGCAACGCGGATCGAACGAAAACACCAACGGGCTCCTGCGCCAGTTCCTCCCCAAGGGGGCCGACCTCTCAACTCATAGCGCGGAAGATTTGGCTCGTATCGCCGCACTGCTGAACAACCGGCCTCGCAAGACCCTCGGATATATGAAACCATCGGAAAAGCTTGCCGAGCTCGTTGCGTTGACTGGTTGAACCCGCCAGGGCAAATGCCCTCTTTGATGTCACACCCCCCTGTTGGAATTGGGCCCATGAAGTTCGATGCCCTACGGGAGGCGATCGACGAGTTGATCGAAGCGGGACCCGTCTCCGACTGCGAGGAGATGGAGGCCCTGCTGCGCGAGTCCGGCCGTCTGGAGTTCTATCTCGCCACTTCGGCGGGGGAGTTCGAGAGATGGGGGGCCTTCGCCCTCGACGGGGCCCGGACGGCGGCCGCCTGGATCGCCACCCAGGGGAACCTGTTGAGGTCCGAGGCCCGACGGCTGGTCCGGCGGGGCCGGGCCCTCGACCACCTGCCGGCCGCCAAGCAGGCCTGGCGGGAGGGGGAGATCGGGTCCGCCCACGTCGACGGCTTGGAGCGGGTCCGTAACTCCCGGACCCGGTGCAGCCACCAAGACGACGAGGAGATGCTGGTCAACCAGGGCCGGACCCTGGGCCCGGAGGACTTCGGCAAGGCGCTCGACTACTGGGAACAGCTGGCCGATCCCGACGGCACCGAGGAGTCGGCCGAGGAGCGGAGGAACCGCCGGGACGTCTATCTGGTCAAGGCCGGGGACCTGTGGCTCGGGAAGATGACCTTGGACCCCATCGGCGGAGCCATCGTCGCCAACGAGCTCGACCGTCTGGAGCGAGAGCTGTTCGAAGAGGAGTGGAAGGACGCCAGGGAGCGGCTGGGCCACGACCCGGCCGTCTCCGACCTCGCCCGGACCCCGGGCCAGCGCCGGGCCGACGCCCTCGTCGAAATGGCCAAGCGGTCGGCGACCGCCCCGCCCGACGGCCTCCCCCCCAAGCCGCTGTTCTCGGTGGTGCTCGACTGGCCCACCCTGTCCGGGCGGGTCTGTGAGCTGGCCCAGGGCATGGCGCTCACCCCCGGGTCCCTGATCCCCTGGCTCGACCGGGCCGACTTCGAGCGGGCCGTCTTCGAGCCCCCCGACCGGGTCCAGGTCTCAGCCACCGCCCGACTGTTCACCGGGGCCACCCGACGGGGGATCCAGCTCCGGGACCGGGAGTGCACCCACCCCTACTGCGACCGCCCGGCCATCGACTGCCAGGTCGACCACATCCAGCCGTTCGGCCTGGACGGCCCCACCACCCAGGAGAACGGCCGGCTGCTCTGCGGCTATCACAACCGGCTCCGGAACCAGCGCCCACCCCCCGAGCGATAGGGCGCCCCTGCCGCCCAAAAGGCCAGGGCTGTCGGTCTGGCTTATGTCCTGTTCTAGTTACTGGGTGATCGCTCGAATCGCCACATCTATCCGCACACCAATGCAGTCGAGTCGGCATTCCAATCTGCTTTTTTGCGACCCACGAAGCTATGGTCGTGCCAGAACCACCCGGGGAGGAACCGATGAAGGACATGAAACTCGGACTTCAGCTTGGCTATTGGGGATCCGGACCGCCGACCAACGCGCCGGAGCTGATCGCCGAAGCCGAGCGTCTGGGCTACGACTCGATCTGGACTGCGGAGTCCTACGGTTCCGATGCCCTCACCCCGCTCGCCTGGTGGGGATCGCGGACCGAGCGCGTGCGTCTCGGAACATCCATTTGCCAGCTTTCGGCTCGAACCCCCACGGCCATGGGGATGGCCGCTCTCACCATGGACCACCTATCGGGTGGGAGGTTCGTTCTCGGGCTCGGGGTCTCGGGCCCTCAGGTCGTCGAAGGCTGGTACGGCCAGTCGTTCGAGAAACCGCTGGCCCGTACCCGCGAGTACGTCGACATCGTGCGCCAGGTTCTGGCCCGGGAAGGCGTGGTTACCAACGACGGACCCCATTACCCACTCCCCTACAAAGGCGGAACCGGGCTCGGCAAGCCGTTGAAACCGATCGTTCATCCCCTACGCAAGGACATTCCCATCATCTTGGGAGCTGAAGGACCGAAGAATGTCGCCCTAGCCGCGGAGATTGCGGAGGGCTGGTTCCCAATCTTCTTCTCCCCCAACGCCGTCAAGGCGTTCGAGCCCTCGCTGGCCGAAGGTTTCGCCCGACCCGGAGCTCGCCATACCGCCGATGACTTCGAAGTCATCGCCTTGGCCACCACCATCATTGACGACGACATCGAGCGGGCGGCCGATGCGTTCCGACCCCATATCGCTCTCTACATCGGGGGGATGGGAGCCAAGTCGATGAACTTCCACTTCGACGTCTTCGCCCGCATGGGCTACGAGCCAGAGGCTCGCAAGATCCAGGAGCTCTACCTCGAAGGACGCAAGGACGAGGCCGCCGCCGCCGTACCGACCTCGCTGATCGAAGACACGGCCCTTATTGGCCCGAAAGAGAAGGTCCGCGACGATCTCGACCGGTGGAAAGAGTCCATCGCTACCACGCTGCTCGTCTCGGGAAGCACGGACACACTGCGGACGATGGCGGAGCTGGTGCTCTAGGAATCACCGAAGCAGCAAATTCGCGGCGTTGACAAACTCTAACAACGACTCCGGATTCACCGTTGTGTTACCGCCAACGTTTTGCGACGAGAAAGCGACCGGTAGAGCTCCATTGTGCTCGGATGCACCGAGTCGAAGGGCTCAACTTCGTCCGCAACCATTCGGACCAATTCCGACATCACAGACTCAACACCGGCCGGATTCCCGGCGCTTTCAGCTGCTCGCAGAAGCATGCGGTATAGACGCTCGTCATAGGGACTGACTTGAAGACCCTTCCGCGCGGCCCACTCCGCACCGGCAGCGTTGCCTTGTTGGAGGTACGCGCCTGCCAAGCGTCCGGCGACATCAACAATTGCCGCCTCCATCGCTGGTGCAATTCCCTCGAGAATCGGCCAGTCGGATGATCGAAGGCCATCAAACAGCCTTCCTCTCACCAGTTCAAGCGCCTCCCTCCATTCGCCAGCACTATCGCCATCCGCCAAACCCACGAACCGGGCCCAGTCAGTGCTCACCGATTCGGCCAACCTCAGCCGACCGTGTGCCTTGGGAAGGTGATCCTGACCGTCCCGATCATGTCCCAATGACCGCCTCGCCACCGAAGCCGTGGAATGAAGACTCGACGAGGCCATGAGGCGATCGGGCCAAAGGGCCGTGGCCCACGCGTCATTCGACACCCCATTCGGATGCATAGCCAGGTAGACAACGAGTTCCTTCGCCCAGGCTCTGGTGAACTCATGTTCGGCGCCATGAACTACTACGGGACCCAACACGGACACTTCCACGTCGATTCCCCCGGCAAACCGATCCGCAGGCGCATGATCCACTTCAGAGTGCTCGCCCTTGACATCTGATCGATTCGTGTCATCTTCTATCCGAACTGATCCCTCCGGGGGCAGAGAAGGCATCTTGATAGAAAGGGATGCATACGGCTCAGCACTTAGACCTACCGGTTCGTAGTCCCGAGCGGTGTCCACCAAGTCTCGGATTTCACGCAATTCGGTTGAGGTAATGCGTTGAGGAACCGCAACCGAATTAAAGAGATCCCTTGAAAATGAACGGTCCTTGCCCGAGATATTCCAAGTTTGGCTGGTCGCGTGTCCGGTTCCCGGAGCAATGATCGCCGTGCCGGTGCGGGGATCAGAAGCCGCGCTCATCAGTTCGGCATAATCTGCGCCGACACCACATATGACAATCAGCGGGTCCCAGGTGTCCGAGTCTTCGAAGGTGCACGCGTGGGAGAACGATTCATAACTCGAACAGCGAAGCAGCGTTTCTCCGTTCATTCGACGGTAGTGCAACCGTTGGAGAACCATTTCCAAATCGGAGCTACTAGCCACTCGATCGAATCGAGTGAGTTCATTCCCAAAGCCAACAAGTACCAAATCGAATTGGCCGGCCCAATACGATGTCGCCATTTCCAGGGCGAGGGCGCGAACCACCTCCTCACAGTCCTGTGGGTCTCCGACCAGCCCCAGCGAACCGACGGCTTCGACGTTGACCAACTGGGGTCCTTTTTGCCCGCTTCCAACGGTAACCAGGGTGGGAAATGGGTTGTGACCGCCGACCGGTCGACTGAATATTCCCTCCTTCGCTATCAGAGCCGACGTCCGGCCCGATCGACCTTCGAACGGGCGGGGCACCGCTCCCGGCGCCATTGGTCGGTCGAATACCAGTTCGATATGGTCGGAATGAGCCTCAATTCCACGGACGATGGGGACCACGGTCCCCCGCTCGATGCACACCTGCCTTAAAAGTTTGATGGATCCATCGATGGTACGGAGGGTCTCCTCACCGCCCCCACTTCGAAGCCGACGCTCCATCCCAGCGAGCGTTGGGTTCGGAAGTCTGATGAAACCTCCCTCACTTCGCCGACGTTGCTGGGCTCGGCGCATTCTCGAAAGAAGGCTGACAATGCCCGCCCCCAACAGTCCAGCCCCTACGAGAGGTAGGGGCGCTTCACCCGCTCGCCGTGCGTCGGAGATCCAACTGGTCGAACGTGCGTTCCCTTGTATCGAGGTCCCGGATTCGATACCGCGAGGTTGTGTCGTTCTTGAAGTAGACAACTCGACGACCGAGTCGGCGGTTTCGGGATCCTTCTCCTGTTCGCGTCTGACTGTCGAAGGCGGAGGAAGAACGAGTCTCCATCCAGGCTTGATCCAATGCGACTTGGTAAGCGTGTCACCATCGTCCTGGGGAACTGAATAATTAAGAGCGGCCAGTTCGGGCCAGAGTCGTGCCGAACCTAGCTGATCCTCTGCGATCGACCACAGCGTTTCGCGGCCACTTACCGTATGAACTCGTCCTGCGATTGGTTTGTCTTCCGATTCAATGAAGGTTTTGCTCGGCGGTAGGTCCATCTCAGAACTAACTGCCATCGGGTGGGAGTTCGCCGGTGTGCCCAGCGATGGCGGCACTGCCTCGGGTGGAATTGCCCCGTGGGCAATGGGTGGAACAAAACCGAATCCGTAGTCATCAATCACCCGCAGAGCTAAAGTCTCCGAAGATCGAGGCGCCGACGCGAACGTCGATGCTCGCTGCCCGGGCGTCGAGGTAGGCAAGGTTGTGCTCATCGAGACCATTGCCAACGAGGTCCCGACCAGACACGCGGCCATTGCCTGCATCGTCCGGCTTCCTGGCAAACGCGTCGGGGTTCGTCCGGTTGCCCACGAATGAATTTCGATGAGTATGCAGACGACCAACCACGCCCATGTCACCCAGGCCATAAATAGCGCACCGTGCACTAGCCAACTAGTGACGATATGGGTATCGAAACCCTGGTGGGTGGCCACGAGTACTCGCAATCGGTGAAGGCCGTCCATGGGGAGCGGAGAACCGCCTTCAGAGATCAGTAGCAACGGGACCGCCACGAGCGTCACTGTCAGTGCCCCGATAGCGAGAACGGCTCTACCCACTAAATGGGCCTGCTTGCCTTGCCAACCGACGCGGTATCTCACGACTAATCCTCCTTGGTGACGCCATAGACGTTGACCGCCGATGCGGTGGCAGACACCGACAATGTTGAAATGCCAACGATCCCCAAAATCGAAGTGGGTATCCGATACCTCACATTGACAGTGACCTTCCCATCAGCAACCGACGCTGTCCCTGGATGGCCAGAACTAACTGTGTACGCCTCTGCCGCCGCGATTGCGGCTTGGGTGTCGATCGATATCGATCCAGCCCGGAGCCCATCGACTGACAACGCTCCCGCGCCGGCTCTTGCTGCCTGCTCGGCTTCGTCGTATGCCGCCTGTTGGGCGTTCATCGCGTTTCCCCCATCGAGCACGAGTCCCATGAGTGCGAAGAGGGCGACTGCGAAGAAGGCTAGAAACGCGGTAATCGAGCCATCCTGGCGATGCGAACTACCGATCTTGTTGGAACGAAAGTGGCGAACCCGACATACCCTCACTGAGGCTTGGTCTGCGCCCTTTCGGCGCAGCTCGGACTGAGACCTTGTCATTGGACCGGCCTATACGGGTCGATCGGTGCAATTGACGATTCGCTGATGGTCGTAGAACCTGGAATTCCGGGCACCGATAGATCTGAGAGAGCGACCGCACATGTCACGGTAACTCGCACGTATCCGCCGGGGTAATAGTGGCTCGTGTCGGTCACGACCTGGGCGTGGGCACACGTGTGCGTTTGACCGCTCGTGCCAACCTCCGCGCTGTCAATCGCAGCGGATCGGGCGCTTTGGGCATCCGGCATCACCGCTGCTGCCTGAGCACCGGCCCGCGCAGACTCGGTCACAAGTTGATGAGCTTCGGATACCCGTCCGAAAACCAATGTGCACAACGCGATAAGGAATACCACCGGCGTAAGCACCACGAGTTCGACCGCGAGGCTTCCGGAATCATATTTTCGTCTCGCAGCCGTCATTCCGAGCCCCGAAATTCCTGAATCGGCCCCACTAACTTTGCCGAAACCGGAAGCGAAAAGCCTGGAAGGATCGTCTCTGCCTTCCCGGTGACAGTTATCTCCACCAAGTCGCCGGGAAGCACCGCATACGAAACGGTCGAAGAAATGATGTCCGAACCCGGCCCGTTCAAGACCGATCGAGCTTGGTCCGTTCCCTCTGCGGGTCCCCCTCCAATGGATCGAGCCGTACGATCCCCGGTCGATGCCGCGAGTTGCGCCACTTGGGCGGCATGAGACCAGAGTGCGAACTGAATGACGATGAGAATCAACAACATGAATATCGGAATCAGCAGCACTGCTTCGATGACAGTCGAGCCATTATCGGTCGCTGTGCGCCGGATAGTGGGTAGGCCGAATCGAGTTCCGCCCGACCACCTATTCCCGATGGGCGTCTTATGATTAATCATCGCCGACGATGGTCTTAGCCGAGGGCTCACATCAGTTCAGATTGATCGAATTGGCCTTGGCCGTCACCTTGGCCACGATGATCGCGCCCACGGCGAGGGCCAGCGCCGCGAAGATCGCCGTGAGGATAACTTTCTCAACCGCCGTACCGGCTTCATTGAACCCACCTACGACTCCCGCCCTCGCCCGCAGGTAAGTCCAAAGAGCCACGATCTGTATGGGCATCTTTCTTGCTCCTCTCGTTGTTGTCATCTGGTAGGTGTGCGGTGGTCGATCGTGATCGAGTCGCTCCATGGAGACAAGATCTCCACGCAAAGGTCATGGTCAGAAGCCCGCCAGTATCCGACTGAAGGCCGGATACCCGATGAAAAGCAAGAAGCCGAGCAGCAACAAGGTGCCGGGCAAAAAGAGCCGCTCAGTCATGGCATTGGCGGCACTTTCTGCTTCCGCCTGTTCGTGTCGACGCATCGATACCGCCCTAGCGCTGAGGGATTGTCGGACCCGAGCACCTTCAGTCCCAGCGAGTTGCAGCGTGGCTGACAACTCGATCAACTCGGGTACGGCTAGTTCGCGACCCAATTCACTCAGCGCCTCCCACGCCGTCTCTCCGGTGTCCCGAGCCAGGAGCAATGCTTTTGATATTCGTTTTGCTGCCCAGTCAGAACTAACCGCCGATGCAGACAACAGACTCCCCTCGATACCAGCGCCGCCAGCCAGGCTAAGAACGACCAGATCCACGTACGACCCGACAACAATTCGGAAGTGCTGCCTACGTTCTTTGGCCTCTCCCTTCAGAATCAGAAACGGAATCGCGGTGCCTGTCGGGATCATGACCAGGGCTAGCAATACCGGAAAGAGCACGGACGTCGAGACGCCCGCTGCTTCAGCGCCCACCCAAAGTACGGGCGGTGCCAATACTCCGATGCCTGCTGCGACAATTACTCGGGATGCAAGCTGAGCGGGAGACGTCATGGTGATGGCGAACGAAGGCAACAGCCCTGCCCACCGATGATGTCTGAAGAGACCCCGAGAGGAGGCGGTATCCGCCAACGGCCCCGCGATCCTCTCGAAGACACTACGGTGAGCCGATTCAATTGGGAGCACCTGCACAGGCCGCGACCCCACACGCGCAATGGCCTCCAAAGAAGGATGGGTCGCGTGGGCACCATATACCGCGCCGACACATCCGATCCCAGCAAGGACTCCGAGAACGACGGCCGCGATCAACGTTGCACCACCTCTCGTCCGAGAAGTCGAACGGGCGCCGGCGGCCTTGCCAATACCACCATCAGAGTCAGACCCATGGCATAGAGCGCACCCACGATCAGAAGCACCACCTGGCCCACCGCACTTCCGAATGGAGCCAGGTATGCGTGGGCAAGGACGGTGAGCGCAACTGCGAAGGCGACGGAAAACACCAGAACCGTCCGAACCCCACTTCGAATCGAGGCTCGACTCGTCTCAATTCGAAGGCGCAGAGCGACTTCCTCGCGGGTCGAATCAGCAAGCGCGGCCAGTAGTTCCCCTAGTCGCTGAGCCCGGGCGGAAACGGCCAGGATCAACGAACAGATGACTCGATCGGCACACGGATCGGCGACTTCATCGCCGAAGCGAAGCAAGGCCTCTTCCGGATGCACTCCTGCTCCGATTCTTCCGGAGAGCGCCATAGCAGGTTCCCGAATCGGCAGCGGGCTAAGGGGAGCGGTGGCCATGATGGCCTGACTCAATCCGGCTGAGGCCGCCAAGGTTCCTTGGAGCATCTCAGTCCAGGTTGCGATGGCCTCGATCTTCAGGACAGAAACCGAACCTGCCGTCTGACCGAACAGTTTCGGCAGTCCATAGGCTGCGATTGCGGTTATGACAAATGCCACCGGCCAACCGGTGGCGACTGCCGCGAGCACACCCGCCCCACACGCAGCGACGAATGGTGCCAGCGTTGATGCATTGATCGGCGGCCTGGCTTGCGGCATCGATTCGCTTGGTACACATCGGGTGATATACGACCGAGCGATCCCGATCACACCGAGTCCGAACGACAGCGCACAAAGGAATACGATCGCGATCATCGCCAGGCACCTATCGCCTGATGGCGGCTGCCCATCGGCTCATATCCGAATCGGACAAGTTCGTTGAGTGTCTGCGGGCGAAGCGGGGATCCGGCTACCGCACGTCGATCGGGTCCCGGGTTATAGACCTCGTTGGAGATCACTTGGACCCCTTCCGCATCCACCACCTCGCGAATGGATGATATGAATCGATGTCGGTTGATTTGCGCTGCGAACTGGGCCCTCTCCCCACCCTGATCGGAAGATCCCGCTCGATCCCAGCCCCGTCCCATCCCGACAAAGCCAAGGTCCTCGGCAGCTCCGTCATCGGTATCGCCGTCGAGAAATACGACGAAGTGGATGGACCCAGCAATCAGCAGATTGGTTGCCTCTAGCGGAAGGCGCTCTGGAGCTTGCACCGCATAGGAGGCGACGCGTCGGAATACGCCATCCGACGAATTTGCGTGAATCGTGCACATCGAACCCGATCTACCCTGACTCATGGCATTCAACATGGGGAGAATCTCGTCTCCGAGCACTTCTCCTACAATGACTCGGTCGGCATTCATGCGAAGGGCGCGTCGAACCAAGTCTGCGACCGAGATCACACCTTCTCCCTCCACATTGGCCGGTCGTGCTTCCAGTGCGACCATGTCCGGATGGCGCTCCGGCATGTTCTCGAGGCCTAGTTCAAATGCCTGTTCGATGGTCACGATTCGCTCGCGAGGCGAAATCTCCGCGGCAAGCGCTCGCATCAGAGTTGTCTTTCCCGAGTTCATCGCCCCAGCTACAACGATGTTCTTTCTGGCCCGCACGGCCGCGCTGAGAAGGGATGCAATATCCTCATCAAGCGTTCCGAGTCCAATGAGCTCTGCGATCGACAGATCCGCGAACCGGTGACGCCTGATTGACACACAGGGCCGAGTTGACACCGCCATAAGCGCCGAGAGTCGGCTTCCGTCAGGAAGACGGAGATCGAGCTCGGGTCGACCCATGTCGAATCGACGCTCTGACAACCCGAACCGACTTGCCGCGGATCGCATCATCTCGACGAGTTCGTCGTCGGAATCTGCAACGGGTTCCATCATCCGCTTCGACCCATCAGCAAACGTGGCCCACACACGGTCGCATCCGTTGATATCGATATTCTCGACGCTGGGATCGTCAATGAACGCCTGAAGCCGACCCATGCCGAACAGGGCGTCAAGCACCGACTGCGCCAACATCTGTTCTTCCGCAACCGTCGGTGTCTTTCCGCCGGCCCCGGAGCCTTCGACGGCCAATGCGTCTAGATGTGCAAATATCCGCTGGCGGGCATATTCCCGGCGATCGTCGCCCTGAAGATCAGCTTCGTCCTGCGCCGCCAGATCTTCGGCAACCAACCGACGGAGCGAGCCAGCGAGATTCTCGGTCATGGTTGATCTTGAAGGGTCAGGGGCCGGTCCGACGTTTGCGCCCCGATCTCTTTTCTCAGGGTTTCGGAAAGCCCACTATCTCGCGGCTCACCAGGACTGGACGTGTAATCCATAGGCGTGACATCTCGGTCTCCCAGTTCTGATGTCTCCGGTTCCAGTTCAGGATCAGCCAGCGTGTGTGCGAGTCGGCGCGCCGACTTGACCAATCCGGAGCGGGCGAGCCGTCGTTCCGTTCCACGGCCTGCCGTGAGCACCGCTGCGGCGCCCGGATCGTCGGCGATCACGATGACGTCGCTTACCCCAAGAAAGCCTTCGATCTCAGGCATGGAATAGGGTCCGTTCCCGACAACCGCGAGCAAGAGACGTCCTCCGCAAAGTTTCGTCAACGTTCCAGCTTGATCGCGCGCATGGCCGATGGACGCGGCGTCAGAGCGAAACATGAGGCAAACGGTTGCCGAGTTGCCAAGCCACATCTGCGTCTCCGGCGAGCCAAGGTGCAGCCGTCCGAGATCTACGATCACATCAGTTCGCTCGCTCTGAGCTACTTCGCGGAGAGTGCACGCCGCTTCTTGTCCACCACCGCGCCCCGTGCCGTCAGAACCACCTCCCTGGCATCCCACTAGGACCTCGAGCCCTCCCGGTAGGCTCTGTAAGTGATCCTCGATGGATCGACATGCGTCACCCCGACGAGTGGCAAGAGCCAGTGACTGCCATCCTGTCTTTGTCGAGAGACTGAACCGCGATGCCAGGTCGCTACCATCCGAATCGCACTCGGCGACGATCGCTCTTCGCCCTGCGGGCCAGGTTGCCCCTACCAGGCAGGCAAGCGTCGTGACCCCAGGCGAACCCTTGATCGAAACGAACGTGATAAGCGTCATGAGCCTGTATCGGTTGGCGGGAGGAGGACCAGGCTCACTTGATCGGCCGCGGCGGCCACGGAGACCTCGGCGGCTACGGTCGAAGATACTTCGATGGATACAAGCTCCGAAGTTGCTCCTGATGAACTTAGGGATGGCACGGCAACGCCATAGACCCGTGCGCTCGGTACCAATACGCCAGTCGAGGTATCCGTACCATCCGAAGCCGTTGACGTAGCCGGGGCAGGCGTTCCAGGCGTTCCCGTCTGAACAACCATTACTTGGTCACCCGGTTCAACGCCGGCTGAAGGCAATTGACCGTCCTTGAGAGCGATGCCTACCACGGCGTCTCCTGATGCAAGCGGGCGGAAACCCGAGACATCCGCCATGGTGAGAAGTGATCCGGGCACAAGCGCGACGGCCGCAAATTTTCCAACAATGTCCCGGGCCTCGGCAACGGGAACCGGAGACACGGTCCCAGATACGACTACGTTCGCAGATCCAAGGTCATTGGCGGTGATTCGCTCACCCGGCGGCACGGATCGAGTGATCGCGATCACGGCGACCTGATGGTTCGCTCGGGAGTAGATGCTCACAAATATCGCGATGCTGGCGAACACGACCGCGATCGACGCGATGGCTAGGACCGGTCTCCGAACCCGTACCGGTGACGGAAGACGATTGGATTCGGTTCGGTTTTTGCGAGTTGGCGGAGCTGGATGCTCGAGTAGGGACGTCATGCTGCAACCTCGCTATAGGTGACGTAGGTACCAGGGAGGCACCGGGTTCATGAATTCACACTTTGCACTTGCTCGACTCGAAGGCTCGCCGCCGAGGTGGTCGTCAGCGACGGAAGGTTGCCGCCACCGGGCGCACCCTGGGCAGTCCACGCCACTTGCCACGCCACCGTTGCAGTGACTCTGAATGCCCCATCGTCCGGATTCCCATCTGAAGCCGGCTGACCTTGAGATGTTGTCGGATAGGTATATGAGCAGGCCGTCTCTTGGGCCGATGAGGGTAAATCGGTCTGATAAGCCGTACCCGGTCCATCACAATTGAGCGCATCGCCGTCGCCAAGGTTCCAAGTAACAGATGTTGGCGTGGCAGTGGCAGTCGCTGTCACCGCACCGACGGTGGCACTCACTGCATAGGGGTGCCAAAGCGCGGCATCGATCCACAACCAGGTAGGCAGGTTGACCACGGCATTGGTCGGCGGATTGAAACTGATGGTCGGCGAAGGAAGGTTTAGCGAGTTTTCAGCCTGCAATGCGACCGCATACGGATCGACAGCCGGGGGAGCGGCGGGTGGGGTAGCACCGCTGGAGATCCAGAGGTTTGTGGTGGTAGTTCCCCCAGCGCTCGTGGTGCACAGAATGGAGTACCAACTGCCCGGACCGGTAACACCTGGTGGAGGACCCAGAGCATTGTTCAACGTCAGAACGTCGGTGGTGCAGGTCGGAACGAAACCGGCAGGACTCGCTGCCAAGGAAGCAACGCCCGCTGGGACGCTGGATGTGCCTGGCGACGACGCCGAAGTGGATGCTCCCACCGAGATTGTTCCGCCAGAATCTGTCGACGTTGCGTCAGCACGGGCAACCGTTGCGTACCCAACGGACACCATGGCCGAGCGCTAGATGCTAAGACGGACGAGGCCTGGTTACGACGCGGCGCATTTGCCAACATCGACGGTCTGATCGGCCAATTTCCAACCACTTGCAGTTGACTCCATGAGCGAGGTAACCAATTCGAAGACGGCCTGCCCGGCGATCCCGGGTACCGGTTTTCCGGTCTTTGCCACTATTTCTATTGCTTCGCCGTGGACGCAGGAGACAACCTCGGTTCCCTGAGAGCCTCTCGCTGTGATGTGCGGATTACCCCAGTAGCTGGGTCCTTTTGCAATTTCGCCCATGGCCCGAAACTGGGCGAGGTTGGCTTGTACGGTGTCGAGAATGGGTGGAATGGTCGTCGCCGCCAACTCCGGCGCGTTGGGATCGGAGGTCAGGGCGGCATCATGAAACGCCTTTTGGGCAGCCAGCCACGCTGAGATGACCTGCCCGTCAGCCGCGGTTGTCGAACTTGTGGCCGTGCGGCCGGGATCCGATTTCGTGGTCGTTGGCGCTGACGACGATGGGGACGCGCTGCACGACGTCACCGACAATGAACAAACTGCCGCACAGACCACCAACAAGAGTCCCCTGGCTGATCCTGGCCGCAGCGCCAACTCCCAATGACGCGTACCTACCACCGATTTCGAATGTATGGGCGGCGCTTGGCAATTATCAAGAGACCAATTGCAAATATCGAAAAATATTTCGAGGCGGCTGAGATAGTTATTTTCACTCGGGCTGCCACATGTTGAAGAAGGAGGTCGCGGAGGATCGAACACAAGATTTACATTTGCGTTCCCACATTGCGAGGCGAGTTGCACGTCACCTTGCTGAGAACCTTGCTAACGAGCGATTCCCGTGGCGGTTGCGTCTTGGGATCTGGTCAGGGCGCTGCAGTCACAACTCCCCTACCCGATCGGCGGCCGACCATTACCAGGAGGGCCTGCGAATGCCTGGGCGATCGAGACCCAGT
This sequence comes from uncultured Acidimicrobiaceae bacterium, assembly GCA_963770635.1. Lineage (GTDB taxonomy): Bacteria > Actinomycetota > Acidimicrobiia > Acidimicrobiales > RAAP-2 > DASZIT01. Next base: position 206,818 of record CAVYQI010000004.1, read on the forward strand.
CTTCGGCGATCCTGCCAGTGACCTCCAGCGATGTATCCGCGATGTTGCGCCGTTGCGTCACCAGCAGACAGAAATCTTCCGCCGGGCCGGTCACCGATGAAACCGGTTCTCCTTCGATCGGCTCACCGACCTCCCAGGTCCATTCCTCGCCGGAAGGAGCCACCAGGACGACGTCGATTTTCCCAGGGGGAACCTCCTGCCCCCGATTCATGTACGAGAACGGCCGGGCTCGCACACCGATGTGGGCGATGTGGCGCAGGCGACTGGTCGGGGGCCGCTTGGCCCCCAGCGCATCGACGACATCCTGGCCGTGGGCCCAGGTCTCCATCAGGCGAGCCGACACGAACGACATGGCCCCCATCGGTGGGCCGAACCAGGGGACCCGCATCCTGGGATCCACGCCAGTCATGGCCTCCGCCATCCCTCCGTGGGCGGTCTCCCACCAGTCGACCAGCTCGTCGCCGGTCATCGAGCGACCCCGGATCAGGTGGCCCTCCATCGGGTCTCCGGTCTGCGCCTGGAACGCCTCCGCCATCAATGCGAACTTCTGCGGCTCGGTGATGGCCAGATGGGCGGCGGCGTCGAAATAAGCCAGGTGGCTGATCTGGTCCCGCACCGCCCAACCCTCCGCCGGCGTCGGCATGTCCCACTCCGGAGCGTCGCTGGCCAGCGGCTTTACGATGCGGAGGAGATCCTGGTGCTCCGCCTCGTGGTCGTCGAGCAGGTCAGTGAAATCGGACATGGGATGAGGCTACGGCAGAGCGGAGGTCAACCGGTTCCCGAGCTACTCGGCGGTATCCAGCCAGGTCCGGCTGCACCCGATCACCGTCACCTCGGGATGCGACCAGATGAAACGTTCGACCGAATCGAGTACCTCTTCGACGTGTCGGCTCGAACCCGCCACGGCGGCAAAGGCCAGTTGGGAGCGCTGCCACTGGTCTTGGAAGCCGACCTCGGCCGCCGCCACCCCGAAACGGACCTTCGCCGTCTCGACCAGATGCTTGATCACCGTCCGCTTGGCCTTGAGGGAGGCGCTTTCGGGGATGTGGAGCTCGACGGCCAGGGCGCACACGTGCATCCGCTTATCGGGCCGTCGCCGGTTGTTGTGGGTCAGCTGGCACGCCCATGGGAGGAGTCTCGCACTCGGTCATGGCATGGGTGGCGCTACACTAGAAGCAGGCAGGGCGGGTCTGTCACCCGTGAAGAGGGACCCTTTTGGGTCCCTCTTGCGCGCCCCGTCGCCGAACCCACCGTTCAGCCAGTGGCTCTCGACGTACCGAACATCTCGTCGAGGGTCACCGGTTGAAGACCGCGCTCGCTGATGATCCCTTGGATCTGATCAAACAGCGACAGGATGGTCGGGTGGTTGAGGTGGCCGAGCATGATCGTCCCCGGCGTCAGATACTGCTCGGCCAGCGAGATCAGCTGTTGCGGGCTGATGACCGTTGAGTCTCCGAAACTCCCGTTCCACATGAGAATCTGGGTGTACCCGAGGCTGGCGGCGACATCCTCGACGTGTTGGTTGTAGTACCCGTAGGGCGGACGGAAGTAGGGCCGGGACGTCGTTCCGAATGTCGTCTGGATCCACTCGTCGTTGCGCTGGAGCTCATCGGTGATGGCCGCCGCCGAGAGACTCCGCAGGTCGGCATGATCCCAGGTGTGGTTACCGAATTGGACCTGCTTGGCCGCCACCATCGGGCGCACCATCTCCACCAGCGGTGGGGTCCAGAGTGCTGTGTAGACCCCGTTCGGGTTGAAGGTGATGTGGATGCCTGAGCTTTGGGCAAACTCGACGTACTTGGCGACGCACTCCGCGCAGTCTCCATCATCAACCGTGAGGGCGATCTGCTGGGTCCCCTTCGGGCCCTGGGTCAACAGATTGGGAGGACCCGGATGGGGTGGGGGGATGGCGCCGAGCACCTCCGGCGGTCCGGCATCGGGATCGTTGACGATCGGAGCCGGTGGAGCCAGCGGGGTCGAGCTCACCGTCTTGGCGCCGGAGGGTGTCCGGCCCCGAACTGCGGCGTTAACTCGATTTGTGCATCCAGCCAGGGCCAATGACGCCCCGGTAGCCAAGAGGGTCAGGAAGCGTCTCCGGCCGAGCCGGGCCTGATGACCACACCCATGGCACGGTCCATCCGAGGCGCTCACGGCGCCATACTACGTACGGGCCAGCAGCCCCACGGGCATGGTCGGTCGGCCCGAAATGGGTCCTGGATGCCGGCTCGGCGGCCGGTTCCCCGCGATTCGTCGGGGCGTCGATCGGCCGACCGGCGGCCGTCACTCCGGATCCATGAACCGGTTCCGGACTCGGAATAGGGTTGGTCGCTCCCGCCCTGCCGTGACCGAATCTCCGATTCTCATGTCCGAACCCGAAACCCACCGGCGGCGTCAAGAACCCCCTGGCCCGAGGGCGCCGTCGCGCCTCCGCCGGGTCGTCAGCGTGGCGGTGACGGGGTTGGCATTGGCCCTGTTTCTCGCCCCGGTTGTCGTGGTCACCTACCGGATCTCGGTGCCGAAGACGGTGGCCGCGGGCTCAGCCGCAACGATTCCGACGACCCCTGCCTTGAACCAAGAGTCGCCCTCCAACGAGCCGCTCTCCACCCAGCAAACCCAGCCCCGGGCGTCGGATTTCAACAGTGCCGGATTCCCCTCGCCGATCAAGGTTGCGGCTTCGAGTCTGATCGCCACCTTGAACGGTCCGACCCCGGCCTACGCCGATCCCACCACCGCGACGGTGCTGGAGACGATCCCGGCCTCGTGGTCAGGCGCCACATCGTCCCTCCCCGTCATCGCCGAACAGGGCCAGAGGGCCGAGGTGCGGCTTCTCCAACGTCCCAACGGGACGACGGCCTGGATCGCGTTGGCGAGCGCGTCATTGACGTACACGCCCTACCACCTGTATGTGGATCTCTCGACCAATCGGCTGCTGCTCTACAACGCGTCGAAGCTGGTGCTCCGGGCTCCGGCTGGGCTCGGAGCCCCGCAAACCCCGACCCCGGCCGGAAGCTATTTCGTGGCGCTGTTCGCCCAGTCCCCGAGCCCGAGTTACGGGCCCTTCGTCATCGTGACCTCGGCCATCGCCGACACCATCACCGACTGGGAGCAGGACGGTAACCCGATGGTGGCCATTACCGGGCCTCTCGACACCGAGGCGGCCATCGCCGCGGGTGGAGGAGCGGTGTCTCAGGCCAGCATTCGCCTCCTGGCCGACGACCTGTCCCGGTTGCGAAATGTGCCGGCCGGCACCCCCGTCGATGTCGTCGCCACCCTTCGCCCTCCGGCGCCGAGCAAGGCAAAAACGACCTCGTCTCATGCCCCGGGGTCCCTTACCAACCTCGATGCAGCGGGAGGAGTGGGGGCGTTGATTGCGATGGCCGGGTAGGCCCGTCGTTGCCGGGTCAGCGCGGCCGACCGGCCATGGACAGGACGTCGTCCCACCCGAGGCCCACCGTCTCCCCCACGACCACCTTCGACGCCCGGTCCACCAGCACGAAGAAGGGGTACCCCAGTACCCGGTAGTCGACCCATGCCTGATCGCCCATGACCACCGGCACCCGGATCCCGGCCGCCGATGCGCGGACATCGTCGGAAGCGAGGTTCTCGGGACCCTTGGTGATCACGATGACCGAGGTGCCAGCCGGAATCCCGGTGGCGTCGGGATCCTGCAAACCCCGCCAGAATTCCTCGCACCCGTCACAGTCGGTGTTGAGGAAGGCCAGCAGGAGCCGGCCCTCGTCGTCGTCGAGCCGGACTTCGATCGCATCCCCCGAAGGACTGACCCCGAAGATGTCGGATGCCGGCCATGGCGCCGGAGATTCTTCGGAGCCCGCGGGGATGGGTCGGAGTCCGGACACGAATTCCGGGTCGGAAAGGGGATTTGTGCCCGGAGTTGGCGGGTCTTCCGCCTGTGCCCCTACGACCCCGGATTCGGCGTTCCGCCCTCGACGATTTCGACGGTCTCGATTGCGTTGCCATGGCCACACCACCGGCACGACACCTCCTCCACCGTCTCGTCGAGGACTTCGACATCTTCCAGAGACAGTTCCCCACCGACCGAGAAATGGTGAAATGCCCTGGTCCGCCGGTTGGTGACGACGCTGAACCGGGTGAGGTTGCCGCAAGCTGCGCACCGGTATCTGATACTCGGCGCCGGAGGGGCGCTCGGAACGTCCGGTGGGGCGGGCACAGCCGTCGGTGAGTCCGTGGTCACGCCCCTAACGGTAGCCGCCGCACGTCAACCCCTGATTCCGCCTATATCGAACACCTGTTCGCTACAGTGGCGCCATGGCGCTCGCCGTACAACAGTCGTTCGACGATCTGGGTACCCCGCTCAGCCAGGTGACCTTCGTGGTCCTCGACGTCGAGACCACCGGGGGGTCGCCGGCCGGGTCATCGCTCACCGAAGTGGCGGCGGCCCGCTATCGGGGCGGCGAGATGCTGGGCACCTACCAGACGCTGGTGAAGCCCGACGAGCGCATCCCGCCGTTCATCACCGCCCTCACCGGGATCAGTGACCTCATGGTGGCTGACGCTCCCACTACGGGCGCCATGCTCCCCTCCTTCCTCGAGTTCCTCGGGGGGGCGGTGATCGTGGGCCACAACGTGCGGTTCGACCTCTCCTTCCTCAACCACGCGTTGGTGTCGACCGGTCGTGACCGTCTGGAGAATGCCACCGTCGACACCCTGGCCCTGGCTCGACGGCTGGTGCGGGACATGGTGCCCGACTGCAAGCTCGGGACACTCGCCAACACCCTCGATCTCTCCCACCGGCCCTCGCACCGGGCCCTGAACGATGTGCTGGCCACCGGTGACCTCCTGCATAACCTCCTCGAGCGGGCCGGCTCGTTTGGCATCCTCGGTCTCGAGGAGCTCCTCGATCTCCCCCGCCTCGTCGGCCACCCCCAGGCGGCCAAGCTCCGGCTCACCACCCGACTCCCCCACCGCCCCGGCGTCTACTGGTTCACCGATGCGGCCGGCCACGTCCTCTACGTGGGCAAGGCCACCGACCTTCAATCGCGGGTCCGGTCCTACTTCACCGGTGACCGGCGGCCCAAGATCGGGCGCCTGCTGCGCCAACTCCATTCCATCCACTATCGGGTCTGCCCGGGCCCACTTTCCGCCGCGGTGATCGAAGGGCGCCTGATTCGGGCCTGGTCTCCGCGGTTCAACCGCGCCGGCAAGGTGAGGCGCCGGGACCCCGGGACCCAGGCCCGACCGGCTCCGACCGCCGCCTCGCCGCGGCGGGCCCGCAGCCGGCCAGGACGGCGGCGGAAATGGACAAGCGATGAACTCGGCGGGGAGCCCACCGAACTCCTCGCACCCATGGCCCAAAAGGTGATCCACCTGGCCAGACAGCAGTGGTACGAGGACGCGGCCAGGGTGCGAGACGAGGCTGACTGGCTCCGGCACCTCATCGGCCAACACCGGAGGGTGGAGTCACTCCGCCGGGCCGGGCGGGTGATCCTCTTGGTCGATGGCGAGGGGCCGGTGGAACTCGACGGCGGCTTGCTCACGGACACCGGCACGATGTTCGGCTCGGGCGGACAGCCACATTGCACCGGGTCAAGGGATGTGGCCAATCCGGCCCTCACGTTGACCCGCGATGGGCACGAACCGGAGCGGATCATCGTCGCCCAATGGGTGCACGCCCACCCGGACCGGGTCCGAGTGCTCGAGGTCGAGTCGGCCGACGGGATCTCGATGCCCGCCGATCGGATTCCCCGGTTGACCGATCTGTGCGGGCCCAAGGCAACCTCGGAGACCTTCGCGTCCTAAGTTCTGAAGTGCCACGGCACGATCACGCGAGCGCGTCGGCGCCGAACAGCGAACGGGCTTGGGCCGCGACGTAGAGCTCGGCGATCCCCCGCGGGTCGGCCAGCGACCGACCGGTCAATTCTTCAATCCGCCTCAGCCGGTTCCGAACCGTGTTGCGGTGGCAGAACAGCAATGCGCCGCTCTCGTTGACGTTCCCTCCGGTGATGAACCAAGTGGTCAAGGTGTGGAGCAGCAGCTCGCCCTCCTCCGGCGGAAGGCGGACCATGGCCCCCAACAGCACCCGGGCCGCCCAGGCGGTGACCTCGGGTGACGCGGCGGCCAGGACCGACAGAGGATCCGCATCGATTGTCTCGACTCCTGGCTGCCCGGCGGGAAGGCTCCGTCTGGCCATCTCCGCTTCGGACAGCGCCCGGGGCGTCTCCATGGCGTCCTCGTAGGGACGGCTCATCCCGACCCGTCCCAGGGCCAGCGTCCTCAAGACCTCGGTGACCTGTTTCGGGGATTGCCGGCTGACGGCCACGATGCCAACCTGCTCATCGGCTCGAAGCCGCCAGGCCGAGTGCACACCCTCCTGGTAGAGGACGTGTTCGACTCTCGACAGCCCTTCGATCCCAGCCTCCGGGGTTTCGGCGGAAACCGCCACATAGGGCCCCCGATCGGGGAGGTCAAGGGCCCTGAGGCTTCCGTTGAGCATGTTCCATTCGGCTCGACGACCTTCGAACAATGCATCCAGCAGCAGGGTCCGCTGCCGCTCATCCCGACGGGCGAGCTCGGTCAACCGGTCGTGATACGCCTCGGTGACCGCACCCGAATGGGCGTCGATCGCCGTCCACACCTCGGTGGCGGCGCGGGCCAGTCCCTGCCGTTCTTCCTCGCTGCCCTTGGACGCCTGTTCGACCATGGCGTCCCAGATCACGGTGAAGCCGAGTCGGAAGGCATGCAGCACGGATCCGACCGGGACGCCCTGTTCGGCGCGGCTCCTGGCCGTCTCCCGGGCGGCATCGCTGTTCACCGGCCGCTGGGCGGCCAGATCAGTCAGGGTGCAGAGCAGGTTGTCCTCACAACTCCGATAGAGCTGCTCATGGGTGACGTCCAGGTAATGCTCGTCGGCTTTCCGAATCAGGGCGACCAGGCGGTCGGTCATGGCCGGCACCGATTCGAGGAGCTCGGCGGCCAGGTTGCTCACCACCGTTTCACCCTCGAATACGGCCGAAAGGTCGACGACCTCACTTTGTTGGCTCACCGCCTGGAGCCTATCCAAGGGGTTCGCGCCGCGCCTCGCACAATCTGAGGGGATCAAAAGTGTGCATTCGACCATTGCCATTGGCCAAACAAGTGACTAGAACTTCAACTAGGACGTTCAGAATGCCCGACAGCGAGATCCGGGGGGGAATCGGTGCGATTGATGATGCGCGCGCCTCAGTCGCACCCTGCTGGAAAGACGCCTTCACCCCGAAGCGCATGACGACCTCGACGGAGGGACCGTCTGCGGATGCCGGTCTGTCTGTCGACCAGGTGAGCGTTTCCTTCGGCGGGCTGGCGGTCTTGACGGACGTTTCGCTCCAGGTACTCCCCGGTGAGATCGTGGGAGTCATCGGACCCAACGGGGCCGGCAAGACCACCCTGTTCAATGTGGTCTGTGGCTTCGTGAACCCCGACTCGGGGTCCATCACCTATCGCGGGCACCGGATCGACGGCCGCAAACCGCACCACTTGACCCGGCTGGGCATCGCTCGAACCCTCCAAGGGGTCGGGCTCTGGGGCGGCCTCACGGTGATTGAGAACGTGATGGCCGGAGGCCAGGCCCAGGCCCGGGCCGGCCTGGTGTCGTCGATACTCGGGCTGTGGCGATCGAGCCGGGAGGAGACACGCAACCGCCGACGGGCCGCCGACCTGCTCCACCAACTCGAGATCGACCAGTTTGCCGAGATGCATCCGCGGGCGTTGCCCTATGCCGTGCAAAAGCGGGCGGCCCTGGCCCGGGCCCTGATGGCAGATCCGACCCTTCTCTTGCTCGACGAGCCGGCCAGCGGACTCTCCCAAGGCGAAATGGACGAGCTCAGCGCACTGTTGATCGCCCTGCGCTCGTCGGCCAGCGTGCTCCTTGTCGAGCACCATATGGATCTGGTCATGTCCACCTGTGACCGACTGGTGGTCCTCAATTTCGGGCAGGTCATCGCCCAGGGGACACCTTCGGAAGTCAGCGCCAACCCCGAGGTGACCACGGCCTACCTGGGCGACGAGGTTCGGGCGGGTGGCGCAGGTGTAGGAGCCGGTGGCGCAGGTGTAGGAGCCGGTGGCGCAGAAGTTGGATCGGGTGGGGCGGGCGGAACCGGTGCTTGACGTCGAGGACCTCTCGGTCTCCTACGGTGCGGTCAAAGCACTCCGGGGAGTGACGTTCCAAGCCCCGGACGGATCGGTCACCGCGGTGTTGGGAGCCAATGGCGCGGGCAAGACGACCCTGCTGCGGACGGTGTCCGGCCTGGTGAAACAGCAGTCGGGTACGGTCAGCTACGACGGGGTGAAGCTCACCGGCCTCAGCGTCGAGAACATCGTCCGGCTCGGCATCTCCCATGTGCCCGAAGGTCGGGGGGTGATCGAAGAGCTCACCGTCGACGAGAACCTTCGGCTCGGAACCCTTTGGCAATTCAACCGCCGGCAACGCCGGGCCGTGCTGGACGAGATCTACGAGCTCTTCCCGCAATTGGCCGACCGCAAGAGTGGGATGGCCTCCACCCTCTCCGGCGGAGAGCGCCAGATGTTGGCCATCGGTCGCGCCCTCAGCTCCAAGCCGAAGCTGTTGCTGCTCGATGAGCCGTCACTGGGCCTGGCCCCGCTGGTGACCGCCCAGATCATGGAGTTGGTCCGGAGATTGGCCCGTGAGACCCGGCTGACGGTGGTCCTGGTAGAGCAGAACGTCCGCAGCGCGCTGTCGATCGCCGAAGAGGCAGTGGTGATAAATCTGGGGAAGGTGGTGGTCGCCGATCGCGCCGCCACCGTTGCCGCCGATACACAGTTGCGCCACCACTACCTGGGATTCTGAAGAGAAGGGAGCGGGCGAACACGTCATGAGTTTGTTCATCAACCTCACCCTCAACGGGATCACCAACGGGATGATCTTCGCGGCAGTGGCACTGGGCCTGGTATTCATCTGGCGGGCCACCCACATCGTGAACTTCGGGCAGGGTTCGATGGCCATGTTCACCACCTATCTCGCCGTCACCCTCCTCGATCGCCAGCTCAACTACTGGCTGGCCTTTGCGGCGGCCCTGGGCGCCGGTCTGGTCATGGGGGCGGTCATCGAGACGGTCCTCATCCGACCTCTCCGGGGCAAGCCCGCGCTCAACCCGGTGCTCGTCACGCTCGGTCTCTTCATCCTGCTGGAGGGGATGGCCGGATCCATCTTCGGCATCGGCAACCGGAGCTTTCCGCCGGCGTTCTCGCAAGCCGGGCTCACCTTCGGGCACACCAAGGTCGCCTTCTCCCACTTCGACGTCTTCATCCTGGTCGCGGTGGTGGCTCTGATGTTGGGCACGTTGGCGCTCTTCCGTGCCACCAGCCTCGGGCTGCGCATGCGAGCGGCCGCTTTCGCTCCCGAGGTGGCCCGGCTCCTCGGGGTCCGGGTCGGCCGGATCCTGACGCTGGGCTGGGCGCTGGCGGCGGTGGCCGGGTCGCTGGCCGGCCTGCTGGTAGCCCCCACCGTTTCGTTCTCGCCCACCTTCATGCAACTGGTGCTGGTCTACGCGTTCACCGCCGCGGTGCTCGGAGGGCTGGACAGCCCGGTTGGTGCCCTGGTCGGTGGATTGGTCACCGGCTTGGCTCTCTCCTATGTGGGCGGCTACCTCGGATCGAGCCTCGAACCGCTCGGGGCGCTGGCCATCCTGATGGTCGTGCTCTCAGCGCGACCCGAGGGACTCTTCTCCCGACCTGAGCCGCGGCGGGTCTGATCAATGCCCTCGCTTCCCGACCCGCCCAGTGCTTCATCCGGCCTACCCCCCGGTGCTCCTTCCGGGGACCCACCAGGCGTCCCGCCGACTTCGTCGCCGACGATCATCTCCGAGGTCGCGGGCGACGAGGCCGTGGCACCGGGTGAGGAATCGCCCGTCGGAGCCACTCCCGCCACCCAGTCGCCGGGTGGCAACCGACCTCCGATCCGGCTCTCGGGCGTTCCCTGGCTCCGGTTGCCGCGTCAGCCCATGCTCCGCCACCTGCTGCTCGCGGCAGTGGCCGCGGTCGGCTTCTATCTCCTCACCTCATCGCTGGGGGCGTTCAACAATTTCCGGGTCGGGGAGATCGCCGTCTATGTGATCGCTTTGGCCGGTCTGAGTCTGCTCACCGGGACCAACGGACAGATCTCCCTCGGCCAGGGTGCGTTCATGGCCGTGGGCGCCTACACCCTCGGGGTGTTGATGGCCCACACCAGCTGGCCGATGGTCATCGATGTACTCGCCGCCATCGGGCTCAGCGGAGCCTTGGGGGTGGTGGTAGGCATTCCGGCCACCCGGCTGAAAGGTCCCTATCTGGCCGGGATGACGCTGATCCTCGCCCTCGCGCTACCCCAGATCGCCGACAAGTACACCGCCTTCTTTGGGGGCGACCAGGGGTTGACGGTGACCGCCCCGACCCCCCCGGGCAGCATCGATCCGCAACGCTGGTTGACGTGGATCGAACTGGCCGGGGCGGTCATCGTCCTGATCCTGTTGGCCAACCTCAACCAGAGCCGGTTCGGCCGATCGTTCCGCGCGGTCCGCGACGACGAGATCGCCGCCGGTCTCTCCGGCATCCATGTTGCCCGCACCAAAGTGCTGGCCTTCACGGTGGCGGCCAGTTGCGCCGGCCTGGCTGGCGCCTTCCTCGGCCTGTCGCTCGGGGTCGTCAACACCGGTGAATTCTCGCTCACCCTGTCGATCTACCTGCTGGCAGGCATGGTCCTCGGCGGGGCCGGGAGCCTGGTCGGCCCCTGGTGGGGAGCCATCGTGATCGTCTTCATGCCGGGATGGTCCAATTCGATTGCCAACAGTTTCAACCTCGGGAGCGCGGTGGCGGCCAACCTCTCCCTGGTCATCTTCGGGCTGGTCCTCATCGTGGTCATCATGGTGGTACCCATGGGGATCCAGGGGGGGATCAGTTGGGTCGCCGGGCGGGCGCTTGCGTTGGTTCGAGGAGTGGGACAGCCCCGGGGATCCCGGGCGCCTCCCGACTTCGCGACAACCCCCGACATCACGACAGGAGGTGGATGAGGAGCGGTCGGATCGGCACCATCAGGCGTAACGGTTCGGCCGTAGAGCCCAGGTAAGAGACATACTGAGGAAAGGACCATCGTATGAACACGGAACCGCACACGAAAAGGGAGCCCAGACACGTCGGCCGAAGGCGGATCGGCATCGTCACCGTCGTGCTGGCCACCGGGCTGTTGGTTGCGGCGTGCAGCAGCAACTCGAGCTCCACGACGACCACCGCGGCCGGAAACAGCTCCAACAACGGCGGGGCAACGGCACCCGGGGTGACCGCCACCAGCATCACCATCGGCGCCACTACTCCGTTGACCGGACCGGCGGCACCGGGCTACTCGGAGATCGCCGCGGCCTCCAACGCGGTCTTCAAGTGGGCCAACGCCAACGGTGGCGTGAACGGCCGTCAGATCAACTACATCGTCAAGGACGACGCCTACAACCCGGCCAACACGGTCACCCTCACCCGGCAACTGGTGCAGCAGAACAATATCTTTGCCGACGTGGGTTCCCTGGGAACGCCCACCCAGCTGGCAGTCGAGAGCTTCCTCAATAGCAACAAGGTGCCCCAGCTGTTCGTGGAGTCGGGCTGCAACTGTTGGTCGCAGTCCAACAGTCCCTGGACGTTCGGATGGCAGACGAACTACACGGTGGAAGGGAAGATCCTGGGCCAGTACATCAAGCAGAAGTTCCCGGGCCAGAAGGTCGGTTACCTCTACCAGGCTGACGAATTCGGGCAGGACTTCATCAAGGGCCTCGACGACGAGCTACCGGTTACCTCGGTGGTGTCCCGGCAGAACTACGACGCCGCCACGCTGGCCGGTCCGATGAGCAACCAGATCGCGGCGTTGAAGGCAGCCGGCGCCCAGGTGGTCGCGCTGGCCACCGTCCCGGCCGCTACCGCCCTGGCCCTGCTCCCGGCCGCGTCGATCGGGTACTCGCCCCAGTGGGTGTCCTCCAACGTCGGCGCCGATCCCCCGACGGTCGCCGCACTGCTGAACTCGTTCTCGAAGGGCGCCGCCGGAGCTGCATTGCTGAACGGCATGATCTCCGACGGCTACATTCCACCGGAGGCCGCCACCAGCAATCCCTGGGTCCAAGCCATCCAGAACGTCCTCACCAAGTACGACCCGGGTGCTCCGCTGGACGGCAATACCGAATACGGGGTCGCCCTCGGCTACACCTTCATCCAGGCATTGCAAAAGGCCGGTCCCGACCTGACCCGGGCCGGCATCGTGTCCGCCATCGAGTCCAGTGGCAGCCAGTTCGTGTCGCCGGGTTTGGTTCCGTTCACCTACTCGAAGAGCGTGCATTTCGGGTACTCGGGTGCCCAGATCGCTACCATCAATAACGGAGCGGCTACCCTCACCGGCCCGGTGTACACCTCGACCATCAACGGGCCGATCACGACATACACCGGGTCGACCACCCCGCCACCTGCCTCGCTGCTCAATCTGGGCTAGCGACACCTGCCCGACGGAGCCAAGGAGCCCTCCGTTCACCACCCTCGAACGGTGGGGGCGCTCTCCGAAATGGAGGCGCCCCTGCCGTTCAGGTGTGGCGGCCGGGCCGAAGTCAGCCGGGCCGGCTCATGCCTCGGCGGCGGAGGCCTCTTGGGTGACTCGCACCAGGGCATCCAGGACTTGAGAGGCGCGCCCGTCGTCGATCACTTCACAAGCCAGGGCCACGCCGGCGGGGAAATCGGCGGCCTGGCCGATCACCACCAGCGAGGCGGCGGCGTTCAGCACCGCGATGTCCCGGTGGGGTGACGGGTCGCCGGCCACCACCCGCCGGATGGCCTCGGCGTTGACTGAGGCGTCGCCGCCGCGCAGGTCGTCGAGGCTGGCCGGGGAGAACCCCAGCTCGGCCGGGTCGACCCGGAACGTGGTCATCTCGTACTCGGTGCCGCTGCCGGTCAGGTTCCGCCGCAGCTCGTGGACGGTCGATGGGCCGGTGGTGCTCAGCTCATCGAGGCCGTCATCGCCGTAGACGATCATGGCCCGCTCCGCCTGGTTGGCGGCCAGCACCCCGAGCATCTTGTCGGCCATCGATCGGTCGCTGACCCCGACCACCTGGTAGCGGGCCCGTCCCGGGTTGGCCAGCGGCCCCAGGAAGTTGAAGACGGTGGGGATGCCCAGTTCTTTGCGGACCGGGCCCGCATGGCGCATGGCCGGGTGGAAGCGCGGGGCGAAGCAGAATCCCATCCCCACCTCCTGGATACAGCGGACCACGCCGGCGGGGCCGAGGTCGGCCACCACTCCCAGGGCCTCCAGCACATCGGCGGCGCCTACCGCCGATGACGACGCCCGCCCACCGTGTTTGCACACCTTGGCCCCGGTGGCAGCCACCACCAGCGCGGCGATGGTGGAGACGTTGATGCTGCGCAAGCGATCGCCACCGGTGCCGCAGGTATCGATGACGTCCATCCCCTCCGGCAGCGGAAGCGGCACCCCGTGGGCGACCATGCCCCGGACGAACCCGGTCATCTCCTCGACCGACTCGCCCTTGGCCCTCAGGGCGATCAGCAGGGCGGCGATCTGGGCGGGCGATGCCTCCCCGGACCACACCTTCCCGAGCACCGCCTCGGCTTCGTCGGCGTTGAGCGAGTTGCCGGTCAGCAGCCTCGACAACACCCCGGGCCAGCCGCCCAGGTCGTCGAAGTCCACCGGCACCGTCAGTCCCACCACAGGTCGTGGGCGAGAACGCCCCGGGCGATCAACCCCAGCTGCACCTGGGAGGTCCCCTCCACGATGGTCAGCTGTCGGGCGTCGCGGTACCAGAGCTCGGTGGGGTGATCCTCCATGTACCCGGCCGCACCCAGCAGCTGGACGGCCAGGCCCGATGCCCGCACGGCCAGCTCGGTGGCGTAGTACTTGGCCATCGACAGGAAGGGCACGTACTCCTTGGTGAACTTGCCCTGATCCGCCAGCCAAGCGGACCGGTAGGTCAACAAACGGGCCGCCTCGATGTCGACCGCGACTTTGGCGATCTCCCACTGGATCCCCTGGAAGTCGGCGATCACCCCGCCGAATGCCTCCCGCTGCTGGACGTACTCGGTGGCGTACATCAGCGCGCCTTCGGCCAACCCGATCCCGCGGGCGGCCACGATGGGTCGCATGGCGTTGAGACCGAGCATGGCCAGACGGAAGCCGCCCACCTCGCCGATCACGTTGTCGGCCGGGACCCTCACGTTGTCCAACACCAGCTCACCGGTGTCCACCCCGTGCACGCCCATCTTGTGGTCGGTCCGACCCACCGAGACACCGTCCCACTTCCGCTCCACGATGAAGGCGGTGATCGAGTCGTGCTGGCGGGACGACGGGTCGCCGGTCTTGGCGAACACCGTGTACCAGTCGGCTTCCCGCACCCCGGACATCCAGCACTTGGTGCCGGAAAGGACCCAACCGCCGGAGCCATCGGGGTCGGGGACGGCCCGGGTCCGCATCCCGGCCACGTCGCTCCCGGCCTGGGCCTCGGACAGGCCGAAGGCGGCCCGCACGTCTCCGGTGGCGATCCCGGGCAGGTACCGCTTCTTCTGATCGTCGTTCCCGGCGATGAGAACGGGACCGACCGGGAGCCGGGTGAGCAGCAGCATCAAGGCGGCCGAGTTCGAGTACTTGGCCACCTCCTCGATGGCGATGGTAAGTCCGAGGATCCCGGCCCCCGAACCGCCCAGCTCGGTGGGAAGGCACAGTCCCAGCAGGTCAGCATCCCGGAACGCATCGAAGATGTCCTGGGGGTACCGGCTGGTGGTGTCGATCTCCCGGGCGCGGGGCTTGACCTTGTCCTGGGCCAGGCGGCGCACGCTTTCCCGGAGGGCGGTCAGTTCGGGGGAGAGGTCGAAGTCCACGGTGGCCGAGGCTACCTGAGGCTCAACCCGACCCTGGTTGGGGGAGTGGCAATGCCGGGCTGATCAGCTGCCAGTGGGCGAGGGAGCGATCTCCCCCCGGCCGGCCTGTTGGAGATCGGCGGGGAGCCGGACCCCGGCGGCGTCGGCCACCACCTGGAGCTGGGTCCTCCACTCGATGATGGCCAACCGCTGGGCGTTCTGGGTGTCCGGCAAGTCGTCGAAGCTGCTGTTGGGAAGGTCGGCAGCCAACACGCTCAGATAGTCGTCCTCGAGGTAATAGGTGTTGGCATAGGGAGCGTTCAGCTTCCGAAGTACGGCGTTCTGGGGATTGACGGACTCGACAGCCACCACATAGGTGGCGAAGCGTTGCTCGAGAGCCGACATCTGGTCGCCGGCCTCTTGCGGGGTGATGGTCTGGGCCCGGAAACCGTCGAGGATCGGGTCGGCCCCGAGGAGCAGCCGATTCACCGGCAGCCGGACCCGTTCCACTTCGGCCACGTAGGCGCGGATGTCGGCAGCCGGAGGCCCGGAAGCCGCAGATAGATCCAGCGTGGTCGAACCGGCCGCTCCCCCACAGCCAGCCAGAAGCGCGGCCAACCCACCTACCAGTGCCCATCCGGCCACTCGGCGGCTCTTGACTGCCATCGATGCCCACCTCGCTTATAGTCGTCGCCGCCATCGGGGGGGTTCGCTATCGACGGACACGGCGCCCCGCGCCTCGGTGGCTGGGGTGGCCTGAGCTCAGAGTTTCCGAGGGTCAGTATCCGTACCCCATGGTCGTCGGAGTCGTGGTTGGCGGCGGTGGCGGTGCCGTCGTCGGAGGACTGGTGGGCGGAGGGCTGGTCGGCGGCGGAGAGGTCGCCGGTGGAGCGGTCGCCGGTGGAGCGGTCGGCGTCGATTGCTGGGCCGCGGTGGTCGGGGTGATGGCCGGCGTCGACGGTGCCTGGGTCGTCGTGGTCGCACCGCCCGTGGCGGTGGTGGTCGTCGCGGCCGCGACCGGAGTGGCGGAGACATTCACGACGAACCACATCCCCAAGACACCCTGTCCGGCGGTGGAGCCGGCCGTCTTGTCCCCGCTGTAGGTATAGAGCGGTGACCCGTTGTACGTGACCTGGGTGGTTCCGTCAGCGCGCTTGGAGGTAGCGAAGACTCCCACCACCCCACTGGCTCCCTTCGGTTGCGAGCCGGCGGCGACCGTCAACGGGGGCCAGAGCTGGGCACAGCCGCCGGTGCACGAACTCTGACCGTTCTGGTCGGCGGTAAAGCGGTACAAGGTGGCTCCGGCGGCGTTCACCAGGATCTTCCCCAAGGTGGGGTTGGTCGCCGAACCGATGACGGTGGCCGGTGCGGTGGTGGCCTTCGAACCCGTGGTGGCGGTGTTGGCGACGGCCGACGTCCCCGAGCTGCAGGCCGCAGCTACCAGCCCCACCGTGAGGATGGCACCGACCGCCAGCCGCCGGGAGACGCGCCGGGGCAAGAACCTGACCGGCCGGTGGGCACCGTCGAGACGTTCGCTTCCCTCCGCGCCATCCGAGGACGGTCCGCCGGACGAAGCCGGTTGGCTCTCTAGGTCCCGGATCGGGTGGCTCATGTCGTGATCCTCCGTCGTCGTCGCTACGCGTGGATAGATGTACGTCCTGCCACTGAATACGAGCCGAGCAAGCCATCTGTTCACCGGCTTATTCGATGAGTCCACTGGTGGTGGGGGCCTTCCGACCATGGCCCCCGTCCCAAGGACCCGTATTGCAGGGAGCCGTGAGAGGGCAACCGTGACCTCGAGCGTCGGGTCTTCGATGCGCCGGGTGTTCCGGTCGACCTCAATTCGGGTAGAACGGGAACCATGTCGAATCAGAACGCCGCAGACAGCCGTCCGATCGCCCACTCCGGGACCTTCAACCTGGGCGAAATGATCGTCCACCGCCTTGGCTTCGGGGCCATGCGCATCACCGGTAGCGGAATCTGGGGCGAACCGGCCGACCGGGCCGAGTGCGTCCGGGTGCTTCGCCGGGCCGTCGAACTCGGTGTCGATCTCATCGACACCGCCGATTCCTACGGTCCGTATGTGAGCGAAGAGATCATCCACGAGGCCCTCCATCCCTATCCCGACGGCCTGACCATCGCCACCAAGGCCGGGCTGGTGCGTACCGGTCCCAACGTCTGGTGGCCGGTCGGTCGGCCCGAGTATCTGCGCCAGGAGTGTGAGATGAGCCTCCGGCGGCTCGGCGTCGACCGGATTGACCTCTTCCAACTCCACCGCATCGATGCCCAGGTGCCGGCCAAGGAGCAATTCGGTCTGCTGGCCGACCTCATCGCCGAAGGCAAGGTCCGCCACGTTGGACTTTCCGAGGTGTCAATCGATGAGATCAAGGCGGCGCAGGCGGTGGTGCCGGTGGTCAGCGTGCAGAACATGTACAACCTGTCCAACCGGCAATCGGAGTCGGTCCTCGACTACTGCGAGGCGGAAGGTCTGGGATTCATCCCTTGGGCCCCGATCGCCTCGGGCAACCTGGCCAAGCCGGGAGGAGCGGTCGACCAGATTGCCGGCGCCACCGGGGCCACTGCCTCGCAGGTGGCTCTGGCCTGGCTCCTCCACCGCTCACCGGTCATCCTTCCGATCCCGGGCACCTCGTCGGTCAGCCATTTGGAGGAGAACTGCGGAGCCGCCACCATCGAGCTGAGCGAAGAGCAGACCAAGGCGCTCAGCACCGCGAAGTAACGAACGGGGAACGTCGACCCTGGTTCCGGGCAGGCGAGCAATGGGGCGGGACCCGGGCGTTCAGCGTTCAGCGTTCAGCGTTCAGCGATCAGCGCGACCGGTGCGATCACGAGCTCGGCGCGCCAAAGACCATCGGGGCCGATCGGACGCCGGCGATCACCGGCGACGCCGTCCGTTCCACCGGGCCGGCCGACTCCACCGATCCGAAGCGGGCGAGGAGTTCTTCGAGCACCACCCTGCCCTCCAGGCGGGCGAGCGCGGCGCCGATGCAGAAGTGGGGGCCGAACCCGAATGCCAGGTGCGGATTCGGGTCCCGGGCGCTGTCGAACCGGTCAGCGGACGGTCCGAACACGGCCTCATCACGGTTGGCCGAGGCGTAGAGCATCAATACCGGGTCGCCGTGGGGTATCTCTTGCTCCCCGACGACCGTGTCCCGAGTGGTGGTTCGCATGAACGACACCACCGGGGTCGTCCAGCGCAACATTTCCTCGGTGGCGATGGCCACGGCCCGCGGCGCCGAATTCACCACCCGGGTCCGCAGCGCCGCCCACTCCCCCGGGGTCTCGGCAAACTGACTCAGCCCTCCGGACACCATGTTCCGAGTCGTCTCGTTTCCGGCGACCAGCAGCTGCACCAGGAACATGGCCAGCTCGGGATCGGAAAGCCGGTCGCCGTCGATCTCCGCCGCCCCCAACTCCGAGATGATGTCCGATCTCGGCGACGCACGCCGGTCGGCGGCCGCCGCCAACAGGTACTCGACCATTTCCGCGCTGAAGCGCCTGACGTTCCTCCTCCGGCCAGTCGGTGGCTCCGGGTATCACCGATTCGGACCAGCGGAAGAACCGCGGCCACTCGTCCTCGGGCACCCCCAGGAGGTCGCTGATGACCTGCAGCGGCAGGGGAACCGCCAACTCCGACACGATGTCGACCGGCACGCCGGGTTCAAGCCGGTCCACCAACGTCTTGGTCCGGGCCCGGACAGCGTCCTCCAGCCCTCGCATGAACTTCGGTCGGAAACCGGGCTGCACCAGGGCCCGGTACCGGGTGTGGTCGGGCGGGTCGGTGTGCATGATGGTCGGCGGCGTCGGGTAGTCGTTGCCGATCTCGAAAACCATGACCCCCTTGCTCGAACAGAAGGTGTCAGGGTCCCTCGAGACCGAAGTCACGTCGGCATGACGGCTGACCACCCAGAATCCGAGCGTGGGGTTGCAGACCACAGGGGCTTCCGCCCGTAGCCGGGCGTAGAGAGGGAACGGGTCGCCGGCGTAGAAGGCCGGATCGAGGAGCGGAGCGGTCAGATCGTCGGATCCATTGGTGTCGTCGGCACCGGGATCGGAGGCTTCTGACGCCGCCGATGCGGCCGAGGACATCCGGGTTACCGACTCAGCCGATGAGCACGCCGGTGGGCGGGTCGAAGCCTTGAGCCACCGCCAACGCCTCGTAGGCAGCCAGGGTGCCGGCACCGTCGGTCACGCTCTCGACCGAACCGTCGGCTGCCAAGTTGAGGTTGACCCCCTCGATGACGAAGAGCACGTCGGTGAGTCCGTCGTTGTCGTCGGGGACATCGAGGGTGTGGACCGACCCGGCGGGCTCCCGGATGTACGAACCGGCGTGGTTGTAGAAGTCGTACTCCAGGTAGTGCCAGCGGCCAGAGATGGTGAACCCATCGACCGCGCCGGTGTGCCGGTGGGTCTGGAGACGAACCCCCGGCTCGAAACGGTTGCGCACCACCCAGACGCCGTTGGCCACGTCAACCCGTAACACCTTCAACCAGATGCCCCCGGTGGCGTCCACCCACGGCAGGTCATCCTCCGCCGCGTGGCGCACCACGTCGGCAGGACTGGCTATGGCCATCTCGATCCCCTCCCTCCATCCGTTCCCGGATGCGTTTGACAGATTGTCCCCGACCGCTCAGTACTGGCCAATCCGCTGGTCAGGATTGGTGTCGATCAGATGTTGACCGCTCAGGGAAACCTGGCTCGTCCACATGGTTCCGTCCCACCATCGATAATGGAACCTTCCGCTCGGATCCGGGTGCCAGCCCGGGGGCGGCAGCACCCGGGGCGCGGGTTCGGGTGCCGGCGCCGGGACTGCCTCGGACGCAGGGTTCGACTCGTTCGCGGATTGTGACCCAGACGGTGACGGCGTCCCAGATTGTGCCGGGGGCGCTGGC
This sequence comes from uncultured Acidimicrobiaceae bacterium, assembly GCA_963770635.1. GTDB lineage: Bacteria > Actinomycetota > Acidimicrobiia > Acidimicrobiales > RAAP-2 > DASZIT01. The sequence continues at coordinate 226,566 of CAVYQI010000004.1, forward strand.
GGTGGGGGCAGGTGCGAGGGTTCGGGCTCATCGAGCCCGGGAGAGTTGGCGGGACGCGGGTAGGCCGGAAACTGTGAGCCGGCTCGAATGGGTTTCGCCATCGGCGCGACCGGCCCGGTCCCGAGCGACTCCCCGGGTGCTCCAGGGTGCCCCGGTCCCATCCGGACCGCCCGTCGAGCATCGCTGGCCCTGGCGATCAGGAACAGCACCAGACCCAGGACGACCGACAAGAACCACAACAATGCCCAAACCGGAGATGGGAGCCCCCAAGGAGTGCGCCCGGTGACCTTCCGGACCCCCTCCGACAGGCGGTACCCGATGGCGGCCCAGACGATCGACAGGACCCCGATCACAATCAACTCGGTCGTCGACATCTGCATAGCACCACAACTCTAGGTCGGCGTGCCGTGCCTCACTCTTCACGCCTCTCGCCGGCCTTCTCCGAGGTCGAGGGGGTAGCATGACCTGGTGCCCGTGATGCCGGAGATCCCATGGCTCAACCGCCTGGAGAGTTGGCGACGCCAAGTCATCTCAGAGTTGGTGGCGCTCCCCTCCACCCTCCAGGAATTCCGGGAGGGTGTCACCAATTTCCAACGCATCACCACCCGCCTGCTCGACGCCACCGACACCCTCGAGCAGTTCTCCCGGCTCTACATGAACGGTATGGCCGACACCCGCCGCCAGGTCGAAGAGGTAAATCGGGTCCTGCGGGAACAAGTCGGATCCCCGGCCACCGATCTGGTCATCGGCGCCGTCGGCGAGTTGACCGACGCACTCTCCTCGATGGTGCGTCTCAATCCACTGTTGAGGCGGCCACCATCGTCGCCGGGCGAGCAGCCACCACCGACCGAGAACGACGACTGACTCCTTCACCCGGGGCCAGGCCGGTGAGATCGAGGCCGTGACATTGGACGGATCGGCGCCAGCGGGCGGTCGCCCAGGTGGCCTGGGCATCTAGTTCCTCGTATCGCCGCCCAGTAGGCGGCCCCGGCCGCGGGAAGACAGGCTCAATCCAGATAACCTCCAAACAACACAATGTGATCGGACCGATTACGCCGACCTCTTTGACGCAATTTGGATCCCTGAATGGAGGCCGAAATGGCGAAGATCCTTTACACCGCGGAGGCGACGGTCACGGGTGGCCGCATCAACGGTCACGGCGTGACCAGTGACGGGTTGTTGGACGTGCAGCTCCGTTCGCCGAAAGAACTGGGGGGTGAGGGAGGCGGCACCAACCCCGAGCAGCTCTTCGCGGTGGGCTACGCGTCCTGTTTCGAGAGCGCACTTGGCGCCGTGGCTCGTCGCCAGGAGGTCGAAGTGGGTGACGTCTCGATCGACAGTCGGGTGAGCCTCCTCCCCACCGAAGAGCGGGGTTTCAAGGTCGCCGTGGAGCTCGACGTGACCCTGCCGGACATTCAGGACGCTGACCAGGCGACACAACTAGTCGCGGCTGCACACCAGGTGTGCCCGTACTCGAATGCCACGCGGGGCAATATCGATGTCGCGCTGACCGCCAACGGGCAGAAAGTCGGTTAGTCGGCAGAGGCGGTCGGTACTGGCTCTCCCCCTCGGTGACTGGTGATCGAGGGCCGGATCCAGAAACTCGGACCGCAGTAATATGAACAACCTTCCGTCAGTGACTGGAGCCCTGCCTCGGGCGAAGGCTCTGGGGGTCGGCAACGAGATCTCTAGAACATCCGTTGTGTGTCGCACTCTCGTCTACGACTTGAACACAAATCGTGAACCAGAATGTGCTCCCCTTGCCGAGTTGGCTCGACACCCCGCAATCGCCCCCCATGAGGGCGACAAGTTGGCCGCTGATCGACAAGCCCAAGCCCCTCCCTCCATATATGCGAGACGTCGACATGTCAGCCTGCACAAACGGCTGAAAGATCCGATCCAACTTCTCGGGGCTGATCCCGACGCCAGTATCGGCCACCTCGAACCGAAGGACAACGCCCTCATCCAGGGCTTCGAATTCGGTGACATGAACGGACACTTCGCCGATCTCCGTAAATTTTATTGCGTTTCCGACAAGGTTGAGCAGAACCTGCCGTGCCCGAAATGGATCGCCCCTGACGACGGTCGGAACCGAGTCGTCAACAACGCCGGCCAGCCTGAGTCCGTTGGATTCCGCCTCGGGTGTCAGCACGTGAATTACATCGTTCACCACCGTAGGCAGGCTGAACTCGATTTTCTCGATGTCCAGCTTTCCGGCTTCGATTTTTGAATAGTCGAGGATTTCATTTATGACGGTCATGAGCGCATCGCTTGAACTACGGACCGTCTCCGCGTAGTCGCGCTGAACGTCGTCAAGATCGGTCTCGAGTAGAAGTTCGGTCATGCCAATGACACCGATCATTGGCGTACGGATCTCATGGCTCATGTTGGCCAGGAAATTGGACTTGAGCTGGGCGGTTTCTTTGGCCTGGGCGGCCATGTGCTCGAGCTGCCGTTCGAATTCCCTTCGGTCCGTGATATCGAGATAACCAGCCAGAAAATGATCCATGGCACCGTCGGTACCACGGATCCGAACGGCGCGCACCACGCACCAGATGACCTTCCCGCTGGCGTGGATGAAGCGTCGTGTGTAGTTCAAGTCCTCGACATCGGATTGAGCCAGCCCAGCGATAATCTCACCAACCATCTCGGACTCCTCAGGATGACTGATGGCGCTCGGCGCCATTGTGACCAGCTGATCGCCCGAATAACCGAAGATGTCGCAAACCGCAGGATTCACTCGAGTGAAGCGGCCTTCCATCGACAATTCGGCCAGACCGACAGGCGCCAAATCAAATATCGCCCTCGAACGCCTTTCGGAATCGACGAGCGAAAACTCGGTTGCCTTCTTGTCGGAGATGTCGACGAAATGGGTCAGAATGAGAGCGAGCCGTCGATCTTCGTCGAAGACGGCCGATGCGCTGACGACGCACCACACCACTCTCCCTGATGCGTGTCGGTAACGCTGTTCGGCACTGAACTGCTGAACGGTCCTTGAGGTACGTCCGGGCGCCGCCAATCGATTCAGCTCGGAAAGGTCATGACGCACCTGGTCTGCATCCTCGGGGAGGCAGAGGTCGGCTGGAGTCATCGCGCAAAGCTGCTCGGCGGTGTAGCCAAAGATTTCGCAAAGCGCCGGATTTACCCGGATGAATCTTCCGTCTGTGGCTACCTCGGCCATACCGGTTGGCCCGTGCTCGAACGATAATTTGTACTTGGCTTCGCTTGGGCTCAGAATCGTCGCCGTCGCGACACTCCCTTCGTAGGCGCCATCGGTCCTGTAGATCGGCATGGCGGCCAAGCGGATCCGGACGTTACGGCCGGCGGCATTGAGAAACCGGTTTTCGTACGAGCCGACCATGCCCGCTTGACACTCTTTCAACTGCTCCGTCATCAGGGTTTGGGCCTCATTGTCCATGAACTCCAACACGGACCGCCCGATGATCTGGTCCTCTCCTCGCCCGAGGATTGAAGCCAACCCGGAATTGACGGACGTGACGATCCCCTCGGCGTCGATTGAGAAGACCGCGTCGCCGGTAACCTCCAGCAATTGTCGGCAGTTCTCTTGAGCCCGTTGCATCTGCCCTCGCTCGAAACCCACCTGGCGAGCGGCGCCCAGCCGGGCATCAAGATCATCGAGTGAGAAGGGAATCTGGATGCAATCCTGGGCTCCCTCTCGCAACGGACCACCCGTCGTCGGTCCTCCACCTTGTCTCGAGAGTACGACGACCGGTATCGGCCCGATTTCCGCCGACGCCTTCAACTCCGCCAGCTGTTCACGTCCACGGCTCTCAGACCGCCCGAAGGCGAGGAGGATCACGTGGGCCTGGCATCGCTGAGCAATGGTGATCGCCTCTGTAGCGCTGGCGGCTTCTTCAACCGTCCAGCCCGCGGAAGCGAGCGTCGATCGAAGCTCCAGGCGCAGGTCGATGTCATCGTTGATCAGCAAGACTCTCTGCTGGTCGCTTCCTGCGACCATCGTTACGGATGGCATGGTTCTAATATCGGCACCGGCGAAACCCAGCATGAAGGGACCAAAGTCCCGTTGACAGGCGGCAGGCCATGACCGCGGGTCGGTCCGCCGACGTCAAACTCACGATCCACCCTGGTCAAGAGCTATATCCTTCAAATTCGGAGCTGCGTCACGACGAAGGAGCTGATCGTCAGGCAACAAACTGGGGTGAGTCGCCGGCTCGAGCTGCCTATTCGGAGTGCGCCCGCCCGGCACCTAGGCTTCCGGCCAGCGCGTCCCTCACGATCTGGACAAACTCGGCGGAGCGGACCGGCTTGACCAAATAAGCGAAGAATTTCCCATCCGGATCAGCAGGGGTCCCAGGCGCCGCAAATCCGGTGAGAATGATCACCACGGTTTCTGGGTTGCGCTCTTTGATCGCGCGGGCAAGGTCTGTTCCGCTCCCATCGGGCAGGCGATGGTCGATCACCACGACCGCCGGAAGGTGAACGGCTTGAAGGCTCACGCCCTCCTGATAGGAGCCCGCACCGACCGATTGGATCCCCGCCGAAGTGAGCATCCGACAAAGGCTGTCGCGGATCGGATCGTTGTCATCGACAACCAGGACGACCTGGTCGGAGTCCGGGTGTTGGCTCTGGAGCGTTCACCGGAGCTGCGCCAGTAAGAGTTCGTCGGGATTTTCAGCGACTCCTTGACCGATGCTCACGCTTCCGACCACCCCACTGAGTTTATAGAAAGGTATCGATATTGGAAGGCTTTTCGAATATTTTAGTGGGCATCGTTGATACCGTCGGATCGATTGAGCCCGAGGTCTGACTGGACGAACCGAGTCCATCGGGTCCACGGTCGGGTCCACACCCATTCAGTGGGCGATCGGAACGGCTTCGGCCAGCGCTTGGGCCATCGCCTCGAGGAGCTCGGAAGGTTGGAACGGTTTCTTTACGAGCGCCGTCGATGGTGGAAGCACCCCTTTTTCTGCGATCGTCTCTCGGCTGTACCCTGACACGAAGACCACCGGGAGAGCCGATACTTTGGCGCGCAATTGATCGGCAAGCGCCTTGCCGGAGATGCCTCCCGGCATGACCACGTCCGTGACCAGGATGTCAATCGGCTCCGAATCAAAGACCTGCATTGCCTTGACACCATTCTCAGCCTGAAGAATCCGATAGCCGGCATCCTCGAGAATTCGAGTCGTTGAACGGCGAACACTTTCCTCATCCTCGACGAGGAGCACGGTCTGGTGGCCACCGCCGGGCTCGGCCGTCGTAAGGGTGGTGGCATCCAGGACCGGCGCATCCGTCGTAGCGGGGAACAACAAGGTGAAAACCGTACCGACGCCGAGTTCGGTCGAGACCGACACATGGCCGCCCCACCGTCGGGCGATCCCATAGACCATGGCGAGACCCAGGCCGGTCCCACGGCCGGTTTCCTTCGTGGTGAAGAACGGTTCGAATGCCTTGGCCGCCACCTCGGGTGACATGCCTTCTCCGTTGTCCTCGACCCTGATCCTTACGTAACGTCCAGGGGCGAGATCCGCGCACCTCAGCATCCGAAGCATCGGGCACAACCGAGTCGACCACAATTGAGAGTTCACCTCCATTTTTCATGGCGTCACGACTGTTGATGGCGAGGTTCATCAACATCTGGTCGATCTCACCGGCACCCGCGCGCACGTAAGAAGGATCCTTGGGAACTTTGACATCGAGATTCACGTCTTCACCGAGGGTATGCCGCATGAGCCGGGTGGCATCGAGGACAATTTTGTTGACGTCGATCGAATCCGGGCGGGCCACATTCCGCCGACTGAACATGAGAAGCTGCCGTGTGAGCTCTGCCGCTCGCTCAGCGGCCTTTTGGACCTCGCCCACATCTCGATGCATCTCGGTATCGGGTTCGATCGAATCAGCAAGGAAGCCTGCGTAGCTGACAATCACTTGCAACAGGTTGTTGAAATCGTGGGCAATTCCCCCGGCCAGCTGACCGACGGCCTCCATTCGCTGGGCTTGACGGAGGCTCTGCTCGGCCTGTTCCTTATGGACCAGAGCCGCGTCCAGATCCGAATTCGAGACTTTGAGCTCCGCTACCAGAACGAGGGCGTCGTCCCGCCGACGAGATGCAATCTCGAGCAGACCGCCCGCACCCACGGTGGCCAACAGGCCGAACAAACCCAGGAACCAGGGCAATCCCCCGGTGAAACCGCCAGCCAGGTTGGTGTGCGCACTGATCGCGATGACGACGTGACCGGGCGACACCACGGATCCGGGGTTGCTCGACAAGGAAGCACCCGTTACCAAATAATTGCTGGGATTGGTGATGACCGAGAGTGCGACCTGCCCGCCGTCAGCCCCGGGCAGTTGCCGGGTCGTCTGCAGGGCGAGGTTTGCCGGACTCGCGGACCCGACATACACAGCGGCATAGGTGCCAGGGAACAAGACACCTGATAGCGAGGTGACCGCGTTGGCCGGCCCCAGGGGCCACTCGGCGTAAATGGCAAATCCGGTCGGAACGAATCCGGCTCCGTACACCATCTCGATCCACCGCTTTCCCGATGCGGTAAACGCCCCGACAAAATTGGCATTGGGATGCCCGGCGAGGGTGCTGAGCAGGGTATTGTCACTGCCCGCAGAAAAATCACGATGGAAATTACCGACCGACGCAAGCACGCCCGGCTGGCCTCCCCCCACTTGCAACAGGGCAACCGAAGTTCCGGTTGCAGCCACCGCCGTCGCAGCCGCGTCGAAGGTGGAGGGGGATACCCCGGATGGAGTCACGACCTGACCGAGCTGTTGATAGGGCGTCGTCAACGTGGTGATGACCTGGGTCATGACCAGCGCCCCTTGAGCCGCGTCCTGACGCAGCAACGCATTGTTGGTGTCTGACACCGAAGCGCGGGTAGCGGCGAACACCGCGATGGTGGCCGCGATGCCGATGATCACGACGCCCAGCGTCACCCGGTGTAAACGGCGCATCGCTGAAGATGTGAATGTGATACGGCAGTCACCTCCCCCTCTGATCGCGGCGCTCCCTCGAGCGCAGTTGCTTAATCCTCAGTGGATATGTCGGCCTAACGGGATCCGCGCATTAATCCCTCCCGTTCCTCCCCTCAACTGGGACCCAAATCCACCTCACCGAGGCCTTCCGTCGATAGGGCAGTACCTCCAGTCTTCCTCATCCGGCCGCCATCAGTCGCAATACAGAGCCGAAGGGACCCGCCAGGAGGGCTGCCGGACATAAATTCGGTCTATACGCTGGCCGCCAATATGGAATCGGGCCCAAGTAGTCCACCCAATGGGGTAAACCGCACGTAGTCCACCCGATGGGGCATAGGGCACGTAGTCCACCCGATGGGGCATAGGGCACGTAGTCCACCCGATGGGGCATAGGGCACTTTGTGGGGACGGAGGGATTCGAACCCTCACTGGAGGCGGTTTAAGCGCCCTGCCTCTACCGGTTGGGCTACGTCCCCGGGGTGGGGTGGTGACGGATGTGGAAGGTTCATCACGTCAAGGGGAGCACTTTAACTGGGAACCGCCGAGTCAGAGGGTTCTCGTAACCGGGCTGGCATCCAGGCCCGCTTTGCACGACGACATCGACGGCGACATCGACCCGTCGTCTTCTGGACCCCAACCTTCACTCTCGCATCGCCACGCTCAGCGTTCGGTCGCCGGCACCCTCTCCGGGACGGCGACAGGCGCCACCGCCGGGGCCAGGGCCTCCAGCTCGCGATCGCGGGGACCCGACACCGCGCGCCACATCCCGTCGCTCCCCGGCCAGGGGCCGAACACCATGGTCGGGCGGTCTTCCGATTCCCACGCCGGCCATTCCCCCACCGTCCCGTTGGATGGCACTCCCGACCCGGCAAAGGCGGCCCAGGTGCTGCGCATCCCGTCCGACAGCCGGAAGGCGCCGTCTCCCCCACCGGAGAACAGCTGCACGCTCGGGTTCCGGACGGTTCCGAAAACGAACGGCATCTCCAGCCCGTGGCACGAGCCGAGCATCCCCCCGAGTGCCGGGGTTTCCCAGGTGAACAGGTAGAGGTAGGTACCGACACCCGGACTGGTGGCCGATGCATGGATGTCGGCCAACCGGACCGACGGCAGCCGGAAGATGACGTCGCTGGCGATGGCCGACCACAGCTCCGGAGGTCGGACCGACTCCCCCCGCTCGGCTCGGATGTCACGGTAGGCGGCGATCACCGACGATGCCTCGTTCGGGCTCAGCGTCGCCCGCTCCACCCACCGGACCAGACCGTCGTCATCGAGGTGGCTGATCTGGGGCACACCGACTGCGAAGAACGCCGCCTCGTCCCGGTTGGTCCCCACCATCAGCGGCACGTCGGCGACAGCCCCGGCCGCGATCGCTGCCTCCGGGGTGCTGGCCAACAACCCCCCGTCGACCGTCGGGAGGAGGGGCACGGGCAGCCCATCGCCGATTCGCAGGGTCGCGCTCAGCTCCCCCACCGCCCGGACCAGTTCGCCGGCGGGCACACCCGTCAGCGCCTCGCGGGTTATTCGGACACCCAGCAACGCGGCCAGACCTTCCGCCCGAGCCACCGCCTGGTCGGCAGTATGGGTGTAGGGAGGTCCGCTTTCGACGATCGCCCGGTGGAAAAGCCCTTTGGCCTCAGGCACCCCGAGCAGCGCCGACACGCTCATCCCCCCGGCCGACTCACCGAAGATGGTGACGTTCCCCGAATCGCCACCGAAGGCGTCAATGTGGTCCCGCACCCAGGCCAACGCCGCCACCTGGTCGGCCAGGCCCCAGTTGCCGGACCCCGACCACGACCCGCCCCCCAGCCAGTCATGTCCCGGGTCAGCCAGGGCGGGATGGGCCAGGAATCCCAAGGCCCCGAGCCGGTAGTTGATGGTCACCACCACCACGTCCCCACTACGGGCCAGCATCCCGCCGCGGTAGAGGGCGCCGGAGCCGGAACCGGTGGTGAAACCACCGCCGTGGATCCACACCATCACCGGCCGCCGGGCCGTGTCGATGCCCGGGGTCCAGACGTTGAGATACAGGCAGTCCTCCGAGTGCTCCTCGACTTCCCCGGCGATGGACATCCCGGCAATCGCCGGCGCCTGGGGCGCACTGGGAGCAAAGGTGTCGCACGCCCGGACCCCCGTCCACGGGTCGGGCTCCACCGGGGGTCGCCAGCGGCGGTCGCCCTCCGGAGGTGCGGCGTAGGGGATGCCGGAGAAGGACCACACGCCGTTCCGGGCCACGCCCCGGAGCCGACCACCTCGGACCTCGACGATTCCGTCCATGACCATTGCCTCCGAATTCCGCTCACCACCTGGAGTGAAACTTACCGGCTGCCTGCAATACGTGGCTTGGAACTGGGGATTCGGGGGACTAATGTTTCTGAAGTGGCTGATGTGAGTATCGGAAAATCGGCCGGTACGAAGCACGCGCCACCCGGGCGCTCGTGCCGTAAACGGCGCTTCGGGCGGGCTGCCGTGTCCACCGTCGCGGTGATGGCCACCGGCCTGGCTTCCCTGGCTCTTTCCGGGGTCGCGACCGCCGCCCCTGGATCCACGACCGCCACCCCCGCCTCGGGCCCGGACCAGATCAGCGCCACCCAGGCCGAGCTGTCCACCATCGAGAATCAGATCGCCGGGCAGCAGAAGACCCTCGACCAGGCCGATGAGAACTACAACCAGGCCGTGGTCAAGCTCTCGGCTACCCAGGCGTCGTTGCTGAGCACCGCCACCTCCCTCAATGCCGACAAGACCAAGCTGGCCACCGATCGGGCCCGACTGAGCGTCGATGCCATCAATGCCTACGTCTCCGATGCCTCATCGAGACCGATCGCCAATCTGTTCTCGGTTCCCGGCGACATCAACGAGACTCGCCACACCTACGAGAAGGTGGCCACCGACGAGGTCGAGCGGGATGTCAACGCCGTCCAGACCGGTCAGCGGCTGTTGAAGAAGACCCAGGCGACCTTGGAGGCCGAGGAGCAGGCGGAATCCAGCCAGGTCGCCGCCGAGAGCCAGACAAAGCAGACGGCCACCCTGATCGCCGGGGAGGCTCAGACCACCCTGACCCAGGTGCAGGGAACCCTCGCCTCCGAGGTCGCCCAGCAAGCCGCCGCCCAGGCCTCGGCCGCCGCCGCGGCTGCCGCCACCGCCAAGACCTCCAGTGCCGCCCAGTCGGCCGCGGCCCAGGCGTCGCAGGCGGCCCAGGTGGCCAACTCGGTGGGAGCGGGTTCGGCGGCCTCGGCTGCCGCCACCAATGCCGCCAACCAGGCCAACCAGTCGGCTGCCTCGAGCGGGGCGTCGGGCGGCGGGCCGGTGGCCAGCGGCGGTGAGCCCCAGGCGGCCGGGCTGGCCGCCGTGCACGGGGCGATGAAGTACCTCGGGGTGCCCTACGAGTGGGGGGGCGCCAGCAGCGAAGGCGTCGACTGCTCCGGGCTCACCATGCTGGCCTGGGCCCACGCCGGTGTCTCCATGGACCATTCGGCCGCCGATCAGTACGCCTCCTTCCCGCACGTGAGCCTGTCGTCCCTGGAGCCGGGCGATCTCATCTTCTACGACCTCGGCGGCAGCGGCATCGACCACGTGGTGATGTATGTCGGGCCGGTGCTCGACGGCCAGTCCACCCAGTACGGGTCGATGACGATCATCCAAGCCGCCGACACCGGGACCGTCGTCTCCTTCGACCCCATCTGGTACAGCGGGCTGGTCGGCGCCGCCCGGCCGTAGCGACCCCGCCGAGCCTCACCGCACCCGGAACCGGACCTCACTTCGGGCTGTAGCATCGACCTCGTGAGCTCGGACGCCCCCGACAGGTCGACCACCTCGGCGCGGTCGTCCGCTCGAAACCGCTCCATCGAGACCGACCTGGTGCACCGACCCGATCCCGCCGGGTCGCCGTCCTCCCCGCCCGGCTCGAGCCAGAGGGTACCCGCCACCTTGCCGGTGGTCGCACCCCGGGAGGAACATCCGCCGTTGCCGGACCCCCGGCTCTCGGACGTGGACGAGTGGGGCCGCTCCGAGCACATCCGGTCGCTCACCAGGCGCCTCTACGACCCGCTGTACAAATACTGGTTCCGGGTCGAATGGGAAGGTCTCGAGAAGATCCCGACCCACGGCGGGGCGTTGATGGTCGCCAACCATGCCGGCGCCATCCCCTCCGACGCGCCGGCCATCATGCACGGCATCGAAAAGGAGCTGGGTCGCCCGGTCTACGGGATGGCCGACTACTTCTTCCGCACCGTCCCGGTGGTCGGCACCTTGTGGGCAAGGACCGGCGGCCTTCCCGCCCATCCGAACAACGCCTATCGGCTGCTCCACGACCAGGGGCAGTTGGCGCTGGTGTTTCCCGAGGGGACCAAGGGCCCCTCCAAGACCTACTCCGACCGGTACCGGCTCCGCCGGTTCGGCCGGGGGGGCTTCGTCGAGATCGCCATGCGCTCCGGGGTACCGGTGATCCCCATCGCGGTGGTGGGCGCCGAGGAGTCGATGCCGATCCTGTTCCGCATGAACGGTCTGGCCAAAAGCCTGAACCTCCCTTACTTCCCGGTGACGGCCAACGACTTCGTCTTCGGCCCCATCCTGGGGAAGATCGCCTACTTCCCGGTCAAGATGAAGTTCCGGGTCCTCGACCCGGTGACCTTTGATGTCGACCCCGGGCTCGAGCGCTACTCGAAGAGCCGGGTCATGGACGAGGCGGAGCAGATCCGGGCCAAGCTGCAGGACACCCTCCACGACATGTTGCGCGAACGCCGCAGCGTCTGGTTCGGCTGACGGTGGGACGTCGGGTACTGATCACCGGTCTGGACACCTTCTGGGGCGGCCGTATGGCCCAGGCGCTCGAGGCCGATCCCAGCGTGGAGATGATCCTCGGGCTCGGGACCGGTGAACCCCGGGTCCCGCTCGAGCGGACCGAGTTCGTCCGGGCCGACCAGACCTACTCCATCTTGAACCGCATCGTGAGGGTGACCCAGGTGGACACCATCGTCCACACCTTCCTCAAGACCAACTCGGTCGGCATCTCCGGTCGGATGCTGCATGAGATCAACGTCATCGGGACCCTCAACCTGCTCGCCGCCGCCGGAGCCCCGGGGTCGTCGGTCCGGCAGGTGGTGGTCAAGTCGTCCACCCATATCTACGGCGCCTCCGAGAAGGACCCGATGTGGTTCAGTGAGGACACCCGCCGCAACGCGCCGGTGCGCACCCGGTTGGAGGGCTCGCTGATCGAGGTCGAGGCGTTGGTGCGCGACTTCATCGTGGACAATCCCCACCTGGTGGTTTCGGTCCTCCGGTTTGCCAACGTCCTCGGTACCGACATCGTGACCCCCATCAGCATCGGCCTGCGTCGCCGGTTGCTCCCCTGCATCGCCGGGTTCGACCCCCTCGTCCAGTTCGTCGAGGAGGACGACGTAGTCCGATCGCTCGAGTTCGTCACCCATCACCGGACCCCGGGGACGTTCAACATTGCCGGGGCCGGCAAGTTGCCGTGGAGCGAAGTGGCGTCGATCGCCGGGGCCCGCCTGTTTCCGCTGTCTCCGATCAGCACCCACTCGCTGGCCGCACCGTTCCGGTGGGTCGGGCTGATCCAGGTCCCGGTCGAGATGGAGTCGGTGATGCGCTTCGGACGGGGGGTGGACACTTCCCGCCTGATCGACGCCGGTTTCAACTACCGCTACACCAGTGCCGGCGCGGTGGAGAGCTTCACTCGGGCCAACAACCTTCGTCGCGCCGTCGGGGGGAGCGATCAGACCTACCGCTACGAGCAGGATGTGGAGCAGTTCTTCCGGCACTCCCCGGCGGTCGTCCGAGGCACCGAGCGTTAGCCGAGGCTGGGGATCGGCCCGGGCGGCGGCGGCCGGGTCTCAGGGATGGCGGCCGAGGGCGACCCGGATCCAGGTGGTGCCGATCACCCGGGCGTACTGCAATCCGAAGATCAGGTTCCCGCCCTTCTTGGACTTCCCCGACGCCCGCGGGTGCCAGACGGTCGCGCGCTCGGCAATCCTCCAACCACGGTGGGCGGCAGTGATCACCACCTCGGCCGTCTGGTACTGGTCCTGGCGCAGGTACGGGGTGATGTCCCGGAGCAGATCGCTCCGGAAGGCTCGGAACCCGTTCGAGGTGTCGGTCAATCCCTCTTTGGTTATCGCGTTCAGGACCCGGGCGTACAGCCGGACCCCGGCTTGTCGGAACCGGTCGGTGGTGTGGTCGACTCCGAGCCGGCGCGAGGCGATCACGAAGTCGGCTTCGTCGGCCACCAGGGGCTCGACCAGATTGTTCAACTCCGCCGGATCGTTCTGCCCGTCGGCATCCACGGTGACCACGAAACGGGCCCCGTGGGCCATGGCCAGCTCGTAGCCGAGCCGGAGGGCGGCACCCTGTCCGAGGTTGACCGGCAGCACACAGGTGAAGACCCCGGACTCGATCGCCACCTGACGGGTCCCGTCAGCCCCGCCATCGACCACCACCAGGACGGAGACCTCGAGGTCGCCGGCCAGCTTCGGCACCTTTTTCAGCACGTCACCGAGGTTGGCTTCCTCCTCATAGGCGGCGATCAGCACCACCACCGGCCCGAATGCGGCCTCCGGGTATCTGGCGTCGAAATCGGACCGGGCGCGGTCGCGCGCCATTCCGCCGGAGCTCAGATCGTCGGTTGTCTCCTACGATGGCCCGCCCAGCGTGGGTCATCAAATGGTTCTAGTCCTCAGCTGTCGCACCGACCGAGGAAGACTCGCCAGGTAGGTTCACGGTGACGTCGAAGTTCCTATCGGTCGAGAGGTGGCTGCTGGTGCTCCGCCACTCGACTCTCGATTGGATCACGGTGGGGTCGACGTTCGCCTTGTGGCGCTCGGCCACGTCCAGCATGTCCCGGATCACCGAAGGCTCGAGCAGGTGGGGTACCAGTCCGAGGTCGAGCAGCTTGGTGTGGGCGGCCCGGTAGTAGTGCTCCTCTTGTTCGACCCGCGGGTCGAGCGCGTGCTTGATGGTGGCTTCCCCCGAATACTCCCCGGCCACCATCGTCGCCATCTCGCTGACGGAGAACGACTCGGTGAACTGGTTGAACACCCGATATTCGCCGGTTTCGGCCGGATGGTCGAGGGCCAGCTCGACGCAGGCCAGGGTGTCGACGATGTTGAGCACTCCCCGGGTCTGTCCGCCACTGCCGTAGACGGTGAGGGGGTGGCCGGTGACCGCCTGTACGCAGAAGCGGTTGAGCACCGTCCCGAACACCCCGTCGTAGTCGAAGCGGGTGGCCAGTTCCGGATGGAGCCCCGTCTCCTCGGTCCGATGACCGTAGACGATTCCCTGATTGAGATCGGTGGCGCTCACTCCCCAGGTCCGACAGGCGAACATGATGTTGTGGCTGTCATGCACCTTGGACAGGTGATAGAAGGAGCCCGGCTGCTTCGGGTAGGGAAGGACGTCGGTCCGCCCCCGGTGGGTGATCTCGATGAACCCCTCTTCGATGTCGATGTTGGGGGTCCCGTACTCCCCCATGGTTCCCAGCTTGACCAGATGGATGTTCCGATCCTGCTCGGCGATGGCGTAGAGCAAATTGAGCGTGCCGACCACGTTGTTCACCTGGGTATAGACGGCGTGCCGGCGATCGATCATCGAGTAGGGCGCCGAACGCTGCTCGGCGAAGTGCACGACCGCGTCGGGCCGGAACGACGCCAGCGTCTCCGACGCGAACACCGGGTCGGTCAGGTCGCCGATGAAGGTGTCGATCTCCAGGCCGGAAATGTCCTGCCAGCGGCGCACCCGCTGGTGGAGGTCGGCGATCGGGACCAGGCTGGCGACACCCAGCTCGAGGTCGTAGCGGCGCCGGGCGAAGTTGTCGACGATGCCGACCTGATGACCCCGCCGGGACAGATAGAGAGCCGTCGGCCATCCAAGATAGCCGTCACCTCCCAAGACCAGCACCTTCACGCGTTCGTTCTCCTCAGCGACTCGATTTCACCGCAGCAATGATTCCCGCCAATCCGGCGAGTGTAACAAATGGAATTTCCCGACCTTGAGGATGCCCCTCGCCGGTTATCGTTCTCAGCATAACCGGGCAGCTGTCTTGGGCGTTTTGCCGGTGGGATCGACATTCTCAGGGTTTTCTCAGGTTTCAATCAATGCTCACAGGATCGAAGAATCCTTCGACCAGGGGCGGGTCTCCATGGTCTGCACCCTCGTCTACCGCGAAGCGGCTCAGGCGGGAGGGAAAGCTTCCGACGATCAGCCGGAGCCACACCCCGAAGGCCACCAAGAGCACGATGAACGCCACCGAGATGGCCACCGTCCCGAAGGGCGGATGCCATTTCCCCCCGAAGGGGAGGAAGGTCCCGCGCAACCCGACGGTATACCGGCGCAACGCCTGAAAGAACATGGCGAACTCGGCGATGACCAGCACCACCGGGATCACCGTCGCCACCCGCCGGTGCATTCGGTCGGTCAGATAGCCGTTGACCACCGCGCCGGCGGCCACCAGGGGTATCCCGGCGGCCAAGGGCAGGGTGTAGCGCCCCTGCCACACGTACCCCAAGCTGTGGGCATTGGCAGCCTCGAAGACGATGGGAATGACGACCGTAAGCACCAACAGCCCGACCAGCACCACGACGTACGGCCTCCGGCCCAGGAACAGCCCCAGGCCGAGCAGCATGAAGATGATGGCTATCCACCCGTAGTACGTCACCGACGGGACGGGCACGTCGAGCCATCCGAGCACCCCGATCATTTCGCGGACGAACCCATCGGAGAATCCGATGCTGTTGGCGATCACGGTCGAGGCGGAGGCATGCTTGGGCGGCCCGTGACCGGTGGGCAACAGGGCCAGGGGGTCATAGCGAACCAGCCACCAGGCGGTGAACGCGCAACTGATCGCCAACACCCCCGCCCAAATCCTCGCCACCCGATCTCGGGACAGTTCGGCGAGTTGACTTCTCCCGGCCAGGACGACCAGAGCGATGGCGATCAGGAAGAGCCAGAGCGGCGACAGCCCGCGCACCTGGACGAGTACCGCCGCCGAAATGCCGACGCGCGCCAACAGCCGGCGATCGGCAACCACCGACTGTTCGGCCAGCAGCGCGATCCCCGAGGTCCATAGGCAGATCGCCGAGCTCGCCTCCAATCCGTTGGGGTTGATGGTCCCGGCCATGAACAGCACCATCGGGGTCATCGCCCCGGCGACTCCCCAGACCAGCAGTCGACGCTTCTTGCAGGCGGCCGCCGATTCCAGCGCCGAAGCCAGGAACAACGCCGATAGGAGTCCGCTGACCCCCCGCATCAGCCAGATGCCGGTATTCGAGGGAAACAGCAGACTGGGCAGTCCGACGATGCCGTAATACAACGGCTCGTAGCGCCCGGCGGTGGTGGCGATGTTGACTTCCCGGGTCGACGCTCCCGGGGTCGGGGCGCAGGAGGCCGGCACGTTGGGGTGGGTCGCGTAGCAGCTCGGCAATGCCCCGAGTCCGGCGATGTTCTCGGGAACCCGCACGGTGATCTCTGACGACGGCCCCTGCTTGGTCGCCCGCGCCGGGGTGCCGTAGAACTCCCCCCGGGCCACCGCCGCGGCTTTGATGGTGTGGGCCGGCTCGTCGGGTGAGGCCATCAGCGGGGTGGCCAGGCTCCATGCTTCGATCAACAGGAACAGGAGGGCGAGGCTGGTCGTCCAGCGAAGGGCCCGGCGGGGGGAAGGCGAGGGGGTGCGCAGCGACGCCCCGAGGACCGGCTGGTACTCCTGGTCATGGTCCGCTTTCCGGGACCTCGCCACCGTGAAGGTCGGCCAGTGGGACCGAGCCCAGAACCCTGGCCTCGGGGGTCCGAACACCGGCTCGAGGTCGGGCTCGAGGTCGGGCTCGTGGTGCGGCTCCAGATCGGTCTCGAGGTCGGCCGCCGACTCCGACTCCATCGGGAGAACCGCCGCGGTCTCGAAGGCGGTGAGGTCGAGGTCCAGCTCCGGAGCCGTGGTCGCGGCCACCGAGATGGCGTCGGGGGTCGCCTCTTCGCCTTCACCTCCCAAGACGTCGGGACCCTCTTCCTCGCCATAGCCGGCAGCGACCGGGGCGGCGGGCGGCGGGGGTGGCGCGGAGGACAGGATCCCCATCTCCTGGGCCAGTTTGGTGTTCTTCTCGTTCAGGCGGGCCTGGCCGATGGACAGCTGGAAGGTGAAGGCGAACAGGAAGAGGACGGCGATGAGGAGGATGAGATCCGGGGGGTAGGCGATCCCGACGAACCGGGCCGCCCGGTCCAGAAGGTGGAACGGCAGGGTGGCGCTGAGGAACACCATGATCAGGCTGACCCCGAGCCACAGCATCCCGGTGTGCTCGCTGAGCCGGTGCTGGCGGATGGCGCGCACCGAGAGGGCGAGGAATCCGATGCTCACAGCCAGTGACAAGCCAAACAGCCTCATGCCACGCTCCGGCGTTGGGCGCCGTCGACCAGCAGGTCGACGACCACCCGCATCATGTAATAGGCCGATCCGAGTCCGGCGATGCTCGACCTTCCATGCCGGCGCGGCTCCATCTGCACCGGGACCTCGGCCACCGTCAAACCCGAGTGGCAGGCCAACACGATGGTCCCGACTTCGGGAAAGTCGGTGGGATAGCTGGCCGCGAACAGTTCGATCCCCCGACGGCCGACCGCCCGGAAGCCGGAGGTGGTGTCGGTGAAGGTTCCCCCGGTCTTCCAGCGAACCATCAAGGCCAACACCCGCATCCCGAACCGGCGTCCGGTCGGAGACTCGAACGCCCCCCGGCCGAGCCACCGGGATCCGATCGTCACATCGGATGTCCCATCGAACAGTGGTGCCAACAGGCGTGGGGCTTCAGCCGGGTCGTGTTGGCCATCACCGTCAATCTGCATGGCGAATTCGAACCCGTGCCGCAACGCGTACTGATAGCCGGTCTGTACCGCCCCACCGATTCCGAGGTTGATGGGCAATGACACCACCGCGGCACCGGCCAGGTACGCCTGGGTGGCGGTGTCATCGGTCGAGCCGTCGTTGATCACCACCACGTGGGCCAGCGGCAGTGACGCGTTGATCCGTCGCACGACGTCGAACACGGATCTTCCCTCGTTGAAGGCCGGAACCACGACGCACAGCCGGTGCTGCTTGTCCACCGGGTCGGCATCACCGCCTAGGGCATTCATCGCCACCATGCCATCGAGGTGCACCGGACCCGGGCCGACTCGAGCCAGATCCTGCGATCGGACCCCGGACGGTCGGCACCAACTCCCCCCTCCCGTGGCAACCGCATTGGGCGAGACTAGCCTTCCGGCGATTTGAGGACGCGTTTTCCTCCGGTCCCAGCCGGATCGGCCGACCCGACCGGTTGGATCGGTCGCCGAGGAGGCCGTGCGAGCGGATCTGCGAGCGGATCCGCCCTTGGATCCGACGCCGATCCGGACTCGGATCCGGCCCGGGATCAGGACCGTTTGAGCCAGGTGGTGAGGAACTCGGTCCGCCGGGCCGCCCACTCCTCCGCGGTGATGGCGTAGCGGATGTGGTCCTCCCACTCCCCGTTGATTTCGAGGTAGCCGAGGGCGACGCCTTCGACCCGCAGTCCCAGCTTTTCGACCACCCGCCGGCTGGACCGGTTACGGGGGATGATCGCCACCTCGATCCGGTGGAGGCCGAGGGACTCGAATGCGTACTGCAGCGCGATGACCACTGCTTCGGGGATCAGGCCCAGACCGGCCAGATCCTGGTCGATCCAGTAACCGACCGAGCCGTTCTGAAACGGGCCTCGCTGGATGGAGGAGAGGGTGATCTCCCCAGCGAACCGCCCCTCGACGAAGATGCCGAAGCCGTACCCGGTTCCGAGCTGGCGCTCTCGCTCGCGCATGAGACAGCGGCTGGCGAAGCTGGCGGCGTCTTCCGGGGCCAGGGGCGCACCCTTGGGCCTCGGCTCCCAGGGGATCAGCCACGCCCGGCACCGGTTCCGCACTTCGTACCAGGCCTCGTAGTCCTTCTCGACCAGGGTGGCCAAGCGAACCCTCCAACCCGGGAGCTCGAGGGACCGCACCGGCTGCGCCGACGCGCGCGGGCTGACCGCGGGGCCGCCCGGCACCTGGCGGGCAACCCGGACGCCCGAACCCGTCCCACCGTCATCACCACGTTGCCAGGGTTGAGATGGCGATCCGGGGACACGTCTGTCGGTGTTGACACAGCACCACCGGCGCATCGTAGGCCGATACGCTGTGCCCCACGCCAAATCCGGTAGCGAGAATCATTGCCCGGGGTCACCGGAGACGAACAGACGGCATGCCAGCAGAGAACAGGACTCCGGTACTCGGCTCTGCCCGGTTGTGGCTCCTCCAACAGGTCAATCGGAGATCGCACGAGATCGTCCCGCTCGTCTGCATCTTCGTCGCCGTCCTGCTCGCCAACCTTCCCGGCCTGCTGCACGTGGTCACCAGCAATCCGCAGGCCGTCGACGCCTATCTGGGCCCGGGCAAGGCCGCCTGGTTGCCCGGCCGTCCCTACATCGACCCCAACTCGGGCTTCACCACCCAAGCCCTCGGCCACTTGGCCACCCTGGACTGGCTCCACGGTCACATCCCGTGGTGGAACCCATACGAAGGGCTCGGGGCGCCGCTGGCCGGCGAGATGCAGAGCGGCGCCTTCTTCCTTCCCACGTTTCTGCTGCTGTTCCACCAGGGGATGCTGTACCTCCAGATCTTTCTGGAGACCGCCACCGGGTGGGCGACCTACCTATTGGTACGAAGACTGGGCGTCGGGCGTACCTTCTCGATTGCCGGGGGTGTCGCCTTCGGATTGTGCGGATCCTACGCATGGCTGACCCACGCGCCGGTCCGGCCCATCCTCCTGCTGCCGCTGTCGTTGTTGGGGGTCGAACGGGCCTTGACCGCGGCCCGCGAGCGACGGGCGGGCGGCTGGCGGCTGCTCGCCGTCGCCCTGGCCTTCTCGATCCTGGCCGGCTTCCCCGAGACCACCTTCATCGACGGGCTCTTCGTGGTCTGGTGGGCGGTGCTCCGGATGTCCGGCCCCGGGCGGGACTGCTGGCGTCCGATGGTGACCAAGCTCGCCGCCGGGCTGGTAGCCGGGGTGGCGTTGGCCGCGCCGCTGCTGGTGGCATTTCTCACCTTCCTACCCCACGCCAACCTCGGTGGCCACGGTCCCGTCGAGGCCCACGCCTCGCTTCCTCCGGCCGGGCTCTCGCAACTTCTCCTTCCGTACTCACTAGGACCCATCAACGGGTTTCGAGGTGGGGGGATCCTGACCGGAAACGTCGACACCATCACCGCCCTGTGGGGCAGTGTCGGCGGTTACCTCACGGTGACTCTGGTGGCGGCCGGCCTGGTCGGCGTGGTCGGCCGGCGCAACCGGAGACTCCGGGTCGGGCTGGGCCTCTGGGTGCTGCTCTGCCTCCTCCGCACCTTCGGCTTCGGGCCGGTGGTGTGGCTGATGGCCGGGACTCCCGGGATCAACTCCACCGCCTTTTATCGCTACGCCGACGCCTCCTGGGAGCTGGCCATCGTCGTCCTGGCCGTGCTGGGCATGGACGACATCGCCCGGCGCCTGACCCCCCGCCGGGTGTTGGTGAGGAGCGCGCTGCTCACCGCCGGGCTGGTGGCCTGGGCCGGAGCCGCGGCCTGGGGGGTGATGGGCGGGGCCACCACCTTCACCGCCAGTCACCACGGGCGCGGCGATCCCTACATCGTGGCCAGCTGGGCGCTGGCCGGGGTGGTGCTGGTCGCGCTGACTGATCGGCGGCTGGCGGGCGGCCCGCAACTCCGGTTCCGACCTCAGTCGGCGCACACGGCAGATCAAGCGGCGCGGGCGCATCCTGGCCGCCGCCGCCATCTGCGCCGAGTCCGTCCTGTTGCTCGGCTTCACCTATGGATCGGCGCCACCGCCGACAACCATGCAGCTGGGCTCGGTGGCCTGGCTGCAGAGCCACCTCGGCACCTACCGGTTCGCGACCTTGGGCCCGATTCAGCCCAACTACGGCTCCTTCTTCGGGATCGCCCAAGCCAACACCACCGACTTGCCGATTGCCAGCGACTGGGTCGTCTACGTCAACTCCATGCTGGACACCAACTCCCCGACGCTGATCTTCACCGGCGCGGCCACCGTCGACCCCCAGGCGGAATCACCCGCGGTAGGAATTCACCCAACACCTGGCCAACTTCGAAGCCATCGGGGTGCGCTACATCGTCACCAACGCCAACGGACTGGATGTCGTGGGCTCCCGCTTTCCCACCCCCGGCACGCCCCCGTGGCCCGGCGGCCCCCGGGTCGTCTACCACGACAAATTTGCCGAGATCTGGCAGCTCCCGAACCCGGCGACACTCTTCTCACTCCTTCCGGCGTCACCGGAGAACTCGGTGGACACCGCCTTCGTAGGCGCCGGCTGTTCGGTCACCGGTCACGGCTGGGACCAGGCGACGGTGACCTGTTCACGTCCTTCGGTGCTCCGGAGACAGGTCGAGGACATTCCCGGTTGGTCGGCGACCGTCAACGGGAAGGCGGTCGGGGTGCAGCCGGTTCCCGTCGGGCCCCCGGGCCTCTCCCAGGAAATTCCGGTGCCGGCCGGCACCTCGACGGTGCAGTTCAACTTCCTGCCCCCCCATGAGTTCCTCGCCTTCACCGCCACCGTCCTCGCCCTGATCGCGATCATCGGATCCTTCCTGGTCACCTCCGGACGTCTCCCCCGTCTGCGCCGACGACTCGCCGGGCCGTGGCGAGCCCCGCCGAGGCCGTCACGGAGGCGACCGGCGAACGCGCCGCCAAGGCATCGGATCAGTAGGCCACCCCGGCGGCGACCGACCGAGCCGCCGCGGCATCGAGCCGGCGGAAGGCCGAAACGACCGAAACGAGGCGGCCAGGGCGCCGAGGGCGCGGCTCAGGACAGGTCGGGCGGCGTCACCATCAACCCGGTCACCAGCGACAGCCAGACCTCGTCTTCATCGGGTGGTCGCAGCGGACAGAAGGGCTCGAGCCGGCCGAGGTTGCGGTTGTAGAACGGGTCGTCGGTCCGCACCACCCCGAACCAACGGGCCAAGAACTGCTGATAGTCGCGCTGGTAACCGGAGAGCCCGCGGCTGACCGACTCGTAGTGGATCAGGTCGGCGTGGGGCGTGTAGAGGATCCGGTAGCCGGCCTGCCGCATCCGGATACAGAAGTCCACGTCGTTGAAGCCGACGGCAAACGCCTCGTCGAAGCCGTCGAGCTCCTCGAAGACCTCCCGGCGAACCAGCATGCAGGCGGCGGTCACCGCGCTGTACTCCGTTGACGATCAGGTCCCAACCGAAGTAGCCCCATCTCGCCTTCGGGCATGCCGGCAAACAGGTGGCCGGCGATGCCCGCCGAGTCCGATCACCACCCCGGCGTGCTGGACGCTTCCGTCCGGGTAGACCAGCCGGGCGCCCACCGCCCCGACGTCGGGGCGCTGGCCCAGCTCGACCAGGGCGTGCAGCCATCCTTCCGAGCGCGGCCTCGATGTCGTTGTTGAGGAACAGCAACATGTCGGTGTCACAGGTCTGGCGCGGCGAGGTTGTTGATGGCCGACCAGTTGAACGGGCCCGGATAGTCGAGCACCCGGGTGGCCGGGGCGGGCTTCCAGCTGTTGGCGGAGGGCTTGGGTCTCCGGCTCGGTGCTGCCGTTGTCGACGAGCACGACTTCGGTGATCGGGTAGCCGGGCGACCGGTCCAAGGAGGCGAGGCAGGCCACGGTCAGGGCCGGCCTGGTCCCGGAACGGGCATGATGATGCTCACGGTCGGCGATCCATCGACGCTGCCGCCGCACGTGGTACGCCCCCTGGAAGGGCCCGCCGTCCACGGCCCCGTCGATGCCCTGCCGGATCGACCGCGTCCTCCACCGCCCGCCGGCTGGCCAGGTGCGCCCACGGCTTGGCCTCGGAATCCCCGGCCGCCGAGCCCGGCCACCACCCGCCAGTGGTAGAGGACCTTGGGGATGTGCACGATCACGGCGGGCCTGCTCGGTGGCCCGCAGCATCAGGTCGTAGTCCTGGCTGCCGTCGAACTCGGGCCGGAACCCGCCGATCCGCCGGATCAGGTCGTGCCGGATGACCGTGACGTGCCCGAGGTACGGGAAGACCAGCAGCAGGTCGGGATCCCAGTCGGGCTTGAAGTGCGGTTGGAAGGGTCGATCCGAGCTCGTCGAGCTTGTCCTCGTCGGAGTAGATGACGTCGACGTCCGACTCGGCCAGCACCACCGCGGCGATCTCGGCCAACGCCTCGGGGTCGAGCACGTCGTCGTGGTCGAGGAGGACGACGAATTCCCCGGTCGCCGCGGTCAGCGCCTTGTTGGTGGCCCGGGAGATGCCCCCGTTCTGTTCGAGGGCCATGACCCGGATACGGGGGTCTCCGGCCGCCATCTCGTTCATCGCCGCGGTCAACTCCGGATCGCCGGAGCCGTCGTCGCAGAGGCAGAGCTCCCAGTTCGTGTAGGTCTGGTCGATCACCGACTGGACGCTTCCCGGAAGTACCACAGCGAGGGCCGGTAGACCGGGACCACCACGCTCAACAACGGCCCGGCGGTGGGAAGGTGGCGGAGGTCGATGGTCTCGGCCTTGAGCACATTGTGGAGATGGATCCAGTGCCAGTACGCCGGGGGGAACAAGGCGGCATGGGGGCCCCAGGACTCCACCGGCCTGGCCGTTACGTCGGGCAAGGGTGACGATTCGGTGTATTTGTCCGACATCCACCCAAGCGCAGCCACGGTCTCGCCATCCACCGACGTCGATTCTGGCACGTGGCTCGGGGATCGGTGACGGTCGGGGGTCGACATGGCGTTGGCGGGGCTCACCCGTGACGGGCTCGAAATCGGGTGGTCTGCGGCTCCCGAAGCCAGGCGAGGCTACCACGAGGCCCCCGGCCCCAATCGCGCCATGCCGGCCCGAGATTTGCTCCTGCCGGTCCCACCTGGGCCGTTCCCGGCAGGGTCATCCACCCCCGGGCATCAACGGGGCCAACCACCAATTACGGGTACAATCCGCGGGTCGATCGGGTGGCACGGGCGCATCTCGACCCGCGGGCCCACCGGCGGCGGACTGCGACGATACCGAGCGCCCGGTGAAGACCACGCGTGTTGGTCGAGAAAGGAGGATCACATCGTGGGAAAGCCCGGGCTCGACCCGAAAGAGTTTCTCGAGCGTCTGAAAGAAGAACACCAGGTGCTCCGGTGGGAGCCTCTCCCCCCCAATAAGCTCAGCCCCGCCTCCGGCGGCGAGCAGTCCCGGAGTGGCGGTTCCCTCGACTACCTCCACAAGCACTGGGCGCTCCCGGATTCGTTCCCTCCCGAGGATGCCGGCCGGGGTCCGAAGGGTCGCCTGGTCTCCCTGTTCGGCCGGCTGACCTACCGGGTCCTGGGGCGGTATTTCCGGGAGGAACGGGAGCTCCTGGGCCATGTCGTCCGCATCAGCGAGGCCCTCGAGCGCCGGTGTGACGCGTTGACCCTGCGGGTGCAGGAGATGAACCTCGAGATACTGAGGCGACAGGTCGCCGAAGCCGAGAATCAGGCCATCCTGGCCGCCTGGCTCCATGCCGAATCGCCCCGGACCACCAGCGGCGTCACCTCCATCTCCTCTACCCTCGCCCAGCGGAACAAGGCGGCGGCGGCCGCGTTGGCGGCGGCCAAAGAGGACGCCGACCGCGCCCGATGACGGCGGATCGAGTCTCTCCCGGCTCCGAGCCCCGGACCTACCCTTGGACGGCGTCGTGAGCGATCGACCGCTGATCGCCGTCCTCACCACCCGTTGGGAATCGAAGACCGAGGAAGGTTGGGCGACCCGGCAGGTGGCCGGCGCCCTGGCCTGCGCGGCTGACGTCCATGTGATCACCCCTCAGGGCCACACTCCCGTCCAACGCACCGACAGCGTGTTCACGGTGCACGAAATGGGCACTCCCAGCGGTGCCGCCGCCGAGATCCGCCGGGATCTCCTCATCGAGGCCATCTCCGAGACGAGGTCGGAGGTGAGCGGGCGGTTGCTCCCGGAGTTCGGTCGGCTGCTCGACCGGGACTTGCTGGAGTGCTGGAAGGGTGCCTCGGACCTCATCGCCGGACTCCATCCCGACCTGGTGGTCATCGCCGGTCATCAACTGGTCGGGGCCGTGGATGCCGTCGACCGGGTGGCGCCGGAACTGCCGGTGGTGCTGATCGCCCTCGGCTCTGATCTGGACAGCCTGTCCTTCCCCCACTTCGCTCGCGTCTTCGATCGTGCCCAGGCCGTGCTGGCCATCACCGAGACCGAACGGCGGGCCATCCTCGACCATCATGGGGGGCCGGCACGGGTGCACCGGATCGGCGCCCCGCTGGCCGCCAACCCCAGCGCCCTCAATGAGCCCAACACCTGGGTCGGGAAGACCGACTACGTCTTCGTCATCACCGGCGCCAAGACCCACGCCGACGAGGAAACCGTGACCCTCGCCCGGTTGATCCGCTTGCGCTTTCCCGACAATCCCGTCGCCATCTCCGCCACCGACGCCCTGAGCGCCTGGCATCAGGGTCGCTTGGGTGAAGGGTGGCCGGTGGAACGGTCCAGCGATCTCACCCGCTTGATGGCCTGGGCGCGGGTCGTCGTCGACCTCCGGCCCGGTCCCCTGTTCGGCCGGCGCGGCGTCGACTCCCTCCTCTACGGCACCCCGATCATCGTCCCCGGCAACTCCCGGGCCCGGGAACACGCCGAGCTGGGTGGCGGCGGCCTGTGGTTCGACACCCCCGGTGAGCTCGTCTGGTGTGTCGAGGCCATGCTGGATCCGGAGGTCCGCACCGTCTTCAGCACTCAGGGCCGGGCGTACGCGGAAGCAGCCTACGGATCGACCGACGGGTTCATCGAGCGGGTGCTGAGCGCCGCCGCCGACGCCTGCACCGGCATCGGGGTGCCGGGCATCGGGGGGGCGTGGCGCCTGGGTGGGAACGGCGGCACCGCCGCGGCGGACGCCGGTCTCTCCGCCAGCCTCTCCGTCACCGCCTGACCCCGGCTTCCGCCGTGGGCACTCGGCCGGCGGTTCACGCGGCCAGAAGGCTGGCGACCATGCCATCGAGGATGTCGGCCTCCGACACCAGGCACTCGCGGATCTGGAAGCGTTCCATCACCAGGTGCAGGATCATGGCGCCGCCGACAATGACGTCCTCCCGACCCTTGACCATCCCGGTGCGGGCGAGCCGGGCGGCACGGTCCTCGGTGGCCAGCGTCCGGTACCAGAACGACACCTGCTCGCCGGTGAGGACCGAGTGGTGCACCCGGTCCCGGTCGTAGGTCTCCAACCCCTGGGCCAGCGACGACAGGGTGCTCACGGTGCCCGCCAGCCCCACCAGCCGACGCGCTTCGAGGAGGCGGGGGTGGGCGTCGATGGCCGCCTCCAACGTCTCGGCCACCATGGCTTCGGCCGCCGCCAACTCCTCGGGGAACGGAGGGTCCGAGGTCAGGTAGCGCTCGGAGATCCGAACACACCCCATCTGCAGCGAGGCGACGTCCAGCGCACCATCCCCGCGTCCCCGACCCGACCACCAGCTCGGTCGAGCCTCCCCCGATGTCCACCACCAGAAACGGCCCGTCGCCGGGGTCGAGCTCGGCCACTGCTCCGGCCATCGACAGGGCGCCCTCCTCCTTGCCGGTCAGCAGCTCGGGGGTGACCCCGGTCGCCTCGGCGGCGGCGGCCAGAAAGGCCGGGCCGTTGGAGGCATCGCGGGCGGCAGAGGTCGCCACCATCCGCGCCCGCACCACCCCCAGCGCGGCCATCACCTGCCGGTACTCGGTGAGCACGGCGACGCAACGGTCGATGGCGTCGACCGACAGCTTCCCGGTGGCGTCGACGCCTTCACCCAGGCGGGTGATCCGCATCAATCGCTCGAGCGGACGACCATGCTCGTCGACCACCAACAGTCGGGTCGAGTTGGTCCCGCAGTCGATCGCCGCCACCGGCCCACTGGAGTGCACCCGGCCTTGCTACCACGCCCTCAGGATGGGTGGAGACCGATGCGCAGCGCCGTCCATTCCCCGACCGGGTCGTCGGCCCCGGTCAGCCACCAGGCCAGGTGGGCATGGAGGCACTTGACCCCCTGCCGGGTACCACCGACGCCTCCCGACGGCCTCGGGCCTTGATGGCCTTCGGGAATCAGCGCGTCCCGCTCGGCGGCGTAGCGAGCGTGGGCGTCGGCCAGCTCGGCGGCAGGAATGGCGGCTTCGGCTTGGCGGACCCCACCCGACGACTCGATGGCGGCGACGGCCTCCCGCAGCGCCGGGTCCACCAACCAGTACCGGGTGGGCATGGGGGTCCCGTCGTGCAAGAACGGCGCGTTGGCGATGACCGCCGGGGCCCCGTCGGCCGCCCGGACCACGACTTCGAAGGCACCGGCCGGAGGTCGGCCCAGCAGTTCGGCCACCCGGGCGTCGTCGTCGACTCCCACCCTGTCGTCATGGCCGCCGGGGTGGCGGTGGCTGCCATCGGCGCCGGGTTCGGGGCCGGCCCCGCTCGGGTCGCCGGGCGACGCCGGAGTCATCTCCAGAATTCGAGGGTGGTGGTCACCCGATGCCAGAACCCGCCGGGGCTGGCGCTCCCGGAGCTTCCGCTCGACGACCCGGCCGGCGGGGTGGCCGGCGTCGATCCCGAGGTCTCGCCCGACGACGAGCTTCCGGTGCCCGGGGTCCCGCTGGGCGGGAGCCCAGGATCCGGCGACATGTTCGGGGCATCGGCCGGGGATACCAGTGGTTGGTCACCCGGGTCGCCGGTCGGGGCGCTCCCGACCGCCGACGCGGTGTGACCGGTGGGCGGCAACACATTGAAGAGGGTCGCACCCGGGAGGACCAACTGGTAGTACTGGCGGGCGAACCGCTGGATCTCGGTGTTGGAGGTCAGCTGCTGCTGTTGCTCGGCCAGCAGCTGGTTCTGGTGCTGCAGGGTCTGCAACTGGGCGCTGCTCGAGGCCAACTGCTGGTGTTGCCGCAGCAGCCCGGCGGCCGGGAAGCTGGTCCCGACGATGACCAGCGCGATCACCGCGGCGATGGCGATGGGCAGGCGACGGGCGTTGGGACGGGACCGCGGACTGGTTCGGGGCCGCGGACTGGTTCGGGGCCGGCCCGCGCCGTTGGGTCGGCTGGCCGACCGTCGTTGGCCGCCCGCCTTCGGCTGGCTCGATGCCTTCCGTGGGCCGGCCGACGGCCGGGTCCGTGATGCCGAGCCCTTGGCCGGGCGCTTGGCCGGGCGCTTGGCGACGGCGGCCGACGATACCGGCATGCTGGGGCCGGACCGCGCCCGACGGGAGGGAGCGGACCTCGAACCCCGGCCGGTAGCCACTGCCGGCTTCCTGGCCCCCTTGGCCCGAGCCCGGGTACGGGTAGGGGTGGTCAACGGGGGCTCCCCCACGACGCCAGCGCCTCGCCACCCCGGAACGCCGCCGTCTCCCCCAGCATCTCTTCGATCCGGAGGAGCTGGTTGTACTTGGCCACCCGGTCAGAGCGGGCCGGGGCTCCGGTCTTGATCTGACCGCAGTTGGTCGCCACTGCCAGGTCGGCAATGGTGGCGTCCTCGGTCTCCCCCGACCGGTGCGACATCACGCAGGCGTAGGCCGCCCGGGTGGCCATCGACATGGTCCCGAGGGTCTCGGTCAGCGTGCCGATCTGGTTGGGCTTGATCAGCACCGCGTTGGCGACCCCGGCGTCGATGCCCCGGCTGAGTCGCTCCTGGTTGGTCACGAACAGGTCGTCGCCCACCAGCTGGACCCGGTCACCCACCGCGGAGGTGAGTGCCGCCCATCCGTCCCAGTCGTCCTCGGCCATGCCGTCTTCGAGCGAGACGATCGGATAGCGGTCGATCAGTTCGACCCAGTACCCCACCATCTCATCAGGCGACAGGCTCCGGCCTTCGCCGGCCAGGACGTAGGCGCCGTCCTTGTAGATTTCACTGGAGGCCGGGTCCATGGCGATGGCGATGTCGGTCCCCGGTGAGCGCCCCGTGCGTTCGATGCCCTCCGTCAACACCTGGACCGCTTCTTCATTCGAACCGAGGTTGGGCGCAAACCCTCCCTCGTCGCCGACGGCGGTGGAATGTCCCCGCTCCTTCAACACGCCGGCCAGCGCGTGGTACGTCTCGACCCCCCACCGGAGGGCCTCGGAGAACGAGGCGGCCCCGACCGGCATGATCATGAACTCCTGAAAGTCGATCGAGTTGTCGGCGTGGACCCCGCCGTTGACGACGTTCATCATCGGTACCGGTAGCACGTGACCGTCGGCGCCGCCGACGTAGCGGAACAGCGGAAGCCCGAGCTCGTCGGCCGCGGCTTTGGCGGTGGCCAGCGACACGCCGAGGATGGCATTGGCCCCCAGCCGGGTCTTGTTGGGAGTCCCGTCGGCGTCGATGAGGGCCAGGTCGATTCCGCGTTGGTCGAGCGCGTCGGCGCCTTCGAGAAAGTCGGCGATCTCGCCGTTCACGTTGGCCACCGCCCGGGTGACACCCTTGCCCCGGTACCGGTCGCCACCGTCGCGTAGCTCGGCCGCCTCGAAGGTGCCAGTGGACGCCCCCGACGGCACGATGGCGCGCCCCATGGCCCCCGAATCGAGGAGCACGTCGACCTCAACCGTGGGGTTGCCTCGGGAGTCCAGGACTTCCCGACCGATGACCTGTTCGATGCTGCTCATGGTGCCCTGTTGCTCCTGTTGCTGGTGTGAGAAAAGTTATCATTGATACCGCTCTCGACCAGGGCATTCGCTCCGACCTGGCCGTTACCGAGACTCTCCGTCTCCCACGCCTGGCGGGCACCTCGGCTACCCCAGGTCGTCGACCGAGGCCCGGAAGGCCGCCGCCCTCACCCGCAAGGCGCTCTCCGGATCCACACCCATCGCCCTCGCCAGGTTGACCAACGAGAAGAGCAGGTCCCCAATTTCGACACCGGCGGCGTCGGTGCGGGCGTCGTCATCGGCGGCATCATCGGGCGCCGCGCTCTCGGCCAACCGGGCCGCCGTCTCGGCCAGGCGGCCCGCCTCGTCGCGGCGGCCGGGAAGCTCCATTCCCAGCGCCACTCCCTTCCGCTGCAACTTGGCCATCAGGGCCAGGGCGGGCATCGCCGCCGGAATGCCCTCGCTGATGCTCGTCCGGTTCTTCTCCGCCTTCTTCAACGTCTCCCAGTTGGAGGCGATCTGATCTTTGGTGGCACCGGTGAGGTCGCCGAACACGTGCGGATGCCGCGACACCAACTTGTCGTGCACCTCCCGGGCCACATCCGCCAACGTGAACCGACCGGACTCCGCCGCCAGCAACGCGTGGAAGTAGACCTGGAAGAGGAGATCGCCGAGCTCCTCTTCCAGATGGGCGACGGCCTGCTCCTCAATCTCGGGGGTGACGGCATTGGCGCCGCCGGCGTCGAGTTTGGCGTCGACGGCGGCCAGGTTGTCGATCGCTTCGAGGACCTCGTACGACTCTTCCAGCAGGTGACGAGCCAGGGAGCCGTGGGTCTGCTCCCGGTCCCATGGACACCGTTCCCGGAGGGTGTGCACCAGCTCGTCGAGACGCATCAGCTCGGAGGCCACCGGCGCACCCAGGGTGGCGATCCACAACGAGGTGAGGTGGTCCGGTTCGAACGCGCGATCAAGGTCGTCCCATTCGACCTCCCACACCCGCTCGTCGTCCAGGCCGAGGTGGTACAGCACCGTGACCGTGGTCCCCGGCGGCGGCTCGGCCGACAGTTTGATCTCGGAGAGGAGGGACGGGGACCAGCACTGGGCCACCAGCAGCGGGCCCCGCTCCCCGGCGGCCGACGAGGCGAACGATTCCGCGTCGACGATCCGCACCCCGGAGGCGACCGGATCGATCCCCAACCGGGCAAAGGCAACGTCGAGGAACGAGAGAGCCGGGTGCACCACGACGGTTATCTCGCCCGACGTCACCGCCGGATCATCCTGGAGCAAGCCCACCGTTCGCTCCGCCACCGTCGGCGATCCGGGCACCGCGTAGACCACCGACCGGTCACGGCGGGCGGCCGCCACCAGGTCGGCGACGATCGCCCGGTAGACGGCCTCGAAGGTGGGTTCGGACTCGTAGCGGTCGTCAAACGAGACGAGGGTGGGGAACGCCGAGGCCGCCGGGTGCCGGGTGGTCCGCAGCAACGCGGTGCCGGCCTCGTTGATCAACTTCAGGGTCTCATCGGTGATCAACTCCGGCCCGGCCGGTCCCAATCCGACAATGTGGATGCGCGGCCCGGAGGCCGATCCGGTTGCCCCGGCACCGGTGGGGTCGCTCACAACGGGAACCGGGTCAGGAGATCAGCCGCCAACCGCGGTGGTCGTGGTGGAGGCGGCGGAGGAGGCGGCGGCGGCCTGGGCGGCGGCTGCGGCGGCGGCACTGGTGGTGGTCGTCGTGCCGGACGGGTTGGTGGTCGTCGTGGTCGTCGTGGTGGTGGTCGATCCCCCCGAACTACTTGCCGGCTTCTTCGCCGGGAGCGGACTCTGGGTCTTTCCGGAGACGGCGGACAACAGGTATTGGGCCGGAGGCGCCACCGGAGCCACCACCCCCTGGTTCTTCCATCTCCCGTACTGCGGATCGACCGACACCGTCGACCGTCGGGCGAACGCCTGGATCTCGGTGGCGATCCGGTTGCCGTTGGCCGACGACTGCAGCAACTGCTGGACCACGCCCGACCGCACCTGGGAGAGGGGGGCCACCGTTTGGCTGGTGACCTCGTAGATCTCCCAGGCCCCGCTGCTCGGATCCTGGATCGGCCCGATGGGGGCGCCCACCGGCGCGGTCTGGATCTGGAGCGCCTGCAACACCTGGGACTGGGTGAAGGTGCATCCCAGCGAGCCGCCGCTCGGAGCGGTCTGGGTGTCGAGGGAGTCCGCCTTGGCGATGTCGCTGAACGCCGCCCCCCCCTGGAGCTGGGCCACGTACGAGTTGGCCAGGTCCTGCGAGCTGGTCACGATCCAGCTGACGCAATCGGTGGTGAAGAGAGACAGGTTGGCGGCGTAGTAATTGGAGATGTCGGCGTTGGTGATGTTGGCCCCGTCGGCCAGCAGCTTCTCGTCAACCGCGTTGTTGGCGATGAGGGCGTTGCGGACGGATGCCGGCAGCCCCGACAGCACCTGGGTCCCGGTGAGGGCCTGCCCGCTGGTGGCCACGCAGTAGGTGCCGGTACCGGTCTGGCTCGCCTGCTGGGCGGCGGCACTGATCTCGCCGCTCAGCGAGGCGACGAAGTTCTGCTGGGCGGTCTGGAGGTCGGAGGCGGAGATCGTCAGCCCCTTGGAGGCGGCCAGCTGGGCCGCCAGTTGGTTGCCGACCTGGTTCTCCAGGATCGAGTCGGCAAACGCCATGTCGTAGGTTCCCGGGCCGCCGGCGCCCTCGGTCTGGAACGGGGTGATCTGACCGGTCTCGGCGGTCAGCAGGCAGCGGCCGATCTGGGTGGAGTCCAACGCCCGGAGTTGGTCGTTGAGCGAGCTCACCGAGAGAGTGGTCCCGTTCACGGTGGCCGCCGGTGGTGTCACGTTGCAAGCACTGGCCCACAACCCTCCCCCGAGCACGACGACGGACAGGGTCATCAGGGTGAGGAGGCGCTTCACGGCGGCGATGCTACCGGCTGGTCGCCAGGGCAGGAATATCGGCCGCAGTGGTACCGCCACCTTCGTCGACGGCCGGCGGGTCGGGCGGCGGGACCAGTTCGCGCAGCAGGTCGACCACCACCGGGGCATAGTCGTTCCCCGACTTCGGCGGCGGCAGTGGAGCCAGTAGGCGATGGAAGTCGGCCTGGTAAGTCGCCCCCGGCGCCAACCGCCGCAGCCGCACCTCGGCCGAGGCCGGGAGGGTCACCGGCGACAACTTGACCGACGCCCGAGCCCCGGATCCATCCCCCATCCCGCCCAGGTTTCGCGGGCACGGTGACGGTCAGCTCGGTGATGCCGAGTCGGAGGCACTCCACCCGGAGCCGGGCCACGTCGAGCAGTGCGGCGGCCGGCGCCGGCAGGGGCCCGAACCGGTCCTCCCACTCGGTGGCCACGTCGGCCACGTCGGCGTCGGTACGGAGACCGGTGATCCGGCGGTAGGCCTCCAGCCGCACGTCCTCGGCCTCGACGTAATCGGGCGGAAGGTGGGCGGCATCGGGCAGGTCGATCTTGAGATCCACCGGTTGCGGCCGGGGCTCTCCTTTCAATTCCGCCACCGCTTCCGACACCATCTGGACGTAGAGGTCGTAGCCGATGGCGGCGATATGGCCCGACTGGTCCCGGCCGAGCAGGTTCCCCGCCCCCCGGATCTGTAGGTCCCGCAACGCAATTTTGAACCCGGAGCCCAACTCGGTGTGGTCGCCGATGGTCCGCAGTCGCTCGTAGGCCTGTTCGGACAGCACCTTGTCGGTGGGGTGGAACAGATAGGCATAGGCCCGGGCGCCGGCCCGGCCGACCCGGCCCCGGAGCTGGTGCAGCTGACCGAGCCCCAGCAGGTCGGCGCGGTCCACCACCAGGGTGTTGACGCTGGGCATGTCGATCCCGGACTCGATGATGGTGGTGCACACCAGCACGTCGTAGGCGCCCTCCCAGAAGTCGAGCACCACCTGCTCCAGCGTGCCCTCGTCCATCTGACCGTGGGCAACCGCCACCCGCGCTTCGGGTGCCATCCGGCGGACCCGGTCGGCCACCGCGTCGATATCCTGCACGCGGTTGTGCACGTAAAAGACCTGTCCCTCGCGGAAGAGCTCGCGCCGGATGGCCTCGGACGCCGCACCTTCCTCGTACTCGCCGACATGGGTGAGGATCGGTCGGCGGGCCGCCGGTGGCGTGTTGACCATCGACAGGTCGCGGATGCCGGTCAGCGCCATCTCGAGGGTGCGGGGGATCGGGCTGGCGGTGAGGGTGAGGACGTCGACCCCGTCGGAGATGGCCTTGATGGCCTCCTTGTGGGAGACGCCGAACCGCTGCTCCTCGTCCACCACCAGCAGGCCGAGCTTCTTGAAAGTGACGTCGCCCCCCAACAGCCGGTGGGTGCCCACCACCACGTCCACCGAACCGTCGGCCAGCCCGGCCAGCACCTCCCGGGCCTGGGTGTTGGTCAGGAACCGGCTGAGCATCTCCACCCGGATGGGGAATTGGGCGAACCGGTCGGTGAAGGTCTGGAAGTGCTGACTGGCCAGCAGGGTGGTCGGGACCAGCACCGCCGACTGGAAGCCGTCCTGGGCCGCCTTGAACACCGCCCGGAGGGCCACCTCCGTTTTGCCGAAGCCCACGTCGCCGCAGACCAGCCGGTCCATCGGCTGCGGGCGTTCCATGTCGCCCTTGGTGTCCTCGATGGCCCGGAGCTGGTCGGCGGTCTCGACGAAGGGGAACAGCGACTCCATCTCCCCCTGCCAGGGGGTGTCGGGGCCGAAGGCATGGCCTTCCACCTGGAGCCGGCGACGGTAGAGCGCCACCAGCTCCTCGGCGATCTCGTGCACCGCGGCCCGGGCCCGGGACCGGGCCTTCTGCCACTCCGAGCCGCCCAGCCGGCTCACCGTCGGCGAGTCGCCGCCGGCATACGGGGTCAGCAGCTCGATCTGGTCGGTAGGCAGGTACAGCTTGTCCGCCCCCCGGTATTCGAGCAGGAGGTAGTCGCGGGTGGCCCCTCCGATCGACCGGGTGACCATCCCCCCGTACCTGGCCACCCCGTGCTGGCGGTGGACCACGAAGTTCCCGGGGGCCAGGTCGTCGAAGAACCCGTCCACCGGGCGGGCCCGGGTCCGGGCCTGCCGGTGGGGCCGGCGCCGACCGGTGACATCGGACTCGGCCAGCACGGCCACCTTGGCGCCCGGTAGCACGAACCCGCTGTCCACCGTGGCCACCACGATGCGGGCGCCGGGGGTGGAGAGATCGGTTTCGTCGCCGACCGGGACCACCGGAACGGTGACCCCCTCCTCGGCCAGGATCCCGGCCAACCGCTCAGCCCCGCCGGTGGTCGAGGAGCACAGCACCACCGAGTACCCGGCGCCGGTCAGCGACGTCACCTGGCTGGCCAGCTTGGCCCCGTCACCGAGGATCGGCTCCCAGCCCCGGCTCTCCACCGCCGGGATGTCCGGTCCCTCCGCCGTCGGCACCAGGGAGATCACCGCCGCCGAGGTCAAGGTGAGCAACCGGTCGTAGGGGACGTGGAGTCGGGGAGTGGTGGTGCCGGCGGCGTCGGTTTCGTCGTCGGGACCGTCGGCGGCACCGTCGGCGGCCTTCAGGCCCCAGGTGGAGGCGAGGGCATCCGCCAGGGCCGACTCCTCGTCGAGGAGCTCGCCGGCTCGGTCCCGGACCCGGCGGGGTTCGACCATCACCACCACCGCGTCGTCGCCCAGCAGATCGGTGATCAGCTCGTCGCCGTCGGTCAGCCACGGCAACCACGACTCCATCCCGTCGAAGAGCTCGCCGTCGGCGATCCGCTCCCACTGGTGCCGTCCCCACGGCGCCGAGCCAACCAGGCCGGCGGCCCGCCCGCGCATCGCCCCATCGGCAACCAGCTCGCGGCAACCGAAGAGCTCCACCGAGTCGAGGTCGTCGATCGACCGTTGATCGGCCACGTCGAAGCGGGTCAACCGGTCGACCTCGTCGCCCCACAGGTCGATTCGGATCGGGTCGTCGGCCGTCGACGGGAAGACATCGACGATGCCGCCCCGGACGGCCAGCTCGCCGCGGTGCTCCACCAGCGACTCGCGCCGGTAGCCCATCCCCACCAGCTGGGCCACCAGCCCGTCGACGGCGATCCGGTCGCCGTGGGAGACGACCACCGGGCGGGCCGCGCTCCTCCAGGGGCCGAGTCGCTGCAGCACGGCCTTGATCGGGGCGACCACCACCTGGGGTCCGCGATCGGCCGACCCACCACCCAACTGCCAGAGCAGCCGCAACCGCTTGCCCATGGTCGAGACGTCGGGGCTCACCCGCTCGAAGGGAAGCGTCTCCCAGGCCGGGAAGACGTCGACCCCACCGGGATCATCGGGGTTGTCGGGATCGCCGAGCTCGGCCAGGGCCCCGAGGTCGTGGGCCAGCTGGTCGGCGGAGACCCCGGTGGGGGTGACGACCAGCACCGGGCGCCGGCTCCCCAACCGGATCAACCCGGACAGGACGAAGGCCTGGGCGGGGGTGGCCACCGCCAGGGTGGCGGTTGGCGCGCCGACAACCCGCGTCAAGGCGGGCTCGTTGCGAAGCAGGGCAGGGAGCGAGCGGAGGCTCACCCGTTCAGGGTATCGGGATTGAAAGATCAGCCCGCACCCTCACCGGTGCCGGGGCTCCCATCGGAATTTGGCGAAGGCGAAGAGGAACCCAGCCGCGGCCCACAGCAGCATGATCAGGATGTCGCCGGCCTGAAACCCCGACCCGGGCCCGGTCTCGAACGCGCCGACCAGTGCCTTGACCAGATGCCGCACCGGGAAGAAATTGGCGATCTTGGCCAGGATCGACGTGTTGTTGATCGGGTAGAAGACGCCGGAGATGAACGCAATCGGGAGCGCGGTGCCGTTCATCACCGCCTGAGCCGCCTCGGCGTTGGGGACCAGGACGGTCACCGCCAGGCCCAGTGCCGAGAACGTCAACACCCCGACCAGGATGCTGACGGCCGCCGCCGCCGAGTGGTACGGGAAATGGAGGTTGAACCCGACCATGCCGATGGACACCACCAGAATGGTGATGAGGGCGACGTTGATGATCACGCTCCCGACGATCCCGGCGACGTAGGAGAGCATCGACATGGGAGTGCCCCGCATCCGCTTCAGCACCCCGGAATCGCGACGGATGCAGAGCGTGACACCCAGGTTGATGTAACAGGCCGACACCAGTCCGAAGACCAGCATGGCCACCACCAGGTACTGGTTGTAGCGGAGGGTGGAGTCGTGGATCTTGCCGCTTCCGGCGCCGGTGCCGATCACCAACAGGAAGATCACCGGGAACATGAAGGTGAACACCGCCGCCATCGGGTTCCGCCAGTAGATCTTCTGCTCGTAGCGAACCTGGTCCTTGGCAACCAGCAGGTCGTTCATTCCTCGACCTGCCGCCGGTCTGGCCGTGTTCAGCTCGTCGGCGGCATCCGAGTCCTCCAGTTCCGCGACTTCCCCGATCAGCTCACCGGTGAGGGCCAGATAGACGTCCTCCAGTGACGGCCGCTTCACGGTCAGGTGCTCGAGGCGCTCGCCCCGGGCCATCGCCCAACCGGTCAGGTCGTGGAGGAAGACGGTCGCATCGGGCAGGCAGAACTCCACCGCCCGGTGCCGCACCCGCGGGTAACAGCCGTGGGGGGTGGGCAGGTCGTCCACCACCACCCCGGTCGGCAGAGTGAACCTGACGGTGGTCATGCCGCCCTCCCGACCGCCCAGGGTGTCGGGTGTCCCCGAGGCCACCACCTTGCCGGCGGCGATGACGGTCACCATGTTGGCCAGCGCCTGGGCCTCGTCCATGAAATGGGTGGTGAGCACTACCGTCCGGCCTTCGGCACAGAGCCCGCGGACCAACTCCCACGACTCCCGCCGGGCCGACGGATCGAAGCCGGTGGTCGGCTCATCGAGGAAGATGAGCTCAGGATCCCCGATCAGGGCGAGTCCCAGATCGAGGCGGCGCTGCTGACCGCCGGAGAGCGTCTTGACCTTGGCCCCGCGCTTGGCCTTGAGCCCGACCAGATCGATCACCTCCCCCACCCGTCGGGGGGTCGGGTAGAGGCGGCCCCGCTGGGTGATCGCCTCGGACACCGTAAGAAAGGGGTCCACCGCGCACTCCTGGAGCACCATGCCCATCTTGGCCCGCAGGTGCCGGTCCCGGTGGGACGGATCACTTCCGAGGACCGAGACCTCCCCGCCGTCACGATGGTGGAAGCCTTCGAGAATCTCGACGGTGGTCGTCTTGCCGGCGCCGTTGGGCCCGAGCAAGGCCATCACCTCGCCCCGCCGCACCTCGAAATCGATACCCCGCACCGCTTCGAAGTCTCCGTAGGTCTTGGTCAGGCCCTTGACGGATATCACGGTGTCGGTGTCAGAGCCCACTTGGGCAACCGTACTTCGTGGCCAGGGAAACTTCTCGGCGGAGCCGATTCTTTTACGGGTTCCTTACGCCTCTGGTACCGCCGCGGTCGGCCGCAGTCATCGTCCATCACTCATGGTGGGCGAACGCCCACCAGTCGGCGGGTGCGAGTCCGGTGGGGCGCGGGTCAGGTGGTGGTGTTCACCCGGTTCATGGCTGCCTCGACCCCGTCGGCCAGCACCGACTCCACCGCGCCGGCCGCCTCGACCACGGCCACGGTCAGCCGTTCACGCTCGGCCGCCCCGGGTCGCTTGAGCACGAAGTCCGCCCCGGGTTGACGACCCGGGGGCTTGCCGATGCCGATGCGCACCCGGAGGTAGTCACTGGTCTTCAGATGGCTGTCGATCGACTTCAACCCGTTGTGGCCGGCGCTGCCGCCTCCCGCCTTGATCTTCACCCGTCCGGGCTGGAGGTCGAGCTCGTCATGGACGACGACCAACCGATCGGCGAGGGTCTCGGGGGTGAGGCCGGCCCGGCGCACCAACTTGGTGACCGCCAGCCCCGACTCGTTCACGTAGGTCGACGGGATGGCCAACAGCACCGTCCGGTCGCCGATGCGCACGACGCCGGTCCGGGCATGGAGACCCTTCTCCGCCCGCAGCCGACCCCCATGGCGTTCGGCCAGGAGGGTGACGGCGTCGGACCCCACGTTGTGGCGGGTGCCCTCGAACTCGGGACCGGGGTTGCCGAGGCCGACCACCAGCAGGTCCGAAGGGGAGCCGGTCCGGGGACCCAGACGGCGCAGCAGGATTTACTCCTCGGCGGGTTCGTCGGTGTCGGCCGGAGCCTCGCCTTCGACGACTTCGCCGGCGAGTTCGGCGGCCAGTGCCGCCTCGGCGGCCTCCTCCTCGGGAGTGATCTGGACCCTCGGGGGTTGGCCCGCCACCACGGTGGCATCGGGATCGTTATCGACCTCCACCCCGGCGGGGATGGCGATGTCGCTCACATGGAGCGAGCCGCCGATGACCAGATCGGTGATGTCGATCTCAAACGACGGCGGGATGTCGGCCGGCTTGGCCTTGATGGACAATGTGAACAGCTGCTGGTCGACAACGCCGTCCCCGTGTTGGATCTCGAGGGCCTCGCCCACCAGATTGACGGTCACCTCGGCGGAGATGACCTCGTCGCGGCGCACGATGAGGAAGTCGACGTGGGAGACCACGTTCTTGACCGGGTGGCGTTGGATGTCCCGGGCGAGGGTGAGGAGGCTCTTGCCGTCGAGTTGGAGGGAGAGGAGGGTGTTGAGGCCGGCCTCCCCGGACATGGCGATCCGGAAATCGCGGGCGACGATGGACACCGGCACCGCTTCGGTCCCGTGGCCGTAGACCACGCCCGGGATCTTCCCCTCGGCCCGGAGGCGGCGCGTAGCGCTGGTGCCAGTTGGCCGACCGGCCTCGGCTACAAGCGTGATCTCGGGCATACGGGAACTCCTCGGGTGGGGCTGGCGACGGGTGCTGGCGACGATGGGCTGGTTGCGGGCCTGCGACCGGGGTGAAACGAGGGCGAAGGCCGTCCGGCACGGGCCACAGGTGCGAGGCACCATGATAGACGGCGCACCGGATGACCGGCGAACGGGCCATATCTCCCTCTCCATGTTGTGGGCTCCCACCACGTTTCTGCATGGTTCCGCTCGCGCCAATGCACCACCCGGAGGCGGTGGAGAAACCGGGGAGTGAGCTGCTCCAGCTGAGAAGAGCGGGGGCGGTGATTCGGGCGGATCCGATGTCTCGGGCTCGTCCTTCGTGGTTCCGGGTTGGCCGACATCGGGCGAGTGCCGGAGGTCGGCGCCTATCCCCGGCTCCTGGCCGAAGGGCGGCGGAGGATCAAAATGCCACTGCTTGTCTTTGTCCAGCCACAGGCTGTAGCCCTCGTTGGTCTTCTGGCCGTGGTGGAAGCTGCACAGCCGGGCCAGGTTGGAGATCGTGGTGGGTCCCCCGTCGGTGAAGGGGACCAGATGGTCGATCTCGAGGTACCGGCTGGCCCCGCAGCGGGGCACCACGCAGGTCCGGTCGCGCGCCTGGAGGGCAGTGGCAACGAGGCGTTGATGGTGCGGGTGAAGTGGAAGTCCTCGAGATGTCGTCCCCGTGGGAGAAGATCACGTTGATCCCGGCGTCAGACATCAGGTCGATGACCTTCGGGATGGGGATGGGGCCGGACTCCTCGATCTCGGAAACCTCGGTGCCGACCGGATAGCCACGGAGGAGGGCGTCATGGTCCACCCGGACGTTGATGGTGGCGCCCGAATGGGACGGGTCCCGCTCCCGGCCACCAGCGCCACCAAGGCGTCGGCCCGGTAGGCCTGGAGCGGCTCTTTGGACCCCGAGGCCCGGGCCGCTTCGAAGAACTCGTTGGCCACCTGGTCCAAGGAGGCGACCAGCCTCGCCCCGACATCGGGGGTGAAGCGGCCCTGGAGGCAGAGCGCCCCTTGTTCGTCGCACCAGTGACGGACCGACCGACCCGGCGTGGATGGCCTGATAGGCCGCCATCGGGTCGGCTTTGGCCGAGGCGGCCCGGACCCTCCGACAGTCGTTGCCCAGCTCGGTGATGGACTTCCGGTGGGCCGACTCGATGAGCTGGTCCTCTCGGTCCGGGGCCAACACCGCGGCGGCGGCGATTGTCTTGGCCTGCTGCTCGGAGAGCTCCCCGTTGGCCAGTCCCTCGCCGACGGCGGGGCACTCCCGGAGCCGCTCGGCGGTCGAGCAGGGTGGCCGACGCCGCCCCGAGGCCCACCCCTTCGATGTCAGCCAGTTGGGCGGCGGCGTTGCGGTAGCCCGACTCTCGGGCCACCCCGGTGGCGTCGATCCGGGCGGCCAACGCCAGCTTGGCCGAGGTCGCCACCCGGAGCATCTCGACCACGGAGGTGAGCACGGACACTGCTTCGGGGCCCGGAAAGGGAGTCGGGCTCGAGGGCGGCGCACGCCGTCCGCACCGAGACCCGGGCTGACTCGAACAGCGGGGACAGCCCCTCGAAGCCCCGGTTGCCGGATGCGACGTCGGCACTGGCATCGGTCGCATGCAACACGGCCGAACTCATACTCGAATCATCCCAGGGGGGTGTGACACTTCGGGCCCGGCCGGCAAGGATCGGGCGAAAAATCGGCCGAGGCTCTCCTCGGCGATCTCCGATCAGGCCAGGTTCTCGCCGCCGAAGATCTCCGAGACCGAGGTGTCCTCGAACACCGCCCCGATGGCATCGGAGATCAACTTGGCCACCGACAGCACCTCGAGCTTGTCGAACTGGTGCTCGGTCGGGATGGGCAAGGTGTTGGTGACCACCACTTTGGTCAGGGCGGAGTTCTTCAACCGGTCCACCGCCGGATCCGACAACACCGCATGGGTGGCCATGCACCACACCTCGGCCGCCCCCGCTCGATGAGCAGATCGGCAGCGGCCACGATGGTCCCCGCGGTGTCGATCATGTCGTCGATCAACACGCACCGCCGCCCGGAGACGTCGCCCACCACCTGGAGGGCCTCGACCTCATTGGCGGTGCCATTCGGCCTCCGCTTGTGAACGACGGCGAGATCCGACGACAGGTGCTGGCTGAACCGCTCGGCCACTTTCACCCGGCCGGCGTCGGGGGCGACCACCACCAGGTCCTGGGTGCCCAGGGCCCGCAGGTAGTCCACCAGCACCGGCGCCACGGTCAGGTGGTCGAAGGGGACGTCGAAGAATCCCTGGATCTGCCCGGAGTGGAGATCCACGCTGACCACCCGGTCGGCACCGGCCACCGAGAGCATGTCGGCCACCAGCTTGGCGGTGATCGGCCCGCGTCCGGTGGCCTTCCGGTCCTGTCGTGAGTACCCGTA
This sequence comes from uncultured Acidimicrobiaceae bacterium, assembly GCA_963770635.1. Lineage (GTDB taxonomy): Bacteria > Actinomycetota > Acidimicrobiia > Acidimicrobiales > RAAP-2 > DASZIT01. Next base: position 268,286 of record CAVYQI010000004.1, read on the forward strand.
ATAAGGAGCCACCGCGGTGATCCGTTTGGCCGACGCCCGTTTGGCGGCGTCGATCATGATCAGGTGCTCCATGATCGAGTCGTTCACCGGGCCGCAGTGGGTCTGGATGATGAACACGTCGCTGCCCCGCATCGACTTGCCGTACCGGCAATGGATCTCGCCGTTGGAGAACTCCCGCAGGTTCGCCTCACCCAGCTCCACGTCCAACTGGTCGGCGATCTCTTGGGCCAAGTCCGGATGCGATCGTCCGGAGACCAATTCGATACGCCGGCGGGGGGTGAATTCCATTGATCTGACGCTATCGCGCCGGATCTGCCCGGTCGCCGACCGGCTCGGTGCCCAGCCCAGCCAGCCGAGCCAACCCAGCCTCACCTCCGGCGCCGGGTCCCGTTTCGGTGATCCCGCCGACGCCGACCACCGAACCGGCGGCCACCTCGGTTCCCTCGGCCAGGACGGCGAAGGGCCCGACCCTGGCGTCCCGCCCGATCACCGATCGGCGGCAGACACTGGCCATCACCACCGCGCCTTCGCCGACCGCGGTGTCGACCAGATGGGAGTTGGGGCCGATCTCGGCATGTTCGGCGATCTCGCAGGCGCCCTGCAAGATCACCCCCGGCAACAACACCACATCGGTGGCCAGCTGCACGTCGGCGTCGATGTAGGTGCGCTCCGGATCCCACATGGTCACCCCGCGCCGCATCCAGCGCTCGTTGATCCGGTCGCGGAGCTCCGCCTCGGCGATGGCCAGCTGGGCCCGGTCGTTGACCCCCGCCACCTCCATGGTGTCCATGACCACCATCGAGCCGACGTTGTGCCCCGCCTCGTAGAGCACCTCCACCACGTCGGTGAGGTAGTACTCCCCCTGGGCATTGGCCGGGCTCAGCCGGCGCAACGAGGGGGCCAGCACACTCCGGCGGAAGCAGTAGATCGAGGTGTTGATCTCCTTCACCTCGAGCTCTTCCTCGGTGGCGTCGCCGTGCTCCACCACCCGGGCCACGCTGTCGTTGCGACCCCGCACCACCCGGCCGTACCCGGCCGGCTCGTCGAGCTCGGCGGTCAGCAACGTCGCCGCCGCCTCGGAGTCGCGGTGGGCCCGGACCAGACGGGCCAGGGTGGTCGGTCGCAGCAACGGGGTGTCGCCGGGGAGGACGACCACGTCGCTCTCCTCGTCACCCTCGTCATCGGGGAGCCCGGTCAGGGCCACCGACATGGCGTCCCCGGTGCCGCGCTGCTCCACCTGCTCGACGAACTCGATGGCCATGCCCGCCGGGGCGTGCTCGATCAACGTCTTGGTCACCCACTCGGCCCGGTGGCCCACCACCACCACCACTCGGGATACCGACAACTCGGCCAGGGAGTCGAGGACGTGCAACACCATCGGACGTCCGCACAACCGGTGCAGCGGTTTGGGGCGGGCCGACTTCATCCGGGTGCCTTCGCCGGCGGCCAGCACCACCGCGGTGAGCGGGCGGGAGGACCCGCCGGGCCTCGGACCGACTGCCGACGCCGCCTCACCCGACTCGGACCCCTCATCGTCGGAGCCCCATTCATCGGAATACGACTGGGGAAACGTGCGAATCACCATGGGAAGCCCTCCGGGGAGATCATCGGCACCTCGTGTTGGACGCCACCTTGTTCATTCGGCCTATTCTTCCCACGTCTGGAGGGTGAATGCAGCACATCCCGTCCCGCCGACATAAACCCTAGATGGACACGTAGAAACCTGACACCATGCCCACCCTCGCCACCACCGTCGATGTGACCTCGGACGCCTACCGGGCGAATCGGGACGCCCTCGAAGCCGGGGTGGCCATGGTGGAGGAACAACTGGCCATCGCCCGGGCCGGCGGCGGTGAGCAGTACGTGGAGCGACATCGTCAGCGGGGCAAGCTGCCGGCCCGCGAGCGGATCGAGCTCCTCCTCGACCGGGACACCGCCTTCCTCGAGCTCTGTCCGCTGGCCGGCTGGGGCAGCGAGTTCACGGTCGGCGCCTCGTCGATCACCGGGATCGGGGTGGTGGAGGGGGTCGAGTGCTTCATCTCGGCCAACGACCCCACCATCCGGGGTGGGGCCATGAACCCGTTCACCTTCAAGAAGGGGGCCAGGGGCTCGGACATCGCCCAGGCCAACCGGATCCCGACCATCAACCTGGTGGAGTCGGGTGGGGCCGACCTTCCCTCCCAGGCCGAGCTGTTCATCCCCGGGGGACGGGCGTTCCGGGACCTCACCCGCCGGTCGGCGATGGGGTTGCCCAACGTCGCGCTGGTCTTCGGCAACTCCACCGCCGGCGGCGCCTACGTCCCCGGCATGAGCGACTACATCGTGATGATCGACGGACGCTCCAAGGTCTTCCTCGGTGGTCCCCCGCTGGTCAAGATGGCCACCGGCGAGGAGTCCGACGACGAGGAGCTGGGCGGGGCGTCGATGCACGCCCGGGTGTCGGGCCTGGCCGACGCGCTGGCCGTCGACGAGGCCGACGCCATCCGGCTGGGCCGCCAGATCGTGAGCCGGCTCAACTGGCGGAAACGCGGGGCCGGGCCCAGCCATCCGGCCGACCCCCCCGTCCACGACCCCGATGAACTGCTGGGCATCGCCTCCGCCGACCCCAAGGTCCCCTTCGACCCCCGGGAGGTCCTGGCCCGGGTGGTGGACGGCTCCCGGTTCGACGAGTTCAAGCCCCTCTACGGGTCCAGCCTGGTGACGGGTTGGGCGTCGATCCACGGCTACCCGGTGGGCATCCTGGCCAACCACCGGGGGGTGCTGTTCTCCCAGGAGGCGCACAAGGCGACCCAGTTCATCCAGCTGGCCAACCAGATCGACGTCCCCCTCGTCTTTCTTCAGAACACCACCGGCTACATGGTCGGCAAGGAGTACGAGCAGGCGGGGATCATCAAGCACGGGGCCATGATGATCAACGCGGTGACCAACTCGTCGGTTCCCCACCTCACCGTCAACATCGGGGCCTCCTACGGCGCCGGCAACTACGGCATGTGCGGCCGGGCCTACGATCCCCGGTTCCTGTTCGCCTGGCCCAACGCCCGCTCGGCGGTGATGGGACCGGCCCAGCTGGCCGGGGTGCTCTCCATCGTCGGCCGCCAGTCGGCGGCAGCCAAGGGGATCCCGTTCGACGAGGAGGCCGACGCTGCCATGCGGGAGATGGTGGAGGCCCAGATCGAGGCCGAGTCGCTGCCCCTGTTCCTCACCGCCCGGCTCTACGACGACGGCATCATCGACCCCCGCGACACCCGGAGCGTGCTCGGCATCTGCCTGTCGGTGATCGCCAACCAGCCCATCGAGGGCACCCGTGGCTACGGCGTCTTCCGGATGTGAGGGCGCGCTGCTGATGGCCCCTTCCACCCCGATCCGCACCCTGCTGGTCGCCAACCGCGGCGAGATCGCCCGACGCGTGATGCGGACGGCCCGGGCCATGGGCATCACCTCGGTGGCCGTCTACTCCGACGCCGACGCCGACAGCCCCCACGTGGCCGAGGCCGACCTCGCCGTCCGGTTGCCGGGGGCATCCCCGGCTGACACCTATCTAAGGGTCGACCTCATCCTGGATGCCGCCTCCCGGTGCTCCGCCGACGCCGTCCATCCCGGCTATGGGTTCCTGTCGGAGTCGGGGACCGCGGCCCGGGCGGTGACCGGAGCCGGGCTCATCTGGGTGGGACCGCCGGCCGACGCCATCGACGCCATGGGCTCCAAGGTCGTCTCCAAGCAGATGATGCGCGACGCCGGGGTGCCGACCCTCCCGTCGATCACCGTGATCGACGACGAGCTCCCCTCGCCCCCGGAGGTCGAGGCGCTGGGCTGGCCGCTGCTGGTCAAAGCCTCGGCCGGCGGGGGCGGACGGGGCATGCGGGTGGTCCCCGGGCCCGACGACCTGGCCGAGGCCCTGGCCGGCGCCCGGCGGGAGGCGCTGTCGGCCTTCGGCGACGGCACCGTGTTCCTCGAGCGCTACGTGACCGACCCGCGCCATATAGAGGTGCAGATCCTCGCCGACCAACAGGGAGACACGGTTGCCCTGTTCGAGCGCGAGTGCAGCATCCAACGCCGGCATCAGAAGATCATCGAGGAGGCGCCCTCCCCGGTGGTCACCCCCGCCCTCCGGGCCCGCCTCACCCAGGCGGCGGTCAGCGCCGCCCGGGCGGTCGGCTACGTGAATGCCGGCACCGTCGAATTCGTCCTCGATGCCGACGGCGACCTCTCGTTCCTGGAGATGAACACCCGGCTGCAGGTGGAGCACCCGGTCACCGAGGCGATCACCGGGCTCGACCTGGTGCGGCTGCAGTTGCTGATCGCCTCCGGCGACAGGTTGCCGGCCGAGGTGCAAGCGGCGGTGGCGGCCGGTCCGGTCGGCCACGCCATCGAGGCCCGCGTCTATGCCGAGGACCCGGGGTCGGGATGGCTGCCGTCCACCGGCACCCTCCACCGCTTCGAGATCCCGACGGCCGGTCCCGGGGTCAGGATCGACAGCGGGGTCGAGTCCGGCACCGTGGTCAGCCCCCACTACGACCCGATGCTGGCCAAGGTCATCGTCCATGCCCCCACCCGGGACGAGGCCGCCTCCGCCCTGGCCACCACCCTGGCCGACTCCCGCATCCACGCGGTCACCACCAACCGCGACCTGCTGGTGCGGACCCTGCGCCACCCGAGCTTCCGGTCGGGCGACACCGACACCGGCTTCCTCGACCGCTTCGACACCCTGACCGATCCGCTGGCCGACGACCCCGCCACCCAGCGTCACGCAGTGGCCGCCGCCCTGGCCGCCCAGGCCTGGCGACGGGCGAACGCGCCGGTGCAACCGAACATCCCCTCCGGCTACCGCAACAGCCCGTCGGGGCTGCAGACGTCCACCTTCGACTCCCGGGTCGGCATGGTCACGGTGGGCTACCTGTTCGACCGGTTCGATCGGACCGGACAGCGCCTGTCCCGGTTGGAGATCGACGGCGCGCCGGTCGACCTGGGCGGCGACGGCGCCATCGGGGTCGAGTCGATCAGCCCGGAGATGGTGACCCTCACCGTCGGGGGCATCACCCGCCGGTACGCGGTCGAGCGGGTGGGTTCCACCTCCTTCGTCGACGGTCCCGACGGCGCATCGGTCCTGGTCGAGCACGACCGGTTTCCCGACCCCGGGGGTCACGTGGCTCCCGGCTCGTCGCTGGCACCGATGCCGGGCGGAGTGGTGCGGGTGGCGGTGGCGGTCGGCGACGAGGTGAAGCCGGGCCAACTACTGGTGGTGCTCGAAGCCATGAAAATGGAGCATGCCGTCCACGCCGCAGCCGCCGGTAAGGTCAGCGAAGTGAGCGTGTCGGTGGGCGATCAGGTCGAGACCGGCCGGGTGCTGGTGGTGGTGGAAGGTCCCGACGGGTGACCGCGCCGGTGTGCATCGCCAACTGCTCGGGCTTCTACGGCGATCGGCTGTCGGCGGCCCGGGAGATGGTCGATGGCGGGCCGATCGACTTCCTCACCGGGGACTGGCTGGCCGAGTTGACCATGCTCATCCTCTGGAAGGGTCGCCAACGCGATGCCTCCAAGGGGTGGGCCCGCACCTTTCTCACCCAGATGGAAGAGGTGCTGGGCATCTGTGCCGACCGGGGTATCAAGGTGGTCACCAACGCCGGAGGACTGAACCCGGCCGGTCTCGCCGAGCAGGTCACACTCCTGGCCGACAAGCTCGGGGTGGCGGTGTCGGTGACCCATGTCGAAGGCGACGACCTGATGCCCCGCATCGAGAAGGGGCAGTTCGAGGGGAACCCGCTCACCCACCTCGACACCGGCCAACCCCTGGCCGACGCCACCGGTGAAGTGGTCACTGCCAACGCCTACCTCGGGGCCTGGCCCATCGTCGAAGCCCTCGCCGGCGGGGCCGACGTGGTCATCTGTCCCCGGATCACCGACGCGTCGTTGGTGGTGGGCCCGGCGGCCTGGCACCACCGGTGGTCGCCGACCGACTGGGACCGGCTGGCCGGGGCGGTGGCGGCCGGCCACGTGATCGAGTGCGGACCCCAGACCACCGGGGGCAACTATGCGTTCTTCACCGAGGTCTCCGGGCTCGAGCACCCCGGCTTCCCGATCGCCGAGGTGGCCGAGGACGGGTCGTCGGTCATCACCAAGCACCCCGGGACCGGAGGCGAGGTGTCGATCGGCACCGTCACCGCCCAGTTGCTCTACGAGATCGCCGGACCCGACTACCCCAATACCGACGTGGTGGCCCGGTTCGACACCCTGGCGTTGGCCGACGACGGGCCGGACCGGGTACGGATCTCCGGGATCAAGGGCGACCCGGCCCCCGAGGACATCAAGGTCTCCATCAACCTGCTGGGCGGTTGGCGCAACACCATGACCTTCGTCCTCACCGGACTGGACATCGAGGCCAAGGCCGACATCACCCTGGCCGCGCTGGCCGCGAAACTCGGCGGGCCCGAGGGGTTCGCCGAGTACGACACCCGGCTCATCCGGACCGACAAGCCGGACGCGCCGACCAACGCCGAAGCCTCGGCCCAGCTCCGGGTCACCGTGAAGGACCCTGACGCCGACCGGGTGGGAAGGGCATTCTCGGACGCCGCCACCGAGCTGGCGCTGGCCGGCTACCCCGGCTTCCATCTGACCTCCCCGCCCACCACCGGAACGGCCTATGGGGTCTATTGGCCCGCACTGGTCCGCGCCGACCTGGTGCTTCCCGAAGTGGTGGGCCCCGACGGCACCCGGGTGGCGGTGCCCCACACCGCCTATCTGGCCGGTCGCCCGGGCCCGGACACCGACACCCAGACCGGTGTCGGTGTGGGGAGAAGAGCTCCGGACCAACCGGCAGGCGGCGACTCCGCGGCCGGGGGGCCGACCGAGCCGGTGCCGCTCGGGACCATCATCGGGGCGCGCTCGGGCGATAAGGGGGGCAACGCCAATGTCGGGCTATGGGCCAGGTCGGACGCCGCCTGGGCGTGGCTCGACACCTACCTCACCGAGGAGCGGTTCCGGACCCTGCTGCCCGAGGCCGGGGATCTGGCCGTCCAGCGGTACCGGTTCCCCAACCTCCGCGCCTTAAACTTTGTGGTGGTAGGCCTGTTGGGAGAAGGAGTGGCTTCCTCCACCCGACCCGACCCCCAAGCCAAGAGCCTGGGTGAGTACCTCCGGAGCCGGGTGGTCGACATCCCGGCCCGCCTCTTGCCTCCGGGCCCAACACCTCATCGCTCAAAGGAGTAACCCGGTGGACTTCAAGCAATCCGACGAGCACGTGATGCTGCGGGAGTCGGTCAGTGCCATCGCCAGCAAGTTCGGCCACGAGTACTACGTGGCCAAGGCCCGCGCCGACGAGCGCACCGACGAGTTGTGGGACGCGGTGGGCGAAGCCGGGTTCCTCGGGGTCAGCGTGCCGGAGGAGTACGGTGGGGGCGGGGGCGGCATCACCGAACTGGCCATCGTCACCGAGGAGCTGGCCGCCGCCGGCTGCCCGCTGTTGATCATGATCGTGTCCCCGGCCATCTGCGCCACCATCATCGCCAAGTTCGGCACCGAGGCCCAGAAACAGCGTTGGCTGCCGCGCTTTGCCACCGGTGAGCTGAAGATGGCCTTCGCCATCACCGAGCCGGACGCCGGGTCCAATTCGCACAACCTGTCCCTGACCGCCACCAAGGACGGGGACATCTACCGGCTCAACGGGCGGAAGTACTACATCTCCGGAGTCGACGAAGCCCAGGCGATGCTGGTGGTCACCCGATCGGGGATCCACCCTCACACCGGCCGGGGTCGGCTGTCGCTGTTCGTGGTGGACACCGACACCCCGGGTCTCGACAAACATGTGCTGCCGGTGGAGATCACCGCCCCCGAGAAGCAGTACACCCTGTTCTTCGACGACGTCCAGGTAGAAGCGGATCGGCTCATCGGCGAGGAGGGCGAGGGACTGCGCCAGGTGTTCTTCGGACTGAACCCGGAGCGCATCCTGTCCGCCTCCCTGGCCAACGGCATCGGACGTTACGTGCTGGACAAGGCGACCGCCTACGCCCGGGAGCGCCGGGTGTGGGACAACACCCCGATCGGGCGGCACCAGGGGATCACCCATCCGTTGGCCAAGGCCAAGATCGAAGTCGAGCTGGCCCGGTTGATGACCGAGAAGGCGGCCTGGCTGTGTGACTACGCCGGGGACACCCCCGAAGCCGGCGAGGCGGCCAACATGGCCAAGTACGCGGCGGCCGAGGCGACCCTGGCCGCCCTCGACCAGTCCATCCAGACCCACGGGGGCAACGGCATGTCCTCCGAGTACGGCATCGCCGACCTGTGGGGCATGGCCCGGCTCCTACGCATCGCGCCGGTCAGCCGGGAGATGATCCTCAACTTCGTAGCCCAGCACTCGTTGGGACTGCCGAGGTCGTACTGACCGGTCTCTGCGGAGTCGCCGGAGCCCGCCGCCCGTTGACGACCCGCTGACCGGACCGTCGCCCAGTCTGGGATGGCGACCGGCGAGAGTATCCTTGGTTCCTTATGCCTCTGCAGACCCGTGACGACATCCGCAACGTGGCCATCGTGGCCCACGTCGACCATGGGAAGACCACGCTGGTCGATGCCATGCTCTGGCAGTCGGGGGCATTCCGGGCCAATCAATCGGTCAACGAGCGGGTCATGGACTCCGGTGACCTGGAGCGGGAGAAGGGCATCACCATCCTGGCCAAGAACACCGCGGTGTTCCACGGCGGGGTGAAGATCAACATCATCGACACCCCGGGTCACGCCGACTTCGGGGGCGAGGTGGAGCGGGGACTCACCATGGTCGACGGGGTGCTGCTGCTGGTCGACGCCTCCGAGGGGCCGCTGCCCCAGACCCGTTTCGTGCTCCGCAAGGCACTCGAGGCACGACTCCCGGTGGTGCTGGTCGTCAACAAGGTGGATCGGCCCGACGCCCGCATCGAGGAAGTGGTGCACGAGGTGGAGGAGCTCTTCCTCGACCTCGACGCCGATGAGCACCAGATCGACTTCCCCATCCTCTACTCCAATGCCCGAGCCGGCTGGGCGGCCACCGAACGGGGGGTGGAAGGCACCGACCTCGAGCCGTTGTTCCAGGCCATCCTGGACAGCATCCCGGCGCCGGAGTACGACCCGGACGCCCCGCTGCAAGCCATCGTCTCGAACCTGGACGCCTCCCCCTACCTCGGGCGCCTGGCCATCTGCCGCATCCGCAACGGGGTGCTCCGCAAGGGCTCCACGGTGGCCTGGTGCAAGTTGGACGGGACCATCGAGCGGACCAAGGTCACCGAGCTCTATATCACCGACGCGCTGGACCGGGTCGACGCCGCCGAGGCAGGTCCAGGCGAGATCGCTGCGGTGGCGGGCATGGCCGAGATCACCATCGGCGAGACGCTGGCCGATCCGGACGACCCGAGGCCGCTCCCGGTCATCACGGTGGACGAGCCCAGCCTGTCTATGACCATCGGGATCAACACCTCGCCTTTGGCCGGCACCGACGGCTCGAAGGTCACTGCCCGGCAGATCCTCAACCGCCTGGAAGCCGAGCTGGTGGGGAACGTGTCGTTGCGGGTTCTCCCCACCGAACGGCCCGACACCTGGGAGGTCCAGGGCCGGGGCGAGCTCCAGCTGGCGGTGCTGGTGGAGACCATGCGGCGGGAGGGATTCGAGATGACGGTGGGGAAGCCCCAGGTGGTCACCCGGGAGATCGACGGGAAGATCCACGAGCCGATGGAACGGGTAGCCATCGATGTCCCCGACGATTACCTCGGGGTGGTCACCCAACTGATGGCCCTCCGGAAGGGCACCCTGGTCGAGATGGTCAACCACGGCACCGGGTGGGTGCGCATGGACTACCGGACCCCGGCCCGCGGCCTGGTCGGCTTCCGCACCGAGTTCATGACCGAGACCCGGGGCACCGGCATGCTCCACCACGTCTTCGACGGCTGGGAGCCCTGGCACGGCGAGCTCAAGACCAAGCGGAACGGCTCGATGGTGGCCGACCGGCGGGGGATGACCACCGGCTACACGTTGATGAGCCTCCAGGAGCGGGGCATGTTGCTGGTCGGTCCGGTCACCGAGGTGTACGAGGGCATGGTCATCGGCGAGAACGCCCGGGACGAGGAGATGGACGTCAACCCGATCAAGGAGAAGAAGCTCACCAACGTTCGGTCGGCCACCGCCGACGAGGCCATCCGCCTGACTCCCCCGCTGCTGCTCTCCTTGGAGCAGGCGTTGGAGTTCATCGCCGACGACGAGTGCGTCGAGGTGACCCCCAAAGCGGTGCGCCTGCGGAAGGTCATCCTCGACCAGGCCGTCCGCGGTCGGCTGCGCAGCCGGGCCCGCAACCCGAAGTAGCCGTCCCGGCTCCGAGGGGAGGGCTCGAACCTCCAACATCTGGCTCCAAAGGCCAGCGTTCTGCCAATTGAACTACCTCGGATCAGCCCGCCCGACGGCGAGAAGGAACCCGCTCCAGGCTAGGCGATCGACGCTGCGACTCGGCGCCGACCGGCGCGTGGGGCAGGCTCGTGCCACCGGATCCGGGGATTGCGCCGGTAGGCTCCGGCCCTGATGAGGGTGCTTGTGGTCGACGACGATCCCGCGGTAAGCGGGGCGCTGCACCGAGCCTTGAGGCTCGAGGGCTACGACGTGTCGCTGGCCAATGACGGACCGCGCGCCCTCGAGGAGATCGCCGTCCGCCCGCCCGACGCGGTCATCCTCGACATCGGCCTGCCCACCATCGACGGGCTCGAGGTCTGCCGGCGGCTCCGGGCCGCCGGCGACGACTCCCCGGTCCTGATGCTGACCGCCCGCGACGCCATCAGCGACCGGGTCCAGGGCCTGGATGCCGGTGCCGACGACTATCTGGTCAAGCCGTTCGCCCTGGCCGAACTGTTGGCCCGGCTGCGGGCGCTGCTGCGGCGGCGGAGCGACGACTCGAGCGAGATCCTCCGGTTCGCCGACCTCAGCCTCGACCCGGCCAGCCGGGTCGCCTCCCGGGGCAGCCGCGAGTTCACCCTCACCCGGATCGAGTACGACTTGCTCGAGCTGCTGCTCCGCCATCCCCGGCAGGTCCTGACCCGCGAGGTGATCCTCGACCGGGTCTGGGGCTACACCTTTGATTCCGGGACCAACTCACTGGCCGTGTACGTCGGGTACCTGCGCCGGAAGACCGAGGAAGACGGCGAACCTCGCCTCATCCACACCGCCCGGGGTGTCGGCTACGTCCTGCGAGAACCTTGACCTTCCGCACCCGCCTGGTGATGGCCGCCACCATCGCGGTCGTGCTGGCGGTCCTCCTGGGCTCGATCAGCGCCTATGTGGTCGCCCACAATTCGCTGGTCGGTTCGATCGATGTCACCCTCAACCAGGACGCTCAGTCCATCCTGGTGCAACAGGCGAGCGACCTCAGCAACGAGTTGTACCTTCAGGTCGCCAACAACTGCAGCACCTCCACGCTGGGAGAGTGCGTGCAAGTGGTGTACGCCGACGGTTCGACCAGCCCACTCGATCCCCAAGTGCTCCCGATCGACGATGCGGTGAAAAGGGTCGCCGCCTCCGGCGGGAGCGGGCCGGCCGCCAACTTCTCCCTCTCCGTCAGAACCAACAAGACGACCACCCACGTGCGAGAGACAGTCGTCCCGCTTCCCGCCGGGTGGCTGTACCACGGCAACCCCGGGAGTGACGGGCGAGGACCTCTCGAGCAGACTCCATCTCCCGGCGGGGGGGCGCTCCAGATCACCCTGCCACTCACCGGGGTCGACCAGGAGCTGGGCCATCTGGCCCTGGCGCTGTGGGTGATCGCCATCCTGGGGGTGGCTCTCGCCGTCCTGCTCGGGCTGGCCGTCGGTCGGGCGGTCCTCGGACCGCTCAACAGTCTCACCTTCACCATCGAGGAGCTGGCCGAGACCACCGACGTCTCCCGGAGGCTGGATCCGGGCGGGATGGACGAGCTCGGCCGCCTGAGACGGGCGTTCAATCGACTGTTGGCCGCGCTCGACTCCTCCCGCGATTCGCAGCGGCAGTTGGTGCTCGACGCCTCCCACGAACTGCGCACACCTCTGACCAGCCTCCGGACCAATATGGAGGTGGCCCGACGGATGGACGAGCTCGAGCCGGCCGAACGAGAGGTCCTGATCGGCGACGTCCTCACCCAGCTGGACGAGCTGACCACCGTGGTGGCCGACCTGGCCGAGTTGGCCCGGGGTGAACAACCACCGCCGACGTCGGAACCGGTGGCCCTCCATGAAGTGGTCGAGGAAACCGTCAGCGTGGCCATCACCCACGGGCGGAGCCGGAACGTGACCTTCGCCGCCTTCATCGCTCCGACCTGGGTGATGGGCTCGAGGCCGCGGATCGAGCGGGCGGTGGGCAACCTGCTCGACAATGCCCTCAAATGGAGCTCGGACGGCGGCTCGGTCGAGATCAGCTGCTCGGGGGGGACGGTGATCGTCCGGGACCACGGACCCGGTATCGAGGATGCCGACCTTGATCACCTCTTCGACCGCTTCTACCGGGCGCCGAATGCCCGCGGCCTGCCCGGTTCCGGCCTGGGCCTGGCCATCGTCGCCCAGGTCGCCCGAGAAGAGGGGGGATCGGTGGCGGCCCAGAATGCACCCGAGGGTGGCGCCCTGTTCCGGTTCACGCTTCCGGAGATCGCTCCTCCGGATGGGGCGGGGGTCGACCAGTAGTCACCTGGGATTTCGCTCCCGCCCACATGGCGCCGGGCGTCCCGGGCGGCTAGCCTGCCGCACGACATGGGATCACTGATCAAGAAGCGCCGTAAGCGCATGCGCAAGAAGAAGCACAAGAAGATGTTGAAGGCCACCCGCTGGCAGCGCCGGGCGGGGAAGTAGCGCTCACTCTCACTCTGCGCCCTACGGCAGCTCCGCTCGGTCAGCTCACCGGAGGTGGCGCCGGCGTTTGGCTTGATCCTGGTGGGTGGCGAGTTCCCGCCTAGTTCCCGAGCAACTCGACCACGTTGTCGCGAAAGAACCCGGGGGCATCGTCGGGTGAGCTGCCGGCTCTCGCATAGTCCTCGACCGGGGTGGCGGATCCCTCCGAGTGGGGGTAGTCGCTGCAGCACATGAACACGTCGCCGGACTTGGCCATCAACCGGGACGGCTGCTCGTAGGAGAAGGACGAGACCCGAACCTGGCGCTGGAAGTACTGGCTGGGCCGCAGCTTCAGCTTGGTCGGCGACTGACCGTTGATGGCGGAGGTGAAGTCCCAGCCGCCGTCGAGCATCAACAGGTACTGGGGCACCCAGATCGACGAGAGCTCGACGATCCCGATACGCAGCTCCGGGTAGCGATCCAGGACGCCGTTGACGATCAGGTCGGTCACCGCCACCGCCGGCGGCACCCACAGGAAGATCGACTCGAGGGTGGGCACGAAGGCGTCGGCGGTATCGGTGTAGAAGGCGTCGTCGAAGATGCGGGGCTGGTCGGCCACATGGAACACCGGGGTGACGCCACGGTGGATGAAGGCCGACCATAGGCGATCGTGATCCGGGTGGGAGAGGGGGCGCCCGTCTACCGCCGAAGGGGCGATCATGCCGAGGTGGACGCCGGCCGCCGACAACACCGAGAGTTCGGTCTCCAACCATTCGGGGTCCCGGAGCGTCAGGTGCGCAACCGGATGGAGCCGACCGCCGCCGTCGACCACCACCGTGGCGCACCACCGGTTCCAGGCGGCCATGTTGGCGGTGAGGGCGTTCAGCGACGACGAGAGCCGACGCTCCCACAACAGTCCGAAGTTGGGGAACAGCACCGCGTCATCGAGGCCCATGGCGGTCAGCTGTCTGACTCGGGCCGACGGATCCCAGTACTCGGGTGGGAGCAACTCGTCATAGGAGTACTCGGGGGGGAGGTGCCGATGGCACCGCTGTCGATTCCGGCCCAACGCCGCGGTGTCCCCGGGCACCTGCACGTCAGCCAGGCTCAGGCGCTCGTCGCGCCAGCAGAGCCATGGATAGCCGAGCTCGTCGTCGACGATGGCGAGTGCGTCGTCCCGCCGGGACGGGTCGATGTGGTCGGCCCACAGCGTGCGCCCTTCGAACAGGTGCTGATCGGAGTCGAAGACAGCCGTCATGGTTCCCGATGTTACCGACGAAATGGATCAAAGGCCCGAAGTCCCTGGCAGCCGCGACTCATCGATGGCATGGTGGCGACATGTGGATCGACGCCAAGGGTTCGACCGTCCTTCCGGCTTCCGAGTGCCGCCGCCTGCTGGCGTTGACCGCCAAGGAGGGTGGAATCGGACGACTGGCGGTTGGGACCGAGCAGGCACCGGTGGTCGTGCCGGTCAATTTCACTCTCCGGGAAGGTCAGGTGCTGGTTCGAGTGGGCGCCGGCTTCCTGTCACAGGCAGCATCGGGACAGCTGGTGGCTTTCGAGGTCGATCACGTCGACCTGGATTCCGGGACCGCCTGGAGCGTCCTGCTTCGCGGGTTGGCGACGTTGATCGAGGCACCGACCGAACTCGATCTCGCCGGCTCCCCGCAACCCCTCGTACCCGAGCCGGGTGATCAGCTGCTGATCGTTCGCCCTGACATCCTTTCCGGTCGCCAATTCGACATTCGCAGTGCCGGCTAGGGCGACGAAGTCGTAACGCCGCATCCGCGAAACGAACAGCCGGACGAGTCGTCAGACCCACGAAGGAAACCGGGAACGGTTTGCCTTCGGAGGCGACACTCAGTCGGCGCGTCCGGTGCCGCCCGTCCGTCCCATGTCGATCCGGTCGACCGAATCGCCGCGCCCCACCAGGATGGTGCCCACCATCTCCGGGGGGAACAGGCCGTGTTCCACCACTCCGGGGGTGGCTTCCAGCCAGGCGGCAAGGTCGGCCGGGTCACCCACCGGGCCGGTGAAATCGGCGATCACTCCCCCGTCGGGGCTCATGGGTGCATCCCGCCGCCGCACATGACCCAACCGTCTGAGCGTCGACTCCAGCCCGAAGGCGAGGAGTTCGAGTGGCACCGGAGGGTGGAGGGTCGAGTCCGGCTTCGTCGAGTCGGCGATGACCACGAACCTCTCGGCGGTCACAGCCACCAGCTTCTCTCGGGTGAGAGCCGCCCCGCCGCCCTTGACCAACCATCCGTCCGGGCTGATCTGGTCGGCACCGTCAATGGCGATATCCAGTCGGTCCAGGGTGAACGGCTCCACCGACAGCCCGAGTTGCCGGGCGATCTCGCCGGTGTGGGGCGAGGTGGTCACGCAACGGAGAGCCAGCTTCCTTTTCGCCAGGGCGGGGAGGAAATGGGCGACCGTCGTCCCGGTGCCGAGACCGACCCGCATGCCGCCCTCGACCAGTGACGCGGCAGCCTCCGCCGCCAGCTGCTTCTCCTTCTCGACGTCGACGGCCACGGCTCCTCAGGATGGTCTACGAGGTCCCGACCTGCAACCGGGGGCCGGCACCCATCGAATCGGCCTGCACCTTCGGGATATTGCGGGGGCGTCGCCGGGAGAGCGGCTCTCGAGTCCAAGGGGGCGGGAGCCCGGGCTCGGTCAGACGCCTAGGGTCGAGCCGTCCCATGTCGGCCCGGGGTGGTCCGAAAGACGTCGGCGTATGAATGAGGAACGATTCGAGGGGGATGGGAATGACGGAGATGAACGCCCTGCAGGTGACCAGCCACGGCCGGCCGGGAGAGGTCTTGGCGGTGCGCCGAATCGAGCGCCCAGAGCCCGGACCCGGCGAGGTGCGGGTGAAGGTGGGTGCCGCCTCGCTCAACTTCAACGACATCGACCGTTGCCGGGGAAAGCTCGTATCGGTACCGACTCCCCCACCATTCACCCTGGGCATGGATGTCTGCGGGGTGGTCGACCTGGCCGGGGAAGGCGCCGAGCCATGGCTAGGCAAGCGGGTGGTCGCCATCACCAAGACCGCCCTCGGCGGGATCGCCGAGTACGCACTCGCCGATGCGGTATCGGTCTTCGATGCTCCTGAGGGCTTCGACGACGCCGAGGCGACCGCCTTCCTGCTGACGTTCCAGGCCTCGCATCTGGCCCTGTTCCGAAGGGGGCGGCTCCAGTCCGGCGAGACCCTGGTCGTGCACTCGGCAGCCAGTGGTCTGGGCACCGCCGGTATCCAGTTGGGCAAGGCCGCCGATGCCCGGGTCATCGCGGTCGCCGGGTGGACCGGAGAAGGGGGCGGTGTGCACCTCGCTCGGAGCCGACCTGGTCATCGACCACACGGCTGAGGACTTCGTCGAAGCGGTGCTGGCCGCCACCGGTGATGTCGGCGCCGAGGTGGTCTACGACCTGGCCGGAGGCGACTTCGTGGAGCGCTCGTGGCGGTGCACCGCCCGCGGTGGTCGTTACCTGGCAGTGGGATTTGCCGACGATGACGACAACGGCATGACCGGGCGACCGCTGCGGATGGCATGTATCGGGAACATCGACATCGTGGGGGTGATGCTGGCCTGGGTGGACAACGTCGACCCGGGCATGCGGCGTTTCGGATTCAATCCGTTCGGAAGGGACGTGGCCGATGAGGTCCACGCCGACCTCCTCCGCCTGGTGGCCGAGGGGAAGATCCGGCCATTGGTCGGACGGCGGGTCGGCATGGAAGATGCCGGACGTGCATTGGACGATCACGAGGCGCGTCGGGCGGTGGGAAGGACGGTTGTGGTGTTGTAACCGGTCGAGCGGTCGAGCCGGCTAACGCCCCGGAGCGACTGGTGACCAAATGCCCTGGCGGCTTGGGTGTGGTTGCGCCATGATCGTTCCATGACCACACCCGATGGCGGGACCAGCCAGCCAGGCGAGCATCGACGCGACATCGCCCCCGCGGCCGAGGACCGGGAGCTCGAGGAGATCGGCGAAGACGAATGCTTTGCCCTCCTACAGAGTCAGGATCTTGGCCGACTGGCCGTCGTTCGCGACGGCCAGCCCGAGATCTTCCCGGTCAACTACGGGCTCGACGGTCACACCGTCACCATCCGGACCCAGCCCGGGGTCAAACTGGCCAGTGCCATCCTCGCCAAGGTGGCGTTCGAGGTAGAAGACATCGACCTGGCGAGTCGGGAAGGCTGGGTCGTGGAGGTGCGCGGCCTGGCCGAGGACATCTCCGATGCAATCGACCCCTGGTCCGAACACGCCCGGGCGACCGACGTGCGTCCGTGGGTGATGGGCCCGCACGAACATCACATCGCTATCTCCCATCCCCAGGTGTCGGGCCGGCGACTTCGTCGGCCGCCGTCACCCACCTGAGCCGTGGATCGGGCGATCATGGCGATCATGGACCCCGTGACCGGATCCACCTGATCCCCGCAATGGGACCGGGCCTCGCGCCGACACCGACATTACGCCACACCGAAAGAGGTGCCGATGACCGACTTCCGAGTCTCACCGCTGTCCGCTCCGCCCCACCAGGACGAACTCCGCCAGCTGGACGCCTACTTCCGCGCCGCCAACTACCTGACCGCCGGCCAGATCTATCTGATGGACAACCCGTTGCTGCAGCGGCCGCTCGTCCCCGAGGACATCAAGCCGCGGCTGCTGGGGCACTGGGGCACCAGTCCCGGCCTCAACTTCCTGTATGCCCATCTGAGTCGGAGCATCAAGGCACGAGGGATCGACGCCATCTTCGTCTGCGGGCCCGGTCACGGGGGCCCGGCCGTCGTCGCCAATACCTGGCTGGAGGGCACCTACAGTGAGCGTTTTCCTCATATAGCCCGCAACGGTGAAGGAATGGGCCGGCTGTTTCGACAGTTCTCCTTCCCGGGTGGGATCCCGAGCCATTGCAGCCCGGACACCCCGGGATCGATTCATGAGGGAGGCGAGTTGGGCTACTCGCTGAGCCATGCGTTCGGTGCGGCATTCGACAATCCGGACCTCGTGGTGGCCTGCGTGGTCGGCGACGGTGAGGCGGAGACGGGTCCGGCCGCCACCGGATGGCACTCGAACAAGTTTCTCGATCCACGACGCGATGGCGTCGTGCTGCCCATCCTCCACCTGAACGGGTACAAGATCGCCGCACCAACGATACTGGACAGAATCCCGACTTCGGAGTTGCTGTCCCTCTTCGCCGGCCATGGGTACCGGCCGGTACTGGTGGAGGGTGGGTTTGACGGTGAGGAGCCGATGGACGTCCACCGCCGGATGGCCTCGGCCCTCGACGGGGCTCTGGCGGAGATCGGCGAGATCCAGGATTCGGCCCGGGGCGGCGGTGTCCGGACGCGACCGGTGTGGCCGATGCTGATCCTGCGGACGCCGAAGGGCTGGACGGGTCCCAAGCTGGTCGATGGGCTCCCGATCGAGGGGACGTTTCGGCGCCCACCAGCTTCCGCTGGCCGTGGTCCGCTCCAACCCCGAGCATCTGGCCCAACTCGAGGGCTGGCTTCGGAGCTACCGACCCGAGGAGCTTTTCGACGAGGTCGGGGCCCCGGTCGAGGCGATTCGCGGGTTTCCCCCGGCCGTCGATCGGCGGATGAGCGCCAACCCGCACGCCAACGGGGGCCTCCTGCTCCGCGATCTGGAGCTCCCCGACTTCTGTGACTACGGGGTCGACGTCCCGAGCCCAGGGTCTGCCCTCGACGAGGCGACCCGGGTCCTCGGCGGCTTTCTCCGGGATGTGATCCGGGCCAACCCATCCAACTTCCGGATGTTCGGCCGGACGAAACCTCGTCGAACCGGCTGCAGGACGTCTTCGAGGTTACCGACCGGACCTGGGACGCAGAGCTTCGGCCCGGAGACGATCATCTGGCTCCCGACGGGCGGGTCATGGAGATGCTGTCCGAACATCAGTGCGAGGGATGGCTCGAGGGATACCTGCTCACCGGTCGCCACGGGCTCTTCAACTGTTACGAAGCATTCATCCACATCGTCGACTCGATGTTCAACCAGCATGCCAAATGGTTGAAAGCTCAGCCGGGAAGTCCCCTGGCGCCGGCCCATCGCCTCGTTGAACTATCTCCTGTCCAGCCATGTCTGGCGACAGGACAACAACGGCTTCTCCCATCAGGACCCTGGCTTCATCGATCACGTCGTCAACAAGAAGGCCGAGATCGTCCGGGTGTATTTCCCCCCGGATACCAACTGCCTGCTGTCGGTGGCCGACCACTGCCTGAGAAGTCGTAACTATGTCAATGTGATCGTGGCCGGCAAGCAACCCCAGCACGACTGGCTGACCATGGATGAGGCGCTCGACCACTGCACCCGGGGGCTGGGCATCTGGGACTTTGCGTCCAATGACGGAGACTCGGTGCCCGATGTGGTCATGGCGTGCTGCGGAGATGTCCCCACCCTCGAGACCCTGGCGGCGGTCCAATTGCTCACACGAGTATCTACCCGATCTTGCAGTGCGGGTGGTCAACGTCGTCGACCTCATGCGGCTCGAACCCGATACCGAACATCCGCACGGCCTTCCCGATCGCGAGTTCGACACCATCTTCACCACCGACCGCCCGGTGGTATTCGCCTATCACGGCTACCCGTTGCTCATCCATCGTCTTACCTACCGCCGCACCAATCACGACAACTTCCACGTTCGGGGCTACAAGGAGGAGGGGACGACCACCACGCCTTTCGACATGGTCATGCTCAACGACCTCGATCGCTTCCACCTGGTCATCGACGTGCTCGACCGGGTGCCAGGCCTCGGGTCCCGAACCGCGACGTTGCGTCAGCAGATGGTCGATGCCCGCATCGATGCCCGCCGCTATGGCCGCGAGCACGGTGAGGACCCCCCAGAGGTCGCCCAATGGCGCTGGAGCCACCCGGCGAGCGCCCCGGAGCCGGCGGTGTCGGATCCTGCCTCGACGACAGCCGAGCGACCAGCCCAACGTCGGGCTGACCGTGGCTGACCGAGCTCGGTACCCGACCGCTGGCGGACCGGAACACCAGGCTGGGTCCGACGCCACCTTCGAGGCGATCATCTTCGACTGGGACGTCATGTTCGGACCCGATCAACGCCAAGACGCCAGCCGGTTGCGAAAACGGATCGAGTCGCTCTGCGCCGCCGGCGTACAGGTCATCGCGATAACCGATGACGAGGTGGGCGCCATCGACGAGCGGCTTCGGGCCAGGCCCGGAGGTCTGGGCAAGCTGCACATCTGTAGCGATCGGGGTGCGGAGGTCTACCGGGTGGATGGCGACGGGCCCCAGGCGGTGCGGCGGCGGACCGTTAGCCCCGAGGAGGACCCGGCGGGGTACAGGGAGATCGCGCCGACCGACAGGTCCGATTCGTCCCGTTGGGCCGCCGGTTGGCTGGCGGCCCAGGGGATCACCGGTGGACTGGTCCTGATCGCCGGTGACCACGTCGAATCCATCGGCGAAGGGGCCGGCCTCGATGCCCTCTGGGCGGGAGACTTTCCCCGAGCCGTGGTCATCCCGTTGGGAGCCGAACCCGGGGACGGGCCTGACGACGTCGAGCCGCTCGGGGGTGGGCTGGAACGCTTCGTCGAGCTATGCGACTACCAGCTCGAGCGGCGAACAACGCTCCGGGTGCCGAACATCGATTTCGACCCCGCCTGGGTGCTTCCGCTGCCATCCGCCCGGTCTAAAGAACGAATCGCCGAATCACTCGCGACGCTCGGCAACGGGTGGGTAGGGGTGCGCGGTTCCCGCGACGAGGACGGCCCGGGCAGCACCCCGCTGTTTCTGGTCGGCGACGTCTTCACCCCGGACGGGCACCTGCTCCCGGGCCCGAACTGGACCGGCCTCGAGAGACCCGGCGTGGAGGACAACGGCGAACGGCGCATCCTCGACTTGCGCAGTGGAACGTTGATCCGACTCGGCAGCGATGACACCGGGGGGCGCTCCCTGCGCTTTGTCTCTGCGGCCCTTCCTTACGCCATGGCCCTCCGCGCCGAGGGGCGGGAGGCCAATCTCCAAGCCGGCGATCCCCTTCGGGCACCGGCCGAGAATGTCGGATTCGAGGCGAGCGAGGATGGGGACACCGTTACGGCCCGAACCGGTCGGGAGGGCGCCGAGATCGCGGTGGCGGCCCGGGACCGGGTGACCACGGGGCAAGGCCGTCGAGTGGTCGAGCGGCTGGCCGCCTGGGCCGCCGGAGGCTCAATCCACGGAGGGGAGTCCCGCCAGCGACTTGCCCAGGTCGATGCCCTGGGATTCGACGCCCTACTCGCCGATCACCGGGCGGAGTGGGCCCAGCGCTGGAACGATGCCGAGGTGGTGATCGAGGGGGATCCAGAGGCGCAGCTGGCAGCTCGCTTCGCGGTATTCCACCTCCTCAATGCCGCAAGAGATATCGGTGAGGCTGCGGTCGGAGCCAGAGGGCTTTCTGGCAACGCCTACGCCGGTCATGTGTTTTGGGATGCCGACGTCTTCGTGCTGCCGGCCCTGGCCGCCATCCGGCCGGCGGGCGCCCGAGCCATGCTCGAGTACCGCATCCGTCGTCTCCCCGCCGCCCGCGCCGCGGCGGAGGCGCAGGGCCTGAGCGGAGCAAGATTTCCCTGGGAGTCGGCTCGCGATGGGAGCGACGTCACTCCGCGGAAGGTCCGGGGACCGAACAACGAGCTGATCCCGGTCGAGACCGGAGCGCACGAAGAGCACATCGTCGCCGATGTGGCCTGGGCGGCCGCCCACTTCGCCGCCTGGACCGGGGACTTCGCGTTTCTGGCCGAAGGGGGAAGTGACCTCTTGACCGACACCGCCCGTTACTGGGCCAGTCGCATCCGAACGGACGCCGACGGAGATGGCCACCTCTACGGGGTGATGGGTCCCGACGAGTACCACCGGGTCGTCGACGACAACGCGTACACGAACGTCATGGCCCGCTGGAACCTCCGTCACGGCGCCGACCTCCTGTCCCGGTCGGGCGACACCGCCACCGCGGCGACGTGGCGGGTACTGGCCGACGGGCTGGTGGACGGATGGAGCCCTCAGCGCGGGATCTATGAACAGTTCGCCGGCTACTTCGGGTTGGAACCACTGCTGATATCCCAGTTCGCCCAACCCCCGGTCGTCGCCGATGCGCTGCTCGGTGTTGACCGGGTGGCGGGGTCCCAGCTCATCAAGCAGGCCGACGTGCTGATGCTCCACCACCTGGTCCCGGACGAGGTGGTGGAGGGATCACTCCGACCGTGTCTGGACTACTACGGGCCGCGGACGGCTCACGGCAGCTCGCTGTCCCCGGCAATCCACGCGTCGCTCCTGGCCCGGGCGGGTGAGCCGGAGCCAGCCCTCGAACTGTTCCGGCTCGCCGCCCGCCTCGATCTGGACGATGTGACCGGGACGACCGCCGACGGGCTCCATCTCGCCACCATGGGCGGGGTGTGGCAGGCATTGGCATTCGGCTTCCTGGGGATGCGAGCCGAAATGGGCTTGCTCTCCGTCGATCCATGCCTTCCGGAATCCTGGAGCGCCCTCAGCCTTGCATTTCGTTTCGGCGGGCAGCGCCTCGCCGTTCGTGCCGAACACGATCGGGTCATCATCACCTGTCGTGAGCCGCTCCGGGTCCAGGTCGCCGATCAGTCAGCCCGATGGTGTCAGCCCGGGACGACGACGGTGGCAAACCCACCGGCGACCTGACCGACACGATCGGGGTCGGACGGACCCGGTAAGGTCCGGCATGGCAGTTGTCACCATCGCCCCCCTGGTCCGATGGTCCGAAGAGAGAGATGATGGCGGCATTGACGCGCGTTGCAGTTCTCCCGTCACGACCAATCCCGGATACGGGGGCCACGCCGTACCCTTCCCGGAGATTCGGCCCGGCTTGGCTCGGGCTGCGGTTCCCAGGGCCGGCCCCCGAGCATGAGTGCCCAGAACCCTCTGAATCATCAGGCCGTGGTCCGGAAGACCCCGGTCCCCCTGGATCGATTGGAGGCGGTCATCTTCGATATGGACGGAGTTGTCACCGATACCGCCGGGGTCCACGCCCGGTGCTGGAAGCAGGCCTTTGACGAGTTCCTTCGCCTACGTTCGCAGCGTACCGGCGAGGAACTCCGGTTGTTCGAGGAAGAAGACTATCTCGACTACGTCGACGGCAAGCCTCGTTATGACGGCGTGGAGAGCTTCTTGTCCTCCCGTGGGATCAGGCTCGAACGCGGCACTCCCTCCGACCCTCCCGGGTACAACACCGTCTGCGCCATCGGCAACCTCAAGGACCGCGAATTCGAACGAGTCGTGACGGAGGAAGGAGTGACCCTGTTCGGGTCGACGGTCAGCTTCATCCGGTCCTTGCGCTCACGCGGAATCCGCACCGCCCTGATTTCATCCAGCCGTCACGCCCGGACGATACTCGCGACTGGAGGTATCACCGATATCTTCGATGCCATCGTGGACGGGGTGGACGCCGAAGCCCTCGAGCTGCCCGGCAAGCCCGACCCCGCCATCTTCTTGACCGCGGCGCGGAAGCTCGACGTGGTTCCGTCTCGGGCCGCGGTGGTGGAGGACGCCCTCGCCGGGGTCGAGGCGGGCCGCCGGGGGGCGTTCGGCTTCGTCATCGGGATCGATCGAGCCTCGCACGCCGAGGCGCTACGAGCACACGGCGCGGATGTCGTGGTCGATGACCTGTCCGACATCGAGTTGCCGCCCGACATCCTCCCAACATCGCCATGAGCGTGCGTCGAGCCGAGGCTTCGAGTACCGCGTCGCATGCCGACGATGAGTGGACTTTGCGGTATGACAGCTTTGAACCGGCTGACGAGGGACTGCGCGAGGCCCTGTGCACACTGGGGAATGGCTACTTCGCCACTCGCGGTGCGGCTCCCGAGGCGGTGGCTGACGGGGTTCGCTATCCGGGTACGTACGTCGCCGGTTTGTACAATCGGCGGGTCACCCAGCTGGCGGGGCGTTCGGTGGAGAACGAGAGCATCGTCAATGTGCCCAACTGGCTCTCACTCACCTTCCGCATCGACGGCGGCCCCTGGTTCGACCTCGATGATGTCGAGGTTCTCGACTACTCCCAGGAGCTCAACCTCCGCCACGCGACCTTGTACCGAACCCTCCGGGTGCGGGACACCATGGGGCGGGTGACCCGGCTGGGACAGCGACGGTTCGTGAGCATGTCCGATCCTCATGCCGCCGGCCTCGAGACGGTATTGCGGGCGGAGAATTGGTCAGGTTCCGTCACCATCCGGTCCGGTCTCGACGGTCGGATCGTCAATTCCGGTGTAGACCGCTACCGGCAGTTCGACGAGCATCATCTCGTCGGTGTGACCACCGAGACGGTCGACGACGAGACGATCGCCTTGGCCGCCCACACCAGCCAGTCAGGCGCATGTGTCGCCGAAGCCGCCCGAACCCGGGTTACCCGATCCGGGATCCTCTTCAATCCGCGGCGGCGGGTCACCGAAGAGCCCGGGATCATCGCTCACGAACTGTCGGTCGAAGTCGAACCCTTCGAGCCCATCGCGGTTGAGAAGGTCGTCACCCTGTTCACGTCGAGGGACCGTTCGATCAGCGAACCGCTGGCCGAATCGTGTTCCTGGAGCGCTCGGATCGGCAGCTTCAGTGAGCTCCTCGCTGCGCACACGCGCGAATGGGACGACCTTTGGAAGCATTTCTCCCTCGAGCTCGGCGGCGACGGCACCACGGCATCGATGGCCGTCCACCTTCATATCCTTCATCTCCTACAGACCATTTCTCGTAACACCCTCGATCTCGACGTCGGGGTACCCGCCCGGGGCCTGCACGGCGAGGCGTACCGTGGACATGTCTTCTGGGACGAGCTCTTCATCTTTCCCTATCTCAGCCTGCACGTTCCCGAGCTGGTCCGATCACTACTCCTGTACCGCTATCGGCGACTGCCCGAAGCCCGGTGGGCCGCCCGGCAGGCCGGCTATCGCGGGGCGATGTACCCGTGGCAGAGCGGCAGCAACGGACGGGAGGAGGCACAGGTGGTCCACCTCAATCCTCTGTCGGGTCGATGGTTGCCCGATGCGTCCCATCTAGAGCGGCACATAAACGCGGCGATCGCCTACAACATCTGGTACTACTTTCAGGCAACCGGGGACATCGACTTCATGGCCACCTACGGGGCGGAGATGATCTTCGACATCAGCCGGTTCTGGGCGAGCATGGCCGAATACGATCCCGCACTCGACCGCTACGAGATCAAAGGCGTGATCGGTCCCGACGAATACCACGACGGCTACATCGACGCCGCAGCCCCGGGTCTGGACAACAATGCCTATACCAACGTGATGGTCGTCTGGGTGTTGGGGCGGGCGCTCGAACTGCTCGAACTCCTGCCCGAGCCTCGGCGTGGCGCGCTGCGGCGACGCCTGTCGCTGGACGACGCCGAACTCGCCCTTTGGGGTGATGTCAGCAGCAAGATGCGCCTGGTGTTCCACCATGACGGCGTCCTCAGTCAGTTCGAGGGCTACGAGGGCCTGGCCGAGCTCGACTGGGATGCCTACCGGGCGCGCTACGACGACATCTCCCGGCTCGACCGCATCTTGGAGGGAGAGAATGACACACCCAACGGCTACAAGGTGTCCAAGCAGGCCGATGTGCTCATGCTGTACTACCTCCTCTCGGCCGACGAACTGGAAGCGATCTTCAGACAGCTCGGCTATGACTTTGCACCCGACACCGTTCAGAGGACCATCGACTACTACCTGCGTCGGACCTCCCACGGGTCGACCCTCAGCCGAGTGGTTCACAGCTGGGTGCTGGCCCGTTCCGATCGGGAGCGTTCCTGGGAGTTCTTCGAGGATGCGCTGCTCAGCGACCTCGACGACGCCCAGGGCGGCACCGCCGCCGAAGGCGTACACCTGGGGGCCATGGCCGGGACCGTCGACCTCCTGCAGCGCTGCTTCCTGGGTCTCGAGATCCATGACGATGCGATTTGGTTCGATCCTGTGCTTCCCGACGAGGTAACTGCCCTCACCCTCGATATCCGCTACCGCCGGCGATGGTTGAATCTCATCGTGGCCGACGGCCAATTCACGGTGAAGGTCGAAGAGTGGGGAGAGGGAGCAGTTCGTGTCGGGCTGAAGGGTCAGGTGGTCGAGCTCCTTCCGGGCCAACTCCGCCAACTCGCCCTCTGAGGTCCCCGGGCACCGCCAGCGGATCCCGTCCTCCCGTTCCGGGTGCGTCTGCTCGCCGCCCCGAGCGTCAGCTGGCCATAGCCGGCCATACACCCCGGACCCGGGCTCGGGGCCGAGGGCAGTGTACGGTGCCGCCATGTGGCATCCCCTGCCTGTCCCTCCGACCCAGCCGTTCACGTCGAGGCTGACTCCGGTGATGGCCGACGTCTCCGGGGGTGCCCTCCGGGACGACTCAGCCGGCCGATCGCCCGGGTGAGCACATGAAGATCGTCCCGATCGAAGAGCTGACCGCCCGGCTCGCCGCCCTCCCGGGACCCGAGCCGCGGATCGTGGTGTCCGGCAACTTCGCGACTCCGACGGTGCTGGTCCAGGCGCTCGTCTCCGCGCTCGACCGGTGTCGGGTCTTTGCCCTCAATGCCCAGCCCGGGTGGCCCCAGTGCCCGGGCTTCATCAGCGAGACGCCGTTCGTCGGGCCGGGCATGCGCGATGACCCCACCCTTGACTACCTCCCCATGCGCCTGTCGCTGGTTCCGCGGCTGTTCGACTCACTCCGGCCCGTAGACGCCGTTCTGGTGCATTCCTCGGTACCCCGCCAGGGGAGGATCTCCCTGGGGATCGAGGTCAACATTCTCCCGGCCGCCATCGAGCGGGTACGGACCCGGGGCGGACTGGTGGTGGCCCAGCTCAACCCGAACATGCCCTACACATTCGGTGACAGCGAGTTCTCGACCGAATGGATCGACTTAGGCGTCGAGGTCGACGAGCCACTGAAGACATCCCAACCTTGCCTCCCTTCCGAGGAGGAGTTGCAAATCGGCCGGCATGTCGCCCGTTTCGCCAATGACGGGGCGACGGTACAGCTCGGCATCGGTCAGATCCCTGGCATCGCCGCCGGCGAACTGACCCGTCACCGGCAACTTGGCGTCTGGTCGGAGATGATCAGCAACGCCGTGCTCGATCTGGAGCGATCCGGTGCACTCGACCCCCGCCGGACCATCCAAACCTCTTTCTTGTTTGGCTCGGATGAGTTGTACAAGTGGGCCGATACCAACCCCCGACTGCAGATGACCCGCACCGAGACGGTCAACGATCCGGCGCGGATCGCGTCGCAACCAGCGATGCTCTCCATCAACATGGCCATGCAGATCGATCTCTTCGCCCAGGCCAACGCCACCTTCGTCCGCGGCGCCATCTACTCCGGCTTCGGCGGTCAACCCGACTTCGTCAGCGGTTCCCTCCATTCGCCGGGAGGCCAGGCGGTGGTGGCGTTGCGATCGTGGCACGACAAGACAGACGCCTCGACAGTCGTACCGGTGCTCACCAACCCAGTCTCGTCGTTTCAACACTCGGCCATCGTCAGTGAGCGTGGCGTTGCAGAGATCTTCGGGCGTTCTGAGCACGCCCAAGCCCAGTTGATCATCGACCAGGTGGCCCACCCCCGGGCTCGGGAGCAACTCGTCGAGGCGGCCGGAGCTCTCGGTCTGAACCGTGCGCTCTGACGGCCATTGAGGCTGAGGACGCGGCCGGAGTCTCTCAGGTGCGCTCGGGAACCATGTCGATGGCGCCGCAGGGGCACTCCCGCGCGCAGATCCCGCAACCTTTGCAGAAGTCGTAGTCGAACTGGTAACGCTGCGATGGACCCAGCTTGATGACCGCGTTGTCCGGGCAGACTCCGAAGCAGTTGTCGCACTCGAAGCAGTTGCCACACGAGAGGCAGCGGCGAGCCTCGAAGAGCGCATTCTCCTCGGTCAGGCCCCCGACGATCTCGTCGAAGGTGTTCTGGCGCCGGGCCCGTTCGAGCTCGGGGCGCCGGGTTCGCGGAGCATCCGCGTAGTACCAGGTATTCAGGCGAGTCGAACGTGGCCAGCTGGTGTCGGTCGGCATGCGCCGCCCGGCGCCCGGAGACGAAGGCATCGATTCCGAGCGCCGCCCGTTTCCCGTGCCCGATGGCGACAGTGGCCGTCCGCTCCGACGGGACCACATCGCCGCCGGCGAAGACGCCGCTCTCTCCGGTCATCATGGTCGGGCGCACCTCGACGACGCCGTCGTCCTCGACCCTGACATCCGGTGCCCGGTCGAGGAGCGAGAGATCGGTGTCCTGGCCGAGCGCGAGGACGAGGGAGTCGGCGTCCAAGCTCCTCGAGCTCACCGGTCGGCTCGGGGAAGCCCTCCTGGTTGAGGCGCATCTTCTCGAGCACGATGCGTCCGTTCTCGAAGCGGCTCACCGTGGAGAGCCAGCGCATCGTGCACGCCTTCGCCGAGCGCCTCCTCGAGCTCGTCCGGATGGGCCGGCATGCGCTCTCGGTTGCGCCGGTAGACGATGACGGCGTCGGTGGCACCGAGGCGGCGCGCCGTGCCGCGCCACGTCGAGGGCGGTATCGCCGCCGCCGTAGACCACGACCCGTCGCCCCAGCAATGGCGGATCGTTGTCGGCGACCTGGTGGAGGAGGGAGACCGCGTCGAGCACGCGCGACGAGTCGCCGGCCGGGATGTCGACCCGCCGGGCGAGCTGGGCGCCGACGGCGAGGAAGACGGCGTCGAAGCCGCCGTCGCGGCGCTCGCGCTCGATGTCGTTGACCACGTGGTCGATTTCGGACGTCGACGCCCGAGGGCGAGGATCCGGGCGATCTCGGCGTCGAGGACGGCTCGAGGAAGTCGGTAGGCGGGAATGCCGTAGCGCATCATCCCGCCGAGCTTCGGCGCCGAGTCGACCAGGCGAACCTGATGGCCCAGGCGGCGCAGGTGATAGGTGGCGCTGAGCCCGGCCGGCCCGGCCCCGACGACGAGGACCCGCTTTCCGGAGTCGGTCCCCGCCGGAGGCAGCGACCAGCCGCGTTCGATGGCCAGGTCGCCAAGGAACCGCTCGACGGAGTTGATCCCGACTGCCTCGTCGAGCTGGGCTCGATTGCAGGCGGTCTCGCACGGGTGATAGCAGATGCGACCCATGACGGCGGGAAACGGGTTGTCCTCGACCAGCCGGTACGCCAAGCCGCTCGTAGTCGCCCGGCTCGGCGTCGTAGAGCCAGCGCTGGATGTTCTCGCCCGCCGGGACAGGCGTTGTTGCACGGCGGGAGCCGGTCGACGTAACACGGGTCGTTCGACGCGCCACGAACCGGTGCGATTGGCGTGGCTCGACCCGACGTCCAGGGTGATCGCGAACGGGAGCTCCTTCACCGGCTCGCCCCCGTCGGGTCCAAGACATCGGCATCCCGGCCGACGAGGCCGTAGTCGGCGATGTTGTGGTCGGCGATCGCTTGGATGCGGTCGATGATGTCGCGGCGGGCGTGGTCGCCGAAGAGGTGAGCGTAGCGACGCTGGATCGACAGGTAGGCCTCGACGGGCGTCCGGTGGCGGATCATGCGACACCGATGTGACCTTGCCGTGCTCGGCTTCGAACACGGGAAAGAGCCCGGTCTCTGTGGCGAGCCGGGCCACCCGGATGGTGTCGTTCGAGGCCGAGCCCCATCCGAGGGGGCAGGGCACGAGGATGTGCAGGTAGCGGGCACCGTGGAACTCCATGGCCCGCTCGACCTTGGCCTCGAGGTCGTGGAGGTCGGCGACCGTCGCAGTGGCGACGTAGGCGATGTCGTGGGCCATGGCGAGCCGGGGAAGGTCCTTCCCCTGTCCGAAGACGTTGCCCGGCTCGGGCCCGACCGCTTCGGTCGTCGCCGTGCGCGCCGCCGGTGGCGTCGCGCCGGAGCGCTGCACGCCGGTGTTCATGTAGGCCTCATTGTCGTAGCAGATGAACAGCACGTCGTCGTTGCGTTCGAACATTCCCGAGAGACACCCGAAGCCGATGTCGACCGTCCCGCCGTCGCCCGCCTGCGCGACGACGCGGACGTCGCTTGTCCCTTCACCTTCAGCGCCGCCGCCACCCCGGTGGCCACCGCCGGGGCGTTGCCGAACAGCGAGTGCAGCCAGGCAATCCGCCACGAGGTCTCCGGGTAGGGGGTGGAGAACACCTCGAGACACCCGGTGGCGTTGACGGCGACCAGCTGGCCGCTCGGTGGCGCGCATCGCCGCGTCGAGGGCGTAGCGGGCCCCGAGGGCCTCGCCGCATCCCTGGCACGCTCGATGGCCCGAGTCGAGCGAGTTGAACCGGTCCGGGTCGGACTGGACGGTGCGATCCTCATCATCGAGCGAGACGGTTGCCGACGGCAAAGCTGCCCGACCTGGTAGAAGCGCACGGGCTGTCGCGGTCATGGCGTCTCCTCAGCCGATCCGGGACGCCACGGTCCCGAGGTCGCGCAGGACGTTCTCCGCCGAGGGACCCGACCGTCGCCTGGCCGTCATCCGGGCCCGCTCTCGATCGACGATTCCGTGGTCGAGGTCGAGGAAGGTGAGGGGGTCGAGTCGATCGCTGGCCGGCCGCGACCGAGCATCCCTTCGAGCGAGCGCCGGGTGATGGGACGTCCGCCGAGTCCGGCGACCACCGTTCGCAGCGAGCCGGTCCGGCGTCATGGGTCGCCATGGCGACGTCGGTCGAGAGCACGCCGCCAAAGCCGATGCTGAACGCCTTCTCGACGACGACCACCCGACGGGCGCCGGAGAGTGCATCACGCACCGCCTCGGAGGGGAAACGGTCGGAACGACGTGATACCGACGACGCCGACGCGTTGGCCGGCGTCCCGGCAGGCGTCCACCGCGTCCTTGATCGTCCCGAGGACCGACCCCAGTGCGACGACAATGGTCTCCGCGTCTTCGGTCCGGTACGAGCGGACCAGGCCGCCGCTGTGGCGGCCGAAGGCGTCGGCGAACGTCTCGGCCAGGGCGGGGATCCGCTCGAGGGCGTCGAGCTGGCGGAGGTGCGCGAGGTAGCGGACCTCTTCGAAGGCTTCGGGGCCGACCATGGCGCCGATCGACACCGGATCGCTGGGATCGAGGACCTGACGGGGTTCGTAGGGCGGGAGGAAGGCGTCGACGGCGCCCTGTTCGGGTACGTCGACCCTTCGACCGCGTGGGTGAGGATGAAGCCGTCCATGCACACCATGACCGGGACGGAGAGCTCTTCGGCGAGGCGGAAGGCCTGGACATGGAGGTCGGCGGCCTCCTGATTCGTCTCGGCGAAGAGCTGGATCCATCCCGAGTCGCGAACCGCCATGGCGTCGCTGTGGTCGTTCCAGATGTTGATCGGCGCACCGATGGCCCGGTTGGCGAGGGTCATGACGATCGGAAGGCCGAGGC
This sequence comes from uncultured Acidimicrobiaceae bacterium, assembly GCA_963770635.1. GTDB lineage: Bacteria > Actinomycetota > Acidimicrobiia > Acidimicrobiales > RAAP-2 > DASZIT01. Next base: position 299,385 of record CAVYQI010000004.1, read on the forward strand.
CGGCGGCGTTGTAGACCGCTTCGATCATGAAGAGCAGCCCCTGGCTTGCGGTGGCGGTGTAGGCGCGGGCGCCCGTCGCCGAGGCACCGATCGAGACGGACATCGCCGCGAACTCGGACTCGACGTTGATGAACTCACACGGCGACAGGGTCCCGGCCTTCACCATGGCACCGATTGCCTCGATGATGTGCGTCTGGGGCGAGATCGGGTAGGCGCACACGACCTCCGGTCGGCAGAGTGCCACCGTCTCGGCGACGGCTCGGGAACCCTCAATCTGTCGCAAGCACGGGCCAACTCCTCTCCAACTCGGCTGACGAACCGGTACGCCGGCGGCGGCGGCCGCGGCGTTGCGCTCGCCGACGGTGCCTTCGAAGCGATCGCGAACCGCCTGGTCGAGGGCGTCGAGGGTGATCTCACCGGTCAGCGCCGCGAACCCGCCGAGCAGCGCGATATTGGGAAGAGGACGACCGAGCTGCTCGAGGGCCAGTTCGGTGGCCGGGCAGGCGATCAGTCGTCGGCGGTCGAACCTGCCGACCAGCTCGCCCAGGCCGAGGTCGTCGAACGTGTGGGAGGTATTGACGAGGACGTAGCCTCCCGGACCCAGCCCGGCGAAGAGATCCACCTGGTGGATCAAGGTGACGTCCTGGACGATGACCGCGTCGGCCTCCACCACCGGCTCTCGGGTGCGGATCGGGTGGTCGTCGAGGCGGCAGAAGGAGACCACCGGGGCACCCATGCGCTCGGAACCGAAGCTCGGAAACGCCTGCGCGTGGCGGCCCTCGCCGAAGGCGGCGACCGACAGAATCTCCGCGGCGCTCACGACGCCCTGGCCCCCACGACCGTGGATGCGAACCTGGAACATGCCCTCTCCCAACCGCGTCTAGTTCTCTGAGTCGGCACCGACGATGGCCGCCAGGTCGACGAGTCGGCTGGCGTAGCCCGATTCGTTGTCGTACCAACCCAGCACCTTCACCAGGTGACCGTGGGCCATGGTGAGCTCCGAATCGAACACACACGACGCCGGGGACCCGAGGATGTCGGAGGAGACCAGCGGCTCTTCCGAATACTCGAGCAATCCGACCAGCCGTCCTGAGCCCGCCGCCGCCCGGTAGGCATCTTTGATCTCGTTGACATCCGGCGTGGCCCGCACGTTGGCCACCAGATCGGTGACGGACCCGTCAGGCACCGGCACCCGGAGGGCGAGGCCGTCGAGATTCCCGGCCAGGCTCGGGAGCACCATCCCGGTAGCTCGGGCGGCACCCGTCGTCGTCGGAACGATGTTCACCGCTGCCGCTCGCGACCGGCGGGGGTCCTTGTGGAGCCCGTCGACCAGACTCTGGTCGCCGGTGTAAGCGTGCACCGTGGTCATGAACCCGTCGTCGATGCCGAAGCTGTCGTCGAGAACCTTGGCCAGAACCGCCAGGCAGTTGGTGGTGCAGGAGGCATTGGAGATGACGAAATCTTTGGCCGGATCGAAGTCCTCTTCGTTCACCCCGACCACCAGCGTCGTGTCGGCATTCTTGGACGGGGCGGAGATCAACACCCGGGTGGCGCCCGCGTCGAGATGAGCCGACGCCTTCTCCCGGCTGGTATTCCGCCCGCTCGACTCGATGACGATGTCGATTCCCAATTCTTCCCACGGGAGCGCCTTCGGCTCAGGTTCGGCCAGTATCGAGATCCGGCGGGCGCCAATCAGCAACGCGTCACCTTCGGCCCGAACCTCCTGGGGAAAGACGCCGTGGACGGAGTCCCGTGCCAGCAGCCGGGCCAGCGCCGCCGGGGAGCCCAGGTCGTTGATGGCCACGATCTCGATCGGGCTACGAGACGCCAGGGCCGCCCGCAGAAAGGCGCGTCCCGTCCTCCCGAATCCATTTACCGCCACTCGCACCGTCATGACTGCCTCCCGAACGTGATTGACCGACATCTCCATGGTGCCGCCGAGGCTGCCGGTCAGGTAGGGCCGAACGTCACTGTTGGCTGAATCGGATGCGGGGATTGCGCCCGGCTAGGCGGTGATCGAGGCCCGAAACGCCGGGTATTCGGCTCGGTCGATACGCTGCCGGGGGTGAGGACCACCCAGCTGACGACGCCGGCCCTGGTCGTCCAGCGCCACCGGCTCGACAGCAACCTGGCCGTCATGGCCGAGGCGCTGCCGGGTCCCCGACTCCGCCCTCATGTCAAAGCGCACAAATGCACCACGCTGGCTGGGCACCAGGCCCGGATGGGCCACGCGGCTTTTACCTGCGCCACCATGTCCGAGATGGAGGGCATGGCCCGGGCCGGGTTGGACGAAGACCTCCTGTTGGCCAACGAAGTGGTCAACGCCACCCGTTTGGGTGCCCTGGTGCGTGGCGGGGCCAGGGTGACCGTGGCGGTTGACTCCGAGGAGACGATCGACGCCGCAGTGGCGGCGAGGGTTCCCGAGGTGCTGATCGACGTCAATGTCGGCCTCCCCCGCTGCGGCTGCCGGCCCGAAGATGCCGGAACTCTGGCCGATCGGGCGCGCCATCGGGGCCTGGGAGTCCGGGGCGTCATGGGCTACGAAGGCCACATCGTCGGGCTCGAAGCCCGGGCGACCCGCACGGAGATGCTGGAGATCTCGATGGGCCTCCTCATGAGCGCCCACCAGCAGGTCGGGGGTGACATCATCTCCGCCGGCGGGACCGGAACCTACGACATCAACCAATGGGCGACGGAGATCCAGGCGGGCTCCTACGCTCTCATGGACACCGCCTACGGCAAACTCGGCCTCCCGTTCGAGCAGGCCCTCTCGGTGTTGGCGACGGTGATTTCCGTGTCGCGTGAGTGGGCCGTGGCCGACTGCGGTCTCAAGGCCCTGGGGATGGATCACGGGAATCCGTCAATCCCGGGGGCCGAGGTGATGTTCTGTTCCGATGAACACGTGACGTTCGCACCGAAGCAGCCGGTGCGGGTCGGAGACCGGATCAGCGTCCTACCCGCCCATGTCGACCCGACCGTGGCATATCACGACTACCTACATCTGGTCGACGGTGACGACGTGGTGGAGAGTTGGCCGGTGGATCTCCGCGGCTGGTAACACCGTTGCCCTCACGTCGAGGTCACCCACCCAGACCCTTTATACGGCATCCGACAATGGCCGCCGGGAACTCATGGATTGGCCATTCGGGAGGTCGACCCCGGTGTCGGGCACTTGCCGGACGACCGTCGGCACCGGCGACCGGTCATCATCACGTGCCGTCCACGCTGGGGGAGAAGGAATCGCGGTCGACAACGCATCCGGTGGGTCAAATTCGTGATCCATGGCTTCGAGGGTCTGGCGAGCCGGCTCCGGCAGGATGCGCGTCAATGCGAAGCCCAGTGTGGCGGCAATGCCGGCGATGGTCAGCATGCCGCGAAGTCCAAAGTCCTTCTGGAACTGGGGCACCAAGAACACACCGAGGAATGCGCCCAACTTTCCGATCCCCGCGGCGATGCCGTGGCCGGTCGTACGCATGCTGACCGGGAAGACCTCGGAAGGTAGGACGAATGTCGTCATGTTGGGCCCGAACTCGACGAAGAAATAACTGAGCCCGAAGATGGCGAGAAACGGCACCACCATGGTCGTCAGGTTGGCAAATCCGGCCAGGGTCAGAAACGCGGCGGCCATGACCCCAAACCCGATGAATTGAAGCCGGCGATGTCCGATCCGGTCCATGGTCAATACGGCGACGACATAGCCAGGGACGGCAAACACAACGAACATGCCAAGGGTCCATAGAAGCTTTGTTTCCAATGACGCGGTGGAATCCACCTGCTTCAGAATCGCAGGCAGAGAGAGCGTGTTGCCGTAGTAGGCGTAGTCGAAGAGGAACCAGGACCCCGCCGTCCCGAGGAGGAGGAGAAGCATTCGGCGGTTTCTGAGAAACTCACCAAGCCCCAATCGCTGTGTTGCCTGGACCACACCGGCGGAGGCATCAACCACGCCCTCGGAAAAGGCGGTGATGTCCTTGCCGGCCTGGTCCGTCTTCCCCTGGACCTGTGCCCTGAACCGCGGAGACTCGGGCATCTTGGTCCGCAAGTAGATGACACCAGCAGCAGGTATCGCGCCAAAACCCAACATGAGCCGCCAGGTCAAGCCGTGACCGATGCCAGAAGAAAGAAGCAGGAGCCCAACCAGGGGACCGACGATGAGACCGAGAGCCTGCATCGAAAAGACCATCCCAACCAGTCGACCGCGGTCCCTTCGATTGGAGTACTCGCTCATCAGCACCGCAGAGACCGGATAGTCGCCGCCGATTCCCATGCCCAAGACGAAACGCGCGACAACCAACCAGATGAAGCCAGGAGCGATGGCCGAAAACAGAGCACCCACCATCATGATGACAGCCACACCCGTGTACACCCATTTGCGGCCGAGCACGTCGGCGATCCGGCCGAAGATGATCGCTCCGAAGAAGGCGCCCAGGATGGCAGAGCCGGTCACCCAACTGGTCTGGAGGGTGCTCAGATGCCACTGAACAGCGACGATGGTCGATACTGTGCTGATGACGAAGAGGTCATAGGAGTCGGTGAAGAACCCGACTCCTGAAACCAGAACCGTCCGCCGATGGAACCTGCTCCTCGGAGCCTCATTGAGGAGATCGCTCACCGAGGGCGACTCATCCACCCGTGCTTCATCACCCGTTCCCGCCAACAAGCCGGATGTCACCCGCAACCCCTTCCTTGCCCTTGCTGGACCGTTTTCCCACTTTCGCGCCTCAAGGTAGACGCCAGGAATTCTTAAGGTGAACGTAAGGTGAACGGAACGAAAACTTCGGGTGAACGTTGTGGGTAACCTCTGATAGCCATGAGCACTCCCCAACCCGGCATCGAGGCCATCGACCGCAAGGTCATTCAGCTGTTTGCCCTGGTCTCGGAGGCGCTGGCCCAAGCCACCCACGCTCTGCTGGGCGGCGAGGCGCTCCTCGGTCAAGCCGTCGTGGATGGTGACCAGGCCGTAGACGATCTCACGGCCGAGGTGGAACTCCTGGTCTGGAACGAACTTCAGGAACGCCACCCCGAAGGTGACGAGCTTCGCTATCTGGTGGCCATGCTCTTGATCATCCCCGAGTTGGAGCGCAGTGCCGATTTGGCCGAGCACATCGCCCAGCGGGCAGTCGACCATCTGGGGACAGACATGAGCGCCCGCAGCCGGGGCATCGTCCAACTCATGACCGAAGTTGCCAACGAGATGTGGCAGGAGGCGGCGGACGCCTTCGGTCGGCGGAGTCGGATCAGTGAGCGATTGGTGGAGGCGGACGACGAGATGGACATCCTGCACGACGACCTGACCCGTGAGGTGGCCACAGAGGAAATGCCGGCGGCGATCGCGTCCCAGGTCACCCTCCTGGCCCGGTTCTACGAACGGCTGGGCGACCATGCCGTCAATCTGGCTCGCCGCATCGAGCTCCTCGCCGATACCGCCACCTCTTGAGTTCGCGTCGTCCGGACCCAAGCGCCTCGACGAGTTGTCGGTTCTGATCATCACCGAGCATCTTCGTACGTTCCGCCCGTCGATCCGCCGCCGGTTCGGCACCGGGGGAGTTGCTGGCGGCACGACGAGGTGTGAGGATTCGACTTAGGCAGATCGACGGGGCACGTCGACTCCATGGTTCGGGAGTCGGCGCTCTCAACTGGGAGTACTCAACATGTCGCATACGACCCGTCACCTCACCGGATCGGCCAAGCCGGGCGAGCCCAACGATCGAGGCCCGGCACCCGCTCCCCCTCGCCCGCCGGCGTGGCGGCTCTGGCTCTTGCCGATCGGCCTTCTGATCACCCTCATCCTGTTCTCCATTCCGAGCATGACCAGCACCCCGACCAAGAACTTCAGCTACTCGAAGTTCCTGTCCCAGGTCACGGCCGGGGATGTGAAGACGGCGTCGGTCAACCCCAGCGGCGCCGTGACCGGCACCCTCAAAGGGGGCGACAACTACACAACCCAGATCCCCACCGCCATCCCCGACAACGGGCTGGCATCCACCCTGAAATCTCACAACGTGGACATCACCGGGGTGGGACAGGGGTCGGCTCTCCTTGGGGATCTGCTCTCCTTCCTCCCGTTGTTGCTGTTCATCGCCTTCTTCATCTGGATAGGGCGCCGAGGGAGTCGGCAACTCGCCGGCGGTCTGATGGGCATCGGGGGATCCAAGGCCAAGGTCTACGACGAGGAGAAGCCGACCACCCGGTTCTCCGACATCGCCGGATACGAAGGGGCCAAGCGTGAAGTGGCCGAGGTGGTCGACTTCTTGAGCCATCCCGAGCGATACGAACGGGCGGGTGCCATCGGCCCACGAGGAGTCCTCATGGTCGGCCCGCCCGGCACCGGCAAGACGCTCATGGCCCGAGCGGTGGCCGGGGAGGCGGGAGTCCCGTTCCTCGCCCTCACCGGGTCGAGCTTCGTGGAGCTGTTCGTCGGAGTCGGCGCCTCCCGGGTGCGAGACCTGTTCGCCGACGCCCGCAAACGGGCGCCGTCGATTGTCTTCATCGACGAGATCGACGCCATCGGGCAGCGTCGAGGCGGGTCCATCGTGTCCAACGACGAGCGCGAACAGACCCTCAACCAGCTGCTGGCGGAGATGGACGGCTTCGACCCGACCACCGGGGTGGTGGTCATGGCCGCCACCAACCGCCCCGAAGTGCTCGACCCGGCGCTGCTCCGACCCGGCCGTTTCGATCGGGAAGTGGAGATCCCGCTGCCCAACCAGGCCGAGAGGTCCGCCATTCTGCAGGTGCACCTGGCGGGCAAGCACCTGGCCGCGGATGTCGACTTCGACGACGTGGCCCGCGCGACTCCGGGCTTCTCGGGTGCGGATCTGGCCAATCTGATCAACGAGGCGGCGATCGTCGCCGTCCGGCACGACCGGGATGTCATCTTCGCCGCGGACATCGACGAGGCCAGGGATCGCATCCAGCTCGGCCGTCGGGATGCGTCGAACGCCCTCCTCCCCGAGGAGAAGCGATCGGTGGCGGTCCATGAAGCCGGGCATGCCGTCGTCGCGCTGCTGTCGGAACACGGCGACCCGGTGGCCAAGATCACCATCCTTCCGGCCGGCCGGGCGCTGGGGGTCACCGAGCAGCTCCCGGTCGACGAGCGGCACCTCTACTCCGAGAGCTACCTCCTCGACTCGCTGGCCATTCGGTTGGGCGGCCGGGCCTCGGAGAACCTGGTGATCGGCGAGGCCTCCACCGGGGCGGCCAACGACCTCGCCGGGGCGACCGAACTGGCCATCAAGATGGTCAAGGACTGGGGACTGTCCCCCCGGCTGGGACCGATCGGCTACGGATCGGACGGGCCGGGCTACCTGAGCGGTCCCCAATTCGGCCAGGAACGCCCGTTTGCCGAGGGCACCCAGGAGATCATCGACCAAGAGGTGAGCCGCCTGCTCTCCGAGGCCGAGGCCAGGGCGGGGGCGCTGCTCACCGACAACCGCGATTCCCTCGACGCGGTCATCGCCGCCCTCCTCGAAAAGGAGACGATCTCCGGCGAGGAACTCACCGAGATCGTCGGTCATCTCCGAGGGTCAGCCGATGGGAAAGCGGCTCCCGCCCGCTCGTCTCCCAGCGAGTCGGACGGAAAATCCCGCCGCTGACAAGCCAGGGTGTCGGTGGCTCACCGTGACCGGTTCCAGCCGCCACGAGAACCGGCCTGAGAGATCCCGCCTCGACACGGGACTTCCGTCCAATGGCGTCGTGGACGGCCGACTTAGTATCCAGACCTGGTAGTCAGTTCTCGAGGGGAGCGCGGATGGCATTGCTGACGGGAGACCCGCTGGTAAACCGGCTCGGAGACCCACTTCGAGTCCTGGTCCTCGGAGCCTCGAGTGGAATCGGGGCCAGCACGGCCAAGGCCTTGGTCGACGCCGGTGCGCAGGTGGTGGGCGCCGCCCGCCGGGAAACGCGAGTGGCGGAGCTCGAAGGGGTGATGGCGGCGGCCTGTGACGTCAGTCTTCCCGCAGACTGCGATCGGGTGGTGGCCGCCGCAGTCGAGAGATTGGGAGGCCTCGACGCCCTGGTGTACGCGGCCGGCGTCACCTGGATCACCCCGCTGGACTCCACCGGACCCGATCGCTGGTCAGAGATATTCGGCACCAACCTGTTCGGGGCGGCCATGGTCACCCGGGCGGCGGTGCCCCATCTCCTCTCGGATACCAGCGACAGCCGAGCCGTCTATCTGACCTCCGACTCGGTGGAGATGCCGTACCCGGGATTGGTGGCTTACGGAGCCTCCAAGGCCGCGCTCCGGGCGTACTGCCAGGGCCTGGCCGGCGAGTTCGCCGGCCTCCGGGTCACCGAGATCATGGTCGGGCCGACCATCGACACCGAGATGGGGGATCGTTTTGACGAGACCGTCGTCGGTTGGCTGGCCCGGTGGACCCATGAGGGGTACATCCGGTTCGGGTACCAGCTGTCGGCCGATGTCGCTGCGGTGATCGTGGACACCCTCCGGAGCAAAGAGCCCGAAAGTCGGGTCACCGCCGCCGCGGAGCTCACATGAGTGGAGCTGTCGTCGTCACCGGCGCCGGCGGCATCGGACTGGCGTGTGCCCGCCGGCTGGGGGCGGCTCACCAACTCGTCCTCGCGGAAGCGGACCCGGGTCGCCTCGAATCGGTGCTGCCGACGCTCCGAGACGAGGGGTACGACGTCCATGGTCATCAGACCGACGTCAGCGATGCCGGGTCGATCCAAAGCTTGGCCGAGTTCGTCGCCGATCGCGGTCCGGTGGCCACCGTGGTCCATACCGCCGGGCTCTCGCCCACCATGGCCTCCGGCCAGCGCATCCTGGCTGTCAATCTCCGAGGAACCGCGCTGTTGATCGATGCGTTCGAACAACTGGCGAGCCCGGGTACGGTCGGCGTGTTCATCGCCAGCATGGCCGGCCATCTCTGGCCGCCGGACAGCGATCGCGACCGGTCGGTGGCCACTGCCGGCGCCGCCGACATCATTGATGCCACCGGGCTCCCCGCCGATGTGGACCCGGCGACCGCCTACGGGGTGTCCAAACGTGGGGTGATGACCCGAGTGGTAGCGGCCGCACCCGCCTGGGGCCGCAAGGGAGCCCGTATTGTGTCCGTCAGCCCGGGAATGATCGCGACGGGGATGGGCCACCAGGAGAGCGCGGCGCAGCCGGCGATGGCGCAGATGTTACGAGACAGCCCGGTCCCGAGGCTCGGAACTCCCTCCGAGATCGCCGAAGCGGTGGCCTGGCTGGCGGGACCGAGCGCCTCGTTCGTGACCGGAACCGACCTTCTGGTCGACGGAGGGGTGGTGGCGGCGATGAGCGGTTGGGCGTAACCCGTCGACCGTGGGTTTGCCACTACCGGATTCGGCGGTTACGGCGATAGCTGCTAGACAAGTTCAACTCGCAATCGCCCTGGCAGAAGCGACAACGTGGGTCAGCAGGAGGTCCCGATGGAAGAAGAACTGATCATCGTTCGAACGACTCGCAGAAGGGATGTTCGCCGATGACCACAACTCCGCTGGATCCAGAGCTCGCCCATCTGGCCGACCTCGACGTCGGGTTCGGCGGGGACACCTTTGACGTCGCCGGCATTCGCACCGGCATCCGGGACCTGATCCAACCGCCCCCTCCCCTCGAAGGTGTGGTGGCTGATCGGCGCCTCATCCGACCCTCTCCCCCGCTGGCGGTCGAGGTATTTTCGCCGGAGACCGCGGGTCCGCACCCGTGCCTTCTCTGGCTTCATGGCGGTGGGTACGTGATCGGGTCGGCGAGCCTGGACGCGATTCGGCTCCAGACCTGGGCAAAGCGGTTCGATTGCATCACGGTTTCCGCCGAGTACCGGCTGGCACCGGAGGATCCCTTCCCCGCCGCCCACGACGACGCCATGTGGGCGCTTGGTTGGCTGGTCGAACAGGCCGGCGAACTGGGAATCGACCCGGGACGGATCGTGGTGGCCGGGGCCAGCGCCGGCGGGGGGCTGGCCGCCGGAGTGGCGTTGGCGGCCCGGGACCGGGGCATACCCCTTGCCGGCCAATTGCTGTTCTATCCAATGATCGACGACCGCCAACAGACCGCCTCGAGCCAGTGGGAGGCACCGGTGTGGCCGCCGAAGGCAAACATGTTCGGCTGGCGCGCCTACCTCGGGGACCGCTACGGCGGGGACGTCCCGCCCTATGCCGCACCGGCCCGGGCGACCGATCTCCGGGGTCTGCCTCGATCACTGCTCATCGTCGGCGGGGCCGACGGCTTCTTCGACGAGACCGTCTCCTACGCGTCGAAACTGGCCCATGCCGGGGTCCCCACCGATCTGCGGACCTACGCCGGCGCTCCCCACGGCTTCGATCTGATGGCGCCGGATGCGAGCGCCACCCGGGAGGCGATACGCGACGCGGAGATCTGGCTGGCGAATATCTTCACCGGACCTCGGAGTTGACCGTCCCTCACTCCTCGTAGAACGGCACCGATGATGGCTGTCTTGGGATTGGGCCTCGCCGCGCTGGGAAGGCCCGCGTATCTGACCATTGATCATGGGGCGGCGATCGGTTCTGACCGCTCGATCGAAGCCCTCCACCGGCACAGCGATCAGGTCTGCGATGCCGCCTGGGCGGGTGGGATCCGGTGGTTCGATGCGGCTCGCTCCTATGGACGGGCCGAGGGAATTCCTGGGCGAATGGTTGACCCGACGAGCAGTGGAGCCCGGGGAGGTCACGGTATCCTCCAAGTGGGGATACACCTATACCGCCGACTGGAAGCTGGATGCCGAGATCCAGGAGGTCAAGGATCACTCCGCCGCCGCCCTCGCCCGCCAATGGCCGGAAACCAACGCGCGACTCGGCCCGTGGCTCCGCCTCTACCAGATCCACTCCGCCACCCTGGAGTCCGGGGTTCTCGATGATGTCGCGGTGCATCGCCAACTGGCCGGGCTCGGTGTGCCCATCGGGCTCAGCTTGAGCGGTCCGCGCCAGGCCGACACCCTCGGCAAGGCGCTGACCGTCGAGGTCGACGGCACCCTCTTGTTCTCCGCGGTGCAGGCCACCTGGAACCTCCTGGAGACCTCGGTGGGCCCGGCCCTGGCGGAGGCCCACGCGGCGGGCTGGACCGTGATCGTGAAGGAGGCCCTGGCCAATGGGCGTCTCGCCGTACCCGGTCCGATGACCGCCAGCCTCGGTGAACGCCCCGACGTGACCGCCCTGGGGGTGGCGTTGGCCCAGCCCTGGGCCGACGTCGTGCTCTCGGGGGCGGCCACCGTTGCTCAACTGGGTTCGAATCTCCAGGCACTCGAGGTCACCACCCCGGTCGACCCGGATCGACTGGCTTCCCTGGCTGGTGACCCACAGACCTACTGGGACCAACGGGCGGCGATGCCGTGGACGTGAGGATCGGGTTGCCGCGGCTGCGGCGCGCATGCTCAGTTCGACGGGACGGGCGGCAGCGCCTGTTCCAGCCAGGCCCGAAGTTGGTGTTCGGGAGCCGCACCGGTCTGACGGGCAAGCACCTCGTCGCCCCGCATGACCAGGAGGGTAGGGATGGCCTGGATGCCGAAGCGGGCCGACACCTGGGGGGCGTCGTCGGCGTTGACCTTCACCAGCTTGATCCGGCCGGCCATCTCCGCGGCCAGGTGCTCGAGTGCCGGGCTGACCATCCGACACGGGCCGCACCAGGGTGCCCAGATATCCACCAGCACCGGAATCACCGACGCGGTGACGACTTCACCGAACGTATCGTCCCCGGCCTCCCCGATCCACGGGAGCGGGGACTTGCACTTCGCACACCGGGGTATGCCGCTCGCCGCCGACGGCACCTGGTTTTTGGTCCCGCAGCTTTCACACCGCACTACCTTGGACCCGCTTGACGCCATGCCGGCCCCTCCTCCTCGCCGGGTCTGTCGTTCACGACGAGGATGCCGCTGGTGGTTCGGCCTCGTCACCACCCAAGGCGGTCGTGAGCCCCTCCAGGTCGCTCACCGTCACGGTGAGCGCCGAGTGACCGCTCCGTCGAAGTGGCGATGGCACTTTTTCGGCAAAGTGGATGCAGACGCCTCCGTCGTGGTTGGTTCCGAAGCTCAGCCCGTCGTCGACCATTGATCCCCGAACACCGAATGCCGTCCACCAACGGTAGTTCCGGGTGATATGCGCGCCGGTAATGTTCGCGACCGGCGTGGCCAGCTTGAAAAATCCGAACGTCGCCACCATGGAGCCGTCATCGGTGAGCGTGACGCCGTCCTTACCGGGTCGGAGCCCGAACGGCACCAGAACCGGCAGGTACCGCTTGTCAATCGCGTAACCAAAATGTTGTGCCACCATCCACCGATCCGTTTGTTCGTACCCATGGAACGAGTACACGAGTGCTCGCTCCACCCCTTCCTACCCGATGACCGCCAGTTTGATCCGCTCCGAACCGCGGCGACGACTGGTACGGCCGATGATGGCTAGCTGGCCGGGACCGTCCTGGCCCCCAGCAGTCGGGCCGAGGCCTGCCCCAGCTGGAGGGACCGTCGATCTTCGAGTCCGTAGGTGTCCGGCCCGCCGTCGACGAACCAGGTCGACCCGCTTCCGGCCAGGCGCGGCTCCACCCCGGTGGCGTCGGCGAACGCCTGGCGCCAGAGGGCGAGTCGTGGTTCGGCCAACAGCGCCGGCGCCTCGAGATCGTTGCCGGCCGTGCCTTCCGGCGGCAACGATCCGGCGCCGGACATGGCGTCCCAGGCCCGGTAGACGGCGGCGGTGTCCATCCCGAACGGCGGCAACAGCAGGGTGAACTGCCGGTCCTGATGGGCCAGGGCGGTCACCGATTCGCCGATCCCCCGCACCCGAGCCCTCCCGCCGGCGACGCAGAAGGGGACGTCGGCCCCCAGCTCCGAGGCCACCTCGAGATCGGAGCAACCCGCCCACCGCAGGATGGCGGCGGCATCGGCGGATCCCCCGCCGAGGCCCGCCCCCACCGGGATCCGCTTGATCAACCGGACCCGAGCGGAGCGTCCGACCGCCTCCAGTGCCCGGACCACCAGGTTGTCGGCCCCGACCGACAAGCCCACCGTGCCGCCTTCCGAGACATGCGGATCACCGCGAACATGCCCGTCGGACCCGGCTTCGATGGTCAACCCTTGGCCGGGGCCGATCGCCAGGGTGTCGGCCAGGTCGATGGTTACCATCTCGGAGTCCAGCTCGTGAAACCCGTCGGGGCGGACCCCGGTGATCCGGAGCGACAGCGTGAGCTTGGCCGGGGCCCGGACCTCGGTCGTCCGGGCGCTCCTCTCCGGGTCGGCCGGCCCTCCGGTCGGCCCGGATGCCAATTCGGTCATGAGGCGATCGGCTCGGTCGGTTCCCACGCCGACAGTCTCCCCCACTCCTCCAATCCCAGTTCCTCCGCCCGGGCCGTCGGCTCGACGTTGGCCGCCGCGTAGGCGCCGGGGTCCACCAGGCCGTCGAGGGAACGGCGGAGCATCTTGCGACGGTGGGCGAATCCGGCCCGGACCACCGAGAACAGCCGGTCGTAGGACACCGTTCCCGCCGCTCCCTCCGGACGTGGCCGGCGGTCGAGGCGGACCAGCACCGACTCCACCTTGGGCCGGGGGATGAACACCGATGCCGGCACCCGGCCGACCGTCGAGGCGCGGGCCCAGTAGGCGATCTTGACCGACACCGCCCCGTACGCCTCCTCCCCGGGGTGAGCCGCCAATCGCTCGCCCACCTCCCGCTGGACCATCACCAGCAAGGAGGCCACCTGGGGAGCCTCTTCGAGCACCCGGACCACCAACGGGATGGCCACGTTGTAGGGGAGGTTGGCCACCAGCGACCACGTCCGCTCGGGGGTGCCGCTGGCGCCCTCGCCACCGTCGTCGGCGCCGGCCTCCGCCTGCAGTAGCTCAGGCCAGTCCACCTTCAGTGCGTCGGCTTCCACCACCCGGACACCCAGGGGCTCGACGTGCGAGCGCAGTACCGGCACGATGCGCCGGTCGATCTCGACGGCGGTCACCTCCGCCCCGGTCTCGACCAGCGCCAGGGTCAACGAACCGAGCCCGGCACCGATCTCCACCACCCGGGATCCCGGTCCGACCCCGGCCAGGTGGGCGATCTTCCGGACGGTGTTGCCGTCAGCCACGAAGTTCTGACCCAGGGCCCGACTGGGATGGAGATCGTTGGCGTCGAGCAGGGCATGAATATCCGCTCGACCGTACGTCACCCGGTCAGTGTGTCACCAGCTCAGCTCGGCATCGGAGATGACGCCTTGGGAGAGTGGGGCGAGCTGAGCAAAGGTGGCGGTGGCCAGGTCGATCTGTCGGGAGGTGTCGGCCTCATAGTCGTCCACCGTGCAACTCACCGTGTTCCCGTTGTCGGGGTTGGTGATCGTCACCACGGTGCCGAAGGGCAAGAACGGGCTGGCGCAGGTACCCGGGGTGGCGTCGTAGTAGGTGACGATGCCGGTCATCGAGTTGGCGGGCGGAGCCGGGGCCGGGGCCGGGGAGGTGGCTTGCACCGGCACCGGGGCCGGGGAGGTGGCTTGCACCAATGCCGCCTGAGTGGTCGGCGTCACGGAGGTGGCGGTCGGCGACGAGGTTGTGGCCGTAGTAGCCGGGGTGGTGGCCGCAGTGGTGGTGGGCGCGACCGGCTGGCCCACTCCGGGGGCGGCCGCCGCGCTCGACTTGATGGTGTCGGCGGCCAGCTGCCACGCCGGGAGGTACCCGGCCGGTTTGGGCGCCGCCGACTTCGGACCGTCATGGGCGCGGCCCGTGCCGCTTCCGTGTCCGGGCCCCGCCGAGCTCGAACCGGATTTGATGACGACGAGCGGCACGATCAGGAGCGCTCCGCAGAGGAGCAGTGCGGCACCGGGCCGACCACTCCGTTGGATTGAGGGACTCAGAACTCCACCTTGGTTGCGTGCGTATATGAACGCATTCAAGCCGTCTCCTCCAAGCCGACTTAAATGAAAACGACCGCTCAAAACAGCGGCCGCAACCAAGACGCTAGACAGGTTCGCGTCCACTAATCAAACCGGATCGCCAAAAATCGTTACCGTCGGTAACGGCTAGTGCACCATTTCACAAGGCGAACATGGCCCGGGCGTTGCCGGTCGAGACCTCGGCGACCAGCTCCCTGCTTACCCCTTTGACGGTAGCAATTGTTGCCCCGACCAGGGGCACCCGAGCCGGTTCGTTGGGCGATCCGCGATGGGGAACCGGGGTCAGGAACGGGGAATCCGTCTCGATCAACAGGCGCTCAATCGGGCAGATCTGGGCGGCTTCGCGCACTTCGACCGCGGTTTTGAACGTCACCACCCCGCTGAACGAAAGTGACGCCCCGAGGTCGAGGCACCGGCGAGCCTCCTCCGGCCCCCCGGTGAAGCAGTGGATGATGGTGCGCTCCGGCACACCGGTGGCGGCGAGGATCTCGATGGTGTCGTCCCACGCCTCGCGGGTGTGAACCACCAGAGTCAGCCGGTGCCGGAGGGCCAACTCGATCTGGGCCGCGAACGCCGCCCGTTGCACGTCTCGCGGTGAATGATCGTAGTGATAATCGAGTCCACACTCTCCTATACCGACCACGATTGCCGACGGTTTATCCGTTGCACCTCCGTCGGGTGGATCCGGAAGCTCCGCCCCCAAAATCGAATCCAACGTCTGCACGCCGTTGATGGCGTCGTGGGGATGCAGCCCGATGGTCGCCCACAGCTGGATCCCCTCGGCGGTGGCCACCGAGTCGGCTCGGGCCATGGACCGGGCCAGTTCCACCGCTTCGGCGGAGGTGGTGGCGTCGGTACCCACGCAGACCATCCGGGTGACCCCGGCCTCCGAGGCCCGGGCGATGGCGCCGGCCAGCCGGGTGGCATGGGGCTCGGGGTGGGCGCCGGCCCCAGCGTTGCCCCCTCGTTCTCCCTGGTCACCGGCCAGATACTCGGTCTGGAGGTGGCAGTGGGAGTCGAACCACTCGACCACCGCATCGGAGGACCGGTCGACGGGTTGCTTTCCGCGTGGGGCGACCTCCGGATCCACCGGCGTGGAGCTCACTTCCGCCGCGGGAAGAGCGGGGCGCCCTTCTCCACCGCCAGGCCCCCGGGGTAACCGCCCCAGACCGCCGCCGCCGGCAGGCGTTGCCCGACCGCCGATCCGGTGAGTCCGATGCGTCGCCAGATCTCGTCGGCAGTGGCGGGCATGGCCGGCACGATCAGCACCGACACGATGCGGAGCACCTCGAGCGCGCTGCCCAGCACCGCCTCGACCGCCGGGCCCGGGTCGGCCTTCCAGGGCTCGGTCGCTTCCAACTCGGCATTGGTCTCGCGGATGAGCCGCCAGGTGGCCTCGAGGGCCAGATGGGGTTGGCCGGCGTTCCAAGCCTCGGTCGCCTCCGCCACCACCTCGGCCGCCACTGATGCCAGCCGGCTCCCGGGGTCGGGCGCCGGACCGGTTCCGCCGCATTTGGACCCGACCACCGTCGCCACCCGGGAGACCAGGTTTCCCAGGTTGTTGGCCAGGTCGGCGTTGTACCGGCTGGTGATCCCCTCGGCCGAGAAGTCCCCGTCCGACCCCAACGGGGTGTCCCGGAGCAGGTGGTAGCGCACCGGGTCGACCCCGAAGTCGGCGATGAGCTCCTCCGGGGTGATCTTGTTGAGGCTGGACTTCGACATCTTCTGCCCGCTGACCAGCAGCCAGCCGTGCACCTGGACGTGGGCCGGCGGGTCGATACCGGCGGCCATGCACATGGCCGGCCACCAGACACAATGGAACCGGATGATCTCCTTGCCGATGAGGTGGTGGACCGCCGGCCACCACTCCTCGAAGCGATCCTGGTCCTGGCCGTAGCCGATGGCGGTCAGGTAGTTGACCAGCGCGTCGTACCAGACATAGAAGACGTGCTTCTCGTCCCACGGGACCGGGACGCCCCAGTCGATCGAGGTCCGGGTGATCGAGATGTCCCGGAGGCCTCCTCGTATGAAGCTCAGCGCCTCGTTCCGCTTGGACTCGGGAATCACCGCCTCCGGGCTCTTCTCGTACCACTCGACCAGCCGCGCCTCGAAGGCGCTGAGCCGGAAGAAGTAATTCTCCTCTTCCAAGAGCTCGACCGGGGTGAGGTGGACAGGACAGAATTCGCCGTTGACCAGCTCGTCCTCGTTGTAATACTGCTCACAGGCGACGCAGTAGAGGCCCCGGTAGGTGCCCTTGACGATCCACCCGTTCTCGTAGATCTTGCCGAGGAATTCCTGCACCGCCAGCGTGTGCCGGGGCTCGGTGGTCCGGATGAAGTCGTCGTTGGAGATGTCCAGCTCCGCCCATGCCGCCGCAAACCGGGGGGCGAGTTGATCGGTCCACTCCTGGGGACCCAGGCCGTGCTCCTCGGCGGCGCGGGCGACTTTCGCCGTGCTCGTCGGTGCCGGTGAGGAAGAAGACGTCATCGCCGATCAGCCGGTGCCACCGGGCCAGCGCGTCGGCGTTGACGGTGGCGTAGGCGTGACCGACGTGGGGGGCGTCGTTGACGTAGTAGATGGGAGTGGTGATGTAGTAGCGGGACACTGCCCCGTAGCGTACCGATCCCGCCCCCGGCCCCCGACCGAATCACCGCGGCCCCCGTCTCGGGATTCCGGCGGGCGCGGGGCGGCTGCCGTTAGTCGGTCACCAGTTGGCCACGTGGCACCCGCCGCGGCCGGTGCGCTCGGTGAAGCGCTGGTGGTACTCCTCGGCCGGCCAGAAGGTGGTGGCCGGGGTGACCTCGGTCACGATGGGTCGCTGGAATCGGGCCTGGTACTCGTCGAGCGACGCCTTGGCCGCCTTCGCCTGCGCCTCGTTGCGAGTGAAGACCGCCGACCGGTACTGGGTCCCGTGGTCCGGCCCCTGCCGGTTGAGAGTGGTGGGGTCGTGATGGCGCCAGAACTCCTCGAGGAGGGTTTCGAAGGACACCTGGCCCGGGTCGAAGGTCACCAGCACCGCCTCGGCGTGCCCGGTGCGGCCTGAGCACACCTGCTCGTAGGTCGGACGTTCGACCTCGCCGCCCTCGTAGCCGGAGATGGCGTCGACCACCCCGGGGATGGCTCGAAAGAACTCCTCGACCCCCCAGAAACAACCCGCAGCAAAGGCGGCCCGGTCCATGCCTTCGGGGACCTCGTCGGGCCCGATTCCGGGTGCCTGGGTCTTGTCCATCTCAGTTCGTCCGAACATCACTGTGCCTCCCTGTTTGTCGCCACCGGGATTCGCGACCTTTGGCTACCGGACCGCCAATCGTGTAGGGCCCCACCTCTCCTGACGCTAATCCCTCCTCCTATTCAACGCCGGTCGCCGCGGTGCCATTCCGGACTGCGAGTGCCAAGTCGTAGACCCGCCGGCGGGCGACTCCGAATTCTTCCGCCACCGCATCGACCGCCCCCCGGGTTCGCTCGCCCCGGGCCAAGCGAACTTCCAGGGCTTCTCGCAGTTGCCCGTCCTCCACCCTCACTTCCGGCGCTTCCGCCGCCCCCGCCACCACGATCACCACCTCACCCCGAACCGGCGCCGACGCCGCCCACGTCGCTGCCCCGACGGCCGTGCCCCGCCAGATCTGTTCGTGGAGCTTGGTCAACTCCCGGGCCACCGCCACCTGCCGTTGGTCACCGAGCTCCCGGGCCAGCTCGGCGAGCGTGGCGGCCAGGCGGCCCGGTGCTTCGAACAGCACAGTGGTCCGGGTCTCCGCGGCCAGCGCCGCCAATCGATGTCGACGTTCCTTGCCCGCCCGGGGAAGGAACCCGTCGAAACAGAAGCGATCGGTGGGTAGCCCGCTGGTGACCAGGGCCGCCAGGCCGGCCGAGGGTCCGGGAATGACCGAGATCTTGAGACCGGCCTTCGCCGCCGCCGCCACCACCCGGCACCCAGGGTCGGAGATCCCGGGGGTACCGGCATCGCTGACCATGGCCACCGTCCGCCCGCCGGCCACCGATCCGATCACCTCATCGATCCGGTCGTCCTCGTTGTGTTGATGAAGGGATCGGAGCCTCCCCCCGGTGATCCCGGCGTGGGTCAGGAGTTTGCGCGAATGCCGGGTGTCCTCGCAGTAGATGACGTCGGCGGTGGACAGCACCTCGACGGCCCGGGGCGACAGATCACCCAGGTTGCCGATCGGGGTGGCCACCAGGACCAGTGCTCCCCCCTCCACCCCGCCCGGGTCCCCAAGTTCGGCGTCATCGGCGCCCTCGGCCTCGTCATCCTCGTCATCCTCGTCATCGGAGTCCTCCGCCCACCCCTCCAGCTCCTCGAGGATGTCGGGGTCGACGGTCACCGGAGCTCCAGGTGGTCGCCGACCCGGAGCCCCCAACGTTCGAATGCCCCGGCCTGGGCCTCGATCACCGATCGACCCCGCCGACGGGGCACCGACATTCGCCAGGGCGCCAGGGTGACGACATCGAGCACCGTCATCTCCTTGTCGCAGAAGGCGACATCGATGCCGAATCGCATCCCCAGGGTGTGCACGGCTCGGGTGTGGGGCAGCACCATCGCCCCCTCATAGCTGGACCGCCCGAGGAGGCCCTTGGACCGCTGACCGAAGCTGGATGCGACTTCGGCAGTCGCCAACACGTCTCCGTCCCGCAGCAGCCAGGTCATCGTCGGCCGCCGGTTGGCTCGGGGACGGCAATCCCGACTACCATCGTCAAACTGTGTCCAAACGAACCAACAAGCGCAAGCTGCGCGCCAAAAAGAAGGCCAACCACGGCAAGAAGCCGAACTGCGGTCGCGGCTGAGCCCTCCGGGCTCGCCTCGCTTGTCTCGCCGACCCGGACGTTCACGGGTCGTTCGTCTCCGGTCGCCACGAAGCTGCACGGGCGTCGAGCACTCCGACCAGGGTGGTGGGGAGATCGGTGATGATGCCGTCGACCCCCAGGTCGCAGAGCCGCGCCATCTCCGTCTCCACGTCGATGGTCCAGACGTGGACCGCCATGCCCGCCCGGTGGGCGGCATCGATGAACTGTTCATCGACGAGGGTCACCCCCGCATGGGTGGCAGGAACCTGCATCGCGACATGGTCCATCGGTGGCGGGTCCTCCCCCGCTCTCACCGCCTGATAGAAGACGGCCACCGCCGCGGTGCCGGCCGAGGTCGGAATGTCGGGAGCGAATGAGGAGAAGGCGTCGGTCGCCCGGTCCAGGAACGACGCCACGATCACGTCGTCCTTCCGCCCGTGGCGCTTCAGCATCGAGGCCAGCGCCTCTTCATAGGGGACAACCTCCGGGGCGGTCTGCTTGATGTCGAGGTTGAGCACCGCCCCGGGGAACGCCTCGAGTACGTCTTCCAGGGTTGCGACCCGGAAGTCATGGTCGTCGGGAGCCCGCCCCCGGAACGGGTAGCTGTCCGGCTCCAACCCCGGCGACACGTCGGCACCGGGAGCCCACCAGTAGGCATTGTCCAACCTCCGCACCTCGGCCAGCGTCAGGTTGGCGAAGTTGCCCGAGCCGTTGGTGGTGCGGTCGACGGTGGGATCGTGGCTGACCACCAGGTGGCCGTCGGAGGTGGCGTGGACGTCGAGCTCGATGCCGGTCGCTCCCGCGCCCAGCGCCGCCCGGATGGCATACAACGTCGACGAGGGAGCTTCCCAGGCGCCCCCCTGGTGGGCGTAGGCGATGACCCGCCGCTCCAGCCAATCAGATCGGCGGCTGGGGTGAGGGGAGGCGTCCACGGAAGAACGGTAGCCTCTGCCCCGCCATGCTCGACCATGTTTTCGCACAGGTTGTCACTTCGCACCGCCGGTCGTTCGAGGCGGCGTTGCTCCAGCGTCAAGCCGTCGAAGAGCGGTTTCAGGTCGACGTGTTCCTCGGGGATGTCAGCTTCGAGACGTCCCACAGCCTCCCCGGGGAGCCGCGCCCGGCGCGGATCCGGGTCGACACCAGCTTCGACTGGCCCACCTGGAGCCAGACCGCCTACCGCAGCTGGTCGATCGACGATGACTCCGACGAGCTCCCCGAGCTGTTGGTGGAGATCGCCTTCCGGGTCCAGGGCCTCGAGGTCGCCCCCGAGCCGGAACTGCTCCTCGGGGTGCTCCCCGACGAGCTCCCGGTGATCGGCGACGAACCGCTGCATCGGAGCGCCACCACCGTCGAGCAGGTGTTGCCCAACGGGCCGGCCAGCCCGGAGTTCGCCATCGAGGTCTCCTATGAGGGCTCGTGTCCGTTGGAGGAGTCCATCCTCGAGGATCCGACCAAGCTCGACGAGGCGCTCGCCCCGCTGGGGCGGGCGGTGGCGTCGGTACTGATACGCATCGGCGACCTCCCGTTCAGCTTCCGCCCGGTGGAGACCCCGAGCGACTGACCCCGGGCCCGTCCCCGCGGATGAATGGCCGCCGGCCGGGAGGGGATCAGGGGGCCGGGGCCGGAGGTGGTCCCTGGCTCTGCGGTGGCGGTCCGGCCGGGCCCGGGCCTGTCGGGGGCGGGTACCCGAGCACGCTCGATCGCTGCCAGTACTCCTCGTTGGTGATGTCGCCCCGGGCGTAACGGATCCGCAATTCATTGATGGCCGAATCGGTGCCCGTCCACGGCGGCGTCCCGGCCGGCGGCCTCGGCGGCATCCCCGCCGCCGATGCGAAGCCGCCATGGGGGTGCCTCCGCCACCGCACCAGGAAGATGACGCCGACCACCACCAGGGCGGCGATCAGCACCAGGAAGATGATGCCGAGGACCGGATGATGGGCATGATGGCCATAACGGAACATGAACACTCCTTGGCTAAAACTCGAACCACTCGTCACGGCTATGAAAACACACCCAGCTGTGGATGTACCGTCGGTCAGCGGAACCGACCGGCAATTCGAACCGACCGATCAGCTGAACAGACCGGCCGAGACCGCCAACGCCCGGAGGTCGGCCCACGGCCGGGCCCCGACGTGGGAGATGATCTCCGCCGCGCACACCCCGCCGAGGCGGGCGGAATCCTCCGGCGACAACCCGTTGGTGATGCCGTAGAGGAACCCGGCGGCGAACAGGTCGCCGGCCCCGGTGGTGTCCACCACCGACTCGACCGGTTCGGCCGGGACGGCGATCGTCCCCGACGCGGTGACCACCACCGATCCCTCCGCCCCCCGGGTCAGGACGGCCAGGACCCCGGTCTCGGCCACCGCCTCGACGGCGGCGGCGAAGTCGGCCGCCCCGAACAACAGCATGATCTCGTCCTCGTTGGCGAACAGCATCTCGAGGTCGCCGGTGAGCAGCTCGAGGAACTCGGCCTGGTGGCTCTGGACGCAGAACGGGTCGGACAGGGTGAGGGCCACCGCCGCGTCATCGGCGTGGGCGATATCCATGGCCTCGCGCATCCCCGCCTTGGCCGCCGGCTGATCCCAGAGGTAGCCCTCCAGGTAGAGCACGCTGGCCGACGCCAGCTGGGCACGGGCACTGGCCAGATCTTCGGGCCCGAAGTCGGACGCCACCCCCAGGTGGGTGGCCATGGTGCGCTCGGCGTCGTCGGTCACCAGCACCAGGCAGTGGCCGGTCACTGAGGTCCCCGGCACCGCCTGGGTCGGCGTCGGGTCGAACGCCACCCCGATGGAGCGGATGTCGTGGGTGAACGCGTGCCCCAGCGCGTCATCGGCCACCCGGCCGATGAACGCCGCCCGACCGCCCAGCGCGGCTACCCCGGCCACGGTGTTGGCGCCCGACCCCCCGGATGCCTCGGTGGTGGGGCCCAGGGTGCTGTAGATGGCCTCCGACCGGGCCAGGTCCACCAGCGCCATGGTGCCCTTCACCAGTCCGAGCTTGTCCAGATCGGCATCCTTGACCGGGGCCAGCACGTCGACCAGTGCGTTGCCGATGGCCACCACGTCGAGGGTCGGGTTGTCGTCGTGTTCGTTGTCCACGGCGCGACGGTAGCGTGCATCCGATGAGCACTACGACAGATGACCCGTCCACCTACCGTCTGGCCACCACCGTCGTGCCCCACCGGTACCGGCTGGAGCTGAACCCCGACCTCGAGGCGGCCACCTTCGCCGGCACCGCCGAGATCGACCTGACCGTCAATGAGCCCGTCGACCGCATCACCCTGAATGCCGCCGAGCTCGACATCACCTCCGCCGAGTGGACCGGGGGCCCCGGGGGCGGGCGTCGGCTGACCGCCACCGCCGTCGACCTCGACGAGGAGGAGGAGCGGGCCACCCTCACCTTCCCCGAAGCCCTCCCTCCCGGTCCCGCCACCCTGCATCTCGCCTTCACCGGGATCCTCAACGACAAGCTCCACGGTTTCTACCGGTCCACCTTCACCGACGACGATGGCCACGAGCACCTGATCGCCACCACCCAGATGGAAGCCACCGACGCCCGTCGTGCCTTCCCGTGCTGGGACGAGCCCGACCACAAGGCCGTCTTCGAGGTGACTCTGGTGGTCGACGAGAACCTGGCCGCCTACTCCAACGGACCCGTCATCGACGAGGCCCCCGCCCCCAACAACAAGAAGCGGGTGACCTTCGCCCCCACCATGGTGATGTCCACCTACTTGGTCGCCTTCATCGTGGGCCCCCTCGAGGCTACCCCGCAGACCGACGTCGACGGCGTCCCCCTCCGCATCGTCCATCCGCCCGGCAAAGAACACCTGACCCCGTTCGCCCTGGAGGTCGGGGCCCATGCCCTCCGGTTCTTCACCGACTACTTCGGCATTCCCTATCCGGCCGACAAGCTCGACCTGGTCGCCATCCCCGACTTCGCCTTCGGGGCCATGGAGAACCTCGGGTGCGTCACCTTCCGGGAGTCGGTGCTGCTGGTCGACCCGGCCCAGGCGGCCCGCACCGAGCTCGAGCGGGTGGCCGACGTCGTCTGCCACGAGATCGCCCACATGTGGTTCGGGGACCTGGTCACCATGAAGTGGTGGAACGGCATCTGGCTCAACGAGGCGTTCGCCACCTTCATGGAGGTGCTGGCCGTCGATGCCTTCCAGCCCGAGTGGCAGAGGTGGGTCAGCTTCGGTGTCGAGCGGGAGGCGGCCATGGCCGTCGACGGCCTCCATTCCACCCGGCCGGTGGAGTTCCCGGTCGGGCGGCCGGAGGAGGCCCAGGGCATGTTCGACGTCCTCACCTACCAAAAGGGCGGGAGCGTGCTCCGGATGCTCGAGCAGTTCGTGGGTCCCGACGTCTTCCGGGACGGCATCCGCGACTACCTGACCACCCACCGGTATGGCAACACCGAGACCTCCGACCTGTGGGACGCCCTCGAGCGCTCCAGCGGGAGACCGGTGCGAGACATCATGGACACCTGGATCAACCAGGGTGGCTATCCCCTGGTCCGGGTGGCCGAGGACGGGAGCCTGACCCAGGCGCCCTTCTCCTACCGCGGCGATCCCGGGGGGGCGATCGGCTCGGCGTGGAAGGTCCCGGTGGTGTTGCGCTCGCTGCAGGACGCCGACCCCGACCCGGTGCCCGTCCTCTTGGACGGGAGCGGCAGCGCCCGGCCCGGGACGGTCGACGGACGGCTGGTCAACGCCGGCGGGTCCGGTTTCTACCGGGTCTCCTACCCGACCGCCACCGTCGAGCAGCTGGCCTCCGGCCTGGCCGGACTCGCCCCGCTCGAGCGGTACAACCTGGTCTCCGACGCCTGGGCCGCGGCCCTCTCCGGACAGGGGCCCCTCCCTGACCTGCTGCGCCTGGCCGGCGCGCTGGCCGCCTCCGGCGAACGGGACCCGAGTGTGTGGTCGGTGGTCCTCGGCGCCCTCGGGCTGGCCGACCGGGTGAGCCCCGAGGCGGATCGACCCGTCCTCGAGCGGGCGGTCCGTACCCTGCTGGGCCCGCTGGCCGCCCAGCTCGGCTGGGACCCACAACCGGACGACTCGGAACGCACCCCGCCCCTCCGGGCGTCGGTGCTGCGCACCCTCGGGACCATCGGCGCCGACGAAACCGTACGGTCCGAGGCCCAGCAGCGCTTCGCCGCCGCCCCCGCCGTCGCCCTCCACCCCGACACCGAGTCCACCATTCTGGACATCGTGGCCACCACCGGCGGCGAGGCCGAGTTCGAGTCCTACCTGGCCCGCTACCGGAACCCGGCCACCCCGCAGGAGGAGAACCGGTACCTCTACGCGCTGGCCTCCTTCGACGACCCCCAGCTGGCCGACCGCACCTTCGACCTGGCCATGAGCGAGGTGCGCACCCAGAACGCCCCGTTCGTCATCCAGTCGTTGGTGGCCAACCGGAAGACCGGCCCGGGCATCTGGCATCGGGTCACCGAGGAGTGGGACACCATGGTGGCCAGGTTCCCGTCGAACATCATGCCCCGCCTCATCGACGGGGTCCGGGGGCTGTGCAACCCGCCTTCCCTGGCCGCCGAGGTGACCGAGTTCATCGAGAGCCACCCGCTCCCGGCCGGCGGCAAGTCGGTCGAGCAGATCCTGGAGCGGCTGGCGGTCAACGTTGCCTTCGCCCAGCGCGAAGGCGGTTCGCTGGCCGCCTCCCTCCAAGAGACGTTGGGCCCGCTCACCGATTGACCGCCAGCCTGAACCCTCCGGCCGGCGGGACCCGCGGACGGGTGTTCAGCTGCCCGGCGGGCGGTAGCTGGTCTGCATGCCGGCAGCGGCGTCGAGCTCCGCCGGGGTGAGCAGCACGACGACCCGGCCGGTGGCGCCGCCCCCGGCGGTCACCGTCAGCGATGCCGCGGCGGCGGCGGCGTTGTCGGGGAGGTCAGCGATAACGAACACATCGGTGCCGCCGAAGGCGAAGTAAAACGATTCGACCGTTCCCCCGAGTCCTTCGATCAGCTCGGTGGCCGCCGCCACTCGGGCGGAGCCGCCAGCCGACCTGACGCCTTTGACGCCGTCAACGGTGTAGTTGACTTCGAGTAGATACTTGGGCATCGCCCCTCCTTTTCCGGCCGGCCCCCTCCCCACTGTAGGACCGAGGCAGCCGATCTGCCCAGAGGTTGGCGCCCCGCCGAGGGGACGGATGCGGGCCGGGGCGGATGTCAGGCGGTGCTGGTGTTGACGATCAACACGTCGCAATCGGCGTGGTGGGCGATCCGGTTGGGGACGCTTCCGAGCAGGTACCGCTTGGCCCCGGTCATCCCCTGGTTCCCGACCACGATGAGTCCCGCCCCGACATCAGTGGCCACGTCGAGGATGGCGTCGGCGGCCGGCACGTCGAGGGCGTGGACCCGCACGTCGGTGGCCCCGCTCTCGGTGGCGATGTCCCTCCCCCGCTGCAGGATCTTGTCGGCGTCCTCACTGGGGCTCACTTTCCATCCGAGCTCCGACGGGATCTCCTGGCGCTCGCTCTCCAGCCGGCCGGCGGAGACCGGCCGGTAGGCGCTGACCAGATGCAGCCGGGAATTGGGCTGGGTGGCGGCCAATTCGGCGGCCCTCCGGACCGCCACGGTCGCCGTCGTCGAACCGTCGGTGCCTACAACAATGGCGTCGTACATCGCTGTCGCCCAGCCTCTCCTCAGCAGTGGTTACGGAGCGCCCATGATAGGTCGGCCGGCCGGATCCGGCCTCATTCGGCCCCCGGCACCTGCCGGCCTTCTCGGTTCCGTAGCCTGAGCCAGTGAATCTCAGCATCACCCTCACGGTCTTCCTCCTCGTGTTCCTGGCTGAGCTTCCTGACAAGACCATGATCGCCACCCTCATCATGGGGAGCCGCTCCCGACCGGTGGCGGTCTGGATCGGGGCGGTGCTGGCTTTCGCTGTCCACGTGACGGTGGCGGTGGCGGTGGGTCGCCTCCTCCAGCTCCTCCCCCATCGTTGGGTCGAGGGGGTCACCACCGCGCTGTTCGCCGCCGGTGCCGCCTATCTCTTCTTCGTCCCCGAGAAGCAACAGGAGGAGGCGGGTGCGAAGGAGGCCGAACGGGCCCGGAAGGGACTGCGGACCGTCGGAGCCTCGTTCCTGGTGATCCTGGTCGGCGAGTTCGGGGACCTGACCCAGATCCTCACCGCCAATCTGGCCGCCAAGTACCACGCCGCCGTCTCGGTCTTCGTCGGAGCCCTGGCCGGGCTGGCCGCCGCCTCCGCCTTGGCCGCCTTCGGCGGCCAGGCCCTACTCCGGGTCCTGCCGGTCGCCATCATCCGCAAGGCCGGCGGGGTGGTGCTGGCCGGATTCGCGGTCTACACCCTCGTCACCCTGGTACGGGGTTGACCCGCGTCGTCGAGCCGGGTCCCGACCGCGTGCCAGGCTGAACGGATGGACGCAACCACCACCGTGCCGCCCGGCGGCGGCCAGACCCCGGCCGACGGGCGCCGCCTGCACCTCTTCGCGCTGGCCCGGGAGGCCACCGGCTTCATGCCCGACGACGAGGGCGAGGCGCTCCATGATGCCGCCCAACGGGCCGGCGCCAGTTTCGACGGCGCCACCTTTGTCGAGATCGGGGCGTGGTGCGGCAAGTCGACCGTCTACATCGGCGCCGCCGCCGAGGAGACGGGCTCGGTGCTGTTCAGCCTCGACCACCATCACGGATCGGAGGAGAACCAGGTCGGTTGGGAACACCACGACGCCACCCTGGTGGACGCCCGCACCGGCCGTATCGATACCCTCCCCCACTGGCGGCGGACGATTGTCGGCGCCGAACTCGAGCCGTCGGTGATCGGGCTGGTGGGCGACTCACCCACCATTGCCTCCCGTTGGTCGACCCCGCTGGCGTTCTGTTTCATCGACGGTGGTCACGGGTCGGAGCCGGCGTGGGCCGACTTCCGGGGTTGGTCACCCCATGTCGCCCCCGGCGGCTGGCTGGCCATCCATGATGTCTTTCCCGACCCCGCCGACGGAGGCCGCCCGCCCTACGAACTGTGGCAATCCGCCCTCGACTCCGGGGAGTTCACCGAGGATGGCGAATGTGGGTCGCTGCGAGTGCTCCAGCGGACCGCTCAATCGAAGGTCTGACCACCACGCGGGTGCGGGCCTAAAAAGAGATTTTCGCATCGGCGAAGCGGAATCGCCGGAGTGATATCGCAGAAAAGGTCAGGCACATCCCGGCCAGCACCAGGCAGGGTTGAACGATTGACAGGACGCCCTTTCCGTCGAGGATGACCGAGCCGAAGCCCCGCATGACCCAATAGGTCGGAGTCGCCGGTGCGACGGTACGAGCCCACCCTGGGAGCACCTCTAGCGGGACGAGCGCCCCGCCGAGCGCGCCGAACAGTACAAGACCGCCGAAGGCGAAAGCACTGACCTGCTGAATGGTGCGACACAGGGACGTGATCATGACGCCCAACGTCACGAGGCAGATCGCGAACGAGGTGACAAGCGGGACGAGTGCGATCAACGGTCCGCGGCTGTGGAGGTGAAAGAGGGGAACGCCGATGGCAAAGATAATCAGGAACTGGGCTGCCGAAACCGCAAGGAAGGGTAGCGCCTTGCCGACGATTATCTCGGCCGATGTCGCGTCGCTAGCACGGAGACGGTCCCAGGTGTTCCAGCCATGCTCGACAAAGAAGGCGAAACTGGTCATCCCAACGATATAGAAGCCATTGATGACTGCTTCGCCGGGAACCACCTGTTCCGCGCCATTTGCCCCTGCATAGCCATGCGTGGTGAGCGCGAGTGCGAACATCGGCTGCAGGAATGCCATCAGGAGGAGGGGAAAGACGACGAGGACCATGATGGGGAATGGGTCGCGAGTAATTAGTCGGAACTCGTGGATGAGGATCGCACTCGTTCGCCTATGCGACATCGCTGAGATCCTTGGTCGGACTTCCATACGGGTCGTCGGTGATCTGAAGGAACGCCGACTCGAGGCTGGGTTGAGAGACTGTGAGACCACAGAGGGTCCCGCCGCAGGTGTCCAGGTTGGCGAGGATCGTCGCTGTGAGGGCTGAGGTGTCATTCGTCTTGATCCGTACAAGTGTTCCGTTGGTGGTAACCGCACTGCCAAGAGAAAGTCGAGCGAGGTCAGGTGCGGGTCCGGTGAAGGCCAGTTCGACCGTCCCGACCGAGTGCTCGGCCATCACTTCGTCGATGCTGCCTCGAGCAAGAACGCGGCCGCGATCAAGAATCACGACTGAAGCCTCAAGTTCGGCGACCTCTGGGAAGTAGTGGGTGGAGTAGACGACCGCAGCTCCGTTGCGAGCGAGATCACGCACGACACCCAGGAGCTGGGAGCGTGTCTGGACATCGGCTCCCACCGTTGGCTCGTCAAGCAGCACCACCGACGGGTGGCCGACCAATGCGATGGCGGTGTGCAGACGCCGCTGTTCACCGCCGGATAACTCCTTTGCTCGCCGATCGAGCAGCTCGGTAATGCCGAGCAATTCGGCGAGTTCGTCGATTGCGGCCCGTGCCTCTCTCTTGCCCATCCCTGCCAGACCCATGAAGAGCCTCAAGTTGTCGCGACAGGAGAGCGTTGGATAGACGCCGGTCTCCTGAGGAGCGAGACCGAGATCGGCCCGCGCTCGGCGCGGATCGGCCAACACATCGATGCCGTCAATCACGACACGCCCGGCGTCGGCGCTGCGCAAGCCGGCGACGATCGACACGAGGGTCGTCTTGCCGGCTCCGTTTCGGCCCAGCAAAGCCGCAATCTCGCCCGCCGCGACCTCCAGGTCCACCGCATTCAGTGCCTGACGCAACCCATAGGCCTTCGAGAGCCCCTTTACGTTGAGCACAGGTTCCTTTCGCAACGATGCAGTATCCTAGATACGGATATGTATCTAGGATACAATGCCGGTTCTAAATGTCAACCCGCGATTGAGGTGTGCACATGACGGTCGAGAAATGGACACCCGAGCGCCGGATGGAGCGCACCCGTGCCGCACTCATCGCGTCAGCGCGGCATATCTTCGCAACACGGGGCTTCGAGGGCGCCTCGCTCGACGAGATTGCTGACGCCGCGGGCTATACCCGTGGGGCTATCTACCGGCATTTTACGAACAAAGAGGACCTCTTCTTCGCGGTTTCGGACGCCGTTAACACCGAGGTGCTGGATGCATTTGCCGAAGAACTCGACTTGGAAACAGGTTTCACACTCGAAGACAACCGACAAGCTGCAGCAACCTGGATGAAGGCGCTTGCCGGAAACAAGGAAATCTGGGCGCTCAACCTCGAGTTCCGCCTCTACCAGTTTCGTAACCCGGACGTGCAGGAACACGCGGCCGACCAGCGCCGGCAGAATCGTGAGACAGTCGCTTCGTTCATGGAGCACTACTGGGCCGCCCAGGGCATTGTCCCCAAAGTCCCGGTCGAAACCATTACGGCGATCCTGCTCAACGTTTCCGACGGGTTCGAGCAAGCCGCCCGAGTCGACGCCGATGCTGAGGATTTGTTCGCCACTTTCCTTGACCTCTTTATCCCCGCAGTCATGGAGGCCCCGCTTAGCCGCGCCGGAAAGACGAACTGATCTCTTTCCACGGCAGTGACCCAGGGTCGGGTCCACCGATGTCATGTCCTCCGGGAGGGCGACCGCTGGACTCCTGGTGCGGACCGGGGTTTACCGCCAGCGGTCGAGCTGGTCCGAGCCCGAGGATTTGAGTGACTTCTGCCCGGGCCGGGCGGCGTACAGCGCGACGGCGACGGCGGCAACGCCGATCTCCAGCAGGATGCTCAGGCTGCCGATGTGGAAGACGTGTCGGCCGATGAAGCCGCCGACGATTGAACCGATGAGACCGAGCATCACGGTGGCGAGTAGCCCGATGGCCTGACGCCCGGGGATGACCAGACGCCCGAGTGCACCGATGACCAGCCCGACAATGATCGAACTGATGATGGTGCTGATCGCCAACCCAATGATCGGGAAGACGATGAACAACACGATCAACACAATCAGCAGTAGCCAGAGCACACGATCAATGTACCCGTCTCGGTGGGGAAACGCGCCGCGAGCCCTCCCGTGGCCGCCCGGCCCGGGATGGCACGCCCGGAACCTGGCGGAACCCCGCCCGGGTCGGAAGGAGCTGGTCCGAACTCAGGAACCCGAGCCCGAGCCGGCCGACGGATACGCCGGTTCGACCGGGGCCTGGGGTGCCGGCTCGGTGAGGTCGAGGTGGGTCGGGAGACCATCGCCACGGAACAGGCCGGAGGCCAACGTGGTCCGGCTGAGGGCGTCGGCGGCCAGGATGATGGCCCCCGCGGTGTAGGTCGACCGTTCGAGCGGCGGGAACGTCGCCTCCTCGGGATAGACCATCCCCGTCCAGTACGAGCCGTCCTCGTTCCGGAGGGCCTGCACCCAGGTGAGCAATTCCCGGGCAGCGTCATCCATGCCCAGGGCATCGAGGGCCAGCACGCACTCCGCGGTCTCGGCGGCGGTGACCCATTCTCCGGTCGATACGCACCGGACCCCGAAACCCTCCATCACGAAGGTCGACCAGGATGCCTCGATGCAACGCCGGGCCGGCTCGCCGGTAAGCGCCCCTGACAACACCGGGTAGTACCAATCCATGGCGAACTCCACCTTGGGCGCGAACGCCGACGGGTTGTAGGCGATGGCATGGGCGAGCCGGCCGGCGGCGAACTCCCAGTCCGGTCGTTCATGGCCGAGCCGCTCGGCGCAGGCGATGGCACAGCGCAGGCTGTGGTAGATCGACGACGAACCGGTGAGCAGCGCGTACTCCTCGGCAAACCCCGAGGCGTCGAGCGACCAGCGAATCGAGCCGTCGTTGCGCCGCCAGCGCAAGACGAAGTCCACCCCGGCTTCGAGCGACGGCCACAGCGCTTCGAGTCCCTCGATGTCGCCGGTGGAGACGTACCGATGCCAGGCGCCGGTGGCCAGGTAGGCGCAGACGTTGGTGTCGAGACGGGCGTCCTTGATCCCGGTGGCCAGGTAGTAGTTGAACCAGCTGCCGTCGGGAAGCTGCGAATCGACCAGCCACTGGTAGGCCCGGTCCGCCTCGGCGTCGAAGCCGCAGGCGGTCAGGGCCATGGCCGCCTCCACATGGTTCCAGGGGTCGCAGTGCCCACCGGGAAACCACGGGATCATTCCGTCGTCGAGCTGGATGTCGGCGATCGACTGGGCCGTCTGCACGACCTCGGCGGTGCTGAGGATGCCCGGGACTTCGGGGATCGATCTCATGCCCCGACCCCGGCTTGGGCCTCGACGGCGGACACCGACGACGGTCTCGGGGCCGATACCGCGCCCGACGGGCTGGAGTCGGCGTCGAACCGGGTGATGGCGGCGGCTGGGTCGTAAGACCGCCGGACGGCCGCGGCCGGCTTGTGCAGGTACACGACCAGGCTCTTGCCCATCAACGGGTTGAGGACCCGGTCGGCATACCGGGTGAGCTTCGGCGCCTTGACGATGTCCCAGGCCAGCAGCCGGTGGTAGGCGGCCACCGCCGGGTGATCGTCGTTGGACGGGCCGACCAGGCAACGGAGCCACCAGTAGGGCGAGTGCAGCCCGTGGGCGTGGTGGCTGCCGACCTCGGTCAACCCGGTGGCTTCGAGGCGACGGGTGAGTTCGGGGTGCCGGTAGATCCGGATGTGACCCCCGGGGACGTTGTGGTACTCGTCGGAGAGGGCCCAGTTGACGAATTCGGGCCCGCAGCGGGGGACGGTGACGGCCATCGAGCCACCCGGGCGCAGGACCCGGGCCAGTTCGGCCATGGCCGTCTGGTCGGCGGGAATGTGCTCGAGGATCTCGGAGGCGATCACCCGGTCGAACGAACCATCGGCAAACGGGAGTTGCAGGGCGTCGCCCTGCACCGAGCCGACCCGGCTGGTGACGGCGTCGAGCTCCCCGGCGTCGGCCATCGCCCCGAAGGTGTCGAGCACGTTGCGGACCTCGTCGGCGCCGGCGTCGAAGGCCACCACCTGGGCACCGAGGCGGGCGGCTTGGTAGGCATGGCGGCCGAATCCACAGCCGAGATCGAGAAGCCGGTCGCCGGCCTCCAGGCCGAGTTTGGTGTAGTCAACGGTCAGCATGTCGAGGTCTCCACGGGTGTCGCGGCTGGTTCAGTCATCGTGCTCGGCGGAGCGCCGAGGTCGTCGAGAAGCCGGTGATACTCCGCCGACGTGCCCATGGCCGTCACCTTCCAGGTGAACCGACCCAACACCCGCTCGCGTCCGGCCCTGCCCAGCCGGCTCCGCAACTCCTCGTCGTCGAGCAACTTTCCGATGGCACCGGCCAACGCACCGGGATCGTTGGGGGGGACCAGGAGCCCGGTCACCCCGTCCTCCCCCACCACTTCGGGAAGGGCGCCACCGGTGGTGGCGACCAGGGCAACTCCGCACGCCATGGCCTCGATGGCCGGTAGTGAGAATCCCTCGTAGAGGGACGGCACCACCGCCACTTGGGCCTGGGCATAATTGCACGCCAATTGGTCGTCGCTGATGCCCGACACGCACCGCACGATGGGGCCGAGGTCGAGCCGTTCGATGGCCCGGGCCACCCGACCTTCGGGCCGGGGATTGCCCACCACCACCAGCTCGATCTCTCGCTCCGTCCGGAGCTTGGCCACCGCTTCCAGCAGCGGCACCAGTCCCTTCATGGGAACGTCGGACGATGAGGTGACCATGATCCGACCCGGGACCGGGGTCACTTCTGGACGCGGGCGGAACACCGAGTGGTCGACTCCCACCGGGACCACCGTCATCCGTTCGATGGCCACGCCCAGCTGCGCGGCGATGTCGGTCTTGGACGACTCCGACACCGTCACCACCCGCGGCAGGGACCGGGCCACCCGCACCTGCATCCGAAGGAAACCGAACCAACGGCGCTGGGTGAAACGCTGCCAGGGGTTGGTGGCATGACTGAGGGCCAGCTGACGGTCGACGGTGATCGGATGGTGCAGGGTTGTGAGCAGCGGCCACCCGTCATCGATCATCCCCAGCATCCCCTTGCCCAGGCACTGGTTGTCATGGATCAGGTCGAATTCGTGGCGACGGGAAGCCAGCAACCGCCGGGCCCGAAGACTGAATGTCCAGGGCTCGGGGAACCCGGCGGTGCACATGATCGCGAACTCGAGCGCGTCGATGGCGGTGTGGAATTCGCGGGGCTTGGGAATCCGGAACGGGTCGGGTTCGCGGTAGAGGTCCAGACTCGGGACCGGGGTGAAACCGACCCCCTCGTCGACCTCGGGCCAGGGTTGGCCGGCGAACACCTCGACGGAGTGGCCGAGCTCGACCAGCTCTCGGGCCAGATGCCGGGTATAGACGCCTTGGCCGCCGCACCGGGGGTTCCCCCGATAGACCAGGAAAGCGATCCGCAGACCGCCGGGTCCCGGGGGCCGGGCCGGAATCCGCTCGGGGACCGGAGGCGGCCGTTTGGGTCCCTTCACCTTGGCGCGGCGACGGCCGAGCCTATGCACAAGATCCCCCTGCATATGAGCACATAAGGGGGCAAGCCTCCCCCGGCCCGGCACTTCGGCGCAAACCCTGCCGCTGAAGCGGGCCAATGCCCGGGTGATCGACCCCTATCTCGGGGCGCCGGGGGTCCCCGAACGGTCGTGGGGCAGGCCGGAAGGCGGTCGGTGCGGCCCGCCGGGCCCGGGAGCAATCGACAACCGGCGCACTAATGTCAGGCGCATGGATCTGGACTACCCGACCGAAACGGAGCCGTTCCGCGCCGAGATCCGCGCCTGGCTGGTGGAGAACCTCCCCGACGACTGGGGGACCCCGGGATTTTCGATGGCGCCCGACGAGAAGAAGGCGTTCAACCAGGCCTGGACCAAGAAGCTGTTCGACGGTGGATGGATCTGCGCTTCGTGGCCGAAGGAGTACGGGGGCAAAGGGCTCACCCTGATGGAACAGGTGGTGCTGAATGAGGAATTCGCCCGGGCCCAGGCCCCTCTCCGGGCCGATTTCTTCGGCGACACGCTGGTCGGCCCGACCATCCTCCAGTGGGCATCCGAAGAGCAGAAACAACAGTTCATCCCCCGGATCCTCAACGGGACCATCTCCTGGTGCCAGGGCTTCAGCGAGCCGGATGCCGGGAGCGACCTTGCCTCGCTGAAAACCCGGGCCGAGCTCGACGGCGACGAATGGGTCATCAACGGCCAGAAGGTCTGGACCACCCAAGCCCAGTTCGCCGACTACATCTTCTTGCTGGCTCGCACCGACCCGGATGCGCCCAAGCATGCCGGCATCTCCTACCTGCTGGTGCCGATGAAGCAGGCGGGCATCGAGGTGCGCCCCATCCAGCAGGTGGACGGGAGCGCAGATTTCAACGAAGTCTTCTTCACCAACGCCCGCTGTCCGAAAGAGAACGTGATCGGCGGGGTGAACAACGGCTGGAAGGTGGCGATGACCACTCTCGGGTTCGAGCGAGGGTCGTCGGCCACCACCGGTCACCGCCGCTTCCTCCGGGAGCTCGACCAGATCATCGACGCAGCCAAGAAGAACGGACAGAACGCCGACCCTCTCGTTCGCCAACGCCTGGCCACTGCCTGGTCGAAGGTGAAGATCATGGAGATCAACGGATTCCGCTCGCTGACCGATGCGCTCAACGGGACCCACCACATGGCCGCGCTCGGCGCCTGCAACAAGATGTTCTGGTCCGAATACCACCGCGACGCCCTCGACCTGGCCATGGACATCCTGGGTCCCGACGCCCAGATTCTCACCGGCGCCAACGAAGACCGCGGAGACGTGCGGGTTCGCCGGGGACGTGACGACTACCCGGTCAGCGAGCTCCAGTCGTTGTTCTTCTTCTCCCGCTCGGAGACGATCTGGGGCGGGACCGCGGAGATCCAGCGCAACATCGTCGGTGAACGGGTGCTCGGATTGCCCAAGGAACCAAAGCCGGCGGCCGCCGCCGGCTGAGCCGGCCCGAAGCCGCTCCGGCGCCCGGGCTGAAACTAGGCGGGCCGGGCGATGGTGGACTCGACATCGATGACGGCTCGGGCCTCGGCCGCCCGGGAGATGTTGTCGGGCACCCGGGGTTCGCGGCGGCCGGCCACGTGGCGCCACGACAGGACCCCGGCGGCCAGCACGGTGGCAACGCCACCGACCGCCATCGAGATGCGAGGGTTGCTCCACTCGGCGATGGCCCCCACCAACGGGGCGCCGATCGGCGTGCTCCCGAGGAAGGCCATGGCGTAGAGCGCCATCACCCTCCCGCGCATGGCCGGCTCCGCCTGCAGCTGGAGGGTGGCGTTGGCGGTGGCGATGAAGCCGATCGACGCCGCCCCCATGAACACGATCAGCACCATGGCCAGGGCCAACGACGGAGCGAAGGCCACCCCCAAGAGGAGCGACCCGAACACCAGGGCCAAGGTATGGAGCAACCGACGAGTCGGCTTGGCCCGGTGGGCAGCGAACAGTCCCCCGACGATGGCCCCCACCCCCATACAAGAGGTGAGCAGCGAGTAGGTCCCGGCTCCACCATGGAAGGTCACCTTGGCCAGCAGGGCCAGGGTGACGGTGAAGTTGTAGGCGAAGATGCCGATGACCGCCATGGCGATCAAGGTGTTGCGCAACGGCGGGGTCCGCCACACGTATCGGAGCCCGTCACGGATCTGTCCCCGGGCCTTCTCCACCGGCGGGGTCCGGTGGAGATCGGCGGTCCGCATCAACGACAAGCCGATCAGCACCGCCACGTAGGACACCGCGTTGACGAAGAAGCAGACGCTGAGGCTGAAGAGAACGATGACCAACCCGCCGATGGCCGGCCCCACCACCCGCGAGGCGTTCATCACCACCGAGTTGAGGCTCACGGCGTTGGGTAGGTCCTCGCGGCCGACCATCTCCATCACGAAGGTCTGACGGGCCGGGTTGTCGAACAAATTGACGACACCCAACCCGGCAGCCAGTACATAGACGTGCCAGAGTTGCACCACGTGGGTGGCGTCGAGGATTCCGAGCGTCAGGGCCAGCAGGCCTCCGGCGGCCTGGGTGAAGTACAGCAGGTGGCGCTTGTCGAACCGGTCGGCCACCAACCCGCCGAACGGCCCGAACAGCAGCATCGGCAAGAACTGCAGGCCGGTGACGATCCCGAGGTCCACCCCGTTTCCGGTCAGCCGGAGCACCAACCAGGCCTGGGCGATCGACTGCATCCAGGTACCCGACACCGAGACGAGCTGGGAGATGAAGTACACCCGGTAATTCCGCACCCGGAGGGAGCGGAAGGTCTGGTTCCAAGCCTTCCGAACGCTGGTCAAGGCTCGAGCCCCTCGGCCAGCCGTTCGAGGACGGCGGTCAGCCCGCCCAATGCCTCGCGCTCCTCCGGAGCCAGTTGGTGCAGCTGGCGGGCCAGGTAGACGTTCTTCCGGGATCGGCTCTCGACCAACACCTGGCGACCGGCTTCAGTCACCTGCACCCTCACCACCCGGCGGTCGGTCGGATCGACGACCCGGGCCACCAGTCCCATCTCCTCCAAGGCGGCGATGATGCGGGTCATGGACGGGGGCTGGACCGATTCGAGGGAGGCGAGTTCCCCGAGGGTGGGTTCCCCCAGCCGGTCGGTACTGGCCAGCGCCGACGTCTGGGCCGGGCTCAGACCGCCCACCGCCTGCTGGCGCAGCCGCCGGTGGAGCCGGGTCACCGCCAGCCGGAGCCGTGAGGCCAGCTCCGCCTCCGCCGCCTCGATCTCCTCGTCCCCGGCGAACGGATCCCCGGGGGCGAGCGTCGGAGCGGCGGAGATGCGATTCATGCCTCCAGTTTAGTTAGTTTCGCTAAGTAACGCAACAGGAGGGGCGAGGCGGTGGGTCAGGTGGCGGCGGCCACCCCATCGGCGATGGCGGCGTCCATGGCCGCCCGCTGCTGGACGTCGACGTCCTCGGCGATCGACTCGTCCTCGGCCATCACCGCGTCCAGGTCGGTGGACTCGTAGCCGATGACCCCCATGTCGGCGAAGGTCTGGCGCATCTTCGGGCCCCACAGGCCCACGTCCTTGAGGGTGGGCACGATCCGGGTGAACAACAGGCTCCGGAACACCTTCTGGGTCTCGCTGTTGTTGACGTAGTCGAGACAGTCCTCCGGGTCGTAGCCGAGGCACTGCCAAAGCTCCTCCCCCAGGAAGCGGTCCCGCATCCGGTAGCAGGCGTCGGCGCAGAACTCCTCGCGGTCGTCCCGCTCGGCCTGGGTCAGCTGCGGGTAGTAGTCACGGAGGGCGAGACGCCCGAACATCACGTGGCGGGCCTCGTCCTGCATCACGTAGGCGTTCACCGCCTTGCCGAGCGGATCGCCGGCGGTATTGCGGATCAAGCCGAACGCCGCCAGCGCGAGTCCCTCGATGAGGATCTGCATGCCGAGGTAGGTCATGTCCCAGCGGGAGTCGCTCAGCACGTCGTCGAGAAGGGACTTCAGGTTCGGGTTGATCGGGTAGGCGGTCTCGATCTTGTCCAGATACCGCGAATAGGTCTCCACGTGGCGCGCCTCGTCCATCACCTGGGTGGCGGCGTAGTACTTCGAGTCGATGTCGGGCACGGTCTGCACGATCTTGGCCGTGCAGATGAGCGCACCCTGCTCGCCATGGAGGAACTGGCTGAACTGCCAGGCGACCATGTGGCGGCGGACGTTGCCCCGCTCGGCGGTGTTGAGCTTGTCCCATACCGGGGAGCCGAAAATCGGCACCAACTCGTCCGGGACCTGGAGGGGGTTCTCGAGATCAGGGTCGTGCGACCAGTCGATCCGCTCCTTGGCGTCCCACTGCTTCCTCTTGCCCTTGTCGTAGAGGTTGATGAGCTTCTCCCGCCCATCGTCGTAGTCCCAGGTGAATCTGGCGGTGCCGGTCTTGTCGGCGGTCTGCCAACCGGTCTTGTCCACCGGCAGCTGATACACCTTGGTCGTCATTGCGCCTCCCCCGGGTCGTACTGGGTGCTGGCATCCATCATGACCCAAACTGCCTCGGACCGGAAATGGCCGGCCGCCGGCGGCCGGGCGGGATCAGAAGCTGGGGACGTAGCCCCCGCGGCCCATGGCCTCGCTCTCGAAGGGATCTGCGGTCTCGTCCACCCCGCCGAGCACCTCGGTCACCCACGGAAGCCGATCGTGGAGGATCCGTTCCACCCCGCCCTGCAGGGTGGAGGCGCTGATGGCGCACGAACTGCACGAGCCCTGCAACTGCACTTCGACCACCCCGGAGACCACGTCAGCGCTCAGCAGCGCCAGGTCGCCGCCGTCCGCCTGCACCGCCGGGCGCATCAACTCGATGATGCCATTGAGCTGGGCGAGTCGATCGGCCCGCTCCTCGTCGCTCAATTCGGTGACGGCTCCGGGGTCGGCCGCGGTCGCCTCGTCGCCATCGGCCCGAAGCGCGCCGTCCGTCTCGGCGGTTGTGCCCGAGGTGTCCTGTCCGGAATCCACCAGATCGTCCTCTCATCCGGGAACCGGGCTGAACTGCCGGAGTTCCACCCCCCTATTCTGCCGCGGGCGACGGCCGCGTCGATCACCGCCGGCCCCGGAGGTCGTTCATGGCGCCTGGTCGGCGGTAACGGCAAACCGGCATAGGCGTTAATGCGGTTACCATGAGGCGTGCTCCTGGAGCGACCAGCCACCGAACTGGGGCCTGTCGGGCTGATCCTTCCGACCCTGCCACAGAACACCATTCCTACCTGGGCAACGGCCCCTTCCGTGGCTGTCCGCGGCGGCGCCGAGGGTCCGGAGCCGCCGACCGGCAACCCGATGACCGGGTTTGCCGCCCTCTGCCAAGACGCCGAAGCTCTGGGCGCCTCGGCCCTGTGGGCAACCGACCATCTGTTCTGGCACGGGGCGCACCTCGAGTGCATGGTGGCCCTCACCGTGGCCGCCACCGCCACCCAGCGGGCCCGGGTCGGGACCTGTGTGATGCAGCTTCCCCTCCGCCACGCAACGGCTGTGGCCAAGCAGGCCGCCGCCGTCCAGCAGCTTTCCGGCGGCCGATTCGTCCTCGGGGTGGGGGTCGGAGTCCACGCCGGAGAGTACGAAGAGGCCGGCGTCGACTACCACACCCGCGGCCGCCAACTCGACGTCGGCATCGCCGAGCTCCGCCGCTCATGGCAGAGCGGCGATGGGGTCGCCCTCGGTGACATCACCGCCGGCGGCCCCGCCCGCTATCGCCAGCTGCCGGCCCCCGCCGCCGTGCCGGTCTGGGTGGGTGGCTCGTCGGAGGCAGCCTTGCATCGAGCCGCGTGGTCCGCTGACGGCTGGATGCCCCTTTTCGTGGAGCCACTCAAGTACGCCGACGCCCTCCGGCATCTGGCCGAGGAGACCACCCGGGCCGGTCGTGATCCCGGCGCCGTCACCCCGTCGATGGTCCTCTTCGTCTCCATTGACGACGATGTCGACAAGGGACGCCGGCGTGGAACCGAGTGGATGTCGAGCATGTACGGCATCCCGGCCAAGGCCTTCGAGCGTCACCTGATCGTCGGGAGCGCCTCCGAGGTGGCCGAAATTGTGGCAACCTACCGACGCGCCGGTGCGGAGCACGTCGCGCTCTACATCACCGAAGATGAGCCCCTTGACCAGTTCGAACGCCTGGTCACCGCCATGCCGGCCGCCGGCATCGACCCCCGAACCTAAGAAGGACATCATGGATCGCGACGTATTTATCGTGGGCACCGGGATCATCCCGATGAACCGCCGGGACCGGACGATGGAAGACATGTCCCACCAGGTGGTTGCCGAGGCGCTGGCCGATGCCGGCGTGGACCCCGCCGAGGTCAACCTGGTGATCTTCGGGAACGCCATGGCCGGACGCCTGGTCGACCAGGGATGCCTCCGGGGTCAGTCGTTTCTCCGCGACGCCGGGCTCCGCAACGCCGGGGTGGTGAACATCGACAACTCCTGTGGCGGTGGGTCCTCGGCCCTCCACCTGGGGATCCTGGCTTCCCTGGGCGGGTCACCCACCGTGCTGGCCGTCGGCGTCGAGAAGATGTGGACGGGAGACCGGGTCGAAACCTTGGCCGGCATCGAAGACGGCGTCCCGCGGGTGGAACGGATCCGCATGCACCGCGACCTCGAGAACCCGTCAGGGTCGGTCCTGATGGCGCTCAACGCCTCGTGGTGCATGAAGCAGATCGAGGAGCGGGACGCCACCCCCGAGCAGTTCGCCGCCGCCGCCGTCAAGTCCCGTTACCACGGTGCCCTCAACCCCAACGCCCAGTTCCAGTCGGAGGTCACCATCGAAGAGGTCCTTACCTCCGCGTCGATCGTCCCGCCACTCACCCGGCTGATGTGCTCATCCTTCACCGACGGGGCCGCCGCCGCGGTCCTGTCCCTGACCAAATCCGCCGGGGCCCCCCGGATCCGCACCAGCACCATCCGGTCGGGGAACGGCGACATGGACTACCACGAACGCCTGGCGGAGGCCGCCCTGGTGGCCTGGGAGGACGCCGGCATCGATCCAACCGATGCCGACGTGGTGGAGCTGCACGATGCCACCAGTGCCGAGGAGTTGTACGCCCTCGAGTCCCTGGGGTTCTTCAAGCCGGGCGACGCCGGGCCGGCCACGTTGGCCGGGGACACCCGGGTCGGAGGCCGAGGGGTGACAGTGAACACCAGCGGCGGCCTGGTGGCCCACGGACATCCGCTGGGGGCCACCGGCATCGCCCAGATCGCGGAGTTGACCGCCCAGCTGCGCGGCCAGGCCGGGGCCAGACAGGTGGAAGGGGCCCGATTGGCCATTGCCGCCAATACCGGAGGCATCATCGGAACCGACGCCGGGTTCATCGGTATCCATGTCCTCGAGGCGGGCTGAGCCGTGGTGAACTCGCGAGGAGGCATCGTCACCGGCTGGGGGATGGCGGTACCCAACAAGGTGGTCACCAACCAGGATCTGTCGACCCGGATGGACACCAACGACGCCTGGATCCGGGAGCGGACCGGGATCCGCGAGCGGCGGATCGGGGGGACAACGTCAGGGTTGGCCATCGAGGCCGGTCTCGCCGCCCTCGAGCAGGCCGGGAGGCGACCGGACGAGATCGACGGGTTGGTCCTGGCCACCACCACCCCCGACCAGATCGTCCCGGGGACGTCGGCCACCGTCCAGGACGCCATCGGCATCCGGGCCGGCGCCTTTGACGTCAACGCCGCCTGCACCGGCTTCGTCTACGCCTTGGTCGTGGCCCACGGGCTGTTGGCGGTGGGGGCCGAACGGCTGCTGGTCATCGGGTCCGACACCCTCAGCCGCATCACCGATTGGGAGGAGCGAGGGGTGGCCATCCTGGTGGGCGACGGGGCCGGCGCGGTAGTGCTCGAAGCGGTGGACGGACCCGGCCAGCTGCTGTCGTGGAACATGGGCGCCGACGGCTCGCTGCGCCACCTCCTCTACTGCGACCATGGCGGCAACCTGGTCATGAACGGCAAGGAGATCTTCCGCAAGGCGGTGGCCATGGTCATCGAGTCAGCCCAGAAGGCCGTCGCCGAAGCCGGGCTGACCATCGACGACATCGACCTGCTGGTACCCCACCAGGCCAATCTCCGGATCATCTCCGCCGCCTGCCAGCGTCTCGGGATCCCCGAGTCGAAGGCGGTGGTCGTCATCGACCGCTTCGGAAACACCTCATCGGCATCCGTCCCCCTCGCCCTGGTCGACGCCCTGGACACCGGGCGCCTGAAGAAGGGCGACAACGTGCTCATGACCGGATTCGGCGGGGGCATGACCTGGGCCAGTGCGGTGCTGCGCTGGGGCGGCTGACGCCCCCGGTGGCCTCCGCTCCCTCCCTGGTGGTGCTGGCCGCGGGCATGGCCCGCCGGTATGGCGGCTGCAAGCCGTTGGCGCCGGTCGGTCCCCACGGCGAAGCCGTCATCGACCTGTTGGCCAGCGATGCGCTGGGCACCGGATTCGGCCACCTGGTTCTGGTCATCCATCCCGAGACCGGTCCCGCCATCCGCTACCACGTGGAGCGGTCCTGGCCCACGTCGGTCTCGGTCTCCTACGCCGAACAGCGCCTCCCGCTGGGAACCGTTCACGCGGTGCTGGCCGCCCGCTCCGACATCGCCGAGCGTCAACCGTTCGCGGTGGCCAACGCCGATGACGTCTACGGCCAGGCGGCCATGGGCCTCCTGGCCGCCCAGTTGGGCGTCGGCGCCGAGGAACACGCCCTGGTGGGGTACCACCTGGCCTCCACCATCGTCACCGATGCCCCGGTGACCCGCGGGGTCTGTCGGGTCGACGGCGACGGCCGGCTGACCGCCATCGACGAGCGGCGTCAGGTCTCCCGGCTGCCGGACGGGGCCACCTTCCTGGCCCAGGACGGGGTGGTTCCCGACAAACTCTCGGGCGACGAACTGGTCTCGGTCAACCTCTGGGGCTTCCGTGACTCGATCTGGGGAACCTTCGACACGGCCATGGAGGGGTCGGGTCTCGACGAGGAGGCCCTGATCGCCGCCGTCGAGTCGGGGGCGGAGATCCCCAAAGCCGAGGTGCTCCTCCCCGAAGTCATCGGCACGATGATCGCCACCGGTCAGGGATGGCCGGTGCGGGTGCTGGAGACCGATGCGAGTTGCATCGGGGTGACCCATGCCGAGGATCTTCCGGTCGTCCGGGCCGAGCTTTCACGGCAGGTGGCGCTGGGGATCCGGGCGGACCGGCTGTGGCGAGGCGTCGCCTGAGCACCGGAATCCGGCCCCTCCCCCTGTAGTCTGGGCGCCAGGCGACTACATGAACCGAACCCGACGGCTTACCCTGAGCCTTGCCCTCAATATCGTGTTGGTGGCCGTACAGATCGTCTACGGAGTCGCGGCCCATTCGACCGGACTGTTGGCGGACGCCGGCCACAACGTGACCGACGTGGCCGCCCTGGTCCTCTCCTTGGTGGCCGTCCGACTCGCGCTCCGTCCCCGGAGCGCCGAACACTCTTTCGGCAACCACCGGGCGACCATCCTGGCGGCGTTGGCCAATGCCGCCGCCATCGCCGCGGTCACCGTGGTCATCGTGTTCGAGAGCATTCGCCGCCTCAATCAACCCGCCCACGTTCAGGCCGGAACCGTCGTGGTGGTGGCCGCGATCGCCTTGATCGTGAACGGGTTGGCGGCGATCCGCTCCGCGACGGAACCAACGACCTCAACATGCGTTCGGCCCTCCTGCACATGTTCGGCGACGCGCTGGCGTCCCTGGCTGTGCTGATCTCGGCCGCACTGCTGATGGCCTACCCCTCGGCCACCTGGCTCGACCCGGCCGCCGCGCTGGTGGTGGCCGCCATCATCGTGT
This sequence comes from uncultured Acidimicrobiaceae bacterium, assembly GCA_963770635.1. Taxonomy (GTDB): domain Bacteria; phylum Actinomycetota; class Acidimicrobiia; order Acidimicrobiales; family RAAP-2; genus DASZIT01. The sequence goes on from CAVYQI010000004.1 coordinate 343,237, forward strand.
ACGAGGCCGCCATTGTCTTCCGGAGCAGCGTGTCGGTCCTGCTCGAGTCGACCCCCGCCGACGTGGACCTCGACGAACTCACCGCGGCGATGAGAGTGGTCGACGGGGTCGACGAGGTCCACGACCTCCACGTCTGGAGCCTGTCGAGTGAGATGCGGGTGCTCTCCGCCCATCTGGTGCTCACCGGGCATCCGACCCTCGAACAGGCCCAGTTGGTCGGTGACCAGGTGAAACGCACGGTCAGCCGATCATTCTCCATCTCCCACAGCACCCTCGAGCTGGAGTGCGAGCGGTGCCAGGACACCGCCGACGACCCGTGCCCGATGGACGCCCCCGATTCGATGATCGCCGGCCCCGCCCCGGTCGCCGCCCATCCTCGCTGAGACCCAGGTTCGATCGCCCGGGCGGTCGATTTCCGTGCGGACAGCGACGCGGCCCCGAGTAACCGGGCGACCGAAATCGCCCGAGCTCCTCGGGGCCACGCACTCGGAATGCCTGGGCTCCGCCCGCGCTGAGCCGTGTCGGACGACCCTGCAGCGGACACCGAACCGATGCGCCCTTGCGAGCATGCCGGTTCGTCCCCCGGACAACCGTGCCGGAATACCTACGGCCTCACCAACCTTGGGAAGCAGGCCTTTCGGCCCACAGCCTCGGCGCCTCGATCTGGTGTCCGAGTCGGACCTTGCGGACCTTCTCGTCGCCGAATCGAACGACTGGTTCGTCGGCCGGACCTTGCGATCCTTCCTCGTTCCCAATTGCTCGATGCGGACTTCGGATCGAGCCTTTCGACTCTTTCCTCCTCACCTCGTCGAACGGCTGCCTCGCTAGTCGGACCTTGCGATCCTTCCTCGTTGGCAGCCACTGGATTCGGATTTCAGGTCGAGCCTTTCGACTCTTCCCTCGTCCTCCTCCGGCTTCTGGTGGAGCTTCGGTTTCCCGAACTACGACACACTGCGCCGGCTGCCCACCACAATCAAGAGGCTGGAACGAAATCCTTACCTTATCCGCCGGATTATTTGCGCTTTCCCCAGGATTCGATGAGATGTCCACCGGTCATCCCCAGTTGGTGATTCCGCCCGACCGGGGCAGGAGCTCGAATCAGTTCCCCACCGGTTGGCCGAAACGGTCGACGCCGCACAGCTTCCGCCACAAGCGAGAAACATGCCCGGCCGAGATCACTCCCGGGGCCACCAAGGCCGCCAGCACCGGTCGGATGGCCTGGTGACGCATATCCGTCTGGTGCTGGCTCTTGGCCACCGCCCGCCAGGTGGCCCGGCCGGGCAGCCCGACCGTCTCGAACACCCCGGGGTGGACCAACCAGTCGAACATCGTCCGGATCACAATTTGGAAGCAGGTACTTGACCGTCCACCGGTCCACCCAGGAGGCTTCCTCCCACAGCTCGGGAAGCACCATGCGAGCGTAGGCCAGGTGCCTGGCCTCCTCCTGACGGTGGTACCGGTTGACGCTCTTGAGGAACGGGTCGGTGTCGGGGTGCTCGACCAGCTTCTTCTGGATGAGATCGGGGATCTCTTCCCCGGCCAGCACCAACACGCACAGCGCGGCCGGCCGGTGGATCACAAACCGGGTCACATGGCGGAAGATGAAGTTGGCGATACCGGTATCCGCCGGGCTCTTGGCCGTCGGCTCCAGCTGTTCGACCAGCCGGAGGAAGAGGCGGGAGTGCCGGGTCTCCTCGCCGATCTCGTGCAGCATGTACACGATGCGGGGGTCGACGATGTTGTCGGTGTGGGCGATCTGCTCGGCGAAGCCGGACATCAGGATGGCCTCAAAACGGATGCCGGCCACCACCACCGAGGCCATCTCTTCCCGCGACAGTCTCACCTTTTGCTGATCGGTCAGCCCCAGGTCGAGGTCGGCGGTCACCGATAGTTCGGTGGCGAACACCTGTCCGGGGCCGAGGGCGCCGGCGACATCGGTGTCCGGCTCGATCACTTTGCGGAGCGACGCGGTGTTGAGCCGGTCAACTCGACGGGTGATGACCTGGGCGGCGTCGCCGTCCGGCGCGATCTCGGCAATGTTGCGGTCGTCGACGGGGTGGGTTTCGGTCGTGGTCATGAGGTTCTCCTTCGTTTGCTGGCGAGGGGTGTCACGACACCCGGGGTTGCATCGGTATCCCGGTCGGCCGGGGTCTCGACGTTGACCGAGGTGGCCGGTGGGTCAGACCCAACCTCCGGCAACCAGGTACTGGCCGGTCCGAGTGAATCGGCGTCCGGGAGTCCGTCGTAGATGAGGCTGGTGAGATATTCGGCCAGCCGAGCTCGAGGCATGGTCGCTCGATCCATCCACCAGTCCCCCGCCGAGTGGACCATGCCGACGATCCCGAAGGCCCACGGCTCGGCTGGACCCGAATCGCGGCCGACGGCCCGCAATCCCTCCCCCAGCACCATCGCTACCTGGCGGCCGGCCCGGGAAATGTACTCGTTGACCATGGTCCCGGCGTCGGCACCCTCGTTGCCGGCCCGGTGCACCAGGAACCGGTAGACGTCCTGATCTGATTCGATGAACTGGAGGTAGGCGTCGATGGTGGTGAGCACCATCTCACGCGGGGTCACGTCGGCGTGCAGCGCCTTGTCCAGCGCCGCGCTCACCTGATCGAAGGCGTACTCGCCGATGGCGGTGACCAGCCCGGCCCGATCACCGAAATGCCGGTAGAGGATCGGCTTGGTCACCCCTGCCGCCGCCGCCATCCGGTCCATCGATACTCGGGGCCCATCGCGTCGGATCACCTCCAGCGCCGCCTCGATCAGCACGGTGCGACGGGCATCCCGACGGAGTTGGCGGTCGGCCGAACCGCCCGGGGCGTTCTGATCCGGAGACAGGTTGGTCGCCGGTGTCCCGGCGGCGCCCCGCCGGCGTCGTGCCGCTCTTGTCATGTTACTCATGGTAACGTTACTTACCGTAACATGTCAACCGCATCGTCGAGGACCGGCACTCATTGCACGGCTGTCCACGCAGAAAACCGGGTGACATGACAGAAGCAAAGGTCACAAATGATGGCGGAAATTTCTGCACTGAATTTCTACCCGCCGCCGGAATACTAACTCTTTCCTAGAAGGACTCACCGCTGTTCTCCCTGGTCACCTTCGCAAGGTAGCCGACTGCCTTATAGCAGCTCAGGGAATCAGGACCTTGGACCCTTAAGGTAATTCCAGCGGGTGCCGATTAATCTCGCCATGCGGGGGCATGATTTTTCAGCTTCATTGGCGGCCAGGGAAGGCCAAGTCGGAGGTGCCCATGACGGGCGGCCGCCCCTCCGCCTTCCTCGGGTCCTAGCCATCTGCGCCCTGATCCTATGCTCCACCGTGGGTGGCTTCCTCGGACTCGGTACCGGGTTCTCGACACCGGCCGGGGCCACCCCCACCACCGCGACCGAGGCGTCGGTATCGGTGGGCAATCCGGTGCCGGCGAGCACGGGAACCAGCGGTGCGCCAACGTCGACTCCCACCGTGTCCAGCCATCTCCTCGGTCTCGGAACCGGGCTGTTGCCTCCGGCCAATCCGGTGGGGAACATCCTGTCGAATCCGAATTTGTTCTCCTCGGGCACCTGCAGCCTCATCGGCACCCTGTTGTCGAACTGCCAGAATCCGTGTGCCGACGGGGCTACCTCCGGTGGACTCTGGCCCATCCTGGTGGAGACGCTTGGCTGCACCAACTACTCCGTCGAGGCGGTCAACAATGCCGCCGGTCAGGAGGGGGTGGGCCCGATGACGCTCCCCTCGAACTTCGACAGCCTGTCGGTACCCGAGCAGCTGTTTGTGGTCGCCGACCTCGAACGGGTCGACCGCGGGCTCCCGCCCTACCTGGGTCTGGTTCCCGCCCTCTCGGACGCCGCGCAACAGGCGGCGGTCGAGGCGGCCGATCCACAGGTTCCCGCCGGGTTTCCGGTGGCCATCGATGGGTCGGGCTATACGATGATGGGCGGCGCCTGGGCCGGTGGGTATGAGTCGGTGCTGGGGGTCGACTACGCCTGGATGTACGACGACGGGTGGGGCGGATCACCAGGGACCACGTCCAACATCGCCTGCACCAGCGCCACCGCTCCCGGTTGTTGGGGACACCGGGACGAGCTGCTCGGCAGTGACCCCGGGTTCAATCCCGGCGTCGGCCTCGCCTGTACCAACTGCGTGATGGGCACCGGCTACGCCTCCGCCCAGACCAATCCCCCCGCCGCCGGCGGTCTCTCGTCGTCCTACACCGATCTGGTGGTGGCGCCGACGGTCCCGGTGGCGATGACCTACACCTGGAACGACGCCCTCGCCGCCGGGGCCGGAGGCGACTCCGGGCACACGACCTCGGCCCCCAACGCCAATGGCTACTGGGAAGTGGCGTCCGACGGCGGGATCTTCAGCTTCGGCAACGCCGGCTTCTACGGGTCGACCGGTGCGATCCACCTCAATCAGCCGATCGTGGGGATGGCGTCGACGCCCGACCATCGGGGCTACTGGCTGGTGGCGTCGGATGGAGGAATCTTCGCCTTCGGCGATGCCAAGTTCTACGGGTCGACCGGTGCCATCCACCTCAATCAACCGATCGTCGGGATGGCCCCGACTCCCGACGGCCGCGGCTACTGGCTGGTGGCGTCCGACGGCGGGATCTTCAGCTTCGGCGACGCCGGGTTCTTCGGGTCCACCGGCGGGTTCCCGCTCAACCGCCCGATCGTCAGCATGACCCCGACGCCCAATGGCCGGGGCTACTGGCTGGTGGCGTCCGACGGCGGGATCTTCACCTTCGGCAATGCCGGGTTCTTCGGGTCCACCGGCGGCGTCCCCCTCAGCGCTCCGATCGTCGGGATGGCCAAGAACCCAGATGGCGGCGGCTACTGGCTGGTGGCGTCCGACGGCGGGGTCTTCGCCTTCGGCGACTCCGGCAAGTACGGATCGCTGAGCGGCTACCCCCTCAATCGGCCCATTGTCAGCGTGACCGCGACTCCCAATGGCGGCGGCTACTGGCTGGTGGCGTCCGACGGCGGGGTCTTCAGCTTCGGCGATGCCGGGTTCATGGGATCCACCGGTGGGTTCCCGCTCAACCGGCCGATCGTCGGGCTGTCCACCTGACCGTCGGTCAGCCGCCCCGCAGCCGCTGGAGTTCGGCCATCACCGCCTTGCCGTTGGCCTGACCCCGGGTCGCCTTCATCACCTGCCCGATGAACACCTGGGCGAGCTTCTCCTCTCCGGCCCGGTAGCGGGCCCATTCCTCCGGATGGGCGTCGACCGCGTCGGCCACCGCCACCGACAAGGTGCTGTCGGACATCGCCTCGAAGCCCTTCATCCGGGCGATGTCGGCGGGGTCACCACCGCCGGCCGCCAGCAGCTCGGCGAGCACCGCCTTCGACTGGGTGGCGCTCAGACTCCCGGCCGCCTCCATGGCCAGCAGGGCCACGTACGACCCCGGGTCGAGCGCCCGGGCGGCATCGGCGTCGGTCGCCGCCTCGTTGGCCGTCCGGGCCAGGGCCAGCGCCGCCGGCACCCCGCCGGCGATCGCCTCGACCACCAGATCGTCCAGGCCGAGATCGACCACGGTGGCGATCTGCTCGGTGCGGGCGTCAGTCTCGGCGGCGGCTTCCTCGAGGAGCTCGGCCAACCGGGCGCGGCGCTCGGCCGGCATCAACCCGAGGGCGTCGGCCACCGCCCCTTTCCAGGCGGCGTCCGGCACCAACGGGACCAGATCGGGCTCGAGGAAGTACCGATAGTCGTAGGCGTCCTCTTTCGACCGCAGGGTCTGGGTCTTCCCGGCATCTTCGTCCCAATGCCGCGTCTGCTGGATGACCTTGTCGCCCGACTCGATGATGGCGATCTGGCGCTCGGCTTCGTAGTCGATGGCCCGGCCCACCGAGCGCACCGAGTTCAAGTTCTTGATTTCGCACCGGGTCCCGAACGGGTCGTCGTCGGAGCCGCGGACCGAGACGTTGGCATCCACCCGCATCGATCCCTCCTCCATCTTCCCGTCGGAGGCGCCGGTGGCCACCAGCACCGACCGCAGCTCGGTCACATAGGCCCGGGCCTGGGCTGAACTGCGGATGTCCGGGGCGCTGACGATCTCCACCAGCGGCACCCCCGAACGGTTGTAGTCGACCAGTGAATGGTCGGCGCCATGGATGCGCCCGGTCGTGCCCACATGGGTGGTCTTCCCAGTGTCCTCCTCCATGTGCGCCCGTTCGATGCCCACCCGGGACCCGTCGGGCAACTCGAGCCAGCCGTCGACGTTGATCGGCTCGTCGTACTGGCTGATCTGGTAGTCCTTCGCCTGGTCCGGGTAGAAGTAGTTCTTCCGGTGGAAGGTCGACGGCCGGATGTCGCAGTGGAGGGCGGTGCCGATGGCCATGGCCATCTCGACCGCGTTCTGGTTGAGCACCGGGAGGGAACCGGGAAGGCCGAGGCAGGTCGGGCACACATTGGTATTCGGCTCGTTCCCGAACACGTTCGGGCACCCGCAGAACAGTTTGGAGGTCGTCTTCAGCTCGCAGTGGACTTCGAGACCGATCACCATCACCCAGCCGTCGCTCATCCTCCACCTCCCTCCAGCGATGTCGCTGCCGCTTCGATCACGGCCGAGGCCCGCAGCAGGGTGTTTTCCGCCAACGCCGGAGCCAGCAGTTGCACGCCGATCGGGAGCCCGTCATCCCCGGTTCCGAACGGGATGCTGATGGCCGGGTGCCCGGCCAGATTGGAAGGGATGGTGCACACGTCCGAAAGGTACATCGACATCGGATCGCTCGATTTGGCGCCGAGGGAGAAGGCGGTGGAGGGTGCCGTCGGCCCGAGCAGCACGTCGCACCGGCGGTAGGCGCGGTCGAAGCCCTCGATGATCTTGGTCCGTACCCGGAGTGCCTGGTCGTAATAGGCATCCTTGTAACCGGCCGACAGCGCATAGGTCCCGAGCATGATCCGGCGCTTGACCTCGGGACCGAAGCCGGCCGAGCGGGTGGCGGTGTTCATGGCGGTGGTGTCCTCGGCATCGACCCGTAAACCGTAACGAACCCCGTCGTAGCGAGCCAGGTTGGAGGAGGCTTCCGCCGGGGCGATGAGGTAGTAGGCGGACAGACCCAGCCGGACCTCGGGCACGGATAGCTCCTCGACCTGCGCGCCGGCCGCCGCGCAGGCGTCGGCCGCTTGGCGGGTGCGGGCAACGACATCGGCGTCGACCCCGTCGAGGAATTCGGTCAACACCCCGACGGTCATCCCCTGGATGCCCTCATCCAACACCGACAGCAGCCGCGGGGCGGGACGGTCGAGGGAAGTGGAGTCGGCTGGATCATGGCCGCCGATCACCTCGAAGACCAGAGCGGCGTCGGCCACGGTGGTGGCGAAGGGCCCGATCTGGTCCAGCGAGCTGGCGAACGCCACCAACCCGTAGCGGGACACGGTCCCGTAGGTGGGCTTCATCCCGACCACGCCGCACAGGGCGGCAGGTTGCCGGATGGAGCCGCCGGTGTCGGAGCCCAGCGCCACCGGGGTGAAGCCGGCCGCCACCGCCGCCGCCGACCCCCCGGAGGAACCTCCCGGAACCCGGCTGGTGTCGTTCGGATTCCGGGTGGGCCCGAAGGCCGAGTTCTCGGTCGAGGACCCCATGGCGAACTCGTCCATGTTGGTCTTTCCCACCACCACCGCCCCGGCTTCCCGCAGCCGGGTCACCACCGTGGCGTCGTAGGGGGGTCGCCAGCCGTCGAGGATCCGAGACGAACAGGTGGTGGGCACCCCCCGGGTGCACATGTTGTCCTTCAGGGCCACCGGCACCCCGGCCAGCAGCCCCGGGTCCTCGCCGGCGGCCAGCTTTTGATCGACGGCGATGGCCGCCTCCCGGGCCGCGTCCCCGGTGACCAGGTTGAAGGCGTGGACCTCTCCGTCCCCGGCCTCGATGGCGGCCAGGTAGCCCTCCAGCACATCGAGCGCCCGGGTCTCGCCGGCCCGGACCGCAGCGGCCAGATCGAGGGCCGACCGGACTGCCGTCAAGGTGCCTCCCCCAGGATCCGGGGCACCCGGAATCGGTGGTCCTCCACCGACGGGGCGGCGGCGAGGACCTCGTCGCGGTCCAGGGTCGGCGCCAACGTATCGGGGCGGAGCACGTTGGTGACGGCCATGGCGTGCGCGGTGGCGGGCACGTCGGTGAGGTCGAGCTGGGCGATGTCGGCGGCGTGGTCGAGGACCTCGGCCAACTGTCCGGTGAACAGCTCGAGTTCGTCATCGGTCAGATGGAGCCGGGCCAGGGCGGCCACGTGCGCCACGTCGTCCCGGGTCAACCGCGGGGCGGCCGCCACTAGGACGCCCGCGCCGTGCCCGGGCCGCCCAGGACGTCGCCGGCGAAGGCCACCACCCGCTCCTCGATCACGGGTGCATCCCAGTCGAGGGTGGCCACGTGGTAACTCCTCTCGAGGTAGATCCTCTCGACCGGACCGGCCACCTTCTGCTCGAGAACGTCGCCGGATTCGACTCCCACCACGTGGTCGACCCGGCTGCTCAGCAACAGGGTGGGGCACCGGATCTGACCCAACAGCGGCTCGACCGAGTCGACCCCCTCGAACAGGGAGAGCGCCGCCGCCAGCGGGGACTCGGGGTAGGCGGCCTCCACCGAACCCTCCTTGGCGATGTCCGATCCGATGCCGTCGACCACCTCGGCTCCCCCGGCCAGCAGGTCCCGGATGACGGCCCGGAAGTCCTCGGCCGGCGGATCGACCAACGGGTTGATCACCGCGATGCCGGCGACCTCGGGGTGATGGGCGGCCAACCAGCAGCTCAGCGTGCCCCCCATGGACAAGCCGGTCACCACTACCTTGTCGCAGCGGGCCGACAGTCCCCGGTAGGCAGCTTCGGCCGCGCCCGACCAGTCCTCCCACCGGGTGGGGATCATGTCCTCGACCGAGGTCCCGTGTCCGGGGAGGAGCGGCAGGTCGACGGTGAAGCCCGCCTTCCCGAGGGCCATGGCCAGCGGTCGCATCGACTGGGGGTTCCCGGTGAAGCCGTGGAGGACGAGCGCTCCGTGGGAACCGCCTTCGGAAGACCACGGTTCGGCACCGGACATGATCGGGGCAGTCATGGTTCGGCATGCTACCGGCGATGACCGAGCGGCCCGACTCTCACCTCGGGTCCCGTATTCCAGCGAGGCTATGGTTGCCCCGCAGTAGAGACCCGCACGTACAGGCAAGGAGCAACGCACCCATGGCCACATATCCTTTTCTCAGCGACGACTGGCTCACCGAGGCCAGGGCCATCCGGGCCGAGTTCGACGGGAAAGGTGCGCCGATTCCGCACGCCGTGCGGATGAACCTGGTGATCACCCAGGTGCCCTTCGGGGACGGCACCGTCAACGCCCACATGGACACCACCTCAGGCCAGCTCGAGCTGGACATGGATCACATCGACCCGGCCGACCTGAAGGTCACCCTCGACTACGACATCGCCAAGTCGATTCTCATCGAGGGGAACCAGCAGGCGGGCATGCAGGCGTTCATGTCCGGCAAGGTGAAGGTCGAGGGCGACATCGCCAAGCTGATGGCCATGCAGACCGGCGGGGCCGATCCGACCACCGAGATGGTGGCGGCCCGCATCAAGGCCATCACCGAATAGTTCAACCGGTCCGGCCGGCGACCGCCTTCCGTCGCCCCGGTCGGGGGGTGTTCCTCGTGAACACCGCGCAGGCGGTGGCGGCCAGGGCCACCACCACCCCGACCAGGTAGGCCCGGTGGAACGAGGCCAGGGATCCGACACCGCCGTGAGCCGACGCCTGCACGGTGACCATGACCTGGATCCCGGCCACCACCCCGATCTGGGTGACCATCTGCTGGGCGGCGCTCATCACCCCCAACTCATCGAGCGCCACCTCGTTGGAGGACGACGAGGTGGTCGACGGCGTGACGATGCCGATGCCGGCGCCGGATAGGGCCAGGGCGATGAAGATGACCACCAGTGACGGGTGCGCCCCGATCTGGGTGAACACCACCATCGAGCCGGCCAGGATCAAGCAGCCGACCACCGTGGAGATCCGTTCACCGATCACCACCGCGGCGTACCCGGCCACCGGCGCGATGACCGAGAACAGCAGGGGCCGGGCGGTTGACACCAGGCCGGCCCGGGTTTCGCTGTAGCCGTAGATGCCTTCCATCAACAGCGGAAACAGGAAGAAGCCGCCCATGTAGGAGAAGTTGGTGAACGTCTTGGCCGCCAACGGGAAGGTGAAATTCCGTAGGCGGAAATACCGCAGCGGGATCAGCGGGTGGTCGGTCCGCTGCTCCTGGACCACGAACCCGATGCCGGCGGCGATCGAGATTCCGAAGATACCCAGGATGAGCGGCGATCCGAACCCCCGGGAAGGCGCCAGGTTGAGCGCCATCAGCCCCGCGGTCACCGAGGCGGCCAGCGTGAAGGATCCGATCCAGTCGAGATGGCGCCACGGGCTGTGCCGGGGTTCGCCCACCGCGCTTCCCGCTTCGCCCTCCTCCTCGGCAACCACGGGGGAAACCGGGCCGCGGCCGGGCAGCACGATCACGGCCAGCACCGCGGCCATCGCCATCAAGGGCAGCTCCCCCCAGAACAGGGCCCGCCATCCGAGGTACTGGATGACCGGGGCGCCGACGGTGACCCCGATCACCGGGCCCCCGGCCCCGACCAGGGCCCACCAGCCCATGGCCTTGACCCGGTCCTCGTTGGAGAAGACCTGGAGCATCAGCGCCATCGACGCCGCCCCGGTGGCGGCTCCCTCCACCCCGTCGAGCAGGCGGGCTCCGATCAGCACCCCGGCGGTGGGGGCGGTGGCGGTCAGAATCACGCAGACCGCGGCTCCGAGCAGGCCCCACAGGTAGAGGCGCCGGTAGCCGCCGATGTCCCCGAACTTGCCGAGGATCGGCGCCGCCACCCCGAAGGCCAGCAGCGGACCGGTCGATGTCCAGGTGAGGGTCGAGACCGAGGTGTGGAGCTGGTGGGCGACCTGCGGGAGGGCCACCACGAAGACAGTGAAGGTGATGTTGACCGACAGGAGCCCGGCCAGCACCGTCCACAGCACCCACCACTGGTACCGGTCGGAGCTGCGGACCTTGCGATGCATCCGGTGCCGGAAGAGGACCGGCCAGGGAACGACGATCCCACCCTCGGCACCGGCGCCACCACCGCTGACCAACGCCTCGGCCTCGACCGCCTCCGAGGCATCGAAGCTGTGCTCTCTCCCGGCGGTTCCCCCCCGATTGGGTGACGCCACCACTCAGCCGCCGAGCAGGTGCATCTCCGTCTGGAGCTCCGCAACTGTCCATCGGTCGTTCTTCTCGAGGGTGTCGGTCATCGTCCAGGGTTGGAACCGACGGATGAGACCGCCTTGAACCAGGTAGACCTGGCCGGTGGTCGGCGCATCCCGGGTGGCCAGGTAGGCGACCAACGGGGACACGTTGGCGGGGTCCCAGCTGTCGAAGACCGAGGCATCCGCCGGGGCCTGCACGATCTCGGAGAGACCCGGCGTCTGCTCGGTCAAGCGGGTACGGGCGGCCGGGGCGATGGCATTGACCCGGATCCCGTACCGCCCGAGCTCCTCGGCGGCGATGATGGTGAGCGCCCCGATCCCAGCTTTGGCGGTGCCGTAGTTGGTCTGGCCCGGGTTCCCCAGCAGTCCAGATGTCGACGAGGTGTTGATGACCGACGCCTGCACCTCGACGCCGTCCTTGGTCTGCTGGCGCCAGTAGGCAGCCGCGTGGCGGAGCGGGACGAAGTGACCTTTGAGGTGAACCTTGATGACCGAGTCCCACTCCTCTTCGGACATGTTGACCAGCACCCGGTCTCGCAGGATCCCGGCGTTGTTCACCAACACGTGCAGGTTCCCGAAGGCCTCGACGGCGGTCTCGATCAGTCGCTTCCCGCCGTCCCAGTCGGTGATGTCGTCGGCGTTGGCCACCGCCTCGCCGCCGGCGGCGGTGATCTCGTCCGCCACCAGCTGCGCCGACGACCTATCGGTCCCGGACCCGTCAGGGGCGCCGCCCAAGTCGTTGACCACGACTTTTGCCCCTTCGGCGGCGAAGAGGAGCGCATGTTCGCGGCCGAGCCCCCGGCCGGCGCCGGTAATGATGGCAACCCGCCCGTCCAGTGCGCCCATGCTCCAACCCCCCTTGTCGACCAACCGGGTGCCCGGGCAACGCCACGGCCGGCGGTTGGCTGCCAATCGTGCGCCTACGTTGGCAGGGCCTCACACCGCGGTCAAACCGGGACGGCTCCCGATCGGGTCCCGTCACGGGGTGGTCGATCCACCGCGGCGCCCAGCCCCGGGTCGGTCACCGAGCGGGCCATCCGTCGTGTCCGGTCACGACTCCCGGCAATGAGGACGTATTCGGTGTTCCGTAGATGGGACACGGTCCCCACCTTGTGCCCGGCCGGGTTGTGGATGCCGATCCTCGCCCCGACATAGCGGGCGGAATCGAACGACACCACTTCGACGTGGCCTCTCGCCGCGCACATGTCATAGAGCTCGTCGAGGCTCAACCACGACTCGTTGTTGTAGGACAGGACAACGGTGTCGGCCCGGACCGCGGCGATGACCCCGGCCAGCGCCGCCGGCATGGTCTGGCGGCGGTTGAACTGGCTCCTCCCGGTGGGCAACCGGAGGTCCTCGCGTTTGCAGGCGACGCCGTAGTGGACCGGGGCGTCCCACTCCACCAACGTCTCCCACACGTGATAGTTCGACTCGTACCGGTGCTGGTTGTAGGGAGGATCGAGATAGGCCAGATGGACGTCGGACAGCGTGTCGGAGCCTTCACCCACCAACAGACAGGCATCGCCCCGCACCGCCCGACCGGCGCCTGGCAGCATCTCCGGGACCCGCAGGGTGAGCGGCCGATCGGCTCTGGAGGCCCACTGCTTGAGGTAGGCCATCTGCACCCCGGTGGTCGAGTCCACCCGGTCGGCGGCTTCGAGCAGGCTGGTCATCAGCACCGGCCACAGGGGGGTCCCGGCGTAGCCCGCCTCGATGGCGTCGCGGATGGCATCGATGCGGGCACCGTTCTCCGGCCGGAAGAACCTCGACGACCGGCAGAAGGTGTCGGTGACGTACCCGGGGCGCCCGTCCAACCGGTTGAGCTGCTCCACCGCCGCGGCGACCTCGGACAGGAACGACGGCGACGTTTCCGGATCGGTGGCCACGTAGCACTGGGCCAGCACGTGCGCGGCCCGGGAGCTGTCCACCGCGGTGGTGTGGATCCCGAGCCGCTTGAGGGCCTGGGCCACCCGGGTGGTGCCGGTGAACAGATCGAGGGCGGTCTCCGCCCCCGAGGCCAGGGCCATCTCGGTGAGGGCGGGAACCAGACGGCGTTTGGACCCGAGGTACTTGATCACCGGTTGACGGATCCCGCGCCGCTCACTTGCGACCGAACCGGCGGAACCACCAGTTGGGGTCGCGGGCGTGGGCGTGGAAGTGATCGGGGATCTGCCGCATCACCCGGTCGAACGACCACCCGTCGACCCCCAGACGCTGGTCGGCGACCGAGCCCAATCGGGCCAGCATGTGCTCCACCTCCGCCTCCGACGGCTCGCTGCCGTGGGACTTCCACACCACCATGGGTACGTCGCAGATTTCGCAGTCGGCCACCCAGCAGGTGTCGTCCTCGTAGAACCACTCGGTGATCCGGGCCGCCTCGCACAGCTCGCAGTCGGGTACGGCATGGGGAGGGGTCACGCGGTGTAGATGTTGATCGCGGTGCCGGGCGAGACGTTGGTCCCGGCATCGGGGGTGGTGAGGAACACCTTTCCCTTGGCCGGTCCGTAGACAGCGCCGACCGTCAGTCCCTTCTGCTGCAACGTGGTGGTGGCCTGGTCGACGGTATCGCCGGACAGGTTCGGGACCGGCACCGGCTGGGGACCGAGGGAGACGCTCACGGTGACGGTCGACCCGAAGGGCGCCGGCCCGGCCGACGGATCCGGCGAGGTGCCGATGACCTGTCCGACCGGCACCGTCGAGCTGTAGGCGTTGGCCTGGACGGGGTTGAACCCGGCGGCGGTCAGGGCGGCAGACGCGCTGGCGTAGGTCGAACCGGGCCCAGTCACCGGCGGGATGGCCACCGGGGCATGGCCCTTGGAGAGGATGATGGTCACCGTCGACCCGTAGGTGGCGGTAGTCGAGGGGCTGGAGCCGAGGATCTGACCGGCCGCTACCGTCGGGTTGTACTGGGCGGCACTGTCTGGACAGACACCCACCAGGTGCACCGCGGCGAGCGCCTGAATGGCGTCGGCGCAGCTCTGGTACGACGTCAGGTTGGTCGGGATCGCCACCGGTGGGAGGCCCTTGGAGACGACCACGTTGATGGTGGTTCCCTCCTTGGCCATGGTCGGATTATGGCCGGACTTGGCCGCCGGCTGCTGGCTGAGGATGACCCCCGGGGCCGCCGTGGTGCTGAACTGGGCGCCGCTCTGATGGACGTTGAAGTGGTCAGAGGAGACGGCCTTGACCGCCAGCGGCACCGTCTTGCCCACCAGCGAGGGCACCGCGTGGCTGGCGGTGAACAGCTGCTGCCGGAACGCCACCACCACCCCGGCGACGATCAGTACGGCCACTGCCGCGGCGATCCCCGCTCTCCATGGCCACCGCCGTGTCGGTCTCGGGTCGCCGGTCCCGGGTGCCGGCGGCTCGGTGACGCGATTGGGCTTGCCGGCCGGCTTCTCCGGTGACAGCAAGGCAGTGGCCACGCCCAGCTCGGTGGCGTCGGCGCCATCCGACCAGGTTCTCCGGCCGACGTCCGATCCCACCCGCGCCGGATCGGCGCGGCCCGGGTCAGTGACCGTCACGGCTTCGGCCAGCACCAGCGGCTCGGGCTCGGGGAGGGCGATCTCGAGGGCCTGCAGCCTCAGGATCAACCCGGCGGCGTCGTAGCGCTCATCTGGCTCGGGGGCGGCTGCCCACACCAGCACGTCATTGAGCGGGCCGAGCGCCTCGTGTTCGGGCAACAGTGTCCCGACCCGGGCCATCAGGGTGGCAACCGTGGTGTCCCCGGCGAACGGTACCTTCCCGGTCACTCCTTCATACAGCACCAACGCCAGGGAGTAGACATCGGCTCTCCCGTCGAGCGTCCACCCCTCCACCTGTTCGGGGGCGGCGTACCGGGCCGTTCCCAGGATCGCCCCGTCCGGCTCGGTCCAGGCGGCTTCGGCCAGGGCGCGGGCCAAGCCGAAGTCAGCGATCCTCAATCGCCGCTCGGCGTCGAACAACAGGTTGGCCGGCTTGATGTCCCGATGCACCAACCCCCGACGGTGGGCGTAGTCGAGGCCGGCAGCGGCTTCGAGGCCGACGCGTACCGCCTGCTCGGGGGTAAGGAGGCGCCCCGAGTCGTAGATCTGGCGGAGGCTGCCTCCGGCCAGGTACTCCAGGACCAGATACGGCTCGCCCCCCTCTTCGCCCCAGTCGTAGACCTGGAGGATGTTCGGGTGATTGAGGGCGGCCACCGCCCGCGCCTCGGCCCGGAACCTCTTGAGAAAGGACATGTCGCCGGCCAACGCCGGGTGGAGCACCTTGATCGCCACCTTCCGGTGGAGGTTGACGTCTTCGGCGAGGTACACGTGCGCGGACGCGCCGGTGCCCAGGGCGGTTACAAGTCGGTAGCGGTCGCCGAGGACCCGCCCGATGGAGTCCGTAATGCTCGGCATCGTTCCTCTTAGGGTACCGATCGGTCAAGCACTTGCGGTGGAGGGTATCGCCCACCTGGGCATTCCCCTGATCCAGCCGGCGAACCCCTTCCCCCTCGGCGACCCCGCCGATTTCAGACAGCGAGTTGGAGGCCGGGAGGGGGGCTGCTCGGCCAGCCACTGGTGGCCAGGAGGTCGGTAATCTCCGAAGCCAGGGCGGCCGCGGCCCGGGAGGGAGCACGGTCTCCCCGATGCACCAATCCGATCTGTCGCCGGAGGCTCGGCGATCGCAGCCGCAGTCGATGGAGGTTCGGGTGAGCGGCGGCCATGATGCTCGGCACGATGGCGGCACCGAGCCCGGCGCCGACCAGGGCCAGCACCCCGGCCATCTCCCCGCCTTCCAGGGCCCTCACCGGCTCGAAGCCGGCTTCGCGGCACACCCGGAGCGTCATGGCTCTGAGGTCGTAACCCTCCCGGAACATGACCAGCGGAACCTGGCGGAGGTCGGCAATCCCGATGCGTCGACGCCCGGCCAACGGGTGATCGGCACCGGTGACCACCACCAGCTCCTCGACGGCGAGGGTCAGGCTCTGGAGGAGCGGTTGGTGCAACGGCAGGATGGCCAGAGCGATATCGAGCTCGCCCGACTCGAGCCCGGCGACCAGTCGCTCGGATCCCTGCTCGGTGACGGCGAGGGCGACGCCGGGATAGCGGTGGTGAAAGCGACCGAGGGCCGCCGGGAGCAGCGTGGTACTGAGGCTCGGGGTGGCGCCGATGGCGACCCGGCCGCGGCGCAGGCTGTCCAGATCGGTGGCCTCGTCGACCAAGGTGGCCATGTCGGCCAGGGCCCGGCGAGCCAACGGCAGCAGGAGGTCACCGGCGCCGGTCAAAGTGACTTTCCCCGGAGCCCGATGGAAGAGCGGGGTGCCAAGGGTTCGCTCGAGCTGGCGGATCTGGGCGCTCACCGACGGCTGGGCGACGTGGAGGCGTTCAGCCGCCCGGGTGAAGTGACGGTCTTCGGCCACGGCCACGAAGTACTCGAGTTGATGCAGCTGCGGTCCCATAGCCACAGCCTATGAAACTTAGACCAATCATGTCTTGGACTTCTAAAGGGCGCCTCCCTACGGTGAGACCATGGGTACCCCGGTGACCATCGGTTCGGCTCCCGATACGAGAGGTTGCCCCCGAACCTGCACGTCAGGGGCGAGATATGTGGGCCCGGGATCGATCGGCCCGATGACGACCCGGCGCTCCGACCGGTGGTGGCTCACCCCGCTCGGCACCGGGGCGTTTCTCGGGTCGCTGACCGCCTACGCGATGTGGGCCGGATTCCAGACCGCCCATTTCGCGGTGGGCAATTACATCTCGCCGCTGTACTCGCCCTGCGTGGCCACCGACTGTGGCGTCCACGCCAACCTCGCGCTGATCGGAAGCTGGTGGCATTTCTCCCCGGCCTTGCTGGTGATGGCCATCCCGGTCGGGGTGCGGGCTACCTGTTACTACTACCGGAAGGTGTATTACCGGGCGTTCTGGCTGTCTCCCCCGGCGTGCGCGGTGGCAGAGCCCCGACAGCACTACTCCGGGGAGTCGCGATTTCCCCTCCTCCTGCAAAACGTGCACCGGTACTTCTGGGCCGGCAGCATCCTGGTGGCCGTGATGCTGACCGTCGATTCGGTCAGAGCCTTCGACCTCCGCGGCGGGGTGGGAGTCGGGGTCGGCACCCTACTGATCGGGCTCACTGCCGCGGCGTTCTGGGGATACGTGCTTTCGTGCCATGCCTTCCGGCATCTGGTCGGGGGCGGGCTCACCACGTTCTCCGCCCACCCGGTGCGGTACCTCGGATGGAGGTTCGCCAGCCGGCTCAATGCGCGCCACGGGCTCTTCGCGTGGCTCAGCCTCCCGCTGGTGATCATCACCGACGGTTACATCCGGTTGTTGTCGATCGGCGCCCTGGCGGATCCTCACGTCCTCTTGTTCCACTGACCTTTCATCGTCGGCCACCTCGGCCCACTCCGAGTCTCGGAGTCGGTGATGCTAAACAGAAGCGGTGGCCTCGGACATCGACGCTGAACACGACGAGATGCCGTCGGCGCTGTTCGCGCTGCAGGTCTGGAAGTACAAAGAGGGTGAGGTGGTGTCCCTGATGATCCATCTCGGTGACCGACTCGGGCTGTACAAGGCGATGGCGGGGCGGGGCCCGACGACCGCCGGGGAACTGGCGGCCGCCACCGGTCTGCACGAGCGGTGGTTGCTCGAATGGTTACGGAGCCAGGCCGCCGCCTCGCTCATCGACACGCCGGATGGAGACGAGTTCGAACTGAGACCCGAAGCCGCCGACGTTCTGGTTGAAGATGTCGACAGCCTGTGGTTCGCCGCCGGCGCTTTCCAAGGAGGCGTCGCCCCTCCGGCGGTGGTCGACCGGCTGGCCGAAGCGTTCCGGACCGGCGTCGGCCTCAGCTACGACGACCTCGGCCCAACGGCTGCCCACACCATCGAGCGGATGCTGGGACCCTGGTCACGGTTGGCTCTGGTCCCGGTGGTGCTTCCCGCCCTCGACGGCGTGGTCGACCGCCTGCGCCGCGGCGCCCGGGTGGCCGATGTGGGCTGCGGGTCGGGGGTGGCGCTCCTCACCCTGGCCGCATCTTTTCCCAACTCCCACTTCGAGGGGTATGACCCTTCCGAACACGCCATCGATCGGGCTGAGGTCAAACTCGCAGAAGGGGCTTCCTCCAATGTGCGTTTCCACCGGGCCGGGGCGACCGACCTTCCGGCGGTACCGACATTCGATCTGGTCCTCACGTTGGACTGCCTGCACGACATGCCCCGCCCGGCCGAGTCGCTGACCGCCATCCGGCGGTGCATCAAAGACGACGGGACCCTGTTGGTGAAGGACATCCGGGCCGGGGTCACCTGGGACGAGAACCAACGCAATCCGCTCCTCGCCATGATGTACGGGACGTCCGTCGCCACCTGCATGTCGTCGGCTCTCTCGGAGCCGGGCGGAGCCGGGCTCGGCACCCTCGGTCTGCACCCGCAAATGGCCGAGGCGATGTGTCGGGAGGCAGGCTTTACCCGCTTCACCCTTCACGACTTCGATGACCCGGCCAACCTCTACTACGAAGTCCGGCCGTAAACCGCGAAGACAGGGTTAGCCGTCGTCCGACGACGCGCCGAACAGATCGGCGAACGGCTCGATGTCGTCCGGGCGCTCGGGCTCGGCGGCGATCTGCAGAACGAGGGTGTCGTCTCGGCGAATGATGTCCCACTCGACAAACTGACAACACTCTCGCTCGGCGCTCACCAGCAACTCGAGTTCCTCGCCGGCGTCGAGCGGGTAACTGACCTCCAGAACCGGCCCGATCCGGCGGGCAACCGGGCCGGCAGTCTCGGCCAGCGCTCGCCAGCGCAGCATCCGGGCCCGCCCGTCATCGGGTCCCAACCTGCAGGCAGCAACGGTCATGACTGGACGCCACGGTCCAATGTGCAAGTCCTTTGTCAGAGTCTTCGCGGTATAACAGCCAGGATGGCCCACCTATCGAGAGCCGTCAATGCAACCAACTCCGGCGACCGGTCATCGGAACGGACTGGACTGGCCGTGTCATCATTAGTACCAATTCTTGACTATCTAGTTACTTGACTATATGCTGGCCCGATGGCCGATCAACCCCGGTGGTATCAGGACGCCGTTCTGCCCCCGCTGCTGGCGTCGGCCCGGCGGACCTACACCCGGGCCATTCGCGCCGCCCTGATCGCCGCCGGGTTCGACGACGTACCGCCGAGCGGTGGCTCCCTGCTCGGTCGCATCGCCCGGTGCGGTCGCAACCTGGGGGACGTGGCCGGCGAACTGGCGGTTTCCAAGCAGGCCGCCAGCCAGCTCGTCGACACCCTGGTGACCCGCGGCTACGTCGAGCGCACACCCGACCCCGATGATCGGCGCCGGGTGACGGTGGGGCTCACCGAGCGCGGCCGGGGGGCCGCCGCCGAGATCCGCAAGGCCGTCGAAGGAGTCGACGCCGAGCTCGCCACCAAGGTCAGCCACCAAGACCTGGTTCGCGCCCGATCGGTGCTCGGGGCCATCGTGGAGATGGGTCCATGACCACGCTTGACCGGTCGGGCCTTTCGGCGGTGGGGCGGACGGCCGTGTCGGTGGCGGTATGCCGGGCCGTCGAGAGTGCTCGGCCGGACGGATGGTTCAAGGATCCGTTGGCCGTGCACTTGGTACGGACCGTCGATCATTTCCTCCCTGCAGTACGCCCGGGCTTGGTGGCGTGGGTATCGGTGAGGACCCGCTTTCTCGACATGATGACCCTGCAAGCGATCGACGACGGAGTTCGCCAGGTCGTCATCGTGGCTGCCGGCCTCGACGCCCGTGCCTTCCGGTTGCCGCTCCCCGCTGACACCATCATCTACGAGGTCGATCGGCAAGACATCTTGGCTGTGAAGGACAGCCTGATCGACGAGACCGGGCTTGCGCCGGGTTGCCGGCGTCAAACGGTGGTCGCCGACATCCTCCATCCCGAGTGGATCTCCCGGCTTGCCGGTTCTGGCTGGAAGCCGGACCAATCGACTCTGTGGCTGGCCGAAGGTCTCCTCGTCTACCTGAAACAGCCCCAGCGGGTGCATCTGCTCACCCAGTTGGCTGCGGCCTCCAATGGCGGCCGTTTGGGCGCCACCCTGAGCACGGAGACAGGCTCCATGCGCCACCCCCTGTGGCACCCGGCCGTCGAGGAGGCTCCGGAGGCGTGGATGTCGTCCACGGGTTGGTGCGCTCAGGCGGAGACCATGGCGGAAGCCAGCGCTTCGTTCGGGCGACCATTGATCACCCCCACCGACGCCGCGACCGCGTGGCGCCTGGTCAGCGCGGTCAGCGCCCCCGACGCCGGTGGCCGACAGGTCGCCAATAGATATCAATAGACACACCAATAGACAATTGTCTGTCACTCAACCAGGAGACCGCCAAGCACAAAGGACTGGTCAGGCGTACCCTGCGTTCGTGAATCCTGAGCATCTGAAAATATGTTCGAGTGAATATTGGTATGAGATGCTCCGAGACAGCATCTTGCCCTGGGTCATCGGGACCGTCGATCTCGGCCAGGATGTCCTCGAGGTCGGGCCGGGCCCCGGGCTGACCACCGATCTCCTCCGGGATCGGGTGGCCGCACTCACCGCCGTCGAATTCGATAACGAGCTGGCGGCCGATCTTTCTTCCCGGATGGGCGGCACCAACGTCGAGGTCGTCCGCGCCGACGTCCCCTCCTTGCCATTCGCGGATCGCCGATTCAGCGGAGCGGCCTCATTCGCGATGATCCACCATGTCCCAACCTCGAGCCAGGACCAACTGTTCGCCGAGGTCGCCCGGGTCCTCCAACTGGGCGGGGTGTTCGCCATCTTCGACGGCATGGCGAACCCAGGGACCGCCACGCTTCACGAAGACGACATCTACGACCCCGTCGACCCGAGCACCCTCGAGTCGCGCCTGTTGGGCGCCGGCTTCGCATCCGTCGAGTTGCAGACCATCCATCTGGGGTGGGCGGCCAAAGCCCGGGTCGGGACGTAGTCGGGCACGGCTCAGGTCGTCGGGGGGATCTCTCCGGTTTCGAGCAGTGCCTTGAACTCGTCGGCTCCGCGCACCACCGGGATCCCCAACTGTTCAGCCTTGGTCAGTTTCGACGCTCCCGGGGATTCGCCCAGTACCACGGCAAAGGTCTTCTTGGACACGCTGCCCGGTGATTTCCCGCCCCGGGCCATGATGGCCTCTTCGGCGTCTTCCCGAGAGAGGCCTTCCAGGGTTCCGGTCACCACCACCGACTTGCCGGCCAGGGTCTGATCCCCGGACCCATCCCCGACCTCGCCGCCGACGCGACCGCCGCCGCCCCGGGCACCGGGCTCCTCGACATTGACCCCGCCACGGCGTAACCGGTCGACCACCCCGCGGTTGACCCCGGAGGCGAACCACCTGGTGACGCTGGCGGCAATGATGGTGCCCACCCCGTCGACTGCCGCCAAAGCCGATTCGTCCGCCGCCAGGAGGCCGTCGAGGTCCCCGAACGCCCGGGCCAGGGCCAATGAGCCCACCTGGCCGAGGTGGCGGATGCCCAGTCCGATAAGGAGCCGGTGCAGCGGGCGGGCCCGGGAGGCATCGATGGCGCCCAGCAGGTTGGAGATCGACAGGGGCCCGAACCCCTCCAGCCCCGAGAGAGTGTCGGCGGTGAAGGAGTAGAGGTCCGCCACGTCGGAGAGCAGACCCTGCCGGACGAACAGCTCCACCCGTTGCTCGCCGAGCCCCTCGATGTCCATGGCCGACCGGGAGGCGAAGTGGGCGATGCGCTGCACCCGTTGGGCCGGACAGTCGAGGTTGGTGCAGAAGGTGTCGCTCTCGCCCTCCAGTCGAGTCAGCGGCGCACCGCAGCTCGGACACACCGTCGGGAATTTCCACTTGGGCGGGCGGCGCTTCTTCCGGTTCCGGTCGGCGCCCACCAGCACCGGTCCCACCACCTCGGGGATCACGTCACCGGCCTTCCGGACGACGACATCCTCCCCGGGCCGCACATCCTTCAGCCGCACCTGGTCTTCGTTGTGCAGGGTGGCCAGCGACACCGTCGACCCGCCCACGAACACCGGCTCGAGCACTGCGAACGGGGTGGCCTTACCGGTGCGCCCGATCGACACCTGGATGGCCCGGAGCCGGGTGGTCCGCTCTTCGGGCGGGAACTTGTAGGCGATCGCCCACCTCGGGGCGTGGGAGGTGGCGCCCAACTCCCGTTGCAGGGCCAGGTCGTCGACCTTGATCACCACCCCGTCGATCTCGTAGTCGAGGTCGTGACGGTGCTCCTCCCAGTGCCGGCAGAAGGCCAGCGCCTCATCGAGGCCATGCACGGCATGGTTCTCGGGATTGACCGGAAAGCCGGCCCGCTTCAACCACTTGAGGGTGGACGACTGGGAGGCAAGCAGTTCTTCGGGGAGACCCGACCCCGGAGGATCCGTCCGGGGCTGAAGGTCGCCAACCTGATAGGCCCAGAACGACAAGGCCCGGGAGGCCGTGATCGAGGCGTCCTTCTGACGGAGCGATCCGGCCGCCGAGTTCCGGGGATTGACGAAGAGCCTGCCCCCGGCTTCCGCCTGTCGCCGATTCAGGTCCTCGAAGGCGGCGATCGGCATGTACACCTCGCCCCGCACCTCGATGACCGCCGGGGCGGCGACCTTCTTGGCGAGGACCGTGGGGATGTCGGCGATGGTGGCGACATTGGCGGTGACATCTTCGCCGACGTTTCCGTCCCCCCGGGTGGCGGCCTGGACGTAACGCCCGTCTTCGTACGTGAGGGACATGGCCAGCCCGTCGATCTTCAGCTCGCACACGAAGGTGGTGTCGGCGGGGATGCGCTTGGCCAGCCGGTCGGCCCAGGACTGCAACTCGTCCGGTCGGATCGCGTTGTCGAGGCTCATCATCGGCACCCGGTGGGCGACGGCTGAGAACAGGGTGGACACCGGCGCCCCCACCGATCCGGTGGGCGAATCCGGTACCGCCAGGTCGGGGTGGTCGGCCTCGATGGCCCGAAGTTCGCGGACCAGATCGTCGTACTCGGCGTCGGGAACCTCGGGGGCGTCGAGTTGGTAGTACCGCTGGTTGTGGAAGGCGATCAGCTCGCGGAGCTGGTCGGCCCGGCGACGCCGGGTCGTCACCGCCGGGAGGTCCGTTCACGCCGCGATGCCCGAGCCGATGACCGCGTCGGGGTCGGCAGGGTCGTAGAGCGCCACCGTCTGGCCCGGGGCGATCCGGCGCTGGGGAGCGGCGAACGTCACCGCCAAGCTCCCTCGCTCGCCCCGCCGTACCGTGCAGGCCACCGGACGTCCGTGAGCGCTGCACTGGGCGATCGCCGAGCAGTCCGGCGATTGGCTCGCCTCCGTCGGGTCATCGTCGACCCAGGTCACCGTGTGCAACTCGACCCCGGTGGCGTTGGCCGCCTCCGGGCTCCCGATCCGGACCCGGCGGCCAGGAACGTCGACGGCGGTGACGTAGCGCCGGCGGCCGTCGATCCCGTGGCCCATACCCCGCCGCTGGCCCACCGTCACCAGCTCGACCGCCGCCACCGGGCCGAGATCCTCCCCGCTGGCATCGTCGACGAGGCGGCCGTCATGGAGCGGGAGCCTGTCCCCCAAGAAGCCGTCCCGGCCCTCGTCCGACCGGATGAAACACACATCCTGGCTGTCCGGCTTCGTGGCGGTGCGGAGGCCCAGGCGGGCGGCCTCCTGACGGACCTCGGCCTTGGTCAGCCTCCCGACCGGGAACCGCGAGCGAGCCAGCTGGTCCTGTCCGAGCATGGCCAACACGTACGACTGATCCTTGAGCGGATCCGCGCCCCGGATCAGCCGGTGGCGGCCGGCGTCGGTGGTAGTGCGCCGGGCGTGGTGTCCGGTGGCGACGGCGTCGAACCCGAGGGACCGGGCCCGGTCGAACAGGCGGTCGAACTTGAGGTGCCGGTTGCATTCGATGCACGGGTTCGGGGTGCGCCCGATGGCGTGACCCTCGATGTAGGGATTCACCACCCGCGCCTCGAATTCGGCGGTGAAATTGAAGACATGGTGGACCACCCCGAGCTGATCGGCCACCCGTCGGGCGTCCTCCACATCGCCGACCGAGCAGCATCCGGAGTCCGAGGACCCGCCCCAGAGCTTGAGGGTGGCCCCCACCACCCGGTCGCGCCCGAGCTCCTCCACCAGCAGGGCGGCGGCGACCGAGGAGTCAACCCCTCCGGACATGGCAACGAGCACTCGCACCGATCTAGTTTCGCAGGCGGGCGACCACGCCCGGGACGGCGGCCAGCACCTGGTCGACATCGGCGTCGGTGGACGTCGCCCCCAACGAGAACCGGACTCCGCTCCCGGCCGCCTCCCTGTCCAATCCCATGGCCAGCAGCACGTGGCTGGGCTCCACCGCGCCACTCGAGCAGGCGGCCCCGGCGGAGGCGGCCACCCCGGCGTCATCAAGGAGCACCACCATCGCCTCGCTCTCGACTCCGGCGAAACGGAGATGGGCATGTCCGGGGACTTTGCCGGCTCGGTCCCCGGTCTCCTCGGCGCCGGCCACCGAGGCCAGCAGCCCCTCGACCAACCGGTCACGGAGCCCGGTCACCCGGGTCGCAGTGTCAGCCCGGTCGGCTGCGGTGGCCGACAAGGCGGCCGCCATGGCCACGATGCCGGCCACATTGTGGGTCCCGCTCCGTCGCTCGCGCTCCTGTCCCCCACCACGAATCACCGCCTCGATCGGCACCCCGCGGCGGACCACGAGTGCCCCCACCCCCTTGGGGCCGCCGAACTTGTGGGCGCTCACCGACAGGAGATCGACAGCCGCAGTGATCGGCGGCATCGCCAGCCAGGGCGGGGCCTGGACCGCGTCGGTATGCAGCACCGCATCGGGCGAAAGGGTGCGGACCAGGCGGGCGACGTCGTCGAGAGGCTGGACGGTACCGATTTCGTTGTTCACCGCCATCACCGACACCAGGCGGACGTCGGGGGTACAGGCTTCGGCCAACGAGTCGAGATCGACCATCCCCGAGCCGTCGGAGCGCACCTCACGGAGCCCGCTGCTTCGCTGCCCGGCGGCCGCCCGGCAGGTATTGAGCACCGCATGGTGCTCCATGGCCGTACACACGATGGGGCCTGACCTCCCGCCGCCAGGAACGGCCAGCGCGCCGAGGGTGCCGGTGATGGCCAGGTTGTCCGCCTCGGTCCCGCTCCCGGTGAACACCACCTCGCCAAGATCCGCCCCGAGGAGGCCGGCGATCTCTTCCCGGGCGTCGTCGACCGCCAGCCGCGCCTGCCTCGACTCGCGATGACTCCCCGAAGGGTTGGCGAATATCCCGCCCCCGCTTAGGTAGGGCAGCATGGCCTCGACCGCCTCCGGCCGCATGGGCGTGGTGGCCGCATGATCGAGATAGGCACGCATGCTTCCAGTTTGACGCAACCGAGCGCCGAGCCGAACACGCAGCGGAGCGGGTGATCGGCGCGGCCACGGTTCGTCACCAGGGAAATCCGGCCCTGACCCGTCCGCCACCCTCCAAGATGAGAAGCTTCATGCCGCTGGTATCCGCGCTTTCCGGGCATCCCAGGCCGCGACCGGCACCTGCTAACCATGAGACGAACATCGCGATCGAGGGCTCCCAGGCGCCGGCGCCGGCTCATCATCATCTCAGTCGTGACGTTGGCGGCGGCCGGAGCCGTCTCCGCCATCATCTTCAGCGGGCAACCGCCCCCACCGGTGGTGGCCTCGATGTGCACCTTCGGGAATGACTCGGCCGGCGGTCCCTACGCCATCACCCCGACCCAGGCTCAGAACGCCGCCATCATCACTGCCGTCGGGCAGCAAAAGGGAATGCCCGACCATGCCGCCACCGTGGCGCTGGCCACCTCCTTCCAGGAGACCGAGCTACAGAATCTCCCCTACGGCGACCTCGACTCCGTCGGCCTCTTCCAGCAACGCCCCTCCCAAGGTTGGGGGACCACCGCCGAGATCATGGACCCGGTCTATGCCGCCGGCGCCTTCTTCGACCATCTGGCCCAGGTCCCGGGTTGGGAGTCGCTGCCGGTGACCGAAGCCGCCCAGCAGGTCCAGCACAGCGCTACCCCCGATGCCTACGCCCAGTGGTCCCTCGAAGCCCAGGCACTCGCCATCGCCACCACCGGTGAGATCCCCGCCGGCCTCGCCTGCCACCTCACCAGTTTCGGAGGGACGGCACCGACCCACGCCGCCCTGGTCGCCGCGGCCACCGCCGAGCTGGGCCCCAACCCGTTCGGGACGCCGGCGACCACCCAACGGGGATGGCAGATCGCCGCCTGGGCCGTGGCTCACGCCTACAACTACCACCTCACCTCGGTGTCGTTCGACGGTCGCACCTGGACCTCGACCTCGGGAACCTGGGTGGCGGCTCCCGCCGTCGACCACGTGGTCACCTCTACCCAGTAGCCGATCAGGCCACCCACACCGACTTGATGTTGCAGAATTCGCGGATCCCGTGCTGGGACAGCTCACGTCCCACGCCCGAGGTCTTGATCCCTCCGAACGGCAGCTCGGGCATCGACACCACCATGCCGTTCACGAACACCTGGCCGGCCTCCAGCCGGGTCACGAAGCGCTGTTGCTCGTCGGGGTCATTGGTCCACACGCTGGAGCCGAGCCCGAAGTCGGTGCCGTTGGCCACCGCCAGTGCCGCCTCTGCGCTCTTCACCCGGAAGAGCAACGCCACCGGCCCGAACACCTCCTCAGTCGCCACCCGCATCTCGGCGGTGATGTCGCCGATCACGGTGGGCCGGTAGAAGTAGCCGGCCTTGTCCGGGCCCTCGGGGCCGACCATCCGCTCGCCACCGCAGAGGATCGATGCCCCGTGGCTGCGGGCGTCCTCCACCAGGGCCTCGATGTTGTCCCGGGCCACCTCGGTCACCAGCGGGCCGACCTCGGTGGCGGGGTCGAAGGGGTCCCCCACCGTCAGCGCCTCCACCCGGGCCACGTACGCTTCGATGAAGGCATCGGCCACCGCCTCGTGGACGATGAACCGTTTGGCGGCGATGCACGACTGCCCGGTGTTCTGCATCCGGGCCTCCACCCCCACCGACACCGCCCGTTCGAGGTCGGCCGACGGCAGCACGATGAACGGGTCGCTGCCGCCGAGCTCGAGGACCACCTTCTTGATGGCGGCCCCGGCTTGAGCCCCCACCGCCCGGCCGGCGCCGACGCTGCCGGTCAAGGTCACCGCTTTGACCCGGGGGTCGGCGATGATCGCCGGCACCTGATCGGTCCCGACCAGCAGGGACTGGAAGATGCCGGGCGGGGCCCCGGCCCGGCGGAACAGGTCCTCGAGCAGCAGCGAGACCCGGCTCACATTGGGAGAGTGCTTCGAGCAGCCCGACATTGCCGGCCATCACCGCCGGGGCCGCGAACCTCACCACCTGCCAGAGCGGAAAGTTCCAGGGCATGATGGCGAGCACCGGGCCCAGGGGTTGGTAGGTCACCAACCCCAGCGAGGCATCGACCGGCATCTCCTCATCGGTGAGAAAGCTCTCGCCGTGGGCGGCGAACCAGCGGAAGGCGTTGGCACACTTGGCCACCTCGCCCTTGGCCTGGGCAAAGGGCTTTCCCATCTCGGTGGTGACCTGGTGGGCGATGTCGGGCAGCTCCCCTTCCAACAGCTCGGCCACGGTGATCAGCAGCCGGGCCCGATCGGCGAAGCTGGTGGCCGCCCACTCCGGCGCGGCCCGGGCCGCCAGGGCCAGCCGCCTGTCCACCTCAGCGGAATCGAATGGTTCGAAGGACTGCAGCAGCTCGCCGGTGGCGGGGTTGACGGAAGCAAGCGGCGGTCCGGCGTCGTTTGGGCTCATGTCGCGATTCTGCCTCATCGGCATGCCGGCTAAACCCCGAGCCGAGCGGCAACCTCTCGGCGCTGCACCTTCCCGGTGGCGGTGGTCGGCAGCGCCTCGACCACGAAGTACTGCTTGGGCCGCTTGAACCCGGCCATCCGGGCCGCGGCATGAGCCTCGAGGGCGCCGATCAACCGGGCGGGGTCGGCGGATCCGACCGAGGCATCGAGGACCACTGCCGCGGACACCCGCTGGCCCCACCGCTCGTCGGGGAGCCCGACCACGGCCACCCCGGCCACCCCGGCGACCTCGGCGAGGACGTGTTCGATCTCGGCCGGGTAGACGTTGACCCCGCCGGTGATGATCAGGTCGTCCCGGCGGCCATCGAGGTACAGGTAGCCGTCTCGATCGAGCCGACCGAGGTCGCCGACGGTGAAGGCGCCGTCCCGCCATGCCGAGGCGGTCTTTTCGTTGTCCCTCCAGTACTCGAACTTCCCGAAATCGGGAGGCCGGCACCAGATGGTGCCATCGTCATCGACGTTGATGGTCCGGCCCGGCGGGCGCGGCCCACGCTGCCGGGGTGGTCCGACCACTCCTCGGGCGAACACGAGGTGAACTGGCCCTCGGTGGACCCGTAGAACTCCCACAGCACCCCGTCACCGACCCGGTCGAGGGCCTTCCGTTTGAGCGCCTCCGGGCAGGCCGACCCGGCGTGGACCAGAAGACGGAGGGCGTCGAACCGCTCCGGGAGCTCGTCGCCGAGCGCCAGCAGTCGGGACAGCGCCGAGGGGGCCATGAAGGCGGTGGTCGGGATCGCGCCCGCCTCCCCGATGAGCGCCCCGAGGGCGGCGGGCGCCTCGAAACGGTTGAGGATGACGCAGATCCCCCCTCGGAGCAGGGTCCCGGCCGCGAACCTCACCGACACCGAGTGGTACATCGGCGAACACACCAGGTGGACGTCGTCGGGCCCGAACGACCAGAGGTCGGCCTCGTCGTCGAAGGCCTCGGCGGCGGTGGCGTTGTCCCACACCCCCGACCACACCCCTTTGGCCTGGCCGGTGGTCCCCGAGGTGTAGTGCATCGGTCGTCCCCGCGGGTAGGGATCCAGCTCGACCGGCGTCCCGGAGTCGAGGGCGGCCAGGCCGTCCTCATCGGTCACCACCAGCCCCGGCTCGGCGTCGGCGATCAACAGGTCACGTTCGCCATCGAGCAGGGTGGCGTTGAGGAGTACCGGGATCACTCCGGTCCGCAACGCTCCCAACACCGCGCAGAGAAGAGCCGCAGAAGACGGGAGGCAGAAGCCCACCCGGTCGCCGGGGCCGAGGCCGGCCGATGCCAGGGAGCCGGCCGCCCGGGCCTGGGCCGCCTCGGCGTCGGTCGGGGTCAACACCTCGACGGTGACCGGGCCGCCAGATGCCCGCCTCGGTTCGTCGATCACGGCAGCTCCTCGGTCGGAACGATCTCTGAGGCGTCATCCCGGACATCACTCAACGCCCCCAGCAGTTGGGGCCGAACAACGGCCAGCAGGATCAGGACGACCAGGAGGGTCACGGCTCCCCCGACGGTCACCGCCCGCACCCCGATGTGGTTGGCGATCTGCCCCTGGATCACCGCCCCGATCGGGTACACGATTCCCAGGGCCATCATGTAGAACCCGAGGACCCGGCCCCGTGACGCCTCGGGCGCCCGGAGCTGGACCACCGTGTTGAGGCCGGCCAGCACCGCGATGTAGCCGGCGCCCACCAGCAAGAAGGTCACCAGTGACCACCACAGCGCCGGCGCCAGCCCGTAGTTGATGAGGAGAAGCGGCAACAAGAACAGTGCCCCGCGCACCATCTTCCGTCGTCCGACCTGCTCGGCCAACGAGGGGAGCACCATGGCGCCGATCACCGCGCCGATGCCCTGGGCGGTGACCAACAACGCGGTTCCCCCTGAGAACGGGTGGCCGTGGTGAAAGGCGGCGGCCATCACGGTGACGAGGGCGATGAACGGGGAGGCCAACAGGGCCACCACCGAGATGAGGATGATGGCGCTGCGACACCCCGGCTCGCGCATGGCCGTGCGGGCGCCGTCGGCGATCCGGCGGTACATTCCCTCGTTCCTGGCGATGGGCGCCGGCGGGGGCAGCCGCACCAGAGTCAAGGCGATCACCACCGCGGCGAACGACGCGGCGTTGACCGCGAAGGTCAGCGTGTAGTCGTTGTGGAGGAGGGTGAGGCCGGCGGCCGCGGGTCCGACCACCCGGCCGAGGTTGAACTGCGCGGATGACAGCGAAATCGCCCCCAGGAGATCCTCCTTGGGCACCATGTCGGGAAGCATGGCTTGATAGGCCGGAAACCCGACCGCCCCCGCGGCGCCGCCGAAGAAGGCCACGATGACCACCAGCCCCGGCTGGTCGTGCCCGGTGGCCACCAGCAGGGTCAACACGGTGGCGAAGGCCATTTCGAACAGGGTGGTGAGCTGCAACCACCGGCGTCGATCGAATCGGTCGGCCATGGCGCCGCCCACCGGAGCCAGCAGTCCGATCGGGAGGAAGCTGGCGGCAATGACCAAGGTGGTCCAACCGGCTTGGTGGCCGCTCCGGGAGTAGACCAGCAGGCCGAGGGCGATGCTTTGCATCCAGGTCCCGACATTGGAGATCAGCGCTGACGACCACAACAGGGCGAAGTTGCGTGACCGCAGGGGGCGGAGCGAGGCCAGGGGCACCGGTCGAGGCTACCGGTCGGCGGATGGCGCCGGCCGGGTACGGGCGGGCGGGGCGGATGCGTCCCCGGCGCCGGCGAGGTCCCATCGGCCAGGCAGATCGGCAACTCGGTGGCGCTGCCGCCAGGCCGGCATCCCGGCTGGCTACCGCCTATAGGGTGAGCGGCCAAACACCGCTACGCGACTCGAAGAGGAAGTTGTGGGGACGGCCATTAGATCCCGAACCTCTTTCCCGACGAACCTGACGGTTCTCACAGAAAGGATCGCACCCGTGGACACTTTCGAACGCGAGGGGCTCACCTTTGACGTGTCCGACACCGGCCCGACCGAGGGCAGGGTGGTCATCGCACTCCACGGGTTCCCGGAGGACCGCCACTGTTGGGACCCCCTGGCCGTATCCCTGGCCGGCAGCGGTTACCGCACGTTGGCGCCCGACCAACGGGGCTACTCCCCCGGTGCCCGCCCACCCGGCCGACGGGCCTACACCCTCGACCTCCTCGCCCAGGATGTCCTGGCGCTGGCCGACGAGGCCGGTGCCTCCCGCTTTGATGTCGTCGGACACGACTGGGGCGCCGCCCTGGCCTGGTATCTGGCTGGGAGCCACCCGGACCGGATCCGCACCCTGACCGCACTTTCCGTCCCGCACCTCCAGGCGTTTCTCGAGGCCATGACCCGGAGCAGCCAGGCGTTCCACTCGTGGTACATGGCGTTCTTCCAGATCCCGAAGCTGCCCGAAGCAATCCTGAGCCGCGCCGGTGAGAAGCGGTTCGTCGGCCAGTTGCGCCGGACCGGTGTGGACGAGGATTCGGCCCGTCGCTACGCCCGCCGAGCTGCCAGTCCCGGGGCGATGACCGGACCCCTCAACTGGTACCGGGCCCTGCCGTTCGAGTTACGCAACCAGATCGGCCCGATCACCGCCCCGACCCTCTTCGTCTGGGGCGATTCCGACCCGTTCATCACCCGGGTTGCCGCGGAGCGGTGCGCCCGGCATGTCTCGGGCCCATTCCAATTCGAGACCGTGGTCGGAGGTACGCACTGGCTTCCAACCGGTTCGGTCAACGACATCGCTCCACTTGTTCTCGGCCACCTGGCCGGCACGGCCAGCTGATGGTGGTCGTGCCAAGCTGAAGCGGTGAGCCCGATGGAATCGAGCGCCAAGGCCGAAGCCGACGCCAGCCTCCGCATGGCTCAGCGGTTGTTGGCCGAGG
The DNA here is from genome assembly GCA_963770635.1 of uncultured Acidimicrobiaceae bacterium. Classification (GTDB taxonomy): domain Bacteria; phylum Actinomycetota; class Acidimicrobiia; order Acidimicrobiales; family RAAP-2; genus DASZIT01. The sequence goes on from CAVYQI010000004.1 coordinate 375,096, forward strand.
CGGACGCGGTGGTGGTGCTGACGGGTGCCGGCATCTCCACCGACTCGGGCATTCCGGACTTTCGGGGTCCGAACGGGGTCTTCACCAAGAACCCCGAAGCCGAGAAGCTGGCCACCTTGAGCGCCTACCTGGCCGACCCCGAGATCCGGCGACGCGCTTGGCGCAACCGGCTCGACTCACCGACCTGGTCGGCCCGGCCGAATCCCTCCCACGTGGCTCTCACCCGATTGGCGGAGTCGGGGAAGCTCCACACCCTGGTCACCCAGAACATCGACGGGCTCCACCAGGCGGCCGGCACCGACCCGGACCTCGTCGTCGAGCTCCACGGCACCATGCACCGGGTGATGTGCATGTCGTGCGACCGGCGCTCCCCGATGGCGGAGGCCCTCGACCGGGTGCGGGCCGGAGAGGAGGACCCACCCTGCCGGGAGTGCGGAGGCATCCTCAAATCCGCCACCATCAGCTTCGGCCAGGAACTGGTGGTCGAGGACCTGCGGAGAGCCACCCGGGCGGCCTGCGACTGCGACCTGATGCTGGCCATCGGCTCGAGCCTGGGGGTGTTCCCGGCCGCCGGCCTGGTGCCCATCGCCCGTGAGCACGGTGCCGCCCTGGTGATCGTCAACGCTGAGGAGACGGGGTTCGACTCCATTGCCGATGCGGTGGTCCGGTTGCCGATCGGGGAGGCCGTTCCCGCCCTGGTGGGCTGACCGCCCGGTTGAGGGTGGCGGCGCCGACGGCCGAGGGGGCTACTTGTCGAGCTTGATCTTGCGCCGGGGCCGGAGGGCGAACCACCAGACGCTGGCCATGGTGGCGACGATGGTGACGGCGGCCGCCGGCTTCACGAGCTTGCGCGAACGATCTGACATGCCTCCGACGTTACCCGCCGGGATGGGCCTTCCGGATGCGGGCGCCGGAATTGCCGGATTCTTCGCCGACTCATATCCGCTCCATACTGTTTTCTTAGGCACCGGTCCGATGCTTGGGTCATGTCCCACGACCCGAATCAATTACCCGGTGAAGGAGCCGGCGTCCCGGCCCGCCGGCCAGGCGAAGAGCCCCCCAAGCCGCCTCGTGTCTGGAAGGGCGTCGTCACGCTCGCGGTGATGGCCGTGCTGGTGGGAGCGGTGACGGGGGTCGGGGTGCTGGAAGCCGACAGTCTCCACACCGTGCCGATTTCCAGTAGTGCCGCCGCCCCGACGGTCACGGTGGCCGGGGCGACCGCCTCACCGGCCGCCGCCGGAGCTTCCTAGGCCGCGTCTCAATCTCCGGATCAGCCGGGGCGGGGCTGACCGGGTTCATGGGGAATCCGGATCTGCACGCCACCGTTTGCCGACGGTCCCCCCACCGGCAAGAGTCGCGAGGTGGCCGACGACCGAGTGGTGGACTGGCTGGTCTTCGACCTCGGCGAGACTCTGGTCGACGAGACCGAGAATTGGGGGCGGTGGGCTGACTATCTCGGGGTCCCCCGGTTGACCTTCTTCGCCGTCCTGGGTTCGGTCATCGCCGATCGACGGCCCCACGTCGACGTCTTCGGGTATTTCCGCCCCGGCTTCGACCTCGAGGCCGAGATCGTCAAGAAATTGGCGGCCGGGTATCCGTGGACGTTCGAGGAGTCTGACCTCTACCCGGATGCTCTGCCGGCGCTGTTGGCCCTGAAGGCATCCGGCTACCGGTTGGCGGTGATCGGGAACCAGACCGCGTCGGCTTCCCGATTCATGGCGAGACTCCCGGTGGAGCTGACCGCCACCTCGGACGAGTGGGGGGTGGCGAAACCCGACCCGGCGTTCTTTGCCCGAATGAAACACGAACTCGGGGCCACAGCCAACCGCATCGCCTATGTCGGCGATCGGGTGGACAACGACGTGTTACCCGCCCGCCGGGCCGGGATGGTCTCGGTGCACCTGAGGCGGGGGCCCTGGGGGATCATCCAGGCGGGATGGGCGGAGGCGATCGAGGCCGATATTCGCCTCGATTCGCTGGCCGAATTGGAAGCGGCACTGAGGACGTTCCCGCCGGCGATGCCGTGAACCCCACGGAGGGCGCCTCCGGCCACGACAGGGTTTGCCTCGAGGTCGTAGTGTCGTTTCGTGCGCGATTCAGTGACCGTCCATATTCAGGCTCCGCCCGAACGGGTCTGGGCGTTGGTGAGCGACATCACCAACACCGGCAAGTTCAGTCCGGAGACCTTCGAGGCCGAGTGGCTGGAGGGCGCCACCGGGCCCGCGGTCGGGGTGCGGTTCCGGGGCCACGTCCGCCGCAACGAGCGTGGGCCGGTCTACTGGACGCAGTGCAAGATCACCGTCTCCGAACCGGGCCGCGAGTTCGTCTTCGCGGTCGCCGGACCCGGAGGGAAGCCCGTCAATACCTGGGGCTATCGCTTCGAGCCGAGCGGGGACGGCACCGATGTCACCGAGTGGTTCGAACTGACCGATACGCCGGTACTCCGGTTCTACTGGAAACTCGCCGGAAAAGCCCGCGGCCGCACCAACGTGAACGGCATGCGGGCCACCCTCGAACGCATCAAAGCGGTCGCCGAGGCACCCGAGCCGGCCCAGTAGATTCGAAATGGATGCCGCGACTTGATCGTCGGTGAGGCCCGCGTCAGGGTGGCGGTGTCCCCCGCCGACGTACTCGCCTTCGTGCTCGATCTGGCGCGGTACCGGCAGGCGGATCACAAGATCGGTCGCGTCGGCCCGGTGACGCGGGACGGCGCCGGCGGGACCGCGGTGTTCTCTGGGCGGATCAAGGGAATGCCGGGGCCGAGGGGTACCTATCCCTTCGTCCTGACGCCCACGTCGCTCAAGTTCGGAACGCCGACCGCCGGACCGGCTCGCTGGTTCCTGAATTTCGAGGGTTCGTTCGAGTGCACGGAGACCGCGACCGGAACCGACGTCGTTCATCGCGAAGTCTTCGACTTCAAGCGTCCCTGGCAGTGGTTCCTCGACCCGCTGCTGCGCAAATGGCTCGAGAACGACACCACCGAAGAGATGGCCCGCTTCAAGGATCTCGTCGAGGGCGGCACTGCTGGCTCCTGATCCCCGGATGGCGATGGTCTCCGACCGTGGTCAGATCATGAGGTGGCCAGGAAGACGTTCTTGACGTCGCTGTAGGCATCCAGTGCCTCGAGTCCCAGCTCCCGGCCAAACCCGGACTGCTTCATCCCGCCAAAGCTGGTCTGGACCCGGACCGAGCCGTTGGAGTTCACCGAGAGGTTCCCGGCATCGACACCTCGGGCCACGCGCAACGCTTTCGCACCGTCTCCGGTCCAGATGGACCCGGCCAACCCGTAGGGGGTGTCGTTGGCCAACCGCACCGCGTCGGCTTCGTCATCGAAGGGAATCACCACCACCACCGGACCGAAGATCTCCTCGCGGGCCAGGCGCCATTCCGGCTTGGCCGGGGCGACCACGGTGGGCGGGAACCAGAATCCCGGACCGGTGGGAAGGCCTCCGCGGGCGCACGGCTCGACCGCGTCTTGACCCGGGTCGCCCATGCCCGCCCCCAGAAACCCGGCCACCACCTCACGGCGATCGGCCGACGCCAGTGGCCCCATCTCGGTTTCGGGGTCGGTGGGGTCGCCGACCCGCCAGGCATCGACGGCGGCGACGAACAAGGCCAGGAACCGGTCGAAGGCCGACCGCTCGACGAGGATCCGGCTCCGGGCGCAGCAGTCCTGACCGGCATTGGCGAAGACGCCGTCCGGGGCGGCGGCGGCGGCCCGCTCGAGGTCGGCGTCGGCGAACACGATGTTGGCCGATTTCCCTCCCAGCTCCAGGGTCACCCGCTTGATGGTCCCGGCCGCCGTGCACATGACTTCCCGTCCGACGGCGGTCGAACCGGTGAAGGCCACCTTGGCCACATCGGGATGCTCGGCCAGCCGCGCCCCCACGGTTGGGCCGCCCCCCACCACCACCTGGAGCACCCCTTCGGGGATGCCGGCATCGAGGGCGAGCTCGGCCAGCCGCAGGGCGGACAGCGGCGTCAACTCCGCCGGCTTCACCACGATGGTGTTGCCGGTGGCGAGAGCGGGGCCGACCTTCCATGAGGTGATGGCGACCGGGAAGTTCCAGGGGATGATGGCGCCCACCACCCCGAGGGGCTCATGGAAGGTGAGGTCCACCCCCCCGGCCACCGGGACGGTGGCGCCCCGGTGCTTGTCCACTGCCCCGGCGTAGAAGTGGAGGACCTCGGCGACCATGCCGACCTCTCCCCGGCTGTCGGCGATGGGCTTACCCACGTTGGCCGTCTCGAGCTGGGCGATCTCCTCGGCGTGCTCCTCGACCTGGGCGGCAAACCGTCGGATCAGCCGGGCCCGATCGGCCGGGGACACCGCCCGCCAGGCCGGACCCGCCTCCTTGGCCCGGGCCACCGCGGCATCGGTCTCGTCGACACCTGCTATCGGCACCCTGGCGATGACCATCTCGGTGGCCGGGTTGACCACCGAATACTCGTCGCTCATGGCGCCCCCGGAACTCGTCGAGATTCCGATACGAGGGCTCGGCCTGATGGAAGCATGGACCAGTATCCCATTGTCGTTGAAGTGCCAGTAGCGTGCGGGCCTACCATTCCTGCACCCACGGAGAAGTCGATGGCCCGTCTGGACGGCAAGGTTGCGGTGATCACCGGAGCCGGAAGCGGCATCGGCCGGGTGGCGGCGATGCTGTTCGCCGCCGAAGGGGCCAAGGTGGTGGTGGCCGACGTGGTCGCCGACCACGCCGGGTCGGTGGTGGACGAGATCGTCGCCGGCGGAGGAACCGCCCTGGCGGTCACCGTCGATGTGTCGGACGAGTCGCAGGTGGAGGCCATGGTGGCGGCGGCCGTGACTACCTACGGCGGGCTCCAGGTGTTGTTCAACAACGCCGGGATCTTTCCCGATGACGACGGTGGGGTCCTCGACACCCCGCCGGAAACCTGGCAGCGGGTCATGGAGGTCAACCTGAAGGGGGTGTGGCTGGGTTGCCGGGCCGCCGTCCCGGCCATGCTGGCCTCCGGCGGCGGCTCCATCATCAACGTCGCCTCGTTCGTCGCCCTCATGGGGGCGGCCACCGCCCAGATCGCCTACACCGCATCGAAAGGCGGCGTCCTGGCCATGACCCGGGAGCTGGCGGTGGAGTATGCCCGACAGGGGATCCGGGCCAACTCGCTGTGCCCGGGCCCCATCGAGACCCCGTTGCTGGCCGAACTGCTCGCCGATCCCGAACGGCGCCAACGCCGTCTGGTCCACATCCCCATCGGCCGATTCGGCCGACCGGAGGAGATCGCCAAGGCGGCCCTGTTTCTGGCCTCCGACGACGCATCGTTCATCACCGGATCGGCACTGGTGGTCGACGGTGGCATCACCGCCGCCTACGTGACACCGGAGTAGCGCTGGACGGGCGGGCCAGCCTGGGTCAAAGTGCTGAGGTGCTGACCCTCGAAACCCTTCCCCGCCAGATCCAATCGGGTGATATCCACACCGTGCTGGTGGCCTTCCCCGATCTTCAGGGACGTCCGGTGGGCAAGCGGGTCACCGCGCCGTTCTTCCTCGAGCACGTCATCGACCACGGGATCGAGGTCTGCGATTATCTGCTGGCCGTCGACGTCGACATGGAGCCTCTCCCCGGCTACCAGTTCGCCAACTGGGACAACGGCTATGGCGACCTGCACGCGGTCATCGACCCCCACACGGTCCGGTCGATCCCCTGGCTCCCGGGAAGCGCGCTGGTGCTCTGCGACCTCTTCACCCTGGACGACCAGCCGGTGGAGGTGTCCCCGCGCCGCATCCTGCAGCGACAACTCGAGCGGGCGGCGGAGCACGGGCTCGAGATCAAATGCGCCACCGAGCTCGAGTTCTATCTCTTCCTCGACACCTACGCGGAGGCAACGGCCAAGCACTGGCAGGGGATCGTCCCGCACGCCGACACCATCGAGGACTACCAACTGCTGCAGACATCCCGGGTCGAGCCCATCATCGGCCAGATCCGCAATCAGATGCTGACCGCCGGCATCCCCATCGAGTTCTCCAAGGGAGAGGCCGGGACCGGTCAGCACGAGATCAACATCACCTACGGGGGCGCCCTGGAGGTGGCCGACCGCCATCTGGTGTTCAAGAACGGGGTGAAGGAGATCGCCTCCCAGCACGGCCGGGCCGTCACCTTCATGGCCAAGTGGTCGATGCAACACGCCGGTTCGTCGTGCCACATCCACACCAGCTTGTGGGATGCGACGTCCGGAGCCCCCCTCATGGCCCCGGCCGATGACGGCACCACCTCCTCGGGGTTCTCGGAGATCGGCGAGCAGTTCCTGGCCGGGCAACTCCAGGGTGCCAGCCAGTTGGCGTGGTGCTTCGCACCGTATGTCAACTCCTATCGACGGTACGTCCCCGACTCGTGGGCGCCGACCGCCGTCGTGTGGGGAGAGGACAACCGCACCTGCGGATTCCGGGCGGTGGGCACCGGGGACGGACGGCGGATCGAGAGCCGGGTGCCGGGGGCGGACGTGAATCCCTACATCGCCCTGGCCGGGTCGATCGCGGCCGGATTGTGGGGCATCGAGCACGAACTCGAACTCGAACCGGCCTTCGAGGGGAACGCCTACGCCGCCCCCGACGTCACCCGGCTCCCGTCGACCCTGGCCGAAGCCATCGACAACCTCGCCTCCAGTGAGGTGGCGCTGGAGGCCTTCGGCTCCGACGTCCACCACCACCTCCTCAACACCGCCCGCCAGGAATGGAGCAAGGCCAACACGGTGGTCACCGACTGGGAGCTGGCCCGCAATTTCGAGCGCATCTGAGGGGACTCCCGCACTCACCCGAACCCGAGCCGGCCCCTGCCCCTTGACGAACACCATCCGTCCTGGCACCATAAAAGGCATCATGTATTGCACCGCGAGCTCGGACCTCCTTCTCACCTGACGGCGAACGCCACAATCGCGTTCGCCCGCAACCTCCTGAGCCGAAATGGCCAGGAGGTTTTTTGATGGCCCAGCGCCGACCGCGCCAACAGTCAGGGAAGACGGAATCGAGAACCCGGAACACCGGAAGACATAAGGGAGCAACAGTGAGTACCGACCAGCCGAAGACGAGCACGACGAAAGCCACCAGCCGGGCCGGGCACCGTCTCGAGCTTCCCTGCGACGTTTCCCCCATGCCGTTCGCCTTGTACCGGCCGTACCTCCCGCTGCAGCTGGCCGACCGCACCTGGCCCGACCAGCGCTTCACCCAGGCCCCCCGCTGGGCCAGCGTCGACCTGCGGGACGGCAACCAGGCACTGGTCGACCCGATGGACTCGGAGCGGAAGCTGAAGCTGTTCAACGCCTTGGTGGAGATCGGGTTCAAGGAGATCGAGGTCGGGTTCCCGTCCGCCTCCCAGACCGACTTCGATTTCCAGCGCGAAATCATCGATGGTGGCCTGATCCCCGACGACGTCGACATTCAGGTGCTCGTCCAGTGCCGGGAGGATCTGATCGAGCGCACCTTCGAGTCGCTGGGCGGCGCCCGCCGGGCCATCGTCCACTTCTACAACTCCACGTCGGAGCTGCAGCGCCGGGTGGTCTTCGGACTCGACCGGGCCGGGATCATCGACATCGCCGTCAACGCCGCCCGGCTGTGCCGGAAGTTCCAGTCAACGGTACCGGATACCGAGATCCGCTACGAGTACTCGCCCGAGAGTTTCACCGGGACCGAGCCGGAGTTCGCCATCGAAATCTGCGAAGCGGTGATGGACGTGATCGAGCCCACCCCGGACCGCCCGATCATCCTCAATCTTCCGGCCACCGTAGAGATGTACTCGCCGAATGTCTACGCCGACGTCATCGAGTGGTTCGGCCGCACCATCAAGAACCGCGAGTCGGTGATCCTCAGCCTGCATCCGCACAACGACCGGGGCACCGCAGTGGCCGCCGCTGAGCTGGCCGTCCTGGCCGGCGCCGACCGGGTGGAGGGGACGCTGTTCGGCAACGGCGAGCGCACCGGGAACGTCGATGTGGTCACCCTGGCCATGAACCTGTTCTCCCAGGGAATCGATCCGGCCCTCGACTTCGGCGACATCGAGAAGGTCCGGCGGGTGGCCGAGTATGCCACCCGGATGCCGGTCCACCCCCGCCACCCCTACGCCGGGGACCTGGTCTATACCGCCTTCTCCGGATCCCATCAGGACGCCATCAAAAAGGGGTTCGCCGCCATCGGCGACGACTACCAGCAGTGGGAAGTGCCGTATCTTCCCATCGACCCGAAGCACACCGGACGCACCTATGAGGCCATCATCCAGGTCAACAGCCAGTCGGGCAAGGGAGGCGTCGCCTACGTCATGGACGCCGAGCACGGCCTCGACCTGCCCCGCAACCTCCAGGTCGAGTTTTCCAAGAAGGTCCAGGCGATCACCGAATCCAGCGGCACGGTCATCCGGCCGGGCGAGATGTGGGACGTGTTCTCTCAGACCTATCTCCCCGACGACGCCGGGGTCCGGCTGATCGGGAGCGAGGTCACCACCGGCGGAAAGCGGACGACAGTCACCGCCCAACTTCTGGTCGACGGGCGACCCGTCACCGTGCTCGGCGAAGGAAACGGGCCGATCGACGCGCTGGTCAACGGCCTTCGCCGGGAGCTCGGCGTCGAATTCGAGGTGAAGGATTACCGGGAACACGCGCTGACCTCGGGAAGCGAGGCATCGGCGGTGGCCTACGTGGAGGCAGAGGGCCCGGACGGATCAACCTGGTGGGGGGTGGGGATGGACTCGAGCATCCTCGATGCCTCCCTCGGGGCGGTGGTCAGCGCGGCCAATCGGGCCCTCCCCACGCCCACTCCACCCGCATCCGGCTGACGGCGGACACCGTCCCGGCCGTCTCGCCGGGCGGCGCCACATATGTGACGATGGAGAGCATGGACGCGGAACGGGTTATTTTCGACGGCTTCGAGGGAGTCCACCTGGTGGCCGACGTCCGGGGTGATCCGGACGCCTGGCCGGTGCTATTCCTCCACGGGGGTGGCCAGACCCGGTATGCGTGGGGATCGACGGCGGAGACGGTGGCCACGCAAGGATGGCGGACGGTTGCTCTCGACCTCCGGGGCCACGGGGACAGCGACTGGGCCCCCAACGGTGACTATTCGTTCACCGCCTTCTGCGCCGATGTGGTGACAGTGGCCGACCAGCTGGGGCGGCCGCCGGTGCTGGTGGGCGCGTCGCTGGGAGGGATGTCGGCCATGCTCGCCGAAGGGACCAGTGACCGGCCGGTCTCCAGCGGCCTGGTGCTGGTGGACATCACACCCAAGGCCAACCCGGTCGGCATCAACCGGATCAAGGATTTCATGTTGTCGGGCATCGATGGATTCGATTCCCTCGAGGATGCGGCCAAGGCGATCGCCGCCTACACCCCGCAACGGACCCGGCAGGTCAACCCGGCCGGCCTGATGAAGGTCCTGCGCCAACGGGACGACCGCTGGTACTGGCACTGGGATCCGAAGTTCATCGGCCTGGACCGCACCGAGGTCGTGCCCGATCGTCTGGCCGGGCTACTCGACGTGGCCATGAGCAATATCCATGTGCCGACCATGCTGGTCCGGGGACTTCTCAGCGATGTCGTCACCCAGGAGGGAGTCGACGAATTGTTGGCGCAGATTCCCGGTGCCACTGTGGTCGATGTCGCCGGCGCCGCCCACATGATCGCCGGCGATCGCAACGACGCGTTCTCCGATGCCGTGATCGCGTTCCTGCAGGACCGCATCCGACCACTGATCAGTTAATCGGGGCGGGATTCAGTCGCGGCCCAGGACCTCCGCCTCCCGGGCGGCGGAGCGTGAACGAACCAGCTCCACGACGTCGGCCGGGGCCTTGGACGGCGCCCCGGCGTCAAAGGGGGGCTGCGGGTCGTATTCGAGGCCAAGTTGGATGGCCTGGGCGATGACTGGACCGTGGGTTTCGGCCACCAGAGTCAGGGCCAGGTCGATGCCGGCCGAGACGCCGGCCGCCGTCCAGATCTTTCCCCGGTGCACCACCCGTTCTTCGGTGGGCGTGGCCCCGTACTTGGCCAACTCGTCATAGGCGGACCAGTGGGTGGTGGCATCGAGTCCGTCGAGCAGGCCGGTGGCACCGAGTATCAAGGCGCCGGTGCACACCGAGGTGGTGTAGGTGGTGAGGGGGTGTACCGCGGTGACCCAGTCGACGATGGGGTCGCCGTCCCGAGCCATTCGACGGGTGATGAAACCTCCGGGCACGACCGCGATGTCGGGCGCGTCGACCTCGTCGAAAGTGTGGACGATGTTCAGCCGCAAAAGGCCGACGTCATCGGCCAGCTCCCCCGCCTTGGAGGCGCAGAGAACGACTTCGGCATCGGGGAGTTGGGTGAACACCTGATAGGGACCGATGGCGTCGAGGGCGGTGAGACCGGGGTACAAGCCGATGGCGATCTGCATCCGCAGCTTCCTCGCTTCCGTCGGGGTCAGAACCTACAGTTTGGCTCATCGACACCATAGGTTGGGTCTGGCCATGAGTACCTCGGAGGTGGATTCCGGCTCCCTCGACCCACCCCGGGTCGAGGAGGTGAGCGAGGGCATCTTTGCCTACATCCAGCCCGATGGCAGTTGGTACATCAACAACACCGGTTTCCTGGTCGGGAGCCGCGGCGTGATCAGCATCGACTCGTGCTCGACAGCACGACGCACCCGGGCCTATCTCGACGCCATAGCCGGGATCACCGATCAACCCGTCCGGACCTTGCTCAATACCCACCATCACGGGGACCACACCCACGGTAACTATCAGTTCGACGGAGCCACCATCGTGGCCCACGAGTGGTGCCGGCGGGAGATGATCGCTACCGGTCTTCCCGCCAACGTCGGAGTCTGGACCGCGGTGGAGTGGGGCGCCCTGGAGCTGGATCCCCCGTTCCTCACCTACCGGGACGAGGTTGCGGTGTGGGTGGACGACTTGCGCTGCGAACTCCGCCATGTGGGATCGCCGGCGCACACCACCAATGACTCCATCGTCTGGATACCCGAGCGCTCGGTGCTCTTCTCGGGGGACCTGCTGTTCAACGATTGCACCCCCTTCGTGCTCATGGGGTCGGTCACCGGAGCCATTGATGTCCTCCAAACTGTGCTGAAGCCGCTACAGGCCGACACCATCGTGCCCGGCCACGGACCGGTCGGAGGTCCAGGGTTGATCGATGACGTGCTCGCCTATCTGCAGTTCGTCCTCGCCACCGCCGAAGACGGGCTAGCTGCCGGACTGTCCCCGCTGGGTGCCGCCCAAGCCGCCGATCTCGGTCGTTTCGCCGAGCTTCTCGACTCCGAGCGCATCGTCGGCAACCTCCACCGGGCCTATGCCGAGCTCAACGGCGCGGCGCCGGGCGCACCGGTCGACCTTCTGGCCGCCATCGGCGACATGATCACCTTCAACGGTGGTCGCCCGCTCACCTGCTTGGCCTGACCCCATGCCGGCTGGCAGCCCGGGGTCGGCCACCATGCTCATGAGGGCGGGTCAGCGCTCCCGGTGGGATGATGGATGACGTAGAGCCACGTCGGGCTATTCGCCAACGGACCGTCAACTCTGGTGACCGATGGTCTCCACGATGTTCAGGCTTTCACGGTAAAGGGCCTCCTGAGCCTCGACATCGTAGGAGGCATCGGACGACCGGATTGAACGGGTCCCGGCGAAGTAGGTGCCGGTGGTCTTGGCGAGGTCCGGATCGGTGACCAGTCGGGCCAGGTCGGCTCCGGACCGCTTCGGGGTGTTGACCCCAGGGAGCACCACCAGGGCCTTGGCCACGGTGGCGAAGACCGCTCGTGCCAGCATTCCCGCGTCACGGGCCAGCCCGGTGCCCGGCATCAAACCCGGGTCGAAGGCGTTGACCGTGATGCCGCGATCCTCGAGGCGGCGGGCCAGCGCGTAGGTGGTGAGGACGTTGGCCAACTTCGATGTGGTGTACCGACGCCGTCCGTCCTTGGCGGCCGAGTCACCCTCCACCTCGGTAGGCGGGTAGGCCAACTGGTAGGCGCTGGCGTGCAGCGGGTGCGGCATCCCGGTGCGGTTGGCCGGATCGTGGGTCCCCGACGAGACGAACACGATGCGGGCCGGCGCTTCCAGACAGGAGAGCAACCCTTCCACCAGGGCGAGATGCCCGAGATGATTGATGCCGAAGGTGGCCTCCACCCCGTCCTCGGTGCGGGCCCGATGGGTGAACTGCAGCCCGGCGTTGCATACCACCGCCTGGAGAGGCGGGAGCCCGGCGGCGACCAATTCACGGGTGAAGGTCCGCACCGAGGCCAGAGAGGCCAGGTCCAGGACCATCGGGTGGGCGCCGATCGATGCAGCGGCGGATTCGACCCGTCCCGGGTCCCGGCTGGTGATGACCACCTGCAGCTCGGGATCGGTGACCAGCGCCCGGGCGCACTCCCGTCCCAGCCCACTGGTCCCTCCGGTGACGATCACGGTGCTCCGGGCCGACGCCATGGGTCCCAGCCTGCCACGACATCCAACCACCGGGTCGGGTGACTTGGTCTCGCCGGGTGGCTCGGGCCATGCTGGGGCGATGTACGCCGGGCTTCATCACATGCAACTGGCGATGCCGGCCGGTGGCGAGCCAGCCGCTCGGCAGTTCTTCGTCGACGTCCTCGGGATGGAAGAGATCCCCAAGCCCCCGGTGCTGGCGGCCCGGGGCGGGGCCTGGTTCACCAGCGGCGGCCTCGAGCTTCACCTCGGGGTCGAGGACGACTTCCGGCCGGCGAAAAAGGGCCACCCTGGCATCCTGGTCGACGACATCGAAGAGATCGTGCGCCGGTTGGCCGCCGACGGGCAGGAGGCCACCTGGGATCGCGACTTCCCCGGGTTCCGGCGTGTCTACGCCGCCGACCCGTTCGGCAACCGGCTCGAGTTCCTGGAGCCGATCGACCCCTGATCGGAACCGACGACCAGAGGCCAGAGATTCCCGCTGGGTCAGCAACAGGAGCGTTGCGCAACTACTCCCGCCAAGAAACGGCGTAGGTGTGAGTGGGTTCCGGTATACCCTTGAGCACGAGTTCGCCCAGATCGTCAAAACGGAACGGCTTGCCAATACACAGTTCACGGACGGCGACGGACACTGCTATGTCGCCGGAAGACGCGGCGGCGCATAACCGGGCAGCGAGTTGCACGGCCGCGCCGAACAGGTCGGCGTGGTCGTCAGTGACCGGCTCGCCCGCACTGATGCCGATGCTCACATCGAGCGGAATGGTCGCCCCCTGATTGCGCTCATGAAGTCGCCGCTGTACCTCCACCGCGAAGGCGACGGCCGAAACGACCGACGTGAAAGCGGCCATGATGCCGTCGCCGGTATGTTTGACCTCACGACCTTCATGGGTGACGAGTTCGCTACGAACAATGCTGTTGTGCTCTCCGAGTAGTTGCATATGGCCGTCATCGCCGAGTTGTTGCGTTTGGGCGACGGAGCCACACACATCGGTGAACACGATCGCTCGTAAGGCCGGCGCGGTGTACGCAGTGCCCACGGGATGATTGGGCAGTGACCCGAAGAAGTTGTTCAGCGGCACAGACTCATCGATCTCCAAAATGGTGCTGGCCAACAGGCCATGCGATTCTCGGTGCACGGTCTCTATGGCTTGCTTGCTCGGCCCTTCGGCAAGACAGAACACCGACCCGTTGTCGGGTTCAAACCAGTAGGTGTGATAGCGCACTCCATGCTTTTCTTGGACCCCAACATCGAGCCGGTGCGCGTCGGCAAGCGCTTCGGGCGTCACTCCCGGGGCGTCGTGGCGATCGATGTACATCGGCACGGCGTCAACGTACACCTCCGTGGATCGCTCCGCCTAGGTCGAACCAGCCGGCTGGGGGCGCCGATGCGCATCGGTCGGTAGTGAGACTGACGGACCCTCGGCGTCGGTTCGGTGCCGGGGTCAGAACCGGTTGAGGCGCTTGTGGATACCCTTCGTCTGTTTGTACAAGGCGACGAATTCCTTGTACAGGTGGTCATAGACCGGGGCGGTGGCCGGATCCGGGGTGAAAGTGCGCCGAACCTTCACCATGGCCGGGATCTGATCGACCGCGATGCTCCCGAGGGCCAGCAGCGTCACCAGCCCTGCGCCCCGCACGTTGGCCAGGACCGGGTCCTCGACCTGGCGGATCTCCCGGCCCAGCACATCGGCGTGGATCTGGCACCACTGATCGGAGTTGGCCCCACCCCCGATGAAGGCCATCGAGTCGAAGCTGCGCCCGGCGAACCGCTCGACCGCCGCCAACAGCCACCGGGAGTTGAAGGCCACCCCCTCGAAGACGGCTCGGACCATCTCCGCCGGCGACGTCGACAGCGAGAGGTTGTGAAATCCGGCTCGGATGGTGTGGTCGTCGACCGGGGTCCGCTCCCCGTTGAGCCAGGGGGTGAACAGGACCCGCCCACTCCCGGGCGCCACCGCGTCGACCATCTCGTTCATGGTGTCGAAACTGTCAGCCAGGCTCAGGGTGTCCCGGAGGAAGGTCAGGCAGGCTCCCGCCGTCTCGTGCTCGTTGACGACGATGTACTTCCCGGCCAGGGCGGCGGGGATGGAGGCGACATTGGTGGTGATCGAGGTCTTCTTGAACGGCACGTGGGCCGAGATCCACGACGACGTCCCGATATAGAGGTGGGCGGAGAAGTCAGCCACCGATCCGGAGCCGAACACCGCCGAGTGCACGTCGCCGGAGCCCACCGCCACCGGTATCCCCGCCGGCAACCCGAGGTCGGCCGCCGCCCCGGCGGTGAGCGGGCCGACGATGCTCCCCGGCGCCACCAGGTCGGGCAGCTTGGCCCGATCGAGCCCGGTGATGGCCAGCAGCCGGTCGTCGTAGACCACCCGGTCGATCCTCCGGTTGTCGGTGACCCAGTGGGCGGCGATGGAGTCGAAGGAGGCGCAGGTGCGTCCGGTGAGCTTGAGATTGAGATAGTCGACCGGCTCCAGGAAGGTGACGGTGTCCCGGTAGATCGCCGGGAACTGGTCACGGATGAACAGGATGTGCGACACCGGGTCCTTGCCCGAGAGGCCCGGCGCCCCGCCGGTGACCCGCACCCACCGGAGGATCTTGCGGGGGTCGTAGCCCAGCAGGTTCACCGGGCCCCGGGCCGCCGCCCGGATGGCCCGGTTGCCGCGGGAGTCCATCCAGATGATCGCCCGCATCAACGGGGCTCCGTCGGCGCCGACCGCCACCGTGCCCGACCACTGGGAGGTGCAGCCGACCCCGATGAAGTCGGTGAGGGGGACGGCGGCGCCGGCCACCGCGTCGTGCGCCGCCGAGCAGATCGCCGACCACCAATCGGCCGGGTCCTGCTCCGCGCCCCCGCCGTCAAGGAGATGCAGTGGCACCGAGGCGAAGCCGTGGGCCACGATCCGCCCGGTGGTCGACACCACCGCCACCTTCGGCCCCCCGGTCCCGAGGTCGACGGCCAGTACATACTGCTCGCCGGCGGCGGCGACCGGTCCTCCGGCCGGCGTCTCCGCCGAGGCGGTCATTTCTTGATGATCCAGATCGTCGCCTGCCGTGATGTCCCCCCGACGTCCAAGTCGACGGTGGTGCCGGTCCCCGGGTCGCGCCCATCGGGTGGAACGGTGACCACCGAGCGGGCCAGCACCTCGCGAGCGATCAGGTCGAAGAGGGGCTCCAGGTCGTCGAGGCCGACCAGGTGGAGATGGATCCAGTCCGACACCTCCAGGCCCGTGGCCTTGCGCAGGTCCTGCACGTGCCGGATCACCTCCCGAGCCAGTCCCCGCCGGAGGAGGTCGTCGTCGAGGGCGAGATCGAGGGCCACCACTTCCGCCCCGTCCCGCGACACCGCGAACCCCGGTTGGGCCCGTACCCGCAGCTCCAGCTCGTCCCCGCTCAACTCCACCCCGCCATCGGCCAGCGCCACCACCACCGGTCGTCCCTCGGCCAGATCGGCGGCCGCGGCGGCGCCGTCGACCGAGGCGAGGGCGGTCCGAAGCGCTTGCACCCTCGGCCCGAGCCGCGGGCCGAGCAGCTTGAAGTTGGGCACCAGCTCGTAGGCCAGCACGTCACCCAACTCGCCGATGGGCTCCACCCGGTCGACGTTCAGCTCGTCCTCGACGATCCCGTCCGGCAGCGTCGGGCTGTTGGGGGGCAGATAGACGAGGGCGCGGGCCAGCGGCTGCCGTACCTTGATCTCCGCCTCCGCCCGGGCGGCCCGGCCCAGGGACGACAACCGCCGGGCGAGGGCCATGCCGGCTTCGAGCCCGCCGTCGACCGCCTCCGGCTCTTGGGGGGGCCAGTCGGCCAAGTGGACCGAGTCGTCCTCCTCCGCCCCGGTCAGGTCCCGCCACATCCGATCGGCCACGAACGGGCACATCGGGGCGAGCAGGCGAGCGACCGTGACCAGAGTCTCGTAGAGGGTGGCCTGGGCCCCGAGTGAGTCGGCGGGATCGGCGTCGGGGTCGGTACGCCAAAAGCGCCGACGACTGCGGCGGACATACCAATTGGAGATGTCGTCGACCAGTTCGGCGATGGCGCTGGCCGCCGGGAACGGCTCGTAGCCGTCCAGGGACGCGGTCACGACGGCCACCGTGGCGTACAGGCGCGATCGCATCCAGCGGTCGAGGACCGAGCGGTCGGCGGGCCGGGGGATGGACGGATCGGCCGGGTCGAACCCGTTGAGGGATGCGTAGGTGGTGAAGAACGACCAGGTGTTCCACAACGTGAGGAGGGTGTCCCGCATGGCGGCATCGATCGCCTCGAAGCTGACCCGGGTCGGTGTCCACGGTGACCCCTGCGAGAACATCCACCACCGGAGCGGGTCGGCGCCCCGGGTGTCGAGGATCTCCCAGGGATCGGTGACGTTGCCGAGACTCTTGGACATCTTCCTTCCGTCGGCGTCCACCAGGTGGCCGAGGCACAGCACGTTCTTATAGGGCGTCGAGTCCCGCACCAGGATGTTGACGGCCAGCAACGAGTAGAACCAGCCGCGGGTCTGGTCGATGGCCTCGCAGATGAAATCGGCCGGGTAGACGAAGTGCTCCTCCGACCCCGGAGCCACCGGGTAACCCCACTGGCCCGACGGCATCGAGCCGGAGTCGAACCAGGCATCAATCACCGGCTCCACCCTCCGCATCTCCGACGACGAGGTCGCAGAGTCGGCGGCGCAGTCCGGGCAGGGGAAGGTGATCTCGTCGATGGCGGGGCGGTGGGGGTCGACGTCACGGACGTCGCGGCCGGCCAACTCGGACAACTCGGACAGCGAGCCCACACAGCGTAGGTGGGCCTGGTCGCACCGCCACACCGGGAGGGGGGTACCCCAGAACCGGTCACGGGACAGGGCCCAGTCGACGTTGTTGGCCAACCACTCCCCCATCCGACCGTCGCGGATGTATTCGGGGTGCCAGCCGATCGTCTGGTTCTCGGCCACCAAGTCCGACTTCCGGGCGGAGGTGCGAACGTACCAACTCGGCTTTCCCCAGTAGATGAGTGGTGTATCGCAGCGCCAACAGTGCGGGTACGAATGTTGGTGTGGCTGGCGACGGAAGAGGCGTCCGGCGGCGTCCAGGCGATCGTTGATCACCGGGTTGGTATCTCGCACCGGCTGGCCCTGGAGCCAGGGGGCCTGGGAAGTGAAAGTTCCGTCCGGGCCCACCGGGTTGAGGGTCGGCAGTCCCTCCTGGCGGCCCACCTGCCGGTCGATCTCACCGAAGGCAGGAGCCAGATGCACGATCCCGGTCCCCTCGTCGGCCTCGACGAATTCTCCGGGCACCACCCGCCACCCATCGCCGTCGTCGCCGGGGGAAACCTCCACATCGCCGAACGGCCGGAGGTAGCGGAGCCCGACCAGGTCGGCTCCGGAGACCCGATGATCGACGCGGACTCCTTCGCCGAAGACGGGTTCGACCAGATCGGCGGCGACGATGGCATCGCCGACCACCGCGTAGTCGAGGTCGGGCCCGACGGCGGCACCGGTGTTCGACAGCAACGTCCACGGCGTGGTCGTCCAGACCAGCAGCGACAGACCGGTGAGGGTGGACAGGCCCAGCGACCCCCGGAGTCGCTCGGCGGCGTCGCCGTCGTCGGTGAGGGGGAACCGGACGTAGGCCGACTCGTCCACCACGTCCCGGTAGACATCGGGCTGGCCGAGCTCGTGGCTGCTGAGCGCCGTACCGCAGCGCGGGCAGTAGGGCACCACCTTGATGTCCTCGTAAAGGAGGCCCTGGTCCCAGATGGATTTGAGGTTCCACCAGACCGACTCCACGAACTCGGACGAGAAGGTCCAGTAGGCGTCGTCGATGTCGAGCCAGTAGCCGATGCGCCCGGTCAGGGTCTTCCATTCGTCGACGTAGTTGCGTACCGACTGACGGCACAGCCGGGTGAACTCGGCGATGCCGACCTCTTCTTCGATCTGGCGCTTGGCGGTGATACCGAGCTGTTTCTCGACTTCGACCTCGACCGGCAGCCCGTGGGTGTCCCATCCGGCCTTCCGGGGGACGGCGTACCCCCGCATGGTCCGGTAGCGGCAGAACAGGTCCTTGTAGGCCCGGGCCCAGACGTGATGGAGCCCGGGTCGTCCGTTGGCGGTCGGTGGGCCCTCGTAGAAGACCCAGACCTCGGCGCCGTCCCGCAGCTCCACCGACCGCTCGAAGACGCGGTGCTGCTCCCATCGGGCCAGCTCTTCGGCCTCGAGGGCGGTGAAATCGGCGTCGGTGGGGACCGGGCGGAACAACGGAGAACTCCCTCTCGGTGGGGGCGGGTGCGGACGAGGACCAGATACTAAGGGCGCATAGACTCCGCATCGGACCCGTGCCCGAGCTCCCCGAGGTAGAAGCCCTGACATCGCTGCTGGCCGAACGGATGGCCGGCCACCAAATCCACCGATGCGAGCTGGGCTCGTTCTCGGCCCTGAAGACCTTCGACCCGCCCCTCGATCAGGTGATCGGTCGGACGGCGAAGGGATGTGAGCGCCGGGGAAAGTACGTCTGTTTCGATCTGGACGGCATCTGGCTGGTGATCCACCTGGCCCGGGCCGGATGGATCCGCTGGTACGACAAGGTGCCAACCGCCACCGCCCGGCCCAGCAAGGCCCCCTTGGCGCTCCGGGTCGGGCTCGACGACAGGTCGGGCTTCGATGTCACCGAGATGGGCACCGAGAAGCGCCTGGCCCTCTGGGTGGTGACCTCGCTCGACCAGGTCGAGGGCATCGCCGGGCTCGGCATCGACCCGCTGAGCCCGGGGTTCACGGTGGCCGAGCTGACCCGAATCCTGGGTGGCGCATCGGCCAACGTCAAGACCGCCCTCACCAGCCAATCGCTCATCGCCGGGGTGGGCAACGCCTACTCCGACGAGGCGCTCCATGCCGCCCACCTCTCCCCCTACAAGTCGGCCGCCAAGCTGAGCCCGGCCGAGGTCGAGAGCCTCCATGGCGCCCTGGTCCGGGTGCTCACCGAGGCGGTGGCCAGAGCCGGGGGGCTCCAAGCGGCCGATCTGAAGGGCGACAAGAAACGCGCCATGCAGGTCCACGGGCGAACCGGTGAGGACTGCCCGGTCTGCGGCGACACCATTCGCCAGGTGTCGTTCGCCACCAAGTCGATGCAATATTGCCCAACCTGCCAGACCGGCGGTCGCCCGTTGGCCGATCGCCGAATGTCCAAGCTGCTCAAGTGACGGGTGAACATGGCCGGAGGTGACCGTGCATATTGATCCCTACATCGTCCTCGGCAGCGCGGTGGTCGGCTTCCTGGTCGGGATGACCGGAGCCGGGGGCGGCGCCCTGATGACCCCGATGCTCATCCTGCTGTTCGGGGTCAAACCCTCCACCGCCATCTCCAGCGACCTGGTGGCGGCAGTCCTGATGCGGCCGTTCGGTGCTGCCGTCCACCTGCGCAACCGGACCGTGAACCTCACCCTGGTCGGCTGGATGGTGTTGGGCTCGGTGCCGATGGCGTTCTTCGGCACCTTCTTATTGCACGAGATGGGGAACAGCCCCTCGGCGGAGAAGAATGTGCAGACGGCCCTGGGGGCGGCCCTGCTGGTGGGAGCGGCGGCCATGGCCTTGCGCTACCTCCTCGACCGCCGGGCCGGACAGGTGGAGAAGGTCGTGGTTCATCACCTGACGATCCGGCCGCTGCCGTCGGTGCTGATCGGCATGGTCGGCGGCATCATCGTCGGCATCACCTCGGTGGGCTCCGGCTCCCTGATGATCGTCTTTCTGCTGTTCCTCTATCCGATGCTCAGCGCCAAGCAGTTGGTGGGCACCGACCTCACCCAGGCGGTGCCGCTCACCCTCGCCGCCGCGTTGGGTGCGCTGGTGTTCGGGCATGTCGAGTTGCCGGTCACCGCCTCCCTGGCCATCGGCAGCATCCCGGCGGTGATCATCGGATCATTCCTGTCCTCCCGGGCTCCGGATCGCTACATCCGGCCGATGATCACCTTCGTCGTGCTGGCCTCCGGACTCAAATACGTCGGCCTGAGCACCACGGCTCTGGGATGGATCCTGTGCGGGATCCTCCTCGTAGCCGGCGGTGTCTGGCTCGTCCAGACCCGGCCGTGGCAGAACCTGGACAACCAAACCGAGGAGACCGTCGATGAGGACCCGGAGTCGTCGGTCTCCCCGGGTGGGGGCTACGACTAGGCCGACCGGCGGCCATGGCAGACTCCTCTACGTGTACATCTCCGCCAAGGTCGACTACGCGGTTCGGGCCATGTGCGGCGTCGCCGCCGCCGGCGATCGCCCGGTGACCGCCGAGGCGTTGGCGGTGGCCCAGGGCCTGCCGCCGAAATTCCTCGAGAGCATCCTCAACGACCTCCGGAGAGCCGGGCTCCTCCGAAGCCAGCGCGGCGCCGACGGCGGGTACCGGCTGGCCCGGCCGGCCAAGGAGATCACCGTGGCCGACATCATCCGGCCTCTCGACGGCCCGCTGGCCGAGGTGCGCGGCCTCCGCCCGGAAGCCGCCAGCTACGAGGGGGCGGCCGCCCAGCTGCAAGACGTCTGGGTGGCGGTGCGGTCGAGCCTGCGCTCGGTCCTCGAGGTGGTCACACTGGCCGACATCGTGGGGGGCAAGCTCCCGAGTTCGGTGGTGAAGCTGACCAGCCGACCCGACGCCTGGGTGTCTCACTGAAGCGTCACACCTCCGCCCTAGAGGAGGCTGCTCATCTGAGATACGCGGAGAGCAGGTCTGCCAGTTCCTTCGGCCGGGTGAGAAAAGCGGAATGGTCAGTGTCCCACTCGACGACCTCGTCCGATCGCTCAGCCAGTCTTCGTTGGAGGCTGGGAGCGGCCGCCTGGTCCTTGGTGCACACGATGTAGGTCGAGGGGATGTCTTTCCACGCCGGCCTCCCCTTCAGGACCCGGATCCCGTCACTCGGCACGGGCCTCAGCCGAGCTGCCATGGCGACAGAAACGGACTCGTCGCTGTCACCGTAGAAGACCTCATGCACAGATTCTGGATCGACGATGACACCTTCAGGTGTAACTACGAGGGCTCCCAAGAGCTTCGAGGGCTCCTGGGCAAGCAGAGTCAAGAGTTCTTCTCCTTCCTCCGCCTGGAAGGCCGCCAGGTACACCAGGCGGCGGACGCCGGCTAGCCCTGACGCTGCCTGAGTGATGACCAGACCACCGTAGGAATGTCCGCAGACGACCGATCCCTCGCCGGCTGACTCAATCGCCGCCCGAGCAGTGGCAACGTCGTCGTCGTAGCTCGTGAACGGAAGCTGAACCGCTACAGAGGCGATGCCATTTCTCGTCAGTTCATCGACGACCTGATCCCAGCACCAAGCTCCGTGCCACGAACCGTGTACCAGCACCACTTCACTCATACATGTCCCCCTTCACGTGCTTGGGCGGGAAGTTCGATGTTCAGTCTCCTCTGGACACCTGCCCGCTGGCGACCGTCGCATCGTCATCGTCCCGTACCCGCCGCAGTGACCGGGGCCAGAGCCTCCGGGTCAGCACGACGTTGAACTCTGCCCCGTAGACGGAGATGGTGGCCCCGATGGCCAGCCACCACATGAGACCGAGCACGGTGGCGAAGGTCCCGTAGAGGGCGGAGAGGTGCTTGAGCTGGTGGGCGACCAGCTGGGCCCCGGCGAACTGCAGGATCGTCCAGATCGAACCGCCGAACAACGCTCCGGGCCAGTAATTCCGATCCTGCGGCGGGATATCCAACAGGATCCGGAACGCGTGCCGGTACATGACGATGTTGACGGCCAAGGATCCGACCAGTCCGATCCACACCGAGTACCCGCCCATCCCGCCGAAGGCTCCGAGTCCGGCCAGCGCCCCCGCCCCGATGAAGCCGACGCCGAGCACCGCCAAGAACGCCACGCCTCGGAGCTGCCGGGTCCAAAACCCCGGCAGTTCGTCTCGGCCGATTCCCCAGACAGTCGCCATCATCGCCTGCGCACTCCGGCTGAGCCGTAAGGCGCCGTAGGTCAACCAGAGAAGCCCGACACACAAACCGAAGGCGTTCCCGGTCGAGAGCTGGTGCACGCTGTTGGTGAGATCCGACCCGATCACCGGGAACTGGCGCACCGCCGAGTTGAGGATGTCGTCCTGCAGGTGCTTGTCGCCGTGGAGAACCAGGCCGAGTCCGGTCAGCAATACCAGCAGCAGCGGAAACACCGCCATGAACGATGAATAGGCGATCTGGCCGGCCAGTCGGCCGGCCTGGTCGTCGGAGAATTTCCGGATGACCGCCGCCGGCACGGAGGTGGCCGGATGCCGTTGTTGCCATTGGTCGAAACCGTCGACGATCCCGGTGGCCTGTCCCTTGACCGCCGCCCAGGCTTTGCCCAGCCCACTTCCCCGGCGGGTGAGCCGGCCATCCGGGGCGACGCCGGCTGCCGGTTGGTTCACGGTTGGCCGTCGCCCCCCGCGGTCAGCCGCCGCATTCGAGCCAACCGTTCAAAGGATCGGCTCGACCAGCAGGTCCTGGACCGCTCGGCCGATCCGCCCCTCCAGGTCCCACAGCACCGATTCGGTGCTGCCGATGCCCGGGGTGCCGAAGCGGGTACGGGAGTCGAGGCAGATCCACTCCCCCACCGGGGGGCGGGTGAGCGATACGGAGATATCGGGATTGATGAAGATGTTGGATGCGAAATCGAGCTCGGCGGAGATGCCGTTACCGAAGTCACTGACCGCCGCCGCCCGCTGCCACGGGGACGGGTCCTCGCCGGCAACCACCGGCTGCTGCAATCGGAACCAGGCCGCCGCCGGGCCAAGGTGGTCGAAGCGACCCTTGACGAATCGGATCTCGACTCCTTGGTTGTGAAAGGCCGGATAGCCATCGGTCATGCTGGGGGTGAGGACGCCATCCTCGGGAGGGGGCGGCGCATCATCCTCGGGCACCGTCGCCACCGCCCGGCAGGCTTCGGGCGCCACCCGGATCCGCAACCCCCGGGCCCAGGCCACCTCCACCCCGCCGGATTCGACCACCGCGTCGACCAACTGCACCTTCCGTCCCGGTCTCACCAGGAAGGCGGTGACGTTCAACCGGGACGTCGGTACCGGGCGGAGCAGCTCGAGGGTGAACCGGGCCAGTTGCTGGCCGCCGTCGGGTGAGCATCTCTCGATGGTCCGGACCACCAGGGCCGCCACCGGTCCGCCGTGGAGCGCCTTCGGTGTCCACGGCCCCCGGGCCAGGTCGGTGGGGAGGAAGCTGTTGCCGTCGGGGATGAACAGGGCGTCATCGGGTCCTTCCGACCCTTGGCCTTGGTCCCCTGCGAACGCTGACGTCATCTCCCTCCTCTGCTACCCGGCCATGCCCGTCACCTAGGCGGGAGGGTGGCGGCAATGAGCGTGGCGATCTTGGTATAGCCGACTGTCCGTGGATGGATGTCCTGGTACTGGCAGAAGAAGGTCAGCTGGCAGACCTGCGCCACCGCCACCGGGATGGTGCCATACGGGGCGAGGGTGGTGGTCTGGGAGAACGGCGTGTAGGCGCCAGTGGCGGCGGTCACGTCCACAAACGTGGCGCCGACGGCGGCGTAGTCCTTCTGGAGGGCGGGATTGATCAGGCTCATGAATGCGGTCACCGACAAAGAGGCAAGACTCTTGCTGGTCGGATTGGCCGACAGATAGTCGCCGAGAAGGACGTCGGGATAGGTGATCCCGACGATCGGCACGTCGGGACCGGCGGCGGCTCGCAGTGCGGGGAGCAGGACACCAAGATCGGCATTGATGGTGGTGAGGGCCGTGCCCACGCAGCCGATCGGATCGGCGGTGGAGGCACAGGCAGTGAGGTCGTTCCCTCCGATGGAGACGGTGACCAATCCGATCTTTCCCGCGTGCTGGGTGAGGAATGCCTCGGCCGCACCCGCCTGGGTCTGCCTCGGATAGGTCGGCGCCCCGGGTCCCAGCAGCGGGCAACCCTGGCTGTGCAGGATCGATTCCGTTGTCGCCCCGCCGCACCCGAAGTTCACCAGCGCGAGTTGGTAGCCGCGGGCACTGGCCAGCCCGGGCAGCTGGTAGGCGAATCCGTTGGTGGTGGTGTGTCCGGCACCCTTCGGGCCGGTCGCCTGGAACCCCGCCGCATAGGAGTCGCCCAAGGACACGTAGTACTGACCCGCCGTCAGCGCCGTAGTCGTCGTGACCGCCGTCGGCGATGACGAGCTGCAGGCACTGATCCCGAGACCCATCACCACGCAGACGGCGGCCAAGGACCTGGTGTGACGCCGGTTGGGGCCGATCATGGCTGCAACCTACCTTCTGAGCACATCCCTGTCCTCGATTCGGACCAGCATCGTCTCAGCACTAGTGTCTGCGGCAGCATCCGAACCAGAGACATGACAAACATCCAGGGGGAACCGTGGGACAGGGACAGGCAGCACTCGACATCGACGCATCGGCCGACGACGTATGGGCGGTGATCGGCGACTTCGGCGGGATCGGCGAGTGGATGCCGGGGATCGATTCCTGCCGGGTCGAGGGCGAAGATCGAATTCTGCAGACGATGGGGATGGAGATCACCGAACGGCTGGTGTCGAAGGACGACGCCGGCCGGGTGCTCACCTACTCGATCACCAAGGGGGCTCCGGTCGAGAGCCACCAAGCTGTCATCACGGTCACCCCGACCGGGAGCACCTCGCACGTGACCTGGGACATCGACGCGACTCCCGATGAGATGACCGAGGTGATGGCTACCATCTACCAGCAGGCCCTCGAGGCGCTCAAGACCAAGGTCGAAGCCTGATCCCGGGGCATCCAGGTCCGATGGCCAACCACGATGCCGGCGCGGCCAGCGGCGTGCCGGGGACCCGGCCACGGTGGTCGTTCACCCAGGTGTCCCGTTCCCTCGCCCCGGTGGACGCCGTCTGGCCGCTGGTCGGGGAGGCCCGGCGATGGAAGGAGTGGTCGTTCCTGACCCGCAGCGACCTGGCGCGAGAAGGCGTCCCGGCACCCGACGGGGTCGGCGCGGTGCGCCGGTTCACCTCGTTCGGGGTCGGCTCCAGCGAGGAAGTCCTGGCGTGGGACCCTCCCACCCATCTCGGCTACACCCTGCTCCGCGGGTTTCCGGTCCGCGACTATCGAGCCGATGTCATCATGACCCCGAACCGGGGTGGGACCATCCTCACCTGGTCGGTTCAGTTCAACCCCAAAGTCAACGGGACCGGCGCGGTGATGTGGGTGGTCACTCGCCTCCTCATCCGCGGATTTGCCCGGAGCGTCTGCCGTTTTGCCGATGGCCAGCTGGGCTGAGGCCCAACCCTCTCAACCGACCAGGAGTCGGCGCGACCGGGCTTCCACCTGGCGGCGGGCCTCGTTGACGTCGACGGTCAGGCACTCACCGCCGGCCACCACCTGCCGCCCGGCCACCCACACATCGGTCACCAGCCGGCTCGTTCCCGACCACACCACGTGCTCGACCAGCTGGTTGTCCTGATGGAGCGGACCCATCACCGAGTCCTCCAGGTTGACCAGCACCATGTCGGCCCGGGACCCGGGACCCAGTACGCCCAGGTCGGGACGGCCCAGCACGGCCCCGCCACTGCGGGTGGCCAGGTCGTAGGCACTCGCCGCCGGCACGGCCGCCGCGTCCCGGTCGTGGATGCGGGCCAACAGGGCGGCGAAGCGCATCTCCTCCCACATGTCCAGGCCGTTGTTGGATGCCGGGCCGTCCGTCCCCAGCCCGACCCGGATCCCCTCGCCCAACATCCGGGTCAGCGGCGCGACCCCTGACGCCAACTTGGCATTGCTCCGTGGGCAGTGGGCGACGGCGACGTCGTGGTTCCGGTAGAGGGCGATGTCGGGGTCCGACAACCAGATGCTGTGGGCGGCGATGACCCGGCCGTCGAGTGCCCCGACCTCGGCCAGCGCCTCCGGCACCGATCGCCCATTCTCGGCGGCGTAGCTCGCCACCTCGTCCTCGGTCTCGGCCACGTGTATCTGCAAGATGGCATCGAGCCGCTGGGCCGCCTCGGCCACGTCGGCCAGTACCGGCAGCGGCACCGTGTAGGCGGCATGGGGCCCGAAACCGACCTCGATGCGACCGCCCTCGCCATGACGGCGGGCATGGAAGTCGATGACCTCGTCGAGTCGCTTGGCCCACCAGACGTCTCGGCGGGTGGCGTCCTCGCCGGGCGGGATCAGCGGGATCACCGCCGGGGTGATGACCGCCCGGGATCCGGCCGCCCCCACCGCGTCGGCCACCGCATCCTCGAAGAAGTACATCTCACAGGTGGTGGTCACACCTCTCGCCAGGAGCTCGGCGGCGGCCAGGGTCATCCCCCAGAACACGTCGTCGCCGGTCAATCTCGCCTCCCGGGGCCAGAGCACCTCTTCGAGCCAGCGGAGCAAGGGCAGGTTCTCCCCGGTCCCGCGAAACAGGATCATTGGTGAGTGGCAGTGGACGTTGACAAACCCGGGAAGCAGGAGCCCCGAGAGCTGTACCTCCCGGGCCGGCATGGCGCCGGCGGGTTCGGCCGGCGGTCGGGGAGGACCCACGTAGGTGATGGTGTCGCCGGCGACTTCGACCTCGCCGGGCCGGAACACCCGCCCGGTCCCGTCGCTCGGCAGGACCGCATCGGCCCGGTAGCGGATGGGCTCGGGAGCTCCGTCCATCAGACGGAGGCGGGTAGAGGCCCGGTACCGGTTGCGACCAACGGTGGGGGTACCGCGCCGATCACCGAGCGCACTCAGGCCTCCCAGCGGAACTGGCGCAACCGGTCCGGCCGCACGTAGCCGGCGTCGGCAAACCAGTGGGCCGCCCGGGCCAGTGCCGCCGAGGCCGGACGCGACCGGTAGCCGAGCTCGCGACGGGCCCGAGCATCGTCAAACGACATCTGGGTGGTGGACATCCGAGCGGCTTCGAGGGGGATCGACGGCTCTCGGTGGAGGAGCCGGCCCTCGATGACATCCGAGATGGTGGCCGCCACCACCGCCAGGGAGCTCGGGACCCGCCGGGTCGGGGCCGACAATCCGGTGGTGCCGGCCAGCGAGGCGAGGATCTGCGGGAGCGAGAGGTTCTCCCCGCCGAGGATGTAACTCCGGCCGATCGATCCCCGCTCGGCGGCCAGCAGGTGCCCGTGGGCCACGTCGTCGACATCGACGATGTTGAGGGTGGTGTCGACATAGGCCGGGAACCGCCCGTTGAGGAACTCGAGGACGGTTCGGCCCGTCGGCGTCGGTGCCCGGTCGCCGGGTCCCACCGGGGTGGTGGGTTGGACCAGAACCACCGGCAGTCCTTCGGCGGCGGCTCGGAGCACCTCGTGCTCGGCCACGTACTTCGACTGCTTGTACAAGCCGAACAGATGGTCGACCCGGGCGTAGGACGTCTCGTCCACCGGGGCTCCGGCGGTGGCGCCCCGGAGCCCGAGGGTTCCCACCGTCGACGTGTAGACGATCCGCCCGACCCCGGCCGCCCGCGCCGCCTCCAGCAGGTTGCGGGTACCGATCACGTTGACGTCATAGAAGGATTCGGGGTCGGCAGCCCAAAACCGGTAGAGCGCAGCGAGGTGGAAGACGGTCCGGGCTCCATCGACCGCCTTGACCATCCCGTCGGCGTCGCGGAGGTCGACGATCACCTGCTCCACGTCCATTCCATCGAGGTTGCGGGCGTCCGCGTCGGGCTGCACCAGCGCCACCACCTGGGCGCCGTTCCCGACCAGTTCCCGGGTCACCGCCGAACCGATGAATCCGGCCGCCCCGGTGACCACCACCCGCTCTCCCGGTTCCAAAGAGTAGGAAACCGGGAGGGTCACCGTGGGCTCGCGACTTTGTGGCGTCGCAGAGTGTTCATCGTCATCGATTTCCCCACCTCGAGCAACAGCCCCGAGCTCCGCTCGGCGTCACCCAGGACGTCATCGAGGGCGGAGACGAACAGCTTGATCTCCGGCTCGCCGATGATGAGGGGCGGAAGCAGTTTGATGATGTTGACGTTGTCGGCGGCCACCTGCGTGAGGATGTGATGGCGGTGGAAGAGCGGGACCACGATCAGCTGCGAGAACATGCCCTTTCGGGCCAGTTCCATCAGGCGGTAGCGGGTGCGCGGTCCCCGCCCGGTGGGAGCGGCGAACTCCAACCCGATCATCAGGCCCATACCCCGCACCTCCTGGAGCACTTCGTACTTCTGGACCAGCGGCGCCAACGCCTCCATGAAGCGCTCACCGTTCCGGCGGGAGCGTTCCACGATGTCCTCGTCGTCGATGACCCCCAGGGTGGCCAAGCCGGCCACCATGGCCAGCTGGTTCCTCGAGAAGGTGGACGAGTGCACCACCGCCCGGTCCATGGTGTTGTACACCGCGTCGAACACCTTGGCCGAGGTCAGCACCGCCCCGACCGGGATGAATCCGCCGGACAGCGCCTTCGAGACGGTGATGATGTCGGGTTGCAGATCCCAGTGCTCGTGGCACAAGAACCGGCCGGTGCGGCCCAGACCTGTCTGGATCTCGTCGATGACAAGCAGGGCACCATGGGCCCGGCACAGGGCCTGGGCTTCGGGCCAGAAGCCGTCGGGCGCCATGTAGACGCCCTTGCCCTGGATGGGCTCCACCACGAAGGCGGCGACATCTCCCCGCCCCAGCTCTCGGGCCAGCGCGTCGAGGTCGCCGAAGGGGATCGGGTCGACCTTGGGGAGGAGAGGTTCGAATCCGTCCCGGAACTCGCGACCCCCGTTGAGCGAGAGGGCGCCGTTGGTGAGCCCGTGGAAGGCATGGTCGCAGTAGAGGATCCGGCTCCGGCCGGTCGCACAGCGGGCGAATTTGATGGCCGCTTCGACCGCCTCCGCGCCCGAGTTGGTAAAGGTCACTCGCTCGATTCCCGGGTGGGTCCGGGCCACCAGGGCTTCGGCCAGCAGGCCGGGAAGCAGGGCGCAGTCGAGCTGCACCATGTTGGGGAGGTCGGCATCGAGCGCCTGATGGAGGGCGTCCTTGATGACCGGGTGGCTCCGGCCGAGGGCGTAGACACCGAACCCGGAGAGGAAGTCGAGGTAACTGTCGCCGTTGTCGTCGACCAGATACGACCCTTCGCCGCGCACATAGTGGCGGTCGAAGCCGATGGTACGAAGCACCTTGACGAGCTGCGGATTCAGGAACTGGGTGTGCAGATCAAAACTGTCCTCTCGGTATCCCCCCAGCACTGCGTTCAGATCGAACGCCATCAGATGGACTCCTGTTCTGCGTTTCACGCTTCGGTGCCGGACGTCGCGGGAGCGGCAATGGACGCCGTGATGTTGGCGCCCTCATCCCGTTGCCCACCGGCGGGGCCACAATAACGCCAGTCGAGCTCCGCACCCGTTCGCTGCGACCTCCGAGTCGATGGCGGGCGGTCTTCCCGTACGGTCAGTGCAATGGCGCGTACGGTCCGTCAGGTGCTGCTGCAGTTGGTGATGTTGATGTCGTGGGTCCCGGTCGGCTGATACGGGTCGGGAGCCGCGACTCCGGCGAACCGGTCGGCGATCCAGTGGACCATGTCGGCCATCGACACCGGGATCACCCCGGCGTGGCTCTGACCCGGGTAGACCCAGCGCTCGACGTCCTGGCCGATCCCGCACTCGTGCTGCTTCGAGGAGCAGGGTGGTGGCCACCGGGATCTGCTCGTCGGCGCCGCCCTGGATGATCAGCAGCGGCGCCGTGCTGGCGGTGGTGACGTTCCCCGGGTCGTTGGCGATCAGCAACTTCTTCCAGGCCGGAACGGTGAACGGATCGGCCTTGACGATCTGGGCCAGGGGTAGCCGTTGGTCTGCGCGGCGATGTAGTCAGAGCAGCCCTTGGACAGGATGGGAAGCAGTGAGATGGCCTTGGGTGTCACCACCTGTCCGAAGCGGGGCGACGGCGTTTCCGTAGGCGCCGTTGAAGCCGGCCCCGACCATGAACAGGTAGTAGCGGAAGGGGCTGGTCTTCAAGAAGTCGTAGATGTCCTGGAACTGCGAGGGCGGCGCCCCGGCGACCACTCCCTTGAGATGGAGCTCCGGGGCATAGGTGCCCCCGATGGCCAGGCCGAACATGGCGGTCTGACCGCCCTCGGAGTGGCCCCAGACCACGTAGTTCGTGCTGGCGTGGGCCGCGGCCAGATGCCCGGCGGCGCGGACGATGTCGATGGTGTTGCGGGCGGCCAACACACCCACCAGGTAGGGCAACAACCCCGGCGTCCCCTCCCCCTGGTAGTCGCTGGCGGTGACCTCCCAGCCCTGGTCCAGGAGCTGCGTTCTGCAGGGGGACCGCCGGGGACGGGTCCAACGACGGCGCGCACTGGTCGGCCATGCCGTTGGTCCCGTGACCCCAGGTCACGACCGGGTACCCGCCGGCCGGCGCCGGCGTCTTGGGGACCATGACCAGGCCGGTGACCAGGGACGGGTTGCCCGATGGACGTTCTCGGACACGTAGAGCACCCGGTAGACGGTCCCCTCAATGGCTCCGCTCGGAAGCTTCTGGAACTTCACCAGTGTCCCCGGGACGTTCGACGGAAGTTGGCTCGGAACCGAATAGAAGCCCGGCATCGCGAACGACTGGCTCGCCGACGACCCACACCCGCTGACCACCATCGCCGCGACGACGGCCAGCGAACCGATGGTGACGAAGCGGCCAAGCCGGTGCCGACTCCGCCGAACGGTTCCCACCCGGGCCCGGTACGTTGCCGGACCATGATTGCCTTGAAACATACGTGAACCCCCCCGACGCAATGCGGACGAGGGTAGTACGGCTATCGGGCTGCGGCCGGTGAACCTCGGGGTCGCCTAGGACCCGTTACTTGGGTACGACCTTGACATGTGGCGTGGCTTGCAGGTTCCCGACCACCACCGAGATGAAGTGGTAGGGCGAGGGTCCGGCGTCGAGAAAGTGAGCGATGCAGATGTGGGGACCCGATGCCGGATTGGTACAGCCGTTCTCAGGCATGATCCGGAGATAGGCCTGGCTCGACACGTCCCGGCCGTTGCCGAACTGATCGAAGCCCTCGACGGTCACCGTCGTCGACGTGTCCACCGTCAAGGTCGTCGGCGAGATCGTCAGCTTGGTCAACGAACCGGGGGCGACGTGAATCCCGGTCTCGGTGCCGGTGACGGACGAATGGGCGGTGTCGGTCGCCGTCAGCGACAGGTCGCCCTCCTTGTCGAACCGGAACCCGTCACGGAAGGTGTGCGAACCGCGGTCGGCGGCGGTGAACGTGTAGTCGTGCGGAACCGTGCCCGCCTTCGAGCTCTTGAACGTGACGGTGCCCCGGTATCCGGTGGCGGTGGTCCCGCCCGCATCCTTGGCCGTCACCGTCGCGTCATAGGAGCTGCCGGCGGTCACCGCCTTCGGAGCATCTACGCTGAGCGTCTTCGCCGGCTGGAGGACGTGGTCGGGCGTGATGGACACCTCGGGGGCTCCGGGGTGCGGGGTCACGATGATCAGGACCTTGGGGTTGATGAAGCTGGATCCGGCACCACCCCCACCGCCACTGGTGCCCTCGGATCCGGCGCCCCCGCCTCCACCGAAGTAGCCGCCCCCGCCCCCGCCGCCCCCGCCGGCCAGATTCGGAAGCAGCCCTGCACCCCCGTTGCCTCCGCCGTAGCGCCCTCCGCCCTTTCCGTCGCCGACCAACGGACTGCTGTTGTGGCCGCCGGCGCCACCCGCGGTGAGGGTGCCGCCGTGGCCGCCCTCCGGGGTTCCCAGCGACTCCGAGCCGTTCTGGCCGTTCAGCGTTCCCGGAGGGTTCTGGGGTCCGCCGACCCCGCCCCCGGTGCCGCCGCCACCCCCGGCGGCGATGACCAGATGGGCACCATCGGCCGCCTGCACATAGGAGAATCCTCCACCCCCGCCCCCGCCTTTGGAGCCGTCGCCCCCGCCGTTGTAGCCGCCGTGCCCGGAATTCGGATGCTTGCCCCCGCCTTCTCCGGTTCCGCCGTCACCGCCGACCACCACCCTGAGCTGCGAACCGGGAGTCACGGCAATGGAGTAGGCGGTCACCGCGATGCCGCGTCCGCCGACCGAGCGGTAGCCGTGGCCGCCGTTGCCCCCGCTGGCCACCACCGTGACGCTGTCGACGTCGGCCGGCACCGAGTAGGACTCCGGATGACCGGTGAACTTGAATACCTGGGTAGGAAGTGTGGCGGCGCCGGCGGGACTGGCCGTGCCGACCAAGGCTCCGGTGGTAAGCACCATCCCGACCAGCATCCCGATAACCGCGGCAATGCGTGCCTGCCGTCCGAAAGCCTTCATCGCCAATCCCCCTCGTCCCCTGCGAACACAGACCAAGGGCAGACCGACGTTCTCAGTTACCTTCAGTGGTGAAAAGCGTACACAGCGTGGGGTCTGACCTCAGTACGGCGGCCACTGGTCACCAGGGCCAGTGAGCCATCGGCGAGTTGACGCCCACGCCCGGGCGTGCTCCTCAGATGTCGAACTTGACCACGCCGCGGACGTTGATCCCGGCGGCCAGGTCGTCGTAGCCGGTCTGGACCTGGTCGAGGCTGTACTCCTGGGTGACCAGGTTGTCGACCTCGAGCAGGCCGGCCTGGTACAGGCGGAGGAGGTTCGGGATCTGCACCCGGGGGCTGCACGATCCGAACACCGTGCCCGAGCAGGGACTGGTTGAACATGGCCAAGTTGAACAGGTTGAGGGTGACCTCGTTCCTGGTTGAACGGGGCGATGGCGGTGGCCACCACCCGGCCGTCCTTGCGAGGCCAGCTGCATGGCCGGACCGAGCAGGTCGCCGGTCAGGACCCCGGGGGTGAGGATGACCACGTCGGCCATGCGACCCTCGGTGAGATCGGGAAGCATGCAGGCGGCGTCGAGCGATGGAGGCGGCCCCGTGGGTCGCACCGATCTCCTTGGCCTTCTCCACCTTGAAGGGCAGCGGGTCGACGGCGATGATCGTAGCGGGCGCCGGCGATCTTGGCTCCCTGGATGGCTCCCGATCCGACGCCGCCGCAGCCGACCACCACGACCGTCTCGCCCGGCTTGACCTTGGCCCGGTCGACGGCCGAGCCGAAGCCGGTGGAGATGCCGCAACTGATCAGCGCGGCGGCCCTCAGCGACGACGTCGGGGTCGATCTTGACCAACGACGCCTCGTTGGCCAGCACCGAGTCTCCGAGAACGTCCCGAGCTGGGTCATCCGGTTCAGCTTCTGCCCGTCGAGGTGGTGCCGCCACTCTCCGTCGCTCAACATCGGACCGGCCAGGATGGTCATGCCCAGGTCGCAGAGGTACTGGCGGCCGGAGGCGCACCAGAAGCAACGCCCGCAGGCCGGGATGAAGGACATGGCCACGTGGTCGCCCACGGCCAGCGTGTCGACCCCCGGCCCCACCTCGGTCACGATGCCGGCACCCTCGTGGCCGCCGATCATCGGGAACATGGATTCGACCCCGAACGACCTGAAGGATCTCCGGGGCGCGCATCCATGTCACCGGTCCGGAGGTGCTCGTCGGAGTGGCACAGGCCGGCGTAGGCCATCTGGACCCGCACCTCGTGCGGCCCGGGTGCGTCGACATCGATCTCTTCGACCTTCCAGGGCTCGTGGAGCCCCAGAACAGACGGCAGCGCGGGTCTTCATTGCGTCGGTCCTCCCCTAGTGGCTGCTTGCAATTCAGCGGCGTCGACGTCGCACCGTTCCCGGCCAGCATCGCGCCGACCCGGCGGTCCCGTCGAGTCAGGCCCCCGGCGTCCTCGAACCCGGATCCCGGTGAACCCAGAGCCGGAGCCGGTCCTCATCGAACCCGTCAGCCAGGAGGCGGAATGCCTCATCGACCTCCCCGGTCAGGTCGTCGGAGTCGTGCTGGGCCCAGCAGGCGAACGCCGCCATCGCGGTTCCCAGCGCCGCCTTTGCCACCGTTTGCGGCCCGAGGCCGCCCGATGGGCCGCCGACCCGCCCGGCCACGAAGTCGGCGACCACCTCGCACCACTCGGTGTATCTCACCGCCGAGTGGGCGACCAGGGCCGGGACGGTGTTGATGAGACCCATCCGGATCCGCAGCTCGTCGAGCTCGCCGGCTCCGAAGCGATTCGTCGCCACCACCGCCCGCCGCAGCACGTCCATCATCGGCTCGTCCTGAGGGGCGCCCATCAGCTGGTCCCGGAGCCGGACCAGCTCGGCGTCGAATTCCCCCACACCACGTCCCGTTTGGAGCTGTAGTAGCGGAAGAAGGTGCGCCGGCTGATCCCCACCGCCGCGGCGATCTCGTCGACGGTGGTGGCGTCGAACCCGTTGCGTTCGAACAGGTCGAGGGCCCGGCGGGCGATCGCCTCCCGGGTGGTGCTCGGCCGCCGGCCGCGGGCCACGTCCGGCGCCGGGACAGCCCCGCTGGCCTCGACCCGGGCCGCTCCGACTGGGTTCGCGCCGGCCATGGCTTCCATTTTGGCATCGAGTGCTATAAAGTCAATACACAGTCCGCCACCCGGCCCGTGCCGGTCGACTCCCCGGAGGTTTCCCATGCCTGATCCCACCATCGAGCCCCGCGACCCGTCCCTCGCCGCGGCGGAACCTGCCGCCGACGAGGGCCGCGCCGAGCCACCCCTGGTCGAGGCCGACCTCCTGGTCGAGGACGTGTCCATCGACGGCATGTGCGGCGTCTACTAGGCCCCGACGGCTCATGCCCCCCACCGTCCCGGTCGGGACCACCACCTTCGACCCCTCGGTGCCCTGGTCGCTGCACCCACAGGTGTCGCTCCGGCCCGAGTCGTTCGGGGCACTGGCCTACCACTTCGGGACCCGGCGGCTGTCCTTCTTGAAGAGCCCTACCCTGCTGGCGGTGGTCTCGTCCCTGGCCACCCAGCCCACCGGTCGGGATGCCTGCACCGCCGCCGGGGTGGCGGCCGACGAGCTCCCGACCTACGAGCGGGCCCTCGCCACCCTGGCCGAGTCCGGGATGATCTGCCCGCGAGCCGGATCATGACGCTGGTCACCACCGAGCGCCCGACCACCCTCCGGTTGGTCGATCAGTTCCAGCTCGGGCTCGATGCCCCGATCTGCCTGACCTGGGAGCTGACCTACGCCTGCAACCTGGCCTGCGTGCACTGCCTGTCGAGCTCGGGCCGGCGCGATCCGCGCGAGCTGTCCACCGCCGAGTGCCATGCGGCTCATCGACGAGTTCGAGCGGATGCAGATCTTCTACGTCAACATCGGCGGGGGCGAGCCCACCATCCGGGCCGACTTCTGGGAGCTGGTCGACTACGCCACCGCCCACCACGTCGGGGTCAAGTTCTCCACCAACGGCTCGAGGATCACCCCAGAGCGTGGCCGAGCGCTTGGCCGCCAGCGACTACGTCGACGTGCAGATCTCCCTCGACGGGGCCACCGCCGAGGTCAACGACGCGGTGCGGGGCGCCGGCTCGTTCGACACCGCCGTCCGGGCCATGGAGCGGCATGGCGGCGGCCGGCTTCGTCGGATTCAAGATCTCGGTGGTGGTCACCCGGCAGAACGTCGCCCAGCTCGACGCCTTCGAGGCCCTGGCCGACCGGTACGGCGCCCAGCTCCGGCTGACCCGGCTGCGCCCGTCGGGCCGGGGGGCCGACGTCTGGGACGAGCTGCACCCCACCGCCGAGCAGCAGCGCCAGCTGTACGACTGGCTGCTGGCCCACGGCGAGCAGGTGCTGACCGGCGACTCGTTCTTCCATCTGGCCGGCTACGGCGAGGCGCTACCCGGACTCAACCTGTGCGGCGCCGGCCGGGTGGTGTGCCTGATCGACCCGGTCGGCGACGTCTACGCCTGCCCGTTCGTCATCCACGACGAGTTCCGGGCCGGCAACGTGCGCGACGGCCGGGCGGATTCGACCGGGTCTGGCAGTCGTCGGAGCTGTTCGCCGAGCTGCGCCGGCCCGACACTCGGCGGGCGCGTGCGCGTCCTGCGGGCGCTACGACGCCTGCCAGGGCGGCTGCATGGCGGCCAAGTTCTTCACCGGCCTGCCGCTCGACGGGCCCGACCCCGAGTGCGTGCTCGGCCACGGCGAGACCGCTGGCCGGCGGCGGCCGGTGGCAGCCTCCCGCCCCGGCCCGTCACCCGACCACTCTCGCCGGACCGCCGGGGCTCGGCGGCGCCGGTGGCGGCGACCGGCTCGTCCCGGCCGCCGGCCCGATCCGCGCCTGCGACGAGCGACCCGCCGGCCGCCTTCGACGCCGGCCGCCTTCCCGGCTGCAGGTTGTCCAGCCGCTCGACGCCATCTCGGGCCGGACGGACCGCACCCTCCCGGGTGGTCTTCGGCCCCCACGAGACCAACCTGGCCGACGGGCCGGGCCATCAGCGCCCGCCACGTGGCCTACTACGCCCGGCGGGCCGCCGGCGGGGCGGGGTCATCGTCACCGAGACGGCCTCGGTGCACCCGAGCGACTGGCCCTACGAGCGGGCGCCGCTGGCCGCGCGACTGCGGCGCCGGGCTGGGCGGCCGTCGCCGCCGGCGTGCCGGCCGCACGGCACCCTCGTCCTGGCCGGGCTCGGACACGCCGGCGGCCAGGGCTCCAGCGCCTACTCGCCAGGCGCGTGCTGTGGGCGCCGTCCCGGGTCGCCGACGTGATCGTCCGCGAGTCGCCCGTGGCGATGGAGCCAGCCGAGCATCGACGCCGTGGTCGCCGGCTTCGCCGCGGCCGCCGCGCCTGGCCGTCGCGGCCGGCCTCGACGGGGTCGAGGTCGACGCCGGGCCGCTCGCTGCTGCGCCAGTTCCAGTCCGGGCTCGACCAACCAGCGCGCCGACGCGCTACGGGGAGGACCGGCTCCGGTTCGACCCGCGAGGTGCTGGCCGCCGTCCGCGACGGCCGTCGGCCCGGACCGGGTCTGGCCCTGCGGCTCTCCTGCGACGAGCTGGCCCCGTGGGCGCGGGATCACCCCCGAGCCTGCCGCCGAGCACGTCGCCGCCCTGGCCGGCCGGCTCGACCTGCTGACCGTCGTCCGGGGCGGACCCTTCTCGGTCGTCCGCCTACCGGCCCGACGCCCACACCCGGCCGACCTTCAACGCTCGAGCTGTGCCGGCGCCATGCGGGCGGCCGCGGCCGGCCAGGTGCCGGTGGTGCTGCAGGGCAGCGTGGTCGACCCGGCGGCGGCCGAGGCGGCCCTGGCCGACGGGACCGCCGACCTGGTCGAGATGACCCGGGCCCAGATCGCCGACGCCCGCCTGGTCGCCCGGCTGCGGGCCGGCGCACGCCGAGCCGGATCCGGCCCTGCATGCTCTGCAACCAGACCTGCCAGGTGCGCGACAACCGCAACCCCATCGTGACCTGCGTCGGCGACCCCGCGGCCGGCCACGAGACCGAGCCGACCGCCCGGACCGCCGACGCCGGCGACCGGCCCGGTCGAGCCGGCCCGGCGGTCGCTGGTCGTCGGCGGCGGCCGGCCGGGCTGGAGTGCGCCCGGGTGCTGGCCGGCGCCGGCCACCGGGTCCGGCTGGCCGAGCGGGCCGGCGGCTCGGCGGGGTGCTGGCGCGTGGCGGCATCGGCGGCCCGGGCGCGGGCGCCGGCTGGCCGGCTGGCCGACTGGCTGGCGGCCGAATGCGCCCGGCTCGGGGTGGAGGTCGACCTCGGGCACCGAGGTCGACGCCGGCGGACCGTGACGCCGCCCGGCCGACGGGCGGCAGGTGGTCCTGGCCACCGGGTCCCGGCCGCTCCCCGATCGGCTACCCGGCGACGCCGGACCGGTCGCCGGTCGTCGACGCGCCTCGGCCGCTGGCCGGCGGCGGACCCGGCTCGCCCGACGGCCCGGTCGTGGTCGACGACCCGGTCGGCGGGCCCGATCGGGGTCGGCGGTGGCCGAGTGGCTGGCGGGCGCAGGGACCGCCGGTCGTCCATCGTCACCCCGGATCCGGTCGCCGGCACCCTGCTGGCCCGCACCGGCGACCTGGCCGACGCCAACGTCCGGCTGCCAGCGGGCCGGGGTCGCCCGCCGAGCTCCGGCCCGCATCCTCCGCGGGCGGCCGGCGGGAGCGGTCGCCGTCGACGACGTCTGGACCGGCGAGCGGCGGCGAGCTCGGCCGCCGCGCGTGCTCGTCGACTGCGGCCACCGCCTGCCCGACGACGAGCTGTACCGGGCCGGCCGGCGACCCGCCGGCCGCGGGCCGGCGACTGCGTCGCCCCCCGCACCGTCCACGAGGCGGTCCTGGAAGGCCGGCGGGCGCCCGGGCGCTGCTCGGGGACCGGCGCCGCGACGCGGGCTCGCACGGTGCGCGGCGGTCCGGTGAGCGCCGGCGAGCCGCTACCGGCACCTGTTCTCGCCGCTGCGGGTCGGACCGGTGACGGTGCGCCAACCGGATCGTGTTCTCGCGCCCACCTGACCAACTACGCCGCCGACGGGCCTCCCGAGCGAGCAGCACGCCGCCTACTACGCGGCCCGGGCCGCCGGCGGCGCCGGCCTGATCATCACCGAGGAGCACTCGACCCACCCGACCGACTGGCCGTACGAGAAGCTGATCCACGGGTTCCACCCGGAGGTGCATCCCCGGCTACCGGCGCATCACCGACGCCGTGCACGCCCACGGCGTGCCGATCCTGGCCCAGATCAACCACAACGGCGGGCAGGCCTCGAGCATGTACACGCCGGCTGCCGGTGTGGGCGCCCAGCCCGGTGCCCGACCCGCTGTTCCGGGAGGTGCCCAAGGCGGTCGAGCCGCCACGAGATCGCCGAGATCGTCGCCGGCTACGCCGCAGGTGGCCGAGCACTGCGTCGCCGGCGGGTTCGACGGGGTCGAGCTGCAGTGCTCGCACTCCTCGATCGTGCGCGGCTTCCTCTCCCCCGCCACCAACCAGCGCACCGACGAGTACGGCGGGCCGCTGGCGAACCGGGCCCGGCTGCTGCTGGAGATCGTCGCCGCGGTGCGCGCGGCCATCGGGCCGGCAGCGGCCCTCGGCGTGCGGCTGTGCGGCGACGAGCTGATCGAGGGCGGCACCACGCATCGACGACGCGGTCGAGGTGGCCCGGCTGGTCGAGGCCACCGGCCGGGTCGACTACATCAACACGTCGATCGGGGTGGCCACCGCCACCCTGTACATGATCGAGGCGAGCATGCAGGTCCCGCCGGGGTACGCCATGTTCATCCCGCAGCGCCATCCGCCAGGCGGTGCGCCTGCCGGTGGTCGGGGTCGGCCGGTTCAAGGACCCGCTGCAGGCCGACCGGGCGCTGGCCGACGGCCACTGCGATCTGGTCGGCGTGGTCCGGGGCCAGATCGCCGACGCCGACTTCGCGGCCAAGGCCCGGGCCGGCCACGCCGCCGACATCCGGACCTGCCTGTCGTGCAACCAGGAGTGCGTCGGCCGGATGGGGCTCAACCGGTGGCTCGGCTGCATCGAGAACCCCCGCGACCGGGCGGGAGGCGGTGCCCGCTGCCCGCCGCGCCGGGCCCGGCCCGGCGGCGCCAGGTGGTCGGTGGTCGGGGCCGGCCCGGCCGGGCTGCAGGCGGCGGTGACCGCCGACCGAGCGGGGCCACCAGGTCGTCCTGCTACGAGCGGCAGGCCCGCGCTCGGCGGCCAGGTCCCGGTGGCGGCCAGCGTGCCGAGCCGGGCCGAGTTCCTCGACATCACCCGCAACCTGGCCGCCCACGCCCGGCGGCCGGGGTGGACGTCCGCACCGGGCGTCGAGGCCGACGCCGGCCCGATCCGCGGCGCGAGCGCGCCCGACGCGGTGGTCCTGGCCACCGGGGCCCGGCCGGCCCGGCCGTGGTGGGCGGGCGGACCCGCCCGGGTGGTCGACGTGCGGGACGTGCTCGAGGGCCGGGCTCGCCCCGACGGGACGGTGGTGGTGGTCGACGAGCTCGGGTTCCACCAGGCCACCTCGGTGGCCGAGCTGCTGGCCGACCGGGGCTGCGCGGTGGAGATCGTCACCAACGGCATGGTCGTCGGCCAGGATCTGGGCATCACCCTGGACCTCGAGACCTGGAACGTGCGGGCCCACGCCAAGGGGATCGCCCAGAGCGACCGACCTGGTCCCGCTGGGGGCTGCCCGGCTGGAGGAGGCTCCCATGCCGGCGGCGTCGTGCTCGCACCTCCAGCACCACCCGACCGGCAAGGACCGCAACCGCGCCTGCGACTGGGTGGTCTGCGCCGTCCACCAGCAGCCCGAGGACGGCCTGTGGCAGGAGCTGGCCGAGGTCGGCGTTCGCCGTCCACCGCGTCGGCGACTGCCTGGCCCCCCGCCGGGCCCACGCCGCGGTGATCGAGGGCCATCGGGTGGCGGTCGGCGCTATGAACGACCCGGCTGCGGATGCACGGGCCGGAGCCGCCGTGGCGGTCGTCGGTGGCCCGCGACGGCCGGCTGCCGGCCGGGGCCGACGAGGCGGTGGCCGAGGCCGGCGGCCAGGTGCTGGTGGTCGGCTCGGGCGCCGCCGAAGCGGCGGCCTGCTGCGTCACTGGCCGCGGTCCGCGCGGTGTGGCTCGAGACGGGCGCCGGACTGCGGCCGGCCGCGCTGACCGGCGGTCCTGGTCCCGCGGCCTGGCCGGCGTCGCCGCTGGTGGTCCTGCCCGCGTCAGCCCGGACGGACGGGACCTGGCGCCCCGGCTGGCGGCCGGCTCGGGCGGCCGCTTGCTCGGCCCGGCGTCCGGTGCGGCGCCCGGCCCGGACCGCCGGCCGGCGTCCGGATCGGCCGAGCTGCTCCGGCTGGACGACCGGGTCGCTGATCCCGGTCGACGTCGGACGGCCCGGCGGTCGCCACCCTGGTTGCCCGGGAGCCGACGGTGGTCCCGGCCGACCGGCCGGTCGACCTGGCGAGCCGGCGGTGATCGCCCCGTCGGCTGGCCGTCGGCGGCCCGGGGCACCCGGCCTGTCCGCCGGATCCCGAGGTCATGCGAGCGTCCTCGAGCCCGACCCGGCCACCATGGACCTGGCCGACGCCACCCGGGTGTTCGGCGGCGGCGCCGGGCTGGCCTCGCGGGGCTCGCGACCGACAGGCACGGGCGATCTTCGCCCTGCTCGGCCGGGTGGCGGCCGCGCTGGGGGCGTCGGCGGGGGCCACCCGGGTGGCCACCGACGCCGGCTGGATCGGCCACGAGCGCCAGATCGGCACCACCGGGGTGGCCATCGATCCCGACCTGTACGTGGCCTTCGGGGTGTCGGGCGCCACCCAGCACATCGGCGGTCTCGGCGCCCCACGCCACGTCGTCAGCGTCAACACCGATCCGTCGTGCCCGATGACGGCCATGGCCGACCTCGGCCTGGTCACCGACGCCGCGGCGCTGCTGGTGGAGCTGGCCCGGCGGCTCGGCGTGTCCGTTCCGGCCGAGCCTGCGGCCCCGAGACCCGCGCGAGGTACGCCATGTCGTGAGCCGGCGGCGTGCGGGTGGCCGGGTCCCCGGTGCTCGACGCGGTGGTCGTCGGGGCCGGCCCGGCCGGCTCGGCGGCCGCCCTGGCGCTGGCCCGGGCCGGACGCTCGGTGGTCCTGGTCGAGCGCGGGCCGTTTCCCGGGTCCAAGAACGTCTACGGCGGGGTCGTCTACGGCCGGGTCCTCGACGAGGTGGTGCCCGGCTGGTGGGAGCAGGTCCCGGTCCAGCGCTGGGTGGTGCGGCGCTCCACCATGGTGATGACCGCCGACCCAGGCGGTGACGGTGGACTTCCGGACCCCGGCCTGGGCAGAGGCCCCCTACAACGGGATGACCACCTACCGGGCCGACTTCGACAGCTGGCTGGCGGCCGAAGCCGTGGCGGCCGGCGCCCGCCTGGTCACCTCCACCGTCGCCACCGGCCTGCTGCGCGACGCCGGCGGGCGGGTCGCCGGGGTCCGCACCGACCGGCCGAGCAGGGGATCTGCGGGCCCGGGTGGTGATCGCCTGCGACGGCGTCAACTCGTTCCTGGCCAAGGAGGCCGGGCTGCTGCCGCTGGCCGACGCCGCCCACCACACCCTCGGGGTCAAGGAGGTGCTCGCCCTCCCGCGCCAGGTCATCGAGGAACGGTTCGGGCTCCGTGGCCGACGAGGGCGTCGACATCGAGATGCTCGGGTGCACCCGGGGGATCCCCGGCGGCGGGTTCCTCTACACCAACGTCGACACGGTGAGCGTCGGGGTCGTGGTCTCGCTGACCGGCCTGGCCGCGGCCGGGGTGCGGCCCGAGGAGCTGATCGCCGACCTCAAGGCGCCATCCGGCCATCGCCCCCTCGTCTCCGGGGCGCCACGCTCAGGGAGTACTCCGCCCACCTGATCCCGGAGGGCGGCTACGACGCCATGCCGACGCTGGCCGACCGACGGGCTGCTGGTGGCCGGCGACG
Organism: uncultured Acidimicrobiaceae bacterium; assembly: GCA_963770635.1. Taxonomy (GTDB): domain Bacteria; phylum Actinomycetota; class Acidimicrobiia; order Acidimicrobiales; family RAAP-2; genus DASZIT01. The sequence continues at coordinate 417,613 of CAVYQI010000004.1, forward strand.
CCGCCGGCATGACCCTGGCCGCCGGGATCTGGCTGGAGGGCGTCAACTTCGCCATCGGCTCCGGGCTGGCCGCCGGCCGGGCATCGACCGGGCCATCGCCGGCGGTGACGCTCGGCCGGCCGGGCTCGCCCGCTACCGCGCCGACCTGGAGGCCAACTTCGTGCTGCCAGGACCACAAGCGGCTGCGCCGGGCCCCCGCGTCTGGTCCTCTCCGAGCGCATGCAGCAGCGCTACCCGGACCTGGTCTGCGACCTGGCGGAGGAGATGTTCACGGTGACCAACCCGACGCCCAAGCCGGGAGGGCTCGGCATCACCCGGGCGGCGGCGGCCAAGCACGGGTCAAGCTCCGGCAGATGGCCGGCGACGCGGCTCGAGCCGCGAGGATCTTCGGATGAGGCCGCCGGCCGTCGTGACGGGGTCGGGCGACGAGGCGCCCGGAGGCCGGTGGCGGGGCATCGCCTTCGAGGACCGCATGGCGACCGTCGAGTTCCGGGTCGGCGAGCGGGCCCACATCACGGTCGACTCGGACGTGTGCCGGTCGTGCACCACCAAGGCGTGCGTCACCGCCTGCCCGGCCAATCTGTTCGCCCCGACCGCGGACGGCGGCATCCTCTTCAACTACGAGCAGTGCTTCGAGTGCGGCACCTGCTACCTGGTCTGCAACTCGGAAGGCGCCATCACCTGGACCTACCCCGACGGCGGCCAGGGCGTCGTGTTCCGCCATGGCTGACCGACCCACTGGCCCGATGGTGGTGGCCTGCGTCCGGATCGGCGACCTCCGCTCCCGGGTCGACCCGCTGTCGGGTGCCGTCGTCCGCGATCAGCTGGGCGTCGGGATGACACCGGCCGACGCCGCCGCCCTCGAGTACGCCTTCCGTATCGCCGAGGCCTGGGCCGGTCACGTGGTGGCGGTCACCGTCGGTCCGCCGTCGGCCGATCCTCGACTCCGGGATGCCCGTGCCCTCGGCGCCACCGTCCTCCGGGTGGCGGTCCCCGACCCGTCGTCGGACCAGGGATACGCGGAGGACCTGGGCTCCGATGAGCGGGCCGAGGCCATCGCCATCGCCGCCGCCCTCGCCCCCTACGGCCGGCCGGCCGTGGTGATGTGCGGCGACCGGTCGGCGGACCGCGGCACCGGGGCGTTCCCGGCGTTTCTGGCCCACGAGCTGGGGGCGGCCCAGGCGCTGGGCCTGGTGGCGGTGGCCACCACCGACACGCCGCTGACGCTGGTGGCCGAGCGCCGGCTCGACGGGGGGTGGAGGGAGCGGCTCTCGGTGGCCTGCCCGGCGGTGTGCTCGGTGGAGGGGGCCGGCATCCGGTTGCGGCGGGCCTCCCTGACCGCCACCCTGGCCGCCCAGCCCATCGAGATCCCCGAAATCCCGAGCCGCGCCGGCGAACACGTCGGTGCCGGTCCGATGGGGCTGGGTGCGGTCCGACCCTTCCGACCCCGGACCCGGGTGGTCCCACCCCCGGAGGGCGATGATCCTCGACTGCGGCTGCTGGCCCTCACCGGGGCGTTGGTCGCCCGTGACCCGCCCACCGTGGTCGGTCCGATCGACGCGTCCGGGGCCGCGGATGCCCTGCTGGACTTCCTGGACCGTCACGGGTATCGGGGTGGGCGGACCGCGAACGAGGCGGGGGGATGACCCGGCTGGCCGACCTGGCCTGGCCGGAGGTCGGGACCCTGACCGGTCGGGGCGCGGTCCTCCTGGTCCCGCTGGGATCCACCGAGCAGCACGGGCCCCACCTGCCGGTCACCACCGACACCGACATCGCCGGGGCCATCGTCTCCCATCCCGCCATCAGGCTCCGGCTTCCGCACGCCGTCGTGGCCCCTTCCCTTCCCTACGGATCCTGCGGCGAGCACGACGGGTTCCCCGGCACCCTGTCGATCGGGCGGAACGCCACCGAGCTGGTGGTGGTGGAGCTGGTCCGATCGGCCAGCGCCGCCTTCGCGGCGGTGGTGGTGGTCTCCACCCACGGCGGGAACGCCGTCCCGGTGGAACAGGCGGTGTCGCGGCTGCGCGCCGAGGGCCGCAACGTGCGGGCATGGAGTCCGCGGTGGCAAGGTGACGCCCATGCCGGCCGCACCGAGACCTCGCTGATGCTGGCCATCGCCCCCGAGCGAGTCGATCTCGCCGTAGCCGTACCGGGAGACACCCGGCCGCTGGCCGAGCTCCTCCCCGCCCTCCGTGCCGGCGGGGTCGGCTCGGTGAGCCCGAACGGAATCCTCGGCGACCCGACGTCGGCGACCCGGGAAGAGGGGGAACGACTGCTGGCCGCGGCGGTCGACGACCTGATCGGGTTCGTGGATGGATCCGGCGGCGGGGGACGGCGATGACCCGGGTGGCACTGGTCACCGGCGCCGCCCGTGGCATCGGAGCCGCCACCGTCGTGGCCCTGGCCGCCTCCGGATGGTCGGTGGTGGCCGTCGACCGGGCTTCGGACGACCCCCGGCTCCCCTACCGGCTCGGCACCGAGGAGGAGCTCCGGGCGGTGGTGGTCTCCACCGGGAGTGCGGAGGTGCTCGCCCACCGGGCGGACACCACCGACCCCGAGGAGATGAGGGCGGTGGTGGCGCGGGCCGAGGAGAATTTCGGTGGTCTCGACGCGGTCATCGCCGCCGCCGGCGTCATCGCCGGGGGCGTCCCCCTGTGGGAGATGCCGGAAGCCGAGCTGCGGGCGGTGATGGATACCGACCTGTGGGGTCCGCTGACCGCCGCCCGGGTCGGCATCCCCGGACTCCTCCGCCGCCCCGCCCCCCGCGAGGGTCGGTTCATCGCCGTCGCCTCGACGGCCGCGACCCGGGGGCTGCCGGGGCTGGCCGCCTACGGCGCGGCCAAGGCCGGGGTGGCCGGGCTGGTCAGAGGGCTGGCGGTGGATCTCCGAGGGACCGGGGTGACCGCCGTCGGGGTGAGCCCGGGCTCGACCGCCACCCCCCTGCTCGACGAGAGCGCCCGCCTCTACGGTCTGCCCGACGCCGAGTCGTTCGCCGCCCAGGTGCCGATCGAACGGCTCCTGGACCCCGAGGAGGTGGCCCGGGCGGTTGTCTGGTTGGCCGGTCCCGACACCGGGGGCATCACCGGCGCCGTCGTTCCGGTGGACGGTGGACTGTCGCTTTGAGCCCGCCGGCTCCCCGGCCCGAACTGCCTCCCGGGTTCCATGTGGTCCTCGACCCGTCGGTGAAGACCGTTGGTGGCGGCACCATCCTGGTGGGCGGCCATCCGGGACGAATCCTGGGGCTGGCCGCCAACGGGCCGGCGGCCCTGGCCGCGCTGGTCGGCGATGGACCGCTGACCGGGGCGCAGCGCCGGCTCGGCCGCCGGCTGGTCGAGGCGGGCATGGCCCATCCGGTCCCCCCGCCCGGAGGCACCGGGGTGGTCGCCGACATCACCGTGGTGATCCCGGTCCGGGATCGGAGCGAGTTGCTCGACGAGTGCCTGGCGTCGGTCGGCCGCGACCCGCGGGTGGTGGTAGTGGACGACGGGTCGCGGGACCCGGCCTCGGTGGCGGAGGTCTGCCGCCGGCACGGTGCCCGGCTGCTGGTCCGGGCGGTGAACGGGGGGCCGGCCGCGGCCCGCAACGACGGTCTGGCCCATCTCGACTCCGAGTTGGTGGCCTTCCTGGACAGCGATTGCGTGGTTGCCCCCGGTTGGCTCGACCCGCTGGTGCGCATGTTCGACGACCCGGCGGTCGGGGCGGTGGCGCCCCGGATCCGGCCGGCCGGAACCCCGGGGTCGGCCCGTGAGCGTTTCAACCGGGCCCGCTCGCCCCTGGACATGGGACCCCAGCCGAGCGGGGTGGGACCGGACCAGCCGGTCAGGTACGTCCCGACCGCGGCGCTGGTGGTGCGCCGCCCGGCGCTCGCCGACGGGTTCGATCCCGACCTCCGGTTCGGCGAGGACGTGGACCTGGTCTGGTCGTTGGTCGATGCCGGCTGGCAGGTGCGGTACCTACCCTCGGTGGAAGTCGAACACCACGCCCCCGGGTCGTGGGGCGAGCTGCTCCGGCGCCGGTTCCGCTACGGGACATCGGCGGGCCCACTGGCCCGGCGACACCCCGGCCGCCTCGCCCCGGTGCGGCTCCGGCCGTGGCCGACGGTGGCTGCCGTTGCCCTCCTGGCCGGCCGACCCCGGACGTCTTCCCTGGTCACAGCCCTGTACGGCCTCAATTTGGCCCGGCAGGTGCGGGCAATGGGAATCCCCCCGAGCCTCGCCCTCCGGTGGAGCGCGCAGGGAACCGCCTGGACGGTGTTCGGGCTGGGCCGGGCGGCCACGGTGGTGACGGGCCCCGCGCTGGCCATCGGTGCGCTGGGACGGGGGGAACGGGGTCGGCGGATCCGACGGGCGGCGGCGGCGTTGGCGGCGATCCCCCCGCTGGTGGAGTGGTGGCAACGGCGCCCCGAGCTCGACCCGTTCCGATGGGCGGCGGCCTCCGCCGTCGATGACATGGCCTACGGCCTCGGGGTGTGGGCCGGCTGCATCCGGGCCCGGACGCTCTCGCCCCTCCTCCCTAGGCTGCAGCTGCGGGGGACCGGGGCCGACCCGACCGTCGACTCTTGACGCGGTGGCCACGACCGCATCCGCGCTCCTGGAAGCGAGGTCGGGTCGAGAGGTCGACAGGCGAGCATCAAATTGTCGCTTTCCGGGGCCATACCGGCACGCTGGGTGCCTGGGTGGACCGGCCGGTCGACCCCCGCCCTCGGGGCGTCACAATGACATATTCCCTGGTCACTGACCATGACAGAGCCTGGTCCGGGCAACATGTATACTTCTGCAAGCGCAATTTGGCTGAGTTGTCCGGATTTCTCGGAGAACGCCAACCTGGGTTGGAACTTTCCGACACCGGGTGGCGAAGCCAACGCCGTCAGACCACTGATGGATGAGCGCGACCACGTGGGGGAACGTGTGGCGAAACGCCGCGCGCCTACGTGAGAAGACGACGACGACGATGATGAGCGAGGACTTACCCACGAAGCAATTTTGGGCGTAGACCAACCGGCCGCACACCCTAGGGCGTAAAGCCAGGACGAACGAAGCCTTCCCGCTCGTCGTCCGGGGACCGAATGCAATGGGCCGGAGCCCGCCAACACCGAGCAGAGGAAGGCGCCTTCGCGCGCCCTACGAAGGGAGGTGCCATGCGGACCCGCATTGCACTCGTGGCGGTCTTCACCGTCGCAACAATCATTGCCGTCAGTTCCGCCGTCTTGTCCCGGCCTGTCAGCTCACAGGCCGCCTCGACGGCAACCAATCACACCTCGACGCCCACTTCGTCGATACCGAGCGCGCTCGTCGTGTTCGACTCGCCGAAATCGTCAGGTAGCCATGCCTCCACCATCTCCAACCTCGGAGCCTTGCTCTCCGACGCCGCCGGCGTGGTGGCGGCGACCAGCACCGCGATCCCGGCGACCCCACCGGCACCGGTGACCCCACCGGCACCGGTGGTGGCCCTCACCCCCGCGACGGTTGCCGTGCCGGTGGCAGCACCGGCCCCCGCGCCGGTAGCCCCGGCGCCGGCGGCGCCCGCTACCGCCAGCGCGGACTCGGCGTATGCCGAATGGACCCTGGTGGCCGACTGCGAGGAGGGCGGATGGATCGGTGCGGCCAACGCCAACTATCCCGACTCACTCGGGATCAATGCCGCCAATTGGTATGCCAACGGCGGCGGCTCCGATGTTTCCCCCGCCGCGCAGATTGCCGTGGCCCAGCGGATCGAGGGCACCAGTTATGTCCCCGACCAGAACGGTTGTGGGTCCTGGTAGCCAGGGCAGGATACGGCTGCGGCCGGTAACCGCATAGCGGGAGAAGACGGCCCGGTCGGCACCCAGCCGGCCGGGCCGTCCGACGCCGGGCGCGGCAATCGGGATCGGCACACTCGAAAGGTGGGTGCTCTGGGTCGAGGTCGCCCGGTTCGGCTCCTCGGACACGACAAAGCACGAGGCGGCCCGGCTTCTTTGTCGAACCGGGGGCCCCAAAAACGAAAATGCCGCCGAGAATTGGATTCCAGCGGCCCCAAACGACACAGCGTGCCGACCCGACGACTACCCCCCGGAAACCGGCGAGGCCGTCGGGTCGACACCCGTGATCGTCAATTCAGATCTTGCGGACCTGGCTTGCTTGCAGGCCCTTTTGGCCCTGCTTCGTCTCGAACTCCACTCGCTGGCCTTCCGCAAGGTCGCGGAAGCCTTCCATTTGGATTTCGGATTGGTGGACGAAGAGATCATCCCCGCCGCCGTCGGGCGTAATAAAACCAAAGCCCTTCTCGGCGTTGAACCACTTGACTGCACCTACTGGCATAACTGTTACTCCTTGAGCTGACTTCACGCACTTCATCGCGGGGATCCATTTTGAAGCCCAACCTCCGTTAACCCGCGTGAATGGGTCGACGATGGCAATACCCTAGGCGGTTCCTGAGCCGGAGTGTCGATAAATTGCCAATTCGTGCCTCCGGGGTGCCTGGCCCGGTGGGCTCAAGCGTTCCCGGCGGTGCGGACACCGTCCCATTCGGCTGCCTCCGTGCTGGCCGGTTCACCGTCGATCTCTGCCGGGGATGTCGACCGGCCCACCGGTTCGAAGAGCGAAACGATGATCATGGCAGAAAAGCATACGAAGAAGATCGGCTCGACGAACGCTCCCCAGCGGTCGGTCAGGTAGACGAAGCCAAGCAGCGGGTAGCCGACGATCAGCACTTTCAGGATCACCCGGAAGGCTCGGGCCTCTCGGGTGGTCTCGCCCCGGGTCCGGCGCACGGCCACGACTACGGCGACGGTGAGAAACAGGAACTCAGCGATGCCCGACACCACATGGATGTAATGGTGAAGCGGCAACTGGAGGTGCCATTCGAGATTGCGACAGGTGGCACTCAGTCCCTCGGAACACACGTAAGGGAACCTTCCCCCGATGGCGCCGGCGGCGGCGAAGGCCACTAACCATTTCCATTCCCGACGGGAACCCTGGCGGCCGGACGCACCCCGCAGCAACAAGGCGACGATCATCAGTACCCCGGCCAGCAGGTCGGCGCGTTGCATGAGGTCGGCATCCCGGAGGCCCGGCACTTCCAGATCCGAGAAGAATTCGTTGTGCGAGACCATCAGCCCGGGGACGAACGGCACCGCCACCCACCAGTTGTAGGCGACCACCCCAACGATCCCCATGGCCCGGGCCAGATCGACCCGGGCGGTGGTGATTCCCGACGTCCCTATCCGGTTCCGGCCGGAGGAAAACCCGAGCGCGCTCACCGCGCTTGCAACGTCCGGTGACCAGCCACCATTCCCAGGCCACACACACCAGCCTCGACCCGTGCCTCGGCCCGACCGCCGCTGGTACTCTGCCGACGGAGAGGATCCGATCCGATGAACATCGTCAGCCTGGTCCCGTCGGCCACCGAGACCCTCATCAGCTGGGGCCGCCCACCGGTGGCCTGCACCCGCTTCTGCGAGCAGCCCGACCTCCCCCACGTCGGTGGGACCAAGGACCCGAATATCGACACGATCGTCGAGCTCGACCCCGATGTGGTGGTGGTCGACGAGGAAGAGAACCGACGAGAGGACCACGACGCGTTGGTGGCCCGGGGCGTGCCCGTCCATGTGTTGCGGATCCGTTCGCTCGAGGACGTCAACCCCGCCATGGAGGAATTGTCGCACCGAATAGGGGCGCGATGTCAACCATTTATCTTGCCCGGGCCAGAGTTAAACCGAATTACCGCGTTCGTGCCGATCTGGCGACGACCGTGGATGGCTCTGGGCATGCCTACCTACGGCGCCTCTCTTCTGGCCCACCTCGGCGTGGCTACCGCGTTCGGTGACGATGGCCCGTATCCGACTATCGAGCTCGACGACGCCATCGCCCGCCATCCCGACGTGGTCCTGGCACCGAGCGAGCCGTACCCGTTCACCCGGCGGCAGCTCCCCGAGCTCTCGTCGGTCGCCCCCACCACCTTCGTCGACGGGAAGGACCTGTTCTGGTGGGGAGCCCGGACCCCGGGTGCCGTCGAGCGGCTGTCGGCGACGATCGCGGGTCTGTGAACACCGGTCAGTCGGTGAAGTCACCCTGCCCGATCCGGAGGGATCGGATCAACGAGAACAGGGTGTCCGCCTGGTCACCGGTGAGGCCGGGATCGGTGAATACCTGATCGTTGAGGGCGGCGGTGGCCAACCCGACCACCCGCCTGCCCTCCGGGAGGATCTTGGCCAAGGTGGTGCGACGGTCGGTGGGGTGCGGGAGTCGGGTGATCAGCGATTGCGCCTCGAGCCGGTCGACGGCGTTGGTGACACTGGCCGGATGCACCTGGAGGCGAGCACCGACCCGGGAGAGTGGCAAGGCTCCGGTCCGGCTCAGGCTCAGCAGCATCAACAGTTCGTAGCGGGCAAAGGTGAGGTCGAACGGGCGGAGGGCGGCGTCGACTCTGGCCAGGTAGATCTGGTGCGCCCGCATGATCGACGTCACCGCGGCCATCCCCGGCGCGGCGACGTCCCACCCGTGGGCACGCCATTGGCGTCGTGCCTCTTCGATGGGATCGAAGTCGAGCGATTTCCGCGGAGATGCCATCGTGCTCCATTGCCGGTCGTGAACGCCTCGGTGTTGATGCGTCCCTGCCGCGCCGACGTCGCTCGACCCTACCAGTGGCATTCGGCCCAGCTCAGGGAGTCGAGGGGTTCGAACGCGCCGATTATGGTCGGTCGAATGACGACGGGGCGGATCGGCAACCGGTGGCTCGTCGGCTGAGCGGACTCTGTACCCAACGGTGATGTCAACATGAGTGCCAGCCGCCGCAGTTGGCTGGCCGTGGCCGCGGTGATGTTCGGGGTCGGCTGGGGAGCCAACCAGTTCACCTCCCTCCTGATCGCCTACCACCTGCACCTGGGTCTGACCCTCAGCTTCAACGAGGCACTGTTCGGGATCTACGCCCTCGGGCTGATTCCCGCCCTCCTGGTGGGCGGGCCGGCGTCAGATCGATGGGGCCGGCGAAAGGTGGTGGTCCCCGCCGGGGTGATGTCGGTGGTGGCCACGGTGGTGTTGATGCTCGGGGACCACTCCACCCCGTTGCTCTTCATCGGTCGTTTCCTGGCCGGCACGGTGAGCGGAGCGGTCTTCGCCGCCGGTACCGCCTGGGTCAAGGAACTGTCGGTCCCCCCGTTCGACATGGCCGCCGGTGAACAGTCCGGGGCCCGGAGAGCGGCGGTCGGGCTCTCGGCCGGCTTCGGGCTCGGACCGCTGGCCGCAGGTCTCATCGCCCAGTGGGCCCCGGCCCCGCTGGTCGTCTCCTACCTCCCTCACCTGGCGGTGATGGCGCTGGTGCTCCCCGGCTTGTGGCCGGTCCCGGAAACCGTCCCCCACCGGACCGACCCCGGGCCGAGCCTGGCCGCCCGGCTCCGGGTGCCCACCGCTAGCCATCCCCGGTTCCTGTCGGTGGTGGTGCCGATGGCGCCCTGGGTGTTCGGCTCGGCGTCGGTCTCCTTCGCGGTGCTGCCGTCGGTGGTGAGTGCACGGACCCAGGGCCTCGGGATCGCCTTCGCCGGGATCGTCGCGGCGCTGACCCTCGGGGTCGGGGTGGCCGTGCAACCTGTAGCCCGTCGTCTCGACCGGGTGGGCAGCCCTCGGGGAGCGTTGGCCGGGCTCACCCTGGTGACGGTGGGCATGGCGGTGGCCGCCCTGGCCGCGGAGCTCACCAGCCCGCTGGTGGTGGTGGCCGCCGGTGCCGTGCTGGGCGCCGGATACGGGGTCTGCCTGGTCGGCGGACTCCTCGAGGTGCAACGCATTGCCGCCCCCGGCGAGCTGGCCGGGCTCAACGCGGTGTTCTACACGTTGACCTATGTCGGCTTCGCCCTTCCCATCGTGCTGGCCGAACTTGCCCGCTTCGCCAGTTTCACCCTGTTGTTGCTCGGGCTCACCGGGTTGGCCGCCGCCTGTCTGGCGGTGGCGGCAACCGGCGCCCGCCGGGCGAGCCGTCCATGAGCACACGGACCCGGCTGGCACCGTGGGACACCGACCGGGTTTCGTGGTCGAGCTCGGTCGCCAACTGTCGGTCATCGATGGTGGCGTCGGCCCGGACCACGTCGGCGACCGCGGCCGACACCGCATCGGCCTGGTCGATGATGCGACCGGTGTCGGCCCGGGCATCCAGCGATCCGACCACCGGGACACCTTTGCTGGCCAGGATGAGCACCCGATCGTGGCGCTGGGCCTGATCGCGGAGGTGGCCGACCAGGTGCGGAAGCTGGCCGACCGGGGTGCCGGTGGCATCGGCCGTCTTGACCGCGACCTCCGCGGCGCTCACGTGCGACCACAGGTCGCGGCGCAACCACATCGCCTCCCGGCGACTCCCGCTTCTCACCAGGGCACCGGCCGCCAGTGACGTCCGGTAGGCGTGGGACCAGGCGGACGCCAGCAGGTCGGGGCCGGGCTGGGACATCGCCCTCGGCATCACCAACTCGAGGCGGGCGCGCCATCTCCGCACCTTCCGAACCATCCTCCAGGCCATCACCCCTGCAAATGTAACCAACGCCACCATCCCGGCGGCCACGGTGATGATGGCGACATCGGCTACCTGGCTCATGACCGACTCCTTCGAACCACCGGCTGGGCACCGTGGCTCGTCAGCATTCTCCACCACATCGCCGCCTCCGCCACCGCGAGACCGGATTCCACCCCCCGACTCGAAGGCCGGCGCCGGTCTCGGATTATCCGACCGGTTCGAGGAGCACGTCCTGCATCCGGTCGAGGTCGGCGGACGCCACCCCGGCTCCTACCGCCCACGATCGGGCACCCCCGTAGATGGCATGGAGCTCGGCGAGGAACCGCTCCATGGTGCCGGCCTCCACCGTGAAGCGGGAGGCGGGCACCTTCGACATCCCCGCCGAATAGGCCGGATCGGTTCGGATGCGGTCCACGATCAGCTCCAACCGGTCAGCGGTGATCACGTAGTCGGCCACGATGACCTCCCGGTCGACACCGAGGATGTCCAGAACCAGGGCGGCCAGCACCCCGGTCCGGTCCTTGCCGGCGGTGCAGTGGAAGACCAGCGGATGGTTGGCGGGTTGGGCGACCAGCCCGAGGGCCTCGACCAGCGCCTCCCGCCCGGTGTCGAGGTACCAGAGGTACCGTTCGGCCAGGTCGTCACCCGCGGGCGCGGGCGCACCCACGGCTTCCCCGGCGCCCCGGCGCACGACGGCCAGATGGTGGTACCGGATCGCCTCGTCCCCGAGCAATCCCCGGCCGGTGTGCTCGACCTCCCCCGGAGTCCGGAGGTCGATGATGGTGGCGAGGCCGATTCCCCGGAGGATGTCCAGATCCGCGTCGTCGAGCCGGTGAAGCCCGTCGCTCCGGAACAGCCGGCCGTACCGGGTGACCGCGCGGTTCCCGGCCGGGTAGCCGCCGAGATCGCGGAAATTGAAGGCGCCGCTCAGGGGTACCAGCCGTTCGGAAGCCTCCACCCGGTCATCATGGACCACCGCGGGTCACTTGGGGTCGAATGTCGCCCCCCAGCGATCCTCTAGTACCATTCGCGCAGCATGAGCCCGCACGGGGCGCGCTTTCGGCCGAGAGAGCAACCCCGGATCTGTGATCGGTGCCGGCCCGGCGAAAGAAGGATGTTCGCCGGGGCACCGTTTCCACGAATCCCGTCGACGTTCACCCGAGGCCAACGCCGAACCGTCACCCGAACCACAACCGCAAGGAATCCTCCCCAATGAAATCGCTCGCTTCATGGTGTGTCCGCCATCGCCGGCTGGTACTGCTGTTCTGGCTGGTCGCCCTGGTCGGAGCGTCATTCCTCGCCAAGTCCGTCGGGACGGCGTACTCCAACAGCTTCACCCTCCCCCACACCGAATCGACCCAGGCGCTGTCGCTCCTGCAGTCGGCGGCTCCCAAACAATCGGGCGACACCGAACAGATCGTGTTCCAGGCCTCCGGCGGCGCCAAGGTCACCGACCCCGCCGTCCAGGCCAGCGTGGATCGCATGATCACCAACGTGGCCACCGTGCCGCACGTGTCCAACTTCGCGCCGAAGCAGTGGTCGCCCTCGGCGTCGTCCAACATCAGCCCGGACGGCACCATCGGGTTCGTGACGGTGACCTTCAATCAGGAGAACCTCGGCGACAACACCTCGTTGGCCAAGCAGTTCGTGACCGCGGCCAAGACGGCCCAGGGACCGAACCTCAAGGTGGCGGTGGCCGGCCAGCTGGCCGAAGCCTCGAACCCGCAATCCTTCGGCGGCATCGGCACCCTGCTGGGGGTCTTCCTGGCCGCCATGGTCCTGGCCTTCATCTTCCGCTCCGGATTCGCCATGGCCCTTCCGCTGATATCGGCGCTGGCTTCGCTGGGCACCGCCATCGGCGTGATCGGGCTCTTGAGCCATCTGTTGAAGATGCCCCAGTTTTCGGTGGAGCTGGTCGCGCTCATCGGGCTGGGTGTGGGGGTCGACTACACGTTATTCATCGTGACCCGGCACCGACAGGGCCTCATCGCCGGTAACGACACCGAGGACTCGATCGTCAACGCCGTCAACACCTCGGGCCGGGCGGTCCTGTTCGCCGGGATCATCGTGTGCATCGCGCTGCTCGGGATGTTCGCCCTCGGGGTGAGCTTCCTGTACGGCCTGGCGGTGGCCGCGGCCATCGGGGTTGCCTTCACCATGCTGGCCGCCCTCACCCTGCTCCCCGCTTTCCTCGGGTTCATCGGGCCGAAGGTGCTCAGCCGGCGTCAGAAGCGCGAGCTGGCCTCCACCGGCCCCCGGGTGGTCGGGAGCGGCAACACCGGTTTCTGGCCCCGGTATGCCGGACTCATCCAGCGCCATTCGGCGGTGCCGGCGGCGCTCGCCCTCATCGTCATCGTGCTGGTGGCCCTGCCGTTCTTCTCACTCCGGCTCGGCAATTCGGACCAGGGCAACGATCCGACGTCGACCACCACCCGGCAGGCCTATGACCTCTTGGCTCAAGGCTTCGGGCCCGGCTTCAACGGGCCCCTGGAGCTGGTCACCGTCAATCCGGGTGCGGCCAACCGCCAGGTCATCGACCAACTTGCCAGCGCCGTCAAAACCCAGCCCGACGTCGCCGCGGTCTCCCCGCCGATCGTCTTTCCCGCCAAGAACGGCCAGCAGGTTTCGTTGGTGACGGTCTATCCGTCATCGTCGCCCCAGGACGGCGCCACCGCCACCCTGATCACCAAACTTCGGACCTCGACCATCCCGCAGGTGGTGTCCGGGTCGAACGTGGCCGTCTATGTCGGGGGCAACACTGCCATCTTCGCCGATTTCTCCAAGGTACTGACGTCGAAGCTCCCGCTCTTCATCGGGCTGGTGGTGGTGCTCTCCTTCTTGTTGTTGTCGTTGGTGTTCCGGAGCTTCATCATCCCCCTCACCGCCGCGGTCATGAACCTTCTGTCCATCGGGGCGGCGTTCGGGGTGCTGGTGGCCGTCTTCCAGTGGGGATGGCTGAGCGCCATCTTCGGGGTGAACCGGGCCGGACCCGTCGAGTCATTCCTCCCGGTCATGCTGTTCGCCATCCTCTTCGGGCTCTCGATGGACTACGAGGTGTTCCTGGTCAGTCGCATCCACGAGGAGTGGATCAAGTGCGGCGACAGCCGGGAGGCGGTCCGGAAGGGGCTGGCCGCCACCGGCAAGACCATCACCGCCGCCGCCCTCATCATGATCCTGGTGTTCGGCTCGTTCATGTTCGGCGGCCAGCGGGTCATCAAGGAGTTCGGCCTGGGTCTGGCCGCCGGGATCTTCATGGACGCGGTGATCATTCGCATGACCATCGTGCCGGCCCTGATGTTCCTGTTCGGCAAGTCCAACTGGTGGTTCCCCGACTGGCTCGACCGGCACCTCCCCCACCTTTCGGCCGGGGGGAACAGGCAGAGCCCGAGCCCACCATCGAGCCCAGCCGGCCGGAGCCCGATCCGCTGCCGGTCTGAGACGGTCGCCTACGGCGCCATCCCGGAATCGACCCAGCCCCGGAACGCCTGCACCCGCTCGGTTGGCCAGGCGCCATCGCAGGGCATCGAACCGTCCTGCACCTTTTCGAGGATCGCGGATGCGTGGGTACGCACGTCGTCGTAGGACCACAGATCGAAATGCCGGCTCATCGACTCTCGATCGCGCTCCCGGAAGAGCGGCTTGATGTCCGTCGCGTAGCTCGTCGGGTTGTCGTTCGTGGCGTCCATCCGAGCATGGTAACCCTGGCCCGTCAGTGGGTCGGAACCCGCCGGGGGGCACCCGGTTCCTGGCTGGGCATCACCTGGACGGCGGCCATCGGGTAGGGGGGCTGACTGCTGTCGACCTCGAGGATGTCGGATTGCTGACAGCCCTCGGCAGTGACCCCGGCCACGGTGTCGCCGGCGGTGGACGGGAGGTTCGGTCGAGTGGTGTCGGCCGTTCCCATCTGCAGCGTGGAGGTCAGGTCTCCGACCGTCTTCCGTCGCCAGGCCGAGATGTTCGGTGCCTGCACCCCGAAGCGCTCCTCCAGGAAGCGCAGCTGGGAGGTGTGATCGAACACCTCGGAGGCGACATAGCCGCCTCGGCTGAACGGGGACACCACCAGCATCGGGACCCTGAATCCCAGTCCCATCGGACCGCTCACGCCCTGGGCGTCGGCGGGTAGCGGGTGCACGGTCACGAACTCGCCCGGAGTCCCGCCGGCGGAGTAGGAGGGGGCACGTGATCGAAGAACCCGTCGTTCTCGTCGTACATGACGAACAGGACAGTCTTCGACCACACCTCGGTGTTGGAGATCAGGGTCTGGAGCGCCTGGTCGATGAACCAGGCTCCGAGGGCGGGTGGCGCCGGCGGGTGCTCGTCATAGCCGAGGGGCGGGATGAGCCACGACACCTTGGGAAGGTTTCCGGTGCGGACATCTTGGGCGAAGTCGTTCGGGAAGGTGGGGACGAACGCCTTCTGATAAAGCGCGGAGGTCGGGTTCGAGTACTGGGAGAAATACGGAAGGATGGCGTCGGAGATGAGCATGACCAGGGGGGAGGTCACCCGGTATTCGGGATCCGGTGGCGAGTAGACCTTCCATGACACCCCGGCGTCCTCCAGGACCTCGGGCATGGTCGGCCAATTGACGCTGAAGCGGGCATCGGGCGACGGGCTGGTGATCAACACTGGCCCTCCATGCTTCCCGTCGGGGTCGATGGTGCCTGACACCGACATCAGCCGATTGGGATGGGTCGGTCCCATGATCGAGCAGTGGTAGCCGTCGCAGATGGTGAAGGCATCGGCCAACGCGTAGTGGTAGGGGATGTCGGCCCGGGTGTGGTAGCCCATGGTGATGAGCCCGCTCGCCGGGCCTTCGTACTGGGCCGACGTATGGGTCGTGACGAATGCGTCCATGGTGCCGTTGTTCCGGCAGAGATGTTGGGGCAACCAGTTGTGGGTCAGGTCGTGGGTGCACTCCCCGACGCCGGTGGCCACGTCCAGATGGAAGGGAAGTTGGCGGCCGGTCGGGGTCCGGGTGGTATTCCCGGGGAACGGCTGGGAGAACGCCCCCAGGCTGGCGCCCGGGTGATCGCCGAATCCCCGTACGCCCTTGTAGGCGCCGAAGTAGTGGTCGAACGACCGGTTCTCCTGCATGAGGAACACCACATGCTCGATGGCCCCGAGGTCGGACCCGGCCGGAACCGTGGTGGCTGCCTTGTTCACCGTCGACGACGACCCGCAGGCCGCCGCGAGCACCCCCGCCCCGGTGGCCAGCGCTCCGGCCAGGAAGATCCGCCGGTCGAACGACGCCGCGCCCGCGCCTGTCTTCGTGCTGTCCCCCATCATTCCCCCCTGCTGGATCCGGGCGGACGCCCGGTATTGCTTCACAGGAGCGTGACCGGAATGTGAACGTTGTGCAACTGATGTAGCCCTGGCCAGGAGGAGGACGCCATGAGCCGGCGATGCCGGGCCGACCCGGGCGGCCACCCCCGGGGCCCCGGTCGGCCGCCTTGACATCGCGGCGGGATGAGGTCTTAGCTGATTTCGCCAACAAACCTGAACCTGCGAACAATTTGGGGGAATCATGTCCGACTTCGTCATGACCATCGGCGGCGACTCCGTCCCGGCCGGAGAGTCCTTCGGCGTGCACAATCCCGCCACCGGCGAGGTCTTCGCCCATGCCCCGGAGTGCAGTCGCACCCAGCTTGACGCCGCCTTCGACTCGGCGGCCAAGGCCTACCCGGATTGGAAGGCCGATGAGGCGACCCGCCGGGCAGCACTTTTGAAGATGGCTGACGTCCTCCTCGCCTCGGCCGGGGAGATCGCCCCGGTGCTCACCGCCGAACAGGGCAAGCCGCTCGGCGACGCCAACATCGAGGTCTTCGCCGCCGCCATCTGGTGCCAGTACTTCGCCAACCTCGAGACCCCGTCGCAGACCATCCAGGACGATGCCGACGCCCTGGTCGACGTGGTCCGGCGCCCGCTCGGCGTGGTGGCCGCCATCACCCCCTGGAATTTCCCGCTCACGCTGGCCTTCTGGAAGATCGCCCCGGCGCTGATGGCCGGCAACACCATGGTGCTCAAGCCGTCGCCCTTCACTCCCCTGGCCACTCTGAAGACGGCGGAACTGCTGCGCTCGGCGCTACCCCCCGGGGTGCTGAACGTGGTCAGCGGCGGCGACGACCTCGGCGCCTGGATGACCGGTCACCCGGTGCCCCGGAAGATCAGCTTCACCGGTTCCATCGAAACCGGTAAGAAAG
Organism: uncultured Acidimicrobiaceae bacterium; assembly: GCA_963770635.1. Lineage (GTDB taxonomy): Bacteria > Actinomycetota > Acidimicrobiia > Acidimicrobiales > RAAP-2 > DASZIT01. The sequence continues at coordinate 434,286 of CAVYQI010000004.1, forward strand.
TGGCCCAGTCGGCGGCCCCGGATCTCAAGCGGGTCACCCTCGAGCTCGGTGGCAACGACCCGGCCATCGTCCTGGACGGCACCGATCCCGCCTGGGTGGCCAGAGCCATCTTCGCCGGCGCCTTCAACAACAACGGCCAGGTGTGTTCGGCCATCAAGCGGGTCTACGTGCCGGAGAACCTCTACGACGACGTGGTCGACGCCCTCGCCTCCCACGCATCGTCGACCAAGGTGGGAGACGGTACCGAGCCCGATTCCCAACTGGGCCCGATCAACAACGCGCCGCAGTACGAACGGGTCAAGGAGTTGGTGGCCGACGCCATCTCCGGCGGGGCCAAGGCGGTGACCGGAGGCCACCCGATGGACCGTCCCGGCTATTTCTTCGAGCCCACCATCCTGGCCGGGCTCACCGACGGCACCCGGATCGTCGACGAGGAGCAGTTCGGCCCGGCGTTGCCGGTGATCTCCTACCGCGACGTCAACGACGCCGTCGAGCGGGCCAACGCCACCCATTTCGGGCTGTCCGGATCGGTGTGGGGCCCCGACGTCGACCGGGCCTCGGAGGTGGCCGGCCAACTCGAGTGCGGCACCGCCTGGGTGAACACCCACCTCGCCCTGGCGCCGGCCCAGCCCTTCGGGGGCTTCAAGTGGAGCGGGATCGGGGTCGAGAACGGACCCTGGGGCCTCAACGAATTCACTGAGCTCCAGGTGGTGCACCGTTCCCGGACGGCCGACGGCCTGAACATCTCCACCGCCGGGCTCGTCTCCTAGGGACCCCGCCGGGAGGGGCCGATAACCCCGGACGGTCAGGGGCCGAACGGCGCCCGGAGTTCCTTCGATAGTCTAACTATGTGAGTTCCAAAGCAGCGGGTGAGCACGCCCGGGTACGAGAGCGGGAAACCGTCGGTCGCACGGCCGCCTGGATGGCCAAACAGGTGGAGCTCGGCCTCGGCTCGGTCGACCTGTCGCTCCCCCAGTACCGGGTGCTGGGTCTCCTGGACGAGAGCTCCGCCTTCTCCTCGGCGTTGGCCGAACGGCTGGCGGTCCGCCCGCCCAGCATCACCGCCATCATCGACGGCCTGGTGGCCCGCGGGCTGGTCGAGCGCCGTCCCGACGAGTCGGACCGGCGGCGGGTGGACCATGCCCTCACCGAGACCGGGCTGACGGTGCTCACCGCCGCCGACGCCGCCGTCTCCGCCCGACTCGGCGACATCGCCGGGTGCCTCGACGATCCGGTCGAGACCGAGCGCGCCCTCGACGGGCTGGCCACCTGGCGCCACGCCTTCATCGCCTACCGGGCGGCCCGGAGCTCGGGCCCATGAACGTCCCCACGTTCCGCCGCCACCATCGTGGCATTTCCGAACCGGCCACCGAGTTCATCCCGATGGCCGAGGTCGCCCGCAACGACGCCCCCCGGGCCACCATCGACCCCGACAAGTCACTGTCGTGGTTGCGCCGGGCCCTACCGGTGATGAAGGCCCATCAGGGGATGTTCGTCACGTCATTGGTCCTGTCCTTCTTCGGGCTCGTCCTCCAGATCCAGATCCCGAACCTGCTTGGCAACGCCATCGACAACTCCATCGTCGGCCACACCACGCCGCTCAACCACTACGTGTGGTGGATCATCGGCCTCGGATTGGTTGGCGGGATCTCCGGCTACATCGCCCGCCTCTACCTCTTCGAGACCGCCTACAACATCGAGTACGACCTTCGGAACATCATCTACGAGCACCTGACCCGGATGTCGTTCTCGTTCTACGACCGGGTCCAGTCCGGCCAGCTGATCTCGCGGGCCAACTCAGACATCCGCTCGGTGCAGATGTACATGACCTTCGCCCCGCTGATTCTGGTCCAGTGCTCGATGGCGGTGATCGCCTTCCTGTTCATGCTCTCGATCAATGTCCCTTTGGCCTTCATCGCCATGGCCACCATGCCCTTCGTCTATCTCACCGGCGTGAAGATGCGGAAGTCGATGTTTCCGGTGTCGTGGATCATCCAGGCCCGCCTGGCCGATGTCGCCACCATCGTCGACGAGAACGTCAACGGGGTCAGGGTGGTCAAGTCGTTCGCCGCCGAGGAGCAGCAACTCCGGGCCCTGTCCGGGGCGGCGGAGAAGGTGAAGTGGAGCTACATCAAAGACGCCGACCTCCGAGCTCGGTTCACCCCGTTGGTGCAGAACCTCCCCCAGCTCGGGCTGGCTCTGGTGCTGCTGTTCGGTGGTTACATGGTCATCCACGGCGGACTCGGCGTCGGCGCCATTGTGAAGTTCAACTCCTACCTGTTGTTGCTCCAGGCCCCGTTCATGATGTTGGGGATGCTGATCATGATGGGCCAGCGGGCGGCCGCCTCCGCCGACCGGATCTACGAGATCCTCGACGAGCAACCCACGGTGACCGATACCCCTGGCGCCATCGAACTCCGGGATGTCCGAGGAGACATCCAGTTCAACCACGTCGACTTCTCCTATAACCCTGACGATGAGCGCCTGGTGCTCGCCGACCTCGATCTCCACATCGCCCCGGGTGAGACCGTGGCCCTGGTCGGGCGGACCGGATCGGGCAAGTCGACGGTGGCCCGATTGTTGGCTCGCTTCTATGACGTCAACGCCGGTTCGATCCGGGTCGATGGTCACGACATCCGGGAAGTGACCCTGGCCAGCCTCCGGGCCAACGTCGGCATCGTCCTGGATGAGCCCTTCCTGTTCTCCGTCTCGGTGCGGGACAACATCGCCTATGGGAAGCCGGGGGCCTCCATCGACGAGGTCGAAGCCGCCGCCCGAGCTGCCGGCGCCCATGAGTTCATCAGCCACCTCGAGCACGGTTACGACACCGTGGTCGGCGAACGCGGCTACACGCTGTCGGGTGGCCAGCGCCAGCGCATCGCCATCGCCCGGACGCTGCTGGTGAATCCGCCGGTCCTCATCCTCGACGACGCCACCAGCGCCATCGACGTCCAGGTCGAGCAGGAGATTCACGCCAGCTTGCGGGTGCTGATGGAAGGACGGACCACGCTGATCATCGCCCACCGGCTTTCGACCATCTCGCTGGCCGACCGGGTGGTCCTGCTGGACAGCCAGAAGATCGTGGCCGACGGCACCCACGCCGAACTGCTGGCCACCACCCCGCTGTATGCCGAGGTGCTGGCCCAGGCGGGGGAGCTCGAAGCCGAGCCGGAAGGGGTGGGGCGATGACCTGGGGGGGAGGATTCGGTGCCGGCGCCGGTGGCGGGTTCGGGCGACCGTCGGCGCCCGGGCTCCCCTTCGGAGGGATCCCGTCCGAGCTTCAGGGCGGGGTTGACCGCCTCCTCGCCACCGAGCCGGTGCACCCCGAACCCGACATCGTCTTCAGCCAGAACGGGTCGGACGAGGAGATCCGCCGGCTCACCCTCTGGCGGCTGATCTCCAAATACCCGGGGATGACGGCGTTGGCCGGGTTGCTGGTGGTGGTCATCGCGGTGCTGTCCCAGACCGGGCCGAAGCTCACCGAGATCGCCATCAACGACGGGATGGTCCCCCACCACGGGAACTTCAAGGTCGTCATCCTCACCGCGGCGCTGTACCTGGTGTTCATCGTGGTGACCTCCTACGCCCAGCGGGTGCAGGTTCAGGTCACCGGGCGGATCGCCGCCTGGGTCATGAACGACCTACGGGTCAAGATCTTCGCCCACCTCCAACGGCTGTCTCTGGGCTTCTTCACCGAGGAGAAAGCCGGCGTGCTGATGAGCCGGATGACCAGCGACATCGAGAACCTCCAACAGCTCCTCCAGGACGGCATCTCCCAGTTGGCCATCCAAGCCCTGACCATGGTGGTGATCACGGTGGTGTTGTTCACCACCAACGTGGAACTGGCCGCCATCACCGTCTTCCTGATCGTCCCGGCGTTGGTGGTCGCCACCATTTGGTTCAAGCGGGCGTCCGAGCGCGGTTATGACCGGGTGCGGGATGGCATCGCCAACGTGCTGGCCGACCTGTCCGAGAGCCTCCACGGGGTGCGCATCGTCACCGCCCACAACCGGCAGCGCCAGAATGTCGTCCACCATCGCAACGTGGTCGGCGACTACCGGGATGCCAACATCTACACCGCCCATATCAACGCCGTCTACGGGCCCGGCACCCAGCTGCTCGGCGTCCTCTCCCAGGGCGCGCTGCTGGCCATCGGCGGCGTCATGGTGGTCCACCACACCCTGTCGATCGGCGGCCTGGTCGCCTTCTTCCTCTACCTCAACCGGTTCTTCCAGCCGATCCAGCTGCTGGTCCAGCAGTACAACACCCTCCAGCAGGGGCAGTCCTCGGTGATCAAGCTCCGGGCGCTCAGCGACACCGAACCGACGGTCAGAGAGGCGCCCGACGCCATCGACCTGCCCCACATCGACGGCCAGATCGTCTTCGACCATGTGTCGTTCGGATACGACCCCGGAGTCGAAGTCATCTCCGACGTCGACCTCCGGATCGAGCCGGGCGAGACGGTGGCGTTCGTGGGCCCGACCGGCGCCGGCAAGTCCACCCTGGCCAAACTGGTCACCCGCTTCTACGACCCGACCTCCGGCCGGGTCCTCATCGACGGCTATGACCTCCGGGACGTGACCATGCGATCGCTGCGGCAGCAACTGGGGGTGGTGCCCCAGGAGCCGTTCCTGTTCGCCGGGACCATCGGCGAGAACATCGCCTTCGCCCGTCCCGACGCCAGTCGCGAGGAGATCCTCGAGGCGGTGCGGGCGGTCGGCCTCGAAGAGGTGATCGAGCGGGTCCCGGACGGCGTCGACACCGTCGTCCACGAACGGGGGCAGACCCTGTCCTCCGGCGAGCGCCAGCTGCTCGCCCTGGCCCGGGCCTTCCTGGCCCACCCCCGGGTCCTCGTCCTCGACGAGGCCACCTCCAACCTCGACCTCCAGTCGGAGACCAAGATCGAAGCCGCCCTCGACGTGCTCCTCGAGAACCGTACCGCCATCCTCATCGCCCACCGCCTGTCCACCGCCATGCGGGCCGACCGGATCGTGGTCGTCGACGACGGTCGGATCGTGGAGGTGGGATCCCATGATGAGCTGGTGGCCGGCGGCGGCCGGTATGCCGAGATGTACGCCACCTGGGTCCGGCACACCGAAACCACCAACGGGTCGAGCTAGCCGGCGACGGACTACGGTTGCCCGCTTCAGCCGTCCGGATCGCCGATTCCGGTTTAGGTGGCCTCGCTCACCCAATCACCGGCAGGATGAGGTGGCATGAAGAAGCTCGTCTACGGCGTCGCCGCCGCCCTCGTCGCTTACGTCTTTGTTCCCGCTCTCTTCGAGCGCTTGGCTCCGCGCCATTGGGTACGGGCATTCCGGCGAGTGACCATGGCCTTCTACCGCCCATGGGCAGGGGTCGCCCCCGGCTGGGCGGTCATCGAGACCGCGGGGCGCAAGAGCGGACGACCTCGCCAAACGCCGGTGGGAGGACGGCTCACTGGCGACAGCTACTGGCTGGTGGCCATCGATGGTCGAAAGGCCAACTTCGTTCGCAACATCGAGGCCAACCCCGAGGTACGGGTCCGGGTGCACGGCAACTGGAGGAGCGGAAGAGCCGTGGTTCTTCCCGACGACGACGCCAGACGCCGACTCTGGCGGCTCAACCCGCTGAACAGTCTGTTCTTATCGACCTACGGCGGGCTGGACCCGCTCACCGTCCGAGTTGATCTCCGGCCGTCAGCCTGAGCCGGCATCATCTGGGTTATCAGCGCAGGTCCGCCGCCCATCGATATCGGGAGGCGCCGGAGTCCGGATGCTCGTCTCGTCGCTGAAGTCTGAACTCCGACTTCGGTCCCGATGAGTTTCCGTCTCGTCGCTCGTCTCATTGAGTGTCCCCGGTAGCCTCCGATCCGATGATGGATTCGGCCGGCGCGGGAGCGCTCGAGTGACAATCGGAGGCAGATGAGATGGCTGAGCACAGGAGCGGAACCCGTGAGGAGTGGCAGGCGGCGCGGGAGGAACTCGCCCACCTCGAGGCGGAACAGGCGGAACGGAGCGATGAGATCAAGAGGAAGCGGCTGGACCTCCCTTGGGTCCGGATCGAGAAGGAGTACGAGTTCGACACCGAGGACGGGAAGAGGAGCCTCGCCGAGCTCTTCGACGGGCGCTCACAGCTACTTGCCTACAACGCGATGTTCGGCCCCGACTACACGCTCGGCGCTTGCCCCGGCTGCACCAGTCTGGTCGACGGGCTCGACGGCGCGCTGGTTCACCTGAACCACCGCGACGTGACGCTGCTCGCCTTCTCCCGTGCGCCGATCGACCGGCTGACTGCCTACAAGCAGCGGATGGGTTGGGAGTTGCCCTACGTCTCCACCTACAACACCGACTTCGCCTTCGACTTCGGCCTCGCGCTGACCGACGAGCAGGTGCAGCATGTCCCCCAGATCATGGAGATGGTCGATAACCCACCGGAATTTCTCCGGTTCTGGTCGGGGCAGATCGGTGCCGAGCTCAAAGACGGCTTACGCGAGACTCCGAGCTGGATCGTGTTCGCCCAGGAAGACGGGACCGTCTTCCACACGTACACGGTGGCGGCGCCCGACCCGTTCGTCGCCCCCTACTTCGGTTTCCTGCTCGATCGGACGCCGAAGCCGCAACCCAGCGATCCCCTCAGTTACCGCAAGGACGAATACCCGGACTGACGAGTTCGGAGCGGCCGGCCCGGAGACGGCACGAGGAATGACCGATCACCTTGCCACCAACGAATGTGAGGTGAAAGATCAACCTGTGAGCCAGCTCGAGACGGTGTCACTGATGGAGATGATGAAGGACCCGACGGTCCGGGAAGACCCCTACCCGACCTACGGGCGACTCCGGGCGATGGGGCCGGTCCTTCCCCTCGACTATGGAGGCTGGCTGCTCCCGCGGCATGCCGAGGTCATTTCGGTGCTGAAGGATGCCCGATTCAGCAGTAACGCCCGTCACCAGGTCAATTACGAGCAATTCGTCGAATTGGCCCGGGCAGTCGGATTGACTGACCTGCTCGAGCTGTTCGGGCGGGTCATGCTCTTCGCCGACCCGCCTGACCACACCCGTTTGCGCCGGATCGTGGGCAAGGCGTTCACGGTGCGCACCGTCGAGGACATGCGCCCCCGTATCGCGGCCATCGTCGACCAGATGCTGGACTTGGTCGCCGAAGACGGTGGCACCGAGTTGGTAGCCGCGCTCGCCTTCCCCCTCCCGGTAACCGTGATCAGCGACATGCTCGGGGTGCCGTCCGAGGACCATCAGATGCTGCGGGACTGGACGCGAGAAGCGGTGAAGGCGCTGGACCCCATCGACGACCCCACGGTGCTGTTTCCGGCGGCCGAGGGGATTCGCGCCATGCGCGCCTACTTCGACGAACTGGTGGTACTGCGCCGGGGCAACCCTGGCTCTGATCTGCTCAGTGCGCTGATCGCCGCCGAGGACGACGGCGACCGGCTGAGCCACGAGGAGCTGCTCGACACCGCGGTATTGCTCTTTGGCGCCGGGCACGAGACGACGGTGAACCTGATCGCCGGGGGCGCACTCAATCTGCTACGGCATCCCAGCCAACTGGACCGGCTGCGCCACGACCCATCCCTCATCAAGACCGCCATCGAGGAGCTGCTCCGATTCGGCCCGCCCGTCCAACTCACGGCCCGGACCGCCACCGTCGATGCCGAGGTAGCCGGCCATCCGGTCGCCAAGGGCACCGAGGTCATCGCGGTGATCGCTTCAGCCAATCGGGACCCACAGATCTTCGACGACCCGGAGCATCTGGACGTCGGACGTACAGAAAACCCTCACATTGCCTTCGGTGGAGGTATCCACCATTGCCTTGGGGCACTCTTGGCCCGGATCGAGGGCCAGGAAGCCCTGGGTCAACTGATCCAACGCTTTCCGAATCTGGCGTTGACCGGCCCGAGCATCGAGTGGAAACCAACGTCGACAATCCGAGGCCCCAAAAACCTGGAGCTCGTCTGGTAGGTCAGCTTGAGACCGCCGGAGTGCTGAGGCCTAGTCACCTTCGTAAGCGAAATCGACCGCAGTCATGCCGTCGCGGTGGCCGGCCGGCCACTGGACCAACTCAATCCGGTTGCCGTCTGGATCGACAATCCACGTTGTCAAAAAACCATCCGATCCGTCGGGCGACACGGGCACGTCGGCATTGATGCCGAGCGCGGCGAGTTTGGTGACAGTGGCGTCGATGGACTCCACCTGAATGACGAAGTGGCTGAGACGCCGGCCGCCGTTGAGCTGGGTTTCGCTTGGATCGTGAACGAGTTCGATGCTGACGAACTCGTCGCCCGGAAGTTTGAGCATGGTCAGATGTCCCAAGCCGGTCTCTGGGACGCTGCCCACGACCTCGTAACCCACGGAGGTGTAGAACCCGAGCGATCGGTCGAGATCGGCCACTCGCAGGCCGAAATGCAAGGTTCTCATGGGGTCCTCTCTTCATACGTCTGGCCAAAGCCGTCACTTGTCGAGATGTAGACGAACGCCAAGAGGAGTTCTCATCGCCGGGTGCGGAGGCCCTCCAATGCACGCCGAACTGTCTCACCCGGTGAGCATCCCAACCGCCGGCGGCCCCGTTGCGCTCTCTAAGGAGCCGACCAAGGGAATCCAGAACGACCTCTTGGGTGGCGATATCGATCAGGTCAGCGGTACACCGTATCCATCACCATCTTCTGGTCAGCCATGCGGGTCGAGCACGTTGCCAGTTGATCGTCTTCGCGGTCAGGCGATCCCGAGTAGCTCCGCGCCGTTGAGCCAGAAGAACCGCTCCTTGGTGTCGTCGTCGAAGGCGTCGAGCTCGGCGGCAAAGCGCTCGAAGGGACGGCGCCCACCCTCCGGGTGCGGGTAGTCGGTCGAGAACATGAACAACTCAGGACCGCACTGCTCGATGAGCCAGGCGGTGTCCTCGAACGAGAAAGGCGTGAAGCGCACCTGGCGTCGCAGGTACTCGGAGGGCAGCATGGGCAGGGCCTTGAGGTCAGGCTCCGATCTGGAGAAGGACCGAAAGGCGTGGTCCACATTGCGGAGTAGGCCCGGCACCCACGAGGCGCCCAACTCGATGGCGCCGCCGCGTAGGCCCGGGTGGCGCTCGAAGACACCGTCAAGGGCCAGGCAGGCCAGGAACCGTTCGGGCGAATGATGCAACACAGGAAAGTCCTTGGCCCGAAGGTTCTCGCCGCCGCCCAGCCAGTCCTTGGGCCGCGGGCGTCCGTTGTTGTGGAAGGCCTTGGGCAGAAGCTTGCCGCCACCGACATGGAGGACGAAGGGCACGCCCGCCTCGGCCAGACGGGCCCACACCGGGTCGACGTCGACGTGCGCGGGGAGAAGTCACCGGGGGCGTCGGAAGGGATCCACACCGCCGCCACGCCTTCGGCGAGCGCCTGCTCCAGCACGTCGGCCGCGAGAGCCGGGTCCCGCAATGGCAGGAAGCCCACGGCGTTGAGACGCGGGTCGTGGCGGCAGAAGTCGACCATCGCACGGTTGAGCGCACGGGTGCCGCCGTAGAGCAGCTCGAGATCGTCGCTGCTCGTGAACTGCGACAGCGAGAAGGTGGGGAACACCAGCTGGGCCGAGATACCGAGCGCGTCGAGCACCCGGGTGCGCACGTCGGCGTCCAGCGCACCGGGCGCCATCCATCCTTTCGGACCGGTGATGACGTCGGCGGTGACATCCTCGTCGCGCTGTTGCGCCCACAGTTCCGGCAGCGACGACATGAGCTCGGCGGCACCCGACCCTGCCTTGTCGAAGCCGAGCGGGCGCAGTCGGTCGCGCACCTGGGGTTCGGCGTAGGCCGGGAGCCACTCGTCGACCTCCATGAGGTGGCTGTCGGCGTCGAATACGGCAGAGGTGCGCATGGACTCCCCCTCCAATGGCGATGTAACGGCGATGACGATGATGCTAATCGGAGGCGGCTGGCGCTGCCGGTCGGCCGACGGCAGCCGTCTCGGGGTGGGACCCGATCCGACCCTCCCGTCCCACCACGATAGGCCTGCTGGTCCTCGGGCGAGCGATTGAATGGCTGCACTGGAGGCACGCCCCCATCCTGCCCGCTGGGTCCCGAACGCGCGAGCAAAGTGGTTCATCGGGGCAGACCACTCTGGCCGGAACATCCCCGTGTCGGCCACGAGCCCGTGACACACTACTGGCGACCACGGGCCGTTCGGTTCGCCGTCGGCCCTCCGAGCACGGAGGTTCGTGAGAATGAGTGCACGCAAGCTGTTCGCTGAATGTCTGGGAACCGCGCTCCTGGTGTTCATCGCGGTCGGGGTCGCCACCCTGTCTTTCGGGAAGTGGGCTTCCGGGCCGCTCATCGGTGGCTCCGCCGGGACCAGCGTCGCCGCCGGCGTCGTCGCCACCGCGCTGGCTTTCGGGCTGGTGCTGTTGATCCTTGCTTATGCCCTCGGGCCGATCTCCGGCTGCCATGTCAACCCGGCCGTGACCATCGGGTTCGTGGTCAGCGGTCGGATGTCCGTTTTCGAGGGCCTCAGTTACTGGGTGGCCCAGGTGGCCGGGGGGATCATCGGCGCCGGTGCTCTCTACGAGGTGTTCCGCTCGACCACCCTCTACTCCAAATCCGGCACCGGCCTCGGCACCGACGGGTGGGGAAAGCACTCCATGATCGGCATCCCCTGGGGCGGGGCGTTTGCCGCCGAGGCCATCCTCACCTTTCTTTTCGTGCTGGTGGTGCTGGTGGTCACCAGCCGGATCGGTAACTCCAACGTGGCCGGGGTGGCTATCGGCTTCGCGCTGGCCACCGTCCACCTGATCGGCATCCCGATCACCGGAACGTCGGTCAATCCGGCCCGCAGCCTGGGGCCGGCGATCTTCGTCGGGGGCGATGCCCTCCACCAGGTGTGGCTGTTCATCGTGGCCCCGCTGGCCGGCGGCATTGTCGCCGCCCTGGTGCATCGCTTCCTGGTGCCGGCCGAATCCGATCAGGCCATCGCCCTCCCCGGCGACGAGGCCGATCGAGAAGCAACCCAGGCCGCTCCGGCCGGGTAGCTCGTCGCGACTCGCTTCCCATGGATACAAGCGCTTGACAGGCGGCCATCGCTCGTCAATGATCACGCCACCAATTACATGGCAGGAGGGTGACAACAGATGTCGAAGCTGCGAGTGGCAACTCTGGTGTTCTTCGTGGGTATGGCGGCGGTCGGGGTGACCGCCTGCAGCAGCAACTCGAGCAGCCCGACCACCACCGCCAGCGCCTCCGCCACCAAGGCGGCGTTCTGCGGGTTCAACACCACCCTGGACAAGGCGTCGTCAACCGTCACCTCGGCCGCCGACTTGTTGACGGTCCTCAAGGCGAACACGGCGGCGCTCAATGGCTTCGCCAACAACATCCCAAGCGGGAGCATCCAAGCCCAGGCTCAGGCGCTCGTCGCCGCGGCCCGAGCCGCGGTGGCCGCCAACAACGTCAACTCGCTAAACGATCCCTCGTTCGCGGCCGACGGTGCGGCCGTCGACACCTTCTGTGGCGAACAGGGCAACGGCACCGCGCTGCCGGCGGACTTCGGGACCGGAAAGGGTACCGGATTCTGCAATGACGAAGCGACCCTCTCCAACGGGTTGGGGAACGCCGCTACCCCGGCCGACGCCGTGACGTTCCTCAAGGCCAACCAGTCCACCATCAACGATTTCGCCGCCAACATCCCGAGCGCGGTCCAAAGTGATGCCCAGTCCCTGGTCACCGCGGCCAATGCGGCTATCGCCGCCAACGACGGGACTCTGATCCAGACCCAGGCCGTGAGTACGGCGGGGAACAATGTGGATCTCTACTGCGGAGTGAACCACTAGGGCTCGCGGCGTTGAACACCGGCGGAGGGCGGAAATCGCCGTCCGTCGCCAGCGGGCTGGATGGACCAGCATTGAGGGTTCTGGTTCTCTGCATAGCACCGTAATCTGGGACCGTGTTCTTCAGCCCTGCATTCACTGAACAGTTAGAGACTGAGCTGACCTCGCGTTCCCAGCCGACCGGAATGAGCTGGTGACCGGCCCCGCCCGGGCCGCCGTCCACGGGATGCCCCGGATCGGAGCCGGCCGATCCCTCAAACGGGCGCTCGAGGCGTACTGGGCGGGGAGAATCCCGGGCGAGGAACTGCACGGCTCGGCTTCTCGGATCCGGGAACAAAACTGGCAGGCGCTGTCCGACGCCGGCATCGACTTCCTCCCCTCCAATGACTTCTCGCTCTACGACCACGTGCTGGACGCAGCGGTGATGATCGGGGCGGTTCCTGACCGCTTCCGCCCGAACCGCGAGCCCCTCGACCTCGACCGCTACTTCGCCATGGCCCGGGGCGGGAACATCGACGGGCAGCCGGCCGCCCCACTCGAGCTGACCAAGTGGTTCGATACCAACTATCACCATCTGGTGCCCGAGTTCGGGGGCACAGCCGCCTACGCCCCCGACACTTCGAAGCTGCAGGGCGAGCTCGACGAAGCCGCCGCCCTCGGCATCGTCACCACCCCGGTGCTCCTGGGCCCGCTGACGCTGCTGCTCCGGGGATCCCATCCCCCCGGGACCGGACCCCTCGACCGGCTCGAGCCGGTGGTGCGCGCCTATGGGGAGGTGCTGGCCGAGCTCGGGCGCGCCGGCGTTTCCTGGGTTCGTTTCGACGAGCCGGCCCTAGTCGAGGACCGCGATGCCGAGGAGCTGCTGGCCCTGCAGCAGGCGTACCGGCAGTTGGCCGAGCGCGGCGACCGACCCCGGCTGGTGGTCTCGACCTACTTCGGGCACGTCGGTTCCGCGCTGCCGGTGCTGGTCGATCTGCCGGTGGAGGGAGTCGGGCTCGACTTCTGCCGGGGGGCCGAGAACCTCGAGCTCCTGCGGGCCGCCAGTGGGCTGGGCGCCAAACTGCTGATGGCCGGGGTGGTCGACGGGCGCAACGTGTGGGCCAACGATCTGCACCGCTCGTTGGAGTTGCTCGACCGGTTGGGTGATCTGTCCGACGAGGTGGTGGTGTCCACCTCGTGTTCCCTGCTGCACGTTCCGTTGAGCCTCCGCACCGAGCCCGATCTCCCCGCCGAGGTGGCCCCCTGGCTGGCCTTCGCCGAGGAGAAACTCGCCGAGGTCAACACCCTGGCCCGGGGCCTCGGACTCGGACGGGAGGCGGTGGCCGAGGAGCTCGACGCCAGCCGGAAGATCCGCCTGGCCCGGCAGCATTCGGGACGGGTGGTGGATGACGCCGTCCAACGGGCCGCGGGCTTCGTGGCGTCCGATCCCCGCCGGTCATCCGGGCCCGAGGCCCGGGCCGCCGCCCAACGCCAGCGGCTCGGCTTGCCCCTCCTGCCCACCACCACCATCGGATCGTTCCCCCAGACCCCGGAGCTGCGTTCGGCCCGGGCCGGATGGCGGGCTCACCGCATCGACGACCACGCCTACCTGGCATCGTTGCGCGACGAGGTCGATCGGGTCATCCGCATCCAGGAGGACATCGGACTCGACGTCCTGGTCCACGGAGAACCCGAGCGGGATGACATGGTCCGCTACTTCGCCGATCAACTGACCGGGTTCGTGCTGCCGGTGGAGGGATGGGTGCAGTCGTACGGATCCCGATGCGTCCGGCCTCCGGTGTTGGTCGGCGACGTGTCCCGCCCCCAACCGATGACCACCGACTGGGCCGGCTACGCCCAGTCCCGAACTTCGAAACCGGTGAAGGGGATGCTCACCGGTCCGGTGACCATGCTCCGGTGGTCCTTCGTGCGCGACGACCAACCCGAGTCGGAGACCGTCCTGCCACTGGCCCTGGCCATCCGGGACGAACTGGTCGATCTCCAGTCCGCCGGCATCGCCGTCATCCAGGTGGACGAGCCCGGACTTCGGGAGGGCCTGCCCCTTCGCACCGGCGAGCACGCCGGCTATCTGGCCTGGGCGACCCGGGCGTTCCGGGTGGTGACCGCGCCGGCCGACCCTCACACCCAGGTCCACACCCACATGTGTTACGCCCAACTCGGGGACATCGTCGATGCCTTGGGTGAGCTCGACATCGACGTGGTGTCGTTGGAGGCCGCCCGCTCGGGCATGGTGTTGGCCGCCGACCTGAAGGCCGCCGACTTTCAGGGTGGGGTCGGGCCGGGTGTCTATGACGTCCACGCCCCGGGCGTCCCGGCGGTGGCCGACATCGAGAGGTCGCTTGGCCGGGCCGTCGATGCGCTCGGCCCCGATCGGGTGTGGGTCAACCCCGACTGCGGGCTGAAGACCCGTCGTTATGACCAGGTGATCCCTGCCCTCGAGCACATGGTGGCGGCCGCCCGGGAGCTACGGACGGAGCTCGAGACCGGCTGAAGCCTGGCGCTCAACCCACCGAGAGCGGCGCCAGCTGGGCTTCGGTGGGCTCGCTACAGCAGAACCACGACTCGGTGAGCCGGGCCCGGGGCCCGGAAGGGCCACTCGAAACCGCTCCGGCGACCGGGAGGGGCCGGACGGTCGTGGCCCGACCGCGGATCAGCTGGTCGATCTCCGCGAACGTCCGCGCGGATTCCTGGTCGACCCGGGCTTCGACCCGGGCCGACAGTTCCTGTTGCAGTTGGTCGACGGCGGCATCGGGATGCGACCAGGTCCAGCCCAGGCGGTCGGCGTCGAATGGGCCGAGATGCGGCGTCAGCTCCGGCCGGTCGAGGAGGAGCGAGCCCTCGGGCAACAGGAGCCGCACCGTGAACTGCACCGGGTCCACGTTGGGCGACCAGGTCGTGGACGATGACGAAGTCGAGGAGTTCGACCAGTCCGTCGATGGTCGTCCACGGGGTGAACGGCAACCACGACGGGCGCACCTCGATGCCGTGGCGACGCAGCAGGATGACCGCCTCGGAGGCGTCGGCGACGGTGTGGCCCTTGTCGAGGTAGCCGAGAATCGTGTCGTCCACCGACTCGAAGGCGGAGACCACGAACAGGCAGCCGGCGTCGGCCAGCTCGGGCCAGACGTCGGAGTGGCGCAGGACGTGTTCGACCTTGACGGTGCAGTCGAAGGTGAGCCCCGGGTGGCGCCGGTGGATGGCCGCGACCACCCGGCGGGAGTGGTGCGGCGCATTGAGGAAGTCGGGATCGGAGAAGGTCAGGTGCCCGGCCCCGGCCGCCACCAGCTGGTCGACGTCGGCCAGCACCGTGGCCTCCTCCACCGGCCGCACCCGGCCGTCGTAGACGACCGGCACCGGGCAGTGCCGGCAGCGGTGCGAGCAGCCCCGGCTCGCCTCCACCGAGCCGACCAACCGCTCCTCGCTCGCCGATGGCCAGCCGGGTGTAGCGGTCCAGGGCTGGCAACCGGTGGCGAACCGGGATGCGGCGCCGGTCCCCGAGCCAGCTGGACGACCGGGCCGGGCTCGTGACCGTCGGCCCAGGCCAGCAGGCCGGGTTCGTACTCCCCGGCGATCACCGCGTCGGCCGGAGACCGGACGGTGAGGTCACGGCTCACCGTGGCGTAGAGGCCGTAGAAGCACAGGGGGAGCTCGGGTCGCCGGGCCCGGACCGACTCGGCCACCTGGAGGGCCAGCCGCATGGCGGTGTGCATCGGCACCGAGAAGGCCACCCGGTCGGCCCAGTCGAACTCGGCCACCGGGATCGGGTCGACGGCTACGTCCACACACCGGACCTGGTGACCGGCCGCCGCCAGCGCCGCCGCCGGCTTGGCCAACCCCAGCGGCTGGTGGCCCAGCTCGTAGGTGGACACCAGGAGGACTCGCACATCGGCGAGGTTAGCGGTGGCCGACCCCTCCGCCGATCGGGACGTCGCGGAGCTCGACGTCGAGACAGGACTCCGCCCGGCGCAAAGCCGCCTCGACCGCTTCGGCAGTTTCGCCCCGGGCGAAGATGAAACCGAGATAGCGGTCGCCGTCGGGGAGCGGAACGACTTCCCGTCCCAACGGGATGCTGATCTCGAGACCCACCACCCCGTCGACGGCCCAGCGCCTGGTCCTGGCCCGACACCCGGCTCAGTATCCCCGCCGATCGGATCGGGAGCATCATCACTCCGGAGGCCGGGTCTCCCGGGTGAGCCCGTCCAACCCCATGCCGAGGGCGTGGCGGAGGATGACCTCCTCGAGGCTGACCCCCGCCCCGAACCGCAGGGAACGGGAGCACAGGCCGCCGATCGAACGGGCGGCCAGCTCGAGGATCGTCAGTTCGCCGGTGGCGCCGATGCGCAACTCGGCGTGCACCGGCCCTTCCCGGAGACCCAGCGACTCGCCGGCCCGGGCGGTGAGCTTCTCCACCTCGGTCAGCGTGGGGCACGGCTGCCGAGACGGCGTGACGTAGATGGTCTCCTCGAAGTACGGGCCGTCCAAGGGGTCGGGCTTGTCGAAGACGGCCAGCACCTCGAGCTCCCCGTCGACCAGCAGCCCCTCGACCGCCACCTCGGCCCCGGGCACGAAACCCTCGACCACCAGGGGCTCCGGGCAGTCGCCGAGGATGGCCCGGATGCGGGACGCCGCCTCGGCCGCCGCGGGTCGTCGTCGACCCGGATGACCCCCTGGCTGGCCGCCCGGGAGATGGGCTTGACCACGCAGGGGTAGCCGATCTCGGCGCAGGCCGCCACCGCATCGGCGCCGGGCGGAACCACGACGGAACGAGGGCTGCGGGACCGTCGGCCTCCTCCAGGCGCTGGCGCATCGTCGGCCTTGTCCCGGGTGGCCGCCACCGCGTCGGGCGGATTGTGACGGAGGCCCAGCCGTTCGGCCGCCAGGGCCGCGACCACGACCCCCTGGTCGTCGACGGCCACCACGGCGTCGAGCGGGCGTCCGCTGGTGCAGCTCGACGATGGCCTTCACCGCCGCCTCCGGAGCCGCCAGCGGCACCACCACGGCCCGGTCACCCATCGACCGCGGCCATCGCCTGGCGGCGCTCGGACCCGACCACCACCTCGACCCCCAGGCGGGCGGCGGCGGCGATGAAGTCCGGGGCCCGGTAGGTGGCGGTGGGCAGCAACAAGAGAACTCGTCCCATAGCCCTATGATGCACGTATCCGACAAGTTCCGAGGCGCAACCATCATGAGTGACGCCGAGACCGACAAGTTGACGGTCCTGCGGGCGACCGATGCTGCGGTCGCCATGGTGTCCGAGCTGCGGGCCAGCGAGGACGACCAGGAGTCGCTCGCCCTCTGGGTCGAGATCACCGGAACCAACGGGAACGCCTACAGCCTACGACATGTACTTCCAGCCCTTCGCCGACGCCCAACCGGCCGACTGGTCCGATCTCGCAAGGTGACCTCAAGGTCGTGGTGCCGGCCGACAGCGTGGCCAACATGACCGGGGCGATGCTCGACGTCAACAGCGACGGCGGCGAGACGGGGATGGTGATCAAGAACCCCAACCAGCCCCCGGTGGCCTGGCCAGCCCGGCCATGGCCGGACCCCCGGCCGATCTCAGCGGGGACGTGGCCCAGCGGGTCCTCCAGGTGTTGGAGGCACAGATCAATCCGTCCATCGCCGCCCATGGCGGCCGTGCCGACCTGGTGGCCGTCCAGGACGACGCCGCCTACCTCCGACTGAGCGGAGGATGTGCCGGCTGCGGGATGGCCACGGTGACCCTGAGCCAGGGCATCGAGGTGGCCCTGCGCGAATCGGTCCCGGAGATCACCAAGGTGATCGACGTCACCGACCACGCCGCGGGTACCAACCCGTATTACGAGGCCGCCAAGAAGTAGCCCGTCACACCGGCAGGAAGCGACGGGCGTCCTCGGCGGCGTAGGCGGCCACGATGGCATCGATGGCGGCCGTCGCCTCGATCCGCTCGATGACATCCTGCAGCCGGCTGGCCGGGATGGCACAGGTCATCTCCGTCCGCGGCATGTTGGTGCGGGTGCGGCTGAGCATGCAGCCGACGCTGGCCGCCACCTCACCCTGCTCCTTGGCCATCGCCACGATGTGGCATTGGGGCTTGCCGCTGATGTGGAGGCCGGGAAGCGCGTCGGAGAGCACCATCAACTGCTTGCCGTTGACCCGGATCAGGACCACGTCGGGGTCGACCGGCGTCTCCGCCAGTGGCCCGTAGGTCACTGCGCCCGGCCGCTCGGTCACCGCCGGGATGTCGGGGACCATCTCCATGGTCACCCAGCCCGACTCGAGCAGGGTGGCCACGTCGGAGCGACCGGCCACCTCGTCGAGGGTGGCGAAGCCGTGGGTGAGCAGTCCCACGCTGCAGTTGCCGTGGTCGGCGGCCACCGTGGTGAAGGTCCGGTCGGCGGCCTTGGTCCAGAACACGCACCCGGCCGGCACCCGCCCGGTTCGCCCGTCGGGCGTCGGCTCCGGCATCGGCGCGTCGTAAGGATCGACTCCGGCCGGGGGCTGGCTCCGAGAAGGTGATGGCGATCGGTTCGGTGGAGAGGCCCAACGCCGAGGTGATGGCGGCGGCGGATTCGGTCCAACGGTTGAGAGTGCTCATGGGCCCAGTATTACCGACCGCCACGACCGGTAAAACACCAGACCGGCCACCGATCGCGCCGGGCAGGACGGTGACTATCGTCGAGTGGCATGACTCCGGAGTGGAAGCCATTGCTCGAAGCCGGCGCCGACCCCGACCCGCGGGTGCAATTCGGCCGATGGTTCAAGGAGGCGGCCGTCGTCGTCCCCCACCCGGAAGCCATGGCGGTGGCGACGGCCGACATCCACGGACACCCGTCGGTGCGGATGGTGCTGCTCAAGGGTTGGGATGCGGACGGATTTGTCTTCCACACCAACTTCGACAGCCGAAAGGGCCACGAGCTCGGCGAGAACCCCTACGCCGCGCTGCTCTTCCACTGGGATCCGCTGGGCCGGCAGGTACGTATCGAAGGTCCCGTGGATCACATCCCCGAACGCGACTCCGACGCCTATTTTCAGACCCGGCCACGGGGTGGGCAGATCGGGGCTCGAGCTTCGCGCCAGAGCCAAACCGTCCAAAGCCGCGACGAGTTGGACCGGGAGGTGAAGATCGTCGAGGCCCAATTTGCCGGGCAGGAGGTTCCCCGCCCGCCGTGGTGGGGAGGCCTCCGGGTGCAGCCCCGGCTGTTCGAGTTCTGGCAGAACCGGGAGGATCGTCTCCACGACCGGCTCCGGTACACGCCGGCGGGAGACGGGTGGCAGATGGATCGCCTGCAACCCTGAGGGTGTTTGGGGGGAGGTGTGGCGGGCACGGCAGCCCTCCGGAAGTCCGGTTTGAACCTGCTCGTGCCGGGGAACAACCTTCCCACCACTCAACGAAAGGACTTCACATGGCCCTGGTCATCATGGCGGCATTGCTCGTGCTGTTGTTCTTCGGTTTGGGTTTCGCCATCCATTTTCTTTGGTTCGTCGCGGTGATCTTCTTCATTCTCTGGCTGGTCGGCTTCGCGGTGGGCCGGGGAGAGACGGCTGGACGTCGGACCTGGTATCGGCGATAAACTGCATTGTTTGCTCCCCACCGATGACTATTTCGCCTACCCGCGGTCTTAGGTAGGGATGTAGGCACAGAATGCCGGTCGACGGTACGTGGCCGAAAGGAGATGCAATGGCTCACAGCATTTGGACGGGTTCGGTCAGCTTCGGGCTGGTCAACATCCCGGTGGGCATGTATTCGGCCACCGAGGAGCACACGGTGCGCTTCCACCAGTTCGAGGCGGGCACCTCGGATCGGGTCCGCAACCTGCGGGTCAACGAGCGGAGCGGCAAAGAGGTCGCCTACGCCGACATCGTGAAGGGATACGACCTGGGCGGCGAGAGTGTCATCGTCACCAAGGAAGAATTGGCGGCGGCCTCCCCGGAACGGTCGTCCACCATCGAGATCTCCGACTTCGTCGAGCTCAGCGAGATCAACCCCATCTTCTACCGGTCGACCTACTACTTGGCGCCCAAGGGCGAGGCGGCGGTCAAGCCCTATCGGTTGCTCCTGCAGGCCATGGCCAAGACCAACATGGCGGGTGTCTCGCTGTTCGTGATGAGGAACAAGGAGTACCTGTGCGTGGTGCGGGCCGATCGGGACATCCTGGTCCTCGAGACCATGTACTTCGCCGACGAGATCCGCGACCCGATCGACGTCCTCGGCGACCTCCCGGAGGCCAAGCCGTCCACCCCCAAGGAGTTGGACATGGCGGTCGAGTTGGTGAATGCCCTGTCCGGGGATTGGGACCCGGAGGCCTACCACGACACCTACCAAGAAGAGGTCAAGGCCCTCATCGCCCGCAAGCAGAAGGGCGAGGACGTGGTGGTCCACGCCGAGGTGAGCAAGGGGGCGCCCATCGTCGATCTGATGGACGCGCTCAAGCAGAGTGTCGACCAGTCGAGGGGGAAGGGCAAGGCCGGGACCGCGGGTTCGGCCAATGGCTCGGGGTCTCCCAAAGCCGGCCGATCGGCATCGAAGTCCAAATCTCCCACGGTGGCGGCCAAGTCGGCGACCTCCAACCGCACCTCCCGACCCGTCAACAAGGCGGCGAAGCCGACGGCCACCCGCAAGCCGGCCACCCGCAAGCCGTCAAGCCGCAAGCCGGCATCGTCGGCACGGTCCGGAACCCCTCGGCGAAAGGCGTCGTGATCCGAGGCAGGCTCTAGGGATCCAACCGGGCGAACAGATCTCCCCGAGCCTCCACTCGAGCCAGCACCTCATCAGTAGTGAACCGCAGGTCGGCCGGGTCCCCGCTGGCCGCGCAAGCCTCGACTTCGTCCCACTCCAGCGGGGTCGACACCGTGGGTTCGGGACGGGCTCGCACCGAGTAGGCGGCGACGGTCGTCTTGGAGGCGGAATTCTGGCTCCAGTCGATAAATACCTTGTCCTTCCGAAGCGCCTTGGTCATCGATGACACCACCAGCTCGGGATGATCGCTCTCGAGTCGGATGGCCAGGTCATGGGCCCGGTCGCGGGTCCCCTCCCAGGTCGGTCGGCCGGCCAGCGGGAGATAGAGCTGCATCCCCTTGGAACCGCTGGTCTTCGCCAGTCGCTCACTCCCCTCGTCCGCCATGTCGTCGGCAATCCACTCGGCCACCCGACAGCACTCGACGATGCTGGCTCCCGATCCCGGGTCGAGGTCGAACACCATCTGGTCGGGAGGGGCGGGTAGTTTGCGCCGCCGGCCGACACGCCAAAGCGGTACATGGAATTCGATGACGGCCGAAATTGGCCGCCCACACCAGGGCGGGAAGATCGCAGATCAAGGCATGTTCGACCTCGGACCCTCCCCCGCGGCTGGAAGTCGAGGGGACCTCGATCGTCCGGACCCATGTGGGTGCATGGGACGGTACGTGCTTCTCGAAGAAGGACTTGGCGTCCACCCCGTCCGGATACCGGCGAAAGGTCACCGGTCGGTCGATGACGTGGGGAAGCATCACCGGGGCGATGCGGGCGTAGTAGTCGATCAACTGCCCCTTGGTGAACCCGGTGGCCGGGAACATCACCTTGTCGAGATGGCTGAGAGACAGCCGACGGCCGTCGACCTCGGTCTCGACCCGATCACTGGGACTCACGGACGATCTCCTTTGCCGATTTATCGGGCCGCAACCCTTGCCACGAAGGGTGGCGGAGATAGCCGTCCGGTGTCCACTCGCTGAACTGCACCTCGCCGACCAGCGACGGCCGGGTCCAGGTGACACCCGATCCCTTCGGCAACGACAGTGGCGATTCGAACGGGCTGGTCTTCCGGGATGCCCGCCGCAGCCGGTCGACCAACTCGGTTCGCTCCTGATCGGAAAACCCGGTGCCCACCTTGCCCACATAGGCGAGCCCGTCCTGGGTGGGGATCCCGAGCAGCAACGCACCGAAGGTGGCCCGATGTGAGCCGTTCCCGGCGGTATAGCCGCCGATGACCACCTCCTGGGCGCGCACGAACTTGGTCTTCACCCATTCATCACTCCGCCGACCGGCGCGGTAGAGACTCGAGGCTCGCTTGGAGACAACCCCCTCCAGACCGTTCTCCAGAGCGGTATTCATCACATCGGACCCGTTGCCGGCGAACGTCGGAGCCACAATCCAGTGGTCGCCGCCGATGTCCAGCGATTCGAGCACCTCGCGGCGATCCCGGTAGGGCAGCTCCACCAGCGACATCCCGTTGAGGTAGAGGAGATCGAAGACCATCAGCGACGCCGGTGACTCCTTGGCCAGCCGAGTGGCGATGCGGTGGTTGTCGACGTGAAGTCGATGTTGAACCAGCGAGAATTTCGGCACACCATCCGGTCCGGTGACCACCACCTCGCCGTCGAAGAACGCGGTGGTCATCCCCCACGATTCCCCCAGGCCCTGTAGCTCTGGAAACGCCGGGGTGAGGTCGAGACCGTTGCGGGACCGAAGCTGTGCCCGACCTCCCTCCACCGACACACCGGCGCGGATACCGTCCCACTTGAACTCGTAGGCCCAGCCCTTCCCCTTCGGCAGCGGACCGGGCGTCGCCAGCATCGGATGAAACTCGGTCGGGAGAGGTTCCCACCCGTCGGGGACCGGATCCTTTCGGTGGATCATCCACTGCTTTCCGTTGGTGGGGAACAGCACGTACTTGCCGTTGGCGCGTTCCCCGTGCAAAACGACCGCAACCTCTCGGTCCAGCCACTTCTCGAGGGTGTAGGTGCCGGTGTCCCACACGGTGACCGTCCCGCCTCCGTACTCACCGGCCGGGATCTCGCCCTCGAAGCCGGCGTAGTCCATCGGGTGGTCCTCGGTATGCACGGCCAGGCGATTCTGACGAGGATCGAGCGGGAGCCCCTTGGGCAGTGCCCACGAGACGAGCACGCCGTCGTGCTCGAGCCGGAAATCCCAGTGGAGGGCGGTGGCGTGGTGCTCCTGGATGACGAACATCGGTTCGCGCTGGGACCGACCGCTGCGGCCTGACCGGGTTCCCTTCGGGATCGGCTCCGGCGTTCGCCCGACCCGGCGCTTGCCCCGGTACTCGTCCAGGCGGTCGGCTTTCCCTCGCGACGGGGACGGCGATGCCGGGGTCATGTCTTCACGCGAAGCCCCGCCCGGGAAGCGGTTTCTCCGGGCGGGGACTTCTGGAGCCGATCTCTAAGTGGGGGATTTGCGCCGAGACCGACAGAGTCCATTGTTCCCAGCCCGTCGGGCTTCAAAACGTCCCCACCCGGGTCGGTAATCCCCCTGGTCGCGGCCATGTCCGAGTATCCCCCAACGAGAGGAGACGGGCATACCTCACGCCGAGAAATCCGGTCTGGCCCCGTGGGCGCGGGGAATGCGACCTTCCGGTTTCTCCCATTCCTCCTGTCGTCCGAGGGCGGTGAGATCCAGGAAGTAATACGAGCCACCAAGGGCTTCTGCACCCCGGGCGAACATCGAATACGTGTGGAAGACGCTGTCTCCGTCGCGGAGGAACATGCTGTGGCCGGGTTGCTCGGACGAGCCCTCCGCCAGCCAACCCATGCCGACCTCCTCGAGCTCGGATTTGTTGCGGTAGTTGAACTCAACCGGAGCCACCGACTCGTCCAAGGTGACGTGGAAGTCGTAGTTGAAGTCGCTGCCGTACGACGAGTACCAGGGAAACCTCCAGCCCTTTCGAAGCCGATACGCCTCGATCTTCTCGAGCGGCGCCCGGGAGACGGTGACGAAGGTCGTGTCTCTGGCATGCAGGTGGGCGAGGAGCCCATCGGACACCTCATCGGACGCAGCGGTGCAGCTCGGGCAGCCCTCGTCCCATTTCGGGTCGAACATGAAGTGGCGGACGATCAGCTGGCGGCGTCCAAGAAAGAGATCGAGCAGGCTGGCCGTACCGTCCAATCCCTCGAAGGCATAGTCCTTCTCGATCTTGACCATCGGCAATTGGCGGCGTCGGGTGTTGAGCGAATCTCGGGCTCGGGTCATCTCCTTCTCGGCTTCGAGCAACTCCTTGCGAGCCACCAGCCACTCTTGGCGGGTTACCACGTGCGGAAGACTCATCAACACTCCTCTGGACCGGTCTCCTCGAAACCTCCGAACCGATGTGATTCTGCCGGAGCCCCACCCCTCTCAGTTCCTCACTACCCTGCAGTCCAAGTCTGAAAACGATTGCCGTCCTGGGACCAACGCTGGCTCGAGCGACGGTGTCCGTCACCAAGCAGAGACGGCCCCCGGCGGGCAAAGCCATCGGTCACCCGGCTCAGAGCCTCGACCCAGGACCGGCAACTCGGAATGGACCTTGACGCCGGCTAACGCTGTTAGCTACAGTAGCTAACAGCGTTAGCCCACCGGCCACATCCGAGCAAAGGAGAACGAGATGTCCGAATCAAGCACCCACTACCAGAAGCCCGGGTGGTTCACCCAACGGGTCTTCAACCCCTGCGTCGCCGCGATGACCCGGGCCGGCATCAGCATCTGGGGTAGCCGGGTCCTGGAGGTCAAAGGCCGCCAGAGCGGCATCCCGCGACACACGCCGGTCAACCTTCTCGACTTCGACGGCCGCCAGTACCTGGTGGCTCCGAGGGGCGAGGCCCAATGGGTCCGCAACGCTCGCGCCGACGATGGCCGACTGGTACTCATCCTTGGCCGACGACGCGACCCGCGGGTCGCCACCGAGATTCCCGACAGCGAGAAGTCCCCGATTCTCCGAGCGTATCTGCGCAGATGGAAGGCGGAAGTCGGGGTGTTCTTCGGCGGGGTGAGCGCTGACTCCAGCGACGAAGATCTCCTTCGCATCTCTCCCGACCATCCGGTGTTCGTACTCTCGGAAGCGGCCAACTGACATGTCACCGATCGGACTCAGCGATCGTCCTTCCGTCCGTCGACGTGCTGCCCTCCCCTCCCATGGAATCGGGTCGGGGGCCTCGATGGGCAACATGGCCCTGCGGTTCATGGTGGAGATGGCCGCCTATGCCTCTCTGGGATATTGGGGTGCGTCGAACCCTTCCCCGCTGATCGTCCGGGTGGCATTGGCGGCCCTCACCCCACTGACGGCGATGGTCCTGTGGTCGCTGCTGCTGGCGCCGAAGGCGCGCTGGCGGCTGGGGGATCCGTTGGCCATCGTGTCGGAGTTGGCCGTCTTCGCGGGGGCCGCCGTCGCCATTGGGGTGTCCGGGCCGATCTGGCTGAGCGAAGCGTTCATCGCGGTCGCCGTGATCAACACCATCCTGGTCCGGCTCTTCGAGCCGCGGGCAACAGAGGCAATCGCCTCCTCTCCGCCAGAATCATCGGCCTTCGGAAGTCCCGCGTGACCCGCGTGGTTGATAGGGGCCCGGGCCGATCCGCCGGACCCCTGCTGCCCGGCGAGATCGAACCTCCGGAGGCACTGCCTCCCCGGTCGCCACGGGTGGCCGAGATAATCGAGGCGGCCCGGCAGGTGCTGGAGGACGAAGGCCCAAATTCCCTCACCATGCGCAGACTCGCCGACGAGCTCGGGATACAGGCGCCGTCGCTGTACAAGCACTTTCCCCGGAAGGCCGCGGTCGAACTGGCGCTCATCGAGGACGGGTTGGCCGACATCGGCCAGGTGAGCCACCGGGCGATCCATCAACCCGGGTCCGACGGCCGACTCAATGCTCTCCTCAACGCCTACCGCCGGCACTCGCTGTCCCACCCGAATCTCTACCGTCTGGCCACCAGCGGTCCGCTGTCCCGGGAGCAGTTACCGCCCGGCCTGGAGGAGTGGGCCGGCAACCCCTGGTTCGTGGTCACCGGCGACCCGTCCCTGGCCCAGGCACTGTGGTCGTTTGCCCATGGGATGGTGATTCTCGAGCTCGACGACCGTTACCCGCCCGGATCCGACCTTGACCAGACCTGGCGGACCGGAGCAGCCGCCTTCGGTCGATCGGTCCACCCGGGCTGAGCGCCCAGGCAACCAATCGAAAGGCCCGACCATCCCGGCTCCCGGCGTCTCCGCGGTGGGGTTGGCCCTACGCGGTGGCTCCGATTCTCATCGATCTCCGCATCGCTCCAGCAGGCGGCTGCCTCGCCATCGAGCCGTCATCGTCGCGGTGTAGGTGCTATATGTTCAGGTGCTGACCCGCCCCTTTCATAGGGATGACAGGTACCCGAAACGGATATCCATGGTTGAAGACAGGCGAGACGAATTCGAGATCCTGCTCGACGCCGATCGAGCCGCCCGAATTGCCGGTGAATCTGTCGCCCGCTGGTGGATGGAACTAACGGAGGCCGCCGACAGTGCGGTCACCAGTGATTCTCTCCATGAGCTCCTCCGTGATGCCCTCGACTCGATGCGGCGCGGTATGGCTGCCGACGCCATCGCACTCCTGTTGGCCGACGAGTCGGAAGGAGAGCTGATCGCCAGAGCCGCAACCGGGCTCAGTGAGGAGGTCACCATCGGTCTGGGAATCCGGGCTGGAGAAGGAATGGCCGGACAGGTCATGGCTCGCCGGCAACCGATGGTCTTCGACGACCTTTCCCAGATACACATCGTCTCCCCGGTGCTCCGGAACAGTGGCCTTCGGTCGGTGGTCGCCGCCCCCCTCGTCTCCGATGGTCGCGTGCTGGGTGTCATCTACGCCGGTAGCCGGCAGCTGGCCCGCTTCACGGGTGCCGATGCCCACATCCTCGAATTGATCGCCAATCGACTGGCCGGGGCGTTCCGACGGGTCCAGCTGTTTGAGGCTGAGCACGCCGCCCGAACTGAGGCCGAGCAACTGGCCGTCCGGCTGAGACAAATGCAAGCAGTGACGTCCGCGCTGGTCGGCACGTCCAGCGTCGAGGAGACCGCCTCGGTGCTGGCGGAGTCGATGTCATCCCATGCCCATGAGCATGAGCGCCGTTGGGGCAGCGTCTGGGTGGTACGGGAGGACAACATCGAGTTGGCCAGCGACCTCAGTCTGTCGCCGGCCGCCGCCCAGATCGGCGAGGTGCCTCTGGACAGCAGACTTCCGCTGGCTGAGGCGGTGCGACGACGTCAGCCGATTTACGCTACCGATGCCGCCCAGGCACTTTTCGAGTACCCCAGCATCGCCGAGTTCCCCGACATCGCCAAGAGCTTCGCCGTGCTCCCCATCTTGATCAGGGAGGCCTGCTTGGGCGTGTTGGTCATCGCTTACGAAACCTCCCACGAATTCGACGACGCCGAACGTGCCTTTTTCGCGGCGGTCGTCGATCAAGCCGCCCAGGCGCTCGATCGGGCGGGCCTCTATGCCCAACTTTCCGATCTGGCCGACATGAGCTCATTCTTCGCGGAGGCGGCCAAGGTATTGGCCGAAGCCCCGAGCTTCGCCGACACTCTCGAGCGATTGGCAACCCTCGCCCTTGCCGCGCTCGGGGATATCTGCCTCATCGATGTCGTGGACGAGCGAGGTGAGCTGCAACGGATGGTGGCAAGGCACCGTGACCCGAGCCTTCAGCACCTGGTTGATCCCCTTCGGACCCGGTACCCGCCACGACGCAATAGCCGTCACCCCGCCGCCGAGGTCAGTCGCGTCGGCAAGGCGAGCTGGTCAGCCCGGATGACCGACGACTACCTGCGGTCGACCACCATCGATCAGCGCCACTTCGAGATCACCAAGGCGTTGGGCTTCAAGTCCTACCTGGCGGTACCGCTGAAGAGCGGCGATGAGCTACTCGGGTCGGTGACCTTCGTGTCGTCGGGGCGACCTTTCAGTTCGAGACACGTTGCTTTCGCCGAGGGTCTGGCGCAACAGGTCGCCGCGGTCGTGGACAACACCCGCCGATCGGAAGCCGCCCTCATGACCTCGCGGATTCTGCAGGAGAGTTTGCTTCCCCACCACTTGCCCGAGATCCCGGGCCTGCGGATCGACACTCGCTACCTCGCCGCCACCCGGGGACTCGAGGTCGGAGGCGACTTCTACGACATGATGCTTCTTCCCAGCCGGAGGGTGGGGTTCAGCATCGGGGACGTAGCCGGCCACGACCGACACGCGGCCGCACTGATGGGCCAGTTTCGAAGTGCCTGCCGAGCGCTGGCCGGCCAAGTCGACAGCCCGGCAGAGCTCATCGCCGCGTTGCGGTGGAGTTGGGATCTTCTTGATGCCGACCGAATCACCACGGCACTGTTCGCCCAGCTCGATCTCGTCACCGGTGAGCTGGTGATGGCTTCCGCCGGGCATTACCCTCCCCTCCTCGTCGCCCCGGGAATGACCGAGTTCTTGCCGGTGCCGCCCACCACCCCGCTCGGAGCACCCGCCTCCCCGGTGCGCCAGTGGTCGGGAGCCCTCAGGCCGGAGGAGGTCCTGCTGCTGTACACCGATGGTGCCATTGATGAACGCGCGGCCGGAAGCGAGGCCAGCATGGAGAGATTGGCCCAGGTCGCGTCGGACGGCGAGTTGGATCCGACCTCGGTCTGCACGCGGATCGTCGAGCTGCTGGACGAAGACCGGATCGATGACGTGGCGCTGTTGGCAGTTTCGCTCGATCGACGGTAAACGTTCTCTGAACTAGCCAACCGCCTTCATCTTCGGCGATCGCATTGAAGGAGAGGTGGTCAGGTCGCCGCCATGCCGACGATTGGCCGGTTGAGGGGCTGGCCACCCATCGAGCCGTTGAAGGGGGCGTCACCGAAGGCGAAGATCCCGCCGTCGGAGGCCACGAACCAGTAGCCGCCTCCGTCGCCGGTGGAGGTCATCCCGACCACCGGCTGGTTCAGGTGAATGGCCCCGGTGGAGCCGAAGAAGCCAGCGTTCCCGAACGCGAAGATCCCTCCATCTGAGGCCACCAGCCAATAGCCCCCGCCACTGGGGGTGAAGTCCATTCCGACAATTGGCTTGTTCAGGGGGATGCCCCCGGTGGAGCCGAAGAAGTGGGCATCCCCGAAGGCGAAGATCCCGCCGTCAGAGGCAACCAACCAGTAGCCCCCTCCGTCGGGGGTTGACGCCATGGCCACGATCGGCTGGTTGAGGTGAATGGCCCCGGTGGAGCCGAAGAAGTGGGCATCCCCGAAGGCGAAGATCCCGCCGTCGGAGGCGACCAACCAGTAGCCCCCTCCGTCGGGGGTTGACGCCATTCCGACAATCGGCTTGTTCAGATGGATGGCGCCGGTGGAGCCGAAGAAGTGAGCATCACCGAAGGCGAAGATCCCGCCGTCGGAGGCGACCAGCCAGTAGCCCTGGCTGTCCGGGGTGGACGCCATACCCACGATTGGCTGGTTGAGGGGGATGCCCCCGGTGGAGCCGAAGAAGCGGGCGTTCCCAAACGAGAAGATCCCGCCGTCGGAGGCCACCAGCCAGTAGCCGGTGGTTGCCGGCGGGGGCCCAGAGGTCACCGTGAGGTTGAAGCTCCAGGTACCGGTGTTGCTATTGGTGTCGATCTCGGCGCCGCTGACGGCGTACACACCCGGCCCAGTTGAGGGCGCCACACTGATCGCCCCGGTGTCGGCGACCACGACGATGCCAGAGTCTGGCGAAGCGGACTCGGCCCAGAAAACGGGCCCGGTGGCGTTGGTCACGGTGAGCTGCCCGCTGAAGCCGGTTCCGAACGGCACGGTGGCCGAGGTCGGGGGGCCCTGGATGAGGGTGCTGGTGCTGGTGAACGTCACGGTGGCGGTGGAGGTGATGGTGGCGGCGTTGATGGTGCCGCTGATGGTGGCCGTCCCCGCCGTCGCCGGAGAGGTCAGGGTGGCGGTGTAGGTTCCGTTGCCGTTGTCGGTGACCGCGCCGAGGGTGCCCTTGGTGGTGGCGAGGGTGACGGTGGCGCCGCCGATGGTCAGGTTGGTGCCGGTGGAGTCCTTGGCTTGGACAGTGATGGTCGAGGTGGAGGTCCCGTTGGCGACAATCGAAGTTGGGCTGGCGGTGATGGTCGTCTTGGTCGCGTCAGGAGCCGCGGTGGCGGTGAACGTCACCGTAGCCGTCGAGGTGATCGCCACCGCGTTGATGGTGCCGCTGACCGTAGCCGTCCCCGCCGTCGCCGAGGAGGTGAGGGTGGCGGTGTAGGTGCCGTTGGCGTTGTCGGTGACCGCACCGAGGGTGCCCTTGGTGGTGGCCAGCGTGACGGGGCCGCCGCTGACGGACAGGTTGGTTCCGCTGGAGTCCTTGGCCTGGACGGTGATGGTCGAGGTGGAGGTCCCGTTGGCAGTAATCGCAGTGGGGACAGCGGCGATGGTGGTCTTGGTCGGGTCAGCCGGCCCGACGGCGGTGATCACCACCGGGGCCGCCGGGTTGGCGGCGATGGTGTCCTTGGACGTCGCCAGGCTGAAGGTGCTGGCCGGGTAGGTGCCGGCCACCGGGTTGGTGATCCCGGCAATGGTGAGGGTGGCCGCGGTGCTGGCGGCGAGCGCGCAGGTCCCACTGAGGGTGATGACGACAACCTGACCCGTCGTCGTCCCTGTGGTCGTCCCAGTGCAGACGCCGGTGAACCCGGAGGCGAAGGTGACGTTCGGGGCGGCCGGGATGACAAATCCGGTGTCAAACGTCACGGTGATGGTGTTGGGGGCGACCAGAGCGCCCGTGGACGATGGGGTGAAGCCCACCGTCCAGGTGGAGGTAGCGGTGGCCACCGCCACTCCCGGCGTGAAGGTGATGCCGGTGGGAGTGTTGGCGGCGGCGTTGATCACCACGGCGGAGGCGGGATGGGCGAGGGCGGGGTCCTGGGAGGTGGCCACGCTGAAGGCGCTGGCCGGGTAGGTGGCGGCCGCCGGGTTGGTGACGCCGGCGATGGTGAGAGTGCCGGCGGTGCTGGCGGCCAGGGCACAACCCGCGCCGGCCAGGGTGATGGTGACGACCTGACCGGTGGTCGACGCCGTTGTCCCCGTGCAGGTACCGGTGAATCCGGTCGCAGTGGCGACGGTCGGCGTAGCCGGGAGGCCGAACCCGGCGGCGAAGGTCACCGAGATGGTGTTGGTGGAGACCAGGGCGCCGGCGGCGGAGGTGGTGAAGCCGATCGTCCAGGTCGAGAGCGCGCCCGTCAGGTTCGAGCCGGGGGTGAAGGTCACGGCGCTAACCGTGCTGCCGATTATCACCGGCAATGCCGGGTTGGCCGGGGTGACGTCCTGAGACGTGGCGACGCTGAAGGTATTCGCGAGGTAGGTGCCGGGCCCGTTGTTGGTGATGGTACCGATGGTCACGGTCCCAGCGGTGCTGTTGCCGAGGGCGCAGGTTCCGCTGAGGGTGATGGTGACCACCTGCCCGGCCTTCACCCCGGTGGTGGTCCCGGTGCAGACGCCGGTGAACGCCGAGCCGAAGGTGACCGGCGGCGAGGCTGGGACGGTGAATCCGGGCGCGAACGTCACCGTGATGGTGTTGCCGGTGGACAGGGCACCGGACGCCGAGGTGGTGAAACCGACCGTGTAGGTGGTGAGCGCGCTGGGCAACGGCGAGGCGGGCGAGAAGGTGACGCCGGTGACCGCGGTGGGGCCGATGACGATTGGGCCGGCGGGATTCGCCGGAGTGGTGTCCTTGGTGGTCGCCACGCTGAAGTTCGCAGCGGGATGGCTGCTCGCACCGGGATTGGTGATCCCGGCGATGGTGACCGTGGCCGGTGTGCTGTTGGCCAGGACGCAGGTCCCGACGAGGGTGATGGTGACGACCTGGCCGACCGTCGCCCCCGTCCCCGGGGTACAGGTCCCGGTGAATCCGGACACGAAGGTGACCGCCGGGGTGGCCGGGAGGGTAAATCCGGCGTCAAAGGTCACCGAGATGGTGTTGGGCGTGGCCAGGGCGCCGCTGGCGGAGGGGGTGAAGCCCACCGTCCAGGTCGAGGTGGCATTGGCCAGAACAGAGCCTGGCGCGAAGGTGACGCCGGTAGGAGTCGTGGGGGTGATGATCACGGGGGCGGCGGGGTTCGCCGGAGTGATGTCCTTGGTGGTTGCCACGCTGAAGGTGGCAGCGAGATGGGTGCCGGCTCCGGGATTGGTGATCCCGGCAATGGTGACGGTGGCCGGGGTGCTGGCGGCGAGGCTGCAGCCGGCGCCGAGGGTGATGGTGACCACCTGAGCGGCCGTCGCCCCTGTCCCCGCCGCGCAGCCGACGAACCCGCTCGGGAAGGCGACCGCCGGCGCGGCCGGAATGACAAATCCAGTGTCGAACGTAACCGTGATGGTATTGGTTGCGACCAAGGCGCCGGTGGCGGAGGGGGTGAAGCCCACCGTCCAGGTCGACGTGGTGTTGGCCAGGTTCGAGCCGGGCGCGAAGGTGACGCCGGTAGGCGCGGTGGCAGCCGATGCCACCTCCTGAGCGATGAAGGGCGCGGCTATGCCGGCGATGACCACTGCCGGGAGAAGGAGCGTGAGCGCCCGCCGAACAAACGGCACCTTCTTCGAACGGGTTCCACGTTCCATGTCGTCCTCCCAGCTTCTCTCCGGTTCCATCCCGGAGTTCAGCGAGTCCTTACAATTGCAAGCAGTGCCCGCGCACTCAACCCGCACTGATCGGTTGCGACCGTTGGTCCGATCTCCGATCTCTATCGAACGTAGGTCCGAAAATGACAGCCTGTCAATCGAGGACCTGCCGATGGATCTGGTTCTTTTGCCGGTTCCAACAATCTTCACCAACCGATATATCAGTTTGAAGGGCTTGTTGAGAGTTGAGCCGTGTCACATCGTCATCGAGACGCGAAAATCGTCGCCATTACATTGGACTCATCGTCCCCGTCCGGCGCGGATGGCTGGCCTACCCACTCGGCCGGGCACCGATCCGCCAATCCGCGCTACGTGTCGAACTCAGCCTGGAGAGCGGACGGGTTGGAGAGGCTCGGTCCTCGATCGGACCTTGGAGCTGAACCGATTGGCGACTGTCTCAGGCGAACTCAGCCAACGCGGCGAGGGCGGGCTTGGCCAGGGTGGGGTGACAGACGAGGAGATCGGGCAGCCACGGGTCGGGAAGCCCGTAGCGCAGCGGTGAACCGTCGATCCGGCTGGCGTGGAGCCCGGTGGCGAGGGCGACCGCAACCGGCGCGGCCGAGTCCCACTCGTACTGCCCTCCGGCGTGGACGTAGACGTCAGCCTGGCCCCGGATCACCGCGGCGATCTTGGCCCCGGCCGAGCCCATGGCGATGGTGGTGGCTCCCAGCCGTTCAGCCACCTCCTCGGCGACGACCGGCGGTCGGGAGCGGCTGACCACCAACCTCGGCACCGGTGCCGGGGCTGACAGCGCCGGGGGCGCCGAGGTCCCGAGCACCACCTGGAGGGCGGGAAGGGCTACCGCTCCGACAATGGGGTGGCTACCAATGGCCAGGGCCACATGGACGGCCCAGTCATCCCGGTCCTCGCCGAACTCCCGGGACCCGTCGAGCGGATCGATGATCCAGAGCCGATCGGCGCCGGCCATGTCCGCCCCCTCTTCCGAACGGACTTCGTCGTGAGGGAACCGGGAGGCCAGTTCCGCCACCAGGAGCTCATGCGACAGCCGGTCCCCTTCGTCACTGAGCGGTCGCCCCGACCACGGCGACCCGGATCGGAGCTCCATCAGCAGGTCGCCGGCCGCCCGGGCGAGCTCGACAGCCACGACGTGTTCCGCTTTGGGGACATCAAGATCCTGGGTCAGATCGGCGGCAGCCACCGGGTGCTCCTTGTCATCGGGTCTGAGATGTCGTATCTATAAGGGACGTGCCACCCTCCGTCAAACCCAGACCCCGCGAGTGACGGTGACCGGAGACGGACCATTGGCGCTGGAGAGCCTGGCGATTCGTGCGCCAGATGCTCGACGACCTGACCAAGACGGTCGAGAGCCGACGCCGAGACCGAGTTGGAGCTGCTCGAAGGCCTGCGGGTCCTGGCTCGGATCACGGCGTTGTGCTCCGAGCTGTCGCTCGACGTCGACGCCGACGGCTCCGTGGTTCTTCTCCATGAACACCGAAGCCCGTCTCATCGGTGGACCCAATCCCGACGGCGAGTACTTCCTGGCCATGATCGACGGCCGCCACCGCTACCGGGTCCGCGGTCGTCGGGGAACCACGCGCCTATCTCGGCTTCCAGGTGCTGGCCGGGGTCGGCCTCACCCCGAGGCGCATGGCCGCCTACATCTCCGACCGCGATCTGACGTTGGCCGACGACGGCACCTTCGCGCTTCGTCCTGGCCGCCGACGAGCCGACAGCGGAGGAACTGGACGGTGACCAGTGGCTGGCCATTCCCGAGCGACTCGCTCGGCCATCGTCGTGCGCGAGTACATCGCCGACCGGGCCAGCCGAGACGGCCGCCGAGCTCGCCATCGAACCGCTCGATCCGCCGGCGCTCCCGGCCCCGCCGACCGACGCAGACCCTGGCCGAGCAGTTGACCGGCATGGCCTGGACCATGGCCAAGCTGACCACCCTGTACCGGACCATCCGGCCCGAGCTGCTCGATGCGCCCAACCAACTGGTCACCGCCGAGGCCGCCGAGCTCGGCGATCGGCCGACACCACCCCCGACAACCTCTACATGATCGGCACCTTCCGCCTGGCGACCCGACGAGGCGCTCGTCATCGACCTCGTGCCGCCCGACACCCGCTACTGGAGCGTGACCCTCGAGAACATCTGGCACGAGTGCATCGACCCCCGGCGGCGGCGCAGTTCGATCACCAACGCCGGCGCCGTGGCCGACGCCGACGGCACGGTGCGCATCGTCATCGCCGCCACCGATCCGGACGTCGACAACTGGCTCGACACCGGCGGCCGTCACCGCGGGTTCGTCGATCGTCCGCTGGCTCGACAACCCGGATCCGCCGGCCGGTCACCACCAGCGTGATGCCGATGGCGGAGGTGGGGCTCTGATGGCGACCGGTCGTTTCGAACGCGAGCACGCCTGGTGGACGAGGCCGTGGCCGCGCACCGGCGAGGACGACTTCGGCGAGGGCAGTTGGCCAGAGGGACTCGACATCCTGCTCGACTCGCTCCGGCACGAAGCCCGGTTCAACGACCTGGGCGTCGAGATCGCCAGCTCCGAGATCGCCAACTATCTGGCCACCCGGCTGGCCATCACCGCCTGGCGGCGCGACCACCCCGAGGTGGCCGACGGGGCCGTCGAGCGGCCCATCGTCATCGTCGGTCAGCCCCGTACCGGCACCACCATCCTCTTCGACCTCCTGGCCCAGGACCCGGCCCTGCGGGCCCCGCTGACCTGGGAGGTCGACCGTCCGCTGCCACCGCCGGAGACCGGCAACCTACGGGTACCGATCCCCGCATCGCCGAGGTACAGGCCACCATCGACATGGCCGAGTCGCTCATGCCCGGGTTCACCACCTTCCACTCCATGGGCGCCCTGCTCGGCCCAGGAGTGCGTGCGCATCACCGCCGGTGACTTCCGCAGCATGATCTTCCCCATCCAGTACCGGGTGCCGACCTACAACCACTGGCTCCTGCACGAGGCCGACCTCGGCCCCGCCTACCGGTGGCACCGGCGCTATCTCCAGCACCTGCAATCACGTCATCCGGCCGATCAGTGGCTGCTCAAGTCTCCGGCCCACCTCTGGCACCTGGACGCTCTGGCCGCCGAGTACCCCGATGCCATCGTCGTCCAGACCCACCGGGACCCGCTCAAGGTCATCGCCTCGACGAGCGCACTGGCGGCCCACCTGCGCCGCGATGGCGACCGACGAGGTTTCCTCGATCCCCGAGGTCGCCGCCGACTACGTCGACGACATCTTCGTGGGACTGGATCGGGGAATGGAAGCGCGGACCGGGGCACCTTCCCCGCCGGTCAGGTGGTCGACGTCCACTTCGCCGAGTTCCGTGGACGACCCGTTGCTCGACCATCACCAGCTCTACGGGGCGCTCGGCCGCGAGCTCACCGCCGACACCGAGAACGGATGCGTTCCTTCTTGGCCAGCAATCCCGGCGATGGCGGCGGGGGTGGTGCCCGCTACCGCTTCGCCGACACCGGGCTCGACGCCGACAAGCCCTGCGTGAACGATCGGCCCGCTACCAGGAGCGCTTCGGGGTGGCCTCCGAACCGGTGCGCTGAGCCTCTGTCTCCCGCGGGCTGTCCGGGTCAGCCGGCCGGCAGCAACAGTGCGACCACATCGCTGAGTGACCGGTACACGTCTCTGATCGGCAGCCGTCCGGCCGACCATGCCCGCAGCGAGCTGTCGAGCACGGCGTCGGCGACCCGCACGATACGCATCGCCAGCTCGGGTTCGAGCCCGTCGAGGGCGGTCAGATAGACCTGGTTGGTGGTCGCATCCAGGCGGCGGAGCACGTCGATAGCGAAGGGGTCTTCGGAGACCTCCAGACGGGCGACCAATTGGCCAGTTGCGGGCGACGCTCGAACGCCCGAACCGACCGGTGCAGCGCGTCCTCCAGGCGGGAGGACGGATCGGTACCGGCCAGCGACCGGCGGGTGATGTTGGTGCCGAGGGTCCCGGCCCACTGGACCAGTACCTCGCCGAAGAGTTGTTCCTTGGACGAGAAGTAGTGGTACACGGTGCCCAGGGCCACCGACGCGCCCTCGGCCACGTCCTTGACTTGGATGCGCTCGTACTCGCGTACCTCGAGCATGGCCAGGGCGGTGTCCACGATGCGTTGCCGGCGGGCGGCCTGGTTGGTGGTGAGGCTTCCGGCCGGCGGCACCTGGTCCTGGAGCACGGTGCTCCTCACCCGCGCCCTGCCCCGGTCAGTGGGGGAATCTGTGGTCTCATTCCCGGCTCCCTTTGGCACCTCGGCGGTCATGCCCATCTTTCGGATGGGCGCTGACCAGGTCGTTTGACAAATCGAAACTAGATTCTAATATTAGTATAGACCGAGGGGCCGATATCCGCCTGCGCAGCGGCATCGGACCCCGCCGAACCGGGGAGGACTGACAACCCATGGGCATGCCATCAGACATCGGCGACGGTGGACACCATGTTGGGGTTCCCCCACCCCGACATGAAAGAGGTCTACCGGTTCATCACCCGGCAGACTAAGGACACCCAGTCCAAGGAAGAGTTCGACTTCCCGGTCGAGTACATGTTCAAGGACGTCCCCGAGAAGGCACTGGAGGGCTCCGACGACCCGGTCGGGGTCACCCTCCGGGAGATGGACCTCTGGGGGATCGACAAGGGGTTGATCGGTGTGGGCGACCCGTCGGGCATCGGGGCCGAGGCGCTCAAACGCCACCCCGAGCGCTTCATCGCCTCCTCGAGTGCGGATCCCAACGACGGCATGGAAGGGATCCGGCGGCTGGTTCGCGAGCACGAGACCTACGGCATTCGGGCGGTGGGGGTGTTCCCGAGCGGCACCTTCCCCCAGGTTGCCATCAACGACAAGAAGATGTACCCGATCTACGCCAAGTGCGTGGAGTTGGGGATTCCCATCTTCTGCTGCGCCGGCATCCCCGGACCCCGCCTCAAGGCCGCCCCTCAGCACGTCGAGCTGATCGACGAGGTCATGTTCGACTTCCCTGAGCTCATCTTCGTGACCCGGCACGGTTGCGAGCCCTGGACCGAACTGGCCGTCAAGCTCATGCTCAAGTGGCCCGGGCTGCACTACTCGACCAGCGCCTTCGCCCCCAAGTACTACCCGCAGGACATCGTCAACTATCGCCAACACCCGGGGAGCCGACAAGATCATCTACGCCGGCTACTTCCCGATGGGCCTCTCCATCGAACGGATCATGACCGAGATGCCGAACGTCGGATTCAAGGACGACGTCTGGCCCAAATTCCTCCGCACCAACGCTCTTCGGGTACTCGGTCTCGACTGATCTGCCGCTTCTCGAGGCCAAACGAATCGCCAACTGACCCAAACTGACATTGAGAGGTACTCCTGTGACCACCATCACCGATACCACCGCCGCTGCCGGGGAGGCCCACTCCCCCGCCGTCGACTACACCACCTTCGACGCCGACAACCACTACTACGAGGCCACCGACGCCTACACCCGCCACATTCCGAAGGCGATGGCCAAACGGGCCATGCAGTGGGCCGAGATCGACGGGCGACCCCGGTTGCTGGTCGGCGGCAAGGTGAACAAGTTCATCCCCAACCCCACCTTCGACCCGGTGGCCAAGCCCGGCAGTCTGGACGAGTACTTCCGGGGCCGGAATCCCGGTTCCAAGGACATCCGGGCCCTGTTCGGCGAGCTCGAGCCGATCCGGCCCGAATACCGAGACCGGGATGCCCGCTTGGCGGTCATGGATCGCCAGGGCCTCGACGGGTGCTTCCTGTTCCCGACCCTCGGTGTGGGCATGGAGGAGTCGCTGGCTTCCGACCCGCCGGCCCTGGTGGCGGCGTTCAGCGCCTTCAACCGCTGGCTCGAGGACGACTGGGGCTACGCCTATCAGGAGCGCATCTTCGCCGCTCCGATGATCACGTTGGTGGACGTGGAGGCGGCGGTGGCCGAGCTCTCGCGGGTGCTCGACGCCGATGCCCGCATCGTCTGCATCAAGGGAGGCCCGGCCCACTCCCCCTTCGGGTTGATCTCTCCCGCCGATACCCGGTTCGACCCGTTCTGGGGGTTGGTCAACGAGTCGGGGGTCACCGTCGGGATCCATTCGGGCGATGCCGGCTACGGCCGCTACATCAACGACTGGGAGCCGTTCGGCGACCTGGAAGCGTTCCGGCACTCCCCACTGCGCTCGGTGATCAGCTCGGACCGCCCCCCGTTCGAGACGATGGCGGCACTCGTCTGCCAGGGCCTGTTCGACCGCTTCCCGAATGTCCGGGTGGCCACCATCGAATCCGGCGCCGAGTGGGTCGCCCCGCTCTTGAAGAAGCTGGGCAAGGTCCTACGGCCAGATGCCGACATCCTTCCGTTCCGATCCGGTCGAGGCCTTCCGCGAGCACGTCTGGGTAGCGCCCTTCTACGAGGACGACATGGGGGTGCTCAAGGACGTGCTGGGGGTGGACCGCCTGCTGTTCGGGTCCGACTGGCCGCACGCCGAGGGGCTTCCCGAGCCCCGTGACTTCGCCCTCGACCTGCGCCGCTACGACTTCGCCGAAGACGACATCCGTCACGATCATGCAGGACAACGGCCGGGAGCTCACCCTCCGGTCGACCTGACCCTGGGCGCCGGGTTCGAACTCCAAATTCTTGAAAGTCAGGGTGTTCCATCCCCTTCCGAGGCTGGAATCGGCGTTTCGGGATCTTCGGATCCACGATCCCCACTGGTGGCAACCGTCGATGATGTTCTGTCGCTCGCCAACGCTTGCACCGGCAATCGCACTCGAGCTACCACCACGTCGGTCCGAGTCGAAAGCGCCGCGGATAGCACCTGGTCGATCTGGTTGTGCAGCAGGCGGTAGCGGAGATGCTCGGGGACGACGACAGGTATCAGCACCACGATCTGCCGGCTGCTCTGTTCACGGGCCTCGTCGATGAAGGCCACGATCGGTTGCACCACCGACGCATACTCGGTGCGGAGGATCCTCAGTTCCACTCCCGGGTCCCACTCCGCCCACTCCCGTTCGAGTGCTTCATCCTCACGTTGGCCTTCCTCCCCTTTGTCGAGCACCACCGACACCGCAATCACCTCCTGACCGAGTGACAGCGCTTCGGAGATGGCATGCTGAGCCAGCCGCGACACCCCGGTCACCGGGACGATCACCAGGGTGTCCTTGCCTGTCGGCATTGCCCGGCAACTCGCCGATGCCCATCTCCTGACCGCAACGCTTGTAGTAGGCGTGGATATGGAGGAAGAGGTACACGAAGGACGGCACGGCGACGACCACCACCCATGCCCCTTGAACAAACTTTGTAACCAGGAACACCAAGGTGGCCAACCCGGTGACGACCGCGCCGAACCCGTTGATGGTCGCCCGGTGTCGCCAGCCGGGCGGCCGGGTCCGCCACCAGTGGACGACCAATCCAGTCTGGGAGAGGGTGAAGCCGGTGAACACGCCGATGGCGAACAGCGGGATCAGCTCGTTGGTGTTGCCGCCGACGGCGACCAACAAGGCGCCGGAGAGAACCGCCAGCACCCAGATGCCGTTGGAGAAGACCTGGCGATCTCCCCGCAAGGCGAACAGATGGGGCAGGTAGTTGTCCCTGGGCCAGCAGGCTGGCCAGGATCGGGAGGCCCCCGAATGACGTGTTGGCGGCCAACGCCAGCACGACGGTGATGGTGAGCGAGACGATGTAATAGGCCCAGTGCCTTCCTACCGCGATGGCCATGATCTGACTCAGTACCGTCTGGTTCGATCGCGGGCCGATGTGCCAACGCCGGGCCAGCACGGCGAGACCCAGGAGCATGATGCCGAGGATCACTCCCAGGAGCAGCTCGGTTCGCTTGGCCCGAACCACCCGAGGTTGCTTGAAGAGCGGGACGCCGTTGGCGATGGCCTCGACTCCGGTGAGGGCGCTGCAGCCGGCGGAGAACGCCTTGAGCACCAGTAGCACGCTGACGGTTTGGAGCCCGTGGGTGGTGAGCAGCGATTGACCCGGCTGGGGACGCGTGCAACGCCAGGGGGTGGATCAGCCCGACGGCGATGATGGCCAGGAGCCCGACGATGAACAGCATGGTCGGCAGCAGAAAGGCGCGGGCGGTCTCGCCAAGACCCCGGAGGTTGAGGAGGGTGATCACCGCGAGAATGCCGAGGCAGATCGGGACGGTCGCCGAGGTCAGGCTGGGGAACGCCGATGTCAGCGCACCGACCCCGGCGGCGATGGAAACCGCTACGGTGAGGGTGTAGTCGACGATCAGCGATGCCCCCGCCACCAGGCTGGCCCCCGCGCCCAAGTTGGCCCGGGACACCGCGTAGGCGCCGCCACCGCCCGGATAGGCATCGATGACCTGTCGGTAGGAGAACACCAGGATGGCCAGCAGCACGACGATGGCCACGGTGATGGGAAGCACGAGATGCAGCGCACCGGCTCCCGCCAGCGCCAGCACCACGATGATGGCCTCGGGGCCGTAGGCGACCGAGGTCAGCGCGTCGAGCGAGAGGGCCGACAGCCCCTCGACCGGGGTGATCTGCTCCTTGGACGCCTCGCTCGACCGGAGTGGCTGCCCGATGAGCAGGTTCCACGTCGATCGTCCGGCGGATCGAGGGAGGCTGCTTCGACCCGGCACTCCCGCATGGTACGTGCCGGAACGATCTCGTTGCATTTACGGCTCATCCACCTCCGGGGTGGTCTCATGAGGCTCGGCCTCGGCATCCCGTCTGGAGATGATGTGCACGTCGATGGCCGCCTGGCCGGCCAGCCTCGAGATCTTCCGGACGATGGATCCCCCGCCCATCAGCTCCTGGCGCCGGCTGCGACTGCTCGAACCGACCACGATCTGGGTGATCTGCCGGGCCCGGGCGAAGTCGATGAAGGCCTGGGCGGGGTCGTCGGCCTGGACCTCGTTCCAGTCGGCTCCGACGTCGTCGGCCAGCTGGCGCAAGACGACCAGCTGATCGTTGACTGAATGACCGACGCCGTCGCTCATTGGCGACGTGGAGGACGTGTAGATCGGCCTTGATCCGGGCCGCCATCCTCGACGCCCGGCGACTGATCGCCTCGGTACCGGGAGCCGTGGTGACCGCCACCAGGATGCGCTCTCTGGTCTCCCACAGATTCGGCGTTGCTGCAGGCGGAGGTGCTCGAGGAGCTGTTCTTCCGTCTCGTCGGCCAGGAACCGCAGGGCCAGCTCCCGCAGGGCGATCAGGTTGTCGGTGCGGAAGAAGTGGGTCAGCGCCTGGGGAACCTTGTCCGGCGGGTAGATGTTGCCGTGGAGCATCCGTCGCCGGAGCTGCTCGGGAGACGAGTCGACCAGCTCGATCTGGTCGGCCTTGCGGAGCACCCAGTCGGGGACCCGCTCCCGGATCTGCACGCCGGTGATCCGCTCGACGGCGTCGGCGATGCTCTCGAGGTGCTGGATGTTGACGGTGGTGATGACGTCGATCCCGGCGTCCAGGATCTCGATGACGTCCTGCCAGCGCTTCTCGTTGCGTCCTGAACCGGGGACGTTGGTGTGGGCCAGCTCGTCGACGAGCGCCACCCCGGGTGACGGGCGATCACCGCGTCAAGGTCCATCTCCTCGAAACGAGCTCCCCGGTACTCGACGACCCGCCGCGGGACCACCTCGAGGTCGTCGATCATCGCTTCGGTCAGCGGCCGACCATGGCACTCCACGAATCCGATGACGACGTCGGTGCCCCGCTGCTTACGCCGTCGGCCCTCGTTGAGCATGGCGTAGGTCTTGCCGACCCCGGCCGCGGCTCCGAGGTAGATCCGGAAGTGGCCAGCGGCTTCGGTGAGGTCTTCGGCCTCCGAATGAACGGCCGTCGGCAGCGCCACCTCTGGATCCCCTGGCGACGTACCCCCGTCTGCCATCGGAGCCCCGCCTCTCACTGGAGCTTGGCCAGCGCCTCGTTCAGCTGCAGGACGTCGATGTAGCTACTGCCGAGGAAGCCCAGCTGCGCACTGTTGGTCTCCTGGGTGATGAGCGCCCGCAACCGGGACGCGGAGATGCCGGTGGCCTTGGACACCATGGGGATCTGGACCATGGCGTCTGGCGGGGTGATGTCGGGGTCGTAGCCGCTGCCCGAGGTGGTGACCAGGTCGGGGGTGGGATTCGACGCCCAGGTCGTGCCAGTAGGCGACCAGCTCCTTGGTGTTGGTCAGCAGGACCTTGGATCGCGGGCCCAGGTTGGTCGCCCCCGACTCGCCGTTGACGCCGTTGGCCACCAGGGGGTTGTCGCCGCCGGCGACTGGCGGTGTGGACTTGGGATTGGCGGCGTAGGGGCCGGTGTCGTCGGGCCGGCCGTGGAACACGCAGCTGCCGGCCGGATGTCCTGGG
The DNA here is from genome assembly GCA_963770635.1 of uncultured Acidimicrobiaceae bacterium. Lineage (GTDB taxonomy): Bacteria > Actinomycetota > Acidimicrobiia > Acidimicrobiales > RAAP-2 > DASZIT01. The sequence goes on from CAVYQI010000004.1 coordinate 476,677, forward strand.
CAGCTGGTGGCCGCCCAGTTCTGGCCGATGAGGGTCGACCCGTTGGCGGTGATCGACCCGTCGGCCTGGTTGCTTGAAGAGCAGCTGGGCCACCCCGGTGCCGGCGAAGGCGTAGACGAAGCCGAAGAAGACCAGGCAGATGAGCGGCCAGGATGACCGAGCGGCGGAGGTGGGTGAGCATCAGCGGGCCTCCGATCAGTAGGCGTGCAGGGCGACGAGGATCAGGTCGATGAGCTTGATGAAGATGAACGGGACGATGATCCCGCCCGACGCCGTAGATGAAGACGTTGCGGCGCAGGATGGCCGCCGAGCCAGCGGCCCGGAACTTGCACGCCGCGCAGCGCCAGCGGGATCAGGGCCACGATGACCAGGGCGTTGAAGATGACGGCCGACAGCACGGCGCTCTGGGGGCTGTGCAGCTTCATGATGTTGAGCGTGTTGAGCTGCGGGTAGGTGGCGACGAACAGGGCCGGGATGATGGCGAAGTACTTGGCCACGTCGTTGGCGATGGAGAAGGTGGTGAGCGAGCCCCGGGTGATGAGGAGCTGCTTGCCGATCTCGACGACGTCGATGAGCTTGGTCGGGTTGGAGTCGAGGTCGACCATGTTGCCGGCCTCCTTGGCCGCGGTGGTCCCGGTGTTCATGGCCACGCCGACGTCGGCCTGGGCCAGGGCGGGGGCGTCGTTGGTGCCGTCGCCGGTCATGGCGACGAGCTTCCCGCCCTCCTGCTCGGCTCTTGATCAGCGCCATCTTGGCTTCGGGGGTGGCCTCGGCCAGGAAGTCGTCGACGCCGGCCTCCTGGGCGATGGCGGCGGCGGTGAGCGGATTGTCGCCGGTGATCATCACGGTGCGGATGCCCATCTGGCGCATCTCGTCGAACTTCTCCCGGATGCCCTGCTTGACCACGTCCTTGAGCTCGATCACCCCGAGGATGTCGGGGCCGTCGGCCACCACCAGCGGGGTGGACCCGGCCCGGGAGATCCGCTCGACGATCGCGTCGAGGTCGGCGGGGACGGTGCCGCCCTGCTCGGCGGACCCACGTCTTGACCGACTCGGCCGCCCCCTTGCGGATCTGGCGGCCGTCCGACGTCGAGCCCGGACATCCGGGTGGTCGCCGAGAAGGGGACGAAGGTGTGCTCGGCCTCGAGCTGGCGCTCGCGGATGTCGAAGCGCTCCTTGGCCAGCACCACGATGGAGCGGCCCTCGGGGGTCTCGTCGGCCAGCGAGGCCAGCTGGGCGGCGTCGGCCACCTCCTGCTCGGTGTGGCCGCCGACCGGGGATGAACTCCGACGCCATCCGGTTGCCGAGGGTGATCGTGCCGGTCTTGTCCAGCAGCAGGGTCTGCACGTCGCCGGCCGCCTCGACCGCCCGGCCGCTCATGGCCAGCACGTTGCGCTGGACCAGGCGGTCCATGCCGGCGATGCCGATGGCCGACAGCAGCGCGCCGATGGTGGTCGGGATCAGGCAGACCAGCAGCGAGACCAGGATCGACGACCGAGACCGTCGCCCCCGGCGTAGTGGCCGAACGGCTGGAGGACGACCACCACCGGGAGGAAGACGATGGTGAGGACGGCCAGCAGGATGGTGAGGGCGATCTCGTTGGGGGTCTTCTGGCGGTTGGCCCCCTCGACCAGGGTGATCATGCGGTCGAGGAAGGTCTGGCCCCGCTCGGCGGTGATGCGGACCACGATCCGGTCGGAGAGCACCTTGGTGCCGCCGGTGACCGCCGAGCGGTCGCCGCCCGACTCGCGGATGACCGGCGCCGACTCGCCGGTGATGGCCGACTCGTCGACCGAGGCGATGCCCTCGATGATCTCGCCGTCGGAGGGGATGAGGTCGCCGGCCTCGCAGACGACCAGGTCGCCCTTGGCCAGGGTCGGCCGCGGCCACCCGCTCCTCGGTCCCGTCGGGGAGCAGGCGGCGGGCCTCGGTCTCGGCGCGCATCCGGCGCAGGGTGTCGGCCTGCGCCTTGCCCCGTCCCTCGGCCATGGCCTCGGCGAAGTTGGCGAAGATGACGGTCAGGAACAGCCAGATGGTGATCGACCAGGCGAAGATGCCGGGGTGGGCGATGGCCTCGATGAAGGTGATCACCGTGCCGACCAGGACCACGAACATGACCGGGTTCTTGATCTGGACCGCGGGGGTCGAGCTTCTTGAAGGCGTCGACGAGGGCCCGGCGCAGGATCTCGCGGTCGAACAGGCTCCGGGCCTCGGCGACCCCGTGGCCGCCTGGGTCGGCTGGCGGCCGGCGCCGGGTCCGTGCGGGTGGTCAGTGCATCGTCATCAGAAGAACTTTCCGTGGCTGAGCTGCTCGACGATCGGCCCGAGCGAGACGGCCGGGAAGAAGGTGAGGCCGCCGATGATCACGATCACGCCGATGGTCAGGCCGACGAACATGCGTGTTGTCGGTGCGGAAGGTGCCGAGCGAGGCCGGGACCACGTTCTTGGCGGCCAGCACGCCGCCGAGGGCCAGGGCCGGGATCATGATGCCGAACCGACCGATCAGCATGTCGATCGCCGCCGATGACGTTGTAGAAGGCGGTGTTGCCGGTCAGGCCCGCCGAAGGCCGAGCCGTTGTTGTTCCCCTGCGAGGTGAGGGCGTAGAGGATCTCGGTGAACCCGTGCGGTCCGGCGTTGAGCGGCCCGGCCCGCCCGGCGTGGATCGACACCGCGATGCCGGTGAGGATGAGCACGATGATCGGCATGACCAGGGCCCCGAGGCCGGCCAGTTTCACCTCCGTGGCCTGGATCTTCTTCCCCAGATACTCCGGCGTTCGCCCGATCATCAGGCCGCCGATGAACACCGCGATGATGGCGTAGATGAGGATCGTGTACAGCCCGCTGCCGGTGCCGCCGGGGGTGACCTCGCCGAGCATCATCCCGGTGAGCAGCCCGAAGCCGCCGATCGGGGTGAACGAGTCGTAGGAGGCGTCGGCCGAGCCGGTGGAGGTGTTGGTCGAGGCCACCCCGAACAGCGCGGATGTGGTGTCGCCGAAGCGCACCTCCTTGCCCTCGGTGTTGCCGGTCGGTCTGAGTGGACGCCGGCCGCCGCGACCGCCGGGTTGTCCTGGTGCTCGGCGTAGCTGGTGAAGCCCACCCAGACTCCGAAGATGATCACCATGGCGGCCAGCAGGGCGGCACCGTGGCGGACGCTGCCCACCATCTTGCCGAAGGTGTAGGTGAGGGCGAAGGGGATGGAGAGCAGCAGGTAGATCGACAGCCAGTTGGTCAGGGCGGTCGGGTTCTCGAAGGTGGTCGCCGAGTTGGCGTTGAGGAACCCGCCGCCGTTGGTTCCGAGCTGCTTGATCGCCTCCATGAAGCCGATCGGACCACGGGGGATGGTCTGGGTGACGCCGTTGAGGGCGTCGTGGATGGTGACGGTGCCGGCCAGGGTCTGGACCGCGCCCTCGCCCGACGAAGATGATCCCGGCCACGAAGGCGATCGGCAGGAGGATGTAGAGCATGCAGCGGGTGATGTCGACCCAGAAGTTCCCGACGGTGGCCGAGTTCCGCCGGGAGAAGCCCCGCACCAGGACGATGGCGGCGGCGATGCCCACCGCCGGGGAGACGAACTGCTGGACGGTGAGGGCGCCGATCTGGGAGAAGTACGACATCGTCGTCTCGCCGCCGTAGTTCTGCCAGTTGGTGTTGGTGACGAACGAGCGGCGGTGTTGAAGCTGAGCGCCGGCGGGACCGCGCCCAGGTGCTGCGGGTTGAGCGGCAGCGACCCCTGGATGCGGATGATCAGGTAGGTGAAGCCGATCGAGACGGCCGAGAAGATGACCATCGACCCGGCGTAGCGCTTCCAGGTCTGCTCCTGCTCGGGGCTGGTCCCCAGCAGCCGGTAGACGGGACGCTCGATCGAAGCCGAGGAAGTGGACCCGGCCGTCGAAGACGGCGGCCATGTAGGACCCCAGGTACCGCCAGGTAAGCGCCAGGGCGACGACCAGGGTGACGATGGTCCAGGTGAAGCCCATTTAGAACCACTCGGGCTTGAACATGGCATAGCCCAGGTAGATGAACATCACATCCGGCCACACCGAGGAGAACCCCTTGGGTCCAGGTCATACCCGGTCCAGCGCCCAGATGAGGCCCAGCATCACCAGGGCGAAGCCGATGATGCCGAGTGCCACGAGGAAATCTGCCATGCATCCGATTATCTGCCGCCGCGGCTGAACAGGATCTGAACAGGCGCCGCTCGGTCTTATTATTTTCTTAATTGCAGTGGTTGGCGTTGATTCGTTCGGTCCCGTACCCCGGATTGGTACGACAATGGACAGATGCGCAGGAGCCTGGTTGGTTCAACGGTAGGTGTCGCTACCGCGGTGGGGCTTGCCGCGGCCATGCTGCCCGTGCGTGCCCACCTGAGTATTGCCACCGCGGCTCTGGTCTTCGTGCTCCCGGTGGTCGCCGGCGTGATCGTGGGGGGCTTCCCAGCCGGCGTGGCGAGCGTCGTGGCCGGGTTCGTTGTCTACGACTACGACTTCATCCCTCCCTTTCACACCCTCACGGTCGGCACAGCCCAGAACTGGGTGGCGCTCGGGGTCTACGTGATCGTGATGGTGTTGGTGGCCCAGGTGGTGGCCCGGCTCGATACCGCCCGCTCCGAGGCCCACAAACGGGCGGTGGCGGCGAACCGGCTCATCGACCTGTCTGAGCTGTTGGTGGAGGAGCGGTCGGTGGAGGACCTGCTGGAGACGATCGTGCAGGCGGTGGCCACGGTATTCGACGTCTCCGGAGTGTCGGTGCTGGTCCCTGAGGCCGGGCGGCTGGCGATCGCGGCGTCGTCAGGAGAGCCATTGTCCTCGGCCCAGCTCCACCAGCTCGACCCTGGTTCGGGGATCCCGGTCCGGGTGGGCACCGAACCGGGCGGCGTGGATGATCTGGATGAGATGCGGACGGTGGCGCTGTCGGCGTCGGGCCGCCCGGTCGGGATCCTGGTCCTGCGGAGGATGCCCACCTCGAACGAGGACCGCACCCTTCTCCGCACCTTCGCCAATCATGCCGCCCTGGCCCTGGAGCGGACCCAGTTGCGGGAGCAGGCCATGCGATCGGAATTGTTGGAGGAGGTGGACCGGCTGCGACACGCCCTGGTCGGGGCGGTGTCTCACGATTTGCGCACCCCGCTGGCCACCATGAAGGTGGCGTCCTCCACTCTCTTGCATCCGGCCATCCCCCTCTCCGAGGCCGATACCCATGAGCTGCACGGGCTGATCGACATCGAGACCGATCGCCTGACCCGGCTGGTGACCAGCCTCCTTGACATGACCCGGATCGCGGCCGGAGCCCTCCAGGTCCGGCGGGCTCCGAGCTCGGTCCTGGGCCTCGTGAGTGACGTCATCGCCGCCCTCGGCTCGACCCTGGGGGATCGTCCGGTCACGGTGGATGTTCCCGCCTGGCTCCCGGACGTCAACATCGACCAACCGCTGATCGGCCAGGTTCTCGCTAACCTCCTGGACAATGCCAACCGCCACGCCCCAGCTCGGAGTTTGATCACGGTGGCCGCCGAATTGCACGATGACCGGGTCAAGGTGTCGGTCACCGACGCCGGTCCTGGGGTGCCGCCCAGCGAGCGCGAAGCGGTGTTCGACCGGTTCGTCCGTTTCGACACCGGGGGCCGAACCGGTCTCGGACTGACGATCGCCAAGACGTTCGTCGAGGCCCACGGCGAGACCATCTGGGTCGAGGAAACCCCGGGTGGAGGTGCCCGGTTCGTCTTCACCCTGCCCACCGCGCCCACCCGGAGGACGGCCCGTCCGAGGCCGACCCGCACCGGTGGGCGGCCGGCTCCGGCGTTGCCCGGTAACGACCGTGGCTAAAGTTCTGGTGATCGACGACGACCCGTCATTGCTTCGGGCGCTTCGAGTCGGACTTCAGGCCAGTGGTCACCAGGTCACGACGGCAGCAAATGGCGAGCAGGGGATCTCGCAAACCGCCGTCACCTCCCCGGACGTGGTCGTGCTCGACCTCGGCCTCCCGGATCTGGACGGACAGGCGGTGTGCAAGCGAATCCGCCAATGGAGCGAAGTGCCGATCATCATCCTTTCGGCCAGCGGGACGGAGGACCGTAAGGTTGCCGCTCTCGACGGTGGGGCGGACGATTACGTCACCAAGCCCTTCGGCATGGCGGAATTGGCAGCTCGCGTCCGCACCGCCATCCGCCATCGCAACGGTGACACCGACGAGCAGAAACCGACGAACCTCTCGCTCGGACGGCTTGAGCTCGATCTCATCCACCACGAAGCCCGCCTGGATGGCGCCGTCGTCGATCTCACGGCCAAGGAGTTCGAGGTGTTGTCGTACCTGGCCCGGCACGCGGGGCTGACCTGCACGCATGAGATGGTCCTGACAGCGGTTTGGGGCACCGGTTACGGCCGCGAGGCGCAGTACCTTCACGCCTATGTGCATCGACTCCGCCAGAAACTCAACGATGGCGCCGGCAGGCTGATTCAAACCGCCCCGGGCGTCGGCTACCGGCTTTCTCCGGGTTCTGAGATCCCGCTGTCACCGTAAAGGAAGCGGAAATACGGCTTTCCAAACCTCCTGGTTCGGTGTCACAGTGGAATTATGACTTCACCAGGTGAAGGGGGAGGCCAGCCCGCCTCGGTGACCCCGGTGCCGCATCCGACCAGGCTCTTTGGGATCACCTCGACCGGGTGGCTGGCGATCGCGGCGATCAGCGGTCCTATCGCCATGGCCGTGCTCCTGGTTCCGTGGCGTAGCAACCTCAACGCCGGCGACGACGCCCTGTTTCTGGTGATGGTGATCGTGGCGGTGGCCAGTACCGGCCGGAGGTTGGCTGCCGCCGCGGCTGCGGTGGTCTCGGCGCTTTCGTTCGATTTCTTCCTCACCCGTCCTTACGACTCGTTCCGAATCTCCGATCACAACGATGTCATTACCGGGGTCTTGTTGTTGGTAATTGGGTTGGCGGTCGGCCAGTTGGCGGCTCGAGCACTCCTGCATCGCAACCAGGCGGCCGAGAGCCGGGACGAAGTGATCCTGTTGCACTCGTTGACCGAACTGGCATCTTCCGGGCAGGAGCCCCGTCTGGTGATCGATACCGCCCTCGACGAGTTGAAGCAGCTCCTCTACCTGCGCGACTGCCATTTCACCCGACGTGATCCCGGGCCAATCGCGGCGAAGATCACTCCCCAGGGGGATCTCACCCTCGGCGACGAAATCTGGCCAACCCACGATCTCGGGCTTCCGACCCGTCAGGTCGACCTTCCGGTGCGGGGCGGTGGTTGGCTGCTCGGCCACTTCTTGCTGACACCGACACCGGGGCGGCCGGTTGCCCACCACCGGCTTCTGGTCGCGGTCGCGGTTGCCGACCAGGTGGGTACGGCCCTCGCCACCGATGAGCGAGAATCCGGGTTGTCCGACAAAACCGGCCGGGTCCTGGCCTTGGACCCCGCCGACGACCCGATGCAAAGCCACCACTAATGACGTCCGGGGCGAACCCATAGGTACCAGAGGGTCGTCCAAACGGTTGGCAATCCTGATCGGCCTCATCGGTGCCGCTTCGCTGATGCTTGTCGCCTGTGGATCCGGGGCGTCACCGGGTGCTGCACCGACCACCGCCGCTCGACCCGGCAGCCCGCCGACGTCCTCACCGCCGGCCAATGCCGGTGCCGACGTCCTCCGCGCCTATGAATCCATGTGGAGCGCGTTGGTGACCGCCGCCCAAACCTCCGACTACCAATCCCCGCAGGTGGCGCAGCACGCTACCGGTGCCGCCCTCACCCTCCTGGTCCAGGGACTGGCCCGGGACCAGCTGAACGGCATCGTGACCAGGGGCAAAACCGTCCACACCCCCCAGGTCGCCTCCCTCACGCCGGCGGCGAACCCAACCCAAGCCTCGGTCACCGACTGCTTCGACGACACCCAGTGGCTCGAATACACGTCGACCGGAGCGTTGGCCATGAACACTCCCGGTGGCCGACGAGCCACGTCCGCTGACCTCGTGAAGAAGGCCGGGACCTGGAAGGTGTCCCAACTCACCATCCAGGCGACCGGCACCCGCTGAGATTCCAGCTCCGAATCGATCGACCGCCCAGCCGGAGACACGCAAGGAGAAGTCCGGACATGACTACGCCCGACCGACCATTGAGTTTCGGCATCAAAACCAGTCAAATGGGCCTCACCTACGACGACATCCTCCGGGTTTGGCGCGAAGCCGACCAGATCCACGTGTTCGAGCACGCCTGGCTGTGGGACCACATGGTCCCGATGCGCGGCGACATCCGAGGAGCGGCCCTGGAAGCCTGGACACTCCTCGCCGCCCTGGCCGCCCAGACCCGCCGGTTACGTATGGGTGTCATCGTGACCAGCAATCGCCTCCGATCGCCAACACTGCTGGCGAAGATGGCCGCCACGGTTGACATCATTTCCGGAGGTCGGCTCGACGTCGGGATCGGGGTGGGTGGGAGCCGGGTGGCCGGCGAGAACCCCGCGGTCCGGGAGTACGAGGCCTACGGCGTGCCGCTGGTCTCGCCGGGCGAAGCGGTTCGGGACTTCGCCGAGTCCTGCGAGATCATCCGCCGGATGTGGACGGAGACCGAACCGTTCGGCTTCGACGGTCGCTCCCTGCAACTCAAGGGCGCGGTATGCGAGCCCAAGCCCCTCCAGCATCCCTATCCGCCGATCCTGATCGGAGGCTGGGGCGAGCGCGTCCTCCGCATCGTCGCCGAATACGCCGACATCTGGAACTGCCCAGCCAACACCGCCCTGCAGTTCGAGGAGAAGAACGCCATCCTTAGGGCACACTGCGCCGCCATCGGACGGGATCCGAACGAGATCGTCCGCTCCGTTCAGATGATCGTCCGAAGCGACGACCCGGATGCACCCGCCACCACCCGCGCCGGCATCCTCGAGATGATCGGCGCCGGCATCACCCATGTTGTCCTCGCCGCCGACCTCGGGGACCGGCCGGTTCAGTGGCTCGCCGACGAGATCGTGGAGCCCGTCCTCGCCGATATCTCGCCGCGCTCGAAACCCCGGATCCCACCCAACGGTGGCGCCGGCACCGCTCGTCAACCGCGCGGCGAGGCCTGTCGCGTAGCGGTGTCCGCCAGCCAGTCGAGGATGGACTGCTCATAGGCAAGTCCGAAGCGGATGACCGGCAGCCGATCGTCGTCGGGCGCCAGCGATCGCTCGACCTCCTGGTAGAGGGAGATGCGGTGCTCGTGATCCTGGCGGCTGGACTCGAGAAATCCCGCCAGCGCGTCGGGTTCGAGGTATCGGGCAAACCACAGGGTCACCAACAGCGGGAAGCGGATCTGCTCGGGACCCGGCGGCTGGGCAATCCAGGCTCGAAACGCCCGCCGACCCGCGGGGGTGATGGTGAAGGGCAGCCGTTCGCGCGATCCGGGGTCACCCGCCTTCACCAGACCCCGGGTTTCAAGGGCGCGCAGTTCCCGGTAGACGTGGCTCGAGGTGATGTTCCAGAAGCGGTCCAGGACGCCCTCGATCTGCTGGAGCAGGTCCCAGCCGGTCTTCGGCCCATCATGGAGGAAGCCGAGCAGCGATCCCTGGGTGGCATTCAGCTCATTCACCTTGACATTCCCTTCAGGAAGGTAAAGGGTAGCAGAGGACATTCCCTTGAGGAGGATAGATGGCCGAGACCACCAGCGAGGTCGATCGGATCGTTGCCCGGCTCGAAGACGAGGGCTACGCCACTATCCCTGGCGCCATCGACACCGACCAGGTGGGTTGGGCCCGTGCCGACCTCGAAGCCGAGCTGGGTCGCACCCCGACCGGACGCGACGACTTCGAAGGGCGCGGGACCCGGCGGGTGTACGCGCTGTTCGCCAAGACCCGATCGCTCGACGCCCTGGCCACTCACCCGGTGGTCCTGGGGGTTTTGGACCGGGTACTCGGCCATTACCAGTTGAGTGCCCCGGCCGGCATCGCCATCGGCCCTGGGGAGACCGAGCAGCCGCTGCATCCTGACGACGCCATTTACCCGATCCCCCGACCCCATGACGAGCTGGTGGTCAACGTGATGTGGCCGCTCGAGGACTTCATCGAGGCCAACGGCGCCACCCGCGTCGTCCCTGGCAGCCACCGTTGGATCGACCAGCGCCCCGGCCCGGAGACTGCCACCGTGGGGGTGGAACTGAGCGCCGGCTCGGCGCTGGTCTACCTCGGCAGCGTCTGGCACGGTGGTGGCGCCAACCACACCGACCTGCCCCGCCTGGGCGTCGTCCTCCACTACGCGGTCGGGTGGCTGCGGCCGGTCGAGAACCACGTCCTGGCGGTGCCGCCGACCGCTGCTCGGGCCCTGTCCTCCCGTCTGCAGGAGCTGCTCGGCTACAACATCCACCCGCCCTTCATCGGCTACGTCGACGGCCGCCATCCGGCCAAGCTGTTCGCCGACGCGGTCACACCGGAATGAAATGACGGCGATACCGGCCTCGGCTTGCGATTTCCGCCCGGTGGTGAAGAATCTGGGGGGAACTGTCGATCCGGGTGCCGCTCGCTCGTCGTAATCATTGAGCGGACCCAACAACGGGACCGAACCAGGAAGGAGCACATCATGGCTGAGTACCTGATCCTCATTTACGGGGACGAGTCTGCATTCGAGAAAGCCGCCCCCGAGGTCGGTGAGCAGATGATGAAAGAGCACGTGGTCTTCGGCGAGCGTAATGCTGCCGCGATTCGGGGTGGGAATGCGCTGCAGGGCACCGCCACCGCCACCACCATTCGCCGGGACGCTTCCGGGAATGTCTCAGTGACCGACGGGGTGTTCGCCGAGACCAAGGAAGCCCTGGGTGGCTACTACCTCGTCGAAGCCGCCGATCTGGACGAAGCCCTCGCCCTCGCCAAGCAAGTACCCGCCCCCTCCGGCGGGGTCGAGGTCCGGCCGATCCGGGTCTTCGACTGAGCCACACCCGGCATCACATGGACGCCTCTGTCGAGGCCGCGGTCGCCGAAGCGCACCGTCGCGAGTGGGGCTTCGTGCTCGCCGCGACGGTGCGGGTGACCGGAGACATCGACCTGGCCGAAGAGTGCGTTCAGGACGCCTACATCCGGGCCCTGGCGAGCTGGTCATCCAGCGGTATCCCGTCGAAGCCGGGCGCCTGGTTGACCACCGTGGCCAGGCGCCGGGCCATCGACGTGGCCCGGCGAACGTCCACCCATGATCGCGCCCTGCCTTTGCTGGTCGAACCGCTGACAGCACCGGAGTCCGGCGACCTGACCCCACCGGAGATCGTCGACGACCGGCTCCGCCTGATCTTCACCTGTTGCCACCCGGCCCTCGCCGGGGACTCCCAAGTGGCCTTGACCCTCCGCTTGCTCTGCGGGCTCACCACCGCCGAGGTGGCACGAGCGTTCCTGGTAAGCGAGACGACCATGGCGGCCCGGATCACCCGGGCCAAGAAGAAGATCGCCACCGCCCGCATCCCCTACCGAGTTCCGCCCGTCGAGGAACTTCCTTCCCGCATCGACGCGGTCCTCACCGTCGTCCATCTGCTCTTCAGCACCGGTCATACCGCGCCGGCCGGGGCCGACCTCATCCGCCGGGACCTGGTGGAGCGGTCGCTCGACCTGGCCCGCATCCTTCGGGCCCTGTTGCCCGACGATGCCGACGTCGCCGGCCTCCTGGCCCTGATCCTCCTCACCGACGCCCGGCGGGCCACCCGGATCGGCGACGAGGGTCAGTTGGTCCTGCTGGCCGACCAGGACCGCTCCCAGTGGGACCGCGCCGCGATCGGGGAGGGCATTCCGCTGGTGCGAGAGGCGCTCCGTCGAAGGCCGCCCGGAAGGTTCGCGCTGATGGCCGCCATCGCCGCGGTCCACGCGGAGACCCCATCATGGGACACCACCGATTGGCAGGAGATCGTCGGGCTCTACGACCTGCTGGTGGAGATCTGGCCGTCTCCGGTAGTCGCTCTCAACCGGGCCGTCGCCGTCGGCCTCGCTGAGGGGCCGGCGACTGGGCTCGAGGCTCTCGATGCCCTGGCTACCGAGCCGCTCCTGGCCACCTACAGCTACCTGGCGTCGGCGCGGGCCGACTTCCTCCGCCGGCTGGGCCGGATCGGCGAGGCACGGGACGCCTACGAAGAGGCCCTGCTCCTCAGCGAGAACGCCGTCGAGCGGGCGTTCCTGGCCGACCGGCTCGGACAGGTCGAAGGCTGAATTCGGCACCAACCAACCACGATCGGATCGCGTCAGGAACCCGGCGAATAGAGTCGGTCCGACCAGCGGCAGGAAGGGATCCCGGATGACCACGTCGCCCACCGACCCCGAGTCGGCGAGCCGAACCCCGGCGGGTCAGCTTCACTCCCGGGCCATCGCCGTATCGCACCGGGTGAGCCAACTGCTGGCGGCGCCCAGCGAGGGGACCGAGCTCCTCACCGCCATCGGGAACCGGCTGGCCGGCCTTCCGGCGGTGGGTCGAGTCCGGGATGCCGGCGTGGTCTCGGAGCGGGCCGGATGACTGACCGATGAGCAAAATCCGGGTGGAGGCATTCAGCGACGGTGTCTTTGCCATCGCCATCACCCTGCTGATCCTCACCATCGCCCAACCCAACAACAACAACTTCAGCCACCTTGGCAATCAACTTGCGGAGCGTTGGCCATCGCTCGCCGCCTATGTCGTGAGCTTCGTGGTCATCGGCATCATGTGGCTGAACCACCACACGATCTTCAACCACCTCGATCACATCGATCGGGGGATGTTCTACCGCAACCTGTTGCTGTTGATGACCGTCGTGTTCATCCCCTACCCGACCGGTGTCTTCGGCGAGGCGCTGCGGGTCCACAACGGCGAGAAGACGGCCGCGGTCTTCTACAGCGCAGCGATGACCGTGAACGCCATCGCCTGGACCGCGGTGTGGCTGCACGCCTCGGTGGGTCGTCGCCTGCTTCATCCCGATTTCCCCGAAGAGCAGCGGAAGATCTCAACGCTCCTGTTCTCTGCCGGCGTGCTGCTCTACGCCATCGCCACCGGAATCGCCTTCCTCAACCCCTACGCCTGTCTGGCCTTCCATGGCGCCCTCGCTCTGTACTACGCCTTCGACCCGATCTCCCGCCGGGTGGAACGGCAGCAGTCGGCATAACCGCGGGCATTGACCCGGACGGTGCCGGCTGAACAGCCACGTAGCGCCTTGGCACGACCATGTCCGTATTGACGGCGACCGCTCGGGTGTTGGAAGGTCTCGGGATGGGATCGGATCGGATCAGGCTCGGGGTCATCGGGGTGGGCAACATCGCCCGACTGAATGTTCAGGGATATCTGGACCACCCGAATTGCGACGTCGTCGCCCTCTGCGACGCCACCATCGAACGAGCCGAGGGCCTGGCCAAGGAGTGGGGAATAGCCGACGTCTACGGCCGGCTGGAAGACCTCCTCGCCGACGAGTCCATCGACGCAGTAGAAATCCTCACCCCCACCTACCTCCACCACCAACACGTGATGGCCGCCCTCGAGGCGGGCAAGCACGTCTCGGTGCAGAAGCCGATCGCCAACACCGTCGAAGACGCCCGGGAGATGGAACAGAAGGCCATCGAGACGGGGCTGACCCTCCGGGTGAGCGAGTGCTATGCCCACTACCCGCCGCTGGAGCGGGCCAAGGCACTGATCAGGGAAGGGGCGATCGGAACCCCAACCGCCATCCGGATCAAGACGGTGGTCGGCCAGACCGATTCCGCCTTCCAGGCCGGGCTCGAGTCCGGCGGTTACGTCTGGCGGCTCAACGCCCAGAGCCCGGGCGGCCACCTGTTCGATGACATGGTCCACAAGTACGCCATGGCCCTATGGCTGGTCGACCAGGACATCGTCAACGTGCAGGCGGCGGTCCGACGACGGGACTTCTTCTTCGAGCCGTGCGCCGCCATCTTCGAATATGACGACCCCGGGCTGCTCGGGATGATGGAGGCTTCCTATGCGCCGAAGATGTGGATGCGCTCCAACTACTTCGGCGCCGACGAGTTCTTCGAAGTCCAAGGGGACGAAGGGTTCGTGTGGGTCACCCGCTGCACCGGCGAGATGCTGGATCTGGCGCCCGTGATGCTCTACCGCGGGGACCAGGTTGATCCGTCCATGACCGAGTACGACGACATCGAGACTGATTGGGGATCGGGCTTCCGGCGGTCGTCGGCGCACTTCGTCGACGCGCTTCGGAGCGGTACCCAGCCGGACATGTCGGCCGGAGACGCCATCAAGGTCTTGCAACTCTGTTTCGCGGTCTACCAGGCCGGCAACACCAACTCGAGAGTGGATCCCCGCACCATCACCGGCTCGGTGACCCCCACCGGCTGGGCCGAATGGTAAGGATGGGTCTGTGACCGTTGTCGGACTCGCCAATCTCGCCATCAAGGTCAGCAACCTCGATGAGGCGATCGCCTTCTACGAGAGGATGGGCTCGACGGTGCGCGATCGGATCGAATGGGGCGGCGGGGAGCGGGCGGACGTGACGGTGGGCCCGGTGAAGATCACCCTGTTCACGCGGGCGCTCTACGAAGACGAGGTCGAATTGGACCCTGACTGCTTCTTGCATCCCGCCCTGTTTACCGATGATCTCGACCGCGAACTAAGAGGGCACACGGTCATCTGGGGCCCCGGCGAGGTCTCGGGACCGTTCGGGCGTCGGCGAATCGCCTTCGTGACTGCACCCGGCAACATCCGACTCGAGTTCATGGAGCAGCTCGACGACCCGAAGGCTCAGGACCCATGAAAGTGACCAGAATTCTGCACCACAGCGTCAACATCGAGGGCTCGCTCGGCCCGTCGGTCGAGTTCTACCGGTCACTGTTCGGGTTGGAGGATGCGAACCGGCCGGAGATCCCCGGAGTCGGCGGCCATTGGTTCCGCGTCGGAGACGCCCAGATTCATCTGGTCGACGCGCCCGCGGGTGAAGCGACCATCCGGCCCACGGGTCCCCACGAGTGCTTCGGGGTCGACGACATTGATGCCGCCATCCGCGAGCTTGATGCTCGGGGCATTGCCTACCTACGAGGTCGCCAGGGCAGCGTCGTACAGATCTGGTTCGTCGATCCGGCCGGACACACCATCGAGATCCAGCAAGATCCCGATCGGGAGCCGTGATCCTGGCCGGCAGCGACTCAGGCCGGCGGCTTGGCTCGGATAGCCGGGATGACTACCCCAACCAGACCACGGAGCATCGCGATGGTGAAGTTGGCCCAGTCGAAGTAGTCCTTCCACAACACGATTTCGCCGTCTCGAACGTCGAACCGACCGCATACCCAAAACTGCATACGCAACGCGCCCCACGTGAGCACGTCGGTGCGCTCGGTGAGGACGGCTCCATGGTCACTGGAAATGGCGTGGAAGTAGACCTCGAACCCGGCGCCCGGTATTCCCATCGCCGCCCTGAGCACCCGACGAACACGTTCCCGGCCCCGGATCGTCGGCGTGGACACGTTGATGTACTCGACGTCGGGCGCCAGCAGATCAGCGGCCCCGTCGAGGTCTCCGGCGGCCAGGCCTTCCAAGAAATGCCTCACCACGCTGATCGGCGACGCCTCCGCCGCCGGCTTTCCGTTGGTGTGCTGGGCAACCTGGCTCTCAGAAAAACTCATACCGCCGAACATACTGCGCGTGGCTTTCGGCGTCACCCGCCACCCGCCTGGCCAGTGTCTTCACCTCCTGACAGCATTGAATCGCCGGTACAGTCGCAATGAAAGTGGAGGTCGTCGCATGGGTTTCTACGCAGATCAGGTCCTGCCGAGAGTCCAGGACAAGGTCATGAACCGCAAAGCGACGGACGAGGTCCGGGCCCGGGTATGCACCGGCTTACACGGCGACGTGGTGGAAGTCGGGTTCGGCACCGGCCTGAACGCGCCGTACTACCCGTCGGAAGTCACCAAAGTCTTCGCCGTCGAGCCGTCGACGGTCTGTATGAGGATCGCGGATCCTCGCATCGCCGGGACCTCGACACCGGTCGAACTGGCCGGCCTCACCGGCGAGCGGCTGAATCTGCCATCTGAGGAGTTCGACGCCGTGCTGTCGACGTGGACGATGTGCACGATCCCCGATCTGCCGGCGGCGCTCGAAGAGATCCGGCGAGTATTGAAACCCGGCGGCGAGCTCCATTTCGTCGAGCACGGCCATGCCCCGGATTCGAACGTCGCGAGCTGGCAGCGTCGCATCGAGCCTTTGAACAAGCGACTGGCAGGCGGCTGTCACCTCACCCGCAAGATCCCCGAGATGATCGAGCAGGCCGGTTTCGAGTTCGACCAGCTCGATTCCTATTACTTCGAAGGCGAGCCCAAGCCGTTCGGCTATTCATTTGAAGGGCGAGCCGCCAAGCGCTGAGGCCTCAGCTGGAGCCCATTTCGGCGGGTTCGGGTCTTCCGCCCATCATCTTGAGCATCACGGCCCCTCCGGTACGGAAGAACCGCAAGAGCAGCGCGACCCCAGCCACGATGAAAATGATGTTGAGGTAGGTCGTGTAGTCCCAACTGATGGTCGGATTGAGGACCTTGGCATGGCGGGTTGGCGGTATCAAACCGGCGGCGCCGAAGATCAGCTCGACGGCGTAACCGGCAATCACCATCGTGGCGTAGAACGTCCCCAGAACGAACAGCATCATCTTCGTCCCGTAGTACTTCCGGTAGATGATCAGGATGGGCAGGATGATCAGGTCGGCAAAGATGAAGCTGATGACGCCGCCAAAGCTGATTCCGCCATTCCAGAGGACTGCGGCCAGCGGGACGTTCCCGATCGAACAGACGAAGGCGAAGATAGAAATCACCGGTCCCATCAGCGGACCGGTGATGTTGGCCAGCAGCGGATGGCCGGTGGAGAACAGATCCTGCCAAACGCGGTTGGGCACCCAGGCACCCAGGGCGCCGGCGATGAGCAGCCCACCCACGATGTCACGCAATACCGCGGCCCATTCCATGACGAAGATCTGGGACACCGCAGTGAAGCCTTCGGCTGACGCCAGGCGGGAGCCAAGCCTCCCCTCGGCCTTCAGGGACATGTCCATCGCCGCATGACCTTCCATGGATCCCGGCAGTCCTCGATCGGCTTGGTGTTTGGCCGCGTCGACCAGCCGTTGCCGAAGGAGCAATCGGAAGACGACAGCGACGACGACGATCATGATCGGTCCCCCGACGAACTCGGCGGCGGTGAACTGCCAGCCGAGCAGCAGGGCCATGATGATCCCGAGTTCGATCACCAGGTTGGTTGAGGCGATCTCGAACACCATCACCGCGGTGAAGTTGGCACCTTTTCGAAAGAGGCCCCGAGCCAACGCCACCGCTGCATAGGAGCACGACGAGCTGGCGATACCCAGCCCGGCGGCGACTCCGAGCGTCTGGGGCGAGTCGTTCCCCAACAGCCGTTCGACAGTGCTCCGGCGCACCAGGGCCTGGACGATCGCCGTCAAGGCAAAGCCCAAGACGAGTGCCCAGAGGATCTGCCAGGTCATTCCACCCGCCACCGTCAGGGCATGACCGATGGCATCGACGATTCTCATCAGGAACCACTATACCCTATGGGGGTATAGTGGTGCAGGAGGTGGTTATGTACGGATACATCGAACACAAGGAGCAAGTAGCCAAGCGGCTACGGCGGATCGAGGGCCAGGTACGAGGCCTGCAGCAGATGATCGAGGACGACCGCTACTGCATCGACATCCTCACCCAGATCTCGGCGGCGACCAAGGCTCTCCAAGCGGTGGCGGTCGAGCTGATGGGCGATCATCTGAGTTCCTGCGTCACCGAAGCGATCGAGGCTGGTGGCTCCGATGCCCAGAAGAAGATCGCCGAAGCGACCGACGCCATCGCCCGGCTCGTCCGCTCGTGAGCGCCGGGCGGTGCTCCGCCGGGGCGCCCATCGAACCAACGCGGGTGTCTGCGACTCCCTCTACGAACTGAGCCCAGAAGTCGGTCGAGCTACGTAGACGTCGCCCGAGGCTGCCCCGCCTGTTCGATCAGCCACGCGAACAGCCGCATCTGACGGGCCTCGTCGGGCAGCTGCTCGGGATGCCACTGGACGGCGACGACGCGCCCCTCCCGGTCCTCGAGCCCCTCGATGGTCCCGTCCTCGGCCCAGGCCACAACCCGCAAGCCATTGCCGACCCGGTGAACCGCCTGGTGGTGCAGAGTGTTCACCCCCAGGTCGTCTGCCCCGAGGATGTTCCCGAGTTCGCTCTCGGGGTCGATGTGGACGGCATGGACCAGCTCACGTCGGCGTTCGAGGTCGAGGTGGGGTGAAGAGGTCACCGCCGGCAGGTGCTGCACCAGGGTGCCCCCCCGAGCCACGTTCACCAGTTGGATGCCACGGCACACGGCCAGGACGGGAAGACCGGCGGCCGTTGCCGCGCCGAAGAGGGCGATCTCGGCGCGATCGCGTTCGATGTCCACTCCCCCGGTCGCGGTATCCGGCTCGGCCCCGTAGAGCTCGGGGGCAACGTCGCCACCACCCGGGAGCACGATGCCGTCCAGGTGCGGGAGGACGGCGTCCAGCGGCAGGTCGGACCGGCCGAGGAGCTGGAGGGGGAACCCCCCGGCGTCGGCGATCCGATCGCCGTAGTCCCGCTGGGTCCCATCGACAACCCGATCTTTGACGGGGATGCGACCAACGGCGATACCTATGAGGGGTCGCTCAGCCGCCATGGGACCCGGCTCGGGGAACGTTCGACATCCTTCATTCTGTCATCTGATCGGCCACCAACTGCTCCCTCAGCGACTGGACGGGTTCGACCGCCTCCACTGCACCCCCACCGGGACCATCGCCACCACCATGAGGGCATCACCACCGATCCACATGAAGTCGCCCCCCAGGTGGAGATCGTCGAGCCGCGACGGCCCCCACGTCCGATGGATGGAAGCGTACGCGGAGAAAAGTTCGTGGGTGGCCGAGGACAGAGCCAGTCCGGTGAAGGTGTCGACGGGCAGTGCCAGCATCAGATAGAGAAGCCGCAACCCCGGAGACAGCCGATGCCGGCTTGGTTCGATGCCCACCACCGGGCGCCAGAACATGTAGCCGATGAGCAGGAATACTCCGTGCTCGACCTCATGCACCGGCGTGTTGATGAGGGTCAGGTTGTAGAGCGAGGTCAGGTGGGCCACTGGGATCATCAAGGCGTACAACAAGAAGCCGAAGATCGGGTGTCCGACGACCTCGGCCGTCCGGGACCGGAGCGTTTTCGTCAGCAGGCGGTGCGCCAACCCGGATGTCGCTCTCCGGGCCAGTTCCACCGGCGCGCCCATGGCGAACAGCGGTGCGGCGACCATGATGAGCACCAGGTGCTGGGCAAGGTGGTCGGAGAAGAGGACATCGTCATAGACGCCGAGCACGCTGTCGATGGCTACCACCACAGCCACCGCCCCAACCAGGAAGGCCGCTGTCCGCCGAATCGGCCAGGGCGCCTCTGGTTGCCGCCTCCGAATCCGGTAGACGCCCGCCAGGTAGACGACCACGAAGGCGGCGAGGACCAGGTTGGGAGGCCATTCGAAAGTTCCCGACCAGACTTGGCTGAGTCCCCAGGCCGGAACCGCCTCGGTTGCCAACAAAAAGTTGGCCCCTGGCAATGATCAGCTCGTCAGCGCCGGGAGCGGCTTCTTCACCACCCAGCCCAATGCGGTCAGCGCGTCCGAGGGTGTCCAGGAGGGCTGAGCCGGATGGTTCAGGTGGTTGATCCCCTGATCGGACAGGAAGTGCTTGAGCTTGGCCGGAAGGGTGCCGTGGAAGTCAGGAGACGCGTCGTTGGCGAACACCTCGTGGCCGGCGGGATTGATGAGCACGTAGCCGTCGGAGTGGTTGATGTCGTAGGTGAGAGGTTGGCCGGTGAGCCAGTCGACGGCCGGAGGGTTGTCCTGGGGAACCTGCTGGTAGTAGAAGCCGAAGTACTTAGCCAGTGCAGCCAGGTCGTTCGGTGTCTCGGTGGTGAGGTACCAGCTGGCGTCGGTGATCTTGGCATAAGCGGCCAGGCGAGCGACGTTGTCGCGGCCCGGATCCACCGACACCTCGATGATCGCCACCTTGGATGCCGCGCCCGCCTGACGGAGGGCCTGCTCCACTTGGCCCAGATTGCCGGTCGTCATCGGGCAGATGTCCGAGCAGAGAGTCAGGAACGGGACGACCATCACCGTCTTACCTTGGAGGGAAGCCAAGGTCACGGCCTGTCCGTGCTGGTCGGTCAGTGGAATCTGAGTGACCGACGTGGGGATCGCCCGGTTCTGGACGACGCCGCTCCAGGCCGGAGGGGGAGCGGGCGGGTCGGATGACGCGGACGACGAGCAGGAGGCCAGGACGACGGCTGCCGCCAGCAATGCACCGGTCAGGACGGCCAATCGCGGGGTGTTCGGCTCCTTCATCGTCTCTCCTTGCCAACCTTCTACAGTACGTAGTACTACATGATGAGCGACTTCATGGCAGCGGGGCAAGTTGATGCCGGGATCACCAGAAAGCGGGACGAGGAGACAAATCAGATGACTCGGCTGGGTGAGCTGGAACGGAGAGTGATGGACGAGCTCTGGGCATCGATGGGGCATGCCCGTACCGTCCGGGAGGTGTCCGAACACCTGCCCAGCCACGCCTACACCACGATCCTGACCGTGCTCGATCGCCTGGAGCACAAAGGGTTGGTGCAGCGGCGGCGTGATGAGCGGGCCCATCGCTATTCGGCGGTTGCCACTCGAGAGGAATACACCGTCTCGCTCATGCGCGAGGCACTGGTCCTCTCCTCCGACCGGGACGCCGCGCTGGTCCGGTTCGCCGAGACGGCATCGCCGGAAGAGGCGACCATTCTTCGACAAGCGCTGGCTGGCCACAATGGCAACATGCCAACCAACGACGGACCCGACTCGTGACCCTGGCCATCGCCCTCGGACTTCTTGCCGTCCTTCTGTTTGGCCCGGCCGGGATCATCCTGGAGCGTTCGAAGTGGCCCTCACGCGCACCCCGCGCCGCCATCGCCTTGTGGCAGTCCATCGGCCTCGCCGGCGGACTCGCCGCCATTGGCGCCGGGCTGGCCGTCACCATCGCTCCGCTTCACACCGGTCTGACCTCCGGCCTCGGGCACCTGGTGACACAAGGCCTCGGTGGGCATCCACTGGCGGGACTGGGGTTGAACGGAGCGTTGGGCCTGACGCTGGCCGCCGACGTGGGAATCGTGCTGGCCGGGGGAATGGCGCTCACCTCCTGGCGGACACTCCGCGCCCGGTCCCGTCACCGTCACTTGCTCGACCTGGTCAGCATTCGCTCCGATCGAGCCCCCGGAGCTCTGTTGCTCGACCATCCCGATGCCACCGCTTACTGCCTTCCGGGGCTGCGCTCCCGGATCGTCCTCAGCGCCGGCACCTTGGGTCTGCTCGAGTCGAACGAGTTGGCCGCGGTCATGGCCCACGAAAAAGGCCATGTCCACGAACGGCACGACCTGGTGCTGCTGCCGCTCGCCTCCATGTCCCAGCTCTTGCGATGGATGCCGTACGTCCGGCTGGCCCCCACCGCGGTGGCCACTTTGGTGGAGATGGCCGCTGACGACTTCGCCTCGCGATCCAACGAACCGCTAGCGCTGGCGTCGGCACTGGTGCACATGGTCGGCGCCAACGCCTCACCGTGGTGTGCGCTGGCCGCCACCGAGACCAGCGTGACGGCGCGAGTCCACCGCCTCCTCCAGCCGGTCCGGACTTCGCGCTCCATCGCCACGCTCGCGGTTCTGGTCGCCATTTCGGTGCTCGCCGTTCCTGCCGCCGCCTTACTCGCACCCTCCGTTCCCCTCTGAGCCAGGAGCAACCGTGCCCTTCGCCGACGAGATCTCGCCCCCAATCCAGATCCACAATCTGTTCACCGCGTGGCAAACCGACTGGATGAGCCTCACCGCTCTGTGCATTGAGCTTGGCATCGCCGGCTGGTATGTCATGTCCGCCCTCCGGCTCCGACGCCGGGGCCGCCGTTGGTCCCCGTGGCGCACCGTGTCGTTCCTCCTTGGCACCTTGGCGGTCGTGGTGGCCATCCAATCGGGATTGGCCTCTTACGACGACTCGGTTTTCCAGTTGCACGTGGTCCAGCACCTGCTACTTATGAACGTCGCCCCGATCTTCTTTGCATTGGCTGCCCCGATCACCCTGGCGCTCCAGGCATCCGGTCGAGACACTCAACGGCGGCTGCTGTCGGTGCTGCACAATCGAGCGATCGAGTTCATTACCCACCCCGTTCTGGTTGTTATCAACTTCGCCGGAACAATGTTGATCTTCTTCCTCACGCCCTTCTACCAGTTCTCCCTGGAGCACCCCTTGCTCCACGAGTTCACCCACCTCCACTTCCTTGTTTCCGGGATCCTCTACTGGTGGCTGATCGTCGGAGTGGACCCATCACGCTGGCGGCTGTCGTTCCCGGCCAAACTCGGCGCTCTGGCCGTAGGGATCCCCACCACCGCGGTGCTCGGACTGGCCCTGACCCAGAGCCGGGTGTCAATCGCTCCGCTGTTCCACACCGCCGCCGACACTCATGCCGGGGGCTCCATCCTCTGGATCGTCGGCGAGTTGTTCACGTTGGGGGCGATCGGGATCGTCATCGTTCAGTGGATGCGCGTCGATAGCCGGGAGGCAGTCCGGGCCGACCGAAGAGCCGATGCTGCCGACGTTCGGTCAATCCAATTGCGGATGGGCGCTGAAACCACCGCAAGTGACCAGGCCAATTCCGAAGGCCGCGACCGCCGGACCAGAGTCGCGGTTGTGGACGGAAGACTCGTCCCCGTGGAGGAGGAGCGACCCGGCGTCACCTGACGGAGCAGGGAACGATGACCAAATACCTGGTGACGGGTGGTACCGGACTTATCGGATCCAACGTCGTACGGTTGCTGCGGGAGGCGGGCAACGAGGTGCGAGTGGTGGTCCGCCCGGGAAGCGACTACGAGCCGCTGACCGCCCTCGGAGCCGAGCCCTTCGAGGGCGACATCCGGTCGGCCATCAACTTCCTTAGGGCTGCGGAGGGATCTGACGCCATCATCCATGCCGCGGCGCTGCTCGGCGGGGCGGGGCAGGAGTTGGATGAGTCCCGGAGGACAAACACCGAGGGGTCGTACAACGCCTTCGACGCCGGCGCCCAGCACGGGATCCGGGTGGTGACCCTGAGCTCAACGCCGTTCCTCGACCACACGACGACCCTCACCGAAGAGTCGCCGGTGATGCAGAGCTGGAGCAACGACCCCTACACCTTGACCAAAGGCGCGGCCCACGTGGAGGCAATGCGCCGGGTGGCCGAGGAGGGCGCTGACATCGTCATTACCATCCCCGGCGGCACGTTCGGGCCCGGGCTGTCGCTTTCCCGCGCCATGGGTGCGTCCAGCTTCAATCGGGTCATCCGTGGCGCGGTCAACGGCAAGATTGCCGAGTACGTGAGCTATCCGGTTCCGTGGGTCTGGGCCGAGGATGTTGCCGACCGCGACCATCGCGGCGGCAACCAGGGGGACGCCAGGTCGGAAGTATCTTTGCTTCGGCCAGGAGGGCGCCCAGACGACGGCGGCGTGGCTGAATCTGGCGTGCGAGGTAGCCGGCGTCTCCCACCGGATCGCGGAAGCGAGCGTCGATCCTGATGACCCCGAGGACGTCCGCCGGTACGGCGAGACGCTGGTATCCCTGTCCCAACGCCGATACCCGATTCCTTGGTTCGACAATGCGATCACGCGGCGGGACCTCGAGTACCAGCCGCGCCCGCTTCGGGAGGCGATGGAGGTCACTGTGGCGTGGTTGCGGACAAACGGGCAGATTCCGTAGCCCGCATGGTAGGCCCGAATCGGGGCGGAATAAGTCGCCGCCTCTCGGGCCACCGCCCGTCCCCGACGCTGAGCCTGGTCAACGGTCACCCAAACGGGTCGAGAGAATTGGCGAGGATGGCCAGGGAGAAGTACTGATTGCTGGCGCCGTACGCCATGGCGAGGGCCACCTTCGCTCCGTCCACCTGGTGCTCACCGGCGACTCCCCGCACTTGGTTCGCCGCTTCCGCGAAGCGGAGCAGACCGGACGCGCCAATGGGATTGCTGGAGAGCACCCCGCCGCTCGGGTTCACCGGAAAGGATCCAGTGAGCGCGGTCTCCCCATCGTCCACCATGCGCCAACCCATCCCTGGTTCTGCGATGCCGTGGGCCTCGAGCCAGATCGCCTCATACCAAGAGAACGGCACGTAGAGTTCAGCGACATCGATCTGCCGCCGGGGGTCGGTGATCCCAGCCTGGCCATAGACATCCGATGTGCAAAGCACGCAGGCTTCCGGTCGCACTGGATCGCGCCCTGGGAAGCTCGAAGGCTCGCTGCGCGACGATGCACCGACGACCCACGCCGGGGGGCGCTCGTCGGCTGCGGCCGCCCGAGCCACATCCTCGCTGGCCAGCACGACCGCGCACGCCCCGTCTGAGGACGGGCACGACTCCAAATAGCGCAGCGGGTCCCAAAGCATGGGTGAGGAACGCACCTTCTCGATGGATATGTCCTCGATGCGGAGATGAGCAAAGGGGTTCTTCAGTGCGTTGAGGCGGTCTTTCACCGCGATCATCCACCCAATGTGTTCGGGTGCACCGCTCCGTTGTATGTACGCCCGGATGAACGGGGCGAAGGCCCCTCCGGCTCCGAGCGAAGCTCCCCGACCACTGCCCAAGGCAAATTGGGCGTTGCCTTCCGACTGTTTCTCAAAGGCCACGGCCAGGACACGATCGTGCTTCCCGGTGGTCACATGCGAAGCGGCCACGATCGCGGTCGTGGCGCCGACCGAGCCTGCCGTGTGGACGCGAAACATGGGCTTTCCGGTGGCACCCAGTGCGTCCGACAAGTAGAGCTCGGGCTTCATGACGCCCTCAAATAGGTCGGGCGCCTTACCCAATACCACGGCATCGATGTCCTCGAGAGTCATCTGGGCGTCGTCGAGAGCACGAAATGCAGCCTCGCGGACCAGGCCCCCGAAGGAAACGTCCAGCCTTCGGGAACGATGGTGGGTTTGGCCGACGCCGACAACGGCACACGGTCGGTGGCTCATGATCCTCCTTCGAGCAGGCAGACGAGGTTCTGCTGCAGACACGGGCCGGAGGTGGCGTGAGCCAGCGCGGTGTTGCCGTCCCCGAAAATGTGATCAGCCGCATAGCCAATCCGGGCAAGTCCGGTGGCCATAATCGGGTTCGAGGCGAGCGGACCGCCCGATGGGTTGACGACAACCTCCTGGTCGAACTCGAGCACATCCCGCAGGAGCAACTCCTCATGAGTGAACGCGGTGTGGAGCTCCGCCACCTCGACCCTCCCATCCTTGAGCCCGGCCATCTTTCCGGCGATTCGAATCGACGGCGCATCGGCAAGGTCCCGGTACATGGGATTGTGGCACTCGGTCCGGTGGTCGATTCCCGTAATCCACGCCGGCCTGTCGCGAAGGGACTGGGCCCGGCGATCCGTGGCAAGCACCACGGCGACGGCTCCGTCCGTGATGGGAGGCAGGTCGTGGCGACGCAGCGGCTCTCGCACGAAGTCCTGGGTCAGGAGGTCATCCACGTCCCCGTCCCCTTGAACCTGTGCAAACGGGTTCCCTATGGCGTTGCGCCGGCAGCGGACCGCCACCTCAGCCATGGAGCGTTCGTCGGCGAGGCCGGCCGCAATGAGCGCTCGAGCCTGCAGAGCGGCAAGGGTGACGGTATCGACGCCAAGCGGCGCGAGGTAGTACGGATCCATCTCCATCGGGTAGATGAGCGCCGGATCCCCGGTCGATGAACGTCCCGACCCGGTGACCACCGCGATATCGATGTCGCCCTCCTGCAGTCGGAGCCATGCCTCGTAGAGTGCCCACGCGCCGTCCATTTCGACATGGGAATCGCGCTTGGGAGGCCAGGCGCCGAGAGCATCCAGGTTGGAGACAAACGAAAACGCCTGGCCAGTGATGTAGTCACAGGACCCGAGACAGGTGAACTCGACGTCGGCCCGGGTGAGACCGATGCCGTTCAGCGCGTCGGTGATCACTCGAAGCAGAAGTTGGGTTTCCGACAGATCCGTGCGGCGGACCATCGGCGACTGGGCCCAGCCGACGACGGCGACGTTTCCGTCTGGGAGCACGGGCATCAAAAGATCCGGTTCACGAGGTCGGCGTCGTCGACATCGGGCTCGTCAAGGGGCACCCATCCGACTAAAGCTCCGACTAAGGTGCCGAACCCGGCTCCCTCCATGGCGTCTGCCTCCTCCGCCGGGGAAGCCCATACCGCCGCGACACGCCTTCCAACCCGCACGTCGGAAGCCGGAAGGTCCACAACTGGCTGGTAACTGAGGACTACGTCGGCGCCATCGAGGAGGACGAAGACCCGCGCGAATGGCTCGGTTTCCGTTTGCCCGGGGTACTGCACCGGGGTGACAACCGTGTAATTGGTAATGGTGCCCGTTTGGCGAAGGTCGACCTCGTGCTCGGAGGTCAGCTCTGTCGCGTCAACCGGGCAAAGCCCTCGTCCCCCGATATAGATCCTGGCGCAGGCTGGGCATTGTTGCCCGAGCAGTCGATGCTGAAGGCTCGCCGCAACTGATCGCTCAGCGGACATCGGGATGGGATTGCTGTAAGAGATCGAGGCGTCATAGTCCATGCGCGTCACCGGCTCGGATGACTGCCCATCTCCGGCCGGCGGATCGGGATCTTCTCCCGGAACAAAGGCCTCGATATCGTCGATCCCACCACGGCGGGTCTCCTTCCATCGTGGGACCACCCGCAACCCGACGTGCATGGAATCCGACGTTCCCGAGTCAACGGCGTGAAGCAACGGCGTACTTGCCCCGTCCAATCGGATCGCCGCGAAGGCGAATGGATGGTCGAGCGGATGTTGCACCGAGGGCTTCGGTACCCAAGTCCACGAATCAACCGTCCCCGCCGGGCCGACCTCGACGAATTCGAGCGCAAGTTCGGCGCCAGACTCCGGATCCCACTCCATGGGGGGAACAAGTACACGATCGCCGTTCCGGATCCCAAGAATTCGTTTTTCCGTGAGCGCGGTCATGAACATCCCGATGACCGGCCCAAGAGAACGTTTATACGGAAAGGTGATCGTCGTTTCGGCAAAAGTTGTCATTGGCTCTCCCCGGCAGGCTCGTCGGCCAACATGCGTAGTTGGTTCTTCGCCACTTTGTCCAGATCAGCCCAGGGGGAACTCGTCCCCGGGGTGTACCGAACAGATCACTGAGGGCATAACGAGCAGTCCCAAACCGGTTACGAACCCGGCCTCCCCTCGAAGGGTTCCCAAGGCGGACCCGCACGAACCGGTCCGAACGATGGTGACTGGCCAGGCTCGTTTCGATACCGCTCAAGGTCGTCAGTAACATCTGGCACGCCTCATCAAGTGCCAACATGAGGCTTGCCCGAGCTGCGTTCGACCGCGCCTAGGAGATCCAAAATGGCCAGTGACAAGACGGATGCTTCCAAACTGATAGACGAGACGATTAGCGAGCTGGGTGACTGGCGCGGCAAAACGCTCAGCAGGGTGCGCGGAATCATCAAGAAGGCCGACCCCGATATCGTCGAGGAGTGGAAGTGGGTGAAAGCCACGAACCCCGGAACGCCGGTCTGGTCCCACAACGGCGGAATCTGTACGGGTGAAACCTACAAGAACGTCGTCAAGCTGACATTCTTCAAGGGTGCGGCTTTGAGCGATCCCTCCGGTCTATTCAACTCCAGCCTTGAGGGAAAGGTCAGGCGTGCCATCGACATCAAAGAAGGTGACAAGATCAACGAGGCTGCGCTGAAAGACCTCATTCGTGAAGCTGTGGCGTTGAACGTAAAGGGCAAAACACAGTCCGCTTGATCCTGGTCGTCAGCGCGCTCGCCGGGGCGACGGCTCCAGGCGGAGAGTGGGGTTCGTCTTGAATTCGGCCGTGGAAGGAACGATCATCAGCAGATGGGGATCGTTGAGGATTTGCTTGCACATCCCGGGCTGTACCTCGGTGTCGACCGCGTCACGAACGCTGACCGCGTCGGGGCGGCTCGGATCGTCATAACCCCGCTGCCCGGCCAGGCGGGGGTGGTCTTGGACTACGAGATCTTCAATCCTGCGACGCCAGACCGACTCCGCGGCCACGTGGAGCACACCATGATCGGGCGGACCCATGAGGGATCGACGGTGATGGTCATCAGCGATATGCACGCGGCGTCAGTGGCTATCCTCCGTGAGACGGAGCCGGGCGTGTTCGAGGCGGGCGGTGAGGCCACGCCTTATCCGATGAAGGTAGTGCTGTCGATGCCCGAGGCGGAACATTTGCATCACGCCTGGTGGTACAGCGCGGCCGGAGAAGAACCCGTCGAGCGGGTCGTCGCCGAACTGGTCCGCACAGACTGACCCGACATCGGGCGTTCCCGGCGATCCGAACTAGATGGCCCCTTCTTCTGAAAGTCGTGAAATATCCTCCCAAGAGAAGCCGATCTCCAAAAGCACCTCCTCGGTGTGCTGACCGAGTTCGGGAGCCGTCGCTCCCGGCGCCGCCGGTGTATCGCTGAAACGAACTGGTGAACCTACGACCGATACCTCGCCCGAGGGCGAGACGATCCGAACCAAGTATTCGTTCGCCCAAACTCCAGGATCGGCGGCTACCTCCGCGTAGTTCCTGACCGGAGCGTGACGGATCCCGGCTTCGCTGAGTATCTGACACCACTCGACGGTTGACCGACGGGAAAAAGCTTCGGACAAAGGCGCGTACAATTCGGCCTTGTCGGACTCTGAGTAGAGCAGCTGGGAGAAGCGCTCTGCCAATTCGGGTAGTCCGAGCATCTCGTAAAAGAGGTCCCGAGCTGGACCCACAACGCCGACAACCGCGATCCAGCCGTCCGATGTTGGGTAGATGCCATAGAGCCCGGGAACCATGGAATTACCATGATTGGCTCGAGCCGGAACCTGACCCGACAGCAAAAAGGCTGTGTATTCGCTCGCTTGGGCCCACACCTGACCCCCAAGAAGCGAGGTATCGATTCGTTGGCCCCGGCCGGTCCGGCCCCGGGCTATCAACGCCGCCAGAATGCCGGAGACCAAGTTCTGCGAGGCAATGTGATCGGCAATGGTCGCACCCACTGGGGTTGGTTCCCCACCGTTGACGCCCGTTGTGCTGATCAGCCCGCCAGCCGCCTGACCGCTCAGATCCGCCCCTTCTCGTTTTGAGTCATCACCGGCTGGGCCGAACGTCGAGCCGGCGGCGTAGATAATCAGAGGATTTTGGGCCTGCAACTCCTCGTATCCGAGGCCCCACTCGTCCATCGTCCCCGGTTTGAAGTTGGTTATCACGACATCCGCGTTTGCGGCCAGCCGCAGGAAAATCCCGCGGCCCGACGGCGTTCGCAGGTCAACCGTCGCGCTCCGCTTGCCCCTGTTGGAGCCAATGAAATAAGCCGACCGCGAGTCGACTGCACTCAGGGGAAGCCACCGGCTTTGGTCCCCAAAATCTGGCAGTTCTATCTTGATCACTTCGGCCCCCCAATCGCGGAGGGTTGCCGCCGCCTGAGGACCTTGCACCAACAGCCCGGCCTCGATGACCCGGATCCCGTCGAGTGCCCCCATGTCGCCCAACCATACTTAGATGGACAAATGAACGGACAAGTAGGTGAGGGTAAATCGCTTCTTGGGCAGATTGGCCTCTGCCCGCCCAGCCGTGACGATGAGCAGTCCCAACGGGATTTGAACCCGTGTCTCCATCGTGAGAGGGAGGCCAAGCCCACTCTCTGACCTGCATAAGTCGGCATGACCTGCGAGTTTCACCTTCAGCGATGAACATCGATTTGTACCGTTTTTCGACCTCTCGCGGATGGAGACGGACGAAGTTTGGACTCAGATGTGCGAGCGGATACTCGGTTGCGGGGGATTTACGGCCGGGGTTCCATCAGCCCGTTCAACGCCTGAACGGTGTTACACGATTTCCTGAACCCACCAACTCCAAGTATCGCCTGGATGGGGCCTCAAATCGAAATCGTTGGGCAATGGTGGGGGCCATTTCTGCGTTCGGTCCGATGAACCGACCGGTTGCCGGTTTCCCATGGCTCAGTGCGAGCACATGATGACGTTGCAGGTTGAGTTCGGGAAATAGTCGGTCAGAAGCTCAAAAGGGCTCAAGTAATTGAGCGGGTTGACATCAAGATCGAGTGGCGGCGTTGTGTATGGGCCTGGATCGGGCACCCTGACGTCGAGCACTCCAGCCATCAGGATTTGGAAGAAATTGTAGTAGAGATTCGAGGTGGGTCCCGCGCTGAGCAGGACAGATAGATTCGGCGCAGTGTCACCGAGGGCGCCAGTCCAGGTAACCGTTATGTGCAGACTCGGAATCATGAAGTTGTTCTGTTGCAGTGCGCCGACCATTGCGAAGAGGTCGGGAGGGGCGGAAGCGATCAGCGGACCGGCAACCGTCTCAGCGGCCGGGATATTGGCACCGGTGCATGAGTCGCCACCGTTGTGCCAGAACAAGAATCCGTAGCACGGATTCGTGGGGTCATTTGAAGCTGCTTGCCGAATGTAGGAGGTCGACAGGACCCTGGTGCCACGCCAGACGCCGTCGTTTTGCATGAGGAGTCCCAATTTTGCGAACTGAGTCGGCGGGATGAAGAGATTCGCGTATCCATACGTGTTGCCACTCCTGTCCTTGAGCCAGATGTAGCTGTTGGCAGGAATACCGATCGGGCCGAAGAGATACTGCTGAGCAAACGTTTGCAGGCCTTCTCCGACCGCTTGTTGCACCACGTACGCCAGCAGATCGACGTCACGTTGGTTGTATTCGAAGTGGGTTCCCGGCGGATGCGTAATCGGCTGGGCAAGAGCCTCCTCGGCGATGTTCGGATCTGTTCCGGTCGACGCGAATTCGGCGAGGATCGACTCGCGTAACCCAGAGGTCTCTGTGAGTAGATCCCGAATGGTGATGGCCCGGTGCTCGGCGTCGCCCCAACCCGGTCCTTCCGGTAGATACTTGCCGATTGGATCGTCGAGATTGAGCCTGTGCTGGTCGTACGCGATCCCGGTGAGGATGGAGACGACCGATTTGGTTGCCGAGAACACCTCCCAGGGAATGTCGGCCGTCACTGGATTCAAGAGACTCGTGCCGACCTGGCAATTGTTGCGAAATATCTGCACCGATGCGCGAAGGTGAGTTTCGGCGTAGGCGATCGCCTCTTGGACCGCGATTGGGTTGAGATCCTCTTGGGAGGGGGTGGCTTGGATGAAGGTGTCTCCCGAGGAGGGGAGCGCGCAATTTGTCATGGGTGCGACCTCAGGAGGCGTCGCAGCAGAGGCAACTGCAGGAGACAGGCATACGCTGACACCGGAAAGCAGGGCGGCGGCCGCGGTCAGTGTAACGAAACGGCTCCGCACCAGACCCTTCTTCATCTCTACTCCCAGCGCCAGAACGTCAGTCCCACGCGCGACTAATCGGCGAAATGGACAACCTCGGGTTGCCGATCATCCCAAAGGAGAACTTCCTCACCGTGAAGACCTTGCGGTCGCCCGACACCGCCCGCGCCAGAAGTGCCCCTGAGCACGATAGACGGCCCTTGGTGAGAGGTCCGCACCATCGAGTTCACATCGTTTCGATGCCTATACCAACCCCTCCAACCGTGACCTCGATCGCCGTTACCTCGCCCGAGCAGTCCCAACGGGATTTGAACCCGTGTCTCCACCTTGAGAGGGTGATGTCCTAGGCCTCTAGACGATGGGACCGTGCCACGCTGCCCCTCCCGAGGCAGGCAGTGATGCTGCTACGGCACCCGTGGCGGGGCGTCGTAAGCGCTCGGGGGGGAGGGCTCGAACCTCCAACCTCATGAACCAGAATCATGCGCGCTGCCAGTTGCGCCACCCCCGAATGGGCGAACCGCCAATTTAGCCGACCTGGGCCTCCATCGGGAATGCTCCCAGCTCAGCGATCTTGCCTCCACCAAGCTCTCGTCAACCGAGCGACGAGTGGAGCGAGGTCAGGTGGTTGAAGCCGATGATCCGGCCCAGCCCCACCCCCAACGTCTCCTTGGCGTAGTACGGGATCGTCGACCACCCTCGGATAGGAGATGTCTGGGTGGGTGTCGGCGATGCCGAGAGCCCCACCGAAGAGGCAATGGACAGGCATCGGGCTTCGTGGAAGCCATCGGTCACCAACAGGATGGTCTTGTCGCCGTGGGCCAGCAGCACCGGCGATGCGTCCGCCAGGTTCTCCCACGAGTCCCTACCTCCCACCTGATAGATATCCTGTCCCGGAATTCCACTGGCCACGAGGTACCGATCCGACGCCTGGGCCTCGGTGAAGACATCGCCGGGTTCCTTCGAGCCGGTGACCACGATGCTGGTGGCGTACTGCTGTTGCCAGAGCAGCTTGGCCTCATTCAGTCGAGCCTCCAGGTCAGGCGATGGCACCCCGTTGTACTGGGCGGCGCCCATCACCACGATGGCCCCTGCCGCATGGGGTTGGTAGCGGCGGCCGGTCAGGTACACCTGGGCAGCTGTCACTACCAGGTAGACGACGATGGCGGCCAGCAACAACAGAAACACCCGGAAGATCAACCGCACCAGCCGGAGTCCGGCGAACGTGGCGAGAACGCCCACCGGCTAGGGCTTCTCCGCCCGGAGCCGTTCGAGGGCAGAGCTCAGCCGGGCCAGTACCTTGTCCGGCCCCAGCACCTCGAGGGCTTCGAACAGCGGCGGCCCCACCCGGCGCCCGGTGATGGCCACCCGAATCGGAGCTTGGGCCTTGCCTAATTTCCGACCCACTCCCTCCCCTACCCCCAAGGTGGCGGCGTGGAGTGATTCGGCGGTCCAGTCGGTCCCGGCCAATCCCTCATAGGCCACCATCGCCGCCTCCAGAATGGACTCCGCCATGTCATCCCCGGCAATGGACTTGGCCCAGGCGTCCTCCTCGATGGCGGGTTGGTCGAGGAACATGAAGTCGACCATGGCCGGAACCTCACCGAGGACCGCCACCCGCTCCTGCACCAGTGGGGCCAGCCGCCGGAACACCTCGGCGTCGAAGCCGGTATCGGGCCACGGTGCCGACTCGCCGGTCAGCCAGGGTCGGCAGGCGTCGACGAACGCATCCACGGGCATGGCCCGGATGTACTCGCCGTTGATGTGGGTGAGCTTGACCACATCGAAGAACGCCGGCGAGTGGTTGACGTCGGCCAGGTCGAACCACTGCACCAGGTGATCTGTGTCGAAGATCTCTTCGCCGCCGGGCGGGCTCCAACCCAGCAGGGCCAGGTAGTTCACGAAGGCGGTGGGCAGATACCCCTGGTCGCGGTAGGACTCGACCGCCACCGGGTCCCGCCGCTTGGACAGCTTCTTCCGCTGCTCGTTGACCAACATGGGCAGGTGGGCGAAGACCGGAAGCGGCGGGACCGGCTCCGGCGCCGCACCGGTAATTCCGTCGGTGAACCAATTCAGGGAGGCCAGAGCCTCCCACATCAGGATGTTCTTGGGGGTGGTGGGCAGAAGATCCTCGCCCCGGATCACCTGGGAGATCCGCATGTCGATATCGTCGACCACATTGGCCAGCACGAACAGCGGGGCCCCGGAACCCTTCACCGCCACGAAGTCGTCCATGGCCGAGTTCGGAAACTCAACCTCTCCCCGGACCACATCGATCACCGTGGTGATGCCGGAGTCGGGGGTGCGGAACCGCAGGGCACGGCCGTCCCCCCGCGGCAGGTTCCGATCCCGGCAGTAGCCGTCGTAGCCCGGGGTCAGGACGCCGGCCGCCTTGTTGCGGGCGTCGATCTCCTCGCGGGTGCAGTCGCAGGCGTAGAGGAACCCGCCGTCCCAAAGGGCGTCGACGGCCTGGTGATAGCGCGGGGTCCGGTCGGACTGGTGGTACGGACCTTCGTCGGGGTCCATCGACAGCCAGTGCATGGCCGTGACGATCCCGTCCACCCACTCTTGGCGGTTGCGCTCGGTGTCGGTGTCCTCGATGCGGAGCACGAAGGTTCCGCCCGATTTGCGGGCGACCAGCCAGTTGAACAGCGCGGTCCGAGCGCTGCCTACATGGAAGTAGCCGGTTGGCGACGGGGCGAAGCGAACTCTGGGAAAGTCCCCGGGCACGCCGGGCTTACTCGTCCTCGACGATGGTGATGGCCCCGGTAGGACAGCCGTTGGCGGCTTGGCGGACCTTCTCCTCCAGGTCGGAACCCGGGTGCTCGTTCAGCACGTAGAGGAACCCGTCATCCCGGACCTCGAACACCTCGGGGGCGATTCCCATGCAGACGGCGTTGCTGGCGCACTCGTCATAATCAACGACAACCTTCATGTGACCTCCGGAGCTCGTGGAACGGTTCCGAGTGTATCGGCCGGCGTCAGCCGTATCGGGCACTCCGCAACTTTGCGCTAGAACTCATGCGTGACCACTCCAGCCGCTGCTGCCCGCCCCCCGAGACCGACCTCGCCTCGACACCGGCGCCGCGTGGCGGCCGGGCTCCTGGCCTCTCTGGCGATGGCGATCACCGCCTGCTCCTCCGGCTCGTCGTCGGTGACCACCACCACGGGCGGGGCAGCCACCTCGACGACCGGGTCGGCGTCGGGTCTGCCCGCCGTCCACCACGTCTTCGTGATCATGCTGGAGAACGAGGGGTACTCGGCCACCTTCGGCAACCCGGCCGCCGACCCCTACCTGGCCACCACCCTTCCCTCCGAGGGGGCACTGTTGTCCAACTACTACGGCATCGGCCACTTCTCCAATGACAACTACGTCGCCTTCGTGTCGGGTCAGGCGCCGAACCCCTCCAACCAGGCCGACTGCCAGACCTTCGCCAACTTCCCGGCCACCGCCACCGTGGCCGCCGACGGCCAGATCTCCGATTCCGGCTGTGTCTTCCCGACGTCGGTGCCCACCGTGGCCAACCAGCTGACCGCCGCCGGGCTCACCTGGAAGGGATACATGGAGGACATGGGCAACCTCGCGACCCGGGAATCGCCGACCTGCGGGCATCCCGCGCTCGGATCCGCCGACCTCACCCAGAAAGCGGTGCCCGGTGACGGCTACGCCACCCGGCACGACCCGTTCGTCTATTTCCATTCGATCATCGACAACACCAACCTGTGCAACTCCCACGTGGTCCCTCTCGGCACCACCGCCGGAACGCTGCCCCCCGGGACTCCGGCGGGCACCACCGGCCTGGCCAAGGACCTGAAGTCGGTGTCGTCGACGCCCAACTTCAGCTTCATCACCCCGAACCTCTGCAATGACGGCCACGACAGCCCATGCGTGAACCAAACTGGTCAATCTTCCGCGCTGGCCAACATCGACGCCTTCCTGGCCCAGTGGGTGCCGCTGATCACCAGCTCCCCCGCCTTCAAGAAGGACGGACTGCTGGAGGTCACCTTCGACGAGGCCGATACCGGGGATGCCAGCTCGTGCTGCGGAGAGCTGCCGGGGCCGGCAGTGTCCAACCCCGGGATCACCGGACCGGGGGGAGGCCGGATCGGCACCGTGCTCATCTCGCCGTTCATCCACCCGGGCACGGTCAGCACCGTTCCGTACAACCACTACTCGTCGTTGGCCACCATCGAGGACCTGTTCGGACTGCCCAAGCTCGGCCAGGCCAAGACCGTCAGCGCGTCCTTCGGACAGGACATCTTCGGGTAGGGCTTGTCGGCGGGTAGGGCTTGTCGGCCGTCAGGGCTTGTCGGCCGTCAGGGCTTGTCGGCGCCGAGCACCCACATGGCGAAGAACTGGGACCCGCCGCCGTAGGCCTGGCCGAGGGCCCGGTTGACGCCGTCGACCTGGTGCTCGCCGGCCTGGCCCCGCACCTGCATGGCCACCTCCAGAAACCGGAGCATCCCCGACGCGCCGATCGGGTTGGACGAGAGCACCCCGCCCGAGGTGTTCCAGGGGATGTCGCCGTCGAAGGCGGTGGCCCCGGCTTCGGTGAGCTTCCACCCGTCGCCCAGGTCGCAGAAACCGAGGTTCTCCAGCCACATCGGCTCGTACCAGCTGAACGGGACGTAGACCTCGGCGACATCGATCTCCGCCCGCGGATTGGTGATCCCGGCCTGGGCGTAGACATCGGCGGAGCAGTCCCGGCCGGCCTGGGGATTCACCTGGTCGCGACCGGCAAACATGGTGGGCTCCGAGCGCATGGCCATGCCGTGGATCCAGGCCGGCGGGTAGCCGCCCGACACCGAGTCCTCGGCGGCCAGCACCATGGCAGCGGCGCCATCCGACGACGGGCACGCCTCCAGGTAACGCAGCGGGTCCCACAGCATCATCGACTCCTCGACGGTCTTCATGTCGATGTCGGGAAGGTGGAGGTGGGCATAGGGGTTCCGGATGGCGTTGAGCCGGTCCTTGACCGCCACCATTCGCCCGATGTACTCGGGCGCCCCCGAACGTCGCATGTAGGCGCGGATGTGGGGGGCGAAATAGCCGCCGGCCCCGGCCAGCAGCGGCGCCGCAAACGGCTGGGGCACCGACAGCGCCCACATGGCGTCGGAGTCGGACTGCTTCTCGTAGGCGACGGTCAGGACCCGCTTGTGGATCCCTGAGGAGATGAGGTGGGCGGCCACCAACGAGGTCGACCCGCCCACCGATCCGGCGGTGTGGACCCGGAACATCGGCTTGCCCACCGCTCCGAGAGCCGGCGCCAGGTACAGCTCCGGCATCATGGATCCCTCGAACATGTCCGGGGCCTTGCCGATCACCACCGCGTCGATGTCCGACCATGTGAGGTCGGCATCGGCGAGGGCCATCTTGGCCGCCTCCCGGACCAGCCCGGCGATGGAGATGTCGTCGCGCTTGGCCTTGTGGTGGGTCTGCCCCACCCCGAT
This sequence comes from uncultured Acidimicrobiaceae bacterium, assembly GCA_963770635.1. Classification (GTDB taxonomy): domain Bacteria; phylum Actinomycetota; class Acidimicrobiia; order Acidimicrobiales; family RAAP-2; genus DASZIT01. Next base: position 513,370 of record CAVYQI010000004.1, read on the forward strand.
CACTGCACAACGATCAGCCATTGCCACCCTCCAACACGCAGACGAGGTTCTGTTGCAGGCACGGCCCGGAGGTGGCGTGGGCCACCGCCCGTCCGGCCTCGCCCGACGCGATGCGGGCGGCGGCCTCGCCGATGCGGATGAGGCCGGCCGACATGATCGGGTTGGCGGCCAGCGCCCCGCCCGACGGGTTGATGCTGACCCCGTCGCCGAGGCCCAACGCCTCTCTGAGGATGACCTCCTGAGGGGCGAAGGGGGCATGGAGCTCGGCCACGTCGATGGAACCGTCGGCCACCCCGGCGACCTCGCCGGCCTTGGCCGTCGAGGGCGACGAGGTCAGGTCCCGGGCCCCCAGTGAATGGGTCTCGGTGCGGTGGTCGAACCCGGAGATCCACACCGGGGTGTCCGACCACTCCCGGGCCTTGTCGCCGGCGGCCAGGACGATGGCGGCGGCCCCGTCGGTGATCGGCGGCAGCGTATGGCGACGGAGGGGGGACACCACGTAGTCGTCCTTCAACAGCGACTCGGCGGACGTGTCGTTGGCCACCTGCGCTTTGGGATTGCCCAGCGCGTCCTTTCGGCTGCGGGAGGCGATGGCGGCGAAGTCTGCTTCAGTCGCCTTGCCGGCGTCGAGCAGCGCCCGGGCCTGGAGGGCGGCCAGGCTCACCGGGTCGGGCCACAGCGGGGCCAGGTAGTAGGGATCGAGCTGGAGGGCGAGGATCTCACTAAGGTTTCCCGGCGACGAGCGGCCGAACGAGTAGACCAGGGCGGAGTCGATCTCCCCTTCCTGCAGGAGCACCCAGGCTTCGTACAGCGCCCAGGCCCCGTCCATCTCGACATGGCTCTCGGCCCTCGGAGGCCAGACTCCGACGGCGTCGAGGGCGGTCACGAAGCTGAAGGGGCCACCGATCAGGTAGTCGGTGGAACCCGAGCAGATGAAGCCGATGTCGTCCTTGTTGATCCCGATGTTGGCGAACACCTCGGCCACCACCGGCTGCAACATCTCGACTTCGTTGCGCTCATTCTCCTGCCGCACGTTGTCGGATTGGGCGAACGAAGCGATCGACACCGGTCGGCGCACCGGCTTCCTACCCTTGGCGGCGGCGCTCATAGATATTCCTTGTAGGTGTCGTAGTCGGCGTCCGGTTCCCCGCTGGGACGGAAGTACTTGACCGAGGCGAGGGTCGGGGTCAGTTCGTCGGGTTCCACCCACACCGCCTCGACCCGCATGCCCATCCGGATCTCGTCGGTGGGGATCTCCTGGATGAGGCCCATGAAGGAGAGGTTGGCCCCGTCGAGGAGGACCTGGGCGCAGATGTAGGGGATCTCGATGGACTGGCCGGCGAACGGCACGTTGACCACGCAGTAGGTGGTAACCGTCCCGGTGTTGCCCAACTCGACTTCTTCGGTGGTCGGCACCCCGTCGGTGGGGCACGACCCCCGGGACGGGACGTAGACCTTGCCGCATTTCGGGCACCGCTGGCCGATGAACTTGCCCCGCTCGAGACCCCGGAGGAAGTGGGAGAGCGCGATCCCCGGGTGAATTCGAAGTCCAGGCGGATGGGGGTGGCCAGGGTGGTCACCGGTCCCAGCTCCTCGGTGGTGGTCTCCTCGGCCATCAGGAGCCACCCCCCTCTGGGACGAAGGCCTCGATGTCGGCCATCGCCCCGATCCGCTCGGCGGCCGGCCGGAAGCGCACGGTGACCCGGTCCCCGGTGGCGATCTGGTCGGGACCGCCGGCGTCGACGGCATGGAGCATGGCGGTGTCGGCTCCGTCGAGGCGGATGAGGGCCCACGCAAACGGTGTGTCCAGCGGGTGCTTGGGCAACGGGTGGGACACCCAGGCCCAGGACTCGACCACCCCGCCGGGACCGACGTCGACCATCTCGCCGGTGTCGTCCCCGGTGGTGGGGTCGTACTCGGTGGGAGGCACGATGACCGAACCCCCCGACCCGCGGACCCCGGTCAGCTTCCCGTCCCGCAGGCCGGTGAGGAACGCTCCGATGACCGGTCCCACCGAGCGCGAATACGGGTATTCCAGGACGTGGCTGGCGTGCAGCGCTTCGCTCTCGGGCATCCGACCCCTCCCTCTGATGGCTCGTCGAACGTGACGCGGAAAAGTAGAACACATTTCAGTTTTGTGCGCCAACAGGGGGCTCCCGGCCCGGTTCGGCCGGCCGGATCCCACTAAGGTCGACCCGGGCTCCCCCCGACGGGGCGGGTCACCGACACGATATCGAGGTGAACGTGGGCACTCCCGGTCGACCAGTATTCGAAGGCGGAGGCGGTTCGAAGCGGCCCAACATCCTGCTGGTGGTGTCCGACCAGGAGCGCCAACGCTCATGGCTCCCGGTCGGCACCTCGTTGCCATGGCGGGACCGGCTGCGGGCCGAGGGCCTGGAGTTCACCAACTACTTCACCCACTCGTCGCCCTGCTCCCCGAGCCGGGCCAGCCTGTTCACCGGGCGCTACCTGGCCGGCCACGGGGTCAACGACAACGTGATCATGCCCGAGCACCAGGAGTTGCCCACCTCGGTGCCCACCCTCGGGTCCCTGCTCGACGGGGCCGGCTACCGGTCGTCCTACATCGGAAAGTGGCACCTGTCGCAGTCCCCCACCCCCGACATGGAGGCCTACGGCTTCGCCGACTGGGACGGGAACGACCGCCACTTCATGGGGTGGGCCGGCACCGGGGTGCACTTCGACCCGATCATCGCCTCCAACGCCGCCCACTGGCTGAAGGCCAACGCCGCTCCCGCCGCTCGGACTTCCGGGGCCGATCAACCCGCCCCCGACCCGTGGTTCCTGACCGTGGCACTGGTCAACCCCCACGACGTGATGTGGTTCCCGATCGACCAGCCCGGCTACCGGGAGCGCCATCCCGACGATGTGGCCGGCGTGCGCTCGATCCTGGAGTCGGCCGCCTGGAAGGACGACGACGCCCTCCCCGTCTACACCGATCCCTACGACGAGGTGGTCGACACCCTGCCGGCCAACTTCGACGACGACCTGCACGCCAAGCCCGAGGCGCACCGGCAGTGGCGCTGGGACCAGCAGCACGGCCTCTGGGGCTTCATCGAACCGACGGACAAACGGGCATGGCTGCGCCATCTCGACTACTACGTACACCTCCACCAGCTGGCCGACCGCAACCTGGGCACCGTGCTGACCGCCCTGGAGGAGTCGGGGGCGTGGGACGACACCATCGTCATCTTCACCTCCGACCACGGCGACATGTGCGGCTCCCACGGGCTCCGGTCCAAGGGCCCGTTCGTCTACGACGAGATCATGCGGGTGCCGTTGTATGTGAAGGTCCCCGGGGTCACCTCCCCCGGTTCGGTCACCGCCGCCCTCGGGTCCCATGTCGACCTGGCCGCCACCATCTGCGCACTGGCCGGGGCGGCGCCGTCGGCGGTCAACCCCACCGTCCAGGGGACCGACCTCTCCCCCGTCCTCGCCGACCCGTCGGCCTCGGTCCGCGACCATGTGCTGTTCGCCCAGGATTCCGCCCAGACCGAGAACCTCAACAAGGTGCGCTACGCGCTGCGGGGCTTCTTCGACGGCCGGACCAAGTACGCCCGCTACTACGGGGTGGGCGGGGGGAAGCCGTCGACCGGGCTGTGGGGGAAGTCCCCCGGGACCAAGCTGTTCGACGTCGACTGCTCGTTCGACGACAACGACCACGAGTGGTACGACCACGACTCGGACCCCGACGAACTCGTCAACCTGGGCAACGACCGGGCCCGCCGCCAGGAGCTACGCGACGTCTACGAGCGGATGCGGTCCTACGAGGCCGAGTCCTTCGTGCCCTTCGGCGCCTCGGTGAGCTGATCGGCCAGCTGACCGGTCTCCGTCTCGACCGGTGTCGGGAACCGGGTCGAGGTCATGGTGTCCCACACTGATACGTAATTCGATATCATGAAACCATGGACGGAAAAGCGCTATCGAGCGCCCTGTTGCGAGAATTGCGCCGCCAACTGGGGCTTTCTCAGCGCGCCCTGGCGCAGAAGGCGGGTGTTCCTCAGCCCACAATCGCCGAGATCGAAGCCGTCCGCAGAGAACCGACTGTCACCCTGCTCAGCAGGATCGTCGAGTCCGCCGGCCTCGCCATCGAGGTTCGTCTCGTTCCGCTCGACCCACATAGTGCAGTGGCCGCGGCCAACACGGTAAAGGACCGATTGACCGGATCCGCAGGAGCGGGTTTGCCGATCGACATCCGGGAAGACGGCGCACTCCGGGCAGTGCTCGACTTGAAGGACGCGCTTCGTCGATCGGACCGAGAGCAATTCGAGGTCTTGGTCGAGTTTCCCCCGAGCCTGATCGGAGACACTCGGTGGGATGCCTTCATTGCTGCCGTGGTCGAGGACGAGGCGGCTGCCAAGAACCTTCCTCCGCCAAGGTGGACGAACGATCCGAGTCGGTTCAACAAGCCGTTCTGGTATCTGTCGGAAAACCGGGAATTGCACACCTGGGAGCTCACCACTGCCCCCGGGGCGTTCGTTCGCCATGGCGTATTCGCGGCCAAAAGTGAGTTGGAGAGCGTCTGATGGAGCGCAGCGAAATCCTCGCTGCACTCGAGGATCTTTCCGATGAGCTTCAGCGACGGGGAGTGGATGCGCGGATCTATCTCGTTGGTGGGGCAGTCATGGTCTTGGCGTTCAGCTCCAGATTCAGCACGGACGATGTCGATGCCTCCGTGTACCCACCAGAGGAAGTTCTTGCCGCCGCCGCCGACATCGCCGACCGCCGCGGATTGGACAGGAGTTGGCTCAATGACTCCGCCAAGACATTTGTTCCGTTGAACAGGGAGCCGGACTGGCGCCCGGTATTCAAGGTGGGGACGGTCGAGATCGTCGCCGCCGACGAACGGACGATGCTGGCCATGAAGCTGCGGGCCAGCCGGGGTCGCCGGGATGAGGAGGACATCGAGTTCCTGCTGGGGAGGTGCGGTATCAACAGTGAATCGGAGGCGTTCGAGCTCTACGACGAGTTCTTCCCCGAGGACCCCGTGCCACCGCGGTCTCGGCCAATGGTCAGACGCGCGCTGGCGAGATTGGGTCAGGTGTCCGGGGAGAAATGAAGGACGTCCCCGCCGACCCGCGAGGCACCGCTACCAGGCCGAGTCCTTCGTGCCCTTCGGCACCCCGGTGAGCTGATCGGCCAGCTGCAGCCGGAGGTGCTCGGCCAGCCCCCGGCAACCGGCCTCGATCATGGTCAGGCATGCATCGAAGTCGGCGGTGTCCCCGTAGTAGGGGTCGGGCACGTCCATCCGGCCCTGGGCCTTCGGGTCGTAGGATCGCAGCAGCACCAACTTGGGCTCATGATGGTCCCGGCCACCGGCCCGATGGCGGGCCAGGCTCCGCAGGGTCTGGTGATGATGGCGGGCCATGGACACCACCAGGTCGGTGTCATCCAGCCACCCGGTCTCGAAGGCCCGGGCCCGGTGCCCGTGGTCGACGTAGCCGTGGGCATGGAGGATGGCGGCCGCCCTCGGGTCCATCGGCTCGCCGGCGTGCCAGTTGCCGGTGCCGGCACTGGTGATCTCCAGATGGTCGGCCAGGGTCGAGCCGTCGGCCATCGGAGTCCCGACGGCCAGGTGGCGGAGCACCACGTCGGCGATCGGTGACCGGCAGATATTGCCGGTACAGACGAAGCAGATCTTCATCGGCGTGGGTCAGCCGGACGGGTGGGGGGCAGGGTCGAGGTCATGGTCGGGGTCGGGGCCGACTCGAGCACCGACTCGTAGAAGGCCCGGTCGTGGAAAAGCGGCACGTCGGCGAGGAACATCTTGCCGTACCGCTCGAAGTACATCAGCTGCTTCCCCAGCAGGAAGGTCCCCCGGTCGAACTCGGAGTCGGTGCCCCCTGACTCGTCGGCCAGCCGGCGCAGCTTCCGTTGGGCCCGCAGCCGTCCGGCCACCGCCCGGACCGAGCGGTTCTGGGCCTCGATGCCCTGGGCCTTGGCCGCCTGCACCTGGGGCGCCTGGATCAACGCCCCCAGGCTCACCTCGCCGAACGGGCGCATGAGGATCGGCTCGATCAACCCCTGGACGAACACCGCCAGCTCGTCGTCGGACAGGCCGAGCCCCTGCTGCATGGCCGGGCCGTAGGTGCGGGTGAGGTGGGCGGCGATGTCCCCCCAGGCGTCCTGGTTGCCGAGCACCGCCTGGAGCAGCCGGATGAAGAAGTAGTGGGTCTCGGGATCGAGCCGTCCGACGATGCCCCAGTCGATGACCCCGATGCGGCCGTCCCGGAGCAGGAGCATGTTGCCGGCATGCACGTCCCCGTGGAACGCCCCCCACCGCACGGTGGTGAGGAAGAACGCCCGTACCACCTGCTCGACCCGCGGGGCGGGGTCGATCCCGAACTTGGCCGCCCCGGACAGGTCGTCGATGGGCACCCCGTCGAGGAACTCCATGGTCAGCACGTTGGGCCCGGACAGCTCCGGGAAGGGCTTGGGCACCACGATGAGGGGCAGGTCGAACTCCTCGAGCAGCACCCGGAAGGCGGCCAGCGCCCTCGCCTCGTTGCGGAGGTCGAGCTCCTCCCCGATCTGGACCCGGAACCCGGAGAACAGCTGCATCAGGGTGCCGGCCGACTGGTCGCCGGTCTGCTTGGCCACCATCTCGAGCAGCGGCTGCAACAGGTCGAGATCGATCGACACCATCGACTCGATGCCGGGGCGGAGGACCTTCACCGCCACGTCGGTCCCGTCATGGAGGGTGGCCCGGTGCACCACCGCGATCGACGCCCGGCCGATCGGGTGGGGGTCGAAGTGGGTGAAGGCCTCGTGGAGCGGCATCCCCAGGTCGCTCTCGATGACGTCCCGGACCGTCTCGAACGGGACCGCCGGGCCGGTGTCGAGGCAGGCCCGGAACTCGTTGGCGAAGTCGTCGCCGAAGACGCCGGGAGACGAGGCCACCAGCTGCCCGAACTTCATGTAGGTGCCCCCGAGGTCCTCGAAGGTCTTCCGCAGCGGCCGGGCCAACACCGTGAGGGGGAGCGGGCCCTGGCGGGCGTGGCGGAGCTGCCGGAACGCCACCCCGCTGAACCGCTTGGCCGACACCTCGGCGATCACCGCGCCGCGTCGGGCCAGCTCCCGCCGGGTGGGGCGGGGCAACCTCCGGGCGTGGATCCGGGGGATCCGCGGATCCGTGGAGGCAACGGCGAGCACCATGGCGAGCAGCCTACGGGCCGACGGCCGGGGTCGGACGGGGATGAGCTCCCGCCGATGGCGACGACCGGCGAGGACCGATGTGGTGGCAGCCATGGCAGGGGCTGGTTAGGGTGACGCCCGATCGAGAGTCCCGACCGGTCGGCGTCGCCGACCGGCGATCCAGGAGGTTCCCATGGACGTTCCGTCAATCTCCCGCCGGGGCTTTCTCGCCGGTGGTCTCGGCCTGGCGGCCGGCGTGCTCATGGAGGCGTGCGGAGGCTCGTCGGTTGTCACCAACGCCGCCACCACCGTTCCGGCCGGCTCCGACCTCGGTTCGATCGAGCACGTCGTGATGCTGATGCTCGAGAACCGCTCGTTCGACCACTACTTCGGCGTCTATCCGGGAGTCCGGGGCTTCGACGACCACCCGGCCGGCAGCAACGGCGTCTTCGCCCAGAGTTGGCCGCCGGCCTCGGGCGCCGCCCATGCGTCGAACCTGTTGCCGTATCACCTCGACGTGGCGACCACCATGGCCCAGTGCGCCGGCAACGCCGACATCCCGACCCACTCCTGGGTCCCCCAGCACCAGAGCTGGAACTCGGGCGCGATGGACTCCTTCGTCAGCACCCACAGCCTGGCCGCCAACGACGGTGGTGCCGAAGGCCCTCTGGTGATGGGCTACCTCACCCGGCAGGACATGCCCTTCCGGTACGCGGTGGCCGATGCCTTCACCATCGCCGACGCCTATCACTGCTCGGTGATCGGCCCCACCATGCCCAACCGGCTGACCTGGCTGTCGGGGATGATCGATCCTTCCGGCACCCAGGGTGGCCCCGTCCTCGAAACGCCGAACGTGGGATCCGAGGCGTCCGACGCGGTGGGCAGCTGTGGATGGACAACGGTGCCCGAGTTGCTCGAGGACAAGGGGGTGGGCTGGAAGGTGTACCAGCCCCCGTCGACGTCCGTCGGTCCGTTGATAAAGGCGAACCTGGCCATCGGCTTCAACGCCCTGCTCTACTTCAAGCAGTTCCTGCAGGCCGGGTCATCCCTCTACAACAAGGCATTCCTACCGGTGTGGCCGGACGAGTTCACCGCCGACGTCGCCCACAACACCCTCCCGGCCGTCAGCTGGGTGGTGCCCTCGCTGGTGGAGTCCGAGCACCCTTCGGCCGCCCCCCTCAACGGGGAGGTCATGATCAGCGGGGTCCTCCAGGCCCTGACGGCCAATCCGGCCGTCTGGGCCAAGACGGTGCTCATCGTCTCCTACGACGAGAACGGTGGGTTCTTCGACCACGTGTCCCCCCCGGTGGCTCCGGCGGGGACGCCCGGCGAGTTTGTGACCTCCCGCGCACCGGTGAGCCAATCGGGCGGCATCCCGGGTCCGATCGGGCTCGGGTTCCGGGTACCGATGCTGGTGGTCTCCCCGTACAGCCGGGGTGGCTACGTCAACTCCGACACTTTCGACCATACGTCGCAGATCCGGCTGCTCGAGGAGCGGTTCGGGATCCATTGCCCGAACATCTCAGCCTGGCGGCGACGGGCGGTGGGCGACCTCACCTCGACCCTCAACCTCAAGGGGGCCGACACCTCGGTCCCGGCGCTGCCGGCCACCTCGGAGAACGGCCCGGTGGTCCGGGCTGAGTGCCCGGACAACCAATCCGCCCTGTCGCTGGAGGACCCTGCACCCGCCTTGACCGTCCCGAGCCAGCAGGCGATGCCGACTCAGGAGCCGGGGACAGCCCGGCGGCTCCGCTCCTGACCAACAACCGGGCGCGCCCGATAGACGTCGACACCATCATTGGTACGCTCGCATCCACATTCGGATCGGGGCCGGGCGACCCGCTCGGTCGCGGTACCGACCGACCCAAAGGGGAATCATGAGCGAGCCGGTCGAGGAAGCGTCCCAACAGATGGGTCACGGGGTGAACCAGCGGGCGGCGATCAAGATGACACCCGAGGAGATCGACGCCTTCATCCACGAGCGGCGGCCGATGACGATGTGCACCCTCAACCACGACGGCTCGATCCACGCGGTAGCCATGTGGTACGGGTTTCTGGAGGGGGCGGTGGCCGTCGAGACCAAGGCCAAGTCGCAGAAGGCGGCGAACCTGAGGCGCGACCCGCGCATCACCTGCATGTTCGAGGACGGCGACTACTACGAGGAGCTGCGAGGGGTCGAGCTGGTGGGTCGGGTGGAAATCGTCGAAGACCCCGAGCGGATGTTCGACCTCGGGATCGACCTGTTCGAGCGGTACTACGGCAATTACTCCGAGGAGCTCAAGCCGTTCGTGGAGACCATGCTCAACAAGCGCATCGTGGCCAAGGTCATCGTCGACCGGGTGGTGTCGTGGGACCACCGCAAGCTCGGCCTCCCGTCGAGCCGGCCGGCGTAGGCGGAGCCGGGAGTCCGATGGCCCACCCGATGAGCGAGGCCGAGCTGCTGGACTTCCTCCAGTCTGATCCTCCCCGTACCGCCGTCGTGTCGACGGTGCGGGCCGACGGCCGGCCCCACGTCGCCCCGGTGTGGTTCGCCCTCGACACCTCGAAAGCGGACGCTGACAACCCGCTGGGGGAGATCGTCTTCAACACCGGGGAGGACACCATCAAGGGCAAGACCCTTCGGCGGGATCCCCGGGTAGCCATCTGCATCCAGGACGATCGCCCTCCTGCACGCGTTCGTCACCATCGACGGGGTGGCCGCCCTGAGCGATGAGCCCGACGAGCTGTTTCGGTGGGCCAGCCTCCTGGGTGGCCGCTACATGGGGGCCGACCGGGCCGAGGAGTTGGGTCGCCGCAACGGCGTGCCCGGCGAGCTCATCGTGCGGGTCCGGCCCCTGCAGATCGTGGCCCTGGCCGGCCTGGCTGACTGACCGTCCCGGGCGTCGTGGTCGCTGGGGGTGTATCAACGCCAGCCCGGATCCGCCACTCCGGTGACGTGGCGCCACCCCACCAACGACTGCTAAACGTGTCGGTGGATGAGGGGGATGAACGATGATTCTTGACCGTTTCCGTTTGACCAACAAGGTGGCCATCGTCACCGGTGCCGGACGGGGTATCGGGGCGGCCACCGCGGTGGCCCTGGCCGAAGCCGGGGCGGATGTGGTGGTGTCGGCCCGGACCGAGGACCAGCTGGCGGTGGTGGCGACGGCCATCGAAGCCGCCGGGGGACAGGCAGTGGTGGTGCCGGCCGACCTCAGCGACCTGGAGGCGGTGGCCGGACTGGTCGACCAGGCCCGGAAAGCCTTCGGACGGTTGGATCTGGTGGTCAACAATGTGGGCGGGGCGATGCCCCGGCCCTTCCTCGACACCTCACCGGGTCGCCTCGAGCAGGCATTCCACTTCAACGTGGCCACTGCCCATGCGCTGTTGCGACCGGCGGTGCCGCTGATGTTGGAGAACGACGGCGGGTCGGCCGTCAACATCTCCTCGGCGATGGGCCGGATGGCGGGCCGGGGCTACGTGGCCTACGGCACCGCCAAGGCGGCGCTGGCCCACTACACCCGGTTGGCGGCCGCCGATCTCTCCCCCCGGATCCGGGTCAACGCCATCGCGGTGGGATCGGTGGCCACCTCGGCGCTCGACATCGTCATGCAGACCGACGAGCTGCGGACGGCCATCGAAGCCGAGACCCCGCTGGGGCGGATCGGTGACCCGGAGGACATCGCCGCCGCGGTGGTGTACCTGGCCTCCCAGGCGGGGAGCTACATCACCGGCAAGGTGCTCGAGGTCGACGGGGGCATCGAGCACCCCAACCTCGACATGGGCCTTCCCGACATCCTCTGAGGGCGATTCGAAGGAACCGAACGACCGCACGCACCAACGAGACCGAGGAGATCCACGTGAGCCCCACCCGCACCTACGCAGTCGTCGCCTGGAGCACCGGCAACGCCGGCCGACATGTCATCGCCGGGATCGACGCCCGACCCGACCTCGAACTGGTCGGCCTCTGGGTCTCCAACCCCGACAAGGTCGGCCGGGACGCCGGCGAGCTGGCCGGGCTCGACCGGCAGCTGGGAGTCAGCGCCACCAACGACGCCGACCAGCTGCTGGCCCTCAAGCCCGACGTTGTGGCGCACACCGCCATGGCCGACAACCGGCTGACCGAGGCGCTGGCCGACATCGAGCGGATCCTCCGGGCCGGGGTCAATGTGGTGTCATCGGGCCCGGTCTTCATGCAGTATCCGTTCGGCGTGGTCGACGACTCGATGATCGAACCGCTCCAGGCCGCCGCCACCCAGGCCGGGGTGTCACTCTTCGTCAACGGGGTCGACCCCGGATTCGCCAATGACGCCCTGCCCCTGGTGCTCACCGGGGTGAGCGAGCGGATCGACGAGCTCCGGGTGTCGGAGGTCCTCAACTACAACACCTACAACCAGGGCATGGTCCTCTTCGACATCATGGGGTTCGGTCGTCCGATGGACCAGGTGCCGATGATCCTGCTGCCGGGCGTGCTGACCACCGCCTGGGGCAGCGTGGTGCGCCAGCTGGCCGCCGGGCTCGACGTCGAGCTCGACTCCATCGAGGAGTGGTACGAACGGCTGCCGGCCACCGAGACGTTCGAGGTGGCGGCCGGAACCATCGACAAGGGGACGGTGGGCGCGTTGCACTTCGAGGTTCGGGGGATCCGCAACGGGAAGGCGGTGATCGTCCTCGAGCACGTGACCCGGCTCCACGACTCCCTTGGCCCCGATTGGCCGCAGCCGGCCGGGCACGGCGGCTACCGGGTGCAGATCCGCGGTGAGCCGAACTACACCCTTGACCTGCAGCTTCTGGGGAGCGACGGCGACCACAACACCGCCGGGCTTAAGGCCACCGCCATGCGGCTGGTCAATTCCATTCCCGCGGTGGTCGAAGCTCCCCCCGGGCTGCTCACCGCCCTCGACCTCCCGCTGGTCACCGGGAAGGGGCTGGTCACTTCCTAGCCCTCCGGCGCCGGACCTCCCACCCGCCGACGGTATGGTCCGGAGCATGATGCACGGAGGAAGAGGGGGTACCGGCGGCGGCGGGGCGTTCGGCGGCGCCTTGCGCCAGATGCGCCGGGATGCCGACGTCGTCCAGCAGACCATCACCAAGGGCACCGCCAAGCGGATGCTCAAATTCAGCCGCCCCTACCGCAACATCCTCATCTTCTTCATGGTGCTGATCGTGATCGACGCGGTGATCGGGGTGGCCAACCCGCTCATCTTCCGGGACATCATCAACAACGGCATCCTCGGCCACAACAAGGGCCTGATCATCACCCTGGCCCTGGTGGCCGGGGGCCTGGCCCTGTCCGAGGCGGGCCTCTCCATCGCCGAGCGGTGGGTGTCGGCCAAGGTCGGCGAGGGCCTCATCTTCGACATGCGCTCGCAGGTGTTCGCCACATCCAGAAGATGCCCATCGCCTTCTTCACCCGCACCCAGACCGGGGCCCTCATCAGCCGGCTGAACAACGACGTGCTCGGCGCCCAGCAGGCGTTCACCGACATCCTGTCGTCGGTGGTGGCCAACCTGGTCAGCGTCACCCTGGTGCTGATCGCCATGTTCTTCCTCTCCTGGCAGATCACCCTGGTGAGCCTGGTCATCCTCCCGGTGTTCGTCCTCCCGGCCAAGCGGGTGGGCCGGCGACTGTCCGTCGATCACCCGCGAGTCCTACGGGCTGAACGCCCAGATGAACACCACCATGACCGAGCGGTTCAACGTGTCCGGGGCCCTGCTGGTCAAGCTGTTCGGCCGCCCGTCGGAGGAGACGGGCTCGTTCGAGACCAAGGCCGGCCGGGTCCGGGACATCGGGGTCACCCAGGCCATGTACGCCCGGGTCTTCATCGCCGCCCTCACCCTCACCGCCTCGCTGGCCACCGCCCTCGTCTACGGGTGGGGAGGCATCAAGGCCATCGACGGAGGCTTGAGCGTGGGAACCGTGGTGGCGCTGGCCGCCTACCTCACCCGGCTCTACGGGCCGCTGACCTCGCTGTCCAACGTGCAGGTCGACGTCATGACCGCCCTGGTCTCCTTCGACCGGGTCTTCGAGGTCCTCGACCTCCCGCCGATGATCACCGACAAGCCCGATGCGGTGCCGGTGCCCCCGGGACCGGCCCGGATCGAGTTCGACCACGTCGACTTCCGGTACCCGACCGCCGAAGAGGTGTCCCTGGCCTCGCTGGAGTCGGTGGCGGTGCTCGACACCACCGTGTCCTCGCAGGTCCTCTTCGACGTCAGCTTCACCGCCGAGCCCGGGCAGATGGTCGCCCTGGTCGGCCCGTCGGGGGCCGGTAAGACCACCATCAGCCACCTCGTCCCCCGCCTCTACGACGTCCGGGCCGGCTCGGTCCGGATCAACGGCGTCGACGTGCGGGACGTGACCATGGAATCCCTGACCGACACCGTCGGCGTCGTCACCCAGGATGCCCACCTGTTCCACGAGACCATCCGGGACAACCTGCTCTACGCCAAGCCCGAGGCCACCGACGCCCAACTCAACGCCGCGTTGGCGGGCGCCCAGATCTCCACCCTCATCGACACCCTCCCCGACGGGGTCGACACGGTGGTGGGCGACCGCGGCTACCGGTTGTCGGGAGGCGAGAAGCAGCGCCTGGCCATCGCCCGGCTCCTGCTGAAGGCGCCCGAGGTGGTGGTGCTCGATGAGGCCACCGCCCATCTCGACTCGGAGTCGGAGGTCGCCGTGCAGCGGGCCCTGGCCACCGCCCTGGAGGGGCGGACCTCGCTGGTCATCGCCCACCGGCTGTCGACGGTCCGCGAAGCCGACATGATCCTGGTGCTGGACCATGGCCGGATCGTCGAGCGGGGCCGTCACGACGAGCTACTCGACGCCGACGGCGTCTACGCCGAGCTCTACCGCATCCAGTTCCAAGGTCAGGAGCGTCCCGAGCCGGCCTAACGGAACACCAGTACCTGTCGGAATGTAAAGCTCGGGGGGTGGCGACCCCACTCCACCCCGACGTCGAACCGCTGGCCGTCCTCCTCGGCACCTGGTCGGGTGGCGGTCGCGGCGACTATCCGACCATCGACCCCTTCGATTACGAGGAGACGGTGATCTTTGCCCATGTGGGCAAACCATTTCTCTCCTACCGCCAGCGAACCACCCATGCCGCCGACGGCCGGCCGCTGCACGCCGAGGCCGGCTTCCTGCGGATGCCTCGACCCGGTTGGGTGGAGCTGGTGGTGTCGCACCCGACTGGCATCGTGGAGATCGCCGAAGGCACCTTCGAGGCTGGCGCCATCCAGCTACGTTCGACCGTCGTGGCCGGCACCGGATCGGCCAAGGACATCAGCCAGATCGAGCGGGATCTGCAGGTCGATGGGGACCTTCTCCGGTACTCACTGCGGATGGCAGCGGTCGGTCAACCGCTGACCCACCATCTCGCCGCCGAGCTCCACCGCACCGGCTAGCCCGGAGAGCTCCCGGGATGGATCAGTTGCTGTAGATCCGGGTCGGCCGGACCAGCACCGCCGTCCGTCCTTGTTCAGCCATGGTCCGGTCGTAGGCATCCCAGTCGTCGTGGGCGCCGCCGGCGGCCGCAAAGACGTTACGGAGAAGCAACCGGAGGCCCTCGGCGTCGACCACCGGGTTCGGGTCGTCGGGTCCGATCAACTCGGCGCGACCTTCGACGGTGGCCCACTGCCACCCAGCCCGGAAGGTGATGCTCACCTGCGGCCGCTGGCGAAGGTTGCCCAATTTGGCCTTGCCGTAGGTCACGAAGCCGACAACGTCCTCTCCGTCGACCGGATGGGCGAGGACACCGGCGTTGACAACCGACGACTGGATGGTGGTATCGGCGCGCAGCGTCGACACCACCGCCAAGAACTGATCCTGGCCGCCGATTTCGATTACTTCCTGAAGTGTGGTCATGGTCGAATTATGGCGCAGAGGGGTTCAGGCGGCCTCGCCCACGCACAGGGAAAGCTCACCCTTGTCGTGGGTATCGCCCGGGTCGAAGAGGCGGTTTCCCCACTCGTTCCGGGCGCGCTCGGTGGCCGACCGGGTGGTGGCCGGGTCACGCTGGTACTTCTGGTTGTGGTCTTCGTCATTCATTGTTGTCCTTCTTTCCGGGAGATCGATGGTGGTCGGAAATGGCCTCCGTACCGACGGGCATGAGTGACTCAAGCCGTTTCCGGGGAAACAAAAAGGAGCCGCTTCGGGAGAAGCGACTCCTTGACGGTCCCCGACCTTGTCATTGGTCGGTCAATCCGTCGGGAGTGCCTCCGAGATCGCCTTGGCGCCGGCTGCCGATACGGCACACGCACATACCATTCCGCCGCGTCCCCGCGACAGGGCGGCCGACCGGTGCGAGGACCCGGGAGCCACAAGGCTCCCGGCCCACCGGAACATCCGGTTGCCGGCCACATCGGGAGATCGCATGGCAGCCACTCTATCGCGTCAGCTGTCGGATCCGACATCGCCCGGCGGCACTACCGACCACCACTACGGTTGCTGCCGGGTGGCTCGCGTCTTGACATCCTCTCCACGACTGAAGCCGGGGGATTCCTGATTGCCGGCGACGGTCATGCCAACGCCAGTTCTCGGGTGGTTGACGCTTCATCGGGTCGCTGTGCTTGATCCACCCTTATAGGTGGGGCGTGCGATCTCCCTCCGCGTCCTGAGACTGCCTGTCCAGCAGCAAGAATAGTGGTAGCTGCGTTCACGTCGGCGTTGGTGGTGAACCCGCAGGCTCGGCATCGGAAGATCGCTTGGCTCTCGCGATTGTCCTCAGCCGTATACCCGCAGCCCGAGCAACGCTGTGACGTGTACGCAGGATTGACGGCCACCAACTTCACAGGATTGGCGGTATGGGCGGCCTTGTCCGTGAGTCGCTGACGGAACTGCGACCAGGATTGAGCATGGATCGAACGGTTGAGATCGGCCTTGTTGCGGACGTTCCGGCCCGGGTTGGCAACCGTGCCCTTGGCAGATCGGACCATGTTCTTGACCCGAAGGTCCTCGATGACGATGAGGTCGAAGTCCCGCACCAGCTGGGTGGTGGTCTTCTCGATCCAGTCCCGCCTCCGGTCCGCCTCTTTGCCTGCCAGCCGGGCCATGCACCGCCTGGTGTACTCCCTTCGGTTGGAGCCCTTTGCTACCGGGAGAGCTGACGCTGCAACCGGCGCTTACGCTGAGTCTCGCCCGGAGAGAGCACCGCAGGCATCCGAAAGTGTGCCCCGTCCGAGGTGGTGACGCTTGCCGCAATCCCCATGTCCAGGCCGACCACCGCCCCACTGGCCTTTCGTTGGAACGCCGGAGGCGGGGTGGTGAAGCTGACGTGCCAACGGCCAGACCGGTCCAGGTTCACCCGGGCAGAGGTGGCCGCTTCGATGTCAGCCCAATATCGGGTGGCCCGGAACCGGACCCAACCGGCCTTGGGGATCTGGACCTCGCCCCATTTCCGGTTGATCTGACGGATCCTGAGATTCCGGACGTAGAAGCCCTCGTGAACTCCGGCCCTGCGCCAGGTGGGACGGGAGAAGTGACCTGGGTTCTTCCACCAGTTCTGGAAGGCCCGGTCGAGGTCCCGGAGGGCGGCCTGCTGGACCGAGGACGATCCGGACTTGAGCCAGTCGTTGGCCTGACGGGCCTCGGCCAACTCCCTCATCTGGGTGGAGGTGTTGATCTTGGCCACCCGGTGGCGCTGCCAGAGGTTCCGCTGCTCCAGACCGAGGTTGTAGACGAACCGGCTATCCGAGCAATGCTTCGCCAGCCTGACGGCGGACTCCTGGTCCGGACGGAGGCGTTGGCGGATGCTCACGGTCAAATATTGCCGGTCCGGTGTAACAAGCCTCGGGGATCGCCATCACGCCGTTGCGGGCGGGAGAGCCCCTGAGGCGGCCCGGGCCGTCATGTGTCACACCGCCGGCGTAGCTTGCCTGTCCAGGGAAGCGACAAGGAGACAACGTGCGCCACCACCGACGGTTGCGAATCTCGGGCGGCCATGGGCCGGTGGCCTCGGCGACGGTGGCTGGACTGCTCGCAGTCGGGCTGACCGCCTGCACGGCGCCTCCGATCACCACCTCAGCGCCCACCGCTCCGCACGCCGCCGCGCCAGCAACTTCCGCGCCCGCCCCGACCGCGCCCCCGTCTCCGGGTGCCAGCGTCGGCCCCCCGTCGGCCCTGATCATCGAACCCGACCAGGGGATGACGCCCATCTATGCATCGCTGGGTTCGCCCACCCGCACCCTCGACCTCTCGATGTACGAATTGGTGGACACCCGGGCCGAGTCGATCCTGGTCGCCGACGCCGGCCGGGGGGTGACGGTGCGGGTGATCCTCGACCACAACCTCGAGGCCACCCAGAACCAGCCGGCGTACTCCTACCTGTCGGCGCACGGGATCCAGGTGCGGTGGGCGCCCGGCTCATTCCCTGCCTTCCACATCAAGATGTTCTGCATCGACAGTTCGGTCTGCTCGGTGATGACCCTGAACCTCACCTCCCGCTACTACGCCAACACCCGCGACTTCGCCGTCACCGACTCCACCCCTGCCGATGTGGCTTCGATGGAGGCGACGTTCACCGCCGACTTCGACGGAGTATCAACCACTCCAGCGGCCGCTAGCGATCTGATCTGGAGCCCGGGCAGCTCGGCCGGGCTGAACGCCCTCATCGGATCGGCCACCTCCGAGCTCCTCGTCTACAACGAGGAGATGAGCGACCCCACCGTCGTGGCGTCGTTGTCGGCCGCCGCCCGGCGCGGGGTGGTCGTCAAGGTGGTGATGACCGACCAGAGTTCGTGGAGTCCGGAATTCTCGACCCTGACCGCGGCCGGGGTCCAGGTCCGGGTCTTCCACGGCGAGACGCCCATCTACATTCACGCCAAGATGATCGTGGCCGACCGGAAGGAAGCCTTCATCGGGTCGGAGAACTTCTCCCGGTCGTCTCTGGATGCCAACCGCGAGCTCGGCCTCAGCATCACCGACCCGGCGATTGTCTCCGCGGCCGACGCCACCTTCGCCGCCGACTTCGCCGGTGCCCAGCCGTGGGCGGGATGAGCAGCCGGCGGCGGTCAGTCCCGAGAGGCGAATAGGGCCCGGGGCGTCAACAACTCACGACTTCGCCGCACCGACCAGCTCTTCGCTGACCGTCCAGAGCCGGCGGGCGGCCGCCTCGTCCCGGGCAGCGGCTGAGGGCTTGCGGGGTTTGCACTTCACGAAATATTTGCCGGTGACGCCGGCCACGTCTTCCGACGAGGCCAGGTAGACCGACGTCCTGGCCCCCTTCTCCGGGGTGAGGACAAACGGCTTGATCACCTTCAGGCCGAAGGCCAGGAACCCCCGGGTATCGCCGTCCCGCCCGTAACCGGTGGCGACCGTCCCCGGGTGGACGGAGTTGGCCGTCACCCCTTTGCCCGACAGGCGACTGGCCAGCTCGGTGGTGAAGAGGATGTTGGCCAGTTTCGAACTGCCGTAGACCTGCATGCCCTTGTAGCCCTGGCGCGACTGGAGGTCCTCGAAGTCGAGACCCCGGCGTGCCGACCGGTGGGCGGTGGACGCCACGTTCACCACCCGGGACGGAGCCGAGGCCACCAGCCGGTCGGTGAGTAGTTCGGTCAGCAGGAACGGGCCAAGATGGTTGATGGCAAAGGTGGCCTCGTACCCGTCGACAGTTTCGGCCCGGTCGGTCAGCACCAGGCCGGCGTTGTTGATCAGCACGTCGATACGCGGGCATCGTTCGAGAAGTTCGGCCGCGCCCGCCCGGACCGACGCCAGGTCGCCGAGGTCGAAGACGGCCAGCTCGACCAAGTCGCTGCCGCTGGCCTGGCGGATGTCCTCGACCGCCTGGTTTCCCCGGGCCTGGTCGCGGGCGGTGACGATGACCCGGGCCCCGGCCCGAGCCAGCCCCACCGCGGTGGCCTTGCCGATCCCCGAGTTGCCCCCGGTCACGATCACTGTCTTGCCGATCATCGACCCGCCGGTCGGCGCGGTGGCATCGCTCATGGTGGGTATCCGTCCTGTGGGTGCGCCATCTGACCTCCGGATTGTAATTGGCCCGTCACCGTGAAAACGGGGTTGACATCCAATGTTCGGCGCGCCTAATATTTTTTGTGACATACACCTGAGAAATGCGGTTCGTCGGAATCGTTCTCCCTTCCCACCAGGGAGGGCGGAGCGGTTGAGATCGGAGCAGTGCGAGATGAAATTCCGGGAGCCGCCCATCACCGCCCCGATAGCCGACCCGGTCGCCGAACTCCTTGGAGCCGCCGCCAGCATCCCTCCGTCCTCGAGCGTCGCCTCGCCTCGATGATCCCTGTCTTCGTCATCTTCCTCCGCGAGGGGATCGAGGCCAGCATGATCGTGGCCATCCTCCTGGCCTATCTCGACAAGATCGGCCAACGCAGTCACTTCCGCGATGTGTTCCTCGGGGTGGCGGCCGCCTTGATCCTCATCGCCGGCGGAGGAGTGGCTGCCTACCTGGTGATCAAGCAGTACGACGGATCAACCGTCCAAACGATCTTCGAAACGGTCACCTTCCTGCTGGCCGCCGCCGTCCTCACCTATATGACCTTCTGGATGCAGTCCCACAGCCGGACGATGTCGTCGGATCTGAGCCGACGGTCGGAGGCGGCGCTCAACGGCAAGGCGCGGTTCGGGATCGGCATTCTGGCCTTTCAGGCCGTTGGCCGGGAGGGACTGGAGACGATGGTATTCACCCTGGCCATCGTGTTCGCGTCAACGACCCAGGCCGCCACCAACGCCCACGGTTCCGGGCTTCTCATTGGTGCCGCGGTCGGGCTCGCCCTGGCGATGGCGATCGCCTACGCCGTCTACAAGCTGGGGCGGCGGCTCAACTTCGGGGTGTTCTTTCGGGTGATCGGCGTGGTCCTGATGGTGTTCGCCGCCGGCCTGCTGGCTGACGCCGTCGAGAACATGCAGGAGCTCGGATGGCTTCCCTTCCTCGGACACAGTCTGTGGAATTCGAGCGGCGCCTTGGCCGAAGACAGCTCTCTTGGCGACGTGTTCCACAGCCTTCTCGGCTACGCCGACCACCCCACCGTGCTGCAGGCAATTGTCTGGATCGTCTACGTGTCGGTCTCGGTCACCCTTTTCATCCGCATTGGCCGTCGGTCCCGGAAGGGATCACCGACCCCGGTCGGGAGCTCTCAGCTCGGTGCCTCCGCCTGAGGCGGGGCGATCCGCGGGTGCCCTCAGCGCTCTTGTTCGGTGGGCCGGATCAACACCTCGTTGACGGTCACGTGCCGGGGACGGGTCACGGTGAAGGCGATCGCCTCGGCAATGTCTTCGGCCTGCATCCTCTCGAAATCGCCGAAGGTGGCCAGAATGCTCTTGAGGACCTCGGGACGGTTGTGACTGGCCAATTCGGTGAGCACGGCTCCCGGCTCGATGATCGAGACCCGCACATGCTGCCTGGTGACCTCTTGCCGCAGTGACTCGGAGAACGCCCCACCCCGAATTTGGTGGCGTTGTAGACGCCACTTCCCAGCCGGGCGATCCGGCCGGCCACCGAGCTCACGTTCACGATGTCGGCGACCCGGCGGGGGTCACGCTCGGCCGCGGCCAACAAATGGGGCAGGGCGGCATGGGTGGTGTAGAGCAGCCCGAGCACGTTGAGCTGCACCATCTGCTGCCACTCCTCCAGGGGAGCGTCCACGATGGGACCGAGGAGCATCACCCCGGCATTGTTGATCACCGTGTCCAGCCGCCCGCATTCGGCCACCGTACGATCGACCATCGCACGGGCTTGATCCGGATCGGTGACATCCGTCTCGAGGACCAGGACCCGGCTGTCGTCGCCGATCCGTGCAGCCAAGGCCTCGAGCCGGTCACGCCGCCGGGCGGCGATGGCCACGGTGGCGCCCTCGGCGGCCAGCGCCAATGCCGTCGCCTCCCCGATACCACTGGATGCCCCGGTGACCAGGGCGACCGTATCAACCAACCGATCCGTCATCGCTCTCCGTTTCTGTGTTGTTCAACCCGCTGACGATTTTGGCTCCCAGCTAAAGTACCGGGCCGCCAACAGCAGGCCGGCCGCGCCCCAGGCGGCCACGATCAGCACGTCATTCCAATGAAAGGTCGCCCCGAGGAACCCGGCCTGCAGCCCGTCGGCAAAGTGTTTGACCGGGAAGATCCGACCCACCCACACGATCCAGGCCGGCGCATGGTCCCCGATGGGGATGAATACCCCGGACAGGAACAGAAGGGGCAGGATGGTGGCGTTCACGATGGCGGCGGATGAGTCGGCGTTGGGGACCCAGGCGGTGACAGCCAGCCCCAGGGCGCAGAAGCTGGCCGAGCCGACCACCAGCATCACGACGAAGAACACCAGGCTCCTCCCCGACGGGATGGCGGCGTGGTAAAAGCCCTTCCCGAAGGCGGCGGTGATGACCACCAGCAACACCGACGTCAGCATCGAATGGATCACCCGGGCGGTGAGGTAGGCCGGGCCCGGAAGCGGGCTCCCCTCGATCCGCTTGAGTATCCCCGACTCCCGCTGAAAGGTCACCCCGATGCCCATGTTGACGTAGGAGGCACTGATGACCGCGAAGGAGGCCATGGCGGCGACGTAGTAGGTGGAAAGGTCGATTCGCCGGCCACCCGAGACGATGTGGCCATGGCCGAGGAGGGAGGTGAAGATGACCAGGAACATGAGGGGGAAGGCAAAGGTGAAGAAGGCGGCCGCCGGGTTCCGCCAGTAGGCCTTGTTGGTGTAGCGAACCTGCCAAAGGGTGAGCTGGAGCGTGTTCATGCCGGCTCCGTATCCCCGGGCCCGACCGGCTGACCGGGATCTCCGGCGGGCTCGTCGGTCAGCTCCAGATAGGTATCCTCCAGCGAGGGCCGCACGATCTCCAACCGATCGATCTCCACGCGGTTGTCGATGGCCCAGGTAGTAAGGGTGTGAAGTGCCCGGGTGAGGTCCGAGGTGCCAAAGGTGGTCACGCCGTCCGGGGCGGTCTCGGCGGCCAGCTCGGCCGGAGGGCGGGACCCGGCCGGCACCCGGAACCGGACCCGAGGGCGGGCTTGATCGCGACCGCCGATGGTCGCCGGGGTGCCAACGGCGACGATCCGGCCCGAGGCGATCACCGCCACCCGGTCGGCAAGATACTGGGCTTCGTCCATGTAATGGGTAGTGAGCAGCACCGTCTTGCCCAGCGCCGCCAGGTTCTTCACCACTTCCCACGCCTCCCGCCGGGCGGAAGGGTCGAATCCGGTGGTGGGCTCGTCGAGGAACAGCAGGTCGGGATCGCCGGCCAACGCGATGGCGACGTCGAGGCGGCGTTGCTGGCCTCCGGACAGCTTGACCACCCGGCTGGTCCGCTTGTCCGACAGCCCCACCAACTCGATCACCTCTCCGACCGGTCTCGGGTGCGGGTAGAAATGGGCAAACATGCCGATCATTTCCTCGACGGTCAGATAGGGGTCGACCGCACTGGACTGGAGCACGATCCCCAGAAGATCGCGCAGCTTGCTCTGCAGATGCCCGGGGTCATAGCCGAGCACGGAGACTTGACCCCCATCTCGCTGTCGAAACCCTTCCAGGATCTCCACCGTGGTCGTCTTGCCGGCACCGTTGGGCCCGAGGAGGGCGAAGACCTCGCCGCGGGCGATGTGGAAGTCGATGCCGGCGACAGCTTGGACTCCCCCGTACGACTTGGTCAGCCCCCGGACCACCACCGCGTCGCGGTGCTCGTCTTCGGGACCCAGGCTGGTTGCCGCGTGGTCGACCATGGTCAAGTCCCGACGTTCGAAGGAAACAACGATTAGGAGGCGGGTTGGAACCTACTGCTGAAGGAGATGAGCTCGCCCGTCGAGTGCTTGCGGTGTTCTTCGTAGATCCGCCGATAGCCGGAGTGCTTGAACTTCCACTGGTTGTCGACCAAGACGTATTCGTCCTCATAGATCCCGGTGCCCTCGAGCATGAAGTCGGCAGCCGGGACGATCACCTTGTCGAACAAGTACCACATACCCGACGCCGTACCATCGTCGTGAACGTCGATCTCCGGGTGATGCCCGTTGTGAAGATGGACGATGCCGGGGTCGCTGAGTGAATTGACAAGAAACTCCACGATCTCCACTCGGCCGGTGTGGGGCGACGGCGCTGATTGGTAATCGGTGGTTGCGTCCTCAATGAAGAGCTCGCCCAGTTCCACGAATCGCTTGGTGTCGAGCAGACGGAAATACTTGTGCTTGAGCCGACAAATTGCGTCCGTAGCCTCGTCAGACATACCCCACCTCGCCGATCCTCGTGTGGCCAGAAGTGTACTGACTTTCGCTTTCTCGACGGTTACCTGTTCAACAAATGGGTAAGTAAGGACTCAGGACCCGAAAGGCCCACCGCCCAAGAGAGGGGACCGGGCCACACCATGAACTTAGCCACGGGGATGCCGGAGATTCCATTCAGATTGAGGGGGGGAGGGAGGGTTCGTCGTGCCCCGTTTACCTTCTGGGGAGGTCCGCTGGCATGGTTGCGACCGGTTCGGCGGACGATCTCCCTTCCCGCCGACGCGTCGTGCGCGTCAGTCGCACGCTCCTTCGTACGTCAGGTGTTGTCCGAGTGGGACCTCATGGAGATGGAGCCCGATGCGTGTCTCGTCGCCACCGAGCTGGTGACCAACGGGTTGCGGCACGGGGGAGGCGCGGAATCGATCACTCTCACCGCCAACAACCGCCACCTCGAGATTGCCGTCGCGGACAAGGCGGCGTTCCGAACCCCCCGACGCCTCTACCGGGAGCTGACCGCCGATGGAGGGCGAGGCATCGCGCTGGTGGAGGCGGTGGCTGACACCTGGGGCACGACCAGGCCGAAGGCGCACCGCGGCAAAGCCGTCTGGTGCCGGTTGAAGATCTAACCAACCCTCAGGCGGAGTGGGCAACCGATGGCCGGCGGCGACGCCGGCGGGCAAATCCCTTGGCCGGTGACGAGGAGAGCATCGACACGTCGTGCAGGGCGCAGCACTCGGAGCTGTTGTACATCGACAGCCGGACCTCACAACCGTCGTGGGCGCAGATCCGGTTCGACCCGTAGACCTGCGGGCTTCCCCGATCTCCCAGGCGTTCAGCGACAATCGAGCCATTCGGGGTCGGATGTTCGAGCACGACACAACCTCCGTATCAAGAGGAACCGGGGGGCAGTTCCTCTTCGCGGGATACCCGCTCGCCGATCGTTCCAAACATGGCTTCCGGTCACAGTTCGCCGGCGACTGCCTCCCGCAGCTGGGCCAAGCTGGTGGACAACAGCCGGGAAACGTGCATCTGGCTGATACCGATGCGAGAGGCGATCTCGGACTGGGTCAGGCCGTCGATGAACCGGAGCCTCACGATGTCGCGATTCCGGGCCGGAAGGAGGGCCAGCGCCGGCTCGAGCACCGACCGTTCCTCGACCACTGAGGTGGCCGAATCCCCGGTGGCGAGGATGTCGCCCAACGTCGCGCCGCCGACCGCCGGGGCATCGAGCGACGCCGACCGGTAACCCTGCCCGGCCTCGATCGCCTCCACGATCGACTCCTCGGAAGCCCCGGTGGCCCGGGCCAACTCGGACACCGTGGGCGATCGGCCCAGTTCGTGACCGAGTGATTCGATGGTGGCCCCGAGTTCGAGATAGAGCTCCTGGATCCGGCGGGGAGCCCGGACCGCCCACCCGCGGGTCGCGGAAGTGCCTCTTCAGCTCCCCGATGATGGTCCCGGTGGCAAACGTGGAGAATTTCACGTTTCGTTCCGGGTCGTACCGGTCCACGGCCTTGATCAGCGCGATCGAGGCGACCTGGGCCAGGTCCTCATAGGACTGTCCGCGATGGGCAAACCGATGGGCAAGTCGCCGGGCCAACCCGAGGTTGTCGGTGATCAGCCGATCGCGTAACGAGGAGTCACGGGTGGCCGCAAATTGCACCCACAGTTCGTGGGGGGTGTGCGGACTCTCCGCGGCGTCCAACATCAAGAAGCAACCTTGCTCCTGTGCTTGCGGATCCAAGCTTGCCGCCGGCCGCCCACCGTGTCCTCCCCGTACTCGTCCACCAGCGCTTCGATGATGCGCAACGACAGGTCATCGGGCTCGTTCTCCCCCCGACCGTCATCATCGCCCTCCCCCGACAGTGAACAGCCCACCGTGATCGCACCGTCGTTCTCGGTGAAGCGAAGGTGGAGGGTGCCATTGGTCATGGTTCCGATGACCGAGATACAGAGTTCCTCGACCACCAGCCGCAGATCCTCGATGTCTTCGATGCCGAATTCGGCCCGGGCCGCCATGGCCGCGGCGGTCAGCCGGGCCAGGATCAGGAGGTCGGACCGGACGGGGATGGTCAGTTCGACGGTGTCACTCATCCGCCCACTGCTTCGTCCACGCTGGCGAACACCGGGAACACACTGGTCAAATCGGTGATCTCCAGGACCTTGAGGATCCGCGGCTCGGTCACCACCAGCTTGAAGGTTCCCCCGGCATCCTCCTGACGGCGGTAGGCGCCGACCAGTACCCCGAGCGCAGTGGAGTCGATGAACGACACTCCGGTGAGGTCAACCACGATGGCCGAGACCCGGTCCGCTTCTTGGGCCACGAGACGCTCCCGCAGATCCGGGGCGGTGGCCAAATCGATCTCGCCGGTCACCGTGAGCACGGAGACACCATCGATTCTCTTTTCGGCAATCTCAAAGGTGAGGTCCACGGTGCAGTCCTTTCTCGGACATGGGCAGGTCAAATGGCCACGACTTCTCGGACCGGCTGGTGTCTACGATATTCGCCCTCACGATCCCTCCCCGTGCCCGCCAGCAGGACTGCCTCTCCACCCGTCGGCCGCCGGTCAGCGTAGCTCCGGCCGCCAGCCATCCGAAACCCCGGGTAGGTTCCCGGGGCGGGGAAGACGGCCAGCTCCACGACTGTTAACTTCCGTTTTATTGCTGGCATCGGTGGACAGGGGGAAATGCCATGGAACCACATGAAGTGGTGGAAGCGTCACGATGAGGAACGTCTGGAGTTGGCTGGGTCTCAACCTCGGCAAGCGGGCCGGCACGGTGTCGGTGATCGGGCTGGTGATCACCATCGGCCTCGGTCTCGGGATCACCCAGTTGAAGTTCTCCACCAGCAATGCCAGCTACCTCAACGCCAACGACACCGCCCAGATCGACAACGTTCACTATGAGTCGCTGTTCGGCGGGGACCCGATCGTGACCATGTTCACCATGAACCCCGGAACCTCGATCGACAATTTGTTCACCCCCAACAATGTCGCTCAGTTCAAATCCATCCAGTCCAAGTTGAAGAGCGATCCCTCGGTGTTCAGCGCCATCACCCCGCTCGACGATCTCGATCTGTCGAACGCCCTGGCCACCAGCCCCGACGGGAACCCCACCGACAGCCCGGCCGGGAAGCTGCTGCTGTCGGCCCTCGCCCGGGATCCATCGGCCGCCAGCAAGGTCATCCGCCAGAAGAACATCGTGGCGCTGGCCACCGGAGAGGCGGCCATCCCGGCCAAGCAGCAGGTGATCACCAACCCGGCCTGGGTCCACTACCTGACCCACAACCCCGACGGCACCGTGCGTAACGCCTCGTCCACCTTCTTCCCCAACAACGGGCACGCGGCAATGGTCGTGGTCCTCAAAGGCAACCTCACCATCGAACAGGAGTCCGCCGCCGCCCTCTCCGTCCAGAACATCGTGAGCTCGGCGTCCTTCGCCAACGCCACCACCCTGACCACCGGCGTCCCTGCCCTTCTCCGGACCATCAACAACTACCTGAAGGGGGGCATGCTCACCCTCGGTGGCATCGCCGCGGTGGTGATGATCATCATCCTGCTGTTGCTGTTCAACGTCCGGTGGCGGCTGCTGCCATTTCTCATTGTGGTCATCGGCTTGATCTGGGGCTTCGGGCTCGCCGGCTTCCTCGGGATACCGCTCACGCTGGCCAGCATCGCCGGCCTGCCGGTGCTGCTGGGGGTCGGGATCGACTACGCCATCCAGATGCATTCCCGGGTCGAGGAGGAGGTGATCCTGGCCCGCGCCCCCCATCCGATTCAGGCCACCGCCCGCCACCTGGGCCCGGCCCTGCTGGTGGTCACCTTTGACGCGGTATTCGCCTTCGCCGCCCTCCTCCTGGCCAAGGTGCCGATGCTCCGCCAGTTCGGCTGGCTGTTGATTGTGGGCATCATCGCCGTCTGCGCCTGCAGCATCATCGGCCCGCTGGCGTTCCTCGGCATCCGGGAGTTCAAGTCGCCGACCAAAGGGGTCGACTTCTCCCGCGGCCGGCTGGCCCGGCTCACCGCCTGGTTGGGCAGTGTGCCGGCCAAAGCCGCCATCCCCTTTGCCGTGGCCGCCATCGTGATCCTCGTCGGCGGGCTGGCGGTGGAAGGCCACATCCAGTTGCAGACCGACCCGCTGCAATGGATCGACCCGGGTTCACAGACCGTGAAGGACGTCAACGCCCTGAAGGCGGGGACCGGGACCGACAACGAGGTGGCCGCCGCCATCCACACCGCCAACCCCTGGAGCGACCAGACGGTGGCCTACGTGTCGTCCTTCTCCGACGACCAGGTCAAGACCTTCCCCAGCCAGTTGTTCCCGGCCGCCGGCATGGTCAATCTGGTCGATGAGTTCATCTCCCTCCCCGGCGCCACCGCGGTGCCGCCGCTGGGTAGCCAGGTGAAGGCGGTCTACGCCCTCACTCCCCCCGACATCCAACACGCCACGGTGGCCAACGGCGGCGCCGACCTCGGTGTCATCTTCCGCTCCAAAACGTCCACCGTCGGCGACCTGAAGCCGGTGGTCGACCACCTCCAGAGCGATCTGCACCCACCGACCGGGATCACCGTCGAGCCCGGCGGCATCGCGGTGGTGGGGGTCGGGTTCCTCGACAACCTGGCCAAGTCCCGGACCCTGCTCACCTACCTGTCGATCATCTTCGTCGGGGTCTTCCTGGCCCTCCGTCTCCGGAGCGTGATCCGTTCGATCCTGTCCCTGATCCCGGTGGTGGTGGCGGTCGGAGCCGTCTCGCTGGTCGCCTGGGCCCTCAGCCTGAAACTGAGCCCGATGACGGCGGTCTCCGGCCCGTTGGTGGTGGCGGTGTGCACCGAGTTCACCTCGCTGATCCTGCTTCGCTTCGTGGAGGAGCGCGCCCGAAAACGGTCCCCGGTCGATTCGATGCACGAGACCGCCTCCCGCACCGGTCGGGCGTTCATCGTCTCCGGGCTCACCGCCATCGCCGGCGTCGCGGTGATCGCCTCGTCTCCCTGGCCGCTCCTGCGCGGATTCGGCATCATCGTCGGAATGAACGTCCTGGTCGCCCTGCTCTGCGCGTTGGTCATCCTGCCGCCGATTCTGGTCTGGGCGGAGAGTGACGGCCGCAACTGGGTGTCCCGCCGCCTGATCCGCGACGATGACGAACCGGTGGCGGCGAAGGGCTCGGCGCCCGTCCCGGTGCCGGAATTCCCCATCGAGCCGCTGCCGGCCTGAACCACCTCCGACCGCTTGGTCAGGGCAAATCCTGATTGCTAACGTCACCTCCATGGGTACCGTCGAGGTCAGCGAAGTAATCAGCGCGCCGCCCGAACGGGTATGGGACCTGATCCGCGATCCGACCCTCATGGGTGACCTGGTCGCAGAATGCACCGGCATGAAGTGGACCCGCCCGGTCACCGCGCCGGAGGTCGGGGCCCGATTCCGCGGAACCAACCGCCGAGGTTGGCGACGGTGGTCGACCACCTGCACCATCGTGCGGTACCAGCCCGGCCAGGAGGTCGCCTGGGATGTCCGGGTCGGACCCGTCCCGGTGGCCGAGTGGAGCTACCTGATCATCGACGCCGGCGAGAACGGACCTGTCACCATCACCGAGCGGTTCGTCGACCATCGGAGCTCGGGCTTCCAGGCCCTGAGCCCTATCTTCCGGGGCGTGAAGGACACCGATGCCCTCAACCGGGAGCACATCGTGGAGACCCTGGGCCGGATCAAGGCCCGCGCCGAGGCTTGAGGACGCCCCACCGCCGACGCTCGGCGACGCCGGAGCCCCCCACTCCCTGGTGGAAGGGCGCCGTCATCTACCAGATCTACCCTCGCTCGTTCGCCGACGCCGACGGCGACGGGATCGGCGACCTGGCCGGCATCCGTGCCCACCTGGACGACCTGGCCTGGCTGGGTGTCGACGCCATCTGGATCTCGCCGTTCTATCCGTCGCCGATGGTCGATTTCGGCTACGACGTCAGCGATTACTGCAATGTGGATCCCCTGTTCGGGACGCTCGACGACTTCGACGCCCTGGTCGACGAGGCCCACGCGCTCGGCCTCCGGATCATCATCGACTGGGTCCCCAACCACACCTCCGACCAGCATCCGTGGTTCTTGAACGCAGTAACCGTGCGAAGCAGCCGTCACCGCGACTGGTACGTGTGGCGCGATCCGCTCGCCGACGGGTCCCCGCCCAACAATTGGGTCGCCTCGTTTGACCGTTCGGCACCGGCGTGGACCTTCGACGACGCCTCCGGCCAGTGGTACCTCCACCTGTTCGAAGCCGCGCAGCCCGACCTCAACTGGGATGAGCCCGGGGTGGTCGATGCCATGCATGACATCCTCCGCTTCTGGCTCGATCGGGGAGTGGACGGGATCCGAGCCGACGTCATCCACTGCATCGGCAAGGACCCCCGGCTCCCCGACGACCCCCCGGAGATGGCGGGGATGCCCCACTCCGCCCTCAACGACGTCCCCGTGACCCATCACCGCCTGCGCGAGATCCGCCGGCTCCTCGACAGCTACCCCGGGGACCGGGTCATCGTCGGCGAAGTCTTCCT
This sequence comes from uncultured Acidimicrobiaceae bacterium, assembly GCA_963770635.1. GTDB lineage: Bacteria > Actinomycetota > Acidimicrobiia > Acidimicrobiales > RAAP-2 > DASZIT01. The sequence continues at coordinate 543,225 of CAVYQI010000004.1, forward strand.
GCTGTCCACCGAGAAGGTTGCGGAGTACTACGGCAACGACGACGAGCTCCATCTCTCCTTCAACTTCCCACCGCTGTTCGCACCCTGGTGGGAGCGGCACTGGAACCGTTGCATCGCCGCGACCGTCCAGGCCCTGGAGCCTCGCGACGCCTGGCCGACCTGGGTCCTCTCCAACCACGACAACCCCCGGCACCGGTCCCGTTACGACACCGCCGCCGGGTCCCGGGGTGAGCCGCCGGAGGTTACCGAGCGTCGGAGTGAGCTCCGGGCCCGTTCGGCGGCGGTGTTGCTGTTGACCCTGCGAGGGACCCCGTTCATGTATCAGGGGGAGGAGCTGGGCCTCGTCGATGCATTCATCCCCCCCGAACGGGCGGTCGACCCGGGCGGGCGGGACGGATGCCGGGCGCCGCTCCCCTGGGACGGGACCGATGATCACGGGTGGGCAACGACCGAGGGCGTCAAGCCCTGGCTCCCGTTCCCCGACGAGTCGGCGACCCGCAACTATGCCGCCCTGCGCGACAACCCGAAATCGATACTCCACCTCTACCGCCGGCTCATCGCCCTCCGGCGCCAGCATCCGGCCTTGGCCCTCGGTGGCTTCGCGGCACTCGAGGCCCCCGAAGGCGTCCTTGCCTATCGGCGCTCGCTCGATGACGACGTCTGCACGGTGATGATCAACTTCACCGATGCCGAAATGGATGTTGGCGACCCCTCCCGTTTCGAGACACTCAGCAGTAGGAAGGGTTCCATGGTTGCCGTGTCCAGTGATGGCTCCGTCGATGGCGCTCGGTTCGACGGCCGGCTGCTACCGGATCAGGCCCTCGTACTCCTGAGCTGAACACGGGGGATATGGCGACCCTCATCCCTCCGGCTCAACGCCGGACCGCACGTGGCTGTCGAACCAGGCGAGGGTGCGCTTCCAGGCGTCGGCGGACGCCTGCGGGTTGTAGACGGCCGGCCGGTCGTCGCAGTTGAACCCGTGGTCGGCGTCGGGATAGCGGACGATCTCGGTCGGCACCGACGCGTCCTTCACGGCACTCCGCAGCTGTTCGACCTGGTCGACGGGGATGCCCTTGTCGAGATCGCCGTAGAGCCCGAGCCAGGGCGCCTGGAGCTTGGGCGCCAGCTCGATCAGGGACGGCAGCCCGAACCGGCCCTCGAGCACGCCGCCGCCGTAGTAGGTGACCGCCGCCCCCACCGCCCGGAGGGTGGCGGCGTAGAAGGTGACGCTCCCACCCATGCAGAAACCCACCACCCCGATGCGCCGAGGGGCGAAGTCCCTGGCCTCGAAATGATCGAGGGCGGCGTTCACGTCGACGGTCAGACCCTGGGCCGACAGATTGCCCATGAGCGGCATCACCGAGTCGAAATCGTCGTACTCGAGGACCGGCGATCCGTCACGGTGGAACAACGCCGGCGCCACCGCGAACCAGCCGGCGTCGGCCAGCCGGCGGGCGATGTCCTGGATGTGCGGTGTGACCCCGAAGGCCTCTTGGATGACCAGGATGGCGCCACGGGCGGCTCGTTCGGGTGACGCTTCGTAGGCCGGCATCGGTCCGTCGGAGGTCTCGATGGTGATCTCGGCGTTGGTGCTCACGGTGCACTCCTCTCGGTGGACGGCTTGGGGCTGCACGGCGGATCCGGCCCGAGCCGGAGGCCGCGTGAGGGCGTCGCGCTACTTGACGTTCACGTTATACTTAGCTTTCGTCCACGTAAACCACAAGCCAGCCTTCCGGAGTGCGATGCTCGACGTTCAACCGCCAGCCCAACCCGCGGTACTCCCCCACACCCGCGGCCGGCCACCGACGACGGGTACAAGTGGGTGGCCCTGTTCATCTCGACCCTCGGCATGCTGATGGCGACCATCGACGGCTCGATCACCCTGATCGCGCTGCCGGACATCTTCCGGGGCATCGGCATCGACCCGCTCCAGTCCGGCAACAGCTTCTTCCTGTTGTGGATGATCCTGGGATTCCTGGTGGTCACCAGCGTGCTGGTGACCACCCTCGGCCGGCTGGGCGACATCTACGGCCGGGTCCGCATCTACAACCTCGGCTTCGCCGTCTTCACCTTCTTCTCGCTCCTGCTCACCGTCACCTGGACTCACGGTCGGGCCGCGGGGATCTGGCTGATCGTGATGCGGATCTTCCAAGGAGTCGGCGCGGCAATGCTGATGGCGAACTCGGCGGCCATCCTCACCGACGCCTTTCCCCAGGGTCAGCGGGGGATGGCCATGGGTATCAACCAGGCGGCGGCGATGAGCGGGACGTTCATCGGGTTGGTGCTGGGCGGGCTCCTGGCCCCGATCAACTGGCGGCTCATCTTCCTGGTCTCGGTGCCCATCGGGCTCTTCGGCACCGTCTGGGGCTACCTCAAGCTGCGCGAGCTGAGCGCCCGGCGACCGGCCCGCATCGACTGGCCGGGCAACATCACCTTTGCCCTCGGGCTCATCCTGGTCATGGTCGGCATCACCTACGGGATCGAGCCCTACGGCCACGACACCATGGGGTGGACCAACCCAATGGTGATCGGGGCAATGGTCACCGGGGTCCTCCTGCTCGTCGTCTTCGGCATCATCGAGACCAAGGTCCCGCAACCGATGTTCCGGCTCCAGCTGTTCAAGATCCGCGCCTTCACCGCCGGCGTCTTCGCCAGCTTCCTGGCCGCGTTGAGCCGGGGCGGGCTGATGTTCATGCTCATCATCTGGCTGCAGGGGATCTGGTTGCCGCTGCACGGGTACGACTTCGCCCGCACACCGCTGTGGGCCGGGATCGCCATGCTCCCGCTCACCGCCGGGTTTCTGGTCGCCGCGCCCTTCTCGGGCATCCTGTCGGACCGTTACGGTGCCCGGCCGTTCGCCACCGGCGGCATGATCGGCACCGCGGTGATCTTCGTGCTCCTCGAGTTCTTGCCCATCGACTTCCCCTACGTGGTGTTCGCCATCCTGCTGTTCGTCACCGGGCTCTCGATGTCCTCGTTCGGCGCGCCGAACCGGGCCGGGGTGATGAACAGCCTTCCGCCCGAGCACCGGGGGGCGGGCTCGGGGATGAACACCACCTTTCAGAACTCCGCCCAGGTCCTCTCCATCGGGATCTTCTTCACTCTGATGATCGTCGGGCTCTCCTCGTCGCTGCCGGCCAACCTCTATCACGGCCTGGTGGCCCACGGCGTGTCACCGACGGTTGCCGCCCGCGCCTCCCATCTGCCGCCGGTTTCCACCCTTTTCGCCGCATTCTTGGGCTACAACCCGGTCCAGCACCTCATCGGATCTCAGGTCCTCTCCCATCTGACCGCGGCCCAACAGGCGACGGTGACGGGCCGAAGCTTCTTCCCGGGACTGATCACCGCACCGTTCCGGGCCGGGCTGCACGCGGCGTTCGACTTCGCCATCGTGGCCAGCCTGCTGGCCGCCGCCGCCTCCTGGACCCGGGGCGGCCACGTCCGGGTGCCGGTGGCGACCGCCGATGATCCGTCGCCCATTACCGCTTCTTCCGGCAATGGCAGCCGGGCCGATGGCCCGTCGTCTCGAGACCCGGCCAATGCCGGCTCGCCCGGTCCCCACCAGGCGATCGAATCATGATGTCCAAGAGAACGACCGAGACCGAGCCGGTCCTGTGGCGCATCGGCGAAGTTGCCAAGCTGACCGGGGTGACCACCCGCACCTTGCGCTACTGGGAGGAACTCGGGCTTCTCCGTCCGAGCAATCACAGCCAGAGCGGCGAGCGCCTGTACGTGGGCACCGACCTGGCCCGGGTGACCCGGATTCGCAAACTGCAGGACCTCCTGGGACTCTCTCTCGCCGAGATCCAAGCCGTGCTGGGGACCGAGGCCGTCGATGTCCTCGACCGTGTGCATTCGGAGATCGATGCGGTCGACCTCAGTCCATCTCGCCGCAAGGAGCTTCTCGACGAAGGCATCGTGGCCAACGATCAGCTCCTGGCCCGGCTGGACGAAACCCTGTCCCGCATCCAGGCGTTCCGTGACGAGCGGGCTGCGGTCGCCATTCGCCTCCGCAAGTCCCGGGCGGAGCTCGATGAGACGACGAGGGCCGGGGCCGGTGGCCGGGGTCGCTCGGCCCGGCACTGAGAAGGCGACGGCTTATCGGACTCTCAGTTGCGTCTCGGAGATCCCTGCGGACGCTCTGGGCATCCGATGACCGGGGTAAGAGTCGGTTCGGACCATCTGGTCAAAGACGAACCCTGGCCGAAGGGCCATATCGCCGACGCCGAAGCCCATCGCAATGCCGTGCCGATGGCGCTCGGCCGTGACATCACCGCGCCAGACGAACCCTCGACCTGCGTGCGGAAACCATCGGTCGGTCTCAGAGGCTCGCAATAACGGTCGAGTTCCTTGCGAGCGAGGTCACGCCCGATGAAGCAGAGCCCTCACTGATTCGGGCAGAGGCCGGCGGTCGGGTTGCGAACCGACCCGTCCGGCATGAGGGTGTTGCAGAAGTCGGCCCCGGTAAGGTTGGCGCCGTCGAGACTGGCGCCGGTGAGGTCGGCGTTGCTGAGGTTGGCACCAGATAGGTTGGCGTTCGTGAAGTTCGTGCCGTTGGCGTTGCTGTCCGGCAGCTGTACACCGGTGAGATTTGCCCCGGTCGCATCCGCCCCGACGATGGAGCCGAACCGTAGGTTGGCGTGCGAGAGGTCGGCGCCGCGGAGATCGGTGCCATTCAACGACGCGAACACGAGCGTGGCACTGGACAGGTTGGCCCCTGCGAATTGGCCGCCGGCCAGTGTGCCGTTGACGAGGAGGGCGCCGCGGAGGTTGGCACCCTCTCCGCCAGCCAAGTCGAGCACGACGGCCGTCATGTCCGCGCCGGTGAAGTTTGCGCCCTGCACCTGCGCGTAAGGGATGATCGCGCCGGTGAGGTCGTGGTGCGAGAGGTCGGCGCCTCGGCACGAGGCCCGGGGGACCAACCGGCACCCACCGATCGTGGTATCAGTCGGGACGAACGGGTTGTCGTAGGTGAGGGCGAGGGCGAAGTAGGGGTTGGTGTCATCGATGACAAGATCCGGATCGGTGCTCGGGGCGGCGTGTCCACATGCCGCGATTGCCGCCGCAGCTGACGGCTGAGGGTTACGGACCGTCCCATCCGGCATCGTCGTCTGGCAGAAGTTGGCGTCATCGAGTTTGGCACCTTTGAGATCCACGCCGGTCAGGTCGGCCAGGGTCAGGTTGGCGCCACTCAGGTCGGCACCGGTCATGTTCGAGGATGCGAGAGACGCCGAGGTGAAGTTGGCGCCCCGCAGGTCGGCGCCGCTGAAGTCGGTGTCGGAGCCGGCCACCAACACCCATTGGCTGTTGGCCAGCCTGGCGTTGCGGAACGTCGCCTTGGTCGTCGAGGTGGCGTTGAGCTCCGCACCGCTGAGGTCGACGCCGTCGAGGGTGGCGAAGCCGACGTCCGCCTGGAGGAGATTGACGCCCGCCATGTCGGCGCCGCTCAGATCCGAATAGGCCAGAAAGGCCCCTTGGAGGTACTGGTCGGAGAGCCGGGCACCGGCACACTTCGTGAACGCGTTGATGGTGCATCCGGCGATCACGGTGCCGGCCTGAACCTGTGTGCCCATCAGTGCTTTGGCCGCGACGTAGTACGGACTTGACGACTTGATCGACACCGTCTTCGGGATCGCCTTCGACGGCGGAATCGTGCTTTCATCGTTGCCGGTGTTCGGAGAGGAGTGGGCACCGCATGCGCTAAGCACGGACAGAGCGACCAATATCACACAAACGACGGCGATTTTCCTTATCGTCGATTGCATCTCCTCACAGTAGTTGCGCCGTGACAGGGCACTGGTGGTTTGCGCGCAAGCGGGCCGGTGGTCATGGTGACGTTGGGACGTGCGGTGTAAACGGAGGACCTTCTATCAAAGCGTCTGTCAAGGCGTCTTCGCGGTGCTCAACACGGGCACCTCTCGCACCGGAGATAGGGCTGCGCGTGGCGCCCACGGAAGTGGCGCCCACGGGCGCCCACGGAAGGAATCGAACCTTCGACCTGCGGTTTAGGAAACCGTTGCTCTATCCCCTGAGCTACGTGGGCGGGACTCGAGCGAGAGGTTGGATACGGCAAGACAGCAATTCTCTCGTTCAACTTCCAATTGTAGGCCGTCGGAGACCGACCACTCTGTTACCTCCGCACTGAAGGGTCGGAGGGGCACATCGACCGCCGATCGCTCAGAACGGCCCGCTCAGTTCCCCCAGTGACGCCGTAAGACGCAGGTTCTCGGAGTAGTCGACCGGGCAGGCGATCACCGAGACGGTGTTGGCCGCCAGTGCCTCTTGGAGGGCAGGAAGGAGCTGTTCGGCAGCGGTGATCCGGTAGCCGCGGGCCCCGAAACTCTCCGCGTAGGCAACGAAGTCCGGATTGGTGAATTCGATCTCCGTCGCATGGCCGATTTCCATTTCCATCTTCCATTTGATGAGACCGTAGGCATCGTCGACCCACACCAGAATCGTGATCGGCACCTTCTCGCGTAGGGCCGTCTCGATTTCCTGGGAGTTCATGAGGAACGCCCCGTCGCCCACGGCCGCCAGGACCCGGCAATTAGGTCGGGCCAACTTCGCCCCGATGGCGCCCGGCACCGAAAACGCCATGGTCGACAGCCCGTTGGAAATGAGGCACGTGTTCGGCTCGTAGGTGGGATACAACCGCGCCATCCACATCTTCACCGCCCCGGTGTCAGCCAGGACGATGTCGTGGCGCTCGAGGGCCGTCCGGGTGTCGGCCACCACCCGCTGGGGGATGAGCGGAAAACTGTCGTCGGTTGTCCCCCGCTCCAATTCCGCGGCCAGCAGCCTGCGGATGGTCTCTCCGCTGGTCGCCGGATCGAAACGGCGGTTGGTGGCTTTCGACAACGCATCGAGGGTCCGACCGAGGTCCGCCTGCACCCCGACCTCGACGGTGTAGTGATTGTCGACCTCGGCCGGAAACCGACTCAGATGGAGAATCTGCTTATCGCCCTTCGGATTGATCCGTACCGGGTCGAATTCCTGCAGCTCGTAACCGACCGAGATAATCACGTCGGCTTCGTCGAACCCGAAATTGACGTAGTCGTGTTGCATGAAGCCCACCGCACCCAGGGCATTGGGGTGGTCGTCTGGGAACACGCCCTTCCCGTGGAAGGTGGTGGCGACCGGTACCCCGAGCTCCTCAGAGAACCGGACGAGAGCTTCGCCGGCTCCGGCCCGCGCCGCGCCGTGTCCGGCCAGCACCACCGGGCGTTGCGCACCAAGAAGGACCTGGGACGCCCGCTCGATCTGGGAATTCGACGGTTCGTCGGTCCGGGGGATATTGACCGGCAGGGGAACCGATGCGGCCGGGGCCGCCATCGCTTCCACGTCCTCGGGCATCGCCAGGTAAACCGCTCCCGGCCGCTCGGTCTGGGCCAGCTTGAACGCCTTGCGCATCATCTCGGGAACCGCCCCGGGAGTGGGGACCAAGGCTGCCCATTTGGTGACGGGGTCGAACATCGAGACCAGATCCACACTTTGGTGTGATTCCTTGTAGATCCGGTTGAGCCCGACCTGGGCGGAGATGGCCACGATCGGGGTGCTGTTGGTGGTGGCGTCCGCCGTCCCCAGGAGCAGGTTGATCGCGCCCGGGCCGAGGGTTGACGAGCACACCCCGGCCTGGCAGGTGATCCGACCGAAGATCTCCGCCATGAACGATGCCGCCTGTTCATGGCGGACCAGGATGTACCGGATCGACGGCGAGCTCGCAATGGCTTCGGTGAAGAGGATGTTCTCCTCACCAGGGATCCCGAAGACGAATTGGACCCCCTCGTTCTCGAGACATCGCACCAGCAGATCCGCAACCGTGGGGTCGTCTTGGCTCACCCTCCCGATGGTAGGCGGAACGATTGGGCCCGGCATCCGGGCTCCTGTCCCGGTCCATCCACCGCGCGAGAGAGCGGGTCAATCGCCCCCAGATACGTCCGGTCAAGACTCTGCAGGCGTGACCTACAGTTGGAAGAGTCGAGCACACCGATGAGGATCGCGTCCTCGGATCTCCACAGGAAGGTTGCCGAATGAACTCCGCTGACACTTCGAAATACCCGGTCCTCCTCTTCGATATCGACGGCACCCTGATTATCACCGGTGGTGCCGGCGCTGAATCATGGCGGAGGGCATTCGACGAGCTATACGGGATCCCGGCCGACATCGGCGAATTCACCGACACGGGGATGACCGACCCGGAAGTTGGACGAAAGACTTTCGAGGCGGTGCTCCACCACAAGCCAACCCGAGCCGAGTTCAGCAAGGTGCTCGAGCGACGCCTGCACTATCTTTATGGCGCGGTGGCCGACTCGAAGGACTACCGGGTACTCGACGGAGTGGAGGGGCTTCTCCCCGAATTGATCGACGAGGGATACCTGCTCGGACTGGTGACCGGCAATGTGGAGGCCGCTGCCCATGTGAAACTGCATCGGGCCAAACTCAATCGGTTCTTCTCCTTCGGAGGTTACGGATCAGACTCCACCGACCGGGGGAAGCTCACCAAGATCGCTCTCGAAAGGGCAAGCCTGGTCTTTGGCGAACCGGTGACCGCCGACGAGTGCCTGGCCGTTGGGGACACGCCTCACGACGCCGAAGGTGCGCACGCCGCCGGCATCAAATGCGTGGGGGTGGCCAGCCACAATTTCGATGCCGGCCAACTGCGCGAGGGGGGTGCCGATTATGTCATCAACTCACTCACCGAGGGGCTCCCCCTCTGACCGGCCCCGCTTGTTAGAACACAATCTAAGATCGTGACCCGATGGCGCGTCGCCGATGCGTCGTGGGAGAGGGAGGATTACGTTGTCCAGCGAGGAACTCCACGCCCCCCGCGAGCGGCTGACACCCGAGACCATCGCAATCCATCAGGCCATCGTCTCGCTGACGGAGGAACTGGAGGCGATGGACTGGTACCGCCAGCGCGCCGACGATTGCGATGATCCCGAGTTGCAGGCCATCCTCATCCACAACATGAACGACGAGATGGAGCACGCCGCCATGTTGGTCGAATGGCTGAGGCGCAACGTCCAAGAGTGGGACAGCCAACTCCGACGATTCTCCAAAACCAAGGGGTCGATCGCCGGAGCCGGGGACTGAACCGGCTTCAACCGCAAGGCCGGAAAACGTTGGGCAAAGCGCGGCTGCGCCCTAGGGGCGGCCGGAGGCCGATGCGATGGCATCGGCGACGCTCTCATGAACAGGGAAGATCTCGGTCAGCTGGGTGATCTTGAATATCTTGAGGACTTTCGACTGAATGCACGCCAAGTGCACCGACCCCTCTTTGGCCAGGGCCTTCTTCCGAGCCCCCACGAGTGCACCCAGCCCGGTGGAGTCGATGAAGTCGACACCGGCCATGTCAACGATGAGGTCGACCTGACCGTCGGCGATCAGATCGTCGAGTTTCTCAGTAAGCAGAGGAATAGTAGAGAGGTCGATCTCTCCCTGAGCAACTACGACGGTGGCAAAGCCTTCCGTCCGAGTAGCCAAGATCAGGTCTGCCGAGCCTTCCTCCATCTACCGCACGCTCCTTGACGTTCACGCCGTGAAGAATGGCCCCAAATTGATCACCATGTCGCCATGATCGGCACCTTCACCCTAACATGACGCCGCCGACGGCCATCCTTGAGCAAATGTCGTTCATTCGGCTCTTTACGCTCTAGGCAACCATTTGTAAGGTGGACAAATGGTCGAACCGGCCAAAGGCCCAGCCATACCAAGGGGGGCCGACGCCGTTGGTGAACTGTTCGCTGCCAGCGGCGAGGTCGGTGGCGATATGTCAGCCATTGCTTGGGCTTCTACCCCAGTTGGCGCCCCCGATCTGTGGCCGGAAAGCCTGATCAATGTCTTACGTCTTCTGATGGGCTCGCGCTTCCCGATGTGGATGGCGTGGGGCCCGGAATTGACGTTTTTCTGTAACAACGCCTATCGCCGCAACACCCTCGGGAACAAGTACCCCTGGGCTCTGGGAAAACCCGCCTCCGACGTATGGGCTGAAGTCTGGGGGGACGTCGGCCCTCTCGTCGAGCAGGCGATGAGCACCGGCACCGCGACCTGGAATGAAGGGATGTTGCTGTTCCTCGAACGCAACGGCTACGAGGAGGAGACCTATCACACCCTGTCCTATAGCCCGCTCACCGATGACGAGGCGCGCATCGTCGGCGTGCTGTGCGTGGTCAACGAAGTCACCGACCAGGTCATCGGTGAGCGTCGGATGTCAACACTGATCGAATTGGGCTCCGGGCTGACAAAGGCGGAATCCGAGTCCGATGTCTTGGCAGCACTCGACGGTCGTCTCAGCGCCGAGCCTCGCTCGTTCCCGTTCACCCTCATGTACTTGTTCGTTGAGGACCGAAGTAGTGCGCGTCTGGCTTGCTCTCCGGGGATCAGGGCATCCCACCCCGTCGCACCGCCACTGATCGAGATGTCAGACGGCAATCCGCCCTGGCCGGTGGCCGCCATGGCCGACGGGGACACCGTGATCTTCGAGGACCTCGCCCGGCGTTTCCCGTCCATCCCGCAGGGCGCCCTGGACAAGCCTCCGACGCAGGCACTGGGGGTGCCGCTGTTGCAGCGAGGCCACGCGGATCCCTACGGGTTCCTTGTCTTCGCACTGAATCCCTACCTGCCGGTGGACGCTGGCTACACCGGTTTTCTGCACCTCATTGCCGGCCAGGTGGCGGCCAGCATCACCCGAGCCCGGGCCTTCGAGTTCGAGCGGGTTCGCACCGCAGACCTGGCCGAGCTGGATCGGGCCAAGACCGCATTCTTCACCAATATCAGTCACGAGCTTCGCACACCGTTGACTCTGCTCCTCGGACCGGCAACCGACGCCCTCGCCGACAAGGACAATCCCCTCCCGACCACGCAACGGGCCCGTGTCGAGGTGATGCACCGAAACGCCGCGCGGCTGCTCAAACTGGTCAATGTCCTGCTCGACTTCTCCCGGCTGGAAGAGGGCCAAGCTGAACCCAAATTCGAAGCACTCGACCTGGCCCGTTTCACTGCCGACGTGGCCAGCATGTTCAGTTCCGCCCTCGAACAGGCCGGACTCACGTTTACCGTCGACTGCCCCGCATTGGGCGAACCCGTCTATGTGGATCCGGACATGTGGACGAAGATCGTGTCCAACCTCCTCTCCAATGCCTTGAAAGCGACCTTCGCCGGCGGTATCGAGATCGGACTTGCGGCCCGCAACGGGCAGGCGGTGCTGGATGTCACCGACACCGGTATCGGGATCGCGCCGAAGGAACTCGATCATCTCTTCGAGCGCTTCCACCGGGTCACCGGAGCCCGCTCGCGGAGCCACGAGGGGTCGGGAATCGGACTGGCGCTTACCGCGGAACTGGTCAATCTTCATGGCGGAACCATCGTGGCCAAAAGCGTTCCGGGCCAAGGGACCCGATTTTCGGTCCGAGTACCGCTGGGAATGGCTCATCTCCCAGCCGAGCAGATCGTCCTGACCCCAACCGGAGGAGCCACCAACATCTTCCGGGAAACCGAAGGTTTCCTGGCCGAGTCGTCCCGCTGGCTCGACTATGAGGCCAGGTCTCGCACGACCGACATGAGTCCCATGCTTCCGGCCACAAACGACGGCACCGACGATCGATTGAGAGTCTTGGTGGTCGACGACAATCTCGACATGCGGGAGTACATCGTTGGGCTGCTTGCCGACCACTACGCAGTCGAGACCGCGCCTGACGGGGTTGTCGCCCTCAAGATGGTACGTGCGTCTCCACCGGACCTGGTTCTCACCGACGTGATGATTCCCGGACTCGACGGATTCGGCCTCCTGGCCGCCATGCGCTCCGACCCCACCACCATGCACGTGCCGATCGTGATGCTCTCGGCTCGGGCCGGCGATGAGGCCACCATTGAGGGTTTGGAGGCGGGCGCCGACGACTATCTGACCAAGCCGTTCACCGGCCGCGAGCTCCTGGCTCGCATCCGCTCCAACCTCGAACTCGACAGAGTGCGGCGTCTGGTAACTGAACTGGAGGAGCAGCAGGCGCTTCTCGATCAGGCGCAGCGGATGGCCCACGTCGGCAGTTGGGAATTTGATCTCAAATCGCAAACGATCACGGGTTCAGATGAGTTCTTCCGGCAGATCCAACTCGATCCGATAGCGATACATCGCAATGGCATCGCCAGGATCATTCGCCGGGTGCATCCCGACGACGTCGACCGGATCGACACGGCGATCAAAGCCGCGACCGAGGGAGAGGTGATCAACTTCGAAGTACGGGTCCGGGCCGTGGAAGGGGTGGAGCGGACCTACCACACGGTCGGCGAAATGGTCAGAGACGCCGAGGGCCAACCGATCGGGTTGCGGGGAAGCATCCAGGACATCACCGAGCGGATTCAGGCCAAGCAGGCGGCGGACGTCGCGGCGGCCGAGAAGGAGGCGGCGGCTCGCGAGAGACTGATTGCCGAGGAATTGCAGCGGAGCCTCCTCCCGGAGCGGACATTCGCTCCTCAACAGTTGAAGGTGGCGAGCCACTACCAAGCGGGCGTCGGCGACACCCGGGTCGGAGGCGATTGGTACGACGTCATCGAGCTGGACCGCGGCCGAACCGCTCTGGTGGTGGGTGACGTCATGGGCCGGGGGATCCAGGCCGCGGCGGTGATGGGTCAACTCCGGGCCACGATCCGGGCCTATGCCCAACTCGACCTGCCACCTTCCCGGGTCCTCGAGTATCTGGACGCCAGCGTCCGAGACATCAGCGAGGAGAAGATCGTCACCTGTGTCTACGCGGTGTTCAATCCGGAAGACTCGAGCCTGGTCTATGCCAACGCCGGCCACCTCCCGCCGCTGGTGCGGTGCCCGGGCGGACCGACCCAGCGCCTGACCGGAACCTTCGGGCCGCCGCTGGGTACCGGACCACACGATCTGGTGGAGACCAGATTGGTCCTGTCCGCCGGTGACGTCCTGATTCTGTACACCGACGGCCTGGTGGAACAGCGCGGCAACGACATCGAGGATGGGATCCACGACCTCGAGGCCGCGCTCGCCATCAATCGAGGTCCGGTGGAGGATCTACCCTTGGCGTTGGTCGACGCGTTGCTCCCGGAAGGGTCCGACGATGATGTGGCGGTACTCGTCGCCGAAGTGCCCGGCGACGGCCCGGAAACAGGATTCGCGGCCCTGGCCGTTCCCCCGGTGGCGGAATCAGTGGCCGGGGTTCGAAGGTTCGCCTGCAACGTGCTTACCGGTTGGGAAATCGCGCCCGACGTGATCGGCGATCTGGTCCTGGTAGCCAGCGAGCTTGTCACCAATGCCATCCTCCACAGCCGGTCGCCTATCGAACTCCGGCTGAGCCGCACCTCGGATCGGCTGGTGGTTGCCGTTCACGACGGCACCACCGCCGTCCCCCGCCGGCTTCAACCCAACCTGGATGCCGAAGGTGGTCGGGGCATGCAGCTCGTCTCTGCCATTGCCGACCAGTGGGGGGTCCGGCCTACCGAACATGGCAAGTCCGTGTGGTGTGAAATTGATATGGGGACCCCAACGACCTGAGCCGCCCGATCCGACGGATGGCCAAGGCCTGGTCGTCTTTGGTACAGGTGATGCGATCAGCTAACCCCTCGAGGTCGCAACTGGACGCTGATGCGCGGCCCAACCGGCCGGACGGTTTTGGGGATGGTGTGCTGCCAGGTGCGCTGACAACTCCCACCCATCACCAAGAGATCCCCTTCACCGACCTCGAACCGGCGCGCCGGCCCGCCGGACGTCGGGCGTAGCAGCAGGCGCCGACGGGCTCCGAGCGAGATGATGGCCACCAATGTGTCGACGGTGCTGCTCCGACCGATGGTGTCCCCATGCCAGGCAACGCCGTCCCTTCCGTCTCGATAGAGGCAGAACCCAGTGGAGAGGAACGGACCGCCGGTCTCCTCGGCATAGTGGGCGCTGAGGGCTTCCTTGGCCACCTCGAAGATCGGGTGGGGCAGCGCCTCGTCCTCACCGTAGAAGGCCAGCAGCCGGGGGACGTCGACCGTTCGGTCGTACATCTTCCGCCGCTCCGACTTCCAGGGAATCACATCCACCAACTGCTCGAACAGCGGGGCCGCGCCGGCGACCCAGCCGGGGAGCAGGTCGACCCAGGCTCCATCGCTCAGGTCGGTCCGCTCCACCGCCTCGAGTGAGCGGATCCCGATTTCCTCACCGGTATCGAAGAGCGAACCTTGCAGGGCAGACATTCCTGTCCGAGTGTATACGAACACATGTTCGTTTCTATCGCTCGCCTCCCGGCCGGGTCCACCCACCGTTCGGCCAGCTCACGGGCCAGGTCGGATGACAACGCACCGAGGGTGAGGATTCATCCGGGTGCCGGGAGGGTAGAAAGGTGGGCAGTCAAATTCGGGGGGGGATTCACACGAAAGGTCAACGCGTTGCCGAATATCCCGTTCGAAGAAACCGACGACATAGATCGCGGGTTGCCTAGCCGCCCGGTGGGCCGCGTCGCCCTTGGCCTGGGCGCCAGCCTTCTCGCGGTATGGCTATGTCCGCTGATCATGGCGCTCAGCGCAATGAGCTCTTTACGCCGCGACCGGCTTTCGGTCACCCTTCCGGATACCGGACCCGCCGACCCGCCGACGGCGTTCCCTTACATTCGGGCCGCGTAGTCCTTCTCATTGTCGGGACCTGGCATGCAATAGTTGGGTAATCGGCCCCGGTCGCGGTGCCGTCGGGGCCAGGACAAGGAGACGTACCGATGCCCAGCGATCCCGAACCGGTCTCCGTAGCCGACGACGGCGGTGTCCGCATCGTCACCATCAACCGTCCGGAGCGGCGCAACGCCGTGGACCGGATGACCGCGGCCGCGCTGGCTGAGGCCTTTCGGAGCTTCGACGCGGACCGTGGTGCGTCCATTGCCATTCTCACCGGTACAGCCGGCACCTTCTGTGCCGGCGCGGACTTGAAAGGCCTGACCGAGGGCCGAGGCAACCAGGTCACCGAAGTAGGCGACGCCCCGATGGGTGTTTCCCGCCTCCGGCTGTCCAAGCCGGTCATCGCCGCCATCGAAGGATTCGCGGTAGCCGGAGGCCTGGAGCTGACCCTCTGGTGCGACCTGCGAGTGGCCGCCCGAGACGCCACCCTCGGCGTCTACTGCCGGCGGTTCGGCGTCCCGCTGATCGACCTCGGGACCATCCGACTCCCCCGCCTCATCGGTCACAGCCGGGCCATGGACCTGATCCTCACCGGACAGCGGGGTGAGCGGCGAAGAGGCGTTCACCATGGGCCTGGTCAACCGGGTCACCGAACCGGGTGCCGCGTTGGAAGGGGCGCTCGAGCTCGCGCAGCAACTGGCGACCTTCCCCCAGACCTGTATGCGCCACGACCGACTTTCGGCCATCGAGCAATGGGACCTGGGGGAACCCCAGGCGGTGGTCAACGAGGTTCGCCACGGTCTGGTCACCATCGCCAGCGGCGAGACACTCGAGGGCGCGGCCCGCTTCGCGGCCGGCACCGGTCGTCACGGCGACTTCACCACCGGGTAGCGTCCCAACCGTCACCCGATACGGTTGGGCATGGCAGCGATGACGGTCGAGGGGCTCCGGCAATTTCTCCTCGACGGGTTCCCGCTCGACCCTCCGGCGTTCGTGGTCGAGGACCTGCAGGACGACACCATCCGAGTCCGACTGCCGGTCCTGCCGTCCCATGGTCGGCCGGGTGGCACCGTCTCCGGTCCGGCGTTGATGTCCCTGGCCGACTGCACCGCCTGGCTCGCCATCGTCGGCCATATCGGACCGGTGCCGTTGGCGGTGACCACCAGCCTCCACATCGACTTCTTGCGGAAACCGGCACTGGTCGACGTGGTGGCCACCGGGACGGTGCTGAAGCTGGGAACCCGGCTGGCGGTGGTGGAGGTGGCCATGGTGTCCGAGGGTGGTCACGACGTGATCGCCAAAGCCCAGGTCACCTACTCGATCCCTCCTGAACCGAGGGAGGAACGCCCAGTAGGGTAGGGCGGGCATCGAAAAGTCTCGACATCAGGAGGGGATCCCGTCATGCACGACCTCGTCATCCGAGGCGGAACCGTCGTCGACGGCACCGGAGCGCCGGCACGGACGGCCGACGTCGCGGTGGACGACGGGCGGATCACCGCCGTGGGCGCTCTCAACGGCGGTGGCGCGTCCCGGCACCGTCGACGCCGACGGGCTGCTCGTCACGCCGGGATGGGTCGACATCCACACCCACTACGACGGCCAGGCCACGTGGGACGAGGTCCTGGCCCCGAGCAGCTGGCACGGGGTCACCACCATCGTCATGGGCAACTGCGGGGTCGGCTTCGCCCCGGCCCGGCCCGACCACCACGACTGGCTCATCGGCTTGATGGAAGGCGTCGAGGACATCCCCGGCACGGCGCTGGCCGAGGGCATCGCCGTGGGAGTGGGAGAGCTTCCCCGAGTATCTCGACGCCCTCGGCCGGCGGCAACTGGACCGTCGACGTCGGCACCCAGATCGCCCACGGCGCGGTGCGCGCCTACGTCATGGGCGAGCGCGGCGCCCGCAACGAGCCGGCCGACTCCGGAGGACATCGCCGCCATGAAGCATCGTAAAGGAGGCCATCGCCGCCGGGGCCCTCGGGCTTCTCCACGTCGCGGACCATCGCCCACCGCGCCATCGACGGCGAGCCGGTGCCGGGCACCTACGCGGCCGAGGACGAGCTGTTCGGTATCGGGCGTGCCCTCGGGGAGCTCGGGACCGGGGTCTTCGAGCTGGCTCCGGCCGGGGTGGCCGGCGAGGACCTCATCGCCCCGGCCAAGGAAGTCGACTGGATGCGGCGGCTGTCGGTCGCCATCGGGCGGCCGGTCACCTTCGCCCTGGTCCAGGTCGACTCCGCCCCCGACCTGTGGCGCCAGCTGATGGACGAGTCGTTGCGGGCGACCTCGGAAGGCGCCGACATCTGGCCCCAGGTCGGCGGCCGGGCCACCGGATTGCTATCCGGTCACTTCACCTCGTTCTGCCTGTTCGACCCGATTCCCGCCTACCAGGACCTGAAGGCCAAGGGCCTGGCGCCCGCCGAGCTCATCGAGGGGCTCCGCCGACCGGACGTCCGGCTGTCCATCGAGTCGTGGATCCCCGAGACCCCCGGATCTCTGGCGCCGCATGGAGCAGGCCTACCGGGCCACCTATGCCCTCGGGAGCCCGCCGGACTACGAACCCGGGCCCGAGCGGTCGCTGGCCGGTCTGGCCGCCGCCTCCGGTCGGACCCCCCTCGAGGTCGCCTACGAGGCCATGCTCGACGACGACGGGCGTGGGCTGCTCTACTTGCCGATCCTCAACTACGCCAACGGCGACCTCGAGCCGGCCCGGGAGATGCTCCTCCATCCCCGGTCGGTGGCGGGCCTGGCGGACGGGGGGGCCCACTGCGGGGTCATCTGCGACGCCTCCCAGCCCACCTTCATGCTCACCCACTGGACCCGCGACCGGGTACGGGGCGAGCGGCTGCCCCTCGAGTGGATGGTGAAGAAGCAGACCCGCGACACCGCCCGGCTCTACGGGCTCACCGACCGGGGCACCCTCGAAGCCGGGGCCATCGCCGACGTCAACCTCATCGACTACGACGGTCTGCAGCTGGGGAATCCGACGGTGATCGCCGACCTCCCGGCCGGCGGGATGCGCCTGGTCCAGGACGCGACTGGCTACGTCGAGACCATCAAGTCGGGGGTCACCACCTTTGCGGACGGGAAGGACACCGGGGCCCGACCCGGGGCCCTGGTGCGCGGCGCCCGCTGACGCTTCGGCTCCGGTTATCGGTCGGCGGGATCGAGGGTCGCCGGCTCCAACGTGGTCGCCACCGCCTCAGCCGCCCGCTCGGCGTTCATCCTCTTGGTGATCCAGCGCTCCACGAAGAAGGCGAGGAAGGGCACGAATCCCCCGCAGACCACGAACAGGATCCTGCCCAGGTGCCAGTGGGCCCGGCGGGCCAGGTCGGCACCGGCGACCAGATAGACGATGTAGAGGTAGCCGTGGATGGGGGCGACGATCTCGGCCACGATCTTGTGATGCCCCCAGTACTGCAGCGGGATGGCGACGAACACCAGAATCACCAGGGCCGTCCCCACGATGTAGGCCATCACCCGGTAGCGGAACATGGCTCCGCCGATCGGGTCGGCACTCCGGGTCCTCTTCGGGGCTTTTACTTTCGACCCGGTGTCGGGCACGTCTACCATCGCTTCCTGTCCGGGCCGGCGTTGAGCTCGGCCAGATACCGGTTGTACTCGGCGAGCTCGGGGTCTCCCTCGTCCCCGTCCCCCTCCGCGTCGACGTCGGCGTCGACCTCGGTGTCGGTGAGCTCCCCCGCCAGTGGCCGGTCAGCCTGAGAGCCGACCATGGTCGCGGTGGTGGCGTCGGCGGCCGTTGCGACCGGGGCGGCCGGGGGTCTCGATCGCCGACCCCCGCTGAGCGCCCAGCCCGGCTCCTCCTCCGGGCCTAGGAGCTCACCGTCGGGCCCCAGCCTCGGCCCCTGGCGGCGCCGGGTGAACATGGTGGGATCGTCGTGGATCAGCTGCCACCATACGTAGATGGCGTACCCGGCGAACAACGGCCACTCGAAGGTATAGGCCCAGCTCAGCGTGTTCCCGCCGTAGGCCCGCTCGAACTGCCACTTGGTCAGCAAGGCAAACGTCGGCAGCAGGACCAGGAGGGTGATGTGCATCCCGATGCGGCGGGGAGTGAAGAATCGCTGCACGCTCCCAGAGTACCGCCCACCTCCGGCGGCTCCCATTCGCCGCCGGCCCCGGAGACGGCCCCGGAGACGGAGCCGGAGACGGAGCCGGAGATCCACCAGGTTGGGCCCCCGGTTTCTTAAGATCTCGTCGTGTACCCGGGGTTGTCACACCCCCGCCGTACCTTCCTCCTCCATGACCTACACCACAGAACCCCCTGACCTGTTCCGACCGGATGTCGAAATTCGGGTCAGCACCCGAAGGAAGAAGACGGCCGGGGCCCACTGGGAAGGCGACCGCATCATCGTGGTCGTCCCCTCCCATCTGCGTGGCGCCGACCGGGACGAGATGGTGGACCACCTGGCCCGCCGGTTGCAGCGGCACCGCCCGAACCTCCACGCCTCCGATGCCTATCTCGAGGAACGGGCGAAAGTGTTGGGCGACACCTATCTCGGCGGCATCCGGGCGGCTTCGATCCGGTGGTCCACCGCCCAGACCAAGCGCTGGGGGTCGTGCACGCTGCTGTCGCGGGAGATCCGGATCTCCGAGCGACTCCGGATGGCTCCCGGCTGGGTACTCGACGCGGTCATCGTCCACGAGCTGGCCCACCTCATCGAGCCCAACCACAACCACCGTTTCAAGGCGCTGGAGAACCGCTATCCGCGCCGCCGGGAGGCCGACGCCTTCCTGGACGGGTACTCACTGGGCCTGCACATCCCCGAGGACGGTGGGGCGTCGGAGCAGAGCGGATGTCACGACGAGAGCGGATGTCACGACGACAGCGACGAGAGCGACGACAGCGACGACAGCGACGACAGCGACGACAGCGACGACAGCGACGAGGTCGCCTAGCGCCGCTCTCGCCTTCACCCCCGGCGGTCGAACCCCAGCCGGAAGGACCGGACGGCGCCGACGAAGATGTTCGCCTCGATGTCGGGCGGCTCGATCACCGACAGGTTGTTGATCCGCTGGGTAAGTCGCTCCATCAGCATCCGGAGTTCGAACCGGGCCAGCGGCGCGCCGAGGCAGAAATGGGTTCCGAACCCGAACGACACATGCGGATTGTGCTCCCGGCGGATGTCGAAGCGGTAGGGATCATCGAACACCTCGTCATCCCGGTTGGCCGAGGGATACAGGAGGATCACCCGGTCCCCCGCGGCCATGGCCACTCCGCCGACCGTCACCGGCTGGGTCGCGGTCCGGAAGAAGTTGTTCAACGGCGTCACCCACCGGACCATCTCCTCCACCGCCCCGGGAACCAGCGACGGGTCGGCGGCCATGGCTTCCCACTGGTCGGGGTGAGCGCAGAATTCGGCCAGTGACCGGGTGATGACGGTGCGGGTGGTTTCGGCCCCTCCGGAGATCATCAGCCCGGTCTCGTTCATGATGGTGTCGTCGGCCATCGGGCATCCGTCGATCTCCGCATGGGTCCACACCGAGACCAGGTCGTCGGCCGGTTGCGCCCTCCGGGCGGCGGCCACCTCGTTCAGCAGCCCGGAGAATTCGATGATGGCCTCGAAGAACCCCTGCCCCGCCTCCGGGTCGTTGGCCGCCTGGTCGTAGCGCATCAGCCTCTCCGACCACGACTTGATGTCCGTCCAGCGGTCCTCGGGGAAGCCGAGGAGCCCGGCGGTGAGTCGGGCGGGCAGCGGCGCGGCCAACTCGGAGACGATCTCCACCTCGCCGCGATCGATCCAGGTGTCGATGAGCCCATCCATGATCCGGGCCAGTTGGGGCTCGAGGCTGCGCACGGCCTTGGGCGTGAACCGGCGGGAGATGAGTTTCCGCTGCTGGCTGTGACGGGGATCGTCGAGGGAGATCATGTTGTCCTCTCCGGGGGCGAAGAACGACCGGTATCCCTGACCGCTGAGAAAGACGTCATCGCGCCGCTCCACCTCGACCACGTCGGCATGGCGAGTGACCGCCCACAGATCGTTCTTTTCGTCTCGGGCCAACGGGCGATGGTGGCGCAGCTGTCGGAGCGTCTCGTGCATGGCCTCGATGTCGACGTAGAAGGCCGGGTCAAGGAGGTCGGGCATGGCCGGCGACGGCTGGGCGGTCGGTGCGCCGGTCACGGTCATGTCGGCCTCGGCCATGGCGAGATGCTACCCAGCCGGCACCCGGGTGGAATTGGGCAGGCGCCGGGCAGCCCGGTCACCGACGCGCTACAACTGTCGGGTGTCATACGTCCTGGCGGTGACCGCAGCCTTCGTCAACGCCCTCACCTCGGTGTTGCAGCGGATCGGGGTGGAGTCGGCGCCGTCGTCCGCGGCCATGCGGTTGAGCCTGATGGCCCACGCCGTGCGTCGCAAGATCTGGCTGGTCGGGTTCGCCCTCATGCTGGTGGTGTTCGGCCTCCAGGCCACCGCCCTGCGCCTCGGCCAGCTAAGCGTGGTCCAGCCGGTGCTCACCACCGAACTGCTGTTCCTGTTGCTCATCCTCGCCGTCTGGTTCCGCTATCACCTGGGTTGGCGGGAATGGGCCGGCTCGGTTGCCATCGTGGCCGGACTCGGTGGCTTCTTTTTGGCCGCCCATCCCAGTGGTGGCAACCTCAACCCCGACAACCGACAATGGTTCGTGGCGTCGGCGCTGCTGACCGTGGCCATCGCCGGGTTCATCCTGGCCGGCCTCCGGGGCCCCCGTTGGTGGCGGGCCGCCTCCTTCGGCACCGCCACCGCCATCACCGCGGCGTTCAGCGCCGCCCTGACCAAGTCGACCACCATCTTCGTGTCCCGCGGCTGGGGGCACGTCTTCACCCACGCCCAGCCCTACCTGCTAGCGGTGACCGGGCTCGGAACCGTCTTTCTCATCCAGAACGCGCTGCATGCCGGGCCGATCACCGCGTCACGGACGACGATGGTTACGGTGAACCCGCTGGTCAGCATCCTCATCGGGATCAACCTGTTCGGTGACCGGCTCCGCGGCGGCCTGTTCCGGACGGTGGTGGAGTGCATTGCCCTGGCCGTGCTGGTCACCGGGGTGGTGGTGCTGTCCCAGACCGAATTGGTGGTGGGCGAGATCGGCGCCGACGGTGCCGGAGAGCTACTGGCGACGGCCCGTCAGCGCGGGTCGCAACCGGTTGTCATCATCCCCGAAGCCGACATCGCCCCAGAACTCTGAGCACCGACGATCCCGGACGGAAGGGCGAGCCGACGCCGCCCCCGGCCACCCGACCCCGGCACCCCGAGCCAACAGTTCCGAGATCTCCAGCGCTTCAGGCCCGAGCTTGTCGGCCATGGCCGCGAACAGCGCGGCGGTGACCCGGGCGTCTCCCAATGCGCTGTGGTGGTCGTCCCAGGTCAGCCCGAAATAGTCACAGCAGTCGACCAACTTGGCCTTGCCGTAGAGACCCATCCGGGTACGGGCCACCATCAGGGTGTCGACGATCGGCACCTCGCCGACCATCAGGCGGTCTCCGCCGTGCCGATGGCACTCGGCCCGGAGGAACCCCAGATCGAACCGGCCCACGTTGTGCCCGACGATGACCCGGCCGGAGAGCAGCTCGGCCAGGAAGGGGTGGACGTGGCCGAAGGTGGGTGCTCCCTTGATCATGGCCGCGGTGATCCCGTGGACATGGGTAGGGCCGGGGTCGCATCCCGGATCCAGCACCGTGGAGAAGGCGTCCAGTTCCACCCCGGCCGGATCGGTGACCACCACCGCCACCTCGACGATCCGGTCGTTGGTCGCCGAGAACCCGGTGGTCTCCACGTCGATCACCGCGAAGCCGGGTCGAATCACATCGGTGTTATTCACAGCCCCCACGGTAGATCGGGGGTGTGACGGAATCGGGTATGCCCAGCTAGCTGTGCTGACGACGGCCTGTCTGAGCTGGGCTTATGGTTGCGGCCGGGAGTCGGCCGCCGGTCAGGCGTCGGAGCCGACCAGCTCCTTCAGTTCGGAGGCCACCCGCTGGTCGTGCTCGCTCTTGTCCCGCTTGGCCTGGGCCGGGCTCCACCGTCCCTTGATCAGGAAGATGGTCGGAATGAAGAGGACCATGCCCCCGATCGACACCCAGAACCAGTGCTGCCACTGCTTGGGCGAGGCGTTGACCCCGTTCTGCAGCGCGGTGAGCTGAGCCTGGTGGGCGGCCAGGTAGTTCAACTGGTTGGCGTACGGGAGCACCAACGTCTTCAGCTGGGTCTGGTAGATGACCAGTTGCCCGAAGACCTTGGATCCGAGCGCCTTCTGGGCGGCGGTGATGTTGGCGGCAGTGGGGTTGGTGCCCAGGGCGGTGACGATCGGAGCATTCTGGGGTTCGCTGAGGACCTTCAACAGGGGGGCGTGAGCCTGGGCGAAGGCCACCGACTGCGGATGCTGGACGAGGAACTGCTGGACGTCGGTGTTGGTTCCCGGGATGGTGGTGATGGCGAGGGGTTGGTTGTCGACCACCGGATTGACGCTGTTGATCACCACCGGCAGGAAGATGAAGGAGATCCCCACCACCAGGCGAATGATCCATCCCCAGAGGGCCAGCCCGGTGCCCACCAGGGCCGGGTTCTTGGCCTCCACCGTCTCGGTGTAGGCGGCCATCCACGGGGCATAGGTGATGGACAGAAACATGGCCAGGAACACCTCGATAACGGCCAGGGTGTAGTAGCCGGTGTTGGCGTTGCTGGCCTGCATCAGGAAGACGATGAGCATGCCGATCGCCCCGAGCGCGCCGATCAGCATGAACGGCTTTCGCACCCGCAGCCGGTCGGAGAGGACGCCGAAGATGATGAGGGCGATGGCGTCAGCCCCCCAGAACCACACGTTGAGCCCGTTGGCCTGGGTGACCGAGAAGTTCAAACCGTCGGGATTCTTGAAGGTGGTGGAGTAGAAGATGGTGAAGAACCCGGCGGCGGCGAAGTAGACCAACAGGAACACCGAGATCCCGGCGGCCGACCCGATCAGGTCCCATCTGAATATCTGCGGCCACGGTCGCTTGGTCGCCGACACCAATTCGGTTTCGGACAGGCCTCGGGTCCTGGCCTCGACCAGCAGCTGGTCGCGGGTCGAGACCAACAGGTGATCGCGCAACCGGGACGACAGGTCCTTCAAGAGCACCAGGCAGAGGACGAACGTGGCCAGGGCGCTGATGCCGGAGATGATGAACTGGCTCTGCCAATCGCCGAAGTGGGTCAGGGTGTGGGTGGCGACGATGCTGGTGATGAGGCTGCCGGCCACCGGCCCGACCGTCCAGAACCCCATGGCCGAGGCTCGACCCAACTGGGGACTGAAGTCGCGCACCAGCGCGGGTGTCGCCACCAGGATCGCCCCCTCCACCAGGCCCATGGCCGAGATGACGATGGCGAATCCCCACTCGGTGGTGACATTCGGCACTCCGAAGGTCACCAGGAGCCCCACGATCAGGAGCCCGTAGATGACCACATTGGTCCGACCCAGCCGGTCGGTCTGGCTGGCCGGGAGCGAGGCGAACGCCCCGATGAGGTTCGAGACGATCACGATCCCCACGTAGAAACTGAACGACATGTGGAAGTAGCGCAGGATGTTGGGGGTCACCCCGGTCTGGGTGTAATAGGTGTAGTAGAGAACGACGGTGGCCAGCACGGCCAGGGCCAGGAAGCCGGTTCGTCTTCCTGCCCGCGGGAACTGGTCGACCTCGTGGACGAAGAGGAAGCGGAACAGGGCCCCGTGCTGGGAGGATCCGGCCGGATCCTGGCTCACCGTGGCTGGAACCTCTGCTGTCGTCATCCCGTGCCTTTCTGCCCGTGACATTCCCGCCCGTGCCCCTCTGTGCCCGTTTCGTCGGCGGGCCTACTGCGGAATTCACGGTAGTCGGACGGCACGGTGGTCAGACGGCACGCACCGGGCGGGGCCACACCGCCCGTGCGGCCGGTACGGCCGGCTCAGGAATCGAGGACGGCGGCGGCGACCAAATCTTCGAGGTAGCGGGTATCCCACCACGAGATCTGGAGCTGCTTGGCCCGCCGGAAGTACAGCTGGATGTCGAACTCCAAGGTGAACCCGATCCCCCCGAAGATCTGCTGGGCGGTGGCGGTCACCTGGCGGTAGGTGTTGCCAGCGAACAACTTGGCCATCGGGGCCAGCTTGGAGATGTCCCGCCGGGCGGAACTGGCCCAGGCGGCTTCGTGCACCAGCACCTCGGCGCCGTCGACCGCGGTGACGCTGTCGGCGAGGTAGTGGGCCAGCGCCTGGAAGGCCCCGAGCGGCTTGTCGAACTGGTGGCGGTCCTTGGCGTACTGCACGGTGATCTCCAGCGCGTACTGGGCCCCACCCACCGCCTGGGCGGCGGCCAGGATGATCCCCTCGTGCATGACCGCGTTCCAGGTCGCCCAGCCCGACCCCGCCGCGCCGATGCGGTCATCGGCGGTCACCCGGACCCGGTCGAAGTCGACCCGGTACTGGGCGTCAGAGGCGATGGTCAGGTGCTGGGTGAGAGTAAGCCCGTCGGCGTTGGGATCGACCAGGAACAGGTCGATGTCCTCCCGGCCGTCCCCGGTCCGGGCCAGCACCACCAGGAGGGTCGCCGAGCCGGCGAACGCGACGTGGCGCTTCACCCCCGACAGCCGGAACCCGTCGCCGTCGGGCTCGGCCCGGAGTTGGATCCCCTTGGGCCCGAACCCGTTCTCCGGCTCCAGCCAGGCCGGGGTCAGGATGGCTTCGCCGCTCACCATCCTCGGGAGCCACTCGGTCTTCATCGCCTCGCTCCCGGAGCGGGCGAGCGCGCCACCGCTGAGCACCGAGCTCACGAAGTGGGGTGAGGGGGCCAGCGATCGGCCGAACTCCTCGTAGACGACCACGCCCTCGAGGGCGCTCATGCCGGATCCCCCGTACTCCTCCGGGAGCTGCAGCCCGATCAGGTCGAGGTGGGCCAGCTGCTTCCACAGGTCGGCCGAGTACCCGGTCGGATCGTCCTGCAGCTCACGCACCACGCTGAGCGGGCTGGTGGTGGCGCACACCCCCCGCACCGTCTGGCGCAGCATCTCCTGCTCGGCGTCGAATTTGAGGTCCAACATGGTCAGTGCTCCTCTGCTGGCGGGATGAGACTCATGGCTTCCACTGGTCGCCCTTGCGGGTCCAGGGGTTGTCCTGGCTGGAAAGCGGGAGGGCGACCCGGGCCCGGCAGGTCGTCTTGGCGTCACCGCCCACGATCAGGGAGATGTCGATGGCCACCCACCCGCACCCGGCCTCATCGACCCCGGTGTCCACCACTTCTCCCCGGAAGACCATGGTGTCCCCGGGGAACACCGAGCCGAGCATCCGGAAGGTCATCCGCTGCAGGCGGCCGTAAGGGCCGGTCCAGTCGGTGACGAACCGTTCGAACCAGGCCGCCTGGTTGGGGGTGTTGAGGAAGATGTCCCGGGTGCCGTTCCGGTTGACGGCGAAGTCCTTGTCGTGGTGCATCGGCCGCCAGTCCCGGGACGCCAGGGCGCCGAGGACCACGGTGGTGGCGGTGACCGGATAGGCGAGCTCGGGAAGCCGGTCGCCGGTGTGGACGTCGGCGTGCAACCGTGACGGCGCCATGGTGGTGCTCACCGTGCCGCCCGGGTCGGCTCGGACGCCACCGGGTCGTCGGCGGGGGCGTCGTCGGCCCGGCGGTAGCCGAAGCCGGTGTAGCTCTCCACCGCCACCAGCTCGCCGCGTTGGTTCTGGTACTCGACGTCGATCACCCAGAAGCGCCCGGTCCCGAGCCGGGTGGTCTTCTCGTCGCTCACCGACCGCAGGATCTGGCTGGTCCGGAGGACGTCCCCCGGCCGCACCGGCTCATGGAAGACCATGGTGTTGTCGCTCATGACGGCTTCGGGCAGACCCAGCCCCTCCTTGAGATCGAAGTGGACCTGGAGCGGCAGGGCGGCCTGGTTGCGCCCGGGGGCCCAGTGGTGGGGCCGGAACCAGACCGACGCCATCGACGGCGGGGCGATCGGCCCGCCGGTCACCTGCCCGGCCACGTCGTCGTCCCAGAACAGCGGGTTGCCGTTCTCCACCGACGAGCACGTCGTCCAGATGTAGCCGCGCTCGACCGGGAACTCCCCCACCTCGACGTACTGCTCGACGCCGATCAGCCTGTCGATGTCCGCCTCGCCGATGCCGCTCACGCCACCACTCCTTTCGCTCGCAGTTCGGCGACCCGCCCGGGTGGATGCCCGGCGGACACCAGCAGGCGGTCGGCGTCGGATGTGGCCGGACCCCGCACCGCCACCGGGCCATCGGGGTGGACCATCCCGGCCAGGACCGGTCCCACCTGGCGGAACCTCACCTGCGGGTCACTTTCATTGCCACCTCCCATGACCACCTCCACCACCGCGCCGCGGGCCCGGAACTGGTCGTCGTCGATCAGCTCGGCCACCGTCTGCACCGGCGAGACACAGGTGTCGGACCCGGCCAACTCCTCCACCCAGTCGGCCTGGTCCCGGGAGGCAAACGCCGCCCGGAAGTCGGACCGGATCTTCTCTTGGACGTCGTCGTCGAGTTGATGGGCAACCCACTGCTCACAGCCGAGATGCCGGCAGAGATTGGCGTAGAACTTCGGTTCGATGGCCCCGACCGCCAACCACTTCCCGTCGGCCGCCCGGTAGGAGTCGTAGCAGGCGTAACGGCCACTGAGGATGTCCCGGCCCGGGCCGACCTCGGCGCCGGTGGCCAGGTGCTCGTCGACAGCCAGGGAGGTCAACCACAGCACCCCCTCGGCGATGGAGACGTCCAGATGGGCCCCGGCCCCGCTGCGCCGGCGGCCGATGAGCGCGGCCATGACCGCCATCGCTGCCTGCATGCCCCCACCGGCGGCATCGGCCAGGGTGGCCCCGGCGATCGGCGGTCCCCCGTCGGCCCGCGGCTGGCACGACGCCAGGTATCCCCCGACGGCCAGGTAGTTGATGTCGTGCCCGGCCCATCCGGCGCGGGGCCCCGACTGCCCGAAGCCGGTGGTGGAGCACAGGATGATCCCCGGGTTGACCTCGATCAGGTCGGCAAACCCGATGCCCAACCGATCCATCACCCCGGGCCGGAAGCTCTCGACCACCACGTCCGCCCGCTCCACCAGGCTCAGGAAGGCACCGCGGCCCTCGGGATCCTTCAGGTCGATGGCGATCCGCTGCAGCCACCGGGCCCCGCTGTAGGCGAAGAACGGAGGGGTGATGGGTTGGGCGCCCCGGCCGGGAACCGCTCCCACCTTCACCACCGTCGCCCCGTAGTCGGCCAGCAGCCGGGTGCAGCGGGCGGCCGGGCCGACGGTGGACAGATCGAGCACCACCACCTCGGCCAACAGCCCGGGATTCGGCTCGGTGGAGGGCTCGGGGGCCAACGGCGACGGCGGTGCCGTCTCCGGCACGGTCGGTGAGGATGATTCGGTCACGGGAGGGAGGCGCCGATCAGAAATTCTTCGGCAAACCGAGCTTGCGCCGGGCGATGATGTTCTTCTGGATCTCGGAGGCACCGCCGCCGATGGTATCGATCACCGTGTAACGGTAGGTCGACTCGGACCGACCCTTCATCGGGGCGTCTTCGGACCGGACCCGAAGCTGTCCCCCCGGCCCGGCCAGGTCCATCGAGGCGTCGGCCAGCCGCCGCGAGTACTCGGTGGCGAACAACTTGTACTCCGACGCCTCCGAGGTCGGGGGCGCCCCACCCTCGCCGGCCTTGAAGACGAATTTGAGACCGAGGACCCGGGCCACCTCCGCCTCGGTGTGGAGCTGGGCGATCCGCTCGCGCACCACCGCGTCGTCCTTGAGCGGCTCGCCATCCCGGGTGGCGGTGGCCACGTACTCGGTGAGGAGATCGAGCCGTTGGGCGATCGGCGAGTAGGTGAAGAGGGTGAACCGCTCGAGGTCGAGCGCCTCGGAGATGTACTGGAACCCGTGGTTCAGCTCCCCGACCACATAGTCGTCGTGAACGAAGACGTCGTCGAGGTAGACCTCGTTGGTCCGCTCGTCGCCCATCGTCCAGATCTCCTTGACGGTGATGTTGGGATGGTCCATCGGCACCAGGAACAGGGTGATGCCGTGGTGCTTGGGGGCGTCGGGATCGGTCCGGGCCCCCACCCAGTACCAGTCGGCGAAGTGGGCCGAGGTGGTCCACGTCTTCTGGCCGTTGAGCCGCCAGCCGTCGCCGTCCCGGGTGGCCTTCAACTGCATGGAGGCGGCGTCCGATCCGGCATTCGGCTCGGAGTAGCCCACCGCGAACTCGACCTCGTTGCGGAGGATCTTGGGCAGGAATTCCTGCTTCAGCCGCTCGCTGCCGTGGCTGATGATGGTCTTGCCGATGATGCCGACACCCTTGCCGATCTGCGGCCCGCCCCGGGCGGCCAGCGCCTCATTCAACAGGTACTCGTAGACGCCCTCGCCCTCGGAACCCCCGACCTCCTTGGGCCAGGTGATCCCCAGCCAGCCCTGCTCCCCGAGCTTGGCCATGAACTTGCGACGCAGGGGGGTGTCGACGATCTGAGCCATGTTCTCTCGGGTGACGTCGAAGACCTCGGGATCGTCGTTGGCGTCGAGGAACGCCTCCACGTCGGCCACGAACTGGTTCTGCTCAGGGGTGAACTCGAAGTCCATGGCGTCCCTCCTCGGTCCGGACGCGGGTGCGCCCCAGGTGGTTATCTGACTGACCGTCAGATACTGTGGGCATCATAGGATGAGGGTCGGGCCCAAGCCAACGTTTCGGGCACCGGGACTATTATCCCAGCCCAGCATGGTTGTATCCGGGTGGTCGTCGATTTCGGACCGGCAGGGCGCCCGCCCGGTCATCGCCAAAACGAAGGGATCGTCAGATAAATGAGAGGCATCGTCAGCGCCGCCGGGTACGTCCCCTACCGACGCCTGCCGCGGTCGGCCGTGGCCCAGGTCTTCGGCACCGGGGGCGGGAAGGGCAGCCGGGCGGTCGCCTCCCACGACGAGGACACCACGACGATGGGGGTGGAGGCGGCCCGCCTGGCGCTCCGGTCGGCACCGGCGGTGGCGCCCGACGGGTTGTGGTTCGCCACCGCCACGCCCGCCTACCTGGACAAGACCAACGCCTCGGCCATCCACGCCGCCCTGCGACTCCCGGCCGATATCCCGGCCTTCGATTTCGGCGGAGCCCTCCGCTCCGGAGCCGGCGCCTTGGTCAGCGCGCTGCGGGCCGAGGGGTCGGGTACCACCCTGGTGGTGGTGGCCGACATCCGCGACGGCCTGCCCACCTCGGCCGACGAGTCCGCCGGTGGCGACGGCGCCGCGGCGCTGGTGGTCGGTGACGACGGGCCCGGGCACCGGTTGATCGCCGAGTACCTGGGCGGCGCCTCGGTCACCGACGAGTTCCTCGACCGGTGGCGGACGGTCGGCGACCGGCGCTCGAAGACCTGGGAGGAGCGGTTCGGGGAGACCCGCTACGTGCCGCTCGGCGAGCAGGCCTGGGCGGCGGGGTTGAAGGCGGCCGGGGTGGTGGCCGAGGACATCGCCAAGGTGGTGGTGACCGGCATGCACTCCCGGGCGGCCAAGGCGCTGGCCCGGAAGCTGAGCGTGGACGCCGACCACCTGGTGGACGACCTGTCCGCCACCGTGGGTCAGACCGGTTCGGCCCACGCCGGTCTGATGCTGGCCGCGATGCTCGAACAGTCGGAGCCGGGCCAGCTGTTGGCGGTGGTGGCGCTGGCCGACGGAGCTGATGTCATGGTGTTCCGCACCACCCCGGCGGTGGCCGGCTGGTCACCCTCCGAGTCGATCGCCGATCAGATCGCCGCGGGTGCGAACCTGCCCTATGGCAAGTACCTCACCTGGCGGGGCATGGTCACCCCCGAGCCGCCCCGCCGGCCGGAGCCCCAGCGGGTCTCGTCTTCCGCCGCCTGGCGGAACGAGGACTGGAAGTTCGGCTTCGTCGGCTCCAAGGACCGGACCTCGGAGTCGGTGCACCTCCCGCCGTCCCGGATCTCGATGAAGGGCGGGGCGGTCGACGACATGGAGCCGATCGGGCGGGCCGATGCCATCGCCACCATCGCCACCTACACCGTCGACCGGATGGCCTACTCCCCGAGCCCGCCGACGGTGTTCGCGGTGCTCGACTTCGACGGGGGCGGGCGGTTTCCGGTGGAGCTGACCGATGTCGATCCCGACAAGGTCGATATCGGCGACCGGGTGACGATGACCTTCCGGAAGCTGTTCACCGCCGACGGGATCCACGACTATTTCTGGAAGGCCAAGCCGCGGCGGGCCGGCACCGCCGACTAGACGAACTGCGGGTGCGCCGGCCGATGGTTCGGCGAGCGGTTGTGCACCCGAACAGCCAGCACGACGACGAGCACGAGAGCAGAGGAGACGAGCGATGGGATCGCATGGGATCAAGGACCAGGTAGCCATCGTGGGCATGGGGTGCACTCGGTTCGCCGAGCACTGGGACAAGAGTCTCGATGACCTCATCGTCGAGGCGGCCGGCGACACGTTCACCTCGGCCGGGATCGGCAAGGACGACGTCGATGCCTACTGGTTCGGCACCGCCCAGTCGGGCATGAGCGGGATCACCCTGGCTCGACCGCTGCAGCTGGAGGGCAAACCGATCACCCGGGTGGAGAATTACTGCGCCACCGGGTCCGAGGCCCTGCGGGCGGCGGCCTACGCGGTGGCGTCCGGCGCCTACGACGTGGCCATGGCCGTCGGGGCGGAGAAGGTGAAGGACTCCGGGTACCAGGGGTTGAATTCTTTCCCGATCCCCAACGACGGGACCGCCCGCACGCTGACCGCGGCGGCGATGTTCTCGATGGTGGCCCCGGCCTACGGCAAGAAGTACGGCGTCGGTGAGGACGAGCTCACCGAGGTCCTGGCCCGTATCTCCTGGAAGAACCACCAGAACGGGGCGCGCAACCCGAGGGCCCAGTTCCGCAAGGAGGTCTCCACCGAAACCATCTGCGCCTCACCGCGAGTCGCCGGCCGGCTGGGTGTTTTCGATTGCGCCGGAGTGGCCGACGGGGCGGCGGCCGCCATCGTGGTCCGGGCGGAGGACGCCCATCGCTATACCGATACGCCGGTGTACATCAAGGCGCTGTCGTTCGCGGCCGGGAGCGGCTCGGGGCTCATCGATCCCGACTACGACTACACCTGGTTCCCGGAGTGCACCCTGGCGGCGGAGGATGCCTACCGGCAGGCGGGGATCACTGACCCACGACGGCAGCTGGCCATGGCCGAGGTGCACGACTGCTTCACCCCCACCGAGCTGGTGCTGATGGAAGACCTCGGCTTCTGCGAACGGGGCACCGCCTGGAAGGAGATCCTGGCCGGGACGTTCGACCGGACCGGCGAGCTCCCGGTCAATCCCGACGGCGGCCTCAAGAGCTTCGGTCATCCGGTCGGGGCCTCGGGCCTGCGGATGCACTTCGAAGCCTGGCTGCAACTCCGGGGCGAGGCCACCCCCGAGCGTCAGATCGAGACCGACCGCAAGCTCGCCCTCGTCCACAACCTGGGCGGCTACCCCGGGGAGATGGTGTCGTTCGTGTCGGTGGTGGGAACCGAACTCGGTTGAAGCTCGGTGAGCGGCTGTCCGTCGGCGGCGCGTGAGAGCCATACCTAAGATGAGCCGATGCCAGCTACCCCGGTCAGCGTCAACGACACCCTGCTTCCCGCCGAGACTCCCGGGCAGCGGAGGTCACGACTGCGACTGGCCGGGATGTTGCTGACGTCGAGCGTCGGCCACTTCGTCATCCCGAAGCCGTTCATGAAGATCGTGCCCCGCTTTTTGGGGCATCCCCGTTTCTGGGTCTACGCCTCCGGCCTCGTCGAAGCCACCGCCGGTGCCCTGATGTTGTCCTCCGACCCGGCCACCCGAAGGCGGGGTGGGATGCTGGCCACCGCCACCCTCATCGGCGTCTATCCCGCCAATATCCAGATGGCGGTGGACGCCGGACGGCCTCGGTCCATTACATCGTGGGTGCCGTGGCTACGGCTCCCAATCCAGGTGCCGATGGTGACCACCGCAATTGGCGTCGCCCGTCGCTAGGGCCGACGTCGGGCTTTTCTGCTCTTGGGCTGGGGGGTCAGCTCGCCCCGGAGCCGACGCCGACCGGAGCATCGGCTTCACGCTCGTCGAGGAACGCCCACCAGGCGTCGGCGGCCCGCTTGGCCGCGATGTTTACCACCGCCGGGTCGGCGTCGAGCTGGGCAAGGGCGTCGATGGCCCAGTCACCGTGGTCGGCATCCATGACGGCATGCACATCCCAGAAGGCCACACCCGAATCATCGATCCCGTACCCGCGCCGGAGCCCCTCGGCCTTCGACGCCACGATCGCCGAGGCCTGGGTCTCGTAGGCGGCGAGCCCGGACAAGGCAGCCACCGGTCCTTCTTCGACCAGGTCGGCATAGGTGGCGACCAGGGCTTTAGCCGCCGGGCCGGCATCGGTTCCTCCACCGTTCGATCGCGGCGGGGCCGAGACCGCCTCAGCGAACCGGTCGAACAGGACCAGGTGGGGCTCGGGATGTCCGAGCTCGTCGTCCAGGTTGCGCTGCACCAGCTCCGCCACCTCGGTCGAGCCGTCCGTCGCCAGACGCCGGATCACCCCGGACAGCACCTCGGGGAGGGTGGCCTCGAAGGACCGGTACTCGTGGGCGTACTCACCGAGCTCGCCGGGACGCAGCTCGCCTGCCTCCCATCGCAGGTAGAAGGGGTGGGTAAGCAGCATCCGGCCGGCGAGGGCTTCCTCGACCGCCTCGATGATCGCCGCATGGGTCGATCCGGCTGGGGTGTCAGGGGTGTTGGCCATGCCGCATAGTACCCAGTCCCGCGGGGGACGCGGCGGTTCCCCAGGGACGCTCCGAACTGCCACTTGGGACTAAGCGTTGGTGATGATCGCGGCCCGGATCTGTCGGGGCGTTGCGCCTGGGTCGACCCCGGTGTTGATCGTGACGGTGAGGGTTCCTCCTAGCGAGGAAACCAATCCCGTGATACTGGTCTGAATGGACAGCCGGCTACCCGGTGTGGTCGGTACGACGGTGGTGGAAGTCGGTGTTCCTGAACTCCCGGTCCAGGTGTTGATGGTCGTACTGGTGCCGCTGCAAGTGGTCGTCCAGGTCACGGTGCACGTCTTCAGCGTGGCGGACGGGGTGCCGACGATGATGCCGGACTGAGCGAGCGTGACCGTGTAGGTGGTCGCGGTGAGGTTCACGTTCCCCGAGTTGAAGCTGAAGAAGGTTTGCGCAGCCGGATTTCCCAACGCCGGCAGCGAGAAGGTCTCCGTCAGCGCGCCGGCCGATGGCGTACCCGAGGACAACGTGGTCGGGATGGATCCCCAGGTGGCACTGGTAGCGGTGGACTGCCCCAGGGCGGCCCCGGCGGTTGCGGTGATGGAGACCGCGTCTGCCGAGGGGGTGCCAAGATCACCACCCGGTTGCCACCCGGATGCCCCAAGCATCAGAAGGCAACACCCGCAAACCGCGACTGTGACTACCGATGCCCGGGTCATGAGGGAACCGCTCAGGCGGTGGTGGTCTGGGCGGCTCGCTGTGCCTCGTTGAAGCTGTAGGTGAGGACGGTGGACTGCCCCTGGATGGTCGGACTGGGCGGTGTCCCGTTCAGCGTGTTCTCGCTCTGGTTCGGCAGGGTGAGGTTCACCTGGAGAAACAGCGATTGGTTGACGGCCATGGTAGAAGCCAGTGACCCTGGAGTCGTCGACAGAGTGGCCACCGGGGTCGACGCCAACAAAGCGGTGGTCGTCCCCGAGCACGTCCCGGATCCCGGAGTTCCGACAGTCACCGTCCAGGCGACGCTGCACCCGTTGATGGTGACGGCGAGACCCTTGGTTGTGCTGGTCGTCAACTGGGTCGATCCGGTACCGGTCACTCCCAGTGTCAAACCCGTTGCTGCCAACGTGCCGCCGTTGGTGAGATTCACGTAGACGTTGTACTGGTCACCAGGCGCCATGTCCGACACCGTCTGGCCGAACCCGGCGCTGGGAGCATCCGCAGCCAGGGTCAGGCTCAGCGTGCCCGAGGTAACTGTCTGGGTTCCCGTGGCGGTTGCCGTCAGACCCGCGTAGACCCCGGCGCCAGTCAGGGACAGCACCCCGATGCCGAAGATTCCGGCAATCAGGTAGGTCCACCGTCGACGGCGAGATCCACCGTCTTCACCAGCTACGTCACCTGCACGTCCCATGAGATCCCCTTTTTTGGCCAAGCGGCCTAGTGCCTGGTCATCGGCATATTCGGTGCAGACCTTGAGCAATCTGGAGAAATCGGGTCTATTCGGGTGCTCCTAGGCGTGAAAACCGGTCCCGTTGAGGGTGGTTCCTACCCTGGCGGCCGTCTGTGGTGGCTCGAAGAAGGCCGGGTCAGCTGGGCCGGCGACCTGCTCGGATGATCCAGATGATCCCGACCACGCAGACAATGAGACCGGCGAGTGCGATCACTGCGGCCCGAGTCACCCCGCTTCCCAGGCCATTGAGGACACGACCGACGAAGGGGACCTCGGCAATCACCTCCGGGGTGGAGTCGGAGGCAAGCCGGGCATGCCAGGCGTCGGGGGTCGGATTGTTGTCGCCCTTGGTCATGACGACGGGATGATCGGCGGGACCGGTGAGCGAAATAATTCGGTGAGCATATTGACCGGACTGACCCGGTGGGGTGAAGACGATGATGTCGCCGACCCTCAAAGACGAGTTGGCAACCGGGCGGGTGATGATGGCCCATCCCGGTCCGTAGGTGGGTTCCATGCTGGGTGAAAGAACCGGTCGGATGGAAAGGTGGAAGGCGACCGTGGCAACGGCGGCTGCCACCATGGCGGTCCCGACGATGGCAAGTAGCACCAAGCCCACCGCCCGCCAAAGATTTCGGAACCGCCATCGACTGACCGGTGGTGCAGGCTCCGGGTCATCACCCAGCTGGGGCACCTCTTGAGGTGACGGGTATACGAGCTCCCTCCCCCCGGTCGATGTCCCTTCGGGCGAATCCGTGGCCTCCTCCGCGACGGGCGCCTCCTCTACCGGCGGTGCCGCCATCGCTCTGGGTTCCTCCGGGATGTCCGGAACCGCAGGGAGCACCACGGCCGCGGCATCAAGTGCCCGATCATCATCCCCATCTTCACCTTCGACGCCCGGCGAGCGCTCAACACCGGCAGCTACCGATCCGCGGCGGATCGTGACCTTCGAGGCCACCACCGTCTGGATCTCCCACAGGATGGCACCTTCGCCGTCCCTAGCTGATTCGTCGGCGCCGGGGAAAGAACCGAGTCCCGCCGCCGCCGTCGCCACAGCCGCCGCCGCATCCATCCAGCCCGGCTTCACCGTCGCCAACGCCTGATCCAATGGCACCTTCGACATTCCTTCGATGGCCTGCTGCAACTGCACCTGCAGGGTAGTAGTGGTCACGTCGGACCGGCTGCGCTCGAGAACGGCCCGCAGGGCATCAGTGGCTCGGCGGAGTCCCCCGGTGATGGCGTCGGGAAAGTCCACTGTCACCAGCACGTCGTAGCAGTCGCCCATGGCGTCGAGAAGCGCCGACCCCCGGGCCAGGTCTCCGTCCCGGATGCGGTCGAGGAGGTGCCGGCGGAGCTCGGAGGCAGCTTCCGCCAGCCCGTTGAGCCACGCGGAGATGGCCACGCCCAGGGTGCGGTAGTCCGGTAGGGGGGACCCGGCCACCGAGCGCGGCGGTCAACCGGGCCTCGGCGTACTCCTTTTCGGCATCGTGCAGAAAGCCGGCGGCGGCGAGCCTCGGGAATGGCTCCAAGGCCTGTTGGGCGGTTCGAAGCGAGGCTTCAGCGCCGGCCGCATGTTCCCGGAACTGGTCGGGCATGAGTCGGTGGACCGCCCGAATGGCCAAACCGGACTGCCGGATGGTGTCCCGGCACGCCCGCAACGAGACCTCCCGGGCCTGGTGGGCGCCGGCGAGCTCCTCCCGTAACGACGGGCCAACTACCGCCAGCTGGTCAGCCAGGCGGGTGCCCGATGCTGGGGTCAGATTGGCTGATGTGGGATCGAATGCCGAAGGAAGAGATTCGGTCAACGGGAAGCGGCGCGGCCAGCCGGGTGTCCGTACCGGTTGTCCTCATACTGCATTCCTGCCATCGCCAGATACTCGTCTCGAGTCCCACCCTGGCTCACGGGACGGAGGTAGTGAAGCTTGCGTTCGCCTTCCGCCATCACGGTCTGCATGTGGGCAAGCATGGCGACGTAGGCGCCCAAGGCTACGCCGGCGATGGCGGTGATGACCCAGGCGGGTCGGGCTCCAGGGATACTTCCGATCACCAGTGTGAGGGTGAACACCAACGCCAGCACGGTCAACGTGTCGCGCCTTCGGCGGCGGGCCAGGAGCCGAGCTTCGGGGTTGGCCAACCGGGGCGTGGTGATGCGTTCCGGGTAGGCAGGCCGGTAGGTGGGTTCGGGCTGGGAGGGAGTGACCGCTTCGCCCAAAAAGGCCAACGCCGGGCGTGGCAGCTCCTTGGCCCCAACCACCGTAAGTACGGGCCTCACTGACCTTTCCGTGGAATTTGATTGAGCCGGAGCCCCTTGGCCTGGGACCGCTTGGAGCCGGAAGGCCGGAAGGACGATCGGCTCTCCCCTCGACTGTTCGAGCACTCGAAGCTGATGGTGAAAATGCGAGATGGAGCTGACTCCCCCTCCGTGTTCGGACCGTCTCCGGAACATCGAGGGGCCAAGAATCACCAGCCATGCCACAACGAGGATCACCACAACGATCATGAGCGCCAACCCCTCGACCTACCTTCTTTCCTGAAAAACCCTAACGACAGGCTTTTCCGCAGTGGTGGATGGTCAGAGAATGACGATGCCGACATGGAACACCAAGGTGTCCGCCACGGCCTCCTCCGTTTGTGTTGGGACTGTTGTACACCGTTCGCTCGCCGCGCTCAAACGGTTTCTGATTAGTCCAGGTCGAGGCGGGTGATCACCCGATATCGTCCAGCGGATGACCGCGGTCTGGAGCCTCATCGCCTTGGCGGCGGTGGCCGCCGTGGCCGATTGGGCGGCCGTGGGAGCCGCCAATGACCGGCTTCAATACGCCGCCAAGCCGACGGTCCTGGCGCTGCTGGTAGCCGCCGCCGCCCTCATCCCCACCGCCGATTCCGTCTCGGGTGGCCGAAGAGAGTGGTTCGTGATCGCCTTGGCCTTCTGCCTGGTCGGGGACATCTTGTTGATGCTTCCCGCCAACCTGTTCATCCCCGGACTCGCGGCGTTCCTGGCTGGTCACGCCTTTTTCATCGTGGGGCTGCTTCAGCCCGATTCGTCCCCCGCCATGCGGCCATTCGCGTTCTCGCCGCCGGGGCTGGCGCTGGCGTCCGGGCTCGTCTTGCTGGTCGAAGTTGTTCCCGCCACCATCATTCTCCGATCGATCCTCCGACACGGACACGGGGCTCTGGTCGGGCCCATCTGCCTCTACATGGGAGCCATCCTGACCATGGTGGTGTTGGCCACCAACGTCGGTCGGCCCCCGGCGGCGATCGGCGGGGTCCTTTTCCTGGCGTCCGATACCCTGCTGGCCACCGATCGGTTCGTCCGGCCGATTCGCCAGGGTACGTTGCTCGTCCACATCACCTACCACCTTGCCCAAGTGCTGCTGGTGGTTTCACTGATCCGCTAGCGATCAGGTAGGGCGTCGATCGTCGAGACGATCAGGGCGCGGGGTCCGATCAGACCTCGCCGACCTTGCGGACCGAATCGAGGGGGCGCCCGGGGTCATGTTCTGGGGGCGTCGATGGTCCCTGATAGGCAACCAGGGCAGCATTCCTTTCGGAACCGTCGGGTTGATCCTGCTGGCCGAACTCCTCTCCAGGGTCATCGACCGACGCCGGCCTGGCGTCGTCGGCAAGCACCGCCAGGGCGATGGCGGCAACCCGGTCCGGAGTGTCTGGCGTACCATCCCCTTCCTCTGTCCCCGTCGCCGTCACGACGGGGGGTGGCGCAGTCGCCGGTCCGGCGCCGGCGGCCGGGCTCGGTGGGGCCGACCGGCTTCTCGGACCGGAGCCAGGAGCCTCGGCCAGGGCTTCTTCGTGGCGAGCAGCCATGAGTTCTTCCAGCCCGACCCATTCGCTACCGTCGAGCACTTTCAGACGTCGGGCCATCGAGTCCAGCAGGTCAGCGGCCTCATCGCGGTAGCGCTCGGCCACGCTTCCCATGGCAAAAATGGTCAAGGGGGGCAGGTTCGAACCGTATTCGGCGGTGATGGCCAACAATTGCTCGGTGGCCACCTCGGCATCCTGCATCAGGCCCAGGGCATCTTGCAGGCGGGCCATTCGACGAACAAAGCGGTCGGTGCTCCCTCCGTAGAGCCCGGCGCTGAACTCGAGGGAGTAGCGGAGCCGCTTGCACCGGATCCGCAACCGATGGAAATCTTCGGCCGCTCCGCTCCTCCGGGCTCGTTTGGCCCCCTTCAACACGTTGCGGTGCCGTTGTGCCACCAGATCGGGCACTGCGATCAGTGCCGGCACCCCCGCGGCCGCCGAGCGCCGGGAGGGTCCCTGGACCACGAGGGAAATGAACCCCTTGAGCAGGCGCTGGTAGCGGGCCGAGTCGAGGGCGGCCAGGAGACGCCGGCGAGCCTCGACTCGCTGATCGACCAGCAGTTGATGGAGGTGGGCGAGTGGATCCTCGGCGCCCTCCGACGTTGCCCAGGCGATACTCCATTCGCCCATGTTGTCCATGTGCTCGAGTTGGACGTCGAGGTCACGCACCTCGCCCAACGCGGCCGCCAACCAGCCAAGCTCCTTACGCACGCCCTGGATCCGAACGGGCAGCACGGTGACGAACAGGTCGATGGCGGCGCGCAGACGCCGGGTAGCCACCCGCATGTCGTGGAGTTCCTCGATGTCCTCACCGAGCCGGGTTCCGGACTCCCGGGCGAGGAGCACGCCGAGATGGCGCCGGAGCACGGCGTAGGCGACTTCTCCCATCGAAGATTCGGGAGAGACCGCTTGTGGCCCGAGATCGGGCAGTCCGGGAATGGTGATGCCCAGGGCCAGGAGCCCCGCTTCGAATTTCGAGAGGGTGGCCGGGCGCAGACCGCAGGCATCGCGAAGGTCGCGTACCACCGGATCGAGGGCGGCTACCCAGCGATGGACGACTTCGACTTCGACCCGCCGGAGGTGGGCGGGCCTGGCTCCCGAATCGCCGACGATGGTGGTCTCATCCAGCGCCACCTCGGCCACATCTTCACCCTCGACCCGCAGCGAGAAGGCCCGCCGACGGGTGCGAATCTCGAGGACCTGATGGAGGGGGCGATTGCCGACAACTGCCTGCAGGCGACGGCCCACCGGGCCGCCGGGTCCGAGTCCACTGATTCCTTCGGGGGGTAGGGACTCGGTCACTTCGAGTCGGCGGCGAAGGCCGTCGGGGTCGGCTGGACGGGAGTCCTTCAGGGTTCCCTCCTCCCGTCGGCCCTTTCGTCGGGTACGGAGGACGAGCCCGGCTCGTCCGATCCGCCAATCCTCGGTATCGAGGTAGCGGTCGACCTGGCGGACGGCCGGCTTGGCCAGGGCGGTCAGGGAAAGGGTCACCGAGTCTCCCCCCAAGGGAATTCCGGGAAGCGCGGCCATCCACCGTTCGACCGGTCGCAGATCGAGGGCGTCGAACTGCCACTCCACCTCCACATCGTCACCGGCTGCTGCGGCCTCTTCTAGCGCTCGGTCAGCCATGGTCGAAGGTTACAGCGCCCGTACCGAGGCGCGTTCTGAGGATCTTCCAATCGTCATCCGACAAATGCCCCTAATTGACGGCCCACGGCGGTAGTGTCGCAAATGTGGGAAACAGCCGGAGCCTCACGCTCCAATCGAGCGAGTCGAACGAGATCGTCAGGGCGGGCGGCGGGCTGGTGGTGCGGAGGGTTCGGGGACGATTGGAAGTGGTACTCGTCCACCGCCCGGTGCGAGAAGACTGGACCTTTCCGAAGGGCAAACTCGAAGACGGTGAGACGTTGGAGGACTGCGCTCTGCGCGAGGTCCATGAAGAGACCGGCCTCATCTGCCGATTGGGCCGGTTCCTCGGTCACACCGAGTACCGCGACCGCAAGGACCGCCAGAAGGTGGTCGCCTACTGGATGATGACCGTGGAGAAGAACGAGGGCTTCGCGGTCAACGATGAGGTGGACGAGCTGCGGTGGCTCGGTGTCGTCGATGCCTTGACCCTGCTCAGCTACGAGCGCGATGCCGAACTACTTGCCGCCCTCGCCGCATCGGACGACGTGGGTGCCAAAGCTTCTTAGACCCGCGAGCGTCCGCGCCATCAGCTGAAGTCCGGGTTCCGGTTTCGCGACCGCTTCAATCGAAGAACCCATCGGTTCCCGCCACTGCCGGTACCCCGTCCCAGAGCACGCCGGCTGCCTCACCCCCGGGCGCCGGGGCACCGCCGGCCCGAAGACGCCACGCCCCCGGCAGGATGACCGGAGTTCCCACCTCGTAGCCCACCGGGTTTTCACAAGGGCATCGCCCGAGCCGACCACCGATCCTCGGAGCGCTGTACGACCACTTCGATGCCGAAGGCATCAGACACGACTCTATTGGTGAGGACGTCGTCCACCGGTCCGGCCGCCACCATCCGGCCGTCACGAAGGAGCGCGGCATGGGTCATCCCCGGCGGAATTTCTTCCACATGATGGGTCACCAGCACCAACGCCGGGACCGTCGGGTCGTCGGCCAGCATCGACAGTCGCCGGACCAAGCGCTCCCGTGCACCGAGGTCGAGTCCGGCCGCCGGCTCGTCCATCAACAGGAGCTCGGGTTGGCCCATCAGTGCCCGGGCCAGCAGCACCTGTTGGCGCTCTCCTTCGGACAGCAACCCGAACGACCGCTCGTCGAAGGAGTCACCGCCAAATCCGGC
Source organism: uncultured Acidimicrobiaceae bacterium (assembly GCA_963770635.1). Classification (GTDB taxonomy): domain Bacteria; phylum Actinomycetota; class Acidimicrobiia; order Acidimicrobiales; family RAAP-2; genus DASZIT01. Next base: position 584,626 of record CAVYQI010000004.1, read on the forward strand.
CAGCCGCAACAAACGATCGGCCTCGGCTCTGTCATCCGTGGAGAACTCGTTCCACCACGTCTCGAGGACCGAGTACCGGCCGGTCAGCACCACCTCGAGGGCAGACAGCTGGGGCCGGAGCGACCGGCTGATCGACGCGCTGACGGTGGCGATCCGTTGCCTCAGGATGCGCATATCCACGTGGCCCAGACGTTCGCCCAAAATCTCCACCACCCCTCGGGTGGGCCACAACGCCGACCCCACCACCCGCAGCAGCGTCGTCTTCCCGGACCCATTGGGCCCGAGCAACGCCCACCGTTGGCCGGCCCTCACTTCCCAGTCGACGTCCTCGATCAACGCGGTCCCGTCCCGAACCACACTGAGCCCGATCACCCGGATGACAACGTCAGCGGCCATGGGTTGACCCGGGACGAGCCTGCCCGAGCCGCGACCTCCTTTTGTGCACTCTCAACTGGTCTTTTACCTTTGGACGGTTGTCCGTCACTGTTCAAATTTGCGGACTCGGTGCGGACTGGGTGGGGACCGCGGTGCGGTCGCCGCGACCGGCGGGGAAGACACCGGGCCGCGCTCCAACGCTAACGGGGGTCCCTGCCGGGGCGCCAACCGCGGGGCGGTCTGCGATCACACCCGATGGCCGGTCCGGGGCCCCCAACCCCGGGACGGTGAAGGCCGTCCAAGGTGGGGCCAGGGCGATCACGTCGTTGGGGTTTACGTCGATTTCGGGCACCGGGCCGTTGTCCCGCCAGGCATGCCACAGGTACCCGGCGAGAGGCGAGAGCACGACCAACGCGGTGATCGCCCAACCCCACCATGGCAGAGACACCGCCTGGCGAACCACCAGTGGCCCGTCGGCCGACACCGGACCCGAGAGGAGGGCCCGACCGGTGGATGCGATATGGGTGACGCTCGGCCCACTGGCGACATGGGAGGAGATGGGGAGGATCCCCGTGTTCACTACCGCCACCCGTGCCCAGCCCGGGTGGCCGGGGTCGGCCGTCGAGGAGATCACCGAGGCTCTCACCAGTGGATGAAGCATCCAGATCGGGAGAACCACCAGGATCGTCGTCCAGCCCAGGTCCCAAGCTCTCCGTGACCGCGCCGCCACCCATGGGCGTGCCAATACCCATGCCATCACCCCGACGGCCAGGAGGGGAAGGGCCTTGAAGACCCACCCCAGTCCCCAAACGCTGAAAGCTGCCCGGCCCACGATGTCCGAGCGGGTGATCAGCCAGGGATCGTGCTGGGGATTTCCCACCCCGCGGGTCTGGATCATCCCGTTGGTGAATATGTGCGAGATCTCGTGGGTGTATGTCTCGGCCCGAGTGTTCGGAGGGTAGAAGGTGATGAGCTCGCCAACGTGCACCGGACCCACCAACGGCCGGTCAGCCACCAGCGATCCCACGCACACCGTCGGGCACATCGACGGAGTCTCCATCACCACGAGCTTTCCGCCGGTGATGTCCCATCCCAGCACCCCCGCCACCGCCAGCACCACCGCGGCAATGGCCAGGAGCGAGAGGGCCCCTCCACCGACGTGCCGGCGCCCACCTTTGGTCACCTCCGTCGCATTTCGCTCCCGATGCGCAGACCCGCGCATCGGCTCGCTCCACTCCGGGACGGCGTAGGGTGCGGGCGGCACCACGATCGTCGTCATGGCCGTGCCCGCGTCATAGCATGACCGACGCGGTCGGAGTAGACGATCTGGGCAGACCAGAGTGTCGAAGTCTTGGTCGTAGCGAAGGAGATGTTCGGGGAGCAGGTGAAGTCCCTTGATCGCGGTACCTGAAGCCGAGCTCAACTCCATGGTGACCTTGATCGCCACGGTCGTGCCCGAAATCGGCGCGGTGACCGTGGCACCGAGGCCGGTGATCAGGTTGGCAGCGGTCGGGGATGCACAGGTACCTGCCGCCGCCGGATAGATGCAGGTGTTGGTGGACCCCACCGTCTGCTGTACCGTGACCTCACTGGTACCGCAGACGTTGGACAACGAATCGCCGAGAGGCCAGTACGAGGTAGGCGCGAGCGCGCTCATGTCCGAGACGAGGTCGGCCTCGGAAGAGTCGGAGTACAGGTTGGAGATGGTCGACGACGAGAGTTGTGTCGGGACGATCGCGACGTGGGCCAACGATCCGGACAGATAGCTACTGGTCGGAGGATCAGTGAACGAGCCTCCTCGTAGCCCCAGCCGAGGTGCCAGTAACCGGTGTAGCTCTGCGCCGTGGTCACCGAGGCGTTGAAGCCGACCCGGGTGCCGTCCACCCACAGCTGTTGGCCCGATGAGCCGATCTCCGCCACCACCATGTGCCAGCTGCCGTCGTTGTACGCCGAAGCCGAAGTGAGCTCTTGGACGGAGCCGTTGTAGATGCCCCATACCAGCTTGCCGGCGTTGTCGAGCCAGAGGAGTCGATCCCAGTTAGCAAGGTGTTGCGTTCGTCTGGGATGAAGTGAAGCCGATAATCGGTGCCGCCCGAAGTACCCGTCGCCTTGAACCAGGCGACGACCGAGAACCCCTCGGGGTTCGAGTAGGAATTGGCGGTCTGCACGTAGCCCGAAGAGCCGTTGAGGGAGATGGCGTTGCCGCCGAGCGTGGTGGGACCGGCAGCCCCGAGGGTGACCCCGCCCTGCGCCGAACCCGTGTTGCCGTTGCCGGAGGCATCGGCGAGCGTCGTCGAAGCCGTCGCTCCGGGGACCGAGCCCAGATAGGGGACCGAACCTGAGTCGCTCAGCCCCCAGCTGTCGACCGGGTTGAAGGCGTTGACGGCAGAGGTATAGGTGGTCAGTGAGCTGCGATCGCCGTAGAGGGTGGATATCTGCGATCCGCTCAGCTGCGACGGGATCACCGCGACTTGCGCCATCGAGCCGTTGAAGTAGTAGTTCCCAGGGATATCGTTCCAGCCCGCCAGCGAGGCGTAGCCCAGGCTCCACCATCCGGTGAAACTCTGGGCTGCCGTATTGGTCGTCGTTCCGGTGCCCACCGATGCGCCGTTCACGTAGAGCAGCTGCCCGGCGCTCCCGACCGTCGCGGCGGCGAACTCCCACGATCCGCCGTCCACGGTCGACGAGCTGGTGACCTGGTCGAGCCCCCCGTTGTAAAGACCCCAGACCAGCTTCCCGCTCGAGTCCACCCATAGCTGGCGGTCGTGAGTTGCCGGCGTCGAGGTGACCGGGTTCGCCTGGCTCCCGAACCCAAGGAGGGCACCGGAGGGAGACGTCGTCTTGAACCACATGAGCACGGTGAAGGTCTCCGGATTGACGTAGGAGGTGGTCGTCTCCGCCCATCCGGTCGAGCCGTCGGTGGTGATCCCCTGGCCTCCAGTCATCGGCCCCGCCGCCTGATAGGTGACTCCGTTGAACACCAGCGCGGTATTGGATCCCGAGCCGCTCCACTGGACATTGGTACCGGCGTCGGCGAGCTGGGCCACCCCGCAGGTGGGCGAGGTCACCGTCGCCGTCGAGGCGTTCGCGTTTCCGGCCGACGTCAAGGTGGTCGTTGCGTTTGACGAAGCGGAGCTGGACAGCGACCCAAGCGGGGAGCGGGGATCCGGTCGGGCAGGCGGTGGAGTTGCTGTTCACGGAGCCGCCTGCGCCGGTACCCGTCGAGTAGCAGTTGATGCGAGCCCGTCGTCCCCTCCAGTTGCATCGTCGCCGAGGAGAATGTGGTCGAGTTGCCGGTCAGGTGCGCCCCGAATCCCGCCGCCACCGCCGCGGTGCCCAGAACCAGGAGCGAGGCTCCGACCATTCCCATGGTCCAGAGGGCCTTGTGCACGCAACGTCGAAATGCGAATCGAACTCACGCGCATGGCCCTGGTCCTCTCCGAGCTCGCCGAGGTCGGCTGCGCCCGGGCCCGGAGGGCCACGGGCGCAGCTGGCCTCGTGGTGTATTGGCGGATGCTCCGGGATTACTGGCTGATGCTCCACGTGAAGGGCACCGTCGCAGTGAGCCCCTGGTCGGCGTTGGTGGCACCTGCATCGAGCTGGACGGTCACCACGTAGGTGGCCGACGCCCCCGCAGCCAGCGCCGACATCGGCGTGGTATTGAACGTTGCAGCCGTCGCCAGCGTGGTGAGGTTGTAGGTGTTCGAAAGCGTTGGGCAAGCAAGCGCCTGGGTCGGATAGACGCACTTGTCGGTGGCACCGGTCGTGGTGTTGGCGATGGTGACGTCAACCTTGCCGCAGAAGGCATTGCCGGCCAGGTCGGCACCGACGTAGGCGTTCGCATCGGATGCCGCAGCAACCGTGCAGCCGCCGACCGCCAGGGTCGCCACCGAAGCGGCATGGTTCCCGGCATTGGTCAGGGTGATCGTGCTGGTCAGAGCCGTGGCCCCGGGGACCTGGTCGAGGGTCCCGGTCAGCACGTTGATGCCGCAGCTCACATTCGAGTTGGCGGCGGCGACCGAACCGCCGGCACCGGTGCCGGTCGAGTAGCAGGTGGTCACGCCGTTGCCTTCCTCGAGCTGGATGGTGGCTGACGAGAAATTGCTGGTCGAGTTCACGATGGTGGCGCTGAAGGCGCCGAGCGTGAACGCCGCGGTCGTCGCCAGGGCAACCACCGCGGCGATGGACACTAGCAATCCCCGCTTGTTACTCCTGATATGACTGACGATCTTCATGGCACTTCCCTTTCATTGACGAGCCATCGAACGATTCTTCGCTCCATTGCCTTCGTCGCAGCGAGAAGGGGCCATGAGTCATTTGCCGAAAAATGTGACAATAGTCCCACTCTTTGCGCAAAATGACGCTGTGCGTGGTATTTGGCATGGTTCTTTTGACCACGAGTTCCGGAGCGGGATGCTTCGTACGTGCATGCGGGGGCCGTTTTATAGGCGTGATTGGGAGCCCGTAGATAGCCCCGCCCGGGTGGTGGTGGCGTGGCCGCTCGTTGTCAGGTCGGGGAACGAATCCGGCCCGACTTGACCAAGGATTGACAAATCCGAGCCTTATATCCGTATCCGGGCTGGCCATAAAACCTCGAGAGCTGCCTCGAAACGGGCGATAATCTGTCGTTGTTACGTCGAAAGGGAGGGTGTGAATGCCGCGATCGTCATCGGCACGGGCGGTCATGGCCACCACCCCATCGGCCGGATCCGAGACCACCGTCGAGGATCGACTGATTGAGATCGTCGGTGTCGCCAATGTCGATATCGGGATCGGCGTAAACGAGGACGACACCCACGACGAGGCACTCACGGCTACGCCCGTCCGGCCCCTGGCCGTGGTGCGCCCAGGGTCGACCGCTGAGGTGGTGGCCATCGTAAAGCTGGCCAGGTCCCGAGGAGTACCGCTCACACCGAGGGGTTCAGGGACCGGGCTGTCCGGTGGGTGCACCCCGGTGGAAGGCGGGCTGGTGGTGTCGTTCGAGCGGATGAACCGCATCCTCGAGATCGACACCGACAACCACGTGGCGCTGGTCGAGCCAGGGGTGACGCTGGCCGATCTGGACGCCGCCCTTCTCCCCCACCATTTGCTGTACCCGGTGTTCCCGGGTGAGCAGTCGGCCAGCCTGGGCGGCAACATCGCCACCAACGCCGGGGGGATGCGGGCGGTGAAATACGGGGTGACCCGCCACCACGTCCTGGGCATCCAGGCCGTGCTGGGCACCGGCGAGGTCATCAACGCCGGCGGCAAGTTCGTGAAGTCGACCAGTGGCTACGACCTCACCCAATTGATCATCGGATCGGAGGGCACCTTGGCCCTGGTGACCCGGGCGACCCTCAGGCTGCACCCCCGACCTGGGCACCAGGCCACGCTGCTGGCTCCCTTTGCCACCCTCCACGGGATCGCCGCGTCGGTGCCGCCCATCGTGGCCAGCGGCGTTGGTCCGCTGATGGTGGAGTACATCGACCTGGTGTCGATGGCCGGGATCACCGCCAATGCCGGCATCGACCTCGGAATCCCCGACGATATCCGCAATGAATCCCTGGCCTACCTGGTGATCGTCCTCGAAGACCATCATGCCGACCGGCTCGACGAAGACACCCAGACACTGGCCGAGCAGCTCGCCGCCCTGGGTGCGCTTGATGTCTATGTGCTTCCGCCCCAGGCGGGCACCCAGATGATCGAGGCTCGAGAACGGGCCTTCTGGGCGGCTAAGGCCGCCGGCGCCGACGACATTGTGGACGTGGTCGTGCCGCGCGCCTCGATCCCGGGCTACCTGGACTCAGTCAACGAGCTGTCGACCCGGACATCGTCTCTGGTGGTGGGGTGCGGCCATGCCGGAGACGGCAATGTCCACCTTTCCGTGTGGCAGTCGGACCCAGACATCCGCCGTGAGCTCTTGCACGCCATCGTCGCCGCGGGTGTGTCCTTGGGCGGCGCCGTGTCCGGCGAGCACGGCATCGGTACCGAGAAGCGGGTCTACCTGGCCGAGCTCGAGGACCCGGGCAAACTCGCCCTCATGGGCCGGATCAAGGCGGTATTCGACCCCGACGGCATTCTCAATCCGGGCACCATCTTCGAACCGGCACCGGCGACTGGAGAACGGCAATGAACGGAGCCCAGGCGCTGATTCGCACCCTCGTCAACCAGGGCGTCGACACCTGCTTCATGAACCCCGGCACCTCGGAGATGCACTTCGTCGCCGCCCTCGACGACGTTCCCGCCATGCGCAGCGTGCTGGCCCTGTTCGAGGGGGTGGCCACTGGTGCCGCCGACGGGTATGCACGGATGACCGGGCGGCCCGCAGCCACCCTCCTCCACCTCGGTCCGGGACTCGGCAACGGTTTGGCCAACCTGCACAATGCTCGCCGGGCCAACAGTCCGGTGGTGAACATCGTGGGCGACCATGCCACCTACCACCGGAGGTATGACGCCCAGCTTCAATCCGACATCGAGACGGTGGCCCGGAACGTGTCGTCGTTCGTGCGCACATCGGAGTCCACGGCCCGGCTGGGCGACGACGCCCTCGACGCGCTGGCCGCGGCCATCGGACCCCCCGGAACGGTTGCCACCCTCATCCTGCCGGCCGACGTGTCGTGGTCGGAGGGCGGCAAGGTGGTCAGCCCGTCCCAATCGGCGACGGATCAACCCGGCATTCCCCAGGGTGCCGCGCCGGTGGAGGACGCCCTCGAGGCGATTGCCACTGCGCTGCGGTCAGGAGAGCCGTCGGCCATCCTGATTGGTGGTCGGGCCTGCTCGGGGAAACCATTGGACACCGTGGCGGACATCTCCGCCGCCACCGGAGCCAAATTGCTGGCCGAGACGTTCCCGGCCCGACTCGAACGGGGCGCCGGACGGCCACCGGTGGAGCGATTGGCCTACCTGGCCGAGTTCACCGCCATGCAACTCGCAGGTATCCGACACCTGGTCCTGGTGGATGCCAAGCCGCCCGTCTCCTTCTTTGCCTACCCCGACAAGCCCAGTGACCTGGTCCCCGAAGGCTGCACGGTTCATGTTGCCGCCGGGCCGACCGACGATGTCGGTGCGGCGGTAGACGCGCTCGCGGCGCTCCTCGACGTCGCCGACGGGAGTGGGGCCCGCCAGGCGGCCCAGACGCCCGTTCGTCCCACCGGTCCGCTCACCGCCACCCGCGTGTGCGATGCACTCGGAGCCCTCCTCCCCGAAGGGGCCATCGTGTCCGACGAGGGGAACACCTCAGGCCTGTTCGCCCCCGGCGCCACCGCCGGGGCCCCTCCCCACGACTGGCTCTGCCTGACCGGTGGCGCCATCGGCCAGGGTCTGCCGGTGGCGGTCGGGGCCGCAGTCGCTTCACCGGGACGGCGGGTGGTGGCCCTGGAAGCCGACGGAAGTGCCATGTACACCCTGCAGGCGTGGTGGACCATGGCCCGGGAGAGCCTCGACGTAACCACCGTGCTCCTGAACAACCACTCCTACGCGGTCCTGAACATGGAGTTGGACCGGGTCGGCGCAGAAGCCCCCGGGCCCCGGGCCCGTGACATGCTCGACCTCGGGCGACCGGACATCGACTTCGTTCAACTGGCCACCGGCATGGGCCTTTACGCCGCCCGCGCCGAGACCGCCGAGGGAATTCAGCGACCAGTTGGCCAAAGCCCTGGCCACTCCGGGGCCGAGCGTCATCGAGGCAATCATTCCGTCTCTGCTCTGAGTTGAATTCGAGTCAGCCCGCCGGGCTCACCTCGAATCGACGAAGCTCGCGTCGGGCGATGGTCATCTTGTGCACCTCGTCGGGACCGTCGGCAATCCGAAGGGTACGGGCCGCCGAGAACATCCTCGCCAGGGGGAAGTCCTGGGAAACCCCGGCTCCGCCGTGCACCTGGATCGCCCGATCGATCACCTGGCAAGCCACCCGGGGGGCGATGACCTTGATGGCGGAGATCTCGACCCGTGCCCCCTTGTTTCCCACGGTGTCCATCAACCACGCGGTCTTGAGCACAAGTAGACGGGCCTGCTCAATCTCGATTCGTGACTCGGCGATCATGTCGCCGACGACTCCCTGCTCGGCCAGTCGCTTGCCGAACGCCTGCCGGGATTGTGCCCGCTGGCACAGGAGATCGAACGCCCGTTCGGCCATGCCAATGGCTCGCATGCAGTGGTGAATCCGGCCAGGTCCGAGCCGGGCCTGGGCCAGCGCGAAGCCGCTGCCCTCCTCGCCGAGCAGGTTGGTGATCGGGACCCTCACGTTTTCGAACAGGACCTCGGCATCGCCCCCGCCTTCCTCGTAGCCGAACACCGACAGGGGTCTGACCACTGTGACGCCAGAAGCATCGAGGGGAACCAGGATCATGCTCTGGCGGTGATACGGGTCGGCGTTTGGGTCGGTGACTCCCATGACGATGCACAGCCTGCAGCGATCGCTCATTGCTCCGGTGGTCCACCACTTGCGGCCGTTGATGACGTACTCGTTGCCGTCACGCTCGATGCGGGTGCGGATGTTGGTGGCGTCCGAGCTCGCCACGTCGGGCTCGGTCATACCAAAACAAGATCGGATCTCCCCGGCGAGGAGAGGAACCAGCCACTGGTCCTGCTGCAATGGGGTTCCGGAATTCGGCCAGCAGCTCCATGTTGCCGGTGTCGGGGGCGGAGCAGTTGAGCGCCTCCGGGGCGAGGGAGGGACTGCGACCGGTGACTTCGGCCAGTGGCGCGTACTCGAGATTGGTCAGCCCTGCACCCCATTTCCCGTTGGGCAGGAAGAGGTTCCACAACCCCTGACTGCGTGCCTCGGCTTTCAATTCTTCGATTACCGGCGCGTGGAAATAGGGTCGGCTGGACGCGGCGACCTGCTCCGCGTATACCGGCTCCGCCGGATAGACGCGCTCATCCATGAAGTCCAGCAACTGCCGGCGCAGTTCTTCCACCTTGGGCGAGAATGCGAAGTCCATGTCTGCTCTCTCTGCCTCGCCGGTCTAGCCGAGGAAGCCGCGTTTGCCTCGCCGGTCTAGCCGAGGAAGCCGCGTTTGCCTCGCCGGTCTAGCCGAGGAAGCCGCGTTCGGTCCAGTCTTAGCTGACCGATCGGCGCTTGACGACCCTGTCCACCAGGGCGACCAGTGCTTCCTTGATGACCGGCTTGGAGATATAGGCGTCCATACCCGCATCCAGGCAACGCCGACGGTCCTCCTGCCGGGCACCGGCGGTGACTCCGATGATCGGAACCATCCGGCCGGGGCCCTTCAGCGCCCGGATGGCCGCCGTCGCCTCGTAGCCGTTCAGATCCGGCATCTGGCAGTCCATCAACACGGCGTCATACGCCCCGTCGGCGACCGCCTCGACGGCTTCGGCCCCATTGACCACGGTGTCCACCTGGTATCCGGCGCTGGAAAGCATGCCGGCGGCAACCTTTTGGTTGATGAGATTGTCTTCGGCCAGAAGCAGGAGCCGGCTCCCTCCGGAATCACCGTCATCCGAAGGAGAACGGGTCGAGAGACTCGTCGGGGCGACATCCGGCGACATCGCCCCGTGTGTTGCCTGCGCCGGGTCGGTCCCGACCTTTATCGTGAACCAGAAAGTGCTTCCGACTTCGATCTCGCTAGATACACCGCAGCTGCCTCCCATCAACCCAATGAGTTGGCCGCTGATCGACAACCCCAGGCCAGTTCCGCCGAATTTCCGAGACGTCGACATGTCCGCTTGAACGAACGGATGAAAAATGAGATCGAGCTTGTCTGCTGGTATCCCGTCGCCCGTGTCGGAGACCTCAAAACGGAGAACCGAATCCGCCCCGACGGACTCAGTTCTGGTGGCACGAACGGCAATATGGCCCGCTTGGGTGAATTTGATGGCATTGCCGATAAGATTGATGAGCACCTGCCGCACCCGGGCCGGGTCGCCGATGACGGTGGTCGGGACGGAGCCGTCGACGGACGCGACTAGCTCGAGCCCCTTGGCCTCGGCGGTTCGCACCAGCAGGTCGACCACACTGTCGACGATGGTCTGCACGCTGAACTCGACGTCCTCGATTTCGACCTTCCCGGCTTCGATCTTCGAGAAGTCGAGGATGTCGTTGATCATCGTCAGCAGTGCCTCGCCGGAGCTTGCACGGTCTGGGCGTAGTCACGCTGGATGGAGTCCAGGTCGGTCTCGAGCAGGAGCTCGGTCATGCCGATGACGCCGTTCATGGGCGTACGGATCTCATGGCTCATGTTGGCCAGAAAATTCGACTTGAGCTGAGACGCCTCGTTCGCCTGTTCTGCCATCTCCTCCAACTGGCGCTCGAACTCTTTTCGATCGGTGATGTCGAGATAACCGATCAGAAAATGGTCGGCGGCTCCGTCGGTGCCATGGATGCGAACCGCTCTCACGACGCACCACACGACATTCCCGCTCGCGTGGATGAATCGCCTGGTGAAATTGAAGTGCTCGACGTCGAGCCGAGGCAACTCGTTGACCATTTGACGAATCACGTCTACGTCATCGGGATGACTTATCTCGACTGCGGTCATGGCCCGGAGCTTCACAGCCGAGTAACCGAGGATCTCCGACGAGCGCGGGGTTGACTTGTTTGAAGTGGCCGTCCAGTGACAGCTCGGCTAAGCCGACCGGTGCAAGATCGAAAGCAATTCGCCAGCGTTCCTCCGACCTGACCAGCGAGCGCTCGAATTCCTTCTGGTCGGTTATATCGACGAAGTGCATCACGAAATAACCAACACGTCCCTCGGACTCGATCACCGCAGACCAGCTGACGTCACACCACACAACCTGTCCCCGGGCGTGGATCAATCGTCGCTCGACATGGGACTGTTCAGATGGCACCGGCGATGGCTCGGAGATGGCTTGATGAGCCTGATCAACAGGGGGTGGTCCAATCAGCTCGTCGTCCTCCGGGTGGCAGACGTCGGCGAGCGTCATGGCAGTGAGTTGCTCGGCGGAGTAGCCGAGAATCTTGCACAGCGCCGGATTCACATGCACGAAGCGACCATCGATCGAAATCTCGGCGATGCCGGATGGCCCACGTTCGAACGTCGATCTGAATCTGGCTTCGCTCACCCGTAGGGACTGCTCCGCGGGCGCGCCGTGAAGTCAAATTCGTCGCCATGACCACACTTCCCGTGTAACCCCCGGTCAGGTCGTAGAGCGGAGAAGCCTGCACGTGGACCCAAACCGTCTCGCCATCCGCACCGACCAAACGGCTTTCGTAGGAGCCGAGCTCGCCCGCCCGGCGCGCTTCCCCATACCCTTCGGTGGCGGCCTGAGCATCTTCATCCATGAACTCGAAGATGTTCCGCCCGAGGATCTCTTCCTGATCTCTCCCGAGCATGTGGGTCCCGGCTCGGTTGACGAACACGACAATTCCTTCGGTGTCGATCGAGAAGATCCCCTCGGCGGCAAGGTCGACCAGCTGCCGATACCGGCTTTCGCTCACCTGTGACTTGCGGTGTTCGACCGCCACCCGCCGGGCGGCGACCAGCCGAGCCTCGAGCTCGTCGAGCGATACGGGTTTCTGAATGAAATCCTCGGCCCCCTCCCGCAAGAGGTTGCCCACCATCGAGCCTTCCCCGATCTCCGACACCGTGACAACCGGGATCCACTCCGTTTCGACCGATGACTTCAACTCCGCCAGCACCGAACGCCGGTCCGAGTTTGGCAGACCAAGATCGAGGACGATCACGTCCGGTTGGCCTTCTTGGGCCAAAGCGATGGCCTCAGCCCCGGTGGATGCCTCGGAAACAATCCACCCCGCGGCATCGAGCCCCATTCGAAGGGCTGTCCGCGGTTTCCCATTGTCGTCGATCAGCAGGACCCTCGGCTGGAGTCCGTCCACGGCCATCCCCTCGGCATGCACTTCGCGAATCATAGGCATCGCGTCCCCCGACAGTTGAGGGGAATTACGCCTTCACCCGGGTTCCACACCTCACCTATGGGTGGGCGGGTCCCGGGCGCTCTTCCGCCATCACAATTTCCGGGTTGCACGAAAAGCTACCTAACGACCTCGGGGGCTGGACAACGCCAGCGGCCCGCCGGCGGCTCGCCCGGGCTCAAGATCTCACGATCCCTTCGCGGGCGGCAAGAACACACTCGATCAGGTCTTTCGGAGGAACGGGCTTTTTTAGATACTTGAAGACTCTCTGACCGAGGTGCTGCCGAAGGTCGGGGCCAAAGTCGTAAGCCGAGACCATCACGATCGCGGGTGGTGGCGGTTCAGGATCCAGATCTTGGACGACGGAGATGCCGTCCAGTTTGGGCATGCGTACGTCGAGCAGAGCGACGTCGAAAGCCTCCTGACTGAGTGCCTCCAGAGCGGCTTCGCCGTCTTGCGCCTCGGTAACCGTGCACCCGACGTCTCGGAGGATCGCGGCAGTTGTGTTGCGTATGCCATCGTTGTCGTCGGCCACGAGTACGAGAACCTTGATGTCATCGATCATACTGTCGCCTCGGCTGTGACGCGGGGTAGCTGGATGGTGACCCGCGCCCCACTGACGGCACCACTCTCGATTACGATGTTGCCTCCATGGCCAGCGGTAAAACGCTGGACGATAGCCAATCCGAGACCGGTTCCCACCGGTTTGGTCGTGAAAAAGGGTTCCATGATCTGCCCGGCAACCGCGGGATCAATGCCGACTCCGGTGTCCTCCAGGGTGACCTGGACAAAGGCGTCGCTCTCGGAACCAGCTATGCGGAGCGAACCTCCATCAGGCATGGCCTCGTACGCGTTGCTGATGACGTTGGTGAGCATCTGAGTAAACTGTGCGCCGTCGGCCTGCAGGATAACGCCGTTGTCCTCCACCGAGACTTCGACTCCCGGCGGTGGCGGAGTCGATTCGAGGACGTCAGCCACCACCGCACCGAGATTGAGGTTGACGAAGACCGGCTCGCGTTCGCGCATGTACGAAGTGAGGTCCTCACACAACGCCGCGGCCCGGTTCGTCTCACGCTCAGCTCGATCCAGGTAGCCGTTGAGTTCGGGATCGTCGTGGTCGGCGACTCGGTTGCGGGCGAGGAAGAGCAAGTTGATCGCAGCCCCCAGCGGGTTGCGCAGTTCGTGGCCGATGACAGTCGCCATTTCTCCGACGGCCGAGAGTCGCTCTCGGCGAACCAAGGCAGCCTGGGATTTCGTCAGTTCCTGGGTCCGCTCTTCGACCAGCGCTTCGGCGTAACGCTGCCGTCGAACCAGGGCCTCGATGGCGATCGCGACGAGAAGGGCCATCACCAGACCGAGGACGAGGACGATGGTCGAGGAGGACCGGGCGAACCCTCCGATGAAGGGGCTGCGGGCCACCGCCACCAGCGTCCACTCCGAGGTCCCTACGGTGGCCGTGCTGCGGGCCACCGAGCCGGTGAGGGGCAGCGAACTGCTGGTACTGACCAGGAGGTTGTTCGTACTGATGGGTCCGGCGCCGTACAGGGCGACCTTGAGTTGCGCAAAAGGCTTCCCGGTCGTCACCGGAGTCGCGGTGAAGGGATTCACGGAAAACTGTTCGTAAATGACCAGGCCGGCGGGTACCGCCGGCGCGCCGATGGCAAATCGTGCCGTACTCAGCTTGCCGTTGTAGGTGACCGGACCGGCGTTGAACTTGGCCCCGGCCTGTGCCACCGTGGACAGGGCGGCTCCCTGAAGGGCCTGGCCCGGCTGGAAGCCGGAGCCCGAGCCGGCAGACACGACATAGTCCGCTCCGGTCTTCCTGACCAGGAGCAACACCAACGGTGCCTGAGACGGCTCGGCTTTTTCGAAAGCGGTCGGGGATCCGTTCGTCGAAGTAACGATGGCGGCAGCCGAGGTGAGATCGTCGGCGATGCCCGAGAAGATCTCCGATACATAGGCGGCGGCTTGGCCGGTATTGCTTTGGAGGAGTGCCTGTTCCTGTTGATCGGTGTTGCGCTTGGTCAGGACAAACCCGACCACCGACACGACCGCCAGGACGAGAACAACGGAGAGGGTCAAGAGGGAGGGTCGGCGGCGGTGCGCGGCCATCACCGGGTCCGATCGCTTGTGAACCACCGTACCGTTGTCCTGGCTACCCATCGTTCTCCCGTTAGCACCAGATCGCGCTTCCCTCGTTGACACCAGGTCGCTACCCTCGTTAGCGCCAGGTCGCTGGTCATGGCGAGGGAGCTCGCTTCAAACGCCGCCGATGTTCGCCGAACCTTCAGCGAGACTGGGTTCGCTAATTGAACCAGGCAGGGAAAGGCGCCGAGACATTGACGAGCGCTCAAGATGTATGACTCAGTGTGGCAGACGGGGAATTCGCCCAGCTAGGGACCAAAGTCCCAATACCTGTGGTCCCCTCACGGAGCACCGGATGAGACCCGCCTCGGACGTGAAGAGAGGGCAATCTCTCGTATCCCGATCTACCCCACCCGCCGGACGTCGAGATGACATGCCACCCAGAGAACCAACCCTGGTGAACCGACGAAAAGGGAGAAGACAGGTGTCCGAATGGTCGGACAGATCGACGTGTTCCGGGATCGGACCTGGCCAGGTCGAGGGCCCATCCACTCCCTAGACGTTGAACCGGAACTCGACCACGTCGCCGTCTCGCATCACGTAGTCCTTGCCCTCCACCCGGGCCTTGCCCGCCGCCCGCACCGCGGCCAGGGACCCGGCTTCGACCAGGTCGTCATAGCCGACGATCTCCGCCTTGATGAACCCCCGCTCGAAGTCGGTATGGATGGTCCCGGCCGCCTGGGGGGCGGTATCACCGACGTGGATGGTCCAGGCTCGCGACTCCTTCGGGCCGGCGGTCAGGAACGTCTGCAGGCCCAGGGTGGAAAACCCGACGTGCACCAGCTGCACCAGGCCGGATTCGTCCTGGCCGTAGCTGGCCAGCAGCTCGGCTGCATCCTCGGCGTCGAGGGATGCCACCTCTGCCTCGATCTGCGCGCTGAGGATCACCGATTCGGCCGGGGCCACCAGTGCCGCCAGCTCCGCCCGCAGGTCCTGGTCGCCCAACGCTCCTTCGTCGACGTTGAACACGTAGATGAAGGGCTTGGCGCTCAGCAGATGCAGATCGGCGAGCAGTTCTGCCTTGACCTCGCCGGCGGCGACTGCCGAGGCAATGGTGCGGCCGGAGTCGAGGATCTGTCTGGCCTTTTCCGCCTCCCTCACCGCCGGGGCCAGCTCGGGCTGTTTCCGGGCTTCCTTGGCCAGCTTCACCAGCCGGCTGTCGATCGTCTGCAGATCGGCGAGCATCAACTCGGTGTTGATGGTGGCGATATCGTCGGCCGGGTCGATCCGGCCGTCCACGTGGATGACGTCGGGATCGGTGAACACCCGGACCACCTGGCAGATGGCGTCGCTCTCCCGGATGGCAGCCAAGAATTTGTTACCGAGACCCTCGCCTTCCGACGCCCCTTTGACGATCCCGGCGATGTCCACGAAGGTGACCGTGGCCGGGACGATCTCCTTGCTCTCGAACAGCTCGGCCAGGCGATCGAGGCGGGGGTCGGGCACCGCCACCACCCCGACGTTGGGATCGATGGTGGCGAACGGGTAGTTGGCGGCCAGCACGTCGTTACGGGTCAGGGCGTTGAAGAGCGTGGATTTCCCTACGTTGGGGAGGCCGACGATACCAATGGACAGTGCCATTGGCGCACCCTACCCGAGCGGTTTGATCCCCATTCGGCCTGATGATCGCCCGGCGTAGTGGTACTCGGCTCGATCGTTTCACGCCTGCGTCCAGGCGGGCCGGTCAGGAACACTGCTGCAAAAGTCAATGGCACCCGGTGGGCGGGGGTGGGATTGTTCACCGGCGGGGCATTGGTCGGTGCGACGTACATGCCTATCAGCCGGAACCGCGTGTCGCCGGAGTTGGTGTAGACGCCTGGCAGTCGAACGCCCCGGGGCAGGAAGGTGGTGGGCACCGCGATGGAGATTTCCTAGACGAGCGACTTGACCAGGTACTCGCTCATGGTCGAGCTGCGCAGCCGATCCAGGTCGAGACAGGCGGTGACGCTCTCGATCATCCGGGAGATGTTGGCGCTCACCTCCTCCGGCGTCGTGGCGTTGAAGAACAGCATCGGGTCGGCGACGTGGCCGGCCGACGGCCAACCCTCCTCGACGATGCCGTCGATGTCCGGGGCATCCTCCGTCAACGGCCGGACCACTTCGTTGCGGACGTAGCGAGTGCGCGGCTGCATCTCGCCCGAGACCGGCGACTGGGTTCCGTGCCACCGCCGGATCCATTCGGCGTAGGCGAGCCCGGCCGGGCGGTGGATGAGTGCCACCGTCAACACCCCGGGCGAACGGTCCCCGTCCTCCCAGTCCCGCGGCCCGGCGTGGGGGGTGGTGCCGTAGTCGTCGTAGATGGATTCGACCACCAGGTAGCCGGCCGTCCGCAGCCCGAGGTCGGCCAGAGCGGCATCCACCCCGGCCCGGCGTTCGTAACAGTCGACCCACATCGACACCTCGGCCACATGGGGCGCTTCCCCGTCTGGCGAGGGGGCAGGGGAGGGTGCCCGGGCCGCTTCGGCGTCGTGCACGTTGATCCCCAACCCCCGGACGCCGGCGTCCAACAGGCGGCCGGCGGTCTCCCCCAGCAGCCGGGACCGCAACTGGTCCCCCGAGTCCACCGCCCCCGAGGCCGCCGACCCCGGGGCGCCGCCGTCCCACAGCAGGTAGATCAACTTCTCCATCGCCGCTCCCCGGGTGTCCGGCCGGCCGGGCTACTGATCGGTGGGGGTCGCCGGCAGTTCCTGGAGCACCAGCGCCGGTACCCGCCGGGCCACCCGCCCGGCCAGGCCGGAGATGAACTGGGCCCAGATCCGGTCGCCGACCAACCACAGCCACAGCTCCCGACGGTACTCCGTCACCACGTCCACGAATTGGTCCCGGGTGAACCCAGCGGGCTCCAGGGTCGGCTGCCACTCACCCCACAACCACACCCCGATGCAGATATCGTCACTCAGGCCGTCGCGCCAGTCCTGGCCGTCGAGCAGTGCATCCCGCAGACCGACCTTCAATTCGACCGGCTCCTCAGGCAGAGCCAATCGAGCGCCCCCCGCTAGCTCGACAATCGTCATCGACACCACCCTATCCACATCGCCCCCGCCGCGCCCGGACGGTTGGTGGCGTAACGGATGACACATCTGTGCTCGCGGGTCAACGGTCGATTTCCACCGGGGCACGGTCGGTGCCGCTGTAGTTGGCCAGGTGCTCCTCGTAGTCGATGAACAACGGCGCGTCAGGATCGAACTTCCGCTGCAGGCTCTTGAAGGCGATGCGCTTGTCGAAGGCGTCCAGCTTCAGCAGGGCGTCAGGATTGTCGAGCTCGCGCAGGTCGAGACGGCCCCGGGCGTTGTCCACCGCCATCCGGCCCCGCTCGGTCCGCACCAGCAGGCTGCTCCAACCCTCGATCGCCCCGACGCTTCCGACCGACAGATCGGCACCCCGGCCCAGGAAGTCGGCGCATTCGTCACAACCCTTGAGGGCGGCGCCGTGGAAATTCTTCACCGGCTCGTCCACCGCCACCTCACCGTCGCGGTACTCCACGATCATCCGGCCGTGGATCACGTCGACCTTGCTCACCCGGTCGATGTCGATGCCCCGGTCGTCGCGCAGCAGTCGCAACATCAGCCCCTGGTAGTCGAAGCTCTTGGTGCACAGCAGGGCGATGGTCAGCACCACCGCGTCGACCCGGTGCACGCCCGACTCCCACCGGCGCGACTGCATGGCCCGGATCCCCTGGATCTCGCACGGGGTCCCGACCACCGCGATCCGGGGGTTGCGGGGGAGGTCGTACCTGGACAGGTCGAGCTCGGCCAGGGCCATGGTCTGGTTGTAGTAACTGCCGGCGGCGTCGACGATCTCCTTGGCCGTGGTGGCCAGGTGGGACACCCCTTTCCACGGCTCCTCGGGGTCGGAGCTGGGCTTGGTCACCAGGGCGCCGTCGATCTCCCCGCCGGCCAGCGCCCCCAGCAACAGGGCGGTGACCACCCCGCCGTCCTGGACGAAGTCGGAACGGCTCCCGGCCCGGGCGGCGTAGGACTCCAGCACCGCGCCGAGGCCGTCGCCCGGGGGCCCACCGGTGATCTTCCAGTAGGGGTCGGCGGCGTCAGGCCGCACCACGAAGTTGACCGGGGGCTCATCGGCCATCGGGGTCGACGGCGGCCAGGCGGACTCGTAGCGGAGCCCTCCCCGCGGGCAGAAGTCCCAGCACAGCGAGCAGCCGGTGCACATCTTGACCAGCTCGGGCAAGAAGGTGTCCTCGCCGATGCCGATGGAGTTCGACGGGCAGACGGCCACGCAGGTCCCGCACTGGATGCACCGGTCAGCCTCGATGACCCCGGCCTCGAGCTCCCAGAACCAGGTCTTCCCCGGGGGCTCGGCGATCCCGTTGATCTCGTCGCGGATTCGGTACCCGTTCACTTGACCCGCGCTTCCGGTTTGGTCGTCAACATGACGGGGGTTCCCGTCCCGGCTTCGCCCAGGGTGACCCGGAGGTCATCGTTGGGGACCCGCCGAGCCCAATTGTAGAACGGCTCGTCGGGGCGACGCTCGGACTGGTAGCGCCGGACGATGCGCAGCAGGGCATCGGGCACGTCGTTGACCGGCCGGGAGCCCTCCACCCAGTCGATGAACCCGGGGGCGGAGCCCAGCGATCCCCCGAGGCCGATGTCGACGGCTTCGGCCAGGTGGGTCCCCACGTGGGTCACCGCGCCCCGGAACCCGATGTCGGCGATCTGGGGCTGGGCGCAGCTGGCCGAACATCCGGAGAAATGCATGCGGATGACCCCGGCGTCCTCCCGGGGGCCGGACCACCCGTTGGGCGTAGGGGCGGCACCGACCGGTTCCCCGGCCAGCTCCGCATCCAGGAAGCGCGCCCACTTCACCGCCCGCTCCTTGGTCTCGACGATGGCGTAGCGGCAGAACTCGGTGCCGGTGCAGGCCACCACCCCTCGCGAGAACGGACCCGGATACGGCGAGTACTTGGCCAGGATGTCCTCGGCCAGCAGCTGTTCGACCTTGTCGCCGGGGACCCCGGTGAGGGTGAAGTTCTGGTCGGTGGCGATCCGGACGGTGCCGTCCCCGTAGGTCTCGGCCAGCCGGGCGACCTCCACCATCTCCGGGCCGTTCATCCTCCCGACCGGGACCGAGCACCCGACATAGAACAGCCCGTCCTCCTGCTGGGGGTGGACCCCGATGTGATCGCCGCGGTACCGGCGGGTGAGCGACTCCCCGGCCGGGACCAGGTCGAAGGCGGCCCGGGCGGCCACCTCGGCCCGGAATCCCTCCGGACCGAGTTCCTGCACCAGGTAGCGCATCCGGGCCAGGCCGCGGTTCTCCCGGTTGCCGAGCTCGCCGAAGGTTTGGGCGATGGCCCGGCAGACCTCCAGGGCCTGGTCCTGGCGCACGAACACGTCGAGATCCGAGGCCATCCGCTCGCCGTCGGAGAGCCCCCCGCCGGCCAGCAGGTTGAACCCCAGGGTCCCGTCGTCGGCCCGGGCCGGCCACAGCCCGATGTCGTTGATGTCGGCCTGGGCACAGTCCTCCAGGCAACCGGTGATGGAGATCTTGAACTTGCGCGGCAGGTTGGCGTAGTCGCGGTTCCCGGTGAAGAAGGCCGAGACCTGCTTGACCACCGGGTAGGCGTCGAACGCCTCGTCGGCGTCGACCCCGGACACCGGGCAGCAGAGCACGTTGCGGGCCCCGTCCCCGCACCCCTGGATGGTGGTGAGCCCGACCTGGGCGAACCGGCGCCAGATGCGGGGGATGTCCTCGATGCGGATCCAGTGGATCTGCACCGATTGCCGGGTGGTGAGGTCGGCGTACTTGGAGCCGAACACCCGGCTCTCGGTGCCGTCGGGCCCCTCGCCGAAGGCGTCGGCCACCACCCCGATCTCCCGGAACTGGGCGGCGGTCAGGTGCCCGCCGGGAACCTTGATCCGCATCATGAAAGCGTCGCCGCCCTGCTTCTGCGGGTAGATCCCCGCCCACTTCATCCGTTCCATCTCGCCGGGAATCTTGGCGATCGCCGAGGGCCCTTCCTTGGAATAGACGTTGATGATCGAGTCGACGACATCGAGGGGCGGGCGGGCCAGCTTCTGCTGTTCGATGTCGCTGAGCTCGCCGTGGGTGCGGTAGGGGTTGATGAAGGGCATCACCCGGTCGGTGCCCCGAATGGTCAGTCCGTAGAGCTCGTCCTGGTCCTTGGCCATCTCAGAGGTGCAGCCCGCACTCGACCTTGTCCGAGTCGGACCAGCGCCCGGCTCTCGGATCCTCGCCCGGAGCCACCGGGCGGGTGGTCGGCGCGCACCCGATGGACAGGTAGCCCTGGGACAGCAACGGGTGACGGGGGATGCCGTGGTCGGCCTCGTAGCCGGCAATGTCCTGGTCGGTCCAGGTGGCCAGCGGATTGATCTTGACCATCCCCCAATTCTCGTCGAAGGAGACGATGGGGGCGGCGGCCCGGGTCGGGGCGTCCACCCGCTTCACCCCGGTCATCCACGCCTCCTGGCCCCGCAGCGCCTGCTTCAGGGGCAGGACCTTGCGGAATTCGCAGCATCGGTCCGACCCGCACGGCCACTCCTCCGCCCCCTCCACCGGGTGGGTGGTGGTCAGGTTGAGGTTGTAGCGGTCGCGGATGGTCTCCACGTAGGCCAGGGTCTCGGGGAAGTGGGCGCCGGTGTCGAGGAAGACGACCTCGATGCCCGGATCGGCGGCCACCGCCAGGTCGACGATGACCGCATCCTGGAACGAGCAGGCCAGCGACACCTTGGGCCCGAACCGCTCCAACGCCCAGGTGATCACCTTGCCGGCCGGGGCCGACTCGAACCCGGCCGACAACTCGGCCAGCTCGGATTGAAGGGTCGTCAGTTGGGGCTGGGTGGACAACGTGGCTCGCTCTCGTCGCGTGGATCGTTTCGGGGCCCCGGGACCTTGCAGGTATCCGGCCCCGCTAGTATATATGACTAATCGGATCATCTTTTGGTGGAATCACCTCGGGCGTCCCGATGTTGTACACAACCGGGCCGACCTACCGGCCTATTCCACCCCCCATTCCAAGCCGCCACTGAGCAGGGACAGGAACCACTCCCACATGACCACCACCCTCGATCCCCCCACCTCCGGGTCCCTGGCTGGGTCGGTGACGGGCACGGCGGGGACCCGCCCCCGGCCGACGGTCGACCATCTCGACCTGCTGGAGGCCCACGCCATCTTCATCCTGCGGGAAGTGGCGGCCGAATGTGAACGCCCGGTGCTCCTGTTCAGCGGGGGCAAGGACTCGGCGGTGCTGCTCCGGCTGGCCGAAAAGGCGTTCCGTCCCGGTCGGTTCCCGTTCCCGGTCATGCACGTCGACACCGGCCACAACTTCCCCGAAGTCATCGACTTCCGTGACCGGCGCATCGAGGAGCTGGGCGAGCGGTTGCTGGTCGCCTCCGTGCAGGAGTCGATCGACAACGGCCGGGTGGCGGATCCCGGTCACGGCGGCATGCGGAACCGCCTGCAGACCACCGCGCTGCTCGACGCCATCGGTGCCCACGGATTCGACGCCTGCATCGGCGGCGCCCGGCGGGACGAGGACAAGGCCCGGGCCAAGGAACGGGTCCTCTCCTTCCGTGACACCTTCGGGCAGTGGGACCCCAAGCGCCAACGCCCCGAGCTGTGGCAGCTCTACTCCGGCCAGGTGCAGCCGGGCGAGCACCTGAGGGCCTTCCCGCTGTCGGACTGGACCGAGCTGGACATCTGGCAGTACATCGAGCGCGAATCGATCGAGCTCCCGTCCATCTACTACGCCCACCGCCGCTCGGTCATCGAGCGGGACGGCATGCTGTTGGCCGAGTCGGAATGGGTGGTGCCCGGCCCCGGCGAGACCGCCGTCGAGGAGACGGTCCGGTTCCGCACGGTTGGGGACGCCACCTGCACCGGGGCGGTGCGCTCCGATGCCACCACCCTGGCCCGCATCATCCAAGAGGTCGCGGTGTCGCGGGTCTCGGAGCGGGGTGCCACGCGGGCCGACGACCGGTTCTCGGAAACGTCGATGGAGGACCGCAAGCGCGAGGGCTACTTCTAATCCGTGGCGGCAACTCCAGACGGTACCGGCACCAAGGTTGACGCCGGCCCGGTTTCCCGTAACCCCGACGCCACTCCCGACGCCACTTCCGGCGCTGAGGCCGACCCCGGGCCGACCGATCCGCCGGTGATGGACCTGCTGCGGTTTGCCGCCATCGGATCGGTGGACGACGGCAAGTCCACCCTCATCGGCCGTCTGCTCCACGACACCAAGCAGCTGTTCGACGATCAGATCGAAGCGGTGGAGGCGGCCTCCCGCCGGCGGGGGGTGGACGGCATCGACCTCTCGTTCGTCACCGATGGGCTCCGGGCCGAGCGGGAGCAGGGGATCACCATCGACGTCGCCTACCGCTACGCCGCCACCCCCACCCGCAAGTTCGTCATCGCCGACTGCCCGGGTCACGTGCAGTACACCCGCAACATGGCGACCGGCGCCTCGACCGCCGACCTGGCCCTGGTGGTGGTGGACGCCCCCAAGGGATTGCGCGAACAGACCCGCCGCCATGTCTGCATCGCCGCCCTGCTGGGGGTGCGCCACCTGATCGTGGCGGCCAACAAGATGGACCTGGTCGACTGGGACCCGTCCACCTATCAACAGGTGGTCACCGACATGTCCCGGCTGGCCGACCGGTTGGGGGTCGAGTCGTGCACCGTGATCCCGGTGTCGGCCCTCGACGGCGACAACGTCGCCGTTCGCTCCGATGCCGCCGGATGGTACGACGGACCCACCATCCTCGAGGCGCTCGAGCAGGCACCGGCCGGGGAGTGGGCCGGGGCGCACGGGGACCGCCGCGGCTCCGAGGCCCGGCTCCCGGTCCAGTGGGTGCTGCGCCAACCGGGTGGCGGACGCACGTACGCCGGCATGGTCAATGGAGGTCCCCTCCGCCAGGGCGACGACGTGGTGGTGCTTCCCGGCGGGCAACGCTCCACGGTGAGCGCGGTCGAAACCCTCGACGGACCGCTGGCCGAAGCCGCGGTGGGACTCTCGGTATCGGTGCAACTCGCCGACGACGTCGACGTGAGCCGGGGCGACCTGCTGGCCGCCGCCGATGATCCCCCCGACGTGGTGACCCAGCTGGTCGCCACCGTCTGCTGGTTCGACCCCCGACCGCTGACCGCCGGTGCCCAGTACCGGGTCAAGCACACCACCCGGGTCACCCCGGCCCGGATCGTGTCGGTTGACGGCCGGTTGGATGTCAACCGCCTGGACCTGCTGCCGGCTGACTCGCTGACCGAGAACGACATCGGCACCGTCACGCTGGCCGTGGCCACTCCCCTGGCGACCGATCCCTACCACCGCAACCGGATCACCGGCAGCTTCGTGGTCATCGACCCGACCACCAATGGCACGGTGGCGGCCGGGATGGTGGGTCCCCCGGCACTGACCCCACTGGAGCCGGACCCCGCTCCCCTCGACGCTCACGCCTGATCGGGCAACCGTGGCCCCACCTGCTGCGCTGTATCCGGTTTCGCTGGTGGTCTCCGGACGGAGATGCCTGGTGGTCGGGGGCGGACGGGTGGCCGCCCGCAAGGTCGAAGGGCTCCTCGGCGCCGGTGCCCTGGTCACCGTGGTGGCCCCCGATGTCATCGACGCCATCCACGGCTGGGAGGCCGATCCTCCGGCCGGGGGGACGGCGGGTGGGCTGACCATCGAGACCCGCCCCTACCGGAGCCCGGAAGCCGCCGACTACCGGCTGGTGGTCACCGCCACCGGGGTCCCGGAGGTGGACCATGCGGTGTTTGCCGACGCCGACGCCGCCGGGGTGTGGGTGAACAGCGCCGACGACGTCGACAACTGCAGCTTCCTGCTGCCGGCGGTGCACCGGGCGGGGTCGGTGACGGTGGCCGTCTCCACCGGAGGCGCCAGCCCGGCGCTGGCCGGGTGGCTCCGGTCCCGGGTCGCCGGCACCCTCGACTTCGACGTGGCGGTGGTGGCCGAGCTGCTCGACGAGGCCCGGTCGCTGGTCAAGGACACCGGTACCTCGACCGAATCGCTCGACTGGGACCGGATCCTCGAGAGCCAGGTGGTGCCGCTGGTTCGCGAGGGTCGCATCGACGAAGCCCGCGCCGTCCTGCGCACCTTCGTCGACGGTTGACCGTCAGCCGGTCAACGCTGGACCGTCTGCCGGTGACTCAGCGGGTGGTTCAGGAGGTGGGCGGCGTCAAGGCTTGGCCACCATCACCACCATCGACGTCACGAAGATGACCAGCAGCGCACCGGAGGTCCACGCCACCCGCCGCGTGAGCGACCGATGGGCCGAATCCTGCCATTCCCCGGTGGCCACCAACCGCTGGAGTCCGCGCTCGGTCGGCCACAGCACCATCTCCGCCGCCAGCGCCGCCACCGCCCAGAGCAAGAGCCCCACCATCACCCAGCCGTCCGAGAACGCATAGCCGCCATGGGTGCCGTGGCTCATCCCGATGAGCACGAACCCGAGGACCGGGACCAGGAACAGGACCCGCCCGGCCCAGTTCACGCCGGGACGGTAGTACCTCACCACCGACTCGGTTGCCGGGCCTCGACGGCTGAGGACGAGTGCGTACGCACCGGCCACGCCCACCGCGCCGAACCCGATCACCGCCGACAGCACGTGAGCCAACACCACCACTTCGTAGCCGGCGCCCCGGTTGACGGAGACAGCCTCCAGCGCGGCGACAGATCCGGGGTTGGAGAGCATCTTTACGATTCTTTCATCCGGCGATCACCCGCCGATGGCGGGATTGTGGCCCGACGGCGCAAGAATCGCCGTCCTGAACCGTTTCTTATGGACCCCCCTACGCCACCTGAGGTCTGGGGATTGCTACGTTGGGGGTACGCACCAGAGCGCCTGACCACTAAGGAAGCACCGGTAACCTGCCGATACAACCTGAGTGACATCGAGCCCGACCAGCTTCGATCCCGAACACCAACATGGGACACACACCACGCAGATGAACCAGCTCCGCCTCGATCCTCTCACCGGCCGATGGGTAGTGGTCAGCACCGATCGGGCCCACCGGCCCATGGCGTTCTCGCCGATGGCGACGACCCAGGCGGACACGTCCCGGCCCTGCCCGTTCTGCCCCGGTAACGAGGAGGTCTCCACGCCGGCCCTGGAGACCTACGGTCCTGAAGGTCGTTGGCTGGTGCGGGTGGTCCCCAACCTCTATCCCGCCTTCGAAGGTGACGAGCCATTCGTGGTCACCAACCGGGGGCCAGTCTTCACCCAGGCCACCGCCGGTGGTATCCACGAGGTGCTGGTCATCTCCCCCGACCACGACAAGACCTGGTCGATGTTGAATGACGATCAGACCGCCCTGGTGATGGCGGCCATCCGCGATCGGATCGAAGAGCACTCGACCATCCCCGGCCTCCGCTACAGCCAGGCCATCGTCAACTCGGGCCGGGAGGCGGGCGCCTCGGTCGACCATCCGCACGGACAGCTGTTGGGGATGTCGTTCGTCCCCCGCGAACTGGTCGAGGAGCAGGCCGGTTTCGCCCGATTCGCCGGACGCTGCCTGCTGTGTACCGCCGCCGATGCCGAGGAGAACGTCGGCCACCGGGTGGTCTACGCCGACGAGCGGGTGCTGGTCATCTGCCCGTTCTGGAGCGGTTCGCCCTACGAGATGATGATCATCCCCCGCACCCACTGCCCCCACCTCCACCACAGCCCGCCGGCCGACCTCAAGGCGGTGGGCAAGGCGCTACGGGAGACGCTCGGAAGTCTCCGTGACGTGGTCGGCGACGTGGCCTACAACCTGGTCTTCCACTCCGCCCCCTACCGGGCCCCCGAGCCCTACCACTGGCACGTCCACGTGGTGCCCAAGCTGACCACCGTGGCCGGATTCGAACTCGGCACCGGGGTACTGATCAACATCAAGAACCCCGAGCAGGCGGCCGAAGAGCTCAAGGTCCGGGTGCCGGTCTCCAGCGGCTTCTGAACCGGCGTCCCGCCCTGCCTCGGTCAGTCCCGGTCCCCCCCTGACCCGACTCGGTCAGCCGAGATAGAGCCCGGCCACCCCCCGGTAGAGGTGGGGATCGACGGTCTTCGGCTTGCCGGCGGCATCCGACAGCGGGATGCACACGATCTGCCCGGCCTGGAGTGCCACCATCGTCCCGAAGTCACCGTCATGGACCGCCTGCAAGGCGGCGGCACCGAACCGGGTGGCCAGCACCCGGTCGAAGGCGGTGGGTGACCCGCCCCGCTGGATATGGCCCAACACGGTGGCCCGTGCCTCGTACCCGGTGCGGCGCTCGATCTCCTGGGCCAGCCACCCGCCGATGCCACCGAGACGGGCGTGGCCGAACTGGTCGGAGCCTCCGGACGGCACCCGGGCCCCCTTGGCCGCCAGCGCCGCCGTCTCGTCCCGGGGGAGGGCACCCTCGGCCACCACCAGGGTCGAGAAGAAGCGGCCGCCGGAATGCCGGTCCCGGAGACGCTGGCAGACCGCATCGATGGAGAATGGCTCTTCGGGAATCAGGATCTCGGCGGCACCCCCGGCAATGCCGGCGTGCACCGCGATGTGGCCGACGTTGCGTCCCATCACCTCGCAGACCATGACCCGATGATGGGACTCGGCGGTCGTCTGCAGCCGGTCGATCGCCTCGGTGGCCACCTGCACCGCGGTGTCGAACCCGAAGGTGACCTCGGTTCCCGAGAGGTCATTGTCGATGGTCTTGGGCACTCCCACCACCTGGAGGCCCAAACCCGCCAGCCGGTCGGCGGCGCCCAGGGTGTCGTCGCCGCCGATGGCCACCAGCGCGTCGATCCCCAACCGCTTGATGGTGGAGAGGACCAGACCCGGACCTTCGTCGGTGGCGAACGGGTTGGTCCGCGACGAGCCGAGAATGGTGCCGCCCCGGGTCAGGATCCCCCGGCACTCGTCGGGCAACAGCGGGATGGTGGCGCCTTCGATCACTCCCCGCCACCCGTCCAGGAACCCGACCGCATCATCGTCGAAGCTGACGGCACCGCCGATCACCACCGCCCGGATCACCGCGTTGAGACCGGGACAGTCGCCGCCCCCGGTCAGGATCCCGATCCGCACGTCAGCTCCGTTCCCTCAGATCCGCAGGGCCATCATCGAGGCCGAGCGTTCGAGCTCGAAGGCGGCGGCCAGGTTCCGCACCATGTCCCGGGTCGGGGGCACCAGGCTGCCGATCCCGGGAGTGACCAGATACTCGGAAAGGAATGCCCGTCGGTTGCGCACCTCCCAGGCGTGGCCCAGCTCGCTGAGTCCCAGCCGGTCATAGGGGTCGCGCTCGGTGGCCGCGACCACCGCCACATGGTGGAAGGACCAGAGCATGTCCGCCACGTCGGCCATGGGCGACCGGAACTCGGTCCCGTCGGCGGTCATCACCCCGGCGGTGAACTCCGATCGACCGCCCGGCGAGAAGTCGAGCACGTACCACCCGAGATCATTGCGGGACACCCGGCCGAGGTGGAAATCGCCGTGGGTCCGGATGGCCGCGCACCGGGTGTTCGACGTCCGAAGGTCATCCAGCAGGTTGGCCACCGTGTCGGTGGCCAACAGGCCGGGGTCGACCACGCGGACCGCGTCTTCGACCTCGGCGACCCAGGCGGCGATGTCTCCCATCTGGCGACCGAACGCCTGGTCGAGTCCCAGGTGCATCCGGGCCGTCATGGTGCCGAGACGCCGGGCCTCGGCGGCGAAGTCGCCCCCGGCCCGTTCGGGCTCGCCCCCGGCGGCGTAGAGATCCCGCAACGAGGTGAGGGCCAGCGACCAACCCCCGGTGTTGCCGGCCTGGTACTCGCGCACGATGCCCAGGTCGGTCCGGCCCCGGCGCCACACCGCCAGGGGGGCCAGCAGGTGGTTGAACCCGACGGCGTCGAGGCCGAGGAAGAGCTCGAGCCCGGGATGGGGGCCCTCGTCCGGAGGCAGCTCCTGGTAGATGGTGAAGGCCACCCGGTCGTCGAAGGTGACGGAGACGGTGTCATCGGTGAGGGCGATCCGGCGGACCCGTTCGAAGTCGCCTCCACTGGAACCGCCCACCGCCTCGAGCAGACATCGCATCAACTCGGCATCGGCGGTGGCGTCGAAGACGACGGCCAGCCCGTCTCCGTCCTCGAAGATCCCGAGCGGCGAGTCGTCGGCATCGACCAGGAACTGCACCTCGTCGCCCGGCGCCCGCAGACCGAGCACGGCGTGGACCAGCCGGCCCGGCACATCGGCGATCACGCTGATCAGCCCGGGTCGTCCCGGCCGCACCACGTCGGCGCTCCGGATGGTGACCGACTCCGGGGAGACATCGGCGAGTTCCCCGATCGCGACAGCGCCGTCGTCAAGGTCGCTACCGTTGCTGCCGTTGCCGTTGCCGTTGCCGGTGCCGGTGCCGGTGCCATTGCCATTGCCATTGCCGGGGTCGTCGTCGGCACCCCAGCGGGGCCGGTGGCTGGCGAAGGCCGCCACCAGCTCACGCAGGGCCGGGTAGGCGGAGACCGGGACCTCCTCCAAACTCGAACCCGTCTCCGACCAACTCACAGCGACCCCTCCCGGGGAAGCTCGCCGGCCAGGAGGAGCTCGCCGGCCAGCGTCTGGATCGGTTCCACCAGTTCGAACAATTGGTAGCCGTACGGTGCCATGGTGACCGGATACGGTTCGGTACCCACAATTGGAAACGGTACCCGCCCGAGCAGTTCCACGGGCTGGCGACCCGCCCACCTGCCCAGATACAGATCGGCGGGTTGAGAGAACCGGCTCAGGTTGTGGATGCAGAGCAGAGGGTTGATCTCCTCGGGATCCTCGCCGGGGGCCAGATAGCCGTCCGTCCCGACCTCGGGAGACGAGGCGCCCTCCATGGTGACTCCCGGCCCCCGCTCGATATCGTCATCTCCCGGCGGCGTCGAACGCACGAAGGCGAGCACCGACGGGTTGGCGCACGGGAGTGCCTCGAACGACCCGGTGCCGAACAGGGAGAACTGGCGGCGCACGGCCAGCATCCGCCGGAGCCAGTGCAGGAACGAGCTCGAGTTCCGCTGCTGGGCCTCGACGTTGACGGCGGCAAAGCCGTAGACCGGGTCCATCAACGGGGGCAGGTAGAGCTGGGCGAAGTCGGCCCGGCTGAAGCCCCCGTTGCGGTCGGGGGTCCACTGCATCGGGGTGCGCACCGAGTCACGATCACCCAGGTACAGGTTGTCGCCCATCTGCAGCTCGTCCCCGTAGTAGAGGACCGGGCTCCCCGGCAGGGTCAACAGCAACGAGTACAGCAGCTCGGTCAGGCGCCGGTCACGGTCGAGCAGCGGGGCCAGCCGGCGTCCGATGCCCATATGCCGCTTCATTCTCGGGTCCTTGGCGTACTCGGAGAAGAGATAGTCCCGGTCTTCGTCCGACACCATTTCGAGAGTCAGCTCGTCATGGTTGCGCAGGAAGATCGCCCACTGGCAACCCGGCGGAGCCTCGGGGGTCTGGGCCAGGATCTCGGTGATCGGATAACGCTGCTCCCGTCGCACGGCCATGAACAGGCGGGGCATCAGGGGAAAGTGGAAGCAGAGATGGCATTCGTCGCCATCCCCGAAGTAGTCGGCGACATCCGCCGGCCACCCGTTGGCTTCGGCCAGCAGGACCCGGCCCGGGTAGTAGGCATCGAGCTCAGCCCGCACCCGGCGGATGAAGGCGTGGGTCTCGGGAAGATTCTCCCCGGAGGTCCCGTCCGACTGGAACAGGAACGGCACCGCGTCGAGTCGGAACCCGTCGAGCCCGAGGTCGAGCCAGAACCGGACCACATCCAACATGGCGTCGGCCACTTCCGGATTGGCGTAATTGAGATCGGGCTGATGGCCGTAGAAGCGGTGCCAGAAGTACTGCTCACGGACCGGGTCGTAGGCCCAATTCGAACGCTCGACGTCGACGAAGACGACCCGGGCCTCGGGCCACCGTTGATCGTCGTCGTTCCAGACGTACCAGTCGGCCCGGGGATTGGTGCGGTCCCGACGTGACTCGAGGAACCACGGGTGCTGGTCGCTGGTGTGGTTGATGACCAGATCAGCGATGACCCGCATACCCCGGGCGTGGGCCTCGCCCAGGAGTTTCTGGAGATCCTCGACGGTGCCGTAGTCGGGGTGCACCGAGTAGTAGTCGCTGATGTCATAGCCGCCGTCGCGGAGGGGCGAATCATAGAAGGGCAGCAGCCACAGGCAGTCGACCCCCAGCCACTGGAGATAGTCCAGCTTGGCGGTCAGCCCGGGGATGTCGCCGGTCCCGTCGTCGTTGGCGTCGAAGAATCCCCGGATGAACACCTCGTAGAAGACGGCCCGCCGGAACCAACCGGGATCCTCGGCGGGAGGCAGCGTCGGCCCACCGATCGAGGTGGGCACCCGCGCCGGCTCGGGGCACGTCTCGGCCTCCACTTGTGGGTTGCTGGTCACGCTCAAACGTTATCGGTATCGTCGCCGGCGTCGTCGGTATCGTCGCCGGCGTCGTCGTCGATGGCGTCGTCGGCGATGGCCGACAGCATCCGGTCGGCAGCCTCGTAGGGGTCGATGTCTCCGGCCGCCAGCGTGTCGGTCACCTCGCTCAGCACCTTGGCGAACCGCGGACTGTGGATCCGCTGATCGACCCGGGCGGTGACGATCTGGCGGAACTCCCGCTCCAACCGTTGGCGTCGGCGTTCCTCGAGCAGGCCCCGGGCTTCCTGATGGGCGCGGTGCTCACCGATGGCATCCCACAGCTGTTGGCAACCGTCGCCGGAGGAGGCCACCGTCTCCAAAATCGGGGGCCGCCAATCGTCGAGGGTGGTGAGATCGAGCATCTGGTCGAGGTCGCGCCGCGTCTCCCGGGCGCCGGGACGGTCGGCCTTGTTGATGACGAACAGATCGGCGATCTCCATCAGTCCGGCCTTGTTGGCCTGGATGGCGTCGCCCCACCCGGGGTTGACCACCACCACGGTGGTGTCGGCGGCCGAGGCCACCGAGACCTCCTGCTGCCCGACCCCCACCGTCTCGATGAACACCATCGGGAATCCGGCGGCCGACAGCACCCGCACCGCATCGGGAACCGCCACCGACAAGCCACCGAGGTGGCCGCGGGTGGCCATCGACCGGATGAACACCGAGTCGTCGAGAGCGTGGTTCTGCATGCGGACCCTGTCACCGAGGATCGCCCCACCGGAGAACGGCGAGGATGGATCGATGGCCAGCACCCCGACCTGGCCGGTCTTTCGGGCGATGGCGATCAACCGGTCGGTGAGAGTGGACTTCCCCGCTCCCGGGGCACCGGTGATGCCGACTGTGTACGTGGCCAATTTGGCCTGGTAGGCGAGGCCGGCGATCAACCGGGACGGTGGTCCCCCCCGTTCGATCAGCGACAGCAACCGGGCCAGGGCCACCCGGTCACCGGCTTGGGCCGCTTCGAACAGGGTGGCCGGATCCTTACGGTCAGGGGACGGCTGCGAACGGGACGCCATGAGGTGCCGAGCGTATATGGGAACGGATGGTGGTCAGATCCGCGCGACTTTGGCGCCGAGGGAGGTCAGCTTCCCGGCCAGGTCCTCGTAGCCCCGGTCCACATGATGGGCGTCCCGGATAGTGGTTTCCCCGTCGGCGACCAGACCGGCCAGCACCAGGGCCGCCCCGGCCCGGACGTCGAGGGCCCGAACCTGCGCACAGGACAGGTGATCCACCCCACGCACCACCGCATGATGACCCTCGGTGCGGATGTCCGCCCCCATGCGCTTGAGCTCGTCGACGTAGCGGAACCGCCCGAAGAAGAGGTTCTCGGTGACGATGCCCACCCCTTCGGCCACCGTCAGCAGGGTCACCAGCAGCGGCTTGTAGTCGGTGGCCACCCCGGGATAGGGCAGGGTGGCCACGTCCACCGAATGCAGCCGCCGCGACGAATCGCGAGCCGCCCGGAGCCCTTCAGGCTCCTGGGTGATCTCGATGCCGGTGGCGGTCAACTTCCGGAGCAGCATGTCCATGTGGTCGGGCCGGCCGTCCTCCACCACCACCTCGCCCCCGGCCAGACCGGCCGCCACCAAGAAGGTGGCCACCACCAACCGGTCGGGGATGACCGCGTGGCGGGCCGGGTGCAGTCGTTCGACACCCTCCACCTCGATGCGGGACGATCCCGCCCCGGTGATGTTGGCGCCCATGGCGTTCAGGAATTCGGCCAGGTCGAGGACCTCGGGCTCCCGGGCGGCGTTCTCGATGACGGTCGTCCCCTTGGCCAGCGCCGCGGCCATCAGCACGTTGTCGGTGCCGGTGTGGCTGGGATACTCGAGCACCACCTTGTTCCCGACGAGCCGTGGCGTCCCCGCCACCGTGGACTCGACGGTCCCCTCGATGTAGCCGTGCGCCGACTGGAAGGTCGCCCCCAGCGACTCGAGCGCGTGGAGGTGCATGTCGATGGGTCGGAGCCCGAAATCGTCCCCGCCCGGCATCGACACCCGGGCCCGACCGCACCGGGCCAACAGCGGGCCGAGCACCACCACCGAGGCCCGCATCTTCTCCACCAGGTGGTAGGGAGCCTCGGGCACCAGGTCGGGCGGGGTGGTCACCACCAGCTCGTCGGGGGCCTCCCCCCGCTCCACCACCGCGCCCATGGCCGACAGCACCTCGCCCATGATGTCGACGTCGGAGATACGGGGAACATTGGTGAGCACATGGCGACCCTCGGCCAACAAACAGGCGGCCATCAGCTTCAAGACCGAGTTCTTGGCCCCTCCGGCTCTCACCGTCCCCGACAATTGGCCGTTGGCGGTGACCGAGAAGCTATCCACCCGGCCAGTATGGCGCGTGGGCGCGGTTACACCGAGGATTCCTCTCCAGCGTGGTGCCCGCGTCACCCGTCGTGACGGTTTGTGCTGGTGCGACGGTAAGTCCTGGGCGCCGGCTCCCACCACACAAGGTAGCCTCATGGCCCGTGACACCCTCATCGCAAGCCCCCGACCGCAACCTGGCCATGGAGCTCGTCCGTGTCACCGAGGCGGCGGCCATGGCCGCCTCCCGGTGGATGGGGCGGGGTGACAAGGAGGGGGCCGACGGGGCCGCGGTCAACGCCATGCGCATCGTGCTCTCGAGCATCGCCATGGACGGGGTGGTAATCATCGGTGAAGGGGAGAAGGACAACGCCCCGATGCTCTACAACGGCGAGCGGATCGGGGACGGTACTCCACCGGAAACCGACATCGCCGTCGATCCCATCGACGGGACCACCCCCACCGCCCTCGGACGCGGGGCGCGCTGGCGGTGATCGCCGCCTCCGAGCGGGGCACCATGTTCGATCCGGGGCCCTGTGTATACATGGAGAAGCTGGCGGTGGGCCCGTGGGCCAAGGGGGCCATCGATGTAACCGCCTCAGTGGCGGAAAATCTGCACTCGGTGGCCAAGGCCAAAGGGACCTCGGTGCGGGACCTGACTGCGGTCATCCTCGATCGCCCTCGGCACACTGACCTCATCCGGGCGGTGCGCGACGCCGGCACCCGGATCCGGTTGATCACGGACGGCGACGTGGCCGGCGCCATCGCCACTGCCTGGCCCGACACCGGTGTCGACATCCTGTTCGGGATCGGCGGCACTCCGGAGGGTGTGATCGCGGCGGCGGCACTGAAGTCGATGGGCGGCGAGATCCAGGGACGGTTGTGGGCCCGCGACAAGACCGAGCGGGACACGGCGATCGCGGCCGGCTATGACCTCGACGCGGTACTCACCACCGACGACCTGGTCCGAGGCGACAACTGCTTCTTCGCCGCCACCGGCATCACCGACGGCGAGCTGTTGAGCGGAGTGCGTTACGACCACTTCGGGGCCAGCACCCAGTCGCTGGTGATGCGATCCAAGTCCGGCACGGTGAGGCTCATCGACGCCCGGCACCCGCTGCACAAACTCAGCGAGTACAGCGCCATCGAATTCAACTGAGGGCCGTTCGCAATCAGCGCGCGCATAGGGCGCGACTGATTGGTGAGGGGTCGGACTGACTGATTTGCGAAACACCCTGGCCTTTTGGGCGGCAGGGGCGCCCTATCGCTCGGGGGGTGGGCGCTGGTTCCGGAGCCGGTTGTGATAGCCGCAGAGCAGCCGGCCGTTCTCCTGGGTGGTGGGGCCGTCCAGGCCGAACGGCTGGATGTGGTCGACCTGGCAGTCGATGGCCGGGCGGTCGCAGTAGGGGTGGGTGCACTCCCGGTCCCGGAGCTGGATCCCCCGTCGGGTGGCCCCGGTGAACAGTCGGGCGGTGGCTGAGACCTGGACCCGGTCGGGGGGCTCGAAGACGGCCCGCTCGAAGTCGGCCCGGTCGAGCCAGGGGATCAGGGACCCGGGGGTGAGCGCCATGCCCTGGGCCAGCTCACAGACCCGCCCGGACAGGGTGGGCCAGTCGAGCACCACCGAGAACAGCGGCTTGGGGGGGAGGCCGTCGGGCGGGGCGGTCGCCGACCGCTTGGCCATTTCGACGAGGGCGTCGGCCCGGCGCTGGCCCGGGGTCCGGGCGAGGTCGGAGACGGCCGGGTCGTGGCCCAGCCGCTCCCTGGCGTCCCTCCACTCCTCTTCGAACAGCTCTCGCTCCAGACGGTCGAGCTCGTTGGCGACGATGGCTCCCCCGATGGGGTCCAAGGTCATCTTCCCGAGCCACAGGTCCCCGGCCTTGACCAGATAGACGTCCCGGCGGTTCCTCCGCTCCTCGGCCGACTCCTCGGTGCCGTCGGGGTCGGCCAGCTGTTCCCAGTAGTCGAGCGCCTTGCCGAAGTCCTCCGGGCCCAGGGTCCGGCCCTGGTTGACCAGCATCTCCTCGTCGTCTTGGTGGCTGCACCGGGTCCGGGAGTTACGGACCCGCTCCAAGCCGTCGACGTGGGCGGACCCGATCTCCCCCTCCCGCCAGGCCTGCTTGGCGGCCGGCAGGTGGTCGAGGGCCCGGCCCCGCCGGACCAGCCGTCGGGCCTCGGACCTCAACAGGTTCCCCTGGGTGGCGATCCAGGCGGCCGCCGTCCGGGCCCCGTCGAGGGCGAAGGCCCCCCATCTCTCGAACTCCCCCGCCGAAGTGGCGAGATAGAACTCCAGACGGCCGGACTCGCGCAGCAGGGCCTCCATCTCCTCGCAGTCGGAGACGGGTCCCGCTTCGATCAACTCGTCGATCGCCTCCCGTAGGGCATCGAACTTCATGACGCCAATTCCAACAGGGGGGTGTGACATCACAGGGGGCAACCCGCCCCCTGGTTACCTTGCCCGAAACGTTGCCCGAAACCTTGCAGAAACCTTGCACGAACGGCGCCGCGTAGAAAAATCTTCGGGGAAAGACGAAAACCGCGACGCTCGACGGTAGCCGCGGCGGAAAAACGTGCCCCTAGGAACCGGCTCCGGCGGTGACCCCGGCGGCTTCCAGGCGAACCTCGGAACGCCGTAGCGCGGCCTCGGCTTCGACCACTTCGGCATCGACTTCGTCGTCGGATCCGGATCCCGACTCGCCAGTGCCCGAGGTCCGGCCGGCGGAGGCCAGCTCGGCCACCCGGGCCTCGGCGGCGTCGTGGGCCAGCTGCGCCCGCTCGGTGTCGATCTCCTCGGCCAGTTCGGCGACCCCGGCCAGCACGGTGACCAGCGTGCTGCCCGAGGACGACGAAGAACCCGAGGACCCAGCGTCATCTTCGGTGACGTTCTGCTCGACCTGGACGAACCCGCCGTGGACGGCGATCCGCTGTTCCTCGCCCTCCTCCCCTACTACCCGGACCAGGCCCGGCTCCACACTCCCCACCAGCGGGCTGTGGCCGGCCAGGAAGGTGATGTCGCCGTCGGCCGTCCGTAGGATGACCTCGGTAGCAGGGCCGCTGAACAGCACCCGCTCCGGGGTGACCACCTTGGCGGTGTAGACCGCGTCGTCAGACATCAGTAAGGATCCGTCCGCTCATTCTTTTTCGATGGCGCGGGCCTTGGCCAGCACCGACTCGGCCCCGCCGACGTTGAGGAACGCCTGCTCGGGAACTTCGTCGAGGTCGCCGTTGACCAGCGCCTCGAACGACTCCACCGTCTCTGCCACCGGGACGGTCACGCCCTTCAGCCCGGTGAACACTTCGCCGACGTTGAACGGCTGGGACAGGAAGCGCTGGATCTTCCGGGCCCGGTACACCGTCTCCCGGTCCTCTTCGGAGAGCTCGTCGAGGCCGAGGATGGCGATGATGTCCTGCAGCTCCTTGTACCGCTGCAGCACCCCCTGGACGCGGCGGGCCACGTTGTAGTGGCGTTCGCCGACGATCTCGGGCGCCAGGATGTTCGACGTCGACGACAGCGGGTCGACCGCCGGGTAGATCCCCAGCGAGGCGATGTCACGAGAAAGCTCGGTGGTGGCGTCGAGGTGGGTGAAGGTGGTGAACGGCGCCGGGTCGGTGTAGTCGTCGGCCGGCACGTACACCGCCTGCAACGAGGTGATCGAGCGGCCCCGGGTGGAGGTGATCCGCTCCTGCAGCTGGCCCATCTCGTCGGCCAGGGTCGGCTGGTAGCCGACCGCCGATGGCATCCGGCCCAGCAGGGTGGACACCTCGGAGCCGGCCTGGACGAAGCGGAAGATGTTGTCCACGAACAGCAGCACGTCCTGGTTCTTCACGTCCCGGAAGTACTCCGCCATGGTGAGGGCGGCGAGGGCGACCCGCAGCCGGACACCGGGCGGCTCGTCCATCTGCCCGTAGACCAGCGCCGCTTTCTCGATGACGCCGGACTCCTGCATCTCGATCCAGAGGTCGGTGCCCTCACGGGTGCGCTCGCCGACACCGGCGAACACCGACACCCCGCCGTGGTTGGTGGCCACCCGGTTGATCATCTCCTGGATGAGGACCGTCTTGCCCACCCCGGCTCCACCGAACAGGCCGATCTTGCCTCCCTGCACGTACGGCTCGAGGAGGTCGATGACCTTGATCCCGGTCTCGAACAT
Organism: uncultured Acidimicrobiaceae bacterium; assembly: GCA_963770635.1. GTDB lineage: Bacteria > Actinomycetota > Acidimicrobiia > Acidimicrobiales > RAAP-2 > DASZIT01. The sequence goes on from CAVYQI010000004.1 coordinate 621,830, forward strand.
CACCGATCGGGGTTCCAGGGCGTCGAAGTCCGGGGCGGGGCGGTGGATCTCCCAGTACGCCTCGGGCTCGCCGATGGAATCGGTGTCGAGGGGCTCGCCCAACACGTTGAAGACGTGGCCGAGGACGGCGTCGCCCACCGGGACCTGGAGGCCGCGGCCCAGGTTCCGGACCTCGACCCCCCGGGTCATGCCGTCGGTGGCCTTCAGGCAGATGCACCGGACCCGGCCGTCGCCGATCTGCTGGGCAACCTCGGCGGTCACCACCATCTTCTTGCCCTCGAGGACGATGTCCACCTCGAGGGCGTGGTTGATCTCGGGGAGGGCGTGGGGCGGGAACTCGACGTCGATGACGGGGCCGGCGATGGCCACTACCCGGCCGGGCGGGAGGGTGTTGGCCTTGGTGGGTTCGGTTGCGGTGGCGGTCATGAGCGTTCGGCTCCCTTGGGGTAGTGGTGGCAACAGCAAATCTCGGTGGTGGCGGTCCGGTGCATGGTCATGGTCAGCGTCGGGTTCGTGGTCAGCGTCGGGTTCACCGTTGGATTCACGTTCAGACCCTGGCCTCGATGACCAGTCCGCCCTCGTCCTCGTCGGCCCCGGCCCGCAGGGCTTCGGCGCCGCCGACGATCTCCATGATCTCGGTGGTGATGGTGTCCTGCCGGGCCCGGTTCATGATCCGGGAGTACTTCTTGACCAGTTCCTCGGCATTGTCGGTGGCGGCTGCCATCGCCCGCTGCCGGGCGGTGAGCTCGGAGGCGGCGTCTTCGAGAAGGGCGGCGAAGATGGCGGTCTCGGCGGCCCGGGGCACCAGCGTTTCGAGCAGCTCGGCGGCGTCTGGCTCGAACTCGGTGTACCCGGCCCGGGCCTCGTCGCCGTCACCGGAGCCGGGGCCGGAGCCGGAGCCGGTGGACGACGCCGGCCCAGTGCCGCCGGTGCCACCTCCGTCTCCGTCGCCGTCGGCGTGGTCGGGGAGCTGGCGGGGGTCGACCAACGGCAGCAGCTGCCTGATCTCGACCTTCTGGGTCCCGGTGGAGACGAACCGGGTGGAGACGATCATCACCTGGTCGATCTCGCCGTTGGCGAACGGCGTGAGGACGGCGGCGGCCACCGCCCTGGCGTCTTCGAACGTGGGCCGCTCGCTGAAGCCGGTGAACGACTGTTCGACCTCCCGGCCCCGGAAGCGGAAGAACCGCTGGGCCTTCTTGCCCACCGTGAACAACCGGTACTCGATGCCGTCGGCCTCGACTCCCACCAGGTAGCGGTCGGTGGCCCGGAACACCGAGGTGTTGTAGCCACCGCACAGCCCGCGGTCGGCGGCCATGGACAGGACAGCGACCTTCTCGACGGTCTCCGGGGTGCCGAGCAGGTGCCCGGCTGCCACCGGGTCACCGGAGGCGGCTTCGAGGACGATGCGGGCCATCCCCGCCTCATAGGGGCGGGCGGCGCGGATCCGGCCCTGGGCGCGGATGATCTGGGAGGCGGCGATGAGCTCCATCGCCTTGGTGATCTTCTTCGTCGACTGGATACTCCGGATCCGTCGTCGGAGGATGCGCTCCTGACCGCCAGCCATGGATCAGTCGGCCTGTCCGGTGTCGAAACCGTCGTTGAAGGTGCGCAGGGCCTTCTCCAGGGCGTCACCCTCGGGGAGGGCGCCGGAGGTCCGGATGCCCTCGAGGAGATCGGCGTGGTTGGCCCGGAAGAAACCCCGCAGCTCGGCCTCGTAACGCTGCACCTCGGGGACGGGGATCTCGTCGACATACCCGTTGGCGCCGGCGAAGATCACCACCACCTGCTCCTCCACCGGCACCGGGGAGTTCAACCCCTGCTTCAGCAACTCGGTGAGCCGGTAGCCGCGGTCCAGCTGGGCCTGGGACACCTTGTCGAGCTCGGAACCGAAGGTGGCGAACGCCTCCAGCTCCCGGAACTGGGCGAGATCGATCTTGAGGGTGCCGGACACCGCCTTCATGGCCTTGACCTGCGCGGCGCTACCCACCCGGCTGACCGACACCCCGACGTTGATGGCCGGGCGGATGCCGGAGTAGAACAGTTCGCTCTCCAAGAACACCTGCCCGTCGGTGATGGAGATCACGTTGGTCGGGATGTAGGCGGAGATGTCGCCGGCCTTGGTCTCGATGATGGGAAGGGCGGTGAGCGATCCTCCGCCCTCGGCATCGGACAGCTTGGCCGCCCGCTCGAGCAGCCGGCTGTGGAGGTAGAAGACATCTCCGGGGTAGGCCTCGCGACCCGGCGGACGGCGGAGCAGCAGCGACAGCTGGCGGTAGGCCTCGGCCTGCTTGGACAGGTCGTCGTAGACGATGAGGGCGTGCTCGCCGTTGTCCATCCAGTGCTGGCCCATGGCGCATCCGGTGTAGGGAGCCAGGTACTTGAAGGGGGCAGGGTCGCCGGCCCCGGCCAGCACCACCACCGTGTACTCGAGGGCGCCGAACCGCTCGAAGGTGGCCACCGCCTGGGCCACCGAGGCGGCCTTCTGGCCGATGGCCACGTAGATGCACTTCACCCCCAGGCCCTTCTGGTTGAGGATGGTGTCGATGGCGACGGTGGTCTTCCCGGTCTTGCGGTCGCCGATGATCAACTCGCGCTGGCCGCGCCCGATCGGGGTCATCGAGTCGATGGCCTTGATGCCGGTCTGCAGCGGCTCGTGCACCGGCTGGCGGCGCACGATACCGGGCGCCTGGACCTCCAGCCGCCGGGTCTCCTCCGAGTTGATCGGGCCCTTGCCGTCGATCGGCTCGCCGAGGGCGTTGACCACCCGGCCGAGGAGGGCGTCGCCGACCCGGACCGAGAGGATCCGGCCGGTGGCCTTCACCAGCTGCTCCTCTTCGAGGCCGGTGTCCTCGCCCAGGATGACCGCGCCGATGGTCTCCTCGTCGAGGTTGAGGGCCAGGCCCTCGGTGCCGTCGGCGAATTCGAGGATCTCGTTCACCGCCGCGCCGGGGAGGCCGGTGATCCGGGCGATCCCGTCACCGACTTCGACGATCCGCCCCACCTGCTCGGTGTCGACCTCGGGGGTGTAGTCATCGACGTGCCGGCGCAGGGCGGCGGTGATCTCGTCGGCGTTGATGGTCAACTCAGCCATCGGCTGTTTCCCTTCCTTGTGGAATTTGGTAATCCGCTTCGAACCCGAGGAGGTGCTCCTCCAGCTCGTCCAAACGGTGGCGGGCGCTGCCGTCGACCAGGAGGTCGCCGACCTGGACGACCACCCCGCCCAATAGGTTCGGATCCACCGTGATCTGGAGCTCGACCGGCGATCCGGTCAGCCGGGCCAGGGCCTCGCTCAACCCGCGTCGCTGGGCGTCGGCCACCTCGTCGGCCGACACCACCCGGGCGACTCTCCAGCCCCGGGCGAGGGCGGCGGCCGCCACCAGGGCGTCGAGGGTGCCGACGATGTCCCGGGCCCGCCCCCCCTTGACCGCGTAGGCGGCCAACCGGGTGGTGGCCGGGTTGACTTTGTCACCCAGGAGGTCACCCACCACATCCTGGCGAACCGACACCGGGAGGTCGCGATCGCCCAGTGCCACCCGGAGCGCCGGGTTGGACTCGACGGTCCGGGCAAACCGGAACAGCTGATCCTCGATCTCCTCGAGCTCGGTGGTCTCCACCATCTCGAACACCGCGGCGGCGTAACCGGCCACCCGGTTGCGGGAGGCCAAACGACCAAGCACCGGGGCCTCCTCGTCCACCGAGCCCTCGGCGGTCTCCGCCCCGCCGGCGGCGGTCGTCGCCATCCGGTGGGCCAGCCAGTGCAGCCCGGCGGTGAGCTCGGGGGCTGGGACGACGGTGACCGCCCGGTTCACCAACCGCTTCACCTCCGGGAGCACCTTCCCGTCGAGGAGGTCGTCGAGCACCGCCCGGCGGGCCGGGACCGGTACCGAGCCGTCGTCGAGGGCCAGCGTCAACTCGTTGCTGCCGTCGACCAGCCCGGCGACGGCCGCCAACTCGGAGGCGGCCTGGTCGAGGGCGCCGTCGGCAGCCAGCCGTTCGGTCACGGCCACCACATAGCCCTGGAGGGCAGGGTTCACCGGGCGACACCGGTGGAGCCGGCGGTGTTGCCCGACTCCGCCTCCGCGGAGATGGCGGCGACGGCCTCGTCGATCAGGTCCCGGTGGTCGGCGGCCTGGATCTCCCGACCGATGACCCGTTCGGCGGCGGCCAGCACGATCTCTCCGACCCGGGCGGTGACCTCCCCGACCGCGGCCTGGCGGGCGCCGGCGATCTCGGCGTCGGCCGAGCTCACGATCCGGTCGTACTCGGTCTGGGCCCGGGCCTGGGACGCGGAGACCACCTGTTCGGCGGTGGCGTTGGCCTGGGCCACGATCTCCCGGGCGTGGCGGCGCGCCTCTTCGAGCTCCCTCCGGCGCTCGGCGTCGGCGTCCTCGGCGTCGGCCTTGGCCTTGTCGGCGGCCTCCAGCTCACCACGGATCTGATCCTGACGGTCGGTGAGTGCCTTGTTGAGGATGGGCAGCACCTTCCAACCCAGGATCCCGAGCACGATCACGAAGGCGACCAGCTCGAAGATCAGGGTGCCGTTGGGAACCAGGAAGTTACTGGTGGCGGCGATGAGCGCGTTGGGCATGTCCTGTCAACCTTGCTTCGTTGGGGGATCGATTCCGTCTCCGCCCGGCGGGCCGGGGACGGCGCTCGCCGGATGAGCCGGGGAACGGCCGGCCGAATTCACTGACCTACTTCTTGTACAGCGAGAAGACGAACAGCGCGGTGAAGGCCAGATTGATGAAGTACATGGCTTCGACCAGGCCGACAGTCAGGAACATGATGGTGAACAGCCGGCTCTGGGCCTCGGGCTGACGGGCCACCCCGGCGATCGTCTGGCTACCGGCGAGGCCGTCACCGATGGCGGCGCCGACTGCGCCCCCGCCGAGTGCGATGCCTCCGCCGACCATGGCGCCGGCAAGCTTTACTGCCTCTGCCATCGTTGCGTCTGCCATTTGGTGCTTCTCCTTTTTGTTGTGATCTTCTACGACGATCGGTGGGTGGGAAGAATGAGGTGGGGTGGGCCTGGTCGGCTAGTGGACATCGCTCATGGCGGTGTCGAAGTAGAGGATGGTCAGAAGGGCGAAGATGAACGCCTGGATGATGCCGATGGCCAGGTCGAAGAGCTTCCAGACCGGATCGAAGACGATGAACAGGATCCCGCCCACCGGGATGGCCCCGAGCTTCCACTGGACCAGGAAGGCCAGCAGGGCCAGCATCAACCCTCCCGACAACAGGTTGCCGAAGAGACGGAGGGCCAGGGTGACCGGCTTGGACAGCTCCTCCACGAAGTTGATGAAGATGTTGGCCGGGAACAGGAAGATCGGGAATGGCTGGGTCACGTAGTGCTTCACGTAACCGACGATGCCACGGGCCCGGATCGAGGAGATGTGGACCAGCACGATCACGAACAGGGCCATGGCCAGCGGCAGGTTGATGTCGGCGGCCGGCGGTAGCAGGAAGTCGTAGGTGGCGCCCAGGCCGACCACGGTGAACAGGTTGGCGATCAGGATGAAGACGAACAGGGTCACCGCCAGCGGCACGATGCGGGCCCCGCGGGGGCCGATCGACGTTTCGACCTGGCGCTGGGTCGAGGAGACCACCATCTCCCAGGTCAGTTGGAACTTGCCGGGGACGCCGGAAGTGGCCTGGTGGCGCACGATGAGCCCGAGGGCGATGGTGATGATGCCGGCGGCGATCGTCGACCACAGCAGGTCGGCGTCGATGGTCAAACCGAGGACCTTCCGGGTGACGTGGTCGCCGACCGAGACGTCGGCCAGCAGCCCGTGGAAACCGGTCAGATACGGCGTCAGCGACACGCTCATCGGCTCAGACCCCGCCCCGCCGGTCGTCGGTGCCGTCGGCCGGGTCCAGCAGGGAGACATCCAGGCCGTCGCCCTGGGGCCCGAACTTCATCATCGAGCGGGCCACGTTGGCCAGCAGCACCAGCTGGAAGACGGCGAGTCCGGAGAGCACTCCGAACCCGAGCTGGAAGGAGAGCAGCAGCAGTCCGATGGTGATCACCGAGATGACCCCGAGGCGGCCGACGGTGTTGAGGGCGAGCGGACGGCGCTTGTTCTCTTCCTCCCGCTTGCCCACCTTGATCACCGAGGCACCCACGAGCCGGAAGTTGAGCGTGCCGAGGGCCAGCCCGATGCAGGCGCCCAACCCGATCATCGGCTTGCCGAACGAGATGCAGCCGACCAGCGCGGCCACCCCGATGATGAGGGCGGCGGTCACCGTCCGGCGGGAGACCGCGGGGATGTCGGGCAGCGAGAAATGGGCGAACATCTAGGCCAGCCGCCCGGGGCCACCGATGCCGCCGACGGTGGGGCGGGTCGGAAGGGTCGGAAGGGTCGGCGCCGGGGCTACAGGTTCTTGAAGTTCTTGCGGACCTGGGCCACGGTGACCAGCACCGCGCAGACCACTCCGAATCCCAGGCCGACGAACGTCCAGAGCGGAGAAGAGTGGGCTAACGCGTCGATCCCCACCCCGATGCCCCCGCCCAGGATCAGGCACAGGGCGCTGGCCACCCCCATGGACAGGAAGTCGATGATCCCGGGTGCAGCAGGAGGCCCGGAATCCGGTTCGGTCCCGGGAGCAGCCGAGGGGTCCGGCTTGGGAAGATGGGAATGGTCCGCCAAGGTCGGCTCGTGCCGCGTCAGGCGGTGTGGAGAGGAGGTGCTTCAACAGAGTTTTCCGAAATCACCGAAACCGTCGTCCATCGCTGCCGCGGGGGGCGGAGGTGGCGAGAGGCCTGCAATTCACGGGCGACATCATCGCACTTCCGGACCCCAATCGGCAAAACGTGGGGTCAGCGCGGCCGGCCCGCTAGCGACGGGTTACTTCGAGGTCACCAGGGGCCAGGGGAAGGGCGGTGTCAACCCCCAGGTCAGACCCGTGGCCGGGCGTGGCGCCGTTTTGATCGACGGCGGACGGCTCGGCGTCGGCCTCCCCCGCCTTCAGTCCGGGATGGAAGGTGGCGAACAGCAGGACCCCGAGGGCGGCCGCCCCGAACGGGATCACCGCGTTGACGCTCGTCACGTACAGCGGGAAGAGGATGAATCCCGACAGCAGAGCCGTCCAGGCCCACAGGATCAGCACCGATCGGCGATGCCCGTGGCCGAGCCGGAGCAGGCGGTGGTGGAGATGGTTCTTGTCGGGGGTGGCGAACCCGGTCCGGTTGGCCGTCCGGCGGACGAAGGCGAAGGCCATGTCGAAGATGGGCACCCCGAGGATGAAGAAGGGGATGAACAGGGGCGCGAAGAAGAAGTAGGTCTGGCCGCTGCGGACGTCGCCGGCGGCCCTGCCCCCGATGAGCATGGTGGAGGCGGCCATCAGCAGCCCGAGGAGGAGGGCCCCGGCATCCCCCATGAAGATCTTCGCCGGGTAGAAGTTGTGGGGCAGGAAGCCCAGGCAGATACCGCAGGTCACCACCGCCACCAGCGGCCCGATGTTGTCGGCCGGGAGATTGCCGACCGACTGGAGATGGAGTCCGTAGACGGCCAGGGCGCCCGAGGCGATGGCCACCACCCCGGCAGCCAGCCCGTCGAGGCCGTCGATGAGGTTCACCGCGTTGGTGATGGCGATCACCCACAGGGCGGTCAGCAGCGGCGTGTAGTCGGAACCGAGGACCACGAACCCGGCCAGCGGCACCTTGAACTGGAACCAGGTCACCCCGAGGAAGTAGAGGATCATCGCCGCCAGCACCTGGCCGGCCATCTTGGCCGGCGCCGACATGTCCCGGATGTCGTCGATCACCCCGACGATGAAGATGGCCGCCGCCCCCAGCACCAGGCCGAGCGGCTCCGACGACCCCTGGAACAAGGAGGACAGGGCCGGGATCGACGCCGCCACCGCCACCGTCACCAGCAGGGCCAGGAACATGGCGACCCCACCGGCTTGCGGGGTCACCCGCTGGTGGATCTTCCGGTCGTCGGGCTGGGCGACGTAGCCGACCCGGGCGGCGATGCGGCGGGTGGGAAAGGTGAGGAGCCAGGCCGACGCCGCGGCCACGATCAGCAGGATGCCGTACCAATTGAGCGGCACGCTCGAGCTCACCTGGCGGTCGACCCCTGCCCGGTCGGCGGGTGACCGGTGGCGGGTAGGTTCACGCCCCGACCAGGGTGGGGTAGGGCGGGAAGCCGGCGCACAGCTGGCGCACTTCGGCCCGGACGGCGGCCAGCTCGGCGTCGTCGTCCCGGCCCCGCAGCGTGCGGCTGATGAGCTCGCCGATGCGATGCATCTCGGCTTCGCCCATCCCGGTGGTGGTCAGGGCGGCGGTGCCCAGCCGCAGCCCCGAGGTGATGAACGGGGTGCGGGGGTCGTCGGGGATGGTGTTCCGGTTGCAGGTGATGCCGGCCCGGTCGAGGGTCTCCTGGGCCACCTTGCCGGTCAGCTCCTCGTCGAAGGCCCGGAGGTCGAGCAGCACCTGGTGGTTCTCGGTGCCGCCGGACACCATCCGGAACCCGCTGGCGGTCAACGACCGGCCGAGGGCGACGGCGTTGGCCACCACGTTGGCGGCGTAGGTGCGGAACTCGGGCCGGGCCGCCTCGGCGAAGGCCACCGCCTTGGCCGCGATGACGTGCTCGAGCGGGCCGCCCTGCAACCCGGGGAACACCGCGCTGTCGATGGCCTTGGCATGCTCGGCGTTGCAGAGGATGGCCCCACCCCGCGGGCCGCGCAGGGTCTTGTGGGTGGTGAGGGTGACCACGTCGGCCACCCCGACCGGGGACGGGTGGACCCCGCCGGCGATGAGACCGGCCGGATGGGCGGCGTCGAACATGAACAGGGCGCCGACCGAGTCGGCGATCTCCCGGAACGGCATCGAGTCGATGATCCGGGAGTAGGCGGTGGAGCCGGCCACGATCAGCTTCGGGCGCTCCCGGCGGGCGACGTCGGCCACCTGATCGAAGTCGATGATCTCGCCCGGTTTGTCGGCGTCGCCGGTGGCCGCCGACACCCCGTAGGAGACGAAGCGCCAGATCTTGGAGGTGATGCTGGCCGGCGACCCATGGGTCAGGTGGCCGCCGTGGTCGAGCCGCATGGCCAAGATGGTGTCGCCGGGCTCCAGCAGCGCCTGGTAGACGGCCAGGTTGGCATTGGCCCCGGCATGGGGCTGCACGTTGGCATGATCGGCCCCGAACAGTGAGGTGGCCCGGTCCCGGGCCAGGTCCTCGACCTCGTCGATGATCTGGTTCCCCCCGTAGTACCGGCGGCCGGGATAGCCCTCGGCGTACTTGTTGGTGAGGATCGATCCGGTGGCGGCCAGCACCGCCGGCGAGGTGAAGTTCTCCGAGGCGATCAACTGCAGGGTGGTCGACTGCCGTTCGGCCTCCTTGGCCAGCAGCCCGACGATTTCAGGATCCTCGGCCAACCAGGCGTCGAACGGGGATGCGGCGGGAGTGGGGCTCATGATGACGGTTGCCTTTCGTGATCGTCTCGGTTGCCGGTCCCGATGGTCCAGGTTGGGTCGGTCGGGGTCGGCGCGGGAGGACTCGTACTCGGCGATCTCGTCCAATCGCTTCTGGTGGCGACCACCCTCGTAGGCGGTGGTGAAGAAGGTGTCGACCGCGTCGGTGGCCTCGGCCAGCCCGGTGATCCTGCCACCGAAACAGACCACGTTGGCGTCATTGTGGCGGCGGGCCAGGCTGGCGGTGGTGACGTCGTGGACCAGGGCGGCCCGCACCCCGTCCACCTTGTTGGCGGCGATGCCGATCCCGATGCCGGTCCCGCAGACGCAGAGCCCCCGTTCGGCCCGCCCGCCGGCCACCGCCCGGCCGACGGCGAGCCCGAAGACGGGGTAGTCGACGGAGATGTCGGGCGAATCGGTGCCCAGGTCGATGACCTGGTGGCCGGCGCCGGCCAGGTGCTTCCCCAACGCCGATTTGAGGTCGAAGCCGGCATGGTCCGACCCGATGGCAATCCGCATACAACGATTGTACTGACGGCGGATCGGGCCGACCGTCGCCAAGGTATTCTCCCGAATCTCATGGTCGTCGATCCCCGCACTCCGGTCATCGTCGGCGTCGGGCAGGTCACCAACCGGCCCGAAGACGGCGAGGCGGCCACTGCCCGGCCCGAACCGGTGGAGCTGATGGCCGAAGCCGTGCTGGCCGCGGCCGAGGACTGCTCGGGCGCCGGGGTCGGAGGGGCGGCCGGCGTCGGGCGGGGGTTGCTGCAGCGGGCCCAGTCGCTCCGGATCCTCAACCCCCGGAGTTGGGACTACGTCAACCCCGGCGAGTTGGTGGCCGAGCAGACGGGGATGGAGCCCCGACAGTTCGTCCTCACCACCAGCGGGGGCAACAACCCGCAGCGGCTGATCAACCAGACCGCCCTGGCCATCGGGCGAGGGGATATGGACGTGGCGGTGATCGTGGGGGCGGACTGCGGCTACTCGGTGGCCGCCGCCCGCCGGGATCCCAACCGGCCGGTGCTCCCGTGGGCCAGCCAGGGCGCCGACACCGTCAAACCGGACGGGTTCGGGAGCAGCCGGCCGGCCACCACCGATGCGGAGGCCGATCGTGGCCTCGGCGTCGCCGTCAACGTCTTCCCCCTCTTCGAGAATGCCCTGCGGGCCGAGGCCGGGCGGCGGCTGGACGAGCACCGGGCGTGGATCGCCGAGCTGTGGGCCCGGGGCTCGCGGGTAGCGGCGTCAAACCCCTACGCCTGGCTCCGCGAGGCTCGGACCGCCGAACAGATCGCCACCCCCGACCTGGCCAACCGGATGGTCGCCTATCCGTACACCAAGCTGATGGTGGCCAACGTGCAGGTCGACCAGGGGGCGGCGCTGATCCTCTGCTCGGCGGAGGCGGCCGGGGCCGCCGGCGTGCCCGACGACCGGTGGGTGTTCCCGCTGGCCGGGGCAGACGCCGACGATCACTGGTTCCTTTCCCACCGGGCCGACTTCCATTCCTCCCCGGCCATCCGGCTGGCCGGGAGGGCGGCCCTGGCGCTGGCCGGGGCGGACATCGACACCGTCGCCCGCCTGGACCTGTTCCCCTGCTTCCCGTCGGCGGTGGAAATCGCCGCCGACGAGCTCGGGGTGGCGGTGGACGACCCCGGCCGGCCGTTCACGGTGACCGGTGGCCTGACCTTCGCCGGTGGGCCGGGGAGCAACTACGGGACCCACGCGGTCGCCTCGATGGCGGCGGCGCTGCGGGCCGATCCCGGCTCGGTCGGACTGGTGTCGGGGATCGGCTGGTGCATGACCGAGCACAGCTTCGGCGTCTACGGGACCCGACCCGGGCCCGACCGGGCCGACATCGGAGTTGGAGTTGGGGGTGGGGTTCCCGAGCTCACCGGGGTGGAAGCGGCTGGGGGCTACCGGTGGGCCAACCCGACCCCGGCGGTGTCCGTCCTACCCCAGTGCTCGCCCGACGCCGAGGCGAGGGGGGAGGTCACCGTGGAGACCTACTCGGTGGTCTACGAGCGGGACGGGACCCCGTCCCGGGCCATCGTGGCCTGCCGGACGGTGGACGGTCGCCGGGCCTGGGCCATCACCACCGACCCCGACCAGCTGGCGGTGCTGGTCACCGAAGAGGGGTGCGGGCGGCTGGGCACCCTGCGGGACACCGGCGTGGTCGACCTCACCTGACCGCGGGGGTCATCTGGCGGTACCGACGCTTGAAGAGGTAGTAGGCCACCGGCCCCGAGGCCAGCGGGATCCAGTACGACGCCAATCGATAGGTGAGGGTGGCGAGCACCGCCTCGCCCGTGTTCAGCCCGGCCAGCACCAACAATCCGGAGAGGCTGGCCTCCACGATGCCGAGACCGCCGGGGGTGATGGGGATGAGGCCGATGGCCCCGGCCACCGCGTAGGCCAGCAGCACCAGGGCCGGCCGGGGATGGCTGCCTACGGCCAGGACGGCCGCCAGCAGACAGAAGAAGTCGAACCCCAGCCGGCCGGCCGACAACAGGGTGGCCTCCCACCACCGCTTTCCCAGCACGGTGAAGACCAGGTCGCGTTGTTCGAGGAGCTGGTCGCTGAGCCCGGAGATCGGCTTGCGCTTTCGGGCCAACCGGTTCCGCGTCTTTTCCACCACCTTGCCGATCCACCGGAGCGGGGCATCGGTGATGCCGACCAGGGCGCCCAGCCCGGTGAAGAGCACGAAGGCCACCGCGCCGATGATGGCCGCGGTGAGCAGACCGGAACTGACCGGGGCCCCGAACAGGACGGCCGGGAGCACCAGGATGGGAAGGCCGAGGAGACCGGCGATGCCTAGCAGCGAGAAGGCGGTCAGGCCTCCGGCGGCGTCGGCGGCGTCCATCCCGCTGGTGGCCAGCATCCGGAACTGGACGGCGGCGCCGGCGGCCGCCCCCCCGGGGACGATGAGGCTGATGGCGTTGCCGGCCAACTGCGCGGTCACCACCGGGAACCACTGCTTGGTCCGGAGGGCGATCCGCTGGAGCGCGAAGGTGCACCCGAAGTGGGCGCCTTCCGAGACGAGGGCGACGAACAGCCAGATGAGGTCCAGGGTCGCCAACCGAGGCCAGGAGTGGAGCACGGCGATGACGCTCGGGGCTACCAGGTACAGCGCCACCCCGGCGATGATCACCACGATGGCGCGCTTGAGTACCGCCTTCCAGGGGAACGGGGTGCTCTGCTGCTCCTCGAACAGCGCCGAGAAGGATCGGGGCGGTTTGTCGCCGGCCGGGCCGGCCGGGTCGGGTGGGCCAGGTGGGCTCGGTGGACGGGGTGGGCTCGGTGGGCTGGTCACCTGGACTAGAGGTGGTTGAAGCCGCCCGCCTCTTCGGAGGTCATCGGAACCGACACCGGGTGCTGGTTGAAATGAGCCACCGAAGCGGCGAAGTCATCGAGGAGGATCGAGGCCAGATCGCGGCGACATCCCTTGGCGGATCAGGATCCGTCTGCACCGTCACGTCGGACACCGCGCCGGTCAGCGGGTAGGCCGGCACCTGCCAGCCCCGGACCCGGAGCCGGTCGGCCAGGTCGAACAGCGTGTACCCGGGGTCGTCTCCCTCCTTGATCCGCCAGGTCACCGCCGGGATGCCGGTGGCCGGATCGCTGCTCGCAGAGCAGCTCGAACGGGCCGAGCTTCTCGATCTGCTCGGCCAGGTAGGCGCCGGTGTCGTAACAGGCCTCGTGCACCCGCGCCGTATCCGTCCCGGCCCAGGCGGATGAAGTCGTAGTACTGGGCGATGATCTGGCCGGCCGGCCGGGAGAAGTTGATCTGGAAGTCGGGCATGTCGCCGCCCAGGTAGCTGACATGGAAGATCAGCCCCTCGGGCAGCTCGGCCGTGTCCCGCCAGATCACCCACCCGACCCCGAGGGGGGCGAGGCCGAACTTGTGACCGGAGGTGCTGATCGACTTGACCCGGGGCAGCCGGAAGTCGAACACCACCTCCGGGGCGCAGAACGGGGACAGGAAGGCGCCGCTGGCCCCGTCGACGTGGATGTCGACGTCGAGCCCGGTCTCGGCCTGCAGGTGGTCGAGCGCCTCGGACAGTTCGAGGACCGGCTCGTAGACCCCGGTGTAGGTGACCCCGAAGGTCGGCACCACCAGCATGGTGTTCTCGTCGATCCGCGCGAGCATCTGCTCGGTATCCATGCATGTAGCGGCCCGGGCGCCATCGGGATCTCCCGCATCTCGATGTCCCAGTACCGGGCGAACTTGTGCCAGACCACCTGGACCGGGCCGCACACCATGTTGGGCTTGTCGGTCGGCTTCCCCTCGGCCTCCCGCTTGGCCCGCCACCGCCACTTGGCGGCCAGGCCGGCCAGCATGCAGGCTTCCGACGAGCCGATGGTGGAGGTACCGACGGTGTTGGCGGCATCGGGCGCGTTCCAGAGGTCGGCCAGCATGTGGACGCACCGGCGCTCGAGCTCCGCCGACTGGGGATACTCGTCCTTGTCCATCAGGTTCTTGTCGATGGCCAGGTCCATGAGCTGATGGACCTGGGGCTCCTCCCAGGTCTGGCAGAAGGTGGCCAGGTTCTGGCGGGCGTTGCCGTCGAGCAGCAGCTCGTCCTGGATGACCTGGAAGGCGATTTCCGGAAGGGTCTCCTGAGACGGGAACTTGTATTTCGGCAGGGCCTCCCGGAGCGACCTCGAGGCGAACACCGAATCGTCGAGCTGGCTCCGGATGGTGTTGCGTTCGTGCAGCGGCATGCTGGCTCCCTACCTCTGGGGACGGGCGGGACCGTCCCTCTTCCCGGGTGAGTCGTTCAGTCGCCGGCGAGTCCGGCCAGAGCCGCCATCACGATGTCGGCGCCCCGGGAATCCCCGACCAGTCCACTCTCCATCCGATTCATCATGTAGGCCACGGTAATGCCGGCGTCCTGGTCCATGATGATCAGCGATCCGCCGTACCCGCCCCAGAAACAGGTGCGCGGCCCCAGCGGCATCGTCTCCGAGCTCAAGCCGTAGCCCATCCCGAACCGCATGGGGATCCCGAGGACCAGGTCCTTGCCGTCGGCTTGTTCCTCGAAGATGGTGTCGCAGCCCTTCTCCGACAGCAGCCGGACCCCCCGGGCCTCTCCTCCCCCGGCGATGATCGACTGCACGGTGGCCACCGACCGGGCGTTGCCCTGTCCGTTGGCGGCGGGGATCTCCGCCCGACGCCACCAGTCGTTGTAGGTCCAGGTGGCGTCCAGGACCGGATTGCGCAGGGTCCGCAGGGCGATGTCGGAAGGAGCCATGGTCTCGAGATCGACCGGCGGTGGCGGGATGACCGGCGCCACCCGGTCGTCCTCGGAGGCGGGCAGCCCGATGTGGAAGTCGGCCCCCAGCGGACCGGCCACCTCGTCGGCGAACCAGGTGCCGATCGATACCCCGGTGATGCGGCGGACCACCTCGCCGATGAGGAAGCCCTGGGTCACCGCGTGGTAGCCGGACGCAGTCCCCGGCTCCCACCACGGCTCCTGGGCGGCCAACAACGAGGTGCACTTCTCCCAATCGGCCAGGTCCTCGGTCTCGAGGGGCTGGGTCCAGCCGGGCAGCCCGGAGGTATGGGCCATCAGGTGGCGGACCTCGACGGCCTGCTTGCCGGCGGCGGCAAACTCCGGCCAGTAGTCGGCCACCGGCGCGTGAAAGTCGAGTTGGCCGCGATCGGCCAGCATCAGGGCACAGAGGAAGGTCATGGTCTTGGTGGTGGACCAGACGTTGACGATGGTGTCCTGCTGCCAGGGCGTGGTCTTCCCCTCGTCGATGAAACCTCCCCAGATGTCCACCACCGGGTGGCCGCCCACCATCACCGCCACCGAGGCCCCGACATCGCCCCCGCCGTCGAGGCTCTTCGAAAGGGTGGTGGCCACACCCTCGAATTCCTTGTCCCAGGTGCCCTGGATGTCGGCCATCGGTAGGCCCCCTCTCCATCTGCTCGGCCCCGATATTGCCACCCATCCCCGGATGCCGACAGTTGGCGGACCCGGTGGCGACGGGCCGGCACCACAGCCGGCACCGGCCGTTCACCCGGATAGAGGTCCATCGCAAACCCGTTAGCCTGGTGGCCCATGAGTGACACGTCTGCCACCCAGCTGACCCGCAGCACCTACGAACGGCTCCAGGCCGAACTGGAGGACCTCACCACCCGCGGCCGGGTGGAGATCGCCAGTGCCATCGAGACGGCCCGGGCGCTCGGCGATCTGAGCGAGAACGGCGACTACCACGCGGCCAAGGACAGCCAGGGCAAGATGGAGTCCCGCATCCGCCAGCTGCAGAGGCTCCTCAAGACCGCCGAGGTGGTTGACGGGGAACGGCCGTCGGACGGCACCGTCGCCCCGGGGTCGGTGGTCACCCTCCGCTACGACGGGGACGATGACGACGACACCCAGAGCTTCTTCGTCGGGTCCATCGAGGAACGGCAAGGGGACCTCACCGTGGTGTCGCCGGGCTCACCCCTGGGCTCGGCCATGATCGGCCATGCGGTCGGGGACACCGTCGAATACGCGGCTCCCGGGGGCACCCTCCGCGTCCACATCGTGAAGATCGGTGAGTGACTGATGCCGGTGAAATTACCTGAGCCCGATTCCCCCCGCACCCTCTCCGAGAAGGTCTGGGACCGCCATGTCGCCCATGCCGGGGGCGGCGAGGACCCCGACATCATCTTCATCGACCTCCATCTGGTCCATGAGGTCACCTCCCCGCAGGCGTTCGAAGGGCTGCGGATGGCCGGACGCGGCGTGCACCGCCCGGATCTGACCATCGCCACCGCCGACCACAACGTCCCCACCGTGGACATCGACAAGCCGGTGGCCGATCCCATCTCCGCCAAGCAGCTCGAGGTGTTGGCGGCCAACTGCCGCGAGTTCGGGATCACCTGCTACCCGATGGGCGATGCCAACCAGGGGATCGTGCACATCATCGGACCCGAACAGGGACTCACCCAACCGGGTATGACCATCGTCTGCGGCGACAGCCACACCTCGACCCACGGGGCGTTCGGCGCCCTGGCCTTCGGCATCGGCACCAGCGAGGTCGAGCACGTGCTGGCCACCCAGACCCTCCCCCAGCGCCGCCCCGCCTCCATGTCGGTGACCGTCGACGGTGATCTCCCCGCCGGAGTCACCGCCAAGGACGTGGTGCTGGCGGTCATCGGGCAGATCGGCACCGGCGGCGGCATCGGTCACGTCATCGAATACCGGGGGGCGGCCATCCGGGCGCTGTCGATGGAGGGCCGGATGACCGTCTGCAACATGTCGATCGAGGCCGGGGCCCGGGCGGGGATGATCGCCCCGGACGAGACCACCTTCGCCTATCTGGCCGGCCGGGACCACGCCCCCAAGGGGGCGGCGTGGGAGGAGGCACTGGCCGACTGGCGCAGCCTGGCCACCGATCCCGGCGCCGTCTTCGACAAGGAAGTCACCATCGACGCCGGCGGGCTGGCTCCACACGTGACCTGGGGGACCAACCCGGCCCAGGTCGCCCGCATCGACGGCTCGGTCCCCGATCCCGAGTCCTTCGCCGCCCCCAGCGAGCGCGAGGCCGCCACCCGGGCCCTCGAGTACATGGGGTTGACGGCCGGCACCGCCATGCGCGACGTACAGGTCGACACCGTCTTCATCGGGTCATGCACCAACGGGCGGATCGAAGACCTGCGAGCCGCCGCCGACGTGCTCCGCGACCGGGTGGTGCGGGAGGGGATGCGGGCGATGGTGGTGCCTGGGTCCCACCGGGTCAAGGTCCAGGCCGAGTCCGAGGGGCTCGACGCCGTCTTCATCGCCGCCGGCTTCGAGTGGCGCCAGCCGGGTTGCTCGATGTGCCTGGCCATGAACCCCGACAAGTTGGCCCAGGGCGAGCGGGCGGCCTCAACCTCCAACCGGAACTTCGAGGGGCGACAGGGACGGGGGGGACGCACCCATCTGGTGTCGCCGGCGGTGGCGGCGGCCACCGCGGTGGCCGGCCACTTCGCCACCCCCGAGGAGCTGGGCTGATGGAAGCCGTCCGGGTGGTGTCCGGCCGGGGGGTCCCGCTCGACCGGTCGGATGTCGACACCGATCAGATCATCCCGTCGGACTGGCTGAAGCGGGTGGAACGCACCGGGTTCGGTGCCGGGCTGTTCGCCGAGTGGCGTGACGACCGCAGCTTCGTCCTCAACAACGAGGACTACGCCGGGGCCACGGTGCTGGTCACCGGGCCCAATTTCGGCACCGGCTCGTCCCGGGAGCACGCGGTGTGGGCGTTGCAGGACTACGGATTCCAGGCGGTGGTCTCGCCGGGGTTCGCCGACATCTTCCGCAACAACTGCACCAAGGTCGGCCTGGTGCCGGTCCAGGTGGACGCCGGGGTCGGACGGGAGCTGCTGGATGCCATCGTGGCCGACCCGACGCTGGAGATCTTCATCGACGTGGTAGCCGGGACGCTCGGGGCGCCGGCCGCCGGCATCGAGACCACCTTCCCGATGGACGAGTTCACCCGCGAGCGCCTGATCAACGGCTGGGACGACATCGGGCTCACCCAGCGCTATTCCGACGAGATCGATCGGTACGAGACCGAGCGGCCGGACTGGCTGCCGGTCACCCGCTGATCGTCGAGCGCCGGCGACCCGTCCCGGCCCGGCTATCAGTCCTCGAGCCCGCGCGCCTGCGGGTGGACGGTCTCGCCTCGGGCCAGCATCCCGACGAAGTCGGCAACCCGCCGCGCCCGGGTGTCGGCCCGCTTGGCGCCCTCGATGCGGAACAGGATGGAATACCGGTTCTGACGGGTGAGAATCTCGAACATCGCCTGCGCCCGGGGTTGGGCGGCGAGGGCGGCGGCGAGATCGGCCGGCACTTCGATGGTGGCCGATCCCTCGTAGCCGATCTCCCACCGGCCGTCGGCCTTGGCCCGCTCGACTTCTGCCAATCCGGCCGGGTGCATCCGGCCCTGTTCGATCAACCGATCGACCGAATCGACATTTCGTTTCGACCACCGGCTCCGGGACCGGCGGGGCGAGAAGAGCTCCCGAAAGGTGGACTCGTCGCGCCGGTCCTTCTGCCCGTCGATCCATCCGTGACACAAAGCTTCCTCGAGCGCCTGCGGGTAGGTGAGGCTGGTCGGTTCGGTGGTGCCCTTTTTGGCCAGGACCAGCCACACCCCGTCGTCGTCGCCATGGTGCCGGCCCAGCCATTTCCGCCAGGCGGCCTGGTCGGAAACCGTCAATTCGGGAATATCGCGGGCGGGCATGCTCAGCCCGGGACCGATCGGGACAGCTGGTGGCGACGGGGCCACGACCACCCGAGAACGGCCAACGACAGCACCAGGGTGACGATGTTGATCCCCAACTCGATGAGGCCGTTCCCGCCCTTCCCCCAGATCCCGTGCTCGAGGTCGTAGAGGGTGTCCATGGAGAAGAGGTAGAGGCCGGCTCCTCCACCGGCCAACAGCCAGAACAGGGCCGCCGGGCGGGCGGCCCACAGCGAGATGGCGGCGCCCAGGAGGCACAGCACCAGCCAGCCGTCGGCCAAGGGAAAGGCGTTCTCGAACTGGTAGTAGGCGGAGGTGTGGACGGAAGCCACCAGCGAGCGGTGGGCGAACCAGGCCACCCAGTACAGGACGGTGACGGCGGCCACCACGACCAGGAGGATGGACAGCCGGCGGCGGGTGGGGTCGGAGACGGGCGAGGCGGATTCCATCCGGTCAGGGTAGGCGCGGGCCGGCCGGCGAAGATGAGGTTCCGACGGCTCGGACCTAGGCTGGGAGCATGATCAAGAAACTCCTGAAATGGTCGGTGAGGCTGGCAGTGGTTGCCGCGGTGGCGACGGCGGTGTCCCGGGCTCTCGGATCGAAGTCCGGTGCCGACGGGACCAGCGGGCCGATCGCCACCATCGGCGGGGACACCTGGCCGCCGGTGCCCACCAACCCGGATCGCCCGGGCTGACCCACGTCGGCGTCGCCGGTCTACGACCGGATCGGCATCGGCTACTCGGAAGGCCGGCGCACCGATCCCACCTGGGCCGCAGCCATCGACGCGGCGTTGGGAGACGCCGCCACGGTGATCAACGTCGGCGCCGGGCACGGATCCTATGAGTCCGACCAACGCACGGTCATCCCGGTCGAGCCATCGACGGTGATGCTGGCCCAGCGTCCGTCCGATGCGGCGCCGGCGATCCGGGCGGTGGCCGAACGCCTGCCGTTGGTCGACGATGCCGCCGACGCGGCGCTGGCGGTGTTGACGGTCCACCACTGGTACGACTGGCGGGCGGGGATCGACGAGCTCTGCCGGGTGGCTCGGCGGCGGGTGGTCGTCCACTTCGACCCCTCGCACCACGACCAGCAGTGGTTGATCCGTGACTATGTCCCCGAGATCGGCGATCTGGACGCCAGCCGCAATTCGTTCGGTGAGGTCGTCGACCGGCTGCAGGCCGAGGTGACGGTGCTCCCGTTGTCCCGGGAGTTCACCGACGGCGTCATCGGTGCCTACTGGTGCCGCCCGCACGCCTATCTCGACCCGGAGGTGCGGAGCCACATGTCCGGGTTCGCCCAGATCGATCCGTCGGTGGTCGACGCGGCCATGGCCCGCCTGTCCGATGACCTCCGGACTGGGGCCTGGGCCCGGCGCAACGCCGCGCTGGCCGACCTGACCAGCTTCGACGCCGGGTTTCGCCTGTTGGTGTCCGACGGGGACTGACCAACCGGGGCTGACTAGACACCGGGTGGTGGCGCAAACCCGCCCGCGCTGACCACTTGTCCACTCAAGAAGGGTTGGACTCCCAGTGCCGGACGTGCAGGCAGTCGGCGACCTGGATGGAGTACTCCTGGTAGAACTCGTCGCGACCTCGGCGCTGAGCCTCCCGGTGACGGGGATCCTCCCGCCAGGTCCGTTGCGCCTCGGCGGAGGTGAAGGTGATCAACGACACCCGCTCGCCGTCATCGGCGGTGAACACCTTGAAATCCACGAAGCCGGGTATCTGCCGGGCGGCCGCTTCCATCTCGTCGGCCACCTCCCCATAGGCCGGATTGGCGTCGGGTCGCAGCCGCGACCGGAAGATGGTGACGACCTGAGAGGGAAGCAGGTCCGGATTCGGCACCGGTTCAGCTCTGGACGGTGTGGACGTCGCTGATCCCCGCCGATCCGCGGAGGCGCTCCAGTGCGTCGCCGGGCACCAACTGGTCGGTGGACAGGACCATCAGCGCGGTGTTGCCGGTGGCCGACGGGCCCACCGCCATCGACGAGATGGAGACGCCGGCTTCACCCACAATGGTGCCCACCACCCCGATCATGCCGGCCCGATCGTCGTTGCGGACCACCACCATGTGGGGGGCCGGCGGCACCTCCACCGTGTGGTCGTCCATCATCACCAACCGCGGCTCGGTACGTGGCCCGGTGAGGGTGCCGGCCACCGAGTGGTCGCCGGACCGGAGGGTGATGAGGTTGACGTAATCGTGAGCGGTGACGGTGGAGGTCTCCCGGACCTCGAGGCCGCGCTCGGCCGCCAGCTGGGGAGCGTTCACGTAGGAGACCGGTTCGGTGGTGGCGGCGGCGAACACGCCTTTCAACACCGACAGGGTGAGGATGCCGGTGCCCGAGCCGGCCAGCCCGCCCTGGTACTCGATCTCCAGGGTGTCCGGCAGCCCGTCGTTGAGACACGAGAAGATGCGGCCCAGCTGCTCGGCCAGGCCCATGAACGGCCGCACCGTCTCGGAGACGTCCCCGGCCGACACGTTGACGGCAAACGGGACAAAATCCCCGTCGAGGGCCAGGATGACCTGCTCGGCGATGGTCACTCCGGCTTTGTCCTGGGCCTCGGCCGTCGACGCCCCCAGGTGGGGGGAGACCACCACCGAGGGCAACTCGAACAGCGGGGACTCGGTGGTCGGCTCCTTGGCGAACACGTCGAGGCCCGCACCCTGCACCTGGCCGGAACGGATCGCCTCGGCCAGTGCCTCCTCGTCCACGATCCCGCCCCGGGCGGTGTTGATGATGCGGAGTCCGGGCTTGGACTTGGCCAGCAGGTCGTTGCCGATGAGGCCGAGGGTCTCGGCGTTCTTCGGCAGGTGGACGGTGACGAAATCCGACTGCGCCATCAGGTCCTCGATACCCATGAGCTCGACGCCCATGTGCTTGGCCCGATCCACCGACACGAACGGGTCATAGGCCACCAGGCGCATGCCGAAGGCCAGCGCCCGCTGGGCCACCAGCGCTCCCACCCGGCCCAGCCCGACCACGCCGAGGGTCTTGCCGTAGAGCTCCACCCCTTCCCACTTGGAGCGCTCCCATTTTCCCGCCACCAGGGCGGCGTGGGCCTGGGGAATGTTCCGGGCCTGGGCCAGCAGCAGTGCCATGGCCTGTTCGGCGGCCGACAGGATGTTCGACTGGGGGGCGTTCACCACCATCACCCCGCGGTCGGTGGCGGCGGGCACATCCACGTTGTCGAGGCCGATGCCGGCCCTCCCCACCACCACCAGGTCGGTGCCGGCCGCCAGGACCTCGGCGGTCACGGTGGTGGCCGAGCGGATGACCAGGGCCTGGGCCCCGACCACGGCCGACAGCAGCTCCTCGGGGGACAGATCCAGCTGGACGTCGACCTGGTGGCCGGCCTGCGCCATGAGGTCGAGACCGGTCTGGGCCAATTTTTCGGTGACGAGCACCCTTCCCATGGTGTTCCTTCCTTCGAGAGATCCCGGGGACCTCGGTGGTCAGGTGACCGCCGCGCTAGCGGGCGTCACTGAAGAGCTTGGCCAACCTGGTGACCCCTTCGACGATGTCCTCATCGCCGAGGGCGTACGACATCCGGAAGTACCCGGGCGCCCCGAAGGCCTCGCCCGGCACCACCGCCACCTTGGCCTCGTCGATGGCGACCTCGGCCAACTCCGCGCTCGACGAGACCTGGCGGCCGCCGACCTCCCGGCCGAGGATCCCCTCCACCGACGGAAAGGCGTAGAAGGCGCCATCCGGCTCGATGCAGGTGACCCCGTCGATCTCGTTGAGCATCCGATAGATGATCTGTCGCCGTCGGTCGAACGCCGACCGCATCTCGGCCACCGCCGCCAGGTCGCCGGACACCGCGGCCAGCGCCGCCCGTTGGCTGACGTTGGCCACATTGGAGGTCTCGTGGGACTGGAGGTTGGTGGCAGCGGTGACGATGTCGTTCGGACCGATCATCCATCCGACCCGCCAACCGGTCATGGCATAGGTCTTGGCCACCCCGTTGACGACCACGCAGGTGTCGACCAGCTCGGGGACGACGACCGGCATCGAGTGGTGCTCGGCACCCCCGTAGACCAGGTGCTCGTAGATCTCGTCGGTGATGACCCACAGCCCGTGCTCCACCGCCCAGCGCCCGATGATCTCGATCTCCGCACGCGGGTACACGGCTCCGGTCGGGTTGGAGGGGGACACGAACAGGAGCACCTTGGTCCGCGGCGTCAGGGCGGCTTCCAGCTGATCCACCGAGACCCGGAAGCCGCTCGAGGCGTCGGTGGAGATCACCACCGGCACGCCTCCGGCCAGGGCCACGGATTCGGGATAGGTGGTCCAGTAGGGGGCCAGCACCAACACCTCGTCGCCCGGATCGCAGAGCACCGCGAAGGCGTTGGCGATGGCCTGCTTGCCCCCGTTGGTGACCAGGATCTGCGAGGCGGTGACCTCCAGCCCCGAGTCACGGCGGGTCTTGACGGCCAGCGCCTCCCGCAGCTCGGGCAGGCCGGAGGTAGGCGAATACTTGTGGTTCTTGGGATCCCGGCAGGCGGCAACGGCGGCGGCCACGATGTGGTCGGGGGTGGGGAAGTCCGGTTCACCGGCCCCGAAGCCGATGACATTTTCCCCCTGTGCCTGCAGGGCTTTGGCCTTGGCATCCACCGCCAGCGTGGCCGACGGCGACACCGCGGCGATGCGAGCCGAGACACGGTTTTTCGTCGGGTGGGCCATGGGTGCCATGATTCCATATGTGACCGAGACCTCTGACACCCCCCCCATCAGCATTCCCGCCAACCTGCTCCCCGCCGACGGCCGGTTCGGTTCGGGGCCCTCCAAAGTCCGCCCCGAGAACGTCGAGGCCCTGGCCAAAGCGGCCAACCACTTCCTCGGCACCAGCCACCGCCAGAAGACGGTCAAGTCGGTGGTCGGCAGTCTCCGGGAGGGCCTCCGGGAGCTGTTCTCGCTGCCCGACGGATACGAAGTCATGCTCGGCAACGGGGGCACCACCTGCTTCTGGGACGCGGCCACCTTCTGCCTCATCGAGGACAAGAGCCAGCACCTCAGCTTCGGGGAGTTCTCGTCCAAATTCGCCGCCGCCGCCGCCGACGCCCCTCACCTGGGGGAACCGGAGATCATCGCCTCCGAGGTCGGGACCCATCCGACCGCCGTCGCCCGCGACGACATCGACCTCTACGCCCTCACCCACAACGAGACCTCCACCGGAGTGATGATGGAGATCGCCCGCCCCACCGGCGCGGCGTTGCCAGCCGACGGCGGCGGGCTGGTGGCGGTGGACGCCACCTCGGGGGCCGGCGGGCTCCCGGTCGACCCCCGAGAGTTCGACGCCTACTACTTCGCCCCCCAGAAGTGCTTCGGTGCCGACGGGGGGCTGTGGGCGGCGCTGGTGTCCCCCGCCGCCCAGGAGCGGATCGCCCGCATCAAGGCAACGGGTCGGTGGGTGCCGGCGTCCTTCGACCTGACCATCGCGCTGGACAACTCCAAGCTCGACCAGACCTACAACACGCCCGCCCTGGCCACCGTGTTCATGTTCGACAACCAGGTCCGGTGGTTCAACGACAACGGCGGCATGAAGTTCTCCACCGGTCGGTGTGACCGATCGGCCGAGATCCTCTACACCTGGGCGGACAGCTCGGACTTCGCCACGCCGTTCGTGCAGCGCGAGAACGAGCGGAGCCATGTGGTGGCCACCATCGACTTCACCGATGCCATCAACGCCGCCACCGTGGCGGCGGTGTTGCGGGCCAACGGGATCGTCGACACCGAGCCCTATCGCAAGCTCGGGCGCAACCAACTGCGTATCGCCATGTTCCCGGCCATCGATCCGGACGATGTGGCCTCGCTGTGCGGGTGCATCAACTATGTGGTGGGGGCGCTCGCCTCCTCCTGAGGCCGAGAAGAAGGAGGCCGGCGATGGACGAGACAGCCCGCGGGGGTGGCTCTGGCGGGTAGCGAACATTTGGTCTTATCCTCTCGAACTGTGTCCAAGTTGAGAGCCTCCGCCCCGAGGTCGAGGGGAATCGCGCTGGGTTCGTTGGCCATCGTGTGCATCGCCGCGCTGCTCTCGAGTTGCGGGTCGAGCTCGTCGTCGAGCTCGTCGGCGGCTTCCCCCCTCGGCGTCACCTGGATGAGGGGCTACGCCGCGCCCGGCACGCCGAGCCAGTACAACCAGGTGGGGGTGATCAAGGTCGGGCCGAGCAATGCCACGAACGTCTTGGTGCTGGAACCGGGGACCTCGGCCGCCGCCTCCTATTTCGTCCCACTGGCCCAGTGGCTGGTGTCGAAGACGAGTAACTGGCAGGTGTGGGCGGTCGAACGTCGGGAGAGCCTGCTCGAGGACCAGTCGGAGCTCAACCTGTTCAAGGAGCACAAGGCCACCGCCACCCAGCTGTACGACTATTACCTCGGTTACCTCAAGAACCCGAACATCAGCTATCACATGCAGGCAGTTCCCAACTCGACGGTCCAGTTTGCCAAGTCATGGGGAATGAGGGTCGCGGTCGAGGACCTCAAAGTGGTGATCGGGGCGGCCAAGAAACTCGGCGGGAAGGTGGTCCTCGGCGGCCACTCGCTCGGTGGGTCGGTGGTCACCGCGTACGCCACCTGGGACTTCAACGGCCGCCCGGGGGCCGACGACCTGGCCGGCCTGGTGTACATCGATGGCGGCAGCAGCCCGAGCCCGGTCTCCGCCCAGGCCGCCACCCAGGAATTGCAGTCGCTCGACGCCCCCAGCGCCACTCCCTGGCTGGCGTTCGGCGGGATCGCCGCGCCCTACGCCGGCATCTTCAGCGCCACCGGGTCGGTGTCGGCGCTGTTGGACCCCAACGCGCCGTCGCTGGGTCAGTCGTCGGGGCTGTTGCCGGCCGACATCGTTCCTCCGGTACCGGCCACCAATGCCGGCCAGTTCGGCTTCGCCCTCAACGCCGCCACCTCGCCGTCGAGCCTGCTGGCCGCCCAGGCGCATCTCGGCCAAGGATTGGCGGCCACCGGCCCGGTCCATGGCTGGAACGGCACCGGGGCGCTCACGCCGCTCAACCGATTCGCGACCATGTTCTCCGGCTACCCGATCCAGGACGCCGACGGCACCGAGTGGTACTTCCCCCAACGGTTGACCGATGACACCGGAGCGGTGGACAACGGAAATGCCAATCCGGCCCAGAACGTGCTCGACGTCCCCACCACCATGGGTCACGATCTCCCCAAGAACCTGCTGATCTACGCGTTTGGCGCCGCCCTGGGCGGAGCCGGGGTGCCCCAGGACGCGCAGCTGCTGGCCGCCCAGTCGGGGATACCGATGAGCAACCTCACCCTGGCCAACTACCAGAGCACCTACTCACACAACGATCCGGCCGGCGCCTACCCCAACAACGCCTTCTTCGACCGGCTGGTGCCGTTCCTGGGCAAGGTCGCCGCCCAGAAGTAGCTCCGGGTTCGCATGGTCGCAGACGCCCGGGGCCGACGCGGGCCTCACGACGTCGCGGCACCCGCCCCGCCGATCCCGCTCCCGACCGACTGGGCAGCGAAGGCGGTTCCCTCCTCGCCCACCAGGGTGACCAGATTGCCGAGGGTGAGGTTGAGGTCCACCAGGTGGAGGCCCCACGTCGGTCCGTACACCTCGCTCACCACCGGCCGGGTGTCACCCGCCGGAGCCACGTGGGTCACCTGCAGCCAGCTGGCCCCGTCCTGGTTCTCGCACTGGGCGGTGTACAGGTCCGGGTAGGTCACCCAGGCGGCGCTCGACGCGGTTGCCGCCTTCTGGTTGGAGGCGGCCGACACCGAGGTCGGGAAGGACGAGGTCGGGAAATAGGGTTGCAGCATTCCCGCCGTGGTCGGGGAGCTCAGGGATGTCGGATTGACACACAGCACCTGGAATGAACTGCTCGGGCCCGATGGTTCCCCGGACAGGAGGCTGATCCCGGCGCCGGCCCGGCCGAAGAGACTGTCCGAAGGCGGCGTCTGGTTGAAACTCGAGAACGCCACCACGCAGCCGGTGGCGGAAGTTGATGTGCAGGCGGGAATGTGCTGGAAATCCCCGCCCGCGCTCTGGCCGAGTGGCACTTCCACATTGCCTCCCAGCAGGATGGCCGACACCAGCAGGCGCCGTTCGGCCGGGCTGGGATCGACCTGGGAGCGGAGCAGTCGGATCAGCATCGCCGATCCCTGGGAATCACCGATGAACACCACGCCGCGACCCTGGTTGTCGTGGGCCAGGTAGTACTGCCAGGCGGCCAGGACGTCGCTGTAGGCCAGTGCCACCGCCGAAGCCGGCACCGCGATCGCGCTGGTGCTGGCCGAGATGGCGGCCGAGGTGAGCTGCCGGTACATCGGGGCGTAGATCCGGCAGTTGGAGGAGAACGGCGAGGCCTGGGCCTCGGCCACCAAGGTCTCCCCCGGGTCGATGTGGAGGTCGGCGTTGGTGGTGGGTTGGGTGCTGACCGTCGGGTAGACGTAGAAGCAGTCGATGGCCGGGTCGGTGGCGGTGGCCGGGGTGGTGAGCGGGGAATTCGCCTGGAGGGTCAGCGACGTGGTCGGCGTCGGGCCGGGTGCCACCGTGGTGGCCAGCTTCACCGTGCAGGGATCGTTGGCCAGACCCGGCCGGCACAGCCAAACCGGCCCTGTCCCGCTCTGGGCCGGGGAGGTGGTCGCCGTCGTCCCGGTCACGGACACGGAGCACGCCACCAGCAGCGACGACGCCGTCAGCACCGCCGCGGCGACCGCGGCCACCGCGCCGGCGGTTTGCACTGCCCGTCGTTGGCCCAAACGTCAGCCGCCCGAGATGTCCTGGATCTTCTGCTTCCCGGCGGTGACGAACGGCATCATGTCCCGGAGTTCGGCGCCCACCTTCTCGATGGGGTGGTCCATGCCCGCCTGCCGCAGCTTCTTGAAGTTCGGGCGCCCGTTGGCGTTCTCGTCGACCCATTCCCGGGCGAAGGTGCCGTCCTGGATGTCGTGGAGGATACGACCCATCTCCTCCCTGACCGCCTGGTTGATGACCCGGGGCCCGCGGGTCAGGTCGCCGTACTCGGCGGTGTCCGAGATCGAGAAGCGCATCCCGCTGATCCCCTGCTCATACATCAGGTCGACGATGAGCTTGAGCTCGTGCAGGCACTCGAAGTAGGCCGACTCGGGTTGGTACCCGGCGCCGACCAGGGTCTCGTACCCGGCCTGCACCAGGGCGGTCAGGCCGCCGCACAGCACCACCTGCTCGCCGAACAGGTCGGTCTCGGTCTCCTCCGCGAAGGTGGTGTCGAGCACCCCGGCCCGGGTCGCACCGATGGCGTGGGCGTAGGAGAGGGCGAGGTCGTGGGCCTTCCCGGACGGGTCGGCGGACACCGCCACCAGCGACGGCACCCCACCGCCCTCGGTGTAGGTCCGGCGCACCAGGTGGCCGGGGCCCTTGGGCGCGACCATGGCCACGTCCACGTCGGCGGGTGGGGTGATCAGCCCGAAGCGGATGTTGAAACCGTGGGCGAAGAGGACGACGTCGCCGGCGTGCAGATGGGGGGCGATCTCGGCCTCGTAGACGGCGGCCTGCTCGGTGTCCGGCAGCAGGATCATGATCACATCGGCCTCGGCCGAGGCGTCGGCCACCGACAGCACCCGCAGTCCGGCCTCCTCGGCCTTCACCTTGGACGAGGAGCTGTCCCGCGAGGCCGACCCGGACGTCCACCCCGGATTCCGACAGGTTGAGCGCGTGGGCGTGGCCCTGCGACCCGTACCCGATCACCGCCACCTTGCGGCCGGCGATGAGACTGGGGTCGGCGTCCTTCTCGTAGTACAGCGTGGCCATCGTGATCAACCTGCCTTCTCTGTGGGTTTTGCGAATCCGAGCATCCTGCCCTTGGCCCTCGATCGGTCGTCGGTGCGGTCGAGCTTAGGCAATGCCACCCGCCCGGAACGCTGCAGGTCGACGATTCCGTAGCTCCGGATGAGATCCTCGAAGTCATCGACCTTGGTGGGGGCGCCGGCCAGCATGACGGTGAGGCGGTCGTGGCCGACGTCGACGATCTTGCCTTCGAACACGCCCACCAGCTGAATTACCTGTCCCCGGGTCTCCGGGGACACCTCCACGGTGACCAGCAGCAGCTCCCGCTCGCGGGCCGCCGACGGGGCCAGTTCGGTGATGGAGACCACCGGGATCAGCTTGTCGAGCTGCTTCATGATCTGGTCCAGCGGGGCCGACTCGACGTCCACCACGATGGTGATGCGGCTGAACCGGGGATTGTCGGTCGGGGCGACGGCCAGGCTGAAGATGTTGTACCCGCGCCGGGCGAACAGGCCGGCCACCCGGGCCAGCACCCCGGGCTTGTTCTCCACCAGCACGGTCAGGGTGTGGTGGCGCTGATCGACTCCGTAGGCGGACATCAGCGATCCTCCTGAACCTGCGAGGGGTCGACCATGATGTTGTCGTTGGAATCGCCGGCTGCCACCATCGGGTACACCTTCTCCGACGCGTCGGTGCGGAAGTCGATCACCACCGGGCGGTCGTCGATGGCGTTGGCCTTGTCGATGGCCGGGCCGACCTCTTCGGGCGTCTCGACCCGGATGCCGACGCACCCCATCGACTCGGCCCAGCCGACATAGTCGGGCAGGTCGGGTGACAGGTAGACCTCGGAGTAGCGCTCCCCGTAGAACATCTCCTGCCACTGGCGGACCATGCCCAGGTAGGCGTTGTTGAGGAGGGCGATCTTCACCGGGATCCGCTCCGAGCTGGCCGTCACCAACTCCTGGGCGGTCATCTGGAAGCACCCGTCGCCGTCGACGGCCCACACCATCCGGTCCGGCCGCCCCACCTTGGCCCCGATGGCGGCGGGCACCGCGAAGCCCATGGTCCCGAGCCCCCCCGAGTTGATCCAGGTGTTCGGGTAGTCGAACTTCCACCACTGGGAGGCGAACATCTGGTGCTGCCCGACCCCCGACGCCACGATGGCGTCCTCCGGGGTGGCGTCACGCAGTGTCTCGAGGACGAACTGGGGCTTGAGTTCCCCGGGGGCGTCGCTCTGGGCGTAGACCAACGGGTGCCGCTGTTGCCACTGGCTGAGGGTCGCCCGCCAGGGGTCGACCCGATCCCGCGGGAACGAGGCCGCGGGGCTACCTGCCGCCGCGCGAGCCCCGGGAACCGCGTCGGAGGGGGACCCTCCGGGGCCGGACCGGGTGGCGTCCGAATGCGGGAGCCCCAGGCCGTCGAGGGCGGACAGCAGCTGGTCGATGACCAGCCGGCAGTCGCCGACGATGGCCACGTCGGCGTGGCGGACCTTGTGGTGCTCGGCCGGATCGATGTCCACGTGGATGATCTTCGCCTCCGGGGCGAAGTCGGCCACCCGGCCGGTCACCCGGTCGTCGAACCGGCTGCCCAGCGCGATCAGGAGGTCCGAGCGCTGCATGGAGGTGACCGCGGTGTAGTTCCCGTGCATGCCCGGCATCCCCAGGCACAGCGGGTGGGAGTCGGGGAAGGAGCCCCTGGCCATCAGCGTGGTCACCACCGGGATGCCCGTCCGCTCGGACAGCTCCCGCAGGCCATCGGAGGCGCGGGCCTTCAGGATCCCGCCGCCGGCGTAGATGACCGGTCGCTCGGCGGCCAGCAACAACTCGGCTGCCTGACGCACCAGCTCGGGGTCGCCGACGGTCACCGGGTGGTAGCCGGGCAGATCGAGGTCGGACGGTTCCGGCCAGTACCAGTTCATCTTGGCCTGGGCCACGTCCTTGGGCATGTCGATCAGCACCGGTCCGGGCCGGCCGGTGGTGGCGACGTGAAACGCCTCGGCCACCACCCGGGGGATGTCGTCGGGGTCGGTGATCAGCCAGTTGTGCTTGGTGATCCCCATGGTGATGCCGGTGATGTCGCTCTCCTGGAAGGCGTCGGTGCCGATCGCCGACGTCGGCACCTGGCCGGTGATCACCACCAACGGAATCGAGTCCATGTAGGCGTCGGCCAGCGGGGTCACGATGTTGGTGGCCCCCGGCCCGCTGGTCACGATGGCGACCCCGGCCCGGCCGGTGGCCTGGGCGTAGCCCTCGGCCATGTGGCCGGCGCCCTGCTCGTGCCGGACCAGGATGTGGCGGATCGACGAGTCGATGATCGGGTCGTAGACCGGGAGGATGGCGCCGCCGGGGAGGCCGAACATGACCTCTACCTGCTGCATCTCCAGGCTCTGGATCAGCGCTTGTGCTCCTGTGAGTTCTTTCGGGTCCATCGGGGGGCTCCTTTTCCTTGTCGGCTGTCTCGGCGATGGTCGGGGGTTGGTGGTCGGTGGCGGGTGGGTGGTCGGTGGCGGGTCGGTGGCGGGTCGGTGGTCGGGGAATGAAAACGACCTCCCGTCTGGGAGGTCGGAGGGCGCACACGGCGAGAGATCGTCGTGTGCGCTACGAAACGAGTACCAAGGTGATGCTGGGGTTGATGGGTCCGGTACGCATGGTGCATGCATTGTTGCATGACCAGGCGGGTCCCGACAAGTGCCCCCTCCGCTCAGGGCTCGGTGACCGCGCCCCGCTCGGCCCCGGTGACCAGCCGGGCGTACTTGGCCAGCACCCCGCTGGTGTACCGGGGCTCGGGGTGCTTGAGCTCGGTCCGGCGCCGCTCGAGCTCGTCGTCGTCCACCACCAGGTCGATCGAGTGGTTCGCCACGTCGACCACGATCCGGTCGCCGTCGGCCACCAGGGCGATGGGGCCGCCGTCGACGGCCTCCGGGGCCACGTGCCCGATGCAGAACCCGTGGGTCCCGCCCGAGAACCGGCCGTCGGTGACCAGGGCACAGTCGGCGCCCCGGCCCACCCCCTTCATGGCGCCGGTCACCGCCAACATCTCCCGCATCCCCGGGCCCCCCTTGGGGCCCTCGTAGCGGATCACCACCACGGTGTTCGCCGGGATGGAGCCGGCCAGGATGGCCTCCATGGCCGCGGCTTCGCCATCGAACACCCTGGCGGTGCCGTCGAAGGTCAGCGAATCGATGCCGGCCACCTTCACCACCGAGCCGTTGGGAGCCAGGGTCCCGCGCAGCACTGCGATGCCGCCCTGGACGTGGATCGGATCGCCGATCCCATGGACCACGTCGCCGTCCGGTGCCGGGGGGGCGGAGCGCGGCCAGGTTGTCGGCCACCGACTTTCCCGTCACCGTCATGCAGTCACCGTGCAGCAGCCCGGCGTCGAGGAGCTCCTTCATCACCACCGGGACCCCGCCGATGCGGTCGAGATCGCTCATGTGGTACTTCCCGTGGGGCTTGGTGTCGGCCAGGTGGGGCACCCGGGCGGCCACCGCGTTGAAGTCGTCGAGGTCCAGCTCCACCCGGGCCTCGTTGGCGATGGCCAGCAGATGGAGCACCGCGTTGGTCGAGCCGCCCAGGGCCATGGTGACGGCGATGGCATTCTCGAAGGCCTCCTTGGTCATCACCTGACGGGGCCGGATGCCGGCCCGGAGGAGGTCGACCACGGCCTGGCCGGAGGCGAAGGCGGCGTCATCCCGGCGACGGTCGACGGCGGGGGCCGACGAGCTCCCCGGAAGGGACATGCCCAGCGCCTCGGCCACCGACGCCATGGTGTTGGCGGTGAACATCCCCGCGCACGACCCCTCGGTGGGACAGGCGTTGTGCTCGATCAGGCTCAGCTCCTCGTCGGAGAGGGCGTCGACGGCATGGGCCCCCACCGCCTCGAAGACCGAGGTGATGTCCAGGGCCCGGTCGCGGGCCCGGCCCGGCAGGATCGAGCCCCCGTAGAGGAACACGCTGGGCAGGTTGAGCCGGGCCGCCGCCATCAGCATGCCGGGAAGGGACTTGTCGCACCCGGCCAGGGTCACCATCCCGTCGAAGCGCTCGGCGTGCATCATCATCTCCACCGAGTCGGCGATGACCTCGCGGCTGACCAGCGACGCCCGCATGCCCTCGTGGCCCATGGAGATGCCGTCGGACACGGCGATGGTCATGAACTCGAACGGGAAGCCACCGGAATCCCGCACCCCGGACTTGGCCCGCTGGGCCAGACGGGCCAGGGGCAGGTTGCACGGCGTGACCTCGTTCCACGACGACGCCACGCCGATCTGCGGCTTGTCCCAGTCGTCATCGGTCATGCCAACGGCCCGGAGCATGGCCCGGGCCGGGGCCCGGGTCGGGCCGTCGGTGACCTCGAAGCTGCGCGGGCTTCAGCCGACGACCGCTCTCGGAAGGGTGACGCTGATCTGGCGCCCGGGTCGGTACCGCTCGGGGTCTTCGGTCATGTCGTCATGGTACGACGTCCCGAACCGTACCCGGCCCGTCACTCGGCGGAGTGGCCACGGTCGACGAGATCACCTTCGCCCCCGAAGCGGTCGACCGCCTGGTGGCGGCGATGCGCCGACGCATGGTTTCGGCTTGCTCCGGGGCGCCCTCGACCTGACGGCGGTGGCCGCCCTCGAGGCGCCGATTTCGAGCTGGCCGCCGCCCAGCGGCGACTGGTGAACGGAACGCTCGGCCATCGCCACGGCACCGCCATTCTCGACGACCCGGACGCCACCATCGACGGGCAGAGCCGTTCGCCCACTACGTCACCTTCGCCACCGAGGTGTCCCCGCTGGCCGCCGCCTCGTCCACCTGCCGGTGATGGTCGAGGTGGTCAGGGGCGTGCTCGGGCCCGACGCCTGGCTCCTCGACTACGAACAGTTCGGCGTGGTGTACCAGGACGCCCGGCCAGGACCCGGCTCGGCCTACTCACGCATCGGCTGGCACACCGACCACCAGTCCGGTCCCCACCTCTCGGTCTGGCCCGGCCTGGCCTTCACCGTGCACATCGATGCCACCTCTCCGGCCAATGGATTCCTCCGGGTGCTTCCGGGAAGCCACCTCGGCGGCACCGACGGGCATCCCCCTGGGATTCGAGCGGGTCCCCGGGGAGATCGCCGTCTATGCCGAACGCGGGGACATGCTGTTCCACCATTCCGATCTGTGGCACGCCGCCGCCCGGGCCACCGCCGACGGAGACGAGGCCATCCGCCGCCACCTCCGGGGAAGCTGGCACGGCGGCGACCGCCTGGAGGTCGGGCACGGGACCGACGACTTCGTGAAGAACGCCCGCCGGTAGGTCGGTCGGACGCCGGCACGATCGTCGTGAGGCTCGCTCCGGCGGACGCCGGAGTCCTCGCCGACCGCTGACACTACAGTTGCCGTTTTCCGTCCGGGCCGACAGATGAGGGATGTGGATGAGACGGACACCGACCGCAGTCCCCATCGTCGTCGTTCTGGGATTGGGGCTCGCCGCCTGTGGATCGAGCGGCCCGACGGCAGCCCCGTCCACCCGCTCGTCCTCCACCACCGCGCCCGCGTCAAGTTCCACCACGACAGCCCCTGGCACCACCGGCTTTGCCGCCACGGTGACATCGCCGGGAGCAATCAACCCCGCCGCCATCCCCTTGGGTGACGGGTACCTCTCGACCAGCCCCAAGGTCGGTTATGTCGAATCGTGCCAGACCTCATTCCCCTCGGTCGGCGGCGCCCAGGTCGTGGGACCGTGGATCAACACCACCGCCAAGACCTGGGACTCGCTGACCAAGATCCACGTCCAAGGCGCGGTCAGCTGGCCTTCGGCCAGTTATTCGGTAACCGTGTCCGGCGAAAGCCGCATCATCACGACCAACGATCTGCCTACCGGCCACGGCACCGGCACCTTTCCCATAGCCGGCAGCGACCCGGCTTACGCGTACGACCGCAACCCCAACTCGATCGCAGCCCAGTCGATCAACTGGACAATGCCCTTGGACCCGACCGTGGCGGCGACGCCGTCGTGCACGCCCGGGGGCCCGATCGGCGTGCTCAATGACGGGGTACTGCTCTTCAACGCGCTCGACGGCGAGGGTCGCGACGCCGGAGCCCACGAGATCCTCGACAGCTGCGACGAGCACCCGCAGATGAACAACGAACTACATCACCACTTCGTACCGTCCTGCATCCTCAACAAATCGACCGGCAGCTCGACACTCGTCGGCTACGCCCTCGACGGCTACGGCATCTACGTCGAACGCGACTCCTCCGGCCAACTGTTGACCAACACCGACCTCGACGCCTGCCACGGTCGTACCTCCGAGGTTCTCTGGAACGGGCAGGAGCAGGTGGTCTACCACTATGACGCCACGCTCGAATACCCCTACACGGTGGGATGCTTCCACGGCACCCCGATCAGCAATGGCGGCGGCGAGTAGGCCCGCCTCCAGCGAGGACCCGGGACTGAGCCGGGCGACGGTCAGTGCGAGGCCGACGCCCCCTGGCCGGCCAACGCATCCCGACTCACCTTCTCGGCGGCGTGGGCCGGCACCTCGACGTAGCGTTCGAACGTCGAGATGAAGCTTCCCTGGCCGCCGGTGAGGGAACGGAGCTCGACCACGTAGTGGGCCAGCTCGCTGGTGGGAACCAACGCACTGATCAGCTGGGTCTCGCTGTCGCTCGGCTGGTTGTCGATCACCCGACCCCGCCGGGTATTGAGGTCGGCGAGGACGCCGCCCTGGTAACGGATGGGGACGGAGACGTCGATACGCGAGATCGGCTCGAGCAGGACGGGCCCGGCGCTGGCCAGCGCGGCCGACACCGCCAGTGCCCCGGCGAATTCGAAGCTCATCTCGTTGGAGTCCACCGCGTGGAACTTGCCTCCGTCACAGGTGACCTTCACGTCGACGACCGGAAACCCGAAGACTCCCCCCCGCCGGAGTTGGCGACGCACACCCTTTTCCACCGCGGGGATGAACTGACGGGGAATGGCACCGCCGACCACCGCGTCCACGAACTCGAACCCCGCTCCCCGGGCCAGCGGCTCGACCCGGAGATGGGCGACGGCGAATTGGCCGTGGCCGCCGGACTGCTTCTTGTGCTTGCCCTCCGCCTCGGCGGTGCCGGTGATCGTCTCCCGGTACGGGACCAGCACATCCTCGCGGTCGACCTCCACCCCGAACCGGCGTTGCAGGCGTTCGCAGGTGACCAGGAGATGGGTCTCCCCCATGCCGGCCAGCACCGTCTGGTGGGTCTCCTCGTCCTGGTGGACTTCGAGGGCGGCATCCTCTTCGGCCAGCCGGTGCAGACCGGTCATGAGACGGTCCTCGTCCCCGGTCGCCTTCGGGCGAACCGCGATCGACAGCATGGCCGGCGGGTGGGGTGGGACATCGACGACGACCGGCGTCGACTTCGGTGCCAAGGTGTCGCCCACCTGCAACGATGCCAGCTTCGGCACCGCCACCATGTCGCCGGCCTGGGCCTCGGCCACCGGAATGACCTCCTTGCCTCGCAACATCTCCAGCCCATGGAGCCGCTCTTCGGAGTGGGTCCGGGTGTTGGTGAGCACCATGTCGGTGCGGAGGGTGCCGGAGAGGACATGGAGGACGGAGATCTTTCCCACGAACGGGTCCACGATCGTCTTGCACACCCGGGCCAGTGGCTCCGCTTTCGGGTCGGATGGGATGTCGATCTTCTCGTCACCGGCATAGGCCACCGTCGAACGGGAGATCGGCATCTCACAGATGAGCCCGGCCAGGCGATCGAGGGCGATGCCGGCCGTCGCCGAGCCGCAGATGACCGGGAACACCGACCGGTTGGCCACCCCCTTGACCAGGGTTGCCTCCAGCTCCTCGAGGGAAGGGGTGGCCCCGTCGAGATAGCCCGTCATCAGGTCGTCGTCGGCCACGATGATCTCCTCCACCAGATGGTCATGGTCACGGTGCTCCCGGGGTGCCAGATCCTCGGGGATGTCCACGATCTTCGGCTGGCCGTTGAGGTAGACGGTGGCCGAGTCGGCCAGGAGGTCGACGATGCCCTCGAGCTCGGACGCCGATCCGATCGGCAGTTCGAGCGGGGCGACCCCGGACCCGAATGCGTCACGGAGCTCTTCCACCGTCCGCTCGAAATCGGAACGTTCGCGATCGAGCTTGTTGACGTAGACGATGCAAGGTAGGCCGGCCATCTCGGCGAGCCTCCACACCGTCCGGGTGTGCACCTGCACACCTTCGACCGCGCTCACCACCGCCACCGCCATGTCGGCCACCGAGAGCGCCATCTCGACTTCAGCCACGAAGTCGGCGATGCCGGGCGTGTCGAGAATGTTGACCTTGTAGTCGCCGAAGACAAAAGGGGCGATGGCCGTCGATACGGAGCTCTTGTGTTTCCACTCCTCCGGCTCGAAGTCACAGACGGTGTTGCCGTCTTCCACGCGGCCCGGTCGGGGGATCGCCCCGTTGGCGAACAGCAGCGCCTCGGCCAGCGTTGTCTTGCCTACACCGTCGTGACCGAAGAGGGCCACGTTGCGGATTCGGGAGGATGGGACAGCTGCTTCCATGCGCACCTCGTCTCGAGCCGGTGAAGACTGGAATCGAATCTACTGCCGACTCCCGGGACGTGCATGGGCCGGCGCACCGGACGGCCCTACCGGCCTGGACTGACGCGGATTTCCGGGAACCTGGAATAAAGATAGGGTATTCTGTCTTTATTAAGACGACAAACCATCGCCAGAGGAGCAACACCAGGGAGGGCACCACATGTCCGTGGCAATTGTGACCGGAGCGTCGAGGGGACTCGGAGCCGCGTTGGCCGCGGCACTGGCCAGAGACGGGTGGTCGGTCATCATCGACGCCCGGGGTGAAGCGGCCCTCATCGCCTCCCGGGACGCCGCCGTCGCCGGCGGCCCTTCGGGGGCCACGGTGGTAGCCGTGGCCGGGGACATCACCGATCCGGGGCACCGGCGGGCGCTGGTCGACGAAGCCGAACGCCTCGGGGGGCTGGACCTGCTGGTCAACAACGCCAGCCGGCTGGGTCCCTCCCCGCAACCCAATCTCACCTCCTACCCGGCGGATCAGCTGCGAGCCGTCTTCGAGGCCAACGTGCTCGCCCCGGCCGCGCTGACCCGGGAGGCGGCCGCTCTCCTTCGCGACTCGCCGAACCCCCGGGTGGTGAACGTGACCTCCGACGCCTCGGTGGAGGCGTACGACGGCTGGGGGGGCTACGGAGCCTCCAAGGCCGCCCTCGATCATCTCAGCGCGGTGCTGGCGGTGGAGGAGCCGGGTCTCCGGGTGTGGGCGATCGATCCCGGGGACATGAGGACCCAGATGCAGCAGGAAGCCTTTCCCGGCGAGGACATCTCGGACCGGCCGCTGCCGGAGGCGGTGATCCCCAATCTGATCTCCCTGCTGAACAGCGACCGGCCCAGCGGCCGTTACCGCTTGGCCGAGATCGCCCTGACCGGAACCGAGGCGACCCGGTGACCGCGGCCGGTCCGACCATCGGTCGGCGCACCCTGAGCGGGCTGCCGGTCTTCGATCTCCCTCCCGAGCTCGAGGCGTCGTCCCCCCCGGAGGCCCACGGGCTCACCCGCGACGCGGTCCGGATGCTGGTGGCGAACCGCCACGACGGCCGCCTGACCGACACCCACTTCTCCGAGCTCCCCCGATTCCTTCACGACGGTGATCTGGTGGTCATCAACACCTCGGGAACCCTGGCCGCCGAGCTGGTCGGTCGGGACACCCTCGGCCGGGAGACCGAGGTCCGCCTCTCCACCCAGCTGCCGGCCGGTCTGTGGACAGTGGAGCTCAGACGGTCGGGACAGCCGTACTTCGACGCCCCGGCGGGACTCCGGCTCGATCTCCCCGGCGGCGGCACCGCCACCCTGCTCTCCGCCTACGCCGAGCATCCCGAAGGCGTCCGGTTGTGGGTGGCGTCCGTCGAGATTCCCGGCCGGCTCCACAGTTACCTGTCCACCCATGGCCGACCCATCCGGTACGGGTACATCCAGGGCGAGTGGCCGATCTCGGCCTATCAGAACGTCTACGTCACCGAACCGGGATCGGCCGAGATGCCCAGCGCCGGCCGGCCGTTCACCCCCGAGGTCCTCACCCGATTGGTGGCCGGCGGGGTGGGAATCACCCCGATCGTCCTCCATACCGGGGTCGCCTCCCTCGAAGCCTCCGAGCCCCCGTATCCCGAGTACTTCCGGGTGTCGTCGGTGACGGCCGATCGGATCAACCACACCCACCGTCATGGCGGGTTGGTCATCGCGGTGGGCACCACGGTGGTCAGGGCGCTCGAGTCGGTGGTGGACGAGCAAGGTCATGTCCACCCGAGCACCGGATGGACCGACACCGTCATCACCGCCGACCGCCAGGTGCGGGCGCTCGACGGGCTGCTGACCGGTTGGCATGAGCCCGAAGCTTCCCATCTGGCCATGTTGGAGGCGGTCGCCGGGCGGGAGCTTCTCGAAGCCTCCTACGCCGAAGCGCTCCAGCAGGGGTATCTGTGGCACGAGTTCGGCGATGTCCATCTGGTGCTGCCATGAGCGGGGCACCGACGGCTGAGCAGCTTCCACTGGACTCGATGCCCTCGACCCGGCGGGCGATCCTGGCCTCCCTCAAGCGCAACGGGGCGCGGCGATCGCGGGATCTGGTCGATGAGCTCGGCATCACCGTCACCGCGGTTCGCCAGCAGCTCGATCGTCTCCAACAGGACGGCCTCGTCCTCCACCGACAGGAGCCGGCGGGCCGAGGGCGGCCGGCCCACATCTACGAGCTGGCTCCAGCGGCCGAAGAGTTCTTCCCCAAGCGGTACGGCGATCTCACCAACGAACTGCTCGGATACCTGGGCGGCCCGGACAGCGACGACGTCGCCGAGCTCTTCGAACTCCGTCGGCAGCGACGGCTGCACGACGCGGAGGTCCGCTTGGCCGGCTTGAGTCTGGACGGAAAGGTCCGCGCACTGACCCGCATCCTCGACGAGGACGGGTATCTGGCCGATGTCGAGGAGACCGAGGACGGCGGATGGCTGATCGTCGAGCACAACTCCGCGATCCTGTCCGTCGCCTCCGGATTCCGACAGGCCTGTACCAGCGAGATCCGGTTCATCAGCGACGCCCTGCCCGAGGCCAACGTGGTTCGGGTGTCCCACATCGTCAGCGGCGCCCACGTCTGTGCCTACCAGGTCCGCCGCCAGCCCTGACCGCTCCGAGGGGACGTAGTACTCAGGGGTCGAGCGGAACCCGGTGCCGGAGCCGGTGCATCACCCTTCGCTTGAGCATCAGCGCCCGTTGCTCCAGGCCGCTCAGCTCCAGCCCCGGGGATCGGCCGGCGGCGCGGTTGGCGACTGCGCCGTTGGTGGCCGGCGGCGTCGGCCCCGGCCGCGGCGACGCCGCGATCAGTTTTCGGGCCCTTCGCACCGAGGCGAACTGCCGGGCACGAATCTGGCTCCGCTCCCGATCGAGCTCGACCTTGCGCAAGCTCACGTGGAACTCAAAGGTGTTGACCCGGGTGTCGGAGAACGCCCCGATCTCGAAGTTCACCAGATCCAGTTTCACCAGCTTCTCAAAGATGTCCAGAAACGAAGCCGGGGTGAACACCAGGCAGTGGATATCGACGAACGACGGCCTCTGCTGCTGTTGCCGGCAGATCCCGAAGGCGGCGATGTCGCTGTCGGGGACATCGTCCCGCACCACTCCGGAGTAATCCGCGGTGCCGGACCAGATGGCCGGCGTGTCCACCATCCCGTCGATGGTCACGGTGTGGGCGAAGAAGTCGAACATCTGGGCGTAGGTGGGAGACTTGATGTGGCGCAGATGGGCGTCGAGAACCTCGCCGAACTCGGTGACCCGACGGTTGACGTCAAAGGTGAAGCGCTTGTCCGGAACGACCAGCGACAAGATGCCGCCGGTCACCAACACCGATTCCACCTCGGACAGCCAATCGACCATGAACGGGATGTGCTCGAAGACGTGGGCGGCAATCACGTAGTCGAACAAATTGCCGGATCCGACCGCTTCGGCCAATGACTGGTCGTGGCCCTGGACGATATCCACATCGACCAGCGCATCGATCTGGTCGGCCAGCTGACCGTTGCCGGCGTATTTCTTCTTGAGGTCCTCGGTGCTGGCGTGATCGAGATAGGTGATGCTTCCCTGGTCCTTGTTCACCTTCGGGTTCGCCAGCGGCCCAATTTCGAGGCCCCGCATCGATGCGAGATCGATCAACGCGAACTCAGGGCCCTCGGGCATGCGACTACCGTAGTGAACCCCCGGAATCAACGCAGGCGCCGCCGAACCGGTGGCAGCCGCAGCCACCCTCGGTCGACGACGATCTGAAATCCCTGGTTGCGACCACGTATTGGAGCGAGCCCCGACCCGTCGCCGGCCGGATTGTCCCGTCCGGAACGTTCGGGTCACGGGTGCGCGGGGAGGAGTACCCTGTAGTTACCTTCGACAGCGAGGGTTTTGGTGGGACGGGGCCCACGACCGCTGGCATGTGCTTGGAGGTAACGGACCTCGTGTCGAGTCCCTCGCTCTCGATCGGACGTGGTCGCCCCCTGGCCGGGGTTCTGCGTCGCGACCTCGGGCGGCACCGACGTGACGATCCTCCCCAGTCCTGCCAGGTAATGAGAGATCCCATGGTCAGAGAATCTGACGCCCGGTTGGACCAGGCCCGGCATGACGCCGACCTGTCGGAAAGCGAGCTGTTCCTCCGCTACTTTGCCCTCGGGGGAATGAGCACCTCGTTGCAGGTGGAGGCGTTCTTGCTCGGCGCCCTGCTCCCGAGCCCTCATGACCATGACATCCTGGCCCTCGCCCTGAACGAGCGGTTCTCCGAGCTGGGCGCTCATCGTCCCGTCCCCTACTCGGCCGATACCTAGGTTCGGAGCCGTGGAGCCGTTGAACTCGGACGCCGGTGGTCAGCCGAAGGTCCGCCCCAGCTACGCCGGTCAGCGGGTCGACACTGAACCCACCGACGATCCCTCCGATGCCACGCTCATCGTCGGCATCGAGCGCGGCCACCAGAGCGCCCTGGCCGAGGTGCACCACCGCCACGGCCCGTCGGTATATGCATTGGCCTGCCGCATGTGCGACGGGGGCGATGCCAGAGATGCCGAGGACATCACCCATGAGGTCTTCCTGGCGCTGTGGCGCAGGCCTGAGCGATACAACCCCGAGCGCGGCTCTCTGCGGAGCCACCTGCTGGCCCAGGTGTATGCCGGGGCCGTCCGGCGACTGAGGACCAACCCGAATCGGGGCCTCGGGCCCATCTCGGGACCCGGATCCGAGCCGGGCGGCGGGACCCGGTTGTCCGGCGACCAGGCCTGGAAGTTGCTGGCCCGACTTCCCGAGAGCAAGCGACGGGCCGTTGCCGCCGCCTACTTCGGCGAGCACACCTACAACCAGGTGGCGGAGCTGCTCCAACAACAGGACGGCACCGTCAGGACTCACCTTCATGCCTGCATGACCGAGCTCCGAGCCAGGTTGGCCGTCGGCGCGTTCTTCGATAAAATGGCGCCAGGACCTAAGGACATGGCCGAACCTGAGAACGTCACTGTCGAGCTCACCGCCAACCTCTCCGAAGTCGCCCGCGCCTTGTTCGCGGCCGGAGGGGTGGCGGACACCCTGCAGGCGGTCGTCGACCAGGCGGTAGCGGCCATCGACGGATGCGACTATGCCGGCATTTTCACCGTGAACGGCGAGGTGACCACCGCGGTGCACACCGACCCGCTGGTGCTGGAGATCGACGGTCTCCAGCAGATGACCGGCGAAGGACCCTGTCTGGATGCGATCGACCAGCAGACGACCGTCTATGCCGAAGACCTGGCCGACGACGTTCGGTGGTCGATCTTCGGGCCCCAGGCGGCTGCCGCCGGAACCCGGTCCGCGCTGGCGTATCACCTCTACTCCGAAGGAACGCTGGGAGCCCTCAACCTCTACGCCCGCTACCCCCGGGCTTTCGGGGCAACCGACCGGGCCAAGGGGCTCATCTTCGCCACCCTTTCCGGGCTCGCCCTCGGCGGCGCCCACTCCCACGAAGACGAGGACCGGCGGGCCGACAATCTGAACCAGGCCCTGGCCACCCGTGAGCTCATCGGTCAGGCCCAGGGCATCCTGATGGAGCGGGAGCGGATCACCTCCGACCAGGCGTTCGACATCTTGCGACGGGCGTCGCAGCATCTCAATATCCGGCTCCGGGAGGTGGCCCAGGACCTGGTCGACACCGGCGATCGGCCGTCGACCCAACCGTCACCCCGCCCTCACTGACCTCTGCGGGCGGTCAGCCCACCCGAACGAGCGGCACCCGCGAATAGCCGGCCACGTTCGACATGTGGACCCGACGGCATCCGCTTTCGTCCACTTCGTACTTCGGCCACCGACGGGCCAGCTCACAGATGGCGATCCGGCTCTCCATGCGGGCCAGGGCTGCACCCAGACAGCTGTGAATCCCGTACCCGAACCCGAGGGCCAGGCTGGCCGGGCGGTCGATGTCGAACGCGTCGGGATGGTCGTAGAAGCGCTCATCCCGGTTGGCCGATCCGGTGACCAGAATGGTCGGATACCCGGCCGGGACGGTTACTCCGCGGTAGACCGACTCGCGCACCGAGAACCGCCCCTGGTATTGCGACGGCGGCCAGTAGCGCAGGATCTCCTCCACCGCTCCCCCGATCTTGCCCGGATCGTCCAACACTTTGATCCACTCAGTCGGGTTCCGAGCGAAGAGCACGACGGCGTTGCCCACCAGTTTGGTCACCGTTTCCGCCCCCGCTCCCCCCAGTAACACCGCGAACCCGGCAATCTCGGCATCGTCCAATCGGGTGACCTCCCCATCCCCCCGGTCGACCTCCACCTCGATCAGACGGCTGATCATGTCCTCGCCGGGATGATTGCGCTTGTCGGCGACCAACTCCAGAAAATAGGAAACGCTGTCGATGCCCGCCCCCATGCCTTCCGGTGTCGGGTCCATCTGGCCGGGCTCGCGGTGGAGCATCAGGTCGAGCCAGTGGCGGATCTGCTGGCGGTCGGGCTCAGGGACGCCGAGCATTCGGGAGATGATCTCGACCGGAAACGGCCCGGAGAAGTCCGCCACCGCGTCGAAACCTTCACCGTCGACGGCGTCGAGGAACCCGACAATGACTTCGTTGATCATCGGCTCGAGGCCCGATACCGCCCGAGGGGTGAAAGCTCGACTGACCAGCGCACGCAACCGGTCGTGTTCGGGCGGGTCCAGCATGATGATGCTCTCGAGCTGGCGAATCAGTTCCGGAGGCTTGCTGAGGGCGGAGAGATCGACGCCGTGACTCGAGGAGAAGGTCTGCCACTCCTTGTGGGCCAGGCAGACATCCTCGTAGCGAAACAGCGCCCAGAACCCGTAATGCTGGTTGAAGGACACCGGGGCTTCGTCCCGCATTCGGCGGTAGAGGTCGTAGGGGTCGTCGAAGTACTCGTCCGAGAATGGGTCGAACACCGCCGGCGGGTGCATGGGGGTGCTCCGGACGTGGACGGGTTCAGACCGGGCGGCGGCGGAGGGAGGGATCGGCAATGGCGGCGGGAACCCATCCAATGTCGCTGGCGTTCAGGTTGGTCCCCGGCGGCACGATCTCGTCGATGCGATCGAGAATGTCGCGGCTGAGTCGCAACTCGAGCGCCGGAAGCTGCGACTCCAGGTGTTCCATCGTTCTGGGCCCGATGATCGGCGAGGTGACCGCCGGATGCTCGAGCACGAACCCCAGCGCCAGTTCGATCAAACTGAGCCCCGCCTGGTCGGCGACGTCGTAGAGGGCGGTGACGGCGCTGAGCTTCTGGGCGTTGCCGGGCAGCGTCATGTCGTAGTGCTGCGGCAGCATGACCGAACGCCGGCTGGTGTTGTCCTTGCCCTGGCCGAAGGCACCAGACAGCCATCCGCCGGCCAACGGGCTCCACGACAACACCCCCATACCGAACTGCTGGCACCGGGGAAGGACGTCGGCCTCGATACTTCGCACCAAGATCGAATACGGCGGTTGCTCGGTGACGAATCGCTCCCGACCCCGGCGTTCGGCCACCCATTGGGCTTCGACGATGTCGTCGGCGGGAAACGTCGAGTGGCCGATGTACCGGACCTTTCCCGATCGGACCAGATCGGTGAGCGCGCCGAGGGTCTCATCGATATCAGTGTCGGGCGAGGGGCGATGGATCTGGTAGAGATCGATGTAGTCGGTGCCCAGCCGGCGCAGGCTGTTCTCGCACTCGGCGATGATCCATCGGCGGGAATTCCCCTGGGCATTCGGATCACGCCCCAT
The DNA here is from genome assembly GCA_963770635.1 of uncultured Acidimicrobiaceae bacterium. Lineage (GTDB taxonomy): Bacteria > Actinomycetota > Acidimicrobiia > Acidimicrobiales > RAAP-2 > DASZIT01. The sequence goes on from CAVYQI010000004.1 coordinate 666,436, forward strand.
GGCGCCGTGCACCTTGGTGGCCAGCACGATCTTTTCGCGCTTGACCTGCGCCAGCGCCTTGCCGACGATCTCTTCCGACTCCCCCATGGAGTAGACGTCGGCGGTATCGACGAAATTGATGCCGGCGTCGAGGGCGCGGTGAATGATCCGGATCGACTCGTCATGATCCGGGGTTCCCCAGGCGCCGAACATCATGGCTCCCAGGCAGAGTGGGCTGACTTTTACACCGGTACGACCGAGGGTACGAAGGTCCATGAGCCAGATGGTAGCGGCGACACCGCAACCGTGAAGGGGGGTCAGCCCACGGCGTCCAGGTCCTCGCCGATCAGCCATTCGTCGAATCGCGGGCCGACCAGGTGTGCACCCGGGTCGGGGAGCAGGCCGCCGCTCTTCATCGCCCTGCCGGTCCGGCCGGGGAGCCGGATGGGAAGCACCGCGATCCGCCGTCCGAGGCGGGCGGCGGTGGCCCGGGCCATGTCGACCATGTCGGCCGGCTCGGGCCCGGCGACCTCGATCGTGGTCTCGGCGAGTGGGGCGGTGGCTACCTTGACCAGCACCTCGCCGACGGAGCGGGCGGCGATCGGCTGGACCCGCATCTGCGGTATCAGGGCGATCGGCCCGAGGCGTAGGCGCTCGAATGCCTGGGCGGGGAACTCATGGAACTGGGTGGCCCGCACGATGGTGGCCGGCAGCGGGCCCTCGAGGGCAGCGGCCTCCTGGGCCAGCTTGGCCTGGTAATACCCGAACGGAACCCGGTCGACGCCGACGATGGACAGGGTGACCAGCCGCGAGACCCCCTGGGCGGCTCCGACCCGTTGCAGCCGGCGGGTCATCTCGGTGAAGATGCCGGTCGCCTTCGACCGGCTCAAGGATTCCGCATTGAGGGCGTCGACGACGACGTCCACGCCGACCAGGGCGGCGTCCAGCCCGTCGCCGGTCTGCACGTCGACACCGACCCTTCGGCTGAGCACGGCGGCCTGGTGCCCGGCCTGTTCAGCCGCCACCACCACGTACTTCCCGACGGTGCCAGTGCCCCCGGCGACGGCGATCCTCATGTCAACCTCCCATCGTGAAGGGATCGAAGTGGCTGGCCAATGCTCTGGCCGCCCGCCACCAGTCCTAGCATCGGTATCCAACCGAGGAGAAACCGACGACGGCCACTAAACCACCCGAGCGCAGCGTGGCCCTCGAGGCTCTTGGCCGGTTTGTCGGCACCTGGAACGTGGAGGCCTGTTGGACCCGATGATTTCGACCTCTCGTCTACGAGGGTCGGGTAAGCGGGTGGCACGAGGAAAGCTCCGCCTCTACCTGGGCGCAGCTCCCGGCGTGGGGAAGACGTTCGCCATGCTCAACGAGGGTTGGCGGCGCAAAGAACGCGGCACCGACGTCGTGGTCGGCTGGGTGGATACGCACGGTCGTCCCCAGACCGAAGCCCAATTGCGGGACCTGGAGGTGCTACCTCGCCAGCCGGTCGTCTACCGGGGCCAGACCTTCGAGGAACTCGACCTCGACGCGCTGTTGGCCCGCCACCCCGAGCTCGCCCTGGTCGACGAGCTGGCGCACACCAACGTTCCCGGCTCCCGGAACGCCAAGCGTTGGCAGGACGTCGAGGAGCTCCTCGATGCCGGGATCAACGTCATCTCCACCGTCAACCTGCAACACCTCGAGTCGCTCAACGACGTTGTCGAGGGGATCACCGGGGTGGTCCAGCGAGAGACGGTTCCCGATGGGGTGGTGCGTTCGGCGGACCAGATCGAGCTGGTGGACATGGCTCCCGAGGCGCTCCAGCGACGGTTGGCCCACGGGAATGTCTACCCGCCGGACCGTATCGATGCCGCCCTCGGCAACTACTTTCGCACCGGCAATCTCACCGCCCTCCGGGAGCTCGCCTTGCTATGGCTGGCCGACCGGGTGGACGAGGAGTTGCAGGACTATCGGGAGCGCCACGGAATCGCCGGCCCGTGGGAGACCAGGGAACGGGTGGTGGTGTCCTTGAGCGGTGCACCCGGCGGAGCCGTGCTGGTTCGCCGAGCCGCGCGGATGGCCATGCGGACCAAGGCGGAGCTGGTCGGAGTCCATATCCGATCCGAGGACGGACTCACCGGTTCCGGAACCGACGGGTTGATCAAGAACCGCACCCTGCTCGAGGAGCTGGGGGGTCGGTACGTCGAAGTGGTCGGCGCCACCGTGGCACCGACGTTGGTCCAGGTGGCCAGAGCGGAGAGCGCCACCCAGCTGGTGCTAGGCGCCACCCACCGGAGCCGGCTTACCGAGTTCGTACGGGGTTCGGTCGTCAACTCGGTGATCCGGGCCTCGGGTGGTTCACTCGATGTCCACGTCATCGCCACCGACGAGGCTCAGCCGGACTCGGAAGCCGCGGGAGACTCCGACGCCACCGCCGCCCGCCAGCGGGCCAACCGGCGCGGGCTCGGCCGGGCGTTTGCCTCCCCATTGCCGCTCCGTCGGCAGATCGGTGCGGTCCTCCTGGGAGTGCTGACGTTTCCCCTGGCGACCCTGATACTCACCGCCAACCGCTCCCATATCGAACTTTCCACTGCGCTCAGTTCCTACCTGATCCTGGTGATAGCCGTGGCGATCGTGGGCGGGATGTGGCCAGCCGTGTTGGCGGCCGTGGCCGGATTTTTGCTTTCCAATTACTTCTTTGCCCCGCCGATCCACACTCTGACCATCGCCGACGCCCGGGACGTCGTCGCGCTCGTCATCTTCTTTGTCGCCGCCGGCGTGGTCAGCACCCTGGTGAACCTGGCAGCCCAACGTTCGATGACGGCCGCCCAGGCCAGAGCGGATGCCCACATGTTGGCCCGGGTGGCCGGCCGCCTCGTCTCCCCCGAGGGCAATCCCTTGCCCGACCTCCTGGAAGACCTGGCGGTCGCCTTTCGACTCGATGCTGCCGCCATCTTGCGGCGGCAAGCCGACGGGGAGGACGCCGGGCGGTCAGGTCCGGCACCGGTCCGCAACCCGGGCCCGGCCGCCTGGGAGACGGTGATTGCCACCGGTTCCGATCCGCCCCGTTCGCCGGAGGGCGCGTCAGTGGCACTCCCGCTCAGCGACCGGGCGATGTTGGCATTGCGGGGGCCTCAGCTCTCCGCCGAGGACCGGGAGATACTGGCCGGCTTCGCGGCGCAACTGGCGGTGGCGCTGGACAGCCAACGGCTGCACGCCGAAGCTGCGGAAGCCGACACCCTTTCTCGGGCCAATGAGCTCCTCTCCGCACTCCTCGCCGCGGTGAGCCATGATCTTCGAACCCCATTGGCCTCGATCAAGGCGGCGTCGAGCAGTCTGTTGTCCGAACAACTGGAGTTTGATCCCGGCGAGATCAAGATCCTGGTGCAAACCATCGATGCCGAGTCGGACCGGCTCTCCGCGGTGGTAGAGAATCTGTTGGACATGAGCCGGCTGCAGACCGGATCGGTGGACGTCATGGACCAAGACGTCGACATCGGAGCTGTCGTCCACTCGGTGCTGACCAGCCTCGGGCCGCGGGCTACCGGCGTCAACGTCGAAATACCGGACAACCTCCCGCGGTGCACACCGACCCGGTGCTCCTCGAACGGGCGGTAGCCAATCTGGTCGACAACGGGCTGGTCCACGCCGAAGGTGCCGGATTGCGGATCGAAGCCGGGGCGGTGGCCGGCCGGGTGGATCTGCGGGTGGTCGATCGCGGCCCGGGGATTCGGCCCGAGGATCGTGAGGTGGTGTTCCACCCGTTCCAGCGGTCGGGCGACTCCGAAAACCGGGTAGGGGTAGGGCTGGGTCTGGCCGTGGCCCACGGTTTCGTGGAAGCCGTCGGCGGGGAACTCGACCTGGAGGACACCCCGGGGGGCGGGACCACCATGGTGGTGCGCCTACCGGCCATGGCGGACACCATCGCCGACCCAGACCCCGGAATCGCGACAACCGCAGATCCGGCCGCCCCGGCCGAGGGTCAGCGATCGTGAGCCCGGCGGCGTCCGGGTCGGTCCAACTGGCGGTGGGCCGAGAGCCCGGGGCACGGGTACTGATCGTCGATGACGACGTCGCGTTGCTGCGTGCCCTCGGGGTAAGCCTCAAGGCCAAGGGCTACGAGGTGACCGTGGCCCGCCGGGGAGAAGACGCCCTCGGGCTCGCGGCCGAGCGCCGACCCGACGTGATTCTCCTCGACCTGGGTCTGCCGGGGATCGATGGCGTCGAGGTGGTGCGGGGGCTGCGGGGATGGAGCTCGGTGCCGATCATCGTTCTCTCGGCCCGGCACCAGAGCGTGTCCAAGGTCGAGGCCCTCGATGCCGGCGCCGACGACTACGTGACCAAGCCTTTCGGGATGGACGAGCTGGTGGCCCGGTTGCGAGCCGCGTTGCGGCGGAAGCCGACCGGCCCGGAGGATCCCCGGGTGGAGACCGACGACTTCGTCATCGACCTGGCATCCAAGCGGGTCACCCGGGAGGGGTCCGACGTCCACCTCACCCCCAAGGAATGGGACATCCTCGAGGTGCTCGTGCGCAATCCGGGGAAGCTGGTATCCCAGCAGCAGCTGCTCCACGATGTCTGGGGGCCGGAATACGACACCGAGACCGAGTACCTCCGAGTGCTCATGGCCCGGGTACGCCGGAAGCTCGAGTCGGATCCCTCCCGCCCGCTGCACTTCCGTACCGAACCGGGCATGGGCTACCGGTTCGTGCCGTGATTCGGCACGCGTCGGTCGGTGATCAGGCGTTGAGGAGGGCGACCAGCTTGGTCACCGTGTTCCAGTTCCGGCCGGTGGTGGTCACCGACCAGTGCTTCTCCGCGAACCCACCGACCGGGGGCGCGGCCAGGATGCCCTCCGGGCACCACTGGTAGATCACCCGGTCGCCAACGCGGATCTGATCGGGATCCAACTCGACGGCGTCGTGGTCGGCCATCCGCTTCGGATCCGGCGACTCGGAGAGAAATACCAGCAGAAGTTTGGAACCATCGTTGGCCACCTCGCCGAGAGGATTGCCGGCCATCACCGCCTCCATCTCCTCCCGGCTCCGGACGATGCAGGAAACCTCGAGCCCGAGCTGGTCCCGGATGGCAGCCTCGATGCGCCGGGCCAGCACCTCCGGCTTGCTCCGCCGGCAGCTGAACACCGCATTGCCGCTCTGCAGGAGGGTGGCGACGTCGGTGAACCCGAGTCCCGACAGCAGCTGGCGCAGGTCGGCCATGGCAACCCGCTTGTTACCGCCGACATTTATCCCGCGCAGCAATACCGCGAATCTGGGCACAGCCTCTCTCCTTCAGCTCGGTCATCAACGCTATTCGCATGACGCCGGTACGATCATCCCGACGTCCCCTGAAATTCGTCAGGAAGGACCGGCACTACCGCCATGAGGACCTCTGACTCCCCACCAGATCCGATTCAACGCCTGCGGGAAATCTGCCTGCGCTTCCCGGAGGCGATGGAGAGATCCTTCGGCGGCCATTCCGCCCCCTCCTTCCGGGTGCGGGACAAGCTGTTCGTGATGACCAGCGAGGACGGCACGTCGATGACCTGCAAGGCACCCCCGGGGAGACCAGACCCTGCTGGTCGCCTCGGACCCCGATCGATATTTCGTGCCGCCCTACGTGGGAAGCAAAGGGTGGATCGGGGTCCGACTCGATCCGGGCCTCGACTGGGCCGAGCTCTCGGAAATTGTCGAGGAGAGTTTCCGGATGATCGCTCCGAAGACGTTGTCGGCCGAACTGGACAAAGGGTAGGCCCGACCCCGAAAAGTCACCCAGAACCGCCGGTGGTGCCCTCCGGGTGGCTCTCGAGGCGGGAAATTGGCAGTTCACAAGCCAAAATACGTGGAGCTCCTCTTTACCGAATCTTTACCCCCCTCTCAGCTAAACCCCAGCCTGGGAAACTAAAAACTGGGCATGGCCCTCGTTCTCGACCAGACTCAGGGTCACACCCAGGCCTCCCGCCGGTCGATCGACCCGGACGCGAGCGGGCCTGAACCGAGCTCGGCGAGCGCGCCTGATCCGAGTTCCGACGGCCACCTGTGGCAGATCGACATCCTCCGGCTCTTGACCTTTGCGGCGGTGATCGGGGTGCACACCATCGGCAACACCGGGATCGCGCTCACCACCAGCGCCAACGGGACGCTGATGCTCCTGCAATTCGGCCGGGAGATCTTCTTCACCCTGACCGCGTTCGTCCTCGTCTACGCGGCCATACGGCGCCCGGTCTCGGCCCGTCCGTTCTGGCGGAAGCGGTTCACCCTGGTGCTCATCCCGTATGTGACGTGGAGCGTGATCTACGAGGCGGTGCGCGATCCCACCTCCCACGGATGGTCGTGGACCCACTTCGGCTACGACCTGGTCACCGGCACAGCTGAGTACCACCTGTACTTCCTGCTGGTCACCATGCAGCTGTACCTGCTGTTCCCGTTGCTCTGGAAGTTCGTCAAGCGGACCGCCGACCATGCCGTGGGGATACTGGCGGCGGTGACGGCGGCCAACCTGGCCTGGTTGGCGGTACTGCAGTACGTGCACTCCAGCTCGCCCACCTTTACGTGGTTCTACTCACGGGCCTACGAGCTGCTTCCCACCTACTCCATGTATGTGCTAGCCGGGGCGTATGCGGCGGTGCACTACGACCGCATCCAGGCCTTCGTCCAGCGGCACCAACGCCGGCTGCTGGCCATCGCCGGGGTGTCCGCGGTGGTGGCGATCAGCGCCTACGTCGCCCAGCTGCAAATCATGCCGAACTACCAGGCGAGCAGCGTCCTCCAGCCGGCCATGCTCGCCTCCTGTGTGGCCGCGGTGATCGTGATCTACCTCATCGGGAATCGGTGGGCCTCGGGCCAGCGCCGGGGCCTGCGGCTGGTGGCAGTGGGATCGGAGATCTCCTTCGGGGTCTACCTGGCCCACCCCCTCGTCCTCAAGCTCCTCACCGACCACGGCTTCGGTAATGGTGAAGCCTGGCTCCCGGGACCCTTGATCGCCTTCATCGCCTATCTCATCACCGCGGTAGGAGCGACGGCCATTGCCTATGCGGTCCGCCGCACGCCCTTCGCCCTCCCGCTGGGTGGCCGGCCACGACAGCGCAAGCCGGCACCGGTCACCGTGGTCGCCGACGCCCCGGTCAAGGCAACGGTGGCCTCCCTCATCTCGGCCCGGGCGGCACGAGACGAGCACCAGGTGGTGTTCGTGGAGGGTGCCACCGGGCGGGTGCTCACCGCCGGAGACCTGGGCCGCACCGCCAAGGCTTGGCGGGGCGTGGCCGACTCGGTCGGAGACGCCCGGGTGGGGCTGGCCGTAACCGACCCGCTGGACATGGTCCGCGCCTATCTGGGCGCGCTGGCCAGCGGGGTGACCATCGCCCCGCTCGACCCCAACGCCACCACCGCCGAGTATGGCTCCCGTTTCGCCGCCCTCGGCCTCTCGGCGCTGATCACCGACTGTCCGGAGGCCGCCGCCGCCACCACCATCTCCGGAATCGACCTGTGGCGGACCGGCCGTCCGGCGCCGGTGCAGCTGGTGTCCCGCTACCGGGGCGAGCGACCCAGTGGCGGCCGGGCCGCGCTGATCATGGCCAGCTCGGGAACCACCGGCGCGGCCAAGACCATCCCCCTCACCGAAGCCAACCTGTTGGCCACCGCCCGGCAGGTCTCCATCCACCTCGGGCTCACCACCGAGGACCGCGGCTACAGCCCGCTGCCCCTGTTCCACATCAACGCCCTGGTGGTCGGCGTCCTCGCCTCGATGCAGGCCGGGGCCAGCCTGGTGGTCGATCGCCGGTTCTCGGCCCGGACCTACTGGGCAACGGTGGCGGAGCAGCACGCCACCTGGCTCAACGTGGTTCCGGGCATCGTCTCGATCCTCGCCGATCCGGCTACGCCGCCTCCCGACCGACCGCCATGGATGGGGTCCGCCTGGCCCGCAGCGCATCGGCGCCGTTGGCCGTCATCACCCTCGAGCGGTTCGAGCAGCGCACCGGCATCCCGGTGGTCGAGACCTACGGGATGACCGAGGCGGCCAGTCAGATCACCGCCAATCCGATCGGCGCCCGCCGTCCGGGATCGGTCGGCCTCCCGGCCGGGCTCTCCGTGCAGGTGACCGGCGCCGACGGTAGGCCGGTGCCGACCGGCACCGTCGGAATGGTGGCGATCGCCGGTGAGAGCGTGGTGGAGGAGTACTGGTCGACGGCCAACGGCGCCGTCCCGGCCCGCCCGGCGGTCGATGGCCACGGCTGGCTGGCCACCGGTGACCTCGGGCACTTCGACGACGAGGGCTATCTCTACCTCGACGGCCGGGCCGACGACGTCATCAACCGCAGCGGCGAGAAGATCCACCCCCGGGAGATCGAGGAGCTCCTTCTCCGGGAGCCCGGGGTGATGGCCGCCAGCGTGGTTGGGCGCCCCCACCCGGTCTACGGCGAAGAGCCGGTTGCCTTCGTGGTCCCGGCCGGCGAGCTGGACGATGCCTGGGACCTTCCGGCCCGGTTGGAGGCCCGCTGCGAGCAGTTCCTGACCCGCCACAAGCGACCCGCCGAGATCATCCTCGTCGGCCAACCTGCCGGTCGGGACCGACCGGCAAGGTTCGCCGCGGCCGATCTCCGTCGCCTTCCGCAAGAGCGCGGTCGCCACATGACCGCGCACCTATCCAGATTTCCCGTCCTCTTCACCCTCCACGAAAGGAATCACCATGGCTCACGACCTACTCAACCTGCCTTACCGCACGACTGAAGCCCCGAGACCGGGGCCTCACCATGGTGATGGACACCGGTCTGCCGACCGCCTACTTCGAGGACGCCATGACCAGCGCCGCCACCCACATCGACGTCGTGAAGTTCGGGTGGGGCACCTCGCTGGTGACCGCCGACCTCGGGCGCAAGATCGCCTGCCTGCGCGACCTCGGGATCGGCTTCTACTTCGGCGGGACCCTCTTCGAGAAGTTCGTCGTCCAGGACCGCTTCGACGGCTACCTGGAGTGGTGCCGGCGCATGGGGCGCCGACACCGTGGAGATCTCCAACGGGACCATCCCGCTGACCAACACCGAGAAGGCGGCCTACATCCGCAACTGCGCCGGCGAGCTTCACGGTCGTCAGCGAGGTCGGATTCAAGGACCCGGTGCCGGAACCAGCTGCTCTCGCCGACGCAGTGGGTGGACGAGCATCGACGAAGACCTCGAGGCCGGCGCCGACCTCGTCGTGACCGAGACCCGGGAGAGCGGACGCAGCGGGCTGTGACCGGCCTGACGGCGAGCTTCGCGTCGATCTGCTCGAGCACATCCTGTCCGGCGGCGTCGACGTCGACCGGCTGCTCTTCGAAGCGCCGACCAAGGACCTGCAGGCCCAGTTCGTGCGCCGGGTCGGCACCAACGTCAACCTCGGGCAACATCGCCGCGGCCGACGTCATCGGGGCTCGAGACCCTCCGGCTGGGACTGCGGGCCGACACCCTGCCGCACTTCGAGTCGCAGTCGTGCTGGCGCGATGCGCTGACCATGCGTGATCCGAAACGCCTTCCACCTGGCCATCCCGGCCCGGGACCTCGACGAGGCCCAGCAGTTCTACGTCGACCACCTCGGGTGCCACCTGGCCCGCCGGTACGACGACCGGATCACCCTGGACTTCTTCGGCGACCAGGTGGTGTGCCACCTGTCGGACGCGTGGGACCGGGAGCCACTCGACCTGTATCCCCGCCACTTCGGGGTCACCTTCCGCCAGCGCGAGGACTTCGACGCCCTGCTGACGGCTCATCGAGGCGCGGGACATCCCGTTCGACCGGTCCCTGCCAAACCCGCTTCGAGGGCCTGGCCGAGGAGCACCTGACCATCGTGCTCGCGCGACCCGTCCAACAACCTGATCGAGTTCAAGTGGTACCGGGATCCCCGGATGATGTATTGACCGAGGGGGACGCCGTCCCCGGGCCGCGATTGGTGCTGGCCCGACACGGACGCACGGCCTGGAATGCCGAGGGGCGCTTCCAGGGTCATTCCGATCCCCCCCTCGACTCGACGGGTCGGCGACAAGCCCTCGCCCTCGCGGCCCGACTGGCACCGCTGGGGCCCGACCTGGTGATCTCCAGCGATCTCCGCCGGGCCCGGTCAACGGCGCAACGGGTGGTGGCCGCTTCCGGGGCTGGCTTCGAGATCGACGCCGACCTGCGGGAGGTGTACCTCGGCGGGTGGGAAGGTCTCAATCGGCAGGAAGCGCAGGTCGCCTTCCCGCAGGAGTTCCTGGCCTGGAGCTCAGGGACCCGGGTCCGACGCGGCGGTGGTGAGACCGAGGACGAAGCCGGGCGGCGGGCGGCGTCGGCGATCGGGGCTGCCCTGCGCGGTCAACCCGGGCTGGTGGTCGTGGTGTCCCACGGTCTCGTCCTCCAGTCAGCCATCCACTTCCTGGCCCTCGACGGGTGGATCCGAGAGGGTGGAAAACCACTCCATTTGCCCAACGGGGAGTTCGTCGCGTTCTCCGTCGACGGCGGTCCCTGGTGTCCAGCGGAGCGACCCCCCGGCACCTTATAGTTGCCCGGCGGACCGTCCAGGTCCCGAGTCTGAAGCGACGGAGCACGCATGCGACACATCTCGCGCCGGGACCGATCGGGTCGCTGGCCGCGCCGATTGGCCGCCGGGACTTGCCTGGTCGGCTGTGCATCTCTTTTGACCCTGGTGTTGCCAGGGACGTCGAACGCCGCGCTCCATCCGCTCACCGGAATCCGGACTGCCGCCAAGGCGGCCAAGGCAGCCGGTTCCGGGGCGACACCGGCGTCGTACCAGGCGACCCTGCCGCCGCCGCCGACAGTGCAAGATCCGACTGATGCGTCCGGTGAGCCGGATCGGATTGCCCAACCCGACCTGCCCGGTGCCGGCCCTTCGGTCGGGGTTCCGGTCCCGTCCGGCTGGACCTCGACCGTGGAACAGGTCCAGTCCGGGGTCCTGTTACGGGACTACGTCGTCGTCCGACCCACTGACGCCGGTGCCGGACCGCTTCCGGTCCTGGTCGTCCTCCACGGCCACGGCATGACCCCTGCCGGCGTCTCTCGGGTGACCGACTTCCTCCCGATGGTCGGGCGGGCGGTAGTGGTGTACCCCGCCGGCTTCGGAAAGTCATGGAATGCGGGCGGCTGTTGCGGACTGGCGGTCACCGCGGGGGTTGACGACGTGACGTTCCTGACCACCGTTGTCCACGACGTCCTGGCCAGCGTGCCGGGTACTTCCGCGCAGGACGTCTACCTGGCTGGGTTCAGCAACGGGGGGAGGATGGCCTACCGCATGGCCTGCGCCGACCCCGGTCTCTTTGCGGGAGTGGCGGCGGTCGAGGCGGTGCCGGTGCCGGCGTGCACCCCGCCGCGTCCGGTCTCCATCGCCATCGTCGCCTACCAGGACGATCCCTACGTGAGCATCTCCGCCCCGGACCCCGCCCAGGTGGTGCGGGGCATGGTCGAGCCACGAGTCGACGATGTGGTCGCCGAGTGGCGCATGGCTGATGGATGCGTCGGGAACCCGACGGTGAAGCAGGTCGGGACCGCGGTCATCAGCCTCTGGTCGGCCTGCCAGAACCAGACCCGGGTGCAGTACGTCCTCTATGCAGGAGGCGCCCATCGCTGGCCGCAGGGTGATCCGGGCACACCGGGGGCCTCGCGGCTGATCTGGAGCTTCTTCCACTAGACGGTGTGCCGCGTCCCGGTAGGTGGAGAGCCACCGGACCGCCAGTCACGAAGTCGCACCTACTATTCACCAATGCGTCGGACCCGCGACCTTTCTCGGATGCCGATGCCCCTGAGGTTTCCAACCCGGTCGGTAACCGTGGCCGTGGCCATGAACGCCCTGGCCGTCACCGGACTCACCGCCTGTGGCTCGGCCAATTCGGGGGCTGCTCCGCCCAATGTTCCCCCGGTGACCTCGCCATCTTCGCCCGCGGCCCTGTCGGCGGTGGCCAAAGCCGTCGCCAGCACCCAGTCGCTCAGCAGCGCCTTCGACATGACCTTCTCGAACCCCTCGTCGAGTGGAGCTTCGGTAACGCCCCGCGATGCCAGCGGGGCCGTCGACTTCCGAGGTCCATCCGGGACCATCCGGATCGATCTACCCGGAGCCGGCGGGGGGACGGAGAGGATGGTCTTCCTTCTGGATACGGTGTTCATCGAGCCGCCGGCCTCGACTCCCCCGCTCCAGCCCGGGAGACCCTGGATCTTTGCCAACTTCGCCGACATACATTTACTCACCCAATCATCTACATTCTTCCGCTCCAAATGACCGAACCACCTCAATCTATTGCATCTCATCATCTCTGTTATACTTCTAATACCCAATTTACCCAGCAATGCATTTTGGGAGCACCTGTCACTCAGAGTTACCCCACACATCCATCGGACAAAGTTGTGATTTTTCAGACTCTTTCTTAAAATAGCGTATTGTAGAAAAATAGTTCTATTTTGCGCGAAATTCTCTAAGTAAATGTAAAACTATCAGTAGTCAGATGCATTACAAAGAGATCAATTTTTTTTCTTTAAAGTGACTTTTATCTGGTACATGCCTAATTTTGTTTCGCTGATTGTATGAGGTGAAATTATTGGTTGTGATCTGAATTATAATTACCGTTTTATAAAATTGATGCTACTTGTATCAAACTGTAATTCATCATTACGATACAGAAACGTAATTTATTGAGTGTTGGAATATTTAATTCGATTAAAGATGATTTGCATATCCGAGATGATTGGTGTAAAGTCACTCGTAAAGTCATTGTGTAAGTCATCAAGCCGCGCGCTTATATTAACTTTTTAGTCCTATCATTTAGGTGTGCATTTTGTTATGACAGTAAATCCCCTACATTTCTACTTCAATAATCATTTGCATTATGTTTATCGCTTATCTACATTAAACTTCTTGTGGTTGGGATTATGGACTTTAAAGTCTGGACTTTGTACGCATTACCGTTGAATTCAAATAAAAGTTGCAAGTTTTCTGGGGTTGTCGTTCAAATTGACTGTACCTTGGTATCATGCACGACATGAAGTCCCGAGTGATTTAACATCAGTCGTGCACTTTTGACCCTTGTTGGATTGTTTGAATAACGGGTGTCCGTTGAATCGGGTGCAATAAATGAGAGCAAACATGTCATTACCGTTGTTTTTATGACTTGTGGTGTGGTGAACGAACGCGATTTGACTAAGCTCGATTTGACTTCTGCTAATTTTCATGTTCGTACTAATGCGTGGATTGTAACTTGACCAATCGAATGAGATATGAACAAGAGCTTTATCCTTTTGATTGATTGAGTTAAAAGTCCACGCGTTTTTTTACATATTATGTTGTCCTATGTTAGCTTAATTAAGCTAAAATCGAGTTTTAATCAAATCTTGTTCAAATTGCCATGCTATCAATTCACGCTATCAAGTTAGATATTTATCGATGAGTTTCAAATGACTGCGTTATGACTGTTAAATACTATTTCGATTTTTCTAAAATTGTAGCTGTTTAGTTATTATTTTGTTTACTGTTTGATAAAGGGTGAAGAGAGAAGATGAAATTGGATTATGAGCATCTGACAAGAATATAAAACACCATAATTTCAAGAGTATTTTTATGAATAAATGGCGCCACGTTAATCGGAACATCGTTCATAAACATCATCAACAATTTTCAAGAAGAAACTAGTTATAATTTTCTATTGTAACTAGGTATTTGTAACATTCATTTACATTGTTTTTAAGGTGTCTAATAAGTCATTAATAATTATTATTCTAATAAATTAATTTTTCTGTGTGTTTTTTCTTATTATGGCTATTATTCATTGTCTTTAAGTGTTCTAGACTAAATTTTAATTAGATATCCTCTCTAGCATCTCTGCTAATTGAAAAGATTGATTCTCTTTTACCGTTGTATAAGGCAAGACGGCCTTTCTGTGTCCACACACCGTTAATCACAGATAAATAAATAAGTTTTGTTTGTTTCTCTCTCTCTCTCTCTCTCTCTCTCTCTCTCTCTCTCTCTCTCTCTCTCTCTCTCTCTCTCTCTCTCTCTCTCTCTCTCTCTCTCTCTCTCTCTCTCTCTCTCTCTCTCTCTCTCTCTCTCTCTCTCTCTCTCTCTCTCTCTTTTTTTTTTTTTTTTTTTTGGTCTCTCTCAACAGACATCTCACTTCCTCTCTCTCTCTCTCTCTCTCTCTCTCTCTCTCTCTCTCTCTCTCTCTCTTTTTTTTTTTGA
>CAVYQI010000005.1:0-412500 GCA_963770635.1 uncultured Acidimicrobiaceae bacterium
GCGATCCGGCGGCCGGGGTTCCTTGACGTAGTAGCCCAGGCCCGGGATGCGGACCAGCAGGCCCTCGTCTTCCAGTATCCGGAGCGCCTTGGCGCATGTCTGCCGGGCGTGCCCGTACTGCTGGCTGAGCGTAGTGATGGACGGCGTGGGCATGCCAGGGGCCAGGGTCCCCTCCGAGATCTCGCGGCGTAGCAATGCCGTCAGGCGTACGTACGCTCTCGGGTCCGATTCGTCACTTATCGACACTCTCGTACCGTACTCGATTGGCAATATTGCCAATCGCAACGCTTCGACACTAGTCGAGATTAGACGAGGCGTCAATTGTGCGTTAACGTCGGAAATCACTAGGGCCGCCAGGGCCTCGCAGAGCCAGAATCCAGGGCAGGAAATGATCTTGTACTCGTGGACGGCACTCAGCGGCAGCTCCGGATCTTCGGTCGCCATGGGCATCACCGACGATCGCGGGCGGGCCATGCGCGCGGGCGAGGAGAGCCTCGGCTCGGGTCAGGCCGCCGTGGTCATCATCGAGGCGGTGCGGCCCGCGATGCTGCCCCGCACGCTGGACCCCTGTTACATGCAGACCGGGGTGGGCTGGCGCGGCCGCTGCTCGGCGGGCGGGGAGGTGACCTGGGACCGGTTCTTCGCGCCGGGCGGTCCAGATGACGGACCGGCCCCTGGCAGGATGGGAGCATGAAACTCCGGATCTTCACCGAGCCGCAGCAGGGCGCGGACTACGCAGACGCTGCGGAACGTGGCGCTCGCCGCGGAGGAGCTCGGATTCGATGCCTTCTTCAGGTCCGACCACTACCTGGCCATGGGCGACACCCCTGGGCTGCCCGGCCCGACGGACTCGTGGGCCACGCTGGCGGGCCTGGCCGTGGAGACCAGCCGGATCAGGCTCGGCACGCTGGTGACGCGCGGCCACGTTCCGGCTGCCGGGCCCGCTGGCGATCACGGTGGCCCAGGTCGACCAGATGAGCGGCGGCCGGGTCGAACTCGGCCTGGGCACCGGCTGGTTCGAGGCCGAGCACACCGCCTACGGCATTCCGTTCCCCTCCGTCGCCGAGCGCTTCGACCGGCTCGAGGAGCAGTTCGCCATCATCACCGGGCTGTGGGGCACGCCAGAGGGGGAGACCTTCTCGTTCGCGGGCGCGCACTACCAGCTGGCGGATTCGCCCGGTCTGCCCAAGCCCGCCCAGCGGCCACGGCCGCCGGTGCTCGTCGGCGGCTCGGGCCCGCGCCGCACGCCCCAGCTGGCCGCCAGGTTCGCGGACGAGTTCAACGTGCCGTTCCGCTCGGTGCGGGACTCGGAGGCCGTCTTCAACCGGGTCCGCGAAGCCTGCGAGGCCGCCGGGCGCTATCCGTCCTCGATGACCTACTCGGTCGCCCAGACGACGTGCTGCGGGAAGGACGAGGCCGAATACCGCCGCCGCGCCGCCGCCATCGGCGTGGACCCCGACGAGCTGAGGCAAAACGGGCTGGGCGGGACGCCCGGCGAGGTCGCGGCCAGGATCGCCGAGTTCGCCGAGATCGGGGCGGAACGCGTCTACCTGCAGATATACGACCTAGCCGACCTGGCCCACCTGGAGCTGATCGCCTCCGACGTGGCGCCCCAGGTTTAGCTGAAGGCGCGGCGGGCGGCTTCGGCGCCGGTGGCGCTGACCGCCCGGTAGCCGTATGTGCCGTGGTCGCGCAGTTCCCGGGCCGCGGCGACCACGGCATCGGCTGAAGGCCAGGGCCCTGGTCAACGCCACCGGGGAGGCGGCGGTGGCCGACGACACCGGCCTCGAGGTGGACGGGCTCAACGGTGCACCGGGGGTGTATTCCGCCCGCTTTGCCGGAGAGCACGCCACCTACGCCGACAACGTCGCCAAGTTGTTGACCGAACTGTCGGCGGTGGGCGCTTTCCGCCCCGATCAGCGGAGGGCCACATTCCGTACGGTGGCACTGGTGGCGTTTCCCGACGGATCTGAGCTCTGGGCCGAGGGCCGCGTGTCGGGGGTCATCACCTCCGAGGCCGTCGGTGACGGTGGCTTCGGCTACGACCCGGTCTTCGCTCCTGACGGAGGCGGCGGGCGGTCCTTCGCCCAGATGTCTCCAGGTGAGAAGCATGACGTCTCCCATCGGGGTCGGGCGTTTCGGGCTCTGGCCGCCAAGCTCGTGCACCGATCCCTGTGACCGGCACGGTCGGGGATTAACGTCTCGGGCATCGACGAAGGAGTCAAACCATGAGCGACGTTTCCCAAGGTCCCGGATGGTGGCAGGCATCAGACGGGAAGTGGTACTCGCCCGAGCAGAAGCCGGGCACCGGGGCCGTCGAGTCCGCCCCCGAGCCCACCGGCTTCGTACCCGAGGCGCGCGAGACCATCGTCCAGCCCAGCTATCCCGACCCCGACCCCGCCTCTCCGGGCTTCGCCAGCCCTCCACCCGGATCCGGCGGTCCCACCTACCCCGGGGCGGGTGCCTCACCTCCGGGTCCGGCTCCGGCTCCGTCCTACGGGCCTCCTCCGGTGGGGGGTTACGCCTATCCGGCGGCAGGGACGTCCTATGGCTACACCGGGGCCCCGAAGAACAACGGTCTGGCCATCGCCGCGATGGTCTGCTCGTTCTTCTTTTGGATCTACGGTCTGGGCGCCATCTTGGGGATCGTCTTCGGGTTCATCGCTCGTTCCCAGATCAAGAAATCGAATGGCACCCAGAGGGGCGAGGGCATGGCGCTGGCCGGCATCATCATCGGCTTCGCCGGCATCGTCATCGGCATCATTCTGATCATCGTGGTGGTCGTGGTGGTGAACAACTGCAACAAGTACGGCAACAACAACTGCACCATCACCACCACCAACTGAACCGCCTCTCCGGTTGGCTTCCCGGGTCGGACAGAGACGGGTTCGCTGGCCCAGGCAACTTGATCTGGCCCGAGGTCGCAGAGCCCTGAACAACCGTTCTGCCGCTACCTCTACCGGCCGGTGGCCGCCGTGCTGGCGGATCCCGTGGCTAGGAGATGCCCACGTCCCGGGAGGGGGAGGCCGCCGAAACCTCCGCCAGGCTGTCGGCGGGATCCTGTCCGAACTCATCGATCAAGCGGCTGGTCGGAGACTCGGCATAGCTCGACGTCTCGTAATAGTCGGGCGGGGGAGGCGGGATGTCGCTCGGCCTGGTGAACGGAGAGGAAGTCGTTACGAAGGGGGAATTCTGGGGCCCGCTCGACGCCAACGGCAACGGGGTGTCGAGTTGCTCTTCATCGGGGCGCGCCTCCTCGAGGCTGATGAGCTGAGCCTCGGACAGGTCACGGAGGATGCGGAGCCCGACAATGTGCTCGTCACCGAATGCATCGAGCACCGCCTTTACCGAATGCCCGGCGTTTCCGATGGACGTGACCATGCGCCACTGGTCGCCGCGGAGCTGGACGTCACCGTTTGGAGGCTCGGGCGACAGGGTCACGGACGATTCGAAGGGCACCAATTCGAGGAGCTGGCGCCATTCCTTGACTTGCGGTCGGACTTCGTCGAGGACGGTGCGAACTGGTACCCGGGGCTGTCCACTCGAAGACGACAATCCGGAGGTGAAATAGAACCAGCCTTCGGGCACACACGCCAGCTCGAAGACGGCCCGACCGATGGTGGGGGCGGATCCCACATGGGCGTTCGACAGCTCACCACCCTCCAGCCACACCCGTCCGTCCACCTCGGACCCAACCACCTGGAGCTCACCGGTTTGAGTGGTGTCCGCCAGCAGCATCAGGACATCGTCGAGGGTGAAGACCCCCAACGAGCCGACCAGCGAGGCGGCTGGTGCGTTTCCGAGTGACTGTGTCTGGCTCATGGGGAATCCCTTCACGTCGAGGCTGGACAAGGCGAGGATAGACCGGAAACGGGCCAGGTTTCTTCCCCGACTAGAGTCCCTCCATGCCGTCGAGCCGGTGGAAATTTCCCGTCGATGGAGTTCGCCAGGTCATGGTACGGGGAGCCGTCGCCAGCGCCGGATTGCGCCGGATGATGACCCTGACTGCACGGGAGCTGGCCCGGGCGGCGGAGACCGGACAGGCGGTGGCCGAGGCCCGGGATGCCGGCATCGACGCCACCTACGGGGGGAGCTACTTCGGCGAGGGACGGGATGCCTCGGGGGATCGACAGGGTCACTCCGGCTATGCCCGCTATGACCGGGTGGCCTCGAACGCCGACATCGCCGGGTGGCTCCTGTGGCGGAACTTCCGGGTCAGCCGCTCCCTCGACGTCGGGTGCGCCACCGGCTACCTGGTCGAGGTGCTCCGGGAGCTGGGCATCGACGCCGAGGGCTGCGACGTCAGCCCGTTTGCCATCGCCCACGCCACCCCGGGCGCCAAAGGACACATCCGGGTCAGCAATCTCTTCGCCGGCCTTCCCTGGGAAGACGGTGCGTTCGAACTCGTCACCGCCCTCGAAATTCTCGAGCACCTGCCGCCCGATCGGGTGCCGGCTGCGCTGGGCGAGCTGAAGCGGGTGTGCGGCGGCTACCTCTACGCCACCATCCCGTCGTTCGGCGCCAACCCATCGGGACCGGACGGTCACTTCGAGGGCAAGGTCCGCCCCGAACGGGTCGATCACTATCGGCAATTGGGTCCGGGCTACCCGGGTCCGGTGCCGGAAGCCGACCTGGCCGTCGATGCCGACGGGCAGTTGGTGGAGGGCCATCTCACCATTGCCTCATTCGGGTGGTGGACGGAGCGGTTCGCCGACGCGGGATTCGCCCGATGTGTCGACGTCGAGCGACTCCTCTATGCCGACATCGCTCCCGCCGATCTGGCCCCGTACTGGAACCTTTATGTCTTCCGGGTCGACGGTGCCTCTCCCCAGCTACTCGATCGCCGCCAGCCCGAGCTCACCCTCGCCGAGCTCGGCCTCCGTCACCCGCTGATCGACGCCTGACTCCCGCCAGTCCGTTTCCCTCCCGGCCCCGACGAAATCAGGCGACGGTGACCAGGGTGCCGATGGGGGTGAGCGGGTAGACCACTGCGGCGTTGGCGTACGGCATCTCCACGCACCCGAGGCTCTGGGGCGTCCCGTAGCTGGACCGGATGTAGCCGTGAAGGGCATCCCCGCCGTTGAAGTAGCTGACCCAGGGGATGCCCGGATCGGAGTACTTGGATCCGTCGAGATTGGTGCCGGTCATGGTCGTCGTGGTGTACCGGGCATAGACCGGGAAGGTTCCGGCTTCCGTCTCCGCCCCCGGCACCCCGGTGTTGGCCGGGGTGGTGTAGACGACATTGCCGTTGCTGTAGACGGTGGTCGACTCCGGGATCGTCGTTGACACGTACACGTAGTTGTACGGCGCGGTGTTGACGGTGCCGGCACCGGCGTCACTCAGCAGGGCCGCCCACACCGCCGGGCCGGCGGTCCCATCGGTCTTCATGTTCTCCTTGCTTTGGTAGTACATGACCGCGCCGGTGGTGATGGTATTACCGGTGCCTTCGGTCCACAGAGAGGTGAGGGACGCCGGCTCGTTGCCCTTCCAGGCGAACGTCCCCTCTTGGGCCTGGGCCGCCTCCTGCGGAGCGGCCAGCGGCCGGGCCGGGGTGAAGGTCAGCGGCAGGTAGCCCAAGGCGGCCAGCAACTGCTGGAGCCGGAGCATGCTGCCGTCGGCCACCGTGAAGTGCACCGAGGTGTCGGTTCCCAGGGTCTTGCCCGAGGTGCTGGCGATGCCGGCGGGAATGGTGATGGTTTCCGCCGAGGTCGGGACGAAGGGGGTGGTGGCCACGAACGTGTAGGTGGTCGGCGTCAACAGCTGCCAGCTCCCGGCCACGGCCGGATTCAGCGTTGGCTGAGGGGAATTGGGATTCACAGGAGCGGAGAACTGCAACGAGATCGACGCGTCACTGGGGATGCCAGTGGCGCCGTCGGCCGGGGTGCTCGCCGCCAACGTCAGCGGTTGATTGGCGTCGGCCGCCGGCGTCCCCTTG
Organism: uncultured Acidimicrobiaceae bacterium; assembly: GCA_963770635.1. Classification (GTDB taxonomy): domain Bacteria; phylum Actinomycetota; class Acidimicrobiia; order Acidimicrobiales; family RAAP-2; genus DASZIT01. The sequence continues at coordinate 5,936 of CAVYQI010000005.1, forward strand.
GCCACCGAGGTGGGAGATGCGGCGGCTCGGGTCGGCCCCCCCTTGGTGACGATGGCCGCGACCCCGACACCGACGACCAGCAACCCCACCACCACGATGACCACCGCCAACGGGCGGAGGGTCCGGCCGCGACGCGACCCGGTATCTCCTGGTCCCCTTGGATTCGAGCGGATCGCTGCCATGGCCTCTCCCGTGTGCCCGGGAGCATACCATTCATCCCCTGTGACCAGGCACTTATCCCGAAGGTCGCCCCGGGTCGTCGACCTGGAAAAGGGAGATCCGCTCCCGCACCATTCGCTCGACCGAGTCGATGATTCCCGGGTCGGTGAGCTTCCCACCGTCAGGCCCGTGCACGTAGAAGGCGTCCACCACCGCCGGCCCGAAGGTAGAGACCTTGGCAGAGATGACATCCAGCTGGCAGTCGACCAAGGCCCGGGTGATCCGGTGGAGCTGGCCCTCGACGTCCTCGGCACGCACCTCCACCACCGTGGCGGTGTCAGAGGCGTTGTTGTCCACCGCGACCTCGGTGGCGACCAACTGGGCGGCGGTGGCCCGGCTGGCACTCCGGTAGGTGCGGGTCCGCTCGGCCAAGCGGGCGTCGAGAGACAGGGTGCCGGCCATCACCGAGGCGATGTCGTCGGAGAGCTGGGCCGCCGTCGGCCACCGGCCCCGGGAAGGTTCGACGGTGAACATCTCGACCGCGATCCCTTCCTCGCCAGCCACATTGGCCGACCGCACGTTCAAACCGCGGAGGGCGAGCACTCCGGTGACCTCGGCCAGCAACCCGGGCCGGTCGGGGGCGATAACCGTGATAGTCGGCCGTTCGATCGACAGGGCGGGGGCGTGGTGCGCGGCGGACCGTGTGCATCACGCTCCGGAGATCGTCGGTCACCCAGGTAGTGGGCGGGGTCACCTCCTCGCCGGCCAGCAGCTTGCCGGTGCGCTCGACCAGATCGGCCATGAGGCCGGCCTTCCAGGTACCCCACGCCGACGGTCCGGTAGCCAGGCTGTCTGCCTCGACCAGGGTGGCCAGGAGGTCGAGGGTGGATCGGTCGCCGACCTCGTCGGCCACCCGCTGGGCAGTCGCCGGGTCATCGAGATCCCGGCGGGTGGCGGTGTCCGGGAGTAGGAGGTGCAACCGCACCAGGGTGACCAGCACCTCGACGTCCTCGGGGGGAAACCCCATCCGCGCCCCGATGTCGGCAGCCATCGTCACCCCGGCATCGGTGTGGTCCCCTTTGGATCCTTTGCCGATGTCGTGGAGGAGGGTTCCCACCAACAACAGGTCGACCCGCTGGACCCGGTAGGCGAGGGCGGCGGCGTTGGCGGTCGCCTCCAGCAGGTGCCGGTCGACGGTGTAGCGGTGGTACGGGTTGCGCTGCGGCTTGTTGCGCACCGCGTGCCACTCGGGGACGTACCGGGACAGGATCTCGCGCTGTTCGAGGGCCTCGAGGGCGGCGATGGCCGGGTGGCCGGCGGCCAGCACCCGGACCAGGCTGGCCCGGAGCAGATCCGGCCACGGAATCGGCGGGTACGGCGCCTTGCGACCCAGCAGGTTGAGTGCATCCCGGGAGATGGGGAGATTCCGCTCCGCCGCCACCGCCGCCAGCCGCATCGAGAGGGAAGGGTCGCCGGTGACATCGGCCGATGCCCCCAGCACCACCTCACCGTCGAGGATGCCGAGGTCGGGGTCGGAATCGAGCGCCCGTTCGTCCGGAGGCGTGCCCTCCGATGGGGTTCCGCCCCCTCGGCGTCCCCGGCCCCTCTTCGTCGAGTGCGACCAGATGCCCCGCCGTCGCCAGGCGTCGTCTGTCTCCCAGGCCACCGTCCGGCCGGCCGTGGCTACCGCGGCCACCAGCGCGTCGGTGTCGGTCGCCCCGAGCGAACTGGCCACCTGATCCTGCTCTTGGAGGAGGAGCTTGTTGAGCTCGCGGCCGGATTGCCGGTGAAGCTCCACCCTCACCCGGGTCAGCACCGAGTGGGCATCGGCGATGGCGACGGTGTCGACATAGTCGGCGAGCACCGGCACGGCCCGCATGACCGCGGCCAGCGCGCTGATGTCCCGTAGTCCACCATGTGCCTCTTTGAGATCCGGCTCGAGCAAGAAGGCAACGTCCCCGTGGGCGGCGTGCCGTTCGACCACCTGATCGGCGAGGACGCCCAGCCATGGGGGCTTCTGCTTGGCCCACCGCTCCCGGGCCTCGGTCAGGAGATGCTCGGCCACTTTCGGGTCGCCGCACACCACCCGGCCGTCGAGCAGCCCGAGGGCGACCCGCAGGTCCTCGCCGGCCATCTCGATGACCTCACCGGGGCGCCGCACGCTGTGGTCGAGGGCGATTCCCTCGTCCCACACCGGGTACCAGATCTTGTCGGCGGTCTTCGAGACATCCCGGAGGCCACGGTGGACCAACACCACGTCGAGGTCGCTATAGGGGCAGAGCTCCCGGCGCCCGTATCCGCCCACCGCCACCAGGGCGATCGAGCGGCGATCGCCGCCGGTGGCCTGCTCGAAGAGCTCGGTGAGCCACTCGTCGGCGACATCGGCATAGGCGTGACAGAAAGCCTCGCCATGGAGGTCGGCTCGGTCGATGAGCGCCTGTCGTCGCGCACGCATGGACACCGGCGGACCGTACCATCACCACGACTGGACCCGGCCCACGGGCGGGTTCTCCAACCCTGCCGCCAATTGCGTGGATCCGCCGGTTAGCCTGGGGGTATGGCTCAACAAGAAAGCTCGGGGCTCAAGCTCTTCGATGCCGTGCTCCTAGTCGGTGCCGGAGCGATCGCGATCGTGGTGGTGATCTTCGTGATCACTTCCGTCCTCAGCATCGTCTGGTTCCTGATCAAGGCCGCCATCGTGGTGGCGGTCATCGCCGGGTTGGGGATGTTCTTGCTCCGTCGCCGGCGCTGAACAGACTCACGGCAGAATCCCTGATCACAGCAGGCGCCGCTCGGTCGCCCACCGGGTGAGCTGGTAACGGCTGGACAGCTGCAGCTTCCTCAACACCGCAGAGACATGGCTCTCGACGGTCTTGGTCGAGATGGAGAGCTCCCGGGCGATCTCCTTGTAGGCGTAGCCGCGGGCGATGAGACGGAGGGTCTCCCGCTCCCGGGGGGTGAGCTGATCGAATTCCGGATCCAAACGGGTCGCGGGCTCGGTTGGGGCTCGTCGTCGCCGGCAAAGGCATCGAGCACGAATCCGGCCAGTTTCGGCGAGAAGACGGCGTCCCCATCGGCAACCCGGAGGACGGCGTCGACCAGCTCCGGGCCGGAGATGGTCTTGGTCACATATCCCCGGGCACCCGCCCGGATGATGGCGATGACATCCTCAGCGGCGTCTGACACCGACAAGGCGAGGAATCGAACGTCGGGATGGGTCTCCGACACCGCGTCGATGACGGCGTGGCCCCCGCCCCCTGGGAGGTGGACGTCGAGCAGGACCACGTCGGGCGACCGCTCACGGATCATCTCCACCGCGGCATCGACCTCATCGGCCTCACCGACCACCTCCACGGTGTCCCCCAACTCCGCCCGTACCCCGGATCGCACCAGCTGATGGTCGTCGACCAGGAAGACCGTTGGACGGCGCTTCTCGTCGGCATGGGCGCCTCCGGCTTCCGGCGAGCTCACGGGTGGCGAGCCATGACCAGCTCGACTTCGGTGCCCTTCCCGGGTGCACTGCGGATGACCGCGGTCCCACCGTGACGGGTCATCCGTTCCCTGATCGAGTCGGTGATCCCTCGACGGTCGTCGGGGACGGTATCGGGGTCGAAGCCACAACCCCGATCATGGACGAACAGCGAGACCGAGTCCGGCTCGACCTCGACGAAGAGGGAGATGGTGGTGGCTCCGGACCACTTGGCCGCATTGACCGCCGCCTCGCGGCCGGCCGCCAACAGCGATTGGAGGTCGTCGGTGAGTTGACAATCGCCGACCACCACGGCGTCGACATCGACACCGTGGTCGTCCTCCACCTCTTGCTCGATGATGGCGGTGGCCACCGCCACGGTGGTGGCCCCGTCGTCGAACGATCCGGGCGGCCGGTCTTCGAACAGCCAGGACCGGAGCTCGCGCTCTGGGCGCGGGCCAGCCGGCTGACCTCGCGGGGGTCTCCCGCCGCCTTTTGGATGAGGGCGAGGGTCTGGAGGACGGAATCGTGGACGTGGGCGGCCATGTCGGCACGTTCCTGTGACCGGACCCGTTCCCGGCGTTCCTCGGTCAGGCTGCGGACGGTGCGAAGCCAGGTGGGGCCGAAGACGATGGCGAACCCCACCATCACCGCCAACACCCCGAGGAACCCGCGGGTGGCCACCCACGGGGAGCTGGTGGTGACCAGACCGTCGAGTCCACCCACCCCGATCGCCACCAGGATCACGCCGAATCCGATCCGGATGAAGGACGACCGCCTCGACCCCGAGGTCAACTCCGCCGCCAACGGGACCTGTCCGAGAACGTGGCGGAGCTCGGACCGTTCCTCGACACTGGAGCCTCTCCACACGAACACCAGCCCGGCGGCGCTGATCGCTACCGGCCAGACGAGGTTCGAGGCCCCGGGGAGCCCCGAGGCGTCCACGCCCACGATGACGGCGATGACCAAGGTGCCCACCACCATGGCCAGCCTCATCTCGGCTGGCTCCGAGGTGATGCGCTTGGCGATCGACCTGTCCTCGCCCTGGCGGGTGATGAGCAACCAGGCGGCCATGTAGAGGAGCAAACCGGTCCCGGCCCCCAGGACCAGTAGCACGGAAATCACCCGCACGACAGTGGGGTCGATGCCCAGGCGCTCACCGATCCCGCCACAGACGCCGGCCAGATACTGGTTGTCCCGGGTGCGCCGGAGGGGGCCGCTTCCACGCCCCCGGGTGCGTCGGCGGGTCCCGGATCGTTTCGCGTCGGGATCAGGGGGCGGCGGGAGCCAGGGGAGTGGGTGGGGTGGGGTGCCTTCGGCGATCCACGTATCTTCCCACGACCGGTTCACGCCGACCATCAGGGAAAACCCTGAGCCGGAGAGACTGGATCAGGGTCGGGCTCGGGGTAAGTCCCGATGGTGTGGATCGGCGTGATAGCTCACCATGCAGGCATGGAAACAACCAATGAACAGTCGTGGGCGGCGCCGGGCAACGACCGGCCTCGTCGTTTGAGTCGCCAGACCGGTGGCCGGATGCTGGGAGGGGTGGCCGGCGGGACCGCCGCCTACCTGGGGGTGGACCCGGTCGTCGTCCGGATCGCCTTCGTGGCCCTGACCTTGTTCGGAGGGTTCGGCGTCGTGCTGTATGCCATCGGGTGGCTGCTGATCCCCGAAGACGGCACCGAGGAGTCGTTGGCCCAGCATGCACTCAGCGGCCAGGGAGCGGGACGGCATCGGTGGGCGGCGGTGGTGGTGGCGGTGGTCGCCGTCATCGTCTTCTTCAGCCTGGTGTCGAGTGGGCCGAGGTCATGGGGGCCGGGGTGGTTCTTCGGCGCCGGGCTGATCTGGCTGGCGGTGGCGGCGATCGCGATATTGGCGGTGGCCCGCGTCGGGGTAGCCCACCGCATCTGGAAAGTGCTGGGATTGATGATCCTTTCCCTCGTGGCCCTGCTGGCGGTGATCGTCGGCGGCGCGTTCACCGCGGTGGCCTTGTCGGGGGTGCCGATCCACGGCGGGGTGGGGGACCGGCAATGGACTCCGACGGTGGCGTCCCAAGTCCAGCGTGACTACCGGCTGGCCGTGGGCAACATGACCATCGATCTGCGTAACGTGCGGTTCCCGGCCGGGTCGACATCGGTCACCGCCAGCGTCGGGATCGGCCACCTCCTGGTGGAGGTCCCGGCCGGAGTGGACGTCAGCGTGAACGCCCACAGCGGGATCGGGGCGGTGACCTACGGCGACGGCCAGGGCAACACCGACCCCGGGTCGTTCGGGACCGGGTCATCCTCCAATGCCAGTAACCCGTCGGTGGCCCACCTGAACCTGACCGCCACCACCGGGGTCGGGGTGGTGCAGTTGGCCCGGGGGGTCGGGGCCAACCAATAGCCGGGTCAGCGGGCCAGGGTCTCGTAGAGGTCGACGTGCTCGGCCACCATCCGGTCGGTGGAGAAGTAGCCCTCGACGGCCAGCCGGCAGTCGGATCGCTTCAGTTCGCCGAGCCGACCGAGGGCCTCGACCATCTCCGCCTCGTCGTGGCAGAGAAATCCGGTCTTGCCGTCGTCGACGACTTCGGGGGCCGCCCCTTCGGGGAAGGCCAGCACAGGGGTGCCGCAGGCCATGGCTTCGATCATCACCATGCCGAAGGGCTCGTTCCACCGGATCGGGAACAGAAGGGCTGAGGCTCCAGCCAGAAGCTCGAGCTTCCGCTCGTGGGACACCTCGCCCAGGTAGATGGCATCGTGTCCCAGCTGCGGTTCGACCTGCTCAGCGAAATACCGGATCTCTTCGGGCTCGCGCATCTTGGCCGCCATCAGAATCCGGATGCCGGCGGCGCGGGCAACGGCAATGGCCCGGTGGGCTCCCTTCTCGGGATTCATCCGACCCAGAAACAGAACATACGGCCCGTCGGCATCCCCGCTCCCGTCGCCCACCGGGAATTGATCCACCTCCACGCCGTGATGGATGACCCGGGCCACGGCCACATCGGGGGCGGCGCGACGTTGGGCATGGGAGATGGCCACGATCGGTACCCGGTCGGCGATCGATCGGTAGAGGTCGGTGAGCTCCTCGTTGAACGGGCCGTGGATGGTGGTGACAACCGGGAGTTCGGGGTAGTGCTCGGAGTGGAACGGACCCATGACCGTATGGTCGTGGACCACATCGCATTCGCTGACCGCCTCATAGGCGTGGATGACGTGCCGGATTTCGGGAACCGCCATGCCGATCCGCATTCCCTCGGCCTCGGGGAGTACCCAGTCCCGCGGCACCGGGCAGGTCGAATCGCCGGTGGCATAGAGGAGGACGTCGTGGCCGGCATCCTGCAACCCTCGGGCCAATTGGTCGACCACCAATTCGATGCCGCCGTAGAGTTTCGGCGGGATGGGGGTCCATGGTGGGGCAATCAATCCGATCCGCATGACCAGATTCAACCATCATGTCAAAGGGATAGGCTCCCGGGACGCCGTGGCGGCGTGGCCGAGTGGTTCAGGCAGGGGCCTGCAAAGCCCCGTACGGCGGTTCGATTCCGCCCGCCGCCTCCAATCAAATCACCCGGGTACCGGGGTCGTGGTGTGGGGGAGGCGAATGGTCACACGCGCCCCGCCGGCCGGTCCGCCTTCGATGGAGACGGCGCCGTTATGGCCCTCCGCGAACCGTTTGACGACGGCCAGGCCGAGGCCGGTCCCGGTGGGCTTGGTGGTAAAGAAGGGTTCCAACAAACGGTCGACCACCGCCGGGTCTATGCCCATACCGTTGTCCTCCACCGTGATCTCGACGAAGCCATCGCTTTCGGATCCGGTCACCCGGAGCCGGCCCCCGCCAGGCATGGCCTGATAAGCGTTGGTGATGAGGTTCGTGATGATCTGTACCAGTTGGGCCCGATCGGCCTGGAGGTCGACTCCGAGGCCCGCGACCGATACCTCGATTCCGGGTGGTGGAGGAGTCGATTCGAGGACTTCGGCCACCACCGCACCAAGGTCGAGCGGGACGATGACGGGCTCGCGCTCCCGCATGTAGGCGGTGAGGTCCTCGCACAGCGCCGCGGCCCGGTTCGTCTCCTGCTCTATCCGATCGAGGTAGCCGTCGAGCTCGGGGCCGTGAGTTCGTCGAGCAAGGAACAAGTAGTTGATGGCAGCCCCTAGTGGGTTGCGAAGTTCATGGCCGATCACGGTTGCCATTTCCCCGACGGCAGACAGCCGTTCCCGGCGCACCAGAGACGCCTGGGCGGCGATCAGTTCCGTAGTACGTTCTGTAGCCACCCCTTCGGCGTAGCGCCGCCGCCGGGCGAGGATCTCTGACGTAAGGCCGACCAACAGGGCAATGACCAGCCCGGCGGCCCCGACGATCCACGGCGTCAGACGCGACGCGGTCCCCACCAGGGGTGATTTGGCACTCGCGACGACGAGCCATTTCGAACTACCGACCGTGATGACAGAATTCCCAACCGGCTTCGGCAGAGGCCGCAGGCCCAGATTCCCCGAGATGAGCTGGGCCGGGTCGGCCGTCGCCGACGCGTACAAATTGACATAAAGCTGTTGGTAGGGCGGGGCTTGGCTCTTGCTGGGGACGCTCGGGGTTATCCGTGTAAGTCCGATGACTACGGGGCCGGGCGAACTGGAGTTGGTGTGAACCACGAGTCCGAGAAAGGTCCTGTCGCCAAAGTGGAGGACGTTGGTCCCCGAGAGATTCGGCCCGGCGCTCGCCACCGCGGCTGCAAGCGGTTCGGGAAGAGCTTCACCGACCACAAGGTCCGGTCCGGCCGCCAGGGCCACGGTGTATCGGCCCCCGACCGAATTGGCGACGGCTATGGAAGACCCCGGGCTGGCGGAGAGGTACCCGGTCTGCGCCTTGAACAGGCTCGGCGAGTCTTGTGTCGCCGCCATGACCTGGCCGAGGGTGTTGAGCGGTGCACCGAGCTCGTTGACCCCCTCATTGATGACCAGGGCGAGCTGGCTGGTGTCACTCTGAAGAAGTGATTGTTCTTGGGCAGCGACACCGTGCCTCAGAAACAGAAAGCTCACGATTGCCAATCCCGCGACGATGATCGTGACCACCACGGACAAAGGCCTCACGAAACTCGTGTTGCTTCTCATTGCACTTCCCTGCCTGTCGTTTGCGACAAACCTACTGTCTAAGTGCCCGGGGTTTGTTCAATTGCGGTTGGGCCCGATGGAGCGACGCGGGCGGTTGTTGCGGGTAACCGGTCCCGACGCTCGGTGGTGAGGGCATCATTGGCGCCGCTTCGGGGGATCAACCATTGCCAGCGGCTTGGCGGCAAAGTCGTTCAGCCGCGGCGCCCGGTGCGAACCTCAGTTGGTCGATATCTTCGCGTAGTCCCACAGCATGAAGGCGTCCTCGGTGTCGTCAAGGAGGACCTTGGACGGGAGCTGCTTGTCGATGTGGCCGATCAGGCCGTTGTAGATCCCATAGCCAACCAGTTGTTGCAGGCGATGGGAGAACCCCTTCACTGTCTCTCGGGGGATGCCGAGTTGCTGGTTCTCCTGTTGACGGATGTAACCGGCGCAGTAGTTCATGGCGATGCCGACCCGCCGGGTGCCGGTGGTGTTGGCGCCGCCCCCGTGCCACAGGCTCCCGTGCCAGACCAGGACACTCCCCTTGGGCATTTCGGCCGGAATCGAGTCGTAGCTCTGGAGGGGATTGGGCGACTCGTCCGCGAGGTGGGAACCGGGGATAATCCGGGTGGCCCCGTTCTCTTCGGTGAAGTCGGTGAGCGCCCACATGGTGTTGCACACCGTGGCCGGGTGGGGTTTCGGGAGTGGGAGGACCTGATCGTCGGCATGGATCATCTGCGCAGTCTCGCCGCCGGCGATGGCGATTGAGGACAGTGATGACACCAACAGCCCCGGGTCGAGCACCTGCTCGCAGACGGGGAGGACGTTCGGATGGACCGGAATCGCCTCGTAGAGGGGACCATGAATCAGCAGGTTGTAAATCCGGGTGGTGTGGTCGCCCTCGAAGAGGTTGTCCGCCGGGAGGATTCCCAGGTCGCGCTCGAGACGCAGCAGGTCCTCATCCAGCGAGTCGATGAGATCGAGGTCGATGGCGTTCTCGATGATCGTGTAGCCCAGTTCGGCGATGCGAGCGGCGTGGGCTTTGGCGTCGACTTCCATGGCTACCCCCTCGGTTTGTCGATGGATACCAGCCTATTGTGCGGAGGTGGCACGCGCCCATCGGCCAAGCAACCGGTATGAGTTACTGACCTGTGCGTGGCGGGATCATGTAGTGCTGGGGGCCGATGCGGATGAGATCACCAGCGAGGACCATCTTCTGGCCCGCGAAATCGACGGTATTCGATGGCTCCGCTGCCTGCGCTGCGACGGCTGGTTCCAATACCCGATCCCCAGCTCACCGACGGGCGGTCCGATGCCCTCGCGCGACGAGATCGAACTACCGATTCGGGGCCCGCTGCTTCGGGACCGTTACGTGCTCAGGTTGATCGCCATCGATCGGGCCATCCACGTGATCGTTCTCACGGGGTTGGCCGTCGTTCTGTTCGCATTTGCCCGGCACCACACCGCGTTCCAGCACGAATACAACCAGATCATGAACGACCTCTCGGGAGGAGACCCGGGGACCACCAGCGTGAGGGGGATACTGGGCCACCTCCGGAACGTCTTCCACTACTCCTCCCGCCACCTGGTGGAGTTGGGGTTGGCGGTGACGGCCTATGCCGTACTGGAAGCCGTGGAGATGGTCGGGTTGTGGATGGCCAAACGTTGGGCCGAGTATCTGACATTCGTAGCCATCGCGCTGCTGGTGCCGTTCGAGATCTACGAGCTGACGATTGGCGTGAGTGTCTTCAAGGTGATCACCCTGGTGATCAATCTGGCCATCGTCGTCTATCTGCTCTTTGCCAAGCGGTTGTTCGGCGTGCGGGGCGGGTATCGGACGGAGATGGAGCGACGTCAGAGGTTGAGTGGCTGGGAGGCGGTCGAACGGGCGACCCCGCGATCCCCTGTTCCGGTGTGAGGTGCGGCTGAAGGCGCCGAGGTGGTCATTCGGCGCCTCTGGGGGTGGAACTCCGTCGGCCATATCCAGCCTCAGTGGTATCGTCCTCCCTCACGGGCCGTTGGCGCAGCTGGTAGCGCACTTGCATGACGCGCAAGGGGTCACAGGTTCGAGTCCTGTACGGCCCACCACGTCGGCCACCACTGCACGACGACGTTGACAGTTCAATTGACTAGTTCAAAGGCTACTTCGAACCAAGTCCCCTCCGACAGATTCCATTCACCGCGCGTCCCATCGCGCGTCGTGCAGATCGAGTTGACAGCAGATCGAGTTGACCGCTTGCCGGGAATAGTGCCGTCTGACGCGACAAGTGCCTCCATTGGTGCCTTGGCGGCACTGACGGTGGGGGAGACCGCGTGCCGGTACATCTCAGCGGTCATTCGGGTAGTGACGTGGCCCATCACGTCGGCCACTTGCTCTAATGGCACACCAGCGGCACTCAGTAGGGACACGGCCGAGTGTCGAAGCTCGGTGGGGTGCCATTCTCCGAGTCCGGCGATTCCGTCAGTGCCTTGAGCGAGCGCCTGAAGTTGTTTGGGTCGATCGGGGTTCCGGCTGCACTAGTGAACACGAGGCCTGATTCCTGCCCCGGTGAGCCGACACGAAGACGAGCAGTTGCTTGCCGTTTTCTGTGTGCTCGGAACGCAGTCATCACCTGACGGGGAGCTCGAGCGTCCGGTGGGACCTGGGGGTTTTGGACCGCCAAACCTCAGCCCGTCAGGCTCCCTCTTAAGGGACCGTTGGACACTCACGGTCCCTCGTTTGAAGTCGATGTCCTCCCAGGACAGGCTCAGCGCTTCACCGGGCCGCAGCCCCAGGAGCAGGAGGACGACCCACGCTGCCTCACGGGCGTCGCCATTTGCTGGCTTGAGCAGCTCCTGGGCTTGGGCACCTGATGGCCTGGATCCAGGAGCGGAAGGTATCGGAAACTCGGCAAGGAAACGCTCTCCGTGGCCGCGGACAACGCGTTCCTCAAGTAATGGGGCAATCCGTCGATGACCACTGTTGACGCCAATTGTGGTGTCGAGAGTCCATACCCTTGTGACGACCGAGCCGGACCTCTCGCCTCAGGCCGGGATGCCGGGCCCGGTGCATTACCGGCATGGGACATTCGACCCCGCCGACTAGCCCTTTCATGCCATTCGGGGTGAAGGGGTGCCTGCTTCGCCCGTTTGTCATGTCGGGCCAAGGCAGCCCGTCGGCAGGGCGCTTCAACCTGTTGACACTGAGGACCTTCGGCCCTGTTGGGTTGGGATGGGATGCCCGAAGCTAAGGGAGCAAAGAGACGAGGCTGTTGTGAGCTTCAACCAAGGACCAGGCTGGTGGCAGGCGTCGGACGCCAAGTGGTATCCACCTGAAAGCCATCCCAGCTACCGCCCACCGGCACCAGTGCCGCACGCCGTTCCGCCAGTCGAGGCCGGGTGGACTGCCGCAGCGATCAGAAGTCAACCGCAAGAGCCAGCTTACGTGCCGCACAAGCAAGGATCACAGGAAGCACAGACGGCTACGGCTGCTCAGACTGAAGCGAATGCAGCAGAAACAGCTTCGAAGACGGACGTATCGCAAGAGATAACTGCCGCCCAGCAGACTGAGAGTGGATATGCCTCATGAGGCTGTGGGGCCTAGGCCGAAGCTGCAAGAAGCGGTTGGGAGCGCCTTGCTCAGACGAACTGAAGACCAGGCGGGGGTTACCGTCCATGTGACGCGCGACGCCACGGGCATCATCACGTCGGTGGACGAGGCCATCTTCGACCTGCTCGGCTGGCGTCCCGAACACCTTGTAGGGCAGCCTTCGACCGAGTTCATCCATCCCGAGGATCGGCCGAGCGCAGTTGCCGCCTGGGTGGAGATGATCACCTCACCGGGCGAGGACGGCGTCTGGCGGGGCCGATACCAGAACGCCGAGGGGTCCTGGACGTGGATCGATACGGTCAACCGGTTCGAGGGGCAGACCAACCCGATCGTGGTCAGCTCGATGACACGGGTCTCGGTGGAGCAGGCCAGAGTCGAGGACGAGCGTCTCGGTCACGAGCAGTCGTTGGCGCGGCTGTCGGAAGCACTGCCAATCGGTGTGTTCCAGGTCGACCGCACCGAACACGTCAGTTTGACCAACGATCGCCTGCACGAGATTGTGGGCGTGCCTCCCATGGCCACGATCGACTCCCAGATGTCATCGGTTGTCGCCGAGGACAGACCTCTCTTCGAAGCGGCGATGGCCGCGGTCCTTGCCAACGAGCCAGTCGACGACCTCGAGATCCGATTCCGTCCGTCGGTAGCGGAACCGAGGCAGCGAGTCGATACCGAGCGAGTGTGTCTATTGAGTTTGCGGGCCCTGACAGACAGCGCGGGCACCGTCAACGGGGCCGTCGGATGTCTGAGCGACATCACAGAGCGGAAAGGGGTCGAACGCGCGCTGGTCTCGTCGGAGACTCGGTCGAGTGCGGTATTCAATCTGGCCCCAGTCAGCCTCGTCCAAGTGTCGCTAGACGGCAAGTTCATTCGGGTCAATCCGGCAACGTGCGACATGTTCGGCTATTCCGCCGATCAGATGGAATCGATGAGCGTGGCCGACGTCAGCCATCCCAATGATGCCGAGATGCTTGGGGAAGTCGTCACGGCGTTGTCGAATAAGGATGACCCGGAGCTGAATTACACGGGCCGTTTCATCAACGCCAACGGGAATACCGTCTGGGGCGTCGTGCGTATCGTTCGGGTCTATGGAACCGACGGAGATGACGACTACTACCTGGCCGGTGTTCTCGACATCACAGATCGGAAGGAGTTCGAGCGCCGGCTTGAGCATTCGGCCATGCAAGCGAACGAAGCATCCGAGCTCAAGTCCAACTTTATGGCCAACATGAGCCACGAGATCCGTACGCCGATGAACGGCATCATGGGAATGTCCGAGCTCCTCCTCGAGACCGACCTGGACGATGCGCAGCGCGATTACGCGGAGACAGTACGCAGTTCAGGCTCTGCGCTCATGGCGGTTATCAATGACATCCTCGACTTCACGAAGATCGAAGCGGGAAAGGTTGACGTCGAGGACGTCGAATACAGCGTGCAGACCGTGGTCCACGATGTCCTTCATCTTTTGACACCTCAGGCAGAGGCCAAGGGGCTCCGGTTGGTCGAGGAGGTCGACGACTCCGTTCCGGCGAGGGTTGCCGGCGACCCGCTTCGGGTGCGTCAGGTCCTGCTCAATCTCGTCGGCAACGCCATCAAATTCACACACGTGGGTGAAATTACGGTCCGTGTCACTGAGTTCGAATCCGATGGTGGAGACGTCGTACTTCGGTTCGAGGTCGCAGACACCGGTATTGGTATCGATCCCGACAAGCTGGATACGATCTTTCACCCGTTTGTGCAGGCTGACATGTCAACATCCCGGAAATACGGTGGGAGTGGCCTGGGCTTGTCCATCACCAGGCAGCTTGTCGGGCTCATGGGAGGCGACTGCGGGGTTACGAGCCAGCTCGCCAGGGGGAGTATTTTCTGGTTTACGGTTCGTGTTCGCACCAGTGGGGGGTGCGCGAACAGAAGGCTCACCCCTGGCTCACGACAGCCTCTCCCGGGTCAAAGTGCTGATCCTCGATGACGAGGTTGATCGACGCGGCATCCTGTCCGAGTTCCTGGAAGAACACGGCATAACCGTCAGCACTGCCGACTCTGGCCCTGCGGCAGTTGCGGAACTCCGAACCGCAGCCGCCCAAGGCCGGCCCTACGCTGCCGTTCTCGTTGATCAGTCCGCGCCCGGAATTGACTGGCCGGACCTCGAGAAGGCAATCGCCGCCGCCCCGGGCATTACGGTTGGCGTGGTTCTCATGGCTAATGCCGTCGACGGTCACAAAGTCACCCATCCTCCGGAGTTCGGGGACTGGGCATCCGTGCGCAAACCGATCGAGCCCGATGATCTCCTAGCCTCCTTACGAGTCGTATTGGGTTTGGATGTACGGTCCTCGGGTCTTGAGAGGATGGCACCGGACGCTCCGACTAGGGCCGGCGAGCTGGAAAGCGGCCGTCTCCTCCTGGCCGAAGACAACCTGATCAACCAGAGGGTTGTTGTCGCCATGCTTTCCAGCGCCGGCTATCAGGTCGATACGGTGCTCAATGGAACCGAAGCACTGCAGAGGGTGGCCGACGGGGATTATGACGCCGTATTGATGGACTGCCAGATGCCGGATCTGAATGGTTATGACACCACCGTGGCAATCCGGAACTTGAAGGGCCCCACCCGATTCATCCCGGTCATAGGGGTTACCGCTGGGGCACGAGAGGAGGACCGTCAGCGTTGCCTCGCCGCGGGTATGGACGCCTACATTGCCAAACCACTGGCAAAAGATACGCTTATCGCCCTGGTGGCCAACACCATTGAAGCAAAAATGGGAAACGAAGACAAAGGGTACTGTCCAGGTGGGAGCGGGCGGGTTCTGGGTGTCTCATGAGGTTGGGTCGGTGGAACCACACGGCACGGCGGGAATGCCCCGCATCTCCGGTCGGGGAATCACCGCGTGTCGTACCGCGCGTTAGTGGGAGCAGTTCGACGAATGTCTACGAATCAAGGTGAACGAGTTTTCCCAGGTCAGCGGATGAATGCGAGCTGTGGTCGATCCTGGCGAATCTTCAAATAGTGCAAGACGACCTTCGGTTCATCAAGAGATTGATGGATGTTTAAGGCGAGGGCGATCACATCAACCCGCAACGGGTCGTCAGCTGGTGGCCGGGCCGCGCCAAAGGTCGATGCCGCTCTCGACGGCATACTCGTCGATTTGTTTGAGCTCGTCAGCCGAGAAGTTCAAGTTGTCTAGCGCCGCGACATTCTCCTCTAGCTGGGCAACGCTGCTCGCCCCGATGACCAGAGAGGTGATGCGGGGGTCGCGAAGCGCCCAAGCCAGGGCCAACTGGGAAAGTTGCTGACCGCGCCCTTCGGCGATGGAATTCAGGGCGCGGACTCGGGCCATGTTTTCGTCAGTGAGCATCTCCGGGAACAGCGTTGCACGTTCCGAGGCCCGGGAACCTTCTGGGATCCCGTTGAGATAGCGATCGGTGAGCATGCCCTGCGCCAACGGGGAAAACGCGATGCAGCCGACCCCTTCGGTCCCCAGCACGTCGAGCAGCCGCTCTTCGATCCAGCGATTGAGCATGGAGTACGACGGCTGGTGGATGAGTAGCGGGGTTCCGAGAGAGCGGAGGATGGCGATGGCTTCCTTGGTGCGTCGGTCGGAGTAGGACGAGACGCCGACATAAAGGGCCTTGCCCTGCCTCACCGCGGCATCGAGCGCCCCCAGCGTCTCCTCGAGCGGGGTGTCTGGATCGAAGCGATGGTGATAGAAGATGTCGACATAGTCGAGGCCCATCCGACCCAGGCTCTGGTCGAGGCTGGCCAGGAGATACTTGCGCGACCCGTGGTCGCCGTAGGGCCCGGGCCACATATCCCACCCTGCCTTGGTGGAGATGATCAGCTCATCTCGCAAGGAACCGAAATCGGTGCGCAGCAGCGCGCCGAAATTACTTTCCGCACTTCCATACGGTGGGCCGTAGTTGTTGGCGAGGTCGAAGTGAGTGATCCCGAGGTCGAAAGCCCGTCGCAGGATACCCCGCTGCGTCTCGAGGGGACGGTCGTCACCAAAGTTGTGCCACAGGCCAAGAGAGAGCATCGGGAGCAAGATCCCGCTTCGCCCGCATCTCCGGTACTGCATGGACTGATAGCGACCCTGCGCGGGCGAATACTCCGGCATGGTGACGGACCTCCTGTCCAAAATGAGATGGCCGGGTACGCGTGGCCAACGTACCAGCAAATGCGGGGCAACCGTCGCCCGCAATTCGGGCTTGAGGTGGCGACTGACGGGCTTGTCGTCGCAGTGACCTCTGGATGTGGGCAGGGGGGCGACCAGCCCAATGGTCCAGCTTGGTTGGAGGGCGATGGGCTGGATCCGAGATCAGATCCGATGAGTTTCTGGGCCCACTCGGCGATAGCAGAAGTGGCCCTTCACCGACTCGTCGGTGGGCAAATCTCCACGCTCGTCGGTCTCCTCCAGGAGGAGATATTTGCCTTCCAAGGCGGCCTTGATTTGGGAGAGGGGGACGGCGAACTCGCCGATCTGCTCGTGGTGAAGCTCGTAGTGCCCGTCTCCGGCGTGTTCAAAGATTCTGATGTCCCATTCCGAGAGGCCTTCCGACATCCCGTCCTCGGCAAAGGTCACATCGATGATGGCAACGCCCCGGTCGAAGTCGTAGACCCACGGAGGTTCCTCGCCCAGACGCCGGAGCTCTCCCAAGGTGTTCACGTCGAAGATGAAGAGACCCGCCTCAGCCAGGTGATCGTGTACGACATCGAACATCGACTGCCAGTCGCCGAAAGAAAGGAGATGATTCATGGTGTCAAACACGCAGATCACGACGTCGAATGTTTCCCGCAGCGAGAACGCCTTCATGTCCCCCTCGATGAAGCGGGCTCCGGGGACCTTCTCCTGGGCCACCGCGAGCATCTCCGGCGATAGGTCCAGACCGGTGAGGGATGGAACTGACGTGAGCCGTTTGAGGATCGAACCCGTGCCGCAACCCAGTTCGAGCAGCGAGAATGCATCGGGAAGGTACCGGCTTACCCAGTCGTTGACCTGTTGCGCCCGGGGAGAAGGGTCATCCATTACCGCGTCGTAGAAGCCCGAAAAGCGTCGGTATGCCGTCATCTCACCACCGTGGCACACAAGCGGGTCGTGCCGCGGCGACCGCGGTCATCGGCTCCCGACCGCCAACCCCTTTGATCAATGACGGCTCCGCATTTCGATCTGCACGTAGGCCGGTTACTCCACTACCGTTGGGCGGGAGCAGAGAGGAGGCCTCACCATGAGTGCAGACGCAAAACTGATCGAAGAGGCAGCTGAGGGGTTGACTCACGCGATGGCCCAACTGGTGCGTGCCATCGACGCCGGAGGAGATGATGGCGAAGCCGCCAAGAACATCTCTGACGAACTGCCGGATGCTCTGGAGGAGCTCGCCTCCCGGTTAAGCGCTGCCAAAGGCTTCAGCGACTGACCTGGCTGAGGATTTGAGTCGATAGGTCCCGTCTTACGGCGAGGCCCGACCAATGCCAGAGGTGGCGAGCGGTTCGGCCAGATGTGTGGACATCGCCTCGACTGGCAACTAGCTTCACGAGCGAAGTGCTCCTGTGCGCTCGATGGAGCGCTCCGATTCGATACGAGTCAACCCACTGCCGTCGGCAACGCGGCGAACTACCTCACTTCAACCGAAATATTGCTCAGGCCAGATTGGCCGGCCATCACTGACCGAAGGAGCTCCGATGTCGAATCTGCCGCCACCCCCAGGGTCCCCGCCTTCCCCTGACGATCCGAGCGCAGTCGACGCAGCCTCCGGGGTCACGCATCGGGTGGTCGGCACCGTGATGCCGGTTCTCCAGGTGGACCTCAACCCGGGGCAGGCCATTGTCTCGCCGGGTGGCGAGCTCTCGTGGATGACGTCATCGATCCAGTTGTCGACGTCGACCTCGGGGGCCGGCTCCAAGGGCATGCTCGGCGCCCTCAAACGAACGGTGGCCGGGGGAGGGCTGTTTCTCACCGAGTACCAGGCGGAGGGCGGGCCGGGCACGGTTTCCTTTGCCGCCAAGCTGCCGGGCGAGATCCGGCCGGTCGCCATCGCTGCCGACCGTGAGTACCTGGTACATCGGCACGGCTTCCTGGCCGCGACCTCGGGGGTGAACCTTTCGATCGGGTTCCAGCAGAAGCTCGGCGCCGGAATCTTCGGGGGGAGCGGTTTCATCCTCCAGCGGGTGACCGGCCAGGGCACCAGCTGGATCGCACTTTCCGGGGAGCTGGTCGAATACCACTTGGCTCCGGGCGAGAACCTCCGGGTGCTACCCGGCCACGTTGGGCTGTTCGATGCCGGGATGAGCTTCGAGATCAAGATGGTGAAGGGCGTGAAGAACATGTTGTTCGGGGCTGACTCGCTGTTTCTCGCCTCCCTCACCGGGCCCGGGATGGTCTGGCTCCAGACCATGCCGATCTCCCAACTCGCGCACGCCATCGTGCCCTACCTCCCCGAAAACGAGAATTCCCGCGGCAGCACCGGGGGCTCGATTCTGGGGGGGATTCTCAACAACTGACAGCGTGCATGGGTGTGACCGGGCTCTCCACAGGCACCTACCCATCAGTTCCAGCCATAAGCCGGCGTAGCTAAGAAGTCCTCAGACCGCCCGTTTGTCATCGGCTCCCGGGTCATTTTCGCATGTCTACCCGACCGACAACGCGGTGGACAGGCCCTCCGGAGTCGAAAAGGTGAGGGTTCGAAGCCCGAGTCGGGCCGCTGCCCGGGTGTTGGCCGCCCGGTCATCGATGAAGAGGATCTGCTCGGGAGGGGCACCGAGGATCTCGAGGGCCTGTTCGAAGATCGACGGCTCGGGTTTGGCGATGCCGAAGCGACAACTGTAGAGGCGGTGGGCGAACAGGCGGGCCCAGCTGCCGCGGTCCATGGCATCAGCCTGCGGATGGGGCGCATTGGAGAGCAGGGCGAGATGGATGCCGCGCCGCGCGGCGTCGGCCAGGATCCGCAGCGTGGGGGAGTTCAGGTGGAGCCAGCTTCGGACGTCGGTGGCGACGAGGTTCTGAAGGAGCGGATCGTCGGGGGCGAACCGGCGCCGGAGGACTGTCGACCAGTAGTCATCGGGCGCCTGACCTCGGTCATAGTCAGGCCGGTGCCGCCAGTAGCGGCGGCCGAGCTCGTCGGTCGGGAGGCCGCCCAGCTCGGCAAGGTCCTGGAGGGTCCCGGCGGGCTGCGGCTTGCTCATGACCTCGCCGTAGTCGACCAAGAGATGGGTGGTCATGACTCCGGGCCAGGTCGGTTGCCCCGGAACGCCGGGGAGAGGGCGGTGGCGAAGACGATGCCAGTGGTGAGCACCGGTATCACCCCGAGGGCGAGGGAAAGCGATGTGGCCGAGGCAAGCTGCCCGATGAGGGGAGGCCCGCAGACGAATCCGAACCATCCGCATGCGGAGACGGTGGCGATGGCGGTTCCTGGGTTCAGCCCGGGCAGGCGACCGGCGGCGCTGAACACCGTCGGGACGATCAGGGCCAGGCCGATGCCCAGGCAGGCGAACCCGGCGATGCCCGCGACCCCGTGATTGCCGAGCAGACCGGCGCAAAATCCGACGGTGGCGATGGCGGCCAGGACCGGCAGTATCGATCCCGGCCGAAAACGGATCAGCAGTCTGTTGCCGGACAGCCGAACCCCGACCATGGTGAGGGAGAAGGCGGCATAGCCAAGCCCGGCGACGGCGGGACTCGTGTGCAGGGGGCCGCGCAGGTAGACCGACGCCCAGTCGGCACTGGCGCCCTCACAAAGCATGGAGGCAAAGGCGATGGCCCCGAGGATGAGAATGGGTCGCGAGAGCCTGCGTACCGGGTGCTCGGGGGCAGGGTCGTCAGCGGGAATGTTGGCGTCGGGGACCATCCGGGCGGTCAACCAACCGGCGATGATCAATGCCGGCACGCCGAGCACCAGCTGTTGGCTGGAGAGAGACAAGCCGATGGCGACACCGAGCGCGCCAATTCCGGCGCCGACGAAGGTGCCGATGCTCCAACCGCCGTGGAAGCCGGACATCAGTGGCCGCCCGCCAGCCCGCTCAACGGCAACCGCCTGCGTATTCATGGACACGTCGAGGGCGCCTTGGAACGCCCCCCAGGCAAAAAGGGCGGTGAACAGCGAGGCCAGGGAGCCGACCAGTCCGACCAGCGGCCCGACCGCGCAGTAGCCGACGAGAGAGGCTCGCACCACGGTCCGGCTCCCGAGCCTGGGCAAGAGACGGGCCGACACCAGCATGGCGGACACCGATCCGAGCGGCGCACCCAGCAACGCCAGTCCCAGTGCACCATCGGTCAGGTCGAGATGGTCTTTGATGAGGGGGATGTGAGCCGTCCAGGAGGCGAACAGCAGCCCGTGGGTGAAGAACACCGCCACCGTCGCCGATCGGGACCACCGGTCGGCAATCGCCGGGCTGGTTGGTGGGGTGGCGACAGCCACCTTAGGCACACCGGACCTCAATGCCGGCGGCTCGCAATCCGTTCACGTCGTCGGTCGGCGCATCAGAGTCGGTCACCACCATGTCGACCGCGCTCGCGTCGCACACCACGGCCATGGAGGTTTGCCGGAACTTAGAGCTGTCTGCAGCCAGAATAACCCGAGCCGATGATCCGAGCATCGCCTGTTTGACGGCGGCGTCGCCGAGGTCGTACGCGGTGACTCGGCCGTCGGAAAGCCCGCAGCACCCCAGCACCACGGTGTCGAACCGAAGAGCGCCGACACTGGCCAGGGCCAGAGGCCCGACCATGGCGAGCTCGCCGTTCCGGATCTCGCCGCCCGGCATCAACATCCGGACCGAATCACTCCCCGCCAGCACCCCGGCGATGTGTAGCGACATCGGCATGACCGTCAATCTGCGACCGGCCAGCGCCTCGGCGACCTTGATTGCCGTCGAACCGCTGTCGAGCAACACGGCCTCACCGTCCCGGAGCACCCCAGCCACCGCCGCGCCGATCCGGGTCTTGGCGTCGGTGCGCTCGATGGCCCGCATGGCAAACGGCAACTCCTCGCCACGCATCAACTGGCTGATGGCCCCACCCCGCACCCGGCGGGCCATTCCCATGGCCACCATCCGGTCGAGGTCGCGGCGGATGGTCATCTCCGCGGTCCCGAACGTCTCCGCCAGATTGGCCACCTCGACCCGCCCGTCGCGCTGCAGCAATTCGACCAGTGCCCCCAACCGCTCATTGGCATCCATGTGCGTAACATACAGCAGATGTGTGCGTACGCACAAATAGAATGTGCGGTAGCCTCGGGGTTCATGGATGGATTCGGGGGCCCCGGTCCCGTCTGCCCTCTACGTTGAGGGCACCGTCGCTCGACGCACCGAAAGCCATGGAGCATCAATGCCGAAACTGCGAGTCCACAATTTCTCGGTGTCGCTGGACGGTTACGCCGCGGGCCCCGACCAGAGCCTCGACAACCCACTCGGGATCGGTGGCCAGGCCCTGCACGAGTGGTTCTTCGCCACCCGTTCCTTCCATCAGATGCGGGGTGAGGCCGGCGGAGAAGACGGTCTCGACAACCGGTTCGCCGCTCAGAGAGAGATCGGCATCGGCGCCACCATCATGGGACGCAACATGTTTGGCCCCGTCCGCGGTCAATGGGGCAGCGAGAACTGGAGGGGTTGGTGGGGGGACAACCCGCCGTTCCACCACCCGGTATTCGTGCTCACCAACCATCCGCAGTCGCCGATCAGCATGGAGGGGGGCACCACGTTCCACTTCGTCAGCGACGGGATCGAGGCGGCGCTGGAACGGGCCTTCCAGGCAGCCGATGGCAACGATGTCCTGCTGGGCGGTGGCGTCGCCACCATCCAGCAGTACCTCCGCGCCGGCCTGATCGACGAGATGCACCTGCCGATCGTCCCGATCCTGTTGGGGAAAGGCGAGCGGCTCTTCAACCACCTCGACGGCGGCCCGGCCGGCTACGAGTGCGTCGAGTTCATCAGCTCGTTCTCCGTCGTGCACACCCGTTTCGCCCGGACGGCGCGCTAGTCGCCCTTGTATCAACATTCGGTCAGTCGCGGTCCGAATGATCGGCGACGGTCATCCGTCGGCTAGTCCCGCTCGACCCGTAGCAGTCCTCGCTCCGGAGTCCAGGACTCAACCACGAGTTTGGTGGCGTCGGCATTGAGTCCGGTGATGACGACCTCGGTGACGTCCGCGACAAACATCTCCCCGTCCGGTTGCTCGCTCGCCTCGTCCGTGGCCAGCTGGCCGGCGGGGATGGCTCGTCCGGCGATCTTCGCCTCTCCCGGCCAGTCACCCTCCTTGCCCTCCTCAGGGTGGAAGGTCGGGCCGTGCAGGGCGAAGCGGGGATCCCGGTTGAGGTCGGTTGCCTTGCGTGCGCCCGTCATCGATCCGAAGCGGAGTTCGCCATCCGCGAACTCGCATTCGATGCCCGAAACCCGTGGCGAGCTGTCGGCGCGCAGGGTCGCGATTGTCTTGTGGCGACCGGCGTCGAACAGCCGCCGCACCCGCCCGGCGAACTCTGGTTCCGCCTGTTCGATCGCCTTCCACGCCGACACGGCCAAGCAGCGTACTCGGATGGCCAACCGGTGTTGGTAAAAAACTTGGAGGCATTCCCGAGTCCCTGCCGGGGATGGAGCAAAGGTTGGATGCTCAACCGCACCAGGTACGCCGTCAGGAGAACGCCGCGATGTAGGAGATGATCCCGTTCACGTACTGGAGGGTGGAGGAGAACATCCCGACCAGCCTGACGGACGCCGCACCCTGGTAGTAGCTGGCCAGGGCGAGGCGGGCGTTCCCTCCGGTCTGCTGAAGGAGGTCATGGAGAAAGGCGGCCGACATCTCGATGTTGTCGGAGGCGACCATCGGATTGAGGCTCGCATCGTGCAGCTGGGTCTGCATGTACTGCACGGTTGCCGGCTCCAGCTGCCCGATTCCCTGGGCACCGGTAGACGAGATCACGCCGGACTGCCACCCGGATTCCCACCAGCACATCGCCTCCAGCAACGAGGCCGGGACCCCGAAGGTCGACGCCGATTGGAGGAAATAAGGCTGGAGGCCGAGACGGTCCGGATGGGCCAGCAGCTGGGGAGGAAGCGAGCTCGACCCACTGCTGGAAACCGGGACCGAGTACGACGCGTTCGTCGCTGAAATGGTCGTCGCGGAGAGGGACGGCACCGCCAGCCGGCTGCCGGCGATCACCAGGTTGGGGTTGCTGATCCCGTTGGCCGCCGCTAATGCCGAGACCGAGGTGCCGTACCGGGCGGCGATCGCACTCAGCGTGTCCCCGAGGCTCACCAGAACGGTGGGGGATCCGCTGTTCGGCGCGGCCGACGCCAGCACGAGGCCGGCGTTCCCGGGTAGGACCAGGGTGGTGCCGGCCACAATCAGATTCGGATTGCGGATCCCGTTGGCCGCCACCAATGACGATACCGACGTGCCGTGGGCGGCGGCGATCTCGGTCAGGTTCTGCCCGGGCTGGATGCGTACGGTGGTCGCACCTGCTGGTGAGTCCACGGCGGTCGCCAACAGGACCAGTGTCGCGCTGAGAGTCGCGGCCGCGACTCCACGCTTCAACCAGGCGCGACCACCGGGAGGCACACTCTCGCTCCCCGGGAACAGGTCGGTCGATCCCTTCGCGTGGTGGCGGCGGGTTCGGTGTAGCTTCCCCATTGCCAACACTCTGTCGGCTTCTTCGCGATCAAGCAAAAATTCTTATTTGCGATCGCGCAAACACAACTACTGTGGTTTGGCTCGCGCGTCGGCAAACTCTCGGTCGACGAAACGGCGCAGGACGTTGGTCGGAGCGGTTGCGACCTTGGCATATCAGGCGTCAGGCCCGCGGTTCGCCGACCGCCTGGGACCCGCTGCCGGCGGCGAGGTGGCGGTCCTGGATGTCTGCGTACAGTTCGCGTGGTCTCGGGACGCCGTGGCGCTCGAACGCTTCCGTCGGAGACAGCGTCGCCGGGGTGCGTGGCACCACGCCTCGGATCACCGGCTCAACGATAGGAACAGTCCCCGGAGAGATCATCCCCAACAGCCTGAGCTGGTAGCTCCGGCTCGCGGCCGCCAATCGGAACGCGATCTTCATCGGCGGGACGACCGCGCTGTCGACGAGCCGCGACTGGTGCAGGTCCGCCAGTTGCCGCTGCCACCGGGGCATGGTTGCGATGGTGGCGGCTCGAAGGGAGCGGTTGATGATCCATGCGCCGGGCTTGAAGATGGCGGGTACCGGCGGGAACATCACCTCGGCATTGAGAAGGTGGTCCATCATCGCCTGCGTTGCCTCCGAGGCGGCGAGGCGGGGGCGGACCGCTTCGAAGTAGTCCCGGATCCCTTCTCGGTTTCGGGGCACCTTGTCGGGGTCGCAGGTTTGCAACTCCGCCGCGGTGACACAGTCCTCCCAGTAGCGACGCTCGTCATCACGGGACAGTTTCCCCGGCCCGAACATCTCATAGGCGTAGAGAACCGAATGCCACGCGGTGAGCAGAATCCACAACTGCGAGTCTGGGTTGTTGGCGTCGTAGCGGTTGCCCGACAATGGCTCGATGCCCACATTGCGGGCGTGGACTTTGGTGAGCATCTCGGACGCCTTCACCGCGGTACGCGAGTCGGCGAAGGCGACCGTGGCGAAATAGCGGACGGTGTGGTCGTAACGGGTGCGAGCCTGGGTTCGGACCTTGTTGGTGGCTTCTACCGAGGCGAGCAAGAACGGGTCGAGTTCCTCGACGACCACGGACCGCTGGAAACCGACCGTCAGGGAGGTGGGGTAGCCCCATACCCTCCACGCCACCGAGTCCGGACCGAACAGCCCGTAGTCATCCATGGGCTGTCCTCTCCGGCTCCGACGCCCCCGGAGAAAGCGGACGGGAGAGGCGCCGTCCGGGCCGGCGTCGACGGGTCCGGGCGGCGGTTTCACGGCCGCCGGCCTCGACGAGCTGGTCCTGGTTGGTGCCATCGTTCCCTCCTCGGTCATGGGTGGTCAGCCGGTGGGCGTCAGGCGGATCAGAGCGACCAACCGGCTGCCTGCCAGCATAGTTACGGGACCGTATATACGCAAGCGTTGCTAGTTTGCTACTCTCCGAGGCAATGCCCGACACGGACGCACCCCGCACCCGTCAGCAGCGAATGCCGATCGGGGTCCGGCGTGAGCAAGTGCTCGACGCTGCGCTGCGGTTGATCACCGAGCACGGCTACGGCTCCGCCACCATGGAGGCCATTGCCCGCGAGGCCGACTTGGCCAAGCCGGTCGTCTACAAGGCCTATCCCGGGCTCGGCCCGCTGTTGCAGGCCCTCCTGCAACGCGAGGAGGAGCAGGCATTCAGCACGCTCAGTGTGGCCATGCTGCGGCCGACCGACGCCGACCCGATCGGCATTCTGCTGTCCTGGCTGGACCGGCTGGCCAACGCCGTCGTGGACAACCCCGGTCCGTGGCGGCTCATCCTGATCCCACCGGACGAGACCCCGCCGGTGGTCCGGGAGCACGTCCAAGCTGGACGAGAGGTGGCCCTGCAACTCGTGCGCTCGCTGATCGGTGAAGTTGTCGACCGGCGTTCCTCCCTCGTCCCGATCGACCAGGAACTGTTCGCACAGGTCATCCTGGCGGCTGCCGAGCACCTCGGAAGACTCCTCCTCCGTGACCCCGACAATTACCCCCCGAAACGGCTGGTGACGTTCGCCGCCAGCGTGCTGAACCCACTCCAGCTCACCCCCGTGACGGAACTAAAGGCGAACACGCCACCGGAGGGCTCCGCCCATGACGATTGACCGTTCGACCGAAGTGTGGATGGAAATCCGTCGCCCGCTGGCCAGAGGGCGCGAGGCCATGGCCTCTCTGGGTGCGCTCTACGCGATGGTCTTCGACGCGGTGGTGGCCACCGGCAGAGAGCTCCTGCGAGGTCGCTTCGCGTGGCGTGAATTCGTGGACCAGGCTTGGTTTCTGGCCTCGGTATCGGTGTTTCCGGCAATCCTGATCGCGATTCCCTTCGGCTTGGTCGTCGTCCTCGAAGTTGGAGGCCTGGCCGGTCAGATCGGCGCCTCGTCGTTCGTCGGGGCCGTCGATGCCATCGGCACCGTTCGGGAGGCGTCGCCCCTGGTGACCGCCTTGCTGCTGGCCGGGGCCGGCGGCTCGGCGATTTGTTCTGAACTGGGGGCGCGCACCATCCGGGACGAGATCTCGGCCATGGAGGTCATGGGCATCGATCCTCTGGAGCGTCTGGTAGCCCCGCGGGTACTGGCCACAGTGATTGTCGCCGTCCTGCTCAACTTCGTCGTCGCCTTCTCGGCCATCTTCAGCGGGTACCTGGCGGACATCACCGTGCTGCATGGTTCGGCGGGGGGGTTCCTCAATTCGTTCAGCTCGTTTGCCCAACCTGCGGACATGATCGAGTCGACGCTGAAGGCGGCGATTTTCGGTCTCATCGCCGCGGTGGTGGCTTCGTACAAGGGGTTGACCGCCAAGCGGGGGCCTGCCGGCGTCGGCGAAGCCGTCACCCTGTCGGTCGTCATCACCGGCATCGCGCTGTTCTTCGCCGACATTGTGCTCACCGAGGTGTTCCTGGTCCTGGTTCCACCGAGGATCCCGTGAAAGCCGCCAGCGAGCTCACGCCGCCATCCTCCAGGCTCAGCCTCCAGTCTGTCCGGCCTTATGCGGCACTCTTGCTACCCGGACGTGTCGTGGCCCGGTTGGCCTGGTTTGGGAGGCTGGCCGACTTCGGTATCAAGACGTTCCTCAATATCCCGTTCGTGTTGGCCCGGCACCGTGGTGAGGTCTACCGGCTTCTGGCCGATGTGACCTTCGGTGGGGGATTGCTGGCCGTGGCGGCCAGCACTGTTCTGGTGGTCTTCGTCATCGCCGCGTTCGTAGGCATCACCATCGGGCTCGAGGGCTACCAAGGACTGCAGATCATCGGGTTGGCTCCGTTGGCCGGCTATCTGTCGTCCTATGCCAACACTCGCGAGATCGCCCCGCTCATCACGGCATTCGGGCTGGCGGCCCAGATGGGCTGCAAGTTCACCACCCAAATCGGGGCAATGCGCATCAGCGAGGAGATCGACGCCCTCGAGGTGATCGGCGTCCGGAGCCTGCCCTATCTGGTGACCACCAGGTTGGTCGCCGCCTTGGTGGTGGTGACTCCGCTGTACCTGATCGCACTCTCGGGTGCCTATCTGGCCACCCAGGTAACGGTCATTTTGGTGGCTCACCAGGGCGGCGGGACCTACCAGCACTACTTCCACGCCTTCTTGACGGCCAAGGACGTCCTCCTCTCGATGGCCAAGGTCTGGGTCTTCGTCGTCGTTGTCACGATCATCCATTGCTTCTACGGCTACAACGCCGTCGGGGGTCCCGAAGGCGTTGGGCGTGCAGCCGGCCGGGCCATCCGGTCGAGCATCGTGGTCATCGCGATCGCCGACATGTTGATGACGCTCTTGTTTTGGGGCACCTCCAGCGGGATCCGATTCTCAGGATGAAGGCGTCCAGGCGACCGTCGACCGGAGGTGCGGAGCGAGGGAATTTCCGCTTCGCGGTGATCGGCGTCGTGCTCATTGTGATGATCGCGGCCACCGTCGCCCTGGTCCTCGGCGCATTTACGGGCCACTTCTCGTCCTATGACGTGGTCTATGCCGATGTCCCCGCCTCGGGGACCGGGATCGATTCAGGATCGACGGTCATTTTCCGTGACATCACCGTCGGGACGGTGGCGAATGTCGGACATCAGCTTCCCAACGGAATTCTCCACGCCGAGCTCCATATCGACCCCAAGTACCTGTCCGCCATCCCGTCTGATGTCCAGGCGGATGTGGAGATTGCCACCATCTTCGGCACCGAGGGCATCAATCTGGTCCCACCCGACCACCCGGGCCCCGGCCATCTCGCACTTGGCCAGACCATTCCGACAACTCCCCAGTCCCTCACGACCACCCTGCAGGGAGACGCAACCGGACTGGACAACATTCTGAACGCCCTTCATCCCGCGGACATCGACGAAACCCTCACCGCCATCGCCACCGCACTGGCCGGACGAGGGCAGGCGATTGGCTCCACCATCGACAGTGTGGCGTCATACCTGTCCGAGATGCTGCCGCAACTGCCTGTTCTCAACAGCGATATCCAACTGGGGGGTCAGGTGGCAAATGAGCTGAGCCAAGCCGCTCCCGGGATCATCTCGGCGTTGAGCAACGCCTCGGTCACCGCGGGGACCATCACCAGCGACGCGTCACAGTTGCACAACGCGCTCGCGGGTGCGACGCCGTTGGCCAACGAGCTGAGCTCATTGCTCGCCGGCATCGCGTCACCGTTCGAGGACCTGGTCAACAATTCCGCACCCCTGCTCGGTGATGTGGCCTCGAATCCCGACTTCGTCGCTCAAACCCTCCATGGTCTGGACGCCTGGTCGAAGGCATTTGTTGTCGCCGAGTCCCAGGGTCCCTACCTGGTCTTTTCGGGAGACCTCGACATCGCCGCATCGGCGCAGGTGATTCTCGCCGCCCTCGGCATACCGGGTTCGAATGCATTGATCGAGCAAGGGCTGGGGGCACAAAGCTTCAACCCTCCGACCTATACCGCCGCCGATTGCCCGACCTACGGGAGTCAGAAGGGGCCGAACTGCCCGACGGCCTCGACCAGCCCCGCGGCCGGCCGGAGCTCGGTGCCCAAGCCGTCCATCCTCACCAGCCCCTCGGAGGCGCAGGCGTCAGTTGCCATTGCCACCGGGCTCAACGGTGGGAAGCGGCCCCCGTCGCCGGCAGTGGTCTCCCTGCTGCTCGAGCCGTTGCTAGCCGGATTGGCCGGCGTCTCATGAGCCGACAACGAGCGCCGTGGGGGACCCTTGCCAAATTGACCATCTTCGTGGTGATCTCGCTCCTCTTGGGCGTCGTCGTCACATCGACCCTCCTCAACCTGAGATCGGCACCGACATCGGGATTCCGAGCCATGTTCACCGATGCGTCCGGCCTGCAGGTTGGCGACTCGGTCGACGTCGCCGGAGTGCAGGTCGGCACGGTCACCGGCGTGCGCCTCGACGGCTACCGGGCGATGGCGTCGTTCACCCTCGACAAGGACCAGACGATCACCACCACCACTCATGTCAACATTGCCTATGCCAATCTGCTCGGGCAGCAGCTCCTCGCCCTCCAGCCGGGTCAGACCAAAGGCGACCCGCTGCCACCCGGCGCTCTCATTCCCGTCGCTCGGACCGCGCCGGCCTTGGATCTCACCAGCATCTTCAACGGCTTCCAGCCCCTGTTCGACGCCCTGACCCCACAACAAGTCAATCAGCTGACCGCTTCGGTCATTGACGTCTTCCAGGGCGAGTCGGGGACCATTTCCGGTCTGGTCTCCCAGACGGTCGCGCTGACCGAAAACCTGGTGCAACGCCAGCAGCTGATCGGGGAGGTAGTGGACAACCTGAACACGGTTGTCGGTACTCTTGCTAACCACAATCAGCAGCTGGTGACGATGATCACCCAGTTCAACCGATTGGTCACCGGGCTGGCCGGTGAACGAGGGCAGCTCGGAGCGACCATCGACAGCGTGAGCGGCCTCAGCGCCGCCGTCGCCGGTTTGCTGAATCAGAGTCAGCCGTCGCTCGATCAGGCGATCGACGGTCTGGCCAGTGCCGGACATACCATCGCCCAGGATCAACAAGGCGTCGACGCCACCCTTGCCGGCCTGCCCGATTTCATCAAGACGCTCGACAAGGTGGCCAGCAGCGGCAGCTTTCTCAACGTCTACCTCTGCAATTTGACCATCAACGTGCCGGGCCAAATCAACATCACCAACGCGATCCCCGGGGTCCCCCTCACCTTCAACCTGCCGTCCGGGCCGGTGGGCGACCAACGTCAACACACGGTGAACTGCCAATGAAGCGGTTCGGAGAGCGGAATCTCGTTGTTGTCAGCATTGTGACCTCGATCGTGCTGATCGCCCTGACCCTGGGCGCCGTCAACCTCTCCCGGCTGCCGTTCATCTCCAGCCAATCCTCGTACCGCGCCGCCTTTGCCGATGCCGCGGGTCTTACGCCGGGCGACATCGTGAGCGTGGCCGGGATCAGGGTGGGAACCGTCACCAATCTCAGCCTGGCGGGCTCCCATGTCCTGGTGTCGTTCGCGGTGCAGCACGGGGTTCGCCTCGGGACCGACACATCGGTGGCTTCCAAGGTTCTGACGCCCCTCGGTCAGGAGTACCTAGCGGTCGATCCGGCCGGGCCGGGTCAACTGGCCGCCGGCGCGGTCATTCCCCAAAGCCGGACCTCGGAGACGTCAACGGTGGTCAGCACCGTCGACGAGGCGGGAAACCAGATCCAGTCGATCAACGTCAATCAAGCAGCTCAGGCGCTCGATGTCACCAGTCAGGCCTTCGAGGCGGTACCGCCGAGCCAGACGTCCGCCCTACTCAGCGGCTTGGCCCAGCTGTCGCAGGTGATCTCCAGTCGCAAAGACGAGCTGGCGGCATTACTCACCGACGTCCAAACGGTCTCCGGAACCCTGTCCCACCAAAGTGGACAACTGGTCAATTTGCTCGGGCAAGGCGACTTGGTCCTGCAAGTGTTGGACCAACGACATCAGGCGATCTCCCAACTGCTGACTTCCAGCGCCAACCTGACCCAACAACTCGAGGCGCTGCTGGCATCTCACCAATCCCAGATCGGCCCATTGCTCGCCGACCTGCAGACGATCAGCGCCGTCCTGTCCAAGGACGGAGGAGACCTGGCCACCGCCATTCCGTTGCTGACCGCCGCCAACAAGTATCTGGCCAATGCCACCGGTTCGGGAAACTTCGCCGACTTCGTCCTGCCGACGGCACTGATCCCAGACAACATCATTGCCCAGTGCAGCAAGCCTGGGGCGATCAATCCGGTCACGGGATGCAACCCATGAGCTGGCTGACCCGCGCTCGGCTGATGGTCGTCGCCGCCATCGTAACGATCATCCTCGCCGGGGGCCTGGCCCTGGTGGCCATCCGATCTCCGTTTTCGAGTCCGGGGACCACCATCACCGTTCATTTCCCCGAAGCCCCGGGTATCTACGTCGGCAACCACGTCGATGTCCTCGGGATCCCCGTCGGCAGCATCACCGGGATCGCCGAGCACCCGACCTACGTGGCAGTCACGTTGGAAGTGAATTCGACGGTCAAGGTGCCCAGACAAGTCGTCGCCGCGATCATGGCACCCGAACTCGTGAACGACCGCTATATCCAACTTGACCCGCCATATAGCGGCGGGGCGGTCATCCAGAACAACGGGGTAATTCCAATGGACAGGACGGCACTCCCCGAATCTGTCGACCAGATCATCTCGAATCTCGACCAACTGATCCAAGCGCTGGGCCCCAACGGTGCAAACAGTCAGGGAGCGGTATCGCGCTTCATCCATGATGTTGCCAGCACCGTCGGGAACAACGGGCCCAGTTTTCATACCACCGTCACCGCGCTCGGACAGGTTCTGTCCACCCTGTCCTCTGAAAGCCCTGAGCTGGCAACCGTCCTCGACAACCTGGGGAACTTCACCCAGGTCGCGGCGGCCAATACCAGTGAGTTCCAGTCATTCGCCAACGACCTGGCCGGCGTCAGTGGTGTGGTGGCGGCAGACAGTGCCGACATCGGCACCGTCTTGTCGAATCTTCAACAGGTGCTCGCCCGAGTCACATCATTCGTTCACGACAACCAGTCGTCCCTGGGGGCGACGTTGTCGAACCTCCAGACCTTCACCGCCGCGGTCGCTTCCCAGCAGCAACAACTCGGTCAGGCATTCGACGAGGGGGGACTGGCGCTGCAGAACCTCAACAATTCCATTGTCACGGAGCCGAACGGGACGACAGAGTTGCGGACCCGTTTGGACCCCTCGCTTGACACCCCGGGGTTCGTTTCACAAATCTGCGGCACCGAATTGCCCCGCATCGTGATACTCGGCGGCTCGCAGAAGCAAGCCCCCGAACTCGACCTGGCCTGTGCAGCTAGTTCAGGCCTGGCCCAGATCACCCCTCCTCCGAACGCGGCCCAAGGACCAGACCTTTCCATCCAGGCGCTGATGGCGGGGGCAGGATGACCCGGCGCGCCCGGCGGCCGACGCGGTGGATGGCGGCCTTGGGCATCCTTGCGCTGAGCGGCTCGGGTTGCGGACTCAGTCTGCAGGCACTTCCGAAGCCGGGTGGGATCAGTGGCCCGAGCTACCAGATCAAGGCGGTGTTTGCCAACGTTCTCAATCTTCCGGTCCAGGCTCGGGTTCTCATCGGTGCAAACCAAGTAGGGCAAGTGTCATCGATCGCCACCGCCGACTTCCAGGCGCATCTGACCCTGACGATCAAGAAGGGAGTACAGCTCCCGGTTGGCACGACTGCACAGATTCTCTTCGACAGCCCGCTCGGTGACGACTTCATCGAACTGCACCCACCGGCGAATCTGCCGAATGGTCCGTTTTTGCACCAGGGTGACGTGCTCCCCGAACCGGACACCAATAGCGCGCCCAGCATTGCGGACACGTTGGCGGCTCTCGGCACACTTCTCAATGGTGGCGGGCTCAACCAGCTGCAAACCATCATCGTGCAACTCAATGACGCCTTGGACGGGAATCAAGGTGACATCCGCACCGTCCTGGGTGATCTTCAGACCGTCGTATCCTCGCTGGCGGCGAATCGCGGCAGCATTGACAGCGCGCTTGCCGGACTGACCCAGTTGAGCGCCGAGCTGGCCCAGGGAAGCGCGGCGATCAGCAACGGCATCGACACCATCGGCCCGGCCGTCGGAGTGTTGGCAGATGACAACGCAGCCTTCTCGCAACTCCTGACCAGCGCCGACCAGCTTTCCACCGTCGCCTCATCGGTCGTCAACGCCAGCGGTCAGGCAGGGGTCACCGATATCAAGGAGATCGATGGCGTGCTGAACCAGCTGGTGGGCGTCGAACAAGACATCGGCCCCACGCTGGCTGACTTTTCCCGATTCGAGAGCCTCACCCCCAAGATCGCGCCGGGAAACTATCTCCAACTCTCGTTGACCGGAAACGCCA
This sequence comes from uncultured Acidimicrobiaceae bacterium, assembly GCA_963770635.1. Lineage (GTDB taxonomy): Bacteria > Actinomycetota > Acidimicrobiia > Acidimicrobiales > RAAP-2 > DASZIT01. Next base: position 39,154 of record CAVYQI010000005.1, read on the forward strand.
TCACCAGCTCGGGGCCGGTGCTAGGAGCCAACAGCCCGAACCCTTCGGCCAGCACTTCGGCCCCGGCAACCAGCGACGGGAGCGCGATCACCGGGCTTCTGGGGGCGGGGCTGCCATGACGAAAATCCAGATCGGAGTTCGTTTGGTGGCCCTGTTAGTGGCCGCCATGGCCGGATTGTCTTTCATCCTTTTCGATGTACTCGGTGTGCGGTTGGGAGCCCAGCCATTCCCGGTCACGGTGTTCCTGCCCCGCGGCGGTGGGCTTTACCCTGATGGCTTTGTCACCTATCGGGGAGTCGACGTAGGGCGAATCTCTACCATCGATCTCTCGTCCCACGGGGCAGTGGTGAAGCTGAACATCGATCCGGGGGTGCAGATTCCGGCCAATGCCACCGCGCAGGTCCACGAGCTGTCGGTGGCTGGCGAGCAATACCTTGACCTGGTGCCGACCTCGGGTTCCGGCCCACTTCTCCGGGGCGGGAGCGTGATTGGTCAGTCCCATACCTATGTTCCGGTGTCGGTGTTCACTCTCCTTGACGATGCTGGCCAGCTGATCGGAAGTGTCAACTCCAATGAGGTCCAGACCATCACCGAATCACTGGGTACCGGATTCGCCGATACCGGCCAGGATCTGAGGACCATCACCGTGGCGGCTCAAAACCTGATAGCGGCCCTCCAGGCGTCCCAGCCGGCCACCGTGTCGCTTCTCAACAACGGAAGTGCACTCCTCTCGACCGCCCTGGCGTCGCAGTCCGACCTCAACGAGATCAGCCAGGCGGCACAGAAGATCACGGCCCAACTCAGCGCATCTGATTCCGATGTCAATGCACTGTTGTCCAACGCGGTACCGGCTGAAGCTGCGTTGAGCCAGATTGTCGACGAGGACGCCAGCACCATCACCCAGCTGATCAACCACCTGGCCGGTCTTTCCGACGTGGCGATCGTGCGGCAACCTGCGGTGGCGACGCTCATTCAACAGCTCCCCATCTTCGTGAATAAATTCGCCAACTCCGTCGTCAATGGGGCAGTCCAGGTGCAACTCACGTTCAACAACGAAAATACGGTCTGCCCCTATGTGTTGGGTGCCCAGACCGCGGAACCCACTGCACCCACGGGATCTCCTGCCCTCGGCAATACCTGCGGTATCAGTGCACCCGACCTGCTGCAGCGAGGCGCCGCCAACGCGCCGGTCGGGCCCGGTGGCTAGGAGATGGTCGAACTCGTGGGGCTCGGTACTACGCCAAGAAATGTTGCTCCGCTCGTGCACATTGTGCGAGCGCTTTCCCGAAGGAGTTGATGTGATAGGAGAATCGAAGAACGCGAGGCCGCTGGACAAGGCAGATGTGTCGGACGGGTTCGACTGGGCCGAGGTGGTCGACTGGGCCGGGGAGACCGAGGAGACAGAGACGGCTGAAGTCGCAGAGCCCGCGGAGAAGACAGAACCGACGGCTGAAGTCGCAGAGCCCGCAGAGAAGCCAGAACCGTCTGGCTGGGCGCGTCGAGGGCTCCGACGCCCCTCACTCCGCACGGTCGTCGTAGCCGCGGTCGTTGCCGTACTGGCGGCGGGAGTGATTGTCTCCCAGTGGCAGTTGTCTGATCAGCGCGACCTGGCCAGCGCCCGGGACAGCGCAACCGCCGCCGCCCGGGTCTATGCCGTCGATGTTGCCTCCTACGACTATCGCCACCTGACCCGCGACTTCACGGTTGTCGAGCAAGAGTCGACGCCGGAGTTCCGCCGGACATTCGTCCAGTCGAGTGGGTCGCTGGCCAAGGTGCTGGCGCAATACAAAGCCACAGCCAAGGGATCAGTGGTCGCATCCGGTGTTACCTCGGCGACCACCAGCACCGCGGTGGTGGTGCTCTTCGTAAATCAGACGGTTACCAACACCGCGCAGACGGGCGGTTCGACGCCAGACAACAGTCGGATCCAGATGACCCTGGTGCGGCCGGGCTCCAAGTGGTTGATCTCTGATCTAAAGCTGTTATGAACCACCGGTAGTTGCGGAGGACCTGATAGGTTCACCCGGCTCGAGGACCGGGAGCAGCGCGTACTCGAGCATCTCGTCGAGATCGCTCTCCGCGGGAATGACCATCAGCACCGCCACGACCCGGACGATCCACGCGGCGGTGAGGTGGGGGTCGGCCGGCCGCAGCATCCCCGCCGACATGGCGACATCGACGATCGGAGTGAGGGCGTCAGCGATCTGGGCGGCGTAGGACCCCAGATCCCGGGTGACCAGCGCGCCCATGATTTCGGGCTCGTCCTCCAACACCCGGAGGACCACCGGGTTGGACCGTCCGAACCGGATGGCACCGGCGATGGCGGTGATGAACCGCTGCGGCCCGGCCCCGCCCGGAGCCACCAGGAGGTCGACGAGCCCGTCCAGGAAACGGTGCAGCTGGCGCGAGACGGCCAGGGCAATGGCTTCCTCTACCGAGCCGACCTGCCGGTACAACGTCGTCCGGGCGACGCCCATCTCCTTGGCGATGTCGGTCATCGAGGTCCGCCGGATCCCGTATCGGGCCAGGCAGCGCTCGGTGGCGTCGAGCACCGGGTCCAGTGCCTCAGATGGCCGGGGGGGCAATGCCTCGAGGAGCTGGAGCGCGGCTACCGGTTCGGCCATCCCTGCCCCGCGTGGTCGGTCATTCGGTACAACACTCGCTACAGTATATAGTTCATATGTAGCGCGTGCAGACGTCGAGGGAAGGCGGCCAGGTGGTCGAATCGCAGAGTGCAGCCGAGTGGCCCGAGCCGGAGCGGTTGGGCCAACTCGATCCCTCGGCTTCGACCGGCTTCCACCGTCGGAGCGCCATCCGAAGACTGTCGTCCGAGCCCATCCTCGGCCTCCTCTTGCAACGGACCCTGGTGATGGAGGTGGCCCACGCCAAGATCGGCGCCGGGGTGACCCACCACAGCCTGTTCCGGGCCCGCCCCTTCACCCGGGCATGGTCCACCGCCGATGTCGGGCTGCGGATGGTGTGGGGCAGCCCGACGGTGGCCCGGGCGGCGGCCAACCAGGTCTACCGGTTCCATGACCACGTCAACGGTTACCTCCCGGAGCCGAATCCGGCCTGGCCCCGCGGCTCGTCCTACACCGCCCATGACGCCTCGCTCCTGTTGTGGGTGTGGGCCACCCTGTTCGATGCCACCCAGGTGGCCCAAACCCGATGGATCGGGCCGCTCGACGAAGCCGAAGCCGATGCTCTCTACCGAGACTTCGTCACCTTCGCCGGGTTCTTCGGGATCCCCGCCGCCATCATCCCGGCCGACCGGGCCGAGTTCGCCCGCTACTTCGAAGGGGTCATCGACGGCGACGAGTTGATGCCCACCGCCACCAGCGCGTCCATGGTCCGAGAGGTGCTCTGGTTCCGGCACTGGAATGTACCCGCCGCCGCGGTCCGGCCCACCCGGGTCATGGCCATCGGCACTCTGGACCCCCGTGTCCGAGAGAGGTTCGGACTCGAGCTGTCCGCCCGGGACCAACTGTTGTTCGACCGCATCGACCGGCTGCTGGTCCGCTGGTACCGGTATCGCCCGGCTGAGCTTCTCCAGCGACTGCCTCCTCTGTATGTGTCCCTCCGGCGCCCCACCATCGGGTGGTCGAGGCCGATCCCCGCGACCGGTCGCGCCTAACCGGTCTGGCCCACTTTCCCGGATCCGTCTCAGTCGGGCCGGGCCTCCAGGGCTCGGTTCCGCTCGGCGCCCACCTGGCCGACCCGCTCGAGGCCGGGCCCACCGGAAGTGGGGGGCTCGGATTGGCTCGGGGCGCCGAGGAGAGCCCCGAGGGTCGAGGACACCGAGCTACGGAGCGCGTCCAGGTCGTAGCCGCCCTCCAGGAACAGGGCCAGCCGACCGGGTCGGGGGGCATAGCCGCGCACCATCCGGGCCAGATCGGCGAAGTCCCGACTCGAGAGGGCCAGGTCCGCCAGAGGGTCAGCCCGGTGGGCATCGAAGCCGGCCGATACCAACACCCAGGTCGGGGAGAAGCTATCGATGACCGGCGCCGCCACCCGGTCGAGGGCACTGCGGACGACATCGCCGGTGGCGCCGGGGGGTACCGGGACGTTGACCGTGAGGCCGTAGGCGTCGGTCCCACCCACCTCGGTGGACCGACCGGTGCCGGGATAGGCCGGCCACTGGTGGGTGGAGACGTAGAGAACGTTTGGGTCGTTCCAGAACAGGGCCTGGGTGCCGTTGCCGTGATGTACGTCCCAGTCGACGATGAGGACCCGCTCCCCGGCAACGACCAGGTGGGCAGCGGCCACCGCCACATTGTTGAGGAGGCAGAAGCCCATGGCCTGGTCGCCGAGGGCATGGTGGCCGGGGGGTCGGGCGGCCACGAAGGCGGTCTCGGCGGAGCCGGTTCGAAGCCCATCCACCGCGGCGATCCCGGCGCCGGCGGCGCGCCGGGCGGCGTCCCAGGAGCCGGCATCGGCGAACGTATCCGGATCCAGCTGGCCGCCACCCCCGGCACTGAAACGCTGGAGCTCCTCGAGATAGTCGATGGTGTGGACCCGGGCCAACTGGTCGAGGTCGGCTGGATCCGCCGGGACGGCGCGAAGGTCGCTCCCGAGATGGAGGTCGCCGATCCCGGCCATCACCGCGTCGATGCGGGCCGGCCGCTCGGGGTGCTGGCGCAGGTGGTGCGATTCGGCTCCGGTGGGTCCGACGACGATGAGCTGGGCGGTGGCGATGCCGCATTCTCCCACCGGCTGGCGGGCTGAACCTGAATCCGGCGCCCATCTGTGCCAAGTTGTATGTCCTACGGGTGTGGTTCCGCGCCGGCTGACACCGCACCCCGGCCCGGGAGGGGGACCATGACGGCATCTGAAGACGGATTTGAATTCCGGGGGGTCAACCATCTCGCCCTGGTGTGCAGCGACATGGAGCGAACCGTCGACTTCTACACCAAGGTCCTGGGGATGCCCCTGGTCAAGACCATCGAGCTCCCGGCCGGGATGGGACAGCACTTCTTCTTCGACTGCGGTGGCGGTGATTGCCTGGCCTTCTTCTGGTTCCCCGACGCTCCCGACGGCGGTGCCGGGAGTCTCCGCCCCGACCGGCCGACCCGATCAGGGCAGCCTGACCAGCGCGATCGGCTCGATGAACCACGTCGCCTTCTCCGTCCCGGTCGAAAGGATCGACGAGTACCGGGATCGGCTGATCGCCGCCGGGGTCGACTGCACCGAGGTGGCCAATCACGACGACAGCGAGTGGGGGATCGCCGACGACCAATCACCCCGGGGTCTTCGTACGGTCCGTCTACTTTCAGGACCCCGACGGGATCCTCCTCGAGTTCGCCTGTTGGACCCGGGCCTTGACGGAGGTGGACGTGGCCCACACGCCGAAGCGGGCCGTCGACCGGTCGATGGCCTGAGACGGATGGCGCCCCGACTCCGCCAGGTGCCGAGGGCCGAGGCGGATACGCCCATCGTCACCACGATGTACGACTTCATGTTCGACGACCGGGACCCGGTGGCCGAGCCGGGAACCGCCACCGGTTCGCCGGGGGACTGGTGGACGGTCTTCGCCCTGGTCCCCGACGTACTCGAACACTCGGTGCAAGGCTTCGCCCTCTATCAGAGCCCGGATCGCCGGTTGGCGCCGCGGCTCCGGGAGATCGCCCAGACCCGGGTCGGTTGGGCGGCCGGCAGCCAGTTCGTGTTCTCCCAGCACTGCAAGTCGTTGCGCGCCCTGGGTGTCGGTGACGATGTGGCAGTGGCGATTCCGCATTGGGCAGCGGCCACCTGTTTCGACGAGACCGAACGGTTGGTGCTGGCCTACATGGACTGCCTGGTCTTCGACCGAGGACGGGTGCCGGACGGGCTGTTCGATGCCCTCCGCGACCAACTCGAGCGACGAGGAGATTCTCGAGCTCACCTACATCGGTGCCCTCTACCTCCAACACGCGGTGATGTCCCGCGCCCTCCGTACCGAGTTCGACGACCGCACCGAGCCGGTGGTCGAGGTCGATGGCCCCCAGGACTCGACCACTGACGGGGCCAACGATTCGTGATGTCAACGTTCTGACCGCCGTGACCGCCACCCCGACCTTCCCCGCAGGATGACGGCGACCGGCGACGGGATCCGGACCCCCGGCGATGTCACCCCCGAGTGGCTGACCTCGGTGCTGTCCGCCTCCGGGGGACTGGAAGCCGGGGCCTCGGTGCAGTCGGTGGCCTTCGAACCGGTGGGAACCGGCCAGATGGCCGACACCGTGCGCCTGAGTCTCACCTTCGACCCACCGGGTACGGGGCCCCCGTCGCTGATCGCCAAGTTCGCCTCCGAAGACGACACCAGCCGGACCACCGGCCTGGTGCTCCGGGCCTACGAGATCGAGGTGTGTTTCTACGACACGGTGGCCGGACGGGTGGGGACCCGGACCCCCCGGGGCTACTTCGGTTGGCACGACCCGGACACCGGCTGGTTCGTCCTCCTCCTCGAAGATGCCACCGGGGCGGTCCAGGGTGAGCAACTCGAGGGATGCGCGCCGGAGGTGGCGGCCGCCTGCCTCACGGAGATGGCCGCGTTGCACGCTCCGGTATGGGAGTCGCCCGAGCTCTCGGTGCTGCCCTGGCTCAATCGGACCACCCCGGAGTCGAACCAGATGATGGTGGCGCTGGTGACGTCGTTGTTCCCCGGGTTCGTCGAGCGCTACCAGGACCAGCTCGAGCCCTCGCACCTCGCCCTCTGCGAGAGGTTCGTGTCGTCGCTGGGTAGCTGGCTCGAGTCCCTCTCCGGGCCCCGCACCGTCACCCACGGCGACTTCCGTCTCGACAACCTGTTGTTCCGCCCGGGTGACCCGCGCCCATGGGTGGTCGACTGGCAGACAGCCTCCTGGGGGATGGCGGCGTCCGACCTCTCCTACTTCGTTGGCTGCTGCCTCACCGTGTCCGATCGCCGCGCCCACGAGCAGAAGTTGCTTCTCGGCTACCACCGGTCGTTGGAGGAGGCGGGGGTGGTCGGCTACGGGCTCGCCCAACTCGAGGACGACTATCGGCTGACCTGCTTCGGTGGAGTGTTGATGGAGATCGCCGCCTCGATGCTGGTGAAACGGACCGACCGCGGCGATGCCATGTTCGTCACCAGCCTGCAACGCCACGCCCAACAGGCCATCGACATCGACGCCGAGGCCATGCTGCAAAGGAGAGCCCATGCCTGACCCCGCGCCTCATCGGGTCGACCCGACCGACGAGGGGCTGCACACCCCCGACGCCGACCCGCTGTGGAACGAGTCGTACTACCTCGACTTCGTGGCTGACGACGGCTTGGTGGGTGGCTATGCCCGTGTCGGGCTGTATCCCAATCTCGGGGTCACCTGGTGGACGACCATGGTGGTCGGCCCCGGTCGGCCCATGGTGGCCTCGGTGGACTACCACCTGCCGATCCTCTCCGGCGCGGACATGACCCTGGAGGCCGATGGCCACTCGATCGCCTGCCTGCCCGAGGACCCGCTGCGGGCGATGCGGTTGCGGGCTACCGCCCCCGCCGCCAGCCACGACGATCCGGCCGCCAGCTATCGCGGTGAAACCGGCCGGGCCACCGCGCTGGCCATGGACCTGGTGTGGACCACCGACGGGACTCCCTACCAGTACGACGTCACCACACGCTATGAGATCCCGAGCCGGGTGGAAGGCGAGGTCTCCGTCGGTGACGAGCGGATCGTGGTGCGAGGCGAGGGTCAACGCGACCATTCCTGGGGTGTCCGGGACTGGTGGGCGTTCGGGTGGTGCTGGGCGTCGGTGCGCCTGGACGACGGCACCCGGGTGCACTGGGCCGACATTCGGGTTCCGGGGTTCCCGGTGGCGCTGGGCTATGTCCAGCCGCCGGACGGATCCGTGCTGACGATCGAGACCCTGTCGGTCTCCGAAGATGACGGCAAGGAGGGCATGCCCTTCCGGGGCACCGCCATCGTCGAGCCCGGGCACCTCGAGCTGGACATCGAACCGGTGGCCTTTGCCCCCCTGCTGCTGACTGCTGACGACGGGCGGGTCAGCCGCTTCCCCCGGGCCATGGCCCGTTTCACCGCCCGGGACGGGCGCGCCGGGACCGGCTGGATCGAATGGAACCAACCCGAGATGGAACCCGCCCGGCGCTAGCGTCCGTGCGGTGAGACTCGCCCTGGTCCCGTCGACCGACCCGGCCGACTATCAGTTCACCCACAGGCTGCGTACCCGGTTCTCCGAGACGGATGCCATGGGCGTCGTCCACCATGCGGCCTACCTGTTGTATCTCGAGGTGGCCAGGGTCGAGTTTCTGCGAGCCATCGGGCATCCGTACGAAGAAGTCAGGGCCGACGGATCCGACCTGGCGGTGTTGGAGTCGTTCGTCCAGTACCGACGGGCCCTGAGATTCGACGAGGTGGTCGACATATCGCTGATGGTGGGGAACGTGACCGGCACCACCTTTCAGATCGGTTATCTCCTGGCGGTGGACACCGAGCCCTGCGCCACTGCGGTGACGGTGCACGGGGCGGTCGATGCCGGGGGGAAGGCCGGCCGGTTGCCCGAATGGATCAAGGGACCGCGTTTTCGCGAGGGTTGAACAACGAAAATGCAACCGCCGCGATCGCCGCGTGGCGCCCGATGTTCGAGGGCAATCCGCAGTCACCTCGGCACTGTCAGGAACTTTCGCCCCCACTTGGTGTATGCCAGACTGACTATCTCATGACCACCAGCGCCAGCGAGTCTCCCGTCATCCACCGGTGCGGTCGGTGTGGCGGGCTTGTCCATCCGAGTGACCGCTCATCTGATGCCGCCTGGTGTCGCCGGTGCGACCGGATCGTCGACACCATCGTGGACGGTGGCGCTCCTAACCGGTAGTACCGGTTGAACAACGCTGATCAAAGGGGCGGTGACGGCTGTGCAGATGTCGGTACGACTTCCAACCCACCGGGTGGACCGGGGCGATGAGTTCCTGTCGCCCGGGGCCATCGGCAAACTGGCGTCGGCGGCCGAAGCGGTGGGGTTCGGGGCGGTGTTCACTACCGAGCATCCGTTCCCGGGCGACAACTGGCTGGCCCACGGTGGCCACCACGCCCTCGACCCGCTGGTGGCGCTGTCGTTCGCAGCCGCCGCGACCTCGAAGATCCGGCTGCACACCAACCTGTTCATCCTCGCCTACCGGAATCCGTTCCTGGCCGCCAAGGGAATCGCCAGCCTCGACGTGCTGAGCGGTGGGCGGGTGACCATCGGAACCGGGGCCGGTTACCTCGAGCCGGAGTTCACCGCCCTCGGGGTGCCGTTCGCGGATCGGGGCGACCGCACCGACGAGGCCATCCGGGCCATGAAGGCAGCCTGGACTGGGGAGAGTGTGACCTGGGACGGTGAGTTCTTCCAGGCACCGGGGAACACCATGTTGCCGGCTCCGGTCCAGCAGCCAAACCCGGTCCTCTGGATCGGCGGCAACAGCCGTCGGGCCATCCGGCGGGCGGTGGAGTTGGGCGACGGGTGGTGCCCGTTCCCCAATCCACCGGGTCTGGCCAAGTACACCAAGACGGCGGTATTGGAGACCTCGGCCGATCTGGCCCGCGAGCTGGAGTACGCCGCCGAGTACGCCGAGAAGATCGGCCGGACCCGGCCGCTGACCGTTGTGTTCGCCCCGGTGGGCCTGTCTGACATCGGCACCGTCGACCAGGACGACGGGTCGGTGATCGCCACCCTCGAGGGGCTGGCCCAGATCGGTGTCCACTGGGTGACCGTCGGGTTCCCGGGGGATACCTGCGCCAAGCAGCTGGCTTCCATGGATCGGGTCGCGCCGATCGTCTCCGCCGCCGCCGCCCTGTAGACCTCGCCCCTCGCCATTTCGCGCCGCCGGCAACCTGGCTTGTACCGTACGTCGGTGAGGCAGAGCCGTTGACCTTCGCCCGATCCCAACGGATGTCGACCGCGGTCGCCTCCTTCTTCCGCTCGGACCTGGCCGGCGGGGTAGTGCTGACCGTCGCCGCCTTGGTCGCCCTGTTGTGGGCCAACAGTCCGTGGCGACATACCTACCCGCAGCTGTGGGAACACACGGTGCCCCTCGACGGCCACCAGCTGACCGGGTTCACCACCGTGCGCGAATGGGTGAACGGCGGGTTGATGGCGGTCTTCTTTCTGGTCGTCGGCCTCGAGATCGCCCGCGAGCGCCGTGACGGCGAGCTGGCTGACGTCCGCACCGCCATCGTGCCGCTGGTGGGGGCGGCCGGAGGGATGGCTGGTGCTGGGCTGGTCTACGTCCTCATCGTGCACACCGGACCCGGCGCCACCGGCTGGGGCATCCCGATGGCCACCGACATCGCCTTCGCGCTCGGAGCGCTGGCCCTGTTGGGCCGGCGGGTCCCGCCCGGGCTCCGACTGTTCCTGTTGACCCTGGCCGTCGCCGACGACATCGGGTCGGTGCTGGTGCTGGCCCTCTTCTATTCCAGCCAGACCCATCTCCCCGCCCTGCTCGGCGCGGCGGCGGTGGCTGGCGCCATGGTGCTGGCCCGCCGCTACGGCGTGCGATCGGCCTGGCCCTACCTGGTCGCCGGGGTGGGGCTCTGGATCCTGCTGGCCGCCGGCGGGGTCGAGCCGGCGCTGGCCGGGGTGGTGGTCGGGGTTCTCATCCCGGGCGCAGCGGCCGCCGCCCAACCCGGTCCGGCTGGCCGACTGGAGGACGGGGTCGCGCCGATCTCTGCCTACCTGGTGCTGCCGGTGTTCGCGTTGGCCAATGCCGGGGTGAGCATCGACTCGTCGATCCTCCGGCATCCCGGGGCCACCGCGGTGTTCGTCGGCATCGTGGTCGCCCGGGTGGTGGGGAAGTTGGGCGGCATCACCCTGGCCTGCCTTGCCGTGGTCAGCCTCGGATGGGGGCGGCTCCCCACCGGGGTCCGATGGGTCCATGTGGCCGGGGGCGCCGCCATCGCCGGGATCGGGTTCACCGTCCCGTTGCTCATCGCCGACAAGGCGTTCTCCAGCCATCCACATCTGGTGGACGTCACCACCGTCGGCCTGTTGGCCGCTTCGTTGGCGGCGTTCGGGGTCGGGGCGGCGATCCTGACCCGTGCGCGTAAGCTGAGTTCGACGGCCACCCCCGACCGGGGGACCACCGCCTGGCGGGACGGTCGGCGAACACGAGGAGAGACACCATGACCCTGTCGGTCGGCGACCGGATTCCCGATGTGAAGGTGATGACGATGGGGACCGAGGGCCCTACGCCGGTGCAGACCGGCGAAGTCCTGGGGAAGGGCAAGGTCGTGCTCTTCGCCGTCCCCGGAGCCTTCACCCCGACCTGCTCGGATTACCACCTGCCGAGCTATCTCATCCGGTACGACGACCTCAAGGGCAAGGGGGTCGACATCATTGCCAGCATCTCGGTCAATGACCCCTTTGTGATGGGTGCCTGGGGCGACGCTCAGGGGGTGGGAGACAGGATCGTGATGCTGGCCGACGGCAACGGCGAATTCACCAAGGCCGTCGGCTTGGAGATGGACGGCAGCGCCTTCGGCCTCGGGACCCGTTCGCAGCGCTATGCCGCGGTCATCGAGGACGGCGTGGTCACCGCCCTCCACGTCGAGCCGGGCGCCGGGCTGTCGGTCAGCGCCGCCGATGCCATCCTCGAGGTCCTCTAGACACCGGCCGGACCCAACTCCCGACCGTCAGGGCACACGCACCCGTCGATCCCGCTACCGTCGGGCAGATGGAACTGGGCGTCGGGCTGCGGACCACCGGAGCGGCACGGGACTTCGAGCCGAAAGAGGTGGCCGATGACGTCGTCTACCGACTTCTCGATACCGCCCGGTTCGCGCCCAACGGAGGCAATCGCCAGGCGTGGCGGGTGGTGGTGGTCAAGGATCCCGCCCTCCGGCGCCAACTCCGGGACTGCTACCTGCCCGGCTGGTATGAGTACCTGGCCCAGCTCCGGGCCGGTCTGACCCCGTGGGCGGCGGTAACCGACCGGGACCGCGAAACCCAGGCGCTGACCGAAGCCGAAGCCATCGCCCGGGCTTCGGCCGATGCCCCCGGCGGGTTCGCCGAGCAGTTCGACTCGGTACCGGTGATGTTGGTGCTGCTGGCCGACCTGACCCGGTTGGCCACCGTGGACCGCGACGCCGACCACTACACCCTGGTGGGAGGCGCGTCGGTGTACCCCTTCGCTTGGAGCATCCTGTTGGCCGCCCGGGAGGAGGGACTGGCCGGGGTGATGACCACCATGGTGGTGCGGCGGGAGGAGATCGTGAAGGCCGCGCTCGGGGTGCCCGACCATCTGACCGTCGCCGGGGTGCTGGCGCTCGGCTATCCGGTCCATCAACCCACCCGGCTGCGACGGGAACCGGTCGAGTCCTTCGCCACCGTCGACCGGTTCGACGGACCCCGGTTCGGGATCCCATGAAGGTCCGGATCGGGGTGGGTGTCGGGGCGCCCGCGGTGCCCGACCAACAAGGCTTCGCCCATCTGGTCGACGACATCGACGAGCTCGGGTTCGATTCGATCTGGTTGCCCGAGGTCCTCACTACTCCCACCATCGAGCCGCTTACCGCGCTGGCCTTCGCCGCCGCCCACAACCCCCGGCTCAAGCTCGGCACCACCATGGTGTTGCCCGGACGGAATCCTGTTCGGCTGGCCAAGGAGCTGGCCACCTTGGACGTGCTGTCGGGCGGTCGGCTCCTGACCACCTTCGTGCCCGGAATTCCCATTCATCCGGAAGCGGGGGCGGTGGGGGTGGCGGGCCCGGACAAGGGCCGGCTGATGGATGAGATGCTGCCGCTGCTCCGCCACCTGTGGACGGGGGAGACGGTCTCCCATCACGGTGAGTCGGCCGATTTCGACGACGTCTGCGTGTCGCCGACCCCGCTCCAGCAGCCGCTGGAATTCTGGACCGGCGGGATGGTCCCGGCCGCCCTTCGACGGTGCGGGCGCTTCGCCGACGGGTGGCTGCCGTCGCTCTGCACCCCGGATCAGGTGGCCGAGGCCGCCTCGGTCATCGAGGAGGCCGCCGACGAGGAGGGGCGGGTCATCAGCCCCGAGCACTTCGGTGTGGCCATCGCCTATTCCCATCACCCGATCACCCCCAAGATGGCCCAGGCCATGGCCGCCCAACGCCGGGGGGTGGACCCGGCGGCGGTGGTCCCGGTGGGGATCGACGGTCTGCACGACCTGATGGAAGCCTTCCTCGACGTCGGGTTCTCGAAGTTCGTGGTCCGGCCGATCGAGGCCCCCCACTCCTGGCGGGCCGAGCTCGAGCTGCTGGCCGACGGTGTCATCGATCTGCAGTCGTGAGGGGATCACCGTGACCCGGGCGCGGCCCGAAGACTTGGAGTTCGTCCCCGGCGAGGTGGACGAACTGCTGGACCGGATGGCCAAGATCAAGGCCGAGGGAATCGGATGGGTGAACCTGCGGCCCATCATCGACCCGGAGGACGAGCCTCCGCCCCCGGGGCCGCTGGCCATCTTCGGGGGGAGCCCCCACAAGGTTCCGGTCGCCACCTGGATCCCGGGCAAGCACAACCCGGATGGCACGGTGAAGCCGACCACGGTCGGTCTCCAGCACAGTTCGGGACCGAGGGTGGTGGCCCGGCTCCGGGACATGGGTCTCCCGCTTCCCGACGGTTGGAGGATGACCCAGGACCATCCCCGACGCGGGCTGGTGGCGCGGCTCTCCGCCGACGCCTCGGACGCCGAGGCGGTCGACTGGTTGGTGCGGGCCGGCACAGCCCTCTGCGCGGTCCCCACCACCGGGCGGTGGCGAGCGTCGCTCTACGCCGGCATCCGTTGAAGGGCGGCTCAGTGGGGGACGACGCCCTCCACTGATCGCCAGACCACGGCGACCACCACCATGATGGCAATCCCGGTCACCGCGGTGATCACGAACGGCAACGACGCCGCCACCCCGAACAGGGCCCCGGCCGCCGCCGCCGCCACCGCGGCGGCGGCGATCTGGCTGGTGGAGAACAAGCCTTGCACCCGCCCGAACGCCGAATCATCCGAGGTCTGGGCCAGCAGTGACTGGACGGCCGGGAGCACGATGGCGATTCCCACCGCCTCGGCGGCTCCGAGGGCCACCAACAGCGGGACGTTATGGAGGAACGGGTACGAACCACACATCACCACCGACAAGGTCAGCCCACCCATGACCAGAAGCTTGCGGTTGAGATGGTCGGTCAGCCATCCACTGGGTCGGGTCATCAGCACGAAGGGAACCGCGAACAGCGTCCACGACAGGCCGATCTGCCAGCCGGATGCGCCCCGCAATTGGAGGAGGAGCGTCCAGCAGATCTCGTAGACGCCGAAGGTGAGGCCGAGCATCACCGACGCCAGCAGTGACCCGATGAGCGCCGCCGACAGGCGGATGCCTCCGGTGGCTCGCGGGAGTGGGACGTCGGGGTCACCGGTGCCCGACGGAGTCCGGACTTCGACAGTGGAGAGGGCGGGGACACAGGCGGCCAGCGAGGTGATGCCGGCGGCCACGAAGACCGTCCACATCAAGTCGACCCCGAGGATGCTGCCGATGAGAGGCCCGATGGCCATACCCGCGACCTGACCGGCGTAGATGGAGGCGAACGCCTTCCCCCTCCGATCGGCGACCACCGCCGCCGACACCATGGCCAGTGCGGCGACCTCCGCGGCGCCGGCCCCGACGCCCTGGAGGGCGCGGAGCCCGATGTCGGTGGCCGGGCCGACCGGAGCCAGAAATCCGAAACTGGCGACGGCATAGACCACCAGGCCGGCCAGCAACACCGGGCGGCGACCCAGGCGGTCGGCGATCCGGCCGGCCGGGTACTGGGACACCACGCCGGCGGCGAAGAACGCCGCCATCACCAACCCGGCCAGGGAGTCGGTGCCACCCCGATGGCGGATGTACTCGGGCAGCATCGGGATGATGGCGCTGGCTCCGAACCACTGGAGAAAGACAGCCAGACTCAGCCCGCGCACCAGCCGGTCGGCGGAGGCGGTGGCTTCCTCGCCGACTCGAGCCTGAGTCGCAGTGTCGCGGGAGGTAATGGTCATCGGATTCGTTGTGTAGCGCCAGACGGAAAGCCAGCCTTACAGGCTAATTCCTCCCGCGGGGTCGAAGTCTCCGTTCTCGACGCTCACTTCCTCCGGGTACCGAGATGCCACCCATGGCAGTACCCGCACTCATAGGGGTCGAGGTCGGCGCCTTCTTCCAACCGGAGGCGGAGGGAGGCGCGATTGGCATCATCCGGGGTGGCGAACCGGGTTTTGGGTTGCCCGTCGGATCGCCAGTGCTCGTGCCTACCGCCGTCGGGAGACCGGGCCGCGGCCGGCCGCCGCCGCCCCCTTCGTGCTTTGGCCATCTCGACTCCCTACTCGACGTAGATGGGTCGGCGTTTCTCCCGGAAGGCGGCCGACGCTTCGGTGAGATTGCCGGTGTGGCCGGCCAGCAGCTGGGTCCGGTTCTCCAGCGCCACGGCGGCCTGCAGGCTGGAGACCTCCTGAGACGCCCAGATGGTCTCCTTGGTGAGACCGAGGCCGAACGGGCTGAAGGCGCACATTTGCTCGGCCATCTCCACCGCCGTGGTGAGCAGTTCGTCATCGGGGATCAGCCTCGACACCAGGCCGATGCGGAGGGCCTCGGCGGCGTCGACCAGTTTTCCGGTGAGGAGCATCTCGGCGGCGTTGGAGGTGCCGACCGCCCGGGGGAGGAGCCAACTCACTCCGAGCTCGGTCCCGGTGAGCCCGTTGCTGATGCCGGCGCCGCAGAACACCGCCGTGTTCCCGGCCAGCCGGATGTCCGCCCCCAGGGAAAGACACATGCCCCCGCCGTAGGCCGGCCCCTTGATGGCGGCGATGATGGGTTGGGGGATAGCCCGCATGGCCGGGACGATCCCGCCCATGAACTCCATCGCCCGCATGCCCATCTGATGGCGGCCGAGGTCCTCGGCGCCGGGAGGGAGCCCGGCGTTCTCGAGCTCGAGCCCCGAGCAGAAGGCCCGACCGGCGCCGGTGAGGATCACCACCCGGCAGTCGTTGTCGGCCGCCACCCGGTCGAGCGCCGCGTACAACGCGCCGACCAAGGCGAAGGACATCGAGTTGAGCCGGTCCGGGTGATTGAGGGTCACGACGTCGATATGGGGTCGGACCCTGTCGATGGTTACGAGTGGCATGCCGCCAGCCTCATCGAAGCCGCCCCCGGGCGCCACTCCGGGCTCCGGGTGGACAATGATTGGGCTGTGCCGTCACGCTCACCCCGCGGGTTCGATCCGTACGGAGGCGCCCCACCGCCCGAGTCGCTCACCACCCATCTGCTGGTGGCGTCACCGCGCCTGGAGGACCCCAACTTTGCCCGACGGGTGATCCTGATCCTCGAACACGGCGAGCACGGTGCCCTGGGAGTGGTGCTGAACACGCCGGGCGGGGTGGGCGTCGACGAAGTCCTCCCGCAGTGGCACCCGTTGGCCACGCCCCCGGCCGAGTTGTTCACCGGCGGGCCGGTGGCCCGCAACGCGGTCATCGGGTTGGCCCGGCTCCGGGTCGGGGAGGACGGAGGCGACCACGGCGGGATGACACCCCCGGAGGGGTGGAGGGCGCTGATCCCCGACGTCCACCCGGTCGGCACCATCGACCTGGGTGCGGGTCCCGGCGCCGTCACCGACTCCATCATCGGGGTACGGCTCTTCTCCGGCTACGCCGGCTGGGACGCCGGCCAACTCGAGGAGGAGATCGGGGACGGCTCGTGGTATGTGGTGCGGGCCGAGCCCGGCGACCCGGTCTCGGCCGATCCCGAGGGGCTGTGGCAGCGAGTGCTCCGGCGCCAGGGCGGCTCCCTGGCGGTGGTGTCGGGGTACCCGATCGACCCAGCCACCAATTGACGCGACCATCCACGGCTACCATCCCAAGCGTGGACCGCTCTCCGACGTCTCCCGTGGTCAAGCCGGTGACTCGGTCGGACGTCCCGGTGGTGGTCGACCTCCTGGTGCGTTCATTCGACGACGACCCGGTGTCCATGTTCATGTTCGGCGGTGACCGGCGTCGGCACTACGGGCTGCACTCGTTTTTCACCACCCTGATCCGTCGCCAGTACCTGAGCTTCGGAAACGTGTACACCACCGAGGACTACGGCGGGGCGTCGATCTGGGGCCCACCCCACCGCCGCCGCCAAGGGCTCAAGGAACTGTTCGAGCTATTGCCCACCGCGCCGTTCCTGGTGGGAAAGAGGATGGTCCGGGCGCTGCAACTGTTGGTGGAGATCGACGCGCTGCACCCGAAGGAGCCCCACTGGTACCTGGCCACGTTGGGTACCGAACCCGATCGCCAGGGCAGAGGTATCGGCTCGGCGCTGTTGCGAGCCACCCTGGCCCAGGTCGATGAGGAGGGGATGCCCGCCTACCTCGAGTCGTCCAAAGAGCGCAACGTGCCGCTCTACGCCCGTTTCGGGTTCGAGGTGATCGATGAATTCCGGTCCGAACACGGGGGACCTCCGCTGTGGCGCATGTGGCGGGAGCCTCGGGTACCCGAGCTCTGAGCTAGGCCTTCGGGTCGGTCGCGCCTCCGGCGTAGAGGCCACTGGGGAGGTCGGCGGTGGCCACGATGGTCTGCAGCAGGTCGAGCAGGGCCAGGGTGGGGGCGGTCGGCAGTCCGCGGCTTCGCTGGGCCACCCCGACCCGGCGTCGCGGCAGTCCTTTGACGGTGAGGGCCCGGAATCGGGTCCGCAGGTAGGTGGGAATCGCGGTGGCGGGAAGGATCGCCGGACCGTACCCCTCGAACGTCAGGGTGGCGATGAGCCGGAGCCCGTCGATTTGAGCGGATGGGCTCAGCTCGATGCCCGACGGTTTCAAGGCCGCATCCAGCTCGTCGCGTCAGCGCGGTCCCCGGCAGGGGCAGGATCAGCTTCAGCTCGGCCAGGTCATCGAGGACGAGCTGCCGATCCAACGCCGCCAGCGGATGATCGGCGGGCACCACCAGCACCAGGTCCTCTTCGAACAACAGCTTGGACAACAGGTCCTTGCCGTGCACCGGAAAATTGAGCACGGCCAGATCCAGCTGGCCGTCGGCCAGCTGGGACTCGAGCCCGGTGGTGATCCCCTCCGCGATCATCAATGCCAGATTCGGATGGCGGTCGGCGGCCAACTCCATCAGCTGGGGAGCCAGCCACCGGGCGGTGGTCCCGATCATCCCGACCTTGACGGTCCC
Source organism: uncultured Acidimicrobiaceae bacterium (assembly GCA_963770635.1). Taxonomy (GTDB): domain Bacteria; phylum Actinomycetota; class Acidimicrobiia; order Acidimicrobiales; family RAAP-2; genus DASZIT01. Next base: position 57,265 of record CAVYQI010000005.1, read on the forward strand.
CGTGACCTCGTCCTTGCAGGCGGCCACGTCGGAGACCAGCGCGTCCAGCTCGGAGAGGATGCGCCGGGCCCGGGCCAACACCGCCTCGCCCTCCTGGGTGAAGTGACCGTTGCTGCGGTCGATCAGCGGGGCGGAGAGCTCGCGTTCGAGGCGGGCGACGTGGGACGACACGTTGGACTGCACGGTGCCGAGGTGGTCGGCGGCGGCCGAGAAGGTGCCATGGTCACTGATGGCCACCAGGGCCTGCAGGTGTCGGAGTTCCATCTCCAAAGATGATAGTGGATATCGAAAATAACTGTTTGACTGATGATGGGGGATTGGGCACAATGGACGGAGACCACAGGGATCAGGAACCCCCCCTCCGTTCCCCGTTGTGTCAGTGCGAAGGGATCGCCACCCCCCCGGCGATCCCTTTGCCGCGTCAAGGAACCGTTGGCGCCGGCATGACCCTCGGGATGTTCGGCGCCAGTCGGCAAGATGGCTCTTGTCGCGACGGCGGGATGCCCAAGTAACGTGTGGTCATGTCATCCGGGTCGGGGGCCGTGTTCGTGGATCTCGACAGGACTTTGCTTCGGGAGGCGAGTGGTCCGGTCTTCCACGACGCCCTGGTCGCTGAAGGGGTGGTCACCGAGGGCCAGCACGTCCCGGGTGAACGGTTCATGTACAACTTCTATAACCGGTTCGGTGAGTCGGCCCCCTTCATCGGTCTGGCCCGGGTCGCCGCCCGGGCCATGCAGAACCGATCGGCGGACGCCACCCGCCGGGCCGGGAAACGGGCGGTCGAGCATCTGGTCGACCTGGTGCAACCCTGGGCCCTCGAGGCCTTGGAGGCCCACCGGGCCCAGCACCGCCAGGTGGTGCTGGCCACCACCTCGCCGTTCGATCTGGTGGCGCCGCTGGCCGAGGCCCTGGGCTTCGATGACACCATCGCCACCCACTACCAGGAGGCCGACGGCCGCTACACCGGCAGGTTGGACGGCGGCTTCGTATGGGGAATCGGGAAACGCCGCGCCGTCCGGGACTGGTCCGACGCCCGGGGCGTCGACCTGTCCGCTTCCCACGCCTACTCGGACAGCTTCTACGACCTACCGCTGTTGACCGAGGTCGGCCATCCCCACCCGCTCAATGCCGACCCCCGGCTGGCCCTGGTGGCGCTGGCCCGGCGCTGGCCGCTCGAATACTGGGACCGCCCACCGGGGGTTCCATCCCTGCTCGGCCTGGAGCCCTATCACCTGGCCCGGCTGGTGTTCCGGCCCGAGGCCTTCCCCTACGCCCGCTTCGACATCGAGGGCGTCGAACACATCCCGCCCACCGGGCCGGTGCTGCTGGCCGCCAATCACCGCAGCTATTTCGACGTCGCCGCCCTCGGTCTGGTGGCGGCTCGTCTCAACCGGCCGGTGCGCTTCCTGGCCAAGCAGGAGATCTTCGACGCTCCGGTGGTCGGGAGCCTGGCCCGCGCCCTCGGCGGGATCGCCGTCGACCGGGGCAGCGGCTCGGCCAACCCGATGAAGCAGGCGAGTGCCGCCCTCCGGGCCGGCGAGGTGGTCATCGTGTTGCCCGAGGGCACCATCCCCCGGGGAGACGCCTTCTTCGATCCGGTGCTGTCGGGCAAGACCGGCACCGCCCGCCTGGCGGAGGAAACCGGCGCCCCGGTGGTGCCCATTGGGCTGTGGGGCACCGAAGAGGTGTGGGCCCGCTCGTCCCGGACGCCGAACCTGACGGCGTGGGGGCACCCGCCGATGGTCACCGTGCGGGTCGGGACGGCAATGGACCTCGAAGGTCGGGATGCGACAGCCGACACCGAGACGTTGATGGCTGCCATCGCCGATCTGTTACCGGAGGCGTCACGGATTCAACGGATTCCCAGCAGTGAGGAACTGGCCCGCACACAGCCTCCGGCGTGACCGCATCCGTTTCCCCGCCAACCCCCCGTCTCTCCTTGCGCCCCTCGGTGGCGGTGAAGGTGGCATCCGCCATCAATTCGATGTCCCGCCGGCTCGGGCGGGGCAGCGGGACGGTCATCGGTGGCCGGGCCGGCCTCGCCATCGCCCCCCGGCTGCTGGCCATCCTGGCCCGGGACCGGAACGTCGCCCTGGTTTCGGGCACCAACGGGAAGACCACCACCACCGGGATGCTGGTGGCGGCCCTGACCGACAGTGATTCGGCACCGGTGGTCACCAACACCACCGGTGCCAACATGCCGGCCGGTCACGTGGCCGCGCTCATCGGCACCCGACCGTCGGGGACGGTGGTGCTGGAGGTCGACGAGGGATACCTCGGACAGCTCATCGAGGAGGCCCACCCGCAAGTCGTGGTACTGCTCAATTTGTCACGCGACCAGCTCGACCGGATTGCCGAGGTCCGGATGTTGGTCGACAAGTGGCGCACGGTGCTGGGAAGTCTCGAACCGGTCAACCCGGACGGCAGCGGAACGGTGGTGGTCGCCAATGCCGACGACCCAATGGTGGTGTGGGCGGCGTCGACGGCGCCGGACGTGCGCTGGGTCGGCGCCGGACAGGTGTGGCACGACGACGCGGTGGGCTGTCCGGCCTGCGGAGGTCGCATCGTCTTCGAAGCCTCCGGCCAATGGCAGTGTGACCACTGCCGCGTTCGCCCGACCCGAGCGCTTCGCCTGGTTGGAGGACGCGACGCTGGTCATGGCCGACGGCCACCGCTATCCGGTGGTCATCGGACTCCCCGGTCAGTTCAACCGGGCCAATGCCGCCATGGTGGCGGTGGCCGCCGCCGAGCTGGTCGGGACCTACGCTCAGCCCCGGGTGTCGGTCGCCACCGCCTTGGCGAGACTGGCCGGGCTCCACGAGGTGGCCGGACGGTTCTCGACGGTGGAACGCCAGGGGAGAGTGGTCCGGTTGCTACTGGCCAAGAACCCGGCCGGTTGGACCGCCATCTTCGATCTGTTGGATGAGTCGAGGCATCCCGTCCCGCCGGTGGTGCTCTCCATCAACGCCCGGGTGGCCGACGGTTTCGATACCAGTTGGCTCTGGGACGTTCCCTTCGAGCGCCTGGCCGGCCGGACGGTGGTGGCGACCGGGGAACGGTGCCGGGATCTGGCCGTACGTCTCCGCTATGCCGAAGTCGACCACCAGGTGGTGCCCGACCCGCTGGAGGCGGTGGACACCGCGGTCCGGGCGGCGGCTCCGGCGTCGGGGTCGGGGCGTCCTCCGTCGGTGGAGTTCCTGGGCAACTACACCGCCTTCGCCCAGCTGAGGAGCCGGCTGTGAGCGCCGCCTCCCAGTCCCGGTCGGCGTTGACGGTGGTGGTCATCTACCCAGATCTCCTCGGAACCTACGGCGACGGAGGGAACGGGCTGGTGCTGGCCCGACGAGCCGAATGGCGAGGAGTGGAGGTGAACCTGATCCAGGCGCCGTCGGACCGGCCGCTGCCCCGCGGTGACCTCTACTGCCTGGGGGGCGGGGAGGACGGCCCGCAGGTGCGGGCGGCGACCACACTGATCGCCGACGGCACCTTGTTGCGTTCGGTGGCCGACGGTGCGGTGGTTCTCGGAGTGTGCGCCGGCTTCCAGCTCCTGGGGCGCGAGTTCCCCGACGCCGCCGACCGACCCCACGACGGCCTGGGCCTGCTCGATGTGACCACCCGGAAGGGAACCGACATCCGAGCGGTGGGGGAGCTGGTGGCGGCGGTCGACGACGCCGCGCCTCGGAGCGACGACGGTTCCCCGCTCCCGCTGCTGACCGGCTTCGAGAACCACGGTGGGGTGACCACCATCGGGTCCGGAGCCTCGCCCCTGGCCCGGGTGATCACCGGGGTGGGGAACGGTGGTGGGGACGGGACCGAGGGCGCCTGGACCGACCGGGTGGTGGGCACCTATCTCCACGGTCCGGTCCTGGCCCGGAACGTCGCCCTCGCCGACCTGCTGCTGGGGTGGGCACTGGCATCCCGCGGCGAGACCCTCCCTCCGGTCGTCCTCGACGACGTCGAGGAGAGCGCACTCCGAGCCGACCGTCTGGCCGGGGTGGGCAGCCTCCGGTCGGCCCGGTCAGGTCGGGAGCGCCGCCGACGAGGGTGACGGTTCCTCGACCCGGGATTCCCTAGTGGCTCCGTGACCCGGTCCGCCGGGGCCATTCGGTCCGGCGGGGCCATTCGGTGCCATCGTCGTCGGAGTCGGCGTTGGCGGAGGTGGCTTCGGGGAGGGCCCACGACCGTCGCCAGGCAGCCGCGTCGGGTCCCTGCAGCGGTGGGGTGGTTCCCATCACCGCCCGGCGCCGGGCCGTCCACCAGTCGGTGTTGGTCTCGTCGGCCATGGTGGCCACCGCCGCTTCGATCCGCACCCCGAAGCGACGGGCGTCCTCGCCCTCGTCGGGGAACAGCGGAGTGCCGAAGGTGACGGTGGTGCGGGTGCGCCGGATCCCTTTGCCCCCCTTGGGCAGTATCCGCCCGGTTCCCTGCAGATGGACCGGCACCACCGGCCGGCCCGTCCTCACGCTGAGGTAAGCCGCCCCGCCCCGGTAGATCTGACCCCACCCGTCGGGCGACCGGCCCCCTTCGGGGTAGATGATCAGGTTCCAGCCGTCCTCCACCAGGTCGGCAGCCAGTTGGGCGGACCGGCGGTTGACCTTGTTCCGCTCGATCGGAATCGCGGCGAGGGAGAAAGCGAAGAGATCGGCCTTCCACCGGCGGTCGAAGAAGTAATCGGCCGCCGCCGCCACCACGGTGCGATGCCGGAAGCGCATGGGCAGGCAGCTCATCAGCAGCGGGGTGTCGATGTGGCTGGTGTGGTTGGCGGCGAAGATCACCGGGGCCTCGAGGGTGGTGAGGTACTCGTCGCCCCGGACCAACGGATCGGCGATGACCCGCGCCAACGGCCGGGTGACGTTGTCGGTCAGCATGGCCCGGGCCAACCGCACCGGGTACTTGCGCGACCATCCGGTGTCGTAGTCGACCCCGAGTTCGTGCTCGGGCGCCGGGCGGGGGACGGTCTCGGGCCAGCTCGGGGCGGCCAGTGGGAACCGACGGCGGCCGGCCCGGGAGGCGACGTCGCTTGGGGACAGCCGCTTGAGGGTGGTCAATGCCGTCGTTCTCCGGGTGGTGCCGAGGGCGGCATCGGCCCGCACCGCCCGGGGCTTCAGCAGCGATCGAGACGACGCATGCTTGGTGGTCATGTCACGTCCGACATCAGGATCGGGGGGGTGTGGATGTGGGTGAGGGTCGGCGACGGCCCGACGATGTCGGTGGCCATCTCCAGGGCGTCGGCCATGGTGGAAGCCACCCGGAAGCCGAGCCGGTGCACTGCGGCGGGATCCCCGCCGACGATGATCACCCCGCCCAGATGCTGCAAGGCGTGCGCGCACCAGTACCACATGTAGAACGGGTGGACCCCGTGATAGGCGTGGCCGGTCCGGTAGAGGTGGATGTACCAGGGGTCGGTGGCGAACGACTCCTCGAAGCCCTTGGCCACCTCGATCGGATCGGTGGTCTCGCTCAACACCTGCTCGAAGAAGTCGATGTAGCTCGGGTGGTGGACGGGGTTGAACTCCCACGGGGTCGGGTGGCTCATGATCGCCACCCCGCCCTCCCGCACCAGGGGCCGGCCCCGGTACATGTTGAAGAAGTAGCCGAGACCCAGGCAGGCGACCAGGATCGGGTTGAGGATCGAGTTCACGTTGTACGGGCTGATGTAGGGGAGACCCATCGACAGGATGTCGGTCTGGCCCTCCACCTGGACCCCTTGTTGCTTCCAGACGTTGTCGGTGGTCACCGCGTGGACCGCCTCCACCTCGCCAGCCTGGACCGCGGTCATCCGGTGGGGCGACTTGACCGAGTGGAAGATCTGTCGGGCGTACTTGGCCGGGGTCCGGTCCAGGGTCTTGGACGCCCCCAGGTAGGCGAGGCGGTCCTTCACGCTCCACTCCCACTCGCGTTTTTGGAGAAAGCCGAAGGCCGGCGGGAAGGCGTCGTTGTTGAGGTTGGTCTCGATCTGGAACACGTTGACGTGGTCGGCGATGAGCCTGCCCATCCGCCAATTGGAGGTGTGCAGCTCCGAGTGGTGCTGGTCCATGAACGACCGGCTCTGCTGCATGGTCTGGGGATTGTGGTGGTGGCGGAGGCTCTTGTAGCTGGCCAGGCCGGTGGCGACACTCTTGTGCCCACCGTCCATGGCCACCAGGTTGATGTTGACGTAGACCAACAGGTCGCTCTCGGCCGCCCGCCTGTTGATCTCGACGTCCTCCCCGTGGTCGGTCTGGCCCAGGTGCACCAGCGCATCGGGATCCTCGGCGTCGTGCTGGGTGAGCAGCCCGTTGGGGGCGAAGGCGTCGTAGATACGGTCGCCGAGGGCGTGGCGGAGCTCGGGCTCGGTCATCCGTCGGTGGAGGGCGAGGGCCACGATGAGCTCCACATCGTCCACCCCGGCGTCGGCGGCCATGTCGAGCACCTGTTCGATGACGAGTTGCCGGATGTCGGGCCGCTCCATGGGGGGAAGCGGCAGGGAGATGTCATCGAAGGCGATGGTCAGCTTCATGCCGGCGCGCAACAGCGCGGGAAGCGGGTCCTGGTTGCCGAGCGGGCTCCGGAGGGCCTGGCGGATGGCGGCCGACGGGTCCTCCAGTGGGTCGATGGGCTCGGGGGCGTAGATCACCCGGCTTCCCTCCGGCAGGCGTTCCAGCCGGAACCGCTCACCGTGCCAGTACAGGGTCGGTGGGGTGGAGCGGTCGACCTCGAGCACAAATCCGGGCCTGGGGCTCAACGAATGCGTCCTTTCCGGTTACGAAGATCGAAGACGACCTTGACCGCGCCGCGACGACCGGCGGACCCGGCATGGGCGATCGCCTCTTCGTAGCGATCGAGCGGGTAGCCGGCTGACACCAGGGAGCCGAGGCCGGCTTCGGCCACCAGGTCGATGGCCATCTCGAAGGTTCTCGGCGGCTCGCCCGTCGGGCTCGCGGTCGTCTCGGTGCCATAGGCGTAGGCGCCGACCAGGGTCAGCTCGCGGTGCCACAACGGGGCCAGGTCGACCGACACCTTGGCCGGCATCCCGACCACCACCACCCGCCCCCGGGGCCGGACCATGGCCAACGACTGGGTCAACGACTCCGACGAGCCCACGCAATCGAAGACCACATCCGCCCCTCCGGTGAGCCGGCCGGCCAGGACCAGCGATCCGGCCTGCCGGCGCACGGCCCGGGCCAGCTGCTCGGGTGGGACCACGATGTCGGCGCCCAGTGATTCGGCCACCCGCCGTTGATGGGGGTGCTTGGCCCCGGCCAGCACCGTGCAGGCAGTGGTGGGCCGGACCAGAAGGTGGAGGGCGGCGATGGTGGCGAGCCCGAGGGTACCGGCACCGACCACCGCCACGGTGTCGTCGGGTTGGATCCCGCCGGACAGCGCCGCGTGAACCGCGCAGGCGGTCGGCTCGACGATGACGGCGTCCTCGTCGGTGAACCGCTCGGGCACCGCGTGGAGCTGCGAACGATGGGCGACCAGACCCGCCGCCGACCAGCCTCCGCCGGTGTCGGCGCAGAAGCCGGTCTGGAGTCCGGGGGAGAGGTCCCCGAAGGCCAGGTTCTCGCAGAGTCCGTAGTGGCCGGTACCGCACTGGGGGCAGGGCGGCTGGATGTGGCGGGGGGCGCAACCGAGGACCGGCTCGACGACGGCCCGGGTGCCGGGGGCGAGCGGGGTCCCGGCGTGATCGACACCGCCGTCCTCGAGGACCCCGACGACTTCGTGGCCAGGGACGAACGGGAAGCTGACGATGTCCTCGAAGTAGCGGGAGCTGCGCCCGTCGAGGGTGGCCAGGTCCGACCCGCAGATGCCGGAGAGGAGGGGGCGGAGGTGGAACCAGTCGTCCCCCGGCACCTCGGGCGGCACCGCGTCGAGGAATTGGAGCGGCCCGATGCCGGCGCCGCGGCCGGATCCGAACACCGACGCCACCCGGGAGGCGGCGAAGCGGGGGAGGTTGCGTTCGAAGACCAGTGCCTTCACCGGATGCCGCCTCCGGCCAGGCGCCGGGACCGCCCGGCCAGGGCCGCCGCCGAGGTGCGCCCCCGCCGTCCGGCGTCGCGGGTGTCGATGGGTCCGAGCGGAAGGAGGGGCTGGGCACTGCCGTCGGCCTTCTCCCAGTGCTCGACGTGCCATCCGCGGCGGCGGGCGATGGCGGCCAGCTTGGCCTCCGGGTTGACGGCCACCGGGAAGCCCACCGCTTCCAGCATCGGGAGGTCGCTGGCCGAGTCGGCGTAGGCCATCGACTCGGCCAGCTCGAGGCCCTCGGCCCCGGCGTAGTCGGCCAGCACCAGCGCCCGGGCCTCACCGATGGGAGGCAGCTCGGCCAGTCGTCCGGTGTAGCGGCCGTGGGCCTGGCTGAGCCGGGCGCAGACGATCTCGTCGAACAGCGGGCGGAGCGGCTCGACCACGAAGTCGAGGGCCCCGGTGATGAGGACGGTGCGGTGGCCGAGGGCCCGGTGCTTCCGCACCCGGGCGATGGCGGCCGGGAACGACTTGGCCAGCAGCTGATCGTGGAACAGCTCCCATCCGTCGTCCTGGAGCCGGGCCACCGGCGCGTCCTCGTAGCGCCGGTAGAACGACCGGAGGAAGTCGCCCCGGTCGCGCCGGTCGAGGGCGAGCAGCGACGGTGCCTCCCGGACCAGGTCGGCCACGAACCCGACCCGCTCCGCGGCCGGGAGATGGCGCGAGGCCAGCCAGGCGTAGGAGTCGACCACGTTGGCGGCGATGAGGGTGTTCTCGAGGTCGAAGGCGGCCAGGTGACGGTCGGGCGAGAGGATGGCCTTGCGGGCCCGGTCGATCCGGGACGGCTGGATCGACTTGCCCGGGGTGGTCCGGACCCGGGCGTGCTCGACGATGGAGGGGAGGTGGACCTCGCGGATGTAGTAGTCCCAGTCGACCATGGCCGGGTCGAGGCCGTAGGTCTGGCGGTCGTCCTCGTCCATGCGGTCCCAGAGGGCGAGCAGCCGGTCGACCCGGTAGCGGGCCTCGGTCTCGGTGTAGGCCCCGTACAGCTCGACGTAGCCGAGCGCCCGGTCGGCCAACAGGTGCCTCTCCTCGAGGGCGGCCATCCAGGCCGCCTGGCGCCCACGGATGGGCAGCGATCCCACCACCCGTTCGGCCAGGTCCATGGCCTTCGACGCCCGGGTCAGCTGTTGCTGGACCCGGCCCCGGCCCGGGAACGACCACTCGGGGACCATGATGGGTTGGCCGTCGGCGTCGTAGAGCGGGTGTTCGGTGAACCACTCCCGGATCAGCTTGACCAGCCGCCCGTAGTTGAACGGGTTCCGGACCCCCGAGGCCACGTGGTAGACGCTCGGCCCTTCGTAGGGGTTGTCGTCGGAAGCCGCGGAGGCGTCGAGGAGAGCCTCGCCGCTGACCGCGATGATGGTGGCGACAACGAGGTCCACCGGGATGACGTCGGTCACCCCTTCGGCGACCCCGGGGAATTCCTTCAGCAGGCCGCGGGCGTAGGAGACGATGATCGGCTCGGCCATCCGGAAGCCCCGGATCCAACCCGGGCGCGGCTCGGCCAGCGCCGACTCGATGATGGAGGGACGGATGATGGTGATGGGAAGGAGGTCGCCGTACTGGGAGATCAGCGCCCGCTCGCCGAGGGCCTTGGTATACGGATAGGCATCGGGCCAACCGAGTGACTGGGCCCGGACCTTGCCGATCTCGATCAGTTGCTTCTTGACCCACTCCTCCCGCAGCCGTTCGGCCCGTTCGGCGAGCAGATGGAGCCCGGCACCGCCCAACTCGCTGCGGGCGGCCTTGGAGAAGGCGTGCAGCCGCTCGGGCCGTCGGGACTCGGCCTCGCTGTCGCCGCGTTGGCGGCGGGCGGCCTCCACTTCGCCCTTCCAGGCCACGTCGAGGCTGTACCGGTTGCCTTCCAGCAGTTCTTCTCTCGCCTCGCCCTGATGGGTCCCGGCGACGTAGGCGGTGGAGACCGGGATGAAATGGATCGGCCCGGGGCGTCCTTCTTGGTGGGCGGCTTCCCGGGCGTTGACGGTGGCCTCGGCCACCCGGGAGGGACCGAGCAGGTTGACCTCGACGGCGGCATCGAGCGGGGCGTCGAAGCTGACCGATGCCGCCGAGTGGATGACGATGTCGGTGAGTGAGAGTTGGCGTCGTCCCTCGTCGTCCAGACCCAGCCCGTCGGTGGCGACATCGCCGGCCACCGCGGTGACCCGGCTGGTCACCAGGGCGTCGAAATCGTCGCCGGTCTCCTGCCGCAGGCGATCGAAGCAGTCGTTCTTGAGGATCTCCTTGGTGGCCCGCTGCATCGGGCTCGACCGGCGGGTGGGCCGGATGAGGAGCACCACCTCACAGTCGGGAACGGTGCGCAACAGCCTCTCGACCAGGGCCGTTCCCAAGAAACCGGTGGCGCCGGTGATGAAGAACCGCTTGCCCGCCAGGGCGTCACGAACACGGGTCACCAGATCTGTCTACCATATGGTAAGTGACCGAGTCGAGCGCATCGCCCCCGGGGGCCCCTGGTTCAACCGGTTCGGCCGGCGCCTTGGGCCCGGCCGGGGCGGCAAGGTCGGGTGGACTCGCCGGGCGAGACAAGGGCCGGCCCCGGCCGATGCCGACCAGCAACGGGATCGCCGACGGCACCAGCACTCCGGCTCGGATCCTCGACGCCGCGCTCGGCCTCGTTCGCCACCCGAGGCTACGAGGCCACCTCGCTGGACGCGCTGGCGGCGGGCCTGGAGGTGCGGAAGCAGACCATCCTGTACTGGTTCCCGTCCAAGGAGGTGCTCCTCGACGCGGTGATCGACCGGAGCGCGATCGAGCTGTCGGTGGCACTGGAAGGGTCGTTGGCCACCGCCGGCACCGGATGGGTGCGAGTCGAAGCGGTGGTGCGTTCGGTCTTCCGGCTGGCGGCCCGCCAGCCGGAGCTGTTGGGTCTGGTCCGGGAGATGGGTCGGCTCGGTCCGCCGGCGGCCACCCGGTTCGTGGCCGCGCTGGAGCCCTTGTTCGCCCGGGCCTCGCAATTCCTCGAAGCCGAGATGGACTCCGGTCATATGAGACGGCACGAGCCCCGGCTGCTCCTGCTGGCCATCTATTCCACCGTGATCGGGATGGTCACCGAGGTCGAACTGCTCCGGGCGCTCGGGGAGGAGCCCACCGCCCGATCCCTGGTCCGCCGACGGGCGGAGATCCTCGAGTTGCTGCGCTCGGCGCTCGTCACCGTTCCGTAGTCGGCGGCGTCGGCCGGATTCAGTCCGAAGCCGCCGCCTTGCGCTGGCGCCTCGAGGGTTTCGGTGGCTCGGGAGTGGGGCGCTTGGGGGTGTACCGCTTGTTGCCCACCGGGGCCGACGATTTCTTCGACCGAGCCCGACGGGCCTCGGCCACGGTGGTCGGGCGGGACGCGGCCGCCGGGCGTGCCGTCGAGCGCGGCGCGGGTCGGTCCGCCCGGGATGGCCGGGCCCTCGGGCCAACTCCCGCCTCTCGGAGCCGGGCGGTGGTTTCCTTTTGGAGCTTGTAGGACCGGTACAACAGCCAGATCGCCAGGATGAAGAACGGCAACCCCAGAAACAGGTACGAGCCGCCGAAGGCGGCGCCGGTGAACAGTGCGACGAAACCGACCGGAGCTCGGCGACCCAGAATGGTGGTGGCGATCAGCAGTCCGGCGGCGATGAGGCCCACGACCAGCGTGGTCTGCGGAGTGATCTGGCCCTTGGCCAACCGGAAATTGTGATTCTGGGTTTCGACCAGGTAAATGATGGCGGCGAACACCGCGGCGCCGCCGGCGGCGACGAAGGAGAAACGCTTCTCCCGGGCGTCCAAACGGTCGATGGCCCATTTGGTCGAAACGCTCGATTGACCCGGTTGGATACTGGCGGCCCGGGCATCGGCATTGACGCGGTCCAGTCGCTTGCGCTTTTCCGCCGGCGTCTCCCGGGGTGGAGGTTCGTCCTCCAACTCGTCGCCACCGTCATCCTCGGCGTCGTCTTCGTAGTCGTCGTCCTCTTCGTAGTCTTCGTCGTCGTCCGGGGCATCGTCGTCGAAGGAATCATCACCGTCGGCGTCTTCGAACGAGTCGTCGTCGAAATCGTCCTCGGCAACATCGTCACCCGCGGAGTCGTTCACCTTGCGATTCCTCGGGCTCATCGGCCTCAGGATACCGGGTCATTCCGCGAGGCTCCGACGGAAACGGCTCACAGCTCGGCCACCACGAGCCGCAGGCCGAGGTTGTCCTCGGGCTCGATGACCCAGGGATTTCGGCTTGGCAATGAACCTCCCAGGCCGGGAAGTCCGGGCGGGGCGGGTCGGGCACCCGGCAAGGTGTCCGGCTCCTCGTCGGCCATCAACAGGTGATGAAGGCGCCCACGACGGTCACCCAGCCAGGCCGACAGCTCCTGCGACTCCGGACCCGCGGTTGGGGTGATCAGCCGAACGGCCAGGGGACAGTCCCACCGAAGGTCGATCCATTCCTCTCCGGGGCCGGTGCCCCGGTCTTCCAGCACGCCACCCAGCAGCCGGCCGAAGAGGTCGATCCCGGCATCGAGGTCAGCCACCGCATGCGTGACCCTCCGAAGCGATGCGGGCCGGACGGTGCCGTTACCGCCCCGGCGGCGACGTCGCTCGGTCGGGAAGTCGTCGGGAGCGGGGTTGGACCACCCCCCGGAGGCTTCGGCCAGCTGGACGACGATCCCGGTGCCCTGCTTCGGGTGGATGAACCCTTCCTTCCATTCCGGATCACGGAGATCCACCCCGATCGGGTCGAACCCGGCGTCGCGTGCGGCATCCAGGGCCACGAGGATATCGGGCACCTTGAAGGTGAGGTGGTGAGGTCCGGGGCCGCGGTGCTCGAGGAAGCGGGCGAGGAAATCATTGGACGCGGTGTCGTGCGGCTTGAGCAATTCAATACGGGACCCGTTGGCGAACCGGACTTGAGCGGGGGCAAACCCGACGCTCTCGCCTCCGGAGCTCCACTCGGCCCCCAGCTGAGCGGCATACAGCGGCCAGGCATCCTGCCACGATGGAACCGCGTGAGCCACGTGATCGAGCACGGTCCGGGACATCGGTGGCGAAGTCATGACCAAGACACTGCTCCGGGGCAACCCGAATTGTCGAACTGGCGGCGGATCCGTCCGCCGCCGGTTCGGGTCGGTTGTCGAACCGGCACCGTGGCGGTACCGTCGCTCATGGACTTCCGCACTGAATCAGCTGTGGGCCTGGCCGGCCAGGTGCGTCGAGGCGAACTGTCGGCGCGCGAGTTGGTCGGACACGCCTTGGCCCGGATCGAGGCCGCCAATCCGGTCATCAACGCCTTTGTGGCGGTTGACGGGGAACGGGCCATGGTTGCCGCGGGCGCCGTCGACGACCTGGTCGCGGCGGACAAGGACCCGGGCCCGCTGGCGGGTCTTCCCCTCGGAGTCAAGGACCTGGAAGATGCCGCCGGGTATGTCACCACCCACGGCTCGGTGGCCTTCGCCGGGCAGGCACCGGCGCGGTCCGACTCAATGATGGTGGCGAGACTGGTGGCGGCCGGATGCGTGGTGGTCGGAAAGACCAATACGCCCGAATTGGGATGGAAGGCCGACACCGTCAACTCGGTATTCGGTCGCACGATGAATCCGTGGAGCCTGGACCATACCGCCGGCGGCTCGTCAGGCGGGAGTGCGGCGGCGATCGCGTCGGGGATGATCCCACTGGCGACCGGGTCGGACGGCGGCGGTTCCCTCCGGATTCCGTCCGCCTGTTGCGGCCTGTCGGGGATGAAGCCGTCCCTCGGCCGAGTCCCGACCGGTGGCGGGCACGCCCCCGACTGGCAGAACCTCTCGACCCGGGGACCGATGGCCGGCAAGCTGGCGGACCTGATCGCCGCCCTCGACGTGGTGGTGGGGCCCGACGCCACCGACTTGCGCTCCCTGCCCCGGCCCGAGGCTTCCTGGCTGGCGGTGCTCAACGATCCCAAGCCGCCGCAGCGGGTGGCGTGGTCGCCGACCCTCGGCTTCGCGGAGGTCGACGCCGAGGTGCTGGCCATCTGTGAGCGGGCGGTGGCCGTGCTGGCATCGCTGGGCGCCGACGTCATAGAGATCGAAACGGTCTTCGACGAGGATCCGGTGAACGACTGGCTGACTCTGACGGGCGCCTACAACCTACGGACCCATGCCGAATTCCGGGGGACCCCGGTGTGGGACGACATCGATCCGGTGCTGGCCATGGTCATCGACCGGGCGACGTCGATCGGGGCGCTGGACATGGTCCGGGCCGAAGACGCCACCCACGATCTGAACCTACGGCTGGTCGACTTGTTTCACGACGTGCGACTGCTGGTGACACCTACCACCGCCGCCGCCGCCCCGCCCCACGCCCTGGAGGGGTCGGCCCTGATCAACGGCACCCCGGATTTCAATTGGGTCAAGTTCACCTATCCGTTCAATATGACCCGGTCACCGGCAGCCACCGTGTGCGCCGGAATGACGACGGAGGGAATCCCGGTCGGCCTGCAGCTGATCGGGCCCCAGCATGGTGATCTGGTGGTGCTCCGGTCGGCGGCGGCGCTGGAGGAGGCTCTTGGCTTCGAACTTCTACCCCCCGAGGTCCCCGGGCTACCATGACGGACTGCATCGGAGCGACCCACGGGCGCGCCGACGGAGCACGGGCGTTTAGCTCAGTTGGTTAGAGCGCAGCCTTCACACGGCTGAGGTCGGAGGTTCGAGTCCTCTAGCGCCCACTCGCTGGGGCTGTTGACGGTAGGTCTCCCTCCCACGTCGGCGCAGCGCGGCATCGGCCATCGTGACGCCGACCCTCGAGACTGCTGGTGCCGCCCGTGCCACGTGCGAATCCCACACGATCGTCAGGAACCCCCAGGTTCAGCTGGGCGGGTGGCACGGTGGAGGTAGGTGCGCATCCGCGCCTGCTCACCGCGGTCGAGCGCGTCGAGCGCGGTGAGCAAGCCGGAGTACCGTTCCTGTCCAAGCTCAACTCTCAAGTCGTCCTCGATCGCCCGCGCCGCCGCTCGCTGTGTCCGCAGATAGTCGATCCCGTGGGAGGTCAGGGTCACCGATTTTTCCCTCTTGCTGGTCGTCGAGTCGGCGACGGTGACGTAGCCCCGGTCACGGAGGTGTCCGACGACCTTGCCGGCGCCCTGGCGGGTGATGCCCAGTTCGCGACCGATGGCCGAGATCGTCGATCCGGCCTGACCCGAACACAACCGGAGCACCCGCCCATCGGGAAATTGTCGCTCGCCGAACCCGGCGTCGGCCATGGCGCGGTCGAGGCGAAGCTGATAGCCGAGCCAGGCACGTCGGAGAGCCGGTCCGAGCCCGGCCGACGACGAGCGGGCCGGATTGTCGCCTCTGCCGACAGCACCCGCAGGATGCGTGTCGGAATCCACCCGCCAGATGTTAGCAAACTGTAAACTGAGTTGACAATTGGGACCTGTCGTCCGATACTTCGATGATGCGGCTTACGACCCCCAAACATCCGTGGCGCCGGCGTTGCTCGGCTCTGGTGTTCGTTGTGGCGGGGGTGGCGCTCACGGCTTGTAGTTCCGGCAGCGCCGGTTCCCCGCCGTCCTCCACCACCGTGGTCTACCGGTTCGGCGTGGTCGGGAACCAGGGCGCGATCAGCCAACTGCAACTCGATAGCCCGACTTCTGTTCCCGGGATCACCGGTCAGGTTGTGCAGATCGCCACATCCAATTCGGATGGCTACGCGCTGACCTCGAGCGGGGCGGTGTGGGCGTGGGGAGTGGCCAGTTACGGCGAGCTCGGCAACGGGCAGCAGCCGGCGTACTCCACTCGGGCGGTCAAGGTCGAGTTTCCCGCCGGAGTCAGAATCGTCTCCTTGGCGAACCCCATGCCTTTCGACGGTGCGTTGGCCATCGACTCGCAAGGCCACCTCTGGGGCTGGGGCCTCAACGGCGATGGTGACCTCTGCCTGTCCGGCCTCACCGAGCTCCGTCCGATCGAGCTCCCACTCAGCGACGTCACGCTGGCGACCGGAGCCCGGACCCACTCCCTCTTTTACTCGGGGGGCAAGGTCTACGCCTGCGGCGGAGGCGATTACGGAGTCCTTGGCACCGGCTCCACCACCGGCAGCTCTACGCCGGTTCCCGTCATCGGCCTGCCGAGCACCCGCGCGTGACGGCGCTCACATCCTCGTGGGAGGGCTCGGGTGCACTCCTCAGCAACGGCGCGTATTACAACTGGGGCTACAACGACGCCGGTCAGCTCGGCAACGGCACCACGGCCGACAGTGCCGTTCCGGTGCGGGTCGCGCTACCCGATTCGGTGCGACAAGTGTTCCAGGGCGGAAGCGGAGCCAAGAACGGCCAGACCGTCGCCATCCTGGCCAACGGCTCGGTGTGGGCGTGGGGCGACAACGACCAGGGACAGCTCGGTGTCGGCACGAAGGTCAGCTCCGACGTCCCCGTGCGCGTCGCCGTGCCCGAAGGGGTGACCTTCGTCAAGGTCAGCTCCGGTGGTTACGCCAGTTACGCCATCGACAGCTCGGACGGGTTGTGGTCGTGGGGAGACAACAAGAGCGGGCAGCTCGGCACGGGGAGCCGTCTCACCGGGGCCACCAAGCCGGTCAGCGTGGGCATCCGCCTGACCCAGATCTCATCGACCGCCCAGAACGTGGCGGGTCTCCAAGGCAGCAGTCAGATCCAGTCATAGTGGGCGCTGACCCAATTGACCTCATCTTGTTGGCGCAGTTTCGGAACTCGACCGCCGTGCCTCGTATCGTGGTTCACCTGGTGACGGGACCTCCGCAGTACGACCCCATGCTCTACAAGGGCAGCGCTTCCTATTACCTTCCGGGCCGGCCGCCCTACTCCCTGGCCCCGGTTCCGGCGACGGTCTGAGTCCCGACGAAGCAAGGGGGATGTGTGTCAGACTCAGGCTCGCATCAACCCGCCTCCGGCGTGAAGGGCACGATCATGTTCGAGACGCACAAGGGCAAGAAACCGACTCGTGGGGTGCTCACGGATGCGGCGTCCGAGACCCAGAAGGCACGCCTCCTCGGGGAGTAAGGGTGCGATTCCATGCTGAGCACCGAATCGGCGGGTCCGAGTCCGCCGTGGCCGCACTTCTGGTCGACTCCACCTTCTATCTCCATCTCGCCCTCCCGGACTTGAGCCTGCCGGGGCTGGTCGACGAGGAGTCCGACGGCGACCGCGCCATGTTGCGCCTCCGCTACGAGTTCGTGGGGAGCCTCGATCCGATCGCCCAACGCTTGCTCGGCTCCAGCCGGATGGCCTGGGTCCAGGAGGTGCGGGTCGACAAGTCGGCGGGCACCGGCGCGCTCACGTTCGCGGCCGAGAAGGACCCGAGGCGCCTGCACGGTGCCGCCGACTTCGTCCTCACCGAATCCGGGGGAGTCACCCTTCGGCGCATCGATGGCGAGCTGGTGGTGGCGGTGCCGGGCATCGGTCGCATGGCGGAACGACGGATCGTGCCCGGCCTCCTGCGCCGGATGGACATCGAGGCGCAGGCTATGGACGCCCAGCTGCGGAGCCGGCCGGGGTGATCTCGACGCGGCTAGGTCGAGGCCGCCGCGGACACCGGTGACACCAGCTTGAGGGCCCCCAATGAACCCAAGAAGTTGGCTTGCCCGAAGCTGAAGACGCCACCGTCGGATGCCACCAACCAGTACCCGGTGGCCTGGAGCGAGAAGTTGCCGAAGTTCAACGCGTAGGGACCGGGGGCGATGCTCACGATCGGCTTGTTGAGCGGCTGGCCACCCATCGAGCCCATGAACCCGGCATTGCCGAAGTTGAACACCCCACCGTCGGAGGCCACCAACCAGTAGCCGTCGGGGACGATGGACCCATTCTGCGGGTTCACCGATCCGGCGGTGGAAGCCATGCCTACGATGGGCTTGTTGAGGCGTTGGCCACCCATCGACCCGAGGAACTTGGCGTCGCCGAAGGAGAAGATGCCTCCGTCACTCCCCACCAGCCAGTAGCCGCCGCCGGACGGAGTGGCCGCCACCCCGACGATGGGGGCATTGAGGCGCTGACCGCCCATCGAGCCCATGAAGGTGGCGTCGCCGAACCCGAACACCCCGCCGTCCGAGGCGACCAGCCAGTAGCCGCCACCGTCCTGGGTGGCTGCGATTCCCACGATGGGAGCATTGAGGGGCTTGCCCTGGAGGGACCCGTAGGCAGTGGCGTCACCGAAGTTCGCCACGTTGCCATTGCTCGCCACCAGCCAGTAGCCGCCGCTGTCCGGAGTGCGGGCGATCCCAACCGTGGGGGCACCCAGCGCCGAGCCAGGTGATGAGCCGTAGAAACCGCTGGCGCCGAAGCTGAAGACTCCGCCGTCACCCGCGGCCATCCAGTAGCCGCTCCCGGCGGCCGGCACGGTGAACACCGGTGTGCCTCCGTTATTGACCGAAATGTTGTTGCCGGAGATGGCGCTCGGGGCCAGGGCCGACTGCCAGATGCCGTAGAAGACATTGGAAATGGTGTTGCCCTGGATCACGGTGCCGGTGAGCGGCGCGAACACGCTCAGGACCTCGATCCCGGCGGTCTGGGTGAGGTTGGCGCTGGCCGGGGGCCCCTCGACGTCACCGGGGCCTCCGCCGGGACCGCCGTGGAGGGCGTCCTGGCTGAAGATGTTGTTGGTGACTACGTTGCCGTTGATGTCCTGGAGCGGGGCGTGGCTGTGGATGGTCATCCCGGGCAGCCCGTTCCCGATGGCCGTGTTTCCGGTGAACGTGTTGTTGTAGACGGCGGAGCCGGAGCCGCCCGCCGCGGCCAGCAACCCGGCGGCGCCATTGTTGTTAGCCGTGTTGTTCACGATCATGTTGTTGTAGACCCCGGCCTGGGACGGCTGGGGTTGGCCGGTGGTCGGCCCACTGGTGGAGACCGCGGAGGTGCTGTGGCCGGCCAGAGTGATACCGCAATCGGTGGCATTTCCATTCACCGTGTTGCCGCTGATGGTATTGCCATCGGTCGGTCCCGTCTCATCGGTCAAGAGGATGCCGCCGACGTTGTTCTCGACGGTGTTGTTGGACACCGTGGAGTTGGCCACGCTCATGAGGTGGATCGTCTCGCCGTAGTCGTCGAAGGGGTTCGGGGGCTGCGGGCAGTCGGCGGCGGTGGGATGGTTGATGCAGGCGTCGTTGTTATTGACGATGTTGTTCTCGATGAGGGCGCCGGTCACGCTGGTAGGCGTCGGAGCCGTGGCCGGTGGCGTGAACAAGCAGCCACTGGTGTTGGGAGTGGACGGGGTAATGCAGATGCCCTCGTTGTCGGCGTTGAGTACCGACAGGCCGTTGATCGTCACGCCATTGGCATTGATGACCAGTCCGTTGGCCGCGCCGGTGGCGTCGATGATGGTGTTGGACGCCGACCCCTGGGCTGTCGGGTCCGAGGCAATGGTGATCCCGGTCAGCGAAGCCGGCACCCGGTCGGAAGTCCCTGCCGGATTCTGTGCGGACGGATAGGTTCCCGGCTCCAAGAGGATGGTGTTGGAGGCGGAAGCCTGGGAAAGGGCGTAGCCGAGGGTGAGGCAATTGGTTGTCTGGCAGTTGCCCGTGTCGTGCCCGTTCGTTGCCACCTTCAGTGTTACCGCCGCCGCGGCGGGAGTCGTAGCGACGAGGGAGATCAATGTCCCGCTCCCCACCACCAGTGCGGCTGCGCCGATCAACCTGCTGAGCCGGCTGCTGTAACGCTCAAAAGACCGTGCCATCAACGTCCTCCCCTACCACTGTCGTGTGCCGGTCGCCCCAGTTGCCGCCGACCGCCGCGGATCCTACAGCGTCCGACCCCGTCTGTCTCTTGCCCTTTTTTCTGCTTGCCCAGAGTTCCGTTGCTGGCCTCGACCGATAGCTCACCGGTGGGCGTTTCGGGGCCAAGGTGCTCCCACCACTCTCCGGGAGCCAACCCAACCTCCGATCCGGCCTCGGCTCGTTGGTTGTCGAAGCGATCCGAGGGCAACGTCACGACTCGAAGGAAGGGAGGAGGACCGCGGCTTCGGGAAGGATGGTCAGCCGATGAGCGCGTCGGTGAGCGGGCCGATTCCGGCCAGCCGGGATGCCAACTCGCCGGGGAGATGATGGCGTGCCGCCAGGACATCTGGGCTGGTGAAGCTGACCTTGGTCTGGCCATCATCGTCCCAGATCAGCGCCTTGAGAGGCAGGTCGAGCGCGGCCAGGGGCGACGCCTGCATGACCGGTGTACCGCGGGTCGGGCTACCGAATATGACCAGTTTTGTATCCCGCAGGTCGAGACCGCACCGGGTGGCTTCACCGCGGTGATCGATGACCGCGAAGACCTTCATCCCGCCAGCCTCCACCAGCGCGGTGAGCTTCGAGACGGTGTCAGCAACCGTCCCCGGGGCTGTCTTGGTGACGATTCCGCTCGCGGGGTCGGTGGTGGGGGATTCGGGCACCCAGCCAGCCTCCTATCCCTCAGGCAAGGCCGCAACCGGGCCGACTGCGGTCGATGTCAGGGCTCGGGCAGGTCCGATGCGACGGCCAGTGGCACGCCGAGCACGACCGACAGCTGGTCGATCAGCGCGTAGGGAGGCAGCCCCTTCTCGATGAATCCGGTGGCACCGGCGGTCACCAGCTCCGGTCCCGCGCTCCGGGAGGTATGGGAGAGGATGACGACCTTTGCCTCCGGAGCGACACGGAGGAGATCGGGGAGGATCTCAGCTCCGTCGGTATCCGGAAGTGACAGGTCGAGCAGGACCACATCGGGGAGGAGGCGCTTTGCCGACTCGACCGCCTGGCGCCCGCTGGCGGCCTCAGCAACCACCTCGAGGGAGGTGACGCAGTCGAGAACCGCTCTGAGCAGGCGGCGGGTCGAGGGCGCGTCGTCGACCAGGACCACTCGCAGCGGTGGTGTCTTCGGATCGACGGTCCGGGGGTCTTGGGTCATTGTTAATTCGATCCTCTCGGCAGTGTCGGGCTCGATGGGTCGAAGTCGACCTCAGTTGCGCCTTGAGGCCGACCCGTCTCACTGGCCAGAGCGTCGAGTGCACGCCGGGAGCTGGTGGCCAACTCGGTGATCAGGGCCTGTGCCCCATCGAGATTACCGGTAGCCGCCAGTTGCTCGAGGGCGGCGGCGGCGGCGGCCACCCGTTGGGCCCCCATATTGGCACTGCTACCGCTGAGGGCATGGGAGGTCTGCCGGAGAGCCACTGGATCACCCTCGGCGAGGGCGCGATCGAGCTCGCCGAGGTACCGTCCGACCTCATCGTGAAACAGCGAGACGAGCTCGTCGAGGAGGGCGATGCCGCCAAGATCCCGCAAGCCGCCGACGATTGCCGGGTCGAGGTCGGAAGGCGGTTCTTCGGCTCCGATCATTTCATCGGGGACGCCGCTGCCGTCGTCGGCAAGGACGGCAAACGGAAGAGATCCGTCGAGGGGCGCCCATCGTTCGAGGGCGGAAACCAGATCCTCGACCTGCACCGGTTTGGCCAGGTAATCATCCATGCCGGAGGCGATGCATCGTGCCCTGTCAGCCGTCATCGCCAAGGCGGTCAAGGCGATGACCGGGGTGTGACGGCCCGGTCCTTCCATGTGGCGAAGACGTGAGGTCGCTTCGTAACCGTCCATCACCGGCATTTGGCAATCCATGAGGACCGCGGCATACCGATGCTGCTCCAGGCGCTCCAACGCCTCGGCGCCGTTGACGGCGACATCGGCGCTGTACCCAAGCCGGGAGAGGCGGGCTAGGACCACCTTTTGGTTGACCTCATTGTCTTCCACGAGTAACAACGTACGCGATTTGACCGGCGGGGTGGGTATGGGTGAGTCCGAACCCGGGCCGGAAGCCGTTGTTCGGTCAGGAGTCCCGGTGGCTGCCTGACCGGTCTCGTCCCCGGGGTCGGTGACTTGGCCGTCCGGTCGGGCGGGAGACTCTGAGGTGGTGCCCTGGTGGGCGGGGATGCGGCCCTGACCGAGATCGAGCGCATGTTCGAGCGCGCTGCGCAATTGGGATGAGCGCACCGGCTTGGTCAGATATCCCGCAATTCCGGCCTCGTCGTTCTTCTCCGCGTTCCCGCGTTGCGCCGAGCCCACCAGCATCACAATCGGGATGTGGGCCAGACGAGGGTCGGCGTGCAGGAGCCGAGCCACCCCCAAGCCGTCGATATCGGGCATGTTCAGGTCGGTGAGCACGACGTCAAAGGGGTTGGCCGCCTCCAGCGACTCGAACAGCAATTCCAGCGCCTGACTTGCCCCGTCGGCGACGACCGCGTTGCCTCCGAATCCGGCAACCATCTCTTGCAGGACCAGGCGATTCGTCGCATTGTCATCGACGACCAGGGCGTGGATTCCATTGAGGCGCGGGGGACCGGTTGCGTCCGCCACGCTGGAACCGAGGAGGAAGGGGATGACGGTCGTGAAGGTGCTTCCGGCGCCGGGTTCGCTGGTCACGCTGAGGGTCCCACCCATCAACTCGACCAGTTGATGGGAGATGGCCAAGCCGAGACCGGTACCGCCATAGCGCCGAGTGGTAGAGGAGTCAGCCTGGGTGAATGCGTCAAACAGGTGTTCCAGGCTGGCGGGGGTCATGCCGATGCCGGTGTCCTTTATCTCGATTTCAACCTCCACCCATCCATCCACCGCGTCGCCCAACAGCCGGGTAGTCATGTCCACCTCGCCGTCCGACGTGAATTTGACCGCGTTGCTGAGCAGGTTGAGCAGTACCTGCCGGACTCGTCCAGGGTCTCCCTGGAGTTCGGACGGCAACCTGGGGTCGACGAAACAAGTCAGTTCCAATCCGGCTTGCTGGGCTCTCGGCGCCAAAAGTACGGCGCATTCTTCGATCACCGAGCGCAGATGGAAGGGGACTCTTTCCAGATCGAGCATTCCCGCCTCAACCTTGGAGAAGTCCAGGATGTCGTCGATGACGGTGAGAAGTGATTCGGCCGAGGAGCTTGCGGTCTCCGCGTAGTCCCGCTGCTCGATATCGAGATCGGTGTCGAGCAGCAGGCGGCTCATCCCGATGACCCCGTTCATCGGGGTGCGGATTTCGTGGCTCATGTTGGCCAAGAACTCACTCTTCAGCCGGGAGGCTTCCATTGCCTCGTCGCGCGCCGCCTCGAGGTCGGTCTGGGCCCGGCGATGATCGGTAACGTCGCGGAAGCTCCATACCCGTCCGACCTCGGCGTTTTCGATCCGGTAGGGCTTTGAGTAGCGCTCGAAGACCCGGCCGTTCTGGAACTCCAGGACATCTGCGCTTTCCGCGGTGGGATCGGTGTACAGCTCCTCGACCTTGGCCAAGAAGGCCTCGGGATCCTTGAGCTGGTCCACGACGAACGAGAGGAGTCGACCGTCGTCACGGGTCGCGATGATCTCGTCAGGGATGCTCCACATGGAGACGAACTTCCGGTTGAAGCTGGCGATCTTTCCTCCGCTGTCCACCACCAGAATCCCGTCGGCGGTGGACTCGAGCGTCGCGGTGAGGAGGGACAAGGCGCGTTGGAGGTCCTCGTGGTCGAGGGTCCGCTCGCTCACGTCCCGGGTATTTAGAACCACCCCGCGGACACTTGGATCGCCCAGGAGGTTGGTGAGCGTCGTCTCGGCATGGAGCCAGGACCCGTCATGGGCCCGGAGGCGGCACTCGAGGATCAAGTTGGATCGTTCCCCCCGCAGGGCCTCTTCGACGGAATTGAGGGCATCGGTTGCGTCGTCAGGGTGTATCCAGTCAGCGAGAAGGGTCCCGGAGAGGTCGCGGGTGTAGCCGAACACCCGGCCGAGGGAGGAGCTCTGATAGATGATCACTCCCTCCGAGTCGATGATGGTGATCACGTCGCTGGAGTTCTGGGCCAATGATCTGAACCTGGCTTCGGTCCCGGCAGAGTGTTCAAGGGCGGCACCGGCCAGCGTCGAGATGAACGAAGCCAGCTGCAACTCCGCGGCACCGAAGAGGCCACCCACTTGCCCGTGGGTCACGTAGAAACAGGCCCTGGTCACTCCCTCGCAGACGATCGGTGCGCACAATACGGACCTCGCGTCGGAAAGCACCAGACTCTCGGCGGTGTCGGCGCCCGTTCCCTGTCCGGAGAGCACGGGCTCGCCGGCTTCGACCGCTCGGCGAATGACGGTACGGCTCAGAAGGTCGGCGTCTTCGCCGGAGACGGTCATCAGGTCATCCGGATTGCCGCCGGCAAGCTCGAAGACCCGGCACTGATCGCCGCGCAGGATGGTCATCGCCGCCTCTTGGACCGCGTCGTACACGGCTTCGGGGGCGGACAACGAGGCGATGAAGCGGCCCACTTCCAGCAGCGACGAGAAGCGGTCGGCGAGGGCCAGGGTGGGCGGTGGACTCATCTCGGCGCTGGGGTGCGATGAGGCCCGGACGGGGCGAAGTTCGGTGAGCAATGCCTCGGACTCCTGAAGTTTCGGCGTCGCGTCGCTCCAACCCAGCTCGAGGCCCACCCGCCCTATGGCTTGCAGGGTTTGAGCCTCCTCGAATCGGGCGCCTTGGGCTTGAGCGATGGCCAGGCTGGCGTCGAACCAACGCCGGGCGGCTCGGGATCGGCCGGTTATCGCCGCCATCATGGCCCGCTCTCGCAGGGCATGTGGCTGATTGTTCTTGTAGAAACGCGAAATGCGGGTCGCTTTTGCGGCCATCCTCTTCGCGGCTCGAACCTGCCTTCGGCGGGCGGACATCCCGTAGGGCGGACCGGCCTCTATCTGCATGCGCAGCGCGGTGGCCAGCCAGGGGACCACCGGCGCCACGTACTCTTGGCGAAGGCCGGCCTTGCGCACGATGGCACGGGCTTGCCGCAGGACGTCTACCGCCTCACCCGGTTGCTCGGCGGCCAGCAGCCGGACCCCTTCGGCCAGTCGAATCTCGACACTGGTATGGGCGTCTTCGTCGTCACGCTCGAGCTGGGCACGGATGATGGACCCGGGCAGATCCCCTTCCGATGCACGGGCCCACGCACTGAGGGAGATCCCGGCGGCCGCCTGGTCGCCGATCTTCAGTGCACCCTCATGCACCCGACGGGCTGCCTCGACGGCAGGGCCCAATTCGCCCAGTCGGTAGAGGGCAAAGGCGGTGTTCCAGGCGCTGGTGTTTCCCTCCCAGCGATCGCCGGTACGTTCGAGAAGTCGGCCGGCTTCATTGCATTTCTCGATCGCATCGCGGTAGCGGGAGGCTGCGTACAGGGCGACCCCGTAGAAGTTGAGGGACTGCCCCTGACCCCAGACATCTCCGAGTTGGGTCCGAATGGCCAAGGATCGGTTCACGTATTTGCTGCCCCGACCGAACCAGGGGATCATCGTCATCACCGGCCCGTGCTCCGAGTAGGCCTGGGCCAATTCCGGCGTCGGGGGATAGCGCTCGGCCAGGTTCATCTCGCGCAAATGGGCCCAGGCGCATCGCACCAGACCACTGTGGAACCAGTGCATATAGGCCAGTCGGCTGTACAGCCGCATGGCCAGCAACTGACGGTCGGCACCGTCGAGCGAACGGCGGCCGAGAAATCGGGCCGGAGCAATGGTGTGTCCGATTTGGACGATGGTCTCCCACACCAGGGCGACGGCGAGGCCCAGCCGGGTCCGCGGGACCCGGAAATTGAGGTGCCGGATGGCATTCTCGAGGGAGCTCCGGGCCTGCTTCAGGTCGCCACATTTGAAGGCGACGTCGCCGAGCTTTCCCTCCAAGGCAGCCTGGGTGACCGGATCGGGAGCCAGGCTGAGGGCTCGCTGGAACTTGAGGACTGCCTCGGTGTAGTCGCCCGTCAGGGTGAGCACGTCTCCCAGGCCCTCGGCCACCCGCACCTGGGTTGCCGTATCGGCTTCCGGCACCGCAGGCTCGGCCATCCGGTAGTGGGCTTCGGCGACGTCCAGCGTGTACTGGCGGCGGGCGTGCTCGGCGGCGGCGAGGGCGTAGGGCAGTCCCTGATCGGGAGCGCCAGCGGCGTTGAAGTGGTAGGCCAACTCGAAGATGCTCTCCGGGTCGGCCGCCTCGATGTGCTGCGCGGCCCGCAGATGGAGGTCGGTCCGTTCCTCGACGGGGAGCCCGTCCAGCAGGGCTTCACGAAGTTTGTCGTGGGTGAATTGGCCGCGGCCACCGGCTTCGTCCACCCAGACCACCCGTCGGCGCCGGGCTTCATCCAAAGCCGGAACCGCTCGGCCCGGACCCTGGCCGGCCAGTTCCATCGCCAATAGGAGGTCGAAGTCCTTTCCCAGCACCGCCGCGATGGAAAGCAGCTGCAACGCATCCGGTGACAGTTGCTCCAGCCGTTTCACCAGGAAGAGCGCCGCTCTCCGGGAGGTCTGGACATCGGCCAGGGCGACCTCGTTGACCCGCCAGCCCGAAGGCGCATCGTCGGACTGGACGAGGGCACCGCACTCCACCAGGCCCAACAACACCTCGGCGGCCATGAAGGGACTGCCCTCGGCCAACTGAGCCACCGTCGCGACAACATGCTCGGGTAGCGGACCGGCCATCGACTGGGCCATGGAGCTGACCTCGGGAAGGGTCAGTGCCTTCAGCGAAAGGACGGCCTCCGGCGCGATACGGCGAAGTGGGTGATCCGGGCCCACCTCCTCGGAGCGGAAGGCGGCAACGAGCAGGACATGGCTTCCCGACCGCTTGGCTTCGTTCTGCCATTCGCTGAGCAGCTTGATGGTGATGCCGTTGGCCCACTGGCAGTCGTCCAGTACGACCACGGCCGGACGGCTACTGGTTCCCAGGGCGTGCAACAGAGTTGAGAGGGCGGCGACACTCCGGACCTCGCCGTAGGCCTCCGGCAGGTCTCCTTGCGAAACCCTTCCGAACAGCCAATCGAGTTCGGGAAGGGCAACCGCCACGGCCTCGGCCCGATCGCCAAGTTGGCCGCGCAGCCTCCCTACCAGGGCGGGTTCATCCGCGGCGCCGCGGCCGATGCCAGAGGCCACACCTTCGAGAAGCTGATACGGACGCTGGGCGGCCTGGTCCACTCCCTGGCCTTGCAGGATCCAGGCGCCGAGTCGGGCGGCCTGGCCGGAGAATTCTTCCAGGAGCCTGGTCTTGCCTCCACCGGACTCTGCCGCCACGAAGACCAGCCCTCCTTCGCCCCGACGTGACGCCTCCAGGTGGCTGGTGAGAGAGGCGAGTTCCCTTTCTCGGCCGACAAACGCCGGGGCGGTGAGGGACGAGCGGATGTCGCGTAGACCGATGACGAGCGGTGGGTCGACGACGCCTCGGGCGAGACCCGCGGCAATCTCCTGGACGTCATACAGGGCGGCCGAAGCTGTCTGGTAGCGCTGGCCCGGCTCTTTGCCCAGAAGGCGAAGCACCACCGCCTCCAGGGCACGGGGGGCGACGGTCCCGGTTTCGCTGAAACTGGGCACCGGCATGCTCAGGTGCTGGCGGAGGACTTCACCGACGGTCGATCCTTCGAAGGGCGGCCGACCGGTCAGACACTCGTAGAGGACGACCCCCAGGGAATAGAGGTCGGAACGCTCGTCGACGGGGGAGTCGAGCAGTCCGGCTACCTCAGGGGCGAGGTATCGGGCGGTGCCGACGGCCTGGTCCCAGAGCGCCGGTTCGAGCGACGCACTTCGGGCGAGACCAAAGTCGATCAGGGCCGCGGCTTCCACCGGCTCGACGCCCGGGACGATCACATTGGCCGGCTTGACGTCGCGGTGCAGAATTCCGAGATCGTGGGCGTGCTGGAGGGCGGCCAACAGGTCCGCGGCGATGGTCAGCGTGCTGGCGACCGAAACCGGGCCGTGGGAGAGACGAACGGCGAGGTCCTGACCCTGGAGGTAGGGCTGGACGAAATAAAGGTGTTCGTCGTCGCGGGCAGTAATTGATCAGCGGGCGAAAGGTGGACCCACCGAGCCGGGACAGCACGTCGGCTTCGTGCTCGAGCCGGATGCGCACGGCGGGGGCGACAGTGTCGATGTGGAGGAGCTTCACCACTACCAGGGCGTCGTTTGCCTCCGAGTCCGTGGCCAGGTAGGTCTCAACCCCATGGCCCCCCTTGAGGAGCCGTGAGCAGTGGTAACGGCCGTCGAGAATGATGGGTGCAGTCATAGGCGGCCGCTCCGACCGCTCCTGACCGAAGCCAACGACCGGCCCGACCGCTCATCCCATGAGGGTCTGTCCGTCATCACGACCTCTTCCTGCTCACCCGGCACTCCGACCGCCACGGTGCGGTGACGTCCAGCAAGGCCACCGATTCGCCCCCACTGTCAATGACGCCATCTTGCGCACCGGCGATCCTGTCGGCCGACTCATTGGACTACGGCATGTTCTTACGGGCTACATCGGCTTGGCGGCTTCCAACCTTGAGCCTTCCCAGCCAGGGATTTTGCCGTTTTTGGCAAAGAATGTGCCAATTTCGAGAGAGGGCGGGCCTGGGCCACCTGGGCCCCGCCTGCGGCGAGCCTGATTCGGGAGCGCTTAAATCGCTCAACTTATGGCCAAGAATGCCGATGACTAGGAGTAATGGCACTCCAGGAGATTCTCGCGGATCGCGACCAGCCGAGAGTCATCCTCATCAGTGACGAGGCCGATTCACGGCTCGAGACTCGATCCGCGCTCAATGCCTCCGGATGGGTGGTCACCGAGGCGTCGACCACCGCGCAAGCGATGGTCATGGCCCAGCACGACCAACCGGACGTCATCATCCTCGACCTTGGCGAGCCCGATGTTCGGGGTATGGGGATGCTGGAGGACCTGAAGTCCTCGGTTGCGACCGGATGGATTCCGGTCGTTGTCCTTGCGACGGACCCGCAAAACGCGTCGGCGGGCCTGCTCTTGCGGTCCGGTGCCCAGGACTACGTTCAGAAGCCGTTCTCCCCAGACGAGCTCGAGGCCCGGCTGGTGGCGGCGCGCCGGGTGGCGATCGACTACCGCAAATTGCAACGGAGCGAGTCCCGTTACCGGGAGCTGGTCGATCTTGCCGCCGAGGCGATCTTCTCGATTGACGCCGAGGGAACCTTCATCTTTGTCAACCATGCCGGAACCGTCCTGCTCGGGAGGAACCAGGACCAGATCATCGGGCGGCATGTGTTCGAGTTCATGGACGAGGACGCCCAAGCCGTGATGATCGAGCAGACAGTCAAGCGACGGGCCGGCGAATCCACCTCCTACGAGAACCGGTTCCTTGACGCCGACGGCCATCCGGTCTCGGTGTATCTGGCGGCGACCCCCATCTTTGACTCGGAAGGGACCTACGCAGGGAGCGTCGCGATGGCGACCAACCTGACCCTTTGGAACGCAACTCTGCAATCCCTCCGGGTGAGCGAAGCCAGATATCACGCGTCTGCTGGACCACCTGCCGGACACATTTGCCGTCGTCTATGACCGACAATTGCGGTTGGTCGTCGTCGCCGGCGGTGGTCTGGCGAGAATCAAGTCGACTGGTCCGGACTTTATCGGGCGTCGACTCGATGAACTCTGCGCGCCGGCTGATGTCGCCTTCCTGGAAGACGTCTGCCGGCGGGCTTTCGAGGGTGAGTCGACCACCACCGAATTCGTCTCTCATCTGACCGGGCGCGAGAACATCCTGGATGTCGTCCCCATTTCAATTCCCGGCACCGACGACTGCAACGAGGTTCTGCTCGTTACTCGCAATATCACTCATATAAAGGAACGCGAGCGCACGCTGATCAGATCGGAGGAGCGTTGGAAGGCCGCCTTCGAGCAAGCACCGGCCGGCATGGCGGAGATGTCCTTGGACGGCAGTTTCATCCACGTAAATCCGGCCCTTTGCGAAATACTCGGCTACTCGCGCGAAGAACTCTCCGCCATGAGCCCGACGGACATCTGCCATCCCGACGACCGGGGCCAAACCGGCCAACCCATCGATGACCAGGCACGAGGGGCTATCGCCGGGCACCTGCTGACCCCTTCCCAGATCTTTCACGACGAGAGGCGTTACATCCACGCACGCGGCCACATCGTGTGGTGTGACGTCAGTGGTGCTGCGGTGTTCGGCGACGATGGTCGCGTCACCCATATTCTCACTCACTTCCTTGACATCACCGACCGGAAGGAGTTCGAGCGTTCGATCATCACAGCCGGGGAACGCTGGAGGGCGGCGTTCGATCTCGCACCGGTCGGCATGGCGGAGATGTCGTTGGACGGCCATTTCCGCCGGGTCAACCTCGCCCTTTGCGAGGCCTTCGGCTATTCGGCTGAACAACTCTGTGCAATGACGCCATTAGAACTCAGCCATCCCGACGACGCGGACGTGGTTCGTCAAGTCATGGAAGAGCTTCCCCACGCCGCCGCCGTCGAGGACTTCAAGTACACCAGGCGATTCATTCATGCCCATGGACAGGTCGTCTGGTGCGCGGTCAGAGCCGTTCGGGTTCATGAGACCGACGGAAGCGAAGACCACTTTCTCATCCACTACCTCGACATCACTGATCGAAAGCAGTTCGAGATTCAGCTGGAGGAGATGGCTGATCAGGCCAATGAGGCATCGCAGCTCAAATCCAATTTCCTGGCCAATATGAGCCATGAGATCAGAACGCCGATGAACGGCGTCATCGGGATGACCGAGCTCTTACTCGATACCGAGCTCGACTCGCTCCAGCGCGACTACGCGGAGACCGTACGTACCTCCGGAGAGGCACTCCTGACGGTCATCAACGACATTCTCGACTTTTCAAAAATCGAAGCCGGGAAGTTGCTGATTGAGGACATCGAATTCGACGTACAGACGGTTGTAGACAATGTGCTGGACTTGCTCGAACGGCCTGCCGAGACCAAGGGACTCCATCTGTCGGCAACCGTCGAGGACTCTGTGCCGGCAATAGTCAGCGGCGACCCGGTTCGGGTGCGCCAAGTGCTGATCAATCTCATCGGCAACGCCATCAAGTTCACCCGGATCGGTGATGTTTTCGTTCGGATCTTCGAAGTCGATTCCATAGACGGAGAAGCGGTGCTCCGATTCGAAGTCTCCGATACCGGCGTCGGAATTGCTGCTGACAAACTCGATTCGATCTTCCACCCCTTCGTACAAGCCGATATGTCCACATCTCGGAAGTACGGTGGCTCGGGTCTCGGGTTGTCGATCAGCGGCCAACTCGTCGGTCTGATGGGCGGTGATTGCGGCGTGTGGAGTCAGCCCGGAGACGGCAGTACCTTCTGGTTCACGGTTCGAGTTCGCACTCCCCGGCTTGCCGGGGACATAACCGATGACACTGCTCCAGAGGAGGCAACAGACGGTTCGCTACCGCGCTCTGCCGGGATGGTCAGCATGGTTCTCGACCCGGTGGCCGAACAATCATCTTCGACCGACGCGAAACCCGAGGCCGGGCGACTGCTCCTGGCCGAAGACAATCTGATCAACCAAAAGGTCGTCGTGGCGATGCTCTCGAGTGGCGGCTATCGGGTGGACACGGTGGTCAACGGGGCGGAAGCGGTCAAGGCGGTTGCCGCCACTCCCTACGACGCGGTGTTGATGGATTGCCAGATGCCGGAACTGGACGGCTACGAAGCGACCGCGGCGATTCGAGCGCTCAAAGGCGCCGGCCGGTTGACCCCCATCATCGCCATCACCGCCGGTGCCGGTGAGGATGATGTCGACCGTTGCCTGGCCATGGGTATGGACGCGTACATCTCGAAACCGGTGAGCAAGGACGCGCTTGTCGGCTTGGTGGATCGCACCATTGACAGCGGAGTTCGGAACGATGCCATGCCGTTCCCATCGGTCGACTACCAGAGTCGCCGGGCCGGCGAAGGCGCAAATCTTGCCCATGACCGCGTCAACCAATTCATCCTCGATGGTGATCACCTGCTGGCAGCATTGCGGGAAGCCTTCGAAATCGGCGACGGCACCGAGGTCGGGCGTCTTGCCCATGTCCTGGGACGAGACGCCGGCCGATTGGGCGATCGACGCCTGACCTCGTCATGCGATCGACTGGAGCGAGTGGCAGCTTCGAATGGCCTGTCGAGCGCCCAGTCAGACCTGGAAGAGGCAGAGTTCGAATACCGGGAACTCGTACGTACCCTCACTTTCCAACTCTCGTCGGAAGACCGGAAGCATTCTCGTCGCGGCGGCCGGGGATGACCCATGCCATGAAGACCCTGGTGGCGGACGACGACAAAGTTTCCCGGATCACCGCCCAGACGGCCCTGGAGACGCTCGGCCACGACTGCCTAGCAGTCGACGACGGCGTACAGGCCTGGGACGTCTTTCGATCCTGGCAACCGGAGGTAGTCATCAGCGACTGGACGATGCCCGGGCTCAGCGGTATCCAGCTTTGCCGGAACATCCGGGAGAGCGCATCTATTGGTTACACCTATTTCGTCATGGTGAGCGGCCACGGCAGCTTCGATGAAATCCTCGAGGGCATGGGTGCCGGCGCCGACGACTATCTGGTCAAGCCGCTGGCCTCCTACGCGCTCAAAGCGCGGCTGGTCGCAGCCGAAAGGGTCACGTCCCTGCATCGTCAGCTCGAGCATCAGCAAACCGAATTGGAACGATTGAACGAAGAGCTCACACAGGTCGCCCGTCGTGACCCGCTGACCGGACTGATGAATCGAAGAGTGCTCGAAGAGGACCTCGAGCAACTAGAGGCACGGGTGAGACGGTACGGGCACCGGTACTGCATGGCCCTGATCGATATCGACGAATTCAAGTCCTACAACGACACCTATGGCCATCAGGCCGGCGACAGCGTCCTGCAGGCGGTGGCAGGTCAACTCGAGGCCCACACCCGGGGAGGCGATGGGGTCTACCGCTACGGCGGCGAGGAGTTCCTGTGTATCTTCCCCGAACAGTCTCTGGTCACCGGCAAACTTGCCGTCCAGCGGATGCGCATCGGTTTGGAACAGCTCGCCATCCCTCATTCGGGTAGTCCCTCGGGGGTGTTGACCTTCAGCGCCGGCCTCTCGATGCTCCACCCGTTTCGGACGGAATCGACCAGCGAGGTGCTCAAGGATGCGGATCAGGCTCTCTACCGGGCCAAGGCACTCGGTCGCAATCGGGTCGAGGAAGCCGACTGAGCATCGCCACGATGGGTTACCGAGCCTGAGGGTGTCTAGCCCGTGACCTCGTCGGGCCAGAACCATTCAGGCTCGTGACCACGGGTCTCGGGGAGGAGCAAGAACAGGCCGCTGAGCGCCATCGCCGGCACGAAGGTCACCAGAGCCGCCGGGGCGAAGTGGCCGGCGGCGTCGGCCACCGCACCGAAAGCCAGCAGCCCGGCCACCGCTCCCAGTACCGAGCCGGCCACACTCCAACCGGCCACCGACGCCCGGACCGACGTCGGGAACAGCTCATTGACGAAGGCGCCCGCGCAGGGGGCGATGACGCCGCCGGCACCGACGCCCAAGACGTATCCGACGACCAAGGCGATGTGGTTCCCGCTGTAGGTGAGGATCCCAAAGGCGCCGATCAGCATCATGGCCGCCATGGCGACTGGCCGCCGGCCGACCCGGTCGGCCAGCCACCGACCGGCCAGAAGCCCGCCGAGGCCGAGGATGCCAGCTCCGACGACCATCGCGGAACGGACGATCCCGGAGAACCCGGCGACGTTTTGCGCGTAGAGGAACACGAAGGTGTTGGCCGGTCCGGTGATGATCCCGAGCGAGAAGGCCAGGAGGCCCACCAGTGCGAGCCGGGCACGGTAGGGCCGGGCGACGGCACCCAGGACGGGTCTCCGCCGCCGGTGACTGGCTGCGGCCTGTAGGAAGCGATCGGGCTCGGTCACCCACCGCGCCGCGAACGGGAGAGCTGCCAACGGCACCACCGCCAGCAGCAGGATTCCCCGGTAGCCCAGCGTGTTGCCGGCCAGCCCGTAAGTAACGGCAGTGACCCCAGCCCCGACCGCATAGCCGGCGGCCACCAGGGCGACCGCCGAGGCCCGTTGGGCCGAACTGGTCAACTCGGCCGCCTGCACCTGGGCCAACGCCGACGCGGCCGACAGGAACGGCCGGCCCAATGCGAACACCACCACGAACCACCAGTATCCGGGGGCTGCCACCGATGCCGCGGTGGCGGCAAGACCAAGACCACAGGCGACGAGGAGGACACGTCGCCGGCCGACCTGATCGGCCAACCCGGCCAGGGGCAACCCGCCCAGCGACGCCAGCCGTATGACCGCCAGACCCAAACCGAGCTGGGTTCCCGATAGCCCGGCCTGGTCGGTGATGGAATTGCCGTTCACCAGATGGCCGAAGTGACGAGCCACGTTGCCGAGGGTGGCGGTCAGCCCGAATTGTCCGAAGCCGACGGCCACCGCGACCAATGCCACTCCGAGGACTGCCGGGTCATTCCAGCCCCGCAGGAGAAATTGGCTCCGTGGCAACGCTTCCGGCTCGGGTGAGCTCGGAAATGCCTCAGGCTCCATTGCACTCACGGGGGTTG
Source organism: uncultured Acidimicrobiaceae bacterium (assembly GCA_963770635.1). GTDB lineage: Bacteria > Actinomycetota > Acidimicrobiia > Acidimicrobiales > RAAP-2 > DASZIT01. The sequence goes on from CAVYQI010000005.1 coordinate 91,491, forward strand.
AACCGAAGGACGGGCGCCGCCACCCTGCAGTGCGGGTTCAGGGGCCTCGAGCGCCGCCTGGCGCCAACGGCCGGGCCAGAACGGTGCATCGAGCAGAGTAAACAGGACCAGGGCAACCCCGGTGGCACTGAAGAGGTACCACGGCCATGGTCCGAGCAGTCGCAAGAGAGTCCATTCACCCGGGGGACGCCGGAGAAACATGTAGTTGGCGCCAGCGAGTGCGTCTACCAGCCCGACCATCGCGGTGTAGGCCAGCGTGATGATCAGGACACGAGGGACGGCGTGTCGGCGCGGCGCGATGCCAAGCCCGATAACCAAGAACACCGCGGCGAAGACGATGCCAAGGTGGCCCACGACGTACTGCCAGAAGACGAGGTGGGGAAAACCAACCGACAGGTCCGGGGTCAGCACCCCCTGGAGGGTGCCGGCCAGGCCCAAGAAGTAGGTCAACTCGACCAGGAGCGGTTGACGCCAAAGACAGGCAGCCGCGGCCACCAACACGGCCGCGTCACACAACGCCAGGGGAAGCGAGGTCCGCGCCGACCAGGTTCCAGCTACCAGCAGGCCGATGGTGTAGCTACCGGCATCGAGCGCAAGGGCGATCCCGACAGCACGAGCCACCGTAAGGGTCCAGGCGCCAGGTCGCCGGCGCGCCTCCAGGCACGCCGCCGCGGAGGCAACAGTGGCCACCGCCGCACTCAGTCCGTAGGCGAAAGGTGAGACCACTCCGATCACCCCCACAGTCTCCCGCGGTTACGCCCGATGGCTACCCGCGAGGCCGATCCGAGGCCGGTTCTCCCAATATTCGACGGAGTGGGCCTGGGCTACGGTGAAGCGGTGGCCTTCGTCTGGAGACCCGGGTTCGGTGTCGTCGAGGCGGACGTCCGCCAGACCGACATTGTCGGCCGGCCGCGGGCCCTTTCTCCAGGCGAGGAGGGTGCCGAAGCGTGAGCGATCAGGCCGGCCCGTCGAGCATGCTGCTGGGGACCCTCATGGTGCTGACCGTGGTCAGCGGCCTGGTGGACGCCGTGAGTTACCTCGGCCTCGGCCACGTGTTCACCGCCAACATGACCGGCAATGTGGTCCTCCTCGGTTTCGCCGCCGCCGGAGCGCCGGGGTTCTCCATTCCGGCCAGCCTCGCTTCGCTCGGAAGCTTTCTGGTCGGCGCCGCCTGTGCGGGTCGCATCACCTTGCACCTTGAGTCCCGGCGCCGCTGGCTGCTCACGGCCATGGCGATCGAGGGCGTGCTGGCGGGGGGAGCCGCCGCCGTGGCGGCTTCGACGTCGACCATTGGTTCGGGGTGGCCTCGTTACGCGGTGATCGTGTTGATGGCCTTTGCCATGGGGATTCGGAACTCCACGATCCGTCGACTGGCGGTGCCGGATGTGACGACGACCGTGCTGACCATGACACTCACCGGGTTGGCGGCGGATTCGACGTTGGCGGGGGGAACCAACCCGAAGGTAGGACGGCGGACTGCGGCGGTGGTGGCCATGTTGGTCGGCGCCATCGTGGGAGCGGTTCTCTTCTTGCACCAGGGTGCCACCATTCCGCTGGCGGTAGTGGCGGCGATGGTGCTGGCCGCCGCGTTCGTGTTCGCGAGGAGCGCCTCCTCCCGCCTCCTAGATGCTCCTTCCTAACTGGCGCCGGACTGACCCCAGCATCTCGGCTGTTCGGAAAGGAAGACGCATCCGCGCCGAGATCACCGCAGGATCGACAACCCCTGACGACCCTGGCTGGCGACTTCGAAGGCCAGGGGGTCATAGACCTCGTAAATGCCGTGGGTCACCGTCCCGTCGTACTCGAAGCGCATGTGGTGCTGATCGGCGCCGCAGATGGCGGATCGCACCCCGGGGTCGTTGGTGTCGTAGGTTTCGCCGGACACGACCCCGTCGCCGACGAACTGACCCTGCCAGATATCCCCGTCCGGGGTACCTCCGTTGGGCCCGCCGTACATCCCGCAACGCAGGTACGCCGTCTGATTCCCGATCCGATCAAAATGGATGACCCGAGTCTCCCCCCGGGGCATCTCCACCTCGAGCTCACCACCGGCCACCATATGGATGTCTGGTTCGAAGCGAAGGCGATGTCGGATCCGACGGGCCACCGAGCTGCCAGGCTTGGGATCATCCAGATCCCGGAGCAGGTGGTCAACCCACAATGCCCAATCGGGAAACCGCACGAAGGCGCCGCTCACTGCGTGCTGCCAGCCCGACCAATTGGCTCGACCACCGACCCCGTCTCGCGTACCCCAATGGTGGTCCCGGGATCCGAGCCAGTGATCGCGGTCGAGCCGGTGTTGCTCGCCGTCGACCCGGACCCACCCTTCCACCGTCCCCAGGCCGTCGTAGCCGGCCACTCCGGCGAACGGGACGCCCCCGAGCACGCTTCCGGCTCCGAGGTTTCGGTAGACGGCCCGGGTGGTGTCGAACCAGTTGATATCGAATGAGATGCCGTACTCGTTGTCGTCGAGCACCAGCCGCCATTCCTGGAATGGTCTCACCACGGTGAGGGACAACGGGCCGCATTGCAGGCTCATGCGGTCATTCCCGAGCCGACGGTGCGCCCGAACGGTGGTGTGCGTGCCGGCCCGGTTGACAATCGCGAAGGCTTCGGCGGTGTCGAGATTCGGGTAGAAGGCCAGGCCGCAAGCGATCAGGAGATCGCCGGCCTGATTGTGAGCGGCGAACCATACTCGCTCGTAGGCCTTGGGGTCGCTGGTCCACATGACCCGTACCGGGTGGGGGTGATTGTGGACCAGGTACTCGTCGAGACCACTCATGGGCGCATGGTGGTCGTCGGCGTCGAAGGTCGTCATGCGGCCGTCACGAATCGATCGATGCGGCGGGTGATGTAATCGAGCATCGGGTTGTCCTTCCCGGCGACGCCCGGATACGGGACGCCGCCGGCCGCGGCCAGGCGGGCTTGCCGTTCGTTGATGGCAACCGATCGTACGAGCGCGAATATCTCGTGCCAGTCGAGATGCTCGACCGATCGACCCAGGTGGTGCTCATAGTGGGAGATGGCTTCGTCCCTCCCGAGGAAACCGGGAACGTTGCGATCGATGACCTTGGTCGTCAATCGGTCGAGAGCCAGGTACCAGCCCAGGTCCATCTCGGGCGGACCGATCGAAGCCAGCTCCCAATCGAGGAGTGCCCCGATCGAGCCGTCGTCGAGAAGCAACACATTCCCCAACCGGGCATCACCCCAGCACAGCGACGGAGCGTGGGTCGTCGCCGGGGCGGTATCGATACACCACTCGAGGTGGGCCACCAGCGCCGGCGCGGGATCACCTTCGGCGGCCCAGTCGACGTAGCTTGACCACCAATCCAATTCCGCATGTAGGTTGGGTCCAGCTGCCCGCAGGAGGGCGTCCAGGTCGGCCGCTCGCCATTCGAATCGGTGGATGTTCGCCAGCGCGCCCAGGTACTCCACGTGGATCCGACGCTGGGTTGCGGAAGGCAGTTCTGCCAGCCAGGGATCGAGCGCCGGTGCGTCGCCCACTGTCCGTCCGGGGGAACGAGTCATCACCAAGAAGGGGGTCCCTAGCCAGCCGGAGCCGTTCTCGACTGCCAACACGGTTGGGACGGGAAACCCGGAGGCCTTGAGGGACCGCATGACGGCTGCCTGCAGATCGAAATCGTCAACAGGGAAGGTGGCCACCGCCGAGGGCGGCGCTACCCGGACGACCAATTCGGCGACAGGCTCGCCGCCATCGTCGAGGTCGACGGCGGGGATAACGGTCGTGAGCAGGATGTCGCTCGACCATCCGGAGGCGGGTCGCTCGATGTGCTCCACACGGGTTCCCACCTGGCTGGCCGGAGCCCACTGACCGAGCCAGTCATCAAGACCGATCGTCAAAGTGGCGACATCGACTCGTGCGATCCCGGACACATCGGCAGACGCTAGCAACAACCGGAGTTCCGGAGCCCACGGGCCCTACATATCGTCGTACTCGGCCCCGGTTGACGGTGGCGGCTCGATGTCCCAGCGTCGCATCCCGGCTTCCATTCGACGGATGACGGTCTGCAACGCGGCGATCCGACCGAAACGTTTCTGTTCGGCCCCGATGACGTCCCAGGGGGCGTCGAGGTGATCGGTCCGGGCCAGCATGTCGTCGACGGCAGTCTCGTACTCCGGTCGCTTGGCCCGGTTGCGCCAGTCCTCATCGGTGAGTTTCCACGCCCTGAGCGGGTCTTCCTTCCGGGCCTCGAATCTCTTTTTCTGCTCCTTTTGGGAGATATGAAGCCACAGTTTGACAATGACCATGCCCTCGGCGGCGAGGGACCGCTCGTAGGCGGGAATTTCGTCGTACGCCCGCCGCCACTGTTCCTCGGTGGCGAATCCCTCGACCCGCTCGACGAGAACGCGCCCGTACCAACTTCGGTCGAGCACGGCCATGCCTCCCCATCCCGGGAGAGCGGGGGAGAACCGCCACAAATAGTGGTGGCGCTTCTCATCGGGCGTCGGTGCGCTGAATTGAGTCACTCGAATGTGGCGGGGATCGAGGGGGGAGACCAGGCGCTTGATCGTGCCGCCTTTGCCCGCGGCATCCCAGCCTTCGAAGACCACGCAGACCGGCGGGCCGAGCCGCCCACCATTGAGCTGGCCACCGTTGATGAGCCGAAGATGCACGAGCCGGCGTTGGGCGCGAACGAGTTGCTCCTGCTCCTCCTCGCGGGTGAGGCGCCCATCCAAATTGACCAGGGCGAGCTGGGGGTGGGTCGCCGGTGCCTTGTTGGTCACTCGTTCAATGTAGGTCGACCACGCCTACCACGCACTCCGCCGCGGGCGAACTGTCGATCACGTGGTGCCGAGTCCCGTCGGGGGGCGAAGTGCCGGGATCGCGGCGGGATTGGCGGAATCACCCGAGGGGGGCGATGGACTCAGCTTGGTTTCGGGGTCACGGGGGGCCGACCTCCGGGGGTCAGCACCACAATGCCGTCGGGCGATGCCTGCGCCGAAGAGCCGGTGCCCATGACCAGTGCGTCGCCAACGGTGGCAACGCCCGACCAGCAATTGGCCGGCAATGGCGATTGGTCAAGCAGATGTCCGTCCGATGCGGCTCTTACTTGCACCACATCCCCAAATGCCGGACAGTTGAACGTCATTGACCCGGCGACCGTGGTGGCGGCAAAAGATGCTGCTTGAGTGGATTGCCACGCGACCGCCCCGGTCGCGGCGTTGAATGCGTGGACGGAAGGCTCTTGCATGGGGGTGTCGCGGGGATTGCCCGGATCACAATTCACTTCGCCCCCACCCTCGAACCGGCCAAAGTCGCCTAGAGCCGTAGACCCGTAAACCCGGTGTCCGTCATAGGCCGCCGAGGCGATGAATCCGCCCGAGAAACCTCCGAACACGACGTTGGTGGACCAAAGCAGACGGCCAGTTGAGGGGTCCAGCGAGTAATAGGTTCCGTCCTTGGAGCCAACACCGAGGAACGTTGCGGTTCCGTTCGTCGACAGGCCGGCATTGGCCGAGGCGCCAAAGTCGAGGTCGCATTGGTTGTCGATGTGCGTCGGCCGGAATCTCCACACCAGCTTGCCGGTGGCGATGTCGAGGGCGAAGACCGATTCTGACGTGGGTGGGGGATCGGAGAAGTTGCAATCGGCGCTGTCGAAGACCACCAGGCCCTGGCGGGGGAGGATCGTCCCCGACGACCAAATGTTGCCGCATCCGTTGTTCTCGATCTGCCCCTGCTGATTGACGTCGTCCTGGTACTCCCAGATGGGATTGCCGGTGGTGAGAGAGGCACCCACCGCGTATCCGCGGGAATTCTTCTCCCCGTCGGTGTCGACACCAAATAGCACTGTGTGGCCTTCGACCACAGGGGACGAGAAGATGCGGGTGTCGTCGTGATTGGGGTCGGGCGGCAGTTCCGGGCGCCCCGTGTAGTCGTGCTTCCAGAACAGCTGGCCGGTATGGGCGTTGAGGGCGTAGAGGGTGTAGCCGCCAGCGAAGATCACCAGATCGGGCGGATTGTCAGCACCGTGGCCCGAAGCGTTTCCCGATCCCGGTTGGTACCAGGCCGACGAGGTGACCAGTCCGCCATCGGAGGTGATGTCGCGTGGATGCTGCCCCGGGAAGGGGGTGACGGCATCCTGGGGTTGCAGATGGTATTTCCAGCGCAGGGTTCCGGTTTCCAGATCGACGGCGTAGAACCACCCGTCCCACGATCCCGCGTACACAGTTCCGTCGACAACCGTCGGAGTGGCGGTGACGGCGTCACCGGTCGGAAACTCCCATGCCGGCGCCAAGGTGGTAACCGACGTCGGAGTAAGTGTGGTCTGGCCGTGTCCGGTGTGCTGGGCATCGTGTGCATAGGTCGGCCATTCCCAGGACGGGATAGCGGGTGGTGTGCCGGAGGAGGTCTGCGTCGTGCCGACGGCAGGCGGGTGGGCAGTGCCGCATCCGTTCAACAGCACCGTCAGGGCTGCCATGGCGATCCCTGCGGTAACCGCCCGCTTGGGTGATTGTCTCGTCCTTGGTGGATGGGCCGACCGATGTCGGCTGGTCAATGGCCGAAACCGGCCACCGCCGGGGCGGTGGTTCGGGGGCCCTGTCCGTGTTCGGGGTTCTCGGACGGCCCCGAGGATGGGCGGGCGATGGCGCCGGTTGGATACGGACAGTTCTGATGGGCCGGGACACACACCGTCACACTGGTGGGGAAATCGAATCCTCCCAATACCACCGAAGGAGTGCTGGCGTGGGCGCCCTTGAACGAGACCTTCATCACCCGGCCTTGGTAGTTGCCAGGCCCGCAATTTGAGAGCTGATTGTTTTGACAGACGATATGGATGTCAACGAAGTAGAGGGTGCCGTCTGGAGCGAAGGCCAATCCGAAGGGGTTGTACCCGGAGGGATTCTGACCCAGCTGAGCCAGGGTCTGGCCCGCGACGGTGACGTGACCGGGTACCTGGATGCCGCTCTGGTCAACCCAGATGATCGAGGGATTGCCGAAGAAGCTGCTGATGGCGAAGCAGTCACAGGTCGGATCCTTGGCGATGCCGGCCGGGAATGGCATGGTGGTCCCGTTGCCTTGAAAGAAAACCGACGTCTTCAGTGCACCCGTCGGGTACGACCCACCTGGGCAGGCTGAGGGTCCGGTGGGAAAGGAGTTGTGGTCGATCCGCAGGACGCTCTGCGAGCCCGCTTCCGGCAAGAGAACGTCTCCGTTGTCGGCCAGCGCCAACATGCCGGGTTGTCCGAGTCCGCCTGTCCCGTCGACGTGATTGGCGCCGGTGCCTCCCGCGGTCGGACCCGTCACTATGCAGGACTGGGTGTACCCCGGCGCGAACCACTCGACGAGTCGCCCGTTGTCCGGTACCGGAAACGACCCTTGGGCGGTGCCGATGTCATCCGCGAAGAGGTTTCCATGCTGGTCGAAGACGCAACCGGTGTAGGTGCTGGCGGAGTTGAAGGAGCCGTCGGCGGCGCGGGGAGTGTCACCTCCGATCGTCTGTCCGGGAAAGTTGTAGGGACCGGGGACATACAACGTCTGACCGCTGAACGAGCCATCCGGTCGGTCGAGCTCTTCACCGATCGGCGGTTGCTTGTAGGGGAGGAGGCTTCCCGGGTTGTTCTGACTCGGAACCGTGGGATCGTAGCCACCCACGAAACGCCCGCTGGCATCGGGCAGAACGCAGACCTGGCCATTCAGATCCCACGGGGGCAGGAGAACGCCGGTGGCTCCCGACGGCATTGACAGGAAGTCGACTTCCTCGTTCTGATCCCAATACACGAGGTAGGCCGGGCGTTGAGATGCCGGGAGGGAGGCGGTTCCGCCCCGCCCTCCGGGGACGAGGGTGGTGGCCGCGCCACTGGAAGCAGTGTTGCCGGCGCCCGAGGAACAGGCGGCCATCGTCACGGCGGCTGCGACCAGAATCACCCCCACCCCTGACCGACAGGCCATCTTCATGGGCCCTTCGTCGACGTTGCCAGCGCATTCATTATGATTGGGGACCGCGGAGACGTCAACGCGATGCCCAGCTGGTGGCGACGGATCGCCACGCGTATGATCCGAAGCTGGAGGGATGTTCCCCTTGTTTCGTCTTGACGGTTTGCGGCCGGTTCTGGGTACCAATCAGGATGGGCCGCGCAACGTCATCGCACCGGCGGGGGCCCGGATGATTCGCGCGGGAGGAAGCGAGCCGGGGATGGCCGCTGGTCGAAGCCGGCACGGCTGCCTGTCAATACACCCAGCACCCTGGTCGTCATGAGGGACGCCGCCGAGTAGAGGTCGAGACTCACCACACTGATGGTGGGGCGAAAGGCTGCGGCCCACTCAGAGTCTCCGAAGGTCACGAATGAACAGTCGCCCGGCAGATCGACGTCGGCGGCGCGCAGCGCTCGAAGCGCGGTCGGAGCCAGGCCATGGGTAGCGCAGACCAGTGCAGTGACCGGATCGGCGCGATCGATCACGTTCGTCAGCACCTGGGAGGACTCGGTAATTTCGGGAGACCCGCCCAAGATGACCCGTTCGGCCGACAGCCCAAGTTGCCGGCATCGAGTTGACAGCGCTCCCCATCGTCGGCGCCCGGCCTCGCCGTGGGCCCGGACGCGGCTGAGATAGCCGATGTGCCGGTGCCCGAGTTCGGCGAGGGCATCACACATCGCCCAGGTTCCGGGTTCTTCGAGTTCGGGAACCAAGGCCGGGGTCGAACCAATTTCACCGCTGGCGTCAACCACCAGCAGTCCGTCCCGGCGAAGTTGTTCGATCCGAACCGGATCTCGGGGGGAACCGGCCAGGACCAATGCGGCCACCTGCTGGGCGTGGAGGACGTCGACGGCCCGGCGCTCCACCTTGGCCGAACGTTGGGCGTCGACCACCAGAACCGCATAACCATGGGCCTGGGCGACGCGTTGCACTCCCCGGAGAAAGGGTACGAAGACCGGGTTGGCCAGGTCGGGCACCAGCACGCCGATGACCATGGTGGTGTTGTTGCGCAGGCTGCGGGCGGAAGCCGTGGGGACGTAGTGCAGGCGGTCGGCCACCTGCAGGACCCGAATTCGGGTGGATTCCGCCACCAGGGCCCGGCGGTTCATCACCCGGGAGACGGTCGCGGTACTCACCCCCGACTCTTCGGCCACTTGCCGGATGTCGACCTTGGAGGGCGAGGGTCCGGGGGGCCGGGCCGGCTGCCTCGACGGGTTGGGCCGCATCGGTCTAGCCTACCCGCCAGGACTGTAAACGTTTACAGAGATGGGAGGGACCATGGGCCGAGGCGACAGCCGTGCGGGGGGACGGACCGGGAATCCGAGCGTCGGGTGGTGGACGGCGGGATGCCTGAGTGGAGTGCTCCTCCTCACCGGCTGTGGCTCCTCTGGGCACCCGGGTTCGACGGGAACGTCGTCGACCGTCACTCCGGTGACGGCCAGCGCCGCTGGCTGCCAGACCACCGGGCAGGCGGCCGCGGCCACTTCGACCACGCTGACGATCTCCGTTGACAGCCGTGAGCGGATGGTGATCGTCCATGTTCCGACCGGCTACGCCGGATCGAGCAAGGTCCCGCTGGTGCTGAACATGCACGGTAGCGGCAGCACCGCGCTCGAACAGGAAGGATTCACCGGCATGGATGCCACGGCCGACGCCGACGGTTTCATCGTGGCCTATCCGCAGGCCGTGCTTCCCGAGGGCACCGGATTTGACTGGAACGTGCCCGGCGTCCCACTGGTCGGCGACAAGGCTGTCCCCGCCGGGGCGGCCAACGACGTCGCGTTCCTCACCCAACTGGTGGGCATACTGCAGGCGCGGTATTGCATCGACTCCGCCCGGGTCTTCGCCACCGGTTTCTCCGGCGGGGCCCGGATGGCCAGCCAACTGGCGTGCGACTCCTCGACCACCTTCGCGGCCGTGGCACCGGTCAGCGGTCTGCGGATTCCCGCGCCCTGTCGACCGGCACGGCCGGTTCCGATCGTCGCCTTCCACGGCGAGGCTGATCCGGTCGACCCCTACGGCGGCCATGGCCAGGCCTACTGGACCTACTCGGTCCTCCAGGCCGCGCAAGGCTGGGGACGCCAGAACGGGTGTTCACCGACCGCCGCCACGTCGACGGTCGGCCCCCAGGTGACCCTGACCGCCTATAGCGGGTGTTCGGCAGGGGCCACCGTGGAGCTGTACAGCATCGCCGGCGAGGGGCATGAGTGGCCGAGTGGGCCACACCTCCCGAAGGCCATCACCGATGCGCTCGGGCCCCAGTCCGACGCCATTGGCGCCAACGCCACCATCTGGGCGTTCTTTGTCGCCCACCCGATGCCATGAGCGGGGGACCTGCGGCCTCAGCGGTCGGCGAACCGGGCGCCGCTGCGTTGCCTTCAACCGCCCCCTCCGGGTAGGCCGATGCGCTCAGTCTCGCGGTTCCCTCGTCGCCCGGGTCGTCGACTGCAATTATGCTGGCTCGCCACTCGCCGGGCCCGGTGGGACGGATGAACGAGTCGGGGAGATGAACGCGTTGTCGCAGCTGCCACAGAGCACGGTTCGAACCGAGGTCGGTCACCCTGGAAACCCGGCGACTCCGGCCAGGCCGGAGTGGTTGCGGCCGGCGTTCGACCGGTGGTCGACCTTCTACGACAACCCGGCGGTGCAGGCCTCCGTGTATCGCCCGGTCCATTCACAGGTGCTGCGGGAACTGCGCGGCGACGGGGCGCGGCGGATCCTCGACGTTGGCTGTGGCACCGGGATCCTGGCCAGCCGGATCCAGCAGGAGGCCGGGCCAGCGGTTGAGGTGTTCGGGTGCGACTGGTCGGCCGGCATGCTCGAACGGGCCGTCGCCCGCAACTCCCGGGTGGGATGGCTGCAGGCCGACGCCGCCGATCTGCCGTTCGGGGACGCGGCATTCGACGCGGTGGTCACCACCGAAGCGTTCCACTGGTTCCCGGATCAGGGGAGCGCGCTTCGCGAGTTCAAACGGGTGTTGCGTCCGGGTGGCACCGTCCAGATCGCCTTGATCAACCCCAGTACCCGGCTCGGTGCCCGCGCCCTCGAAGCCGGATCCCGGGCGATGGGAGGGGTCGCCGACTGGCCGACCCGGGCCGACATGCGCCGACGGGTGGAGAAGGCCGGCTTCCGGGTCCGACAGCAGCGGCGGATCCCCCGGGCATTCCGGATGGTGGTGCCGACTGTCCTGACTTCTGCCGTCAAGGTGGCCTAGAGCCCTAGGTGGGCCTTCTGCTAGGCCAGGAATGAGAACAGAGGCGACCCCGGCGATACCGGCTCAACGTTCAGCGGGCTGGCCTCCATGCGCTGGAGCAGGCCGGGCAGGTCATCTGCCCGCTCGAGCTCGATGCCCACCAGCGCCGGCCCGGTCTCCCGGTTGTTCTTCTTCACGTACTCGAAGACCACGATGTCTTCACCGGCGCAGAGCACATCGTCGAGGAATCGCCGGAGCGCACCGGGCTCCTGAGAGAAGGTGACGAGAAAATAGTGCCGCAGCCCTTCGTAGAGGAGGGAGCGCTCGACGATGTCGGCGTAGCGACTCACGTCGTTGTTGCCGCCGGAGACGATGCACATGACCGCGCCCGATTCCCGGAGGGTGATGAGCCGGAGCGCGGCACTGGCCAGGGCGCCGGCCGGTTCGGCGATGATTCCTTCCGTCTGGTACAAGTCGAGCATCTCCGAGCAGACCGCGCCCTCCGGCACCGCAACAACCTCGTCGACGAGGTCTCGAACGATCGGGAAGGTCAGGCGGCCGACCCGGCCCACGGCCGCCCCGTCGACGAACGTGTCCATATCGGGGAGATCGACGGGCGTCCCTTCCGCCAGGGCAAGTCGCATGCTGGCGGCACCCGCCGGTTCTGCCCCGACGATCCGGATGTCCGGCCGGTGCTCGCGCAGCCACACGGCGACGCCGCTGATCAGCCCCCCGCCGCCGACCGGGACCACCACCGTGTCGATATCCCCGTCGTACTGGTCGGCCATCTCGATGGCGACGGTGCCCTGGCCGGCGATGGTGCGAGGGTCATCGAAGGGATGGACATAGACGGCTCCGGTCCGCCGACTGTCCTCCTCGGCGGCGGCACCGGCTTCGTCGTAGGAGGTTCCGACGAAGACCAGCTCCACCCAGCGGCCGCCGAGGGCTTCGATGCGTCGGCGTTTCTGCCGGGACGTGTTGGTCGGCAAGAACACCCGGCCATGGAGTTGCAGTTGGCTACAACTGAACGCCACTCCCTGACCGTGGTTCCCGGCGCTGGCGCACACCACTCCCCGGCGGTGCTGATCCGGATCCAGGGACGAGATGAGGTTGTAGGCACCCCGGACCTTGTAGGAGCGGCAGAGTTGGATGTCTTCCCGCTTCAGCAAGACCGGCTGGCCGATCGAGGTGGTCAGTCGATCGCTCGGCTCCAGCGGCGTGCGCCGCACGACAGGTTGCAGCCGCTCAGCGGCCCGTTCGATCGCCGCCGCGGTCAGATCTTCGTCCACCCGACGATGATACGGCGGCCCGTCGGACCGCCCGCCGCCGGTTTCGGCCGAGGACTCGGTTCCGTGCGTCCCGTCACTCGCCGGCAGCCAGGATTTCCGCATACCGGAAGCAATCGGTGAAGTGATCCATCACCAATCCGGCGGACTGCAGGTACGAGTAGCAGATGGTGGGCCCTACAAATCGGAACCCGCGCCGCCGGAGGTCGCGGCTGAGCTCCTCCGAGAGGGGGGTAGAGGCCGGGAGCTGCCTGAGCGCCTTCCAGTGGTTGACTACCCGGGTTCCGCCGACGAACCCCCACACATGGGCATCGAAGCTGCCGGTCTCTTCCTGAACCCGGAGAAACGCGGCGGCGTTGCCAACGGTCGACTCGATCTTCTTGCGATTGCGGATGATGCCCGGGTCTTCCAACAGCGTCTCCACCTTGCGCTCGGAGTACCGGGCCACCGCGGCGGGATCGAATCCGGAAAATGCCCGGCGATAGGCCTCCCGCCGCTTCAACACGGAGAGCCAGCTGAGCCCGGCTTGGGCCCCCTCCAGGATCAGCAGCTCGAAATGTCGGCGGTCGTCATGGACGGGGACCCCCCATTCGACGTCGTGGTAGGGACCCAACCACGGCCCGGTCCCCCAGGAGCAACGGGTCCGACCGTCATCTTCCCAGTCGGCCGGAGGTGGGTTGGGCACCAGAGAAATCTACCTTCGCCCGGCCGAGCCGATCTGACTGGCCGAGAGGGCGCCCACCGGTGTTAGCTGGTCGGCATGCCACTCAGCGGAACGTACGTGCCCAGCCCGGCGCAATGGGTCCGGGATCAGGTGGAGCTCTATGAGAGCTCCGGCGGGACCGAGGGAACCACCTTGCGGGACATGCCGGTGATCGTGCTCACCACCAAGGGAGCCAAATCGGGAAACATCAGGAAGTCACCCCTCATGAGGGTGGAGCACGACGGCACCTACGCGATCGTGGCATCCAAGGGTGGTGCCCCCGACAACCCGGTCTGGTACTACAACGTCGTCTCCAACCCGGAGGTCGAGCTGCAGGACGGAGCCTCCCGATGGGACATGGTGGCCCGCGAGGTCACCGGCGACGAGAAGAAGGTCTGGTGGGACCGGGCCGTTGCCGCCTACCCCGATTACGCCGAGTACCAGAAGAAGACCGATCGTCAGATCCCGGTGTTCGTCGTCGAGCGACGCGACGCCTGACCCCCGCCCCGAACCACGCTCATCCAACGCAGGAGAGAATCGACATGCCCATCAATGTGACGCCCATCGTCGGTGTGGATGCCGAGATCAACGACCTCCGACGCCGGACCGCCGACCTGATCAACGCCGAGGTCCTTCCGAACGAAGGAAAGCTGTGGGGCTCGGCCGAGGGCAGAGCGGTGAGCGACGAGGAGCGGGATGAGCTGAGGCATCAGGCGGCCGGACTTCGCGAAGAAGTCAAGGACAAGGTCAAGAAGGCCGGTTTGTGGGCGCCGCACCTTCCCGCGGAGTACGGAGGCATGGGGCTCGACTTCTTGCAGCTCGCCTATATGTACGAAGTGCTGGCCTACGCCACCGGCGCCGCCACTCTGTTCGGGGTCGCCGCGCCCAACTCCGGCAATGCCACCATCCTGGTGAAGTACGGGACGGAGGAGCAGAAGCGCAAGTGGCTGCTGCCGTTGATCGACGGAACGCTGGAATCGGGTTTTTCCATGACCGAGCCCGACGCCGCCGGTTCCGATCCGCGGTCGCTGGCCACCGAGGCGGTGCGGGAGGGCGACGAATGGGTCATCAACGGGCACAAGTGGTTCACCTCCAACGGGTGGGCCGCCGACTTCTTCATCGTGATGTGCCGGGCCAACGACCCGTCAGGGGAGCTCGGCAAACCCGGTCAGATGACCCAGATCATCGTGCCCTCCAAGACCGCCGGGGTGAACATCATCCGGGGCATCGGGATCTTCGGCCACTCCAGCTCCGACCACTGCGAGATCGTCTACGACAACGTGCGGGTGCCGGTGGAGAACACCCTGGGCCTGGTCGGCCAGGGGCACAAGGCCGCCCAGGATCGTCTGGGGGCCGGCCGGGTCTACCACTGCATGAACTCCATCGGGCAGATGTGGCGTGCCTTCGACCTCATGGTCGAGCGGTCCCTGGTCCGCGAGGTCCACGGTGGTTTGTTGAAGGACAAGCAGTTCATCCAGGGCTTCATCGCCGACAGCTACATGGATATCCAGGCGGCCCGACTGTTGACCATCAACACCGCCGAGAAGGTCGCGGCCGACGATCCGCAGGTGCGGACCGCCATCTCCGCCATCAAGGTGTTCGTCCCCGCCGCCTACCACCGGGTGGTGGACCGGGCGATCCAGGTGTGGGGCGGCGCCGGGGTGAGCAACGACCTGCCGCTGGGCCGCATGTACCTGGGCGCCCGGGTGTTGCGCCTGGCCGACGGGCCCGACGAGGTCCATCGGATCCTGATGGCCAAGAACATCCTCCACGAGTACGAGTCGGGGAATACCTGGGATTTCGGCCGCTGATCAGGCCGCCGGGTGGCCAACCGGCGCGGTGCCGGATCCGGATCATGGCGGTAGGGTGACGTTCGATGACCAGCATGGATGACTCCTTCGATCTCGACCTGGCCGCCGCCTCGCTGCGGGCCGACAACTCCGATGTGCACATCCTCTTGAAAGTGTTGGTCGACCAGCTCAAAGAAACGTTGGGTGATCGGCTCCGCATCGAACGGGCCGGAGGACGGTTCCGGAAGACAGATGCCATCAAGTCGGTCCAGATCACCATGGGTCCCGACCACTTCGAGGCGGTGGTCGACGGGAGCGGGTTGATCTGCACCGTCGGGCATGCCTCGGGAGGGATCCGCATCCGGAGCGACCAGGTGGACATGGAGACCTGGATGGCCAAGTTGCTCGGGGCCCTTCAGACCGAGGCCGCCCACAGCCAAACCGCCCGGCAGGCTCTCGAGAACATCGTCATAGGAGGCAACCGATGACCGACACCCCCGAGGTCCTTCCGGAGGGCCGGCCGGAGGGACTCCCCGAGGCCACCAGCCACCGGCTGGCGGAATTGGAGCATGGCCTGTTCACCTCGGATCTGTCAGTCAATGAGTTCCTGTTGATCAAGGAAGTGGGATTCCACCCGCTCGGATTCGTGATGGGCTCGTCGATCTATCACACCGGCATCCAGACGCGGAAGTGGGGTCAGAGCCAGGAGCTGAGCAAGCTCACCGAGGCGATGTACAACGCCCGGGAATTGGCCATGACCCGCATGGAGGAAGAGGCGGCTGAACTGGGGGCCGACGGCGTGGTGGGGGTCCGGCTCGACGTCAACTATTACGAGTGGGGCAAGGATGCCGCCGAGTTCATCGCCGTGGGTACCGCGGTGAAGGCGGAGAGCGGGGTCTCGCATCGCAACAAATTGGGCAAGCCGTTCACCTCGGATCTGTCGGGGCAGGATTTCTGGACCTTGATGCAGACCGGCTACATCCCCCAGGGTCTGGTCATGGGGACCTGCGTCTACCACATCGCCCACCGGGGTCTCGGCCAGACACTGGGCTCGGCCGGGCAGAACATCGAGCTCCCCAACTTCACCCAGGCCCTCTACGAAGCTCGGGAGCTGGCCATGACCCGCATGCAAGATGAGGCCGACCAACTTGGCGCCTCCGGCATTGTCGGCGTGCGCCTCGAGGAGAAGTCGCACCAGTGGGGGAGCCACACCATCGAGTTCCTCTCGCTGGGGACGGCGGTGGTCAAGACGTCGGGCGAGGTCACCCTGCCCACCCCCACCACCATCATTTCGCTCGACAACTGATGGCGGACCCGGTTACTGACCTTCCGGAGGCCGCCAACCGGAGGTTCGCCAGTGGGGCGTTCACCTCCGGGCTCACCGTGCCCGACTTCGCTGCCTGTCTGCAGATGGGACTGGAACCGGTGGGGTACGTGCAGGGTTTCTGCGTGATGCAATGGGGGTGGTACGGGATCAACTCCCCCTACCGGCGGGGGCTCTCACCGTATGGCGGCGGTCAGGGTGGGTACATGGAGAGCTGGCAGTGTCCCCATGGATTTGTCTCGGCCGAGCACCGGAGCTGGGGTCAGAACTACCAGCAGCGGTGGGTCGAGGACGCCTGGGGCCAGGGATTTGGGAACGCCTACTCGCGGATGCTCGAGGAAGCCGTTGCTCTCGGGGCCCACGGGGTGGTCGGCGTGGTCGACACGTCAGATCGTCTCGGCGACTTGGGCGTGCTGGAGTTCCATGTCCGCGGTACGGCGGTGAAGGTCGACGATGCCTCCGGCCCACCCGGAGGCCAGCCGTGGACCACCTACCTGGCCGGCCAGCGGCTGGCCAAGTTGATCGAGGCCGGGTACATGCCGGTCTCGGTGGCGGCGGCGGTGTCCTCGGTCCGGGTCTGGGCCTACTGCATGACCGAGTACCTGCTCGAAGGGACCAACTCCAGCTGGGGCGTGGCCCAGGCCGGAGCGGAGATCACCCAGGTGGCCTCGGCACAGATGGCTGCCCGCCAGATCGCCCGCGAACACGTCCGGTCGCAGATGGGAGGGGACTCCCTGCACGGGGCCGCAATGGTCGTCTCCGAACGCGAGCTGGGCGCGGGAGACCAGGAGGTCCAGTGCGTGCTTCGGGGAAATCGGGTTCGGCGATTCAGGGACTTCGACCCGATGCCCGTTCCCCATCCCACGGTGAGGCTGTCGTGAATTCCTTGAATCGGCTCGAGGGCGCACCTCGGGAGCCCGTCGACATCAAGGCCGAGATGCGCCGCGCCGTCGATGCGTTGCACAGCCAAACCCACAAGAAGGATTCAATGACTTCGGACCTTTCTATTGATGAAGAGCTGAACCTGCACTCCATCGGGTGGGAGCCGGTCGAACTGGTGTGCGGGGTGTCCCTGTACTCGGTGCCGATGGGGGTATGGAACTGGGGCCAGGGCGAGATCAGCTGGGCCTCGGCGGCCTATGCCCATGCGTTCGAGGGTGCCATTGCCCGCATCCATCGCGAATGCGCGAAAGCCGGTGGTCATGGCGTTGTCGGCGTGCAGGTCGAACGGTCGATCCATCGCCACCATATCGATGTGACGCTGCTGGGGACCGCGGTCCGCCCGGTCGGAACCAAGCGGGTGGATGCCGACCAGGTGTTCGTGTCAGACCTCTCGGCCCGTGACTTCACCCTGTTGCAGGTATCGGGATGGCAGCCGCTGGGCCTGGCGGTGGGAGCCAGTTTTGTCTACGCGCCGCGCCGGTCCATCGGGACGGCGATGCAGCAGAAATCTCAGAACGTCGAGCTGACCAACTTTACCGAGGCGATGTATGCGGCCCGGGAGTCGGCCATGGAACGGATGCAGTCGTCTGCCCTCGCCATGGCCGGGACCGGCGTGGTGGAGGTGAAGGTCACCGAAGGCCCGATGGATTTTGCCCGTCACGCGGTGGGGTTCGCCGCCTGGGGCACCGTGGTCCGGCTAGCGGGGGACAGCCACCGCACCCTGCAGCCGTCGATGGTGGTCCCGCTGGATGATCTGGGTGCCGCATTCGAGGCCACCGCCCTGCGGGGGAAATAGCGCCATCTTCGGGGGATGAGTCAGTGGTCAGCCGTGGCTGCATGGGTGTGCTCGGTCCATTCGGTCCCGTCCCAGTAGCGCAGGAGCGACGAGTCGTCGTAGTCGGCGTACCAACCGGGCGGGTAGGCGTCAGCCGCTTCCGGCTCGGTCACTTCCGCGTCGGTGACTTCGGGCTCGGTCACTTCCGCGTCGGTGACTTCGGGCTCGGTCACTTCCGCGTCGGTGACTTCGGGCTCGGTCACTTCCGCGTCGGTGACTTCGGGCTCGGTCACTTCCGCGTCGGTGACATCGGGCTCGACGATGGCGCGGCCTGGGTCAGCCACGTCGGCCTCTTCCGTCCCGCCCGCCTCGGGCCGTTGGTCCTCAGCAACCTGAGAGTCCGGCACCTCCGACGTTGACGGTGTCTCAGCCGACTCGCCGTGATCGAGCCGCTCGGGCGGGGCCGCCGCCTCCACCACCTGGCGATCCTGTTCGGCGAGTTGGGCCAGGGCCGCATCCAGCGTCGGGAGTCCGGAATACTTGAAGGCCTTGTCGGTGTCGTTGACCGACTCCGTGGCCTCCGCGGCTTCCAATGTAGCTACAGCCGCCGCCGCGGCCGGCGGTGGAGGGGGAGCGATGGGACTCAGGCCTTCCATGACGGGGCCGGACCGGGTCGGTCCCGCGCCCGCAAGACCTGGACCGACGGTCCGTTTCGGGGGGCGCCGGAGCCCGGTCGGGAACACGGCCCACGCCATGATGAGAAGCAGGCAGCCCCCGAAGGCCACGAACACCCCGTATGCGATTGAAACCGGCGGATGGGAAAAACCCGGGCCGACATAGGTGTGTATCTGGGTGACACCGAGGATCACCGGCACCAGGGACAGGAATCCGATCAGCGCCGATGCCAGAGCGATCCGTGGGAAGGGGAGGACCAGGGCCTGGACGGCGCAGACGCCCGCCAGACCGACCAGAATCTCGGCCACACTGTTGCGCCATCCGTGGGACATGATCTTGAACAGGTCGCCGCGGATGGACGACGACGGACCACCGTTGAGAGAGACCTGGATCGATGCCCATGGAAGCCACGGCGACGATCCGAGGACGATTGAACTGAGGAAGATCCCGATCCTGGCCAGGGAAAACTGCCGGCGACCGTGCCGAACTGGCGGCGGCGCGGCGGGGACTACCACCGTCGGGATGGTCGGGGATGGCGTATCGCTCCGCTGGAGTTGGGCGACTGCGTCCCGCCAGCCGGATTCGTCTTTGTTGTACTGAAAGACGGGTGTGGGAACGGCGTCGAGGCTGTCCATGATCGCCCAGTGCTCGGGCATGTCGACGATGCACCAGCGCCGCCCGGTCACGAGGATCGGAAATCCATGCAATGTCGCCATCGGTCGCTCCCCTTGCACCTCAACCCCGTTGTCGGGTGCACCGCTCCACAGCATCGTACTGTCTGGGATGACCGGGGCCAGGGCGGGCTGCCGAGGTCAGCGGCAGGGAAGTCGGGGAGTCAGACGGTGACTCCCGCCTGCATGCGCTCCGTCGCCTCGATGTACTCCTCGACCATGCTGAAGACAACGTCTTTGGCCTTCCGCACGACAGTGGCTCGTCCGATGACCTGGCCGCACGGATTGAAGGCCACATCCTTGGCCTGCTCGGGATACTTGTGGCCGCGGGACACGGCTTCGATGGCCACCATCATCTGCAGGGGCATGGGCAGGGGGCCGGGAGAATCCTCCGCTTCCCACGCTTCGGTCCAGTCGTTCTTGAGCATCCGGCAGGGCTTGCCCGTGAACGAACGGGAGCGGACGGTGTCGCGGCTGTTGGCGGCCAGGTAGGTCTCCATCTGCTTGGGCGGGATGTCGGCTTCCTCCACCGTCAGCCACAACGTCCCCGACCACACCCCCTGGGCCCCGAGGGCCAGGGCGGCCGCCATCTGGCGACCGCTGCCCACCCCACCGGCGGCCAGCACCGGGATCGGCGAGACCGCGTCGATGACCTCGGGCCACAGCACGATGCTGCCGACGTCTCCGGTATGGCCGCCGCCTTCCGATCCTTGACAGACGATGAAGTCGAGCCCGGCCGCCTTGTGGCTGAGCGCATGCTTGACCGACCCGGCGAGGGCGCCGATCATCAGTCCGGCTCCCTGGATCCGCTCGACGACATCAGGCGGAGGTGTGCCGAGGGCGTTGGCGATGAGCCGGACCTTCGGGTGGCGGAGGGCGACATCGATCAACCCGGCGGCGTGGGCCGCCGTCCAGCCGATCATGCCGTTGGTTCGACGCTCGTCCTCGGGGATCTCCGGGACGCCGTGATCGGCGAGGATCTTGAGGGCGAACTCCTTGTGCTGGGGTGGGACCAGACCGCGGATTTGGGCTTCGAGTTTGTCCGGGTCCATTTCGTCCATGCCCTCGTACTTGGCCGGAATCACGATGTCGACGCCGTAGGGATGGTCGCCGATGTGTTCGTCGATCCAGGTGAGCTCGATTTCGAGCTGGTCGGGTGTGAAGCCGATGGCGCCGAGCACGCCGATCCCTCCGGCGTTGGAGACGGCGGCCACCACGTCGCGGCAGTGGGTGAAGGCGAAAATCGGGAACTCGATGCCCAGCTTGTTGCGGATCTCGGTGTTCATGACGGGGGTTACCTCTCTCTGTGGGATTGCGTCCGGGATGGTCGGGATACATCGGAAGTCTCGTTGCCGCGCCGACGGCTGGCGGTTGCCGGGCGGCCAGCAGCGGGCGGGCGTTGCATGCCCATCAAAGCGGCCAGACCGGAGACGGCGAGATCGTCGTTCACCGAGTCGGGCTCGATGCGGCGCTGCATCTCCAGTCCGGTGAGAAGGGCATGGACCAGGATGGCCAGATCGTCGGCATCGGCGACCGGCTCGACCCCGACCCTCGACGCCCATCGGGACAGCTCATGGGCACTGTGGCGGCGGGCTTCGGCGTCGCGGGCCCGAAGGGCATCGGCCACCTCGGGGTCGCGAGCGGCCCGGAGCCACAGTTCGTGTTCGAGCAGCGACAGGCGTTCCGCGTCGGTGCCGGGATTGTTGCCGACGTTGTCCCATACCGCGGCCAGCTGGCCGACGGGAGAGTCGGTGATGGCCACTTCGGCGAACAGCACGGTGAGGACCGATTGCTTCCAGGCGTCGAGCACGGCCAACAGCAGTCCTTGCTTGCTGCCGAAGTGGGCGTAGACGGCCCCGGAGGTCCGCCCAGCCGCCTCGGCCACGGCATCGACCGAGACCCCGTCGATGCCGCGGTCAGCGAAGAGATCGGCTCCGGCCGCCAGCAGCCGCGCCCGGGTCTCCGCCTTCCGCTCCGCTTGGGTTTGGGCCACGTTGCTCCCTCGGGTTGCCCGGAACCATCCGTTACATACCGGACACTACATATATAACGAACCCTATGCAAGACGCCGGCAGGACGCCGGTTCGCCGGGTACTTCGATCGTCGGTGCGTGCCTATGCTGAGGCGAAGCCACTTCGACGAGGGGGATGACCGTGGGTACACCGCAACCAATTGTCCGTGACCGCTTGTTCATCGGAGGGGAGTGGGTACCTTCCGCCGGCACCGGCACCCTGGACGTCATCGACTCCACCACCGAGGAGGTGATGGGCATCATCCCCGAAGGGTCGACCAAGGACGTCGACCTGGCCGTGGCCGCGGCCCGGGCGGCGTTCCCGGCGTGGGCGGCCACTCCGGTGAAGGAACGGACCGAGCTGCTGACCCGGGTCAGCCAGGAACTGACCGCCCGGATGGATGAGGTGGCGGACCTGATCGCCCACGAAGTCGGCATGCCGTTGGTGCTGTCGCAACTGGTGCAGATGGGGCTGCCCATCGGCACCTTCGCGTCGATGGCCCAGGTCGCGGCCGACTTCACCTGGGAGCAGACGGCGGGTAACTCGGTGATCGTGCGGGAGCCCATCGGGGTGGTCGGCGCCATCACGCCGTGGAACTACCCGTTGAACCAGATCGCCGCCAAGGTGGCGCCGGCACTGGCGGCCGGATGCACGGTGGTACTGAAGCCCAGCGAGGTCGCTCCGTTGAACGCCTTCGTCCTGGCCGAGATCTTCGAGCAGGTCGGGCTTCCGGCCGGGGTCTTCAATCTGGTCTCCGGCGTCGGACCGGTGGTGGGAGAGGCCATTGCTGCCCATCCCGACGTGGACATGGTGTCGTTCACCGGCTCCACCCGGGCCGGCAAGCGGGTCTCCGAGTTAGCGTCGGCCACCGTCAAGCGGGTGGCTCTCGAGTTGGGCGGTAAGTCGGCCAACGTCATCCTGGACGACGCCGATCTGGCCAAGGCGGTGCCCGACGGGGTTCAGAAGTGCTTCCTCAACTCCGGACAGACCTGCAGCGCCTTGACCCGGATGCTGGTTCCCCGGGAACGGCTGTCCGAGGTGGAGAAGCTGGCGGTCGCCGCCGCCGAGGCGTTCACCCCCGGCGACCCCTTCGACCCGTCGAGCCGGCTTGGACCGTTGGTGTCGGGCGTCCAGCGCGACCGGGTTCGCAACCTCATTGACAAGGGGGTGGGCGAGGGGGCGACCCTGCTCACCGGCGGGGGAGAGGCACCCGAGGGACTGCCGGTCGGTTTCTTCGTCCAGCCCACCGTGTTCAGCGGCGTCACCCGTGACATGACCATTGCCCGGGACGAGATATTCGGCCCGGTGCTCTCGATCATCCCCTATGACACCGAGGAAGAGGCGGTGGCCATCGCCAACGACACCGACTATGGACTGGCCGGTGGCGTGTGGTCGGGGGATCCCGAGCGGGCCAAAGCGGTGGCCCGCCAGCTTCGTGCCGGTCAGATCGAGGTGAATGGCGGCGGGTTCAACCCGATGGCGCCGTTCGGCGGCTACAAGCAGTCGGGCAACGGACGCGAGTACGGCAGCTTCGGTTTGGAAGAGTTCCTCGAAGTCAAGGCCATGCAACTGTAGCCATCCCGCCAGCTGTCCCGGCCGGTTTATCTGGGCGGGTCGCTCTCCGGGCCCCACGCCAAGAACACCGGGTCGGCGGCGGCCAGCCGCCAGCTGCCGTCGGTCGAGAGCTGACCGCGGCCGGTCGATACCTGGACAAGATTCCCCAGTCGGTCGGCGGCGCCGGTGGCCCGGTCGAGGGCCGAGAAGGCGGCCACGATCCGTCCGCCCGGACGCAGCCGGGCCAGCGTGGTGTCGAGGACATCGAGACCGCCACCCCCGACGAACACCCGGTCGGGATCGGGGAGCCCCACGCACGCCTCCGGGGCGTGGGCATGGACGACCCGGACGTCGGCCCCGAAGCTGGCGGCGTTGGCGGTGATGCGCATGGCCTCGGCGTCGCGCTCCTCGATGGCGAAGGCGGTGATCCCGGGACACAGCACGGCGGCTTCGACGGCCACGCTCCCGTTCCCGGCGCCCACGTCCCACAACACGCCGGTGGCCGGCAACGCCAGCTTCCCCAGCGCCACCGCCCGCACTTCCGCCTCGGGC
Organism: uncultured Acidimicrobiaceae bacterium; assembly: GCA_963770635.1. Taxonomy (GTDB): domain Bacteria; phylum Actinomycetota; class Acidimicrobiia; order Acidimicrobiales; family RAAP-2; genus DASZIT01. The sequence continues at coordinate 114,904 of CAVYQI010000005.1, forward strand.
ACCAGTCCGTCCCGACGGGCGAAGGCGTTGTCGGGAAGACCCCAGGCCAGGGGTTTGGCATCGGCGTCGACCCCGCCCCACCCGGCGATCGGCCGCCCGGCCGGACCGACCAGGATCACTACCGAGAAGGGATCCCAGCTCCCGGTGGCCAGTTCGTGGAGCCCGACAATGGTGACCGACTCATCGGGGTAGCCGAGGCGGCTGCACACCGCCACCATGTCCACCGCTGCCCGGGCTGCCACCAGGGCCTTGCCCACCGCCTCGGGAGGGGCGTCGGGGGAGGTGAGCACGGCGGCTTTCCGGGCCAGCCGGATGGCCCGGACCGAGTCGGCCAGCGGTCGGCCTCGAACCGCCACCACCGCGGCGTCCTCCCAGGGCAGGGCCAGGCGGGCGAAGGCCAGAGACACCGGCGAGGTGGCCGGCAGGATCCTCAGGTATCGTCGGTCGACCACCCGTACCAGCGATCCCACGACGCCGAAGAAGCCGGGATCGCCGGAGACCACCATGCACACCGGCACCCCGTCGCGGGACGCCGATGCGGCTCGGCGGCAGGCGGCCTCGACATCGTCCCCGATCTCGATGGAGGGAGTCTCCTGGTTGGAGGCCCCGGCCTTGGCTCCGGGGGACCACTTCCGCAGGCTCTCGAGCTGCCGACGCCCGCCCATCACCAGTTCGGCCGAGACGAGGGCTTCCCGGCCCTCGTCGCTGATGGCCTCGAAGGCGTGGCCCAACAGCCCGATCACCGTCACCACCCCCGGCGGCCGGGTGGGGGTCGAGCCGGGATGGGCGCCGGTCCGGTCAGCCGTTGGCAACGGAGCGCTCACCTTCGATATCGGTGGTCGTCATGATCGACGCATGGTACCGCCCGTCACGGGCTTCCCCTTCCCGGCGCGAAGGTGGGCGGGAGGCGCCCGGACCTAGGCGAAAGTCAGGTCGGCGTCGTCCCAGTAGGCGCTCACCGAGGTGAACCGGCCCTCCCCGTCGGCCTCGAAGACCTCGATGCCGGCGATGGTCATGGTGGCACCGCCGGTCACCACTGCGATCTCGAAGTCGATGGCCACATTGTCGGCGCAGGTGTGGACGGCCTTGGCGGTGAAGGTCCATGCGTCGCTGGCGGCGATGCCGTTCTCGAAGAAGGTGACGATGGCGGCCCGGCCGATGTTGGGCGGGTTGGAGACCGGGTCGTGGTGGTGAGCGTCTTCGGTGAACTGGGCGGCAATCGCGTTGGCGTCGCGCGAGTTGACGGCGTTGACGTACTTGGCGATACGGGTGCGGAGTTGGTCAGGGCTTGGCAAGGTGGGCTCCCTCAAGTGTTCAGGCTCGAAATATCCAGATTCGAATGGCGAAGACGGAAATGGTGAGGACGACTCAGGCCCCGACCGCGTGGACGCCGCCGTCGACGTGCACCATCTCCCCGGTGGTCATCGGGAAATAGTCCGACATCAGGGCGACGCAGGCGCGGGCGACCACCTCGGTATCGAGCACGTCCCAGCCCAGGGGCGCCCGTTCGGCCCAGGTGTCCTCGAAGGCGCTGAATCCGGGGATCGACTTGGCCGCCATCGTCTTCACCGGACCCGCGGCCACCAGGTTGACCCGGACCCTTTCGGGACCGAGATCGCGGGCCAGGTAGCGGGAGAGCGATTCGAGCGCTGCCTTGGACACCCCCATCCAGTCGTAGGCGGGCCAGGCGACGGTGGCGTCGAAGTCGAGCCCGACGATCGAGGCCCCCGGCCCGCCGCCGGCCCCGGCCGCGGCCAGCAGCGGGCGGAACGCCTCGGCCAGTGCCTTCAATGAGTAGGCCGACACGTGGAGGGCGATCTGCACCTCTTCCCATGTCGCCTGGAAGATGTCCCCGCCGAGGCATTCCGGTGGCGCATAGCCGATCGAATGGAGGAGGCCGTCGAGACGGTCCCACCTGGTGGCCAGTGTCGCTGCGGCATCGGCCAGCTGCTCGGGTCGGGTGACGTCGATCTCGAGCACTTCGGCCTCGACGGTCAACTTCCGGGCGGTGCGACGGGTGAGGGAGAGGCCGCGCCCGGCTCCGGAGAGGATGACTTCTGCTCCTTCCTCCTGTGCCTTCCGGGCCACGGCGAACGCCAGCGAGGCGTCCGTCAACACCCCGGTGACCAGGATTCGTTTTCCGTCGAGCAGTCCCATGGGGCCGCGAGGTTATCGCCCGTGACTTTGCCGGGGCGACGGTGGCATGTGCAAAGGTAAGGGCCATGCGTGTCGGAATCTTTGGGGGCACCGGTCCGGCCGGCCGAGGACTGGCGGTCCGGCTGGCGGCGGCGGGCGCCCAGGTGGTCATCGGGTCTCGCGACGCCGACCGGGCGACCGCGGTGGCCGAGGAGCTGGCGAAGGCCTGGCCCGACCACCATCTCGACCTGGAGGGCGCATCCAACCAGGACACTGCCGCGTGCGAGCTGCTGGTGGTGGCCACCCCGTGGGACGGGGCGATTGCCACCGTCAAGCCCCTGGCCCCGGCTCTGGCCGGCAAGGTGGTGGTGTCGATGGCCAACGCCCTGGTGAAGGAGGGCCGGGAGTTCCTGGCCCTGGTGCCACCCCGCGGATCGGTGGCCGCATCGATTCAGGCCGCGCTCCCGGAGTCACTGGTGTCGGCGTCGCTGCATCACCTCCCTGCTTCGCAGATGGAGAAGCTGACCACGCCGCTGGTGGCCGACGTCTTCGTCTGTTCCGACCACCTCACCGCGTCCGCGGCCACCACCGCCCTGGTCGACAGCATCGAAGGGCTGCGGGGCATCGACGCCGGCAGCCTGTCGCAGGCCGCGCCCATCGAGGCGTTCACCGCCGTGCTGATCACCGTCAACATTCGCCACAAGGCGCACACCACGGTGCGCCTGGGCGGTTACGGGGAGCATTGAACGGTGACGTCCGAGCCGTGATCCGGCTGTACGACTCCGCCCGGGGAGAGGTGGCGCCCCTGGATGTGGGGCCGGTGGTATCGCTCTACTCCTGTGGGATCACCCCTTACGACTCTGCCCACCTGGGCCACGCCCAGGTGTACCTGACCTTCGACATCCTCCAGCGGCGGCTCCGCGACATGGGCTACGAGACCCGGTGTGTCCGCAACGTCACCGACGTGGACGACGACATCCTCCGCAAGGCCCGGGAGCTCGGCGTCCACTACCTCGACCTGGCCGCCGAGGAGATCGCCCAGTTCGATGCCGACATGGCCTCGCTGGGCCTCATCCCGGCCTGGTCCGAGCCCCGGGCGACCGGGGCCATCTCCGACATCCTGACCCTGATCGGATCGGTGCTCGACTCTGGTCACGCCTACCAGGCGGGTGGGGGGGTGTACTTCGACGTCACGACGTTCTCCGAGTTCGGAAAGGTGAGCCATCTCCGCGAGCCGGCCATGTTGGCCCTGGCCGCCGAGAACGGAGGCAATCCCGACGATCCCAACAAACGCCACCCTCTCGATTTCGTCCTGTGGCAGCCCGCGCTTCCGGATGAGCCGTCGTGGGAATCGCGGTGGGGACCGGGCCGACCCGGATGGCATATCGAGTGCTCCGCCCTCGCCCTTCGGGAGCTCGGCGAGACCATCGACGTCCACGGTGGCGGCCGCGATCTGATCTTTCCCCACCATGAGTCGGAGACGGCCCAGTCGGAATCGGTCACCGGCCGGCCGTTCGTCCGTCACTGGCTGCATGTGGGGTTGGTGGGCCTGGACGGGACCAAGATGTCGAAATCGCTCGGGAATCTCGTCTTCGTGGGCGACCTGCTGAAGACGTGGGAGCCCGCCGCCATTCGGTTGGCGCTGCTCGACCACCACTACCGGAACGACTGGGAGTGGACGTCGGCCGACATGCCGGCGGCCGTCGCCCGGTTGGCAAGGTGGCGGGAGGGCGGGATCCCGGCCGCCGGGTCCGCTCCGGTTGAGGACGGCTCGACCGACGCCGGCCTGGAGGCGGTCCGCGCCCGTATCGATGACGACCTCGATACTCCCGGGGCGCTCCGGGCACTCGATGACGAGGCCGCGGCCGGCCGCAGCGTGGTCGCAGGTGCGGCTCTCCTCGGCGTATCCATTACCGTATAAGTCCCTTGGCGCCGCGAGCGCCGAATGGAAATTCCGAGCAGACCAACTCCGAGCAGAAAGGCATCCCATGGCAGGCGTCGTTACCGTCCGGCTTCCCGATGGATCGACCAAAGAACTTGCCGAGGGGACCACTGCGCTGGAGGTGGCCGAATCGATCGGTCCCCGCCTGGCCAAGGCGGCGGTGGCCGCCAAGGTCGACGGGGCCGAGGTCGACCTCTCGACTCCGGTCCCCGATGGGTCCTCGGTGGCGGTGGTGACGGCCGACTCGGATGAAGGCCGGAACGTCATCCGCCACTCGACCGCCCACGTGCTGGCCCAGGCGGTGCTACGGCTGTGGCCCGGTGCCCGCTTCGCCATCGGCCCGGTCATCGAGGACGGCTTCTACTACGACTTCGAACTGCCGGGCGGTGCCCACTTCAGCGACGACGACCTCGGACGGATCGAGGCCACCATGCGCGAGGTCATCGCCGAAAACCAACCGTTCATCCGCCATGAGCACTCCATCGACGAGGGTCTCTCCCTCTTCGAGGACCAGCCGTACAAGCGCGAGATCATCGAGGCGGTCGGCGCCGGGGCCGACGAGGTCGATGCGACCCCGGCGGGTGACGGCGCGCCGGAGGTGTCCACCTACTGGAACTCGCCGACTTTCACCGACCTTTGTCGGGGTCCGCACGTTCCGTCCACCGGCCGGTTGGGCTACTTCGCGCTGATGCGAGTGGCGGGGGCCTATTGGCGGGGCGACGAGAAGCGCCAGCAACTCCAGCGGATCTACGGGACGGCCTGGGAGTCGGAGAAGGCGCTAGCCGCCCATCTCGAGCGGCTGAAGGAGGCGGAGCGGCGCGACCACCGCAAACTGGGAGCCGAGCTCGACCTGTTCTCCTTTCCCGAGGAGATCGGCTCGGGTTTGGCGGTGTTCCACCCCCGGGGAGGAACCATCCGGCGGCTGATGGAGGACTATTCCCGCAAGCAGCACGAGGCCAACGGCTACGAGTTCGTCTACACCCCCCACATCACCAAATCCGAGCTGTTCGAGATGTCCGGGCATCTCGACTTCTTCGCTGACGGGATGTTCCCACCGATGGAGTTGGACGGCGGACAGCAGTACTACCTGAAGCCGATGAACTGCCCGTTTCACATCCTGATCTTCAAGAGCCGGCAGCGGTCGTACCGCGAACTCCCGATCCGGATGTTCGAGTTCGGGTCGGTCTACCGGTACGAACTGTCGGGGGTGGTGCACGGTCTCACCCGGGTCCGGGGGATGACCCAGGACGACGCCCATATCTTCTGCACGCCCGAGCAACTGGAGGCCGAGCTCCACACCACCCTCAACTTCGTGCTGTCCATGCTCCGCGACTTCGGTCTCAACGACTTCTTCGTCGAGCTGTCCACCCGGCCGGAGGGCAAGGCGGTCGGTGCCGAGGAGGAGTGGGACGAGGCCACCGAGGTGCTCCGCCGGGTCGCGGGGGCCATGGGTCTGGAGACGGTGCCCGACGAGGGCGGCGGCGCCTTCTACGGGCCGAAGATCTCCATTCAGGCCCGGGACGCCATCGGCCGGACCCATCAGATATCCACCATCCAGCTCGACTACCAAGAGCCGCAGCGGTTCGGCATGGAGTACATCGGCGCCGACAACAGCCGCCATCGCCCGATCATGATCCATCGGGCCCTGTTCGGATCGGTGGAGCGGTTCTTCGCCATCCTCCTCGAGCACTACGCCGGTGCCTTGCCCACCTGGCTCTCCCCCGAGCAGGTGGTGGTGATACCGGTCAGCGATGCCCATCACGGCTACGCCGATGACGTCGAGCGGCGGCTGCGCACCCTCGGGGTCCGGGTGATGGTGGACAGGTCGGGTGAATCGGTCAAGGCCGGGATCCGGCGGGCCAAGCTGACCAAGGTGCCCTACATCCTGGTCGTCGGCGACGACGACGTGGCCGCCGGGACGGTGGGGGTGAACCGGCGGGGATCCCAGCGACCGGAGCGCGGGGTCTCCTTCGAGTCGTTCGCCGAGGACCTGATCACCGAGATCGCCGACCGCGGCTCACCCGAGGCGCCGGGCGACGGCCCCTCGTGAACCTCGATCACCTCTGGGCCGGATGGCGCCACGAATACGTCTCCGGTCTGCCCGGCGAGGCCAATGCCGGGATCGTGCCAGAGCCGGACACCCGGGACGATCACCCGCTCGATGATCCGGTCCGGTGTGTGTTCTGCCGGATCGCGGCCAGCGGTCCGCCCTCGGCCGACAACGGGGTGATCTGGCGCGGGAAGACCACCTTTGCGGTGCTCAACGCCTTCCCCTACGCCAGCGGCCACCTGATGGTCATGCCCTCCCGCCACGTACGGTCGATGGCCGAACTCACCGCCACCGAGAGCCCCGAACTGTGGGGGGCGCTGCAGGACGGGATGGCGGCGCTGGAGTCCGCCTACCACCCCGAGGGGATCAATATCGGGGCCAACTTCGGCCGGGCCGCCGGGGCGGGGATACCCCGGCACATCCATCTCCACGCCGTGCCCCGGTGGCTGGGGGATACCAATTTCATGACCTCGGTGGGCGGGGCCCGGGTGCTCCCGGAGACCCTGACCGACAGCTGGGTCCGACTCCACCAGGCGTGGCCCGCCTGACCCTGGCCGGCCCGACTGGTGTCGGCGGGAGCGCCTCCGGAGCGGGCCGGGGGGCGCCCGACCCTGCTTAACAGGAGCAAGCGGATGGTAAGGTAGAGGAAACCTCTGGAGGAATTACCATGTTCGACGGCCGCTGGCGCGACACCGTTGACCGGGGAACCGGTCCGGTCGGTCGCAAGCTGCAGCAGCTAGGTGTGACCGCCGATGTCCTGACCGCGACCGGCCTGCTCTCGGCGGCCGCCACCGCCTGGGCGATCGGCACCGGCCGTCTTCACCTCGGCATCCTGCTGCTGACTCTCACCGGGCTCCACGACCTCTTGGATGGTCCGGTGGCGAAGGCGTCGGGAACGTCATCGGTCCGCGGTGAGTTCTTCGACTCGGTCACCGATCGGGTCGCCGATGCCCTGATCCTGGGCGGCGTGGCCTGGTATCTGGTGTCGGCCCATCCCGGGCATCTGGTCCTCCTTCCGTTCGGGGTCCTGGGTGCCACTTCGCTGGTCTCCTATCAACGGGCCAAGGCGGCATCCCTCGGCATCTCCGCCAAGGGCGGGCTCATGGAACGGGCGGAGCGGATGATCCTCCTCGGCATCGGGCTGATCGCGGCGTCGTTTCTGGTTCCGGTGTTATGGGTGATGCTCGGGCTCACCATGATCACCGCCATCGGCCGTTTCGCCAAGGTGTGGGGCCTGGCCGAAGCGCCGGTGTCGTCGTTCGCCCGTCGCCCCCACCGGACCCGTACCGCCATGCGTGGCGAACGCCGCCGCAGCAGCGGATCCCCATCCCGTTGGCGGGCACGCCGACAGGGCGAGTTGTCCAGCCGGTCGGGTCGCACCTGGCGGGCGCGCCATGCCGGCCAGGGCATCCGCCAGCGGGCCACTCGACGCAGTAGCTGATCCTTCCTCACCAACTCACAGGTTTCGGGAAAGCATCGTTGAACAAGGATCGGGCAGTCTTCCGCCTCTACACGGCTCTGGGCCGCGCCCTGGGCGCCCTGCCCGAGCCGGTGGCCTTGTGGGCCGCCGCCCGGGTTGGCGATGCGATGTTCGTGATGCGACATCAACACCGCGAGATGATCACCCGCAATCTTCGCCGGGTCTTGGGCGGGGACATCGACGATCCCTCGCTCGACCTTTGGGCGCGGCGGGCATTTGGTGCCTACGCCCGCTACTGGGTCGAAGGGGCGCGGCTGGGGACCACCCCGATGAGCGAAGTGCTGCAGCGGTTCGTCGCCGACGGGTTCCAACACCTCGTCGATGCCATGGCCGAGGGCAAGGGGGTGGTGCTGGCCCTGCCCCATGTCGGCAGTTGGGAGTACGGCGGGGCATTCCTCGCCGGCAAAGGGTTTCCGATGACCGCGGTGGCCGAACGGATCGAGCCGCCGGAACTGTTCGACTATTTCGTGGAGCAGCGACGGGCGATGGGCCTGACCATTGTGCCGCTGGACTCGGACTCGGGTGCGGCCATGAGCAAGACGCTGCGGGAGGGGAAGCTGGTCGGGCTGCTGTGCGATCGAGATCTGCTGGAGAACGGGATCGAGGTCGAGTTCTTCGGCGAGACCACCACCATGCCGGCGGGGCCGGCCACCCTGGCCCTGCGCACCGGGGCCCGGCTCCTCACCTCGGCGGTCTACAGCGGTCCCGGCCGGGATCACCACGCGGTGGTGCAGCCACCCATCGACACCTGTCGCACCGGGTCGTTCCGCACGGACGTCCAGCGCATCACCCAGGAGATCGCCACCCGCTTCGAAGGCCTCATCCGCCAGGCACCCGAGCAGTGGCACGTCTTCCAGCCTTTGTGGCTGTCGGATCGAACCCCGTCGAAATCGTGACGGCGGACGGCGGGTCTCCGGTGGGTCCGCCGACGTCAGCGGGGTCGCCCAACCTGCGGGTCGCCCTGGTCTGCCCCTACAGCCTGTCGCGCCCCGGTGGCGTCCAGGGACAGGTGGTGGGCCTGGCCAGGGAGCTCAGCGGGCGGGGGCACCCGGTCACCGTGTTCGCCCCACTCGACGACGTCGCCGATGCACCCGACGGGGTCGACCTGGTGGCGTCCGGTCGGTCGGTCCCGATGCCGGCCAACGGGTCGCGGGCCCCGGTGTCGCTGTCGCCGATGGGGGTGGCCCATGGCGTCAAGGCACTCCGCCGTGGCCGGTTCGACGTCGTCCACGTGCATGAACCGTTCGCCCCCGGATTGCCGTACGGACTCCTGGTGGCTTCCGGGATGCCGCCGTTGGTGGCCACTTTCCACCGGAGCGGGGCGAGCGCCTTCTATTCGTTGCTGGGGCCGGTGGCCAAGGTGGCGGCCCGGCGCTTCGCGGTGCGGTGCGCGGTCTCCGAAGCCGCCCGGCAGACGGCGGCCGCCGCCATCGGCGGGGACTACCAGGTGCTGTTCAATGGGGTGGAGGTCGACCGGTTCCGTGACGCCGACCCGTGGCCGAAGGACGGTCCCACCGTCTTGTTCCTCGGACGCCACGAAGAGCGCAAAGGACTGCGGGTGCTGCTCGAGGCATGCAGATCGGTTACCGGCGCAGGAGCGGATAGCGGCAAGGGGACCGGAGCCAACGCGGTTCTCTGGATCGCCGGGGACGGACCGGAGACCGAGTCGCTGAAGCGCCGGTTTCCGGAGTCACCGACCATCCACTGGCTCGGCGTCCTCAGCGACGAGGAGAAGGTCGGGCGGCTGGCCGCCGCCGATGTGCTCTGTGCCCCCTCGTTGGGAGGTGAGTCGTTCGGGATGGTGCTACTGGAGGCCATGGCGGCGAACACCCTGGTGGTGGCCAGCGACATCGACGGCTATCGGGACGTGGTCGGGGCCGATGCAGTGCTGGTGCCGCCCGGGGATGCCGGTGCCCTCGCCGAGGCCCTCGGCTCGGTTCTGTGGCCGGGCGAGAACGGGAGGGATGGGAGCGGCGACCCACGACCCGCCCACCTGGCGGCGGCGTCGGCCAGGGCCGAGCAATGGTCGATGAATCGCCTGGCCGAACGGTACGAGACGCTCTACCGCTCGGCGGCGGTCCGGGCGGGTCGGTGAGCGGCCGTACACTGCACTGGTCATGAGTCTTCCTCCCCAGTTCCCGCCTTCATCGGTGGTCTCGGCGTACGACGCACCCATTCCGAGGGGCCGGGGGAGCGGAACCGCGACTCCGGCCCGCAGCCAAGGCGGAAACCGCGGCGGGGGTGGTGGTGGCGGCGGAAGCCGCGGGGGAGGCGGAGGAGACAATCGCAACCGGAACCGGAACCGGGGTCCCAACCAGGGCGGGGGCAGCGGCGGCCGGCACCGCTCCGGGAACCGGCGTCCCGCCGGCCAGGGTCAGCGTCCAGCCAGCAACCGGGGTGGCCAGGGATCGAGATCGGCCGCCTCGGGCCGGAGCCCGGAGTCGCCGGGGACCGTCGCCATCGGCGCCCGGCACACCGTCCCGGCGCCGGTCCGTAGCCCGGAGAGCGCCGAGAGCGCTGAGGAGAGGCAGACGATCGCCGCCAATCGCCGGTGGGCGGTGGCGGCCTCCGCGATTCCGGGTCTGGTGGTCGGGGTGATCCTCGCCGCCATCGTCTTGGTGGCCGGCGTGCCCCTGGCCGCCGTCGGGGTGCTGGTGGTGGTCACCCTCGTCGTCGCCGGGTGGGTCTGGCGGGCGGCCCCGGGAATGGTGGTGAAGGCGGTGGGTGCCCGCCCCTCGAACCCCGAGGTGCACCCGCGCCTTCACAATGTGGTCGACGGGCTGTGCGCGACCATGGGGCTGCCCCAGCCGGCGGTGTTGGTGGTCGACAGTCCGGTGCTCAACGCCATGGCCATCGGCCGCCATCCCCGCACCGCCTCGTTGATCGTGACGTCGGGTCTCGATGCGAGCCTGAGCCTGGTCGAGCTCGAAGGGGTGGTGGCGCAGGAGCTGGTCCACATCAAGCGGCACGACACCGTGCGATCGGGCGTCGCGGTGGCAGTGGTGGCGCCGCTGGCCCTCATCACCTCGTCGGGAGCGGCCCGGGTGCACTCCCTGGTCGGACCCGGCCGGGAATTCTCGGCCGACCAACGAGCCGTCGGGGTGGTGCGCTATCCGACCGGCCTCGGCTCCGCCCTGGCCAAGATGGCGGAATCCGCCGGGAGCTCGCCGCAGTGGCCTCCGGGCGGCGGTCGGGTGTCGGCGCTCACCCGATGGCTCTGGATCAACCCGCTGGCCGGCTCCCCGCGGGGCGAGGCGGCCGACGGCGATCTGGACGACACCGGGGTGCGGGCCGCGGCCCTGGCCCTGCTCTGACCCACGGCCGGGTGCGGTCTCCGAAGATCGGACCCGGAGCCGCCGGGCTGCCTAGACGATGGCCGAAGCCACCGGCGCGGTCATGTCCGATTCGTCACAGGAGGTCGAATGTCCGAGGCTACGGATGTGGTCCCGGATCTTCCGCAGCAGGGAAGAGAGCTTCTCCTCTTCGTCAGGGGTGAGCACTCCGTCCAGCAGCTCGTGGATGTGTGCGAGGTGGAGGGGCATGACCTGGCCCATCAGCGCCCGGCCCTGGGGGGAGAGCACCGCGAAGGCTCCCCGCCGGTCTTCCGGGCAGGCTTCCCGCGCCACGATGCCGGCTTGTTCGAGCCGGTCCACCGAGCGGGTGAGGCCGCTCGGGGTGAGGGTGGTCTGGGAGGCCAGCTCGCTCATCCGGAGCCGGAAACCCGGGGTTCGGGCCAGCCGGATCAAGACGTCGAAGGACTGGTTGGAGAGTCCGCTGTCGGCGAGGAGCAGCGGCTCCAGGATGCGCCGCAGCCCGGCGCTGGACTCGAACAGCAGTCCCACGGTGGTCACTCGCTCGTCATCCCATTCCTGCTCTTCACCCATGTGGCCAGTATATCGGACCCTGTCAAGTAGTTTCCCCTACAAAAGTTGTGTAGACAAGTGATGACCGGATCGGGGGTCCCCGGCGGGCGGTGGACGGGCCGCTCCTGGGGAGAAAATGGCAGGTCGTAGGACAAATGTGGGAGAGTGGCCAGAGATGTTGCGCAAGCAACTACATGGTGGTATAGTTAATTGCGTGGTCAAGTACCTGTAGATGAAAGCCTGTGACAACGAGCCCCAGGCGATGGATGGAAGAGAGGAAATCACATGGCTGATGTCAAAGACGCAGAAGCAGTAACGAGGACGGTAGAAGGGGTGGAGCTCCCGCTGGTCGGCACCTATGCGATCGACGTGGCCCACACCCAGGTTGGATTCGCGGTGAGGCACATGGCTGTCTCCAAGGTCCGTGGACGCTTTGACAAGTTCGACGGAGCGATCCAGATCGCAGAGGATCCGACCCAGTCGTCGGTCAACGTGACCATCGACGCCACCAGCGTCGACACCCAGGATGAGACCCGGAACAACCATTTGCGGACCAACGACTTCTTCGACGTGGAGAACCATCCGACGTGGACGTTCGTCAGCACGTCGGTGGTCCCCGACGGCAAGAAGTGGCAAGTCACCGGAGACCTCACCATCCGGGGCATCACCCGGCCGGTGACGCTCGAGACCACCCTCGAGGGTGTGGTGAAGGACCCCTACGGCAACACCCGGGTCGGGTTCAGCGCCAGTGCGGAGATCGATCGTGAGGACTTCGACGTCTCCTTCGGGGCGGTCATGGACGCCGGTGGATTGGTGGTGGCCAAGAAGGTGACCATCGAGATCGAAGCCGAGGCCGTCCTCCAGGCGTGACCTGGCTAATCTCCAGGCGTGACCGTGGCTGATCCCACCGACGAGGCGGCGCCGACACCGGTGCCGCCTCGTCGTATGCCGGTGGTCTTCGTCGGCCACGGCAATCCCATGTACGCCATCGTGCCCAACCGGTTCGCCGACAGTTGGGCGGAGCTCGGGAGGGAACTCCCCCGCCCGGCGGCGGTGCTGTCGGTCTCGGCCCACTGGTACGTGGCGGAAACTGCAGTCACCGAGATGGACCGTCCCCGCACCATCCACGACTTCGGGGGGTTTCCGAGGGAACTGTTCGAGGTCGAGTATCCGGCCCCGGGCTCGCCGGCCCTGGCCCAGCGGGTGCGGCGCCTGATCGACGAGTCGGGATCGGTGACCACCCCGGTGGGGGCCGACACCCAGTGGGGCCTCGACCACGGGACCTGGTCGGTGACCCGTCGCATGTATCCCCAGGCGGATATCCCGGTGGTGCAACTCAGTATCGACGGCCGCCGGGGGGCGGAGTTCCATCTGGCCCTCGGATCGGTGCTGGCGCCATTGCGGGACGAGGGCGTGCTGATCCTCGGCAGCGGCAATGTGGTGCACAACCTCCAGATGGCCCGCCTCACCGGCGATGCCCCGCCGCTCGACTGGGCCGTCCGCTTCGAGGCCGAGGTTCGGCGCCGGATCGGTTCTGGCGACGGAGCCTCACTGGCCGACCTTCCGGCTCTCGGCCCCGACGCCCGCCAGTCGGTGCCGACCCCCGACCACTACCTGCCCCTGCTGTACGTCCTGGGAGCGGCTTCGCCCGATGACGGGATCCGCTTTCCCACCGACGGGATCGACGCCGGGTCCATCTCGATGCTCTCGGTTGTTCTCGGCTGACTCCCCGGGGCGGTCCGGCCTCGGGCCAGGCCCTGACGGGGCCGACTGTACAATCGAGGTATGGGCGACTCACCGATCGAAGCCGGCTCGATGACGGGCAACCGCCCGACCGGGACATTCACCGTCAAGCGGGGACTGGCCGACATGCTCCGCGGTGGCGTCATCATGGATGTCGTCGACGCCGACCAGGCCAAGGTGGCGGAGGACTCGGGTGCGGTGGCGGTCATGGCCCTGGAACGGGTGCCGGCCGACATCCGCCGTGACGGCGGGGTGGCCCGGATGAGCGATCCGGCCATGATCGAGGGCATCAAGGCGGCGGTCACCGTACCGGTGATGGCCAAGGCCCGGATCGGCCATTTCGCCGAGGCCCAGGTGCTGGCCGCCCTCGGCGTCGACTACGTGGACGAGAGCGAGGTGCTCACCCCGGCCGACGAAGCCCACCACATCGACAAGTGGAGTTACGAGGTGCCGTTCGTGTGTGGCGCCACCAACCTCGGCGAGGCCCTCCGCCGGATCTCCGAGGGAGCGGCCATGATCCGCTCCAAGGGCGAGGCCGGGACCGGCAACATCGTCGAAGCCGTGCGTCACCTCCGGTCCATCCTCGGCGACATCCGTCAGATCACCCAGGCCGACTCGGCCGAGCAGTACCGGTGGGCCAAGGAGCTCGCCGCCCCCATCGGTCTGGTCCAGGAAATCGCCGGCTCCGGAAGGCTCCCGGTGCCGCTGTTCTGCGCCGGCGGGATCGCCACCCCGGCGGATGCATCGCTGGTCATGCAGTTGGGCGCCGAAGCCGTGTTCGTCGGTTCCGGGATCTTCAAGAGCAGCGACCCGAAACGCCGGGCCCGGGCCATCGTGGAGGCGACCGCCCACTATGCCGACGCCGACCTGGTGGCCAAGGTCTCCACCGGTCTGGGTGAGGCCATGGCCGGTGAGGAGATCGACACGCTCGATGTCCGCTTGTCCGCGCGTGGTTGGTAGCCGCGCCGCCCGCCGGCTCCCGAGGGTCGGCCGGTGACCATCGGCGTGCTGGCGCTGCAGGGCGATGTACGCGAGCACATCGCCGCCCTGGCCGATCTCGGGGAGGCGGGGCGCCCGGTCCGGGGTCCGGTCGATCTCGACGGGCTGGCCGGGATCATCCTCCCCGGCGGGGAGTCGACCACCCTGTCGATGCTGCTCGAGTCGTCGGGACTGTATGACCCGCTGGCCGCCGCCCTGGCCGGGGGGTTGCCGGCCTTCGGGACCTGTGCGGGGATGATCCTGCTGGCCGACACCGTGCTCGACGGTCGTCCCGATCAGCTTCGCTTCGGGGTGATCGGCATCACCGTTCGCCGCAACGGGTACGGGCGCCAGGTGGCGTCGTTCGAGTGCGACCTCAATGTCGCCGGGATCGACGAGCCCGCGGTCCATGCCGTCTTCATCCGGGCCCCGGTGGTCGAGGCCCTGTCGCCCGGGGTCCAGGTGCTGGCCACGTTGCCCGACCGGGTGGAGGGAGGCGGGGCGGCCCGACGGAATGCCGGCGGGGGCCCGGTGGTGTGCCGGCAGGGGTCGGTGCTGGTGACCGCCTTCCATCCCGAGCTCACCGGGGACCGGCGGCTGCACCAGCTGTTCGTGGGCATGACCAAAGAGACCAACCAGGACACCAAAGAGGACCAAGAGGAGAGGTAGAGAGGCGATGTCGGGACATTCGAAGTGGGCGACCACCAAGTACCGCAAGGGGGCCCAGGACTCGGCGCGGGCCAAGGTCTTCGCCAAGATCATCCGCCAGGTGGAGGTGGCGGCCCGGGAGGGTGGAAGTGACATGACGGCCAACGCCAGCCTGCGGACCATGTACGCCAAGGCCCGGGATGTGTCGGTGCCGATCGACACCATCGAGCGGGCCATCAAGCGCGGCTCGGGCGAGCTGGAGGGTGTTCGCTACGAGGCCATCTCCTACGAGGGCTACGCGCCCGACGGGGTGGCGGTCATCGTCGAGTGCCTCTCGGACAACCGGAACCGCACCGGCGCCGAGATCCGCAACATCTTCTCCAAGCACGGGGGGTCGATGGCCGAGCCCGGCGCGGTGAGTTGGCAGTTCGAACGCAAGGGCACGGTGTCGGTGCCCCGGACGTTCGACGAGGACCGGGTGCTCGAGGTGGCCATGGAGGCGGGGGCGGAGGACCTCTCCGACGACGGCGAGCAATGGGCGGTGACGTGCGCGCCCGGCGACCTGATGTCGGTGCGGGCGGCCCTGGAGGCGGCCGAGCTCTCCCCGGGGACCTCGGAACTGACCATGGTCCCGACCACCACGGTCGAGGTGAACGACGAGTCGGAGGCCAAGAAGGTGCTGCGGCTGATCGAGGCCCTCGACGACCACGACGACGTCCAGAACGTCTATGCCAACTTCGACATCCCCGACTCGGTGATGGCCGCCTACGGGGACTAGCTGACCGGGCCCAACCGGCTATCCGCACCTTGCCGGTCCGGCCGAGATACAGTCGAACGCATGTTCGTCCTGGGGATAGACCCCGGCCTGTCCCGCTGTGGGTACGGCGTCGTCACCCGGCGTGGGTCGAAGATGGTGGCGGTGGCCGGTGGGGTCATCTCCACCGCCCCGACGGTGCCCCTCCATCAGCGGCTGCGAGTGCTGTCCGACGAGCTCCGATCGCTGGTGGCGGAGTACCGGCCGGAGGCGGTGGTGGTGGAACGGGTGTTCTTCCAGGTGAACGCCCGCACGGCCATGGCCACCGGGCAGGCCGCCGGGGTGGCGTTGGTGGCTGCCGCCGAGGCGGAGTGCGAGGTGGCCCAGTACACCTCCAACGAGGTCAAGGTGGCGCTGGTCGGCTACGGCGGGGCCACCAAGGACCAGGTGCAGCGGATGGTGGCCTCGGTGCTCGGGCTGGCCGAGCCGCCCCGCCCCCCGGACGTCGCCGATGCGCTGGCCCTGGCCGCCTGCTACCTGACCAGCCAGCCACTCCGACGGGCGGTGGCGGCGGCGGGGGGACCACCATGATCGGATCGCTGCGGGGAACGCTCATCGACCGGCCGGTACCCGGCGAGGTCATCGTCGAGGTCGGGGGGGTCGGCTACCGGGCGTCGGTGCCGTCGTCGATCTTCGGTAGCCTCGGGCCCAACGGCTCCGAGGTGTTCCTCCACGTGCACACCCACGTGCGGGAGGACGCCATCGTCCTGTTCGGCTTCGCCCACGCCGATGAGCGCCGGTGCTTCGAAGCCCTGCTGGGCGCCCACGGGGTGGGCCCGTCGCTGGCGCTGGCCATCCTCTCGGCATTGTCGCCGGCGTCGTTGTCGACCGCGGTGCTGGAGGATGACCTCGACACCCTCTGCCTGATCCCCGGAGTCGGGAAGAAGACGGCCGCCCGCCTCCTCCTCGAGCTGAAGGCCCGGCTCGACCTGCCGACCTGGAACCCGGACGGGCCGACCGTCACCGGTGAGGAGCGATCGACCCGCGGCGAGGTCCGGGCGGCGCTGGCCGAGCTCGGCTACGGCGCTGACGAGATCCGCCAGGCCCTCGACGCCGTTGCCGACGACGGGTCGGTGGAGACCATGGTGCGGACCGCCCTCCGCCAGCTGGCGAGGTCGAGTTGACCCCGGAGGCCCGGCGCGAGCTGCTGGCCGACGTGCTGGACGGCGAGCTGACCCCCGGCGACCCAGCCGAGGTGACGGTGCGCGACGTCGACCCGATCGCCGCGCCCATCGAGGAACAGGACGAGGCCCGCCTCCGGCCGCGCACCCTGGGCGAGTTCGTCGGCCAGTCACAGCTGACCGAGCACCTGCAGATCGTGATCGAAGCCGCCCGGAAGCGCGGCCAGCCGGTCGACCACCTGTTGTTCGCCGGGCCTCCGGGATTGGGGAAGACCTCGCTGTCGGGGATCGTGGCCGCGGAGATGGGAGTCGGGCTCCGGATCACCGCCGGGCCGGTGATGGTGCGGGCCGGGGATCTGGCCGCCCTGCTGACCGATCTGCAAGAGGGCGACGTGCTGTTCATCGACGAGATCCACCGGCTGCCCCGGGCCGTCGAGGAGATCCTCTACCCGGCGATGGAGGACTTCAAGCTCGACATCCTCATCGGCAAGGGGCCCACGGCCCGCAGCATTCGGCTCGACCTCCCGCGGTTCACCCTGATCGGGGCCACCACCCGCACCGGGCTGGTGACCGGTCCGCTGCGTGACCGTTTCGGTTTCGTCGGGCGGCTCGACCTCTACAACGTGGACGAGCTCCAGTCCATCGTGTTGCGCTCGGCCCAGATCCTGGGCGTCCCGGTCGACCCGGAAGGCGCCCGGAAGATCGCCGAGCGGTCGAGAGGGACCCCGCGGATCGCCAACCGGCTGTTGCGCCGGGTGCGCGATTACGTGGAGGTGCGGGCGGCCGGGAAGGTCACTGCCGAGTCGGCCACCGCCGGTCTGGAGTTGTTCGGGGTGGACAAGTTGGGTCTCGACAAGGTCGACCGGTCCATCCTCGATGTCCTGTGCCGCCGGTTCGCCGGCCGGCCGGTCGGCCTGACCACCCTGGCCCAGTGCATCGGTGAGGAGCCCAACACCATCGAGGATGCCTACGAGCCGTACCTGTTGCAGCAAGGCCTGTTGCAGCGCACGGCCCGGGGCAGGATGGCAGCTCCCCGGGCCTGGGCCCATCTGGAGATGGCCCCGGCCGATCCCACCTTGCTCTGATCCGGTCGGGAAGCTCGGGGTCCGGGCGGTTGCCGGCGTCGGCCATTTCCGAAATAGCGTCTGTCCGATGTCGGCAGCCAGCCAGCGCGAGGTGAGGGAATCCGGAGGGACCGACCGTTCCCGGTCGGTGCCCATGGATGCCTACGACTACGGCCTGCCCGAGGACGCCATCGCCCAAGCGCCGGTGGAGCCCCGAAGCGCGGCCCGATTGTTGGTGTCGGGCCGGGTGTCGAGCTCGGGGAGGATGGAGCACGCCACCATGGCCGACCTGCCCTCCCTCCTCCGGACCGGCGACGTGGTGGTGGTGAACGACACCCGGGTGCTGGCCGCCCGGTTGCAGCTGGTGAAGGTCACCGGGGGAGAGGCGGAGGTGCTGCTGCTCGAGCCGGTCGACGGGACCGGATCGAGGTGGGAGGCGTTGGTACGGCCCGGTCGCCGGCTCCCTCCCGGCACCCTCCTCCACGAGCCGAGGGCCTCGACGCCCGGTACGGCGGACACGGCGGACCGGGAGGGGAACCGCCCCCCGGGGAGCCGGTGGTCGAAGTCGGCAAGCCGATGCCCGGCCAGGATGACAGCCGCCGGTCGGTCCGGCTGATCGACCCGACGGTGATCGAACGTGCGGGTCTGATGCCGTTGCCGCCCTACATCCACCGCCGACTCGACGACCCCGAGCGCTACCAGACGGTGTATGCCGCCGACCGGGATCCGGGTGACCGCTCCACCGCCGCCCCCACCGCCGGGCTCCACTTCACACCCGAGCTGCTCTCGGCCTGCCGGGAGGCCGGAGCCGAGGTGGTGACGCTGGACCTGGCCATCGGGCTCGACACCTTCCGCCCGATCACCGCTCCGGCCCCGGCCGACCACGTGATCCATACCGAGCGCTACCAGGTGCCGGCCGCCACCCTCGACGCCTGTGCCGCCGCCGAACGGGTGGTGGCGGTGGGCACCACCGTGGTCCGGGCTCTGGAGTCGGCGGCGTCCACCGGGCGGCTTTCAGGGCGCACCGATCTGTTCATCTACGGGGATCACACCTTTCGGATGGTGGACCTGCTGGTGACCAACTTCCACCTGCCCCGATCCAGCCTGTTGTTGATGGTCGAGGCGTTCTGCGGACAGGAATGGCGCCAGTTGTACGCCGCCGCCCTGGCCGAGGGGTACCGCTTCCTCTCGTTCGGGGATGCCATGGTGGTCGGCCGAGCTGGGCCAAGGGGAGACCGGTCACCCGGGTCGAACCAGCTCGATGACCGCGGCCCGGGTCGAGATAACCGCCACCGACGGCATGGCCCGCACCGGCGTGGTGCACACCGCGGCGAGGTTCCTGATCCGATACCGACTTTCATGCCGGTGGGCACCCGGGGGACGGTGAAGGCCCTCGACCGCGCCGATCTCGAGACATTGGGGGTCGACGTGGTACTGGCCAACACCTATCACCTGATGCTCCGGCCCGGAGCCGACGTGGTGGCCGCACTCGGCGGACTCCACCGGTTCAGCGGGTGGCCCGGTCACACCCTGACCGACTCGGGTGGGTACCAGGTGCACTCGCTGGGCCCGGCGGTGGACGACGACGGGGTGAGTTTCACGTCGGTCTACGACGGCACCCGGGCCCGGCTGACGCCGGAGATGGCGGTGGAGGCCCAGGGGCTCATCGGGGCCGATATGCAGATGGTCCTCGACGTCTGCGCCACCCTCCCGGCCACCCCGGAAGTCCTCCGTCAGGCCGTGGACCGGACGGTCGCCTGGGCGGCCCGGGCCCGTGCCCATCACGCCCGGCTCGAGGCCCGGCCCGAACACCAGGCCCTGTTCGGCATCGTCCAGGGCGGCACCGACCCCAAGCTCCGGCAGGAGAGCGCCCGCCGCACGGTGGAGCTCGACTTCGACGGCTACGGTGTCGGCGGCCTGTCGGTGGGGGAGCCGAGGCCGGAGATGCTCGAGACACTGGCGGTGACCATCCCCGAGCTTCCCGACGGGCGCCTTCGCTACCTGATGGGGATCGGGGATCCGGTGGGGCTGATCGAGGCCATCGGGTTGGGCATCGATCAATTCGACTGCGTGGCCCCGACCCGGATGGCCCGCCACGGCTCCGTCCTCAGCTCGACCGGACGTCTCAACCTCCGGAATGCCTCCTACCTCCGAGACGACCGACCCCTCGATGCGGATTGTGGCTGCCGTACCTGCGCTGGCTGGTCGCGGGGCTATCTCCGCCATCTGGTGACAGTGGGCGAGCCGACCGCGTGGCGACTACTCAGTATCCACAATCTCGCTTACGTGGTCGATTTGATGTCTCGGGCGCGGAGCGCCATTGCTCAAGGCCGATTCTCCCAGCTGAAGACCGATATCGCGGAAGTCTGGGGACCGTAGAGGGGCGGTATGAGGGTCGCAGTGGGCTGGGCTACAGTCTGACCGCTGTGCGCACCTTTCACTTTCTGGTCACTCGATGATGGCCGCGCCCGTGGCGTTATTGACGCCCCTGGTCGCCGCCACCGCACCGAAGACGTCAACCTCGTCCGGCAGCACCACCCTGTTGATTCTGGTGGTGATCGCCGCCGCCTTCTACTTCTTGATTCTCCGTCCCCAGCGACAGAAGCAGCGGGCCGCTCGCGAGCTGGTCAACCAGTGGGAAATCGGCGACGAGGTTCTCACCGCCGGCGGGATTGTCGGGCATATCATCGATATCGACGGGGACCGGGTGACCCTCGAAACCAGCATGGGTGCATCGTTTGTGGTGCTCCGCCAGTACGTCATCCGGAAGCTCAGCGTCGACGTGCCGGTCGAGGACCACGATGACGACGAGGACTATGACCAGGACGGCGACGAAGACGAAGACGATGAACACGACCACGACGGCGGCGAAGCCGACCAGCACGATGAAGACGACGACCATGACCATGACCACGAGGCTGACGGCGAGGCCGAAAGCGGAGCCAGCGACCACGACCCCGACAACCATGGGCCCAAGAAGTCAACCTGACTCACGATGAAGAACAAGCGTGCCCTCTGGGCCAGTTTGATCACGATTGTGCTGATCGCGGCGATCGCGCTGGGCGCCACGCTGGCGGCGGGATGGTCGCCGAAGCTCGGCCTTGACCTCGAAGGCGGGCTGTCGGTCGTCTACAAGACCCACACCCCGGTGAACTCCGGCCAGCTCAATACCGTCGTTTCCATCCTCAACGACCGGGTCACCGCCGGCGGCACCAGTGGCGCCAATGTCAGCAGCCAGGGCAGCAACGAGGTGGTGGTGTCGATCCCGGGCGAGAAGAACACCCAGAAGGTCCTGGCTACCCTGGGCAATACCGCCCAACTCTTCTTCCGGCCCGCGCTCTGTTACGCCCCTGCCTACACCCCGACCAAAGGCAGCACCCCGCCCACCGGGCCGCTGCCCACCTGCGCGGCCAGTTCGGCGTTGACGGCCACCAATCTGCAGGTCACGCCGAACTCCAGCAACGTCAACGGCTACACCAGCAACAACAACATTCCCGACGATCCGCAATTCGCCGCCTATCCGTCCACGCCATCGGCCAACGACGACAAGAACGCCACCGTCATCCTGCCGCCGTCCTCGGCGTCGCAGGGGAGCGGTCGCTACGTCCTCGGGCCGGCCGCCCTCACCGGGTCGGCGGTGCACTCGGCGTCGGCCCAGCTGGTCAACAACCAATGGGCGGTCAGCATCGTGCTCACCAGCGCCGGGAGTACCGCCTGGGACACCTTGGCTCAGCAGCAGTTCCACGCCATCATCGGCATCGACCTCGACGGCCAGGTGATCTCCGCGCCGATCACCCAGCCCACCGCATCCTCGTTCAGCTCCTTCAACGGGCAGGTGCAGATCTCCGGCAGCTTCACCCAGAGCCAGGCCCAGACCCTGGCCACCGAGTTGAACTTCGGGTCGCTGCCGGTGAAGCTCGACCGCATCAACGTCCAGACCGTCTCGCCGACCCTGGGGAAGGCGTCGCTGCAAGCCGGGCTGATCTCCGGCCTCGCCGGCCTGGCGCTGGTCATGCTCTACATGATCTTCTACTACCGGCTGCTCGGCCTGGTGGTGGTCTCCGGTCTGCTCACCACCGCCGCCCTGCTCTGGGCCATCATCGCCTTCATGGGGCAGCAGTTGAGCACCACCATCGACCTGGCCGGCATCATCGGTGTGATCGTCTCGGTCGGTATCACCGTCGACTCCTACGTGGTCTATTTCGAGCGATTAAAGGACGAGACCCGCTCCGGGAGAACCGTGCGCACCAGCGTGGACAAGGGATTCCGGAGCGCGTTCCGCACCGTGCTGGCCGCCGATGCGGTGTCGTTGATGGGTGCGATCATCCTCTACGAGGTGTCGATCGGACAGGTGCAGGGATTCGCCCTCTTCCTCGGCATCTCGACCCTCCTCGACATCTTCGTGACCTACTTCTTCACCAAGCCGTTCGTGATTCTGCTGGGTCGGAGCCGAGGGGCGTCTGAGGCGGGCCGGGTGGGTGTGGCCGCCGGTCTCGGCGTCCTGGCCGAGGATCGGATATGACCGCCCGCCGGCGGACTCGCGACAACGGCACCGAGGCGACGGTGTCCGACGACGACGTCGAGCTCGACCTCGACGAGACGGAAGTCGATGCCGACGAGCTGGAGGAAGCCTTCGACGAGGAGCTCGAGCACGCCGCGGAGAAGCGGTCGGGCCCCAAGGGCCCGAATGCGTTCGTCCGGCTCTACCGGGGTGGGACCTCCTTCGACTTCATCGGGAACCGCCGATGGTGGTTCGCCATCTCCGCCCTGGTCATCCTGGCCGGGCTGGTCTCCCTCGGCACCCGGGGTCTGAACGAGGGGATCGACTTCAAGGGCGGCAGTTCGTGGACGGTCTCCTCCCAGACGTTGACGGTGGCCCAGGCCACCAACATCGCCAAGGCGTCCGGCGTCACCCAGCCCACCGTGGTGTCGTTGACCAATCAGGTCACCCACGTGAAGCAGATTCAGGTCCAGGCCGACCTCAACAACCTCTCGGGGACCAAGCACCAGGCCACCGTGTTCAATCTCCAGACGGCGCTGGCCCAGGCGGCCCACGTGCCGACCTCGAGTGTGTCGATCAATGACGTCGGGCCGACCTGGGGTGGTCAGGTCACCGACAAGGCGATCGAAGCCCTGATCATCTTCTTCATCGTGGTGGCCATCTACATCTCGATCCGCTTCGAGTTCAAGATGGCGGTGGCGGCCATCATCGCGGTGATCCATGACCTGGCGGTGACGGTCGGGGTCTATTCGCTCTTCGGGTTTCAGGTGACTCCGGACACCGTGATCGCCGTACTCACCGTCTTGGGGTATTCCCTCTACGACACGGTGGTGGTGTTCGACCGGATACGGGACAACGCCACCGGTCTGGGCGCGTCCGGCCGCATCTCCTATTCGGACATGGTCAACCTGTCGATGAACCAGACGCTGGCCCGTTCGATCAACACCTCGGCGGTGGCCATCGTCCCGGTGCTCTCGGTGTTGGTGGTCGGCTCGATCTTCTTGGGGGCGACCTCGCTGCAGGACTTCGGGCTGGCCCTGGTGATCGGGCTCACCAGCGGGGCGTACTCGTCGATCTTCATCGCCTCCCCGTTGCTGGCGCTGATGAAGGAGCGAGAGCCTCGCTATCGCACCATCCGCCAGCGGCTGGAGACCCGGGGCGATCGGGTCGGCATCCTCACCCCGGCGGCGGCGGCGGCCATGGCCGGTTCGACGTCCGGCGGCGGCGGCGGGCGCGGGACGAGCCGGAACCGGCCGCAGACCACCGGCGTGATCCGGCCGGGGGGCGGGGCCAAGGTGTCCCGGTCGACCGGCGCGGCGCCGCGGGCGGCCAAATCCGGGGGGACGGCCACCGCCGGCCAGGGCGCGTCGTCGGGCAGCGGGGCCCGTTCGGGTCCGGGCTCCTCGCGCCCGGGGGGGAACCGACCCCCACCCCGTCCCCGCAAGGGCAAAGGAAAGGGCGGCAAGCGCAAGCGGCGTTGAATCGTCCTGATCTCCTGGCTGCGACGGGTACCGTGTAGTCATGGCTTTGGCTTCGCCAGTACCGCGGGAGGGGATCGATACCAAGGAAATAAAGTTCCTGGCCGGATCGACACTGCCCGAAGCCGTGGCCATCCTGGTGGTTCCGGTGGTCGAAGCGTTTCTTCGACGTCATCCCGGCGCGGAGACGTCGATGATCGTGCGGGCGGCGGAAACCGCCACCAACGCCCATGCCGGCCAACTCCGGCGGTCGGGCGAGCCCTACATCACCCACCCGATCGCGGTGGCCGGCATCGTGGCCGAATTGGGTCTCGACGCCCAAACCGTGGCCGCCGCCCTGCTCCACGACGCGGTGGAGGACACCGGGGTCACCGCCGAGGTCATCGAACGTGACTTCGGCAGTGCCGTGGCCGGGATCGTCGACGGTGTCACCAAGCTCGACCGGCTGCAATTCGACTCCAAGGAGGCCCAGCAGGCGGCGACGGTGCGCAAGATGTTGGTGGCCATGGCCAACGACTGGCGGGTGTTGATCATCAAGCTGGCCGACCGGTTGCACAACATGCGGACGTTGTCGGTGATGCCCGAATGGAAACAGCGCCGGACCGCCCAGGAGACCATGGACATCTACGCGCCCCTGGCCCATCGGCTCGGGATCCAGGAGATGAAGTGGCAGCTGGAGGATCTGGCCTTCGCCACCCTCCATCCCAAGCGGTACGCGGAGATCGAGCAGATGGTGGCCAGCCGGGCCCCGTTGCGGAACGAGTACCTGGCCCGGGTACTGGTGGCCGTGCGCGAGCGCATCGCCGCCTCCGGGGTCACCGCCGAGGTGACCGGGCGCCCGAAGCACCTGTGGAGCATCTACGAGAAGATGGTGGTGCGGGGCAAGGAGTTCGACGATCTCCTCGACCTGGTCGGGATCCGGGTCATCGTCGAGGCCGAGAAGGACTGCTGGGCGGCGCTGGGTTCCATCCATGCCATCTGGCCCCCGGTGCAGGGACGCTTCAAGGACTACATCAACTCGCCCAAATTCAACCTCTACCAGTCGCTGCACACCACCGTGATCGGGTTGGACGGCAAGCCCATCGAGGTCCAGGTCCGCACCCACGAGATGCACCGGCGGGCCGAGTACGGCATCGCCGCCCACTGGGGCTACAAGGAGAGCGCCACCCAGGGCGAGGGCTCGGGCGAACGCGCCGGCAGCAAGTCGAACAAGGCCACCAAGCCCAACAAGGTCGGACGGGGCCGCGGCGCCGAGGACGGCCGGCGGGTGCTGGGGTTCCGGAGCCCGAAGAGCAACAAGGGCGGCGGCGCCAGCCGTCCGGGGGGGGTCACCGACGCCCAACGGTCGGAGATCGCCGAGCGGGACCGGCGGGCCGAGCGGCTGGCCCTGGCCAAGGAGACCTCGTCGACCACCTCGGAAGTCGAGTGGATGCAGCGCATCGTCGACTTCCAGAACGAGACCACCGACCCCATCGAGTTCCTGGAGGCGCTGAAGCTCGACCTCGAGGAGGACGAGGTCTACATCTTCACCCCCAAGGGCAAGGTCATCGCCCTGACCGCCAATGCCACCCCGGTCGACTTCGCCTACTCCATCCACACCGAGGTCGGCCACCGATGTATCGGGGCCAAGGTCAACGGTCGGCTGGTCCCGCTGGATACCCGGCTCGCCTCGGCCGACACCGTGGAGATCTTCACCTCCAAGGCACCGACCGCCGGGCCGTCGCGGGACTGGTTGAACTTCGTGGCGTCGTCGAGGGCCCGCTCCAAGATCCGGCAGTGGTTCTCCCGGGAACGACGGAAGACGCCAAGGAGGTGGGTCGCGAGGAGCTCATCAAAGAGCTCCGGCGCGACGGCCTGCCGGTCCAGAAGCTGGTGTCCGACAACGCGTTGTCCGATCTGGCCACCACCCTCAACTACGCCGACCTCGATGCCCTCCACGCCGCCATCGGCGACAACCGGATCTCCGCCCGGGCGGTGGCCCAACGCCTGCTGCCGCGACCTGCGGGGCGGGGTCTACGAGGAGCAGCTCCCGGTCACCGCCCGGCGCCAGCCGATGGCTCCGCGACCCGGACAGCGGATCGTCTGTCGGGGTCTACGTGGAGGGGCTCGACGACCTGATGGTCCGGCTGTCCCGGTGCTGCACGCCGGTGCCCGGGGATGAGATCATCGGCTTCGTCACCCGGGGCCGGGGGGTGTCGGTGCACCGGGCCGACTGCGCCAACGCCGCCTCCCTCGCCTCCCGCTCCCGCGAGCGGCTCATCGAAGTGGAGTGGGATCACCGCTCCTCGGGGGTCTTCGTCGCCACCATCGAGGTGGTGGCCATCGACCGCTCCAGCCTGCTGAGCGACGTGACCAGCGTGGTCTCCGAGCACCATCTGAACATCGTCGGGGCCAATACCCAGACCGACTCCGACCGGATCAGCCGGATGCGCTTCGACGTGGAACTCGGCGATCCCGCCCATCTGGAGTCGGTGCTCAACCTCATCCGCCACCTCGACGCCGTCTACGACGCCTACCGCATCCTTCCCGGAAAGAAGGACTGAGCCCCCGATGGCCGCCGATGGCACCGCGGCGCGCGCCCGAGTGGAACCCACGACGTGCTGTGGCCCGAATCCACCCGCTGGGAAGCCCTGGTGGCGCGCTTCGCCGACCAGGTCGAGCGGGCGGGGTACGGCTTGGCCCACACCCCGATCTTCGAGGACGTCCGGGTCTTCCGCCGCGGGATCGGCGAGGCCAGCGACGTGGTCGGCAAGGAGATGTACGAGTTCGAGGACCGAGGGGGGCGCCGGCTCGCTCTCCGGCCGGAGGGCACCGCCCCGATGGTGCGGGCCTTCGTGCAGCACCGGCCCCCGACCCCGTGGAAGGCCTGGTACGTGACCCCGGCGTTCCGCTACGAGCGACCCCAGGCCGGCCGCTACCGGCAGCACCACCAGCTCGGCGTGGAGGCCATCGGCTCGAGCGACGCCGATCTCGATGTGGAGGTGGTGGCCCTGGCCGACGGGGTGTTTCGCTCGACCGGCCTGGCCGACTTCACCCTCAAGCTCAACTCCATGGGCGACCGGGTCTGCCGGCCCGCCTACCTCGACCGGCTGGGAGCGTACCTGGCCGACCGCCGGGAGGCGTTCTGCCCCGAGCACATCGAGCGCCTGGAGGCGAACCCCCTCCGGGTGCTCGACTGCAAGCGTCCCGAGTGCCAGGAGGCCACCGCCGACGCCCCCCGGCTGGTCGACCACCTGTGTGACGACTGTGCCGCCCATTTCGCCCGGGTGCAGGCCGGGCTCGGCGCGCTGGGTGTCCCCAACGAGGTCGACCACCGCCTGGTCCGGGGGTTCGACTACTACACCCGCACCACCTTCGAGTTCGCCTCCGGCGCGCTGGAGACGGCCCAGAACGGCATCGGCGGCGGCGGCCGCTACGACGGCCTGGTGGAGATGCTGGGCGGCCCGGATACCCCGGGGATCGGCTTCGGGATCGGGATCGAGCGCCTGCTGCTGGCCTGCGACGCCGAAGAGGTGTTCCCGGTCGACCCGCCGACCCTCGATGCCTACGTGGTCGACGTGGCCGGCGGGGAGGTGGCCCGGGATCTGACCGCCGCCCTCCGGCGAGCCGGGCTGCGGGCCGACCGGGCCTTCGACGGACGTTCGATGAAGTCCCAGCTGAGGTCGGCCGACCGGTCGGGCGCCCGGGTGGCGCTCATCGTCGGCCCCGACGAGCTGGCCGCCGGTACAGTGTCGGTTCGGCCGTTGCGGACTCCCGGCGAGCAGCGAACCGTTCCGGTGGCCGATGCGGTGGCCGCGGTGCGGGACACCCCGTGAACGAGGCGCCCGCCTCGAACACGCCCGCCTCGACCGACCCCGGTCCACCCTGCCGATCTCGAAAGGAATTGACATGACCGCCACTCCCGGACCGCTCGACGCCACGTCGATGCGCACCCACCTCTGCGGGCGGGTGGGGCTGGCCGACATCGGGAACAGGGTGCGGGTGTGCGGATGGGTGGCCAAGCGCCGGGAGCACGGCGAGCACCTGGCCTTCGTCGACGTGCGCGACCACACCGGCATCGTCCAGTGCGTGATCTCCGGCACCGTCGATGTCCGCAGCGAGTACGTGGTCGCCGTCGAGGGCGTCGTCCGGCACCGCCCGGAAGGCACCGTCAATCCCGAGCTCCCGACCGGCGAGGTCGAGATCGGCGACTGCATCGTCGAGGTGCTGGCCGCCGCCGAGCCCCCGCCGTTCGTGGTGGAGGATCGGGTGGAGGTGGACGAGGTCACCCGGTTGAAGTACCGGTACGTGGATCTGCGCCGGCCGAAGATGCAGGCTGGCCTGCGCCTGCGGGCCCGGATCAACGCCGCCCTCCGGTCGGCCATGGACGACCAGGGGTTCGCGGAGATCGAGACACCGTTGCTGTGGGCGCCGACTCCGGAGGGGGCCCGCGAGTTCGTGGTGCCGAGCCGGCTCCACCCGGGATCGTTCTACGTACTGCCGCAGAGCCCGCAGCTGGCCAAGCAGCTGCTGATGGTGGCCGGCTTCGACCGGTACTACCAGATCGCCCGGTGCATGCGGGACGAGGACCTCCGTTCCGATCGCCAGTTCGAATTCACCCAGCTCGATCTCGAGGCGTCGTTCGTCTCCCAGGACGATGTGCTGGCCTTCGTGTCCGAGGCGGTGTTGCGGGCCGCGGAGGTGGCCACCGGGGAACGACCGGGCCCGGTGCCGCAGATGACCTGGGCCGAGGCCCTCGACCGCTACGGCACCGACAAGCCCGACCTCCGCTTCGGGATGGAGCTGGTCGACCTCTCCGCGGTGTTCGCCGCCACCGAGGTGAAGGCGTTCGCCGCCCCGTGGGTGAAGGCAGTGGTCGTCGAGGGCGGGGCCGACTACGGCCGGTCCCGGCTCGACAAGCTCACCGACCGGGCCAAGGCCCTGGGGGCGAAGGGGCTGGCGTGGTTCCGGGTGACCGACGGCGGGGGAGAGGGTGCGCCGTCCGGCCCCGGATCCCTTGCCCTCGACTCGCCGCTCGACCGGTTCCTCTCCGAGACCGAACGGGCGGGCCTGCTGTCGGCCACCGGCGCCGGCGCCGGCGACCTGGTCCTGGTGGTGGCCGACGAGTACCGCTTGGCCTGCACGGTGATGGGACAGCTCCGGGTCGAGCTCGGAGGCCGTCCGGTGAGCGAGGGACCGCTCAGCTATGTGTGGGTGGTCGACTTCCCGCTGTTCGACGGGGTGGATGCCGGTGGCAACCCGATTGCCGCCCACCACCCCTTCACCATGCCCCACCCCGGGGACCTCGACCGGCTGGAGTCGGATCCCGCCTCGGTGCGTTCGCAGGCCTATGACCTGGTGCTCAACGGATGGGAGCTGGGCTCGGGCAGCGTCCGGATCCACCGCGGCGACATCCAGAGCCGGGTGTTCGCGGTGCTGGGGATCAGCGAGGAAGAGGCAGAATCGCGCTTCGGGTTCCTGCTCGGCGCCTTCCGCTACGGCGCCCCGCCCCACGCCGGCTTCGGCATGGGCGTCGACCGGCTGGCGGCCATCTTCGGCGGCGAGGAAAGCATCCGCGAGGTGATCGCCTTCCCCAAGACCCAGTCGGGATCCGACCCGATGACCGGCGCCCCCAAGCCGCTGGCCCCGGGGCTGCTGGCCGACGTCGGGCTTCGCCCGGCCCCGGCCAAGGACTGATCGCCCGCCGTGGCTGCGGACGACCTGTTCTCCGACGCCGCCGACCAGCGGCTGGCCGCCCGGGCCCCCCTGGCCGCCCGGCTGCGGCCCCGGACCCTCGACCAGATCATCGGCCAGCAGCACCTGATCGGGCCCGGCGCCCCGCTGCGGGCGCTCATCGAGTCCGATCGGCTGACCTCGGCCATCCTCTGGGGCCCTCCGGGCACCGGCAAGACCACGCTGGCCTCGGTGGTGGCGGCGGTAACGGCCAAGCACTTCGTGCCCCTGTCGGCGGTGAGCGCCGGGGTCAAGGATGTCCGGGAGGTGGTCGACGGCGCCCGGCGGTCGCTCGGCGAACAGGGCCGGGGCACCATCCTCTTCCTCGACGAGGTGCACAGGTTCAACCGCGCCCAGCAGGATGCTCTTCTCCCCTCGGTGGAAGAGGGCCTCCTGGTGTTGATCGGGGCCACCACCGAGAATCCGTTCTTCCAGGTCAACGCGCCGTTGCTTCCGCGCTCGACCCTTTGGCGGCTGGAGCCGCTGTCCGAGGAGGAGCTGGCGGTGGTGGTGGCCCGGGGGGCCGACGCCGAAGGCGGGTCGGTCGAGCCCGAGGCGGTGGCCGCCCTGGTTGGTCTGGCCGACGGCGATGCCCGGGCCGTCCTGACCACGCTCGAGGTGGCGCTGGCGTTGGCCGGCTCCCGGGCGGTGACCATCGAGGACGTGGAGCGGGCCCGCCATTCGCGCCTCCAGCATTACGGCGAGGACGCCCACTACGACCAGATCAGCGCGTTCATCAAGTCGGTGCGCGGCTCCGACCCCGACGCCGGCCTCTACTGGCTGGCCCGGATGCTGGAGTCGGGGGAGGACGCCCGGTTCATCGCCCGGCGGCTGATCATCCTGGCCAGCGAGGACATCGGCGAGGCGGACCCGCTGGCGCTGGTGGTGGCCGACGCCGCCGCCCGGGCGGTGGAGTTCGTCGGCCTCCCCGAAGCCCAGCTCAACCTGGCCCAGGCCGTGGTCCATTTGGCCACCGCCCCGAAGTCGAACCGGGTCACCGTCGCCCTCGGACGGGCCCAGCGGGACGTGCGGGAAGGGCCGCGGGGCGAGGTCCCGACCCACCTTCGCGACGCCAGCTACCGCAGCGCGGCGGCCATCGGTCACGGGAAAGGGTACGTCTATCCGCACGACGAGCCAGGAGCCTGGACCCCGCAGCGGTACCTACCCGACGTACTCGGCGAGGCCCGCTACTACGAGCCGAGCGACCGTGGCCACGAGGCGGTGGTCGCCGACCGGCTCCGGGGCTGGCGGCAAGGGGGAGCCGGCTCGACCCCGGAGGATCCCGACGACGGCGGCACCGGCGACCACTCCCCGGGTTCGGGTCTCGCCGATGATCCCTCGGACCCGAAATAGGCCAGACTGGCACGCATGAAACCGGGGGGGATGCGACGAGCGGCGGTGCTGGGTGCGGTCACGATGGCGGTGATCGGCGTCCTCGGCGCGTCGGAGCCGGCCGGGTCGGCCACCCTGTTCGGGCCGGGGTCGAAGGTGGCGGCCGCGGTGGTCAGGTTGGTCGGATCGGTGCCCCGGTTGCCCTCCGGTTCCAAGGTGATCGGCTCGACCGACCCCAACACCCCGGTGTCGGTGGACGTCTCGCTCAATCCGCGGGACCCGGCTGCCCTGGCTGCCTTCATCACCGACGCCTCGACGCCGGGGTCACCGGACTACCGGCACTACCTGAGCCCCGGTCAGTTCGGGCCCACCTTCGGGCCGACGGCCTCCACCGTCGCCGCGGTGCGGGCATGGCTGTCGTCCACCGGCCTCCAGGTCGGGGCCACCGATCCCGGGGGGCTCCTGATCCCGGTGTCGGGGACGGCGAGCCAGGTGGAGCAGGCCTTCGGCATCTCGCTGGTCGCGGCCCGGCTCCCGTCGGGCCGGGTGGCCCGGAACAACACCAGCACCCCGGTCGTCCCGGCCGCCCTGGCCGGCGCCCTCCAGGGCGTGATCGGCCTCAGCACGCTGGACCAGCCCCACGCGCAGATCATGACCACCGACACCCCGCGCACCAGCGCCCCCCCGTCGGCGGCCCCGAAGGTCAGCGGCGCGGCGACCGCCCACCAATTGCCGGCCGCCTGCCCGGCGGCAAGCTCGCTGGATTCGGCTGGATACACCGCCGACCAAATGGCCAATATCTACGGCTATTCGACCCTTTACGGCCAGGGTCGGACCGGCGCCGGCGTCAAGATCGGCATCTACGAGCTCGAGCCGTACACCCCGAGTGACATCGCCACCTACCAGAGTTGCTTCGGCACCAGCGTCCCCGTCCAGAACATCCCCGTCGACGGCGGCGCCACCGGCCCGCAGGGCGGCGAGGCGGCGCTGGACATCGAGGAAATGTCGAGCATGGCGCCGGGAGCATCGATCGAGGTGTACTCGGGCCGGCAGGTGGGAAGCGGCCCGATCGACATCTATGCCCGGATGGTGGGGGACGACTCCGCCTCGGTCATCACCACCAGTTGGGGCATCTGCGAACCGCAGATGGACCCGGCGATGCGGGCCGCCGAATCGTCGCTGTTCGCCCAGGCCGCCGCCCAGGGCCAGTCCATCGTCGCCGCCTCCGGGGACGCCGGGTCGTCGGACTGCTACAACCCGTCGGTCCTGCTGGGCCAGGACACGTCCCTGCAGGTGGATGATCCGGCCGATCAGCCTTACGTGACCGGGGCCGGCGGTACCTCGATCCAGACGCCGAGCTCACCGCCGGCCGAGACGGTGTGGAATTCGGGCCCGGGGACCGGCGCCGGTGGGGGAGGCGTCTCGTCGATATTCAGCCAGCCCTCGTGGCAGTCCGGTGCCGGAGTGGACGCCCCCATCGCCACCTCCGAGTGTGCGGCGGTCGGGCGATCCAGCTGCCGGGAGGTGCCCGACGTCTCGGGCCTGTCGGACCCGGCCCATGGATTCATCAACTACTGGGCCGGGGGCTGGGGGGTGGCGGGTGGCACCAGCGTGGCGTCGCCGCTGTGGGGGGCGCTGCTGGCCGTGATCGATCAGGGGCAGCCGGCCACCGTCGGATTCGTCAATCCCGCCCTGTATTCGTGCGGACCGTCCGGATTCAACGACGTCACCACCGGGAACAACGATCTGTTCCCGCTGGTCGGCGTCCACTACCCCGCCACCCCGGGCTATGACGTGGCCAGCGGTTGGGGGTCGCCGAATGCGGTGGCCTTGGCGTCCAATCTGGCCCCCGGGTCGAGCTGCACCAAGGGGCTTCCGGGCTACTGGCTGGTGGCGTCCGACGGCGGGATCTTCTCGTTCGGCCACGCCGGGTTCTTCGGCTCCACCGGGGCGTTGACCCTCAACCGACCCATCGTCGGCATGGCCGAGACCCCCGACGGGGGCGGCTACTGGCTGGTCGCCTCCGACGGCGGCATCTTCTCGTTCGGGGACGCCCGGTTCTTCGGCTCCACCGGGGCGCTGACGTTGAACCGTCCGATCGTGGGGATGGCGGCGACCCCCGACGGGGGCGGCTACTGGCTGGTCGCCTCCGACGGCGGCATCTTCTCGTTCGGGGACGCCGGCTTCCACGGCTCGA
Source organism: uncultured Acidimicrobiaceae bacterium (assembly GCA_963770635.1). Classification (GTDB taxonomy): domain Bacteria; phylum Actinomycetota; class Acidimicrobiia; order Acidimicrobiales; family RAAP-2; genus DASZIT01. The sequence goes on from CAVYQI010000005.1 coordinate 147,963, forward strand.
CCGGCGGCATGGCCCTCAACCGCCCGATCGTCGGGATGGCGGCGGGCCCCGGCGGTGGGGGCTACTGGCTGGTCGCCTCCGACGGCGGGATCTTCTCCTTCGGCAACGCCGGATTCCATGGATCCGCCGGCGGATTGCCACTGAACCGGCCCATCGTCGGCATGGCGGCGACCCCGGACGGGGGCGGCTACTGGCTGGTCGCCTCCGACGGCGGCATCTTCTCGTTCGGGGACGCCGGCTTCCACGGCTCGACCGGCGGCATGGCCCTCAACCGCCCGATCGTCGGCATCTCGGCAACCCCGGACGGGGGCGGCTACTGGCTGGTCGCCTCCGACGGCGGGGTGTTCACCTTCGGGGATGCCCGGTTCTTCGGTTCCACCGGGGCGCTGACCTTGAACCGTCCGATCGTGGGGATGGCCGCCACCTAAGGAGCCTGCTCTCCGCTAGCTAGAGGAGCCCGGAAACCTCGTGCACATCCCCACAGGGAACGTCCAGAGCCGCGTGGTGACGGCGGACGGCTTCGGCATCAGGCGCCTCGAGCAGGCAGTACACCTTCCCGTCGGAATTGTGGAACAACTCGATCTGTCGGACGCCGAACTCGTCAGCCTTGGCGTCTTTGGTGTCCTGGGTGATCTGCTCAATTGCCTCGCTCGGCAGCTTCAGGTCGTCATGGAAGTCCATGAACTTGGGCATCGGCAACTTGCTCCCTTCCTGGAGGGTTCAACGGCGGCGATCGCCGGTCTGGCGATCGCCTGTCGCGAACACGCTATGCCCCCGCGATCATTTCGGCCAGCACTTCGGGGCGAGGTTGGAAGGGTTCTAAGCTGCACAGATCATGTCCGCGGGCCAGACTGCCATTCTCGTCGCCTCCATTGCTTGCATCCTGGCGGTGGCGGGCCTCCTCGCCGTCATGGTCTCGCTGCGCCGGCAGGTCCGGGAGCTGGCGGCGGTCGCGGAAGACCTCCGCCGCCAGCTGATGCCGATGGTCGCCGATGCCCATCGGGTGGTGGACCAGGCGGCCACCGAGATGGAGCGGGTTGGCGCCGTGCTCGAGTCCACCGAATCCGTGCACACCACGGTCGATTCCGCATCCCGGCTTGCCTATCGCGCCTTCGCCAATCCTGTCGTCAAGGTGCTGGCGGTGAAGGCCGGGGCGGCGGGCGGCATGCGTCGGCTGGCCTCCGGGTCAAACGGGACGGCGACACCATCCGTGACGCCGGCCGGAAAACAGGATAGGAAAGCCCGCAGACATGATTCCTAAACGCCCCTTCTGGTTGGCCACGGGTGCTGCGATCGGCGCGGGGTCGTCGTTGTGGATCGAGCGCCGTCTACGCCGCACCGTCCAAGAGGCCGCCCGTCGGCTGCAGCCCGACGCGCTGGCTGTCGAAATTGGCAGGTCGGCGAAGCAGATCGCGGGATCAACCAGCCAACGGGTTCGGAGCGCGGTTTCGGTCGGCCGGGATGAGATGCGCCAACACGAAGAACAGCTGTGGCACGACCTTGCGGAACGGCGCAGCGTTCCGCCACTGACCGCGCATCCGGTGGCCAATCAATGGTTCGAGGAGGCGGTGACGGACGAACCCACCGGGAGCGTCGGTAAGCCGAGGCCGAACCGGCGACCCGGTACGACGGGTCGCGCCCGTCGTCGCCCGCGAGTCGTCCCGCGGGTCGTGGGGACGAAATCCGGCTCTCACCTGGGCAACTAGACTCACAGGTCGTGACCCCTGGCACGGCGATGACCGCCGACCAACTTCGCGCCACCTTTACCGGGTTCTTTTCGGACCGCGGTCATGTCGTGGTGCCCTCGGCGAGTTTGATCCCCCACGACCCCTCGGTCCTGTTCACGATTGCCGGCATGGTGCCGTTCAAGCCCTTCTTCGTCGGGGACGAGACCGCGCCGTGGCCCCGGGCCACCGGGATCCAGAAGTGCTTCCGGACCGTCGACATCGATGTCGTGGGTACCACCCGCCGGCACTGCACCTTCTTCGAGATGCTGGGGAATTTCAGCTTCGGTGACTACTTCAAGGACCTGGCCATTCCCTATGCCTGGGAGTTGGTCACCGAGGTGCTCGGGATGGAGGCCGACCGGCTGTGGATCACCGTCCACCACGACGACGACGAGGCCGAGCAGATTTGGCGCGACGGGGTGGGGGTTCCGGCGGAGCGGATCCAACGATTGGGCGACGACAACTTCTGGAAGATGGGGGAGACCGGGCCGCAGGGACCGAGCTCCGAGATCTTCTTCGACATGGGTGCCGAGTACGGCGAGCCGGGGGGCCCGGCCCACGGCGGCAGCGAGCGGTTCGTGGAGATCTGGAATCTCGTCTTCATGCAGTACAACCGAGTGGACGAGAGCACCCTCGAACCCCTTCCCCGACCCAGCATCGACACCGGTGCCGGGCTCGAGCGGATCCTCCCGATCCTGCAGGGCGCCGATTCGATATTCGCCACCGATCTGTTCTTCCCGATGATCGAGACGGCCCAGTCCATCACCGGGCACGTCTACGGCCGGGACGAACGCACCGATGTGGGCCTCCGGATCCTGGCCGATCACGGTCGGGCCATGTCCATGTTGGTGGCCGACGGTGTGCTTCCCGCCAACGAGGGCCGGGGATACGTGCTCCGGCGGATCATCCGGAGGGCGGTGCGACGGGGACGGCAGCTCGGGGTCGACGAGACGTTCACCCCCCGGCTGGTGAACACCGCCATCGGGATGTTGGGCGGGGCCTATCCGGAGCTGGCCGAGAGCCATCACCTCATCACCGAGGTGGTGGCCCGCGAGGAGGAGGGATTCCTCCGGACCCTGGCCACCGGGTCGGCGATCCTGGAGGAAGAGCTGGCCGCCGGCGCGGTGACCCTGCCCGGGGATGTGGCCTTCAAGCTCCACGACACCTACGGCTTTCCGGTCGAGCTCACCATGGAGATCGCCGAGGAGGCCGGGGTGGCCGTCGATCTGGCCGGATTCGAAGCGGCCATGGATGCCCAGCGGAGCCAGGCCCGGGCCGCGGCCCGGAGCGGCAAGACGACGGCCGGGCAGAGCGCCTACCGCTCGATCCTGGACAACGAGGGCGAGAGCAAATTCATCGGGCAGTATCCGGACAGCTACTCGGCACCGGCCCGAGTTGTCGCCGTCCTCACCGATGCCGACCCTGACCACCCCGGGCAAGCGGAGATCTTCCTCGACCGGACGCCGTTCTACGCCGAGAGCGGGGGTCAGGTCGGGGACACCGGCACCATCGTCACCGAAACCGGCACCGCCCTCGTCTACGACACGGTATTTGCCCTCCCTGGGCTCACCGCTCACCGGGCCCGCATCACCGGCGAGGTGTTCGCCGGCCAGGACGCGCTGGCCACCATCGACGCCACCCGGCGGGACGCGCTCCGCCGCAACCACACCGGCACCCATCTGCTGCACGCGTCCCTCCGCAGCGTCTTGGGGGACCACGTTCGCCAGCAAAGTTCCATGGTGGCTCCGGACCGGCTGCGATTCGACTTCAGCCATACCGGCAAGGTCGCGCCCGAGGAGCTGACCGCGGTTACCGCCATGGCCAACGCCGACGTGCTTTCCGACGCTGACGTCGAGGTGATCGAGACGACCCTTCCGGAAGCGGAGGCCATGGGCGCGCTGGCCTTTTTCGGCGACAAGTACGGCGACCGGGTCCGGGTGGTGCGGGCGGGCGCCCACTCCCTCGAGTTGTGCGGCGGGACCCACGTCGGGGCGTTGGGGATGATCGGGCCGATCACCGTGGTGTCCGAGTCGTCGATCGGCTCCAACACCCGCCGGATCGAGGCGGTGACCGGAAGCGGGGCGTTCGACCGGATCGTGGCCCGGGAGGGACTGCTGACCGAGGCTGCCACCCTGCTGCGAACCGAGCCGGAGAACGTCCCCGAGACGATTGAGCGGCTGCTCGAGCGACAGCGCACCGCCGAAAAGGCCCTCGAGCGGTTGAAGAGCCGGCAGCTGCAGAGCGACGCCGCCTCGTTGGCTGCCGATGCCACCGATGGGGTGGTGGTGGCCCGACGGGACGGACTGACCCCCGACGAGCTCCGCGACCTGGCCCAGAGCGCCCGCAAATCGGGCGGACTTCGGGCGGTGGTGGTGGGAGGCAGCCCCGATGGCACCAAGGCGGCCGTGGCGGTGGCCGTTGACGTTGACGGGAGGGCCGGAGGAGCCAAAACCGGACCGGAGACCCACGCCGGGAATCTGGTCAAGCGGATCGGCCCGTTCCTGGGGGGCGGCGGGGGTGGATCTCCGGAGGTGGCGGTGGCCGGCGGCAAGGATCCTTCCGGTATCGACAATGCTCTGGACGAAGCCCGGAAGGCTCTGGCGGGCGGCTGATGGGGAGCCGGATCGGACCGACAACCGCGCGGGGTCCGCGGTCGCGTCGATGACGGATGGTCGGGCCGTCGGGATCGATCTGGGGAGCCGCCGGATCGGGGTGGCGGTGAGCAACTCCGGCCGGACCCTGGCCTCCCCCCGATCGACGGTGGTGCGGACCGGAGACCCCGAACGCGACCGCCGGATGCTGATCGACCTGGCGATCGACGAGGGGGCGAGTGTGGTGGTGGTGGGGCTGCCGCTGTCGCTGGACGGCTCCCGGGGTACCGCGGCCATCGGGGCCGAGGCCGAGGCCGAGGCGCTGCGGACCCAGTTGCACCCGGAGGGGATCGAGGTGGAGCTGTTCGACGAACGCCTGACCACGGTGACGGCGCACCAATCCCTGGCCGCCGGAGGCAAGGGGAGCAAAGCGAGGCGAGCGGTCATCGACCGGTCGGCGGCCACCGTGATGCTGCAGGCGTGGCTCGACGCCCAGAAGGACGTCTGGTGATGCCCGAGAATCCCGACCCGGACCACCAGTCGGGCCGGACACCCGGCGGGGACCACCCCCCGCCGGGGTCGATTCCCATCCCGGAAGACTTCGGCCGCCGTCCGGATCCCCTCACGGTTCCGACATCCCAGTTCATCGCCGATGTGGACGCCGCCGGCCCGACCGAGGGGGGATCGGATCCCGCCCACGGACCCGCCCGACGCAGGTCTCACGGCCGGAGGGGATCCGGCACCGAGCCGGCAACCGTGTTTGCCCACCACCCGTACCGGATCGCCGGCGCCGCCTTCGTGGTGCTCGGGTTGGTGGTGGTGGTGGGTGGGTACCTGTGGCTGAATGCCGAGGCCAACCCGTCGGGGCCGAAGGGGGCGACGGTGATCGTGGCCGTACCCAAGGGCGCGGGCGTCAGTTCGTTTGCCGGCACCCTGCAAAAGGACGGGATCATCGGCAGCTCGCTGGCCTTTCGGATCTGGATCAGCATCCACGGCGACCCCGGCGTCTTCGCCGGGTCGTACGCCTTCAACAAGAATGACAGTTTCGGCACCGTCAAGAACGTGCTGGGCAATGGTCCCAACGTGTTCGAGCTTACGGTCGAGCCGGGATTCACCGTCTCCGAGGTAGCCAGCCGGGTCGGCCAGTTCCCTGGGCACGATGGATCGGCATTCAAGCAACTCGCCGACGGGGGAGTTCTGCATTCCCAGTGGCAGCCGGCCGGGGTGACCAGTCTCGACGGGCTGCTCGGCACCGGGAACTACCAGTTGCTTCCGGGCGAAACCGACACCCAGCTGTTGACCCAGATGATCGACCGGTTCGACAGCCAGGCCAACAGCATGAACCTGACCGCCCGATCGGCGGCGCTGGGGTTGACCCCGTACCAGACGGTCACCATGGCCTCCATCGTGCAGAAGGAAGGTGTCATCCAGAGCAACCTGGGTCCGGTGGCCCGGGTCATCCTCAACCGGCTGGCCAACAACATGCCCTTGCAGATGGATTCCACCGTGCTCTATTCCGAGGGCCGGGACGGGGGCGCGGTGACCAGCGCCGATCTCGCTCTGCAGTCGCCCTACAACACCTACCTCCACACCGGGCTCACCCCTACCCCGATCTGCTTCCCGGCGCCGGCTGCCTTGCAGGCGTCCCTGAATCCCCCGGCCGGGGCGTGGCTGTATTTCGTGTTGGTGCAGTCCGATGGCACGGAGGCCTTCTCCGATACCTACGCGGAACAGTTGGCGAACGAGGCCCTGGCCAAACAACGCGGGCTCGGGTAGCCGCCATGGCACCTGCACCTGAGCCGGTTTCGAAAGCGACCCTGTCGGCGGCCACCACGGTGGTCGGCGTGATCGGTGACCCGGTGGCCCACTCGCTGTCTCCCCGGCTGCACAACGTTGCCTTTGCCGCCCTCGGCCTGGACTGGGTGTCGGTGGGCTTCCGGGTAGAGAAAGGCAACGCCGCGGCCGCCCTCGACGGGGCTCGGGCCCTCGGGCTGAAGGGCCTGTCGGTGACCATGCCCCACAAGGACGACGTTGCCGCCCACGTCGACCGCCTGACCCCGATCGCCGAGCGCCTGGGGGCGGTGAACTGTGTCACCAACACCGACGGAGCCCTGACCGGTGACAACACCGACGGCCGGGGTCTGGTCGCCGCACTCCGCCGCGGCGGTCATTTTGATCCGGATGGACATCGCTGCCTGGTGGTCGGAGCCGGGGGGGCGGCCAGGTCGGTCATCGCGGCGTTGGCCGACTCCGGGGCTTCCGAGGTGGTGGTGGTGAACCGGACCCGGGCCCGGGCCGAGGCGGCCGCGGCGTTGGCCGGTTCCGTCGGCCGGGTCGGAGAGACGGCCGACGCCGGCCACTGTGAGCTGATCGTCAACGCCACCCCGACCGGGATGTCAGCATCGCCGGGGCCCGACCAGTGGGCGCTCGACCCCGGACTCCTCGGCCCCCACCAGCTGGTGGTGGACCTGGTGTACCACCCGGCCGTCACTCCCTGGCTGGAAGTGGCCCGGATCCGGGGCGCCGACGTCTTGAACGGCCTGGGCATGCTGGTCCACCAGGCGGCCCTCCAGCTGGGAGAATGGACCGGCCAGGAACCCCCGGTGGACGCCATGTGGCGAGCGATTGGGGACGTCGCCTCCGAGTAGCCTGGTCCCCCGAGCGCCATGGTGAACTACGCCCCTGCACACGTTGGCCGCCGGCCTCGAGACATCACCGCCCGGTTCGACGTGGTCCTGATCGGGACATCCTTGCTCCTGGCGGCCACCGGGGTGGTGATGATCTACTCGGCGACCCGGGGGAAGTTGGCGCTGGCCGGGGAGGATCCCCACTACTACCTGAAGCGCCAGGCGATCTTCATGATCATCGGGGTGGTGGTGATGGTGGCCCTGGCGGTGTTCGACTACCGGCGGCTCGAACAGGTCAGCACCATCCTCTACATCGGAACGCTCGTCGCCCTGGCGGGTGTGTACGTCGCCGGGAAGAGCGCGGAGGGGTCCCAGCGTTGGTTCCCACTCGGCCCGTTTCAGATCCAACCGTCGGAGTTCGCCACCCTGACGGTGATTGTGGCCATCGCCACCTACTGCGCCCGACGACGGGAGGGGTTGGAATTCCGGGACCTGGTCCGTCTCGTCATCCTGGCCGCAGTGCCGATCGTGGTGATCATCAAGCAACCGGACCTTGGCACCGGAATCGTCCTCAGCGTGATCCTGGTGGTGATGCTGGCGGTGGCCGGCATGCCGGGTCGGTATCTGGTCATGGTCATTGTCGGGGCGGTGTTGGTGGTGGTGGTGGCGCTCAAGCTGGGACTGCTCCAGCACTATCAGATCGCGCGGTTGACCAGCTTCATCAACCCGAACGGGGCGAGTTCGACGGCGACCTACAACGTCACCCAGGCCAAGAATGCCATTGGTGCCGGGGGCCTGTTCGGGAAGGGCTTGTTCCGCGGCGCCCAGACCAACCTCTCCTACGTCCCCTTCCAGCAGACCGACTTCATCTTCTCGGCCGTCGGCGAACAGGTGGGCTTCATCGGTTCGAGCCTGCTGCTGTTCCTCTACGGCGTGGTGGCGTGGCGGATGATCCGGACCGCCCAGTTGGCCCGGGACAACTTCGGGCGTCTTCTGTGTGCCGGGGTGTTCGCCCTCCTGGTCTTCTCGGTGTTCGAGAACGTCGGCATGAATATGGGCATCATGCCGGTCGCCGGGATCCCGCTGCCCTTCCTCTCCTATGGAGGTTCCGCCGCGGTGGTGTTCTTCGCCGCCATTGGGATCACGGCCAGCGTGCACGCCCGGAGCATCCGTTGACCGAGACCTCCAGCCAACCGGCAAACCATTCGCCGGCCCCATCCCCCGACGATCCTCCCGATCCGTCACTCGACGAAGCCCCTCCCGTCCCGGCCGTCGAAGACGTCCAGGAGGTCAAGGGGGTGCCGGTCCCGGCCATCCCGGTTCCCGAGGCCGACCCGGTGCCACCGGCCACCGAGGGCGAAACTCCGGTTGAGCCGGTCATCAGCCCGGAAACGCCTCCGGCCATCGCCGCCTCAACGAGCGGCTACCGGATGGCCATCGTCACTTCGGTGACCGTCGACCTCCCCGTCCAACATCCCACCGTCGTCTTGCGGGAGACGGAATCGCCCCGCCGACAACTCTCCTTTTCCGTCGGGCTGCAGGATGGGACCGCCATCTCCCACGCGTTGCGCCGGATCCCGACGCCCCGGCCGCTGACCCACGAACTGGTGTCCGATGTGCTTCAGGCGTTCGACATCGATGTCGTCGCCGTTCGGCTGGTGGGGCGGCAGGGCAGTACCTACTTTGCCGAGTTGGACCTGCGGGGTCCCCAGGGGCGTTCGGTGCACTCCTGCCGGCCGTCGGATGCCGTCGCCATCGCCCTCCGTCAGCCGGTGCCGGTGCCGATCCTCATCGATTCGAGGTTGTTCGAGGTACTGGGCGACGTCGCCCCGCCCTGATGGGCGGAGCCCCCGCCGCCGCCCCGCGCCGCCACCGGGCGCGGGAGTCAGCCCCGGGGTCCGGCCAACAGGGCCCGGCGGGCCGCCTCGGTCTTCTCGAACTGCTCCCGCTCGGCGGTGTCCGCAGTGGTGGCGCCCTCGTCCGAGATGCGCATGAGCAGGCCGATCAGGATGTAGTTGGCGATGAGGGCCGAGCCGCCGTAGGACACGAACGGGAGGGTGATCCCGGTGAGGGGCAGCAGCCGGACCACCCCGCCGATGATGAAGAAGGCCTGAAAGCCGATGATGACGGTCAACCCGGTGGCCGTGAGTTTGGAGAACTCCGACTTGGCCGACTGGGCGGCACGCAGTCCGGCTCCGACGATGAGCAAGAAGGCCACCACCACCATGGTGGAGCCGAGCAGGCCCATCTCCTCCCCGATGGCGGCGAAGATGAAGTCGGTGTTGGCGTTGGGGATGGTCCCGGGGGCGCCGAGGCCGAGTCCGCTCCCGCCGATGCCGCCGCTGCCCAGCGAATACCACGCTTGCCGGAGTTGGTACCCGGGGTCGTTGGGCAGGATCTTCCAGGGGTCGAGCCAGGTTTCGATCCGGATGTGGGTCTGGGAGAAGTACCGGCCGGAGAGGTAGGCCCCGACCCCGAACAGAATCACCCCGAGCAGGAGGTAACCGGTCCGTCCGGTCGTCACCCACAGCAGGGCGATGAACAGGGTGAACAGCAGGGCCGAGAAGCCGATGTCGTGCTCGAGGCTCATCACCCCGATGGCGAACACCCAGGCCAGCGCGATGGGCGCCAGAGGCCGGGGATCGACGATCAATCGATTGCCGAACCGGGCGGTGGGGATGGTGAGCAGTTCCCGTTTCTCGGCAAAGTAGGAGGCGAAGAAGATGCAGAGAACGATCTTGGCCAACTCCACCGGTTGGAACTCCAGCGAGCCGAAGTGGATCCAGAGCCGGGCGCCGTTGATGTTGGCGCCGAGGTGGGGTACCAACGGCAGCAACAGGAGCCCCACGCCCCCGACCAGCAGCAGGTAGCGGTACCGGTCGAGGTCTCGGGACCGGCGGACCACGAACAGGGTCAGGACGTAGGCGCCCACCCCGACCGCCGTCCACGTCGCCTGCAGCGGGGCGTAGTGGGTCTGGGGCGTCGGGTAGAGGTCGAGGCGAACGATCATCGTGTAGCCGATGCCGTTCAAGAGAAACGCGATCGGCAGGATGGCGGCGTTGGCATTCGGGGCGAGCACCCGATTGGCCACATGGGCCACCGCCGCCAGCACCAGCATGAGGATGAGCAGCGGTACCGAATCGGACGGCAGCTTCTTGGTGTTCCCGAGGACCATCAGGGTGTAGGTGCCCACGATGATGAACGAGGCGAACACCAGCAGGCCGAGCTCGGTGCGGCGTCGGGCTTTCACCCCCCGGATCCGCTGCTTCGCTTGAGGATTTCGCGACAAGGTCAGCGGCACGGGGCGATCCTACCGGCGCAATCGGCCAGGTCGCGGACACCGGAGGACCCCAGGGAGCCGATCGCCGCCCGACCCGGGCAGCTGCACCCGGGGGTCAGTGGTTCCGCTCCTCCTCGTCGACCCGGAAGGTGCCCTGGGTGGGCCCGGGATGGCTCGCCGGCTGCTCCGCCCCGGAAGCCTCGACGCTGCGAGCCTCCGAATCCGACCCGCTACCCTCCCCGCCGGAGGAGCCGTTGGGGGAAGGGGCGGACGGGGACGCGGTCCGGCCGTTGGATGCCGGCACCCCGCGCTCGTCGGCGGGGTCGGTGCCGCGCCGCAGGTGGTAGCGACGCAGGAAGAACAGATGCAGCCGCCGGTAGAGGGTGCCCCGCTCGAATTCGATCGAGGCATAGGCCATGCCCCCGAAGGGGATGGGGAGCCAGAAGTTCACCGCCCGGTAGGCCAGCACCGCGGAGAGGGCCTGGTCGGCGGTGGGACCGAAGCTGGTGATCATCGAGACCAGGACGAACTCGACGATGCCGAGCCCGCCGGGGGTGATCGGGATGGCGGCCAGCACGTTGGCCAGCCCGTAGGCGACCATCAGGTCCACCGGCGAGATGAAATGGGAGAAGGCGCCCACGAAGACCCACAGCGAGGCGGCGTCGAGCAACCAGTTGGCGGTGGCCCAGATCAACGCCCGGTAGAGCAACGGCTTGTTCTCCAGCAGCAGCGCGAACCGGTTGGCTATCCCCTCCACCGATTCGGCGATCCGGTCGGGATGCCGGAAGTGGAGCCGGATGGCGATCCGTTTGACCAGATCTTTGGCCCGGTCCTGCCCCCGGGTGAGCAGATAGAAGATGCCCCCGAAGGCGGTCATCACGATGACCCCCAGGGCGGCGGCCACCGTGACCAGAATCGACACCGAGACGCTGGCGCCTCCGGTATGCCCGGTCGGCGGATGGAAACCGTGGATGACCAGAAAGACCACCAAGCTCAGCCAGAACAGGGTGTTGAGCACCACCGCCGAACCGATGCCCTGGGTGGCGAGGGCGAACCCGGAATCGCCGCTGTTGACCCCCGACTGGGTGGCCAGCCGGTACCACAACGCCGCGCCGGGAGCCCCACCGCCGGGGGAGACGTGATTGAGGGCGAGGGTGGACAGATTGATCCGGAACACCCGGAACCGGCTGAGCTGACCCGGGGGGAGGACGGCCCGGGTGAGCTCGGTGTAGGCGGCCAGCGCCCCGATCTCGAGGAGGAGCCCGAGGACGACGTACTGGAAGCGGATGTGGCCCAGCGACTCGACCTCGCTGCGGTGGCTGGCCAGCAGCGGGAGGGCGATATAGAAGGCGAACAGGAAGGCGATGACCACGCCGACGCTGATGCGTACCTCTCGGCGGACGAACGGTCCGCGATGCCACCAGCGCCGCCGATGCCTCGGCGCCGACGGCTGCGAGGGTGTGTCCGACCCGTCCAGGCCTGATTTGTGACCCGTGCCAACAGCCATTCTCTTCATGTTGGCACGCCTTGGACAGGGTGACCTGCCATGCTGGAGCCATGACCGACCCGGGAGGCGCCGGCGAAGACAGTGCAACTGGTCACGAGGAATCCCGCTGGCAGCGCCTGTTCACGGCGGCGCAGGACAGGGGAGTCCCGCTCCGGACCATCGTCACCGTCGACGCGGTGGTCATCATCACCTGGGTGGCCTACCGCCTGCTCGGACGGCTCCGGGAGATCATCCTGTGGATCCTGATCGCCGGCTTCATCGCCCTGGTGCTCAACCCGGCGGTGGTCTTCCTCCAGCGTCACCGAAGGAGCCGGGGCCAAGCGGTGGGCATCGTGTTCCTGGTGGCGTTGCTGGCGTTCATCGGTCTCTTGGGGCTGTTCGGCTACCCGCTGGTCAATGCGCTATCCCATTTCGCTACGAAACTACCCTCGATGGTCAGCCAGCTCGAAAAGGGCCACGGGAAGCTGGCCCGCACCCTGCAGCACTTCCACCTGCTCACCTGGGTCCAGACCAACGCCCCCAAGCTGCAGCAGGCGGCCCAGAAGCTCGGCAAACCGGCGCTGAGCGTGGGCGCCAACCTGGGCAAGGCCGTCCTCTCCACCATGCTGGCCCTGTTCACCATCGCCTTCCTGTCGCTGTTCATGCTCCTCTATGCGCCGAACATGCGAGCTGCACTTCTGAAGACGCTGGCGCCGGAGCGGCGCCAGACCGTCGAAGAAGTCGGAACCAAGGTGTCGCGGGCGGTCACCTCCTACGTATTGGGCACGGTGGCGCTGTCACTGGCGTTCGGGGTGGTGGTCTTCGTGACCCTGGCCATCCTCGGGGTGCCCTTCGCCCTGCTCATCGGGTTGTGGGTCGCCCTGGTGGCGATGATCCCCCTGGTCGGCGGCTTGATCGCCGCGGTTCCCAGCGTCCTCATCGCCCTGCTCTCACTCGCCGACCGCCGCGCTGGTGATGCTGGTGGTCTTCATCGGGTTCCAGCTGGTCGAGAACCATTTTCTCTACCCGATCGTCATGGCCCGGACCGTTCGCATGAACCCCCTCCTGGTGCTCCTGTCGGTGTTGATCGGGGCCAACCTCGGCGGCGTGTTCGGGTCGGCCCTCGGGGCGCTGGCCGGCGCCCTGGCCGCCATCCCGGTGGGAGCGGCCATCCAGGTGATCGTCAAGGAGCTGTGGCTCGAGACCCGTCCGTCCGAGGAGCCTGACGTCGGGGCGCCGTCCCTCGGGTCCGGGCTCGCCCCCGCCTCCACCGGGCCGGAATCCCCGCACGGGAACGGGATCGACCGTGCCGAGGACCCTGCTCACGTTGACGGCAGACCGGTCCCCTAAACTGCCGAAGTGCAGGTTTTGGTCGTCATCCCCACCTACAACGAATCCGAGAACATCGAGGGAGTGCTCCACAAGGTCCGTGGCGCGCTTCCCGAGGCCACCGTGCTGGTGGTCGACGACGGGAGCCCGGATGGCACCGGGGATATGGCCGAGCAGGTGGGGGGCCAGATCGGCAACATCGAGGTCCTCCGCCGATCCGAGAAGGGGGGGCTGGGAAGCGCCTACCGGGCCGGTTTCCGGTGGGGCCTGGATCAGGGGTTCGACGTCTGTGTCGAGATGGACGCCGACCTCTCCCACGACCCCGACGCCCTGCCTGACCTGGTGGCGCCGCTCGACCATCTCGGAGATCCGCGCCACCGGGTCGAGCTGGTCATCGGTTCGCGGTACATCCCCGGCGGTTCGATTCCGAAGTGGGCCTGGCACCGCCGGCTCCTGTCCCGGGGCGGCAACGTCTATGCCTCCGCTCTCCTGGGCCTGGGGGTCACCGACTCGACCGCCGGATTTCGTGCCTATGCCGCCACCGTGCTGCGGCGGATCGCCCTCGACGACATTCGGGCCGAGGGCTATGGGTTCCAGATCGAGATGACCTATCAGGCCAAGCGGGCGGGCGCCACGATTACGGAAGTGCCGATCCGATTCGTCGACCGGACCAAGGGCGAGTCCAAGATGTCGACGTTCATCGTGGTGGAGGCGTTCGGACTGGTCACCTGGTGGGGGATCCAGCGGATCTTCGGTATCGCCGGCGGCAGACGTCGCGCACCGGTGGGTGAGTTGCACAGCCGGTGAGCGAATTCGGGAACCGATCCCGGCACGGGTCGCATTCTCATCGTCGATGATGAGCCGTACATCACCGACGTCCTGGCCGCCGCGCTGGAGTTCGAGGGTTTCGAAACGGAGGTCGCCGGCACCGGTTCCCAGGCCATTGCCATGGCCGGCGTCGGTCAACAAGATCTCGATCGTGCTCGACGTGATGCTTCCCGATATCGAAGGCACCGAGGTGTGCCGCCTACTTCGATCGTCCGGAGTCGTCACGCCGGTGCTGTTCCTCACCGCTCGGGACACCGTCACCGACAAGGTGGCCGGGCTGGAAGTTGGTGACGACTACGTCACCAAGCCGTTCAGCATCGACGAATTGGTGGCTCGGATCCGTGCCGTGCTCCGAAGAGCACGGTCGGAATCGATCGAGGCCGACAGCCGCCGACGATTCGCCGACCTGGTCATGGACGACGAGACCCGCGAGGTCTGGCGGGCCGGAGAGCCGATCCTCCTCACCGCCACCGAGTTCAATCTCCTCTGGTACCTGCTGATCAACTCCCGGCGGGTGATGTCGAAGTCGGACATTCTCAACGCAGTGTGGGACTACGACTTCGACGGAGACCCCAATATCGTCGAGACCTACATCTCCTATCTGCGCAAGAAAGTCGATTGTTACGATCCGCCGCTGGTGCACACCATCCGGCGGGTCGGCTACAGCCTGCGGGAGCCCCGGAAGTGACCAGGCGGGCCTCCGACGACGGCGTGCGGACGGTGGAACGACGATGACCCTCAGGCGTCGGCTGGTTGCCTCCATGATCATCCTGGTGGCGCTGGGCCTCGCCGCCATGGACCTCATCACCCTCAATTCGCTGCCACTCCTATCTGTACGGCCGAACCGATGACCAATCGAATGCCGCCCACGCCCTGGTCCAGGACTTTGTGCTCCGGGCCGACACCCGGGGCGACAAGATCACCTCGGGCGAGATCGACTCCCGGGTCAGCCCCGAGATCTACGTGGAGATCTTCGACGCCGCCGGCAAACTGGTCGTGGCCCGGCCCTCCGGCTCCACCACCGCCTCCGACCCCGCCCCCCGGCTACCGGCCCAGTTGCCGGTGGAGCCGACCCTCTCGGTCCAGCAGCAGTTGAAGTCCCGCGGGAGCTATCACCCGGACAACAACTCGGTCAACGTCACCTCCCAGTCGAAGGGTGGGCCTGAGTACCGGTTGCAGGCATCCGCACTCCCCGGGGGAACCCTGGTGGTGGCCACCCGGCTCGACTCCGTCAACGCCACCCTGTCCTCGCTCCGGAATATCGAGCTGGCGGTGTCGGGAGCGTTGGTCGTCGCCCTCTTCGTGCTCATGATGCTGTTGATCCGCCGGGGTCTGCTTCCGCTCGAGTCGATGACCAAGGAGGCCGATGCCATTTCCGCCGGAGACCTGACTCGTCGGGTCGAACCCTCCGATCCCGAGACGGAGATCGGCAGATTGGGCCGAGCCCTGAACGCCATGCTCTCCCAAATCGAGGCGGCGTTTGCCCAGCGAACGATGTCGGAGGATCGCCTGCGACGGTTTCTGGCCGATGCCTCCCATGAGCTCCGAACCCCGTTGACGTCGATTCGCGGCTACGCCGAGCTGTTGCGCAAAGATGCCTTGACCGGAGACGACGACCGGGAGCGGGCCCTGGCCCGCATCGAGAGTGAGTCGGCTCGGATGGGAGTGCTGGTCGAGGACCTTCTCACCCTCGCCCGGTTGGGCGAGGGTCCCGAACCCGAGCGGGTCCGGATCGACCTGGTGCCCCTGGTGGCCGACGCCGCCACCGATGCCCGGGCCATGGACCCGAGTCGGACCATCACGGTGATCGCCCCGGTCCCGGTCCCGGTGGCCGCCGACGAGCAGGGGCTGCAGCAATTGATTCACAATCTCCTTGCCAACGCGCTGGTGCATACCCCCACCGGCACTCCGGTGGAGGTGCAGGTGGTCAAGGAGGGGGCGCGGGCCCGGCTCCGGGTCACGGACCAGGGGCCGGGGATGGACGTCGAACAGTCGAAACGGGTCTTCGACCGCTTCTACCGGGCCAATGGCTCCGGTTCGGACGGGGGATCGGGACTCGGGCTGTTCATCGTGGCCACGGTGGCCCGGACCCTCGGGGGCTACGTGACGGTAGACACCGCCCCGGGGAAGGGCGCCACCTTCGAGGTCGTGCTCCCGGTGTTCGGATGGGGACCGATCGAGCCACCGGTAGTGGAGACGCCGGCCGAACCCTTCGCCGGTCCGACTGCGGTGCCGACGGCGGCGCCGGCCGATCGGCAACCGTCTCCGGACGCACCGCTTCAGCCCGAGCCGCAGACCCGGGGCTCGCATGCTGGCGACGGTTGACACCGGATCCGGCCCTCCGGTGCTCTTGCTGCACGGGCAGCCGGGCAGCAAGGCGTCCTGGGCGCCGCTGATCGAACTCCTGGCCGGGCGATTTCGGGTGCTGGCTCCCGACCGTCCGGGCTACGGGGACACCGAGGGCGAGGCGGTGGGGCTGGCGGAGAACGCCGATGCCGCCGCCGGGTTGCTCCGGGCCCGGGAGACGGGCCCGGCCACCGTGGTCGGACACAGCTGGTCGGGGGGAGTGGCCATCTTGATGGCCCATCGCCATCCGGACGCGGTTCGGAGCCTGGTGCTGGTGGGATCGGTGGGGACCCGGGACAGCGTGAACGGGCTGGACCGGCTCATGGTGGTGCCCGGGATCGGTGATGCCCTTACCGTGGGCGCCCTCACCGGCATCGGGCTGATCCTTCCCGGGGTCCGGAAGCGCTTGCAGCGGAGGAGCCGATCGAGAGGGGCCGCGGTGCCAGGCGCGGGCCCGGGCGTCGGGTCGCCCACCGACCGGCACCGTCCGCCGGAGTCACGCACCTCCAAGGCGCGCGCCTACGTGGCGGTGACCCTGCCCAATGAGACGACCCCCGGGGGGTGGCGGACATCGTGGGGCCGGGAACGACGGACGTTCATGATGGAACAGCGGGCCCTTCTCGCCGAGTTGCCCGCCGTCACTGCGTCGTTGCCCGAGATCCGGGTCCCCACCTCGGTGGTGGCCGGCAGCTGGGACATGGTGGTACCCCTGAGCGCGGCTCGGAGCCTGGCGGCCGCCATCCCCGGTGCGGATCTGGTGGTCATCCCGGAAGTCGGCCATTTCGTCGCCCGGGACGCGTCGTCCATCCTGGCCGAGGTCATCGCCGACACCGATCGACGGGCCGGATCGCCTCTGCCGGAGTAGCGGCGGCGCCACCCCGGCCGCAACCCCGCGGAGCTCGGACGCTCGGCTTACGGGACGGCTGGGAGTTCGAGCTGGCGAGGAGCCGTCGTGAAGGGAACGCCGGGAGCCAGCGCATCGAAGACTGCGGTGAATTTCGAGCGATGTCTCTGCCAGCTCGGCGGCCGGTTCCGAGCCGCGGACGATTCCGACCCCGGCGGCCAGCCTGGCCGTCGATCCGTTCAGCGTCGCCGCCCGGATGCCCACCACCCACCGCCCGTCGCCGTTTCCGTCCACGAACCCGACCGGTCCGGCGTAGGTTCCGCGCAGGTCGGACTCGAGTTTTCCGATGGCGTCGACGGCGCGATCCGTCGGAACCCCCCCGACGGCCGGAGTCGGGTGGAGGGCGGACACCAGATCGAGGGCGGTTGGCACCTCGGCGTCGGGATGGCCGATGGTCGGCTGTCGCAGCAGCACGCCATGGATGGGAGTTCCCAGATGCATGATGTTGTGGAGGCGGACCAGGGTTGGCTCGGCCGGGGAGGTCCAGGGACGAACACAGGGGAGCGAGGACGCGGCCGATGGCCTCGGCCACCAGCCGATGCTCGAGTGTCTCCTTGGAGGACGAACGGAAATCGGCCGCGTCCTGATCGGACATCTCACCGGTGGTTCCGGCCAGCGGCCGACTGTGCACCTGATCGCCATGGCGTTCGACCAGCAGCTCCGGGCTGGCCCCGACGAACTGCCCTTCCGGGGTCGGCATCGAGAAGACGGTGCAGTTGGGTTCCATCGCTCGCCATCGGTCGAGCAGCTCCGGAACCTCGAGGGGATGCTCGAACCTGACGTCCACCTGTCGGGCCAGAACCACCTTGGTCAGCTCGCCGCGCTCGATGGCGGCGACGGCCTCACCCACGATGCTGAGGAACTCGGGGTCGGAAGACAACGGCTGGACCTCGGCGCCGGCGGTCTGTTCCTCTCGAATCGAAGCCGACCGGCTCTGGCTACTCGCCGTCAACTCGTCTCGCGGATCACCGGGAGAGGCGCTTCCGACCAGGGTCACCCACTCGTCGCCGTTCGAGCGCCGGTCGTAGATGAGTTCGGGAACCACCAGGGAGGTCGGTTCGGTTCGGTCGAAGGGGAGCGCCCCGAACGCCACGACTGCCGACCCGATCCCCTCGGCCTCGTCGTCGCAGGGGATGGCGGCCAGGACACCTCGGATCCGGCCGAGGTCGGATGCTTCGTCGAGCCCGTCCTCGAGGGGGAGGGTGAGGGCGGAACCGATGCCGACCAGCAGGCGGTCACCGGAGTCGTACAGGAACCCGGTGTTCCCGGCTAGGGCGTAGGGGTCGATCGGCGGACCCGCGGGAACCCGCCGGCGGACGGCGAACCGCGGCGCGTCGGTGGTCATCGTCGACCCTCTCGGGTGGCGGTCAACAATTGGCTGAGTCCCCCGGAGAGCCCGCGCCGGTTGACCGACGAGAAGCCGGCGTCGTTGAGCATCGAACGCAGTTGTCCGGTGGGGGGGAGGTAGGCGGTGGAGCGGGGGAGGTAGCGGTAGGCGGCTCGGTCGGAGAGGACGCCACCGATGACCGGGACCACGTGGCGGAACCACACCCGATCCCCGGCCCGCAGCAGCCCACCGTCCGGTTCGGCCACCTCGAGGATACTGAGGCGCCCGCCGGGGCGGATGACCCGGCCGAACTCCGCGAACGCCGGGACCAGATCGGTGAAGTTCCGAAGGGCGTAACCACAGGTGATGCCGTCGACCTTGCCGGTCGCCACCGGGAGCGACGCGGCGTCGGCCTGGGTCAGCGGGACACCGGTTCGATTGGCGGCCAGCATGCCCCAGGACAGGTCCATCCCGAACGATCGGAGCCCGGCACCGGCGAGGATCTTCAGGAAGTCCCCGGTCCCACAGGCGAGGTCGAGCACCACCGATCCCTCGGGCAGGGCCAGGGCGCGCACCGACTGCTTGCGCCAACCGACGTCGAGACCGAAGGTCATGAGCCGGTTCACCAGGTCGTAACGGGGGGCGATGGAGTCGAACATGGTCCGGACCAGTGCCGTCTTCTCGTCGCCGGCCGGAAGGTCGGCGTCGAGAGCCCGGGCGGCCGTGTCGAAGGTGGTCGGAGCCGGGCCGAGGCCCTGGCCCGTCATCATCGCCGCGACTCGGTCCCGGCCGATGCCACGGTGTCGTGGGGCGGTCGGGCCTGGTTGACCTGCTCCCACACCGCCTGACGCTCGACGTCGGAACCCACCTGCTCGATGTGATCGAAGGCTGCCTTCAGGAGGGTGCGGGTGAAGTGGTGCTCCACCAGGGTGGTGACCGCCGGCAGGAGCGCCATGAAGGCTTCGACCAGACGGGAGGGGTCGTCGGCCGTCGCATCGGAGGCGCGCAGCTTTCCACGCACGTGGGTGGAGAACAGGTCGACCGCGGTACGGGCCACCTCGACGGTGGCGGCATGGTGGCGACGCGAGAGCTCGAGGAGCTCGGAGAGTGGCAGCCCCCATTCGAGAAGCAGGAGCCCGGCCCGGGCCGATTCGACGTCCTCCTGGGTGTACCGCTCGACGGATCCCACCCGGCGGGGGATGAGCAGCTCCTCGGCCTCGAATGCCTTCAGGAGGGCGAGGGGCACCCCGGTCCGCTCCGCCAGCTCCGGCAGGGTCAACAACTCGGGTGGGGGAGCCCCCACCCCGGAGGGCGGAACCGCCGTCGCCGTCGCATCTGGGGGCGGCGCCAGGGTGAGTTTCCCGACCAGGGCCTCGTCGGCGGCATCCAGCTCGCCGTTGATGAATCGGATGATGGTGGCGAGGGTGAAGCCACGGTCCTGCAGCGAGCGAATCCGGGCGATGCGGTCCAGGTGGTCGGGGCCGTACCACGCCACCCGCCCCTCCCGCCGGGGAGGGTCGAGCAGTCCCTTGCTCTGGTAGTAGCGGATGGTGTCGACCGACACGCCGGCTCGGGCCGACAGCTGTTCGACGCGGAGCTCCACCTCCCTATCCTACGAGTAATCGCTCGAATTGTCCGAGCGCGACTCCGACGGAGCGCTCAACTGGGCATTTGGGCCGGCGGAGCGGGCCGGCTCAGTGGAAGTAGCGGTAGACGACCTCGGCGACGCAACTGGGCTTGGTCGAGCCCTCGGTCTCGAAGGTCATGCTGAACACCACCTGCACGCCCCCCTTGACGTCCTCCACCGATTCCACCCCGACGCCCATCCGGAGGTTGCTGCCGACCGGGACGGGGGAGGGAAACCTGACCTTGTTGCAGCCGTAGTTGACCCCGAAGGTCATCCCTTCGACCGTGAGGATCTCGTTCAGCAACACGGGAGCGAGCGACAGGGTCAGGTAACCGTGGGCGATGGCCCCGCCGAACGGACCGGCCTTGGCCCGTTCCGGATCGACGTGGATCCACTGGTGGTCGCCGGTGGCATCGGCAAACAGGTTGACCTGGTCCTGATCGATCCGGTGCCACGGGCTGTAGCCCAGTTGCTGTCCGACCAGTTCATGAAAGGTGTCGATGCCGTGCACAGTGGTTGCCATCCGGCGAGTGTAAATGATCGGAGGGAGGTCCTACCACCTGGTCCCCAGGCACTCCTACGCCCGAAACTCAGTTGATCCTCACGGTCTGACGGTCGCTACGCTGCCGTCAGTGGACCAAGGACATCATCACCGGAACCTCCAGGGCGGCGGCGCCCGGGCGGCCGTCTTCGGGGTCAGCGACGGGTTGGTCTCGAACGTCGCGCTCATCCTGGGGATGGCCGGTGCCAATTCCTCGCCCGGAGCCGTGAGGTTGGCGGGTCTGGCCGGTCTGGTCGGGGGGGCGTTCTCGATGGCGGCCGGAGAGTACGTGTCGATGCGGGCCCAGTCCGAACTGCTGGAGCGGGAGCTGGACGTCGAACGGGAGGCCATTCGCCACGAGCCCGAGGACGAGCGCCGCGAGTTGGCGGCCATCTACAAGCAGCGCGGCCTCGATCCGGGGATGGCCGAGGAGTTGTCCGAGAAGATGATGAGCAATCCCGAGGTGGCGTTGGATACCCACGCCCGCGAGGAGCTCGGCATCAATCCGGAGGAGACCGGGAACCCGATCCAAGCGGCGGGCTCGTCGTTCGTGACCTTCGGGATCGGAGCCTTCATCCCGCTGCTGCCGTGGCTCATCACCCACGGTGCGTTGGCGATGTGGTGGTCGGTCGCCCTGGGTGGAGTCAGTGCCGTGTCCGTCGGGACGGCACTGTCCTTCTTCACCGGTCGGTTCTGGCTGTGGTCGGCCACCCGCCAGTTGGTGATTTCGGGAGCCGCCGCCGCCGTCACCTACACCATCGGCTATCTGATCGGCAGTGGCGGCCACTGAGGCACGCCGGGTCCGGCTCCGACCCTTCGCAGCTTTACCGGCTCAACGCCGGCCGGCCCAAGTCATGAGCTTGCCGAGTCCGGTTGGCCCACCGATCGGATGTAGGCCCGGTCGACATGGTGCTCGATGAAGCCCATCGACCGATAGAGCGCAAGTGCGGGGTTGTCACCGTCCACATAGAGCATGCCGACCCGAAGGCCGGCGCCGGCCAGGCTGTCCAGCCCGGCGACGGTGAGTGCCCGGCCGAGCCCTTGCCCCTGGAAATCCGGGTCGACCGAGATGACGTAGATCTCACCCATGGGCGGCGACGTCTCGGCGTGGACCTTTGTCCAGCATGACGCGGCCAAGCGTCCCTCTTGTTCGTACAGACGGAAACCGGCCGGGTCGAACCAGGGTTCCGCCTCCCGTTCGAGCAAGGTGCCGAGGATCCAGTTTCCCTGTTCGGGATGGGTGGCAAACGCCCGATTGTTCACCTCCAGCCAGGCATCCTCGTCCTGGCCGGGTACGAACGCCCGGGTCACGACCTTCGGTCGGGGATCCTCGATGGGGAGCGGACGGCGCAGCTGGATGAGATCCCGCTCCTGTCTCAGGCTGTGGGCGGCCGCCAGCAGGTCGTCCTCCGGGGCGACGTGGCTGGCCCAGTAGCGCAGCGTCCGGGGTCCGTGCTTCCCGGTCAGGCGGTCGGCCTCCTCCAGGGCGGCGCCGAGCAGCGCGTCGGCGACGCCTGCCTCCGAATGGCGGAATCGCGGATCCACCACCAGTTCGAGGCCGAGGGCGCCATTGGTGCCGGCCGGGTTGAGCTGGGCGTAACCCACTGGTTCGGCATGATCGGGGTGGTGGGCGAACACCGCGGCAAATTGGTCGGGTGCGCCGCCAGGTTCCGTCTCTGGTCCGGTGTCGTCGGTCCCGTCGGTGGTGGGTTCCAGAGCCTGGGCGAGTTCCAACCGTTTGTGTTCACTGAGGGATTCGTATCCATCCGACTCGGCGGCGGCTTCAACCAGACGGCTGATGTCGGCGAAGGAATCGGCGTCGATTCGGTGAGTCGTCGTGAGTCGCACCCCGGCCATGTTGGTGACGCTACCGGTAGTCTCCTCAGGTGGCTCGACCCCGATCGCCTGCCGGCCGCGCCCGAGAGACCAATCTGCGCCTGGCCGCCGAGTATCCGGGCTCCGCCTCCGAGCTGTGCGCGCTGGACCACCACGGTCCGTTTCAGCTCCTGGTGGCCACCATCCTCTCCGCCCAGACCACCGACGAGCGGGTCAACATGGTGACGCCGGTGCTCTTCGCTCGCTACCCCGATGCCCCCGCCCTCGCCGCCGCCGATCCTGTCGAGCTCGAGGACATCATCCATTCCACCGGGTTCTTCCGGGCCAAGGCCCGGAATCTGATCGGGATGGCCCAGGGGGTGGTGGCCCGCTTCGGGGGCGAGGTTCCCAGTCGGCGCGAGGACCTGGTCACCCTGGCCGGGGTCGGCCGGAAGACCGCCAACGTGGTGCGGAGCGTGGACTTCGGGCTCCCCGGGCTCCCGGTCGACACCCATGTGGGCCGGCTGGCCCTCCGGTTGGGCCTGACCACCGAGACCGACCCGGTGAAAGTCGAATTGGCGCTGAACAAGCTCATCCCGGAGCGGGACCAGGGGTCGTTCAGCCTCCGGTTGATCCTCCACGGTCGACAGATCTGCGTGGCCCGGTCGCCACGGTGCGGCGATTGCCTGTTGGCGGATTTCTGCCCCGCGCCTTCAAGATCGCGGGCGCTGACCAGGGCGTTCGCCCGGCAAAGGGGAAAACCCCGGCAAAAGCCCAGAAGAGGTCCGTGCCCTCGTAAGAGTTGGGTGAAATTTGGGGTGGCGACTGGAACAAAGGCGCCTCCATGATGTTGTATTGGGTACTCGGAACCGGTTCCCGCCACCTGGTTCCGTGGAGCGGAGCTCGGGCCCCGCCGCCCGACCCGCTCGCGCAAAGGCGCCCTTTGGGGCGCCTTTGCTGCTGTCCCGGTGCGTTTGTGGCCAGGTCCCGGGAACCCGAGTCAGGCGGGTTGGGCCGGGAGATGTGATCCCTCGATGGCGGCGATGCCCACCGTGGCGATGGCCAGCGCCGCCAGCAACGTCCAGCCCACCCCGATGTGCTCGAGGACGGATCCGAGCACGGCCCCACCGAAGAGCAGCACGATGGTGGCGACCCGGCGTCCGGCCCGCACCGGCCGGCCACGGACTTCGACCGCGTCGGCGACCAGCCCACCTAGCGCGGTGGTGAGCACGGTAGTGTTCACATCCGGCAGGCCCATCCGTCGCACCACCGCGTTCTGGATCCCCATCGACAACGCCAACAGGGCGAGGACGCTGTCCGTCCGCCCAGTGGACCCGGCGTCCACCGCGAACAGGACCACGGTGGCGGCGGCCAAGATGATCCACTCGACCACGAAGCCCCGGAGGTAGTGCGGCACCTGGTGGCGGCCGCCGACCAGAAAGCTGCCACCAATCGCGCCAGCCGCGAAGGCGAGCAGGGCGATCAAGCTCCCGAGGAGGGAAAGGTGGGCCGACCGGTCGGTGGCAAACCCCAGCAGCAGCACGTTGCCGGTCATGTTGGCGGTGAATACCTGTCCGAGCCCGAGGTAGCTGGCGGCGTCGGCCATCCCGGTGACCACGGTAAGCAAGAAGAGCCCGGTCAACAACCACCGGTCGTCGCCCCGCTGGATCGACGATTCCGATGTCTCGGTCATCGGTTCAGTATCGTCGCAACCGGACCCGGTCATCCGGATCACCGGCAACCGCCTACCGGCGATCGCCAACCATCGCCGAGACCGGTGGTTTCCGGGCTACCGAGTCAGCCGTGGGTCAGACGTTGCGCCGGTAGGTGCCCCCGACCTCGAAGAGGGTCTGGGTGATCTGCCCGAGCGACGCGCTCCGCACCGTTCGCATCAGGGCGTCGAAGATGTTGTCGCCTCGCAGCGCCGCCTCCCGGAGCTCGGCCAGGGCGGCGGGGGCGTCGTCGGCATGGCGGGTGTGGAAGTCGGCCAACCGCCGGATCTGGCCCTCCTTTTCGGCCGAGGTGGCCCGGGCCAGCTCCAGGGCGTGCGGGGTTTCCGGGCCGGAGTCGGCGACAAACGTGTTGACACCGACCAGGGGGAGCGAGCCGTCGTGCTTGCGATGCTCGTAGAGCATCGAGTCATCCTGGATGCGACCCCGCTGGTAGCCGGTCTCCATGGCTCCGAGGACGCCGCCCCGCTCCGACAGGCTGTCGAGCTCGGCCAGCACCGCCTCCTCCAACAGATCGGTGAGCTCCTCGACGATGAAGCTGCCTTGCAGCGGGTTCTCGTTGGCGGCCAGGCCCCACTCCTTGGTGATGATCAGCTGGATGGCCAGGGCCCGGCGGACCGATTCCGTCGAGGGCGTGGTCACCGCCTCGTCGTACGCATTGGTGTGGAGGCTGTTGGCGTTGTCGTAGATGGCGCAGAGGGCCTGGAGGGTGGTTCGGATGTCGTTGAACGCCATCTCCTGGGCGTGGAGGGAACGTCCCGAGGTCTGCACGTGATACTTCAACTTCTGCGATCGGGAGTTGGCGCCGTAGCGGTCGCGCATGGCGACCGCCCAGATCCGTCGGGCCACCCGACCGATCACCGTGTACTCCGGGTCCATCCCGTTGGAGAAGAAGAACGACAGGTTGGGGGCGAAATCATCGATGGCCAGCCCTCGGGCCAGATACGACTCCACGTAGGTGAACCCGTTGGCCAGGGTGAAGGCCAACTGGGTGATGGGGTTGGCCCCGGCTTCGGCGATGTGATAGCCGGAGATCGACACCGAGTAGAAATTCCGCACCTGGTTGTCGACGAAGAATTCCTGGATGTCGGCCATCACCCCGAGGGAGAACTCGGTGGAGAAGATGCAGGTGTTCTGGCCCTGGTCCTCCTTGAGGATGTCGGCCTGGACGGTACCCCGAACGGTACGGAACACCCGCTGGCGGACTTCCTCGGACTCGGCCTCGGTGGGCGTGCGGCCGTGGTCGGCCTCGAACCGCTCCAGCTGCTGGTCGATGGCGGTGTTCAGGTACATGGCCAGGATGGTGGGCGCCGGTCCGTTGATGGTCATCGACACCGAGGTGGTGGAGTCGCAGAGGTCGAACCCCGCATACAGCGCCTTCATGTCGTCGAGGGTGGCGATCGACACCCCCGAGGTCCCGACCTTGCCGTAGACGTCGGGCTGGGTGTTCGGATCCCGCCCGTAGAGGGTCACCGAGTCGAAGGCGGTGGACAGCCGGGTGGCGGGTTGGCCAGCGGCCAGCAGGTGGAACCGCCGGTTGGTGCGGAACGCGTCGCCTTCCCCGGCGAACATGCGGGCCGGGTCCTCGTTCTCCCGCTTTAGCGGGAACACCCCGGCGGTGAACGGGAAATGACCGGGGAGGTGCTCGGCACGCAGCCAGCGGAGGAGGTCGCCGTGGTCGGTGCCGCGGGGGAGCGCCACCCGGGGAACGCGGGTGCCCGAGAGGGACGTGGTCGACAGTGGCACCGACCGTCCGCCATCGGCGGAGTCGACGGTCAACTCGTCGCCGGCGAACGTCTCCCGGAGGTCGGCGAGCTCGGTGAGCAGGGCCCGGTTGGCCGGGTCGAGGGCGTCGTTGCTCTCGACCGCCATCGCCTCGAGCACCTGGGACACCCCGGAGACATCGCCGGCCTTCGATTCGTCGGGCATCCCGTCCCGGGAGGCGACCAATCCGGCGACATCCTCCAGCTGCTGGATCCGTCGGGCGATCACCGCCTGGTGCTCGGTGGTGGCGTGGTAGCCGCGGACCGTCTCGGCGATCTCCGAGAGGTAGCGGGTGCGCTCCGGTGGGACGATCGCCGACCCGGCCACCGACGCCTGTACATCGACGGCGGTCAGTTGGCCTCCGAACACCGGGAGCTGGTGCTCGGCCAGGGCATCGCGGAGGTACTGGTAGAGGGCGGTGGTCCCGAGATCGTTGAAGCGCGAGGCGATGGTGCCGAACACCGGAGGCGGCTGGCTCGAGGCGGGGCCCGCCGGGCTCCCGGGGCGCCCGGTGGACTGACTGTCGGAGTGGTTGCGGGTCCACTGACGGGTCACCGCCCGCAGCGCGTCGTCGGCTCCCCGCCGGTCGAACTTGTTGATGGCGACCACATCGGCAAGGTCCAACATGTCGATCTTCTCCAGCTGGGACGGCGCGCCGTACTCCGGTGTCATCACGTAGAGCGAGACGTCGGCGATGTCCACGATGGCGGCATCGCCCTGTCCGATCCCCGGGGTCTCGACGATGATGAGGTCGAACCCGGCGGCCCGACAGGCGTCGATGATGGACGGAATCGGCAGCGGGACTTCGGACCGGCTGCCCCGGGTGGCCACCGACCGGAAGAAGACCTGAGGGGTGTCGATGGCGTTCATCCGGATGCGGTCGCCGAGCAGCGCGCCGCCGCTCCGCCGACGGGTGGGGTCGACGGCCAGGACGGCGATCCGCAACTTGTCCCCCTGGTCCAGCCGGAACCGCCGGATCAGCTCATCGGTCAGGGACGACTTCCCCGACCCACCGGTTCCGGTGATGCCGAGCACCGGGACGGAGCGGCCACCGGCCGCCCGGGCCAGGCCCTCGGCCATCTCGGCGGGCAGGGAGCCGGCTTCGATGCCGGTGATCACCCGGGCCAGGTCGGCGACGTTGCCGAGCAGCAATTCGTCGAGGGTGGCCGGCTGTCGGGCGCCGAGATCGACGTCGCACTCTTCGATGAGCTGATTGATCATCCGCTCCAGCCCGAGGCGCTGGCCGTCCTCGGGGGAGAAGATACGACGGACCCCGTAGGCCTCGAGCTCGGCGATCTCCGAAGGGATGATGACGCCGCCGCCGCCTCCGTAGATCTGGATGTCGCTGCGCCCTTCCTGGCGCAGCCGGTCGACCACATAGCGGAAGTACTCGAGATGCCCGCCCTGGTAGGAGCTGATGGCGATGCCCTGTACGTCTTCCGCCACCGCCGCCGCCACCACCTCGTCAACCGAGCGGTTGTGGCCGAGATGGACGACCTCCGCGCCCTGGCTCTGGAGGAGACGGCGCATGATGTTGATGGCGGCGTCATGGCCGTCGAACAGGCTGGCCGCGCTGATGAATCGCACCGGGTGCCGGGGTCGGTGCAGTTCGGGTCCGGGCTCGGGTGACGAGGATTCCGGCCTAATCATATGACTTACAATAGTCGGAATTCATAGTAAAAAGCCAGAGGTCCAGCACCAACCGCCGCGCCGGCAGGTTGAGCACCCGCAGGGGCAGCACCGCCGGGCCGCGGTCTCACGGTCGCCGGAGGGCGGCGGTCAATCGGGTGAGCCGGCGGCTGGCGCCCATCAGGGCCCGCTCGATGGCGAAGAGCTCCTTGGCCATGTCTTCGTCCTTGGCGGCACTGGCGGCATCGGCGTGGACGGTGATCCGACGGGTCAGATCCTCGAGGGCGGTGGCGAGTGACGAGAGTTCTGCTGCGCTGGCTGCCATTCGGCGATCATCGCACTTTGCGCACCGGTTGCCCAGACAGGCCCCTACGTCCCAGCCTGTCGACAGAGGGGGCGAACCCTGCCAGGTAGCCTTGATGGACCATGTTGCTTCGCCGCCTCGACGTCCGCGGGTTTGCCGGGAACCGCAGCCAGCTCCGGGACGCGCTGCCGCGCCCGGCTGACGAGCAAGAACGTTCGGCCGAGACGGTGGCCGCCATCATCGCCGAGGTCCGGGCCAAGGGAGACAGCGCCCTGCGCAGCTTCACCGAGGAGTTCGACCGGGTGCGGCTCGACGAGTTGCGGGTGCCGGCGTCAGAAGTCACCGCGGCGTTGGGACGCATCCCCGGTGCCCTCCGCGACGCCCTCGACATCGCCCATGCCCGGATCCTCGCCTACCACGCCCACGAGGCCGGCCCGGCGGGTGCCCACAGCTTCGCATCGGGGGGGATCACCGTCACCCACCTGATCCGCCCGGTCGCCCGCGCCGGGTGTTACGCCCCGGGCGGGAGGGCCCGCTACCCGTCGACGGTGCTGATGTGCGTCGCCCCGGCCCGGGTGGCCGGGGTCGGCGAGGTGGTGCTGTGCGTGCCCCCGGGTCCGGACGGCGACATCGACGACGCCACCCTGGCCGCCGCCGCGGTAGCCGGCGTCGACCAGGTCTACCGGGTGGGTGGGGCCCAGGCCATCGCGGCCATGGCCTACGGGACCGAGTCGATCGAGCCGGTCGACGTGATCGTCGGCCCCGGCAACCGGTATGTGGCCGAGGCCAAACGGCAGGTGTCGGGGGTGGTGGGGGTGGCGTCGGCCTTCGCCGGCCCGTCCGAGGTGGTGGTCATCGCCGGCCCGGACACCCCGGCCGAACTGGCCGCCATCGACCTGGTGGTCCAGGCCGAACACGGCCCGGACGGCCTGGCCTGGCTCGTCACCTGGTCGGACGAGGTCGCCGAGGCGGTGAGCGCCAACGTCGACCGGATGGTGGCCGCCTCGCCGCGGCGCGCCGACCTGGAGGCGACCCTGGAGGCCGGCGGCTACGCGGTGATGGTGGACGGGCCCGATCAGGCGATGGAGGTCGCCAACATCGTCGCCCCCGAGCATCTGGAGATCCTCACCGACGACGCCGACTCCTGGCTGGCGCGGGTGGAGTCGGCCGGGGCGGTGTTCCTGGGGACGCGGTCGCCGGCGAGCATGGGCGACTACCTGGCCGGCCCCAACCATGTCCTGCCCACCAACCGGACCGCCCGGTTCGCCAGCGCCCTGAGGGTCGACGATTTCCGCCGGCACATCCACGCGGTGAGCGTCACCGACGCCGGGTTGGCCGAGCTCGGACCCCACGTGGTGACCCTGGCCGAGACCGAGGGCCTTCCCGCCCACGCCGATTCGGTGAGGCTGCGATGGAAGACCTGACCCCGTCCGGACTGCCGCCCGTCCGCCCCGATCTGGTCGCGCTGACCGGCTACCACTCGGCCCAGGTCGACGTCGAGGTCCGGCTCAATACCAACGAGTCACCGCTGGCGCCGCCCGACGCCTGGCTCCAGGCGTTCCGACGCGAGCTGGCCGATCTCGACCTCAACCGGTATCCGGACCGCCAGGCCATTGCACTGCGCCAGGCCCTGGCCGACAGCCACGGGGTCGACCCGGCGCACGTCTTCTGTGCCAACGGTTCCAACGAGGTCCTCCAGTGCGCTGCTGCTGGCCTACGGCGGTCCCGGCCGGACGGTGACCGTCTTCGAGCCGACCTACACCCTGCACCGCCAGATCGCCCGGACCACCGGGACGACGGTGGCCGCCGGTCATCGGACCGACGATTTCCTCCTCGACCTCGGCGAGGTGGGCCGGGTGCTCGACGCCCACCAACCGGTCATCACCTTTCTCTGCTCGCCGAACAACCCGACCGGCCGAGCCGACCCGCTCGAGGTGATCGAGGCGGTGATCGACCGGGCCCCGGGACTGGTGGTGATCGACGAGGCCTACGGCCAGTTCGCCGCGTCCAGCGCCCTCGACATCGTCATCGGCGGGGGCGACCGGGCGGCCCGCACCGTGGTGGTGCGCACCTTCTCCAAGACATGGTCGATGGCCGGCGGTCCGGCTCGGCTACCTGGTCGGCCCGCCCGAGGTGGTCGAGGCCTGTGAGCTGGTGGCCCTGCCCTACCACCTCGACGCGGTCAAGCAGGCTGGCCGGCCGGCTGGCCCTGGGCTACGTAAGCGAGATGGAGGCCCGGGTGGCGATGCTGACCGAGGAGCGCGGCCGGATGGCCGCCGCCCTGGCCGATCTGCCGGTGGAGACCTGGCCGTCGGACGCCAACTTCATCCTCTTCCGGCCCACCGGACGTCCGGCCCGCCAGGTGTGGGCCGACCTCCTCGACCGGTCGGTGCTCGTGCGAGACTGTTCGGAGTGGCCGGGTCGTCACCGGGTGCCTGCGGGTGACGGTCGGCCTCCCGGCCGAGAACGACCGATTCCTCAAGGCCCTGAACGAGAGCTTGCCGCCATGACCGTCACCGTCACCCAGCCCACCGGACCGCCGCTTCCAGCCGGGCCACCAAGGAGACCTCGATCGAGGTCGCCCTCGACATCGACGGCACCGGCACCACCGAGGTCAGCACCGGCCTTCCCTTCTTCGACCACATGGTCAGCCAGCTGGGCAAGCACGGCGGTTTCGACCTGACCGTCCGGGCCAAGGGCGATCTGGACGTCGACGCCCACCACACGGTGGAGGACGTGGGCATCACCGTGGGCGAGGTCCTGGCCGAGGCGCTGGGGGACAAGGCGGGCATCCGCCGCTTCGCCTCGATCGACCTGCCCCTCGACGAGGCGCTGGTCGAGGTGGCCCTCGACCTGTCCGGCCGCCCCTACCTCACCTACGACGTCGGGTTCGCCCCGGATGTGATCGCCCCTGGGCACGCCGCCCGTTCGACCCGCAGCTGGCCGAGGAATTCTGGCGGGCCTTCGTCACCGCCGCCGGGATCACCCTCCACGTCCGCCTGCCGCACCGGCAAGAACACCCACCACATCCTCGAAGCCTCCTTCAAGGGGGTGGCACGCGCCCTGCGGGACGCCGTTCGCCAGGAGGGTGGGGGGTCCCGTCGACCAAGGGGACGCTGTGATCTCCCCGCCGCGCCCACCGGGTGGTTGCCACCCGGCCGCCTCGTGATCGCCGTCCTCGACTACGGCATCGGCAACCTCCGCTCGGCCGAGAAGGCGCTCCAGCACCTGGGGGCCGACGCCCGACTGGTCAGCCGACCCGGATGAGGCCGCCGTCGCCGACGGGGTGGTGCTGCCCGGGGTCGGCGCCTTCGGGCCGTGTGCCCGCGCCCTGCGGGCGAGCGGGCTGGACGCGGTCGCCCTCGATGCCGTCGCCCGGGGTATCCCGTTCCTCGGGATCTGCGTCGGGTTCCAGCTGCTCTACGAGGGGTCGGACGAGGACCCGGCCACGCCCGGGCTCGGGGTGCTGCCCGGGCGTGGTGCGAGCCCTGCCGGCCGGGGTCAAGCACCCCCAGATGCAGTGGAACCGTCCTCGACCGGGCGGCCGGGGCCGACGCCGGCCTGCTGGCCGGAGCGCCCGATCCCGCCTGGGTCTACTTCGTGCACTCCTTCGCGCCGGAGGTGACCGCCGACACCGTCTCGACCTGCGACTACGGGGGGACCGTCACCGCCTCGGCCGAGCGGGGCCCGGTGTGGGGCACCCAGTTCCACCCGGAGAAGTCGGGGCCGGTGGGACTGGCCATCCTCGCCAACTTCGTGGATCGGCGTCGCCGCCGTCGGCGCCGACCCGGGCACCGTAGTGGACCTCTATCCGGCCATCGACATCCGGGACGGCAGCGCGGTCCGGCTGGCCCAGGGGGACTTCGACCGTCAGTCCGCAGTACGGGGATCCGGTCGAGCTGGCCCGCGCCTTCGCCGACGGCGGCGCGCCCTGGCTGCACGTGGTCGACCTCGACGCGGCCCGCACCGGCAACCCGGTCAACCGCGCCACCGTGCTGGCCATCGCCGCCGCGGTGGACGATCCCGGTGCAGACCGGCGGGGGCGTGCGCGGCGACGAGGACGTCGACGACGCTGCTCGTCCGGCGGCGTGGCCCGGGTCGTCCTCGGCACCGCGGTGCTCGACGCGCCCGGACTGGCGCGGCCGGTCGGCGGAGCGCCACCCGGGGCGGGTCGCGGTGGGCCTCGACTACCGGCTCGGACGCCGGCGGCCGGGCCGAGGTGGCCGTCCGCGGCTGGGAGCGACCGGCGGCCGCACGGTGGCCGAGGTCCTCGACGAGCTGGCCGGGGTCGACCTGGCCGCGGTCATCGTCACCGCCATCGAACGGGACGGGATGCTGGCCGGTCCCGACCTGGAGGGGCTGGGCCGCGGTGCTGGAGGCGACGCAGCTGCCGGTGATCGCCTCCGGCGGGGTCGCCTCGGTCGACGACATCCGGACCCTGGCCCAGCTGTCGGTGGAGGCCGGCGGCGGCGGGCCGGCGGCTGTCGGGAGCCATCACCGGACGGGCCCTGGTCGACGGGCTTCTGACCGTGGAGGAGGCGGTGGCGGCGTGCGCACGGTCCGGGTCATCCCCTGCCTCGACGTCGACGCCGGGCGGGTGGTCAAGGGGGTCCAGTTCGTCGACCTGGTCGACGCCGGCGACCCGGTGGAGCTGGCCGCCCGCTACGACGCCGAGGGCGCCGACGAGCTCGTCTTCCTCGACATCACCGCCTCCTCGGACGGCCGCCACACGATGGTCGAGGTGGTGGCCCGCACCGCCGAGCAGGTGTTCATCCCCTTCACCGTCGGCGGCGGCGTCCGCGTCGGTCGACGACGCCCGGCGGCTGCTGCGGGCCGGGGCCGACAA
Source organism: uncultured Acidimicrobiaceae bacterium (assembly GCA_963770635.1). Lineage (GTDB taxonomy): Bacteria > Actinomycetota > Acidimicrobiia > Acidimicrobiales > RAAP-2 > DASZIT01. The sequence goes on from CAVYQI010000005.1 coordinate 180,664, forward strand.
GGTCGGCGTCAACACCGCGGCGGTGGAGCGTCCGGAGCTGATCGCCGAGCTCGCCTGCCGAGTTCGGGGCCCAGTGCGTGGTGGTGGCCATCGACGCCCGTCGGCGCCCGGCGCCCGATCCGGCGATGACGCCGCTGGGAGGTGTTCACCCACGGCGGGCGGACACCCACCGGCCTCGACGCCGTTCGATGGGCGGAGGAGTGCGCGGCCACCGGTGCCGGCGAGATCCTGCTCACCTCGATGGACCGCGACGGCACCCGGGACGGTTTCGACCTCGAGCTCACCCGGCGGTCGTCCGATCGTTGTCCGGTGCCGGTGATCGCCTCCGGGGGAGTGGGGAGCTCGATCATCTGGTGGCCGGGGCGCTCGAGGGGGCGGCCGACGCGGTACTGGCCGCGTCCATCTTCCACCTCGGCGAGTTCACCGTGGGCGAGGCGAAGGCCCACCTGGCTGCCGCCGGTGTACCCGTCCGCCCGGCCTGAGCCTCACCCGGCGGCCCGTGAAGGGGATCCCAGCCGTCGTTGGTAGCCTGCGTGATGTGGCAACCGCAACCCCAGTGACCCCCGACCTCAGTCGCGACGGGGCTCGGGACGCGCCCAAGCAGCCCATCACCGTGCTCGCCGACCGGGTCCTGGTCCAGGTGGCCCAGGCGGAAGGGGAGCGTCGCTCCCGGGCCGGGATCCTGATCCCGGCCACCGCCCAGGTGTCCCGCCGGTCTGGCCTGGGCCGAAGCGGTGGCGGTCGGGCCCCACGTCCGGACCATCAAGGTCGGGGACAAGGTGCTGTTCAACCCGGAGGACCAGTTCGAGGTCGAGGTGCACGGGGACGAGTACGTCATCCTGCGGGAGCGCGACATCCACGCGGTGGCGTCCGACCGCATCGACGGCGGCACCGGCCTCTATCTCTGAACCTTCAGCTGACCTCTATGCCCACGACCCGGGAGCTCGTCTGGTGAGTACCACCGAGAAGCAGAACAATTACACGGCCACGCCGGTCGCGTTCACCGCCGCCGAACTGGCCGAGGTGACCTACAACGCCGACGGGCTGGTGCCGGCCATCGTCCAGGATGCCTCCGATCAGTGTCGTGCTCATGTTCGCCTGGATGAACGAGGACTCGCTGCGGAAGACGCTGGAGACCGGGCGCACCTGGTTCTGGAGTCGCAGCCGCCAGGAGTTCTGGTGCAAGGGTGAGACGTCCGGCGACCGACAGTGGGTCCGCGAGCGTCAGCTACGACTGCGACGGCGACGTGCTGCTGGTGGTCGTCGATCAGGAGGGGACGGGCGCCTGCCACACCGGCAACCGGAGCTGCTTCTACCGGTCCTTCGGCGACACCGCTGCCCCCACATGACTGTCCCCGAAGCCACCTCCGGCGCCGGGCCGGGTGCGGGCGGCTTCCGTTCTTGGCAGCCAAGCACCGGATCGTCCCCGTCTGGCGAGAGCTGATCGCCGACACCATCACCCCGGTCGGCGGTGTTTCTCCAGATCGTCGGCCACGGTGACCGGGTCGGGTTTCTGCTCGAGTCGGTGGAAGGTGGGGAGCGGTGGGGCCGCTACTCGTTCGTCGGGCGCAATCCGCTGGCCACCGTCAAGGCGGTGGGCAACGCAGTGACCACCTCCGGGACGGTGGATCTCGACGCCGTGACCGACGACGGCGTCACCGGGGACCACGGGGTGCTGGCGGCCATCGAGGCCATCCTCGACGCTTTCGAATCGCCCGAGCTGCCCGACCTGCCCCCGCTCCACGCCGGGCTGGTCGGCTATCTCGGCTACGACGTGGTCCGGGAGGTCGAGCACTTGCCGGACACCCCACCCGACGACCTCGGCCATCCGGACGCCATCCTGGCCGTCATCGGCCAGCTGGCTGCCTTCGACCACTGGCGCCAGCGGGTGGTGCTGATTGACAACGTGGTGATCGACCCGTCGTGGGGGGCCGACGAGCTCGACGTCGCCCATGCCGCCGCCCAGGGGCGGCTGGACGAGCTGACGGCTGATTGCTTCCGCCGGCTCGACGAGCCGCCCCGCCCCCTGCCCATGAGGGCTCCGGCCCCGGCCGACGTCGGTGCGCACCATGTCCGACCGCCTCTACCAGGACGCGGTGCGGGCGGCCAAGGATCATGTCACCGCCGGGGACGTCTTCCAGGTGGTGCTCTCCCAGCGGTTCGACCTTCCCGCTCTGGGGGTCGACCCCTTCGATGTCTACCGGGTGCTGCGGCTGGTCAACCCCAGCCCGTACCTGTACTTCCTCCGCTTCCCGGAGGTGACGGTGGTCGGGGCGTCCCCGGAACCGATGGTCCGGCTCCGCGACGGCACGGTGATCTCCCGGCCCATCGCCGGGTCGCGACCCCGGGGCCGGACCCCGGAGGAGGATCTCCGCCTCCAGGGCGAGCTGATCGAGGATCCGAAGGAGGTGGCCGAGCACGTGATGCTGGTGGACCTGGCCCGCAACGACGTCGGCCGGGTGGTGTCGTTCGGGACCGAACACCTCGACGAATTGATGGTGGTGGAGCGCTACAGCCACATCATGCACATCACCTCGCAGGTGTCCGGACGGATGGCACCGGGGAAGGGACCCATCGACGTGCTGCGGGCGACCCTTCCGGCCGGCACCCTGTCGGGGGCGCCCAAGGTCCGGGCCATGGAGATCATCGACGATCTCGAACCGACCAAGCGGGGGATCTACGGCGGGGTGGTGGGGTATCTCGACTTCTCCGGGAACCTCGACACCGCCATCGCTATCCGCACCATGACGGTCAGCCCCGACGGCCGCGCCTCGGTGCAGGCGGGCGCGGGCATCGTGGCCGACAGCGACCCGGCGTCGGAGAACTCGGAGTGCGCCGACAAGGCGGCCTCCATGCTGTCGGCAGTGGCCATGACCCGGGCGGCGGCCGCGGCCGACACCGAGGGCCGGCCATGAGCGTGACTGCCCATCCCGACCTGCTGGCCGGCTACCGCGCCCTGCGGACGTCAGTGGCCGCCCACCGGCTCGAGCGCGACGTGGTGTCGGTGTCGGGGCCGGATGCGACCACCTACCTGCAGGGGCAGGCCAGCCAGGATGTGGCCGGACTCGGGGTGGGAGCGACGGCCGAGGCACTACTCCTCAACCCGCAGGGAAAGCTGGACGCCTTCATCCGGGTGACCCGCACCGGGGGCGACGAATTCGTCCTGGACACCGATCCCGGGTTCGGCGAGGTGGTGAAGGCCCGGCTGGAGCGGTTCCGGCTACGGGTGAAGGTGGACATCGAACTGACGTCGTGGCGGTGCGTGGCCGTACGGGGCCCGGACGCCAACCGGTCGGAGGTGGTGTCGGCCGAGACCGCGGCTGACCGGTCGGTGTTGCGGCTGCCGGTCGACTGGCCCGGGTTCGCCGGCTTCGACCTGTTGGGCCCGGCCACCGGCGAGGCCGGGGCCGACGCCTGGGTCGTCGACACCGTGGTGCGATGCGGCCACGACGCCTTCGAGGCGGCCCGCATCGAGGCCGGGCTCCCGGTCAACGGGCGCGAGCTCACCGAGGCGACCATCGCCGCCGAAGCCGGGTTGGTGGAGCGGACGGTGTCCTTCGACAAGGGCTGCTTCACCGGACAGGAGCTGGTGGCCCGGCTCGACTCCCGGGGCTCCAAGGTGGCCAGGAAGCTGGCCGGTCTGGTCGTCGGCGCCGGAAGCGATGCCGACGAACTCCCGCCGGTGGGCGCGGCGGTGTGGACCTCCGACGGCGGACACGAGGTCGGGTTTCTCTCCTCGGTGGCCTGGTCGCCCTACTTCGGCGCCCCGGTGGCTCTGGCCACCCTCCACCGCCGGGTCACCCCGCCCGAGACGGTCGAATTGCAATGGGACGTGGACGGGACCGCCCGCCGGATCGAAGCCGAAGCCAGGACATTACCGCTGGTCAGCTAGACATCCGGCTTGTGACCGGGTGCCCAGGCGAACATAATGATCGCTGTGGACGCTGAACCTGTGGGTGGGGAGCCGGGGGAGGTCACCGGCGGAGAGCCGGGCCCGGAGATCGTCGGCGGAGAGCCCGAGCCGGCCCCCTTCGTCTTCCCCCACGACCACCGAGACGGCTGGGAACCCGGAGCGCCTTCGATCCGGGCCATGGGGCCGAGCGCCATCTTCGGCGCGGTAATTCCCTTGGGGGTGTACTACCTGGTTCGCCGATATGTCGGCGGTGACGCCCCGGCCCTGGCCCTGGCCGGGGTGCCGGCCGCCTTGTGGGTGACCATCGAATGGATTCGCCAGCGGAGGATCGACCCGATCGGGGCCATCGTGCTGTTCGGCTTCATCGCCGGGCTGCTGGTGTCCTATGCCCTCGGGGGGAGCGCCTTCGTGCTCAAGGTCCGTGACTCGGCCTTTACCTCCCTGTTCGGGCTGGCCTGTCTGGTCTCGCAACTTGGCGGGCGCCGGCCGATCATCTTCTACATCGGCCGGGCTCTCTCCGCCGGTGACGACCCCGTCCGCCGGAAGGCGTTTGACGGGCTGTGGGAGATGGCCCCGGCCCGGGTCCTGTTCGGGATGATCAACACTGCCTGGGGGGTCGGGCTCATCTGCGACGCCGCCGCCCGGGTCCTGTTGGCACTGGTCCTCCCCACCGGCCCGTTCCTGGCCGTATCCCCGGTGGTGGGCGGGGTGTTCATCGGGGGGCTGTTGTTCTTCACTGTCTGGCTCTCCAAGTGGGGACGGAACCGGGCGGAGTCGGCCATGGATGCCGACGTCCCGGAGGGCGCCGGGACCCTGCGGGGGATGCTGCACTATCGCCGGGTCAACGCGGCGGCGGCGTCCGACGGCATCGCGGTTCAGAATCCGGGCTGACTCGACCGGCCGGGTGGACCGCAGCCACATCGGCTGCCTACCTGCCGTGATGGCTGGTCAAATCCCAGACACAGCCGCCGCCTTGCCTATAGTTGCCGGAGGCGAGATCCCCACGACGGCGATGGGCCGGGGGACGGCGACACCCGAGGAGAACCGTGACCCCAGGCCGTAAGGACAACGACAAGGGCACCGGCCGGATCCAGGCCATGGGTGGCGAGACCCTGCAATTGGTCGTCGACTACGTCAAGCAGGAGACCCTCCAGCCGTTGAAGGGTCTGGGCCGTTTCATCGTCTTCGGGGTGGCCGGGTCGGTGGTGCTGGCCATCGGGCTGGGGATCGTGGCCGTGGGGTTGCTCCGGGTGCTGCAGGGGGAGACCGGAAGCACCTTCGCCGGCAACTGGTCGTGGGTTCCGTACCTGATCTGCCTGGTGGCGGTGGTGGCGGTGGCCACCCTGGCCGTGTTGGCGATCAAACGGGGCTCGGGACGGCGGCAACTCGAACGAGAAAAGGAGACAGCATGAGCCCGGTATCGGGAACCATCACCCGCGACGACATCGAGGCCCGCTTCCGCGAGCTCAATGGCGAGGTCGGCACCGAGGTCGAGGCGGCCCGATCCAAGCTGTTGGTGGCCGGGGCGGCGGCGGTGGTGGTGGTGATCACCATCGCCTTTTTGGCCGGTCGCCGGCGTGGGCGGAGCCGTTCGACGGTGGTCGAAGTCCGGCGGATCTGAGCCGTGGAGCGCATCCTCCGCTATCTGGTGAAGAACGGGTTCCGCCGCGGCTTTCGGGGTGAGCACCCGATCTGGTTCGTGGTCGGGGTGTCGGCGTGGTTGCTCATCCGGGCCCGCCGCCACGACGATGACGTCGTCTACCGGACGGTCCTCCGTCCCGGTGAGCGGCTGGCGGTGGTGACCCGGGATCCGGGTTCCGCCGAACCGCCCGGCGATTGACCCCGGTGGGCGAGGGCGATCGGGCAACGCTCCGCGACGGCGAACGGGTCCTGCTGGTCGACGCCAAGGAGCGTCAGTATCTGATCACCCTGCGGGCCGGTGCCACCTTTCACACCCACATGGGCATCGTGGGCCACGACGACCTGATCGGCGCGGCCGATGGATCCACCGCCACCGGCAGCACCGGGCGACGGTTTCTGGTGGTCCGCCCGACGCTGTCGGATGTAGTGCTGAAGATGCCCCGCGGGGCCCAGGTGATCTACCCGAAGGACCTGGCCGCCATCATGGTGCTGGCGGACATTGCCCCGGGGGTGTCGGTGCTGGAGGCGGGGGTGGGATCGGGGGCATTGTCCATGGCTCTCCTGCGGGCCGGGGCGGAGGTGGTCGGCTATGAGTTGCGGGAGGACTTCGCCGAACGGGCTCGAGCCAATGTGGAGGCACTGGTGGGGGAGCGGCCGCGCTACCGGGTCGAGATACGCGACGTCTACGACGGGATCGAGGAGCGGGGACTCGATCGGATCGTCCTCGACCTGCCGGAACCATGGAGGGTGCTGCCGCATGCCGAGGTGGCGATGCGCCCGGGCGGCATCCTCTGCTGCTACCTGCCCACCATCAATCAGACATCGGAACTGCGCAACGCACTCGGGCACTCCGCCTTCGGGATGGCCTCCACCGTCGAGGTCCTCTACCGCACCTGGCACGTGGAGACCCGATCGGTTCGCCCCGACCATCGGATGGTGGGGCACACCGGCTTTCTCACCACCGCCAGGCTCCTGGTGCCGGACGCCAATGCGGCTCCCTACAACGCCAAGAAGTATGCCGCCTACCCCGAAGGTGAAGCCGAGTTGGCCGACGAACCCGACCCGATCTGATGGTCCGTCGGTTCCGGCGGGCGGGGCGTCACCCCGGGGCCGGGGTCAGCTCTGCTCGATGAAGATGCACTCGCCGGGGCACTCCTCCGAGGCCTCCACGACGGCGTCTTCGAGGTCGCCGGGCACGCTGGCCATCCCGGCCGAACCGCCCGGCTCGTTCTTCACGTCGGCACCTTCCTTCACGTAGGCAAGGCCGTCATCCAGCAGCGTGAACACGGCGGGAGCGATCTCTTCGCAGAGACCATCCCCGGTGCAGAGATCCTGGTCGATCCAGACCTTCATCAGTTGCGACTCTCCTACGTCCATTCCGGTCCACAGCATTGTGGACGGCCGACACGGTGGTTCCGGCGGGTTGACAGCGCCAAACGCCCGCTGCCAGACCCGAAGGGCCTGCAACCCGTGGCCTCCATGCTATCCCGAACCGCCCTGGGCCCCAGTCGATGCCTGTGGCCAGCGGGGCAGGCGCATCCGGGTGGCGCCGGGTCGCGTCGGGTGGGGCAGGGTGGCGCATGATCCGGCCAACCTCCGGTGTATGGTCGCCAATGAGGAGCCCAGACAGGAGAGGTGATTCCGACGACTGATCCGGAGAACGCAGAGGACCGGCTCGGGCCGGGCGATGGGATGGAGAGCGATGATCTCGCCACCTTGAGGCTCCGCGCCCAGGAGGCAGAAGAAGAGGTCACGCTGCTCCGGCGGCGCCTCCAGGAGAGCCCGCTGCGTGTCCAGACCCTCGAAGAGCGACTGCTCGAGACCAAGGGCCAGTTGGCCCAGGCCGTCTCCCAGAACGAGAAGCTCACCTTCACCCTGCAGACGGCCAAGGAGCACATCACCAATCTCCGCGAAGAAGTGGAGAAGCTCACCCAGCCTCCGGCCGCCTATGGAACCTTCCTCGGCACCAACGAGGACGGATCGGTCGACGTCTTCTCCGGGGGTCGCAAGATGCGGGTCTCGCTGCATCCCGAGATCGGACTCGGCGACCTGCAACGCGGGGACGAGGTGGTCCTCAACGAATCGCTCAACGTGATCCTGGCCCGGGAGGGCGAGGGCTCCGGCGAAGTGGTGGTACTCAAAGAGGTGCTCGACGGGGGCAAGCGGGCACTGGTCTACTGCCGCGCCGACGAGGAGCGGGTGGTCGAGCTGGCCGACGCGCTGATCGGGACGAAACTCCGTTCCGGGGACACCGTGCTGATGGAGTCCCGGACCGGCCTGTTGGTGGAGAAGCTGGCCCGCCCCGAGGTCGAAGAGCTCGTCCTCGAGGAGGTCCCCGACGTCACCTACAACGATGTCGGCGGCCTCGACGCCCAGATCGAGGCCATCACTGATGCCGTCGAGCTTCCCTACCTCCACCGCGAACTGTTCGCCGAGCACAAGCTGCCGGCGCCCAAGGGGATCCTGCTCTACGGACCGCCCGGCTGCGGGAAGACGCTGATCGCCAAGGCGGTGGCCAATTCACTGGCCAAGAAGGTCGCGCTGGTCACCGGCAACACCAACACCCGCAGCTACTTCTTGAACATCAAGGGCCCTGAGCTTCTGAACAAGTACGTTGGGGAGACCGAGCGCCAGATCCGGCTGGTCTTCCAACGGGCCCGGGAGAAGTCGGAAGAGGGAGTCCCGGTCATCGTCTTCTTCGACGAGATGGACTCGTTGTTCCGGACCCGGGGCACCGGCATCAGCTCGGACATGGAGTCGACCATCGTGCCGCAGTTGTTGGCCGAGATCGACGGGGTCGAGACCCTGCGCGACGTCATCGTCATCGGGGCATCGAACCGCGAGGACCTGATCGACCCGGCCATCCTCCGGCCCGGGCGGCTGGACGTCAAGATCCGCATCGAGCGGCCGAATGAGGTCGCTGCAGCCCAGATCTTCGCCCGCTACCTGACCCCGGATCTCCCGCTGGATGCCGACGAGGTCAACACCCGGGGGGGCGGCGACCCGGCCAAGGCCACCCAGGCGATGATCGAGGCGACCGTCAATGAGATGTACCGAGAGGACGAAGAGAACCGGTTCCTCGAGGTGACCTACCAGAACGGGGACAAGGAGGTCCTCTATTACCGCGACTTCTCCTCGGGCGCCATGATCGAGAACATCGTCCGCCGGGCGAAGAAACTGGCCATCAAGCGGGCCATCGCCGGAACCGGGCGGGGCATCCGCACCGAGGACCTCCTCGAATCGATCCGCCAGGAGTACAAGGAGAACGAGGATCTCCCCAACACCACCAACCCCGACGACTGGGCGAAGATCTCCGGAAAGAAGGGCGAGCGGATCGTCTACATCCGTACCCTCATCAGCGAAGACCTGGGTACCACGGGTGGCCGGTCCATCGAGCGGGTGGGCACCGGTCAGTATCTTTAGGCTGAACTGAGGATAGGGTCGGCGCGTGGCCATCCCCAAGGTCTGCGGCATCGAAACTGAGTACGGCATCCACGTCGAAAACGGCGATCCCAATCCGATCGCCGCCTCGTCGGTGCTCATCAACGCCTACGCCCAGGACATCGCCCGCCAGCAGACGGGCTGGGACTTCGAGGACGAGTCGCCTGGCAACGATGCCCGGGGTTTCGCCCGCGAAGGCTCGATGCCGCCGGAGGTGGAGACCCACCTGTTGAATACCGTACTCACCAACGGGGCCCGGTTCTACGTGGATCACGCCCACCCGGAGTTCTCCACGCCGGAGTGCGCCGACGCCCTCGAGTGCGTGCGCTACGACCGCGCCGGCGAGCAGATCCTCATCCGCTCGATGATGGCGGCCAACGCCTCGGTGCCGGACGGCCGCCGCTTCGTCGTCTACAAGAACAACTCCGACCGGAAGAGCAACTCCTACGGGACCCACGAGAACTACCTGATGGATCGGGCGGCGCCGTTCGACCGGATCATCTTCGGGGTCACCCCTCACTTCGTGACCCGGGCCATCTACACCGGCGCCGGGAAGGTGGGATCGGAGACCTCCACCCACGAGGACCGGAAGGGCGACTTCCAGCTCACCCAGCGGGCGGAGTTCTTCGAGGAGCGGGTCGGCCTGGAGACCACCCTCAAGCGCCCCATCATCAACACCCGGGACGAGCCCCACGCCGACCCGCACCGCTACCGGCGCCTGCACGTCATCGTGGGGGATGCCAACCTCGCCGAGGTCGCCTCCCTGCTCAAGGTGGGCACCACCTCGCTGGTGCTTGCCATGATCGAGGACAACGTCAGTGGCAGCCGCGACCTCGACCTGGCCGACCCGGTGGCGGCCATGCACCAGGTGTCGTTCGACCGGACCCTGGCCCGACCCCTGGAGATGTCCGACGGTTCGACTGCCACCGCCCTGGACATCCAGTGGGAGCTGTTCTCCTTGGCCCGCAAGTACGCCGACGACCGGGGACTCGACTGCATGGGGAATGTGGCCGTCGGCGAGGAGGTGCTCCGGCGCTGGGAGATGGTCCTCCAGGGGTTGGAAACCGATCCGATGTCCCTGTCCCGGCAACTCGACTGGGTGGCGAAGCTGCGCCTGCTGGACGGGTATCGCCAGCGCCATGGGTGCGGGTGGGACGACCATCGGCTGGCCGCCATGGACCTTCAGTACCACGATCTCCGGCCCGACCGGTCCCTGTTCCAACGGCTGGATACCGAGAAGCTGGTCGCGGAGGCCGATGTGATCAGCGCCATCACCGAGCCCCCCCGGAACACCCGGGCCTGGTTCCGTGGGCAATGCCTGACCAAATGGCCGGCGGAGGTGGTCACCGCCAACTGGGATTCGTTGGTCTTCGACCTCGGCACCGACCCGCTGCGGCGCGTCCCTATGATGGACCCCCTACGAGGCACGGCCGATCACGTGGACGAACTATTGCAGCAGAGTGCGACTCCGTCGGAGTTGTTGGATCGGCTGAGCAGCTAGGGAGAGTGGCAGATGGCTGAACGAGAAATGAAGAAGAAGACCAGTGGCACCGACCACGCCAAGGAAGAGGCGGTGGAAGAGGTTCCGGCCACGTCGGACAAGGGCGAGAAGCTGAAGGCCGAGCTGGATGACCTCCTCGACGAGATCGACGAGGTGCTGGAGGACAACGCCGAGGAGTTCGTACGCAACTACGTGCAGAAGGGCGGAGAGTAGACCCGGTGACGTTGCCGTTCTTTACCCCATTGGACGATCCCGGTCCCGATTTCGCCCGGCTCATCCGTCGTCTCCAGGTCCCGATGCCGGCGTTCGCCCAGGGTCCCCGCGCCCCGGGCGCCGCCGTCCCGGCGATGCCGGAGTACCGCCATGGCACCACCGTGGTCGCCCTCCGGTTCGCCGACGGCATCGTGATGGCCGGTGACCGGCGGGCCACCGAAGGTCACGCCATCGCCCACCGGGCCATGGAGAAGGTGTTCCCGGCCGACCGCTATTCGGCGGTGGCCATCGCCGGCGCCGCCGGCCCGGCCGTCGAGATGGTCCGGCTGTTCCAGACCCAGCTCGAGCACTACGAGAAGGTCGAAGGCGTGGTGCTCAGCCTGGAGGGGAAGGCCAACCAATTGAGCCAGATGGTCCGCGAACACCTGCCGATGGCCATGCAGGGGCTGGCGGTGGTCCCGCTGTTCGCCGGCTACGACGTGGCTCGGGGAACCGGGCGCATCTTCACCTACGACGTGACCGGCGGTCACTACGAGGAGACCGAGCACAATGCCACCGGCTCGGGTGGGCGCGACGCCCGCACCACCATCAAACTCGGGTACCGGGCGGGCATGGCTCGGGACGACGCGGTCGAGCTGGCCATCCAGTCGCTCTATGAGGCCGCCGACGAGGATTCCGCCACTGGGGGACCCGACCTGGTGAGGGGCATCTACCCGCTGGTGGCCACCGTCACTGCCGACGGTTACCAGGAGGTCCCCGAAGAGGACGTCGCCGTCCGGTTCGCCAACCTGATCGAGCGTCGACGGGCGGAGGGCCGCGAATCATGACCATGCCGTACTACGTGGCCCCCGAACAGGTCATGAAGGACCGGGCCGAGTACGCCCAGAAGGGAATCGCCCGGGGCCGGTCGCTGATTGCCAGCATCTACGACCAGGGGATCGTGATCGTGGCCGACAACCCGTCCCGCACCCTCCACAAGATCAGTGAGATCTATGACCGGATCGCCTTTGCCGGCGTGGGGAAGTACAACGAGTTCGACCAGCTGCGGGTGTCGGGGGTCCGTCACGCCGATACCAAGGGCTACGCCTACAGCCGCGAGGACGTCGACGCCCGGTCGCTGGCCAACCTCTACGCCCAGTACCTCGGGCAGGTCTTCACCCACGAGATGAAGCCGCTGGAGGTCGAGATCCTGGTGGCCGAGCTCGGCACCGATCAGCACCCGCACCAGCTGTACCACATCGCCTATGAGGGAACCATCACCGACGAGGACCGCTACGCGGTGCTGGGTGGGGAGACCGAATCCATCGCCGAGAAGGTGGAGTCCGCCTGGACGGAGAACTGGACGCTCTCGGCCGCGCTGCAGGCGGCGGTGGGGGCGCTGGCCGGAGAGGAACGGACCCTGGCCGGCAAGGACCTGGAGGTGGCGGTGCTGTCCGAGGGGAACGGCCGGCGGGCCTTCCACCGGATGCTGGACAGCGAGCTGGACGCCCTGCTGGCCTGAGATCGGGGCTGCCCGCCCCTGGTGGTCAGGCTCTCCGCGGGGATCCGGTGGTTGCAAGGTACCGTGAGGGCATGGACAAGCGCATCTTTGGCTTGGAAAACGAATACGGGGTGACCTGCACCCTGCGCGGGCAGCGCCGGCTGAGCCCGGATGAGGTCGCCCGCTACCTGTTCCGCCGGGTGGTCAGCTGGGGGCGCTCGTCCAACGTCTTCCTCGAGAACGGTGCCCGCCTCTATCTCGACGTGGGCAGCCATCCGGAGTACGCCACCCCGGAGTGCGACGACATTGCCGAGCTGGTGGTCCACGACAAGGCGGGGGAGTGGATCCTGTCGTCGCTGGTGGACGGGGCCGAGACTCGTCTGCAGGAAGAGGGCATCCGGGGCGACATCTACCTGTTCAAGAACAACACCGACTCGGCCGGCAATTCCTACGGTTGCCACGAGAACTATCTGACCAGCCGGCGGGACGACTTCGCCCATTACACCGAGGTGCTGATCCCGTTTCTGGTCAGCCGCCAGATCTACGCCGGCGCCGGCAAGGTGCTCCAGACCGCCCGGGGGGCGGTGTTCTGCCTGAGCCAGCGGGCCGAGCACATCTGGGAGGGCGTCTCGTCGGCCACCACCCGTAGCCGGCCGATCATCAACACCCGTGACGAGCCCCACTCCGACGCCGAGAAGTACCGGAGGCTCCACGTGATCGTGGGCGACTCCAACATGAGCGAGTACGCCACCTTCCTGAAGGTGGGCACCACCAGCATCATGTTGCGGATGCTCGAGGACCCGGGCACGGTGCTGCCCGACCTCACCCTGGAGAACCCCATCCGGGCCATCCGGGAGATCAGCCACGACATCACCTGCCGCCGGACGGTGCGACTGGCCAACGGGCGGGAGATGAGCGCGCTGGACATGCAGGCGGAGTACCTCCAGCGGGCCTTGAAGTACCGGGACCGCCAGGGTCTCTCGCCGCAAGAGGACCGGGCCCTGGACATGTGGGAGCATTGCCTCAAAGGGCTCGGATCGGACCCGCTGTCGTTGCACCGGGAGTGCGACTGGGTGGCCAAGTACCGGTTGATCGACAGCTACCGTCATCGGCACCGCCTCCCGCTCAACAGCCCGGCGGTGTCGCTGCTCGACCTGCAGTACCACGACGTGGACCGCAACCGGGGGCTCTACTACCGGTTGCAGCGCCACGATCAGCTCGACCGGATCTGCGACGATGCCGCCATCGCCGCGGCCATGTCGACCCCGCCCCAGACCACCCGGGCCCGGCTCCGGGGCGAATTCGTCCGCCGGGCCAAGGAGCGGCGGCGGGATTTCACCGTCGACTGGGTGCATTTGAAGCTCAATGACCAGGCACAACGGACGGTATTGCTGAAAGACCCGTTCAAGTCCAAGGACGACCGGGTGGACAAATTGATCGCCGGATTGTGAGATGCCCGGGTGACCGTGCACTAGGGTCCACCGATTGTGGCTATTGAAACCTCGGAGATGCCGACACCGACATCCAGCGAAACGCCCAGGAAGAAATCTGGTTCGGTCGGGCGGTGGTTGATCGAGTGGGCGATCATCCTGGTGCTGGTGGTCGGGTTCACCTTCGTGCTGCGTACGTTCGTGATCCAGACCTTCTCGATCCCGTCGGGGTCGATGCTGCCCACCCTCCACGTCGGCGACCGGATCATCGTCAACAAGCTCAGCTACGATTTCCACGACGTCCACCGGGGCGACATCGTGGTGTTCAAGCGCCCCCCGCTGGAGTCGCAGAACTACTCCGATCTGGTGAAGCGGGTGGTGGGCCTGCCCGGGGAGACCATCTCGTCGGTGAACGGCAAGATCTACATCAACGGGAAGCTGCTGTCGGCCCCCTGGCTCCCGCCCGGACCCCAGGACTTCACCGGACCGCTGGCTTCCGACGCCCATCCGCAGTTCAACATGCCCGGCCCGGTCAAGATCCCCGCCGGGGAGTACTACGTGATGGGCGACAACCGGACCGACTCGGAGGACAGCCGTTTCTTCGGGCCGATCCCGAAATCGCTCATCGTCGGCCGGGCGGTGGCGGTGGTGTGGCCGGTGAGCCGGATAAAGGGCCTCTGACCCACCGGGACGGGAGGCGGGCGCCATACCGGCGCGGCGCCGGTTCCGAGCCTGCGGGAAGGCCGGCCGACGGCCGCTCGGCTGTCAGAGGTGGGCGCCGGTACACTCGATGACGTGCCGTTCCTGAGTCCCGCCAAGATCCTGGTCATTCTGGTGGTGGCCCTGGTCGTCCTCGGACCCGACAAGTTGCCGAAGGTGGCCAAGCAGATCGGGAGCCTGTGGGGCGACTTCCGCCGGTTCCGCCAACGCCTGGAGACCGATGTCCGGGGATCGTTCCCCGACCTGCCCCCCACCGACAAGATCGCCCAGGCGGTGAGGTCGCCGTTGTCGTTCCTGGGGGACCTGGCCGATGCCCACGAGTCGGAGAACGCCGCCGTTTCGGCACCGGCCGACGGTTCCGGGTCGGTGAGCGGGTTCGGCGACGGGGTCCAGCCGTCGGGCAACGGCAACCGGCCGGCGGGGACCGTGCGGGTGGACGAAGACGGCCCGGGGGCTCTCGGCGGCGGGCCGCCCGGCTCGAGCGGCGTCGTCCACCAGGTCCGGGTGTCCGGCGTCGAGGTACCCGACGACCCGGGCATGAACTAGTCAGCTCAGATCACCGACCACCTTTGGCTCGAGGACCAACACGATGGCTATCAGCCTGAAGCGGCGCAACGAGACCAGGTCCCGCCCCGACTCGATGACGCTGGTGGAGCACCTCGGCGAGCTCCGGCGCCGGGTGCTGGTGTGTGCGGTGGCGTTCCTGGTGGCAGCCACGGTGGCGTTCATCGTCTACAACCCGATCCTGGCCTTCCTGAAGGAGCCGTACTGCTCGGTGGCCGGTGCCCATCGCTGCGGGTTCTACATCACCGGGCCGCTCGACGGTCTGGCCCTCCGGGTGAAGATCTCCGCCTACGGCGGGTTGTTCGCGGCGTCGCCGGTCCTGCTGTGGGAGCTGTGGCGGTTCATCACTCCCGGACTCAACCCGAAGGAGAAGAAGTACGCCATCCCCTTCATCGTGGCCTCGATCACCCTGTTCGCCCTCGGGTGCCTGGTGGCGTACGAGACCTTCCCCCACGCGCTGCGGTTCTTGGACTCGATCGGCGGCCCCAGCCTCACCCAGATCTACGACCCCACCAAGTACCTGAGCCTCATCGTGTTGCTGATGACCGTGTTCGGCCTCACCTTCGAGTTCCCCGTCCTCCTGGTGTCCCTGGAGATCGCCGGGGTGTTGACCCCCAAGCAGCTGTCCTCCTGGCGCCGGTGGGCCATCGTGCTGATCGTGGTGCTGGCCGGGGTGATCACCCCGAGCTCGGATCCGTTCTCGATGATGGCGTTGGCCATCCCGCTGTATGTCTTCTACGAGGCGTCGATCGTCGTCGGTAAGATCCTGAACCGTTGAGCTCTGGCCGGGGCCAGGCTGGCGCCTGGGAAAGCCGAGCCGATCGAGGGGAGCTCCGGGCCCGGTTCGAAGCCGGTCTCGGCTTCCCGCTCGACCCGTTCCAGCACGAGGCGATGGACGCCATCGACCGGGGGGAGTCGGTGCTGGTGTCGGCCCCGACCGGCTCGGGCAAGACCATCATCGCAGACTACGCCGCCGCCACCGCGCTGGCCAACGGGGGGAAGGCCTTCTACACCACGCCCATCAAGGCGCTCTCCAACCAGAAGTTCTCCGAGCTGTCCGAGCGTTACGGAGCCGAGCGGGTGGGCCTGCTGACCGGGGACATCTCCCATCATGCCCGGGCCCCGATCGTGGTGATGACCACCGAGGTTCTCCGGAACATGCTGTTCTCCAACTCGTCGATGCTCGAACAGTTGGACGTCATCGTCCTCGACGAGGTGCACTACCTCCAGGATCCGTACCGCGGATCGGTGTGGGAGGAGGTGCTGGTGCTGACCCCGCCGGCCGTCAGGTTCGTGAGTCTGTCGGCCACCGTCAACAACTCGGCGGACTTCGGAGCCTGGCTGGCGTCGGTGCGGGGCCCCACCCATGTGGTGACCGAGACCCACCGGCCCGTCACTCTCCAGCATCACTACGCGGTGGCCGAGCGGGGCAGCCACCGGATCACCGTGCTGCCACTCCTGCGCCAGGGGAAGCCCAATCCCGACGGCCTGCGCCTCGATCAGCGCCGGCAACGCAACACCCGCCACCGGTTCCGAACCCCGCGGCGGACCGAGATGGCCGACTACCTCGCCGAGGCCGGCATGCTCCCCGCCATCACCTTCATCTTTTCCCGTGCCGCCTGTGACGACGCGACCCGGCAGTGCCTCCAGGACGGTGTCCGGCTCACCACCCCCGAGGAGCGCGAACGGATCCGCGAGCTCACCGAAGAGTCGGTGGAACGTCTGTCCGATGACGACCTCCGTGCCCTCGGCTACGGGCAGTGGGCGGCCGCCCTCGAGGCCGGAATCGCCCCCCACCATGCCGGGCTGGTGCCGGCGTTCCGCCAGGCGGTGGAGCGCTGCTTCTCGGAAGGACTGCTGAAATTGGTGTTCGCCACCGAGACACTGGCCCTCGGGATCAACATGCCCGCCCGCACGGTGGTGGTCGAACGGTTCGCCAAGTTCCGCGGCAGCGACACCTCGGCGCTGACCGCCGGGGAGTACCAGCAGCTGACCGGGCGGGCCGGCCGACGCGGGATCGACACCGTCGGCCACGCGGTCGTCCTCTGGTCGCAGGCCACCACCTTCGCGGCGGTGGCCGCCACCGCTCTGGCCGAGCCACCCGACCTGGTCTCGTCCTTCCACCCCACCTACAACCTGGCCGTCAACCTGGTCCGGCGGTGGGACCGGGAGGCGGCCCACAACCTGCTGGCCGCCTCCTACGGGCAGTGGCAGGCACCCCCGGGGTCGCTGTCGCTTCCCGCCCAGCTGGATCGTCGGCTGGCGGTGCTGGAATCCCGGGGCTATATCGGCGGATGGCAGATCACCGCCGCCGGCCAGGTGCTGGCCGGCATCTACCACGAGTCGGATCTGCTGGTCTCCGAAGCATTGTGGGCCGGCCTGTTCGACGGGCTGGAACCGGCGGAGTTGGCCGGGGTGGTCTCCGGCCTCACCTTCGAGGCTCGACGGGCCGAGGAGAACCCGCCCGTTCCCCGGCAACGGCTGGTGGCGGAGCGGCTGGTTGCCCTCGAGGCGATGGCCGGCGACCTGCGGGCGGAGGAACGCCGGCACGGCCTCCGGCGGACCCGGCGGCCGGATGCCGGGCTGGCCCGTTCGGCGGTGGCCTGGACCCAGGGAGAGCTGTTGTCCTCGGTCCTCCGGAACAATGATCTGGCCCCCGGGGACTTCGTGAGGAACATCCGGCAGCTGATCGACCTGGTGCGCCAGCTGGCCCAGGTGGCACCGGATCCGGGCACCGCCGACGCCGCCACTCTGGCGGTGGCCCTCATGCGTCGCGGGGTGGTGGCGGCCGACGACCCTGTTCCGGTGGGGTCCGCGCCCGAAGGGGCGGCCGGGTCCTAGTGTGATCCGGGCATGCTCCCCTACGCCGTCGAAACCTTCAGCGCTGACGAGGAAGACATCCTCCGCCGGTACGTCACCAACCTCGATCTACCGGTATTTGCCCTGGTCAACCTGCCCGAAGTGGTCAAAGGCGCGTTGTTTGCCCGGTATTCGCGGTCCCCGAAGAGCCTGCGCCGTCTGTTCCTGGACGAGTTCGTCGGCGAGCTCGACATCTCCGGTGATGCCAGCGTGGATGCCACCGTGGGGGTCGAGCGGGCCGAGCAGCTCTACGAGAAGGTGTTCTTCGAGTACGGCGACGACTCGGTGGCCCAGCTGGGCGGGGTTCACCTGGCCTGCGAGCAGGCCTCCAACGTCCTGACCAAGATCCTCGAGTGGGGACGGTTGATGGCGTACCTCGAGCAGTCGACCCGCTACATCGGCTACGACAGCCGGCTCACCACCGGCCACTACCGCTACTACCGGGATCCCGGGCTCCTCGACTCGCCGCTGGGCGCCCGGTACGTGGGCGACATGGATCGCATGTTCGACACCTACGGTGAGCTCCTGGCCGAGGTCCAGGGGTGGCTGACCAAGCGGCATCCGCGCCAGGCCGGTGATTCCGACTTCGTCCACCGACAGGCAGTGAAGGCCAAGGCTCTCGACTCCCTCCGCGGCCTCCTCCCGGCCGGGTCACTGTCCAACGTCGGGGTGTACGGCACCGGGCAGTCCTACGAGATGCTGTTGCTCCGGATGCGGGCCCACCCGCTGCCCGAGGCGCGACGCTACGGGGAGATGATGCTCGACGAGCTCCGCAAGGTGATCCCGTCGTTTCTGCAGCGGGTGGACCTCCCCGAACGGGGGGGCGCCTGGTCGGCGTACCTGGAGCGGACCCGCGCCGAGACCGGCCAGCTGGTGGAGAGGCTGTTCCCGGACCTGTGCCAACCCGAGGACGGATCCGGACGGGGTCCGTCGGGGTCGGCATCGGTGGCGCTGGTCGACTTCGATCCCGATGGCGAGGAGAAGGTGATCACCGCCATCTGCGCACCGCTGACCGACCGGCCGGAGGAGGAGGTGCGCAAGCGGGTCTCGCGGCTCGGAGCCGAGGATCGCCGGACATTGCTACGCGCCTATGTGGGCGACCGCACCAACCGGCGCCACCGGCCGGGGCGGGCGTTCGAGCGCACCGGTTACCGGTTCGACGTGGTGAGCGACTACGGGGCGTTCCGGGATCTGCAGCGCCACCGGATGCTGACCATCGAATGGCAGTCGCTGGGCCCCCGGCTCGGCTACGAGGTTCCCGAGACGGTGGAGGAGGCGGGCGTGGCGGATGCCTATATCGCGTCGATGGAGCGCTCCCGGGACCTCCACGCCGCCCTGGCCCCGATGTTCCCGGAGGAGGCGGCCTACGCGGTGGCGCTGGCGTTCCGGATCCGCTATTCGATGCAGATGAACGCCCGGGAGGCCATGCACCTCACCGAGCTCCGATCCGGGGCTCAGGGCCATCCGACCTACCGTTGGGTGGCCCAGGAGATGCATCGACTGATCGCTGACCAGGCCGGACACCGGGTCCTGGCCGAGGCCATGTCCTACGTCGACTACGGGGGCCGGGATCTGGAGCGTTTGGACTCGGAACGGCGGGCGGAAGAGAAACGCGGGTTGCTGGCCGCCAACAGAATTACTTCACATCCCTGACCTGGGAACATTGGAATGTCACCTGGTCAGGGCGCATGAATATGGTTTGACGACCTCGGGGACCTGTGGCGTAACGTGCCCTATTCCCATGCGCTCCAATTGGCATTCCGGCGGCTCGCTGTCCGGTCCGGATTGAGGTGGGGGGATGGTGTGTGAAGCGGAGATGACCCAGGGGTTTGAGTAGAGAACAGTTCCCCGGAACCCGAGGCGGCAGTCGAAGGTAGCGGGGAAGTGGTACCAAAGAACCCCTGGGTTGGTCCGCCTGACGTGGCGGTTCCCCTTTGCGGTTCTGGCGGTGGCGATGCGGTGTCCACTCCCGCACGTACGTAGCCTGTCCTCCCGCAGTTGCCGGGTGTACCGAGTTCGCCCGCGACCGTCTATGCTCCCGGCCAACTCACCATTGAAGGGCAGATATGCCGCCAGAAGTCGAAGAGATAGAAGAGCCGGAAGACCTCGCCGAGACTGACCTCGACGCGCTCCCGGACGACGTGGATGACCTCATCGACGATGACGCTCTCGCGGTCGATGACGACGACGATGATGACGAACTGGTCGCCGACGTCGTCGAGGAGGAAGCGGTCCCCGACGTGCCGGTGGCGGCCAAGCCGGCGGTGGCCGGTGAGGAAGACGAAGAGGAAGACGACGAGGACCACGACGAGGACGTCGAAGCCAGCCTCGATGTCATTCTCAAGGAACGGCTGGTGGTGGAGGAGCCGGAGGAGGACGAGGACACCCCCGAGCCCGAGGACCGGGCCGACGGCGTCGACCGGGTGCTTCCCAAACAACCCGACGAGTTCGTCTGTCGGTCGTGCTTCCTGGTGAAGCACCCGAATCAGCTGGCGGATCGCAAGAAGATGCTGTGCCGAGACTGCGTATAATCGGGAGCCGTCATGGTCGATGAAGACAACCGGGATCCGTCGCTGAACGACCGGATTCTGGATGTCTTCGTATACGCTCCGGCGGGTTTCATCCTGTCGGCGCTGGACGACTTCCCCAAGTTGGCGGAGTTGGGTCGCGAACGGTTGGGCACCCAGGTTTCCAATGCCCGGGTGCTGGGTGAGTTCGCGGTGAGGGCGGGGCGAGAACAACTGAAGAAACGGGGAGAGGGACTCCTCCATCGGGGATCGGCGGCCGACGCCCCGGAGGCGAGTCCGGTGGGACTCCATTCGGTGCCGACCCCGCCACCGAGCAGTGCAGCCGACGACGACCCGGCCCCGGCGTCGACACCCCACCCGGGCCGGACGTCAATGTCGACCAACGGGCATGTGCCGACCGCGTCGTCACTGGCCATTCCCGGTTTCGACACGTTGTCCGCCTCCCAGGTCGTCCAGCGTCTCGACGGGTTGAGCCGTGCCGAGCTGGTATCGGCCCGCGCCTATGAAGCCGGGACCCGGGGGCGCCGTACCATCCTCAGCCGTATCGACCAGCTGCTGGAAGAGCGGGCATAGACGCGCGTCTCCGAGTGGAGGCAACGGGTCGGGGGATGGCATGGAGGCAATCAGAGACGCAGATGCCCGAGACGCCGACCGTTGCCTGGCGTTGGCCCGGGAGTTCATCGGCGGGCTGGGCTCGCAACGAGGAGGCTCGTTGTTGCTGGCCGAAGCCGGTCTCTCTTCTGAAGGCGTCACCGGGCTCGAGCCATTCGAAACGTGGTTGGAGGATCCGGACCGCAAGGTGGTGATGGGAACCCTCGACGGGACGGTGTGCGGGATGGGGATCGCACACATCGACGCCCTGGCCGACGGGAGACCGCTCGGCCACCTCGACGTCTGCTACGTGGAGCCCGACGCCCGGGGGGTGGGTCTCGGACGGCTGTTGCTGGACGGCGTGGTCGGGTGGCTCACCGACCGGGGGTGCGTCGGGGTAGACGGGCTGGCCCTCCCCGGTGATCGCGCGGCCAAGAATTTCTTCGAAGCCGCGGGATTCAAGGCCCGGCTGCTGACCATGCATCGCGCCCCCGAGTGACCCGGCGCACCCGGCGCCGAGACTGACCAGGGACGGTCTTCAGGCCCGGCGGCGGGGCGAGCTGGAGCGGGCCGGCACCGGGCGACGGGGGCCGGGTGGGGGAGGGATGGGGAGGCCGAGGAGCTTGGCCAGTTCGGGCACGTAGCCGGACGCCTTGTTGGCCGCCACCAACAGGGCCTCATCGGCGCCGGTGGGGATGCCCGCCGGTTTCACGTTGCGCCGCACCGGAGAATCCACCACCACTTCGAGCACGGCCAGCCAGTCGGCTGGCGTCGAGTCTGCGGACATGGCCTGGCCGGCCGAGTCGGCCAGCCGGACGGCGAGCTCGGCCGACAACCGGGTGGCCGGTTCCGGAGGACGAATGGAGACCCGGAGGGCATCCGCCACCCGCCCCTCGTCGAGGGCGATGGAGATCCGCTGCACCCACCCGTCACGCAAGGCGGTGACCCGCTGGTCGAGGGCAGCCCGGAGTGCCTTCAAGAAGTCCCGGCCTTCCTCGTCGAGGGTCACCGTCGACGCCGAGGCGACAATGGAGCGGAGCTCGCGCAGCGGGATGTCCTTGCCCTCGTTCCGGGCCACCGATGCCCGGTCCTTCCACGCCGCCAGGGTCACGATCGGCAACAGTTCCTCGGCCAGGGTGAGCAGGGGGCCGGGGGTGACCTCGGTACGCGACTCGGCCCGGGCCCGGGCGTTCTGTTCTTCGATGGCCTGACGCACCGCGGGGATGCCGCCCCGTAGCAACTGCTCGGCGACCGGGAGCTGTTCGGGCTTGAGAGTGGCGAGGGCGGCGTTGCGGTACGTGGTCGATTGGGCCGGGCGCCGAGGCCCGTCCCGGTGCCCGCCTTCCCGTCCGCCCGGGCGGGCAGGCCGGTCGCGACGCCGCTCGGACGCCGGTCCGTCCCCGCCACCGGTCCGGGCCGGGGCGTCCCGTCGAGACCCTCGCTCGCCGGATTCGGCGCGGGGGCGACGGTCGGCCGGCCGGCGGGATCCATCCCGGGATCCGTCCCGGCCACCATCTCGGGATCCATCGGCCCGGTCGTCGCGACGTCGGCCCTTCGATTTGGAGGCCAGTACCACGTTGACGTCGGGCCCTGAAGACGGGTTGCCGACCACCTCGATCGTCTCGACCTTCCGGGGTGCCGATTTTCCCTTGGGCGGGAGCAGCGCCACGACGGTGGTGCCGTCGAGGGTGGTCTCCACCTCGGCGCGCAGCACGGTACCGGTGGCGGTATCGGCCGGCACCAGCGCGGCGTCGACAGTGCCGCGCGGCTGCTTGGCTCCGGCGGCGCGCCACGTCCAGGTGGACTCGTCTGTCTGGCTGGTGAGCTCAATCTCGATGCGATGGGCCATACCGGGCGACACGCTACTGCCGTCGGGCACCCTCCAGGAGCGGTGGTCGGGAAGGCGCGTCCTAAGAAGCGGTTAAGAACCCTCTGAAATGGATGTATATCCTTCCGCCGCGGTCGTACGATGGCGCCGCGGTGGGGGCGAAAGGCCGACCATCAACCAAGCGATGTCCGGCGACGGACGTGAGCGAACAGGAGCCGGCGAGTGGAACACCCGGAGGGCGAAGGCGAGGCACCGACGGCGAGCGAAGCACCGGGCCCGGCACCCGACAGCCCATCGACCGCCAGTCAGCCGACCACCCCGGTTCCCGTCGAGCCGCCGACCCCCACCCAGCAAACCCCGGTGGTCGGACCAACTCCCGTCTCGCCTCTCGCGCCCGGCTGGAGCCAACCCCCGCCACCGGTGTTCCCGGTTGCCCCTCCGCCCGCCGGCGGCGCGGTCCCGCCCACTGGCCCTCCCGGATCGTCGTGGAGCCGGTTGCCGCCGGCTGGGCCCGAACCCGCGGGGCAGGGGCGATTCCGGTGTGGGGCGCAGCCGGACCGCCGCCGGTCACCCCGGCCATCCCGGTGCCGAAGCCGAAGCAGCCCGGGTCTTGGCGCTGGGTCGTCGTCGCGGTGGCGGCGGCATTGGTCGGCTCGGTGGTGGGTGGCTCCATCGTCGCCGCCAGTGACAATGGCAATACGACCACCGTCAAGCAGATATCGGCCGGACCCGCCCTGCTCAACGGGACGACCAATATCGAAAAGGTGATCGCCGGTGTCCTTCCCGCGGTGGTGTCCATAGACGCCACCGCGCCGGCCCCCTCCGCCCAAGGGATCTTCGGAGGGGGGAGTGCCGGCACCCAGGAGGAACAGGGAACCGGGATGATCATCACCCCCGAGGGTGAAGTCGTCACCAACAACCACGTGATCGAAGGGGCGACCACCATCACCGTCACCCTCTACGGCCAGACCAAAGTGATGCCGGCGACGCTGGTCGACACCGATACGGCCAATGATGTCGCGCTCCTCAAGATCACCAACGCCTCGAATCTGCCCACCGTGAGCTATGGCGACTCCGACAACGTGCAGGTGGGTGACGCGGTGGTGGCCATCGGGAACGCCCTCGGGCTCTCGGCCGGGACACCCACGGTGACCCAGGGGATCATCTCGGCCAAGGGGAGGACCGTGCAGGCCGGAGACTCGACCTCCAATGCGATCGAGACCCTGACCAACATGTTCCAGACCGACGCGGCCATCAACCCCGGCAACTCCGGTGGCCCATTGGTAGACAGCTCGGGCAAGGTGATCGCCATGAACACCGCGGTGGCCGCCAGCACGAACGGCAGCTCCCAGGCCCAGAACATCGGTTTCGCCATCCCGGCCAACAAGATCACCGGGCTCCTCCCCGCCCTGCGCAACAAGTCGATCAACAACCAGGGCGGGGGATTCCTGGGCGTGGGCATCGAGACCCTGACCTCGCAGCTCCGCGACGCCTACAACTTCGTCCCCACCCAGGGGGCGATCGTGACCCAGGTGGAGCCGGGTTCACCCGCGGCGGTGGCCGGGCTCCAACAGGGTGACGTCATCACCACCTTCGACGGGAAGGCGGTGACCGGCGCCGATCAACTCGCACAGATCATCCAGGGCGATCATGCCGGGCAGAGCGTCAAGATCGGCCTCTATCGCGGGCAACAGCAGCTGACCCTGACGGCGACGCTGTCCTCGAGCACCAGCTCGGCGTCGTCCGGTGGCAGTTGAGCGTCGGGTGAAGCTCCCTCAGTAGCCCCAGCGGGCCATCGGAGGGCCGAACCCGGCGTCGTCGGCACACTCACCGCACAGATCGAGCCGATTGGCCCCCGGGCGATCGGAGGTGGCCACCCGACGCCAACCCAGCCGGCGGGCCTCCTCGAGACACGACGATTCCGACCATCGGGGCGAGGTCTGACGGCCGCAACGCCCGCAGGTGCGGATGTAGGGCTCATCGTCGAAGGTTTGGTTGTACGAGTCGGTATCCAACGCAGCGCTCCTTTCCCCGACGATACCGTGAACGGCTGTGGCTCGAAGCTCGGTTGGGTTCGAATCCCACCCCATCCCGACTACCGGCCAGGTGGACGTGTGCGGTTCTGACCAGGGACTTTGGACGAACATGCACCCGCAAGAAGCTGGAGCCCTGGCTACACTGCAGGCAGTCAACCGGCGGGGGAGGGGTCGCCATGCGTTCGAACATGAAGACCAAAACCGTAGCGGCCGCGGTGGGTCTCCTCTTCGGTCTGGCACCCATCGCCGTCGCCTCTGCCGGGACGAGCGTGGCCAGCCGGGTGCAAGGCCATGTGTCCATCGTGGTCAGCCAGACTCCGGCGTTCCCGGGTGACGCACCCGATCCGGACATCGTGTTCTCTGGGGGTACCTACTACGCGTTCACCACCGGTACCCCGCTCGGGAACAACCTGCAAGCCCTCATCGACACCACCGGCAATCCGACCAGCGGTTGGCGGTCCTACACCGGCCAGTCCTTCGGATCGACGGCGCTGCCGGTCCCACCGTCGTGGGAGACCCCGAACACCCAGACGTCGCCGGGGGTCTTCTCGTACGACGGCCACTGGGTGATGTTCTACGACGCGTCGGTCAGTCCCAACCCCGCCGATAGCGGACACAGCTGTCTCTCGGTGGCGACCGCGACGACGTTGAGCGCCGCGTCTCCGGTGTTCACCGACGCTTCCTCCGGCCCCCTGTACTGTGCGGCCGGAGGCGTGCTGGATCCGAGCCCGTTCGTCGATCCGGCCACCGGCACCGCCTACCTGTTGTGGAAGTCCAACGACGGGAGTTCGGCGCAGCCGTCCCAGGTGTGGTCGGTCCCGCTCAGCCCCGACGGGACGAGCTTTGCCGGGATGCCGGCGGTCCTGCTCACGGTGGACCAGGCCGACCTGCCCTGGGAGACCACCGTCGACGACCCGCAGATGGTGTTCAGCGCCGGGGCCTATGACCTTCTCTTCTCCACCGGAAATTTCCTGTCGTCCAGCTATGCCCAGGCTCTGACCACCTGTAGCGGCCCTCTCGGCCCGTGCAGCCAACCGTCGAGTGGGCCGTTCCTCAGCTCCTACGGGAACGTGGCCGGCCCGGGGGGAGGGTCCTTGTTCGAGGACCCGAGTGGGCAATGGTGGCTCGGCTACGCCGGTTGGCTGAGCCCGTGCACCAACTACTCGTGTGGCGGGGCGCGTCGGTTGTTCGTGGCGCCGATCACCCTCGGCAACAGTGTCAACGTACCCTGCAGCGCCCCGCAGGGCCCGGCCGGGTACCGTTTGGCCGCCAGCGACGGCGGCATCTTCAGCTTCGGCAATCTTCCCTTCTGCGGATCGACTGGCTCGATCTCCATCAACCGACCGGTGGTAGGCGTCGCCGACACCGGTGACGGGGGAGGCTATTGGCTGGTGGCGTCCGATGGTGGCATCTTCGCCTTCGGTGATGCCGCCTTCTTCGGCTCCACCGGGGCGATCCACCTCAACCAACCCATCGTGGGGATGGCCGGCACCCCGGACGGAAAGGGTTACTGGCTGGTGGCGTCCGATGGTGGCATCTTCGCCTTCGGTGATGCCGCCTTCTTCGGCTCCACCGGGGCGATCCACCTCAACCAACCCATCGTGGGGATGGCCGGCACCCCGGACGGAAAGGGTTACTGGCTGGTGGCGTCCGATGGTGGCATCTTCGCCTTCGGTGATGCCGCCTTCTTCGGCTCCACCGGGGCGATCCACCTCAACCAACCCATCGTGGGGATGGCCGGCACCCCGGACGGAAAGGGTTACTGGCTGGTGGCGTCCGATGGTGGCATCTTCGCCTTCGGTGATGCCGCCTTCTTCGGCTCCACCGGGGCGATCCACCTCAACCAACCCATCGTGGGGATGGCCGGCACCCCGGACGGAAAGGGTTACTGGCTGGTGGCGTCCGATGGTGGCATCTTCGCCTTCGGTGATGCCGCCTTCTTCGGCTCCACCGGGGCGATCCACCTGAACAAGCCGATGGTGGGGATGGGCGGTCCGTGAGGGCCAAGGCCGAGTCCTCCGGACGGTGGTTGAAAGCGAGTCAGGCGCGCCGGTGGGGCCGGCGCCTGGGTGGCGCGACGGTGGTGCTCCCGTTGCTGGCCGGTCTCCTCACGGCTTGCGGTTCATCGACGGGCTCGGCGGGGACGTCGGGCGGTCATGTGCTCCTGGTCGGGTCGTTTGCCGGACACGTCGGGCAGTACAAGACGATCCAGGCGGCGGTCAACGCCGCTGCACCGGGGGACTGGATCCTGGTCGGTCCGGGCGACTACCACGAGATCGCCGACGAGACGGGTCCGCCCACCTACACCGACAGTGGCGGCTTCGGTGGCGTCCTCATCACCACGCCAGATCTCCATCTCCGAGGCATGGACCGCAACACGGTGGTGGTGGACGGCACCAAGTCGGGAGCTCCCCAGCCCTGCAGCGCCGATCCCGCCCAGCAGAACCTCGGAGCCCTGGGCCCAGACGGCAAGGCCCTGGGCCGAAACGGGATCGTGGTGTGGAAGGCAAACAATGTCAGCATCGAGAACCTCACCACCTGCAACTTCTTGGCTGGGACGGGAGGATCCGGCAACGACGTGTGGTGGAACGGGGGAGCCGAGACCGGCAAGATCGGGCTGAGCGGCTACTCGGGCAGCTACCTCACCGCCACCTCGACCTATTTCGGAGGGGAGGCCACCGCCTCGCAGTACGGCGTGTTCGCGTCAGCGGCCGCCGGTCAAGGCCAGTGGAACCAGTTGTACGCCAGCAACTTCAATGACTCGGGTATGTACGTGGGGGCGTGCAAGCAAGTCTGCGGCGTCACCATCAACAACTCGTGGATGGAGTACAACGCCCTGGGGTATTCGGGAACCAACTCCGGTGGCTCGATCATCATCGAGAACTCCCAGTTCGACAACAACGAGGACGGGGTCGACACCAATACCCAGATTGGCGGGGACCCGCCGGCCCCCCAGAACGGGGCGTGCCCGAACGCCGGCACCAGTCCCATCACTCATACCCACTCGTGCTGGGTGTTCGAGCACAACATCGTGCACGACAACAACAACGCCTCCACGCCTCGGGCCGGCAATGCCGCCGCCGGTCCGGTGGGAACCGGGATGACGGTCTCCGGGGGCCGGAACGACACCGTGATGGACAACACCTTCGCCAACAACGGCGCCTGGGGCGTGCTGTTCGTGCCGTTCCCAGACAGCGGCCAACCGGTCCTCGGACAGACCTGCCGCGGAACCGGTGGCACCCCGGAGGCCGGACTCGGCTGTGTCTATGACCCCGAGGGGGATGCGCTGCTGCAGAACACGTTCTCGCACAACGGATATTTCGGGAATCCGAGCAACTCGGACTTCGGCCAGATCGTGCTCACCGCCGGCAAGCCCCAGAACTGCTTCTCCGGAAATACAGCACCGGCCGGGAGCGCACCGGCCAACCTCGAGCAAATCCAGACGACCTGTAACGGGACCTTGATGGCGGCGGCGAATACCGGCGGCCCCCTCTTGGCCCAGGTGCTTTGCGACACCGGGTTCGGGGGCTGCCCGGCCGGAGCCAAGTACCCGGCGGTAGGGGCGGTGACCATGCACCCGCTCCCGACCAACCTGCCGACCATGCCCAACCCGTGTGTCAACGTGCCGACCAATCCATGGTGCGCATCGGGGAAGCCGGTCTGAGGGTTTGTCGGCGTTCGCCCGCGGTCCCAGGGCGACAGTTCGCCGATGCTTGGCCCGAAGTGGACTAATATCGTCACCGTGACGAAATCACCCGACACACATCGGTGCGGATGGTGTGGCCGGCCGTTGCCCAAACCGCCCGGCGCCGGTCGTCCCCGCCGGTTCTGCAGCCCGTCGCACCGTCAGAGGGCCTACGAGGCACGTCGACGAGCGGACGCCCTCCACGTGCCGGTCGGACAGGTGATCGTCGCCGAGAAGGAGCTCGACCGGTTACACGACCGTCTGTACCGGCTGGAGGCCGCCGTCGAAGATGTCGATGCCGACCTGGCCGGCTCTCCGGCCCTGAAGGCGTACCGAGCCGCCTTCGAACACCTCTATGAGGCGGCCAGGGACTTGACCGGGTTGGTGGTGGAGCCGGTCCGGGAGTAGGGGCCAGAGAGCCGGCCGGAGCCCTGGTCAGGCCCTCTCTCGATCGCCGATAATGTATATTATGTCAACTAAGAAGTCGGGTTGGCCCAGGTCAGTGCTTCCCGGGCGGCCGTCTACCTAGCCCCTCGACTGGTTTTCAGCCCCCGAGGAAGGTCGAGATGGGACCGATGGCGTTATCGATGGTGAGCAACGGCGTGGAGGTGAATTCCATGAACTCGTGATAAGCGAGCGTCCCCGCATAGGCGACGGCGGGGTCATCGATCTCGCTGATAGTGAACCCACCGGTTCCGTCTGCCTTGACGTAGTGGGCGATCTCTCCGGTCTCCGCGGCCCCGCTTGCCGAAGAGGTCCATCACCCGCTGCACTTGGGCCCGGTCCATGCCGGAGCGGAATCGGTATTCGGTCAGGAACAACATGGCATCTCCTTCGTGTCAATGACGTGGGTGCCCCGTTGCACTTCATCATTTAGCGGAGTCCGCCCAGAGTCAACCGAGAAGCCGCGGTCCGGCCGGGCCCGTGCGACCCGGCCGGAGCCGCAGGTGTCAGCCCAGGCCGATGCCGACGATCGGCTGATTGAGGTGGATGGCTCCAGTGGAGCCCTGGAAGGTGGCTCCCGGACCGAAGGAGAACACCCCGCCGTCCCGGGCGACCAGCCAGTAGCCGTTGCCACCAGGAGCTGCGATCATGCCCACCACCGGTTGGTTGAGGTGGATGGCCCCGGTGGACCCGAGGAACGGGGCGTTGAAGCTGAAGACCCCGCCGTCGGATGCCACCAGCCAGTAACCGCCGGTGGCGGGATCGACCGCCATGCCGACAACCGGTTGGTTGAGGTGGATGGCCCCGGTGGAGCCCTGGAAGGTGGCTCCCGGGCCGTAGTTGAAGATGCCGCCGTCGGAGGCGACCAGGTAGTAGCCGTCGCCGGTGGCTGCCTCGGCCATGCCCACCACCGGTTGGTTAAGGTGGATGGCGCCGGCCGAGCCGTAGAACTTGGTGTTGAACGTGAATACCCCACCGTCCGAGGCTGCCAGGTAGTAGCCGTCGCCACCGGGTGCGGTGGCGATCCCGACGATCGGCTTGGTCAACGGCAGCGCTGACACGTCACCGAACGACGGGGCGTTGGGGCCCAGACCGAGGACCTTCCCATTGGCGCTGGCCAGGTAGTACCCCCGTCCGCCCGGGGCGGTGGCAATGCCGACGACCGGAGACGACGGCGAGGTGCCCGCGCCGGATCCGAAGAAGCCAGCGGCTCCGAGGGCGAAGACGCCACCGTCGGCTGCTCCCATGGTGTAACCCGTGAGGACGCCGCTCGGCGCCGAGATGGGCTGCAGGGGTCCGGCTGGCGTGGCGGGGGTAGGTGGCGGCCCCGGAGACGCCGGGACGGGTGCGGGATTGGGCTGCAAGGTCGAGAAGCTGCACTGTCCCACGGCAAAGCCGGTCACCACGTTGGTAGACCCGGCCGAGTCACCGAATTGGTTGGCCGGGGAGTTTCCCTGGCAGATGACATTGCCGGCCACGGTGTTGGTGAGGACCTCATTGGCATCAGGGTCCGCCATCACGTTGTTGCTGTAGGTGATGCTGCCACCTACTTTGTCGCGCAGGGCGCCGGTCCAGCACGTCCCCAGTCCGGTCACCGAGAGGTTGCCGCCGACGCTGATGTCCTCGTAGTCGCTGTACACCGGGGACATGAACGTGGCGAAGACGCCACTCGGGGTGCAGTTGACTCCCCCTCCCCCGCCCGTCTCAATGATGTCGCCGCCAATCGTCGAGTTGTGAACGAGGATCCCGAGGGCTCCGGTGGCCAGGATGCTGCCGCCCACCGACTCGCTGGCCGACAGGGTGGGATTGGTCTGGTTTGGATCATCGATGCAGGCGAAGTGGGCCCCTTCGCAACCGAGGATCACGGTAGAGCCGGCCCCGGCCGTTATGTTGCCGGTCACCGTCAAACTGGAGGTGCCGGTCCCGGCCGAAATTGTTGGCGTAGGCGGCCAGCAAGGTCGCACCGGGCTGGACGGTTATGCTGCCGGCGACGATGACCGCGCCGGCATTGACCGCGCAGGCTCCCGTCACCAGGACGCTCGAATAGGTGCCGGCGGGCAGCGACCCCGGATTCGCCCCGTTGTTGGTGCAGGTGGTGGGCGTTGGCGGAAGTACCGCGCCCGCCGAACCTCCGCCGATGGCTAGCGGCACTGCCAGCCCGGCGCTAGCGATCAATGAGGCCAGAAGGAGACGGCCCCACCGCCTCGATCCGGTCGAACACAGTCGAGACGTACCTTCATTCACGGTGATCCCCTAGTCCTCGTGACCCTCACAGGTCGTTGTCGCCACGCCAGGTGGTGCCCCGTTTGCTTCCGCCGAAACACTAGCAACCTAAGCACGCGAATGACGGGTCGATCGGCGGGTGCTTTCGTCTGCCGCCCGCACCGCTCCCAGCAGCCACCGAGGCCCCGGATTCACCCCTCGATCTGACAGCGGAAGGAGTTGGAGGCCTACACTGAAGGGAGGCACGCCGACACCAGTCGGGCCTGGCGCTGAACGTCGAGGAGGGGTTATGCCCGAGATCATCGAGCTTCCGAAGTCAATGGTGTTCAACTCTGTCGAGGAGGAACGGCTCCATCGCAAGCAGCGACTGGCCGCCGGATTCCGCCTGTTCTCCAAATTCGGTTTCGACGAGGGAGTGGCCGGCCACATCACGGCTCGGGACCCCGAACTCCTTGACCATTTTTGGGTGAATCCGTTCGGGGTGCACTTCGGTCACATCCGGGTGTCCGACCTCCTCTTGGTGAATCACGAGGGGAATGTCGTGGAGGGTGACCGGGCGGTCAACACCGCCGCCTTCGCCATCCACTCCCAGGTCCACGCCGCCCGCCCCGACGTGGTAGCTGCCGCTCACGCCCATTCCATCTACGGCAAATCCTGGGCCACCCTGGCCAAGCCCCTCGATCCCATCACCCAGGACGTGTGCGCCTTCTACGAGGACCACTCGATCTTCAACGACTACACCGGCGTCGTCCTCGACGTCGAGGAAGGCAAGCGGATCGCCCATGCGCTCGGAGAGAACAAGGCCACCATCCTCCGGAACCACGGCCTGCTGACCGTTGGCCAGACAGTGGACGAGGCGGTGTGGTGGTTCATCACCATGGAACGCTCGTGCCAGGCCCAGCTACTGGCCTCCGCCGCCGGAGAACCGGTCCTCATCGACCATGAGATGGCAAAGGCCACCCACGATCAGGTCGGGTCGCACCTGGCCGGGTGGTTCAGCTTCCAGCCACTCTTCCAGCGGATCGTACGGGAGCAGCCCGACCTGCTCGACTGATTCCCGAGATCGGGGCCGAAGCGAGCCCCTGATCTGACTTCCGGTGTGAGCCTGTCTAGCCTCGCCGGGATGCCGGCCCGACATCCCCTTCGATTGCTGCCCACGTCGATCTCGGTGGCGATGGCGACGGGGTTGGCTGCGGTGTTGCTGGCCGGATGCGCGTCGGACCCGGTTCCCGGACCCCCCGCGGCATCCCAGGGGATCATCCAGAACCGCGTCGTCCCATCCATTCCGTTGGTGAATCAGCACGATGAGCCGATGACGCTGGCCAGCTTTCGGGGCAAGACGATAGTGCTGGCCCCGATGTTGACCCTGTGTCAGGAGGTATGCCCGCTGACCACCGAGAACCTTTCCCTCATCCAGCAGGCGGTCGACCGGGCCGGCCTGGCCGAGCAGGTGGCGATCGTGGAGTACTCGGTCGACCCGGAGCGGGACACGCCGGCCCGGCTAGCGGCCTACGCCAAACTCACCGGTGCCAGCTGGGCGCTGTTGACCGGCACCCCCGCCAACGTCACCGCCATGAACTCGTTCTTCTACGTGCTGGCCGAGAAGGTCGCCGAAGGCTCTCCCCCGCAGTTGGACTGGTGGACCCACCAACCTCTCACCTACGACGTCGACCACACCGACGGGTTCTTCATCATCGACCCGAGTGGCCACGAGCGGTTCGCCACCGCCGCCACCCCGGATGTCACCTCCCACAAACTGCCGGCCGCGCTCAACGCCATGCTCGACACCCAGGGTCAGCAGAACCTCAACGATCCGATGATCAACGGGCAGACCTGGACGGTCGCCGATGCCCTGGCCGACCTCGGATGGATCGTGCACCGCACCATCCCGGCCGCCACCTGACGGTTACGAGGGGTCGGGGGTGATGATCACCACCGGGATCTCCCGGTTGGTGTGCCGCTGGTGGACGTCGTACCGACCGGTCGCCCCCGGGTGGAACAGCGGGGCCATGCCCCGGTTGATCCGGTTGACCAGTGGCCACAGACGGGAGCGCTCCTCAGCGGTTGCCACCCGGGCGGTGGCGTCCACCACCTGGCGCCCCAGCCGGACCTTGACTCGAGGCTCGGCCTGCAGATTCAAGAACCAGGCCGGGGGATGGTCGCTCCCCCCGTTGGAGGCCACCACGACCACGTCCTCGCCATCGGGGTAATAGGTGAGCCCGAGGGTCCGGGCCTGACCCGACTTCCGGCCGGTGGTGGTGAGGAGCAGGGCCGGGACCCGGTTGGAGTGCTTCCCGATCCGGCCGTCGCTGCGCTCGTAGATGTAGGCATGGAACTTCATGTACGGCCCGACGAACCGGGTGCTGAAGGTGCCCCCTTTCACAAAGACCGCCGCGGCCTAGTTCTCGGCGCGGGCGTCAAAGGTCGGGATCAAGGTTCGGGCCGCCCGAGCCTCATCGACCCGGCGGACCGGAGTATTGCGGGGAGCTTCGGCCATTGATCCGGTCGGAAGGTCATTCGCCTCTTCGGCGATCAACTCGAGCGCCCGGGCCAGGGCTTCGAGCGTCTGGGGGCTCTCCGTCTCGGTGGGCTCGATCATCAGCGCCTCCTCCACGATGAGGGGGAAGTAAACGGTCGGTGAATGGAACCCCTCCTCGAGAAGCCGTTTGGCGATATCGAGCGCCCGCACCCCGTGGGCCTGTTTGAGATTGCGGGACGACAACACGACTTCGTGCATGCACTGCCGGTCGAAGGGCACGTCATAGGTGCCGGACAATCGCTGGCGGATCCAGTTGGCGTTGAGGACCGCGATCTGGGCCACCTTCTGCAGCCCGTCGCCCCCGTTGGCCAGGATGTAGGCCAGTGCCCGGGCCAGGACCAGGGCGTTGCCGTGCCAGGAGTGCATCCTTCCGATCGAATGCTCCGGCGTCATCCACCGGTAGGCCTCGGTCTCCCTCCGGGCCGTCGACCACCCGTTCGGGTCGGGGGCCGGGAAGGAACGGCACCAACCGCTCGGACACCGCCACCGGTCCCGCGCCCGGGCCGCCTCCCCCATGGGGGGTGGCGAACGTCTTGTGCAGGTTCATGTGGACGATGTCGAAACCCATGTCGCCGGGCCGGACCACCCCGAGGATGGCGTTGAGGTTGGCGCCGTCGTAGTAGAGCAGCCCGCCGACCTTGTGCACCGCGGCGGCGATGGCGGCGATGTCCTCTTCGAACAGACCGAGGGTGTTCGGGTTGGTCAACATGATGCCGGCGACGTCCTCGTCCAACACTGAGGCCAGTGCCTCCATGTCCACGCAGCCCCGGGCATCGCTGGGCACCGTCACCACCTCATAGCCGCCGAGGGTGACCGAGGCCGGGATTGGTCCCGTGCGCGGAGTCGGGGATGATCACCTTGTGCCGGGGCGCCCCCTGGGCGTCGTGCCAGGCCCGCATGAGCAGCAGCCCGGTCAGCTCGCCCGACGCCCCGGCCGCCGGTTGCAGGGTGGCGGCGGCCATGCCGGTGATCTCGCACAAGGCCTCTTCGACCTCGACCATCAGGCCCAGCCATCCCTGGGTCAGCGATGCCGGCGCCGCCGGGTGGACGCCGGCCAGCCCGGGTAGGGCCGCCACCGCGTCGCAGACCTTCGGGTTGTACTTCATGGTGCACGAACCCAGCGGGTAGGCCCCCAGGTCCACCGAGAACTGGCGGTGCGAGAGCCGGGTGAAGTGCGCCACCAGGTCCCGCTCCGAGACCTCGGCCAACGGTGTCGGCTCTGACCGGACGTGTTCGATCGGGATCAGCTCGTCCAGTTGGAGCTCGGGGACACCCGTCGACCGGAACGACCACGACCGGCGACCGGGATGGGAGAGCTCGAAGATCGTCGGCTCCGCCTCCCGCCCGAGGAGCGGAGCGCTGGTGGCCTTGCCGCCGGGGGCGGCCGGCCCGAGCAGTTGGTTGGATCCACTCATGACGCCACCGCCTTGGCGAAGGCCGTGACGTAGGCGTCGATCTCGTCCCGGGTCCGGCGTTCGGTCACCGCCACCAGCAGGCCAAGGTCCCCGTCGTCGAACTCGTCCCCGAGAGGGATGCCGGCCAGGAACCCGGCGTCGGCCAGTCGTTCGACCACCGTCTCGGCGGGTATCGGAGTCCGGACCGCGAACTCGCGGAACACCGGCGCTTTGGCATACGGCTCGACGCCGTCGATGGCCAGCAATCCGTCGCGGGTGTACCGGGTGGCTCGGGCGCAGCGAACGGCGAGGTCGGCCAGCCCGGCCGTCCCCAACCACGCCAGCTGGATCGCCGCGGTGACCGCCATCAAGGTCTGATTGGTGCAGACGTTCGAGGTTGCCTTCTCCCGTCGGATGTCCTGTTCCCGGGCCCGGAGGGTGGTGACGTAGGCGCGCCGATCGTCGAGGTCCACCGTCTCACCGACCAACCGTCCGGGGAGGCGCCGGACCTGGGACTGGGCACAGGCGAAGAGGCCGAGGTACGGGCCGCCGAAGCCGAGCGCGGTGCCGAAGGCCTGCCCCTCCCCCACCACGACGTCGGCGCCCCACTCCCCCGGCGACTTCGAGGACTCCGAGCGACACCGGGTCGGTAGCGACGACCAGCATCGCGCCGGTTCGGTCGCATATCGACCGGGCGGTGGGGATGTCTTCCAGGCACCCGAGATAGTTCGGGTAGCCCACCAGCAACACGCCGGGACGATCCTCGGACGTCAGCTCGGCGTCAGGCCAGACGGTGACGCCGTCAACCAGTTTGACCGTGCGCAGGCGGTGACCGGTTCCCGCCGCACAGGTGGCCAGCATCTGACGCCAGTGGGGGTGGACCCCTTCCGAGATCCAGACGGTGTTCCGACCGGCGGCGGCCACCCCCAAGTTGACCGCCTCCACCGTGGCGCTGGCCCCGTCGTAGAGCGAGGCGTTGGCCACCGGCAGCCCGAACAGTCGGGCGATCATGGTCTGGAACTCGAACACCGCCTGCAGGACCCCTTGGGCAACTTCGGGCTGGTATGGCGTATAGGAAGTCATGAACTCGGAGCGGCCGGCCAGCGCCTTGGTCACCGCCGGGATCTCGTGGTCGTAGGCCCCGCCTCCGGCGAAGCACAGGAGGCGGTCACCCCGGGCCAGGTTGCGATTGGCGTAGTCGTCCAGGTGGGCGAGAACGTCCGGCTCTCCGGCTCCATCCGCCAGCTCCAGGCCCCGCTGGAGCTTGAGTGCCCCGGGGACCTCGGCGAACAGCTCGTCGATGGTGGCAAGGCCCAAGAAGGCGAGCATGCTGGCGATCTCGTCCTCGGTATGCGGGATGTAGGTGCCCACGGTCTTGGTCGCTCCTTGGGTGGTGGTCGTCTCGAAGGCGGCTAGAGGACTAGCGGTGGGTAGCCCATTGCCCGGCTCGAACAAACGGGGTCTTCACCACGGTGGCTTCCATAGCTCGTCCGCGCTGCTCGATGGTAACGGTTGAGCCCGGGGCGGCGTCCGCTCCGGAGTCGACGAGGGCCAGTGCGATCCCGTGTTCGAGCATCGGCGAGAAGTTGCCGCTGGTGACGAAGCCGACCGACTGGCCGTCCTCGGCGACCACCGAGTGTTCCCGAGGGGGCTGACGGCCCGCCGTGGTCATCCCCGCCAGGTGCCGGCGAGGTCCGACCTCTTTCTCGGCCATCAGGGCGTCCCGTCCCCGGAACGCCTCCTTGTCCCAGCCGATGACCCAGCCGAGCCCGGCCTGGAGGGGGGTGATCCCAGGTCCCAGCTCATGTCCGTGGAGGGGAAGGGCAGCCTCCAGGCGAAGGGTGTCCCGAGCGCCAAGGCCGGCCGGTTCCACCCCGGTGCCGAGAACGGCCGCCCAGAATGACTCGGCTATCTCCGCCGGGACCGCACATTCGACTCCTTCCTCGCCGGTGTAGCCGGTGCCCGCCACCAGGCACGGCACCCCTTCCCACTCGAAATCGGCGACATGAAAGCGGGGAACCCCGGAGGCGGATGGAGCGATGGTCTCCAGACGGGTCCGGGCGTGGGGGCCCTGGACGGCGACGATGGCCCGGGAGGCGGTGGTGTCTTCCCCGCCGATGGCCTCGACCACCCGGGCGGTATTGGAGGCGTTGGGCATCACGTCGAACACCTCGTCGGAAACCCACCAGACAATGATGTCGTCGACCACCGATCCGTCGTCGTCGGAGAGGAGGTGGGTGTACTGGGCCCGACCCGGGCCGATTCGACGCAGATCGTTGGAGAGGGCGGCCTGGAGGCGATCGAAGGCGTCGGGTCCGATGACCCGGACGGTGCCGAGGTGGCTGACGTCGAATGCCACCGCGTCGGTCCGGCAGGCGCGGTGCTCGGCCAACGTCCCGCGGGGATACGAAAGCGGCATCTCCCAACCCCCGAAGCCGACCAGCTTGGCCCCCAGACCGAGGTGGGCGTTGATCAGCGGGGTGTGGCGCAGCGGTTGGGCGGTGTCCGGCAGGGCCTCAGTCACCCCGAAAGGCTACTGGAGGGTCAACCGGCCCGATCACGCCGAGCGAACGGTGCCCCACTCCCCGGGGCCACCTCCGGCCAGTCCATACTTGGCCAGCAGGGCCAGCGTGTCCCGTTGGTAGAGGATCTTGATCCGGACATCCGGATACAACTCCCCCATTCGCCGTACTTTGCGGTTCTTCTTGGTTACGTGCCGCTGGTTGAGGGTGGTCAACTCCACGAACAGGCCCAGATCGGGAAGCCAGAAATCCGGGCGGAACCCGGTGGTGGTCCGTCCGTCGTCGTCCCACTGGAGGGAGAACTCCACCGGCTCGTATTCCCAGGAGACGTCATAGAAGTCGAGGACGCGGGCAAAGCGCCGTTCGGATTCGTGGGCGAACCGGGTCGCGCCGGTCCGATACCGATGTTCCAGCCTCGACATCGCCAGGCTCAACGTTCGGCAGCCTCGGCCTCGGCCAGGAAAGCGGCAGCCGGATGGCGGGACGGTCTGCCCGCCGGCGCCGGCAACTGGATCTCCACGATGGCAGCTTCGAGTTCCTTCACCACACCGGACAGGGGAAGGATATTGAACACTCCCTGACCGCCGGCGAGAAGATCGACGACCTCGCCGTTGGAGTGGGCCAGGACCGACCGAGATCCCGCCAGGACCAACTGAGCGGAGGACAGGTCGGCACCGAGATCGCTCCGGAGGCATTCGACCGCTTGGCGGGCCTGCTGAAGCTTGAGCCCTGCATCCAGGAGGCGTTTGATGACCTTCAGCTCGATGACGTCCCCGTAGGAGTAGCGACGCTGGGTCCCGCTACCGTTGGCATCGGTGATGGACGGGCGCAGCAGACCGGTCCGGGCCCAGTAGTCGAGCTGGCGATAGGTGATGCCGACCAGCGAGCACACCTGGGGCCCCCGGAAGCCCTCTTCGACGACGGCATCATTCTTGCTCGAGTTCACCAGCATTCCTCCACCTCGATAAGAGGTTGACCATGCTCCGACAGATAAACGTCAACCTGGGGGTAAGGGTACCACACCGGCGTAATTACGTCGGTGTGATCAGACGGCGCCGACCCGATGGAGTCCCCGCCCGGAGGTGGCGAGAGGGCACCTGGCGGATTTGGACCTCTCGACCCAGGCGGCAATGATCGGGCCATGACAGTCGTGAAGATCAACGCCATCACCGTGCGGGAGGGATCGGGCGATGAGCTGGCCCGGAGATTTGCCCACCGCGCCGGCGCCGTGGACGACGCCGATGGCTTCGAGGGGTTCGAGCTCATGCAGCCGAACGACGATCGAGGTACCTGGTTGGTGATCACCCGGTGGAGGGACGAGGAGGCATTCAACGCCTGGGTGACGTCGCCAGCATTCGCCCACGGCCACCGGGGTCCGTCGGAGAAAGCTGAAACCGATCCGGAGGGTGCCGCTCCCCCGCCGGTGGGTACCCACAGTGAACTCTGGTCCTACGTGGTCGTCGATCTGCCGCCGCCGGCATGACCGGCGAACCCGCCGGCAGTGCAGCAATTCCCGTCCACACGCGGTCCATCGAGTATCAAGCCTTCGACGAGGGCGACCACCTGAGGATCATCGGTCGCCTGCGCGACAATCGTCCATGGGCCGCCGACGGGAGCTCGGTGCACCATGTGCACGACATGGAGCTTCGGGTAACCGTGCGACTCGACGACCTGACCATTACCGAATCGGACGCGTTGATGCATGTGTTCCCCCACAGTGAGTGCCCGGGGATCGTCACCGCCTTCCGGGCGTTGGCCGGCCTCCAAGTCGGGCGGGGCTTCACCCGCGAGGTCCAGAACCGATTCGGCGGCCCAAAGGGATGTACCCACCTCGAGCACCTTGCCCGTTCGCTGGGTCCGGTCGTGGTGCAGGCGGCGACCTCGAAACGAGCCCAGGCGAGATCCCAGGGATCCGACGACCCGATCCTCGGCGCTGCCAGCCCTTGGGTCCGAAACTCCTGCCATGTCTGGGCCGAGGGCGGCGTTGCCGAACAGAAGGTGGCGGTGGGGTGGCGACCGGGCGTCGGCGCCTATCCGAGCCCACCGCTCGAGGAGATCATCCGAACCGGTGGTCCCGGTACTGCCGACCGATGAAGCCGGGTTCCGGTTGGCGACGTCGATGCCTTACCGGCAGCGCGGTGGTGCTCGCCTGTCTTCTGGGTGCCTGCAGTGTGGCCCCCGGTGCCGCAGTGCGGACTCCCTACGCGGGGCGAAGCCGAATCTTGAGAACGGTCCGGCCGACGAGGTCAAAATCGGGAACGTCTCCGGGCTCGGCGGGGTGCTGGTGGATGGGGAGGGATTGACCCTCTACCAGTTCGCCACCGACACCCAGGGCGAACCTTCGAGGTGTGTCGGTCTGTGTGCGGAGGCGTGGCCTCCGCTCACGCTGCCCCCGGGCACCGAAGCTCCGATCGCCGGACCGGGGATCAAGTCTGGGTTGCTGGGCAGCGAGCCCCGGGCCGACGGATCCATGCAGATCACCTACAACGGGTGGCCCCTGTATACCTGGCCTCAGGACACCGCTCCGGGCGAAGCCACCGGCCAGGGCCTGACCAATCTCGGCGGGCGCTGGTGGGTGGTCGATGCGGCCGGCGACGGGGTTCACACTCCCTAGAGCTGCGGTGCAGAATGGGACCCCGGGGGGCATGATGAAGTTCATGGCGAAGCCCGTTGTCCCCGAAGGCACATCTCGCTGGTCGGTGAATTCGACCGATTCCGTTCTCTCGATCAACTCCAAGGGGTCGATCCTCTCTATCGGTTCGGTGGGGTCGATCCTGTCCATCGGCTCCATCGGTTCGGCCCTGTCGGTGGCTTCAGTAGGCAGCTTTCTGGGGGCAGCGTCGCTGCTCTCGGCGTGTTCGGCCCTCTCGGTGATGTCTTGGAGATCCTGGAAGGCGGTTATGGGAGACGGCTCGGGCGAGAAGCCCGCGGACTAGCCGGAACCGGCGCCCGCGCCAAGCCAGCCCTTCTTGCGGAAATAGATCGCCAGCGCCACCGCGCAGATGACCTCGAACAGGATGGCAAAGATGATGAACGCCCACCCGCTGGTGATCCGGGTGACCAACCACGCGAAGTTCTGACCGAAGAATCCGGTGATGAAGGTGAGGGGCAAAAAGATGGTGGCGATGATGGTCAGCTGCTTCATCACCACGTTGAGTCGGTTTGACACCGTCGAGAGGTGCGTGTCGAGTGTTCCGCTCAACAGATCGCGGTAGCCGTCGACCAGGTCACCGATGCGGATCAAGTGGTCGTAGATGTCGCGCAGGTATCGCTGGCCCTCGTCGGTAACGCCCGGGATCGTCGTGACGCCCGAAATGATCCCGGCGAACATGTCGCGTTGGGGCGTGACGACCTTTCGAACCGAAATCAGGTTCCGCTTGAGATCGAACAACGTCCCGAGTTGCTGATCGGTGGGATTGACCAGGATGGCGTCCTCGAGATCGTCGATCTGAGTGTCGAACAGGTCGAGAAACGGGAAGAAGCTATCCACCAGGTTGTCGATCATCACGTAGAGCACGGTGAACTGGGGCGTCACCACATGGTCAGGGGCACGTCTTCCCAGCCGTTGGTGCACCGAATCCAACGCCGGACAGCCGCCCCGGTGCACGGTGATCACGTAATGTTCAGCGATCATGAAATGGACTTCGAGGGTTCCCTTGCCATCGAGGCCAGCCCCATGGACCACCATGTAGGTGAAGTTGTCGTAGTCCTCGACTTTCGGGCGCTGGCCGAAGTGCTGGGCGTCATCGGCGGCGAGATGGTGGATATGAAAAGAGGTGAGGAGGACGTCGTGGGCTTCGTTGTCGACGCCGTCGAGATCGAGCCAAAAGAAGGCATCGGAGGCAAGGCTCTGATTGATGAGGTCCCGGGTGGCCGTCACCGTGTCGCCGCCCCGAGTGAGGGTTCCCTGCATGGATCGATTCTGTCGTGTCTCCCGGCGGGGTGCGGGGATGGTCCTTTCGACGCCTTCAATGCGTCGAGCTTTAGTCGATGCGGGTCAGATGTTCCCTGAAGTCGTGGCCATTCTTGACGTATTCGCCGGCAGAGAGCTTGATCAGGGCCGCATTCGACCTGCCGGGTT
The DNA here is from genome assembly GCA_963770635.1 of uncultured Acidimicrobiaceae bacterium. Lineage (GTDB taxonomy): Bacteria > Actinomycetota > Acidimicrobiia > Acidimicrobiales > RAAP-2 > DASZIT01. The sequence goes on from CAVYQI010000005.1 coordinate 222,297, forward strand.
TGATGACAGCCGGAACGCCTATCGCCAGCGAGTCGGCGGGTACCACCATCCGGTTGGGAACGACGGCGTTGGCGCCGACGGTGGCGCCTGACTCGATGATGGCATGGTGCAGAACCACCGAGCCCGAGCCGACCAGGGAATCGTTGTGGAGGGTGCAGCCTTCAAGATGGGCCAGATGGCCGATCACGCAACCGTCCCCCACCGTGGTCGGGAATCCGGGGCCAGCGTGAATGACGGTCCCGTCCTGCACCGAGGAACGGGCACCGATGGTGATCGTCCCGTAGTCCCCCCGAAGGACCGCGCTCGGCCATATCGTCGACTCGGGCCCGATGGTCACGTCACCGATGACGACGGCATCCGGATGCACGTATGCCTCTGGATCGACGTTGGGGACGAGATCGCCTAGCTGGTAGATGGCCATGGGGTGGGACCTTATTCGAAGACCGGCCAGGTGCAATGTGAATGCTGAAACGCGCTCTGCCTATGACGGCTTACGCCAGCATGCATGCCATTGACCGATTGAGCACGTGGAGCGAGCTCCGAGTCGTCGGTGGCTACGTGGCTACCGCCTCCGGCGGGTGCCCTGGAGGCCGAGTGCCCGGAGAAACGACCCCGTGATCGAGTTCGTCTTCCGGTAGACGGCACGCCGGGCGTACCGCTTGGCTCCACCCTCGATCCCGCCATGCTCGACGGCCTCGACGTTGCCAAGATCTCGGGCGGCTCGATAGAACTGACTTCGAAGTGACTTCCTGCGTGCCATAACTACCCTCCGATTCGCTGCAGCCGGTCTACTACGCCAGACCGGTGAGCCGCACCCAGGCCGACCCCTAGCCTCTGAGGTCGGCCAGGCTCACCGCACCTCGGGTGACCGCGGCGTTGGCCAAGCGGACCCGCCGTTCATCCCCTTTCTAAACCGCGAACGTGTCATAGAGCCGGGCGAGGTGGTTCTTCACTGCGTCCTCGGAGACGACCAGGGTTTCGGCAATCCGCCCAGGGGTGGAGGGGTCGGTGAACAGGTCGCCGCTGAGCAACGGCCGGCAGAGCTTGATCGGGGTTTCCATTGACGGTCGGTCACCACCGTCTATCGGCACCTGCGGGGACGTTTCATGATCCCGATCGCCGAATAGCAGAGTGATCCCGACCGTTGATTTGATGGTGGGTTACCTTTCTGCAATACAAAATGCTCAACCTCGTCATTACCCAACCGTGTGGTCATCCCGTCGCTTTAGGAGGCAACCATGACTGATCAATTGGTAAGTATTCCCAAGCCAGTCACAACTCGACATCACCTTGCTCAGGCTGTCAGTGTCAGAGGATTGAGATCGGATCTCCAAAAGGTGGATGGGGCCAATGCCAAAATCGCCGTCTTCGTGACCAACATTGTTGGTTCGATGTGGTGTGCCTATGTCTTCACGCTGATCGCCCTGACCAGCCTCCCGGCCATCCTCGTTGGCACCGGCTGGATTCCGAAGACCACGTTCCCCTCGTGGCTGATTACCGCATCACTGATCTCAATCGTGGCGTGGATTGCCCAGACCTTCATCCAATTGGTACTGCTCTCCGTCATCATGGTTGGGCAGAATGTGCAGTCCATTGCCAGTGACGCTCGATCAGAGCACACTTATGAGGACACGGTGAAGATCATCGACGCCCTCGACATCCACACGGCTGGCGGGCTCAAAGACCTTCACGATTCCCTCATCCAGTACATTGATGAGAAGTTCAAAACGCTTCCAAAGACGTGATTGCGTAACGAGCGCTGAGCCTTCATGGATTGTTGGACAAGTCCCGTGGGGCCTGTCGGCGCCTCTGGCGGCAACATGGATCAGGCCGAATGGGGCGAGCTTCCTTCGCCAGCCGGCTGGGGAGGACCGGGGAAAACGACAGCCGCCGAATAGCGACAGGCGGTCGCTCGCTAGTGGTGACCCTCCGATGTATGCGGACCCGCGTTGACCGATCCGGACAAACGTTTATGGGCTAGTTAATCCCCTACTCGGCGAGGATCTTTGCCTTCTGAGCCGCGAACTCATCGTCGGACAGCACCCCGCGGTCGTGGAGATCTGCCAGCTTGGTCAGGCGCTCCGTCGGGTCGGCAGCTGCGGCCGCGGTGCCAGCAGCCTGGGCCATCATGTCTTGCAGGTTGGTCCCGCCGATCATGATGTTCGGCGCGGCGCCGGCCGTGACCAGCGCGTCGACGATTCCCTGGCTGGGAGCGTCCTTGGCGATCATGACCTTGTGCGGCATACCGGGCGAACCGGCTGCGGCCGTGTTGTGGGCGGCCGCCTTGAGATACTTGTTCTTGCCACCCTCGATCGGGAGGTAGAGGATGATGACCTGCCGATCGTCGGGCACGCCGAATGTCGCATTCAGTCCCGGTGGACTCTGCTTCACCAGGAATCCGTCCCGGTCCCAGGACTTGATGACCTTGCCGGCGACGAGCTTGTCACCGTCGTGCTTGTCCTCGAGAACGTGGACCTGACTCTCAGTGACGGCGAGGACGAAGCTCTTCGGCAGCCCACCCCCCTCCAGTTCCTTCGAGATGTTGCCGACACTCGGCATCATCACCCTGGTCATGCCCTTCATGCCCTTCATCATGCCTCGGTTGATCTTGCCCACCCCGGCAGCACCAATCATCATGTCCTGGGTCGCCTGTTGGCACCGGGTCGCGGCAATCACCGCTTGGCTAAGCACGGAAGCGGCGACGCCCGCCGCCTGTTGGTTCATCTGCAGCTCTTGGCTGGACAGTTCATTCATGGTTCCTCCAGGCGTCCCGGGCGCTAGACCGTCCACCGTCCGCCGCCAGGACGGATCGTAGTAGGGACAACGGAGGGCTGCTGGGGATTTCGAACACCCCCGCAAGGCATCGAGCGCCTATGCCCAAAGGCCGATTGCATTACGCTCTCGGCACTCGAGCCGGAAGGTAGGCCCGACGAATGGAGGCGCGGCGATGGCGGACCGGGTGGCGGTGGCAGGCGGACCGGTCGGCGGGAACCCGGAGGAACACGGCGCGCACGAGTCCGACCGTCTGCGGGACGCCATCAGCGAGCGGTTCCTGCAGATCCGATCCCTGCGCTTCGAGACGAGGTTGCTCCTCGGGGCAGTCGTGGGCCAGCTCATCGTGGCCGCCATCTTGGTCTTCGAGCGCAACGCCCACCTACCCAAGATCGTCAGCGACAACTTCGCCGATACAACCGCGACCATCTCCATCCTCGTCTTCGTGTTCTCGGTGGTGTTCGCCTGTGTGGCTTGGGGCCTCCTGCTGGCCGGCACCTATCGCTCCGGGTGGGCCGTCCGGGCGGCCATCGTGGCCATCTTCCTGTGGGCCATGTGGGCTGAGCGTGATGCTCTCGACGGGGTGAGCGGACTCGACCAGGGCATCACTATCGCCCTCATCGGCCTGGTGATCGTCCTCGCCCTCGCCACCTGGTTCCCCGAGCACCGGGGCCGTTTCTGGGACGATCCCAAGTCCGTGGCCACCGGCCGGTGGGGCCTCTTCCGACGCTTCTTGCCGGTCGTCATGATCCTCGTGGTGGGTGGGATCTACCTGACGGCCTGGTTGGGCAACAAGGCCGCCGGTCAGGTCGATGTCTTTACCGACGACTTTGCCGATCAGCTCTACAACATCGAGCTCTTCCTGATACCGGTGCTCGTCCTGGCGGGCTCCGACTTCGGCGACTGGGCTAACTTCAGCGTGGCCCGCCTGGGTCGCCGAATCCGCAGTTCGTCCGGCGAGTGGGCCTTTGTCGGGGTCACCGTGGTCGCCGCCGGGCTCATCCTTTGGGACGGCCTACGCACTGCGACCTCCGACGCGGGCGGGGGGATCCGGGAGGAGCTCCTGCTCGGTGGCGCCGTCCTCTTGGGCGCCCTCCTCCTCTACCTGCTGGCCCAACCCCGTGACCGCTGGCCGCATCACCTGCCCTTCGCCGTGCTCGCCATCGTGGCGGGTGCCGATTCACTCGTCGCCTACATCGCTCAGCGCCGATTGGGCAGCGATGACCCGCTCTTCGACAGCAAGGTTTCGGGGGTCACAGCCACCTTCTGGTTGATCGTCGGCGCCATCACCTTGGTCGTCCTGGTGGCCTTGCGCAAACGCTTGCCAGGAAAGCTGGTCGCTGCCGGATGCTTCTTGGTGATGATCGGCCTCATTGATGCCTTGACCGGACTGGAGGACATCGGCACAGTGATCCATCCGTTCGGCCTGCATTCAACCGGCACGATGCAGGACTTTGTCAGCAACGCCCCCTACCTGGGTGTCGAGGGCCTCAAGGCGGTGGCGGCCATGTTGACGATCCTCCTCGTCCTCTACGCGGTGGCCAATAAGAGCCTGCGCCGGCTCATGACCCCGATCGCCCTCCTGGTGACCCTGACGGTCAGCCTGCAGATCCTGGTATGGATAGATTCGCTCTTCGGCAAGACCACCGACACGTCAGGCCGAGTCGCCCTGTTCGCTGCGGTGGTCCTGGTGGTCGCCCTGCTGTGGGAGCTCGCAGCCTCCGGGGAGGGAGTGACCAACCTGCACAGCCGGTGGTTCCCCCGCGACGCCCGGGTGATGCTCTTCGGCGGCTACATCCTCCTCGTGAGTTCGGCTGTGCTCTTCTACTCGAGCCTGCACGACGCCAAGTCGCAGACGCTTCTTGAATCGCAATTCGATTCCGAGGAGTTCGTCCGCGCCGGAATCTTCTTCCTCGGTGTTCCCCTGGTGATCACCCTGTGCCTCATCGGTATGCACCGGTGGCGGGAGTCCCAACGCCAGGACCGCGTCGATCCGGGCCGTGAACCATCCCATCCCGCGCCGCAAGCTGTGAGCCAGTAGGTGGATCGTGAGCGGAAATCGTCAAGTCAAGAACTGCTCGCCGAGGCACATTGGTGCGAGTCGAGGGTGCATCCGTGTCCGGCTCAGGGCATGAAGCGGGTTGCCGGGGAATTCGATGGATTGCTGTTGAAGTTGTCACCAGAAACGTCAGCGGCGTTGGATTACTGAAACGAAGAAGAATTGGTGTTGCGGATGCCCTCGGTGTCGTCGGCCACCAGGACGAGAACCTTGGTCCCTTCGGTCATGGCGCGGCTTCCGTCGTGGAGCGAGGCAGACGGAGGGTCACCCGGGCACCGCCGGTTGGTCGGTTGGTGATGGAGACGCTGCCCTGGTGGCCTTCCGCGAAACGCTTCACGATGGCCAACCCCAAGCCGGTCCCGGTAACTTTGGTGGTGAAGAACGGTTCCATGACCTGCTCCGCAACCGCTGGGTCTACGCCCGCACCGGTATCCTCCAAGGTGATCTCAACAAAGTCGTCGCTTTGGGAGCCAGTTACGCGCAAGGTACCCCCGTCAGCCATGGCCTGATAGGCGTTGATGATGAGTCTCGAAAGCATCTGGGTAACTTGACCTCTGTCGCCATGCAGATCGACCCCGCGGGCCTCGACGGACACCTCGACTTCCGGTGGCGACGGAGTCGATTCGAGGACATCGGCCACGACGGTGCCGAGATCGAGCGCCACGATGTCCAGTGCGGCTCGCGCATGAACAACGCGAGATCCTCGCTAAGGGCAGCCGCCCGGTTCGCTTCATGTTCAGCCCGACCGAGGTAATCCTCGAGCTCGGGGTCGTCGTGATCGGTTAGCCGGCTGCGAGCGAGGAACAGCAAGTTGATGGCAGCCCCCAGTGGGTTGCGTAGCTCGTGGCCGATCACCGTCGCCATCTCCCCAACCGCAGCAAATCGCTCCCTACGCACCAGATCTGCTTGGGCGGCCGCCACTTCGCGAATGCGCGCTTGGGCAAGCGATTCGGCATAACTCTGTTGCCTCACAACGCCGAACAGGAGGGTCACGAACTGGCCGATCACAATGAAGAAGATGCCTCGGCTTACCCAATCGCTCGTCGCTTGCTGCACAGTTGGGTTGAAGCTGAGAGGCAGGAGTGGTCCCGCGACGTACATCGAGGCGCCTCCGGCTATTAGCGCCCCGAACGGTCCGAACCGTAGACCGGCCATAAATATCGGGATGTAGAACCAGTGCGGCGCGACCACGCCAGCGCCACCGAGCGGTACCGTCACCCCCCAAGATATGCCAATCAACAACGCGATGACCGCAACCGCCACTGGCGCGGGCAGAGCCGAGAGGGTGCCCCAACTCATCAACGTGGCCGCAAAGGGTCTCTTAAACTTGGGTAGATCGTCGACGTGATCAGCGCCGTTTATTGCCACACCAATAGTTGTCATGCGAACCCCCGTTCTTAACTTCCCCCCTTGAGCGGCGCTTGCAGAACCTGCCGGATTACCGAAGCGCGAGCCAGGGCAAACAGGGTACCTGCTCGGTGAGGAGCCGTGCTCGACGCGTTGAAATCGATGAAAAAGGAGGAACCAGCCGAAGCAGTTGCCCCGCCACCGGAGTACAGCAGAGAAGAAATACCATGACCGAAGACACACTCACTCCCGATGTCGATGCCCGAACGTCGTCCGAGCTTCTGGCCGAGGCACCGTTGACGCGCTCGGCCTCAGCCTCATTTGCCCATCCGGCGAGCCTCAGGGCTTTGTAGTTCTTCGCTTCCGGTGTCCGCTCCGGAACACTGTCGATGTCGCAGACATCTTCGGGCCTTCCCGCCCCACAGGCACCCGCATGGAGTACACCGACCTCGTCTTCGCTGCCCGGGACGGTTCGATCCTCCACCCGCAGACACTCTCCGGGGCGTTCGAGCGGGCCGCTAAGGCTGCCGGCCTCCCGCCCATCGGGATTCATGGTCTGCGGCACAGCCACGCGTCCCTCGGCCTCCCGGCCGGGTTGCCTCTTGTCATCATGAGCGAGCGCCTCGGCCACAGTTCGGTCCCACTGACTGGCGATGTCTACAGCCACAGCCTCCCTGCCCAACACCAGGCGGAGGCGGATCAAGTGGCGAATCTAATCTTGGGTGCCGGGTTGTAGACACTTCGGAAATGAGCGGTGTCTGGTGATCGCGAACGTAGACGCCCCGCACTACATGCACCGGAATGTGTCTCACCGACCCGGCGGTACGGGATGGTCGTGCAGCGTCGGATAGCAGTCGGATACTCCGCCCGTCCTAGCCCCGAGGTGCGAAGAACTCGAGTGCGATGTTGTCGGGGTCTCGAAATGACAATGCCGAGTAGGAAGGTGTGTCCACGATGCCACCGTTGGGGATGCCGAGCTCGTTCAGGCGGATTTCCCACGCTTTTAACTCATCGCGGTTGGCACAGCCGAAAGCCAGATGATCGAGACCCGGCTGGCGCTCGTTGAACGGCTGAGTGCTGTTCAAATCAGGGAACTGAGTTAGACCGACGATTGTGTCGCTCGTAAGCCAAGCGACACGCTTGAAAGGACCTGTGTCCTCGTCGAGGATGGGGTCCGAGCCGAACAGGGCCTTGTACCACGGCACACTCCGTTCGAGGCTCGTAACCGTTAGCGCCACGTGAGTAATCGCAGGGAACTCTGGCATGTCTCTTCGGCACCTCGTGAAGGCAGCGAATGCCGCTTCTCTTGGCTGGCAACTCTCTGGGATTAGAAGGCTAGTTGGCAGCACAAGTCCCCGCGCTAATTGCGGCCCCAGTTCCGGCGAAAGGTTGCACTCGGAAGCGCGGTTGCAGAGAGGCGCTTTATGGGACACTGCCCGAATTTGTACAGGCATGAAGTGAATAGATGGTGTACGGTCCCAATCTGAGGCCCCGACGACAAGGGTCCACGTCATTGACGACGCCTTGGCACGACGCCGCCACGGAAGGACGACGTCATGGCAGCAAACCTCGGTGACGATGTAGGGGCGTCACCGGCAAGCACCCGGGCCTTACCTGGCTGGGAGCGCTATGCGTGGGTGGCAGGGATCCTCTTCGTTCTTGCGGTCCTGGCGGAGTCCGCGATTGGGCTCGGGGTCGGCATCAACCAGAACGACTCGGCCGCGAAGATCGCGAACATGCTCGCCGATCACAGGAACCGACTGGTGGTGGTCGAGGGATTCTGTGTCGTCTACGCCGTCATGTTTCCGATCTACCTGTGGAAGCTGTACGACCGTTTCCTGCACACGGAAGCCGAGGGCTCGCGTGCCCTCGGCTCCTTGCTGCTGGTCGGTGGCGTGCTGTTTGTCGCCCTTCACGCGGTCAGCGACATCGGGATCTACGGCGTGCTCGACGGGAAGCTCGCGACGTTCGGTGCGCAACACGACCCCAGTGTCTCCTACACGCTCTACCTGTTGACCTACGCCGTGGACAGCGTCGCTGACGTCTTCGGCAGTCTCTTCGCTTTCGCTGCTGGAGTGCTCGTATTCAGGAGTGGAGTCTTGCCGCGGTGGCTTGGGTGGGTCTCGATCCTCGCCGCGCCACTTCTCTTTCTGCAGGCTTTCGGCCTCGGCGGTGTGATCGCATCGTTTGGCCTGGTTCTCGACCTGATCGGATTTGTGTTGCTCCTAGTCTTCGTCCTGATCAGCAGCGTCGTCTTCCTCAGGCGCGACAGATCGGTTGGGGGCGTTAACGCGACGGCGACATAAGGACGGCGACATAAGAGAGTAGGTTTCCATGCCCGCCAGCGTATGGACAGTCAACCTTGCTGTACTTGGTGCGATCTACGAGGCCGACCTGGGCCATCGCAAGGCATCGTCATGAAGGCAAAGCGGATCTACACCTCCAGTCGGATCGTTGCCCTGGTGGTCATCGGGGTAATGTTGCTCGGCCTGACGTACCTCCGGTTCGCATCCGGCGACGCCGCGGTCTCGGTCCCTCAGGGGGCGCACGCCGGCGAGCTGACCATGCACCCGTGCACCTATCCCACCGAGCAGGGTGCGATACCCGCGGACTGCGGCACGTTGGTTGTGCCGGAGAACCGAGCGAGCTCGAAGTCGCGGCTGATCGCGCTGCCGGTGACCCGGGTCCTGGCTCGCTCATCCCACCCGTTGGCGCCAATCTTCCATCTCAACGGCGGCCCGGGCATAACCAACATGACGTTTCCCCAAGCGAGCCGCCTGACCGCCCAGCACGATGTCGTCATGATCGGCTACCGCGGCGTTGACGGCTCTTCGGTGCTGAACTGTCCCGAGGTGACGGCGGCGTTGGAGAACTCGGCTGATTACCTCGGCAAAGCGTCGCTGAGCGCGTACTCCCAGGCCTTCGCCTCATGCGCGCAACGGCTTGAGCGAAGCGGCGTTGATCTCGACGGCTACACGCTGGCGGAGCAGGCCGACGACATCGAAGCCGCACGCGTCGCGCTCGGCTACAACGCCATCGACCTGCTCAGCGAGAGCGCCGGGACCCGTCTGGGAATGATCTACCAGTGGCGGTACCCGAACAGTGTCGACCGCTCGGTGATGGTCGGGGTCAACCCGCCCGGAAACTTCATTTACAGCGGAGCCGAGATCGACCAGGGGATCGAGAGTTACTCGGCCCTGTGCGCGCAGCAGCCTGTCTGCCGCGCCCGCACCGGCAACCTCGCCGCGAGCATGAAGCACACGGCGGCCAACATGCCGAGCAGTTGGTTTTCCCTGCCGATCAAGCCGGGCAACGCCCTGGTCGGGACGTTCCTCGGGCTCACGGAGGCGACCTCGGAGGCTTCGCCAATCTCCGGGCCGATGACCCTCGACTCGTGGATCTCCGCCGCGCATGGCGATCCGAGCGGCCTGTGGCTGCTGTCGTGGCTGTCCGAAATCACCCTCCCCACGTCGTTCACCTGGGGCGAGTTTGCAAGCATCGGGATAGCCGACATGCAGCCCGTCGAACGCTACTTCAGCTCCGGCGCGGACCGGGGCTCGATCATCGGCAATCCCCTCGGGGAGTTCTTGTGGGGTGCAGGAGGCATGGCTCACGCCTGGCCGGCCAACCCGGGTGAGAACCAGTACACCAGCGTGCAGAACTCGAACGTCCCGACGCTGCTCATCGGCGGGACGCTCGACTTCGAGACACCGGCCCAGAACGCCACGAAGGAGCTGCTGCCGCACCTTTCCAACGGGCATCAGGTCATCTTGTCCGGGCTCGGGCACGTGGACGACTTCGACGCCTACGAGCCGAGCGCCAGCACGCAGCTGCTGACCACGTTCTACGCCACCGGCCGGGTCGACACGTCCCGCTACACCCCGAACGTGGTCAGCTTCAGGCCATCGCAAACGCAGACAGGGATTGCCAAGGACATCCTTGCGACAATGATCGGCGTCGCCTTGTTGGCAGTGATCTGGCTCGTGGTGTTGGCGATCCGGATCCGCCGCCGAGGCGGTACCGGCCGCAAGACGGGCGCATGGATCCGTTCGGCCGGTCCGATCGTGTTCGGACTCGGCGGATGGTTCCTCGGCGCACTGTTGGTACTGCGGTTCTGGCCGAGCCGGGTGCTCCCCGACCAGCTGCTGGCAGGGGTCTCGATCGCGGTGCCGATCTGGCTCGGGGTCTACGCCGGCTGGGTCCGCACCGACACGCCGAAGGTGATGCGGGCCAAGGGCATCGGTGCTGCGGGTGTCGGTGCGGTGGTCGGAGCCGCATTCGGTTTCCACGCGATGAGCGGGCAGATAGCGTTGATCACGACGATCATCGGTGCGGCGGTCGTGTCGAACCTGAGCCTGCTCGTGCTCGACATCTGGACCGAGCGGGCCGCCTCCCGGGGAACGGCCGCTCCGGCGGTGGATCCGTCGGAGACGGTGCACCTGGAGCCGGCCCCGCACTGATCGCCCGCGCCGACTTGTTCGAACGGATTGAGTAGAGCGGCCCCGAGATTCCCCCATCCGAGCGGAAAGGCGACGCGTCCCAATAACGCGCCGAACACGCCGATTTGCCTGTCCCAGTCGTGCCGTTCATGGGCAGGCAACTATCGCGAGTGCGGGACCGACGGGGCGGCCGCACCGCGCACGTTTCCGAAGTGCTGGTGGATAGCTCGGGCAGAAGAATGGCAGAAGTCGGCTCGAAAACGCAGAAAGAGCGGGCCTCGTAACTTTCGAGAAACCCGCTCTGACGTGCGCTGTTGCTTGACCTTGACCCCTTGTCCTCAAGATGGTGCGGTCACCCCTTGAGGACAAGGGGTCAACCGCAGCTGGTCGGGCTGCCGGGATTTGAACCCGGGACCTCTTGACCCCCAGTCAAGCGCGCTAACCAAGCTGCGCCACAGCCCGCAAACCCAACCCGAGGGCGAAGGCCATTCCCGGCCTCCGCCTCTGTTCATTCGAATGACACGGAACCAGCAATGCCAATTCGGATTTTGGATTGGAGAGGTCATGGTAGCCGAAGCCCGGACTCTCACTCTCGTTCCGGGGATCTGACGCTCGGAAGACTTGGGCAAGAATGCCGCTTTCGGTATCATGACCTGTAAGTTCATGGCAGGGCGAAGGAGACGGCGACTTTGCCGGGCACCGAAGGCGAAACGACCGAGCTCAACGTCAGCCTGTCTCAGGTCGCCCGTACCCTGTTTTTGGCCGGTAGCACCGAGGCCACCCTTCAGGCCGCCGTGGACCTGGCCGTTGCCACCATCGACGGCTGTGATTTCGCCGGCATCTTCTTGGTGGTCGGCAATGAGGTAGTCACCCCGGTGCACACCGATCCCGTGGTCGTCCAGATCGATTCCCTCCAGCGAGACGCGGGCGAGGGTCCCTGCCTCGACGCCATCGCCATGGGGTCAACCTTCTATGCCGAGGACCTGGTTGATGACACCCAGTGGACCACCTTCGGACCGAAGGCGGTGGCGGCCGGGGTGCGGTGCATCTTGGCGTTGCGACTCTCGGCCAACGGCACCCTCGGGGCCCTGAATTTCTACGCTCGCTACCCGGGCGCCTTTGGGGCGACCGATCGGGCCAAGGGGGTGATCTTCGCCACCCTGGCCGGTCTGGCCCTGGGCGGCGCCCAAGTTCACGAGTCCGAGGACCGTCGAGCCGACGACCTCCATCAGGCGTTGGCCACCCGGGAGCTCATCGGCCAGGCCCAGGGCATCTTGATGGAGCGCGAACGCATCACGCCCGACCAGGCCTTCGACATCCTGCTCCGGGCTTCCCAGCACCTCAACGTCAAACTTCGCGAAGTGGCTCAGGAGTTGATCGACACCGGCACCAGCCCCGATACCGGTTCGGCGTCGAAGCGCCGTACGTTGCGCGGCAGCGACCCACCCTGACCACCGACGTCAGACGTGGTGGACCACCCAGGTCACTCCCTGGAAGGCCCGCCACCCCAGGTAGATGACCGAGGCCACCAGCATGAACTTGAAGTACCAGGGCGTGCTGCGATGGTCGACGGTCTCCGAACCGCAGGTCGGACACGTCCCGTCCTCGCCCACCTGGTCATCCTCGAGGCGCTGGTCGCACTCCTCACACCAGGGCACCGCTCACCTCCGACGCCCCCCACCTCCGTTGGGACCTTTGGCCCGAACCCTCAGCTTGATCGGTGTCGGCCCCAACTCGAAGCGCTCGCGCAGGCCCCGCTCGACATAGCGCAGATAGGTCGGCTGCAGCCGACCGTTGGTGAACAGGGTGAAGGTGGGTGGGTCGTTGGCCCCCTGGACCGCGTACTGGATCTTGGCCCCCACCGGAGGGTGGGCCATCTGGATCGACTTCATGGCCCGGTTGAGCTCGCCGGTCGGGATGCGCGAGTGGTAGGCCGCCTCGGCGGTTGCCACCGCGGGCAGAATATGGTGCACGCCGAGACCCGACAGTGCACTGATCTTCAAGACCGGAGCATCACCGAGGAAGGCCAGCCGGTCACCGATGTCGATGAGGATGTCGGGACGGTCCTCGGCCGGGATCAGCTCCCACTTGTTCAGCACCACCACCGTCGGGCAGCCGGCCGCGGCCACCCGCTCGGCCAGTCGCTGGTCCTGGTGGGTCACGCCCAGGGTGGCGTCGATGATCAGCAGGGCGATGTCCGCCCGGTCCAATGCCTCGAGGGCCCGGAGGACCGAGAAGTACTCGGTGCCCCGCTCCGTCCGCGACTTGCGGCGCATGCCGGCGGTATCGATGAAACAGACGGTGCCTTCCGGCGTTTCCACCACCGTGTCCACCGCGTCGCGGGTGGTGCCCGGGGCGTCGTGGGTGATCGACCGCTCGTCGCCCACCAACCGGTTGAACAGCGTCGACTTGCCCACGTTGGGCCGCCCGACCAGAGCCACCCGCGGGATCGTGGTGCCACTCCCCCGCCGGTCGCCTCCCACCGCATCCTGGTCGTCGCCATCGGTCGTCTCCGGCGCCGTGTCGACCGCGTCGAGGTCGGGGAGCAACCGCACGACATCGTCGAGCAGGTCTCCGGTGCCCCGTCCGTGGAGGGCGCTTACCGGCCACGGGTCACCCAGTCCGAGCGACACCGCTTCCCAGGCATCGGATTCGCGCTGGGACGAGTCGACTTTGTTGACCACCACCCGCACCGGACGGCCGGACCGCTTGAGGAACCTGGCCACCGCCACGTCCTCGTCGATGAGACCGACGGTGACGTCCACCACCAGCAGCACCACGTCAGCCTCGGCCACCGCCCGCTCGGCCTGGGCGCTCACCTGGGCATCGAGGGGGTCGTCGCTGGACAGCCATCCGCCGGTGTCCACCACCGTGAACGAGTGGCCGCACCATTCGGCGTCCAGCTCTTTCCGGTCCCGGGTGACGCCCGACCGTTCCTCGACCACCGCCGCCCGGCGGCCGACGATCCGGTTCACCAGCGTCGACTTGCCGACGTTGGGGCGGCCGGCGATCACCACCAGCGGCTTCTTGCGACCGGTCTCGGCGGTCGCCTCCGGGGCGGAGGTCGTCATCGTGCCGCCCCGATCGAGACGGGCACCCGTTCGGATCGGGGCGCCGGATCCGAACCGCACGCGCGGGTCGATCCAACCGGCACCGGGCCGGTCCCGTCCAGCGCCCGCCGCAGCGAGAGCCCGTCGGTGGCGACGATCTCCACGGGTCGGGGCAGGTCGGTCAGGCCGAGAGGTCGTCGAGGAACCGGCCCTCGGAGAGACAGGAGTCGGGCAGCAGGTACCGGTGGCCGACCGGCTCGGTCTCCAGCGTCCGGCGGAGATCGATGCCGGTCATGCAGGCCGGATACGCCGATATTGCCGCCGAAGAAGTCGTTGGGCACCGGCACCAGCCGGATGTCGGTGCGCCCGAGGGAATCGACCAGCGGGCCCAGCACCCGGGCGCCGTACTCACCGGTCAGGATGCGCGATCGGCGCATCCCCGTCCATGGCCGGCGTGGACGGGTCGGCCCGCTGCGCCCGGTAGCCCGCGGCCGGCGCCCCGTCCACCCACGCGAAGAAGCCGGGCCGCACGCCGAGGGCGGCGTTCTCGTCGCCGCCGAAAGCGGCCTCGAAGGCCCGGGCCATCCCCATCCCGTTCTCGTGCTGGGGAAAGCCCTCATAGCTGTCGACGCAACCGGGAAGGGCCGGTCCGCCATCAGGTAGTACTCGTCGGCGGCGAACACCATCCGTCGGCCCAGACATGCCGAGGAACGTGTCCTGCCACCCTCGACGGGTCACACGACCTCGGCGGCCTCGGCCTGGGTGTGGGGCCGCATGGCCGGTTCGGTGGAGAACCGACTGACCCCGAGCGGCACCACGGCCACCGTGGCCAGCTCCGGGTACCGGTCGAGCACCCCGGCCAGGGTGTCGTCGAGGATCGCCCCGTCGTTGACGCTCCGGGCAGACCACGATCTGGCCGTGGACCTCGATGCCCCCGTCGAGCAGGGCCCGCAGCCACCGCAGGCTGGTCGCCCCCCGCCGGTTGCGCAACAGTCGGGCCCGGACCTCGGGATCGGTGGCATGGATGCAGACGAACAGCGGGCTCAGGCGTTCGGTCACCACCCGCTCGAGGTCGGCCTCGGTGAAGCGGGTCAGGGTGGTGAAGTTGCCGTAGAGGAACGACAGCCGGTAGTCGTCGTCCTTCAGGTAGAGGCTGCGCCGCATGCCCTTGGGCAGCTGGTAGATGAAGCAGAACTCGCAGTGGTTGTCGCAGGTGCGGACCCGGTCGAAGAGGGCCGAGCGACGACCTCGACCCCCAGCGGCTCGCCGGCCGGCTTGCGGATCGACCAGGTCGACCTCCAGGCCCGCCGCGGCGTAGCTCCAGGTCCACCTCGGCCTCGTCGACCAACAGGCTGGTACTGGATGACGTCGCGGGGGACCTGGCCGTTGATCGAGACGATCTCGTCCCCGGGCTGCAGACCGGCCAGAGCGGCCGGACTGCCGGGGTCGACGGCCGCCACCCGGGGCAGCGACATGGGGCAAGGATACGTGCTGGAGGCCGTAGCCTGGCCCGGGTGCGGGTCGACAAGGTGCTGCTGGCCGAGCCGAGGGGGTTCTGCGCCGGGGTCGAGATGGCCATCAAGGCCCTGGCCTGGATGGTCCGGGTCTTCGAGCCGCCGGTCTACTGCTACCACGAGATCGTGCACAACCAGTCGGTGGTCGACCGCTTCCGCGGTCTCGGGGTGATCTTCGTGGACGACGTGTCCGAGGTCCCGGCGGGCGCCCCGCTGATGCTCTCGGCCCACGGGTCGGCACCCGAGGTGGTCGAGGCCGCCCGGCGCAACGGCGGCGTGGTGGTCAACGCCGTGTGCCCGCTGGTGACCAAGGTCCATCACGAGGTCAGGATCCGGGCCGGGAAGGGGTACACCGATCGTCTACGTCGGCCACGACGGCCACGAGGAGGCGGCTCGGACCATGGCTGTCGCCCCCGACGCGGTCCGCCTGGTCGAGACGGTGGCCGACGTCGATCGCCTCCCGTCCCTGGACGGCCCGGTGGCCCTGTTGGCCCAGACCACGCTCAGCCACGATGAGTGGCGGGACGTGGCCGACCGGGTCCGGGAGCGCTTCCCGGCGGTGTGGTCGCCGGGGCGCAGCGACCTGTGCTTCGCCACGACCAACCGCCAGGCCGCCCTCAAGGCGGTGGCCGCCCGGGCTGACGCGGTGGTCGTCATCGGCTCGGCCAACTCCTCGAACACCGTCGCCCTGGCCAAGGTGGCGCGGGCCGCCGGCTGTCCCCGGGTGCTGCGGATCAACGACGCCACCGAACTGCCCGACGACCTGACCGGCACGGTGGGGGTGACCGCCGGCGCCTCGGCGCCCGAGGCGCTCGTGGAGGCGGTGGTCGCCCGCTGGCTCCGGTCCACGGTGTCGAGTCGGCGCCGATCACCCTCGAAGAGGACGAGTACTTCCCGCCGCCGCCCGAGCTCCGCGAGATCCTCCGGGCCCTGGAGACGGCGGTGTCGCTGATGGCCGCCGCCCCCATCGCCGACGACGGTGCCGCACGACACTGGCGCCACCGTGCTGTCCGGCGATCGATCGACCGGTGCGGCGGATGTGCTGGAGGGCTTTGTCGGCGTCCCGGCCGTCTAGTAACGCCCGGTGGAGGCCACCGACCGGTCGTAGAGGTCCTGGAGGGTGGTGGTGAGCTCTTCGGTCATGGCGTGCAGCTGGCTCCGCGGCACCCGGCCGGCCTCGGTTCGGGCCGGAGCCGCGATCGGCTCGCCCACCACCAGGTGGATATGGAGCGGCCGGGGGAACTTGCTGCCCTTGGGCATCACCGAGCCCGACCCGCCGATGCCCACCGGGACGACGGTCGCCCCGGTCCGGGCGGCCAGGAAGGCCACCCCCTCATGGAGGTCCTTCACCGCCGGGCCGGTCCTCCGTTCCCCCTCGGGAAACAGCACCAGCACCTCGCCGGCCTCGAGGACCCGCTGGGCCCGGCGCATCGCCTCCCGGTCGGCGGCGTCGCGGTGGACGGGGAACGCCCCGAGGGTCTGGAGGAACCGTCCGAACCGCGGCCGCTTCCAGAGGCTGTCCTTGGCCATGTAGTGCAGCTTCCGACCGGTGACCTCCGAGGCCACGAAGAAGTCGATGCCCGACCGGTGCACCGGGGCGATGATCATCGGCCCGTCGGTGGGCACCCGCTCCAATCCCTCCACCGTGGTCCGGAAGACCAGGCGGTTGAGTCCGTGGGCCAGCGCCCGGCAGGAAGCGGTAGATCGGGGTGAAGGTGGTGTCGACCTCGGTGTCCCCCGCTGCCGCGCCGGTCGTCTCGCTCAAAGCCATCCCAACACCTCTTCGACCACTGCCCGGATCGGGCGTCCGGTGGTGTCGACCACCCGGGCGCCGTCGGCGATCTCGAGCGGGGACGCCGCCCGGGTGCTGTCGAGGTGGTCGCGCCGGGCCAGGTCGGATCCCTCCTCGCTCCGGCGCCGGGCCCGCTCCTCCCCGCTGGCCGTGAGGTAGATCTTCAGGTCGGCGTGCGGGAACACCACCGAGCCGATGTCGCGCCCCTCGACGACCCCCCCACCGTGTTCGTCGGCCCACTGGCGTTGCCGGGCCACCATCGTCGCCCGCACCTCGGGGTTGGCCGCCACCACCGACACCGCCCGGTTGACGTCGGGGGCTCGGATGGCTTCGGTGATGTCGGTCCCGTCGGCCGTCACCCGCTCGCCGACGGTGATCGACAGGCTGCGGGCCAGGGCGGCCACCGCCGCCCGATCCCCGGGGTCGATGCCGGCCGAGAGCGCCCCCCAGGCCACCGCCCGGTACATGGCGCCGGTGTCGAGCCGGTCCATCCCCAGCTGGCGGGCCAGGGCGCGGGACAGGGTCGACTTTCCGGCCCCGGCCGGCCCGTCGATGGCGATCACCTCCCGGTGGTGCCCGGCGCCGATCCGGTCACCGGCCCACCGACAGCGCCTCGAGGTCCTGGCTGAACCGCGGATAGCTGGTCCTCACCGACTCCCATCCGGCAATGGTGGTGACGTCGGCGGGCGAGGGGCAGGCGGCGCCGGCGATGGCCGCGGCCATCGCCATCCGATGGTCGCTCCGGGCGTCGACGGTTCCTGCCTGCAGACGATGGCCCCCCACGATCACCAGGTCGTCGCCTTCCACCCGGGCCGCGCCGCCGAAGGCGGTCACCAGCTCGACGGTGCCGGACAACCGGTCGGACTCCTTCACCCGGAGTTCGGCCATGTTCTCGAACCGGCTCTCGCCGGCGGCGGCCGCCGCCGCCACCGCCAGGATCGGCACCTCGTCGAGGGACGGGATCTCCTCGGCGTGGACCACGGTGCCGGTCAGGCCCGACGACCGACTGGTGACCGATCCGTGCCCGGCGCCTTGGGCATCCACCGTCACCTGGCCCCCCATCCGCTGCAGCACCCGGATGAACCCGGTCCGCTCGCCCCCGAGGTAGGTGCCCTCGACGCTCACCACGCTCCCGGGGACCACCAGCCCGCCGACCACCCAGAAGGCGGCCTGCGACGGGTCCCCCGGTACCACCACCACCGTCGGGTTGAGGTCGCTCCGGCGGACGGTGATGGTCCGGCCGGCCTCGGAGTTGGAGACGGTGATCCGGGCCCCCATCTGGGCCAGGAGCTCCTCGGTGTGGGCCCGGGTCGGCACCGGCTCGTGGACCACGGTGTCGCCGTTGGCAGCCAGGCCGGCCAGCAGCAGGGCCGACTTGACCTGGGCGCTGGCCATCGGCGGGGTGTACTCGATGCCGTGGAGCTTCCCCCCGGTCACCGTCACCGGCGGCAGGTAGCGCCGCCCCTGGCCGGATACCTGCCGCTCCCATCCGCTCGAGCGGCTCCGCCACCCGGTCCATCGGACGGCCCCGGAGGGAGGCGTCGCCGGTGAGCTCGGCGGTCATCGGGAGCCCGGCCACCAGCCCGAGCAACAGGCGCATCCCGGTCCCGGAGTTGCCCAGGTCGATGGGGCCGTCGGGGGCAGTCAGGCGCGAGCGGCCCCCTTCGACCCGGGTGGATCCCTCCCGTTCCTCCACACCGGCCCCGAGGGCGCCGACCGCCTCCCGGGTGTGGCGCACGTCGTCGCCGTCGGAGAGGCCGGTGATGGTAGAGGTGCCCTCGGCCAGCGCCGCCAGCAACAGGGCCCGATGGGAGATCGACTTGTCCCCGGGGACCCGGAGCGCAGCCGACCAGGGCCCGGCCGCCGGTCACCTCGAAGGTCTCGGCCGTCACCGGCTCGGCCCCACCGGGGCGCGGGTGGAGCGGTAGCCGCGATCGGCCAGCGCGGCCTGCAACCGGGCGGTGGCGCTCTCGGCGATGACCAGGAGCATGACCCCTCGGTCCCCCTCCACCGAGTGGGCGATCTCGAGGTCGACGATATTGCACCCCCAGCTCGGCGGCCAGGGTGGTGATCTCGGCCAGGACCTTCGGGCGGTCGGGCACCGGGACCCGCACTTCGACCAGCTCCTCGGCCTGGGGCGTCCGCTCGGCCAGGGCCCGGCGGGCGACCGCCGCCCGGCCCAGCACGTCGAGGAGCGAAGCCCGATCGTGCTCGGCCACCCGCCGGCGCATGTCCCGGAGGGCGTCGACCAGCAGGTCGAGGGTCTCCACGATGGCGTCGGCGTTGTCGTCGCAGATGTCGGGCCAGATGTCGGGCTGGCCGGCGGCGATCCGGGTCATGTCCCGGAAGCCCCCGGCGGCCAGCGGCAGCAGGGCGGCATGCTCCTCGCCCAGCGTCGGCGGCCAGTTCCATGAGGGTGGCGGCGGTCAGGTGGGGCACGTGGGAGACCACGGCCACCAGCGCGTCGTGGCTGGGCCGGGGCCAGGGCCACGACCTCGGCGCCGATGTCGGCCAGCACGCCGCGGATCCGGGTGTAGGCCGCCGGATCGGTCGCCGCGGTCGGGGTGAGCACCCAGGTGGCCCCGACGAACAGGTCGGGCGACGCACCGTCCACGCCCACCTGCTCGGAGCCGGCCATCGGGTGGCCACCGACGAAGCGACGGGTGGTCGACCGCGGCCGACCACCGGTCCCTTCACGCTGCCGACGTCGGTGACGATCACATCGGCCCGGCGGGTCGGGCGGGCCAGGTACTCGGTGATGATGGCGGCGGCGGCGTGCACCGGGGTGGCCACCACCACCAGCTCGGCATCGCCATCCTCGCCCTCGACCGACAGCGCGCCCAGGGAAACGGCGCGGGCCGCTACTCCGGGGGCGGCGTCGACCCCGCTCACGTGCCACCCTTTGTCGCGTAGGGCCATGCCCAGCGAGCCACCGATGAGGCCGGTGCCGAAGATCATCGCCCGGCCCGGCGCCGGCCGCCGGGCCGTTCCCGGTGGCGGCGCTCTGGGGTGACTGGGTGGCGCCGACCTCAGTCGGGGAGGTCGTCACGGAGTCCCTTGGCGCCCTCGAGGTAGACATGGTGGATGTCGCCCGGGGGCGATCGGTCTCCACGTGGAGCATCACCCGGATGCAGAGGGGCACCGACCCCACCACCGCCAGTTCGCGGGCACAGATCAGCGGGACCGCCCCCAGCCCGATCGACCGGGCGGCGGTGGCCGGAAATGTCGAGACGATGTCCTCGGTGGCGGTGAACAGGATGGAGATGATGTCGTCTTCGGCCAGCCCGTTGCGCTCGAGGATCTCGCGCAGCAGCGCCACCACCCGGGTGGTGATGGCGTCGACGTTGTCGGCATCGATGGTGGTGGCGCCGCGGACGGCCTTCACGGAACGGGACATCAGCCAGGCATGCTACTCAGGGGCCCGGTCGGGCCGTCCGCCGGGATCGCCGCCGCCGCCAGCGCCCGGACCTCGTCGATGGTGAGAGGCCGCCAGGCTCCGGGCTCAGGGTCGGATCGGTGAGCGGCCCGATGCGGGTCCGGACCAGCCGGACCACCGGGTGCCCGACCGCCTCGCACATCCGGCGGACCTGTCGGTTCCGGCCCTCGTGGATCACCATGCGGAGAAGGGTGGGCTCCACCACCGCCACCCGGGCGGGGGCGGTGGGTCCCGTCGTCGAGGTCGACACCCTCCCGCAGGCGACGCACGTCACTGGCTGACGGTTCCCCCTCCACATGGACCAGGTATTCCTTGGGGACCCCGAAGGAAGGGTGGGTGAGCCGGTGGGTGAGGCGGCCGTCGTTGGTGAGCAGGAGGAGGCCCTCGCTGTCCATGTCCAGGCGGCCCACCGGGAAGACCCGGGGATCGTCGGGCACCAGGTCGACCACCGTCGGCCGCCCGTGGGTGTCCTCCGCGGTGCTGACCACCCCGGCCGGCTTGTTCAACACGTAGTGCACCAGCCCGGGGAGCACCGGCAGCGGCACCCCGTCGAGCTCGACCTCGTCGACCGTCGGATCGATCCGGCGCCCCAGCACCGGCACCTCGCCGTTGACGGTGATCCGCCGGGCGGTGATCAGGTTCTCGCACGCCCGCCGCGACCCGAGCCCGATCCGGGCCAGCACCTTCTGGAGCCGCTCGCCTTCGGATGCTGCGGTGGAAGGGGACTCGGCGGGTTCAGCCATCGACGACCGGGCGCAGCTGGTCCTCGAACTCGGCCACCGCCTCGGGCCCGGGGAGCAGATCCGCCACCGCCGGCAGTTGGTCGAGCCGGTCGAGGCCCAGACGTTCCAGAAACGCGTCGGTGGTGCCGTACAACACGGCTTGGCCCGGACCGCCGGCCCGACCCACCGCGGCGATGTAGCCCCGGTGTTCGAGCAGGCGGACCACGCCATCGACGTTGACCCCCCGGAGGGCGGCGATCTGGGACCGGGAGACGGGCTGCTTGTAGGCGACGATGGCCAGGGTCTCCAGCGCCGCGGCCGACAATCGGGAGGACACCCCGACGTTGGCGAACCGCTCGACATAGGGGGCCAGGTCGGGGTGGGTCTGGATCCGGTACCCGCCGGCGATGCGGGCGACTTCGAATCCCCGGTTCCCGGTCCGGCACGACTCGGCCAGCTCCTCGCACAAGGGCTCGATCTGTTCGATCGGGAGCTCCAACAGCTCCGCCAGGAGCCCCGGAGCCACCGGCTCGACGGCCACGATGAGGACGGCTTCGATGGCCCGGGCCTCGGCCGACAGCGCCACCATCAGCCTTCGTACTCGTCGTACTCGGCCCCCACCAGCACCGGGTCCGACGGGGCGACCCACTCGACCTGGAGCTCGCCGAAAGTGTGGCCCTGGTCGAGCGAGACCCGGCCCTGCTTGCACAGCTCGAGGAGGGCGAGGAACCGCACGATGATCTCGATCCGGGTGGAGAGGTGCCGAGTGAGCCCGCGGAAGGTGGCCTTGCCCTCGAGGGGCAGCCTGACCTCGAGCTCGTTGACCGCCTCCGACACGGTGACGGCGTCCACGGTCACGTGATAGAGGTCGACGGTGGGCACCGGCTGGGCGGCGGTGGCTCGGAGGTAGGCGGCGGCCACCTGTACCGGGGTCACCCCTTCGAGGAGGTCGGGAGCGTGGGCGACGAACCCGTCCTCCAGGCCCGCGGTGCGGGCCACCGACCGCGCCGCCCGCTCGATGAGCAGGGTGAAGCTGTCGGCCGCCGCTGCGTAGGCCTGGCACTCGAGGAGGCGGGCCAGCAGCAGGTCGCGCTCTTCCCAGCCCACCAGCTCCTCGTCGGCGTCGACGTCATCGGGCCCGGGGAGGAGCCGGCGCGACTTGAGCTCGATCAGCACCGCCGCCACCACCAGGAACTCCGACAGGGTGGCCAGGTCCATCGACTCCCAGGTGGCGACCTCGGCGACGAAAGCGTCGACCAGGTCGGCGAGGGAGATGTCATAGATGTCGATTTCGTGCCCGTTGACCAGCTGCAACAGCAGGTCGACCGGCCCGTCGAAGACGGGAGTGGAGACGTTGGCACTCACGCCACCGACCATACCGGCTGCACCCGGCCGATCCGCGCACCATCGGGGCGTACGATGACCGCCTATGTCGAAGGTTTTCTCCGGGATCCAACCCAGCGGCGAGCTCCACCTGGGAAACTACTTGGGCGCCATCCGCAACTGGGTAGCCGACCAGCACGTCTATGACGCCATCTACTGCGTGGTCGACCTCCACGCCCTGACCCTCGACATCGACCCGGCCGAGCTCCGGACCCGCACCTACGAGACCGCCCTCGATCTGCTGGCCGCCGGTCTCGACCCCGATGCCTGCACCCTGTTCGTCCAGAGCCAGGTGCCCGAGCACACCCGGCTGACCTGGCTGCTCGAGTGCACCGCCTCGATGGGCGAGTTGCGCCGCATGACCCAGTTCAAGGAGAAGTCGGAAGGCCGGGAGTCGGTCCGGGCCGGGCTGTTCACCTACCCGGTCCTCCAGGCTGCCGACATCCTCCTCTACGACACCGACCGGGTGCCGGTGGGCAACGACCAGCGCCAGCACGTCGAGCTCACCCGGGAGCTGGCCATCCGCTTCAACGGGCGCTACGGGGACACCTTCGTGGTGCCGGAGGCCGCCTTCCCCACCGTCGGGGCCCGGGTGATGGACCTGCAGGACCCCACCCGCAAGATGTCCAAGTCGGTGAGCTCCCCGCTCGGCACCGTGCTGGTGCTCGACCCGCCGGAGGAGATCGAGCGGAAGGTCCGCAAAGCGGTCACCGACGCCGACGGCGAGGTCCGGTTACGACCCGACGGCCAAACCCGGCCTGGCCAACCTGTTGGAGCTCCTGGCCGTGGCCACCCACCGGACCCCCGTCGAGGCGGCCGAGTCCTATCAGCGGTACGGGGACCTGAAGCGCGACCTCGCCGATGCCCTGGTCGAGCTGCTCCGGCCGATCCAGAAGCGACGGGCGGAACTGGCCGCCGACCCGGGGGCGGTCACCTCGCTGTTGACCCACGGGGCGGAGAAGGCCGAGGCCATCGCCTCGGTCACCTACCGGCGGGCGGCCGACGCCATCGGGCTGCTCGCCTGAGCGACCTCCGGAATCAGGCCAGGACGTGCGACCACCAATTGAACAGGTGGCCGAGCAACTCACCCCACTGGTTGCGGAACAACAGGATGAGGATGAAGGGAAGGAAGATCAGCACCGGCTGGATGCGGTAGTACTCGGGAAGCGCGCGCGCCGGGATGAACCGCTCCAACACCGCGGCGCCGTCCAGGGGCGGGCACGGGATCAGGTTGAAGATGGCCAACACCAGGTTGGCGATCCCGCCGATCAGGAGGACCTGTCCGAGGAGGGTCGGCGGGAAGTACTGGCCGGTCGAGGATTGGGCCAGGCCTCCGACATCGGCAACGATCTGGCGGACGCCCAGCGGGGTGGTGAGGACGAAGGCGAGGCCGAACAGCCGCGGCGAGGATGATGTTGGTCAGCGGGCCGACCAGGGAGACCAGCACCGTGTGGTTGCGCGGGCTGCGGAGCCGGTTGGTGCTGACCGGGACCGGCTTGGCCCAGCCGTAGGCGCCGAGCCCGGAGAGGGAGAGGACGGCCGGCACCAGCAGCGTCCCGATCGGATCGATGTGGCGGATCGGGTTGAGGTTCAGCCGCCCCATCCGTTTGGCGGTGTCGTCCCCGAAGGCGAGGGCGACCACTCCGTGGGAGATCTCGTGCAGGATGATCGACGGGATCAACACCAGGAAGTAGATGATCTCGAAGCGGGTGAGGCGGTGGGTGCGCAACAGGATCACCACGATGGCGATGGCCACCACCACGATGATGGCGGTTCGTTCGTTGCCGGCCAGCGGACGTTGCGGGCGCCGGCTGCCGCCCCGGGAGCCGCCAAACCCCATGCCGGTCCGACCGCTCAGAGCCGGGAGGCGTGACTGATGCAGAACCGGGTGGCGGGCATCGCCTCCAGCCGGGCCGAACCGATGGGCTCCTGGCACTCCTCGCAGATCCCGTACTGGCCGTCGGCCAGTCTGTCGAGGGCATGAGCGATGTCGTCCAGGGACTCCTGCAGTTGGATGGCCAGCCCCTCGGCCTCGCTCCGCTCGGCCGTCACCTGGCTGGAATCGGCGAAGTTGGAGTCGTAGGAAAGGCCCTTCCCGCCGTCTCCGAACCCGAGCTCGGACAGCTGGGACACCAGTTGCTGCCGCTCTTCTTCGAGAAGACGGCGGTAGTCGACGGTCGGGGCTTCACTGGACACGAGAGAGATCCTACCCCCGTTGCTGCGCACCGGCCCGCGGGTGGGCGCTTTCATAGGAGGCCCGGAGGTGCTCGGAACTCAGCTTGGTGTAGCAGCTGGGTGGTGGAGATCGACACGTGACCCAGTAACTCCTGGACGATGCGGATATCGGCCCCGTGGGCCAGCATGTGACTGGCACAGGAGTGGCGGAGGACGTGGGGGCTCACCAGGTCCGAGAGCCCGACCTGGCCGGCCCGCCGCTTGAGGATGGCCCACGCCCCCTGCCGGCTGAGCCGGGCTCCCCGCCGGTTGAGGAACACTGCCTCGGCGTCGCCCCGGCTGGCCCACCGGGCCGGGGTGACCTGGCCCCGCCCGGCCGGGGACAGCCAGTCGTCGAGCGCCCCACGTGCCACCCGGCCGAGGGGCACCATCCGCTCCTTGGACCCCTTCCCGAACACCCGCAGCAGGCTGTCGTCGTTCCGGACGTCGAGGAGTGAGAGCCCGGTGACTTCGGAGATGCGGGCGCCGGTGCCGTAGAGGAGCTCGAGCAGCGCCCGGTCCCGGAGGTCGAAGGGGTCGCTCCCGGTCACCGAATCGAGGAGTCGGAGGGTCTGGTCCTCGTCGAGCGCCTTCGGCAGCCGTTGCGGGAGGCGGGGCGAGGCCAGGTCGACGGTGGGGTCGGTGGCCAGGGATCCCTCGTCGACCAGGAATCGGTAGAGACCCCGGAGGGCGGTGATGGTCCGGGCCATCGACGCCGGGTTCCGCCCGCCGGCCCGCAGGCTGGACAGGTAGCGCTCGAGGTCGTCGGGGCCGGCGGCCAGCGGCGCCACCCCCACCGCCCTCCCCCACTCCTCCCAGCCGCGGAGGTCCCGGCGATAGGACACCAGGGTGTTGCGGGCCCGTCCGCGTTCCACCGCCAGCCAGGAGAGGTACTCCTCGGCCCCGGTCGAGAGTGGCTGGCTCACCGACCGGTGGCCAGGTGGCGGCGGGCCAGGACCACCCCCAGGATGGTGGCCGCATCGGTGATGGTCCCGTCATCCACCAACCCGTCGAACCGGTCGAGCGGGATCTTCTCCACGGTCATGAAGTGCTCTTCGATCCCCTGGGGGTTGTCGGCCACCTCGGTCAGCCCGGTGCCGAGGAAGATGGTCGTCACCTCGTCGCAGAATCCGGGGGTGTTCAGGCACCGGATGAGCAATTTCAGCTCCCGGGCGCCGATGGCCGATCTCCTCGGCCAGCTCCCGCTGGGCGGTGGTCTCGGTAGGGCTCCCCGGCCACGTCGCAGGTCCCGGCCGGGATCTCGTAGAGCCACCGGTCCACTGCCGGGCGGTACTGGCGGACCAGCAGTACCGCGCCGTCGTCGGTGACCGGGACCACCGCCACCGCGCCCGGGTGACGGACGATCTCCCGTTCGAACTCGGTTCCGTGGGGATCGACGAAGGTGGCCCTGACCATGGAGACGAACCAGGCCTTGTGGATGAGGCTCTCGTCGATCTGACGGAACACGGGGTCGGCGCCAGGCGGGTCGGCCGTCTCCCCGGTCAACTGATGTCGATCAGACGCGGGTCGCGCCCTTCGGCTCGGACCAGTGATGCCCCCACCAGCTCGCGGAACAGCGGATGGGGCGCGGTCGGGACGGCTCTTGAACTCCGGATGGGCCTGGGTGCCGACCCAGAACGGATGGCCGGGCAGCTCGATGAACTCGACCAGGCGGCCGTCGGGCGACGTCCCCGAGCAGACCAGCCCGGCCTCCTCCAGGCGGGAGCGGTAACGGGGGTTGACCTCGTAGCGGTGGCGGTGGCGCTCGGAGACCATCTCGGTGCCGTAGGCGCGCGCCACCTGCGAGCCGGGGAGCAGCTGGGCCCAGTAGGAACCGAGCCGCATGGTGCCGCCCATGTCGACGACGTCGTTCTGGTCGTCCATCAGGTCGATGACCGGATAGGGGGAGGTGGGGTCGAACTCCCGGGAGTTGGCCCCGTCCAGGCCGGCCATGTGCCGGGCGCACTCGATCACCATCACCTGGAGGCCCGAGGCAGAGCCCGAGGCAGGGGGATCTCGTGCTCCCGGGCGTAGCCGGCGGCGGCGATCTTGCCCTCGATCCCCCGTTCGCCGAAGCCGCCGGGGATGACGATGCCGTCGAAGTCGCGGAGGCCCTCGGGCGCAGCAGGTCCGGCGACGTGGCTCGGCCTGGATCCAGTCGATCTCGACCTTGGCCCCGTGGTGGAAGCCGCCGTGGCGGAGCGACTCGACCACCGACAGGTAGGCGTCGGGCAGGTTGACGTACTTGCCGATGATCCCGATCCGGACCGGTCGGGTGGCGGCCTCCACCCGGTCGACCAGGTGCTCCCAGTCCCGACAGGTCGATGGGGTGGGTCGAGCTCGTCGAATCGCAGGAGCCGGCAGACGTAGCGGTCGAGGCCCTCCTCGTGGAGGACCAGGGGGATCTCGATAGATGTTGGCGGCGTCGACGGCCGAGACCACCGCTTCGATCGGGCACGTCGCACAGCAGGGAGATCTTGCGCTTCAGGTCGTCGGAGATCATCCGGTCGCGAGCGGCAGACGATGACGTCGGGCTGGATGCCCCGGCTGCGCAGCTCGGTCACCGAGTGCTGGGTCGGCTTGGTCTTCTGCTCGCCGGACGGGCCCAGGTACGGCACGAGGGTGAGGTGGACGTAGCAGACGTTGTCCCGCCCGACGTCCGCGCCGGAACTGGCGGATGGCCTCGAGGAACGGGACGATCTCGATGTCGCCGACGGTGCCGCCGACCTCGGTGATGACCACGTCGACGTCGTCGGTGCCCAGCCGCTTGATCCGTTCCTTGATCTCGTCGGTGATGTGCGGGATGACCTGCACGGTCCGGCCCAGGTAGTCGCCCCGGCGCTCCTTGGCGATCACCGACGAGTAGATGCGGCCGGTGGTGGCGTTGGAGTCCTTGTGGAGGTTCTCGTCGATGAACCGCTCGTAGTGGCCGAGGTCGAGGTCGGTCTCGCCGCCGTCCTCGGTGACGAAGACCTCGCCGTGCTCGAACGGGTTCATGGTGCCGGGGTCGACGTTGATGTACGGATCGAGCTTGCACATGGTGACCCGCAACCCCCGGCACTTGAGCAGCCGACCCAACGACGAGGCGGTGAGCCCCTTGCCCAGCGAGGACGACACGCCACCGGTGACGAAGATGAACTTGGTGCCGTTGCCGCGGTGGGCCCCGGGTCTCAGGTACTCGGCGGCCCGGGGAAACACCGCCGGGGCGACACCGTCGGGAGTTTCGGGGGGTAGTGGGTCCGAGGCATCGTCTCCGGGATACTCCGTCGGACCTTGCGTGTCGGGCACCCGCAGACCTTACCGGAACCGCAGTGGGAACCACGCGGACCCCCCCGGCCGACCGGTCTCAGCGACCGCGGGCGCTCCCGGGCCCGGGGAGGCGGGACAGCAGCTCGCGGGCATGGGTCCGGGCCGTCTCGCTGTCGGGGCTGCCGGACAGCATCCGGCTCAGTTCCACCACCCGTTCCTCGTCCCCGAGCTCGGCCACCGCCGAGAGGGTGCGGCCCCCCTGCTCGGTCTTCAGCACTGCCAGCTGGTGGTCGGCCTGCGCGGCCACCTGGGCCAGGTGGGTGACCACCAGCACCTGTGACCGCCGGCCCAGCGCCGCCAGCGCCGCGCCGACCGCGGTGGCCGCCGACCCGCCGACGCCGGCGTCGACCTCGTCGAAGATCAGGACCCCGGGGGCGTCGGTGAGGGCCAACCGAACCGCCAGCATGGTCCGGGCCAGCTCGCCGCCCGATGCCACCTTGCTCAGGGGCAGCAGGGGTTCGCCGGGGTTGGCCCCCAGCAAGAAGCCGACCTGGTCGGCGGGCCCGCCTCCTTCCACCGACACCTCGAATCGCGCCGACGGCATGGCCAGGGTGCGCAGGGTCGACTGGATCTCCGCGGCCAGGGACGGGGCCACCGCCCGTCGCGACCCGGCCACCCGATCCTCTTCGGCCCGCAGCTCTTCACGGGCCACCGTTAGCTCCGCGTCGAGCTGGCGGGCCCGCGCCTCCCGGGTCTCGATGGCCGCCAGCTGCTGCCGGGCATCGTCGGCGAAGGCCACCACCTGTCCGAGGCTGGACCCGTACTTGCGTTGCAACTCGCGGAGTTGGTGGCGCCGGCCCCGGATCTCCTCCAGCCGCTCGGGATCGTCCTCCCAGGTGTCGACCACCGACCGCAACTCGGATGAGAGATCCGACAGCTCGGCCATCGCCCCCGGCACCCGCGTGCGTCGAGGGCCGCCAACGGCGGGCGCCCGGCCAAAGCCCCCGAGGCCTCGGCCAACCGGTCGAGCGCGCTCCCGGTGGTCGCTTCGGCCAGCGCCTCCACTGCGGCCGCAGCCGCCTCCCGGTGGGCGGCGGCTTCCGCCAGCCGGTCCTCTTCGAGCTCGAGCCGGCTGTCCTCGGCGTCGTCCTCGATTCGGGCCGACTCGATCTCGTCGATCTGGTAGCGGAGGACATCCATCTCCCGGGCCCGCTGTTCGACTTCGCCTCCCAGCGAAGCCGACTCGTCGGTGAGCACCCGCATCCGGGACCGGGCCTCGGTCAACTTGGACAGATCGATCCGGCCGTACTCGTCCAGCGCCGCCCGCTGGGCGGCGGTGTGGATCAGCGACCGGTGCTGGTGCTGGCCGTGCAGCTCGACCAGTGCCGACCCGGTGGTGGTCAGGGTGGTGACCGGCGCCATCCGGCCGTTGATCCAGGCCTTGGATCGCCCGCCGGCGGTCACCGTCCGGCTGAGGATGATCTCGCCACCCTCGGGGTCGTCCTCGTCGAACAGACTGGCGTCCGGCGGGTGGGCGGCATCGGCCTCCGGTCCGAACCGGCCCTCGACGGTGGCATCGGCGGAACCCGCCCGCACCAGGGTCGGATCGGCGCGCCCCCCGAGCAGGAGGCTCAGGGCTTCGATGAGGAGCGTCTTGCCGGCACCGGTCTCCCCGGTGAGCGCGGTCATGCCGGGACGGAAGGTCACGGTGACGTCGTCGATGACGCCGAGATCCCGGACCCGCAGTTCCTCGAGCATCCTGGGCAAATCGGGCACCTATCGATCGGCCAGGTGGAACTTGGCCCGCAGGATGGCGTGGAAGTTGTTGGGGCCGAAGGTGACCATCCGGGCCGGCCGGTCGCCTTCCCGGTAGTGCACCGCCGAGCCGGGCTCGAGGGTGGTCAGGGTGGCGCCGTCCACCACCAGGACCGCCGACCGGGGCTCGAGGATCTCCAGCTGCACCTGCTCGGTGGGATCCAGCACCAGCGGGCGATCGAAGAGCATGTGGGGCGACACCGGGGTCAGGACCAGGGCCCGGAGCTGGGGAGACAGGATCGGGCCGCGGGCCGAGAGGTTGTAGGCGGTCGATCCGGTGGCGGTGGCCACCAGCAGACCGTCGCCGGCGTAGGTCACGAACGGGCGTCCGTCGATGGAGGCGCCGATCCGTACGGTGTGGCCGGGGACCGTCTTCTCGATACTGGCCTCATTGAGCGCCGTCCGCTCCGGGCCGGGCCGGCCGTCGGCATCCACCACCGCCACGTGGAGGGTCATCCGCTCTTCCACCCGGTGCTTCCCGGCCAGGAACCCTTCGAGGGCGGCCTCGAGGCCGTCCGGCTCCACCTGGGTGAGGAACCCGAGGCGACCGATGTTCACCCCGAGGACCGGAACCCCGGCGGTGGACGCCGACTCGACGGCCCGGAGCAGGGTGCCGTCGCCGCCCAGGCTGACCAGGAGGTCGGCACCGTCGACCGACACGGAGCCGTCCGGCCGTTGGGCGGAGACGGCCTGGTGTCCGCGTTCGGTCAGCCATCGGGTGGCCCGGGCTTCGAGGCCGGCCACCTCGTCGCGATCCGGGCGGGCGTAGAACGCCACCAGGCTCACGTCGGGTCTCCGGCATCGGCCGACCGGTGGGCCTCGGCCACCGCCGCGTCCACCATCGACTCGATGCCGGATCGGGAGGGCAGGATGGCTCCGGTCGGGTGGGCGACGGCGTGGAGGAGGAATTCGACGTTGCCGGCCTGTCCGGTAATTGGCGAAGGCATGGCCCCCATGATGGCTGCTCCGGAGGCAGTGAGCGCGCTTGCCACCTCACCGAGGGTCCGGCGGTGGATGTCCGGGTCCCGGATGATGCCCTTTCCCCGGGAGGCCTCCACCCGGCCCGCTTCGAACTGGGGCTTGGCCAGCACCACCACCACCGCCCCGATTGCTGCCACCTCGCCGGTCAGCCACGGGATGGTCCGGGCCAGCGAGATGAAGGAGAGGTCGGCGGTGACCACGTCGACGGCGGTGCCGCCGACCGTCGCCAAGGTCACGTCCCGGATGTCATACTGCTCGAGGTTGGTGACCCGGGTGTCCCGCCGGAGCCGGTCATGGAGCTGGGCCCGGCCGACGTCGATGGCCACCACCGAGGCGGCTCCCGCTTGCAGCAGGCAGTCGGTGAACCCGCCGGTGGACGCCCCGGCGTCCAGTGCCCGGGCGCCGGTCACATCGATGGCGAACCGGTCGAGGGCAGCCCGGAGTTTTTCCCCGCCCCGGCTCACATAGCGCGGCGCGGGTCCGAGCAAAGCGACCGGCTCCCCCGCCGCCACCAGCCGGGCCGGCTTGTCCGCCACCGCGCCCGACACCAGTACCAGCCCCTGTTCGATCAGGCTGGCAGCCTGTTGACGGCTCCCCGCCAGACCCCGATCCACCAGCGCCCGGTCCAGGCGCTTTCGCCCGACTGGGCTCAGGCGGAGGTCCCGTTTCCGGTCGACTTGCTGGCCGAAGCCTTCTTGGCGGCACTCTTCTTGGCCGGGGCCTTCTTCGCCGCCGACTTCTTGGCCGGGGCTTTCTTGGCGGCGGCCTTCTTGGCCGGACCCGATGCCGGCTTCGGCGAGCGGGACAACAACGCGGCGACCTGCTTGGCCAGATCCTCGATGTTGCTGATCCCCAGCGAGTGCAGCTGGTTGCCGACCTCGTCCCGCACCACCGACAGCAACGACTCGCTGCTCTTGCGGCTGCGGTCGATCAATTCCTCCACCTTGGCCTGGGCTTCCTTCCGCTGCACCTCGCCGCTCTTGACGAGCTCTTGCACAAGCTCCTCGGCTCGGGACCGGGTCATCTGGGTGAACGCGATGCCCGCATCGAGGTACCGTTGGTATGCGTCTCGTTTGCTCATGACGGTATTGTACATAGAGTGCTAGCTACTAGCAAGCACTCCTGCTCACAAGTACTTTTCTCGACAAAACGGTCCGGCGGCGCTGTCAAGTCAGGGCCGCGTCGACCAGCTCGACGAAGTCGGATGTCCTCACCGAGACGGTGACGTTGTCGACGGCGGTTCCGGGACGGGTGACACCGGAGTCCACCAGGGCGAAGGGGATGTCCAGCCGTTCCGCCAGCCGTCCGTCGGTGCCCGGCTGGTCGCCGACCGCCAGCGCCGGCCGGCCCCCGACCCCGATACCGAATTTGTCCCGGATGAGGTCGGCCATCGGACCATGGGGCTTCCCGGCGATCTCCGGGGTGATCCCCGAGGCGGTGGCCACCGCCGCCAACAGCGCCCCGGAGCCGGCGACCAGACCCTCGGGGGTGGGGTGGGTGGGATCTTCGTTGGTACCGATCAGCCGCCCGCTGTCGCGGGCGGCGGACGCGGCCTCCGACAAGCTGTCGAAATCAAACGAATGGGTCCATCCGACCACCGCCGCATCGAACGGGCCGCTCCCGCCGACCTTCACCCCCCGGGCCGACAGCGACTCGAGCACGCCCCCTTCGGCCAGCACGAAGACGGTGTCGCCGGGTTGGAGCAACGAGGCGGTGGCGTCGGCCGAGGAGGCCAGCTGTTCGGGCTCGGCGCGGATGCCGATCTTGGCCAGGCGATCGAGCAGGCCTTGGGTGGTGAACGCCGAATTGTTGGTGGCGTAGACCACGGTGATCCCCGCCCGCGCCAGCCGGCCCACCGCCCCGGCAACGTCGCCGATGGGTTCACCGGTGATCCAGACGACTCCGTCGAGATCGACGATCCACACCGACCCCGGGACAGTCACCGAAGCCAACACTGATCGGGACGTCCCGATCGAGGTCATCCCGTCGGAGCGTCGGAGGGACCACCGGTATCCGACCGCGCCTTTTCCTTCGATTTCGTCCGGCGGGTGGAAGTGGCCAACTGGTCGGCCGACTCCAGGGCGCGGGCGATGAGCCCACTGAGTCGGCTGGCCTGGTCTCCGCCGGCGGGATTGGCGTCCGTGCCGTCGGCCGGACCGGTGCCGGGAGCTGAAACCGTCGGGGTGTCGTCCGCCGACGGCATCGGCCGGACGGTGAGGTCGGCGATCTTGGCTCCGGTCAGTCGAGCCGCCCGCTCCCAGTAGGAGCGGAACATGCCGATGTCAAAGGCTCCGTCGCGGACCTTGGCCTGGTCGAGGAGGCGGGCGGGGGGATTCTTCAGATCCTTCACCACCCCCAGGCAGGCGAGGCCGCGAAGCACATACCAGGTGGGGTCGATCTCCCACCACCGGAATCCCTGGCGAACCGAGGCCGGGAGGT
The DNA here is from genome assembly GCA_963770635.1 of uncultured Acidimicrobiaceae bacterium. Lineage (GTDB taxonomy): Bacteria > Actinomycetota > Acidimicrobiia > Acidimicrobiales > RAAP-2 > DASZIT01. The sequence goes on from CAVYQI010000005.1 coordinate 255,509, forward strand.
AGTGATGGTTGTTGTGCCAACCCTCGCCCCCGGTGACCAGGGCCACGATCAGCGAATTGCGACTGGTGTCAGGGGTGGCGTACCGCCGGCGGCCGACCAGGTGAGCCATCGAGTTGACCAGAAACGTCCCGTGCCACAGGAGCACCGTCGAAAGGAAGAAGCCGATCAGCAGTCCGCCCCATCCGCCGATCAGCAGGCAGGCGACGGCCAGGAGCCAGGGGCCGATCCAGGACGTCCGCTCCACCAGGCGCAGCTCGGGGAAGGCGGCAAAGTCCTTGATGTTCGAGATGTCGGTGGCCTTGTACTTGGTGGAGAGGATCCAGCCCACGTGGCTCCACCAGAATCCGTCCCGGGGCGAATGCACATCGTCGTCGAGGTCGGTGTAGCGGTGATGGACCCGGTGGTGGCTGGCCCACCACAACGGGCCCTTCTGGATGGCGGTGGTCCCACCGATCGCCATCAGCAATTGAAAGAACCGGTTCATCTTGAAGCTGCGGTGCGAGAAGTACCGGTGATATCCGGCGGTGATGCAGAACATCCGCACCACGTACAGCACGCCGCAGAGGACCCAGTCCTTCCAGGTGACCGTGACGAAGAACGCCCCCAACGGAGCCGCGTGCGCGGCCAAGAACGGGACGGACGACACCCAGTCGATGCGATCGGCGGCCGTCGCCGCCGGCTCGAGGGTCGGTCCGGTCGTCGGCTCGGTCTGGAGGGGGGTCATTGAATCAGGATCGGATCCCTGTGGGACCCGCACGGATAGTAGTCGAGGTCCCCAGCCGGAGGCAGGGAATCGCAACCGCTCCTCAGGGTCCGGACCTTCTCAGCCATCCACGTACAGGTTCCCGTCGGAACCGAGTTGCACGGGGATGGCCCGGAGGCCCTGGCTGGCCGGGCCCGTCTCCACCGCTCCGGTCTGGGCATTGAATTCGGATCCGTGACAGGGGCAGGCGATGACTTTGGCCCCCCGCTGGTAGGCGACCGTGCAACCCGCGTGCGGGCAGACCGCGTCGAAGGCCACGAAATGGCCCGAAGTTGCCTCAATGACCAATCCGGGATCCCCGGTGGCGGGATCGGTGAAGGTGGCCGATCCCCCGACCGCGACGACCGATGCCGCTCCCAGCTTCTTGCCCGGGGGTAGGGAGCCGGCCGGGGCGGCGGTGGTCGAGGTGGAGGCCGCGACGGGCGCGGTGGTGGTGGGCGCTGACGTGGTCGGGGTCGTCGATCCCGACCCGAAGCCGGCCGCGGCCGGTGAGGAGCCCGAGCCGCCGATGAGCCGTCCGACCAGGGCGGTCACTCCCCCAGCCAGGATGGCGATGAGGGCCACCACCCCGGCGGCCGTACCTTTGGAGACCACTTCGCGACGGGACATTGCCGCCGCCGCCCGGTGGTCGGGCGGGGCCCGGGTGAGGAACCAGGTGTCGAGGGCGGGGGCGCCTCCGGCTCCGGCCAGGAGCAGGGGCGTCCAGGCGAAGAGGAAGACGATGTCGGAACCGGTGAAATACGGAGACGAATGGAAACTCACGGTGAGGAACAGCCCGAGGGAGATGGCCATCCCCCCGGCCGCCGCCACCCGCGACCAGAGGCCGACCAGGGTGCCCAACCCGACGGCCAACTCCCCGGCGGCGATCACCACCCCAACCGCGGTGGAGATGTGGATCAATCCGGCCACCACCGGGTGGATCGGGCTGGTGCGCATGGCCCCGGCCAGTTGGGCATGGATGGAGATGGGGCCCGATCCGGTGAGGAAGGCCGGGTTGGCCAGCTTCTGGAGTCCGGCGTAGGCGAAGGTGACGCCGAGGAAGAGACGAAGCGGGAGGAGCGGCCACCCCGGAGCCATGGGCCAGCCCATCCAGGCCTTCGTCCCATCGGTATCGGCGGTGCTGGCCGGGGGGAGTCGGCGGGTACCAGCCGCGTTCACCGGCATCCTCGCATCCATGGCACGCTACCGGCCGGTTCCTCATAATTGGAGTCGCCCGGTTGGTGACCGGCGAGGTCGAGCGCCTACCATGGTCCTCATGGATCAGACCGCGATCGCCACACCCCGGCTGTCGCCCGCGCCGCGTTCGGCCCCTGACATGGCCATGCGGCATCTGCTCCGGATACCCGACGAACAGCCGGCCATCCGGGAATCGGAAACCCACCGGATATTCAGCGCCTCGATCTTCCTGTCGGCCCTGCGATGTCTGTTGAGCTACATCGTGATGCCGATCGTGCTCCCGGCCATCGGGGTGGCCAGCAGTGTGGGCCCGGCCATCGGCATCCCGGTCGGCCTGGTGGCTCTGGTCTTCGACTATCTCGGGGTCCGGCGCTTCTGGTTGGCCAACCACCACCAGCGTTGGCTGTTCTCGGCCATCTACGCGGCGGTCGGCGGCATGGTGTTGGCGTTGGTGATCATCGACGTCGTCCACGTGTTGCACTGATCGACCCGTCGATCTGATCCGATGGGCATCGAACAGCTGGAGGGCGGCGTGGCTCTCGTCACCGGGGGCAGCAACGGCATCGGGGCCGCCGTCGCCCGACGCTTGCGGACATCTGGGGTCAACGTCGTGCTGGCCGATGTCGATGAGGCCGTCGGCCAGGATCTGGCCGCCGACCTGGGTGCGACCTTCGTCCGGTGCGACGTCCGCGAGCCGGACGACCTGACCGCGGCGGTCGACGCCGCAGTCTCGACCTACGGCCGGCTCGATCTCGTCCACCTGAACGCCGGAGTCACGACCGGATGCGGCGTCGGTGACGATTTCGACGTCGAACTGTATCGCCGGGCCATGGCCATCAATCTCGACGGGGTGGTCTACGGCATCCACGCCGCCCTGCCGGTGCTGCTGGCCTCCGGCGGTGGTCAGATCATCGCCACCGCCAGCATGGCGGGGATCGTGGCGCCGCCCCTGGACCCGATCTACGTTGCCAATAAACACGCGGTGGTCGGATTGGTGCGATCACTGGCGGCCGAGTACGAGTCCCACGGCATTGCCATCAATGCGCTGTGCCCGTCCTTCGCCGACACCTCCATCATCGAGGGCATCCGTTCGTATCTCGAAGAGACCCACTTCCCGATTCTGGAAGTCAGTGACGTCGTCGACGCCTTCTTCTCGATCATCGCCGCCGGCCGGACCGGCGAGTGCTGGTACGTGGTCCCCGGTCGCGAGAGCGAGCCCTTCGAGTTCCGGCATGCGCCCGGCCCGCGATCGGGATAGCTCCACGGATCCACCCGATCAGGTTGGGAGTTTATGCCTTGACAGCAATATGCCGCTAGAGGCATAATAGTCGGATGCCACCCGACGCCGCCATCCAGGTGCTGGCCGAACCGAGCCGCCGGCAGATCCTCGACCTGCTCCGCAACGGCGAGCGATCGGTCGGTCAGCTGGTCGACGGGGTGCAACTCAGTCAACCCGCGGTGTCCAAGCATCTTCGGGTCCTCCGTGATTCCGGTCTGGTCGACGTGCGGGCCGACGCCCAGCGCCGGCTCTACCGGATACGGCCCGAACCACTGATCGAGCTCGATGCCTGGCTGGCCACCTACCGCGGGTTGTGGTCCGACAGCCTCGACCGGCTCGAACGCCATCTCGAAAGAAAGCACTCTCGACCCAAGGAGCAACCATGACCGACGCCAGCCTCGACACCCACGGCGCACGACCCGCCATCCGATTCGAACGCACCCTCCCCTACCCGCCCGAAGAGATCTGGCGGTCGATCACCGACCGCGATGAGCTCAAACGATGGTTCCCGACCGACATCATCACCGAGGAGTGGAAGGTCGGTGCGACCCTCACCTTCGTGTTTCGGGAGAATCAGGCACCGGAGTTCACCGGCACCGTGCTCGAGCTCGAGGAGCCGCGGCTGCTGGCCTACACCTGGGGGGAGGACACTCTGCGGTTCGTACTCACTCCCCGACCCGGTGGCGCCACCCACCTGGTCCTGACCGACGAACTCGAACCCGGCAGCGCCGCCCGGAATGCCGCCGGCTGGGAGACCTGCCTTGCCGACCTGGCCGGAGAGAATGCCGACGGGCTCTGGAAGCCACGGTTCGAGGTGTACGCGGCTGCCCTCGAACCGACCCTCGGGCTCCAGGAGGGCCCGCCCCCCGGATTCGAAGACGCCCACTGAATATCCCCCCTATCTAGAGGGTGGCCGACTCCTTGTCCACCAGGGCGACCGGCTCCTGGAGGGGGAAGTGACAGGCGGCGGCGTGCTCACTCCCGAAGGAGCTCATCGGCGGCACCTCTTCGGCGCACCGATCCTGGGCCCGCGGGCAACGGGTCCGGAACCGGCACCCCGACGGCGGGTTGATCGGGGATGGGAGTTCGCCCTTGATGGAGGTGGCTGTCTTGGCTCGTTCGACCGCCGGATTGGCCACCGGGATGGCCGCCAGGAGGCCGGCGGTGTAGGGGTGGGCGGTCCGGGAGTAGATATCCGCCCCGGTGCCGACTTCCACCAGCTTCCCGAGATACATGACACCGATGTGGTCGGCCAGGTACCTGACCACCGAAAGGTCATGGGAGATCACCACATAGGTGAGACCATGCCGGCGCTGCAGCGCCTTCATCAGATTCAGAATCTGCGAGCGGATGGACACGTCCAGCGCGGAGACGGGCTCGTCGGCCACGATCAGCTTCGGGTTGAGGGCCAGTGCCCGGGCCAAGCCGATCCGCTGGCGTTGGCCGCCGGAGAACTCATGCGGGTAGCGGTTGCGGGCGTTGGCCGGAAGCCCGACTTCGGTCAGCAGCTCGGCGACCCGCTGGTCGGATCCGGACTTGAGATGTTGCACGGAAAGAGGCTCGGCCACGATGCTGCCGACCCGCATGCGGGGATCCAGGGAGGCGTAGGGGTCCTGGAACATCATCTGGCGGTCCCGCCGGGTCGGCCGAAGACGGCGCTCGCTCATCCCGGCCACATCGGTCCCCTCGAAGATGACCTGTCCCGAGGTGGGTTGTCTCGAGCGACACCATCATCCGGGCCAGGGTGGTCTTGCCGCAGCCCGATTCGCCCACCACCCCGAACGTCTCCCCCGGGTAGATCGACAATGAGACGTCGGTCACCGCGTGGAGGCTCCCGACTCGGCGTCGCAGGACCAACCCGGCGGTGACGTTGAAGTCCTTCGAGACGTTGCGCAGATCGATCAGTGGCTCGCCGCCGTGGGTGAAGGCTGCGGCGGCCGGCTCCGCCTCCGCCGAGGTGTCGGCGCCCAGCAGCTGTAGGCGGTCCTGGATCTTGGCATTTTCGGCCACCACCCGTAGCGCTTCGGCGACGACGGAATCGGCCTCGTCGACCGAGGTGTGGCGGGGGTGGAAACACGCAAAGCGGTGGGTCGGATCGTCGCCGGACAATTGCGGATCGTTTTCCCGGCACTCCGCGGTGGCGTAGAGGCAGCGGGGAGCGAAACGGCATCCGTCGGGTGGGTTGGTGAGGTCAGGCGGGAGACCGGGGATGGAGTAGAGCCGTTGGGTGTTGTCCTGATCGATCTGCGGGATCGACGCCAGCAAGGCTTCGGTGTAGGGATGGCGCATGTCGTCGAACAGCTCAGTGGTGGTGGCGGTCTCCACGATCCGGCCGGCGTACATGACCATGACCCGATCGGCGCGACCGGCGATGACCCCCATGTCGTGGGTGATCAGCAGCATGCCCATCCCCAGGGTGGCCTTGAGGTTGTCCAGCAGCTCGAGGATCTGGGCCTGGATGGTCACGTCCAGCGCGGTGGTCGGTTCGTCGGCGATGAGCAGCTTGGGCTCGCACGAAAGGGCCATGGCGATCATCACTCGTTGGCGCAGCCCGCCCGACAGCTGATGGGGGTAGTCGCCGAGCCGTTCTCGGGGTCGCGGCATCCCAACCAGGTCGAGAACCTCGGCGGCCCGGTCCATCGCCGCCGCCTTGGTACCGTGGCGATGACGACGGACGGTTTCGGCGATCTGGTGGCCGATGGTCATGGTCGGGTTCAGCGACGTCATCGGGTCCTGGAACACCATGCCGATGTCGTCACCCCGCACCGCCCGCATGGCGGACTCGTCGAGGGTGGCGAGGTCGCGGTCCTCGAAGCCGATGGCTCCTGACACGATGTGGCCGCCGTTGGGCAGAAGCCGCATGATCGAGAGCCCGGTCATCGTCTTCCCCGATCCCGACTCCCCCACCAGGCCGACCGTCTCCCCGGGGTTCACGACCAGATCGACGTTGTCCACCGGGTGAACCGTTTCGGTGCGTAGACGGATGTCGGTCTTCAGGCCGGTGATGTTGAGGAGGGGCGAGGTGTCGTTCACGTTCCGTCGACCCCCTATCGCTTCTGGAGACGGACGTCGAAGCTGTCCCGGAGCCCGTCTCCGATGAAGTTGAAGGCGACGACGGTGACCACGATGATGACCAGCGCCGGATAGACCTGCCACCAGTAACCGTCCTGGAGGAACTGGATGCCGTCGGACAGCATGCCGCCCCAGGTGGGGGTGGGCGGCGGGAGGCTGAAGCCCAGATATTCGAGGATGGCCAGCAGAATGATGGCGTCGGCGATCTGGAAGGTGGCGTTGACGATGATGGTGCCGATGGAGTTGGGGATGATGTGACGGGCGATGATCCGGGGCGAGCGCCCGCCCATCCCGCGCACCGCCTGGACGTACTCCCGGGTCCGGAGGGTGAGCGTCTCACCCCGGATGAGGCGGGCGGGGATGAACCAGACGGTAAGGGTGAGGAGCAGGATCAAAAGCGTCTTGGTGGGGGTGTAGATCCGGGACACGAAGATGAACAGGAACACCACCGGGACGGAGAGCCCGACGTCAACGATCCGCATCATGATGGTGTCGATGACTTTCCCGAAGTAGCCGGAAATGGCCCCGTAGATGACGCCGATTACCGTCACCGCGCCGGCCACCGCGGTGCTCACCTCGAGCGACACCTGGCCGCCGTACATCAGCCGACCCAGGATGTCGTAGCCGTTGTTGTCGGCCCCGAGCGGGCCTCCCGGTCCCGGTGGCAGGTTGACGAAGCTGAGCCGGTTGTGGACCTGATCGGTGTGGTAGAGGAGCGGCCCGACGAAGCTGAACAGGATCACCACCACCACGGTGATGACACCTACCACCGCCAGCTTGTTCTCCGTGAAGGTGGCCAGGAACTGCTGGAACGCACTCCCTCCGGAGGCCAAATCCGAGCCCTCGGCATCCGGACGTTCCGGCTCGGTCAGCGACGGAGGGACGACGACGTCGGTCATCTAGTACCTCACCCGCGGATCGAGGACGCCGTAGGCGACGTCGGCCATCAGGTTGCCGAGGACGGTGGCCGCGCCGACCAGCACGGTGATGCCGACCAGCACCGGGAAATCGTTCTGCTGGGCCGACTGGAAGTACTGGAAACCGATGCCGTCGAAATTGAACAATGCCTCGGTGATGAGCCCGGCGGTGAGGATCTGGGGCATGGACACCCCGACCAGGGTGGCCACCGGGATCAGGGAGTTGCGCAGGACATGGCGCCGCGTGATCTCGGCGTCGGACAGGCCCTTGGCCCGGGCGGTGCGGATGTAGTCCTGGGCCAGGGTGTCGATGGTCGACGAGCGCATGTACCGGCTGAACAGTGCGTAGATCACCAGGGTGAGGGTCAGGATGGGGAGCACCAGCCCCGACGGATGGGCGAGCAGTGATCCGAACGAGCTTCCCTGGGGCGCTTCGGTGGGGAAGATCTGCCAATGGATGGCCACCAGCTCGATGGCCAGGATCCCGGGCACGTAGGGAGGCATCGAGTAGAGGATGAACGAGATCCCGGTACCGACATAGTCGTAGACGGTGTTCCGCTTGATCGCCTGGCGGACCCCGAGGGGGACGGCGATGACCACCGCCAGAACGGTCGAGACCCCGACCAGGATGGCGTCGCGGGGTAGTTCGGAGCTGACCAGCGAGTCCACCGACCGGTTCGCCTTCCACGAGAACCCGAGGTTGCCGTGGATGAGTTCGTTCAGGAACCGGAGATACTGGCGCCAGAACGACAGATCGAGACCGTACTGGTGATTGAACGCCTTGAGCTGAGCCCCCGTGGCCCGGGGCCCGAGGATGGTGCGGGCGATGTTCCCGGGCGCCAGCTGCTCGAGCCAGAAGACCAGAAGGGTTACCCCGATGATGACGATGATCGCCTGCCCGAACCTCCTGACGATGAACCCGATCACAGTGGGCAGTCGTAGACCTGCCTACTTGGTCAGGTAGTACTGCTCGGGGGTGATGTACGTGTAGGCGTTGATGCTGAACCCGCCCAGGTGAGTGGACACGATGGTTGGCCCTCCGGGGATCGGGTTGCCGGCGGTGTTCGGCTGGAACACGAACGGCAGTTGCTGGCCTGGGCGTAGTCCTGGTAGGTGTTGAGGGCGGATTGGGCCTGGGCCGGTGGGGCCAGGGTGGTGGCCTGCGATCAGGGCATCCATCTGCGCGTTCGATGTAGTTCGAGTAGTTGGCCGCCGCGCCGGTCTGGGTCACCTCTTCACCGGTCGGGTAGAAGTCCGGGGAGTAGATCCATCCCCCGCCCCAGTTCTCCGAGGTCCACTGGCAGTTGGCGTCGGTGGGTTTGCACTGGGTGGCGGTGGCGATCACCTGGTCGAAGGGATGGGTGGTGAGCTGGAGCTGGATGCCGACCTGGCTGGCGTCGGACTTCAGCGTCCTTCATCTCCGAGTCGAGGAAGGTGACCCCCGACTGGTAGTCGAGGTTGAACGACAGGCCGAGTCCGGCCGGGACGCCGGCGCCGCACTGGGTGGCGTCCACTGCCCGGGTCCTTGCAGGTGGTGGTGCCGTTGGGCACCACGTTCCAACCGTGGCTGGTCAGCAGCTGCTTGGCGGTGGCCACGTTGAACGGCGTCCGGGTTCGTCGAGCCGCTGGGCGGACAGGAAGGAGTTGGCCGGGTTGGTGGGAATCAGCCCGTAGGTCGGGATGGCGTAGCCCTTCTCGAAGGCGTTGATCCAGCCGTTCTGGTCGACCAGGTGCTGGAAGGCCTGGCGGAAGTAGACCTGTTGGAAGACCGGGCCGAAGGTGGGATTGTTCAGGTTCAGCGGGAAGTAGTCGGCCGAGAAGGTGTAGCCGGCCACGGCTTTGTATCCCTCGTTCTCGATGCCGGCCAGCTGAGGAATGTCGCTGACCTGGACGTATCCGATGGTGAGGGCTGACGGCCCCGTCTTGGCCAGGTTCAGCTCCGGCGTTGCCGAGGTGTAGGGCAACTCTTTGAACGAGGCGATGGTTGCCTTCACCGGGCCCGCCGTAGGTCGGGTTGGGCACGAAGTCGGCCTCACCGGTGTTAGTGAAATTGGTCAGCTTGAACGGGCCGTCCACCACACTCCAGACGTTGCTGGTCGTGTACGTCGCGGTGTTCTTGGAAAGTCCGTCTAGGTAGCTGTAGACACCGGTCGGGTTGGTGGTGTCCGGCAGGGTGTTCGAATAGGTTGTCGGCGGGGTGTCGCTGGCCGAAGTCACGTCCCAGGCCAGGGGCAGCGGGGTGATCTGGCTCAGCTCGTTGTACTGGAACCAGGTCGGGTTGTAGGCCTTGTTGAGGGTGAACTGGACGGTGTAGGGCCCGGTGGCCGTATAGCTGACCACGTTGTCAGGGAAGCCGCCCTGCACGTACGCGCACCAGTTGGCGGTGTTCGCCTTCAGGAGGTTCATCCAGAAGATGACGTCGTTGGCATCGACCGACTCGCCGTCGGACCACTTGTAGTTCTGGTTCATGGTGACGGTGACGGTCTTGCCATCAGGCGACCAGGTCGGAGGGTTGCCGATGCTGTAGTCGTAGTTGATCTGCGCCTGGTTGCCGTTGCCGTACCAGTACAGGGGCCGGTACATCAGCGGCTGGAACTCGGCGATGTTAGCCACCGAGCACTGCTGGGCGGAGGTCAGCGGGAAGATGTAGTTGGGTTGGGCTCCCGGGCCTTCGGCCCAGGTCACGGTCCCGCCGCTGATCTTGGTGCCCACCGGGGTGAACGTGCCGGTCTTACTGGTGACCACTCCGCCCCCGGAGGCAGAATTGTTGCTGGAGCTGCAGGCGGCGGCGAAGATGCTCAAGGACGCTGCCACCACTACCAATACCGTCTTACGCTTCGGATGCCCCATCTGTTTGACCCTCCGCCGGCCGTCTGGTTTCACGGCCATCGCTGTTGACTGACGTAACTTTCGTGTTGATTTCTACCTTTGCGGCATTTCCTCATGCTGTCCGGAATATGTCGTTTCTGTGAACATGAATCGAACATAGCAGCGTTGCCGGCACCGATGAAGGGGCAAGTCACCGTCCCGGTTTTCCGGTTTAGAACCTGATCAAAGTGGGTAAAACGCCGCCCGCTCACTTGGTTGGTTGGCTCACCCGTTCTGGGGATTACTACTGACCCGGACTGTGACAACTCCGTTAACAAGAGACCCGAACCCGGAGCTGGGCCGAGTACCCGGCGGGCGGACAGGTGGTCAGGCGTCGACCGGGGTGCTGACGTCCGCCAGCAAGTCCACGGAGCGCAACCGGCCTTCGACCGACGACGACAGATGGGTGACGATCAGCTCGTCGGCGTCGGCGTACTCGGCGAAGTCGTCCAGATAGGTCCGCACCGTCGGCGGGGTCCCGACCGCCGAGTACTTCATCATGCGGCCGAGGTGTTGGCCCTGGGGAGACTCGACGATGGCGTCGGCCTCCTCGTCGGTGTACTGGCGGTCGCGCCCGAGGAGCCGGGCCACCCGTTGGCGCCGGGACACCTGGAACTGGGTCTGCGCCTCGGCGTCGGTATCGGCCACGATGACGTTGACGCCGGCGATGACGTAGGGCTTGTCCAGCTGCTCGGAGGGTTGGAACTCGCGGCGGTAGATGGCGACGGCCTCTTCCAGCGCCCCCGGGGAGAAGTGGGAGGCGAACGAGTACGGCAGTCCGAGAGCCGCGGCCAGGGTGGCCCCGAACAGCGACGAGCCGAGGATGTACAGCGGCACGTTGGTGCCCCTCCCCGGGGTGGCTTCCACTCCGGGGATGCGGGTGTGCGCGGAGAGGTATCCCTGAAGCTCGAGGACATCCTGGGGGAACCGGTCCGACTCGGTCCCGTCGTGGCGCATGGCCCGCATGGTGATCGGGTCGGTGCCCGGGGCCCGACCCAAACCGAGATCGATGCGCCCCGGATGCAAGGTCTCGAGGGTCCCGAACTGTTCGGCGATGACCAATGGGGAGTGGTTGGGCAGCATGATGCCGCCCGCTCCGAGCCGGATGGATGCAGTGTGCGCGCCGACATGGGCGATCAGCACGCTGGTGGCCGACGAGGCAATCGCGGAATTGTTGTGATGCTCGGCGTACCAGACCCGCCGGTAGCCCAGCTTCTCCGCCCGTTGCGCCAAGGCCACACTCCCCTCGAGGCTGTCCCTGGCCGTTTCGCCCCTGCCGATGATGGCCAGATCCAGGATTGAGAGGGGGACAGACATGAAGGAGTGCCTTTCACGATGGGCGCGGATCGGGCGCGCGACCACCCGGCACCCTCAAAAAGGGCAACAGCACCGCGGCTCGGGATATTTCTCCGAACGGGTGGCCACCGTCGGGTTCCGAGTTCGGGCGACGAGCCGCATCACTCATCCGCCCCGTTCACTGCCGGGAAAGTCCTTCGGTTAGGAACTGTCAGCCTCGACCTGCTGCCGCGCATGGGCCATCAACACGGAGGGATCGAGCACGCCGGCCTCACACCAGGTGAACTCTCCGGCCAGCACTTGCTGGGCCGCCTGGTAGTTCTCGTCGTCATCGTTGTGCCACAGGTCGTGGAAATGACCGGCAACCCGGCGCTGGGCGCCCCGGCAGAAGTGAGCCGCCAGTTCGACGGCCTCCTCTCCTTCCGTGTCCCCGGCGTCCACCAGCATCTTCGCCCGCACGCAGGCGGCGCTCATGGCATAGAGCTCGGCACCGATGTCGACCACCCGGCCCAAGAACCCCTGCTTGCGCTCCAGGCGCCCCTGCCATCTGGACATCGCATAGAAGGTGGACCGGGCCAGCTTCCGACTCGACCGTTCGACGAACCGGAGGTGGGGCGCCAGCGACTCCCCGAACTCCGCATAGCTGCCCGGGCGTTGGCCGGGGCCGGTGGCCAGCTGTGGGAGCCAGGTGGCATAGAACCGGGCGGCCTTGGACGCGCTCTTTGCCTTGGTCGGAAGGTCCTTGCCGGGGTCGATGAGGTCGCCGGCGATCGAAAGGTGCTGATCGACCGCTTCCCGGGCGATCATCAGCTTCATGATCTCGCTGGACCCTTCGAAGATGCGGGTGATCCGAAGGTCCCGCAGGATCTGCTCGGCCGGGATGGGCGGCTCTCCCCTGGCCCACAAGGACTTGGCCGTCTCGTAGCCTCGACCACCCCGGATCTGGACCATCTCGTCCGCCACCAGCCAGGACATCTCCGAGCAGTACAACTTGGCCAGCGCCGCCTCGATCCGGATGTCATTTCGCTCCTGGTCGGCCAACGAGCTGGACAGCTCGACCACGGCATCCATGGCAAAGGTGAGACCGGCGATGAAGGCGAGCTTGTGGGCAACGGCTTCGTGCTTGCCGATGGGCATCCCCCACTGGACGCGCTCGTTCGACCAGTTGCGGGCGATCTTGAGCGACACCTTGGCCGATGACGAGCAGATGGCGGGCAGCGAGAGCCGCCCGGTGTTCAACGTGGTCAATGCCACCTTCAGCCCGTGGCCGACATTGCCGACCACGTTCTCGGCCGGAACCCGGACATCCTCGAACCGGGTGACACCGTTCTCGATGCCCCGCAAGCCCATGAACTCGTTGCGGTGCAGCACACTGATCCCCGGGCTGTTCGCCTCGACGACGAAGGCGGTGATGCCCCCGCGCCGGCCTTCGGCTTTCGGGACCACCGCCATGACTACCAGCAGGTCGGCGATCACGCCGTTCGTCGTCCACAGCTTGGTGCCGTTCAATATGTAGGCCGATCCATCCTCGGTGGGCTCAGCGGTGGCGCCCATCCGGGCCGGGTCGCTGCCGACATCGGGCTCGGTGAGGAGGAAGGCGCTGATCTCGTTGCTGGCCACCCGGGGCAGGAACCGCTGCTTCTGCTCTTCGGTGCCGAACAATTTCAGGGGCTCGGGGACCCCGATCGATTGATGGGCGCTCAGGAGGGAGCTCAAGGCGGCGTGGGCGGAGCCGACCAGGGACAGTGCCCGGTTGTAGTAGACGTGGGACAGGCCGAGGCCTCCGTACTTCTCGTCGATCTGCATCCCCAGCGCACCCAGATCGCACAGCCCTTTGATGACGTGATCCGGCACCCGGGCGTCCAACTCGATTGCCAGCGGGTCGACCTCGGCGCGGAGAAAGGCATCGAGCTTGGCCAGGAAGGCGTCGCCCTTGCGACGCTCCTCCTCGGTGGGCTGCGGGTGCGGATGGATCAGATCGAGATCGAATGATCCCAGGAAGAGGCCCTTGCCGAAGCTCGGCCGCGTCCACTCCTGTTCCCGCGCGGCTTCGGCAACCTGCCTTGATTCCGTCTCGGTGGCGGGACTCATCGGGGTCCCCGATCATCTCCGGTTCCCACGGTCACGACGCGCATAAGCCACCTCCCGGTTGCCGGTGAGACCTACCCCGTGCCGACCCCGGTGAAACACGAGCCCGGGTCGCACCCCGGTCGCATTGACCCTCGATCCGACGAGAATTACCATGCGGTCACCCTCACGGCTCACTGCGGTGCGTACCCCGCCGGACGAGTCAGAGCGGGGAGATGTGCGATCGAGAGGGGGGCCGTGCTCTTCGTCCACGAAGTCCACAAGGTGGTGGGCAAGCGCGCCGCCCGCTTCGAGGAGTCCTACCGCGACGGCTGGATGCCGATGTTGGCCAAGGGAGCTGACGCCCGGCTGCTCTGGTACTTCGACCTGGCCCACGGCAGTGGGCTCGGCTACCGGGTGGTGACGGTGACTGCCGTGGCGGACGGCGCCGCCTGGGCCCGGACCGCGGAACGGGTGGCCGGTGGCGACCTCCAGACGTGGGCTCGGCACCGCGACGGTCTGCAGCACGAATCCCGGGCCCGGATCATGACCCCGCTGGCGTGGTCGCCGACGGTCGGCCCCCTGGTGGACATCCCGACCGAGCCGGTCGATCACGAGCCGACCATGTACATGGAAGACACCATGTGGCCATTTCCCGGAAAGATCAATGACTACATCCGGGCTTCCGGCGACATCTACCAGCGCTCCCTCGGGGCCGAGGCCTCCCAGATGCAGATGCACATCGAGCTCGCCCTGCAGTCGATGCCCGGAGCCGGGAGGTATCCCGAGGTGACCCTGATGCAGAAGCTCTCGAGCCTCCCGCGCTTGATCCGGCTGCTCACCCACGACATCCCTCCGGAGATCACCGGTCCCGGGACCTGGATGCACGACGCCCTCGAGCTGCGGGACCAGTGGCGGAGCAAGCTGCTCCGGACCGCGGTGTGGTCCCCCCTCCAATGAGGGACCCGCAGATCGCCACGACGGCAGGGTGCCGCGTTCGGGTCCGAGGAGCCCGACGGTGAACATCGGGCACGCCACCGACATCTCGCTCGAGAGCGTCCCCGACCGGGTCGCCATCGTGGTCGACGGCACCACCTTCACCTACCGCCAGCTCGAAACCCTCATCGGCAAGGTCGCCTCTGCCCTGGCCGCGTCGGGTGTCGGGCCCGGCGACCGGGTGGCCCTGGTGGACCTCGGAAGCGCACTGTCGGTCGCCACCATCTACGCGGCAGCCCGATTGGGAGCGGCCAGTGCCCAGATGAACGCCTACCTCACCGCCGGCGAGCTCGCCCAGCTGGCCGAACTGGTCGGGGCCCGGGTCGGGGTGGCCGGCACCCGGTACGCGGCGAACCTCGGATCGGCCCTGGACGGTCCGGTGCTGGGGGAAGCGGAAATCCTGGCCGGCGGGGACGAATCCAGCGGCGCCGCCGCGGTCGGGGGTGGCCGGGACACTGGGTTGGTGCTGTTCACCAGCGGGACCACCGGGCTGCCGAAACCCATTTTCATCAGCCATGAGGTGGTGACCGACCGGCTGGCCTACTACGCCAAGCCCATCGACCCCGGCGCCCCGCAGCAGGTCGACATGATGTCGGCGCCCATCTTCCATATCGGCGGCACCCTCGGTCTCCTCATCTCGTTGCACTCGGGGAAGGAGACCGTCCTGCTGCCCAAGTTCGATGCCGGCGAGTGGCTGGAGTTGATCGAGCGTTACCGGGTGGCGCAGACCTTCGTGGTCCCCGCCATGCTCCGGCGCATCCTCGACCACCCCCGGTTCGCCACCACCGACCTCAGCTCGCTCCAGGCTTTGAGCTACGGGGCGGCGGCGGCCCCCGTGGATCTGGTCCGCCGGGCCCTGACCGCCCTGCCCGACGTGGACTTCACCAATACCTTCGGCCAGACCGAGACGCTCGGCGCCTACGCCGCCCTGACGCCGGCGGACCACCGTCGTGGCGATCGGCTGGGCTCGGTGGGCCGGCCGTTCCCTGGCGTCGAGATGAGGATCGTCGACCCGGCGACGATGGAACCGGTTGGGCCCGGAGGCGTCGGCGAATTTCTCGTGCGCGCCACCCAGAATACGACCTCGGAGTGGCTGCACACCGGCGACTCCGGGTGGCAGGACGACGAGGGCTACCTGTTCGTCTCCGGCCGGCTCTCCGACACCATCAACCGCGGCGGGGAGAAATTCGGCCCGGTCGAGGTGGAAGACGTCATCCGGGACCACCCGGGCGTCATCGACGTGGGGGTGGTCGGCCTGCCCGACACCGATCTCGGTGAGCGGGTCGGCGCGGTGGTGGTGACCTCCGAGCCGCTGGCTGCCGAATCCCTGCTCGGCCATTGCGCCACCCGGTTGGCCACCTACAAGGTGCCCGAGTACCTGTTGTTCGCCCCGGAACTACCGTTCACTGCGCTCGGCAAGCTGGATCGCACCGCACTGCGCACCCTCCTTCGGGGTGCTCCGCGGTTTCGTCGTGAACGTGCTGGTGACGGGGACCCGCGGACGCACGCAGCCGACGTGCCCGCAGCCTCGCGGCCGAGAGAGTGAGTTGACAGATGCTGTTCATGCACGAGACCCACCAGCTGATCGGGCGGCACGCCTCGACGTTCGAGGATCTGTACCGGAACGGGTGGATGGGCGAGCTTGGCCAGAGCGACGATGCCCGGCTGGTGTGGTATCTGAACCATGCCATGGGAAGCGGGCCGGCCTACCAGGTGGTGACCATCACCGCGGTATCCGATGGTTCCACCTGGGAGGCCCTGGCCCAGCGGATGCTCACCGGGGATCTGCAGATGTTGAATTCCGAGCTCGACCATTGCCGGTACCAGGTCGAAGGGAAAATGATCACCCCGGTGAACTGGTCGGCGTTGCAGGAAATCGACCTCAACGAGATCCCCTACGACGGGCGGGAGCACGAGCTCTCGGTGTACATGCAGGACACCGGTTGGCCCGATGCCCCGCTCGACGACTACATCGAGCTGTGGGACCACGAGTACTGGCGGTTCATGCGCAAGATCCCACCGGAGAAGAAGCTTCTCGACATCCAGGCCTGCTTCCAGGTGGCGCACGGTTCCGGCATCCGGCCCGAGGCGATCCTGATGCAGAAGATCATGAACTTCTCGACCCTGGGGAACCTGCTCACCAGCGCGGAGGAGTACGACCCTTCGACCTGGCCGGGTTCCTACATGGCCAAAGGCCTGGAGCTCCGCGACCAATGGGAGAGCAAACTGCTGCGTACCAGCAGCTGGTCACCGCTCTGGTAAGACAGGACCACGACGGGATGCCGGGTCACGACCGACGCTCCCGAACCTGGACCCGACCCGGGAAGGAAAGGACACCTCCGGAATGACATCCAACGATGTAGATCAGGCGGCAGCCGGCCAACACCAAGATGAACAATTGAATGAGGTGATCGACGCGCTGGCCGTTTCGGCCCAACAGTTGGCTGCACTGGTGGACCCGCTCACGCCTGACCAGCTGCGGCAGCCGGCCTACCCCTCGGAGTGGACCATCGCCGATGTCCTGTCCCATCTCGGCTCCGGCGCGGAAAACGCCCGGCGGAGATTCGACGGCGAAGAGATCGACATGCAGACCGTCTGGGACGAATGGAACGCCAAGAGCCCGGACCGGCAGGCCGCCGATGCCCTGGAGGCCGACCGAGCCTTTCTCGCCCGGCTGGGTTCCCTCACCCCCGAGGACCGGGCCCGCCGGCTCAAAGTCGGGCCGATGGATCTCGATCTCGTCTCCGCACTCCGGCTGCGCCTCAATGAGCACGTCCAGCACACCTGGGACGTCGCCGTCACCTTTGACCCAACTGCCACTATCTCCCCCGAC
This sequence comes from uncultured Acidimicrobiaceae bacterium, assembly GCA_963770635.1. Classification (GTDB taxonomy): domain Bacteria; phylum Actinomycetota; class Acidimicrobiia; order Acidimicrobiales; family RAAP-2; genus DASZIT01. The sequence goes on from CAVYQI010000005.1 coordinate 272,776, forward strand.
GCCGCCGAGCTGCTCATCGACTCCCTGGGCATGATGGCCGGGTTCGTAGGGAGGCCTACCGGCGGGGAGCGGACAGTGAGCGTGGGCACCCTCGCCCCGACCCGCCGCTTCGAACTGGTGTTGCGGCCTGACGCCGTGGCCCTCTCGCCCAGCCCGGCCGACGGGAAGCCCGATCTCGAACTCCCCGCCGAGGCCTTGATCCGGTTGGTCGGTGGTCGCCTCGATCCTGATCACACCCCGGCCATCGACGACCCGGACTCCAACCTTGACGAGCTGCGACGGGTCTTTGCCGGCTACTGACCGTCCGGGGCCGACGGCCCCGTCTCATCGAGCGGCATCTCCCAACCGGTACTCGCGGGTGACCTCGTCGAGCTCCTGTTTCAGTTCTGCGGAGATCGTCAACTCGGCCGCGGCCAGGCTGGCGTCCAATTGTTCAGGTTGGCTGGCCCCGATGATCGGTGCCGTGACCGAGGGATTGGCCAGAACCCAGGCCACCGAGAGGGTCACCAGCGGTATCCCCTCCCGCTCGGCGATCTTGCGGAGCTCGGCCACCGTTGCGAACTCGCGGTCGTGCCAGTACCGCTGCTGATAGATACCGCCGGCGTTGCCAATGGTGAACCGTGAGCCTTCGGGAGGTGGCGCCGAGGCGTTGTGCTTGCCCGAGAGCAGTCCGCCGGCGATCGGGTTGTAGGGGATGACCCCGAGACCCTCTTCCCCACACAGTGGCAGCAGCTCCCGCTCGATTTGGCGGAAGAGCAGGTTGTAGCGGGGCTGCACCGAGGAGAACCGGGCGAGGGAAAGAGCCTGGCTTCGCCCGAGGGCCCGCGCCACCTGGTAAGCGAGGAAATTGGAGCAGCCGATGTACCGCACCTTGCCCGAGCGAACGAGATCGTCGAGAGCCCCCAGCGTTTCGTCGATGGGGGTGCCGGGATCCGGGCCGTGGAGTTGGTAGAGGTCGATGTAATCGGTCCGTAGGCGCCTCAGCGAGGATTCGACCGCGTCGAGGATGTGCTTTCTGGAGTTTCCCTGCTCCCAGGCGGCCGGGCCGGTGCGTCCGGCGCATTTGGTTGCCACTACGAACCGGTCCCGCCTCCCCACCAACCAGCCGCCGATGATCTCCTCCGTCCGTCCGACCGTCGACAGATCGCCACCCAGCGGGTAGACATCGGCCGTATCGATGAAGGTGACGCCGCCCTCGGATGCCCGGTCCAGAATCGAGCCGGATGTGGCTTCGTCACTCTGGAACCCGAAGGTCATGGTTCCAAGACACAGCTTGGAGACGAGGAGGCCGGTATTACCGAGTCGAACGTGGTCCATTCCTGCAAAATAACCCAACCCATCGACCTGTTGTCCGCCCTCCCGGCGGTGGACCCGACTCGTCGGAAACCGACGGTCGGCGCCACGGGTCCGGCGTCCACACGACGACGGCCTTTACCGGGCGGGTCGCCAATCTGGGTGCAGGTCGTGGTCCAGGGCGACCTTCTGGGCCCGGACCGTCTGGCCGTTCTCGACCTCGTCGGGGTGGGCGGTCAACCACACGATGGCGGCAGCCGGGACCGACGGTGGCGCTCCGGTGTAGCGGCCGACGAGACCCAACGCCTCGGCGTTGACCTTCTGACGCTCGGTTTCGACGTACCCGGGGTCCAGGTTGTAGGCCCGGATCCCCCGCTCTCCGAGTTCCACCGCCAGGAGCGGGGCAAATCGATGAAAGGCCGCCTTGGACGCGGCATAGGCCAGACCCCAGCCGCCCTGGCCGACCGGGCCCGGGGGGTCGGCGGTGGCCACGTGTGACGTCACGTCCACCACGATGCCGCCGCCCTGTTCCAACATGCCGGGAAGCACCGCCTGCACCAGAACCAGCTGGGCGACCACATTGGCCGCCAGCTTCGATTCCATCTGGTCGATGGTCAGCTCCTGCACCCCGACCATGCTCCCGGGGCCGGTGTCCACCGCGTTGTTGACCAGGAGGTCCACCCCTCCCCACTCGGCAATCACCTGGTCGGCGGCGCCACGAAGCGCGAGGTGGTCATGGAGATCCGCGACCAGTTCCAACGACTTACGGCCCGACTCCCGAATCTGGGCCGCGGTCTCATGGAGGCTGCCCGGCAGTGCACGCCCACCCCCGGTATCGGAGTCGTCGCGCCCCTCCCCCACCCGCCGCGTCCGCCCGGTGATGGCGACATCCCATCCGGCGGCGGCCAGGGCCAGGGCGGTGGCCTTCCCGATGCCGCGAGAGGCCCCGGTGACCATCGCCCGTCTTGGGATGTGCTCGGCCGACATTCTCAGGTGTCTATCAGAAGTTCGGTTTCCCGCCGTTGTTCCGAATCTCCGCACCATCCGGTTCGGACGGTTCGATCGCGGCATGATTGCCCGGTGGGCTGTGGAAGGGAGTTGACCGACCGGGTGACTCGGGGAGATCACCGCGATGAGTGAGTCGTCGCGGCCGGCATCGGGATCGCTCGCCCGCCACCGCATCTGGTCGGCCATCGCCGAATGGGTCCGGGAAAGGGACCCAGGATCTCTGGCTATCAAACGATCGGTTCGGGGCGCGGCTGTCGTCTCCTCGGTCTTCGCGCTGACCCATGAGGTCTTCGCCAATGCCCAGGTAAGCCTGTTCGGAGCTTTCGGTTCGTTCGCCCTGTTGCTCCTGGTCGATTTCCCGGGTCGGCCCCGCACCCGGTTTGTCTCCTACGGGGGGCTGGTGCTGACGGGGACTGCCTTTATCGCCATCGGCACGGTGGTGTCGACCCACAAGGCGGCCGCCATCGTGGTGATGGCGGCGGTGGGGTTCGGGGTCCTGTTTGCCGGCATCGTCTCGCCGCAGGCGGCGACCGCGTCGACAGCGGCACTGCTCACCTTCGTGTTGCCGGTCGCGGTGGTTCAGCCCGCCTCGGCGGTTGGCCCCCGCCTTCTCGGCTGGGCATTCGCGACCGCCACCTGCCTTCCCGCCTGCCTGTTGGTGTGGCCGACCCCCTGGCACGACAACCTTCGTCGCCGCTTGTCGGCCACGGTATCGGCGGTTGGCCGGATGGCGGCGACGGTCGCCGAAGGCCGACCCGACCCCATGACCCACGGAGCGGTGAAGAGGGAGTTGGCCGGGCTGCGAGACGAGTATGCCCGAACCCCCTATCCGCCCACCGGATCCGCCGCGGGCGCGGTCGCCCTGGCCAAGCTGGTCGGGCGGGTCGAGTGGGTCGCCAACAATGCACTCCTGGTCAACGACCGGACCTCCACAGTGGATCTGTCTCCGGTTCGGGACCTGGTCGAGGCGGTGAGCATGACGCTGCAGCTGACCGCATCGCTCATCTGCGATTCGGACGCCCACCCGGCTGACGACCCAACGCTGGTGCGGTCGCTTCAAGAGTCGGTCCGTCGGTTGGACGAGTTGATCGAGCATGAGCTCGACACCGACGTGAACATGTTGATCGACCCGGAGCCGGATGGCGTCGCCCAGGCCGACCCCAGTGGCCCGGGAAGGAACTCCCTCGATCAACGCGGGATCGCATCCTCATTGGATCCGAGCTTCCGGGCCCGGGCCATCGGCATCGCCACCGAGATGATGGCCGATGCCGCCCTGGAATCGGCCGGGGCTCAGTCGGTCGGCGATCGGAGGTTGGGCCCGCCAGGCCCGCGGCCCACCAACTCGTTCTGGCGCCGGCTGAGCTCCCACCTCTCCTTCCGCTCGGTATGGTTCCGCAACGCACTGCGCGGCGGGGCCGGCTTGGCCGGGGCGGTTGCCGTGGTGGAATTCACCAATGTCGAGCACGGCTTCTGGGTTGTCCTCGGCACCTTGTCGGTACTGCGCTCCAATGCGCTCGGCACCGGGGCCACCGCCCTTCGAGCCATCGGGGGAACCGCGGTCGGCTTCGTGGTGGGCTCTGCCATCATGGTTGGAGTCGCCAGCGACCCGGTATTGCTGTGGGTGCTTCTCCCCCTGTCGGTACTGGTTTCGGGCGTGGCCCCGTCGATGATTTCGTTCGCGGCCGGGCAGGCCGGCTTCACCGTGGTGGTGATCATCCTGTTCAACATCATCGCCCCGGCCGGCTGGAAGGTCGGCCTGACCAGAATCGAGGACGTGGCCATCGGTTGCGGAGTGAGCATCGTGGTGGGGGTGCTGTTCTGGCCCCGGGGCGCCACCGCCGCGCTCGGACGCGCCCTTTCCGATGCGTTCGTCGCCAGCTCGAGCTACCTGGAGGACGCGGTGGACCGGTTGACCTCCCCGGCCCGCCAGGTCGACACCCGGCCAGGCCAGCGGGCGTCCCACAATGCCTATCTCCGGCTCGACGACGCCTTTCGCGAGTTCCTGGCCGAGCGGGGGGCAAAAGTCGTGCCGGTCGACACCATCACCGACCTCTTCACCGGGTCGAACCGGATCCGAATGGCCGCCTACACCCTCTCCGTACTGCCGGTACTGGCTCCCGAGCCGGGACAACCCGAGCTCGAGTCGGTCGCCGTCGCCGGGGCGGTCCTCCGGGACGCCTACGCGTCCAGCCACCGTTGGTACGAGGAATTCTCGGAGGTGCTGGCGGATCGACGGAGCTCGCTCGACCCCCCGCCGGCGCACGATGAGATCCTCCACCAGGCACTGCTGGAGGCGTTCGAGGATGCCCGTACCCGGCGCCGGGGCGACCGCCTGCGCACGACCCTGCAGATGCTCTGGGCTGACGAGCTACTGGAAACCCAGAGTCAGGTGCAGGTCGACCTGGCCGACGCGGCCAACCTCTTCGCCCACCGGAGCCATCACGAGTTGATGCTTTGAGTTTCGGATCTACCTGAGGATCATTTGCCTCAGGAGGGGAGGAAGTCGACCAGCAGCCGGTTGACCTCGTCGGGAGCCTCTAGTTGCATCCAATGGCCGGGGCCCTCCAGGCGTTCGTAGCGCCAGGGGCCGGCGACCTGTTCGGCCGAGCGGGTCATCTGCCCCTCGGTCAGCGCGAAGTCTCCACTGCTCCACACCCCCATGGTGACGGCCTGGATCGGGGGAAGGACGATGGGCGCGGAGATGTACGACTCCGGGGGGATATTGGCCCGATACCAGTTGAGACCCGGAGTCAACGAAATTGTGGCCTCGAGATCGGCGATGACCGCATCGGCGTCGGGATGGCGGCCCCAGGCGCGGAAGTTGGCCCAATCGTCATCGGACAACCAATGCTCGGCCACTCCTTCGAACTGAAACAGGAGCATGTACCACGACTTCTCATGCTGCTCGAACCCGCCGGCGCGGAAGCTGGAGGGATGTCCGACCGACAGGGTGGCGAGATGGTCGACACGGTCGGGGGCGACGGCGGCCAGGGCCCACGCCACTGCGGCTCCCCAGTCGTGGCCGACAACATGGGCGTGCTCGACGCCGGCATCGTCGAGCACGGCTCCAACATCCGCAACCAGGTAGAGGATGTTGTAGGCGTCGACCCCAGCCGGTTTGTCGGAGGCACCGTAGCCCCGCATGTCCGGGACGATGACCTTGAAGCCGGCGTCGACCAACGGGCCGACCTGGTGGCGCCACAGCCTTCCGGAGTCCGGGAAACCGTGCAGCAGTACTACTGGCCAACCGTCGCCGGTGACCTCGTATTCGATTCCTACCCCGCCGCTGTCGGCATGCACATGAAACCTCCGGTGTCTCGGGAATGGGGCTCAGGCAGTAGCCATGGCAACCAGCTCATCCCGGTTCGGTCCGATGGCCGGCTCGCAACGCCAGTCGGCCCCGAGCTCGACGACCTTGTCGAACATGCCGGGACGGGCGAGCACCGCCTCGGGGAGCTCGAGCACGCCGACGACGTCGATGAAGCCGCGGAAGGCGTCGGGGTCCTTCGAACTGGCCAGCGCCAGCGCATTGGTGATCTCGTACTGGGGATCGCCCGGATCGTAGGTGGTGCCCTCGGCGACCGCCTCCATCTCGTTCAGCCGATGCCGATCGAAGGACAGGGTGCCCTGGTACCACGGTTCGACGGTGGTCGCGGTGGCGGACGCGAACGCCTCCGACAGCTCGGCCGGGCGGTCCGCCCCGGTCTGTCGGAGGGTGTCACGAAGGGCCTGGGCATGAGTCATCCCGATCGACGCGCCCCGTCCGACTGACGGATTCGTGCAGGCCCAGGCATCGGCCACGGCCAGAATCCCGGTCGCCACCGGTGTGCCGTCGGGTCGCATCTCCCGATGACGGTCCTCGATCTTCGCCATCACGACGATCCGCTCCTCGATCGGGTCTCCGTCGAGCCAGTGGGCCACCGTGGGGAGCGACCGCACGACGCTCTCCCACCGCTGGAGATCCCGGAGTCCGAGGAGCGCCCGGTCACCCGAGCGGGCGATGAGGGTGACCGACCAGGAGTTGTTGTCAGCCGGCAGGGTGAGTACGGAAATCGAGCCGTATGGCTGGAGCCCGGGCCCGAGGGACACCGGCAGCTGCCCGTCACGCGAGCGGAAGTGCCGGCCCAGGTAGATGAATCCGCTGTCGGCCACTTCGTCTTCCGGGCTCCGGGCACCGATCGCTTCCAGCCATGTGGGGAGCGCCGATCGCCGACCGCTGCAGTCGATGACCAGGTCGGCGCTCAACGATTCTCCCTCAGTTGTGCGTACCCCGGTCACGTGGGGCACGCCGCTGATCGCCTCCGAACCGCGGAGCAGCCCCTCCACCGACACGCCCCTCCTCACGTCGAGGCCTGGCGTCTGCTCGGCGACCGTAGCCACCGACCGTTCCACCACCGCCCGACGACCCGACAGCATTTCGTAGCGGTCGTCTCCCTCACGGGGCCCCCCGGTGACGAAATCCGGGGCGTCGCTCACCGGGTTGAAGCGCAGGGCACCGTCCTTGTCCAAGCTCGCGGCCACCTCCGGGAGCTCGCGTTCGATGATCTGGCGATACCGGGGAAGGAAGAGATGGGGCAGGCGGAACTGGTTGACCCCTTTCCGCTCCCAACTGGTCCAGGCTTCCTCGGCGTCATCCGGGGCGGGTTGATCGTCACGCTCGAGCAAGGTGACGGCATGGTCATCCCGGGCGAGCATCATGCCGAGCCCCAATCCCACCACTCCGCCGCCGACTACCAATACCTCGGCCACTGTTCTGCCTCCTTGCTCATTCCGGTGGGAGCTTAGGGCGGGGCGTCGGAGGATGGGAGGGCCAGTTCCGGTCGCGCCGCGCCCCGGTTTAGGAGGCGGCCGCCCGTAGGCTGGTCAGCCGGCCGGCGCGCCCTCGACCTTCATGGTTCCCTTCAAGAAGACGATCCACCGTGATCGGTAGTGGACAAGTGTGGTCTGCCCAGGGACCACGTTGACCGACATTGTGTTCTCACCCAAGTTGGAGAAGAAGATGTACCGGAACGACACACGAACCTCATGCTGACCGGGGGGTACCGGGAAGAAGGTGTCACCCCAGCTCTGGAGTGAGGGTATCCCGTCGATCCACACATTGATCTTGAACAGCAGCAGGATGAACGCCAGCGGGAAGATCTTGGCTCTCACTAAAATGCCGGTGGCATCTGTTGCCGGTGTGCTCATGTCGTGCTCCTATCCGCTGCGTGTTCGAGGCCACCGTAACAGGGCGGCGGGAAGAATTGCTGAGGAGCGGCATGCCTTCGGTGCCGCGGTAGGGCTACGAGCGGACTGCGAGTGGTGGCACGGATGCGGCCGCCCGCCACGGCCTGGCTGGTGGCTACCCACTGTGCGAAGAGCAGGGCGCACGGTCGCGGGGACTGGCATGATGAGTGGCCAAACGAAATCTCGGAAGAGAGCCCAATAACATGACGACCCCTATCCCGCCTCAGGTCCCTCCCGGCTGGTATCAGGATCCTGAGAGGGGCGATGCCCAACGATATTGGGACGGTGGGACCTGGACCAACGACCGCAGGCCACTTCCGCCGCCGGCGCCGGGCGCTCCGCCTCCGTTTACCCAACCATTCGCCCCGGGACCTCCTGGGTACGTCCCCGGGTACGGCTACGGGTACGGACAGGCGGGGTCCGGACCCGTACCCGAGGGCATGTTTTTCGACCCGCAAAGTGGGGTGATCCTGCCGGAGGGTGTGCAGCTGGCGAGTGTCGGTAGACGAATCGGCGCATATTTTTTGGCCGTGCCCCTCGCGATCGGCACCCTCGTCGTCGGTTACATCATTTGGGGACTGATCGTGTGGGGTCGCGGGCAGACCCCCGCACTCCAGGTACTAGGTATGCGGTGCTGGCGACCTGAGGACAAGCACGTGGCCGGCTGGGGGTGGATGGCGCTGCGCGAGTTGATCGGGCGACTCATTGAATTCATTCCCATCTTCGCGCTCATCTCGCTGATCATCATGCTTACCAGTAGAGATCGTAAGTGCCTCCACGACTATGTCGCCGGTACCGTGGTCATCCACGACCCCAACAAGGTTCTCGCGAATCGGCAAGTCCAACCGGGGTGATTCGGTCCAAAACTCCGAGCTGAATATTTCGTGGCCTACGGGGGGTGCTGTAGCCGATACCGGGTGTCCCAGGTTCTGATCGTCACCTGGTTCCAAGAACAACCAGTCTGCGCTGTCGCGGCCCGACGTGGTGGAACGTCTCGGTCAGGACCTCAGTGAACAGCCCCCCGTGCTCTGACGAGTTCAGCAGCTTCCCCGATGGCCTCAATGAGATCCATCGGAGAGACAGGCTTGCGCAAGTACCGAAAGACCCAGGCTCCGAGGCGCGATCGAAGCTCGTCTTCAAAGGCGTATGCGGACGTCATCACCACCCCAGGCGGCGGAGGTTCAGGATTGAGATGTTCGACGACTGAGCCCCCATCTCGAATGGGCATGCGCATGTCGAGCACGGCTACATCAAATGGCTGCGACCTGAGCCGTTCGAGAGCGACTTGACCGTCTTCTGCTTGGACAACGGTGCACCCGACGCTCTCCAGGATCATGGCGGTGGTGGTGCGTATCCCGTCGTTGTCGTCTGCCACGAGGACCCGGACGCCGTCGATCACTTCTTCACCTCGGTAGCAAGGCGAGGAAGGTGGATGGTGACCAGCGCCCCGCCGGTTGGAGCGTTGTCGATGGCGACGCTGCCATTGTGGGCTTCGGCGAGGCGCTTGACGATGGCCAGTCCGAGGCCGGTCCCGACGGTCTTGGTGCTGAAGAAGGGGTCGAAGAGACGGTCGGCGTTCGCCTCGGGGATGCCCGGCCCGCTGTCTTGCACAGTGATCTCAGTGAAACCGCCATTCCTAGAACCATCAATTCGTAGCGAGCCGCCCTCGGGCATGGCCTGATAGGCGTTGGTAATGACGTTGCTGAGCATTTGGATGAGCAGTGCCTTGTCCGCTTCCACCGTCACACCGGGTTCGGGCACAGATACGTCGGTGCTCGATGGCGGAGGAGCCAATGCGAGGACCTCGTCGATCACCTGACGCAGGTCGAGCCGCTCAATTTGGGGTTCTCGTTCTCGCATGAATGTGGTCAGGTCTTCCGAGAGCGCCGCTGCCCGACTGGTCGCAAGCTCCGCGACATCCAGGCAGTGATCAATGTCCGGGTCGTTCTGACCTACAAGTTTGCTGCGGACGAGGAATAGAGCGTTGGTCGTCGCTCCGAGCGGGTTACGCAGCTCGTGCCCGATCATCGTCGCCATCTCGCCGACGGCCGAAAGCCGCTCGCGCCGGACCAGCTCGCGCTGACTGGCTTTGAGCTCTTCGGTGCGCTCGACAACCATCTGCGTGGCGTAGCGTTCCCGCCGCCTGAGGAGCTCGACCCCTGCGCCGAGCAACAGAGCGAGCAGGAGGCCGATGCCCATCACGATCCAGGGGAGGGCGTTGGGCCACGCGCCGGCGAGCGGCGCGACGGCGTTGGTGACCACAAGCCATTTGCTTGTTCCGAGCGACGCCACCGTGTCGATCACCGGTCCGGGGAGAGGGAGGGGCCGTTTCGTGGTGAGTACCAGTTGATCAGGCCGCGCAGTCGTCGCGGCGTACACCGCGATATTGATCTGCGTGAACGGAACCTTGGCGCTGGGCTGCGTCACCGAGGGATGGACGACGAGCTCGACCACCAGTGCGGGTCCCGTCGGTCCCCCGCCGACGATGTAGCCGACGACCTGTTCGCTACCGATGCGCAGGACGCCGCTGGTTGAGAACCCTGGAGCGGCGTGGGCAACCGCGGCGGCAAGCGGCGGCGGGAGCGCCTGGCCCGCGATGAGCCCATGGCCCACTACGGAAAGGACCTCACCGGAACGCACCAGGGCAATCGTGAGGGCAGGTGAAGCCAACGATGCAACCTCTGCTTGGAACGCCGATGGTGATGCACCAGTAGCAGCGACCGCTGAGTAGATGGCTGTGAATGACGTGCCCGCCGCGTTATAACCGTTCGCCAGCGATTCCGTTACCTCCGCGGCTTGGGTATTGAGCAGGGCGTGGTTCTGGTTCTCGACGCTGTTCCGTAGCGCCAAGAATGCACCGATGACCAGTGCCCCGACGACGACGACGACCACGACCGACAGCAGCGAAACGAACCTGCGCTTTATAGCCATCCATGCTCCCCCGTTCCAGCATAGGCAGCTTACAGCCGTTCACTACCGAGTTCTGTGCATTCTCCTACCATTCCAAACTCTTTGCGATTGCGGGATCACGTTATCCCACGTGTTGCGAGGGAGGATGGTCGATGGTGTCAAGGGGGGAACGATTCTGCTGGCACACAAATGACTATTGGTGGGAGGCGGTCAGGTCGACCGGCACGGGTCGTACCAGGGCTGCTCACCGTCGAGGTCGTAGAGCGTGACGGCCAGCGTGTCCTGGTCGGCCTTGGAAGCCGTGTTGGGCGGCACCCCGACCAGGCCGGGTAGCCCGGCGTCCTGGGCGGCCAGGTCCCAGGTCGACTGGCTGAACTGGAAAGCGCCCATGTACTGGCCGTCCGGCGACACGGCCCCGTAGTTGCCGCCCGACTCGGCCTGGACGACGCACTGGAGGAAGGGCGGGAGCGGCGGGTCCGATGTCGCCCCGCCGCCACCGCCAGCCGGTGCGATGGCGGAGGTGCTGGTCGGCGCGGCCGCTTGGGTGTCGACCGGGGCAGTGCCTCCGCCGGCCGCGGAGGACTTCTGGGCGGCCTCGGCCTGCTGCGCGGCCTGCACCTCCGAGGCCTTGACTGCCGCGGCCGCCGCGGCCGCCTGGGCTGCCTGCTGCTGGGCCACGGCCGAGACCAACTCGCCGGTTACCTGCGCCTGCTCCGAGGCCAGCTGGGACTGGGTGGTGTCGGCCTGGCTGAGGTACTCGGCCTGCTCCGCCTGCTCCGCCTGGTCGGCCGCCTGCTGCTGCTGGAGCACGACCTCTTGTTGTTGCAGGTGCTGGCGCGCAGTGTGGAGCTCGTCGATGGCGTCGGTCACGTTGCCCAAGGCAATTGCCTCGTACTCGCTCCGGGCCAGGTCGGCGCCGCCCCCACCGGCGAAGACCTGCTCCTCGACGGCCGTGGTAACCGATCCGGCGCCCATGTAGTCACGGAGTGCCTGGGTGCGGACCCGGCCGGTCTCGAGGTCGATCCGCTGCTGGTCGGCGTTCATCTGCTGCTGGGTCTGGCCGACGGCAGCGGCGTCGTTGGCTACCTGAGCGGCGGCCACCGAGTACTGCTGCTGGAAGCTGCCGACCTGGAGCTGCTCGCGGACCAGGGTCTGGGCGATCTGGGCAGCCTGGGCCTGCAGGTCGGAGATCTGGTCGGCGCCGGCCGGGGCGGTTGTCACCCCGGCCACAGCCGGGACGCCGGTGAGCAGCAGCGCGATGGCTGCGGAAAGGAGCAGGGTCGATCGGAGCCGCCGGGGGCTCCACGCTCCAGTGTTGGACCCCGCGACAGGGTCACACCGGGTGTGGGACACGATGGCCGAAAATGGTACTGGGCACCGACGGGAGACACAAACCGACCGTCCGATCAGAGCGTCCCGTCCCTGAGGTCCGGAGCTTGTCGGAGGATCGACTGGCAACTTAATTCCACGCCTCGTCGAGATGGAAAGTGGCTGGTCAGAGCTTCGTCGGGCGGTATGAGCGAGATCCTCTGTCCTGGCTTGACCTCCGTGAATCGGGTCAATCTGCGCCGACAGGGGCCGGTGAGCAAGCTCGGCCCGGACCCCGGGCAGTGTGTTTGACTCCTCTTCCCGAACCGCGATCTGAGGCAGGCTGGCGTCCGTGGATGCCAGCGAGGAACGCGACCGTCTGGCAGCGCGACCTCTGGCGCAGGAACGTTCGAGGTTGTTCGACCAGCAAGCCGAGGCCTACGACCGGTTCCGGCCGAAGTATCCCGATGCGGTGATCGATGAGCTGCTCGGTCCGGTGCCTGCGGGCCTGGACGTTCTCGACGTGGGTTGTGGCACCGGGATCGCTTCAAGGCAGATGGCCCAGCGGGGCGCAAAGGTGCTCGGGGTGGAACTCGCTCCACGAATGGCGGAGATCGCCCGCGGGCATGGGGTCGAAGTAGAGATCGCTGCCTTCGAAGGCTGGGACGTTGCTGGTCGCACGTTCGACCGGGTGACCTCGGCGCAGGCCTGGCACTGGCTCGACCTGCCTATCGCCACCGCGAAGGCAGCCTCTGTGCTGCGGCCGGGGGGCAGCCTTGGTTTGATCTGGAACGCCGGTTGTCAGCCCGATGATCTGGCCGATGCTCTCGAGGAGGTCTACGCGAGTGTTGTGCCGCGCGGCGGCCACCGTCTGTTCCGTGGGTACGCGGCCAATCGGTCATCCGACGTGAGAACCGGCCTCGGCCCGGAAATCGACGCCGTCTCAGCGGTGCCCGACTTCGGTGCGCCGACAGAGAAGTGGTTCCCATGGACGGGGGCCTACCAGCGGGATGAGTGGCTGGACCAGCTTGTCTCACGCAGCGACCACGCCGCCCTCGAACCAGCGATCCGAGATCGCCTGTTCGAAGCGATCGGCGCGGCCATCGACGATCAGGGCGGCTCGTTCGTCATGAACTTCGAGACCGTCCTGATCACCGCGACTCGGCTGGGGTAAGCCATCGGGTGTACTCCGGTGTGGCGATCTGTTGTGTCAGTTTAGGTTGACAAACTCGGTCTGTCAGTCTATACTGACAGACATGGACATCGAAGAACTCAGCGTGAATCTCTCGTCGGATGACCCGGCAGTTGGGCTTCGCGCTTCGTTGGCCCTCCATCGCCTGGCTGAGAGGGTCGAAGCGAACCACGTCGCGTCGGCCCGGGAGAAAGGCTGGTCGTGGCAGCAGATCGGAGACGCCTTGGGCGTCACCCGCCAATCCGTGCACACCAAATACAACCAGGAGTCATCATGACCACCGAATCCGTGGCGCCAGAGACGCTTCACGCCTGGGCCATCTGTCTGCAGGCCGGTGAGGAGGCTCGTCGCCGAGGTGATCGCCGATATGGCACCGATCACCTCTTGCTCGCCTTGTTCGAGGATCCCTCGATCGAAGCCGTGTTGGGCGTGAGCCTGCAACGAGCTCGCCAGGCCCTTGACTCGCTCGATCAGGAAGCCCTGGGTGCCCTGGGCCTGGGGTCCGGCACCGACGCTCCCGAACTACCGATGCGCGCCGTGCCGAAGAAGCCGAGGATCAGAGACGTCGCGCAAAAGGATCGCCTCCGCATCACCCCCGCCGCGAAGAAAGTGCTTGAGGATGCGGTCAAGCCCAATCGCCGGAAGACCCACGTCACGGCCCGGCAGGTGCTGGCCCAGATCCTCACTCTCCGACCACCAGATCCTGCGGCGGCGCTGCTGGGCGCTCTCGGCGTGAACACGTCGGAGGTTCGGAGCCGATTGGATGCGGTCACGCCCGACAGCTGAGTCCCCAGGTCCCGGGCCTCCAGGGCGTGGACCCGGAGTGTGTCGGAGGGGGGATTCGACACAATGCCGTGCGCGTTTTCGACGCTTATCCGCTGTGGGAATCACCCCTCGTCGGAGCGAGAATCGATGGCAGGTCCGTACGTGAAGTGGGAATCACCGAGCTACGCCTATCGGCCGCCTGACTCGTTGATGCGATCCCCGTCGGGGTGGATTCCGTGCCGCTTGAGAAAATGAGCGGTCAGGATATCGAGACTGCACATTCCTGACCTCTGGCCGGCGGTCCTGAGCACCCTCCTGTACGTAATGATTGACCAATGGCACTTCTAGACGAGTTCGCCGCATCACACCCATTAGCCGTGGTGAGACGTGGCAATGAATGGTTCGTGGATGTTGCCACCGCACCGGATCTGGTCGTCGAGGCAACCCGGAGAAGCATCAAGGTTCTGGGGCTGGAGGGATTCCTCATCGACGACGCCGGAACGTATCTGGCCCTAAGCCGGATTGCTGACTTCTCGGGCGAGGCAAGAGACGTTGCAAACCGCAGGGCACTCGCGCTATTGACTGGCGACTGGGCGACCGCGCCAACCGCAGCCGATCAGATGCACAGGGAGGCCATCGGACGACACATGATCGCCGTCGTGCTGGACGGATAGCAGCTTCGCGCCCGGGGACTGGAGCGCTCCCGCTGCTCGTTCAGGTTGACGAAAGAAGGTCCTGCTCGATCCAGAGGACGTCAACCATGAAGTCAAATGCGCTGACCAGGACACTTCCTACATGGAGGGACAGCGCCTCTTCCTCGCCATCACTGACCATCCCGAGTCTCCATACGCTTTCGCAGATCGCATCGAACTCGGAGTCACCAGAAATCGCCATGTGAGGAAAGGGGCTGCTCCAACTCAGAGCATCGCCCAATCGCTTCAGCGCCTCCGAAGGATCCGCGGGTACAGGGCAGATCCAATGCACGACATCGCCATTTTCTCCAGCTCGCAGCCACTCAGGCTTCCTAGTCCAGAACTTCTTGTAGTGCTCATTCTTGACCGACGTCTGGTAGTCAAGAGCAATCACGAAACGAGGCCGGTTGTCGGATGGGCTGTCGAGTCCCAAGAATCGCCACGCCACCGAGTCCGCTGCATGGTCGGGGCGGTCGCTGGTATCAAGCCACTCGTGTAGATCGGGCGGGTAGTCCTCAGGTAGGAAGCCCAGCACTACGCCGGCCGAGCGCCCGATGCGGCTCAAGAGTCCAATTGGAAGTGCCACGTGGCGCTGATTTGTCTTGGTCAACTTGCCCTCGGAGTCTTGCTGCCAGGTCGCTGTGAAGGCGTACGTTTTGAGTGCCTGCTCAAGAACCATTGCACCCGTGGAGCCAAGGTCACGCCAGGCCCATTTCCGTCCCTCGGTGTCAGGCACGCCCCAAGCTTCCCAGAATCATCCAGTGTTCTGCCCAATGTCCCGAAAGTGGCTTGCGGTTCAGCACCGCGACGAGCAATGGAACCGAATCCGGCTACCAGGCGCCTCCTTTGAATGCACGACCCTGACACCCGCCTACATCCTGACGCTTTCAAACCGAACTCAGGTCCTGACTGGCAACGTGAGCACGTTCAACCCTGGTGCAAGGTTCGGTGCGGCAGCAAGCTTGTAATCGTCTGTGAGGAAATCTCCGCCTATCTCTTCGGCCACCGCGATGTAGAGGGCGTCTGCGGCGGTCACGTTGTGACGATATTTCCAAGCAGCTGGAACCAGCGGGGCTAATGAGGCTCGGTGGAGGTGCCACGATACGAGGCGGCCAACCGCCGCAGTGGCCTGAGATTCTGTGATCATCTTTTCGATAAGACACCGTCGTCGGAGTGCCCCCATCACTTCGGCATAGAAATGTTCGGGAACCCAACCCTCAGAATCGGCGGGTAAAAGTCGAGCCAAGCCTCGGCCTCGACGAGTACCGACGACGATTTCAACCCCTGCGGAGGCGTCTATGACGACCGCTGTCACGCCTCGGCGTCAGCGCGCAATTCCCGTATCGCCTCGGCCGCGTCGAGGCTCTCGAGTTCAGGCTCAGGGCCGGCCAGAAGGTCGTCAAGAAGGGCATGGAAGGCCTCGGGCGAACAGTCCTCGTCGGGGTTCGTGACCACCACCGCTGAACCAGGCGGCAGGTCATTAGGTCGGTTCGCCATGCCGCTATCGTACCGTTCGCTACTGACGCTGCACTCCTTCACCGCTCGCATGTCCGTTGACTCTGGGCTCCGGGCGCCAACGGCAGTCGAAACCACCGTGTGAATCCATCGGCGACGCCCCTATATTGGCGGAGGGGGCATATTCGAAGTGGGTCCTAATCCTGCGATGAAGTCAGTGTGAAAGTGCCCCTCGGGCCTCCCGGACTGCGTAGTAGACGAGCACGTTGCAAACAAGTGTGGGTCCTATTCACTCTGTTGGGAGCGCTTGAGGGCGGTGTAGTGACTCCAGTCGCGCGACGCGAGGGTTGCCCATCTGACGGCGGTGTCCGTTCCGAGGCCCAAGGTGTCAGCCAGAATTGGAGTGGGGATCTCGGCCGCGAGCCCGAACATGGCCGCCTTGCGGGCTTGGGCTGGTTGGATGCCGCGTTCGACGAGTTGACTGCGGATGTTCCCGGTGGCCAGGTGATTGCCGGGGATCCCGCCGGGGAAAAGCCAATAGGTGGCGCTGCTGGCGTAGGAGGCCTTGCCACGACAAGCGAGCTGGTCGAGGACCAGGCGATCGAGGGGCGTGGGCAGCTCGATGGCAAAGGAGTCGAAGGTAACCGTGACCAGACCGTCGGGGAGGCGGTTGATCTGGTCCGCGCGCATGCGGCAGATGCGCGCCAATGGCTGCGCAAAGAGCAGCATGAAGAGGCCAGCCACGCGGGTGTAGAGACGGAAGCTGTCGTCATGGAGGAGCATTTCGACACCCGCCCACCGCCCGGCGTCAGAGAGCGTGACGTTGGGCAGGGCGGCTTGGCGGACTGCCACTTCCACCCCGCTGGCGAGGCTGGACCGAACCAGCCAGCCAACGAATGGGGCCAGAGTGTCGCGCCGCTCGGGGTGCACCACGACGTAGAAGTCAAGATCGGCCTGGGTGAGCGTGGTCACACTTTGATGACGATCATCGAGCCAGACGATGAACCGCAACGCGGCGAGGATCGTCGCCCGAGCGGCCGACACGCCGCCATGGGTGAGGGTCCCAATGTGCCCCTTGTGCTGCAGCTTGCGCAGCACATGCCAGTGGGCGAACTGACTGAGCAGCTCGGCTTGATCCGCCGGCAGAGGACGCAGGTGGTCGTTGAGCCACGGCGTGACCCGCTCGAGGTCGGCGTGATAGGCGGGCAGGACCTTCAGCGCCACCAGGAGGTCCCGCACATAATGAACAGCCTTGTTCGACGCCATCTCGTCGAACGCGGCATGCGAGATGGCGACGTGACCTTGGGCCATTTCTCGCAGGATTCCTGAGCCCTCCGAACGGGTCAGCCAGTACAGGGCGCTCTGCGGGCGGGGCCCGGCCATCAGTGCGTCGTAGACCGGTTGGAGGTCGGGGTGGATGCCCCCGGTTCGATCGGCGAGAAGCGCACGCAATCGTTCGGACAGCACGCACGGTGCGCACCGTGGTCCGAACTGACTGTCTTCTCGACCGCAGGCGACGCAGGCATAGACGGCCGGATTCCCGGTGCAGGTGGCGCAGGCGGGTCGTCCGAGCGAGTCGTAGAAGGCGAGGATCTTGCGCTCATCGCACCCCGGACAGGGCAATGGGGCGCGCCCGAAGCGCACCACGCAGTTGCCACAGACCGGCTTGTTCAAGATGAGGCGGGAGCACTTTTTGAGCTCGCCGCAGTGGGCGCAGAGAGTCGGTTCTCGTCGATAGAACCCCCGGGCACTCAACCCTGGCCACGGGGACGGCGGATTTTGGCCCGCACCGGGCGCAGGTCACCGATCCCGGGCCCGCTCTCTCCTGAAGATGCCGCCGTCTTGTCGGCTGCCACGACGCCCGGTTGAAGGAGGTCACCCGGGCCGCAGTCCAAGATGTCGCACAAGGCAGCCAGCAGGTCGATGTTCACTCGCTGGGGGGCTTTGGTCACCAGCCGGTGCACGTATTGGCGGCTCAGGTGGACGTCTCGTTCCTCGAGCAGCGGCACCAGGTCGCTGGTCTGGAAGAGCCCGTGTGCGGCCATCATCTGGCGCAGATTCCAGTGCAGCACCAGCCGTGCTCTGGTCATTATTTTTCCTCCTCGTTGCTGGGGTCATAGACCCTGGCCAGTGCCGCGCGCAGGGTCTGGTGCTTGAAGTCGTCGCTCACCGAGGCGTAGATCGCCGTGGTCGACGCGTAGGCGTGGCCGACCTGTTCTTGGACGAAACGTTCGGGGTAGCCGAACTCGATCAGGTGAGTCACGTAGGAATGGCGCAGGCAGTGCAAGGTGAGCACGGGGTCCAACCCGGCCTCGGCGCGCAGCCAGTTGAACCGTTTGTCGAGGTGCTTGCAGCGAGATCCGATGCAACCGCTCGGTGACCCACAGGGCCGGATGGTCGGCGGGATCGAGCAAGGGTCGGGCCTCTTCGACCCACTGGCGCAAGCCGTCGATGGCCCAGTCGAACTCGGGGACGGCGAGCACCGTGCGACGGCGTGGCACGCCGCCCTTGATGGCCTTGCCGTAGCGGACGTGGACCGAGCCGTAGGTACCCCATTCGTGCACGTGGGGGTTCGCCCGGAGATCGACCAGCTCGAGTCGGCACAGCTCGGCTCGCCGTAACCCGAACGCGTAGGCCGTCTTGACCATCTGGGCGTCGCGCAGCGCCACCAACGCGCCCTTGCGGCCCGAGCGAGCCACCCGGTCGACCCGGTCGTCGAGGAAGTCGAACAGGCTCTCCAACTCGTCGTAGGTCAAGGGCCGGCGGGCCGGGTTGCCCTCGTAGTCGTTGAGGTGGGCGACGGTGTTCCACTCGTGGCACACCTGGCTCGGTACCTGCCCGAAGCGGTCCGCGGCACTGGGTCATCCACTCGTAGCGGGCGTCGCACAAGTAGTCGCAGAACATCCGCAGTGTCAGGTGGTAACCCCGGATCGTAGAAGGTGCCAGCCGCCCCTTTCCCGACATCAAACCAACCGTGAAGTCCTCCACGTCGCCGGGACTCCACGCCCACGGATACGACTCGACGTCGTCGGCGAACCGGCGCAGCAACGACAGCCGAGTGCTCACCGTCGAGTCCCCCAACAGCCGTGATTTCTGCTGACGAGCCCACCCCACCAACATCCCTTCGAACACCGCGGCCGCTTCGTCGAGATGGATCACACCGTCAACGAGAACCAGCCGGGCCGACCCTGGAACCTCTGCCAATGTCACCCTTGCCTGTCAACTAGAAGTTGACATTGTCATTTTTACGTTACCATGCGCAAGAGGCCCCAGGTCGCGTCCACCCGCGCCTTGCTCGGCCCTGACGATTAGTCCCCCAGCGCAGCGCTTGACTGTCCCTTTTCGTGAGAAGGGCCCGCTTTTTCCTCTAATGCCACACGTGTGGAGCAATCTGATGGTTGGATCGCAGTGAAGGACATTGGTTGAGTCGGGACGGTGGAGCGAGGTCGATGGGCTAGTAGCTGAGTTGGTGGAGGCAGGTGAATTGGGCGTGGATGTTGGTGCTGGTCTATTTGATGACACGGCCGCTGAACTGCTGTTGCCTCCGATCGGCGCGAACGACGCCCATGCGTCGTTCGCTGCCCGCCCTTTCCACCGGCAGCGAAGCGGGGTCAAGTTCCGGAGAGGGCAGCCCTCGGGCCGAGCAAGAAGTTCTGGCGGGTTCGCCCGCTGGGCGTACTTCAACGATCACGAAACCGCCAGAAGTTGTTGCGAGCCGAGCCGGCGACTTGACGCCGTGGAGCTCCGGTGTACTCGGCGCCGCCGGGCCCAGGGGCTGAACGGCCCGGTTCGGGGTGTTGGAGAAACGGGCGAAGGGCCAGTTGTGGTCCTCATCCACCCTGACTGAGAGAGGGAGCCAACAACTTCGCCTGGAGGATGGACCTTGCTCACCAAGAGGATTCGTCTCGACTCAATGAATCGACTGCATCATGGCGGCACCGTCGTACCGTCACCGACCTCGGGCACAGGGCAGGGGTATCCTCCGAAGGCACGCTCCGGCTCATGAGGTCGGACCCGATGAGCGACGAGGGAGAGATTTCCTTTGAAGCCACTGCCCCACCGGTCATGACGACCGACTTGGCCATCGCCCTGGCGCAGCTGGTCCGGGCCACGCTCGACCGGCGGGCCGAACAAGCCAAGCGAGCCGCATGACCGAGGCAAGAGCGCTCATTCCTCTCACCGCTTACGCCCGGACGTCCACCGACGACCAGCAGAACCCGGGCGAAAGTCTGCGCTGGCAACTTTCCCGGGCCAACGCCCTCATAGTCGGGCGGGGTGAGATCGTCTCGGTTGTCCACGACACCGACGTCTCCCGTTCGGTCCCCTGGTCCCGACGCCCCGAGGCGGCCCGGCTCATTTCCCAACTCTCCAACCCGAATCGCGGCTGGACCGGCATCGTCGTCGGTGAACCCCAACGAGCCTTCGGCTCTGCCGGGCAAGTGCAGAACATCCTCCCTCAGCTCGCCCATTGGGGGGTGCAGCTGTGGGTGCCCGAAGTCGGCGGCCCGGTCGATCCCGATTCCGAGGCGCACGATTTGCTCATGTCGATGTTCGGCGGACTCAGCAGGGCCGAGCGCAATCGTCTGCGGGTCCGCGTCCGGACCTCAATGAAGGCGATGGCCCCGGAAGGTCGCTATCTCGGTGGACGACCGCCTTACGGCTACAAGTTGGAGCGCACCGGTGTCCCACACCCCAATCCGGAAAAGGCCCGCCAAGGGGTCCAGCTCACCAATCTGGCCGTAGACCCGGAGACGTCAAAGGTCGTGGAGCAGATCTTCGCCTGGCGGGTGGAGGGGGTCGGCTTCCGAACCATCGCCACTCGTCTGACCGTGCAGGGGTTCCCGTGCCCATCCGCCGCCGACCGGGAACGCAATCCTCACCGCCACGGTCGGGCATGGTCGATCGGCGCCGTGCGGACCATCGTCATGAACCCCAAGTACAAAGGCCAGGGCGTCTACGGGCGCTACCGCAAGGTGGAGCGTCTCTTCGACGTCAATGACCCAGCCGCCGGCAATGTGACCCGGATGTCGCCCGCTCCGGCTTCAGAGGTCATTGAGACCGATGGCATTGTGGCGCCAATCGTCAGCGAGACGGTCTGGCGCCAGGCGCAGACCGACCGCGCCCCGGCTACCTCTGGACCTCGACCAGATCGGCCTCAGGCCTCCCCCTACGCCCTGCGGGGGCTCATCGTCTGTGGCCAGTGCGGCAAGAGGATGCAAGGCCACACGGTCAAGCGGAGGAGCGGCGCCAAGCGCGTCGGCTACCAATGCGTCTACCGGACCGAGTACCCCGGCGACGACAGCCATCCCAAGACTCTCTTTCTGGCTGAGGACCGGATTTTGCCCGCGGTCGATGAGTGGCTGGCGGATCTGACCTCTCCGGACCGACTGGACAGCACCGTGATGGCCATTCTGGCCGCCGATGCTCACGCAACCGCCGATTCACCTGAGGTGCGCCGGGCCAGGCTCCAGGCCAGCGAAGCACGCAAGAAGCTCAGCCAATACCTCGACGCGCTGGAGGCCGGAATGGACCCGGCCCTCGTCACCGAGCGCACCCGCGTCGCGCAAGGGGAGCTGGCCTCATCGAATGCGGTGATCACTGCCTGCGACTCATCTGGCGCCGGTGAGCTATCGGAGCAACAGCTGCGTGAATTGCTCGAAGGTGTCGGTGGCCTGACCGCACTCTTGGCCAACGCGAACAGCGCAGAACGTCAGCAGGTGTACCGCTCTGCAGGCGTGCATCTTCGCTATCAACGAAGCGAAGAAGGCGAGCGGCTCACGGCATCCCTGCGCGTGGGGTTGTTTCGTGTCGGAGGGGGGACTTGAACCCCCACGCCCTTGCGGGCACCAGCCCCTCAAGCTGGCGCGTCTGCCTATTCCGCCACTCCGACGAATGGCACCGATCTCCCAATCGGGGCGGAGAGCATGGTAGCGCGCCATGGCCAGGCGCCTGGCTCGCTGCCAGCCCGATTCCGCAGCAGACGAGACGGATTTAGGTAGAGCCGGCCGGCTTCGGTATCAACGGGCTCCAGCTCGGAAGGTTCCACAGCAGCCCGTCAATCGAGCTGTTGTACGAGATCCCGGCCAGCTGGACCCCATTGGCCACCAGTGCCGGCTCCTGGAAGAGCGGCAGCGCCACCATCTGGTCCCAAAGGGTGTCATCGATCTGGGCGTAGATGGGGTCGCCGACGTTCGGGTTCAGCTCTTGTGACGCCTCGGCGAACAGCTGGTCCACCGCCGGATCGTCGTAGTTGCTCCAGTCGCTCGATCCGCCGACTCCGGGCGAGCCCAGGTCTTCGGAGTACCAACCGTCGGCCGCGGTGAGGTAGGGGCCCGCTGACCGGGTCACCAGGGCCAGGTCGTAACCATTCGACTGGGCGGCGGCGGCCAACCCGGCCTGGCCGTCGACCGGAATGGTGACCACCCCGATCCCGGCCAGCCGAAGCTGGGAGGCGATGGACTCACCCACCTGGACGATCCACGGGTCTCCCGTCTCCACCGCCATGCGCACCATGAGCTGGTTACCGCCGGCGTCCACATACCGACCGTCGGGGGCGCGATGGTACCCGACTGATGCCAGTAACCGGTCCGACGCCGCGGGGTCAGCCTTGTCGTAGCCGGAGGCGGCTGATGATTTCGCGTAGGTGTTGGCGAACGGGACCGCCAGATGGTCTTCGTTGACGTTGAGGTCGGGCGCCACCGCCCCGAACGTCTCTGTCAGGAGCGCATCCCGATCGATGGAATGGGCGATCGCCTGGCGAAGTGCCATTTGGGACGCCAATGGCGAGATCGTGTTGAACTCGACCTGCAGGAAGGTAAGTGAGGGCTGCACACTGCTCTGGGTGTTCGGCAACGACGAGGTGGCGTTGAGAGTGGCCAAATTGAAACTCGCCGGCTGCGCCACCATGTGGTTGCTGCTACCGAGGTCGGCAACCCACGTCGACGGGTCGGACATGCTCGATACCGTCACCGACGCCAAGGTCCCGGGCGAACCCCACCAACGGGGGTTGCGGACCAACACCGCGGTTCCTCCCGAAACTGATTGCAAGAGGTAGGGACCCGCGGAGAGATCGAGATCCGGGTTGAAGGTATCGAAGCCGTGGTTCCATCCGACCCGTTCGGCGATGTGGGCCGGGACCATGCCGCTGAACAGGGTTCTCCAGTCGGTGAAGGGCGTGGAGAACACCACCGTGACGGTCTTGCCGTCCTGGCTGCCGGTGACCGACGCCACATCGCGGTACCCGAGGGTGGACGATGCCGCATCGGGCTGGCCGTCCACATCCAGATCCGTCCCCCGCTGGGATTTCCAGGCGTAGATGAAGTCCTCGGCACTGACCGGCACGCCGTCGGACCAGACGGCCGCCGGGTTCACCACATATTGGATGGTCAGCGGACTCACCGACGTGACTTTGGTGCTGCTCAGCAGGTCGCTGTTGAGGGTGGTGGTGAGATTGGGGAGGATGATGTAGGCGCTCGGCAATACCGACGACAGCAAGGTGGGGGTCGAGGAGTTGGCCCCTCCCGGTGTATTCGGGTTGAAGCCGTCCCACGATTGATCGAGGCTCACGGTGGCGCTGCCGCCGGTTCCCGAGACGAGGTCCGAGATGCTCTGCTGGGTGACTTCTCGTATCCGGTGGGATCCGAGGTGGTCGACGATCGCCACGATCACGATGATCACGATGATCAGCAGGGGCAAGGTCCAGCGAGCCCGGCGCTCCGCCCAGAATGATGTGATCCGACCTCGGCGCCCGCCCGGCTCGGCGCCGTCGGCGCTCACTGCAGGCGCAGAATGAGGACCACGTTGGTAAAGGCGAAGAGCACCGCCACCGTGACCGTGATCCGGTCGAGGTTCTTCTCCACCACGGTCGAACCGGCCGCCGCCGAACCGACCGACCCTCCGAACATGTCCGAAAGGCCTCCGCCCTTCCCGCTATGCATCAAGATCAAGAAAAGCAGGGAGAGTGATGCCACGATCTGCACGACGACGATGGCTGCAGTCAACATGGCGTCTCCCTTCCTCGACTCTTGCCGCCGGAGACGATAGCAAATTCATCGGGCGGTATCGGGCGCGGCCTTCACGATGGCCACAAATGCGGAGGCATCCAGGCTGGCCCCGCCAACCAGAAGGCCATCAATGTCGGGGCACGACATCAGGTCCCCGGTGTTCTCGGCCGACACCGAGCCGCCGTACTGGATCCGCACCGTGGTCGCCGGCTCTGCCCCGGCCACCCGGCCCACGATCTCGCGGATCCAACTGCACGCCTCCTGGGCGTCCTCGGCGGTGGCGGCCTGACCGGTGCCGATGGCCCAGATCGGCTCGTAGGCCACCACCATGCCCGCCACCGACTCCGGCGCCATCCCGCGGATCGCCTCCTCGACCTGCCGTTCCAGCCGATCCTTGGTCCGACCTTCAGCCCGTTCCTCCTCCGATTCCCCCACACAGCAGATGGGGGTCATGCCGTTGCGGATCACGGCGTGGAGCTTGGCGGCCACCAGTTCGTCGGTCTCGCCGAAATACCGTCGCCGTTCGGAGTGCCCGATGATCACGTACTCGACATGCAATTTGGCCAGCATCATCGGGCTGACTTCGCCGGTGTAGGCGCCGGAGTCCTCCACGGCGCAGTTTTGGGCGCCCAGGGCCACCGGGACGCCTTCGGCCTCGATGACGGTCTGCACCGACCGGATGTCGGTAAACGGTGGGTGTACCGACACATCAACCGACGTGACATC
The DNA here is from genome assembly GCA_963770635.1 of uncultured Acidimicrobiaceae bacterium. Lineage (GTDB taxonomy): Bacteria > Actinomycetota > Acidimicrobiia > Acidimicrobiales > RAAP-2 > DASZIT01. Next base: position 297,354 of record CAVYQI010000005.1, read on the forward strand.
GGCCGGGCTCAACCGCAGGCCGAGATCCCGCGCCGCGTGGATGGCTTCGAAGTGATCGAAATTCATCTTCCAGTTGCCGCTGATGAGAGGGCGGCGTCGAACGGCGGCAGTCACGAGGAGTGTCGACCCCGGCCGGATCCGCGGGCGGGTGCATTCACCGCGCCTCGCAGGGCGGCCAGACCTGGGAGATCTCCATGCTCGAGCAGTTCGAGGGAAGCGCCGCCGCCGGTGGAGATGAAATCGATCTGATCGGCGAGCCCGATGGCCTCGACGGCCGCGGCACTGTCGCCGCCACCCACCACCGTGAAGCCGCGGCACTCGGCGACCGCCTCGGCCACTCCGGTTGTCCCGGCACAGAAACGCTCGTCTTCGAAGACACCCATCGGACCGTTCCACAGCACCGTCCCGGCGCCGGCAATCCTCTCGCTGTACGCCTTCACGGTGGCGGGCCCGATATCGAGGCCGACCCACCCGGCGGGGACGTCGTCCTCGACGATGACCACCTGGCCCTTGTCGCACCCGCACCCGAAGTCGGCGCCCGGTTCCAGAGCGACGATGTCGGACGGCAACAGAATCGGGGTGCCTCCGGCCAACAACGCCGCACACCGGTCGATCTGATCGCGATCCACCATCGACGCCCCGACATCGTGGCCGGCGGCGGCCAGGAAGGTGAAGGCCATGCCCCCTCCGACCAGCAGTGCGTCGACCCTGTCGAGCAGCTTGGTGAGCACGCCGAGCTTGTCGGTGACCTTGGCCCCCCCGACCACGGCCACGAACGGGCGTTGCGGGAGCCCGAGCAACCCGCCCAATACCTCCAATTCCCGCTGGAGGAGAAGGCCGGCGGCGCTGGGGAGGAATCTGGGGGGGCCGACGATCGACGCATGGGTCCGGTGGGAGACTCCGAAGGCATCGTTCACGTAGGCATCGTGGCCGTTGACCAGCTTGTCGACGAAGGCCGGGTCGTTCTCGCACTCCCCCGGCTCGAATCTGAGGTTTCCGAGCAGCTGCACCTGGGGAGCCAACTCCGCCAGCCGGTCCCGTACCGGTGTCATTTCCCATCTCGGATCGGGGGCACCGTCCGGGCGCCCGAGGTGGGTGCAGGCAGTCACCTTCGCCCCTCGCTCGAGGAGGTAGCGAAAGGTGGGTAGCGCCGACCGGATCCGGAAGTCGTCGGTCACCGTTGGCGTTCCGCGTTCGCTGACCCCGAGCGGCACGTTGAAGTCGACCCGGACCAACACGCTGGTTCCGTCGAGCCGGGGAAGATCGCCCAGAAGCGGAAGTCCCCGCATGAGCGGGTTGTCGTCGCCTGCGGTCATTTGTGGTTGTGCCCCCCAGCTCCGGTCGGCGCCCTCAGGCGGCGACGCCGCCGACGACGACGGACAGATCGACGAGGCGGTTGGCATAACCCCATTCGTTGTCGTACCACCCCTGGACTTTGACCAAGGTGATCCCCGAGGCTGACGGCATCACCATGGTCAGCCCGGCGTCGAAGGTGCACGAGGCGGGGCTGCCGACGATGTCGGACGAGACGATCGGGTCCTCGGTGTACACCAGGTACTTGGACAGGGGACCGGAGGCGGCCGCTTCGGCAAACGCCCGGTTGACCTGTTCGACGCTGACTTCCCCGGGAACCACCGCGGTGAAGTCGGTGATCGAGCCGTCGGCTACCGGTACCCGGAACGCCGACCCGTCCAGCCGCCCCTGCATGGAGGGAAGCACCAGCCCGGTGGCCCGGGCCGCTCCGGTCGAAGCGGGCACGATGTTCACCGGGGCGGAACGGGCCCGTCTCAGGTCCTTGTGCGGCAGGTCCAGGAGATTCTGATCGTTGGTGAAGGCGTGGACGGTGGTCATGAGCCCGCTTTCGATGCCAAAGGCATCGTCGAGCACCTTCACCAGGGGAACAAAGCAGTTGGTCGTACACGATGCGTTGGACACCACGAAGTGTTTGCCAGGGTCGAATTCGTGGTCGTTCACGCCCATCACGAAGGTGGCGTCCACCCCGGAAGCCGGTGCCGACACGATGACCCGGGACGCACCGCCGGACAGATGGGCGCCGGCGGTTTCGCGGGTGGTGAACAGCCCGGTGGACTCGATCACCACCTCGACCCCCAGTTCGCCCCACGGGAGGGCCAGCGGGTCGCGCTCGGCCAGGACGGCGATGGGTCCGGAGTCGAGGATGATCTGGGTGCTGTCCACCTTGACCTCGGATCCGAACCGGCCGTGGGTGGAGTCGTACTTGAGCAGATGGCCGAGGGTCTCGGCGGAGGTCAGGTCGTTGATGGCCACGACCTCGATGTCGGCACCGATCGCCCGGGCGGCCCGAAGGTAGTTGCGACCGATGCGCCCGAACCCGTTGATGCCGACCCGTACGGTCATTGCTGTGGTTACCTCTCTCGTCCTCTAGTCCACGATACCGATGACGTACCCAACTCCGGCGACCAAAGCTAGGCCAACAGGATACGCCGCCGGGTCATCCGAGCAGATCTGAGAGCACATTCGCCAGTTTGGTCGGGTCATGGGCCAATCCGTTGGGACGGCACAGCGAGGCTTCGATAACCGGAATGGACGGAGCGCCGAGGGCGAGCCCGCGGGAATCGTAGATGGCCACATCGACCTCCACACCATGCGCCACCAGGGCGGTTATGTGCATGCCGACGTCGAAACCGGTGGTTTCAGGGACCTGGGGGCGGAGATTGCAGATGTAGACGGTCCGACCGGATGACGCCGTGATGGCATCGGTGATCCCCGGCACCGCGACGGCCGCCAACACACTGGTGAACAGCGACCCGGGACCCAGCACGATGAGGTCTGCCGACCGAATGGCGTCGAGCACCGGTCCCGGGGCGACGGCGTCGTCGGGGACCAGCGACACCCGGCGGATACGGTCGTTCCCCATCACCGCGACCTGGCCGGAGACCGAGCCTCCCTCGATTTCTGCCTTGAGCACCACCAGTTCGGTGGTGGCCGGAAGCACCCGGCCCCGGACCCCGAGGAGCCTGGCCGCCTCGTCGAGGCCGAGGATGGGGTCGCCGGCCGCCTCCATCAGCCGGGCCAGCACCAGATTGCCCAACGAGTGACCGGACAGCTCACCTTCGTTGAATCGGTAGGCAAAGGCGGAGGCCAGCAGGGAGTCAGGCTCGGCCAGGGCCACCAGGCACTTGCGGAGATCACCGGGGGGGAGGATGTGCATCAGCTCTCGGAGTCGACCCGAGGATCCCCCGTCGTCGGCCACCGACACCACTGCGGTGATGGCATCGGTCAAGGTCCGGACCGCCCGCAAGGTGGCGGCCAGGCCATGGCCGCCACCGAGGGCCACCACCCGGGGCCGGCGTCGCCGGTCGTGTCCGTCGTCGGAGTCGCTCAACGTTCGATGTCCCGATGGAACACCGTGGTGGCCATTCCGTGGGCATCGAGACGCGAGGCCAGCTCCTCGGCGAGCGCCACCGACCGGTGACGGCCACCGGTGCACCCCATGGCCACGGTGAGATACGACTTCCCCTCCCGGATGTAGGCGGGGACCAGCATGGCCAGGAGGCCGTCCAGTTTCTCCAGAAACTCGGTGGTCTCCGGACGGGAGAGGACGAAGTCCCGCACCGGTTCCTCCAGCCCGCTGAGGGGACGCAGCGACTCGTCCCAGTAGGGGTTGGGGAGGAACCGGCAGTCGAACATGAGGTCGACGTCGGTCGGCACCCCGTACTTGAAGCCGAACGACAGGATCGAGGTGCGCATGGTGCCGACAGCGTCTTCCTCGCTGAACACCTCCATCAAGCGGGTCCGGAGCTGGTTCACATTCAGCTCGCCGGAGTCGACGACCAGGTCGGCTCGGTCGCGGATGGCGCTCAGGAGCTTCCGCTCCTCGTTGATCGACTCCTCCACCCCTCTCGCCTCTTGCGGGTGGCGTCGCCGGGTTCCCTCGAACCGGCGGATGAGCACATCGTCCGCCGCGTCCAGGAAGAGGATCCGCACCCGCTTGCGTCCGGCCTTGAGGGCGTCGACCGCCGGCAGCACGTCGTCGAGGTCTCCCCCGCCGCGCCCGACCACGAAGGCCACCCGTTTCATCTCCGCGCCGCTGCCGTCCACCAACTCCGAGACCTTGGAGATCAGCTCGGAGGGCATGTTGTCGATCACGAACCAGCCGATGTCCTCGAGGGTGGCACCGGCGGTGGAGCGGCCGGCGCCGGACATACCAGTCACCACCAGGTACTCGCTCATCTCTCCACCCTTGCACGTTGCGGTGACGGCCCGCTCGGGGACATCGGGGTGTGGATCCGGTCGAACACCGCGGCCCCGACAGTGGCCGGGAGCCAGGAGACGGACAGCAGTTCCTCCTTGGATGCCTTGCGGAGGGAGGCGAGGCCGCCGAACTGGTCGAGCAGGCGGGTGCGGCGTTTGGGCCCGAGCCCTTCGATGCCGTCCAGCACCCCGGCGATCATCCGCTTGCCCCGGAGGGTGCGGTGGTAGGAGATGGCGAAGCGGTGGGCTTCGTCGCGCAGCCGCTGTAAGAGATACAGGGCTTCCGATTGTCGGGGCAGCCGGATCGGCTCGGAGCTGCCCGGCAGATAGACCTCCTCGAAGCTCTTGGCCAGCGCGGCGATCGGCACCCGATCGGTGAGGCCCAATCGATCGAGGACCCGGACCCCCACATTGAGCTGCCCCAATCCCCCGTCGAGCAGCAAGAGCTGGGGTGGATAGGCGAACCGGCGTCGGGTCCGGGCTACCGGGACACCGTCGGTCGCGTCGCCGTCCTGGTCCGGGTCGGCTGGCGGAGCGGGGGCGTCCTCTGCCAACAGGGCGGTAAGCCGGCGGGTCAAGACTTCCTCCATGGCGGCGTAGTCGTCATTGCCGGCCACGGTGGACACCTTGTAGTGGCGGTAGTCGCTCCGCTTGGCCAGGCCGTCCTCGAACACCACCATCGAGCCGACGTAGTCGGTGCCTTGCAGGTGGCTCATGTCGTAGCACTCGATCCGGAGCGGCGCGGTGGGCAGCGACAGCTCGCGCTGCAGTGACTCGAGCGCACGGGCCCGGCTGTTGTGGTCGGAGGTCCGGTGCAGGCGGTGCCGGAGAAAGGCTTCCTCGGCGTTGTGGGTCACCGTCTCCTGGAGTGCCCGCTTCGGCCCCCGCACCGGGATCCGCACCGCCACCGGACCGCCGCGGCGCTCGGCCAGGTAGGCGTAGATCGCTTCGACATCGTCCGGCATGGTCGGCACCAGCACCTGCTTGGGCACCCCGGAGACGGAGTCGGCGTAGACGTCGACCAGGATCCGTCCGATGAGTTGGGCGGGGGCGAGGTCCTCCACCTTGTCCACGAACAGGGCCAGACGACCCACCACCTTTCCCTTCCGGACCTGGAACACCTGCACCGCGGCTTCCAACTCGTCCTCGGCCAGCCCGATGACGTCGAGGTCCTCGGGTCGTTCGAGCTCCATCTGGCGGACGGCGTCGGCGGCCCGGATGGCTTCGAGCTTGTCCCGCAGCACTGAGGCCCGCTCGAATTCGAGCGCGCCCGAGGCTTCCTTCATCGCCGACTCGAGCCCTCGCTCGAGCGGACCGGTGTCCCCACCCAGGAAGGCCATCAGGTCGGCGACCATCTGGTCGTACTCCTCGTGTTCGACGAGGCCGACACACGGTCCGGCGCAACGCTCGATGTGGTACATCAGGCACGGACGCCCGAGCCGCTCATGGCGCCCGAACTTGGCATCGGAACAGGTACGGACCGGGTAGGTCCGCAGGAGTAGATCCAGAGTGTCGCGGATGGCGCCTACGTTCGGATACGGGCCGAAGTACTGGACCCCCTTCCGCTTGCGCCCGCGGACCACCGCCGGGCGTGGCCACTCGTCGCTCACCGTCACCGCCAGCCACGGGTAGCTCTTGTCGTCCTTGAGCCGGACGTTGTAGCGGGGCTGGAACTCCTGGATGAGATTGTGCTCGAGGAGCAGCGCCTCCGCCTCGCTGTCCACCACCACCCATTCGACGTGGTCGGCGTGCTCGACCATCTGGGCGGTCCGGGGAGCCAGCCCCAGCGGGTCCTGGAAGTAGGAATTGAGGCGCTGCCGAATCGATTTGGCCTTGCCCACGTAGATGATCCGGCCGTGGGCGTCCACGAATTGGTAGGAGCCGGGAGCGTCGGGGACGGTTCCGGTGGCGGGCCTGGTAACCACGCCAACAGTGTGCCGTGTCCGGCGTTGGGACCAGGTCGCCTCGGGGTGCATGGGGAATTGGCCGGTTCCGCCTACACTGGAAGGACACCGGCCTGGTTTCCGGTGACATATACCGCTCCGGGGCCGACAACCCCGCGGATGGGCGACCAGGCTGTCCCCGCCGGCCACTACCGGAGCGCCTCCCCAAGGGGGTTACACGACATGGTCCGGCTCCAGACGGCGCTCCCCGAGCGTTACACCACTGCGCACCCCGACGCGTTGAAGGCGTGGATCGCCGACGCCAAGTCGACCCTCGGTTCGCGGTCGATCATCCTGGGCCATCACTACCAGCGGGACGAGGTCATGCTGTGGGCCGACGCCCGCGGCGACTCGTTCGGGCTGTCCCGGATCGCCGCCGATCAGACCGAGGCCGAGTTCGTGGTCTTCTGCGGCGTCCACTTCATGGCCGAATCGGCCGACATCCTCACCGGGGACCATCAGCAGGTGATCCTTCCCGACCTCAATGCCGGCTGCTCGATGGCCGACATGGCCGACATCGACTCGGTGGAGGAGGCGTGGGACGTGCTGGCCACCGTCACCGACACCGAACGGGTGATACCGGTCACCTACATGAACTCCTCGGCGGCGCTCAAGGCGTTCGTCGGCCGTCACGGCGGCTCGGTGTGCACCTCCTCGAATGCCCGGGCCGTGTTGACCTGGGCGTTGGGGGGTGGGCCCGGTCGTCGGGGGTCCGGCCAGGGCGACCAGGTCCTCTTCTTCCCCGACCAGCACCTGGGCCGCAACACCGGGTTCGACCTCGGCTACGACCACCAGGACATGGGAGTGTGGAACCCCCGCCTCGACCGGGGCGGCCTGGACGACCCGACCCTCAAGTCGGCGGCACTGCTGTTGTGGCAGGGTCACTGTTCGGTCCACCAGCGGTTCCGGCCCGCCCACGTCGACGCCTTCCGGGCCGACCACCCCGGCGGTCTGGTGGTGGTCCACCCCGAGTGTTCGCACGATGTGGTGGAGGTGGCCGATCAGGTCGGATCGACCGACTTCATCATCCAGGCGGTGGCCGACGCCCCCGCCGGCTCGGTGATCGGGGTCGGCACCGAGATCCATCTGGTCAAACGGCTGGATGACGAGACACCGGACAAGACGGTGGTTTCCCTCGATCCCCTGGTGTGCCCGTGCTCGACGATGTTCCGGATCGACGGCCCCCATCTGGCCTGGGTCCTCGAGGGCCTGGTGGCCGGCGAGGTCCGCAACCGCATCACCGTCGACGAGGAGACGGCTCGCTGGGCCCGGGTGGCCCTCGAGCAGATGCTGGCCACCGTCTGACCGCCCCCGTCCGGAGGTCAGCGCCGGCCGACTCTTGGCGTCAGCGCCGGGCCGCCACCTTGGGCTTGCTCGCCTTCGACGCCCTCACCCCGCCGGCCTTGGCCGCGGTGACCGCTCGGGTTCGGCCGCCGGACCCCGCACCCGCCTTCGAACCGTTGGTAGAACCCGCCGGCTTGGCCGCCGGGCGCTTCGGCTTCCGCTTCGACGACGCCCCCCGGGTCATACCCAGGACCGGGGCCAGGACCTCGCCGGTGTAGGTGCCGGGGGCGGCGGCCACCTCCTCGGGGGTGCCCACCGCCACCACCGCTCCGCCCCGGTCACCCCCTTCGGGGCCGAGGTCGATGATCCAGTCCGCACTCTTGACGACGTCGAGGTTGTGCTCGATCACGATCACGGTGTTCCCCTGGTCCACCAACCGGCTGAGCACATTGAGCAACTTGCGCACGTCGTCGAAGTGGAGCCCGGTGGTGGGCTCGTCCAGCACATAGAGGGTGTGACCGGTGGACCGGCGACTCAACTCCGAGGACAGTTTCACCCGTTGGGCTTCGCCGCCCGACAAGGTGGGCGCCGGTTGCCCCAACCGGATGTACCCGAGTCCGACGTCGACCAGGGTCTGCATATGGCGGGCGATGGAAGGCTGGTGGGCGAAGAAGGCCAACGCCTCTTCGCAGGACATGTCGAGCACGTCGGCGATGGTCTTGCCTCGGAAGGTGACCTCCAGGGTGTCCCGGTTGTAGCGGGCCCCCTGGCACACCTCGCAGGGGACGTACACATCGGGGAGGAAGTGCATCTCGATCCGGATGGTCCCGTCCCCCGAACACGCCTCGCACCGGCCACCCTTCACGTTGAACGAGAAGCGACCGGGCAGGTAGCCCCTGACCTTCGCCTCCTGGGTCATGCTGAAGAGCTTGCGGATGTGGTCGAACACCCCGGTGTAGGTGGCGGGGTTGGAACGAGGCGTCCGGCCGATCGGCGCCTGGTCGACCTCGACGACCTTGTCGATGTGCTCGACCCCTCGGATGGTCCGGTGGAGGCCGGGGATGGCTTTGGCCCGGTGCACCTGGTGAGCCAGCGACCGCAGCAGGATGTCGTTCACCAGCGTCGACTTGCCCGATCCCGACACCCCGGTCACCGCCACCAGACGACCGAGCGGGAATTCCACGTCGACGTCCTTCAGGTTGTGCTCGCGCGCCCCTTCCACCACCAGCTGCTCGCCGCTGCCCGGGCGGCGCATCGCCGGAACCGGAATGGTCAGCTCGCCGGAGAGGTACTGCCCGGTGATCGAATCGGTGTTGGTCTCGAGGCCCTCCGGTCCGGTCACCGGCCCGGAGTGGACCACCCGACCGCCGTGTTCGCCGGCCCCGGGGCCGACGTCGACGACGTGGTCGGCCGCCCGGATGGTCTCCTCGTCGTGCTCCACCACGATCACCGTGTTGCCGAGATCGCGCAGCCGGTCGAGGGTGGTGATGAGCCGCTTGTTGTCCCGCTGGTGCAACCCGATCGACGGCTCGTCGAGGACGTAGAGGACGCCGACCAACCCGGAGCCGATCTGGCTGGCCAACCGGATGCGCTGGGCCTCGCCTCCGGACAGGGTGGCCGCCGACCGGGCCAGGGTCAGGTAGTCGAGTCCGACGTCGAGGAGGAACTGCATCCGCTCCTGCACCTCTCGGAACACCCGATCGGCGATCATGTGGTCACGGTCGGACAGGTCGAGGGACACCACCTCGTCGACCGCCCGCCCGATGGGGAGTGAGCACAGTTCGAAGATGGAGAGGCCTCCGACGGTGACGGCCAGGGACTCCGGCTTCAACCGGGCGCCCCCGCACACCGGGCAGGGGACCTCGCGCAGGTATCCCTCCAGGTTGTCGCGCAGGTAGTCCGAGTCCGCCTCGATGTGCCGACGCTCCAGCCAGGGGACGATGCCCTCGTAACTGGTGTGGAAGGAACGTTGGCGGCCGTACCGGTTCCGGTACTTGAGGTGCACCTGCCGGGTGCCCGCCCCGTAGAGGACGAGCTTCTTGTCCGCCTTGGTCAGCTTCTCCCACGGGGTGTCGACGGAAAAGCCGCCCAAGTCGGCGGCGGCGGCGACCACCCGGGTGAAGTACTCGCTGCGGGCCCCCGACCAGGGGGCCAGGGCCCCCTCGGCCAGGGACTTGGTGGGGTCGGGCACCACCAGGTCGGGATCCACCTCGTATTTGGTGCCGAGCCCGGAGCAGGTCGGGCAGGCGCCATACGGGGAGTTGAAGGAGAAGTTTCGGGGCGAGAGGTCCTCGAAGCTGGTACCGCAGTGGGTGCAGGCCAGGTGCTGGCTGAAGGTGATGGCCTCCTCCTCGGTGCCGTCGGCGTCGACGACCACGATCTCGGCCACCCCCTCGGCTAGCGACAATGCCGCCTCCAAGGATTCGGTCAACCGGCGTCGGATGTCGTCCCGGCGCACCAGCCGGTCGACCACCACTTCGATGGTGTGCTGCTCGTACCGGGCCAGGTCGACCTCGGACCGCTCGGCCAGCTCCACCGTCTCCCCGTCCACCCGCACCCGGGCGAACCCCTGCTTGGCCAGGTCGTCGAGGAGGGTGCTGTACTCCCCTTTCCGGCCTCGCACCACCGGAGCCAGGACCAGGAACCGGGTCCCCTCGTCCATGGCCAGGATCCGGTCCACGATCTGCTGCGGGCTCTGCCGGACCACCGGCCTTCCGCAGGTCGGGCAGTGGGGCTTGCCGATCCTGGCGTAGAGCAGGCGGAGGTAGTCGTAGACCTCGGTGACCGTCCCCACCGTGGAGCGCGGGTTACGGGAGGCTGACTTCTGGTCGATGGCGATGGCCGGGGACAGCCCCTCGATGAAATCGACGTCCGGCTTGTCCATCTGTCCGAGGAATTGGCGGGCGTAGGCCGACAGCGACTCCACGTACCGGCGCTGCCCCTCGGCGTAGATGGTGTCGAAGGCCAGCGACGACTTTCCCGATCCCGACAGGCCGGTGAAGACGATCAGACGGTCCCGGGGCAGGTCAAGGGATACGTCTTGGAGGTTGTGCTCGCGGGCGCCCCGCACCACCAGACGATCAGCCATGGCGGTGAGGATACCGGTGGGTTGACAGGCCTCGGGCGCTCACGCGTCCGCCGGGACGTCGATATCGGCGGTGGTTCCGGGGAGGACGGCCGAGCCGTCGACCGGGTCCGTCGACCAGCAGGGCGCGCAGCTCGGCCACCTCGTCGCGGAGCAGGGCGGCCTCTTCGAACCGCAACTCCTCGGCCGCCCGCTGCATCTCGAGGTCCAGCTCGTGGATGAGGCCGGACAGCTGATCGGCATCCGGGCCGATGGCGTCGGCCAGCTCGGCCGCCGCCGCCCGGGGATCGACACCGCCCGGGCGCCGTTCGGTGGCGCGCCGGGCCCCCGCCCGCCGGGCGCGACCGGGGCTGAGGACCTCCTCGCCGCTTCCGTCGCTCCTGACCCGCTGCAGGATGTCGGACACCGCCTTGGTGATGGTCTGGGGATCGATGCCGTGGGCTTGGTTGTAGGCGATCTGCCGGGCCCGCCGTCGCTGGGTCTCCCCGATGGCGGTGGTCATCGACTCGGTCACGGTGTCGGCGTACATGATCACCCGGCCGTTGACATTCCGGGCGGCCCTCCCCATCGTCTGGATGAGGGAGGACGAGGACCGCAAGAAGCCTTCCTTGTCGGCATCGAGGATGGCCACCAGCGCGACCTCGGGGAGGTCGAGGCCCTCCCGCAGCAGGTTGATGCCGACCAGGACGTCGAACATCCCCATCCGCAGCTCGCGGAGCAGCTCGATCCGGGCCATGGTGTCCACGTCGGAGTGGAGGTACTCGACCCGCACCCCGTGTTCGGCCAGATAGGCGGTGAGGTCCTCGGCCATCTTCTTGGTCAGGGTGGTGACCAGCACCCGGTAGCCGTCGGCGACGGTGGCGTCGATCCGCTCCCGCAGGTCGTCGATCTGCCCGGTGGTCGGCCGGATGTCCACCTCGGGGTCGAGCAGGCCGGTGGGGCGGATCACCTGCTCCACCACCTGGGTGCTGTGCTCGAACTCCCACGGGCCCGGAGTCGCCGACAGCATGATGGTCTGCCCGGTGCGCTCGATGAACTCCTCGAACCGGAGGGGCCGGTTGTCCACCGCCGACGGCAGCCGGAACCCATGGTCGACCAGCGTCTCCTTGCGCGACCGGTCCCCGGCGAACTGGCCCCGGAGTTGGGGAACCGCCACGTGGCTCTCGTCGAGCACCACCAGGAAGTCCTTGGGGAAGAAGTCGAGGAGAGTGAACGGCGCCTCCCCGGGCTGACGGCCGTCGAGATGACGGCTGTAGTTCTCCACCCCGGCGCAGACCCCGGTCTCCGCCAGCATCTCGAGGTCGTACTCGGTCCGCATCCGGAGCCGCTGGCTCTCCAGGAGCTTGCCGGCGCCCTCGAGCTCGACCAGGCGCTCGCGGAGCTCCGATTCGATCCCCAGGATGGCCTTCCGCATCTTCTCGTCGCCGGTCCCGTAGTGGGTCTTGGCGAAGACGACCAGCTCTTCGAGGTCCTCCCCGATCTCACCGGTCATCACGTCGAAGGGCCGGATCCGCTCGACGGTGTCGCCGAAGAACTCGATCCGGACCGCCTGCTCTTCGTAGGCGGCATGGATCTCCACCGTGTCCCCCCGGGCCCGGAACTGGCCCCGGGACAGGGTCAGGTCGTTGCGGGTGTACTGGAGCTCGACCAACCGCCGGAGCAGGGATCGCTGGCCGTGCACCTCGCCCGGCCGGAGGACGACGATCCGGTTGCGGTACTCGTCAGGCGAACCGAGGCCGTAGATGCAGGAGACCGAGGCCACCACGATGGTGTCCCGGCGCAGCAACAGCGACGAGGTGGTGGCGTGACGCAACCGGTCGATCTCGTCGTTGATGGACGAGTCCTTCTCGATATAGGTATCCGACGAGGGCACGTAGGCCTCGGGCTGGTAGTAGTCGTAGTAGGAGACGAAATACTCGACCCGGTTGTGGGGGAAGAAGCCCTTGAGCTCGGAGGCGAGTTGGGCGGCCAGCGACTTGTTCGGCTCGATGATGAGGGTGGGACGCTGCAGCGCCTCGACCGTCCAGGCGATGGTGGCCGTCTTCCCCGATCCGGTGATCCCCAGCAGGGTCTGATACCGGTCCCCGCGCTCCACCCCGGCCACCAGGTCTCGGATGGCCTCGGGCTGGTCGCCGGACGGGCGAAATGGGGAAACGACCTCGAATTCAGGCACTTTGTCGATGGTACAGGGGGGGTGTGACAACCGATCCCGAGCCGGCCGCCGTCAACCACGGAGGCGGCGGAGCTTCTCCAGTTCGTCCCAGACCCGCTCCACTTCGCCCGCCAACTGCTGCTCGTCCCCGGAGTTGTCGATGACCAGGTCCGCCCCTTCCAACCGGGTCCGGCGATCGATCTGGGCGGCGACCCGGGCCTCGGCGTCCTCCCGGGGCATCCCCCGGAGGTTGACCAACCGATCGAGGGCGATGTCCACCGGGGTGTCCACCACCACCACCGCGGCCAGGGAGAGCGTCTCCCGGTGGATCGTTTTCAGCAGCGGGATGTCGAGGACGACGACGTGATCGGTATCGGCGAACTCGTCCTTCCGCTGGATCATCGCCACCCCGATGGCCGGATGGGTGATGGCGTTGAGGTCGGCCAACGCCTCCGGGTCACCGAACACGATGGCGGCCACCGCCGGGCGGTCGATGTTGCCGTCGGCGTCGAGAATTCCGGGGCCGAAGCGGTCGATCATCGGCTGGTAGGCGGGACCTCCGGGGGCGACCACCTCCCGGGCGATCCGGTCGGCGTCGACCAGCACCGCTCCCTTCCCGACCAGCAGGTCGGCCACCATCGACTTCCCCGCCCCGATTCCCCCGGTCAGCCCCACCGCCAGCATGCCTGGCCTCCGCTCAGCCGCCGCGTCGGGGACGCGACCCCGTGGCGAAGAGGACCATGGTGGTGGTGTCCAGATGGTCGGTGACCGAGAAGTCGTCGGCGGTGATCCCGGTCATGCCCCCCGAGTCCCCCCGGGCCATCAATTTGTAGGCCAGCGGGAGCATCCGGGTGTAGGCGGCGATGTACCACGACCGGGGGATCCGGTGCCGCAGGTTCAGCACGTCGAGCCGGAGGACCTTGTTGGCCTTGACCCGCCGGGCGGTGAAGTCGGCCTTCACCTCGGGAATGGGGTCGAGGCCCTGGATGGTGACGGTGTCGAAGTGGCGCTCCAGCACCCCGCGCAGTTCCGCCGGCTCGAACAGGTGGATGTGGAAGGGGTTCTCGAAATCGGCAGGGGCGTTGGGGGTGAGAAAGAACGCCGTCCCGTCGTCGGCGAGGACCCGGGCCAGTTCGCCGACGTGGCGTTCCGGATCGGTGAAGTGCTCGATGAGGTGCGACGAGCACGCCCACCGGAAGCTGCCGCCGGCCAGGCCCAGCGAGAGAGCGTTCATCCGGCCGACCGAGAGCCCGTCCCCGGCCCAGCGGGAGCGGGCGAAGGCGACGGCGTCGGCGTTGTAGTCGATACCCACCACCGACCGGTCGTCCGCCAGGAACCGGGCCGACTCGAAGCCTTGCCCGCATCCGACGTCGAGCACCCTTCCCGCTCCCAGGCGTTCGATCACCGTCCGGTAGCCGGCGGCGTGCAATGCCAGCAGTGAGTCCGGGGTCATCCCCTCCATCGGGCGCTCCCCGGTGAGGCGACGAACCGGGGCACCCGCCACCCGGGTTACGCCTCCTCTGTCCTGACCCCGGGTTCCGTCGGTCATCGTCGTCCACTGGCTCCGTCGTGATTTCGCTGGTCAGCCGATTGCCGAGCGTTCGGTCACGCTTGACTCAATCGGGTTGATTTGCTTGTTTACACTACCGATCACTCGTGTCGGAACCCGAACCTTCTCCTCCCGCGCCGATAGGCACCCAACCCGGTCGCTGGGTCGGCCTCTACCGGCAGTTGCGGTCGCCCAGTCGGTTGCGGACCAGCGTCGACTACCTGGCCCTGGCCCTCCTGTCCTTCATCCCGATGCTGGCCTCCCGGCCGGGAGTAGTAACCGACGACACCAAGACGTACCTGTATCTCGACCCGGGACGGTATGTCCGGCAGGCGACCTCGCTCTGGGACCCCTCGGTGGCCCTCGGCACCGTCACCCACGAGAACATCGGCTACCTGCTTCCGATGGGGCCGTTCTACTGGGTGCTGGCCGAGCTGCACGTCCAGCTCTGGGTGGCCCAGCGACTGTGGATGGGCGTCCTGTTGTTCGCGGCCGGAGCCGGGACCCTGTATCTGTGCCGGGTCGTCGGGCTCTCCGGCCCCGGGCGGTATGTGGCGTCGATCGGGTTCATGTTCACCCCCTACGTTCTCCAGTACGCCGGGAGGATCTCGGCCATCTTGATGCCCTGGGCCGGCCTCCCCTGGCTGGTGGCCTTCGTGATCCTGGCCCTCCGGCGCGGGGGGTGGAGATACCCGGCCCTGTTCGCCTTGGTGGTTGCCCTGGTGAGCGGCATCAACGCCAGTTCGATCATCTACGTGGGCATCGCCCCGCTGCTCTGGCTGCTCTATTCCGGGCTCATCGCCCGGGAGGCCAGCTGGCGACAGGTCTGGGGCGTGGCCTGGAAGGTCGGGCTCCTCAGCGCCCTCGTCTCGCTGTGGTGGGCCATCGGGCTCCAGGTGGAGGCCGCCTTCGGCGTCAACGTCCTGAAGTACACCGAGACCGTCCCGGTGACCAGCTCGACGTCCCTGGCCTCCGAGGTGATCCGCGGGCTCGGGTACTGGTATTTCTACGGGTCGGACCGGGTGGGCAGCTGGACCCAGGCGTCGGTGGCCTACACCCAGAACCTGTGGCTGGTCGGCCTCAGCTTCGCGGTTCCCGTCCTGGCCATCGCCGCTGCCGCGCTGGTGAAGTGGCGGCACCGCGCCTACTTCGTCCTGCTGGTGGTGGTCGGCATGGTGCTGTCGGTGGGCGCCTATCCCTTCACCCACCCCTCCGGTGTCGGCTCCCTGTTGAAGGCGGTGATGGTCGATACCACCGCCGGGTTGGCCATGCGATCCACCGACCGGGCCTCCCCACTGGTCATCATGAGCCTGGCCATCCTGCTCGGCGCCGGGGTGACCGCCGTCGTCCGGCGGGTCCGCCGCACCGGGCTGCTGATCGGTGCCTTCGCCGTCGCCGCTATCGCCGGAGCTTCCGCCCCGCTGTGGACCGGTTCGATCATCGCCCACGGCTTCACCCAACCCGCCAAACCGCCGGCCTACGTGCGGGCCGCGGCCGCGGCGTTGAACAAGACCCATCCGGGGACCCGGGTCTATGCCCTGCCGGGCAACGACTTCGCCGCCTACCGGTGGGGAGACACCATCGACACCGTCTGGCCGGGGCTGCTGACCCGGCCCTTCGTCACCCATGAGCAGCAGATCATGGGATCCCTCCCCACCGCCGACCTCCTCCAGGCCATCGACTCCCCGCTGCAGGGAGGGACCGAGGACTGGAACGCACTGGCGCCGATGGCGTCGTTGATGAGTGCCGGCGACGTCCTCGTGCAGTACGACCAGGCCTACGAGCGCTACAACACCCCGAACCCGCAACAACTCGCCCTCGGTTTGGCCCTCACCCCGCCCGGGCTCTCGAGCCCGGTGTCCTATGGCACGCCGGTACCCAACGTGTCACCCATCGCCGACCTCGACGAGGCCGCCCTGGCCCGACCGCCGAATCAGCCGTGGACCTCCCCGCTGGTGTCCTATACCGTCAACAATCCGCGACCGATCGTCCGGGCCGAGTCCCTCTCGGATCCGCTGGTGGTCGACGGAAACGCCACCGGTCTGGTCAACGCCGCCTCGGTCGGGCTGCTGTCGGGGAACCCCACCATCTTCTACGCCGGATCCCTGGACAACCAACCCGGGCTTCAGCACAGCGTCCTCGGGAAGCCGGCCAACCTGGTGGTCACCGACACCAACCGCAAGCAGTCGTTCGAGTGGACATCCCTGACCGCCAACACCGGGTACACCCAGACGGCCAGCGAGGGTCCGGACACCACCAACCCGAGCGACGCCCCGCTCAATCTCTTCCCCAACGCCCCGGCTGACGCCCAGACCACCACGGTGTTCAGCGGGGCCTCGTCGGTGACCGCCTCGTCCTACGGGTCGTCGTTCACCTACCTGCCCGAGGTCCGCCCGGCCGCCGCCGTCGATGGCAACACCCAGACCGCCTGGCTCGACGACTCCTTCGCGCCGCCGATCGGCCAGTGGTGGCAGATCGCCCTCACCCAGCCGACGACCAGCAGCACAGTGACCCTGGTCCAACCCCAGACCGGCGATCCCAACCGATGGATCACCAAAGTCACCCTCACCTTTGACGGCCACCAACCGGTCAGCGCCGTCCTCGGCCCGGGGTCGCGCACCCCCGCCGGGCAGACCATCTCGTTTCCCCCCACCGCTTCTCCATCCTCCGGATCACCGTCGACACCATCGCCCAGGCTCCCGTCCTCAGTCCCACCCAAGCCACCAGTTCGGTGGGGTTCGCCGAAGTGGAGATCCCCGGAGTCACCGTTCACGAGACGGTCTCCATGCCTCAGGATCTCCTGAGGTCGGCGGGGCCCGCATCGATCTTCGACTCGCTGACTCTGCTCATGACCCGGCTGCGGAGCTCGGGAGTGCCTCCCCGGTCCGACACCGAAACCACGCTGTCCCGAACCTTCTGGCTCCCGACCGCCCGGACCTTCACCGTGTCGGGGTCGGCGCGCATCTCTCCGCTGGCACCCGACGACGAGATCGACCGCTTGGTCGGCCGGCCGGGAGCCGACCACACCGGGATCGTCGCCTATTCGAAAGGCCGGCTCCCCGGTGATCTTTCCGCCGGGGCCATCGCCACCCTCGACGGCAACCCGGCCACCGTCTGGGAACCCGGCTTCGGCGTGGCCCACCAGGCCGGCGAGTGGTTGCAGTACGACGTCCCGGCCCCGATCTCCTTCGACCATCTGGATCTCCAGGTGGTGGCCGACGGCGAGCATTCGGTTCCGACCTCGATCACCGTCGCCGCCGACAGCGGGACGGTCACCCTCAAGCTGCCGCCCATCGCCGACAGTCGGATACCAGGGTCGGTGGTGAATGTCCCGCTCTCCCTGCCGCAACCGTTGACCGGTCAGAGCATCCGGATCACCTTCGACACCGTGCGCATCGAGACGACCGTCAACTACAACTCGCAGTCGCCATTGGCCATGCCCATCGCCATCGCCGAGGTCGGTATCCCCGGGCTGGTCGCCGCGCCGGTCCCGGCCACCATCCCCACCACCTGCCGGAACGATCTCCTGGCGGTGGACGGGGCCCCGGTCTGGGTGTCGGTGGCCGGCCCATCGGCCGCCGCGCTGGCCGGCAACGCCCTCAGTGTCTCGCTGTGCGGGCCGGACGCCGGGGGCCTGCCGTTGGGCGCCGGGAACCACACCCTGACCTCGGCGCCCGGGCAGGTCGCCGGCTTCGACATCGACCAGCTGGCCCTGACCTCGGCGGCCGGTGGGGGCATCGCACCGGCGGTGCCCCCGGCTCCGACGCCGGTGCCCCCCACCGTCGTGGTCGCCTCCCAGACCTCCACGGCCATGCAGCTGAAGGTGTCGGGGGTGTCCGCCAGGGTTGCCCCCTTCGAGCTGGTGATGGGCCAGAGCCTCAACGCCGGCTGGGTGGCCACCGTCAACGGCCACTCCCTGGGGTCGCCGGCCTTGATCGACGGGTTTGCCAACGGATGGCGGATCGACCCCGCCACCCTCGGGACGGCTCCCCCCGGCGGCGTGCTCACCGTCGATGTCCGATGGGCTCCGCAGCGGAGGGTCAACATCGGCCTGCTGGTCTCGCTGCTGGCCATCCTGGTCAGCCTCGTCCTGGCCTTCCTCCCCCGGGCTCGGCGCCGACTCGGACGCCCCCAGGACACCGTCCCCGCCGATGGCGATGCTCCCCGGCTGGCGTCGCCCTTCGCCGCCGACGGCCCGCGCCTCCCGGTGGCCTCGTCGGTGATCGTCGGCGTGGCCACCGGGGCGGTGGCCGGGGTCATCACCACCCCGGTCACCGGGCTCATCGTCGGTGCCACCACCCTGGTCGCCCTCCTGGTTCCCCGTCTCCGGATGCTGTTGGGCCTGGCCGCGGTGGGTTGCGTGTTGGCCGCCGGCATCTACGTGGTGGCCCGCCAGGGGTCGGCCCACTTCGTCGACAGCGGATCCTGGCCATCGGAGTTCAGTCTGGCCAGCACCCTCACCTGGGCGGGCGTGGTCTTCTTGGGAGCCGATGCCACCGTGGAGGTGGTGCGACGATGGCGGTCACCGTCCCCCGGCGGGTCCGCCGACCCTCCCGCCTAGCGCCGGGCCATCGCTTCGGCGGCCAGGATGGCCAACGCGCCACGGGCCGCCGCATCCCAGGTGAATCGCGACGCGTGCTCGAAGGCACCGATCCCCAGCCGCTTCCGGAGGATCTCGTCGGAGATGACGGCATCGAGGGCGTCGTCCATTCCGTCAGCATCATCGAACAGCAGTCCGGACCGGTCGTCGATCACCGCGTCGCGGTGACCGCTGATCCGGGAGGCCACCGCCGGTGTCCCGCAGGCACCCGCCTCGGTCACCGTCATGCCCCACCCCTCGCGGAGGGAGCTCGACGCCACCACCCACGCCGCCCGATAGAGATCGACCAGGGCATCGTCTTCGATATAGCCCGGCAGGGAGATCCACGACTCGGCCCCCCGGGCCCGGATGAGATCCTCGAGCATCGGACGTTCGTAGCCCTCGCCGGCGATCACCGCCACCAGGTCGGGATGGCGGCGCTTGACCCGCACCAGGGCCTCGACCATCACTTCGAATCGCTTGACCGGAACCAGTCGACCCACCGCCACCACCAACGGGGACTCGGACCGCTCGCCGCCCGGGGCAAAATGGGGGTCGACCCCGGGAGGGCAGACCGTCACCCGTTCGGCGGGGATCCCGAGCCGGTCGACGATCTCCGCCTTGGACGACGAGGAGAGCGTCACGATCCGGCTCCGGCGGTAAATCCGCGGAGCCACGTGGTGTTCGATGGAGTTCCCGAGGGCGGCCAGTCCGCTCGGGAGCACCATGTTCCACATCTCGGCATGGACGTGGTGGAGGAAGGTGATCCTCGGGCACCGGGCCCAGAGGGGTGAGAAGAACGGCATGCCGTTCCAGACCTCGACCAGCCCGTCGCCGGTCCCGAGCTGGCCGAGCGCGCCGGAGAGCAGCGTCCGGGGAAAGACCGCGTACCGGCCGGCCCGTCGGACCACCCGGTAGCCGCCCCGGCGGAGCACCGCCCGGGCCTCCGGCACCGACGAGGTGGTCAGGGTGATGTCCAGCCCGGCGGCGGCCCAGGCCGACAGGATCTGATTGGCGTGGAGCTCGGAGCCACCGGCCTCCGGATCGTCGAAGTCACGCCAGGCGACCACCTCCAGCCGCCGGAGACCGGCGGCCGTGGCTATCTCGTGCAACGACATGTCGACGAACCGGCGGAGTCCCGGTTCGTCGAACGGGGAGTACCCGCCGAGTCCACCGGCGACCGGCTCGACCCAGGTGTCTTGACCGAACTCGAAGGCACCACCCTCCCCATGGGCATCCCCGCCCTCCCCCCCAACACGCTTCATCCGCCCCACTCTTCCAGATCCCCGCCGTCCTCGTCATCCTTATTCGATCCTCCCGGTTCCGGAAGGAGTCGCTGTACTGGCACTTCCTGACCGGACCTCAGGCGGTTCCCCCGACCTCGGGGAGGGGGCGGATGGTCGCGACCGGGCCTCGATTCCGGAACCACCGCTGCCCGTGCTCGCGATGATGGATGATCACGAACGCTCCGACCATGGCGGCGGCCAGGCTGGCTTGGACGATGAGATCCGCCCGGGCGGTGGCCACCGGCTGGCCGTGGGCTCCGGCCACCGAGGCGATTCCGGCGATGGAGCCGACCAACAGCAGGAGCACGATCCATCGCCGGCCCACGCCGAACAGGTAGTTGGTCAACAGCACCGAGATGCAGAGAAAGATCATGGCCACCACCAGGTAGGCGAAGGCCGGGGCGGCCGAGCTGAGCTTGGCCGTGAAGAACAGGGAGAGGAACCGGTTGGGGATGAACAGCGCGATGCCGAGCAGCACCAGGGCCGGTACCGCCAGGAAGGTGAGGGTGACCACCAGCTGACGAACGGCGTGCCCGCCCTCGTTCCACCGGATGGTTGCCTCCGGCAACAGATAGGCGCCGAGAGCCAGGGCCCCGAACACGAGTGCCTTGGACGCCACCGAGATGGCCGCGTAGGCGCCGGCATTCCGGTGGTCGAGGCGGCCCAGCAAGATGACGTCGACGTTTTGCAGGAGGCCGAGGAGGGCCAGACCGATGAAGGCGGCAGTGACGTCGGCGATCAGCACCCGCCGGACCACCTCGCCCGAGGCGGGGGACCCGTTCACCATCGCCGGAACCCCGAGCTGGGCCGCGGGTCCGGTGGCCGGCCAGGCGCGGGAGGCCAGCCAGCGGGCGTGCACCGTCGCCGCCGCCTCGCTGGCGAGGATGCCCAGCGCATAGCCCGACACCCCCATCCCGATGGCCACGAAGCCGATCACCGCCACCGCCTTCACCGCCCCCTCCATCAGCAGGTTGACGGCCAGCGCCCGGTAATCACGGTGGGCCTGGAGCAGGCCGCGGTCGACGCTGAGCAGGATCCAGATGCCCGCCGCCGCCAGGATCGGCAGCACGCCCTGGTCGTTGGGGAGCGACAGCTGATGGGCGATCCAACCCTGGAGCAGCCACACCACCACCACCTCGACGATGAGGATGGCCAGGACGATGCGGTGCACGCTCGCCACCCACCGGTGCACCCGGTCCCCCTGCCCGATCCTCTGGAGGGCGGTGACCCGGCGGACGACGCCCACCAGGACCGCCGACCCGGGCATCGACAGGATGAAGAAGAGGCCGAGGAGTTGGGCGATGGCGCCATAGGACCGGGAGGTGACCAGATGGGCGACCAGCACCACCACCACCGCCGACGCCCCGTTGACGACCAGCCCGGCGATGGCCACCGGGCTGGCCTGGGCGATCCCAGTTCGGAACGACTCCACGCTCGGGCCGCCGCCGGCTCCGGGCTCGTCGTGGGGAAGCGAGATGATCGATCCCCCACCCACCGCGATGCCGACCGCCGGCGCCAGCGACACCGATTCGGACACCGGTTCGACCGCCAGGTCGATGTCCCCGAGCATCACATCGAAGCCCGGGGAGGGCGGGTGGCCGTCATCGGGGGAATCCGCCCTGCCGCCGCGGGGACCGCTCGCCGTCACCGGGACCTTTCCATCCGGCCGTTGATCAACGCCGCGCCGTCACGAGGGGGCGTTCTCGGCACTGGTCGGCCGCCGAGGAAGAATCGGCGCATCCCGCCCGGAGCTCTGGACCGCGACCACCGGTTCGGCCCCGATCCGGACGTCCATCTCCTCGTGGTACTCCTCTTCCACGTTGACCGCCCAGATGTCGTGGTGGGCCCCGTGGATGTTCTCCACCGTCAGCATGGCTGTGTACATCGAGTGGTCCTGGTTGTTGTATTTGTGCATGCCGTTACGCCCCACCGGGTGGACATTGGGGGCGTTCACCTCGAACCAGCGGCGGAGGACTTCGACGTTGTCACGGTAGACGTCGTCGTAGACCGGGTAGGCCTTGGGCATCCGGACCACGTACCCGGCTTCGACATCGGATGGATCGACCAGCCCGATGGTGGCCAACTCCTTGGTGGCCAACGCCACCAGCTCGTCGTCGCGGCTCGACCACAGATCGTCGTCCTCGAACACGAAGTACTCCATGCCCAGACACGTCCGTCCATCCTTGACCAGGTAGGGGGACCACGACCCGAAGTTCTGGATGCGACCGACCCGCACGTCCGGTGAGTGGATGTAGATCCAATTGTCGGGGAACCCCTTCTCCTCGGGAATCACCAGGGCCACGGTCAGGAAGTCCCGGTAGTGGAGATCGGAGGCGGCCGCCCGGACCTCGTCGGGCGGCGGCGGATCGACCATGCGGGCCAATTCGGTGAACGGCATGGAGGAAATGACGTGAGAGGCGGGAAGCCGGGCCGTCGACCCGTCGGCGGTGACACTCACCGCCACCGCTTTGCCCTCCTCGACGTGCACGGCGGTGGCCCGGGTGCTCATCAGGACCTCTCCGCCCCGGGCGATGACCTTTTCGGTACACCGTTCCCACATCATCCCGGGGCCGAGCTTCGGGTACTCGAACTCCTCGATGAGACTAGTCACCTGTTTCGACTTGTCCCGTCGCTTGCCGGCGACCGATGACCGAATCGGCTCCCAGACCGCATTCCACATCGACATCCCTTTGATCCTCTGTGCCCCCCAGTCCGCGGAGATCTCCGACGCCGAGACGCCCCAGACCTTCTCGTTGTAGGTCTTGAAGAAATGCCGGTACAGCCGCCACCCGTAGTTCGAGACGATGTAGCCCTCCAGGGTGGAGAGGTCCTTCGGGGGCCGGAACCGCACCCATAGAAACGAGAGCCCGCAACGGAAGGCTTCGACCAGTCCCAGATTCGACAGGGCATTGGTCAACTTGATCGGGTAGTCGTAGTACTTGCCGCCGTAGAAGATCCGGCTCATCCGGGGGCGGAGGAGGAAATCCTCCGGGGGAAGGATCTGGTGCCAAAACGCCTCTACCGGTGTTACCTTGGTGAAGAAGCGGTGACCGCCGATGTCGAACCGCCACCCGTCCCGTTCCACCGTCCGGCTGATGCCGCCGACCACCCGGTCGCCCTCCACCACGGTGACCGGGTCGCCGGCCGTCGCGAGTTGATAGGCGGCGGTGAGCCCGGCCGGGCCGGCGCCGACCACGATGACCGGATCGGTGAGTGGGGACGGAGGACCGGCGGTGTCGATCTCGGTTGCGCTGTCCTTCGATGGTCCCACGAGGTGAAATCCGTTCCTTCTTTTATGTGCCCGTTCGCCGGGGGCGGCGTCTGGGCAGGTGGTGGCCCGGGCTCGCACCTGACGTTTCCCCGAAACAGTACCTTGTCACCCCCCCGGTGGTGGCGAACGCTCAGGGGACGAAAACGCCCAGAAAGGCGAGGAGCGAATAGCCGGCCATGCCGACGCCGGCCAGGACCAGGACGATTCGCTCCACCCCTCGTCGGGAAGTCAGGGTGGAGGCGGCGATGGCCAGCGGGAACCCGCTGAGGGCGTACCGCTCGAACGAGTCGAGGTTCGAGGACGCCACCGACACCACCAACACCGCGGCAGCGAACGCCGCATAGGAGAGCGGGAGCCGACGAAACGCCACCACCAGGAGGACCAGGCAGAGTGCCACCCACGGGATATGGAGGGCACTGCCCAAATGGTGGCCATGGCTGGCCGCCACCAGGTTGTGCCACATCGAGGCGAATGGCGAGGTGATCACTCCCCGGTGCCCGGGCTGATCCTGGAGCCGGAACGGGAGGAACGCGTCCCCGAAGGAACTGCCGACCCAGGCCAGATAGGCGCCGACTCCGACGGCCGGGGCAATCACCGCCGCCAGCCGGGACGCGACGGCCGGGACCGACCGCTCGGTCCGGCCGCTGCGGTAGGCCTCGATCAGCACCGGGACGATGAGGAGGAGGCCGACCGGGCGCACCGTGCCGGCCACCAGCCCGGCCAATGCCGCCCACCACCACCGGCCGGAGCGGATGGCCAAGATGGTGACCGTGGTGCACAGCAGCAGCGCCCCCTCGGCATAGGCCATCACCAGGGTGAAGGCCGGAGGGGCGAGGGCCAACAGCCACACACTCCGGCGAGCCAGGCCGCGGTCGCCGAACTCGCGCTCGACCAGGATCCACAACACCGCCATGCCGGCCAACGCACAGAGGTTGGCGACGATGATCAGCCCGGTGCCCGGGCTGATACCCGGGATCCAGCCAAGCGCCCGTCCGGCCAGCGGGAACGCCGGGAAGAAACGGAGCGACTGCCGTCCCGACGCCGCATAGCCATGGGCGGCGATCGACTGGTACCAGCCGGCGTCCCAACCCAACAGGCCCTGGTGGACCCGCAGCAGCGCGGCGTGGTTTCCCGGGCGCAGATGGGACACGGTGAGATGGGCCACCACCAGGGTCACCGCCACCAGGACCCGGGCCGTCACCCACGCCGGGAGGGCGAGCACCACCGCCTGGCCGAACTGGCGCACGGGCGTCTCGGCCCGCCTCGTCGAGCGGTCACCGGCTGATCGGGTCAAGAGCCGTGTCCCGGGGTTCAACTCGAGATCAAGACTTCGTCGGCACGAACTGGTACAGGTACATGGGTTGGTAGAACTGGGCGTCGTTCCCGACCACCAGGCTGTGCACCTGGTAGTGCGGATTGCTCTGCAGGGTGTCCACGATCTGCTCGCACTTGGTCCCGAGTGTCTGGTAGCCGGGAGCCCACACCAAGAAGATCTGGCCGCTCGGACCGGCCATGGACTCGAGGCGCCCGGCGAAGGCGGTCGGCACGCCGGCACGGGACGCCGCCGCATAGTCGACCCAATCGACGAAGGTCGGGCCCGTCCCCCGCGGGAAGGTGATCTGCTGGTACCGGCCGGCGGGGAGCAGCCGGTCCACCGCCGGCCCCAGCTGGTCCGGACAGTAGGCGACCACGTCGCCAGGTTGCGCCCGGGTGCTCATCGCCGCCGCCACCTGACCGGCCTGGGTGCGGTTGGTGGTGACGTTGGCGAACGAGGCGACCAGCCCGGCGATGATGGCCACCGCCAGGATGCTGTTCCTCACCCGCGGGTCGAGGAAGGTGGTCAACCCGAGGGACACCAGCAGGACCACCGGGACGAACACCACCGAGGCGTAGCGGGCATCGAAGGCGCTGTTGGACAGGAATCCACCGGCGATGGCGGCAGCCAAGGTGCCCAAGATGATCCATCCCAACGGGCGACCGAGGGGACGGGTCCGAATGTCCAGTTCGATGTGGCGCCGGTCGGTGGCGATCCCGAACAGACCCAGGCCGATGAGGGCGAAGTAGATGAGCGCCAACGCCCGGCCCTGGTTGGTGCCGCCACCCGCGAACGAAGCCACTGCGTTGACCATGGCGGCGAAGTTGGCCGGGGTGGCCCAGGGGGTGCCGGTGTGGGCCGACTGGTAGAGGAAGATCGGGACCCAGGGGACGAAGGTCAGGGCCCCCACGGCCATGGCCACCATGGCCGAGACGGCCGGCCGCCGCCAGGTGGGGCGCCCCCGCCACGCCTGCCAGGCCAACCACAGGAAGGCGGTCCCGAGAAGGTAGAACGACCAGTAGTGGCTGTAGAGGAGGAGTCCGGTGACGACGGCCAGTGCCACCAGGTTGCCGGGTCGGGGCCGGGTCAACACCCGCTGCATGGCCAGCAGCCCGAGCACCGTCAACAGCGCGACCAGGGCGTACATCCGGGTCTCGGTGTCGTACCGCACCGCGAACGGCGAGGTGGCCACCAGCAGCATGGCCGCCCATCCGGCCGTGCGGCCTCCCAACCGGCGGCCGGCCAGCCACACCAGGGGCACCGTCACCACACCGATCACCCCCGAGAGTGACCGGACGGCGAGGTCGGAATCCCCGAACACCCCCATCCATCCGTGGAGGAGCACGTAGAAGAGCGGCGGCGCCCCGTCCCGCTTCAAGTAGGTCGGCAGGGTGTGCAGGGGTTGCTTGGCGATGTTGACGGTCAGGGCTTCGTCGAGCCAGAGGTCGGAGCGGGTCCAGAAACGCAGGACCAACGCCACCACCAGGACCACGGCGGTGGCGACTCCCAGCCCGAGGGTGACTCCCCGCCCGAAAGGCTTCTCGGCCGGATGGTCGCCGGCGGTGCCGTCATCCGTGGCCGCGGTGCCGGCCGACGGCTGGTTGACCGGAACGCCGTCGGAGCCGTCGGTTCTTTCCTCTGTTTCGGGCGGGGTCGCCGACGCGGTCCCGATCGAAACCATATCCATGGCCCGCATGGTACCCATGCCCGACCCCCAGGAGGATTCCTCGCGGCCGGTGGCGTTTTCGGCCATGATGACCTCCATCGGTGTGGTGCCGAGCAGTAACCTCCCCACCAGCCGGTCTCACCTGTGGCAGTCTTCGGCAGTACCAGGGGTGAATGCGGGGGGGGTCAGTTCGTGAAGGGGGACAGCAGTGACAATGCCTAATCCAATGGATCGTCGGGCATTTCTCGCTCGGTCGGCGGCCACCGGGGGGATCATTCTGGCCGGCGCCGCGGGTTTGGAGGCCTGCTCGTCGAGTCCCTCCAGTTCGGGTTCCACCGGCGGCACGCCGGGTGTCAACACCGGGACCCCGAAGACGGGCGGGTCGGTGGTGATCGGGACCACCGCGGAGATCGACGGCTTCTTCCCCCCCACCAACCACTGGGACAACAACGGCTTCCTCTACGCCACCACCGTCTACGATCCCCTGACCGCCCAGGCGGCCGACGGGACCATCAAGCCGTATCTGGCCCAATCCGTCACTCCCAACTCGACGTATGACGTCTGGACCCTGACCCTGCGACCCGGCATCACCTTCCACGACGGCTCCCCGTTGACCGCCACGGTGGTCAAGAACAACTTCGACGCCCTCAAGGCGTCCGCCCTCGCCGGCCCCGCCCTGCAAGCGATTACCTCGGCCACCGTCACCGGGACGTTGACCTTGGTCTACAACTGCTCGCAGCCGCTGGTCTCGTTCCCGGCCGGCCTGGCCACCCAAGTGGGCTTCGTGGTCGCCCAGGCCATGCTCGACGCCGCGGCCGCCTCCTCCACCGCCTCACCCCCTCCGATCGGCACCGGCCCGTTCATCTATCAAAACTGGCAGCCCAACCAACAATTCACCGCGACCCGCAACCCGCATTACTGGCGGAGCGGACTGCCCTACCTCAACTCGATCACCTTCAAGCCGATTCCCGACACCACCCAGCGGGAAGCCACCCTCAAGACCGGAGGGGTGGACCTGATCGTGTCGGCCGACCCGAATACCGTGAACCACTTTCGCGGCCAGTCGGGCTTTCAGCTGGTCGACACCATCAACTACACCGTCGGCGAGCCGGACATGGACTTCATCATGTTGAACTGTGCCGTCGCGCCCACCAACGACCTCCGTGTCCGCCAAGCGCTGGCCAAGGCCACCGACCAGGCCCAGGTGATCAAGATTTTCGGCGGCGGGCTGGCCAAGCCGACCAACGGGCTGTTCCCCCCGGGGAACAAGTACAACTCGGCCACCGCCTACCCGGCCTTCGACCTGCCGGGGGCCAAGGCGCTGGTCTCCGCCTACAAGGCTGACCACGGCTCTCTGGCGTTGGAGTTGACCGGCACCACCGACCCCCGCATCGTCAATGCCACCGAGGTGCTGCAATCGATGTGGAACGCGGCCGGCATGGACGTCTCCATCAAGGCCATCGAACAAGCCGAGCTGATCACCGACGCCCTGGAGGGGAGCTTCCAGGCCGTCACCTGGGAGCAATTCGCCGTCCCGGATCCCGACCTCAACTACGTCTGGTGGAGCACCACCACCGACAATGCTCCGGGAAAGATCACCCTGAACTTCGCCCGTAATTCCGATCCCCAGATCGAGACCGCCTTGCAGTCCGGCCGCTCGAGTCCGGACCCGGCGACCCGGATCAAGGCATATCAGACGGTGAACCAGCGGCTGGCCGTCGATCTCCCCTACATCTGGCTGGGTCAGACAATCTGGTCGGAGGTCGGCGACGCCCGGGTCCAGAACTTCGCCAACCCGGTGCTCCCCGACGGGTCGCCAGGGCTTCCGTTCCAGTGGGGCTTCTTCTTCCCCACCCAGATCTGGATGGACTAGGCGACCGGCGACCCGGTCGAACCCACTCATCGATGCTCAAGTACCTCCTCAAGCGGGTCGCCCAGCTGGTCGTCATCTCCTTCGTCATCTCGGTGCTGGTGTTCTTGCTGGTCCACCTGCTCCCCGGAGACCCGACCACCATCATCCTCGGGGTCAACGCCACCGCCGCCAACCGGCAGAACCTGCTCCACCAGCTGGGCCTCAACCTGCCGCTCTACCACCAGTACTGGATCTGGATCGGCAACGTCGTCCACGGCAACCTCGGGCAGTCCTACCTGACCCACGAGACCGTCGCCCACATCATCACCACCGGGTTCCCTATCGACCTCGAGCTGATCATCATCTCCCAGGTGGTGGCGTTCGCGGTGGCCATCCCGCTGGCGTTGATCACCGCCCGCCGACCCAACCGGCCGCTCGACAATGTGGCCACCACCGGGACCTTCGGCCTCCTCGCCCTCCCGCCCTTCCTGTTGGCTCCGATCTTCGTGGCCGTCTTCGCCGTCGGCCTCCACTGGTTTCCGGCCACCGGGTACATACCCTTCACCCAGAATCCGGCCAGCAACCTCCACGACATGATCCTCCCCGGCTTGGCGCTGACCGCCGGTTCGATCGCCGTCTACTACCGGCTGCTCCGGTCCGACCTGATCATGACCCTGCAGGAGGACTTCATCACCATGGCCCGGTCCAAGGGCCTCTCCAACCGGCGGATCATGTGGCGCCAGGCGTTCCGACCCTCGACCTTCTCGCTGCTGGCGGTGTCCGGGGTCAACATCGGCTCGCTGCTGGCCGGAACCTTCATCGTCGAGTACCTCTTCGCCATGGACGGCTTGGGATTCTCCATCGTCGCCGCCGTGCAACAGCGCGACTACCTGGTCGTCCAGGGGATCACCCTGGTGGTGGCCGTCGCCTATGTGGTGCTCCAGTTCATCATCGACTTCCTGTTCACGGTGGTCGATCCACGAGTGACCCGGGAGTGATCGATGCCGACTGAGCACAAGGTGCACTCACCGACCCTGGGCGGCACCCTGGCCGGCACGGTGCCGGGCCAGACCCCTCCGATCGTGGCGGCATCGTCGATGGGCGGGGCCCTCCCCTCCGACGACATCCTGGCCAAGCGGCCGCTGGGCCCGCTGTTCTGGTTCGCACTGGCGTGGGTGGCCATCGTGGCCCTCGGCGCCATCCTCGCCAACCTCCTCCCCCTCCCGAACCCGAACTTCCAGAACTACAGCGCCATCAACATCGGCCCGAACATCCACCACCTCCTGGGCACCGACGAGCTGGGTCGGGACCTGCTCAGCCGGATCGTGTTCGGCTCCCGGGTGTCGCTGGTGGTGGGTTTCGCCGCGGTCGGCATCGGTTTGCTCATCGGTGGCACCCTCGGACTCATCTCCGGGTTCAAGGGCGGCGCCTTCGACATCGCCTTCAATGCCGGCTCGTTCGTGATCCTGGCGTTTCCGGCCATCGTGGCGGTGATCGCCATCGTCGCCTTCTGGGGCCAGACCCTGGCGAAGATCACCATCATCATCGGCGTCGGCACCATCCCGATCATGTTCCGGGTGGTCCGCGTCGTCGCTGTCGTTCGCCAACCGCGACTTCGTGATGGCCGCCCGCACCCTGGGGGCCAGCGGTACCCGGATCATCTTCCGGGAGATCCTCCCCAACGTCATCCCGGCGGCGGTCTCCTTCGGGCTGATCACCGTGGCCGGCGTCATCGTCCTGGAGGGATCGCTGGCCTTCCTCGGGCTCTCGGTGGCCCTCCCGACCCCGTCGTGGGGGAACCTGATCGCGGAGGGAACCTCGAACGGGAACCTGCAAACCAACCCGTTGATCATGATGTGGCCGGCGCTGGCCATGTTCCTGCTGTTGCTGTCGATCAACCTGATCGGCGACCGCCTCCGGCAGCGATTCGACATCCGGGAAGGCCTGTTGTGATCGATCGCCAGCCGGTCGGCATCACCGAGGGGAGAATCGAGTTCCCCGACGTCACCGATTTCGCCGATCCGTTGCTGGTGGTCAAGGACCTGCACACCTCGTTCCGCACCGGACGGGGCACCGTGCACGCGGTGGACGGCGTGTCGCTCAGCGTCGACCGGGGCACCACCCTCGGCGTGGTCGGTGAATCGGGATCGGGCAAGACAGTGCTGGCCCGCTCGATCATGGGCCTCCTCCCGGTCCGAGACGTCATCCGCAGCGGCTCGGTGGAGTTCACCGGCCACGAGATGACCACCATGACTCCCGCCCAACTGCGCCAGGTATGGGGCGCCCAGATGAGCATGATCTTCCAGGACCCGATGACCGCCCTCAACCCGGTGGTCCGCATCGGCAACCAGATCACCGACTCGCTCCGCCTCCACCTGGAGATGGACCGGAAGGAGGCCAACGCCACCGCCGTCGAGCTCCTCCGGTCGGTGGGCATACCGTCCCCCGAAGAACGGATCCGCTGGTACCCGTTCCAGCTGTCAGGAGGCATGCGGCAGCGGGTGATGATCGCCATCGCCCTGGCTTGCGCCCCGCGGCTGGTGCTGGCCGACGAGCCGACCACCGGGCTCGATGTGTCGGTCCAGGCCCAGATCCTCGACCTGCTCCAAGCCATGCAGCGCGAGCGCCATATGGCGGTGATCCTGGTCACCCACGACCTCGGGGTGGTGGCGAAGCGGGCTGATGAGATCGCGGTGATGTACGCGGGGCGCATTGTCGAACGAGCCCCGACCCGCACCCTGTTCGCCCACACCCGAATGCCGTACACCCGGGCGTTGATGAACTCCATCCCCCGGTTGGCCGACCCGAGCGGAACCCGGCTCCAGGCCATCGCCGGACGACCCCCTGACCTCATCCATCCGCCGCCGGGCTGCCGATTCGCACCCCGATGCCCCTACGTCCAGGACAAGTGTCGGGAGTCGGATCCGCCGCTGCGCACCGCGGCCTCGTCCGACCATGTCTTCGCCTGCTGGTTCCCGCTGGTTGACGGTGCGCCGGCCGGAACTGCCGCCGCCGCCGACCGGGTGCCGTCGGTCGACTCGGGGACCCCGTCATCATGACCACCGACACGACCACCGGCACGCCGACTCCCACAGCCACTGATGGTTCGCCCACCCCTCGGTCCGACGATGCGGTGCTGCAGGTGGAACACCTGGTGGTGGAGTTCCGGAGCGGGCGGCAACGGGTGCAGGCGGTGACCGACATCAGTTTCGAGGTCCGGAAGGGTGAGACCCTCGGGCTGGTCGGTGAATCCGGCTGTGGCAAGACCACCACCGGTCGTGCCCTGGTCCAAGTCCAGAAGGCCACTTCGGGCACCATCCGGTTCAACGGCCAGGATCTGACCAAGCTCTCGGGCAAGGAGTTGCGGACGACCCGGACCAAGATGCAGATGATCTTCCAGGACCCGATCTCCTCGCTCAACCCCCGTCGTCGGATCCGCGACATCGTGGCCGAGCCGCTGGCCATCTGGGGCATCGGCTC
This sequence comes from uncultured Acidimicrobiaceae bacterium, assembly GCA_963770635.1. Lineage (GTDB taxonomy): Bacteria > Actinomycetota > Acidimicrobiia > Acidimicrobiales > RAAP-2 > DASZIT01. Next base: position 329,049 of record CAVYQI010000005.1, read on the forward strand.
CAAGGCCGAGCGGGAAGAACGGGTCCGCTCGATGCTCGACTCCGTGGGGATCGATCCGGATACCGCCGGGGACCGGCGGCCGCAGGAATTCTCCGGCGGCCAATGCCAGCGGATCAGCATCGCCCGCGCCCTGATGGCCAACCCGTCGCTGCTCATCTGCGACGAGCCGGTGTCGGCCCTCGACGTCTCCGTCCAGGCCCAGATCCTTAATCTGCTGGCCGACCTGAAGGCGGAGTTCGGCCTCACCATGGTGTTCATCGCCCATGACCTGGCGGTGGTAAAGAACGTCAGCGACCGGGTGGCCGTGATGTACCTGGGCAAGCTGGTGGAGGTGACCGGCTCCGACGAGCTCTACCGGTCACCGGCCCATCCCTACACCGAGGCGTTGATGGCCTCGATCCCCGAGCCCGATCCCGAGCACCAGTCCGAACACACGGCACTCACCGGGGAGCTCCCCTCCGCCCTCCACCCCCCGTCGGGCTGCCGGTTCCGGACCCGGTGCCCCTATGCCCAGCAACGCTGCACCGACGAGGAGCCGTTGCTCCGGGAGATCACCCCCGGCCATCAGGTGGCTTGCCACTTCCCCCTGGTCAAGGCGCCGGCCGGTCTGGCCACCGCCCCGGCGTGACCCGGCGGTTCCGATCGGCGGTTGGTATCGTGGCCCATGGCGCCGGACCCTGACGAGGCCCTCGACCTGCTGGTCGAGTCGTACCACGGCGAGATCTGGGGCGAGGCCATCTTCGGGACCCTGGCCGAGCTGCTCTCCGATTCCGATCAGCAGGCCAAGCTCCGAACGCTGACGTTGCTCGAACGCACCATGGCCGGGTTCCTGGCTCCGCTGGTCCCCCGCGGGGCGGCGGACGAAGCCGCCCAGCGGGCCAGCGGCGAAGAGATGGCCAAGGCGCTGGCCGACCTGTCCTGGTCCGACTTCGTCGGCTCCATCGAGCCGGTGACCAAGCAGTTCCTGGCCAAGTACCGCCGCCTCGGGGAGATCGCCAGCCGGCCGGACTGGGCGGCGGCGGCCGGGGTTCTGGTCACCCACGAGGAGGCGCTCCGCGAATTCGCCCGGGAGGAGACGGCCGGGCGGACTCACCCCACTGCCGCCATCGAACGGTTCCTGTCCGACCAGTTTCAAACCGCCGGATCCTGAGCCAGGCCACCGACCACGGCGTCCTGGCGGTCGCGCTATTCGGCGGGTGAAGCCTCCGACGCCGGTGCCTCGGGTGCCGTCGGTGGCTCGGGTGCCGCCTCACTGGCAGCCGGCGCTTCGGGGGCCGTCGCCTCCGGCTGAGCCGCCGCGACGTCGGGCGGTGCGCTCGCAGTCTCGGCGGCATCGGTTCCCGTCCCCGGGATCTCGACCCCACCCGGTTCGGCCACGAAATCGGCCCACGCCGCCTGCGCTTCGGTCTCGGGAGTGAACTCGGTCTCGGTGTACTCGAAGGGCCCGATGTAGTTGCCTTCGGCGTCGTAAGCGTGCTCGCCGAACGCCTCGCGGTATTCCTCGGACACCTCGCCACCCTCGGCCGCCTGCTTGATCGACAAGCTGATCCGTCGGCGCTGGAGGTCGATGTCGATGATCTTCACCCACAGCTCCTCGCCGGGGGCCACCACCTGCTCGGGGAGGTCGACATGGTGCACGGCCATCTCCGAGATGTGGACCAGGCCTTCGATGCCGTCGCCGACCTGGACGAACGAGCCGAACGGCACCAGCTTGGTGATCCGCCCGTAGACCAGCTCGCCGATCTGGTGGGAGTTGGCGAACTCCTGCCAGGGATCGGACTGGGTGGCCTTGAGCGACAGGCTGATCCGCTCCTTGGACAGATCGACATCGAGTACCTCGACGTCGATCTCGTCGCCCACCGCCACCACCGATGAGGGGTGATCGACATGCTTCCATGACAGCTCCGACACGTGGACCAGGCCGTCCATGCCGCCCAGATCCACGAAGGCGCCGAAGTTGACCACCGACGACACCGTGCCCCGGCGGCGTTCGCCGGGCTTGAGGTTCTCGAGGAACTCGCCCCGCTGTTCCTTCTGGGTCTCCTCGAGCCACGCCCGCCGGGAGAGAACCACGTTGTTGCGGTTCCGGTCGAGCTCGATGATCTTCGCCTCGATGGTGCGGCCGACATACGGCTGGAGCTCGCGCACCCGGCGCAACTCCACCAACGATGCCGGCAGGAACCCCCGCAGACCGATGTCTACGATCAGACCACCCTTGACCACCTCGATCACCGGTCCGGTTACCACTTCGTCGGCTTCCTTCAGCTTCTCGATGGTGCCCCACGCCCGCTCGTACTGGGCCCGCTTCTTGGAGAGGATCAGGCGACCCTCCTTATCCTCCTTGGTGAGGACCAGGGCCTCGATGGAGTCGCCCAGCGACACGATCTCGGATGGATCGACGTCGTTGCGGATGGAGAGCTCGCGCACCGGCACCACGCCCTCCGACTTGAAGCCGATGTCGAGGAGGACCTCGTCGCGGTCGATCTTGACCACGGTGCCCTGCACCAGGTCGCCGTCCTCGAACTCGACGATGGTGCCGGCCATGGCGTCTTCGAGAGAAGCTCCGCCGAGGTCGTTCTCGGTGATGGGACGAGGGATGTAGACCCCGTTTTCATCGAAATGACCCATCTGCTCAGGGGACAGGAGGGCGGGCCCCCCTGGTACTGCCAATACGTCGGACATGAAGTAGGTAGCTCGCTTTCCGGACAGGTCCCGCGTCGCCGTTGGCGACACTGCGGGTGAAGTCAGTGGTCACCAGGTTGTGACCGAAACACAATCTTACCCGAAGCCAGCCTCACCCGGCCCATGACCGGCTCAGGTTCCCTTCGCCTCCGCCCACGACGAACCCCAGGCCATCGCCACTTTCAACGGGACCGACAACTCAGCCGCGCCGGTCAGCGCATGCTGGGTGAGCTCCTCCACCGCCTCCGCCTCGGCCGGATCGACGTCAAGGATGACCTCGTCGTGCACCTGCAAGACCAGATCAGAGGCGAACTTCCCCTCCTCGAGGGCGGCGTCCAAGCGGATAAGCGCCATCTTGAACAGGTCGGCGGCCAGCCCCTGGATCCCGGCGTTCATGGCCTGGCGCTCGGCCCCTTGCCGGACCTGATAGTTGCCGGAGAGCAGATCCGGGAGCAGCCGGCGGCGCCCGAACTCGGTCACCGTGTAGCCGCTGTTCCGGGCCTCGGCCACCGTCCGTTCCATATAGTCGTGGACGGCGGGGAACCCCTCGAAGAACGCGTCGAGGATGACTTTGGCCTCTTCGACCGGCACGTTCAGCCGCTGCGACAGGCCATACGCCTCCATGCCGTAGGCCAAGCCGTAGGAAACCATCTTCGCCGTCGAGCGTTGACCGATGTCCACCGTGTCCCGGTCGACCCCGAAGACCCGGGACGCCACCGTGCGATGGATGTCCTCGCCCGCCTCGAACGCCGCGGTCAGGCCCGGGTCACCGGACAGATGGGCAATGGCCCGCAACTCCACCTGGTCGTAGTCGGCGACCAGCAGCCGGCGACCGACCGACGGCACGAAGGCCTGGCGGAAGCGTCGGCCTTCCTCGGTGCGGACCGGGATGTTGTGGAGATTGGGCCGGTCGGAGGAGAGACGTCCGGTCCGGGCCACCGTCTGGCGGAAGGTGGCGTGGATCCGTCCGTCGTCGGCGATCTCGGCGGCCAGGCTCTCGCCATAGGTGGACCGGAGCTTCTCCACTTCCCGGTAGCGGAGCAGCGCGTCGACGATCGGGTGCTGGCCCCGCAGTTGCTCGAGGGTCCGGGCGTCGGTCGAGAATCCGGTCTTGGTCTTCCGAACCGGGGTGAGCCCGAGCCGCTCGTAGAGCACCGAGCGGAGCTGGGGGACCGAATTCACCTTGAACGGCTCGCCGGCCAGGTCCTGGATGGTCGTCTCCAACGAGCTGCACTCGTCGGCCAGTCCGGCGGTGATCTCGTGGAGCACGGCCCGGTCCACCGGAACCCCGGTGACCTCCATCCGGGCCAACACCCGCACCAACGGGGACTCGATGTCATGGAGGAGGGCGGTCCCCCCGGTGTCGGCCAGGGCCTCGTCGAGGGGTGCGCGGAGCCGGGCCACCACCGAGACCATTCGCGCCGTCCGAAGCACGTCGGCATCGATGCTCGCATCGCCGGTGTCGGTGTCGGCATCGGCCAGCGCGAAGCTGCCCTGCCCGACCGACCCGTCGTCCACCACCACCCCAAGTTGTTGGCGGGCCAGATCGACCAGGTGGTAGCGGTCGATGGACGAGTCGAGGAGGTAGGCGGCCACCGCGGTGTCCATCACCAGCCCGGTGACGTCCACCCCCATCGGCAACAGGGTGCGCATCAACTCCTTGACATCGTGGCCGACCATCCCGACTCCACCGGGACCGACGACATCGGCCAACGCCGCCGTCACCTTGGGGTCGTCGAGCATGCGGGGCCCGGCGAGATACAGCACCGGGTAGGTGTCGTCGGGCCCGGCCTCGGGGGTCACCGCCAGGGCGGCCAAAGGCGATCGCCCGGGGTCGCCGGCCCAGCGGGCGAAGACGGCCAGGTTCCCGACCCCGAACTGGGCGGCGGCCACCATCGTCTCGAGCCCGGCCACGGCCGCCGCGGTGTCCCCGGGGACCACGATCTCCGGGGAGGCCAACCAGGCGGGCTGGTCACCGGGCGGGGCGGCCTCCGGCTCGGGCACCGGGCCCGAGACGTCGACACTGGGTTCACCGCCCGGGCGGGGTGGGCCCAACAGACCGTCCTGCATGACCGTCAGCAGCCGGGGCCACACCGTCTTCAACTCGAGCTCGGCAAACAGCGCCCGGGCTTCCTCGGTGTCCCATCCGCCGAGTTGCAGCTGGTCGATGGTGGTGCTCAGCGGGACGTCGCGGATGAGCGGAATGACCTGTGTATTCATCCGGACCCGCTCCAGGTTGGCCGCCAGGTTTTCCCGCAGCTTGGGTGACAGGGCGTCGAGGTGGGCGTAGAGCGACTCGAGGTCGCCGTACTCGTTGACCAGTTTGGCCGCCGTCTTCTCCCCCACCCCGGGAACGCCGGGCAGGTTGTCGGACGGGTCGCCCCGCAACGAGGCCAGCAACGGATACTTCTCCGGCGTCACCCCGGTCCGCCCCTCGATACCCGCCTCGTCGTAGAGGACGTAGTCGCTCACCCCCCGTCGGTTGTACAGCACCCGGACGAACGGGTCCTCGACCAGCTGATAGGCGTCACGGTCACCGGTGACGATGATGACCGTCTGCCCGCGGTCGCGGGCCTCGGTGGCCAGAGTGGCGATCACGTCGTCGGCCTCGTAGCCCACTGCATCGACCACCGGGATGGCCAGCACACCGAGCAGGGCCCGGATCATGTCGAACTGCGGGAGGAGGTCATTGGGGGTCTCAGCCCGACCCGCTTTGTAGTCATCGACCACGTCGTCGCGGAAGGTGTCCCCGGGCAGATCGAACGCCACCGCCAGCCCCGAGGGTTGGTGATCCCGGACCAGGTTGACCAGCATCGAAGAGAACCCGTGGACCGCATTGGTGACGATCCCGGTGGTGGTGGCCAGATCGGGAGGGAGGGCGAAGTACGCCCGGAACGCCAACGACATCCCGTCCAGGAGGAGGAGTGGCCTGGCGGTGTCCGTGCTGGTGGGGTTGTCGGCCATGACGGTGGGCTTGCCCGCGGTCAGGGGACGAGCGATCCTTCGAGCACCTGGCGGGCCACGTCGATCATCCGGGCCCGGGTTCCCATCGCCGTCTTCTGGATGAACCCGAAGGCGTCCGACTCCGCCATGCCGAACTGCTCCATCAGCACCCCTTTCGCCCCGTCCACCAACCGACGGGTCTCGAGCTTGTCCTCGGCGGACGTCGAGCTCTCGGAGCTGCCACCGTTGGCCGATTCGGTGGACTGGGTCTCGGCATCGATGGCCCACTCCTGCTGGCACCGGGCCATGGCCTGATCGATGGCCGGCACCAACTCATTCCGTTGGAACGGCTTCACCAGGTAGGCGGCGACCCCGGCGTCGCGGGCCTCGTCGATCAGATTCCGCTGGCTGAAGGCGGTGAGCACCAACACCGCCACTTTCATGCCGAGATCCCTGACTCCCCGGGCCGCCGACAGACCGTCGATTCCGGGCATCTTCACATCGAGTATCACCAGGTCCGGTGCATGGGTCCGTACCAATTCGACGGCCTCGTCCCCCCGGCCGGTCTCCCCCACCACGTCGTAGCCCTCCGCCTCCAGAATCTCTTTCAGGTCGAGTCTGATGATGGCTTCGTCTTCGGCAATGACCACGCGCCTGCTCATGGTGAATCTGCTCCTCTCCCCCAACCTGAAGGCGGGATGCCCTGCTCGGTGAGACTGTTCGTTCGTAGGCGAACGATGATGGGCTCGTTCAACTGGGCCCGACCACCAGGCGGTCGAGTAGGTCATTCTGGCGCTGTTCAAGTTCGGCGATGGAGGCCCGCAGTGCTTCACGGGTCCGGCCCATGGCCGCGGCATGCCGACTCGCCTCGTCGTGTTCCCGGGAGGCTATCGGTGTTTCCGCCACCAGTGCTTTGAGGCGGGTGTCGTCAGCGATGTCACTGACCACGGCAAACTGCTCGTCGAGGACCGCCAACTCCGCCCGGGCGCGTTCCAGCCGCTGGTGGGCGTCCTTCAGGCGACGTTCGACGGTTGAGCGATGCATGGGTCCGCAATTGTAGACACGGTCGGGACCATCCGTTCACCCCGGGTCAGGTCCCGGTTCGAGGTGCACAATTCGAGCGGTGAGCCGGCCCACGAGCGCCCCATCAAGGGCGGGTCCCATTCCCGGCCCCCGGCCCGGAACCGCGGTCCGGGGGTCGTCTGACTGGGCCGCCGGAGGGATCAGATCCTGGCGAAGGTAGGAACCGGCCGGGCTCAGGTCACCCGGCCATTGCGAGCCGGATGCCGCGGCCAAGGTGGTGTTGGCGGCCCGGGCGAACCCGGTCTCGAACATCCCGCCAATCCACACCGGCACCGACGATGCCGCACAGACCCGGATCACCTCGAGGGCGGGACCGATGCCCCCGAGGCGGGACGGCTTCACGCACACCACCGAGCACGCTCCCATCTCCAGGGCCGACGCCACCTTGCCCGGCGAGTCGAGGCTCTCGTCGAGGCAGACGGGGGTGGCGATCCGTTGGGCCAGGCGGGCATGAGTGGCGAGGTCGTCGCGACCGAACGGCTGCTCGAGGCAGGCCAGCCCGTAGCGGTCGAGCGCAGCCAGATGGTCGATGTCCGCCTCGGTGTAATCCTCGTTGGCGTCGGCCTGCAGGATCAGTCCGGGGTGGGCCCGCCGCACCGCCTCGACGGGTTCGACGTCGGCGTCCCGGCCGATCTTCATCTTGATGCGCGCGTACCCCTGGGCGACCAACGCGTCGATCCGGTCGATCAACCCGTCCAAGTCGTCGCCGAACTCCCCCACCACCGCGCCCACCGGCAACGGGCCCTGGTCTTGCGGGACACCGATCAGCTCGGCGAACGAGGTGCCGGTGGCCCGCAGGTGGGTGTCCGCCACCGCCATCTCCAGGGCGGCGTACGCCAGTGGTGCATCGGGTGCCAACCACCGCAGCGAGGCGACGTCGCCCATCGACGGGAGCTGTGCCTTTCTCGCGGAAAGCAGCGCGGGCCCGAGGGTGTGTTCGAGGCTGGAGAACGCGCGGTCCGCATCCTCGGCGTCGTAGGTGGTGTCGGCCAAAGCCGCGCATTCGCCCCACCCGTCCACCGGGTCGCCCCCCTCAGTCCCGACCAAGTGGACCAGCACCACCGGCCGGCGGCGATGCTCGCCGCGGGAGGTCCGCACCGGGTGGCGGAGCTCCAACTCGACGAGCCGGATTTCCATCGAGTCGAGGCAGATGCAGGAACCCACCCCGAGTCCCGCCCAAGCTGACCCCGGGTCCGCGATAGGAGCCATCAGGACGGCCGGATGAACCGGGAAGCAACAGGCGCGGGACGGGTCACGACCGGAGCCTACGGTTTCGCCAACCCGGGCAGCCGACCACCGAAGCGCCGGTGGGGTGCGATATATGCTGGTCCGCCATTGGCCCGGGTGGCGGAATGGCAGACGCGATGGACTCAAAATCCATTGTCCGAAAGGGCGTGCGGGTTCAAGTCCCGCCCCGGGCACCGAGCAGGTCGGGGCCCCGAACATGGCTTGCAGAAGTGACCGACCGGTAGGAATCACCCCGCCCCCAACATGTAACACTTGACCCGTTGTCGTGGTCCAAAGGTTCGTACCCACCCGAGAGGAGCCCGTAGGTGTTGGCCTTTACCTTCCCCGGCCAGGGGTCGCAGCGTTCGGGAATGGGACGCGCCTGGGTCGACCACCCCTCGTGGGAAGTGGCTACCGAGGCAACCGAGCTGGCCGGGCGGGACATGAGCTGGCTCTTGCTGGACGCCCCGATGGAGGAGCTGACCCTGACCGCCAACGCCCAGTTGGCCACCTTCGTGATGAGCATGGTGGTGCTCGACGCAGTAGAACGCCTGGGCCTGTTCCCCGGAGCCTCTGCCGGCCACAGCCTCGGGGAGTACAGCGCCCTGGTGGCGTCCGGCGCCCTCTCCTTCGCCGACGGGACCCGCCTGGTGGTGGAGCGCGGCGAGGCCATGCAGGTGGCGGCCGACGAGCGGCCGGGCACCATGGCCGCCCTCCTCGGCATCGCCGACGGTGACGCCGAGTCGGCCTGCCAACGGGCGGAGGACGAGGTGTGGGTGGCCAACTTCAACGCCCCCGGGCAGGTGGTGATCGCCGGCACCGTCGAAGGGGTGGCCAACGGCGGCGAGAAGGCCAAGGAGCTCGGAGCCCGCAAGGTGCTGCCCATCCCGGTGTCGGGTGCCTTCCACACCCCGATGATGCTCTCGGCCCGGCCTCGACTCCGGGAGGCGCTGGCCTCGGCCGAATTCCACTCCCCCGAAGTCCAGGTGGTGGCCAACGTCGACTCCCGGGTCCATACCGATCCGGCCGATTGGCCCGGCCTGCTGTCGGCCCAGCTGTCCAGCCCGGTCCGCTGGCGCCAGAGCCTGGAGACGCTGGCTGGTCGGGGGGCTACCGCCATCGCCGAGCTGGGGCCCGGCGGGGTGTTGACCGGCCTGGTGCGCCGCACCATCCCCGACGTCCGGGCGGTGGCGGTGGCGGTTCCCGACGACCTCGACAAGTTGATGGACACCGTGGCCGGCCCCGAAGTCTGGAACGCGGCATCCCCGGTGCACCAGGGCGAACACCTCTACACCTCCGAACGGGTGATCGTCAGCCCCTCGGCCGGTGTGTTCGAGCCCGAGGTGGAGCTGGCCGCGCTGGAGACCACCGCGCTGGCGGCCGCCAACGCCGCCCCCGGGAGCGGCGGCGGCAACGACCCCGGATCCATCGTGGCGGTGGGCGACCGGGTGGGTACGGTAGGCGGGGTGACCGACGTGCGGACGCCGTTCGAGGGAATTCTGGTGCGATGGCTGGCGGTGCGGGGCGAACGGGTGAGTGAGGGACAGCCGGTGGCCTGGATCCGGACGCCCGGCGGTGCGTCGTGACCGCCGCCGAGGAGGACCAGCCGGACGGCCGGATCGTGATGATCACCGGCGGGTCACGCGGGATCGGGCTGGCCTGCGCCCAGTGGTTCCTGGCTCGGGGCGACCGGGTGGCCGTCACCTCCCGGTCGGGGGCGATCGAGGGCGATCCCGGCCCAAAGGACCGGTTCCTGTCCTTGGTGTGCGACGTCACCGATCCGGCCCAAGTCGAGGCGGCCTTCACCTCCGTCGAAGCGGCCTGGGGCCCGGTCGAGGTGCTGGTGGCCAATGCCGGGATCACCCGTGACACCCTCGTCCTGCGGATGAGCGAGGAGGCCTGGGGCGAGGTCATCGACACCAACCTGACCGGGGTCTTCCGGGTGTCGAAGCGGGCGGTGGCCAAGATGATCCGGCAACGCCGCGGCCGGGTGGTGGTGGTGTCCTCGGTCAGCGCCTTCATCGGATCCGCCGGGCAGGCCAACTATGCCGCCGCCAAGGCCGGCCTGGTGGGCCTGGCCCGATCCCTGGCCGCCGAGGTGGCCAGCCGGTCCATCACCGTGAACGTCGTTGTCCCGGGGCTGGTGGAGACGGATATGCTCGCCGAACTCGGAGAAGAGCGGACGACCGCATTTGCCTCCCAGATCCCGATGGGTCGGATCGCCCGCCCCGGAGAGATCGCCGCGGTGATCGGGTTCCTCTCCTCCGAGGACGCCGGGTACATCACCGGGGCGGTGGTGCCGGTCGACGGCGGCCTGGCCATGGGCATGTGACTTCCACCCATCCGACAGTTCGAACAGAGATCCGAGACAAAGGAGCCACGCGGTGAGCAACGACGAGACATTTGAGAAGTTCCGTGAGTGCGCGGTGGAAGTCCTCCAGGTGCCGGCGGACAAGGTGACCAAAGACGCGCGTTTCGCCGAGGACCTGGATGCCGACAGCCTCGATCTGGTCGAGCTGGTGATGGCCCTCGAAGAGGCCTTCGACGTCTCGGTGGAGGAGACCGAGCTCGACGGCATCGAGACGATCGGTCAGGCCTACGACCTGATCACCGCCAAGCTCTGATGCTGCTCGGCATCGGCCCGCAGGGCCCCATCGCCGGCCGGCGGGTGGCGATCACCGGCATCGGGGTGGTGTCGTGCTGCGGGATCGGGACCGAGGCACTCTGGACCGGGTTGAACGGTCCTCCCCCGGAGGGCGAGCGGCGGGTCCCGGGCTTCGACCCCGAGCAGTGGTTCGGGCCCAAAGAGGTGCGACAGATCGACCGGTTCGCCCAATTCGCGGTGGCGGCCTCGGAGATGGCGCTGGAGGATGCCGGGGAGCTGGGGGTCGATCCCGACCGGGCCGGGGTGATCATGGGCACCGGCGTGGGCGGGTTCGAATCGTTGCAGAACCAGGTGCTGGTCTACGGGGAGAAGGGGGCTCGTCGGGTCTCCCCCCGTCTGGTCCCGATGATGATGTCCAACGCCGGAGCCGCCAATGTGTCGATGCGGGCCGGCTGGCACGGACCGTCGGAGGCGATTGTGACGGCGTGCGCGGCCGGGACCCACAGCATCGGGTACGCGGCCCGGTTGGTGGCCACCGGGCGACTCGACGTGGCCATCGGCGGCGGGACGGAGGCGGCCATGACCGAGGTGGGTATCGCCGCCTTCGCCAACATGACCGCCCTCTCGACGACCGGCATCTCCCGTCCGTTCGACGCCCGCCGTGACGGCTTCGTGATCACCGAGGGCGCTGGGGCGCTGGTCCTGGAAGCCTGGGACCACGCGGTGGCCCGCGGGGCGCGCATCTACGGCGAACTGGCCGGGTCGGCCAGCACCGCCGACGCCCATCACATCACCGCACCGGTGCCCGGTGGCGCGGGGGCGGTTACCTGCATGGCGCTGGCCATGGAGGACGCCGGGGCGTCGGTCGGCGACATCGGCCACATCAACGCCCACGGCACCTCTACCCCGCTCAACGACCAGGCCGAAGCCGACGCCATCACCAAGGTGTTCGGCTCGGATTCCCCGCCGGTCACCTCCACCAAGGGGATCACCGGCCACGGGTTGGGCGCCGCCGGGGCCATCGAAGCGGTGGCCGCGGTGTTGAGCATCGAGCACCGGTTGATCCCGCCCACCTCCGGCTACGAGCAGCCCGACCCCGACATCCACCTCGACATCGTGGCCGGGGAGGCCCGACCCTGGGAGCCGGGTGCGGTCCTGTCCAACTCGTTCGGGTTCGGCGGCCACAACGGCTCCCTGGTGATCTCACCGCCGTAGCCGACCGGAGGGCGATGGGCGTCGGGTGGTGCTGACCCGCTACCGTCGGAGTCCCATGGTCACCACCTCACCCGACCTCGCCATCGGCGCGTTCACCCCGCACGGTCCCTGGACCGTCGAGCCCGAAACCATGTCCTGGCGGTACTCGGAGATCGGCGACATCGACGTCATCCGAGCCAACTCCGCCGAGGAAGCCCGTCGACTGCTCGTGCCGCGTCGCCTACCTCCGGGTCTGCGGGTGCTGACCGTCGGATACCAACTGGGCCGGGCTCTCATCGGCTGGTCGACCCATGACCGGGGCACGGACAATTCCCGAGCCGGCCTGTCCCGGAGACTGCGACCGGCCTTCGAGCGACTGGGGCCGACCTACATCAAGCTCGGCCAACTGCTGTCGTCGGGCGAAGGCATCTTCCCCGAGGAGCTGGTGAACGAGTTCCGGCTCCTCCGTGACCGGGTGCCGGCGGAGTCCTTCACCACTGTCCGGCGTACCATCGAGGAAGACCTGGGCAAACCGCTCGCCGAGGTCTTCAGCTCCTTCGACCGGGTGCCCATCGCCTCGGCGTCCATTGCCCAGGTGCATGCGGCCACCCTGCGGACCGGGGAGCGGGTGGTCGTCAAAGTCCAGCGCCGGCAGGCCAGGGCCCAGTTCCACCTCGACATCGCCATCCTGTCGTGGATCGCCCCGATGTTGGTGGGCCGCATCCCCGTCGCCGCCCTGACCAATCCCCCGGCCCTGGTCGAGTTGTTCGCCGAGACCATCGTCGAGGAGCTCGATTTCCGCCTCGAAGCCCAGAACATGCTCGACATCGCCTCGGTGTTGATCGCCACCGGCCAGCGCTCCATCGTGGTGCCACGCCCGCATCCTCACCTGGTGACCCGCCGGGTGCTGGTGATGGAACACCTTCGGGGTTACTCCTGGAACGATGCCGCCGGCATGCGGGAAGCCGGGGTCGACACCGCCGCGGTGCTCCGGGCCGCTCTCATCTCGTTTCTGGAAGGGGCGCTGCTCTTCGGTGTCTTCCACGGGGACCTGCACGGTGGCAACATGCTGGTCCAACGCGACGGCACCATCGCCCTGCTCGACTTCGGCATCACCGGTCGGCTCAACCAGCGCAAGCGACTGGCCTTCCTCCGGATGCAGGTCGGGGCCACCTCCAACGCCCTGGAACCGCAGATCGAGGCGTGGCGGGACCTCGGGGCGTTGCCGGTCGACATCGATGTGGCCGCGGTGATCAGGGACCTGGGACTCGACCGGCCGCCGATCGATCCGACCACCCTCACCGCCGACGAGATGGTGGGCGAGATCCGCGAGATCACCAAGGCGCTCCTCGGCTATGGGGCCAAGCTCCCGAAGGAGCTGATGCTGTTCGTGAAGAACATGCTGTTCCTCAACGGGGCGATGGCCACCATGGCCCCCGATGTGGACATCCTCGGCGAGATCGTGGCCATCGTCACCTACTTCACCGAACAGCACGGCGAGCAGATCGCCCGGGACGTGGGGATGGAACTCGTCGACCGGCCCCTCGACCTCGACGGCTACCGGGCCGCCATGGGGATCACCGACGGATCCGAGTCGATCACCTTCCGGGATCTCCAGGAGCGCCGCGAGATCATCAGCCGCCGGCTGTCCGAGCGGGGCGAGAGTCAGCGGCGGACACCCACGGTCCGTGCCCTCTACCGGACGTTGCGACCCAAGCGTCGGTGAGTTCTGGCTGCCGCTGCCCGGTCAGCTCGGACCCTTGCGCCCCAGGAGATGGAAGACGCGACTGAGTTGGCGGTAGGGGTCTCGTCGGCTGGCTTCGAGCTCGACCGCGGCCGTCGCCGCCACCTGCTTTGCATCGCCGGGGTCCAACTCGGCTCCACTGAACTCGAGCCAGTCGACAAACAGCCATACCCCGTACCAGCGCAGTGGCTCCACGCCCCGACTCTGCATGAGCTCGCTGAGTTCCTCCACCGTGTCGGCTCGGCCCGGCACTCCCAGCACCCCGATCTCGGTTCTGGCGTCAAACGCCGCCAGGGCGTCGTCCCACCGCCGTTCCAAGGCCGGGCGCACCGCCATCGGTCTTGGCGTTGCCCGTCATGATCGAGACCACGCCACCGGCCGCCGCGCACCGGCACAGCTGGTCGACCAACGGCTCCGGCTGCTCGAGGTACCCGAGCACGCCATGACACAACACGGCGGCGAAGCGTCGACCGTCCACCGCCTCGTCGGCGTTCTCACCGTCGGCCTGCAAGAGCGTCACCCGTCGCTGGACCTCGGCGGGCAGCCGCTCGAGTCGCTGTTGAGCTTTGTCCAGCATCGCCGGCGACGAGTCGAGCAACGTCACGTCGTAGCCGGCTTGGGCCAGCGGAAACGATTGATGACCGGCGCCGCCACCGACGTCGAGCACCGGTGCCGGCGGCTCCGGCAGGTGCTCGAGCAGCTGCTGGTGCATCACGTAGGTGCGCACGTACCCCTTCACCGAGGCATACGCCTCGTCGGCAAACTTGTCAGCCAGGCGCGGCCCAGGTGTCGTCGCTCACGACACCAAGATAGGTGTCGGAGGTCAGTAACCAGGTGCCCGGATCGGAGGGTGGGCGCCGCCGGGTGGAGCTACGCGCCGTCGAGGGCGTGGCGAAGCGAGGAGACGAAGCCGGCCGCCCCCACCGGGCCGTCGCCCTCCAGCAGCCGCCGGACCAGCGCCGAGCCCACCACCACCCCGTCGGCCACCTCGCAGACGGTGGCCGCCTGCTCGGGTGTCGAGACCCCGATCCCGACGCAGACCGGGAGCTCGGTCACCGCGGTGATCCGTTCGGCCACCTCCCGGGCGGACCCGGCCAACGTCGACTGCTCGCCGGTGACCCCCATCCGCCCCACCCCGTAGACGAAGCCCCGAGACCGTCGGCAGATGGCGTCGGTCCGTGCCGGCGGCGTCGACGGCGCCACCAGCAGCACGGTGGCAATCCCCGCCTGGTCGGCGGCCTTGGCCCAAGGATCGATCTCCTCGAGGGGTAGGTCGGGAATGATGGCCCCGGCCACCCCCGACTCCGCCATCAGACCGGCGATGCGTTGATGGCCGGCCCGGAAGATGAGGTTGTAGTAGGTCATCACCACCACTGGGACCCCGACCTGGAGCCGCCCGAGGTCAGCCAAGATGCCGTCAGGGGTGGTCCCCCGGCCCAGCGCTCGCAGCGATGCCTCTTGGATGACCGGACCGTCGATCATCGGGTCGGAGAACGGGATGCCGATCTCGATGGCATCGGCGCCGGCCCCGGCCACCGCTTCCACCGTCACCAACCACTCGTCGTCCATCCCCCCGGTGACATAGGGAACCAGCAGCTTGTGTCCCTGCTGTCGGTGGTCCCGCAGGGTCGTCTCCAGCACGCCCCCCTCCGCCACCGGCTCGACGCTCATCGGGGAGTCGCTTTCCCCTGCCGGAGGATGTCCCGGACTTGGGCGACGTCTTTGTCCCCTCGCCCCGACAGGGTGATCAGCACGGTCGACCCGGTGGGCAGCGCCTCGGTCCCGGCCACCCGGATCACCCAGGCCAGGGCGTGAGCCGACTCGAGGGCGGGGATGATCCCTTCGGTCCGGCACAGCCGTTGGAAGGCCTCCACCACCTCGGTGTCGTCGGCCGTTTCGTAGCGGGCCCGGCCGATGGCGGCCAGATGGGCATGCTCGGGCCCTATCCCCGGGTAGTCGAGCCCGGCGGAGATCGACACGGCCTCGAGGATCTGACCCGCCTCGTCCTGCATGAGGTTCGAGCGCATGCCGTGGAGGACCCCCGGGATCCCGGCGTCCATTGCCGCGCCGCCGAGCGCCTCGACCCCGACCAGCGTGGACGATGTCTGATCGGCGAACCCGGCAAAGGTCCCAGCGGCGTTGGAGCCGCCCCCGGCACACGCCACCACCACGTCGGGATCCTTGCCCCCCAGGATCCGGCGGCACTGTTCGCGGGCCTCCTCCCCCACCACCCGTTGCAGCTCCCGCACCATCCACGGGTACGGGTGGGGGCCCATCACCGAGCCCAGGCAGTAGTGGGTGGTGTCGACCGAAGCCACCCAGTCCCGGAGGGCTTCGTTCACCGCGTCCTTCAGGGTCCGGCTGCCACTCTCCACCGACCGGACCTCGGACCCCAACAGCTCCATCCGGAAGACGTTGAGAGCCTGGCGCTCGATGTCGACCGCCCCCATGTAGACCACGCACTCCATCCCGAACAACGCCGCAGCAGTGGCGGTGGCCACCCCGTGCTGGCCGGCGCCGGTCTCGGCGATGAGCCGCGGCTTGCCCATCCGGCGGGCCAGGAGGGCTTGGCCGACCACGTTGTTGATCTTGTGGGAGCCGGTGTGGGCGAGGTCCTCGCGTTTGAGCAGCACCCGGACGCCCAGCTCCTCGGACAGCCGCTCGCACTCGGTGACCGGGGTGGGCCGGCCGCCGTAGGAGTGGAGCAGCCCGTCGAGCTCGCTCCGGAACGCCGGGTCCACCCAGGCCTGGCGGAAGGCGGCCTCCAAATCCATGCAGGCGGGCACCAGCGACTCGGGCACGAACCGGCCACCGAACTGACCGAACCGCCCGGTGGGCCCCGGGTCGCCCATGATCAGATCGGAATCAGCCGGCGCACCGCTGCCGGACGCCAACCCGCTCAATCGTCCTGCCAATCGAACAGGCCGGCACCGGGGTCGTCGTCACCGGCGGGGCCGCGGGACCCGGCGCCCGGGCCGGCAAGTCCATCGGCCGACTCCAGCAGCTCTTTGTCGGCCTGCCGGACCGCGGCGATGAAGTCGCGGAGCTTCCCGGGGTCCTTGGAGCCGGGTGACGACTCCACACCGCTCGAGACATCGACCCCCCAGGGGTGCAGGTGGGCGATGGCCCGTCCGACGTTGGTAGCGTCTAGGCCGCCCGACACGATCAGCCGCTCCGGGTCGATGACCCCTTCCGCCAGCCTCCAGTCGAACAGTTCGCCGGAGCCGGGGTTGGCCCCGTCGATCAACAGGAATTGGGCCCCGTACTCTTCGAACCTTCCGATATTTCGGTGCCCGGCCGGAAACGCCTTGATGGTGCGGCCGACCCGCTGAGAGATCCACCGGGTGTCCTCGATCGACTCGACCCCGTGGAGCTGGGCGGCGTGGAGCCCGATCTGGTTCACGATCTCGATGACCCGTTTGGGTGACTCGTCCCTGAACACACCGACCGTCATCGTCTCGTGCGGGAGGCGTTTCACGATGTCGGCTACTTCGCCCGGGCGCATCTGACGCGGCGACGGGGCGAAGACGAAGCCGACGGCGGCGGCCCCCATCCCGACGGCCAGCAGGGCATCGGCTTCGGTGGTGATGCCGCAGATCTTCACCATCACGCCGTCGACCGGCTCCTCCAATCCACCGCCGATCACGAATGGGCTCCGACCAGTTCGGCCACCGCCGCCCGACGATCCCCGGACCTCACCAATGTCTCCCCCACCAGCACCGCGTCGTAGCCGGCCGAGGCGAGCCGGGCGGCGTCGTCCACCCCCCGGATCCCCGACTCGGCCACCGACACCACCCCGGAGGGAAACGCGGACCGGAGTGACGCGGCCAGCCCGGGGACGACTTCGAAGGTATGGAGATCCCGCTGGTTGACCCCGATCAGGGTGGCCCCGGCGTCGAGAGCCTGGCCCAGCTCATTGCCATCGTGCACCTCGACCAGTGCCGCCAGCGACAGCTGGGCGGCCACCGCCAGGAACGCCGACAGCTCCGGGTCGCTCAGCGCCGCCACAATCAGCAGCACCGCGTCGGCGCCCATCAGGCGTGCGTCGCAGACGTCGGCCACCGACACGGTGAAGTCCTTCCGCAGCACCGGGAGGGCACTCGCGGCCCGGGCGGCTTCGAGGTCGTGGGCGGAGCCACCGAAGAACTCCCGATCGGTGAGGACCGAGAGGCAGGCCGCCCCTCCCGATTCATACTCCTTGGCCACCGACGCCGGGTCGAGGTCGGGGTCGAGGTCGCCTTTCGATGGGGAGCGCCGCTTGATCTCGGAGATGACCGCCAGACGGGTGGGCGACCCTGCCACCACCAATGCCTCGGTGAAGGGTCGGGGCTCCGGCAACGAGCTCGCCCGGGCCAGCAGCTCGTCGGGGTCGCGACGGTCGCCCGCCGCCAGTGCCCGATGGGCGGCGATGATGGTGTCAAGGTAGGCGGGCATGGCCTCCAAAGCCTACCGGGCACGGTTCCGGTGCCTGGCGATTACGGCAACCGCTGACACCCGTTCCCAGGGTTGCGCCCCCGCCGCCGGATCCCTCGCCGTCAATCCCTCGGGGTGAACAGGTAGGTCGAACTGGACCGGGCCACCACCTTCCCGGCATCATCGGTCACTTCGGCTTCGGCGAAGGCGATCCGCTTGCCACCCGACACCACTTCCGCGGTGCATTCGAGGACGGCCCCGACCCGGGCAGCGGCCAGGAAGCTCGTCTTCATCTCGACGTTGGAGGAGAACACCTTCCGGTCCGAAGCCGCCGCGAAGGTGATGGCCGACGCCCCCATGGCCGAATCGCACATGGCGCCGATGAAGCCCCCCTGGATGATACCGGCCGGGTTGGCGAATCGTTCGTCGGCCCGCATCCGCCAGACGGTTCGGCCCGGCTCTGACTTGTCGATACAGGTCATCCCGAGGGTCAATTCGCAGTTGGGCGGGACCTGGATCCGGGGATCGGGCATCCGATGACGCTACCTCCCGCTCCGGCGTCGATACTGGAGGTATGAATTCCTCCCCCGGGGACCGCTGACGGCGATGCCGTTCGCCAGCGCCCAGTCCGAACACCCGATCGCCGCCCTGGCCACCGGCGAGGTGGTCGGTGCCGTCCTCGAAGCCATCGGTGAGCGTCCCGACCTGGTGTTCATCTCGGTGACCCGCCCCCATGCCGGGGCGCTCGACGACATCGTCAACACGGTGACCTCGGTCCTCCATCCCCTGGCGATGATCGGCTGCGCGGCGGAATCGGTGGTGGGTACCGGTCGGGAGGTGGAAGAGACCCCGTCCATCAGCCTGTGGGCCGGACGGGTCGGGCCGCTCCTCCCCGTCACGCTTCGAGGAACCCGGTCGGCGGACGACAGCTGGCAGTTCACCGGTTGGCCCGACGACATCAGCTTCGAACCGGCGGCGTTGATCTTGGTGGCCGATCCCTTCACCTTCCCGGCCGACCAATTCCTGAACTGGATGGACGACGTCCACCCGGGTCTGCCGATCATCGGCGGCAATGCATCGGCGGCCCTCGGGCCGGGAGGGAACCGGCTGGTCGTCGACGACCGGACCGTCCAGGAGGGGGCGGTCGGGGTGCTGATCGGATCGGGAGTCGAGATCGAGATGGTGACATCCCAAGGCTGCCGGGCCTACGGCCGGCCGCTGACGGTAACCAACTCCGACCGCAACATTCTGTTGGAGGTAGCCGGTACCCCGGCCATCGAATCCATGGTTGAGCAGATGAAGGGCGGCCTCTCCGCCGAGGACATCGGACGCCTCGAGAACAACGGACTTCATGTCGGGCGCTTGATCGATGAGCACCTCGATCAACCCGGCCCCGGTGACTATCTGGTCCGGACGGTGGTGGGGGTGGACCGCATCACCGGGGCCATGGCCGTCGACGACCGAATCCCTCTCGGGAGCACGGTGCGCTTCCACCTCCGGGACGCGGAATCCGCCGACCTCGATCTTCGCCGGGTGCTCACCGGCCACGACGCCGATGGAGCGCTGATGTTCACCTGCAACGGACGGGGAACCCGGCTGTTCGACGACGCCCACCACGACGCCTCGGTGCTCTCCCGCCAGATCGGGCCGGTGCCGGTGGGTGGGATCTTCGCCGCCGGGGAGATCGGGCCGGTCGGGGGCCGGAATTACGTCCACAGTTTCACTGCCTCGATCGCCCTGTTCCGGGACCGCTGAGCCAGCGCCCCGGCCGCTTCCCGGGCCCATGGTTTCCACTTCACCATTCGGCGCAGGGCCGGTAGGGTGGCCCTCGATGAGCGCCACCAACACCCTGACTCCCGACCTCCCTCGCGACACCGCCCTCGAGCAGCTCGGGATCAACGTGATCCGGGGGATCGCCATGGACGGGCCCCGGGCCGCCAACTCCGGCCACCCGGGAACCGCGATGGCGCTGGCCCCGCTGGCCCATGTGCTGTTCACCCGGGTGATGCACCACGACCCGTCCGAGCCTCGGTGGCCCGACCGAGACCGGTTCGTCCTCTCCAATGGCCACGCCTCCATCCTGCTGTACTCGATGCTCTACCTCTGCGGGTACGGGCTGACCCTCGATGACCTCCGTGCCTTCCGGTCGTTCGGGAGCCGCACCGCCGGGCACCCCGAGATCCACCTGACCCCCGGCTTGGAGGTCACCACCGGTCCCCTGGGCCAGGGGTTCGCCAACGGGGTGGGCATGGGCATCGCCGAGCGCTGGATGCGGACCCACTACTCACCGGAGATCGTCGACCACCACACCTACGTCATCGCCGGAGACGGCTGCCTGGAGGAAGGCATCTCCCACGAGGCCGCCTCCCTGGCCGGGCACCTCGCTCTCGGGCGACTGGTCTACATCTACGACGACAACCACATCACCATCGACGGCCCGACCGAGCTGTCCTACACCGACAACGTGGCCGAGCGGTTCGCCGCCTACGGATGGTCGGTGGACAACATCGGGGAAGTCGCCAATGACGTCGACGCCATCGAGGCGGCCCTCCTCCGGGCCAAGGCGGACGAGGACCGCCCGTCTCTGATCATCCTCCGGAGCCATATCGGCTATCCGTCTCCCCACCTGATGGACACCGCCAAAGCCCACGGCGACCCGTTCCCCCCCGAGGAGATCCGCCTGACCAAGGACATCCTCGGCCTCGACCCCGACGAGACGTTCTGGGTACCCGACGCGGTGCTCGACCTCTACCGCCGGTGCATTCCGAGGGGCCAGGCGTTCCGGGCCGCCTGGGAAGAGCGGATGGAGCACTGGGACGGCGACCGGGCCAGATGGGATGCCGGCCTGCTGGGCCACGGCATGGCCGGCTGGGAGTCCAAGCTGCCCTCCTTCACCCCCGACGACGGCCCGATGGCCACCCGCCAGGCCATGAAGGCCTGCCTCGACGCCACCGGTGATTCCATTCCCGGCATCATCCCCGGCAGCGCCGACCTGACCGGCAACACCGGGATGGCCATGGAAGGGGCGTTGGCCCAGGAGCCCGACGAGCCGGGCGGCAGCCTCATCCATTACGGGATCCGTGAGCACGGGATGGGCGGGGTCATGACCGGCATCGCCTCCCACGGGGGCATGTTGGCGGTGGGGGGCACCTTCTTCGTCTTCAGCGACTACATGCGCGGTGCCGTGCGGGTGGCGGCGCTTTCCGGGGCGCATGTCGTCTACTCCTGGACCCACGACTCGGTCGGGCTGGGCGAGGACGGGCCCACCCATCAACCCGTCGAGCAGCTGGCCGCCATGCGGGCCATGCCCCAACTCCGGGTCATCCGACCGGCGGATGCCAACGAGATGGCCCAGGCCTGGCGGCTCGCCGTCAACGGCGAGGGCCCGACGGCATTGATCCTCACCCGCCAGAAGATCCCGGTCCTGGCCGAGACGGCGGAACGGGCCGCCGACGGCGTCGAGCGGGGTGGCTACGTGTTGCGCGACGCCGACCCGGGCGTCCCCGACATCGTCCTCATCGGGACCGGGAGCGAGGTGCACGTCTGCCTGGCCGCCGCCGATGCGTTGGCCGCCGGCGGGGTGCGAGCCCGGGTGGTGTCGCTGCCGTCCTGGGACCTCTTCGATCGACAGACGCCGGGCTACCGGGATGGCGTCCTCCCCACCGGCGTCCCCCGGCTGAGCGTCGAAGCCGCCAGCCCGTTCGGGTGGGAACGCTACGCCGATGCCTTCGTCGCCATTGACCATTTCGGGGCCTCGGCTCCCGGGGAGGTCAACATGCGCGAGTTCGGCTTCACTCCCGAGCACGTGGTGGACCGGGCCAATCACCTGCTGGCCGGCCGGCCGTCTTCTTGAGCCCGCTTTCTCTCGCCATCTCTTCGCCGACGAAAGGATTGTCATGACCAAACTCAACGATCTCTATGACCAGCAGAGGCAGAGCCCATGGCTGGACAATCTCCGCCGGGATTGGCTCCAGAACGGCAAGCTGAGCCAACTGGTGAGCGACGGCATCCGGGGGGTGACCTCCAATCCCACCATCTTCGCCAAGGCCATCTCCGGCCAGGACACCTACGACGAAGAGTTCAAGTCCCTCATCGCCACCGCCTCGGTGGAAGACGTCTACTGGGCGCTGGTCATCGACGACATCAACCACGCCCTCCGCATCCTCCGACCCGTGTTCGACTCGTCCAACGGCGGCGACGGCTACGTGTCGGTGGAGGTGGCTCCGTCCCTGGCTCATGACACCGACGGGACCATCCGCGCCGCCCGGAGTCTTCACGCCCGGATTGATCAGCCCAACCTGTTGGTGAAGATCCCCGCCACCGCCGAAGGGATCCCGGCCATCCAGAAGATGATCTCCGAGGGTCGGAGCATCAACATCACGCTCATCTTCAGCATCTCCCGTTACGACCAGGTCATCGAGGCCTACATCTCCGGTTTGGAGGAGTACGCCGCCTCGGGGGCCACCGACCTCTCCTCGGTGGCCAGCGTCGGGTCGTTCTTCGTGAGCCGGGTCGACACCGAGGTGGATCGCCGCATCGAGGCGGCCGCCGGAGGATCCGCCGACCTCCTGGCCCTGCGGGGGCGGGCGGCGGTGGCCCAGGCGCGCCAGGCCTACCGGCTCTTCACCCAACGGTTCTCCGGTGACCGCTGGGAAGCCCTGGCCGCCAAGGGGGCCCACGTGCAACGGCCGCTGTGGGCGTCCACCTCGACCAAGAACCCGGCCTATCCCGACCTGGCCTACGTCGACACCCTCATCGGCCCCGACACCGTCAACACCCTGCCCGACGAGACCATCAGCGCGTTTCTCGACCACGGCACCGTGGCCCGGACCATCGACACCGACCTGGCCGACGCCGACGGGGTGATGGCGGCGCTGGCCGACGCCGGCATCGACATGGAGGATGTCGGGGGGACCCTCGAGGCCGAAGGCGTCGCCTCCTTCTCCAAATCGTTCGACGAGTTGATCCAGGCACTGACCGACAAGGCCAACACGCTGAAGGCATGACCTTCACCAACCCGAAAGCCGCGAGGTACAGGATATGAAGATCGCCATGGTCGGACTGGGCAAGATGGGCGCCAACATGACCCAACGGCTCATCGAACACGGGCACGAGGTGGTCGCCTTCGATCTCTCCGAGACGGCCCGGGACGCGGCCGCCAAGATCGGCGCCGACCCGGCCACCACCCTCCAGGAGATCGCCTCCAGGCTTTCTGCCCCGCGGGTGGCGTGGGTGATGGTGCCGGCCGGAGAGGCCACCGACTCCACCATCACCACCCTGGCCGGGCTGTTCGAATCCGGCGACGTGATCATCGACGGCGGGAACTCGAACTACAAGGAGACGGCCCCGCTGGTCGACGCGTTGGCGGCCAAGGGCATCGCCCTGGTCGACGCCGGCACCTCCGGGGGCATCTGGGGGCTCAAGGAGGGCTACTGCCTGATGGTCGGGGGCACCAAGGAGGCGGTGGCCGTCTGCGAGCCGATCTTCCTGGCCCTGGCCCCCGAGGGCGGCTACGCCCACGTCGGCCCACCGGGGGCCGGGCACTTCGTGAAGATGGTCCACAACGGCATCGAGTACGGCCTCATGGAGGCCTACGCCGAGGGCTTCGAGATCATGTCCGAGGCGCCGGAGTTCGACCTCGACCTCCACCAGATCGCCGCCATCTGGCGGTACGGATCGGTGGTCCGGAGCTGGCTCCTCGAGCTGGCCGAGCGGGCCCTGCGGCCGGAATCCGGGTTCGATCAGATCGAGGCGGTGGTGGTGGATTCGGGCGAAGGGCGATGGACCCTCGAAGAGGCCATCGACCGGGGCGTGTCCGCCCCGGCGATCGCCTCGGCGCTGTTCGCCCGGTTCGCGTCGCAGAAGAAGGACGCCTTCGGTCTCCGGCTCATCTCCGCCCTCCGCAACCAGTTCGGCGGCCACGCCTTCACCACCGCCAGCGGGGCCCAGGGCGGCGAGACCTCGACCCCGTCGTGAGCCCCCCCGGAGGTACCTCGAGCCCGGCCGCCGCCCACAAGCACTCGCTGCCACCGGTCCTGTCCAAGGCCCCCCCGGTGGCCATGGTCATCTTCGGCGCCTCCGGCGACCTCACCGCCCGGAAGATCCTCCCGGCGTTGTCCCGGCTGGCCGACCGGGGGGTGCTCGACGACGGCTTCACCATCATCGGGGTGGCCCGCACCCAATGGTCCGACCAGGACTTCCAGAACCATGTGTCCGAGGCGACACCGGAGGCCGGGCCGAAGTGGAAGGCCCTCGTCCAACGGTTCAAGTACGTCTCCGGCGAGTACGACCATCCCCACACCTTCGATCAGCTGAAGACCCACCTGGACGAGGCCGACAAGGTCGACGGGACCGCCGGCAACCGGCTCTACTACCTGGCCACCATTCCGAGCGTCTTCGGCCTGGTGGCCGGCGCCCTGGCCACCCACGGATGCGCCGGCCCCGGGGTGGACGGCAGCTTCGCCCGCCTGGTGGTGGAGAAGCCGTTCGGTCGGGACCTGGAGAGCGCCGAGTCCCTCGACGATCAGATCCACAAGGCGTTCGACGAGAGCGAGGTCTACCGGATCGACCACTACATGGGAAAGGAGACGGTCCAGAACGTCCTCGCCCTCCGCTTCGCCAACGCCATCTTCGAGCCGATCTGGAACCGCCGCTACGTCGAGCAGGTACAGATCACCGTGGCCGAGAGCCTCGGGGTCGAACACCGGGGCGGGTTCTACGAGACGGCCGGAGCCCTGCGGGACATCGTCCAGAATCACGTGATGCAGGTGCTGGCTCTCACCCTGATGGAGTCGCCGACCAGCACCGACGCCGACCGGATCCGGGACGAGAAGGTCAAGCTCCTGCACGCCATCCGGATCCCCACCCCCGACGAGGCGGTGGACAAGTCGGTACGGGGTCAGTACGCGGCCGGGGAGATCGACGGTGAGAAGGCCATCGCCTACCGCCAGGAGCCGGATGTGGCCCCCGACAGCCAGACCGAGACGTACCTGGCCCTCCTCCTCTACGTGGACAACTGGCGATGGGAAGGCGTTCCCATCCATGTCCGCACCGGCAAACGGCTGCCGGCCCGGGTCACCGAGGTGGTGCTGCAGTTCCGGCGGGCGCCCTTCCTGCTGTTCGACCAGAAGACCAGCCGCGACCTCCGGCCCGATGCCCTCATCCTCCGGATCCAGCCGGACGAGGGGATCAGCCTCGAGTTCGGGGCCAAGGTCCCCGGCGAGAAGTTCCACATCCGCTCGGTGGCCATGGACTTCTCCTACGCCGAGGCGTTCGCCAGCGCCGAGGCCGCCGACGGGTACGAGCGGCTGCTCCACGACGCCATGGTCGGCGATGCCACCTTGTTCATCCGGGCCGACGAGGTCCTGCAGGCCTGGCGGATCGTCGACCCCTATCTGCAGGCGTGGTCGGAGCCGGGCGGCGCCCTCCAGCTCTATCCGGCCGGCTCCTGGGGCCCGCACATGGCCCAGATCCTGGTGGAGCGGTCGGGCAACGCCTGGCGCAACCCGGAGATCGACCTCGAGCTGGGCGGAGGCCGTCTGGCCGACTTCCCTCAATGACTCTGTCCCCCTGCGTATGAACGGCCGGGTGGAGGTGGTGGCGTCGGTAGCCGATGCCTTCGCCGATCTGGTCACGGATCAGCTCGCCGCTCCTCGCCGGGGCGGGTTCTCGCTCTTCCTCTCCGGGGGTTCCACCGCCGCAGACGCCTACCAGCGGCTGGCGGAGACGTCGGCGGCCGCGGTCGACTGGACGACCGTCGATGCCTACTGGGGCGACGAGCGGTGTGTCAGCATCGAAGATGAGGCGTCCAACTACCGTCTCTGCCACCAGACCCTCCTCGACAAGGTCGGCCCCTTGCAATCGGAGCATCCCATGTACCGATCGGGCGAGCCCGAGGACGCCGCCGCCGACTACCAGCGTCAGCTCCGGGAGTTGTCCTCCTTCGACCTCATTCACCTGGGGATGGGCCCCGACGGCCACACCGCCTCGCTCTTCCCGGAGTCGGATGCCCTCGCCATCGAGGACCCCGACATCCTGGTCGTCGCCAATCGTGACCCGTTGGCCCACAACCCGCACGACCGGATCACCCTCACCTTTCCCGCCATCAACCGGGCCCGGCTGGTGGTATTCACCGTGGCCGGCACCTCCAAGCGCGACGCCTTCGGCCGGGTGGCGGCCGGCGACGACCTTCCGGCGGCAAGAGTGGCAGCTGATGAAGTGATCTGGCTGGTCGACACCGACGCGGCCGGAGGCGCGGTTGTCCGGTGAACACCCCGGGCACCCGCTGTCCGGTCCAACCACTCCCACCTGGGCATCGGGTCGGTCCGCCCCATGACCACCCCCGATAGGGTGGCGTCGATGCCCGCTGACCTTGGCTCTCCCTCGGCGCACCCTGACGTCGCGGACGCGGTGGTCGCCCGGGTGGACGATCTGCTCGCCGCCGATCTGCCCACCCTCCAAGCCCGGGCCCGGATGGTCCGGGACCGCGCCCATGGCAACCGGGTCACCTTCTCGCCCAAAGTCTTCATCCCCCTCACCATGCTGTGTCGCGACCGGTGCGGCTACTGCACGTTCGCCAAAGCCCCGGCCCGGGTCGAGTCCCCCTACCTCGACCTCGATCAGGTGCTGGAGATCGCCCGTGCCGGTCGGGCGGCCGGCTGCCATGAGGCGTTGTTCACCCTGGGCGAGGGCCCCGAAGACCGTTATCCGGACGCCCGGCGGTGGCTGGATGATCACGGGTTCACCTCCACGGTCGACTACCTGGTGGCGGCCTGCCGGGCGGTGCTCGACGAGACCGGGCTCCTCCCCCACGCCAACGCCGGCGCCCTGACCGGCGCAGAGCTCTCCCGGCTCCGAGACGTCTCGGCCAGCCAGGGCATGATGATCGAATCGGTGAACCCCGACCTGGCCGCCCACCGTTCGGCCCCGGACAAGACCCCCGACCGGCGACTGGCCACCCTGGATGCCGCCGGGCAGGCCTCCATCCCGTTCACCACCGGGCTCCTGGTCGGCATCGGCGAGTCGCGGGAGGACCGCATCGCCACCGTCGAGGCCATCGCCGACAGCCACCGGCGCTACGGCCACGTCCAAGAAGTCATCGTCCAGAACTTCTTGCCCAAGCCGGGCACCTCCATGCACCAGGCGCCCGCCTGCCCGACCGACGAGTTCCTCTGGACGATCGCCATGGCCCGGTTGCTGCTCCCGCCGGAGATCCACCTGCAGGCACCGCCGAATCTCTCCGACGACCTGTCGGCGTTGCTGACGTCGGGCATCGACGACTGGGGTGGGGTGTCCCCGGTGACCGCCGACCACGTGAACCCCGAACGGGCGTGGCCGGCCCTCGGCATCCTCCGCGCCGCCACCGAGGCCGACGGCCACACCCTGGCCCCCCGGCTGACCATCTACCCCGAGTTCGCTCTCGATCCTGCCCGTTGGCTCTCCGATCCGATGCGGTTCCCGGTCCTCGATGCCGCCGACGCCGAGTCGCTGGGTCGGGACCATCCCTGGAGCTCCGGGAGCGAGGTCCACCCCCCTGAGCTCCTCGGCCCGTTCACCGGGGCGGTGACCACGCCCCCGAAGGTCGTGCCCCTCCCTTCGGCCGGGAGCGCGGTCGGAGACGTGTTGGCGTCAGTAGTGGTGGGAGGCGAGGTCGATGAGGATCAGATCGTGACGCTGTTCTCCGCCCGCGGCCCCGAGGTCCGGGCCGTGGCGGAGGTGGCCGATGCCCTGCGGGCCGAGATCATCGGCGACGAGGTGACGTTCGTGGCCAACCGGAACATCAACTACACCAAC
Source organism: uncultured Acidimicrobiaceae bacterium (assembly GCA_963770635.1). Taxonomy (GTDB): domain Bacteria; phylum Actinomycetota; class Acidimicrobiia; order Acidimicrobiales; family RAAP-2; genus DASZIT01. The sequence continues at coordinate 356,732 of CAVYQI010000005.1, forward strand.
GTCTGCACCTTCAAGTGCCGGTTCTGTGCCTTCTCCAAGGGACCGCTGTCGCTCAACCTCCGGGGGACGCCGTACCTGTTGGAGCTCGGCGAGATCTCCGACCGGGTACGCGAGGCGGAGGAGCGGGGTGCCACCGAGGTCTGCCTCCAGGGCGGGATCCACCCGAAGTTCGACGGTGACTACTACCTCGAGGTCATCAAGGCGGTGCGGGAGGCGTCCGAGACCATTCACATCCACGGCTTCACCGCCCTGGAAGTCACCGAAGGGGCCCGGCGCAACGGCGTATCGCTGTCCTCCTACCTGGCCACCCTGCGCGACGCCGGCCTCAAGACCCTCCCGGGTACCGCCGCCGAGATCCTCGACGACGAGGTCCGGGCCGTCCTCTGCCCGGACAAGATCAACACCGAGGAGTGGCTCCACGCCCATCGGACCGCCCATGGCGTGGGCCTGCGCTCCAACGTGACCATCATGTTCGGGGCCATCGAACAGCCCCGGTCGTGGGCCCGTCACCTCATCAGGACCCGGTCGCTCCAGAAGGAGACCGGCGGGTTCACCGAGTTCGTGCCGCTCCCGTTCGTGCACATGGCCACGCCCATCTACCTGTCGAAGCGGTCGCGGCGGGGGCCGACCTTCCGGGAGACGCTGTTGATGCATGCGGTCGGCCGGATCGCCTACCGGGACACCATCGAGAATATTCAGGTCAGCTGGGTCAAGATGGGGGCGGAGGGAGTGCGCCAGCTGCTCCGGGCCGGCGTCAACGATCTCGGAGGCACGTTGATGGACGAGAACATCTCGCGGGCGGCCGGGGCCAGCCACGGGCAGATGATGGATGCCGAGGGGTTCCGATCGATCGTCACCCCGTTGGGGCGCACCCTGGCCCAGCGGACCACCCTCTATGGCCGGGTCCCACCCTCCCCCGTTGATGCTGCTGTCGCCGCCAATTTCTGACCGCCCCCGATGACCTCGCCCGACGTCGACGGGGCGGCGATCGACCCGGAAGCGGTGGCCCGGATGCTCGAGGAGTTGATACCGGCGGCGGCGTCCCCGGCCGAGCGCCGGCTCTACGGTTCGATTCTGGCCACCATCGAGCGGCTGGTGGCCGAGCGCACCGAAGTGGTCGACCTGAAGATCGCCGACGCCGCCCTGGGGGAGATGGCCGAGGCGTTTCGGGTGTTCCGCCCATTCCGGAACGAGCGCAAGGTCACCATCTTCGGCTCGGCCCGCACCCTGCCCAATCACCCGGCCTATACCCAGGCCCGGGATCTGGCCGCCTCCATGGCGTCGTCGGGCTGGATGGTGGTGACCGGGGCCGGACCCGGCATCATGGCCGCGGGCATGGAAGGCGCCGGTCGTGAGCAGTCGATCGGGGTCAACATCCGGCTCCCGTTCGAACAGGGGGCCAACGCCTTCATCGCTCAGGACCCGAAGCTGGTGGAGATGCGGTACTTCTTCACCCGGAAGCTGATGCTCATCAAGGAGTCGGATGGCTTCGTGGCCCTGCCCGGCGGGTTCGGCACCCTGGACGAGAGCTTCGAGCTGCTCACCCTGCTCCAGACCGGGAAGGCCGAGCCCGCCCCGGTGGTCCTCCTGGACACCCCCGGGGACACCTTCTGGGAGGGTTGGGACCGGTTCCTCGATGAGGACGTCGCCCCCAAGGGCCTGATCTCCGACGACGACCGGGCCCTGTTCATGATCACCGACGACATCTCGGCGGCCACCTCGGAGCTGCTCGGCTTCTACCGCAACTATCAGTCAGCCCGGTGGGTCGGCGACCTGCTGGTGGTCCGGATGCTGGTGGCGCCGGACAAGGCGGAGTTGGCCAGTCTCAACCGACAGTTCGGGGACATGGTGGAGGGCAGGATCCGTCCCACCAAACCACTGTCCCCCGAGCGGTCCGGCCGCGACCACCTGGATCAACCCCGGCTCGCTCTCCGCTTCGACCGGATCCACTACGGCCGGCTCCGCCGGTTCATCGATGCGCTCAACGAGTGCACGGGATCTGGCCCGGCTCACGGGTAGCGGGCGGCGTGCCTGATCAGAAGCCGGCTCGCCGGGTGGGTGACGAGCGGGAGTCGTTGCTGGCCCTCCTCCAGTACCAACGGGATTCGCTGGTCCGCAAGGTGACCGGTGTCGACGACGACGCCGCCCGAAGCTCACCGGTGAGGAGCGGCACGACGCTCCTGTGGCTCATGAAGCACATGGCCCGAGCGGAGTCACGGTGGGTGCTGCGACGCTTCGCAGCCATGGACGTTGCCCTCCCGGAGGAGACCGTGCAACCGGACGACACGCTGGCGGCCGCCATCGATACCTATCGCGCCGCCTCGGTGCAGGTCGACGCGGTCTTGGATGCTTCCCCCAGCCTCGACGAGGTGTGCCGGGGCGTCGACGACGAGGAACCGGCCAACCTCCGCTGGGTGCTCATGCACCTGCTCGAGGAGACCGCCCGACACGCCGGCCATGCCGACATCCTCCGGGAGCTCATCGACGGCAGTACCGGCCGGTAGCCACCGCGGCTCCGGTTGGGTGGCGCCGTCCGGAATCAGAAGTCGGTGAAGGTCACCCCGGTGAGTTGTTCGGACAGGCTCCAGAGCCCGGCGGCCGTGGCCTCGTCGTAGGAACGCCGGTTGGACCTCACGATCTTCGGGTAGCCACGTTGCTCGAAGGGTCCGTCCGGACCCAGGTAGGAACCACCGGGCACCGAGGGGAACGTCGCGGCGTAGAGGGCCGGGAGCGCGCCCATCTGCGCACTCTGGGCGAACAGCCGATTGGTGACACTCATGGCCCGGTCCTGGAAGGAGTCGGTGTGGAATTGGAGGTTGGTGGCGGCATACCCGGGGTGGGCGGCCAGAGCTTTCCGGTCGGATCCGGCCGCGGTCAGCTGACGTTGGAGCTCGTAGGTGAACAGCAGGTTGGCCAGCTTTGACTGGCCGTAGGCGCCCCAGCGTTGATAGCGGCGACGTTCCCAGTTGAGATCCTCGAGGTCGATGCGGCCATTCCGGTGGGCGGTACTCGACATGGTGACGACCCGATCGGTGATCCGTCCCAGTAACAGGCCGGTGAGGGCAAAGTGGCCGAGGTGATTGGTGCCGATCTGGAGTTCGAATCCATCTTCGGTCTGGCGTTTCGGGGTGGCCATGACGCCGGCGTTGTTGACCAGCACGGCGATCTCGCCCAACCCGGCGGCGAACTCGCGCACCGAGCCCAGGTCGGCAAGATCCAGGCGACGGACCTCGGTGGTCCCGGGCATTTCGGCGGCCGCCCGCTCACCCTTGGCGACGTCCCGGCAGGCGACGATGACGTTCGCCCCCGCCCGCGCCAGTTCGGTGGCGATCACCGCCCCGAGCCCGCTGTTGGCGCCGGTGACGACACAGGTCCGTCCGCTCTGGTCGGGGATGTCGGTGGCCGTCCATTTGGTCATGTCCGCACTTTAGAGGCGCGGCGTCGAACCAGCGCGCGACCGGGTGTCTTCTGACATTCTGGTCTGGCGGAGGTGAACGGGCTCGATCACCCGTCGCGGACGACCACCTGGTCGCCCTCGGAGACGGTACCGGCCCGGACGATACGTGCGTACACCCCGATGCACGGGTACGAGCCCATCGACGGCACCTCGAGGCGATTCATACGGTTGAGGGTTTGCAGCACCTCGCGGGAGCGCGACAACTCGCCCTGAGGGAGGGTCACCATGACGCAGCGCATGGTCGGCATGATCCCCCGGACTTCGAGCGACCCGCCGATCCGGAGAACGGACTCCGACCACTGGTTGTCCGGGTAATCGGCGGTGCCATCATCGGTCTCGATCACCAGGTTCGGCCGGAACCTCCGGACGTCGACGCTCACGCCTCCGAGGGCCGCGGACAACGAGCGCATCGAAGCCGCCGCCAGAATATGCAACGCGGAGAAATCGAAAAGGGCCCCGCTCGGAGCGCCGAGGGACCCGGGCACCGACAGGACCGGAAGCCCGTCCTCGTCCTCCGCGGTGACCGGCACGTACATGGACTCCGGCTCGCCCATGTCTGGCACCCAGACCTCCTCGAAGGCCGCCTCCGCTGGCGCCACCGACACGATCCGCACCTCTCGTCCGAGCCATTCACTGATCGTCTTCGAAGCCTGGGGGTCACCGCCACCCCGGATGACGGCCGACTCGCCCCCGAAGTCGACCTCGACCACCGGCGGGTTCGCACCGGAGCGATCGTCATCGATGATCCGGGCGCCCATTTGCAGCAGGGCTCCCCAGAGCCTCGGGCGCTTGGCGCTGGCGACCTTGCCCGTTGCCGCGTCTACGAGGGCATAGGCGCGGTCGAAGACCAGCCCGCGCTCATCGATGTCAGAGGAACCGACGCGCTCCCCCTGCATCGACTTGACCGGGTAGCGCCACATCTCGGCGACGGTCGCCGTCACGTCGGTACCCTACATTGAGGGGAGCGCCGAGACCGCCCGACATCGGACGCAGAGTTGGTTGATCTGCAGCTCACGCCGAGCTGACTCGGCCGCCCGCAGCGTCCTCACCTGGTGTTGCGGGAAGTCCATCACGACACTTTCCAGCCCGCTCCGCCCTCGATAGAATTTGGGTAGAAGGATCCGGGAGGGTCCGGAAGGAGGCGCCTATGCGATGCAATCAAGGTGACCCATTCTGAGAATGGAATGCGGAGGATTGTACGGGAGGAATCCCGGTAGGCCCCGGTGTGCGGCAGGCAAGCGGCTCGAAGTAGGAGCGTTGCAACGGCAAGGAGCAAGGATGCTCCTGAGGGTGCCATTTCCTCGATGCGATCCGTCCTCGGAAATAGCTGAAGTAGAGCGCCCGATCCCCGTCAGCTTGTGGGACGGGCGCTTTCGCGTACAGGCGGCCAGAACCGAGCGACTCAGAGCATCGACGCGAAGCGCTTGGCGAAGGTGTGGACGTCACCCGGCCACCGGGCCGACAGATAGGAACCGTCAGCCACCACGAAGGCGGGGCGCTCGTCATCGATGGTGTCCCGGGCCCTTCCCCCGGTCTTGCGGGCGGCATCCGGGGTGCCCCGGACGACGTCCAGGAAGTCCTCGGGCCCGGCGAGGGCTCGGGTGACCTCTTGCTGCACCGACATGTAGCCGGCCGACTGGCCGGGCCCTTCAAGGTAGGTGCGGTAGTACCCGGGGTCCCAGAAGCGGGTGAATCGGGCGACACTCGCGGCTCGGTGCTCGAGTGTCCAGGTGAGAGCCGTGGTCTTCCGGCCGTACAGCACCGAGCGACCGGTTCCCGGGTCGATGCTGCGAGCGGCCAGCAACACACCGTGACAGATGGCGGCGATCGGTTTGCCAGCTCGGAAGGCCTCGACAACAACCCCTTGGAGGACCCGGCTCTCGAGGTAGTCGCGCATCCCTCGGGCCCGGTGGCCGCCCGGCAGCAAGAGGCCATCGAAGTCTCCGTCGATCTCGGCCCAGGCAATCGGGTTCGAGAATGCCGGCGACCGGAGCAGCTCGCCATACGCCGCCCGCCCCCGGGCGTCAGCCCGAAGGACCCGCCCGATCCCGACCAGGTGCGAGAGACCGGGAATGAACCCCCACGGATCCAACCCCCGACCGGTCACCATCAGGTCGTCACCCTGAGCCGGCGTCGCCTTCGGAGTGGCGAAGCGGACCTGGTGGCCGAGGTCGTAGAGGACCTTCCAACTCACCGCCACCTCGGTGGGATCGAAGTCTCGCTCGGGAATCGGGATGAGGACGGCGGCCACAACGGTCAAGTTACCGGGGCGCCAGGATCCACGACGGATCTGAACACCACCAGTCCCTCCCATAGAATCACCACAACCAGGAGGTTTCCATGGGTTCTCTCGTTTCCTATCAGCTCGATGACGGCGTCGCCACCATCGTGATGGATGACGGCAAGGCGAACGCGCTCTCCAGCCAGATGCTCGCCTCGATTGGCGAGGCGCTCGACCGATCAGTCGCGGATGCCGCTGCGGTGGTGTTGACCGGACGACCCGGTGTGTTCTCGGGGGGCTTCGATCTCAAGGTGATGAGCGCCGGCGGTGCCGACGCCGCCCGCATGCTCGAGGATGGTTTCGAGCTGGCCCTCCGGCTCCTCGAGCACCCGAACCCGGTGGTCATCGCCAGCAACGGGCACACCATCGCCATGGGGGTCTTCCTGCTTCTGTCCGGCGACTACCGGATCGGGATCGACGGTCCCTTCCGGATCGTGGCCAACGAAGTGGCCATCGGTATGACCATGCCGTGGGCGGCGATCGAAATCTGTCGACAGCGGTTGGCTCCCGCACACTTCCACCGGGTGTTGAATCTCTCCGAGGTCTATATGCCGGCCGAGGCCGTCGCCGCCGGGCTCCTGGATCGGGTGGTGGCTGCCGACGACCTGCTTCCCACCGCCACCTCCCTGGCCTCAGGCTTCGCCGGCCTGGACCGACGGGCCCACGCATCCACCAAGCTGCGGGTCAGGCACGCGGGCCTCAACGCCATCCGAGCCGGGCTGGAGATGGACCGCGAGACGTTTCAGCAGGTGGCGGCGGCCGGGAACGTTGAGGGCTGAAAGGCGCGGGTGATCTCCCGACTCTCCGAAGGCGGCGACGGGTCTAGGTGTCGTCGACCGGCCCCGACGATAACCCCGAGGACCCGGCCGGGCCGGCCAGCAGCTGGACAGCCTTGTCGACAGCCCGGCGGGCCCGGGTGATCCGTTTCTCCTCGGCCACCAATGCCGGATCCGGCGGATCCCCGGCCTGCAGCGACTCCGACGCCCGCCAGAGGCGATTCAGGGCGAGATCGGCCAGCGTGGCCGAAATCACCTCCAACTGATCGGCGACCGCCTGGGTGTCGTCACTCACTTCCGCGGAGATGCCGACGGCAGGGCCACCTCGATCACGTCGAGCTTCCCGTCGGCGTGCTGCGCCCTGATCACCTTCTTGTCGAATTTGCCCACGCTGGTCTTGGGCAGCTCGTCGATGAACGTCCACCGTTCCGGCACCCACCACTTCGACACCCGACCGTCGAGGAACTTCACCAACTCGTCGGCGGTGACACTGGAGCCTTCGCCCCGCACCACCGCCACCATCGGGCGTTCACTCCATTTCGGGTCGGGAACCGCAACCACTGCGGCCTCGAACACCTCCGGATGGGCCATCACCTCGTTCTCCAGCTCCACCGAGGAGATCCACTCGCCCCCGGACTTGATGACGTCCTTGGTTCGGTCGCTGATCTGCATGAAGCCCTTGCCGTCGAGCGAACCGACGTCGCCGGTGCGCAGCCAGCCGTCATGGAACCGCTCCGGGCTCGGGTCGCCGTAGTAGGAAGCCGCGATCCACGGTCCCCGGACCTCGAACTCCCCCACCGTCTCGCCGTCCCGGGGAAGCACAGTGCCGTCCTCGGCACAGATCCGGATCTCGACCCCGGGGACCACCCGGCCGGTCTTGGCCCGCCAGTCCATCTCCTCCTCCGGAGGGGTGCCCTTGGGCGGGATGGCCAGCGCGCACAGCGGGCTGGTCTCGGTCATACCCCATCCCTGGACCATCTTGATGCCGAACTGCTCGTCGAATTGCTCGATGAGATGGCGTGGCACCGCGGCACCCCCGACGGTCACGGCTCGCAGCGACGACAGATCGACGGTGTTGGTTTCGGCGTACCGCATCAGGTCGTTCCAGATGGTGGGCACGCCGGCCGACAGCGTCGGGCGGTGGCGGGCGATCATGGCGGCCAGCGGGGCGGCCTGGAGGAACTGCTGGGGCATCACCATGTCGGCGCCGGTGAAGAACGCCCCGTAGGGGGTGCCCCAGGCGTTGGCATGGAACATCGGGACGATGGAGAGCACCCGGTCCTGCTCGTTGATGCCCAGCGACGATGCCGAGGTGATGGCCATCGAGTGCAGGAAGGTGGATCGGTGGCTGTAGGCGACGCCCTTCGGGTTTCCGGTGGTCCCGGTGGTGTAACACATGGCTGCGGCCTGGTGCTCGTCGAACTCCGGCCAGTCGAAGCCGGGCTCTTCCGCTCCCAGCAGCTCGTCGTAGGAGAGGGTGGGTCCCAACCCGTCGGTGTCGCCGGCACCGGCGACGATGATGTGCTTGACGGTGGTGAGCTGGTCGCGGACCCGGGCCAGGAGGGGGATCAACGAGGCGTCGACGACGATCGCCTTGTCCTCGGCGTGATTGACGACATAGGCCAGCTGTTCAGGGAAGAGCCGGATATTCAAGGTGTGCAACACCGCGCCCATGGCCGGGATCCCGAGGTAGGCCTCCAGGTGGGTCTGATTGTTCCAGAGGAAGGTGCCGACCCGGTCGCTGTCGCCGATCCCCAACCTGACCAGGGCCGACGCCAGCCGTTCCGACCGCTCGGCCACCTCGGCAAAGGTGGCCTCGTCGGCTTCGCCGTTCGGCCCGGTGATGGTCGCGACCGAACTATCCCCGTAGACCTGCTGTCCGTGGCGCAGAATGCCACTCACCAGCAATGGCGCATCCTGCATGGTGCTGAGCACGGTTGGACCTCCCTGATCGTGATCTGAGCCTCATGATGAGCCTACTTATCCGGAGGCGGGGCGGCCGGACCCGGCCGACGCCCCCGGGGGCCGGCCGCGGCCGCCGGGTCTTGAACCGGGAGGAGATCGGTGGTTCACTTCGAATAGCTGAGGACGGTGCTGGATATCCGGACCACCCTCGTCTCTGAGTCGGGCTGCTCACGCTGACCGGCAATCGAGGCGGAGGCGTCCGCAAATGGGCAAAGCACTGGTGGTACTGGGCGGGCTGCTGGCCGCAGTGGTGGTGGTCACGGTGCTGGTGGTCACGGTGGTGATGGGCCAGGGATCGGGCTTGACGGGAGGCCTCACCGGCTCGGCAGGGGCGAGCGGGGCGGCCTCGGGCGCCACAACCGGGGACACTCCGGGTGGCGGCGGCGTCAGCCCCGGCCCGGCCATACCCGCCGAGTGGCTCACCCTCTACCAACAGGCGGCCGGAACCTGTGCCGGGCTGCCCTGGGCGGTATTGGCCGCCATCGGCACCGTCGAAACCGGCAGCGGTCAGTCGGCTGCCCCCGGCGTCTGGTCGGGGGCCAACAGCGCCGGGGCGGAGGGGCCGATGCAATTCGAGCCGGCGACCTTCGCCGCCTACGGGACGGTCGGGCCGTCGGGCGCTTCGCCGGCGTCGCCCTATGACCCGGTTGACGCGGTGTATTCGGCGTCGGCCATGCTCTGTGCCAACGGGGCCGGATCGCCGGCTACCTTGAGCGCCGCCATCGCCGACTACAACCATTCGGACGTTTACGTGGACACCGTGCTCACCCTGGCCCTCGCCTTTGGTGACGCGCCCGAGACCTCCGGCACCGTGGTGGCCGAACTGTCATTCGCGGCTCAGCAGTTGAATACCCCCTATGTCTGGGGTGGCACCGGCAACGGGGGTTTCGACTGTTCGGGCCTGGCCCAGGCCGCCTTCGAACATGGCGGCATCGAGCTTCCCCGGGTGGCCCAGGACCAGTTCGACGCCGGACCACCGGTGCCCGGCGGGTCTTCGGTGGCGCCCGGCGACCTCGTCTTCTTCGGTGACGGGCCGTCGTCGGTCGACCACGTCGGCCTCTATGTCGGAGGGGGCGAGATGATCGACGCACCCGATACCGGTGAACTGGTCCGCTTCGACAATGCCGACTGGTCCGGGTTCGTGGGGGCCACCCGTCCGGGCGGGTAGTCCGGCCCGCTTGAGTTTCAGGGAGTGTCAGTTCCCGGCTGGAGCCAGCGCTTGGGTGGTGGGTAGACGGATCTGGCAATGGTGGCCGAAACCCACGCAATGCACCAGCCGGCAAAGACCAGGAGAACGCTGCGCGTCGTAGAGGAGTTCCCCAGTGCGGCACGGATAGCCAGGATGGCTCCCCACACAAGAAAGCAGCCGATGGAATACGTCCAGTAGTTGCGGTACTTCTTCACGATGTACTCCCTGCCCTGCCTGCAGTTACCGGCAGGCTGCGTTGGGGCAGCACCTACTCCAGGTTCAGGAGGCTTCTCACAAGCGAAATCGTGCTACCTAGCCGGGCCGACCCTAATACCCGCGGGTCCCGCCACCCGTGGAGGCGTCCCACATCGCGTGGGAAGCTCCCTCGACTAGAGGTTCCCGTACATGAGGGCCGAGGTCGGGCTGTCGGGGTCGTACTTGATGCTCACTTTGCTGCCGGCGTCAAGGGTGTCGAGCCATGACGGCAGGATGGACTGCTTGATGGTGGCGTCGTAGGCGGCCCCATCTGCCGGCGTGATGGACACGTCGACCTCGGCCTTGATGCCGCCACCCATCTCGGTTTCACCGCGACGGATGGCCTTGATCTCGGCCGGGGCTTCCACGCCAGATGCCTTCAGCTTCTGGGTGAGATCGCGGTACTTCAACGCCTCGTTCATGTCGGGGGCCTGCATACCGGAAGACATTCCGGCCGAAACGCCGCCCGCCTGCTGCGTCATGGCGTCCTTGGCCTGTTGCGCGGCGTTCTTGGCCTTGTCAAAGAGTCCCATCGTGCCCCCTTGCTGCTCCATCCGGGGTCCATCCCCCGATGTGGTGTCACGATGATAGTGAGTGAGCCTCCGATCTGCTTGACCAAAGTTGTCGGGGCCAACCGGCCGCACCCCATCTTCGTCAACCAGAACTGCGAGGTCGTAGGCGCCAACGGATCGGCGTGGGCCGCGCTAGCGAAGGGCCAGCTGGCCCGGATGAATCGGCGCCGGCAAGGACGTCAGGCCCATCAGGTACCGGTCCACCGCCGCCGCCGCCGAACGCCCCTCGGCGATGGCCCAGACGATGAGACTCTGGCCCCGGGTCATGTCCCCGCACACGAAGACACCCTCGACGTTGGTCGACCACGACGCATCGGCGGCCACGCTGCCCCGGGCGTTGAGCACGAGACCGAGGTCGGCGACCACACCGCCCGGCTCCGACCCCAGAAAACCCATGGCCAGCAACACCAGCTCGCACTGGAGCTCGAACCCAGATTCGGGTACCGGCTCGAATGCCGGTCGCCCCTGAGCGTCGTAGGCGAGCTCCACCTCTTCGCCTCGGAGCGCCCGCACGTTGCCGTGCTCGTCGCCGAGGCATTCCACCGTAGTCACCGCGAACAGTCGCTCCCCACCCTCTTCGTGGGCCGCCGAGGTGCGGAGAATCAGCGGCCAGGTCGGCCACGGATTGCTCCCCGACCGGTCGTGAGGGGGCTCGGGCATGATCTCCAGCTGATGGACGGCCAGCGCCCCCTGCCGGTGCACGGTGCCCAGGCAGTCGGCGCCGGTGTCTCCCCCGCCGATGATGACCACGTGTTTGCCCTCGGCCGAGATGGGTGAGTAGTCCAACAATCCTTCCTGGATCATGTTCGACGGCTTCAGGTACTCCATGGCCAGGTGGATACCGCCCAAGTCCCGACCCGGAATCGGCAGGTCCCGGGGCAGCGTCGCCCCTCCGGCCACCACTACCGCGTCGTACTCGTCCACCAGCGACGACGCGCTGATCACGGTGGCATCCGCCGCCGCCGCCCCCGGGCCACTGACGGCCGCGGCGCCCGACACCTCGGGAGCCGGCTGGCCCACCGAGACGCCGCACCGGAACTCCACGCCCTCGGCCACCAGCTGATCGAGCCGTCGGTCGAGGACCGCCTTCTGCATCTTGAACTCGGGAATCCCGTAGCGGAGCAGACCACCGGGCTTCTCCGCCCGCTCGAACACCACCACGGTGTGGCCGGCCCGGACCAGCTGCTGGGCGGCAGCCATCCCCGCCGGTCCCGACCCGACCACGGCCACCCGCTTGTCGGTGGGGGACGCCGCCCGCACCGGCTTCACCCAGCCTTCCGACCAGGCCCGCTCCGCGATCTCGTACTCGATGCGTTCGATGGTCACCGGATCGTCGTTGATGCCGAGCACGCAGGCGCCTTCGCAGGGGGCCGGGCACAGTCGGCCGGTGAACTCGGGAAAGTTGTTGGTGGCGTGCAGCCGCTGGATGGCCTCGTCCCAGTCGTCCCGGTAGACCAGGTCGTTCCATTCGGGAATCAGGTTCCCGAGTGGGCAGCCCTCGTGGCAGAAGGGGATCCCGCAGTCCATGCACCGGGCCCCCTGATGTTGGGCGGCTTCGACCGGAAACGGCTCGTAGACCTCTTTCCAGTCCCGCAACCGCACCTGCACCGGCCGCCGGTTGGGCAGCTGTCGGCCGTAGGTCATGAACCCGGTGATGTCACCCACCGGTCACCTGCATCACCGCTTCATCCACCGAACGGCCTTCGGCCACCGCTTTCTCGGTGGCTTCCAGCACCCGGCGGTATTCCTTGGGCATCACCTTCACGAACTGCTCGGCGTTGCTGATCCAGTCGGCCAGGATGGCCTTGGCCACCTCTGACCCGGTCTCGTCCAGGTGCATGGTGATCCGGTCCTTCAACCAGGTCCGGTCGTCGGCCGACACCGGCTCGAGATCGACCATCTCCGGGTTGTACTGCCGCCCGAGCTCATCGAAGGTGTCGTAGACGAAGGCGATCCCGCCGGACATCCCCGCCCCGAAATTGCGCCCGGTCGGGCCCAGTACCACTACCCGGCCGCCGGTCATGTACTCGCAGCCATGGTCACCGACGCCCTCCACCACCGCGATGGCCCCGGAGTTCCGCACGCAGAAGCGCTCGCCGACCTGGCCCCGTAGGAAGACCTCGCCGCCGGTGGCCCCGTAGAGGATGACATTCCCGGCCACGATGTTCTCCTCGGCCGCGAACGGCGAGTCCTCCGGGGGCTGCAGGATGATCCGCCCGCCCGACAGCCCCTTCCCGAGGTAGTCGTTGGCATCCCCGAACAGCCGCATGGTGATGCCCTTGGGCACGAAGGCACCGAAACTCTGTCCCGCCGAGCCGCGGAAGGTGAGGTCGATGGTGCCGTCGGGCAGACCGGCGGCCCCATAGCGCCGGGTGATCTCATAGCCGAGGAGCGTCCCGACGGTGCGGTCCACGTTGGTCACCTCCAGCTCGGCCGTCACCGGCGTCCCCCGTTCGATGGCCGGCCGGCACGCCTCCAGGAAGGCATGGTCGAGGGCCTTGTCGAGCCCGTGGTCCTGTGCCTGGATGCAGTGCCGCACCGCACCCTCGGGCAGCTCGGGCACCACCAGGATCGGCGCCAGGTCCAACCCCGCCGCCTTCCAGTGGGTGATGGCGTCTTCGGTGTCGAGCAGATCGACCCGGCCGATGGCCTCCTCGACCGAGCGCAGGCCGAGGGCGGCCAGGTGCTCGCGCACCTCTTCGGCGATGTACTCGAAGAATGTCTCGACGAACTCGGGGGTGCCGGTGTACTTCTTGCGCAGCTCGGGGTTCTGGGTGGCGATGCCGACCGGGCAGGTGTCGAGGTGGCAGACCCGCATCATGATGCAGCCGGACACCACCAGCGGCGCGGTGGCGAAGCCGAACTCCTCGCCGCCCAGCAGGGCACCGATGACCACGTCGCGTCCGGTCTTCATCTGGCCGTCCACCTGGACCACGATCCGGTCCCGCAATCCGTTGGCCAGCAGGGTCTGCTGGGTCTCGGCCAGGCCCAGTTCCCAGGGGATCCCGGCGTGCTTGAGCGACGTCAGCGGTGCCGCCCCGGTGCCACCGTCGTGCCCGGAGATCAGCACCACGTCGGAGTGGGCCTTCGCCACCCCGGCCGCCACCGTCCCCACCCCCACCTCGGCCACCAGCTTCACGTGGATGCGGGCTTTCGGATTGGCTGACTTGAGGTCGTGGATGAGCTGGGCGATGTCCTCGATGGAGTAGATGTCGTGATGGGGCGGGGGCGAGATCAGCTCCACCCCCGGGGTCGAGAGCCGGGTCTTGGCGATCCAGGGGTAGATCTTCTTGCCCGCGAGCTGGCCCCCTTCTCCCGGCTTGGCCCCCTGGGCGATCTTGATCTGGATGTCGTCGGAGTTGACCAGGTACTCGGAGGTGACCCCGAACCGGCCGGAAGCCACCTGCTTGATGGCGCTCCGCCGGAGGTCCCCATTGGCGTCGGGGGTGAAGCGGTCGGCGTCCTCCCCGCCCTCGCCGGTGTTGGACCGGCCGCCCAGCCGGTTCATGGCGATGGCCAGCGTCTCGTGGGCCTCGGCGGAGATGGAGCCGTAGGACATGGCCCCGGTGGAGAACCGTTTGAAGATGGCCGAGATCGGCTCCACCTCCTCGATGGGGATGGCGGTGGTGGCATCCGCCTTCAACCGGAGGAGGCCGCGCAGGGTGGCCAGCTGGGTCGACTGGTCGTCGACCGCCCGGGTGTATTCCTTGAACACCTCGTACCGCTTCGAACGGGTGGCGTGCTGGAGTTTGAACACCGTCTTGGGGTTGAAGAGGTGGACCTCCCCCTCTCGGCGCCACTGGTACTCGCCGCCGACGTCCCGGTCCCGGTGGGCCAGTTCGGTGGGCTGGGGCAGGTACACCTTCCGGTGCTGGGCGGCAACCTCTTCGGCCAGCACCTCGAGCCCGACCCCGCCGATCCGGGACACCGTCCCGGTGAAGTACTCGTCGACGACATCATGGGCGAGTCCCACCGCCTCGAACGCCTGGGCGCCGGTGTACGACGCCACCGTCGAGATCCCCATCTTCGACATCACCTTGACGATGCCCTTGGACGCCGCCTTGATGTAGTTGCGCTGCGCCTGGCGGGGGGTGACCCCGGTCAGGAGCCCGGTGGCGATCATGTCGTCGATGGTCTCGAAGGCCAGGTACGGGTTGATGGCGGCAGCCCCGAACCCCTTCAGCAGCGCCATGTGGTGGACTTCGCGGGCGCTTCCCGATTCGATGACCAACCCCACCTGGGTGCGGGTCTTCTCCCGGACCAGGTGGTGGTGCACGGCCGACACCATCAGCAACGACGGGATGGGAGCGTACTCGGCGGTGGAATTCCGATCCGAGAGCACGATGATGTCGGCGCCGTCGGCGATGGCCACGCTGACCCGGAAGCGAACGTCCTCGATGGCCCGCCGCAGCCCCTCGCCCCCCCGGGCCACCTCGAAGAGCCCGTCCACCGCGAAGGCCCGGAAGCCCGGCGTCTGACCGTCCTCGTTGATGTACAGCAATTTGGCCAGGTCGTCGTTGCTGATGACCGGCATCGGCAACACGATCTGCCGGCACGACTCCGCGGTGGGCTCGAGCAGGTTCCGCTCCGGGCCGAGGCCGGAGGCGAGCGAGGTCACCAGCTCCTCGCGGATGGCATCGAGCGGCGGGTTGGTGACCTGGGCGAACAGCTGGGTGAAGTAGTCGTACAGCAACCGCGGGCGCTCGGACAGCACCGCGATGGCGGCGTCGGAGCCCATCGACCCGATCGGCTCGGACCCGGTCTTGGCCATCGGGCCGATGATCAGCCGGAGCTCCTCGTTGGTGTAGCCGAACGCCCGCTGCCGACCGATCACCGAGGCGTGCTGCGGGGTGAGCATGGTCTTCGGGGGCAGGTCGTCGAGATCGATCTGCCCCTCCTCCAGCCACCGGGCGTACGGGTGCTCCTCGGCCAGGGCCGACTTGATCTCCTCGTCGTCGATGATCCTCCCGGCGGCGGTGTCGACCAGGAACATCTTCCCGGGCTGGAGGCGGCCTTTGCGGACCACGGTGGACGACGGCACGTCGAGGACGCCGACCTCACTGGCCAGCACCACCAGCCCGTCATCGGTGACCCAGTACCGGGCCGGGCGGAGCCCGTTCCGGTCCAGCACCGCACCGATGGTCGTCCCGTCGGTGAACGCCACCGCCGCCGGTCCGTCCCACGGCTCCATCAGCGACGAGTGGTACCGGTAGAACGCCCGGCGGGCGGGGTCCATGGCCCGGTGGTTCTCCCATGCCTCGGGAATCATCATCAGCACCGCGTGGTGCAGCGGCCGTCCTCCGAGGTGGAGCAGCTCGAGCACCTCGTCGAAGGAGGCCGAGTCGCTGGCCCCGGCGGTGAGGATCGGGAAGGCCCGGTCGAGACCGGGGATGAGCTCGGTGGCGCACAGCGCCTCCCGGGCCCGCATCCAGTTGCGGTTGCCGGCCAGAGTGTTGATCTCGCCGTTGTGGGCCAGATACCGGTACGGATGGGCCAGGGCCCACGACGGGAACGTGTTGGTGGAGAACCGGGAGTGGACCAGCGCCAGCCCGCTCTCCACCCGGGGGTCGGAGAGGTCGGTGTAGAACCCGTCCAGCTGGTGGGAGGTGAGCATGCCCTTGTAGTTGACGGTCCGGGCCGACAGCGAGGCCAGATAGCAGTCGTCGATGCGGTGTTCGGCCCGTTTCCGGAGCACGAAGGTGATCCGGTCGAGGGCCAGGGCGGGGTTGTCCCCGCCCAGCACCGTGGCCGCCGCCGGGGCCACGAACACCTGATGGAGCGAGGGCATGTCGCCCCGGGCCACCGAGCCCAGGGTCTGGTCGTCGAAGGGGACCGCCCGCCATCCGAGGACCTGGAGGCCCTCCTCTTCGGCCAGCTGCTCGATGCCGGTCCGGGCTTTGGCCGCCTCCGACGGGTCCCGGGACAGGAAAGCGATCCCGGTGGCGTAGTGCCCGGCGTCGGGGAGGTCGAACCCCACCACCTCCCGGTAGAACCGGTGCGGGATCTGCAGCAGGATGCCGGCGCCGTCCCCGCTGTCCTCCTCGCTGCCGGTGGCCCCCCGGTGGGCCAGGTGCTCCAGCGCGGTGATGCCGCGGCGGACCAGCCCGTGGGAGGGTCGGCCATGGAGGTCGGCGACCAGGGCGATCCCGCAGGCATCGTGCTCGAAGCGGGGGTCGTAGAGGCCCTGGATCGGGGCCCGGGAGCTCGTCCCCGGAGGGCGCGTCTTTCCCCGGAGTGTCACCGGAGTACCAAAAGTTGGGTCGGCGAAGGTGCCGGGCACGGTCGTCATCGGGTCGCTCCATTGAGGGAGTTGAATCTTCTTCGCTCGGGACGACGCTGGCCCATCCGCGGTCCGGACATCGTACACGGTGGACCGTCCGTTCCGGCTACATCCGGGCCGTACCATGGGGAGATGCCGGATCCCGACCCGCTCGACGTGGTGGTGGTGGGCGGCGGGGTGATCGGCCTGTCCATCGCCTGGCGAGCCGCCGCCGCCGGACTGGCGGTGGCGGTGGTCGACCCCCGCCCCGGACGCGGCGCCACCTGGGCGGCGGCCGGCATGCTGGGCCCGGTCGGCGAGGCCCACTTCGGCGAAGACGCCCTGGCTCGGGCCAACGTGGCCGCCGCCCGCCAGTGGCCGGCCTTCGCCGGCGATCTGGAGGCGGCCTCGAACCGGGGGGTGGGCTACCGGAGGTCGGGGACCGTGGTGGCCGCCCTGGACCCCTCCGACCGACGGGTGGTCGACGATGTGCTCGGCTACCAGCTGTCGCTGGGGCTCTCCCCCCGCCGGCTGTCCTCCCGGGAGTGCCGGGAGCTCGAGCCGCTCCTGGCTCCCGGCATCGCCGGCGGCGCCGAGTTCTCCGACGACCACCAGGTCGACAACCGCCTGCTGGTCGACGCGTTGCTGGCCGCCGGCCGGCAGGCGGGGGTGACGATGGTGAACGACGATGTCGCCGCGGTGGCATCGTCGTCCGGCCGTGCGACCGGGGTGATCCCGAGCGGGGGCAACCCCATCGGTGCCGGCGCGGTGGTGATCGCCGCCGGGTGTTGGTCAGGACAACTCGACGGGATCCCCGAACCACTGCTCCCGCCGGTGCGACCGGTGAAGGGCCTCACCGTCCGGACCCGGGCCTCGGCCGGGACCCCGCGCCTCCGCCGGATCGTCCGAGGCCTGGTCCACGGGAGAACGTGCTACCTGGTCCCCCGCCAGGACGGCACGGTGGTGATCGGGGCCACGGTGGAGGAGAAGGGGTTCGATCTCACCGTCCAGGTCGGGTCGGTGCACGACCTCCTCCGGGATGCCCGGACCATCCTTCCCGCCCTCGACGAGTACGAGCTGGTGGAGACCGCCACCGGCTTGCGCCCGGGATCCCCGGACAACGCCCCGATGATCGGGACCACGACGATGGAGGGCCTGATCATCGCCACCGGCCACTACCGCAACGGCATCCTCCTGGCCCCGGTGACCGCCGACGCGGTGGTGGCGCTGCTCGGGGGCCGACCGGTGCCCGACTTCCTGCTGCCGTTCGGGCCCGACCGGTTCGCGGCTCCCGCCGGGGTTGGGGGGTCGGGCCGGGCCCGGGTCGCGACGTGAGCATCGTCCGGGTGAACGGGACCGAGTGGGACGGTCCCCCGGAGTCGACGGTGGCCGATCTGGTCGGCCTCTGGTGCCCGTCCCCGCGGGGGGTGGCGGTGGCCCGCAACGGCGAGGTGGTGCCGAAGAGCCGTTGGGGCGATACCCGGCTGGCCCTCGGCGACCACATCGAGATCGTCACCGCCGTCGCCGGCGGGTGACCGGTCCCGGTACCGTGGATGGGATGGACCCGCTGGACACTTCGGCCGCCGTGACGCCGGACGACGCCTTCGTCATGGCCGGCGAGGTCATCGGCTCGCGGCTCATCCTCGGCTCCGGGGGCATGTCCAGCCCCGGGGCGTTCGCCGACTCGCTGACCGCGTCGAAGGCGGCGATGGCGACGGTGGCCGTGCGCCGGGTCGACCCCGGCACCCAGCACTCGTTGATCGACCTGCTCGGTGACCACCGCGTCAGGGTGCTGCCCAACACCGCCGGCTGCTTTACGGCTTCGGAAGCGGTGCTGACGGCCAAGCTGGCCCGGGAGGCCTTCGGGACCGACTGGCTGAAACTCGAGGTCATCGGCGACGACCTCACCCTCCTTCCCGATCCGGTCGAGCTGCTGGCCGCGGCCGAGGAGTTGGTCGAAGAAGGATTCGTCGTCCTTCCCTACACCAACGACGACCCGGTCATGGCCCGCCGTCTCGAGCAGCTGGGCTGTGCGGCGATCATGCCCCTCGGCTCCCCGATCGGCAGCGGGCTGGGCATTCGCAACCCCCACAACATCAGCCTCATCGTCGAACAGGCCGGCATCCCGGTGATCCTCGATGCCGGCGTCGGCACCGCCTCCGACGCCTGCGTGGCCATGGAGCTGGGCTGTGACGCCGTCCTGGTGGCCTCGGCCATCAACCGGGCCCACCAGCCGGCGTTGATGGCCGCCGCGGTCCGGGACGCCGTCACCGCCGGGCGCCGGGCCCGTTCCGCCGGAAGGATCCCCCGGCGGCTGCATGCCAAAGCGTCGAGCCCCACTGTCGGCCTGATCGACGGATGACCGGCCAACCGCCGGTGGCGCTC
The DNA here is from genome assembly GCA_963770635.1 of uncultured Acidimicrobiaceae bacterium. GTDB lineage: Bacteria > Actinomycetota > Acidimicrobiia > Acidimicrobiales > RAAP-2 > DASZIT01. The sequence goes on from CAVYQI010000005.1 coordinate 375,871, forward strand.
ACCATCGCCGGCTCTGACTCCGGGGCCGGTGCCGGGATCCAGGCCGACATCAAGACCATGGGTGCCCTCGGAGCCTTCGCGGTGACCGCCGTCACCGCGGTGACCGCCCAGAACACCGCGGCGGTCGAAGGGGTGCACGTCCTCCCCCCGTGGTTCGTTTCTCAGCAGATCACCACCATCCTGGCTGACCTGCCGGTGGCCGCCACCAAGACCGGCATGCTGGCCGAGGTCGACATCATTGCGGTGGTCGGTGAGTGCGCCGGGTCCGGCGACCTGCCGAATCTGGTGGTCGACCCGGTGATGGTCTCCTCCTCCGGACAGCCGCTGCTGGGCGACGGCGGGGTGACCGCCTACCGGGACCTCCTGGTGCCGTTCGCGCTGGTGGTCACCCCCAATCTGTGGGAGGCAGCCTTGCTGTGTGACATCGATCCCGCCAGCCTGGCCGGCGTGGACGACATGGCCGAAGCTGCCCGCGCCATTCACGGCCTCGGCCCCGGCTGGGTGTTGGTCAAGGGCGGTCACCTGACCGGCGTCGAGCCCGGCTCCGATGCCGGGATCCTTCCGTCGGTTCCGGACGTCCTCTACGACGGGACGACGGTGACGGTCCTCCGGGCGGATCGGGTGGACACCCCCAACTCCCATGGCACCGGGTGCTCGCTGTCGGCTGCCATCGCCGCCAAGCTGGCGTCGGGAGCCGAAGTGCCCGCCGCGGTCGCCGAGGCCAAGGCCTTCGTCCACCGGGCATTGCTCGGAGGGGCAGCCTGGCGGCTGGGGAAGGGCCACGGACCCCTCGACCATTTCGGGAGATGACAGCGGCCGGGCCTTGACGACCCGGCCGCTCCCCCCTTTGTCTCACAGGAACCTGCATCCGGCCAGGCCGGACACCCCCTCCTGTCGACGCTGCTTGCGCAGACGTCGTCGCTGACCACAGTCTTATGGATGGTCCTCGAAATGTAAACCAGCCTGACCAGGAACTTTCGTTCCACGACCTCCCCACTGCTACCGAAAGTGGTCGATCGGGGTCTCAGAGAGACCGAAATTCGCTCGAAAGCCTCCTCCGGTCCGTCGTCGCCGCCGAACTGGACGCCCTCGGTAACCCCCGGCCTAATGGGGATCGACCACTTCGTTCTTCCAGGGAGTGAGGCTGGTTACCGAGCCGCCAACAGGTGAGCACTCGTCCGGCCAGGGCCTCGAGCCCTACCGCTAGATCGTGCCCTTGCTGGTCGGTGAGGTCTCCTCGGACGGCTGGTGGGATGTCGTGCCTCGAGCACTGATCCATTAGGAAGCTGCTGGAGCCCTCGGGCTCGGATGGAGTGAGCGTCGATGGAGAGGAGCGAGGTTGATGATCTTTGTTGGAGTGGACTGGGCGGAGGCCCACCACGACGTGTTCGTCCAGGACGAGGACGGCAAGCGCCTGGCTGGAGGGCGGTTGCCCGAAGGGGTGGAAGGCATCGCCCGGTTCCACGAGATGGTCGGCGACCACGCTGAGGAGCCCGAGGAGGTGGTGATCGGGATCGAGACCGACCGGGGCCTGTTCGTCGGAGCTCTGGTGGCCGCCGGCTACCAGGTGTTCGCGGTGAACCCGATGTCGACCTCGCGCTACCGGGACCGGCACTCGACCTCGGGGGCGAAGTCCGACCCCGGGGACGCCAAGGTGCTGGCCGACATGGTCCGCACCGACCGGCACAACCACCGCCCGGTGGCCGGGGACAGCGAGCTGGCCGAGGCCATCAAGGTGCTGGCCCGGGCCCACCAGACGATGATCTGGTCGAGGACCCGTCAGACCAACTTCTTGCGCTCCACCCTGCGAGAGTTCTACCCGGCCGCCCTGGTGGCCTTCGACGACCTGACCAGCGGTGACGCCCTCGAAGTGCTGAAGGTGGCTCCCACCCCGACGCTCGGGGCGGGTCTGTCCCGATCCAAGATCGCCGCCGCTCTGCGCCGTGGCGGTCGCCAGCGCCGGATCGACCAGCGAGCCGAGGAGATCCAAGTGATCCTGCGAGCACCGCAGCTCCAGGGCTCGGCTCTGGTGGCCACGGCCATGGGCTCGTCGGTCTCCGCCACGGTGGCTGTGATCGCCATCATCGACGCCCAGGTGGCTGAGCTGGCCCAGGAGCTCGAAGTCCATTTTGAGCAACACCCGGATGCCGAGGTGGTCCGATCCCTGCCAGGACTTGGGACCATCCTCAGCGCCCGGGTGCTCGGCGAGTTCGGCGATGAGCCGAACCGGTACGCCACCGCCAAGTGTCGCAAAAACTACGCCGGCACGTCGCCCATCACCCGGGCGTCCGGCACCAAACGGGTTGTCCTCGCCCGCTACGCCCGCAACATGCGACTCGCCGATGCCATCTACTTCTGGGCCTTTGCGTCCCTCAACGCCTCACCAGGAGCCCGAGCCTTCTACGACTACCGGAGGGCAGCAGGGGACACTCACCACGCGGCCCTCCGGCATTTGGGAAACCGGCTGGTGGGCATCCTTCACGGTTGCCTCGTCCACCATCTCGACTACGACGAGAACACCGCCTGGGGCCACCGAGCGGAGATCGAACACACACGGGCCGCTTGACAGTTACGGCCGTGGGATATCTAGCGTGTCGGGATGAGCAACGACTACTTCCGGACCACCGCCCGCCTCGTCGCCTGGGGCCGGGTGGGCGTGGGAACGGCGGCGGTCATCACCCCCTCGCTGGTGGCCCGGCCCTGGGTGGGCGATGTCGGGGACGACGTCCCGGCCCGGCTGCTGGCCCGGGCCATGGGCGGGCGGGATCTGGTGCTGGGGATCGGTACCCTCCGGGGGTTGTCGGTGTCCGATGCCGAGGGCCGGCCCTGGGTCGCCCTCGGCGGTGTCGCCGACCTGGTGGATGCGGTGGCCACGGCGGTGGCGTTCGTCCACCTCCCCCGCCGGGCCCGATGGGCATACCTCGCCATCGCGGTGGGGGCGGCGGTGACCTCCACCCGGGCCGCCATCGCCCTCGACTCGTCGGCCGACGCGCCGCCACTGCCGGCCTGAACCGCGCCGGGATCGGGGTTCCGGCCCACGACACGGATGTGCGATCATCCCTCGTATGAACATCGTCGTCAGCAATGTGAAGGGTGGGGTCGGCAAGACCACCACTGCCGTATACCTGGCCGCCGCCGCGGTGGAGCGGGGTTACGACCCGGTCGTCCTGGTCGACGCCGACCGGCAGGCATCCGCGGCCGAGTGGCTGGAGACCAGCCCGATCGAGGGCGTAGAGCTGGTGGAGGGGCCGTCAGAGCGGACGGTGGTCCGGGCCATGGCCGACAACGACGGGCTGGCGGTGGTGGACACCCCTCCCGGCGACGAGCGCATCGTGCGGGCCGCCATCGGAGGGGCTGACGCGGTGGTCATCCCGACCCGGGCCGGCGGGGTGGAGTTCACCCGGGTGGCGGCCACCTTGGACATCGTTCCGAAGCGGACGCCGTTCGGGGTGGTGATCTGCGCCGCCCGCCTCGGGACCAACGACCTGACCGAGACCATCGACTGGTGGACCGAACAGAAGGTTCCGATCTGGGGGATCATCCCCGAGCGGGTGGGGATTGCCGCCGGTCCCGAATCGAAGCTGTACCGCGAAGGGCTCGAAGGCTACGACGGGGTACTGAAGAAGGCCCTCCGCCGGCCTTCGCGGTAGTCCCCGGCAACGGCCGGCCACCGGCCATCCGGTCCGGTGCCCGGGATTCCTCGGCCGCCTCAGGTCTTGACCGCGGTCACCGCCGACGGGGGTGGGATCACCCCGGGTCCGGTGGTCAGGCACCCGGCCTCGACCGCGGGGTTGGCGGGCGCCGAAAGCGCCGGTGGGCGGAGGAACCCCGGCGATGCGTTGAAGTCGACCATGTCCAGGAGGTTGTTGGCCGCCGCATCCCGACGGGTCATGGCCGGTAGGTTCCATTTGGTCTCCACCAGCTTCAACACCGAGGTGTGGTCGTACACCGTGTGGGACACGTAATTCTTCTTGGCGTAGGGGCTCACCAGGCCGGCCGGTACCCGGAACCCGAGCCGGTTGAACTGGCCGGGCACATCGCCGGCCGCCAGGGTCGGGGGGATGTCGTCGGGGATGGCGGCGGACGGGGGCGGGACGTGGTCGTAGTAGCCGCCGTGCTCGTCGTAGTTCCAGACCAGGAGCGTCTTCGACCACTTCGGTCCGGACATCACCGCGTTGACCACCTGGGCCAGAAAGGCGTCCCCGTACTGGATGTCCTGAGGGTTCTCCTCCGACTGGTGGACGAAGTCGGGATCCACGATGCAGAAGCCGGGAAGGCTCCCGGCGGCACAGTCGGTGTAGAAGGTGTTGATGGTGGCCAGGTTGGATTTCATGGCCGGGTTGGCCAGCAGCGAGATGAAGATGCCCAGGGTGGGAAGGTTGGAGTAGTAGTTCTTCCAGGAGATGTCGTGGGCGTTCAGCTGGTCGAAGATGGTGCCGTTGGGCGGGAGCGGGCTCGGCAGGGTGTTGGTGATCTGTCCGAGCGAGGTGGCCGCCATCAGGTACCGGCGATTCGGATAGGTCTGCGCCATCACCGAGCTGAAGTACCGGTCGGCCAACGGGAAGGTGCGGGCCAGGCTGTTGGTGAACGGCATGTCGGCGGCGGTCCAGTAGCCCATGGCCACCGGCCCCGACTGGCTGATCACGAATCCCTGGTTGGTGCCGTTCGAGTACTGGGTGTGGGAAGCGTTCCAGTTCTGTTCCGGCATGTCCGTCAGCTGGCAGACGTTCGGCATGTGGAAGGAGTGCACCAGGTGTCCGTGGCCGTCCGGGTTGGTGGCCGACGGCGCGCCACCGGCACCGAGTTGCAGTCCGTCTCCGCGGCCCAGCGTGCCGAGGAGGTTGTCGAACGAGTGGTTCTCCATCATCACCACCACGATGTGGTCGAACTGGGGGAGCTGGTCGCTCCCGACCGGCGCCTTCGGGTTCGGTGGAACTCCCACCCTGCCGGTCGGCGCCGCCGTCGAGGTGGTGGTGGTGCCACCCGACAAAGAGCCTCCGCAGGCGGCCAGGACGGCTCCGGCCGCTCCGGCGGCGGCGCCACCCAGCAACGCCCGTCGGGTGAGCATTCCGGGCTCGGCGACAGGGTCTGATCGCCTCGAATCCGGCTCGGTTGCCTCCACGGTGCCTCCTCGATGGTCGATCCGGTCGTTTCCCGGAGTGTAGGTGTCCGCGCATCATCCGATGGGGCAACTCCGACCGACCCCCGGGGTGGTCCCGATTGGCTATCGGCGGGTGGACCGCCAGTAGCATGGCTGCCGGTTATGACCACCCCTTCCCAGGCTCCGCCCGGTGCGCCGGAAGCCCCATCGCCCGACGAAGACCTCAGCGTCGATCCGGAGGATCGCACCTACCAGCGGATGTCGCTCCGGGGTCCGGCCATCATCGTCGTCGGGATCGCGGCCTTCATCCTGGTGGGCGGGGTGCTGGCGTCCATCTTCTCCGGCGGGAACAATCCGGTGTTGGCGCTTCACTCGATCCGGATCCCCGACGGCACCGTGGTCAAACTCACCCCGGCGACGAATGCGTTGAAGCCCATCATCAGCAGTGAGCCTCCGGCCGACATCCTGTCGGCGCTGGCCGTCCCCACCGGGAGCGTCCTCCAGCACTGGGTCAACATCGATCAGAACCAGACCCAGTACGACCGCACGGCGTCCTTCACCACCGGACTGTCCTCCGATCAGGTCATCGACGTCTACAAGACGGGCTTGCCCCGGCTCGGGTGGAAGCTGCTCTACCAGGGCCAGGGCAACTACAACGGGGTGTCCGGCACCGAGATATTGGCCCGCCGGGCGAGCGGCGACGGGTACTACTGGGAGGTGGGCGTCGTGGTGCCCCCGTCCACGTCCTCCGGGGTCACGCCGTTCACTCTGGTGGTTCTCGAGCAGGACAGCGACGAGTGACCTGCCTCCGGCCGAATCGGTGGCCGGGGTTGATCCCGGTTAGGGGACCGGTTGCGGCTGTATCCGGTCGATGCCCAGCTCTGGCCCCTGGGTGTCGCCCCTGGTCACCTCGGGATCGGCGGCCCGCCCCAGCATCCACGACCAGACGAAGAGGTTGATCGGGTAGAGCAGGTAGCCGACCCGGGTGGCGGGCGCCAACAGGATGGCGAACAGCATCACCCACCCGGCCAGGCGGGCCACGCCGGCGGCGCCGACCGGGGGTTTGCGGATCAGGTGCCGGATGAGCAGCGCCAGTCCCCCGGCCACCAGGATCACCACGTAGACGCGGTGGGTGCCCGGGAAGGCGGAGACGAACAGGTGTCCGGGCAGCGGGCTGACGGCCGGTGACGCCACCCCGGCCAGGCCCAGCGGGAAGCGGATGACGTTGTCGACGAAGGCCGACGGATTGCTCAGCGCCACCGGCAGCACCACCGGGCAGGTGACCACCAACAGCCCGAGGAGGTAGTGCCCGATGGCGCGGCGCTGCCGTTGGTCGAAGGCCACCCAGATGGCCAGCACCGCCAACGGCCAGGCGGTGAACTTGAGGGACGACGCGGCGCCGAGCGCGAGTCCGGCGATCAACGGTCTTCGACGTTGGAGGGCCACCAGGCCGAGCAGCATCAGCGCCACCACCGGCATGTCGTCGCCTCCGGTGGCCAACGGAAGCGCGGCGGTGGGCAACACCGTCAGCACCTGGAGGGCGCGGAACCGGGCGTCGGTCGGGGGCCGGAGCCGACTCAGGGCGATCAACGAGATGATCAGGGTGAACACCAGGAACTGGATCCGGGCATCGGTGAGCCGCGCCTCGACCTTGCTCCCGCTGGAGAAGCCGAACAGCACCATGCCGGGAAGGTAGGGATAGTAGAGCTCGTAGGTGGGCACCTGGTTCTGATGGATGATGATGTGCCCGTTCTTGTCCACCAGGCGGTAGGGGTCCTTGCCCTTGTCCGCCAGCACCCCGGCCCGCTCCACCACCAGCACCTCGGGCTGGACATGGGCGGCGGCATCCCCTTCCGACCTCCAGATCACCTCCATGGTCAGCGGGACCACGGTGGCGCCGGCCAGCACGAAGATGCAGACCGCCAGCCGGGTCACCGGCCACCGTCGGGGCCGCCCGTTGGGCCTCCCGCCCATCGGGTCGGGGTGGACTTCGGCAGCCGGGACGTTGCCGTTGGCCCGCAGGCCGACCGGTGCTGACTTCGACCTCGCATGCTGCCCGGCGCGCCAGGCGACGACAGCCATGAACGCCCCGGCGGCGGCATACGGGCCGACCGCCATCTCCCCCCACTGCCGGTACAGCGGGATCCCCGCCCCGATGGCCGTCGCCGCCGCGAAGCAGGCCGACACCGAGTAGAGGACCGAGTCCCGCCATTCCGGCGACCAACGCCGTACCACGAGAGCGGCCCGGCGGAAGACCTCACGTGGCGTCCGTGACAGCCCGGCGTCGCGACCCCAGTGCCTGCGTTGGCGGTCGGGAACCACGATCGATGGTACCACCGGGCTCATTCGATTCCTGGGGGCCCCGGGGCGTTCGCCGGCGGGTCGGCGCCAGTGTCGGGACCGAAGATCGACCGGTAAAACTCCAGCTCCGCGACCAAGCAGGCTTCGATGGTCTCGGCTCGGCGGAACCCGTGCGATTCACCCGCGAAGATCTCGAGCGTGCACCGGACACCATGGGCGGACAAGGCTTCGGCGAAGCGCTCGGCCTGGTCCCGGGGTACCACCGGGTCGTCGGCTCCCTGGAGGAGGAGCACGGCTCCGGTCACCGCGTCCGGATGGTGGAGCGGCGATCGTTGCCGGTAGAGGTCGGCGGCGGCCGGAAGCGGACCCACCAGCCCGTCCAGGTACCGTGACTCGAAATCGTGGGTGTCGGTGGCCAGCGCCTGAAGGTCGGTGACCCCGTACCAGGAGGCCGCGCCGGCGGAAGTCCCGGGTCCGGACCAACGCGCCGAGGGCGGTGAGCCCGCCGGCACTGGTTCCCCGGATGGCCAGGTTGGCGCCGTCGACCCGGCCGGCCTCGGCCAGCGCCACCGCGTAGGCGGTGCAGTCATCGACATCGGCGACACCCCACAGCCCCTGCAGGCTCTGGCGATAGCGGCGGCCATACCCGCTGCTTCCCCGGTAGTTCACCGCCGCCACCGCCAGTCCCCGGCTGGTGAAGAACTGAACGAGAGGATCGAATCCCGGCTCAGCTGCCCCGGTGGGTCCGCCGTGGCAGAAGACCACCAGCGGGGGCCGGGACGTCTCCGGTCCCCGGGCCACCGGGTTGGTGGGCGGGTAGAACAACCCGGGGATGGGCCCGGTCCCGGTGGCGGCGACGAACGGCTCGGCTGCCGAGACATCGTCGTCGGCGGGATCGGCGGCGCCGGCCGGAACCGGAGTCAACCGCCGTGCCGGCGCCGATCCGTACGCGCTCACCTGGTACACACCCATCCCGGCGGTGGCGGTGGCCCCCAGGATCCCGATCCGGGGCCCGGCGGCGACGGTGACCCCGGCAATGGTGATGCACGGTTGGTCGACGATGCTCACCTCCCAGTGGACCGGACGGTTGGCTCCTCGTCCGCCAGCGGCTCCGTTGGTGGCCGGCGGATGCAGCCGCACCAGATGATCCCGGCCGTCCCGGTGCATACGGCCGATGAGCGAACCGTCGGGGAGCTCCGCCAGGGTGGCCTGGCCGAGTGCCCAGTCGGGGAAATGGAATTCGGCCTCCAGGGCGACCAGGGGGACCGTGGCGTCATCCCCTTCGATCCGGTCCTCCGGAATGCGATAGGGCAGCCACCATCCGGTGCGGTCGTCGATCAGCACCAGGCTGCCGTCGCCGCACCACCGAGGCTGGCCGACCGAGACATCGTCCCCGCCGGCTACCCGATGGGCGCCGGCGATGCCGATTCCGGCGGGCGACTCCACCACATCGGCGACCCGCACCTCGGACCGGTCCCACGACATGTACGGATGGTTCCATGCCACCCAGGCCAACCTGGCTCCGTCCGGAGACGGGCGGGGTGCGGCCACGAAGCCTCCGGAGTCGACCAGCGGCACCACCTGCAGCGAACCGTCGGTAGCCACCGCGGTCAACCGGTGCCCGGTGCCGGAACCGTCGTGACGCTCCTCGACACAGATCAACCACTCCCCCGACGGGGTGAGGGACCCGTCCGTGTACCGAACCGATGAACCCCGCCCCGACGCCGGAGTCAACGGAACCGGGGCGAGGGCATCCCCGATCGTCGACCGGTACAGCCGCTGATCCTCCTGGTCGACATAGAACAGCGCTCCCCCGCCGACAGTCGCGGCTCCCCCGCCGTACTCATGGACCCGGCTCCGGATGCTGACCGTCGGCGGTGACACGTCCAGGGGGACACCGCCACCACCGCCATCGGTCACCATCACCTGCCGGCCACCGTCCTCGGGGCGGCTCTCCAACCAGAACAACGATGCCCCATCCGACTCCAACCCCGAACGGGATACCTTTCCCGCCGCCACCTGGCCGGCGGCGAACGCCGATGGCCACCACCCGAACCGCTCCACCGTCTTCGGGCGACTCCCGGGATCCGCCACGTCGCTCTCCTCGCCCCTCATGCACTCGGTACGGTAGCCCTCATGACTGCCGAAACCGTTCACCCTGCCCCCGGAGCTTCCCCCGGGTCGAGCCCCGCCGCTCCCGGGCGTTTCTCCGCCTTTGCCGTCGAAAAGGTCGGCGACACGGTTGCGGCGGGGATCCGGACATTTTCGGTTGACGACCTGCCGGCCGGAGACGTGCTCATCCGGGTCGGCTGGTCGGCGGTCAACTACAAGGACGGGATGGTTGCCCAGCCGGGAAACCGGGTGGCGCGTCTCTCGCCGTTGATACCCGGCGTCGATCTGGTCGGCACCGTCGTCACCGGCAGCGGCTATGACGCCGGCCAGCCGGTCATCGTCCACGGCTACGACCTCGGGGTCGCCCATCACGGCGGGTTCGCGGAGTACGCCCGGGTTCCAGCCGACTGGGTGGTGCCCCTTCCCGACGGGCTCAGTCCCCGGCATGCGGCGGTCATCGGCACCGCCGGATTCACCGCCGCACTCTCGCTGCGGCGCCTGGAGATCCACGGGCTGACCCCGGACCACGGCCCGGTGCTGGTCACCGGGGCGTCCGGCGGGGTCGGCAGCATGTCGGTGGCGTTGCTGGCGTCCCGAGGCTACGAAGTGGTGGCCAGCACCGGCAAGGACCGCGAGCACCCGTACCTCACCGGACTGGGCGCGGCGGAGGTCATCGGTCGAGATCTCGACGACGACTCCGGCCGGGTCCTCGGCCCCGAACGGTGGGCCGGGGCGATCGACTGCGTCGGCGGTCGGACCCTGGCCGGCGTCCTTCGATCGCTCCGCTACGGGGCCGGGGTGGCGGCCAGCGGGCTCACCGGCGGCAACGCCCTCGAGACGTCGGTGTACCCGTTCATCGTTCGGGGCGTGGCGCTGCTCGGGATCGACTCGGTGCAGACGCCGATCGCGGAACGGCGGACGGTGTGGAACCAACTTGCCGGTGCCTTTGACGAGTCAATGCTCGATGACATGGCCGCCCGGGAGATCGGGCTCGACGGGCTCCCGGCCGCCCTCTCCGCCATCGCCGCCGGTGGCGTCCGGGGCCGGATCCTGGTCCGTCCCGGCTCCTGATCCTTTTGGATTCAACCCCCGCCGGGGAGAGCCGACACCGGTTCCGGATCGGGGTCCGGTTGGCGGACAACACTCTGTCCCTCCACCATCGGCGGCGGTACGCGGTTCCGTCCCCGCGGGTGCCGAAACGCCAGCATGGCCGCCACCCCGATGAGGAACACCATCATGGCGAAGAAGAACGAGTTGCCCAGGAGCAGCTGCCAGGCGTTCTCACCCAGTTCCCGGTTGTGCTCGTAGGGCACCCACCAGATGGGCGCGATCCAGAACAACAGGGCGGCCCCGGCGGCCCAGATCCAGCCGCCGACCGGGCGATCGTCGGCCAACACCAACCACAGGAGGACGGGGACCACCCAGACCATGTGGTGGGCCCAGGTGATCGGCGAGACGACCATCCCGGTGGTGGCGCAAACCAGGATGCCGAGCAGCGGCGAGGAGGCGCGGTGCGCCCACAGGGCCAACCCGAGGCCGGCCAGCCCAAACCCGACCGCGGCCACCGAGATGATCGAGGTGGGGATGTCACCGTGATGGAATCGGAGCATCACCGCCCGGAGGCTCTGATTGGAGATGAACACGATTCCGCCCACCCGGTCGGCGTCGGAGACGTATTTGGTCCAGAACAGCCACGAGGTGTGGGGGGCCAGAACCGTCAGGCCGAGACCACAGGCTACGAAGGTGGCGAGGGTGGCCCACATGGCCCGGAACTGCCGGATCAGGAACAGATAGGGCACGAAGATGAGCGGAATGAGTTTGACCGCCGCCGTCAACCCGGTGAGTACCCCGCGGGGGATCGTCTTCGATCCGAACTTCACCACTCCGGTCAGATCGGCCAGGATCAGGGCGGCCAGGATGATGTTCACCTGGCCGAACGAGAAGGTGAGCCGCACCGGGTCCATGGCCAACGCCGGTCCCATCAGGATGAGCGTCCAGCACAGCAGTTTGTTCCGGTCCCATGATGGTCGCAGGACCCGGAGCGAAACACCCACCAGGGCGGCGAGGGCGACGGCGTTCACGGCCCCCACCAACAGCCCGGCCGCCTGTTCGGGGACCACGCTCAGCGGAACGAACAGGAGGGCGGCGAACGGGGTGTAGGTGAAGGAGAGATGGGTGTTGGCGTTCTGCACGTCGTAGAGGTGCCCGCCGAACAGGTTGGAGCCTCCCATCAGGTAGACATCGAGGTCCACCTCGTGGCGGGCGTAGGCGAACAGGAATGCGTAGAACACCACCGCACCGGCCGAGAGGGCACCGATCGCCCAGAGAACGGGCATGGGTACCGTTCGTCTCTCGATGCCAAGCTTCACCACGGCTCCTCTGTACCCCAGGCGGGGTCGGATCGGCGCCCTAGGGATTCAACTCGAGGTCTGATCCTACTGAGCTGACGGAGGGGCTGTGGTCTGCGCACCCGGGCTGGAGGCGAGGAACACCGGCGACACGGTGATGGTCCCGTTGTTGCAGGGGGCCAGCTGGGCGGGGATCGTCATGCTGGTGTAGGAGTTCGGAGGGGTGATCACCAGGTTGGCCGCCATCGGGCACGAGGTGGCCGATCCGGTGGGCACATCGGAATAGCCCATGTTGAAGAACGCCTGCTGCCCCCCGGAGAGCGTCACGGTGGTGGGCGCCATGGCGGTGAAGGAGTAGCTGCCCTTGCGCACCACGGTGGTGGTCAGCGACGCCCCGTTCGCGCCGGTCATGCCCAATCCGGGGTACCCGCTGAGGGTACAGCTGGTAGCCAGGTTGTTTTTCAGGGCGACGGTGGTCTCGATGGTCCCGGCCGCCCCGCTGCCGCCGTAGATCGCAGCCGTCAGGTTGGCGGTGGCGCAGCCCGACGTCCCGGCCACCGTGGTGGTGGTCCCCCGGGCCGCGGTGGTCGAGGTGGTGCCCGGCGTGGTCGTCGGCGTGGTGGTGGTGACCGTGGTGGCGGTAGAACTCCCCGACGAACATGCGGCCAACCCCAGGCCGCCGAAGCAGATGGAGGCAAGCAGGCCGATCACAGGTTTCCTCATGCCGTTCACTCTTCCCCTCGTGGATGGATGCCGACCCGGTCGGCGACGGACCGCGTCAGCATCGGCGCGGCAGCACTGGGACAGCACTCTCGGCCGACTGCCATGTTCTCAGGAAGAGAAGTCCTCCGGGCGGATGGTGTCGAGAAAGTGGCGGAACTCCCCGACCAGCTCGTCGGGGTTGGCATTCTCGTCCTCGTCCTCCGCCTCGTCCTCCTCGTCGACCGCCAACATGATGCCTTCTGCATCCATGAGCTCGTCCACCACGAACAGCGACGTTCCCGTCCGGACCGCCACCGCCACCGCATCCGACGGCCTCGATGAGACGGACACCTCGTGGTTGTTGTGCCGGAGGACGATCTCGGCGTGGTAGGTGGAGGTACGCAGTTCGGTGATCACCACCCTGACCACATCGGCGCCCAGGGCATCCAGCAGGTCTCGGATGAGGTCATGGGTCATCGGCCTGGGCGTGTCCATACCCTGCAAGGAGAAGGCGATGGCGGTCGCCTCGGGAGCACCGATGAAGATGGGCAGGGTCCGGCCCAAACCGTCCGGCTCCTGGAGCAGGAGGACGGGCGTGTTCGATTGAAGGTCCACCCGCACCGCTCGAAGCCGAACCTCGACCATGCTCTGCAACTTACTCGGCGGCGGCCGAATCCGCGGTCGCGGCCGGCCGAACGTTGCCGAGCCCCGGTACCCCGGGAACCCTCAACTTCCCAGCAGGTCGCGTAGGGCCTTTCGCAGTAGCGAGCTGCGGAGGCCCTGGCCGAGTTGGATGAGCTGATCGGCGGTGTCGTTGGCCTTGGCCCGGGCCTCGGGGTTTCGCTGTCTGACCAGCGGAAGCACAATCTGTTCGACGAACCCGGCTTCCCGTTCGGCGGCGTTCTTGTAGAGGCGCAGGTGGCGGGGCTCGATGCCGAACCGCGAGAACGCCGCCACCAGATTGGCCACCGCCAGCGCTTCTTCGTCGAAGTACTCCCCGCCTCCCACCCGGGACGGGGCCAGCAGCCCGTACTGGCAGAGCTCCTCGATCACCGCGATGTCCAGGCCGGACGCGGTCGCCAGCTCGTCGAGGGTGAGGCTGGCCCCGCTCATTCCCGCCATGTCCGCGACCGCCCCGGCGTCGGCTGGCTTGATCTTGCCCCGCCCGCCACCCGATCCCGAGGATGGGCCCGCCGGAGCCGGCGGTGGCGGCGGATCGGCCGGACGCTTGCCGGCGGCGCGGGGCCCGGCGGCGGACGACTTGGGCGGACGACTTGGCTGAGGGGTGCTCGCCAGGGTGGCCGCCGGTGCGTCCGGTGGTGGCGACGTGACGGTGCCGGTTGGCGGGCTCACCGCCGTCGGTTGGGAGCGCGCCGCCGCGACCGGGGCGGCGCCACGGGGAGCGGCGGCCGGATCGTGATCGGCCGTTCGGGTCGCAGCCCCGCGGTCATCGGTTGGCGCCGGCCGAAGGGGCAGGGGTTCCGACGCTTCCTGGTCATAGATCGACGATGCTCCGCCGCGGGCCGGGAGTCGCGCCGGTGCGTCCGGCGGTGCATCGACCGCCATTCGGGTGGGCTGGCCGCCGCCGGTCGAGACGGGTCCGGGAACCACCGGGCGGGACGGAGGTGCGGTCTTCGGCGGGGTGGTCCCCCTGGCGCCTTGTCCGACCAACACCGGGTCGACGACCCGGGGCGGTTCGGCAGGGCGGCGGTCGCCTGGGGCGGGCGCCGCCCGGCCGGTCTCCGCCGGCGGCGACGGTTCCGACCCATTGGCCTCGTCCCCGAGCCGGTCCTTGATGACCTTGAGAGGGAGAAAGTGCTCCCGTTGCTGGCGCAGCACCCACCGCAGCCGCTCGACGTCCTGCTCGTAGAACTTTCGGTAGCCGGACGGGGTCCGCTCGGGATTGACCAGGCCCTGGCTCTCCAGGAACCGGATCTTGGAGATGGTGACGTCGGGGAATTCCTGGCGGAGGAGGGTAAGGACATCACCGATTGACAGATACGACCGCCCACTCACCGCGCCCTCCCCCTTTCCGGTGCTCTCGCCATCTCCCTCATTCGCCGGTGGCCACCAGATACAACAGTTTGAACTTTCCGATCTGTACTTCGTCTCCGCTCGAGAGCCGGGCTTCTTCGATGCGTTCCCGGTTCACGTAGGTCCCGTTCAACGAACCGACATCCCGGACGCTGCTCACGTGATCGTGGGTGATGAACTCGGCGTGGCGGCGGGAGACGGTGATGTCATCAAGAAAGATGTCGCTCTCCGGATGGCGGCCGGCCCGGGTCACCTCGGACTCCAACGCATACCGGATCCCGGTGTTGGGGCCGCGCTTCACCACCAGCATCCCGATGCCCCGGGGGAGCTCGAGCAAGCCGACCGCGGTGGCGTCATCGACCCCCTCACTGTTGTCCTCGACCGGTTGGACCGACATGGTGGTGTCGGTCGAGGACGCCGTCAGCGCCGAGCCGCAAGATGAACAAAAGTTGAACCCCGTCGGATTGCGATGGCCGCAGTTGTGGCAGAACACATCACTCACGGTAGTCGCTCTTGTCCCTTCGCTTCTTCTCGGCCGACGCGGGGAAGCGCCGCGGTCAGTCGGCCGTCAGCTGCCGATATGCTCCGGCGTCGAGCAGCCCCTCGACCGAGGACGGGTCGGCGGGAACGATCTCGCAGATCCATCCCTCGCCATAGGGGTCTTGGTTCAGCTGCTCGGGGGCCTCGGTCAACGCGTGGTTCACGGACACCACCTCACCGGTCACCGGCGCATAGACCTCGGAGACCGACTTGGTGGATTCCACCTCACCCAGGGTCCCACCGGCCGTGACGCTGGTGCCTTCGGCCGGAAGGTCGACGAAGACCACGTCGCCCAAGGCATCCTGGGCGTAGTCGGTAATCCCCACCCTCACCCGGTCGCCTTCCGAGCGAATCCACTCATGATCCGATGAATAATGAAGGTCGTCGGGCACGTTCATAGATGCGGACGATACCCGACAGGGGGTAGGGATGCCGCCGGTGACCGGGGCACCCCTCGACGGTCGGGTCAGGTCGAGCGGCCGGGCTCCTACCGCATCAGTTGACGAATCCGGACGGCGTACTCCTGGGCGCGGGCCCCCGCCTGGGCGTCGCTGGCCGCCTCGGCCCAGACATGGGTGAGCGGTTCCTCCGGATCGGGGATGACCAGCGCCCAGCCGTCGGGCTCCAGCACCTTCACCCCGTCGAGCAGCATCAGGTCCCGACCCTCGGAACGCTCCACCAAGGTGCGCATCACCATCCCCTTCTGCTCCCACGGGGTGTGGACGGACTGGTGGGCGATATGCACCTTGGGCAGGGTCCCGACCAAGTGGGACAGCGGCTGCCCGGTGCGGGTGAGCAGGGCCAACAGGTTCACCAGGGTGGCGGCGGCGTCGAAGGCGGGCATGAAGCCCGGGAAGATGAATCCGGCGTGCTCGCTGGCGCCCAGGATCACGTCCGCGGTGCTGGCCACCTCCATGAGGTGGGAGGTGGCCAGCTTGGTCCAGACGATCTGGGTGTCCGTCCGCCGGCAGATCTCCTCGGCCGCCTGGCTCACCACCACCGGGAGCGCCACCCGGGCGCCGGGTTGGGCCTCGGTCACCAGGGTCAGCATCACCAGCACGGCCTCGTCGTCAGACAGGACGTGCCCTTCGTCGTCCACGATGGTGACCTGCTCGCCGCCGGGGTCGAGCACTGCGCCCAGATGGGCCCCGGACGCCTTCACCAGATCCGCCACCCGGGCGGCGCTGGCTCGACGGTCGAAGGTGGTGGCACCGGCGGTGTTGGCATACGGATTCACCACCAGCACGTCGGCCTCCAGCTTGGACAACAGGTTGGGCATGACGAAGCTGGCCGTCCCGAACGAGTAGTCGAGGACCAGTTTGAGGTTGGCGTCACGGGAATTGGCCAGGTCGACGGAGTCGATGAGGGCGGCGGTGTAGTACTCGACGGCGCGGGTCGGAAAACCGATGTCCCCGATCTCCCGAGCCAGGGCCCGACGAAAATCCTCCCGGTAGTAGAGGCGTTCGATCTTCCGTTGGGTCGACTCGTCGATGTCGATCCCTCGCTCATCGAAGAACCGGAGCACCACCGACTCGGGATCGTCGGGAGTCAGCCGGACGGTGATCCCGGCCAGGCTGGAGGAGGATGCCACCTGGAACCGGGTGACGGGAACGGTGGCCGCCTCCAGGTCATCGACGTTCACCCCGGCAGAATTGCAGCCGACCATGATCGCCCGCTTCAGGACCCGGGCGGCCCGGCTGGTATCCCGGGAGGTGGTGATCGTCGCCCCCTTCTCCAACGTCGACGCCCAGGCCATCGACAGCCGGACGGCCAGTTCGGCGCTGATGTCCACATTGGCCAGGCCCTGGACCCCGTCCCGGCCGAACAGCGACCGGGCGCCACGCGACTCCCACACGATGGACGAGTTGACGATGGCCCCGGCTTCGACCGTCTTGAACGGGTACACCATCACGCCCGCCTTGAGCTCGGCCTGCGCCCCCACGAAGCAGTGCTCCCCGAGAACGACTCCCTCCTCGCAGCGGGCGCCGGACCGGAGGTCGCACGCCCGCCCGAGCACGCTGCCGTCCACCCGGACCGCCGAGCCCAGATAGGAGTTCTCGTGGACCACCGAGCGCTGGAGGGCGGCATTGTCGCCGATCCGGACGTTCCGCCCCAGGCTGCAGTACTCGCCGAGCTTGACTCCCGGCCCCACCACGCAGTTGTCGCCGATGATGGCCGGCCCGACGATGTTGACGGTCGGATCGATGAGGGACCCCTTGCCCAGCCAGACCCGGGGTCGAAGCTCGAACCCGGCGATGGCGACCTGCACCCGCTGGTCGAGAATGTCCTGATGGGCCTTCAGGTACGCCTCGAGGGTGCCCACGTCCTCCCAGTAGCCATCGGCCACGAAGCCGTACAGCGGCCGTCCGGCCTCCAGGACGGCGGGGAACGACTCGCCGGAGAAGTCCACCGGCCGGCCGTCGGGGATGAAGTCGAAGATCTCCGGTTCGAGCACGTAGATCCCGGTGTTGATGGTGTCGCTGAACACCTGGCCCCAGGTCGGCTTCTCGAGGAAGCGCTCCACCGACCCGTCCTCCCCGGTGATCACGATGCCGAACTCGAGCGGGTTCTCCACCGCCTTCAGCGCCAGGGTGGCCAGCGCCCCCCGCTTCTCGTGGAACGCCACCAACTCGGTCAGGTCGATGTCGGTGAGAACATCGCCGGAGATGACCAGAAACCGCTCATCCAGCTCGTCGCGGGCGTTCCGCACCGAACCGGCGGTGCCCAGCGGTGTGGTCTCGGTGGCGTAGACCATCCGGACCCCGAACTCGGAACCGTCCCCGAAGTAGGTGCGAATGGCGTTGGCCATGAAGGCCACCGTCACCACGATGTCCTCGAACCCGTGGTCGCGGAGCAGATTGACCACGTGCTCCATCATCGGGATGTTGGCCATCGGCAGCATCGGCTTGGGTTGGTTGGAGGTCAGCGGCCGCAGCCGGGTCCCCTCGCCGCCGGCCATGATCACCGCTTTCACGGCCCGACTCCGTCGGCCGGCGCGGAGTGCTCGCCGGCGCCGTCGCCTTTGCCGGTACGCCCCTCAACCAGTGCCTGACGGGCCACCGGGATGTACGAACCGGCGGCGATCCAGGCCAGGACCAGGCCGATGAGCCCGGTCACCCAGGCAATGTCCCGGACCGGCACCTGCCATCCGGCGGTGCCGTGGCCCAACAGGAATGCCGGATAGGAGAACATGAGGGCGAAGGTACCTGCTTTTCCCACCCACAACACATCAATTCGCCGGGCCCCGAGCGAGGCCAGGAGCAGCACCGCCAGGGACACCAGCGCTTCCCTGGCCAGGGTGGCCAGGCCGAACCAGAGCGGCACCGCCCCATGGATGATGATGGTGATCACCGCCGTGGCGACCAGCACCCGGTCGGCCACCGGGTCGAGCACCTTCCCCAGGGTCGAGACCTGGTGGAAGCGTCGGGCCACGAAGCCGTCAATCCAGTCGGTCGCCCCGAGGCAGGCGAGCAGAATGGCCGCCGCCGTCTGCCGGTGGGCGCCGAACAGCAGCCAGATGAAGACCGGGATGCATGCCAGCCGGACCAGGGTGATCAAATTCGGGACGGTGAGAACGCGGTCGAGGCCCGGCTCTTTCTCCGGTGTCAGACCGCCCACCGCCGGCAGGTCGCCCACCTTCGCCCCCTCGTCACTCACTCCCGGGCCCTCCGTCCCTCGACGCCGGCCAGTCTACGTTTCCCGTTCCACCCGGCCGGAAAAGGCTCGACCCATCGGGCCGAGCTGGTCGGTGCGCCATCGTGCCGGGCGGCCCCTGGTCACATTGTGGGCCGTCCCCGACCCCCTACACTTCTGGTCCTTGAGCCAGACCGAGCCCGACGCCGCTTCCCCCCCGGTTACAGGCCCTAAGGTGATGACCTCCGGGATGGTCCTGTTGTTCGCCGCCGCCTGCGGGATCGCGGTGGCCAACCTGTACTACGCCCAACCCCTCCTCCCCTCCATCGCCGGCAGCTTCCATGTCGCCTCGGGGACCACCACCCTGATCGTCACCGCGGCCCAGGTCGGGTACGGCCTGGGCCTGGCGCTGCTGGTCCCGCTGGGTGACATGCTGGTGCGCCGACGGCTGGTACCCGGCATCCTGGTGGCCGCCGCCGCCGCCCTCTTCGTGGCGTCCCTCGCCCCCAACATCACCGTGCTGATCGCGGCGGCGGCGGTGGCCGGGATGTGTTCCGTCGCGGCTCAGATCCTGGTGCCGTTCGGGGCCCATCTGGCCGGCGATCTGAACCGCGGGCAGGTGGTGGGGACCATCATGAGCGGTCTGTTGATCGGCGTCCTGCTGGCCCGGACGTTCTCCGGCCTGATCGCCCAGGCCGCCGGCTGGCGGGCGGTCTACCTGGTGGGGGGAGCGCTGGTCCTCGCCCTGGTCGCCATCCTCGCCCGCACCCTGCCGGCCGAGGACGCCCGTCCGCACCTCGACTACCGGGAGCTGCTGGGCTCGGTGGTCCACCTGATGCGTTCCGAACCCCTCCTCCGTCTTAGGTCGACGTTCGGCGGCCTCCTGTTCGCCGCCTTCGGGGTGTTGTGGACCAGCTTGGCCTTCCTGCTCTCCAAATCCCCCTACCACTACAGCGAAGCCGTCATCGGGCTGTTCGGCCTGCTGGGCGCCAGCGGCGCGCTGATGGCGTCGCTGAGCGGTCGACTGGCCGACCGGGGCCACGAGCGGCTGGTGACCGGGCTTGCCCTGGCGCTGACCGCCGGGTCGTTCGGGCTCCTCTTCCTCGGCGCCCATCAGCTCTGGGCGCTGATCGCCGGGATCATCGTGGCCGATCTGGGCATCCAGTCGGTGCACATCCAGAATCAACAACTGATCTTCGCCATCGACCCGAACGCCCGGTCGCGGCTCAACACCGGCTACATGGTCTGCTACTTCGTCGGAGGGGCGATCGGGTCCTCCACCGCTGGGATCGTCTACTCGGGCCGCGGATGGACCGGAGTGGTCATCCTGGGTGCCGCCTACAGCGGTACCGCTTTCGCCCTCTGGCTGGTCACCCAGGGGCTTCGCCTCCGGCGGGATGACCCCTCGACGGTGGCCCGACGCGGCAAGAATGTACGCCATGGCCGGGCTCACTCGATTTGATCGGGTCATCATCGCGGTCCTGTTGGCGACGCTCGTCGCGCTGGCCGGACTCGGGATCGCCGACCGGTCCGGCGCCAGGACCGCGGCGCCGCCGATCGGCTCCAGCAGCGCCGTCCACGTCGCCGGCACACCGGACCCGACTCCCCCGCCCACTGCCACCAGCGCTCCGTCACCCACCACGGCTCCTCCGGTGTCGACCAGCACCACGGCGGCGGCCCCGGTGGCCGGGTCGGTCACCGCCGTCGGCGATTCGATCATGATCGACATGGAGCCGAACCTCCAAGCCGATATCCCCGGTATCGCCGTCGACGGCGCGGTCAGCCGCCAGTTCGAGACCGGGATCGGGGTGGTGCAGGCCGACCGGGCGGCCGGCACCCTCGGAAGCGTGCTGGTGGTCGAGTTGGGCACCAACGGCACCGTCACCTCGGATGACGTCGATGCCATGATGGCCGCCGCCGCCGGGGTGAAGCGGGTGGTGTTCGTGAACGTGGACGTCCCCCGCTCGTGGGAGCAATCGGACAACGCCACGCTGGCCGCCGGGGTGGCCCGGTATCCGGGAGTCGCGGTGCTGGCCGATTGGTTCTCGTTGTCCTCACCCCACCCCGAGTGGTTCGCCGCCGATCAGGTCCACCTGCAACCGGCGGGGGCGGCGGCGTTGGCGGGGCTGATCGCCCAAAACGTCTGACCCTCGGGTCCTGGTCCGCC
Source organism: uncultured Acidimicrobiaceae bacterium (assembly GCA_963770635.1). Taxonomy (GTDB): domain Bacteria; phylum Actinomycetota; class Acidimicrobiia; order Acidimicrobiales; family RAAP-2; genus DASZIT01. The sequence goes on from CAVYQI010000005.1 coordinate 396,809, forward strand.
CAGCATGCTGGCCGGATGGCAGGGCCGAACCGTGATCTGAACGAGGGCCGCCGGCGCCTGTGCTACGCAGTGGTCATGCCCAGATTCGAACCGTTCGTTGGCCTCCGGTACGACACCGCCCGGGTCGACATGAACATGGTGATCGCCCCGCCCTACGACGTTATCGAACCGCCGGAGCGAAAGCGCCTGGCCGGCCGCCACAGCGCCAACGCGGTGCGGGTCGAGCTGCCCGAGCCCGACCACCGGGCCGGATTGGATCAGTACGCCAACGCCCATGCCCTGCTCGACTTCTGGCAACAGGCGGGGACCCTGGTGGCCGACCCCGCGCCGAGTTTGTACGCCTACCGGATGACCTCCCCCCACGGCCGTTCGACCAATGGGGTCATCGGGGCGCTGGCCATCGACGAGGACAGCGTCAGCGACATCCTTCCCCACGAGCAGACCCTTCCCAAGCCCAAGAGTGACCGGCTCGACCTGTTGCGGGCCACCCGGATGAACCTGTCCCCGATCTGGGGGCTGTCGCTGACCTCGGGATTGACCGACACCTTCGCCTCGGCCATGTCGGCCGGCCCGGCCCAGATGACGGCCACCGATGACGACGGCGTTGTCCACCAGTTGTGGGTGATCGAGGACGACGCCTGCATCGACGCGGTCCGCAAGGCGGTCGGCTCATCCCCGGTGGTCGTCGCCGACGGCCACCATCGCTTCGAGACCGCCCTCACCTACCGCCGGGAGCTGGCCGCCCAGGGGGACACCACCCTTCCGGGGGCGGACCTGATCATGGCGTTGGTCGTCGAGCTGAGCGAGGACCAACTCGAAGTCGGGCCCGCCCATCGGTTGCTGTCGGGCCTCCCGGACGGTATCGATCTGGTCGACGCCTTCTCCTCGTGGTTCAACGTCACCAAGGTCGGCGACCTCAACCGGCGCACGGTGACCGCCCTGGGAGAATCCCAGGCCCTGGCCCTGCTGATGGCCTCGGGGGCATGGCTCCTGTCCCCCAAGGACGGAACCCCGGAAGCCGCCGGGGCCCCGCTCGACTCCTCGATGGTGGCGTTGGTCATCGCCGAGCTCCCCGACCACGAACTCGACTTCAGCTACAGCTGGCAGGACGCCGCCGAGGCCATCAGCTCGGATCGGGCCCAGGCGGCGGTGCTCCTGCGTCCCGCCACCGTCGCGCAGATCTCCGAATGGGCCCACAACGACAAGCGGATGCCGCCGAAGACCACCTACTTCCATCCCAAGCCGCGCACCGGGATGGTGTTCCGGCCCCTTTCGGACTGAACCGGCAACCCGGCGGGTCGTCCTCGGCGACTTGGTTCGAGGACGGCCGGTCGCTAACCTTGCCCACCGGTTGCCGGTCGCCCGGCGTGGCCACCGGTGCCGCCATCGGCCGTCGTCGGCCGAAATTCGCCGGTCAGTGAGGGGGAGGGGTGCGCCAGAGCCGGATTGTCGCGTTGGTTGCGACGGGGGCCCTGGTCCTGACGGCCACCGCCTGTGGCACCCCCAGCACCCCGGCCGCACTGACCCGGCCGGTCGGTCTCCAACTCCCGATCACCCGGGATTCCGCCCCCGCAACCACCACCACCACGACCACCCTTCCTCCGGCCACGACGACGCCGACCACCGCGGTGCCGACCACGATCGTCCCGGCTCCGGGTTGGTCGGTCCCCCTCGCCACGCTCCCGCCGGGTGGCGGATTCACCTCGGTGTCGTGCATCTCGGATACCTTCTGCATCGCCGTCGGCGGAGGAGCCAACCTCGGCGACGCCTCGGGGACCGTCGGCGCCGGGGAGACCCAATCGTGGGACGGCCAGGCCTGGTCCAATCCGTCCGTCTACTTCCCGCCCCCGGCCGCCGGGCCGAGCGGGTCAGGCGGGTCGCCGGTCATGCCGGCCATCACCTGCATCGGCGGGCCGTTCTGCGCCATCGTCGACGGGTCGGGCTACATCTCCAACGGAGACGGGACCAATTGGATCACCCCGGTCGCCCTGAAGCCGGCGGCACCGCTGCCGGCCAACGCGGCCGATCCCGGAAGTGGTCACGCCGGTTCGCGCGACGCGGCGGTGTCCTGTACGTCGAGCAAATTCTGCGCCATCGTCGACAACACCGGAAACGCCTACACCTGGCAGAACGGGTCGTGGCTGACACCCCAGGCATTCGGGACCGGGACCGCTGCGCCGATGGCGTTGTACGCCACAGGCCGGGTGGGCGTGTCGTGCGCGACGACGTCGGCCTGCACCGCGGTGATCGGCACCGCGGTACTGGATTGGAGCGGCAACACCTGGTCGGAGGAAGCCGCGCCCTGGTCCCCGACGCTGTCCGGCTCTTCGGGCTCCTCGTCGGTCAACGGCAATCCCACTGCCATCTCCTGCCCATCCTCGACCTTCTGTGCCATCGTGAACGGTTCCGGGGTCTCCTACCGGAACGGCTCCCCGGCCTGGTCCCCGGTGCAGGCCGTCGATCCGGGTGGCACCCTGGACTCGATCTCGTGCCCGCAGGTGTCGTTCTGCATGGCCGCCGATGCCAACGGCGCCATCGTCACCTGGGACGGGACCAGCTGGGCGGCACCGGTCAGAGTGATTCCGGCTGCCACCAACTACACCGGGATCGGAACCTCGGTATCGTGCTCATCCGCCGGCTTCTGCATGGTCATCAACGGGGATGGGGACTACGCCACCTTCTCCGATTCGACCGTCGGCTGAACGATCCGAACCTGGAGGTCCATTGAGTTCTGACACCGACTACACGTCGATCCGAATGGAGGTGGACGCACAGGGGGCGGTCGCCACCATCACCCTCGATCGGCCCGACCGGCTGAACGCCTTCACCAACACCATGAGACGAGAGCTCCTCGACGCCTTCGATCGTACCGATGCCGATGACGCGGTCCGGGCGGTGGTGGTCACCGGGGCCGGGCGGGGATTCTGTGCCGGGGCCGATCTCGAAAGCGGGGAACGGGCCTTCGACTACGTGGCGGCGAGGGAAGACGGGTCCATACCCCGCGACGGAGGCGGCACGGTCGCCCTCCGGATCTTCGACTCGCTGAAACCCGTCATCGCCGCCATCAACGGGCCGGCGGTGGGGGTCGGCATCACCATGACCCTGCCGATGGACATCCGGCTGGCGTCGGTGGACGCCAAGATGGGCTTCGTCTTCAACCGCCGGGGCCTGGTGCCGGAGGCGGCTTCGAGCTGGTTTCTGCCCCGGTTGGTGGGCATCAGCCAGGCCATGGAGTGGGTGGCGACCGGTCGGGTGTTCGACGCCGAGGAGGCTCACCGCGGCGGCCTGGTACGCAGCCTGCATGCCCCTGACGCCCTTCTCGACGCCGCCTATGTCCTCGCCGCGGAGATCGCCGAGAACACCTCGGCGGTGTCGGTGGCGATGAGCCGTCAACTCCTGTGGCACATGTTGGGCGAGTCCCATCCGATGGCCGCCCACCGCGCCGACTCCCTGGCCATGTCCTTCCGGGGGACGTCCGATGACGCGCGCGAAGGAGTGCTGTCGTTCCTGGAGAAGCGGCCGGCCGCCTTCTCCGGTCGGATCAGCGAGGGTCTGCCCAACCTGTTTCCCGGTTACGAGCCGCCGACCTACGACTGAGCCGCGTCACCCTGCCTTGTCGCGCCTTCCGGTGAGGTCGACGCGCGCTTCGGTCCGGGGGGTATGGTCCGAGGACCCGGTCAACATGGATCGGCCGGAGCGGCTTCAGCATCCAAATCAACTGGGATCAGCGTTCAGCACGCCGAACGAATGGAGGAATCATGGCCGTTGGGATCTACATCGCCCAAGAGGGATTCACGACTGAGATTTACGACAGCACCCTCAAGGAAATTGAGGCCGCCGCCCCCGCGCCCAAGGGGCGCAGCCTCCACGTGGCCCTCGAGACTGACGGGGCAATCCAGGTGTTCGACATCTGGGACTCGCTGGCGGATTTCGAGGCATTCGGAGCGACACTGATGCCGATCCTGGCGAAAGCCGGTCTCGAACTGGGTGCGCCGATGGTGGCAAACGTGCACAACACCATCAAGGGCTGAGTGGCCCGAAGCCCTGGCGTTTCGTCGCCTCTCGAAGCGTTCCGCGGTCAGATTGGCTCCGGCGGGCAAATGGAGTGCTCCGGTGGGTTGTCGGTAGTGTGGCCGGCGGCTCATCGGGATCGGTGACCGGGTACGAGACGCTCAGGGAGAACCTATGAAGATCACCACCATGCTCGACTACTCGGGCGGGTTCCGGGAGTCGGCGGCCCAAGTCGCCGAGTTCGAGAAGGCCGGGCTCGACCTGGTGTGGGTGGCGGAGGCCTACGGCTTCGACAGCCCGAGCCTGATGGGGTACCTGGCCGCGCTCACCGATCACGTGGGCATCGGCTCCGCCATCCTCCCGATCTACACCCGGACGCCCACGCTGATCGCCATGACGGCGGCCGGCGTCGACGCGCTGTCCGGCGGCCGCTTCGAGCTCGGGCTCGGGGCCTCCGGGCCCCAGGTCATCGAAGGGTTCCACGGGGTGCCCTACTCCACGCCGCTGGGCCGCACCCGCGAGATCATCGAGATCTGCCGCAAGGTGTGGGCTCGGGAAGCCCCACTGACCTATGAAGGCAACATCTTCACCTTGCCGCTGCCCCCCGATCAGGGGACCGGATTGGGCAAAGCCCTGAAGATCATCGGCCGGCCCCGGGCGGACATCCCGATCTGGGTGGCGTCGCTGGGGGAGAAGAACGTGGCGCTCACGGCCGAGGTGGCCACCGGGTGGATCCCGATGATCTTTGTGCCCGAGAAGGCCAAGGACGTCTGGGGATCGGCGCTGGCCGCCGGAACCAAGCTTCGGGACCCGGCGCTCGGGCCGCTGCAGATCACCGCCGGCGGCCTCCTGGCCATCGGGGACGGCGACGACGTGAAGGCCATACGGGAGTTGTCCCGGCACATGCTCGCCCTCTACATCGGGGGCATGGGCGCCAAGGGCCGGAACTTCTACAACGATGTGGCCCGGCGCTCCGGGTACGAGGACGCGGCCGAGAAGATCCAGGATCTCTACCTGGCCGGGGACAAGGCGGCCGCCGCCGCGGCGGTCCCCGCCGAGCTCCTAGAGCTGACTTCGCTGTGTGGGTCGGAGGGTCACGTGGCCGAGCGCATCGCCGCCTACGCCGAAGCCGGGGTCACCCATCTCCAGGTGGCGCCGGTACCGGTCGGCGGTCAGCGGGCCGTCGACCTGATCGAGAAGGTCAAGAAGCTCGCCAACTGAATCGCGGGAGGATGCCCGTGTCCTTCACCGATCCGTAGGGTCAGGTTCCCGAACCGTCGAAATGATCAAGGTCCCAGGCCATCATCGACTCGAACGGGGCCGCGAGTTCGAGCCGTGTCGACCTCGCGGCCGCCGCCCGGGACACCACCGGTCCTAGTCGGCTTCCCATGGTGGCCGGGTCATCGTCGAGATAGCAGACGGTCATCTCCACATCTCCCTCGCTGAACCGTGGGTGGCGGGAGGTGGCCGAGCTCGCATACCTCCAGGCGCCGGCCACCCCGGGCACCGCCACCAGCTCCCCGAGCATGTCGTGGCTCGGAGTCGGGTTCCGGCCCGGGGTGTCCTCGGTCCGGCCTTCGGGGTGCGCCTCGACGATCAGGTAGATGCCGCGGTGCGGGCGGAAGGGCACCACCTCGGGCGAGATGCGCGCCCGGGTCGCCGCCCGGGTCTCGACCAAACCCAGTCCACCCCGGTAGTGCGACGGCAGCGAGCGGGGGAACCGACCGGCGGTGGCCAGGCTTTGGCCGAGTGCATAGAAGGCATCGATGGTCTGGTCGACCGGCTCACCCATCAGGTAGCAGACGACGTGTTCGACCTCCGACCATTGGCCGTTCTCCGCCACCCGCCCGGCCCGGCAGGCCGGCGTGGACACCCACCGCTGGCCGAGGACCAGGCCGGGCAGCTGGTACTGCTCCGGCATGTGATCCAGCTGGTGCCAGGCCAGGTAGGACCGGTCGTCGCCATCCCGTGAGCGGCGCGACAGCGAGAAGAAGCCGACCTTGACCCGATTCACCGCCCCATCCGCTCAGCGCCGGTGGCTATCGGCCTACTCCACCGTCCAGGTCGAACCGGAGCGCAACAGGGCCTCGATGTCGCCCTTGCCCTTGCGTTCCATCACCTGTTCGATCTGGCGGGACATCTCCGAGCCGTACTCCGGCCGGTCGACGTCGCGGAAGATTCCGATGGGCGTGGGCTCGTAGGGGCCCCGGGACAGCCGGCTCAGCTGGAAGGCCAGGCCCGGGTTCTCCCGGTGCTCGTCGTGCACCAGCAACGCCGACTCGCCGACATCGGCCACCTCCACCACGTCAACCGCGCCGTCGGGGCCCCGCACCACTCCGTGGGCGCCATCGGCTCCGAACCGGATCGGCTCACCGTGCACCAGCGGGATCAGCATCTCGGCGCGATTGTCCTTGCCGGTGACCTGCTCAAAAGCACCGTCGTTGAACACATTGCAGTTCTGGTAGATCTCCACGAACGACGCCCCCTTGTGGGCGTGCGCCCGACGGAAGGTCTCGATCATGTGCTTCCGGTCCATGTCATGGGTGCGGGCGACGAAACTGGCTTCCGCCCCCAGCGCCAGGCTCAGCGGGTTGAACGGCTGTTCGAGGGAGCCGAACGGTGTCGACTTGGTGACCTTGGCCATCTCCGAGGTGGGCGAGTACTGCCCCTTGGTCAGCCCGTAGATCTGGTTGTTGAACAACAGGATGGTGATGTTCACATTCCGGCGCAGCGCGTGGATGAGGTGATTGCCGCCGATCGACAACGAGTCGCCGTCACCGGTGATCACCCAGACATCGAGATCGGGTCGGGTGGTGGCCAAACCGGTGGCGATGGCCGGAGCCCGACCGTGGATGGAATGCAACCCATAGGTGTTCATGTAGTACGGGAACCGCGCCGCACAACCGATGCCGGAGAGGAACACCGTGCTCTCGCGCCGGACCCCGAGGTCGGGCATCAGCATCTGCATCGCCGACAGGATCGAGTAGTCACCGCACCCGGGACACCATCTGACCTCCTGGTCGGAGGACCAGTCCTTGCGGGTGGTGACGGGCACCGCCGTCGATGCCCCGTTGGTGTGGGATCCGTTGGCTTGGGCCAGGTCGGTCATATGTCAGACACCTTTCCGCCTACCGGGGTTCCGCCGACGGCACCGACGTCCCCGTCCTCGGCCTTGATCAACTCCATGATCGCTGCCTCCATCGATGCGGCCCGGAAGGGGATCCCCTTCAACTGGGTGAACGAGACGGTGTCCACCAGGTACTCGGCCCGGAGCAGCCGGCTGAGCTGACCGAGGTTGACCTCGGGCACCAGCACGTTGTCGTAGCGGTGGAGCACCTCTCCGAGGTCGACCGGGAACGGGTTCAGGTGAACCAGATGGACGTGAGCCACCTTGAATCCCCGGGCCCTCACCCGCCGGACGCCGGCGGCAATCGCGCCGTAGGTCGAGCCCCAGCCGACGACCAGCGTGCGGGCGTCATCGTCTTCGTCGTCCAGATCGGTGGGGGGAATGTCATAAGCGATGCCGGCGATCTTCGCCGCCCGGAGGCGGGTCATCCGCTCGTGGTTCTCGCCGTCATAGCTGACGTTCCCGGTCCCGTCCTCCTTCTCGAGGCCGCCGATCCGGTGTTCCAGACCGGCCAGGCCGGGTGGCGCCCAGGGTCGGGCCAGCGTGGTCTCGTCCCGCACATACGGCCAGAACACCTGGTTGCCATCGTCATCGGTGTGATTGGGACCCGTGGCGAAGTCGGGGTCGATGGCCGGCAGGTCGGCGACGTCGGGCAGGCGCCACGGCTCGGTGCCGTTGGCCAGGTACCCGTCGGACAGCAGGATCACCGGGGTGCGGTACTTGACGGCGAGACGGACCGCCTCGATGGTTGCCTCGAAGCAATGCGACGGCGTCTTGGCCGCCACGATCGGCAACGGAGACTCGCCGTGCCGCCCGTACATGGCATGGAGCAGGTCGCCCTGTTCGGTCTTGGTCGGAAGCCCGGTGGACGGGCCCCCACGTTGGATGTCGATGATCAGCAGCGGAACTTCGAGGCTGATACCCAGTCCCATCATCTCCGACTTGAGGTCGACGCCCGGACCGGAGGTGGTGGTGACCCCCAGCGCCCCGCCGAAGGCGGCGCCGAGTGCGGCCCCGATGCCGGAGATCTCGTCTTCGGCCTGGAACGTCCGCACCCCGAACTCCTTGTGCTTGGACAGCTCGTGGAGGATGTCCGATGCCGGGGTGATCGGATAGGTCCCGAGGAACAACGGCAGCCCGCTCTGGTTGGAGGCGGTGATCAGGCCCCAGGCGGTGGCCATGTTTCCGGTGATGTTGACGTACTCACCCGGATCGAGGGTGGCAGGGCGCACCTCAAAGGAGGACTCGAACAACTCGGCGGTCTCGCCGAAGTGGTATCCGGCCTTCAGGGCCCGGAGGTTGGCTTCCATCACCAGTGGCTTGCCCGCGTACTTCTCCTCGGTCCACTTGGCCACCCCGTCGACCGGCCGGGTGTACAGCCAGCAGATGAGTCCGAGGGCGAAGAAGTTCTTGGAGCGCTCGGCGTCCCGAGGCTTCACCCCGGCGTCCTTGGACACCTCGGTGGTGATCGACGTCATCGGGATCTCGTAGACGGTGTAGGCGGCCAGGCTCCCGTCGGTCAGCGGGTTGGCCTCGTAACCGGCCTTGGCCAGGTTGCGCTCCTCGAAGGCGTCGACATTGACGATGATGGTGGCACCGGGAGGCAGGGTGTTCATGTTGGCCTTCAGCGCCGCCGGGTTCATAGCCACCAACACGTTCGGCGCGTCGCCGGGAGTCAGGATGTCGTGGTCGGAGATTTGCACCTGGAAGGCCGAGACACCGGCCAAGGTGCCGGCCGGGGCCCGGATCTCTGCCGGGAAGTCCGGGAACGTCGCTAGGTCGTTCCCGAAAAGTGCGGAGACGGTGGTGAACTGATCGCCGACGAGCTGCATGCCGTCGCCCGAGTCTCCGGCGAATCGGAGAATCACCCGGTCGAGCACTTCGGACGGATGGTCGTTGGTCGTCGTGTCAGACACCGCGCTCCTCTTCGTACTGCTCTCTCGCGCCATTTCTCTACGCTCGGTCGCCGGTCGAACACTCGGCGCCACTCCCGTATGCGCCGATCCTCGTTGACCGGGCCGAAGCGCCCAAATTCAGCGCGCTCACCCGCAGTCTATCGGCACGGACAAATCACGCCACGTAGCCACCCCGGTACCGGCCGTGGGCCCCACCCAGGGTTCAGGCGACGGTCACCGTCGGAGTTAGGCGCTGGTCACCTCGGTGGCCAGGCGACAGTCAGGCGACGGTCGCCTCGGTGGCCAGGCGACAGTCAGGCGACGGTCACCTCGGCATCGAGATAGACGTCCTGGATGGCATGGATGAGCTCCACACCCTCGTCCATGGGCCTCTGGAAGGCCTTTCGGCCGACGATGAGGCCGGTTCCGCCCGCCCGCTTGTTGATCACCGCGGTGCGCACCGCTTGAGCCAGGTCGTCCGCGCCTTTGGATGCACCGCCAGAGTTGATCAACGGAATGCGGCCGGCATAGCAGTTCACGACCTGCCAGCGGGTCAGATCGATGGGGTTGTCGGTCGTCAACTCGCTGTAGACCAGCGGGTCGGTCATCCCGAATTTGAGGGCGTTGTATCCGCCGTTGTTCTCCGGTTGCTTCTGCTTGATGATGTCGGCCTCGATGGTGACACCGAGATGGTTCGCCTGGCCGGTGAGATCGGCGGACAGGTGGTAGTCGATGTCGCCCTGTTTGAAGGCACTGTTGCGCAGATAGCACCACAACATGGTCAGCAACCCCAGGCGATGGGCTTCGGCGAACGCCTTCGAGACTTCGCCGATCTGCCGGTCTGCCCCTTCGGACCCGAAGTAGATGGTGGCACCGACGCCGATGGCCCCCAGGTCGGCCGCTTGCTGGACGCTGCCGAACATCACCTGGTCGTAGGTGTTCGGGTAGTTGAGGAAGTCATTGTGGTTGAGCTTGACCACGTAGGGGATCTTGTGGGCGTAGCGCCGCGACACGATGCCCAGTCCGCCGAGTGTGGTGGCGATGGCACTGCAGTCGGCGGCGATGGCCAGGTCGCAAAGCTTGGCCGGGTCGAAGTACGCCGGGTACTTGGAGAAGCTGGCGGCGGCCGAGTGCTCGATGCCCTGGTCGACCGGCAGGATCGACAGGTACCCGGTACCCCCCAGGCGCCCGGTGTTGAACAGCGTTCCCAGGTTGCGAAGCACCGTCGACGACCGGTCGGAATCGACGAAAATGTTGTCCAGGTGATCGGGCCCGGGCAGGATCAGGTGTTCGGACGGAAACGCCGTGGCACGGTGGTTGAGCAGAGAATCGGCTTCATCGCCAAGAAGTTTTTCGAGGTCCATGGTCTTCGACTCTAACTGGCGCGGCGTGGTCCTTTCGGCCTGTTTGGGGTGCGCCGCACCCGGGCCGGCGGTCCCAGCGATTCGAGCCGCTGGGCGACGTCGTAGGCGTCAGGATCGACGGCGGAGATGCGGAGGAAGAGCTCCCGGGCCTTCGGGATGTCGCCGGAGCGCTCCATCAGGTCGCCCAGCACGTACCACTGGCGTAGATGGCGTTCGGCCGGGTTCCGCACCAGGCGCCCAGCCCCGGACTCGACCAGCAGGGCCACGGCTCCAGCCAGGTCGCCGGCATCGGCCCGGGTGCCGGCCAGCACCAGCCGTCCTTCGGTGAGGACCTCGGCGTCGGGGGAACCGTGTCGGAGCTCGGTGAAGAGGGCCTCGACCCGCTTGGGGCGACCCAGCGCTCGATGGCAGTCCATCCGGACCGGGTGCTGATCGACGGAACCGGTGAGGGCGGCGAACGCCTCCAGATTCGGGAGGGCGGCCTTCCAGTACCCCTGGTGGTACTGGCTGAGAGCAAGCAGCTCCCGGGCCGAGGGGGAGCTCGGGATGGCGTCGACCACGGTTTTCAGGATGCGGGAGGCGTCCCGGTAGCGCTCCCGTTCGTAGGCGCCGATGCCGGCTGCCATCCGCTCGGTCATCCGCTCGCGCAGGTGGCTCCAGTCGGGACCGGCGGCGGATGCCAGCTCGTTGGCGATGTCGGGGGAGAGCTCGGGTTGGACGGGTACGGCGCGGTGGGCCGGTGGTCGCAGGCCGTCGGCCCGCTTCTTGCCGCGATCGTCCTGGATCCACAGCTCGGGAACGAACTCGTCAGTACGCCTTTTGGAACGCCGCCGCCCTTCGGGGGTGTCCTTGTCGGGACCGTGCTCGGTACCCTCCCGCACGGTGCTGGCCCCGCGGCGGGCCACGCTCCCCCACCCTTTGCGGACCACCGGGTTCCTCGCCGGTCGCGGCTCCCACTTGGCCGGCGGTCGCCCCGATCGGGTGGAACCGATTCCGCTCGACCTGGGACCGCTGCCGCCAGACCTTGGGGGTCGACCCGAAGAGCTGGAATCCCGTTCCTTCCAGCTGCTCGGCTTGGCCGGCGGCCGTCCGGTGCTTTTGCCGCTGCCATAGCCGGCAAAGGTGGTCGACGATCCTGACCCGGTGCGAGTGCCGGATCCGGGTCGTTTTCCCTGGTAGCCCGACGGCGACCGACTGGACGAGCTCGACCTCGAACTGGCCCTCGAGCCGGAGTCAGAACGGCCGCGGCTGCCCGATGCGCCTCCGCTTCCGGCTCGCTCCGATCGCCCCGAAGCCGGCGGGCGGCCGCTCCGGCCATGATCACCCGAAGCTCCCCTCTGGCTTCCCGAACTCGAATCTCTCGAGCCCTGGTAGCCGCGCCCCGATCCAGGAGAACCCCTGGGCCCCCGCGGAGAACCCTTGGGACTACCTCCGCCCGATGAGCGCGGGCGCGGAGTACCAGAGGGTGTACGTGCTGCGGCCATAGGGGTCGAGTGTACTAACTGCGGGATTCTGGGCTAACCGAGTCATTCCTGGGTGCGACGCGCTTGCCCGTCCTGACGTGACATTGGTTGCCCAGTTATGGGACTACTCCGGAGAATCGGAGGAAGAGAAGAGGCCCCCCGCAAAGCGGAGGGCCTCTTCAGAGAAATCCCGGCGACGTCCTACTCTCCCAGGGGGCTACCCCCCAAGTACCATCGGCGCTGGCGAGCTTAACTGCCGTGTTCGGAATGGGAACGGGTGTCTCTCCGCCGCTATGGCCACCGGAAACTGTGCGCTCTCAGGGGCTCCAGGACCATCACCAAGTGGGGGGTGACATCCGAGCCCGGCGTGACCGACAATCGGTCACCCCTGAGCGTTCCATAGCGAGCACGAGCAAGTTTCCAAGCCCTCGGCCGATTAGTACCGGTCAGCTGAATGCGTTACCGCACTTACACTTCCGGCCTATCAACGTGGTCGTCTGGCCACGGGCCTTACCAGGTTAACCCTGTGGGAGATTTCATCTTGGAACGAGCTTCGCGCTTAGATGCTTTCAGCGCTTATCCCACCCGAAGGTCGCAAATCAGCAGTGCCCTTGGCAGGACAACTGACACACGAGAGCTTCGTCCATCCCGGTCCTCTCGTACTAGGGATAGCCTTCCTCAAATCTCCTACGGCTGCATCGGATAGGGACCGACATTATTTGTTACCACCGGCGCTATTGCGCCGAGGGCCAGGGCATTTCTGCCTGGCTCTGCATGTCGCCATGCAGATCGGACCATATCTTCACGCCTCAGTAGTACTGAGGGTGCCTGGCATATGGTCTCTGAGGATTCTGGACTATAAATCCGTATGCGTCCAGCCTTTCCTGCTGATTGACCGCACCTGACGCATTTTCACTTCTCTCAACGCCCATGCCCGCACCATACGAAGCGGGATTCACGACTTTTTTGAGAGCGAGTAGCGCAGGATACTTACGGTGTTTCCAGCATATAGCCAAGTTTAAAGACAGCGCGGTTAGTTCACTGTCTCACGACGTTCTAAACCCAGCTCGCGTACCGCTTTAATGGGCGAACAGCCCAACCCTTGGGACCGGCTTCAGCCCCAGGATGCGACGAGCCGACATCGAGGTGCCAAACCTTCCCGTCGATATGGACTCTTGGGGAAGATGAGCCTGTTATCCCCGGGGTACCTTTTATCCGTTGAGCAACGGCGCTTCCACAAGCAACCGCTGGATCACTATGCCCTGCTTTCGCACCTGCTCGACTTGTAGGTCTCGCAGTCAAGCTCCCTTGTGCCATTGCACTCGACGGCTGATTGCCAACCAGCCTGAGGGAACCTTTGGGCGCCTCCGTTACGTTTTAGGAGGCGACCGCCCCAGTCAAACTACCCACCTGACGCTGTCCCTGATCCGGATAACGGACCGAAGTTAGGGTTCCGGCACATAAAGGGTGGTATTTCAAGGTTGACTCCACACTAGCTAGCGCCAATGCTTCAAAGTCTCCCACCTATCCTACACAATATGTACTAAAACTCAACATCAAGCTGTAGTAAAGGTCCACGGGGTCTTTCCGTCCTGATGCAGCTAACGAGCATCTTTACTCGTACTTCAATTTCGCCGGGTCTGTGGTTGAGACAGTAGGAAAGTCGTTACGCCATTCGTGCAGGTCGGAACTTACCCGACAAGGAATTTCGCTTGGTGCTGTTACAACTCATTGGATCCAAATACGTCCAATAAGCGGACTGGTCATTTCTGCCAGTCTCCCTACGTCGCCGTAGGGCCCGGACCATATCTTCACCTCACCGCGCTTGGCGAGGTGGTCGGCGTATGGTCTCTGAGGATTCCCAATACGGCGGATGGCTTTCGATGATTCATCGTCTGTGCGATTTCGGCGATCTCAATGAGACCGCACACCGTGAGGTGCTTTCGTCGCTCCATCAGACTGATGACATCGGCGAACTTCTCAAAATTCTCTCGCTTAGAAGTTCGCAATCGGTTCTCATTGAAGAACGGGATAATGACATCCCGTAGATCAGCGAACCTCGTTACGACAAACCGGAAGAGATCCTCCCGGTGATTGTCGTGCCGGCGATTCACGTAGACCTTTCCGCACCCAAACAAATGGGCGAGGTATTCGAGAACTTCACGACTCGAGGCTGACTGCACAACCACAAATGTGGGCTGCACTTGCCAACCAACCGTCATGCTGCGATTCCGATAGATGGGGCAGCTGAAACAGCCTTCCCCATCGACGAAACCGACAGCCCATCCGCAGTTAAAGGATCTTTCCTGCTGATTGTCCGCACCTCTCACATTGTCACTGCTGACCATGGACCAATGATACGAAACGGCTGTATCACTGACCTTGGACAACGAGTAGTGGAGGATTCACGGGGTTTCCAGCATTTGGCCGACTGCTTACCCGAAGCGTCACCGCTACGGAGGGCAGCTTCCCTGGTGTTTCCACCTGGGTTCCCTACCTTAGGACCGTTATAGTTACGGCCGCCGTTTACCGGGGCTTAGGTTCAAAGCTTCGCCCGAAGGCTAACCTTTCCCCGTAACCTTCCGGCACCGGGCAGGCGTCAGAGCGTATACATCGTCTTACGACTTCGCACGCTCCTGTGTTTTTAGTAAACAGTCGCTTTCCCCTATTCTCTGCGACCCCTTCAGGCTCAGAACGCGAAGTTCGTCACCCTGGTGGGGTCCTCCTTCTCCCGAAGTTACGGAGGTATTTTGCCGAGTTCCTTAACCACAGTTCTCCCGATCGCCTTGGTATTCTCTACCCGCCCACCTGTGTCGGTTTGGGGTACGGGTTCCGTGTCAGCTCGCTAGAAGCTTTTCTCGGCAGCATGGGATTAGTGACTTCACCTAAAATGGCTCGGCATCGCGTCTCAGGGTGAATGAGGTCCGGATTTGCCTAGACCTCCCCCTACACGCTTACCCCAGGTCAACCAACGCCTGGGCTCACCTACCCTCCTGCGTCCCTCCTTCGCTTTCCTCCTCCGGGTCGGTCGGTTCGCCCCGAAGGACAGCCCCTTAGGACACCGGTATTGGAATTGGCGCGGACACGGAAGTACTGGAATATCAACCAGTTGTGCATCGACTACGCCTCTCGGCCTCGCCTTAGCTCCCGACTTACCCTGGGAGGATTAGCCTTCCCCAGGAACCCTTGGGCTTACGGCGGAGGGGTTTCTCACCCCTCTCTCGCTACTCATACCAACATTCTCACTCGACCACGCTCCACGACGGTTTCCACCGCCGCTTCTCTGCAAGATCGACGCTCCCCTACCACTCCTACCCCGTGACTCCTGAGCGTTGTTGCGACGGCGTCCGCGGCAAGCCGCATTCACCATCGCTACTCAGGCGGAATAGAAATCCGCAGCTTCGGCTATTTACTTGAGCCCCGTTACATTGTCCGCGCAGGACCACTCGACCAGTGAGCTATTACGCACTCTTTCAAGGATGGCTGCTTCTGAGCCAACCTCCTGGCTGTCTTCGCGTTCCCACATCGTTTTCCACTTAGTAAATAATTAGGGGCCTTAGCTGGCGATCTGGGCTGTTTCCCTTTCGACTAACGAAGCTCATCCCTCGTAGTCTCACTGCCAGGCTCTAAAGCAACGGCATTCGGAGTTTGATTGGGGTCAGTAAGCTTGTAGGCCCCCTAGCCCATTCAGTGCTCTACCTCCGTTGCTGAACGCCCGACGCTGCACCTAAATGCATTTCGGGGAGAACCAGCTATCACCGAGTTTGATTGGCCTTTCACCCCTAACCACAGGTCATCCCCCCTGTTTTCAACCAGGGTGGGTTCGGCCCTC
>CAVYQI010000005.1:417500-663694 GCA_963770635.1 uncultured Acidimicrobiaceae bacterium
TCCCCGGTTGCCGGGCCCCGGAAGGGGGTCGTCGCATGGGGATTCGGGTCCGGGCGCCGTTGAGTCTGGGCCGGGGGAACCGATGGGGGCGTCACCGGGGGAAACCCCGAGCGAGCCTGCGCCTCCGGAGTGCTCGTGTGGCCGTTGCCGCGCTGGTGGCCGTGGGTGCCTACGCCGCCATCCCGGTGATCTCCGCCGGGGCCGGGAGCACCCCGTCTCCGACCATCTCGCTCGACCGGTCGACCGGGCTCCTCCGGGGTCAGATCGTGAACGTCACCGGATCGGGGTTCTCGCCCTACGCCTTCGGGGACCTCACCGAGTGCAGCAATGCCCCCGGCCAGCCGACCATCGTGAGCAACGGCGCGGCGGTGCCGGTCAGTTGTGCCTCGCCCAACCTCTCTGGCCCGGCGGTGTCGACCATCTCAGGTTTCGCCAACGTATCGCCGGCCGGCGTGCTGACCGGATCGATCATCGTCGAGACCGGTGTCCTCGGACCGCCGACACTCGGTACCGACAGCGCCGGGAACAACGCCGCCGTGGATGCGGTCAACTACTCGTGCCCACCCACACCCGCGCAAACCGCGGCCGGCGTGAGCTGCGTCATTGCCTTCGCCGAAGCCCCCGGGGCGCCTTCGGCCTCGGGAGCCAGTCCGGCGGCCTTTATCTCCGCGCCGATCGCCTTCGGTACTCCCATCACGCCTTCACCCAGCCTGACGGTATCTCCTTCGACCGGACTCGCCGGCAACACGGTCGTGACGCTCACGGGTACCGGGTACACCCCGTTCTCCCCTGGGGTCGTCACCGAGTGCAACGTGACCCCGGGGGAGCCGACCGCCGCCTATTCGGACCCGCCGGCGCCGGTTGGTTGCACGTCGCCAAACCAGCAGCCCTACTTCCCCCCGCCGCCGTCTTCGACCCCGGTTTCGACTCCGGGCACGTTCACCACCGACGGGACCGGGAGCCTCCAGACGACCTTTGCCATCGGTGAGGGGAACATCGGAGGGAGCGTCCAGAGTGCCCCGTACCCCTGTCCGCCCACACCCGCTCAGCAGGCGATCGGGGGGCACTGCTCGCTGATGGTCGACGATGCGGCCGGAGAGTCGGCCTCCCAGACGATCCAGATCACCGGGCCGCCACCGGTGCAAGCTCTCTCCGTTGTCCCGGCAACCGGCCTGCATGCCGGGGACCACGTGACGGTTACCGGTTCAGGATTTGTCCCGCAAGCCGAGGGCGCGGTGGTCGAGTGCAACAGCACACCCGGTGAACCGACCATCGATGTCGCCGGGATAGCGGTCCCGGTGGGCTGTTCCAACCCGTACGCCAGTGGTGCCCTGGTCGGCGTTTCCGGTACCGGATCCATTTCAACCACGTGGACCGTTGCCGTCGGGGTCCTCGGCCCCCCCGCACAAGGCCAGGACAGTGCCGGTGGCAATGCCGGAACCGATGCCGCCAGTTACCCCTGCCCACCGACGCCGGCCCAGGTAGCGGCCGGGGCGAGTTGTCTCATCGGGTTCGGAGACTTGTCCGGCGACAGCGTATTCCAGTCGATTTCCATAGTCCCCAACCCCCCGCCACCGCCCCCGGTACCTCTCCCGGCCTCCGCGCCCCCCGTCGTCAAAATGGCTTCGACCCCGGACGGCAAGGGCTACTGGCTCGTCGCATCGGACGGAGGCGTCTTCGCCTACGGGGACGCGACGTTCTATGGATCGGTCGGGGGTCTCCCGTTGCGGAGTCCGGTGGTCGGGATGACCGCCACCCCGGACGGCCGGGGCTACTGGCTGGTGACGTCTGACGGGAGCGTGTTCGCCTACGGGGACGCCGGATTCTTCGGCTCCACCGGGGCCATCGTCATCAACAAGCCCATCGTCGGGATGACCGCCACCCCGGACGGCAATGGCTACTGGCTGGTCGCCTCGGACGGAGGCGTCTTCGCCTACGGGGACGCGACGTTCTTCGGCTCCACCGGGGCCATGGCGCTCAACCAGCCGATCGTCGGGATGACCGCCACCCTCGGGGGCTACTGGCTGGTGGCTTCGGACGGAGGCGTGTTCACCTTCGGCGATGCCGGCTTCTTCGGCTCCACCGGGGCGATGACGCTCAACAGGCCGATCGCCGACATGGCTTCCACCCCGGACGGCAATGGCTATTGGCTGGTGGCCTCAGACGGAGGCGTGTTTTCCTTCGGCGATGCCGGCTTCTTCGGCTCCACCGGCGCGATGACGCTCAACAGGCCGGTGGTGGGGATGGCTTCCACCCCGGACGCCGAGGGTTACTGGCTGGTGGCGAGCGACGGAGGCGTGTTCGCCTTCGGGGACGCAACGTTCCTCGGGTCGAGATAGCCCGCCTGCCCGCTCGGCTCGCTCAGCCGGATCCGGATGGGGCCGTACTCCCCGAACCCCCGGATCCGGCCACCCGGCTCCGGTCCGATTGCAGCCGCAGGACGAACCGCTCCATCTGCGTCTTCACCGGCTCCGGGCCGGCGCCGCCCGGGGTGGTCCGGCGGGTCACCGCCACGCCCGGGTCGAGCAGGGCTACCGCGTCGGCCCCGAGGGCGGGATGGGCCTCCACCAGCTCGGCCAGCGGGACGTGCCGCTCGACCGAATCCCGGACCAGATTGCCGACCACGCCGTGCGCCTGGCGGAACGGCATCCCGTGCTCCACCAGCCATTCGGCCAGATCCACCGCCGAGGCTGCCGGGCCGTCGGCCGCCGACTGCATGCGGTTGGCATTGAAGGTCACCGTCTGCAGCAGGCCGGCCAGGGCCACCAGGGCCAGATGGACCTGGTCCACCGAGTCGAACAGCGGCTCCTTGTCCTCCTGCAGATCCCGGTTGTAAGAGAGGGGCAGGCCCTTCAAGGTGACCAGTAGCCCGGTCAGATTCCCGATCAGCCGCCCGGTCTTCCCCCGGGCCAGCTCGGCCACGTCGGGGTTCTTCTTCTGAGGGAGCATCGAGCTCCCGGTGGCGAAGGCGTCGTCGAGGACGGCGAAGCCGAACTCCTCGGTCGACCACAGCACCAGCTCCTCGCCGATCCGGGACAGGTGGACTCCTAGCAGGGCGAGGTCGAACAGCGTCTCGGCCACGAAGTCGCGGTCGGCCACCGCGTCCAGTGAGTTCTCGAACCGGGCGCCGAAGCCCAGCTCCCTCGCCACTCCGTCGGGGTCGAGCGGCAGTGACGACCCGGCCAGCGCCCCGGCCCCGAGCGGGGACACGTCGAGCCGGGCCGAGGTGGCGACCAACCGGTCGACGTCCCGGGCCAGCGCCCATCCGTGGGCCAGCAGGTGGTGGGACAGCAGCACCGGCTGCGCCCGCTGCATGTGGGTGTAGCCGGGAAGGTAGACCCCGTCGGCTTCCCGGGCCCGGGTCAGCAACACCTCCTGGAGGGCGAGCACGTCGGAGGCGATCCCGGCGATGGCCCGCTTGGTGAACAGCCGGAGATCGGTGGCCACCTGGTCGTTGCGGCTCCGCCCGGTGTGGAGCTTGGCCCCGACGTCGCCGGCGATCTCGGTCACCCGGCGCTCGACCGCGGTGTGGATGTCCTCGTCGTCGGGCGCAAACTTGAAGGAGTCGGAGGCCAGCTCCCGTTCCACCTGATCGAGGGCGGCCATCAGGGTGGCCACCTCGTCGTCGGTCAGGATCCCGCCGCGGCCGAGTCCCCGGACATGGGCCCGCGACCCGATCAGGTCGTCAGCCGCCAGCTCCCGGTCGTAGTGGAGGCTGACCGAGAAGGCCATGACCTCCTCGGCGGTGCCCCCGGTCAAGCGGCCCTGCCACAGGGTCATCAGGCCTCGCCGTCCGAGCCATCCGGTGGGGCGCCCGGCGAGTCCCCGCCGCGGCCCGCCTCCTGTCGGGCCGACCAGGTGGCGACGCCCAGGCCCCACAGCCGCACGAAACCCTCGGCGTCCTGGTGCCGAAAGGTGTCGGTGGCGTCGTAGGTGGCCAGGCCGTGGTCGTAGAGGCCGATCGGGCTCCGGCGGCCGACCACGTAGCACTGGCCCGGCGCGAGGTGGAGGCGCACCTCCCCGGTGACGTGCCGCTGGGACTCGACGAAGAAGGCGTCGAGCGCCTGCTTCAGCGGCGAGAACCACAGCCCGTCGTAGACCAGCTCCGACCACCGCGGCTCCAGTCGGGCCTTCTCGTGGAGGAGGTCGCGTTCGAGGGTGATGTCCTCGAGGTCGGCGTGGGCCAGCAGCAGGGCGAGCGCCGCCGGGCATTCGTAGGTCTCCCGGCTCTTGATGCCCACCCGCCGGCTCTCCACCATGTCGAGCCGCCCCCAACCGTATGAGCCGACCACCCGGTTCATCTCCGCGATCAGCGGCTCGGGCGAAAGGGATCGGCCGTCGACCGACACCGGGATGCCCGACTCGAAGCCGATCACCACCTCGGCCGGCTCGGTGGTGGTGGGCCGGGTCATGGTGTAGACGTCGGCAGGAGGCGGGTTCCACGGGTCCTCGATGGCCCCGCACTCGATGGCGCGTCCCCACAGGTTCTCGTCGATCGAGTACAGCTTCTCCCTGGTCACCGTCAGCGGGATGTCCCACTTGGCGGCGTACTCGATGCTGTCCTCCCGGGTCAGCCCCCAGACCCGGGCGGGGGCGATGACCTCGAGGTCGGGGGCCAGGGCCCGGGTGCCGACCTCGAAGCGGACCTGGTCGTTGCCCTTCCCGGTGCAGCCGTGGGCCACCGCGGTGGCACCGTGGCGGCGGGCCTCGGCGACCAGGTGGCGGACGATGACCGGCCGCGACAGCGCGGAGACCAGCGGGTACTTCCCCTCGTACTTGGCGTTGGCCAGCAATGCCGGCATGCAGAAGTCTTCGGCCATCTCCGCCCGGGCGTCGACCACGATGGCCTCGACCGCGCCGGCGGCCAGCGCCCGGTTGCGGATGGCGTCCCAGTCCTCGTCTTTGGCTTCGGCGGCCTGCCCGACGTCGACGGCCACCGCGATGACCTCGACCCCGTGGTTCTCCATCAACCAACGGACGGCGATCGAGGTATCCAGTCCGCCGCTGTAGGCCAGCACCACTCGTTGCGCCATGGTCATCTCCTCGCTGGTTTCTTCGTGTGTCGACCCGGGTCGATGCCCGAGACGGCCGCCAGTTGTTTCGCCACGCCGGCGCCGCCGGTGGCCTCCGATGCCACCACCAACACGGTGTCGTCCCCCGCCACCGTGCCGATGACCCCGGGGAATCCGCTCCGATCGAGGGCCGAGCCTACGACATGAGCGGAGCCGGGTGGGGTGCGGAGCACGATCAGATTTCCCGACCAGTCCAGCTCCACCACCCACTCCCCCAGCACCCGGCGGAGATGGTCCTCGGGGGCGACCTGTTGGGACGGCAACTCAGGGAGGGCATAGGCGGTGTCACCGCCGGGCAGCCGGACCTTGACCGCCCCCAACTCCTCGAGGTCGCGGGAGACGGTGGTCTGGGTCGCCTCCACTCCCTCGCCGGCCAGCAGCTCGACCAGGTCGGTCTGGCTGCCGACCACCTTGGTCTCGAGGAGCTTGGTGATGAGGTGCTGGCGTTGGTGCTTGGTCATCTTCACCGGATACCACCCGCCCCCGTGCCCGACCCCGTGCCCGCCCCCGTGCCCGACTCCGGGTCGACTCCCCGGACCCAGGCCAGCAGTCCCCGCATGGCGTGCATCCGGTTGGCCGCCTGTTGCCACACCACGCTCTGGGGACCGTCAACCACACCGGCGCTGATCTCCTCGCCGCGGTGGGCAGGAAGGCAGTGGAGGACCACCGCCCCCTCGTTTGCCCCCTTCATCAGTTCTTCGTCGACCTGGAAGCCGTGGAAGGCCTCGAGCCGCGCCGCCGCCTCGGCTTCCTGGCCCATCGACGTCCAGACATCGGTGTAGACGGCGTCGGCCCCGGCCACCGCCTCGGACGGATCGGTGGTCACCTGCAGATCGCCCCCGAAGGAGCGCACCAACTCCACGTCGGCATCGGTGGGCCCGAAACCGACCGGGGCGGCGATCCGGGTGGGCAGTCCCTCCATGGACGAGGCGAGGGCCAGCGACCGCCACACGTTGTTGGCATCCCCGATGTAGGCGAGGCGGCGTCCGGTCAATGCCTCGGCCCCGAAGCCGAAGATCTGCCGGAGGGTGAGCAGGTCGGCGAGGGCCTGGCAGGGATGGGAGAGGTCGGAGAGCAGGTTGATGACCGGCACCGCGACGCCGGCGTCGTCCAGGGCGTCGGCCATGCGCACCAGGGAGCTGTGATCCATGACCCGGGCGCAGAGCACCGCGTGGTAGCAGGCCAGGGTCCGGGCCACGTCGGCGGCGGTCTCCCGGACGTCGAGGCCGACCTCCTGCCCCTGGATGTAGACCGGGTGCCCGCCGAGGGCCACCGTCGCCATCTCGGTGCTGTTCCGGGTCCGGTTGGACGACTTCTCGAAGACCATGGCCACCCCTTGGCCGGCCAGTGCGGGCGGCAGCCGGGTCGGGTCGGTGGCGGCCAGGGCCAGCACCGCGGCGAGCCCGTCGGCGCCGAGGTCGTCGATGTCCAGGACGTGGCGCGTTCCACTCATCCCGAGCTCGCTTCCGCCGCCGCCGTTTCCACCGCGGCTGCCAGTCGACCCAGGATCGGGCCGAGGACCCCGAGGGCCCGGTCGATGTCGGCATCGGTGACCAACAGGGAAGGGGCGAACCGCAGGACATCCGGTGCGGGTGCGTTGATGACCAGGCCGGCGTCGAGCGATCCGGCCACCACCTCGTTGGCAAACGACCCGGTGAGGACCGCGCCCAACAGCAGGCCCTCGCCCCGGACCGACAACACCCCCGGGAGCTTCTCCAACCCGGCCCGCAACCAGGACCCGGAGGCCGTCGCCCGCCGGGGCACGTCCTCGGACTCCATCACCGAGAGGGTGGCCCGGGCCGCGGCCATGGCCAGCGGCTGGCCGCCGAAGGTACTGCCGTGGTCGCCGGGGACGAAGGCGGCCGCCACTTCGGACCGGGCCCAGCAGGCGCCGACCGGCATCCCGTTGCCCAGCGACTTGGCCATGGTCACGACGTCGGGTTCGATACCCAGGTGCTGGAAGCCGAACCAGCGACCGGTCCGGCCGAACCCGGTTTGGACCTCGTCCACCATCAACAGGATGTTGCGGTCGGTGCAGAGTTGCCGGAGGCCGACCAGGTAGTCCGACGACGGCACCACCACCCCGGCTTCACCCATGATCGGCTCGACCATGACCGCCGCGACCCGGGCCGGGTCGCAGGCGGCATCCATGGCGTCGAGGTCGTCGTAGGGAACGTGATCGAATCCCTCCGGCAGCGGCAGGAAGGCGGCCTGCTTCTTGGGCTGTCCGGTGGCGGCCAGGGTGGCCAGGGTCCGGCCGTGAAACGCCTGCCAGGTGCTGACCACCGCGAACCGGTCGGGCCCCGCCCACCGGCGGGCCAGCTTGAGGGCGCACTCGTTGGCTTCGGCACCCGAGTTGGCGAAGAACACCTGACCGCCCTCGAGTTCGGTCCCCCCGCCGATCAACCGGTCGAGGGTGGCCGCCACCTCCGGGCCGATGGTGTTCCCGAACAGGTTGGACACGTGGCTGAGGGTGGCCGCCTGGTTGGCGATGGCCTCGGCCACCTTCGGGTGGGCGTGGCCCAGCGAGGTGACGGCCAGGCCGGAGAGGAAGTCGAGGTACTCCTTCCCGTCGGTGTCGTAGAGCAGGCTCCCTTCCCCCCGCACGAAGGTGACCGGGGGTTCGGCGTAGGTGTGCATGAGGGAGGACCGGTCGATGGTGCTGATGGCTCTACCTTCTTCCATAGAGGTCCCCTGCCGGGAACGCTTGCGGTGCTTGTCCCTCGAGGACTGAAATGAGACGGCGTCCCGGCTGGGCGGCCTCGGAGGCCTGACGCCAACAAGGGTGTTGTCCCTCGAGGACTTGTCCATCAGCACGGCGCCGTGCCTTCGTCCGTCTCGTTCGAAAGGGATTGGAGGAAACATGTTGGGAGTAGGGATTGACTGGGCCGAGGAATTCCACCTCGTGGCCCTGGGACGGCCGGGTGAGGGGGTGATCGACGTGACCCGCGTTGAACACGACCCCAAGTCGGTGGACGCCTTGGTGGCGCGGATCACGGCGCTGGAACCGGATCCGGCCGAAGTGCGGGTTGTCTTGGAGACCCGCCACGGGATGCTCGTCGAGCGACTGGTGGATGCCGGCTATGTCGTGGTGCCGGTCAACCCGGATCTGGTGGCTCGTCGGCGCGGGCCGGCCAAGAAGAAGGACGATGCCGAGGACGCCCGGATCGCCTGTCTGATCGCCCTGGATCGCTTCGAACGGCTCCGACCGCTGGTGCCCCACGGGGAGGAGGCAGCCGAGCTGCGGGCCATCGCCCGGGACGACGACCGGGCCGCCCGCGACGAGCGTCGCCTGCTCAACCGGCTGCGCGCCGATCTCATCGCAACGTTCCCAGCCGCGCTCCTCATCGCTGGCGACGACATCGGCAGCCCGACCTTCTTGCGGCTCTTGGAACGGTGGCCCACCGCGAAGTCCCTGGCCGAGGCGTCGGCCGACGAGCTGGAGACCTTGGCCCGGGCGAGCAAGCACGGCTGGCCGACCCGTTTCGCCGACCGGGTCACCGCCGCATTGGCCACTGACCAGTTCGTCGCCCGCGACTACCTGGTCCGAGCCAAGGCCGACACCATCCGCTTGGCCGCTACCCAGCTGCTGACCATCGGCGCCCAGCGGCGGCGCTGGGAACGGCGCATGGGCGAGCTGCTCCTCGGCGCCCCCCGCCATGGACGATCCAAGCAGCCCAAGGAGGGCGACCGGGGGCCGGCGGTCCCTGGCGGTGAGATCTACCTGAGCTTTCCCGGCCTCGGTGATCGTCTCGCCGCCAGGGTTGCCGGTGAGATCGGCGACATCACCAACTACGACTCGCCGAACGCCCTCCAATGCTACGGGGGCAAAGCGCCCGTTACCCGGCGATCGGGCAAGAGTGAGCTCGTCGTCGCCACCCGCCTTGCCTGCAACCGCTACCTGGCCAACGCCGTGCAGCAATGGGCGTTCTGCTCCCTGCGTCAAAGTGGCTGGGCACGCGAGTTCTACGACCTCCAGCGGTCCCGCCACAAGGGGCACCACGCCGCGCTGCGGGCCCTCGGGAACCGCTGGTTCGAAGTCCTCTGGCATTGCCTCACACCAGGCGTTCAATACGACGAAGCCACCCACGTCGCCAACCGCAACCGCTTCCTCGGAAAGGCCGCCTGACCTGCCCGAGAGATCGGTGGTTGACAAAGGGTGTCTCATTGGACCCCTCCGCCGCCGGTGACCCCTCCGCCGCCGGTGACCCCGGCGCTCCCGGTGACCCCGGCGCTCACCATTGTCCCGACTCCTTCGTCGGTGAAGATCTCCAGCAACAGGGCATGGGGGGTCCGGCCGTCGAGGATGTGCGCCCGTCCCACCCCGGCCCGGACCGCCCGGGCGCACGCCTCCACCTTCGGGATCATGCCCCCGCTCGCCGCGCCCGACACCACCATGGCGTCGAGCTCGTCGGCGGTGATCTGCTTGATCAGTGTCGAAGGATCGTCGGGCACCGACCGGATCCCCGACACGTCGGTGAGGAAGACGATCTTCTCGGCTTGGAGCGCGGCGGCCAACGCTCCGGCGGCGGAGTCGGCGTTGATGTTGAAGGCCTGCCCGGTGTGGTCGGTGCCGATGGTGGCCACCACCGGGATCAGACCCTGGGCGAGCAGCTGCTGGACGATCACCGGGTCGACATCGACGACATCGCCGACGTAGCCGAGTGCTTCCGAACGGGCCACCGCGGTGATCAGGTTGGCGTCCTCCCCCGAGAGGCCGACGGCCAGCGCCCCGTGGACATTGACCGCGCTCGACGATGTCGCGGTTCACCTTGCCGACCAGCACCATCCGGACCAGGTCGATGGTGTCGGCGTCGGTCACCCGGAGGCCATCTTGGAACTCGGTCACCTTGCCCACCCGCTCCATCAGCGCGCCGATCTGAGGCCCACCGCCGTGGACGACCACCGGGAGCATGCCGACCGAACGCATCATCACGATGTCCTCGGCGAACGATGCCAGCGCAGACGCCTCGTCGATGGCGGGGCCGCCGTCCTTGCCCTGCATCACGTTCCCGCCGTACTTGACCACCACCACCTTCCCCCAGAACCGGCGGATGTAAGGGAGCGACTCGACCAGCACGCTGGCCTTGGCACCGGGCGGGAGCCCGTTGCCGTCGCTGCCGTCGCTGCCGTCGCTGCCGTCGCTGCCGTCCTCGGCCATCTCAGCCCCGTTCGCGGTCACGACGTTGTCCGGTTCTCGTCGATGTAGCCGTACCCGAGGTCGACGGTCATGGCCATTCCGTCCCCGTCGGCCAGATTGAGCTCGCAGTGGATATCGACCATCGAACCGGCCAGGTGGGTAGCTACCGCCGCCGGGTCGTGGTCGACGGTGAGGCCTTCCCGGCAGACCACCACCCCGCCATAGGCGACGGTGAGCTTGTCCATGTCGAAGGCGACCCCGGCGGAACCGAGCTCGGAGGCGATCCTCCCCCAGTAGGGGTCGGCGCCGTTCAGCGAGCACTTGACCAGCATCGACTCCGCTACCTTCCGGGCCGCCTGCTGAGCTTGACCGTCGGTTTCGGCCCCGGTCACCCGGACATGGGCGATCTTCGACGCCCCCTCGGCGTCGGCCGCCATCTGGCCGGCCAGGTCAAGACACGCGTCGGTGACCGCATCGACCACCACATTGGGATCGGCCTGACCGGCCCGGCCCGAGGCCATCAGGATGACGGTGTCGTTGGTGGAGGTGCAGCCGTCGATGGTCAGCGAGTTGAACGAATCGCCCACCGCGATGCGGAGCAGATCGGCCAGAGGCCCGGGTTCGACGGCCGCGTCGGTGGTCAGGAAGGCCAACATGGTGGCCATGTTCGGCGCGATCATGCCGGCGCCCTTGGCCATGCCGGCGACCGAGAACCCGGATCCTTGGACCAGCACCTCCTTCCGGCCGGAATCGGTGGTGAGAATCCCGGTGGCGGCATCCTTGGCGCACTGCGTCGAACCCGACCGGTTGGCGACCAGGTTCGGAATTCCGGCCTCGATGGGTTCCATCGGGAGTTGAAAGCTGATCAGCCCGGTCGAACACACCAGCACCTCGTCGTCGGACACTCCGAGATCGGTGGCCACCAGCTCGCACATCCGGGCGGCGTTCTTCTTTCCCTTGGCACCGGTCGCCGCGTTGGCGTTCCCGCTACTGACGATCACGGCCGTCGCTCTTCCTCCGCTGGCGAGCAGGTGATCCCGGCTGACTTGCACCGGCGCCGCCGCGGCCAGATTGGTGGTGAAGGTGGCGGCGGTAGGGACGGCCCTGTCGTCATCGGTGGCCAGCAGGGCCAGATCGAGGGCGCCGGATGCCTTGATTCCGCTGGCCAGGCCGGCCGCCACGAACCCCTTGGGTGTGGTGATGCTCATGGGTAGACCCCCGCCAAGGGAAGGCCGGAACCCTCGGGGAACCCGAGGGCGAGGTTGGCACATTGAATGGCCTGCCCCGAGGCGCCCTTGACCAGATTGTCGATGGCAGCGATGGCCACCAACCAGCCGGTGCGGGGATCCACCCGAACGGTGAGATGGGCGCAGTTCGAGCCGGCGGTCGCCTTGGTGGAGGGCGGCGCTTCGCCAACCACGACGAACGGCTCATCCCAGTAGAAGCTGTCGAGAATGTCCAGGGCGTCCTCGGATGTCAAGGGGTTCGACTGGTCGGGATTTGGGGCCGGGCGGGCGTAACAGGTGGCCAGGATGCCCCGGACCATCGGAGCAAGATGGGGGGTGAAAAGCACCTCGGCGCCGAGACTCTGCTCCATCTCCGCGGTGTGCCGATGATCCAGCAGGCCGTAGGCGGTGAAATCCTCATCGACGGTCCCGAATTGGAGGTTCGCCTTGGGCGCCCGTCCGGCTCCCGACACTCCGCTGGCGGCATCGACGATGATCCCCGAAGGCGAGATGACATCGGCCATGACGAACGGAGCCAGTGCGAGGATGGCTGCAGTCGGGTAGCAACCGGGCGCGGCGATCAGCCGGCTGGTGCGGAGCTCGTCGCGATGGAGTTCCGGAAGCCCGTAGACGAAGTTCTCCAACAACTCCGGCGCCTCATGGTTCGCCCGGTACCAGATCGGATAGAGATCGGCGTCGTTGAGCCGGAAGTCGGCCGCCAGGTCCACGATGACCCCGACCTCCGAGATCAGGTGGGGGACGATGCGTTGGGACTCGCCGTGAGGGAGGGCCAAGAAGACCAGGTCGAGGCCTTCGACCGCGGCAGGCTCGGTGGCGACATAGCTGAGCGATGGGTAGGCGGCGGCCAGGGACGGCGTATGGACGGCCACGCGTTCCCCGGCGTTGCTCCCAGCGGTGGCCACCACCACCTCGAGATCCGGATGGGCGGCACACAGCCTGAGCAGTTCCACCCCGGCGTAACCGGAGGCGCCGACCACCCCCACCGTTGTGCTCACCGCTGATCCGTCGCTTCCCTCATTGCGCAAGTATATGCGAATTGGCGCATGATTATGCAATAGGCCTGTGGGTGGTGATTTGCGGGGAGTTTCTGGAGAATCAGGAGGGCGGCGATCGCTTGTCCCGCCAACGGAAACTCAAACAGGATCCCTGGCCTTTTGGGCGGCAGGGGCGCCCTATCGCTCGGGGGGTGGGCGCTGGTTCCGGAGCCGGTTGTGATAGCCGCAGAGCAGCCGGCCGTTCTCCTGGGTGGTGGGGCCGTCCAGGCCGAACGGCTGGATGTGGTCGACCTGGCAGTCGATGGCCGGGCGGTCGCAGTAGGGGTGGGTGCACTCCCGGTCCCGGAGCTGGATCCCCCGTCGGGTGGCCCCGGTGAACAGTCGGGCGGTGGCTGAGACCTGGACCCGGTCGGGGGGCTCGAAGACGGCCCGCTCGAAGTCGGCCCGGTCGAGCCAGGGGATCAGGGACCCGGGGGTGAGCGCCATGCCCTGGGCCAGCTCACAGACCCGCCCGGACAGGGTGGGCCAGTCGAGCACCACCGAGAACAGCGGCTTGGGGGGGAGGCCGTCGGGCGGGGCGGTCGCCGACCGCTTGGCCATTTCGACGAGGGCGTCGGCCCGGCGCTGGCCCGGGGTCCGGGCGAGGTCGGAGACGGCCGGGTCGTGGCCCAGCCGCTCCCTGGCGTCCTTCCACTCCTCTTCGAACAGCTCTCGCTCCAGACGGTCGAGCTCGTTGGCGACGATGGCTCCCCCGATGGGGTCCAAGGTCATCTTCCCGAGCCACAGGTCCCCGGCCTTGACCAGATAGACGTCCCGGCGGTTCCTCCGCTCCTCGGCCGACTCCTCGGTGCCGTCGGGATCGGCCAGCTGTTCCCAGTAGTCGAGCGCCTTGCCGAAGTCCTCCGGGCCCAGGGTCCGGCCCTGGTTGACCAGCATCTCCTCGTCGTCTTGGTGGCTGCACCGGGTCCGGGAGTTACGGACCCGCTCCAAGCCGTCGACGTGGGCGGACCCGATCTCCCCCTCCCGCCAGGCCTGCTTGGCGGCCGGCAGGTGGTCGAGGGCCCGGCCCCGCCGGACCAGCCGTCGGGCCTCGGACCTCAACAGGTTCCCCTGGGTGGCGATCCAGGCGGCCGCCGTCCGGGCCCCGTCGAGGGCGAAGGCCCCCCATCTCTCGAACTCCCCCGCCGAAGTGGCGAGATAGAACTCCAGACGGCCGGACTCGCGCAGCAGGGCCTCCATCTCCTCGCAGTCGGAGACGGGTCCCGCTTCGATCAACTCGTCGATCGCCTCCCGTAGGGCATCGAACTTCATGGCGCCAATTCCAACAGGGGGGTGTGACATCAAAGAGGGCATTTGCCCTGGTTACCTTGCCCGAAACGTTGCCCGAAACCTTGCAGAAACCTTGCACGAACGGCGCCACGTAGAAAAATTTCCAACGCCCTTGCGAAGGATCCGGCGTCAAGAATATCGCTACAACTCTTGACCCCCTGGAGCCATCTCGGTACCGTCGATTGCATCCCGGATCGCGGAGCGCTGGGGATCGCCGAAGGCAGCGCCGCCCCCAATGGCAAATGCCCACGGAGTCCAACTATGCCCGCCCACAGTCAGCCTCGCCCTTTGCTCAACCTGTCCATGTCAGAACCGTCCAGACCGGTCCTCGGCGACTACGACGAACATCCAGCGGTGACCGTGCTGCTCAGCGCAGTGCCCGAATTCGGGCCGGCGTACCTGGCGCTGGTAGAAGCCTTCGACGATGACCCCGGCGGACCAGCGGTCTTCACCGAGCTGGCCGATTTCGTGGCGGATCGGCTAATCGCCATCGAAGCTGAACGACCGGTGCTCGAGCGGGCCCTCGCCGCCGTCGAGTCGGTGGCCGCGGCCGGAGGAGAGGCTGACGAGTTGGTCGGCTACGCCTTCCTCGACAGCTTGTCGCCGGAGGACCGTCGCTTGATTGCTCCATGGCTGGGGTCAGCCACGCGGTCGCTCCTGGACGAGTTGGACGCCGGAATGCCGTAGACCCGCCGGTTGGCGGACACAAGAGCGCGCAGCCATACGCTCAGAGGGACGCGACCCACCGCGCCAACAAACACAACCGCCATACAGAGAAGGTGCCCCGTGTCGACTGCTGGTCTCATGAACGGCATGCAACTGGCCAACGACATCCTTGACCGCACGGCGGAACGAGCGGCAGATTTCCTCGCCCAGACCGGCACCAAGCCGTGCCTGGCCACCGTCATCGTGGGCGACGACCCTGCTTCGGTCACCTACGTGAAAATGAAGGAGAACCGAAGTCACCGGGTTGGGATCGAATCCCGCCATACGGCGATCCCCGCGACGGCGTCGACGCTGGACGTCGTCAGCGTGATCACCCGGCTGTCCGACGATCCGACGGTGCACGGAATCCTGCTTCAACACCCGAGCCCGCCACAGGTCGATGAGTCTGCGGCATTCGAGGCGATCACTCCCGACAAGGATGTGGACGGGGTCACCATGCACTCGTTCGCGGCCATGGCCCTCGGGCGCCCGGGCTTCGTGTCCTGCACACCCGGTGGGATCATCCGCCTCCTGGATGCCTACGGGGTGGAGCTCTCGGGCCGGCACGCAGTGGTCATCGGGCGCAGCCCCATCCTGGGCAAGCCAGTCGGGATGCTGCTGCTGGGTCGTGATGCCACCGTCACCTACTGCCATTCCAAAACGCGGGATCTGCCCTCGATCGCGAGGACCGCGGACATCGTGGTGGCGGCCGTCGGCCGACCGAAATTCGTGAAAGGCGACTGGCTGACCCCCGGTGTGGTGGTGATCGATGCCGGCTACAACCCGGGCAACGTGGGCGACGTCGATTTCGACCAGGCGATCGAGCGGGCCAGCCTGATCACTCCGGTGCCGGGAGGGGTCGGGCCGATGACCATCGCCCTCCTGATGGAGCAGACCGTGGATGCCGCCTTCCAACATGCTGCAGCGTCTTGAGACGAGCGTGACCGGCCGGCACCGCAGCCGCCGCTAGCGAAGCGTGGCTTTGCCGCCCCTCTCCACCGCGGCGATGCACCGGTTCCGCAGCTCGACGAGCTCTGCGTCGTTGAGGGTGTGGTCGTGGGAACAGAACCGGAGCCGGTAGGCCAGGCTGCGCCGTCCATCGCCCACCACCTCACCGCGGAAGGCGTCGAACAACTCGACCGATTCCAGCTCCACTCCCCCGGCCCGTCGGAGCGCCCGCTCCAGCGTGGTGGCGCGCACGTCGTTGTCGACCGCGAAGGCCAGGTCGATGTCCGAGGAGGGAAACCGGCTGACCGGCCGGGCGAATTCCGGCTTGCGGGGCACCCGCTCGCGATCCAGCAGGGTGCCGATGTCCAGGTCGAGCCAACCGACCCGACGAGCGCGGCCGTCCTGCCCGAGGAGGCCGAGGGAACCGACGATCACGGGGTCCAGTTCACCGACCACGCCGAGCGGGGTCGACGGGCCGGAATCGTCCTCGTCGGGGGCGGTGGGCGCCAGACTCACCAAACCCGCCGACCGGTAGGGGTGCAACACCGCGGCGGGTGTCCCGACGGCAGGCGGCATGTCCCAGTCGGCGATGCCCAGACCTTCGGCGATGGCGCGCCAGGCGGCCACCGCGGTCCAGGCGTCATCCCCCACCGCGCAGAACACTGCGCACAGACGCTCCGACATCTCGGCCGGTGAGCCATCCCCGGGATCGACCGACGGGGCTTCGGGATAGTGGAATACCGTCCCAACCTCGAAGAGCCGGATGTCACCCTGGCGGCGTTCGGCGTTGTAGACGACGGCCCGCACCAGCCCCGGGACCATCGAGGTGCGCAGAAACCGCTCGGAGTCCACCAGCGGGTTGGTGACTTCGATGTAGGGCGGGTGGACTCGGGACATGGTCTGGTCGAACTCGCTCACGAAGGTGGTGGTCCAGGCTTCGGATACGCCGAGTCCGCAAAGCATGTCCTTCAGCCTCCGGCGATCCCGCTGGTAGACGGTGAGGCGACCAGGCTGGGGCCAGGCCGGCATCCGGCGAGGCAGTCGTGCATACCCGTAGGTGCGGGCCACCTCCTCGGTGATGTCGGCCTCGCCCATCGACCCCGGGCGGATGTCAGGTCGAAAGGTCGGCACCGTCACCGCCAGCACACCGCCACCGTCAGCCTCGCCGTCGGACGACACCTCCACCGCGGTGATCCCGATGGGCGCCAACAGGGCGGAGATCTGCGAGGCGATGAACC
The DNA here is from genome assembly GCA_963770635.1 of uncultured Acidimicrobiaceae bacterium. Lineage (GTDB taxonomy): Bacteria > Actinomycetota > Acidimicrobiia > Acidimicrobiales > RAAP-2 > DASZIT01. The sequence continues at coordinate 434,175 of CAVYQI010000005.1, forward strand.
CGGTGCCCAGCAGCTCGTTGACCCGGGCCGCCCGTACCGTCAGCTCCACTGGCCCCGGCACGTTGCCCCGGACGTCGATCGTCCCTGCTGCGAACACCGCCTGGCTCCCGGCGGTCAGGGCCAGGAGCTGGCAGAAGCGATCGGCGGCCCGGTCGATGCCCGCCGGATCACATCCCCGCTCGTATCGGGCCGACGCCTCGGTCCGCAACGCCAGGCGCTTCGAAGTCCGGGCGATGGCCATCGGATCGAAGTAGGCGGTCTCGAGCAGCACCCGGGTGGTGCCGCTCCCGATCTCCGAGGACGCCCCGCCCATGATCCCGCCGATCCCCACCGGAGTTCCCTCCGCGTCACAGATCAAACAGTCCTCGCCGGTGTCACCCAGACCGGGACCCGGGCGGCCGAGCTCCCGGGTGACACCGTCGAGGGTGGTGATGGTCTCACCCTTGGCCGCCCGCCGGATCAGAAGCCCGCCGCCGGCCAGGAGATCGAGGTCGTAGGGGTGAGTGGGCTGCCCGAGCTCGAGCATCACGTAGTTCGAGGCGTCGACCACATTGTTGATCGCCCGCATCCCGGCCAGCCGCAGCCGAGTGGTCAGCCAGGTCGGCGACGGACCCACTTCCACGCCGGTGATCACCCGGGCGGTGAACCGAGGACACAACTCGGAGTCCTCGACCCGGACCGAAGTGAGGGACTCCACGGAGGTAACGGCCGAACCGGCAGCGTTGTCGGCCGAGGGACCGCCGTCCCCCACCGCGATTTGGTCCACCTCGGGGATGGCGAAAGGGAGACCCAGGCGGGCGGCCAGATCCCGAGCCACCCCGGCAATGCTCCAGGCATCGGGCCGGTTGGCCTCGACGGCGATATCGAACACCACATCGGGTTCGATCCCCATCGCCTCGGTGAACCGCTGCCCCGGACGGGCGCCGGCCACTCCGTTCAACACCATGATCCCGGCGGCGTCGTCGGACAGCTCCAGCTCGCGGCCCGAGCACAGCATGCCGTTGGAGACCACGCCCTTCATCTTGCGGCGGCCGATGGCAAAGCCCCCGGGCAGGACGGCGCCAACCGGAGCCAAGGGGACCAGGTCGCCGACGGCAAAGTTCCAAGCCCCGCACACCAACTCGACCGGTCCATCCCCGGCGTCGACCACGACCCGCCGGATCTTGTCGGCCCCAGCAATCGGAGCGATCTCCTCGACCCGGGCCACCACCACCTCTTCGAGCCCCTCGCCGACCCGCTCGGTCTCCTCGACCACCAGCCCGAGATCGTCAAGGGTGGCGGCCAGGTCGGCCGCATCCCCGGTGAACGGGGCGAAGTCTCGGAGCCACGAAAGCGGTACGCGCACTACGTTCCTCTCACCATCGACGCATCAGAACTGCCGCAGGAAGCGGATGTCGTTCTCGTTCAGTGCCCGCATGTCGGCGATCTGATGGCGCATCTGGGCGCAGCGGTCGATGCCGAAGCCGAAGGCATAACCGGTCCACTGGTCGTTGTCGATTCCCACCGCGTTGAACACCGCCGGGTCCGACCATCCCGCAGCCGCCGAGCTCGATCCAACCGGTCTGCGAGCAGGTGCGGCAGCCGCTTCCATGACAGATCGTGCAGGTCACCTCGAACTCGGCTGACGGCTCGGTGAACGGGAAGTAGGCAGGGCGGAGCCTCGAGTGGATGTCGGGACCGAAATAGGCGGTGGTGAACACCTCGATGGTGCCGGCCAGGTCGGCGAAGGTGATCCCCTTGTCCACCACCAGCCCTTCGATCTGGTGGAACACGGGCAGGTGGGACGCATCGGGGGTATCCCGGCGGTAGCAGCGCCCGGGCATGACCGCGTGGATCGGGAGACTGCCGTCGGCCACTGCGGCCTCCATCAGGTGGATCTGCACCGGCGAGGTGTGGGTCCGGAGCAGGGTCGACTCGGGAGCGCCGAGGTTCAGATAGAAGGTGTCCCACATCCCGCGCGCCGGGTGGGCCGGCGGGATGTTCAGGGCACCGAAGTTGTACCAGTCGGTCTCGATGTCCGGGCCTTCGGCGACCTCGAAGCCCATGCCCACGAACACGTCCTCCAGCTCGTCCCGGGTCTGGGACACCAGGTGGAGGTGGCCGCGGATCGCCGGGGGGGAGGCGGGGGCCGGAATGAATTCCGACAGGTCGAGGAGATCGGCCTGCATCGCCGCCTTCATTTCCACCATTTGGATTTCGGTGCGGCGGCGGTCGAGCAAACTCTCGATGGTGGTGCGGGCCTCATGGAGGCGTTGCCCGAGTTGCTTGCGGGCCTCGGGATCGAGTTTCCCGAGGGAACGGTGCGCCTCGGACACCGGTGACTTCTTGCCCGCCACCTGGGTGGCGACCCGGGTGATTTCCTCGGTGGTCGCGGCCGCGGCGATGGCCGCCTCGGCGTCGACGACCAACGACTCGATGTCCGGAGCGTCGGTCACGGTCGAGCGTCTCCGCTCTCGTGCTTGGGGTCTGTCGGGGCCGATTCCACCTCCGGCATCGTAGAGCGCCGCTCGCCAGGCCCGGTCCGCCGCTGGCGTAGAGCTTCGAAGCAGAGCACCGCCGCCGACACGCTCACGTTCAGCGACTCGGCCTGACCGGCCATCGGGATCGACACCCGGGCGTCCAACGCCGCCGCCACCTCGTCGCTCAGACCCGAGGCCTCGTTCCCCAGCACGACCGCCACCCGTTGCCGCCAATCGAAGGCGGTGTAGTCGGTGCCGCCCCGGACCAGCGTGCCCACCGTGGTGAAGCTCCGCCGGTGGAGATCTCCGACCACGGCCAGAGCGTCCCCACCCATCACGATGGGGGTGTGGAACACCGAGCCGGCCGACGCCCGTACGGTTTTCGGATTGGTCGGGTCGACGGTGCCGTCGCAGCACACCACCGCATCGGCTCCGGAGGCGTCGGCGGTCCGGATCACCGTCCCGGCATTGCCGGGGTCCCGGACATCGGCACACACCAGGACCATCGATGAGGAGCCCGCCACTTCCTCGATGGACGTCGGCACGAACCCGACCACGGCCAACACCGGCTGGGGGGTCACCGTATCCGCCATCCGCTCGATGACGCCCGGGGCCAGATCGAAGACCCGGGCGCCGTGCTCGTAGGCGCGGCCCACGACGTCGGACACGACTGGGTTCGACCTTCCCTCCGGGGCGACGTACACGGACTCGACCGCGGCCCCAGCCTCCAGGGCGACCGACAACAGTTCGGCACCCTCGACGACCAGACAGTGGTCGGACCACCGCAGGCTGCGCTTCCGCAGCAGCTGGCGGACCCGCTTGACCCGCTGATGCGTAAAGCCCAGCCCCGGCTGGTTCAGGAAGCGGCCTCGGCGGTCGCCTGGGCGCCGGCGAGCGCCTCCTCGGCCACCTTCACCAACGAGGCGAACGCCTCGGGAGCGGTGACGGCCAGATCGGCCAGCACCTTGCGGTCGACTTCGACGTCGGCGGCATGGAGGCCGGCGATGAGCCGGCTGTAGCTCATGCCATTCAGGCGGGCGGCGGCGTTGATCCTCTGGATCCAGAGCTTGCGGAACTCTCCCTTGCGGGCCCGGCGGTCGCGGTAGGCGTACTGCAGCGAGTGCATCACCTGCTCGTTGGCGGCGCGGAACGAACGGCTCTTGTTGCCGTAGTAGCCCTGCGCCTGCTCGAGAACGGCGCGGTGGTGCTTCTTGGCGTGGACTGCGCGCTTCACTCGGGCCATGGGAACTCCTTTTCTTTGGGGGCGGTGTCGGTCGGATATTGGTGATCTGCCGACCAGATCGGATCCGTCGGCGGTAACTCGGGAACTTGGGTGTTGGGGTCGGGATCGGGGGAACCGAAACCGACCTTGGTGAGATCAGAAGCGGCGCTACATACCCAGCATTCGCTTGACTTGGCGCTCGTCGCCGGGAGCGAAGTCTGTCTCGCGTCCCAGCCGGCGGGTCCGAGTGCTCGACTTCTTCTCCAGCAGGTGGGATCGGAACGCCTTGCGGCGGCGAAGCCGTCCGGTCCCGGTTACCTTGATCCGTTTGCGGGCTCCGCTATCGGTCTTCATCTTCGGCATGGCGTCATCCCTCTCCTTCGATCTTCACTTCGGCCGGAGGTTGCTCCTCTGCCGTGTCTGGTGCTGCAACTGCGTCTGTGCCCTCGGCCGGCGGTGTCTCGGCCACCTCTTCCGCCTTGTCCGCCACTTCCACCTTGTCCGCCTCTGCTACCTCTTCCGGCTTGGCTGCCACCGCCGGCGCCGCCGCTTGGGCGACATCGGGGGTCGAACCGTTGCTGTGGCTGCCACCCGACTTCGGACTTCTGGATGCGGCCGACTGCTTCGCTCGCTTGTCAGGTGCCAGCACCATCACCATGTTGCGACCGTCGAGCCGGGGATCCGATTCGGATTTACCCGTCCCTTCCATCTGCTCGGCGATGCGGTCGAGGATCTTCTTGCCCAACTCGGGATGGAAGACCTCTCGGCCACGGAACATGATGGTGATCTTGACCTTGTGACCCTCTTCGAGGAACTTGGCCACCTGCCGGGTCTTGGTGTCGAAGTCCCCCGGCCCGATCTTCGGCCGGTACTTCATTTCCTTGATCCCGACGTGGACCGCTTTGCGCTTGGATTCCTTGGCCCGCTGCGCCGCATCGAACTTGAACTTTCCGTAGTCCATGATGCGGGCAACCGGTGGATTGGCCAGAGGAGCCACTTCGACGAGGTCGAGGTCGAGATCCCGGGCGAGATTCAGCGCATCGGCGAGTGATTTGATCCCAAGCTGTTCACCGTCGGGGTCGACCAGACGGACCTCACGGGCGCGGATTCGGTCGTTGATCCGTGGTTCATTGGTGGTGACGGTAGCTGCTATTTCGACTGCACTCCTATCTTCGGGCCACGGACTTCCCGTAACCAACGAATAAGGAGCGGAGCTGCCACCGGAACAATTCCCAGCCAAAGCCAGCTTCCGGACCCATTGACCCGACGCACTTGCCAAACTGGCTCATGGCCGGGTGGGAGTCATAGACCGCGCGACTCCGCTTCCTCGTCTTGCACCCTTTAGGCTACCACCGTGAGTTCTCTTTGGACACCTGATGGCGAGCGACCGGTCGGGAAACCGGCCAGCGGAGGGGTCCCCCCGGCACCGGCAGGCTCGGCTCCCCCTTCCGGCGACGCAGGTGGCGCACCACCTCGGTCCCCGAATGACGAGGAGCTGGCCGAGCAGGTCGAGGCCATGCAGAGGGAACTGGCCAACGCCCCGGTCGAAGTGGTGGTGGCCAACCACTGCTACGGGCTCTTCGAGCTGGCCGCCGTCTACCTGTCCCAGGTCCCACCGCTCCTCCCGCAGGCGCATCTGGCCATCGACGCGCTGGCCTGCCTGGTCGACGGGCTCAAGGGACGCCTCGGGGAGGCCGAGGCCCATCTCAAGGAGGGCCTCAGTTCGTTGCAGCTGGCCTATGTCCAGATCGACGGCGCCCAGCGGGCCGGTGCGCAAGCGGCTGCCGCCGCCGGGGGCAACGGGGCATCGGAAGCCTCGGCGACAGGCGATCCTGACTCTGGTGCGACCGGTGGTGCGACCGGCGATCCGGCCGCCGGTGAAACGGAATCCCGCACGGAGGCCGAGCCCGGCGGGTGAGTGACCTTCCAGGCAGCGGGTCCGGACCCGACCCGGCAATGGGACCGGTTCCCGGACCGCCCATCCTCCCGGCCCCCTCGGCACCTTCGGCCCCATCGGCCGCCTCGGCGAACCAAGCCGATCCACCCTCGACGGCGGTTGACGCATCCCGGGTCCGGAGCTTCATCGGGATTTCCATCGGGCTGGTCGGCCCTCGGGCCAACCTCGCCGTCGCCGGCGTCCTGATCACCCTCTATGTCCAGCACCGGGCGTCCGGCGCGCTGGCGGTGACCTTCGCCCTGACCGCCGACCGCCTGGTCAGCTGGCTGACCTTTCCGATCATGGGCCGCTTCAGCGACCGGACCCAGAGCCGGGTCGGGCGGCGCACCCCGTTCATGGCCGGGAGCCTCATCGTGCTGGGCGCCTCCACCTGGATGTTCACCGTTGTCCGCGGGTACTGGCTGCTGGTCCTGTTCATCGTGATCGCCGGGCAGGCCTCCGCCATCTTCACGCTGACCAATGTGGCCGTGGTTCCCGAGGTCTTCGGGCGGAGTCGGTGGCTGAAGTCGCTGGTCCTCACCACGGTGCTCGGTTCGGTGGCGGCCCTCGTCATCAAGGCGACGGTCATCACGTCCTGGAAGCAGAACGACCCGTCCACCTGGAACCTGCCGTTCCAGGTGGCGGCGGTGATCATGGTCGTCGTCGGCATCGTCGTCCTGATCATGGTCCGGGAAGCACCCGCCGCCAAGGTCGGAGCCTCCGTCGACCGAGGGAGGCGTGCCCGGCGGGTGCGGGACGATTTGCGAGACATCCTGGCCGGGCCCAATGCCAAGGTCCTGGTAGCTGGCTCGCTGCTCTTCTACTCGGGTGTCGGGTCGACGCTGTATGTTGCCATCCTCTTCTTCCAGCGGGACCTCCACGCCGGAGCCAGCGCCCAGACCATCGCCGGGCTGGCCACCGGCATTCCGGTGTTCTTCATCGGCATCGGTCTCGGGATCCCGATCAGCCGGATCATGTCGAGACGACAGCTGGCCATCGGCGCGCCACTCATCGGCGCGGTACTGGCCGGGGTGCAGTACTTCGACACCCACATCTGGCAGGCGGTGGTGCTGAGCTATATCGGCGCGCCGTTCATCGGTGCCTACATCATCGTTCTGGCCCCGATGTTGCTGCAGTTACTACCGCGCTCCGGCGGCCTCGGGGAACGTATTGGCGTGCTGCTCTCACCGTTCAATCTGTGTAGCGTCGCCGTCGCCTACCTGGCCGCGACGGTGGTCGATGCCACCGGCAACTACCGACTGATCTGGCTGTTCCCGGCGGCCACCGGTCTGGCCCACGCCACGGTGAACTTCTGGCTGAAGTTTCCCCAGAAGCGAAAGTCGGACCCCGACATGCTCAAAACGCTCTGGGAATGGAGCATCGTCCAGGCCGAGTCGCTGTCGGAGACCGGCATCGTCACCGGACTCCTGGCCGCGCCGGTGCTCGGGGTGGTGACGGGCGAGGACGCCGACAGTGCCGTGATCGTCGACATGGCCCGGAAGATTCTGGGCAACCCCTACGAGGACGACGAAGGATCGGAGTCTGATCGGGACGGATCGGAGCCGTCGGGGTCGTCACCCGACTCTGATCCTCCCGATCCCTCGGGCCGGGGAGTGACCGGGGTCAACCAGGTCGGCGGCGGCCCGGTAGGCGCCGACTTGGGGATCGACCAGAAATCGGGTCCACGTACCGGGTCAGGAGGCGAGCCGACTGGCTCAGGCTCGGCCACGGAGGCCTCCGGAGGTTCGGTCAGGACCCCGGCGGGCGGCGTGATGCCCATGGGATCGATCGAGGGCACTCCGGTAGGCTCGGAGATCTCCCCGGACCAGGTCGGCGGGTCGGCAGACCAATCGGCCGACCAATCATCCGAAGATCCGGCGGGCGACTCGGCGGGCAAGGTGGCGGGCACCTCGGCCGATGACGCTTGGGACGACTCCGAAGCCCACTCGACCGGCGACCGCTTCACCAACGGCGACTGAGCCGTCGGCTCCGACCAGGCTTCCGGCTCCGCTGACGGCCACGGTGCCGCCTCCGGCGACGATGCCGCGGGCGGCGGATCAACGAGCGGAATGCTGGAGTCCGACCATGAGGCAGGTTCGATCACCGTCCAGCGGGTTTCCTCGATGCGAGCCTCGGCTTCTTCGAGCTTCTCCCTGACCGACTCGTCGGTCGCCACCTCGGGCGCACCGGCAGCAACCGCCACCTCCGCGACAACGGCCACACCCGCCACGTCCACCGCCGCCTCGACAACCTCCGGAACCGGCTCCGGCTCCGGCTCGGCCGGAGACGCCGGCTGTGGCTCCGAAGTCGGAACCGGCTCGGACGCCCCGACCTCGCCCACCAGGCCCCGCGAAACCGGCACCCCCACCAGCGGCCGGACCGAGACGGCCTCGAGGTGGCCGAGGCGACCGGTGGAGACTTCGATGGCCACCAGCGTCCCGACTGCGATCTGGCGGGAGCCATCGGTGATGGCGGTGCAGTGGAATGGGAACCGCCGGGATTCCCCGTACTCCACCACGCCGAGCCCGCGGGCCTCGTCGAACTCGCCGACCCGGCCGACCAGCGGGATGTGCCGGGCCGGTGGCAGGTCTACGATCCCGCTCCACGTCGTCGACACCGCCCTTACCTCAATGGACGATCTTCGACAGGGCCAGCTCGATGATGTCGGTGGCACCCCGGTCCTTCAAGGCCGGGATGAGGGTGTTGATCTCCGACTTCGGCACCACCGTCTCCACCGCGAACCCACCCTGGCCGAACAGTTCCGACACCGTCGGCGACCGCAGGGACGGGAGCAGGTCGATGACACCGGTCAGTTGGTCGGCGGCCACGTTGAGCTTCACCAGGACCTTGCCCCTGGCCTCGAGCGCCCCCTGCAGGAGGGTGAAGAGCTGCTCCATGGCATGCCGCTTGTCCGGGTCCTCGGCCGCGGCCCGGTTGGCGATGAGCTCGGTGTGGGAGACGAACAGGGTCTCGACGATCTTCAGCCCGGCGGCCCGGAGGGCGCGACCGGTCTCGGTGATCTCGACCACGCAGTCGGCGATGTCGGGGACCTTGGCCTCGGTGGCCCCGTAGGAGAGGCTGACCTCGGCCCGCACCCCGTGCTTCTCCAGAAACCGCCGGGTCAGCTCCGGGTACTCGGTGGACACTCGCAGCGCGCCCCCCTTGCCGGTCCCCGAGGCGGCCAGATCGGCCACCGACGCCCCCGGGGATGCCGAGGGCACCGCCAGCACCACCCGCACGGGCTGCGAGCTGGCCTTCGAATACGGGAGGATCCCGAGGGTGGTGACCTCGCTCCCCCGTTCCTCCACCCAGTCGCGCCCGGTGATGCCGAGGTCGAACATCCCGTCGGCCACGTAGAGGGGGATCTCCTGGGGACGGAGGATCCGCACTTCGTCGACCCGGGGGTCGTCGATGGTTGCCCGGTAGTCGACCTCCGAGGAACGGATCACCGCCAGGTCGGCGGACGCGAACAGCTCCAGGGTGGCCTTCTCCAGCGACCCCTTGGGCAGCACCATCCGCAACATGGTCAGTCCCCCACTTCCGGGACGGTATCCCGGCCCAGCACCCCGAGCAGGCGGATCATCTCCAGGGCGGTCACCGCCGCCTCCCGGCCCTTGTTGGCCTCGTCGTCCTCCGAGCGCACCAGCGCCTGGTCGACGGTATCGGTGGTGAGGACGCCGAACACCACCGGGATGCCGGTGTCCAGCTGGACCCCCTGGATGCCGGCCGCGCACTGCCCGGCCACGAAGTCGTAGTGGCCGGTGTCGCCCCGGATGACCGCCCCCAGGCAGACCACCGCGTCGACGGCGCCGGACTCGGCGAACACCTTGGCCACCAGCGGGAGCTCGAACGCACCCGGGGCCCAGGCCACCGTCACCGTGCTCAGGTCGCAGGCGGCGTTCTTCAGGGCGTCGAGCGCCCCGGTGAGCAACCGGTCGCTGATGCCGCCGTTGAACTCGGCACAGGCGAAGGCGATCCGGGGACCGGCACCGACGCCCAGGCCACCCACCGGACCCGCACCGTCGGCCGAGGTGCCCACCAGGCCGGCAAACCGCTCCTTGGTCCCCGGCGCCAGCACCGTCACATCCGACTCAGTCATCGAGGCCCTCCAGCAGGTGGCCCATCCGGTCCCGCTTGGTCCGCAGGTACTCGATGTTCTCGGGATTCGGGGTGGTGGGGATGTGGACCCGCTCGACGATGTCCAGGCCGAAGCCCTCCAGCCCCCCGCGCTTGGTCGGATTGTTGGTCATCAACCGCATGGTCGTCACTCCGAGGTCCACCAGGATCTGGGCCCCGATGCCGTACTCCCGGGAGTCCTCGGGCAGCCCGAGCTCGAGGTTGGCATCCACCGTGTCGAAGCCCTCCTCCTGGAGGCTGTAGGCACGCAATTTGTGACCCAGGCCGATGCCCCGGCCCTCGTGGCCGCGCAGGTAGACGATGACGCCGCTCCCGTTCTCAGCCACCGCCGACATCGCCCCCCGGAGCTGGGGCCCGCAGTCGCACCGCAGCGACCCGAACACGTCGCCGGTCAGGCACTCGCTGTGCACCCGGACCAGCACGTCCTCCTTGCCGTCCACCTCCCCCTTGACCAGCGCCACGTGGTGCTCACCGTCGAGCACCCCCTCGAAGGCGTGGGCGGTGAACTCCCCGAACTCGGTGGGGATGCGGGCGCTGGCGATGCGGCGGACCAGCTTGTCCTTGTGCCGCCGGTAGCGGATGAGGTCGGCGATGGAGATGAGCTGGAGGCCGTGCTTCTTGGAGAACACCTCGAGCTCGGCCAGGCGGGCCATGCCCGTCTTGTCCTCGCTGACCACCTCGCAGAGCACGCCGGCCGGGGACATCCCCGCCGCCCGGGCCAGGTCGACCGCCGCCTCGGTGTGGCCGGCCCGCTTGAGGACGCCACCCGGGCGGTAGCGGAGCGGGAAGATGTGTCCCGGACGGTTGAGATCGGTCGGTCGGGTGTGGGGGTCGGCCAGGGCCTTGATGGTGGCCGCCCGGTCGGAAGCCGAGATCCCGGTGGAGGTGCCGTGGCGGTAGTCCACGCTGACCGTGAAGGCAGTGCGCTGGACCTCGGTATTGGTCGAGACCATCAGGGGCAGGTCGAGCTGCTCGACCCGCTCGGGGGTCAGCGGCACGCAGATGAGCCCCGAGGTGTGGGCCAGGAAGAAGGCGATCTTCTCGGGGGTGACGGCGTCGGCCGCCATGATGAGGTCGCCCTCGTTCTCGCGGTCCTCGTCGTCGACGACCACCACGATCTCGCCACGCGAGATCGCCGCTATCGCATCATCAACCGTCGAAAAGGCCATCGACCTTCGGACTCCCTCTACGCCCTGGGGGGAGAGAGTTCCACCCTCAGGTCACCCCCCAGGTTAGTGGTGGACCGTATGGTCCCCCGCCATAGCCCGTCGAGGGTGGGGGTGCCGGGACCGGCGAACAGCGGGCGGGCGTCATCCCCGCCGAACAGGGCCGGGGCCAGGTAGAGCACGTAGCGGTCCACCAGCCCGGAGGCGTGGAAGGCATGGGCGACGCCGGCACCGCCTTCGACCAGCAGCTGCAGGACGCCGCGGTCGCCCAGATCGGTGAGCACCATGCCGAGGTCGCCGTCCATCTCCAACGCCGGGTGGACGGCGGCGGCGGCGGGCGCCTGGCCGAGCACCACCCGGAGCGGCTGCTCGGACGGGGCGCGGTGGTCGGGGTCGTCGTCGGGAAGCCGCACGGTCAGGCTCGGGTCGTCAGCCCGGACGGTACCCGCCCCCACCAGCACCGCGTCCGACTTGGCCCGCAACCGATGGGCGTCGGCCCGGGCCGCCTCCCCGGTGATCCACCGGCTGGTCCCGTCCGGCGCCGCAATCCGCCCATCCAGCGTCGAAGCCAACTTGAGCACCACCCAGGGCCGCCCGGTCCGTCGATGGTGGAGGTAGGGGGCGAGCTGGTCGGCCACCCGGTCGGCGGCCACCCCCACGTCCACCTCCACCCCGGCCTGGCGTAGGAAGGCGATCCCCCGGCCCGACACCTGGGGGTCGGGGTCCTCGATGCCCACCACCACCCGCCGGATCCCGGCGGCCACCACCGCCTCGGTGCAGGGCGGGGTGCGGCCGTGGTGGGCGCATGGCTCCAGGGTCACGTAGAGGGTGGCGCCCTCGGCCCGCCGCCCGGCGTCGGCGAGGGCGGTGACCTCGGCGTGCGGTCCCCCGACCGGGGCGGTGGCCCCGACGAAGACCCCACCGGCTCCCGCACTCCCGGCGGCCGGCACCACCACTGCCCCGACCCACGGGTTGGGGGAGGTACGCCCCCGGACCCGCTCGGCCGCGGCCATCGCCTCGAGCATCCACTGCTGGTCGGTGTGGTCCTGCTGGTCGGTGTGGTCGGCCGGGTCGGTGGGGTCGCTACCGCCGGCGTCGGGGGTCAGGACGTCCGGCTTTCCGCCGCGGTTCCCGCCCCCACGGCTGCCGCCAAGATGTCGGCCATCGCCCCCGCCGGGTCCTCCCGCCCGAACACCGCCGATCCGGCCACGAACACGTTGGCCCCGGCCTGGGTGACCGGGACCACGGTGTGCTCGTCGATGCCGCCGTCGACCTCGACGTCGAGCCGGTACCCGGCGGCGTCGGCCGCCCGGCGGACCTGGGCGACCTTGGGAACCACCTCGGCCATGAACGACTGGCCCCCGAAACCGGGAAACACCGTCATGCACAGCACCAGGTCGACCAGCCCGAGATAAGGCTCGACCGCTTCGAACGGGGTGTCGGGATTGGCGGCCAGCCCGACCCGGAGCCCCAGGTCGCGCATCTGGCCGACCAGGGCTTCGGTCTCGCCGACTTCGACGTGGACGGTGCAGCCGTCGGCCCCGGCGTCCCGGAACGGCTCGAGATAACGGGCCGGGTCGGTGATCATCAGGTGGCAGTCGAAGAACAGGTCCGAGTGCTTGCGCAGCGACGCCACCACCGGGGGGCCGATGGTCAGGTTGGGCACGAAGTGGCCGTCCATCACGTCGACGTGCAACCAGTCGGTGGTGGGCTCCACCTGGCCGATCGCCTCGGACAGCCGCCCGAAGTCAGCCGACAGGATCGACGGCGCCACTCGCATCGTGGGCGGCGACGGAAGCGGGGCGGAGCGGGGCGGCATCGGGATCGAGCCTACCAACCAAGATCTCCCGGACCCCGGGAGCCCGCACCGACGAGCGCCCGGCTCAACCCCCGAGCCGCTCCCCGGGTTGGGGGCGCACCCCTCGCCGCCAATCCGCCGCCGGCATCGGTTGTCTTCCCTCCGGCTGCACCGTGACGAGCCGGAGGCGGGATCCCTCCCCGGCGATGACCACCTCCCCGTCCAGGGCACCCGGGCTGGCGCCCTCGGCGGCCGCGGCCGACTCACCGTCATCGGCCGGCACCGGCTCGGCCCGCAGCACCCGCAGCCGCCTTCCCCGGAAGCTGGTCCAGGCCCGGCCGAGATGGACCACCCGCCGCAGCTGGGCGGCGTCCTCCTCCCAGTGGAGCTGGAGCTCGTCGGGCCGGATCTTCTCCGCGTAGGTCGGCTCGCCGACCTGGGGGTGAGGGGTGGGCAGCCCGGACACGCCGTCGGCCAGGTGTGCCGCCAGCAGCCCGGAGCCGATGGCCACCAGCCGCCGGCGCAGCTCCTCGACCGACTCGGCCTCGTCGATCGGGGTGTCCTCCTCGGCATAGATGGGCCCGGTGTCGAGTCCCGCCTCCAGCGCCATCAGGCACACCCCGGTGGTGGCGTCGCCGGCCAGGATGGCCCGTTCCACCGGGGCCGCCCCCCGCCAGCGCGGCAGCTGCGAGAAGTGCAGGTTCACCATCGGCAGCCGCTCGAGAGCATCGGCCGGGATGATCCGGCCGTAGGCCACCACCACCCCCAGCTCGGCCCCGCACCCGAGGGCGTCCTCCAGCTGGTCGGTGACGGGGAGGCCGAGCTCGGTGGCCGCCGCCTTCACCGGGCTCGGGACCAGGGTGCTGCCCCGCCCGCGGCGCTTGTCGGGCCGGCTGACCACCAGCGCGATGTCGTGCCCGGCGGCCACCAGCGTCCGCAGCGGTTCGACCGCCGCCTCCGGGGTTCCCAGGTACACCATGCGCGCCATCGCAGGGACGCTACCGGTGGTCGTGCTCTGCCGGGTGGGGAAGTCAGATCTCCCGTTCGTCGCCCGACGACGCCGAGACCAGCGTGGCCTCCAGCGCGGTGGTGTCGAGGCCCAGCGACCGGTCCCGCAGCACCTTCAACGCCTGCCTGCGCATGTCGTCCTCGAGCCGCTCCACCATCAATTTTCCGTCGAGGTGGTCGACCTCGTGCTGGAAGACCCGGCCGAGGAACTCGTCGGCCTCGATCGACACCTCTTCGCCCTCGAGGTTGTAGCCACGGAGGTGGACGTTCATCGGCCGGACGATGCCCAGCCGGAGGTCGGGGATGGAGAGGCAGCCTTCCTCGTAGTACCACTCACCCGACGTCTCCACGATGGTCGGGTTGATCACCGCCACCGGCCCGTCGCCCACGTCGTAGACGAACACCCGCTTCTGCACGCCGACCTGGGGCGCGGCCAGGCCGGCGCCGACGGCGTCGTACATGGTTTCGACCATGTCATCCACCAGGTGGGCCAGGGTTCCGTCGATCTGGTCGACCGGGCGGGCCACCTGCTTGAGCACCGGGTCGCCGTACTTGCGGACCGAATAGGAGGACATGCCCGCCATTCTACGGGTTCGGTAACGGTGCCGGCACCGGGCGACGGGCACTTGATCCCGCCAACCGGGCCGCTCAGACGTCGGTCGGGTCCACCTCCACCCGCAGTCGACCCGGGGGGCGGGGGGTGGCGGCCAGGGCGTCGCACAGCATCTGGTGGTCGGCAGCCCGCACCAGCCACCGGTCGGGGTCGGAGGCCGACACCGTGAGCCCGGCGTGGGTCCGGAGCGCGGCGGCGTAGTCGTCCGACCCCGGTCCCCGAAGCACCGCCAGGACGCCGAACGGCGGCAGGGCGAGCTCTTCCCGGAGCTTCCGCTCGGGCCCGGCCAGCCGCGCCGGGTCGGCGTGGACAGCGGCTCGAAGCGCCTCGTGGTCGGGGATCCGGGTCTGGGCCAGGACCCGACCCCCGGACTGGCGCCCCCCGACCAGACGGGACGCCCGGGCCAGGAGGGCGAGCGACTCCTCGCCGGCCCCGAAGCGGGGGGCCAACAGGTGCTGGTCGAAGTCGAGGAACAGCACCGCGTCGGCCCGGGCCACCCGATGGAGGGCGGCTTCGGTCCCCACCACCAGCCGGGACCCGGCGTCGACCGGCTCCTCCGATTCCCCGGTCAGCTCGGTCGCCTCGAACCCGGCCAGCGCCGAGAGCTCTTCGGTCGCCCGGGTCACCCCGACCCGCAGCACCTTCAGCCGGGTGGAGTCGCACTCTGCGCACACCGGCGGTCGGGCGAGGTCGCAGACCCGGCACCGGAGCTCGCCACCGGGCTCCTTCTGGGCGACCGGGCCACCGCAGCGGGTGCAGCGGGCGAGGGCGCCGCACTGGGCGCAGGCCAACAGCCGGGCCCGCCCCTTCCGGTTGAGGACGGCCACCACCCGGCCCGACGGGGTGTCCAGCACCGACCGCAGCAGCTGGACCAGGCGCTCGGAGAACAGCCCGGTGCGGGGGTCGTCGCCGGTCCGATCGATGACTTCGACCACCGGCCAGCCGCGACGTTCGACGGCGCGATCGGTGGTGACCAGGCGGCCCGGCTCGAGGAGGACCACCGGGGGGCAGGGCGTCACCAGCACTACCGGCGCCTGGTCCCGGCGCCCGCGTTCGACCACCACGTCCACCGCCGACCAGGTGGGCGAGCGCTCCTCCCGGTAGGCCTCGTCGTGGGCGTCGAGCACCACCACCGCCTTCACCCGCGACAGCGGGGCCCAGGCCGCCGACCGGGTGCCGATCGCCACCCTCTCGCCCGACGACGCCGCCTCCCATTCGTCGGGGAGCAGGGCCACCGGCGCCCCGGCCCGGCGGAGCCGGTCAGCCAGGAGCGTCGCCCGGGTGTGGGACGGCGCCAACAGCAACACCCCGGCCGGTCCCAGCCGATGGACGAGCTCGAGGGCGATCAACGACGCGTCGAGGGCGGGGGCCAGCCGCACCACCGCCGGCCGGTCGGAGTTGTCCAGCGCCTCGGTGACGATCCCCACCGACGCCCCGCCGGGGGAAGGCACCGGGCTCGGACCCGGGGATCCGGAACCCGGGTCGGCCGGGACGGACCGGGTGGGGCTGCTTCTCCTCACCACCCGTGGCGGCGAGGCGGTACCGAGGAACGACGACAGCGGGCCGGCCCACCGCCAGGACGCCCACTCCGCCAGCGCCACCACCCGGTCCGGTGGCCCTTCCCCGCTGGAGAGGGAGATCGGCTTGGGGTCGACCCCGGCCGGTGGCACCACGTCGTCCTCGACCACCCAGGCACCCACCCGGCGCCCGTTGAGGTCGATACGGACCCGGCTGCCCACCCGGATGGTCGGCGACAGGGACTCAGGCACCATGTAGTCGAACCGCCGGTGGATGGCGGGAACGTCAGGGGCGACCCGGACCACCCGGGCGAGCGGATCCCCGGGGGCGGTCACTGCCCCAACCCCCCCGGAGGTCGCCTCGGGGCTCAGAGGCCGAGGGCCTGCTTCAGGTCGTCGACCCGCAGGGTCTCTTCCCAGGTGAAGTCCTTCTCACTGCGGCCGAAGTGGCCGTAGGCGGCGGTCTTCCGGTAGATCGGCCGCTTCAAGTCGAGGTCACGGACGATGGCGGCCGGACGGAGGTCGAAGATCTCGTCGACCGCCTTGCCGATCTGGATCGGATCGACCTTTTCGGTGCCGAACGTCTCGACCAGCAGGGACACCGGCCGAGCCACGCCGATGGCGTAGGCCACCTGCACCTCGCACCGGCTGGCGGCGCCGGCCGCGACCACGTGCTTGGCCACCCAGCGGGCGGCATAGGCCGCCGACCGGTCCACCTTGGACGGGTCCTTGCCCGAGAAGGCCCCGCCGCCGTGGCGGGCCATGCCCCCGTAGGTGTCGACGATGATCTTGCGACCGGTCAGCCCGGTGTCGGCGTGAGGTCCGCCGAGCTCGAACACCCCGGTCGGGTTGGCCAGGATCCGCACGTTGTCGGTGTCCAACTCGGTGGGCAGCAACGGGTTGATCACGTTGTCGCGGAGGTCGGGCAGCAGCAGGGTGTCGAGGTCGACACCGGGATCGTGCTGGGTCGAGATCAGCACCGTCTCCAGGGCCACCGGACGACCATTGTCATAGGTGACGCTCACCTGGGTCTTGCCGTCGGGGCGCAGGTAGGGCAGCACGCCCACCCTCCGCACCTGGGCCAGCCGCTGGGCCATCCGATGGGCCAACCAGATGGGCAGGGGCATCAGATCGGGGGTCTCGTCGCAGGCGTACCCGAACATCATCCCCTGGTCGCCGGCCCCCTGGGCGTTGAGCTGGTCCTCGCCCCCGGTCCCGGCCCGGACCTCGAAGGCGTTGTCGACACCCTGGCCGATGTCGGGCGACTGCTCGTCGAGGGCCACCATGACCCCGCAGGTCTTCCCGTTGATGCCGTAGGCATCGTCGTTGTACCCGATGTCGAGCACCACCTGGCGCACCAAGGTGGGAATGTCCACGTAGGTGGTGGTGGTGATCTCGCCCGCCACCAGCACCAGGCCGGTGGTCAACAGGGTCTCGCACGCCACCCGGCTGTTCGGATCATCAGCCAACAGGGCATCGAGCACGGAATCCGAGATTTGATCGGCCATCTTGTCGGGATGGCCCTCGGTGACGGACTCAGAGGTGAAGGTATGTCGGGTGTTCACTGGTGGTTCCGTTCTGCTCGGCGGATGGGGAATGCCAGGAGTAGAGCCTCTGGGGTTCGGACGAGAATAGGTGATATCGGACTCGGCGGCGAAGTCCAGCCGTCGTCGGGCTGGCGCTCAACGGGCGGCCAGGAGGGCGGCCACCCTGTCCAGCACCGCATCGGCCACCGCCAGCTTGCTGGTCACCGGAACCTCGGTGGTGTGCCCGTCGGCTCCGAGCACCGTCACCGCGTTGGTGTCGTGGTCGAATCCCACCCCGGGCGCCGACACGTCGTTGGCCACCATCAGGTCGACCCCCTTGCCCACCAACTTCGCCGTCGCCCGCTCGCTGACCTGATCGGTCTCCGCCGCGAAGCCGACCAGGACCTGGGTGCCGGTCCGGCGCCGACCGAGCTCGGCCAGGATGTCGGGTGTCGGCTCGAGGATCAGATCGGGGACCCCATCCGATTTGTGCAGTTTGGACAGCGCCGCGCTTTCGGGCCGGAAATCGGCCACCGCCGCCGCCATCACCACCACGTCGGCGTCGACCGCCAGCGACAGCACCGCCGCCTCCATCTCCGCGGCGGTCTCGACCCGGTGCACCGACACCCCGGTGGGCACCGGGCGTTCGGTGGTGGTGACCAGATCGACCCGCGCGCCCCCGGTGGGCGGCGGCTTCGGCCACCGCGTGGCCCTGCTTCCCCGACGACCGGTTGGTCAGCACCCGGACCGGATCGATCGGCTCGCGGGTGCCACCCGCCGACACCACCACCCGGATACCGACCAGGTCCCGCCGGGCTCGGGAGCCGAGCAGGCCGAGGACGGTCTCCACGATCACCTCGGGGTCGGCCAACCGGCCCGAACCGAGGTCGCCGCCGGCCAGCCGCCCGTCTTCGGGGGGGACCACGATCACCCCTCGAGACCGCAGGGTGGCCAGGTTCTCCTGCACGGCCGGGTGCTCCCACATCTCGGTGTGCATGGCCGGGCACACCACCACCGGCGCGGCGGTGGCCAACAGGGTGGTGGTCAACAGGTCGTCGGCCAGTCCGCCGGCATACCGGCCCAACAGGTCGACAGTGGCCGGTGCCACCACCACCACGTCGGCCAACTGGCCGAGGCGGGTGTGGGGAATGGGTGAGGCCTCGTCCCACAGGCTGGTCTGCACCGGCTCGGAGCCGAGGGCGTTGAAGGTGGCGGCGCCCACGAAGCGGGTTGCCCGTTCGGTCATCACCGGCGCCACATGCACTCCGGCATCAACCAAACGCCGGCAGACCTCGACCGCCTTGTACGCCGCGATCCCGGCCGACACGCCGAGGACCACGAAGGGTTTGGTTCCGCCCGTCACCATCGGTCGGGCCAACCGCTCTAGTCGGTGGACTCGGTCGCCGCCGGGTCCTCGGTGGTGCCGTCGACGGCGGCCAATCCGGTGTCCGCGACCAGCGCGGCTTCGGCGGCCAGCGCGGCTTCGGCGGCCAAGGCCGCCTCTTCCTCCGGATCGGGGCGACTGTAGGTGGCCTTACCGGCGGCCACCTCTTCGAAAGCGATCGACAGGGGCTTGCCCGACAGCGAGGCAACCTGCGGCGGGACCACGACTCCCAATCCTTCGCCCAGGGAGTTGTAGTAACTGTTCACCTGGCGGGCCCGGCGGGAAGCCAGCGCCACCAACGTGAACTTGGAGTCCACCTTGTCGAGGAGATCTTCGACCGGTGGGTCCATCAATGTGCTGCGGGGCTGAGCCATCACGATCCTTCAGAAGCGTCGTCGGGTAGGGCGCCGGGAGCCTGATCTTCGCCCCCGACAGTTCCGCCAGCCGCGCCCCTGCCCGAACGGGCGGTGGAACGGCAATCGTCCACTATACCGGCCACTTCGGCCGCGGCCGGCATCAGGCCGTCGTTGACGACCACCGCATCGGCGATCTGACGCCCGATCCTCTCCTCCTCGAACCCCGCCTCCAGCCGCTTGGCCACATGATCCTCGCTGTCCCCCCGGCTCCGCAGCCTTTCCGCCTGGATGTCGGAATTCGGCGGTAACAGCAGGATGAGGGTGGCGTCGGGCCGCTTGGACCGGACCTGGAGTGCGCCCTGGAGATCGATCTCCAGCAGCACGTCGAAGCCCTCCGGTGGCCGGGGCACCGGGGTCCCGTAGAGATTGCCGAGGAACTCGGCCCACTCGAAGAAGTCCCCGGCCCGGGCATGCTCCTCGAAGGTCGCCCGATCGACAAAGCAGTAGGCGTCGGCCGGCTCCCCCGGCCGCTGGGCGCGGGTGGTCCATGACCGGCTGAGCCAAAGCCTCGGGTCGATCTCCACCAGCTTGGCGGCGATGGTCCCCTTTCCGGCTCCCCCCGGGCCGAAGAGTACGAAGATCAGTGGGTCGGCCCGGCCACCGGCCGGGCCTGGCGATGCGTTGCTCAGCGAGCGGTCTCGCGGAGCAGCGACTGGCGCTGGTTGCTCCCGAGTCCCTGAAGGCGGCGGCTCTCGCTGATCCCCACCGTGTCCATCAGTCGGCGAGCCTTGACCTTGCCGAGGCCGGGAAGCGACTCGAGCACCGAGATCACTTTCATCTTCCCGATCGTCTCGTTGCCGTCGGCATCGGTAAGGAGTTGGCTCAGGGTCAGCGACCCCATTTTGAGTCTGTCCTTGACCTCGGCCCGCTCACGGCGGACCCTGGCGGCTTTGGCCAAGGCGGCTTGGCGCTGTTCGGGCGTAAGTGCAGGCGGTTGCGGCATGACCGCGACGATAGCGCCTCCACGACCGCTGGTCACCATGAATACTGGAGGGGTGGCCGCAGTGGATCTGAACGCCGATCTGGGGGAAGCCGAAACCCTTCTTCCATCCGACCTGGCGATCCTCGAATGTGTAACGAGTGCCAACCTTTCCTGTGGGTTTCACGCCGGAAATCTGACCGCGATCCAGGCGAGTCTGGTCGCCGCCCTGGAGCGTGGCGTGACCGTCGGCGCGGACGTCTCCTACCGCGATCGCCAGGGGTTCGGCCGGCGCCCCCGGGAGGTGCCCGCCCCCCAGCTGCGGGCCGACATCGTCGAGCAGTACGGGATCCTTGTCGGCCTCGCCGGCGACGCCGGCGGGTCGGTGCCCTATATCAAACCCCACGGCGCCCTCTACCACCGGATGGGGGTGGACTCGGCGGTCGCCGCGGTGGTGGTGGAGGCGGTGAAAGAGTGCGGGGTCTCGTTGCTGGTGGCTCAGGCCGGAACGGTGGTGGCCGAGTTGGCCGGCGAGGCGGGGCTGGAGGTGATCGCCGAGGCGTTCGCCGACCGGGGTTATCTCGGCGACGGCCGGTTGGTCCCCCGGGATGATCCGGACGCGGTGGTCAGCGACCCCCAGGTGGTGGCCAAACGGGCGATCTCCCTGGTGACCCGCGGGGGGATCGAGGCGGCCGACGGCTCGTGGTTGCCGGTGGCCTGCGAGACCCTGTGCGTTCACGGGGACACCCCGTCGGCCTCGGTGTCGGCCCGGGAGACCCGTCGGGCCCTCGAGGCCGCCGGTGTGGCCGTCCGCAGTTTCGCCCCCCGGTCGTGATCCGACAGGTCACTCCGTTCGGAGACTCGGCGTGGCTGGTGGACGTCGACAGTGTCGACGAAGCGCAACAGCTGGCTCGCACCCTGCAACAGGAGACGACCGTCGACACCGCCCCGGTGACCGTCGGCGACATCGTCGTCGGGTTCCGCTCGGTGGTGGTGCACGTTGACCCGCTGACCAACGACCCCGAACGATACCAACCCTGGCTGGGCGGTCTCGACGTGTCCCACCGGGCGGGGTCCGATCCGCCGAGCCCACCGCTACCGAGTCGACGGTTCGATGTACCGACCACCTTCGACGGCCCCGATCTCGTCGACGTCGCGGCCGCCGCCGGCATCACCGCCGATGCGGTCATCGACCGGTTGACCGGATGTGATCTACGCGTGGCGTTTCTCGGCTTCTCTCCCGGGTTCCCCTATCTCATCGGATTGCCGCCGGAGCTGGAAGGCATCCGGCGGCGGGCAACGCCGCGCACCTCGGTGCCACAGGGCTCGGTGGCGCTGGCCGGTGGATTCGCCGCCATCTACCCGCAGCCGACGCCGGGGGGCTGGAGGCTGGTCGGATGGACTTCGCTGCCACTGTTCAACCCGGATGTCGCCCCCTACGCCCGGTTGCGGGCCGGCGACGTCGTGCGGTTTCGTCACGCCGACCCCGAAGACGGGGCCGACCAGATCGGCGCCGACCGCCACCCGTCTCCCGCGGGACGTCCGCCTCGTCGGGCCCAGGGCCGGCGTTTCGTCGAAGTCCTCGAACCCGGCCTCCTGAGTCTGGTCGAAGACGGGGGCCGTAGGTCGGTGGCGTCGATCGGAGTCCCCGACGCCGGCCCGGCCGATCCCGACTCGATGCGGTTGGCCAACCGGTTGGTCGGCAACCCCGACGACGCCGCGGTGATCGAGGTCACCGCTCGGGGCCCCACCCTCCGGTTCCGCGGAGACGCCCACATCGGGGTGGTGGCAGCCACCCGCGATGCCGTCGATCTCGCCATCGACGGTCTTGTCGTGGCGACCGACACGGTGGTGCCGGTCCGGAACGGACAGACCCTGGCCATGGCCCAACTGCGCCGGGGACTGCGTGCCTATATCGCCGTTGCCGGAGGGATCGAGATACCGCGGGTCGTCGGCTCTCGGTCGTCCGATGTGCTGAGCGGGCTCGGTCTCGGTCCTCTGGTGGTCGGCGACCAACTCGATCTCGGCCCCCCTGACCATCCCCGCGGGTTCCTCACCCCGGCGGGATCGGACGGGTCGGGCGCCGATCCGACCGTGATCCGGGTCATCGAGGGCCCCCATGGGTTCGGACCCGCCGAACTCGAAACGCTCTGTTCCACCGGCTGGAGGGTGACGGATGCCTCCAACCGGGTCGGACTCCGGCTGTCGGCTCCAGACGCCCTCCTGTCGTCCCCGGGCCGGATCGAGTCGACCGGTACCGTCACCGGCGCGGTGCAGGTCCCTCCCGATGGTCAACCGATCGTCCTGATGGCCGACCATGCCACGGTGGGTGGCTACCCGAACATTGCCTGTGTGATCGCCGCCGACCTCGCCCGGCTCGGCCAGCTCCGGAGCGGAGACCGCCTCGAGTTCGAGTTGGTCACCCGGTCGATGGCCCTGGAAAGCCTCATCGAGCACGAGCGAGTGCTGACCAACCGGGTCTCGGGATGGTTCCCGGCCGAGTCCGGAACCTGATCCCGAGCTCCGGCGTCGGTTGGCCGCATGACGTTTCCGGGCGCAGGTCACTACAGTCGGGCCATGGCCAGCATCGAAGAAACCCGCACGGTGGTCGGCGAGGACGCCACCACCTTCGAATCGCTCAATCCCGCCACCGGCGACGTCGTCGACACCTTCCCCATCGACCGCGAGGTGGCGGTGCGGTTCGCGGTGGAACGGGCCCGGGCGGCGTCGGACTGGTGGCAGTCCATCGGTTTCGACGGCCGGGCCCAGCACCTGGCCGCCTACAAAGGAGAGCTGGCCCGGCGCATGGACGAACTGGCCGAACTCATCCACCGGGAGAACGGGAAACCGCACGCCGATGCCGTTCTCGAGGTCACCCTGGTCATCGATCACCTTTCGTGGGCGGCCGGCCACGCCCGCCGTATCCTCGCCCCCCGTCCTGTCTTCCCCGGCCTACTGGCCCTCAACAACTCGGCCAGCGTCGAGTACCAGCCTCTCGGGGTCATCGGGGTGATCGGACCCTGGAACTATCCGGTGTTCACCCCGGCCGGGTCGATCGCCTACGCACTGGCGGCCGGGAACGCAGTGGTGTTCAAACCCAGCGAGTACACCCCGGCTATCGGCAGGTGGTTGGTCGACGCCTGGGCCACTGCCGTCCCCCGGGGTAGGGATGTCTTCACCCTGGTGACCGGGTTGGGTGACACCGGGGCCGCGCTGTGCCGCTCGGGCGTCGACAAGATCGCCTTCACCGGTTCGTCGCGCACCGGCCGAAAGGTGATGGCAGCCTGCGCCGAGAACCTGGTGCCGGTGCTGATGGAATGCGGGGGTAAGGACGCGCTGATCGTCGACGATGGCGCCGATCTCGACGCGGCGGCCGACGCCGCGCTCTGGAGCGGGATGAGCAACGGGGGACAGACCTGCATCGGCACCGAACGGGTGTATGCCACCGAGGCGGTGTACGACCAATTCGTTTCCCTCCTCACCGAGAAGGCGGGCAAGCTCCATCCCGGGTCGGGAGACCAAGCCGACTGGGGTCCCCCGACCATGCCCTCGCAGATGGAGGTGATCCGGCGCCATGTCGGAGATGCCATCAAGGCCGGCGGTCGGGCGGTGGTCGGAGGTGTCGACACCGTGAAGGCGAACGGGGTGGATCCGACCATCCTGGTCGGGGTACCGGAGGACTCGGCGGCGGTCGCCGAGGAGACGTTCGGGCCTACCCTGACCGTGGCCAAGGTGCGCGACGCCGAAGAGGCACTCACCCTCGTCAACGCGTCCACCTACGGACTGGGCGGCGCCGTCTTCACCCGCACCCGGCAACGGGGAATCGATCTGGCCCGGCGGATGCGATCGGGAATGGTGTCGGTGAACTCGGTGCTGACCTTCGCCTTCGTCCCCGGGCTCCCGTTCGGTGGGGTCGGCGAGTCGGGGTTCGGGCGGATCCACGGCCCCGACGGTCTGCGCGAGTTCTCGCGGGCCAAGTCGATCACCGCCCAACGTTTCGCCCTGCCCATGAACCTGACCAGCTTCAACCGGCCGGCGAAGGCGACTGATGTGCTGTCCAAGCTGATGAAGCTGGTGTACGGCCGCCGCCACTGAGAGCATCGGTTTGAGGTGGCTGGGCCCCATCCCAGATGGAGACGAATGGAATAGTTCGACCGGTTCCGTACGTTGCAACCACAAACCTGGTGAGTGGCAATAGTGGCTGCTTCGCCCGAGTTCGACGGAGGCACTGATGAGCACAG
This sequence comes from uncultured Acidimicrobiaceae bacterium, assembly GCA_963770635.1. Taxonomy (GTDB): domain Bacteria; phylum Actinomycetota; class Acidimicrobiia; order Acidimicrobiales; family RAAP-2; genus DASZIT01. Next base: position 458,517 of record CAVYQI010000005.1, read on the forward strand.
CGACCTTTCCCGAGGTTCCCGGCGGCGTCTCGGAAGGCGAGGCCAATCACGCCCGAAGATGGTGGATCCTGGCGGTGCTGGGGATCGCCCAGTTGATGGTCATCCTCGACAACACCATCGTCAATATCGCCCTCCCGACGGCCCAGCACTCCCTTAATTTCTCCAACGCCGATCGGCAGTGGGTGGTGACCGGATACTCACTGGCCTTCGGCAGCCTGCTGCTCCTCGGGGGCCGTATCGGCGACATCATCGGTCGGAAACGGACCCTGATGATCGGGTTGGTCGGCTTCGCCTTCGCCTCGGCGCTCGGTGGTGCATCGGTCAACTTCGTCATGCTGGTCATCGCCCGCTCCGTCCAGGGTGCCTTCGGGGCACTGCTTGCCCCTTCGGTCCTCGCCCTTTTGACCACCACGTTCACCGATCCGGCGGAGCGTGGGAAGGCGTTCGGTATCTACGGCGGCATTGCCGGTGCGGGCGGAGCCCTCGGGCTCCTGCTGGGCGGCATCCTCACTTCTTACGAATCCTGGCGGTGGACCCTGTTCGTGAACCTTGTCTTCGCTGCGGTTGCCGGCACCGGCTCTCTGCTATGGCTCAAGAACGACAAGGCCGCCGACCGTGACCCGGTGGACATGCGAGGCTTGTTCCTGGTCACCGGGGGGCTGTTCAGTCTGGTCTACGGCCTGTCGCATGCCGAGACCACCGCCTGGAGCAATCCCTACACCATCGGGTTCCTGGTCCTGGGTGCGGCACTGCTGGCTGTTTTCGCCTTCGTCGAGACACGGGCCGCCTATCCCCTCCTCCCGCCCCGGGTGGTACGCAATCGGACCCGGGGTGGCTCGATCTTGGCCATGCTCTTCGCCAGTATCGGGGTCTTCGGCGTGTTCCTCTTCCTCACCTACTACATGCAGGGAATCTTGGGGTTCAGCCCGGTAAAGACCGGAATCGCCTTCCTGCCGATGGTCGTCGCCCTGGCCACCATGGCCCAGATCTCCAACCGGGTGCTGCTGCCCAAGATCGGGCCCAAGGTCATCGTCCCGATCGGCATGCTGATGGGTGCGGCGGCGATGTACATGCTCCATCGGGTCGGCCTGCACAGTTCGTATGCCAGTCACGTACTGCCCTATCTGATCCTCCTCGGCCTTGGCTTCGGGATGAGCCTGGCTCCGTCCTTCAGCACCGGGACCTTGGGTCTGCAGCCCCACGACGCCGGCGTCGGATCGGCCACCCTCAACACCAGCCAGCAGGTCGGGGGGTCCATCGGCACCGCGCTGCTCAACACCGTGGCTGCCGGGGCCGTCTCGGCCTATCTGGTCGGGAAGATCGCCAGCCGGGCCACCCTCCAGGCGGCCGCCCTGCACAGTTACACCACCGCGTTCCTGTGGTCGTCGCTCATCTTCGTGGCCGGGGCCGTGGTCGCCGGGTTGGTGCTCAGGGGCGGGAACCTGATCGAGCTCGCCGGATCCCCGACGCCGGAAGCGGAACCCGAACCCGAAACAGTCCTGGTCTCTACCTGAGCCTGGTGACCTGCGTCTCGGGGCATCGGCGTCGTCCGGGGCATCGGAGTCCGGACCTCAACCGGTAACGTCCAGGGCCAGGAGGTCGGTCGCCAGAACGACCTTCCCGTCGAACTTGGACTCGGCCTGGTCGAGCCATTCCTGCTCGGTGCCGGGCGCCGGTGAAGGCACCAGATGAGTGAGCAAGAGGGTGCCGACCCCATTCCGAGCCGCCGTCTCTGCAGCATCGGGAACCGCGGAATGGTAATCGAGCACATCGTTGAGCCGCGGAAGCCCGAATTGCTCGATCAAGTCTCGCCGCACCACGGTGTGCACCAGCACGTCGGCATCCCGACACAGGCCGTCAAGCCCCGCGCACGGCACGGTGTCGCCGGCAATAACCACCGACCGGTCTCCGTCGTCGATCCGGTACCCGACCGTCGGCCGAACCGGGGCATGATCGGTCGGGGCCGCGGTGACGCGCACCATGCCCTCCTCGAGGATCAGGCCCCGCTCAACCTCGGTCACTTCTGCCGAGGGTCGCCATTGAAGATCATCGTGGTGGGCCAGGCGGTAGCCGATGTCAGGTTCGAGCATCGCCTCGGTGGCCCGGAGGAGTGTCGCGGTTCCACCCGGACCGTAGACGGGTAACGGGTTGGGTTGGAAGGACATCGCCCACCTCATGGTGTAGATGTCATTCAGATCGGTGATGTGGTCGCTGTGGAGGTGGGTCAGGAACAGGGCCCGGAATGCTCCGGCCGCCGAACCGGCAGCCGCCGCCCGCATGAGGACCCCGCGACCGCAGTCGAAGAGAAGGTCGCCGGCGCTGGTCCGCACCAATGTCGATGGACCCGCCCGCTGAGGATCGGGAAGCGGACTACCGCTACCAAGGATGACGATCTGCATGGTGCTCCTCGCGTCGGGCAGGTGATGTGCCGCGGCAGCCTATGCCCCCATCACCAGGTCAAATGAGATCCAGCCAGGACGCTCCCGGTTGACGGCCTACCTGAGGGCCTCCGCCATCTCCTCCCGGGACGCGAGGGCGGCCGCTCGGAGTGAAGACGGGTCGGGGCCGGCGGCGAGCAGCGACCGAGACGAACTGGCCACCACCGATCCGGGCTTGCAGCCCCGGAACAGCTCGCCCACGTCGGCGGCGGTGGCACCCTGGGCGCCGACTCCCGGGGCCAGAATCGGCCCCCCCAAGGAAGCCAGCGGGAACTTCGACGGGACCAAGGTGGCGCCGACCACCACCCCTACCGTTCCCAGAACCGGAAGTCCTCCGGCATTCAGCTCGGCAATCCGCCCCAGCAGCATGTCTTCCACCGCGGGACCCTGGCCGGACTCGGTACGGGCTTCCTGAAGGGCTCGGCCCTCCGGATTGGAGGTACGCACCACCACGATCACCCCTCGCCCGTGCTCGGCGGCCAGGTCGAACATCGGCTGCAGCGAGCCGAGGCCCAGATAGGGCGTGGCCGTCACCGCGTCGGCGCAGAGGGGGTTCCGGGGATCGAGCCAGGTCGAGGCATATGCCTCCATGGTGCTTCCGATGTCCCCCCGCTTGGCATCGGCAATGACCAGGAGCCCGGCTTCCTGGGCATCCCGGATCAGAGTTTCGAGGGCGGCGATCCCGGCGGCTCCGAACCGTTCGAAGAACGCCACTTGCGGCTTCACCACCGGCACCACGCCGGCAAAGGCGTCGACGCATCTGGCCCCGAATTCCCGGAGGCCGACGGCATCGTCGCTGAGGCCCCAGGCCCTCAGCAGCGACTCGGACGGATCGATCCCCACGCACAACGGCCCGGTCTCGTCGATCGCCGCCGCCATCCGGGCGCCGAAGCCCTCACGGACCCGCCCGTCAACCATGGGCCGCTCCGATCAGCTCGCTCATTGCCCGGATCCCCCGCCGGGCGCACCACGACTCCATCTCCTCCAGTATCCGCCGCGGGGCACGGGGATCACGGAAGGTGGCGGTTCCCACCTGGATCCCGTTGGCCCCGGCCATCACCAGCTCGATGGCGTCGGCGCCCGTCGTCACGCCGCCCACCCCGATGATGGCGGCATCCGGGAGCGCACACCGCACGTCGTAGACAGCTCTCACCGCCACCGGGTGAATCGCAGCTCCGGACAAACCGCCGCCGCCGGCCCCGAGGAGGGGTCGTCGCTCCTCGACGTCGATGGTCATGGCCAGCACCGTGTTGATGAGCGTCACCGCGTCGGCTCCCGCCCCGATGGCCGCGCTCGGCGATCTCCGCCAGGTCGGCGACGTTGGGGCTGAGCTTGGCCCAGAGCGGCAGGGGATTCGCCTGATGCACCGCAGCCAGCACTTCGGCGGTGGCCTTGGCCGAGTGGGCGAACATCCGACGCCGGTCCTCCACGTTCGGGCAGCTCACGTTCACTTCGATGGCGGTGAGGCCCTCGACCGCCGACAGGAGGGTGGCCGCCTCCCGCGTAGTCAGCCACCCGCTGCCCCCAGATACTGGCCACCACCCGGGCACCGGCGGCCAGCAGGCGCGGCAGGTCGTCCCGGGCCCATGCCTCGACCCCCGGGCCCTGGAGACCGACGCTGTTGAGCATTCCCGATGGCGTTTCGTGGACCCGCGGCGCGGCGTTGCCCGGCCACGGCGCCGGAGAGATGGATTTCACCACCACCGCCCCCAGGGAGGACAGCGGGAAATACGGCTCCAACTCGTCGCCGTGTCCGGCCGTCCCCGACGCGGTCATCACCGGATTGGGCAGCTGCAGGCGACCGATGCGACAGGTGGTATCCACATCGCCGGCGACGACGGCCCGCCACGCTTTCCGCATCCGCTCCGCCCGAACCCCGGCACTCATGATGCGTGGTACTCCTGGAGTGACCGGACCGACAACGGATGGCTGATCCAGTCGGCGATCCCGGCGGCCGCGGCCTTGAAGGCGGCCACCGTGGTCAGGCACGGCACCTGATGAGCCAGGGCGGTGGCCCGGATGTGGAGACCGTCGGCCCTCGGGCCGCGGCCCCGGGGGGTGTTGACCACCAGCTGCACCTTGCCTCCGGCGATGAGCTCGACGGCGTCGACACCCGCGGCCCCCCGGTCGCCGACCTTGGCCACCACGGTGGCTACCGGGATGCCTTCCGATTCGAGGAGGGCGGCGGTCCCCGAGGTTGCCGCCAGGTCGAATCCCAGAGAGACGAACTGGCGAGCTGCCTCCAGCCCTGACCACTTGTCGCGATCGGCGAGCGACAGAAAGACGGTCCCGTCGACCGGGAGCCGGGCACCGGCGGCGATCTGGCTCTTGGCGAAGGCCAGCCCGAACGTGGTGGCGATCCCCATCACCTCGCCGGTGGAGCGCATCTCGGGTCCAAGCAGGGTGTCGACCCCCGGGAAGCGGTTGAACGGAAGCACCGCCTCCTTCACCGACACGTGTCCGCCGACCGGGTCGCGCAACAGACCCTCGGCCCGGAGCTCCTCCAGCGTGGCCCCCACCATCACCCGGGCCGCCACCATCGCGACCGGGACCCCGGTGGCCTTGGCCACGAACGGAACCGTCCGGCTCGCCCTCGGATTGGCTTCCAGCACGTAGACCAGGTCGTCCTTCACCGCGAACTGCACATTGCAGACGCCGCAGACTTCCAGGGCATCGGCGATGACCCGGACATGACGCTCGAGTTCGGCGATCACCTTGGCCGACAGGGTTTGGGGAGGAAGCGCGGCAGGCCGAGTCACCGGAGTGGACACCGGCCTCTTCCACGTGTTCCATCACCCCGCAGATCACGACGTCGCCGGTGGCATCCCGCACCGCATCGACGTCGACTTCCACCGCGTCTTCCAGGAAGCGGTCCACCAGCACCCGGCGCTCCGCTGTCACTCCACCCTCCCGGGTCGACATGGAAGCCATGGCGTTTACCGCCGCCACCAGTCGCTCGTCGTCGTAGACGATCTCCATCGCCCGCCCGCCGAGGACGTAGGACGGGCGAACCAGAACCGGGTAGCCGACCCCGGCGGCGACCGCCACCGCCTCGGCGGCGGTGCTGGCCGTCCCTCCCGGTGGCTGGGGGATCCCCGACTCGGCGCAGAGTGCGTTCCACCGCTCGCGGTCCTCGGCGAGATCGATCGAGGCCGGGGAGGTCCCGAGTACCAGCTCCTCGGGGATGCTGGCCGCCAGTTTCAACGGGGTCTGCCCGCCGAGGCTGACGATGACCCCGACCACCCGGCCGCCGTCTACGGACGCCTTCATCTCGGCATCGAGGACGTTGGCCAGGTCTTCGGGGGTAAGAGGCTCGAAGTAGAGGCGATCCGAGGTGTCGTAATCGGTGGACACGGTCTCTGGGTTGCAGTTGACCATCACCGTCTCGAAGCCGGCGTCCCGAAGTGCGAACGACGCGTGCACACAGCAGTAGTCGAACTCGATGCCCTGGCCGATCCGATTGGGTCCCGAGCCCAGGATGATCACCCGGGGCCGGGCGGAGGGGGCTACCTCGTCCTCGTCCTCGGTGGTGGCGTAGTGGTAGGGAGTGTGCGCCTCGAACTCCGCCCCGCAGGTGTCGACGGTCTTGAAGGTGGCCCCGGCATCGAGGGCGAGCCGGATCCGGCGGACGTCGCCGGCGCTCACCCCGCTGCCGAACAGGTAGGCCAACTGAGCGTCGGAGAACCCCAACCGCTTGAGCCGGCGCCACCCCCGCCGGTCGAGGTCATCGACGGTCACCCCCAGGGTGACCTGCAGATCCAGGGTCATCCGGGCGTCGGTGATCGATGCCATCTCCGAGAGAAACCAGGGATCGATGCCGGTGGCAGAGGCCAGCTGGTCGACCGACACCCCCCGGCGCAACAGCGACTCGAGCTGGAACACTCGCTCTGGGGTGGCGGTGGCCACCGCCACCAGCAGATCCTCGACCGGAACCCGGTCGACATCGGCCTCGGACCGATCGGCGTTGAGCCCGGACCGGCCCTGCTCCAGCGAGCGGATCGCCTTCTGCAGCGACTCGGGGAACGTCCGTCCGATGGCCATCACCTCGCCGACCGACTGCATCCGGGTTCCGAGCTCGTCGGTGGCGCCAGGGAGTTTCTCGAACGCCCAACGGGGAATCTTGGTCACCACGTAGTCGATGGTCGGCTCGAACGATGCCGGCGTCACCCCGGTGATGTCATTGGTCACCTCATCGAGCCGGTAGCCGACCGCCAGCTTGGCGGCGATCTTGGCGATGGGGAACCCGGTGGCCTTCGAGGCCAGGGCCGAGGACCGCGAGCACCCGCGGGTTCATCTCGATCACCACCTGGCGCCCGTCGGTGGGGTTCACCGCGAACTGCACGTTCGATCCCCCCGTCTCCACTCCGACCCGACGGATGCAGGCGAAGGCGGCGTCGCGCATGGTCTGGTACTCGACATCGGTGAGGGTCTGCGCCGGGGCGACGGTGATCGAGTCCCCGGTGTGGATGCCCATCGGGTCGACGTTCTCGATGGAACAGATGACCACACAGTTGTCGGCGTGATCCCGCATGACCTCGAGCTCGAATTCCTTCTGTCCGGCGATGGACTCCTCGATGAGGACCTCGCCGATCGGGGAGGCGTCGATGCCCTCGGCGGCCAGGCGGATCAGGCGCTCGCGATCGACGGCAATGCCGGTGCCGGCGCCACCCAGGATGAAGCTGGGCCGGACCATGATCGGGTAGCCGATCGATTCCCCGATGGCCAGCGCTTCGTCGAGAGAGTGGGCAAAGCCCGAAGCCGGAACGGCCAGACCGATCTCCTCCATGGCCGCCTTGAATTTCTCCCGGTCCTCCACGGTGGTGATGGCCTCGGCATTCGCCCCGATCACCTCCACCCCGTAGTCAGCCAGCACGCCCCGCTCCGACAGGCTCATGGTCAGATTCAGCGCGGTCTGGCCGCCCAGCGTCGGCAGCAGTGCGTCGGGTCGCTCTCGCTCGATGATGGCGGCCAGCACATCGTGATCAAGGGGTTCGACGTAGGTCCGGTCGGCCATGGCCGGGTCGGTCATGATGGTGGCCGGGTTGGAGTTGGCCAGCACCACCCGGAAACCCTCCTCGGCCAGGACCCGACAGGCCTGGGTGCCCGAATAGTCGAACTCACAGGCCTGACCGATGACGATGGGTCCGGAACCGATGACCAGGATCGAGTCGATGTCGGAACGGCGGGGCATCAGGCGGAGCCCCCGGTGCGGGAGGGCGCGCCGGTGGAATCCATCAGCAGCCGGAACTCCTCGAACAGATAGCGGGCGTCGTGGGGTCCCGGCCCGGCTTCGGGGTGGTACTGGACGCTGAAGGCCGGGGTGTCCCGGCTCCGCAGCCCCTCGATGACCCCGTCGTTGAGATTGACATGGGTGACGTCGGCCGATGCCAGCGATCCCTCGGCCACCGCATAGTTGTGGTTCTGGGAGGTGATCTCCACCTTCCCGGTGGCCAGCCGCTTCACCGGGTGGTTCCCGCCGTGGTGTCCGAACGGGAGCTTGTAGGTGGTGGCGCCGAGGGCGGCGGCCAGTATCTGGTGGCCGAGGCAGATCCCGAACACCGGCACGGTACCGCCGGCGGCCAACTTGCGGATCTCGGCGGTGATCGCCGGGAGTGCCGCCGGGTCGCCGGGGCCGTTGGAAAGGAACACCCCGTCGGGCTCCAGGGCCAGAACCTCATCCGCCGGCGTCGACGCCGGCACCACCGTCACGGTGGCGAGCTCGCCGAGTTGGCGGAGCATGGCCTCCTTGATCCCGAAGTCGTAGGCCACCACCCGGTAGGGGCCATCGCCCCGGACCACGACCGTCTCGGTGGTCACGTCGGACACCAGGTCGCGACCGTCGGTGGCCTCGGCTGCCTGAGCCGCGGCCAGCAACGCGGACTCGGACGCGGTCCCGAAGGCACACGGCATGGCCCCGTGGTGGCGGAGATGGCGGGTCAGCCGGCGGGTGTCCACGCCGGTGATCCCCGGGATCCCGTGCCGGACCAGGAACGCCTCCAGGGTCTCCTGCGACCTCCAGCTGCTCGGACGATCGGCCAGATCGCGCACGATGATCCCGCGACAGTGGGGTCGGGTCGCCTCGTCGTCGGTCGGGTTGACGCCGTAGTTGCCGATGTGCGGATAGGTGAAGGCGATGACCTGACCGGCGTAGGAGGGATCGGTGAGTACCTCCTGATAGCCGGAGAGCACGGTGTTGAACACCGCCTCCCCGGTGGCGATGCCGCCGCCTCCCCCGGCGCCGACCGGGCCGGCCCCGATCGCGTCACCCTCGAACACCTCGCCGTCGGCCAGCACCAGCAGGGCCTCGGAGCGAGGGGCGGTCCCGTTCCGTCCGGTCATCGGGTCGCCTCGCCGTCGACGACCACCGGCTCTCCCCGGAACACCGTGTGCCGGACCCTGCCGGTGAGGGTCCGGCCGGCGTACGGCGTGTTGCGGCTCCGGCTGGCCAGCGCCATGGGGTCGACCGTCCAGGTGGCGGCGGGGTCGATCACGCACAGGTTGGCCTCCGCCCCCGGCTCGATCGGGCCCCCCTGGCCTCCTCCGCTCTCCGGCCCGAGCCCGGCGATGGCCGCCGGCTGCCAACTCATCAGCGCGAGTATCCGCGAAAGGGGGAGTTCGAGCTCGGTGATGGCCAAGGCCAGGGCCGTCTGCAAGCCGAGCATCCCCGGGGGGGCGAGGTCGAACGGGAGATCCTTGAACTCGGGAGCGTGGGGGGCGTGGTCGGTGGCGATGGCGTCGAGGGTCCCGTCGGCCAGTCCTGCCTTCACCGCGTCGACGTCGGATTGGGGCCGGAGCGGGGGGTTGACCTTGAACACCGGGTCGTACCCGACCGCGCTGGCATCGGTCAGCGAGAAGTGATGGGGGGCGGCCTCGGCGGTGACCGGCAACCCGGCGGCTTTGGCCCGCCTCACCAGGTCGACGGACGGTGCGGTGGACAGATGGAGAAAGTGGATGCGGGCACCGGTGGCCCGAGACAGCGCAATGTCCCTCGCCACCATGACCTCCTCGGCCAGCGCCGGTATGCCCGGGAGGCCCAGCCGGCTCGACCAGGCGCCCTCGTGCATGGCGCCGTCGCAGGCCAGGGTCCCGTCCTCACAATGCTGGGCGAGGGTGACGCCGAGACCGCGGGCGTACTCGAGGGCACGGCGCATCAGGCCGGCCGACTGCACCCCGGCACCGTCGTCGGTGAACAGGTGGACGCCGAGGGCGGCGAGTTCGGCCATGGGGGCGAGATGGTTCCCCTCCCGGCCCACGGTGATGGCCCCGGCCACCGCCACCTGGGCGGTGGCGCGGTGAGCCAACTCGAGGACATTCCGGACGGCGTCGGCGGAGTCGAGGGGTGGGTCGGTGTTGGGCATGGCCACCACCGCGGTGTAGCCACCCAGCGCCGCGGCCCGGGTACCGGTCTCGATGGTCTCGGCTTCCTCCTGGCCGGGCTCCCGGAGGTGGGCGTGGAGGTCGACCAGGCCGGGGGCCACCGTGCACCCGCCGGCGTCGAGCACCGTGGCGCCGGGCGGCACCCCGAGCCCCTCTCGGGTGGCTTGGACGACGCCGTTGGCCACCGCCACGTCGACCCGACGCTCACCGGTGGCGTCAATCACGGTGCCCCCCCTGATGACCAAGGTGGGCGCCCCTCCACGCGGCTCAGGCATCGGCACTGCTCTCGACCTGGCCCTGCCCGAGCATGAGGAAGAGCACCGCCATCCGGACGGCCACGCCGTTGCTGACCTGGCCGGTGATGTGGGCCGCCGGCAGGTCGGCCACCTCCGAGGCGATCTCCACCCCCCGCACCATCGGCCCCGGATGGAGGATCAGGGTCTCGGGTTTCAACATCGCCGCCCGCCGGGCGGTGAGCCCGAACCCGGCGGTGTACTCGCGCAGGCTGGGCACGAACTCGCCGCTTCCGCGTTCGGACTGGAGTCGGAGCAGCGACACCACGTCGGCCGACGGAAGCTCCTTGTCGATGTCGTGACTGACGGCGACGATGGGCCACCCCTCGATCGAGGGGGGCAGCAGGGTGGGGGGCGCGACCAGGGTCACCTCCGCACCCAGGGCGGCGTAAGCGGAGATCTGGGAGCGGGCAACCCGGCTGTGCCGGATGTCGCCCACGATGATCACCTGCAGGCTCTTGAACCTGTGCACCCCGTCATCGCCCCCACCCAGCGCCTGGCGGACGGTATAGAGGTCGAGGAGGGCCTGGGTCGGATGCTCGTGCCAGCCGTCCCCGGCGTTGATGACCGACGAACTGCTGACCCAGCGGGCCACCCGGGCCGGTGCCCCCGAGGACGGATGGCGAATGATGATGGCGTCGATGCCCATCGCTTCGATGGTCTCCACCGTGTCGCGGAGCGACTCGCCCTTCTTCACCGAGGAGGATCCGGCCGCGAACGACAACACGTCGGCCGAGAGCCGCTTGGCCGCGGTTTCGAAGGAGACCCGGGTGCGGGTCGAATCTTCGAAGAACACCGTCGCCACCGTGCGCCCCCGCAGCGCGGGGACCTTCGGATTGGCCCGGTGGCCGACCTCCACGAAAGAGTCGGCAACCCGCAGCACCTCGCCGATGCCATCGGAACCCAGGTCGTCGATGGCCAGGAGATGGTGGGGGAAGCTGCTCACTTCCCGACCAGATCCCCGAGGGCCACGCCGTCTTCGGTGACGTCGACCATCTCGTCGCGGCGGGTGGGGAGATTCTTTCCGACGTAGTCGGGGCGGATCGGCAGTTCCCGGTGGCCCCGGTCGACCATCACCGCCAGCTGTACCGCCTGGGCCCGCCCGTACTCACTGACCGCGTTCAAGGCCGCCCGGATGGTGCGACCGGTGAACAACACGTCGTCGACCAGCACCACGGTGGCACCGGTGAGATCGAAGCTGATGTCGGTCACCGCTTCCGGCAACACCGGGCGCAACCCGATGTCGTCGCGGTAGAAGGCCACATCGAGGATGCCGACCGGGATGGTGGTGTTCTCGACGGCTTCGAGGCTGGCCGCCAACCGTCGGGCGATCGGGACCCCGCCGGTCTGCAGGCCGATCAGCACCAGGTGCTCGAGCCCCCGGTTCCGCTCGGCGATCTCGTGGGCCATGCGGGTGATGGCTCGCTGGACGTCGGATGCCGACATCACTTGGGCCCTGGGTACAAATACCGCGCCCCGCGGTCGTGCATGACTGCGTTCGCGTTCGGCCACCGTTCCTCCTGTCCGTTCGGGCCTCACGGGACCCGCTTCACGGTCAGACGTTGACTATACCGCGACCCTCACCTCGGCGCGGCACCTCGGGCGCCGGCACCCCGGGTCCGTCGCGGCGCCGGACCGGCAAACGCCGCCAGCCCACTCCCGGCGAAGACGGTGAGCTGATCGACCAACTCGGCCCGTGACACCGTCCTCGAATCCACCCACCAGTCGGCGGCCATGAACACCGAACCCATCAGTGCGTAACCGAGGGTGACGGCCGGGGCGGGATCGGCTCCGGCGGCATCCAGTCCCTCAGCCAGGATGGCGCCCACCTGCTCGCCCACCGAGACCAACAGCCGGCGCTCGCCGAGCGAACGACCGAAGCCGGCAGCGCCCTGCACCAGAAACCGGAACAGGGCCGGCTCGTCTTCCACGAAATTGGCAGAAGGCGTCGATGGCCCCCCGCAACGCCATCGGGAGCTGGCGATCGTCCGTCATCAATGAACCGATCCGCTGCGACAGCTCACCCGATACCTCGGCGGCCAGGGCGTCGGCCAACGAGGCTTTGTCCTCGAAGGCGGCATACAGGGCCGGCTTGGTGTAGCCGGCGACCCCGGCGATCGCCGCCATCGACGCATCGGGGCCGAGGCGGGCGATGGCGTGTCGGGCCGCCGCCATCAGCTGGCGCCGACGTTGCTCGGGATCCGGTCGGGGCCCGGGCGGCCGGCCCCGGCGGGCCCGGGGGAAGGCCATGGCGGTGTTTCCCATGGATCCAGTATAAAGTACCGACGGTAGTTAATGTTGCCGATCCTCCGGGAGGAACACACATGAAACTGGATCCGATGAGCCCGGTCCGCGGGATGGTGGCGTCGACCCTGCGCAGCAAGTTCGGCACGCCGCTGGTGTCCTTCGACGACTCCCCCGGTGATCCTGGCCTGTTCGGCCCGGATTCGGTCACCTGGCGGGTGCACTCGGACATGCCCGCCATGCTCATCGGCGGGGTCTCGTCCCTGTTGTTACAGACGCTCCATCCCGGGGCGATGGCGGGGGTAGCCGATTTCTCCGTCTACGAGGAGGATCCGCTGGGCCGGCTGCAACGGACGGGCACCTTCGTGGGGGGAACCATCTTCGGGTCCACCGCCACCGCCGAGAAGCTCATCGAGACGGTGAAGAACGTGCACCTGTCGGTGAAGGGGACCCGTCCCGACGGTGTTCCCTATTCCGCCACCGATCCGGATCTGCTCCGTTGGGTGCATGTCGCCGAACACGCCCAGTTCTTGCGGGCCAACCAGCTCTTCGGCGTCCGCCCCCTCCGGGCCCCGGAGGTGGACCGGTACTTCGGCGAGGTGGCCGAGATCGCCCGCCGACTGGGCGCGACCGGGGTTCCGACCGATGCGGCCGGCGTCGACGCCTATTTCGCCGGGGTCCGACCGGAACTGGAGTTCGGGGACCAGGCGGCCCGTGGCCTTCAGTTCCTGCTGGCGCCGAACATCGGGGGTGTGGTGGAGCAGGCCGCCTACACCCCGCTGATTCACGCGGCCATATCCCTACTTCCCGACTGGGCCTCCCGGATGTTGGGGATCTGGCAGCCCTGGCCGGAGTTGGTCGCCACCCGCGGCGCCGCCTGGGGCCTGTGCCGGGCTCTGCGGATGGTCATGCCGCGCAGCGAGGCCTTCACCCGGTCGATGCGCCGGGCCCGGGCGTTGCCCGGGGCCGAGCCGGCGGCGGCCTGATCGGTTCGCCCACCGGGACGGATGGCTGCCGAGTCAGTCCCGGATGCGAGCGGCCAGCGTGGAGAGTACCCCGTTGACGAAGCGCCCGGAGTCGTCAGTGGAGTAGCCGGAGGCCAGCTCCACCGCCTCGTTGAGGATCACCGCGGTCGGCACCTCGGGTGAGGCCAGCAGTTCAGCCACCGCCAGTCGGAGGACGTTGCGATCGACCACCGCCATCCGGTCGAGGTCCCAGCCGATGGCGGCGGCGCCGATGAGGTCGTCGATCTCGACGCCCCGGTCCTCCACCATGTGCAGCAACGCCGCCGTGTAGGGGTCGGGCGGGACCATCAGCGCGTCCAGGATCACCGACGGGGAGTCACCTTTCAGCTCGGCCTCGTACATGAGCGAGAGGGCCCGCTCTCGGGCCTGGTGTCGGGGCGAGGTTTCCATGGTGAAATGACGCGGGGTCGAGCCGTCGGGTTGCCGAGAGATGTGCGAGCGAGCGGTGCCGTCCGAAGCCCGCCGGTCCCGGCTCCTCAGGCTCGGGTCAGGTACTCGCCGGACCGGGTGTCGACCTTGATCATCTCACCCGGGTTGACGAACAGCGGCACCTGCAGAACCAATCCGGTCTCCACCGTGGCCGGTTTGCGGGCACCCGACACCCGGTCACCCTGGACGCCGGGTTCGGTCTCGGTCACCTTCAGCTCGACGGCGGCCGGCAGGTCGACCCCGACGATCTCGTTCCCGAAGAACTGCAGCACCGCGTCGTCGCCTTCTTTCAGGTACTTGGCCGAGTCGCCCAGGGAGGCGGTCGTCACCTGGAGCTGCTCGTACGAGACGGTGTCCATGAACACATAGTCGGAGCTGTCGCGGTAGAGGAACTGCATCTCCCGCTTGTCGATGATCGCCTGCTCGAGTTTCTCGTCGGCCCGGTAGGTGCGTTCGATCACCGCACCGGTCCGGACATTCTTCAATTTGGTTCGCACGAAGGCGCCGCCCTTGCCCGGCTTCACGTGCTGGAATTCGACCACCGCAAACAACCCTTCGGGTAGATCGAGGGTCATGCCATTGCGGAGATCATTGGTCGAGACAGCCATCAGACGGGAACTTCTTTCGGGAACTGGGTGAGGGAGCGGCTGCCGTCCTCGGTCACCACCAAGGTGTCCTCGATGCGTACCCCACCGGTGTCGGGCAGGTACACGCCCGGCTCGACGGTGATGACGGCGCCGGGGGCGAGGATAGCAGTTGACCCTGGCCCGACCGACGGGGCCTCGTGGATGTCGAGGCCGACGCCGTGGCCGGTGCCGTGCTCGAACCGTTCTCCCCAGCCGGCCGCGTCGATCACCTGGCGGCAGACCAGGTCCACCGCTCCGGTCTCCGTGCCCGGATGCACCGCCGCCACCCCGGCCCGCTGGGATTCGGCCACCACCTCGAACACCCGGGCCAGCTCACCGGCCGGCTCCCCCCCGACACAGAAGGTGCGGGTCATGTCCGAGCGGTACCCGTCGAAGATGGCGCCGAAGTCGACCACCACCGGGTCCCCGGGGCGAATCCGGCGGTTGCCCGGCCGGGCGTGCGGCTTGGCGGAGTTCTCGCCGGACGCCACGATGGTCTCGAAGGCGCTGTCCTCGGCCCCGGCCAATCGCATGGCGTGATCCAGGGCGGCGGCGAACCCCGACTCGGTCAGAGGCCCGGGGGATCCGGCACCCGAGCCCACCGCCGCCAGCATCGGGAGCACCTCGGCCAGCCCCTGGTCGGCGATGGCGGCGGCCCGTTCCATCCGGAGGATCTCGCCGGCGTCCTTCACCACCCGGAGCTCCTCGATCACTGCCCGGGTCGGCACCAGTTCCGCCGAGGCGAGGATCTCCGCCCATGAGCGTTGGCCCGCCCAGGTCACGTCGTCGGCTTCCAGACCGACCCGAATGGCCGATCCCAGCGTTCCGGCCAACGCCTCCCGCTGGGCCTGGACGCCGCCCACCACGATGTTCACCGCGTCACCCACGCCGGCGGCGCCGAGCTGCTCGGCCGACTGGGTCCGGTACCGGCCGTCGGTGGTCAGCACCGCGCCCGTGGCCGTCACCAACAGCACCCCGGTCGACCCCGAGAACCCGGTGAGCCAGCGGATGTTGGCCGGGGTGGTGACCAGTAACGCGTCGATGGCGCCGTCGTCGGGGTCAACTTCGTCGAACCGTTGTCGCAGCCGGTCGAGCCTCCCCGTCACCGACATCGGGGGAAGCTGATCGGTCTCGGTCATCGCCGACACCTCACGGCTCCGATCGGGCGGCCAGGATGCGGTGGACCGCCTCCACCGCCAGCGCGTACCCCAGCCCGCCGAACCCGGCGATGCACCCGTCGGCCACCGGGGCGATCACCGACAGGTGCCGGAACGGTTCGCGAGCTGCCGGGTTGCTGAGGTGGAGCTCGACCACCACCCCGTCGAAGGCGGCCAGGGCGTCGTGCAGCGACCACGAACTGTGGCTGAGGGCCCCGGCGTTGACGATGATCGCCGCCGCTCTCCCCCGGGCACCGTGCACGGCTTCGACCAGCTCCCCCTCGTGGTTGGTCTGGAGGTGTTCGAGGTCCAGGCCCCACCCGGCCGCCGACTTGGTGGCGGTGGCGACGTGGTCGGCCAGCGTCCCGGGTCCGTAGATGTCCGGCTCCCGGTCGCCCAACAGGTTCAGGTTGGGCCCCGACAACAGCAGGATGAGTTTGGAATTGCTCACGAGGTCCGTTCCATCCCTGCCAGGGTAGCGAGCACGTCGGCCGACGCGACGTCCCGCACCGGTTCGGGCCCCCGGGGACCGTCCAGGACGAAGGTCAGGTCATGGTGGGCCTTCTTGTCCCGGGCCATGAAGGAAAGCAGTTCTTCGGCGTCGGCTCCGGCCGGCAGATCGCCCGGCAGGTCGAAGGCACCGATCACCTGCCGGTGGAGGGCGACCCGGGCGTCGTCGATCCGCCCGAGCCTCCGGGCCAGCAGGGCTGCGAAGACCAAACCGATCGCCACCGCCTCCCCGTGGCGGAGATCCCATTCCCGCTCGGGCCCGAAGGCGGCGGCCTCCAGGGCGTGGGCCAATGTGTGCCCGTAGTTGAGGATCATCCGGCGATCACCCTCCCGCTCGTCGGATGCCACCACCTCTGCCTTGATCTGCACACACCGGGCGACCTGGTCGCGGAGATCGAGATCGAGCAGGAACTCGTCGGGTCGGGACGGCGACCCGGCCGTCGCCGCCGGGTCGAGGAAGGCGTACTTGGCCATCTCGCCGCGCCCTGAAGCCCATTCCCGGGGTGGAAGGGTGGCCAGGACCTCCGGATCGCACAGCACCGCCCGGGGTTGCCAGAACGCCCCGACCAGATTCTTCCCCTCGGGAAGATTGACGCCCGTCTTGCCGCCGATGGCGGCGTCCACCTGTCCGAGCAGCGTGGTCGGGACGTTCACATAGGCGGTCCCCCGGTGGAAGGCTGCGGCGGCGAATCCGGCCAGGTCGGTCACCACCCCGCCGCCGACGGCGATCACCACATCAGCCCGGCTGATGCCGGCACGGGCGAAGTCCCGGGTCAGTTCCTCGACCCCGCCCAGCGTTTTGGCCCCCTCGCCGTCCGGCACCGTGAACACGTCGAACGGCAGGCCCGGGTCGACCTCCACCGGGATGTCGGCCTGGGTCACCACCGCCGCCCGGTGGGCGGAGGGGACCGACGCCGACACCACCTCGGCCAGCAGGTGACGGGCACCGTCCCCCACCACCACGTCATAGGCCCGGTCACCCAGGGCCACCGGAATGCGGATCACCCCTCGGCCCCGTTCTCCCTGTCCAGGAGGCCGGTCCCGGCCAGCACCTGCTCGACCACGGTCTCCGGCGCGAGGTCGTCGACGTCGATCACCAAGTGGGCGATCGAGGCGTAGAGGGGGTGGCGGATCTGATCGAGCGACCTCAGCGATTCCACCGGATCGTCGCCAAGGAGGGGCCGGCCTTCGCCGCCTCCGACCCGGCTCCCGAGTGTCGCCGGATCGGCCCGTAGCCAGACCACCACCCCGGAACTGGCCAGCCGGGCGCGGTTGGCCTCGGAGAGGACCGCGCCTCCGGCCACCGATATCACCACCGGAGCCGGGTCGGCCATCGCTTCGGCCAGCACCCGGCTCTCCTCCGCCCGGAAGGCCGTCTCCCCGTCCTCCGCGAAGATCTCCGACACCGTGCGGCCGGTGGCGGCCAGCACCTGGGCGTCGGAGTCGAAGAACTTCCACCCCAGCCGGGCGGCGGCCAGCTGCCCGACCGTCGTCTTGCCGGCGCCCATCATCCCCACCAGCAACAGCCGGTCAGGCATCGGGCGGTGGCGAGGCGGCGGCCGACGGCGTCTCCCCCAACCCCTTCAGGAAGGCCACCCGGTTGCGCCGGAACTCGGCCACCGAGTCGCCGCCGAACTTCCGGAGGGCTTCGCCGGCCAGGACCAACGCCACCATCGTCTCGCCCACCACCCCCATCGCCGGCACCGCGGTGACATCGGTCCGCTCCTTGAACGACACGGTGGTCTCCTTGGTCACCACGTCGACCGTCTCCAGGGACGGACGGTTGAGGGTGGCCAGCGGCTTCATCGAGGCCCGGGTGACGATGGGGGAACCGGTGGACACCCCGCCCTCGATCCCTCCGGCCCGATGGGTGGCCCGCATGTACCCGCCTCCGAGCTTGCCGGCCAGGGCCGTCTCCCGATCCTCGGACTCGGGGTCGGCCACCCGGATGGCATCGTGGGCCACCGAGCCGCGCATCGCCGGCAGGTCCAGCCCGTCGCCGATCTCCACCGCCTTGATGGCCTGGATGCTCATCAGTGCCTGGGCCAACAGCGCATCGAGGCGCCGATCCCACTGCGCGTAGCTGCCGAGTCCCACCGGGACCCCGTAGGCGATGATCTCGGCCACCCCTCCCAGGGAGTCGCCGTCCTTGGCGGCCGCCTTGATGGCCGCCACCATCCGGGCCTCGGCTTCGGGGTCGGCACTCCGCACCGGCGACTCGTCGATGCGCTGCCGGTCCTCGAAGGTCGGCAGGACGCCCGCCGCCGACCGCTCCGGTCCGATCTGGACGATGTGGCTGATCACCTCGACGCCGATCTGGGCCAGGAGAAGCTTGGCCAGAGTGCCGGCCGCCACCCGGGCAGCCGTCTCCCGGGCCGAAGCCCGCTCGAGGACGTCACGAGCGTCGTTCAACCCGTACTTGAGCATGCCGGCCAGGTCGGCGTGCCCGGGTCGGGGCTGGGTGAGGACCTTGGTGGGAAGACCCGGCGCGGGTGACATCTCCTCTTCCCACTTGGGCCACTCGGTATTGCCGATCTCGATGGCAATCGGCGATCCGAGGGTGCGGCCGTGACGGATCCCCGCCACCAGGGTCACCTCGTCGGCCTCGAAGCGCATGCGGGGACCCCGCCCGAAGCCGAGGCGGCGGCGGGCCAGCCCGAATTGCAGATCTTCGGTGGTGACCAGCAGGCCGGCCGGCATGCCCTCGACGATCACCACCAGGGCGCGACCATGGGACTCTCCGGCGGTCAAATAGCGAAGCATCTGGGCAAATCTACTCGGGGTGCCGAACGCCCACGGCCTAGCTCGTCCCGAAAAAGCTGTGGGCCAGGTGGGCTCCGAAGAAGACGGCCAGCACCGCGCCCACCGACAGGGCGGGGGCGAACGGGATGCGTGTCTTCCGTCCCGAGGCAAGCACCGCCATCATGATGAGGCCGAACACCATGCCGATCACGAAGCCGCCGAAGAACGCCAAGTAGGCGTGGACCAGGCTCAAATAGCCGACGCGAAATTCCGATCACCCCGGCCAACCGGACGTCGCCGTACCCCATCCCCTGGGGTATGAACCACCAGATGGTGAAGAAGAGCCCGAAGGCCACCGCACCGGCGATGGCCGACCCGCTCAGGTGCTGCCACTGATGATCGACCGCCGAGGTCGCCACCAGCAACGGGACGATCAGTACCAGCGAGGCATAGATCAACCGGCGGGGAACCAGACGGTAGGACAGGTCGGTCAGTGCCACCACCACCAGCAACGCGAAGAGCACGCAGAACGGCGCCAGCACCAGATCGATTCCGAAATGGACGGCTCCGAGCCCGAAGAGGGCCCCCGTGAAGACGGCCGCCGCCGCCGTCCGGATGGCGGACGGTCCCTGTACCACCAGGTGGCTCGGAGTCGCGATCGGCGGCGGCTCAGTTTCGGCGTCGGGGTCGGCGATCGGTGCGGCCTCGGAGTCGGCGTCGCGCTTCTCGGCCGCCTCGGCCCGCTTGCGGATCTCGTCCAGATGGCTTCGCTCGGCCAACCGCTGGCCGATGGGATCCAACACGCCACCGGCGGCCAGTCCGGCAATGGTCGCCCCGGCGACAAGGACTGCGTTCACCCGCTGAAACGTACCGGACGATCCGGGTGGATGGGCGCACCGTTCGTGCACCGGAGGAAATCGTCACTACCCGACGACGTTGTCACGCGCTTCGCCCACGCCTGTCATCATTAGGAGCGTGACCCCAGCCCGACCGCAGGTGCCGTCCGATGCTCACGAATGGATCAGCTTCAACGACCCGGACGAGGAACGGACGTGGCAGTTCGACGTGACCTTTCTGACCAGCCCGTGGACCTGCATCTACGGTCAGGGTTGCCAGGGCGTCCTCACCGGTCCGGCTCCGGAGCTCATCCAGGGATGCTGCTCCTACGGCGCCCACTTCACCGGTAAGAAGGACGCCCGCACCGTCGAGCGAGCGGCGGCGCAACTGACCCCCGACCTCTGGCAGTTCCATCGGCAGGGCCGCAAGGGGGTGGTGAAGAAACTGCCGGACGGAGAGCTCGCCACCCGGATGGTCGACGGTGCCTGCATCTTCCTGAACCGGCCCGGGTTTCCGGCGGGAGCCGGGTGCGCGCTACACAAGTCAGCCGAACGGCAAGGGCGGAGTCACGTCGAACTGAAGCCGGAAGTGTGCTGGCAGCTTCCCCTCCGGCGGGAGGACGAGTCGTCACCCGATGGCCACGTCACCTCGGTGATCCGCCAGTGGGATCGCCGCCACTGGGGCGAGGGGGGCGAGGAGTTCCATTGGTGGTGCACTGAGGATCCGGCTGCTTTCATCGGGCACGAACCGGTATATGTGAGCATGCAGACCGAACTGGTCACCATGACCGGCAAGAAGGTCTACCGCCGGCTCAGTGCCTACCTCGACGAGCGGATGACGCCGCGGACCAAGGTCACGCTGCTCCCCCATCCCGCCACCCGCGGGTAAGCCGCACCGAAGTCACTCGGCCAGCGGGTCGTCCTCGGCATAGGTGGGCCGGCTCGGGGCGGTCCCCAGGATCTCGTCGTACTCGTCCTCGGTGGCCAGGCACCACGAGGCGTGCTTGTCGTCAGGTTCTGCACCGCATTCAGGGCAGCTCCGGTTCGCGGTCGCGACGGAGCGCTTCAGACTGCGTGCCTCCTCGAAGCGGCGATGCCGACCCTTCTTCACCGAAACTCCTTGTCCCCGGACTGTCCTCGGCCAGGCGGCGCCCAACGCAGCCCACTGGGCCGGGGCAACCGCCATCCACGATCCCCTCAGTGTAGTGCGGGCCACAGGCGGTCGTCACGCGGAAAACACCACTGTACGATCGTTGGGTGCCCGAAGGATTCGACCCCCAAGCCATGATCGAGAGGTTCCGGGACCGGGCAAATGCCGTCCGCACCCGGGGACTCCCCCCCATCGAGGGACCCGAGCGCCTGCGGTTCAAGGAGCAGATGCAGGCCGACTTCATGGACTACGCCATGCTCGGGGACGCCCAGGCGGAGTTGGTGGACGGCATTCTCACCCTCCGGATCGACCTGCGACCGAAGGACGCCGCCCCGGAGACCTGAGGGGGTGCCGCCGCTCACCCCCCGTAGTTCATCCGGGTGTCCTCCATCCTGAGCACCTCGCCCCGGCCCGACCCGGCCTCCGGTTCGGGGTCGCCGCCGGTCAGTTCCCCGACGTCCACCACCTCACCGATGAACAGGATGTGGCTTCCCTCCTCGGTGGGACCAGCCTCCAACCCCACCGTCTGGCGTAGGGCACAGGCCAGCCAACCCAAGGCGGCCGGCAGGACCGGGACCCCTCCGGTGACCTCGACCACCGTTTCACCCTGGATGGTGGTGAGGTTCCGACCCGGCCCGAATTCCACCTCGGTGGCCGGCTTCACGAACCGGCGCACCATCGCCCGGTCGGCCCGGGCGAGGATCGAGATGGAGAACGCCCCGCTGTGGCCGATCAGGCCGGCGGTGACCGCATCTCTCTCGACCGCCACCGCCACCAACTTCGGGGTGGTCGACACCTGCATGACCAGATTG
Source organism: uncultured Acidimicrobiaceae bacterium (assembly GCA_963770635.1). Lineage (GTDB taxonomy): Bacteria > Actinomycetota > Acidimicrobiia > Acidimicrobiales > RAAP-2 > DASZIT01. The sequence continues at coordinate 480,156 of CAVYQI010000005.1, forward strand.
GCGACCATCAAGTTGGCCCGGTCACCGGACCGGCTCCCGACCACAAAGAGCCCGGTGGGCATCGACCACAACACCCGGCGCCTTCGGCGGTCGTACTCCTCCGGGTCTTGGCCTTGGGGGATGGGCCCGCTGATGCCTGTCCCGGTGGGCATGTCCTCAGTCCCCGAACGGATCGACGTTGGCGCCCGCCGGGGTGGTCGTGGTGGTGGTGGAGGGCACCTTCCCGGTCACCGCGGTGATCCGAGCGACGGAGGTGTTCATCTGGGATTGAGCTTTGACCCGCAGGGTGGCCGAGGTGGCCAGGAGCTTCTGGTCGCCATTGGCCCCGTTGTAGCAGTCGGTTCCCGCGTCATAGGCGGTGGCATAGGCGGCGGACAGGTCGTTGGACAGCTGCTGGTCCGGGGTCGGCAGGTTGCCGTTGGCGGTACCGGAGTCGTCCACCAGAAGTCCGCACACCGATCGGATTTCTCCGGCCGGGTCGTGCTGACGGAAGGCCAGATCCACGTTCTTGATGTCCACCTCGACCGTCCCGATCGACGCCCCGGCACCCGCCCCGTTGACCCAGGACGACACCTGCTCGGCGGGAGTTCCTGACTGTTCCTGAGCGGCACAGGCGGCCAGTGCCATCGAGCCGATCGCCACGGCGGCAGCCACCGCGCCGGCCGTCCGACTCACCCTCAAGCCGGGTACCCGGTGCGATCGGATTGCCAGGACGGGTCGAGCTGGCGGAGGAAGGTGGCGCAGCGCTCCTCTTCGCTGTGCTCGCCGATCGAACCGGCCGCCGAGCGCAGGCCGTCGAGGCACCGCAGGAACGGCCGGTTCTCCTGGTGGGCCCAACGCACCGTGCCCGAGCCCTTCCAGCCTGCCCCCCGCAGGGCGTCGAGCCCACGGTGATAACCGACCCGAAAGTAGGCGTAGGCCTCGACGTCGTCGCGGGCCAGAGAACCGAGGGCGGCCCAGCCGGCCAGCGACTTCGGATCGGAACGCACGACGTCGGCCACCGCGTGACGCCGCCGCTCACCCGGTTGGTCGAGGGCGGATCCGAGCGCGGCGGTGACCGCCTCCGGCTCCGGCGGCAGGACCGTCTCCGGGAGCCCGGCGGTCAAGGTGACCGGCGACGCGTGCGAGCTCGGGTGGGTGGGTGCGCTCATGATCGTTGAGTGTAGGGCGGGCCCGACCCCGCCCTCCTTCGCCCCACCGAGGCCGCGATCAGGCGAAGTTGACCAGGTGGTAGTTCTTCTTGCCCCGCCGCACCAGCAGATAATGGCCGGCCACCAGATCGGCGGCCGCCAACGTCGTGTCGACCTCGTCCTCGCGGCGATTGTTCACGTAGACGCCCCCCTGTTCGATGACGGTGCGGGCCTGGCTCTTGGACTTGACCCCGATCTCGACCAGCAGGTCCACCAGGGGCAGGCCGCCACCGTCGAGCCGGTTCCGGGCCATTTGGGTGGAGGGCGCGTCGGCGAACACCTCGAGCAGGGAGCGCTCGTCCAGTTCCGACACCTCCCCGCCGAAGAGGGCGGCCGCCGCCCGCTCGGCTCGTTCGGTTTCGTGCTCACCGTGCACCAGGGTGCAGACCTGGCGGGCCAGTTCCCGCGGCGCCTCCCGGCGTTCGGGGTGATCGGCGGTGGCCTGGTCGAGCGCCAGGATCTCCTGGCGGGAGAGAAAGGTGAAGTAGCGGAGATAGGTGCCGACCACCGCGTCCTCGCTGCGGACGAAGTGCTGGTACAGCTGATAGGGGCTGGTGCGGTCGGGGTCGAGCCACACCGTCCCCGTCTCTGTCTTCCCGAACTTGGTGCCGTCGGCCTTCAACACCAACGGCGTGGTCAATCCCCACACTTCGGCGTGGCGCACCTTGCGGATCAGGTCGATGCCCATGGTGATATTTCCCCACTGGTCACTCCCGCCGAGCTGGAGGGTGCAGCTGCACTGGTCGAACAGTTGGAGGAAGTCGTAGGCCTGCAGCAGCATGTAGCTGAACTCGGTGAACGAAATACCCTGTCCGTCGCGGTCGAGCCGTGACCTGACCGAGTCCTTGGCCACCATCTGGTTGACGGTGAAGTGCTTGCCGACGTCGCGCAGGAAATCGAAGAGGCGGAGCTCCGTCAACCAGTCCGCGTTGTTCATCAACCTGGCCTGGGCGCCGCTCTCGGGTCCGAAATCGAGGAACCGCTCGAGTTGGCCTTGGATGCCATCGAGGTTGGCCTGCAGCGACTCCGCCGCCAGGAGCGATCGTTCCTCCGACTTCCCGCCCGGATCGCCGATGAATCCGGTCCCTCCCCCGGCCAGGGCGATCGGTCGGTGTCCGGCCAGCTGGAGGCGCCGCAGGGTACACAGCTGGAGCAGGTGGCCGATGTGGAGGCTGTCGGCGGTCGGGTCGAACCCGGTGTAGACGGTCAGCCGATCGGAGTCGAGACGTGCCTCGAGGGACGGGTCGGTCATCTGGTGGATGAGGCCCCGAAAGCGGAGATCCTCGGCAAGTCCGGACATGGACTCAGCCTGCCACGTCGGCACCACCCGCCGGCCATCCACTGCCCGGCGGCGGCCGCGGCGCGCCCTCTGCCGCCACCCGACGAGGACCGATACGCTCCGATGGCCGGTCGTCGGTGGCGGAAATCGGTTCTCCGCCCAGCAATCAAGGAGTCCCGTGCCAAATCCCTACCTCGAAGGCAACTTCGCTCCCGTACTCGAAGAGCTGACCGAGGGTCACCCATTGCCGGTCACCGGCGTCATCCCTCCCGACCTCGAGGGCCATCTGCTCCGCAACGGGCCCAACCCGGCGGTGTTGCCGGCCGACATCGCCGAGTACCACTGGTTCACCGGCGACGGGATGATCCATGCCATCTCGCTGTCCGGGGGCAAAGCCGTGGGCTATCGGAACCGCTGGGTCAGAACCCGCAAGCTGGCGGCCGAGCTCGGCACCGATCCGCCCAAGGGACCCGAGCAGCCGCTCAACGGACCGGCCAACACCCATGTCATCCGTCACGCCGGCACCACGCTGGCCCTGGTCGAGTCCGGCTTCCCCCATGCGCTGTCCGGCGATCTCGAGCGGGCCCGGGTCTACGACTTCGACGCGGCGCTGGCCTCGCCGATGACGGCGCACCCGAAGCTCGACCCGGCCACCGGGGAGCTCCTCTTCTTCGGCTATGACGTCTTCGGGCCGCCATTTCTCCGCTACCACACCGTCGACTCCACCGGCACACTGACCCGCAGCCAGGCGATCGACATCCCGCGGGCGGCGATGATGCACGATTTCGGGGTCACCGGCTCTCGGGTGGTGTTCATGGACCTGCCGGTGGTCTTCGACCCGGATCTGGCCGCCACCGGGCGGTCGCTCCCGTTCCGGTGGACACCCGAGGCCGGAAGCCGGATCGGCGTGATGCCTCGCCAGGGTAATGATGGGGACATCACTTGGATAGGCATCGATCCGGTATACGTGTTCCACGTGCTCAATGCCTACGACGACGGGGACGTGGTCGTCATGGACGTCATCCGCTACGACTCGGCCTTCGATACCGCGCCCGGCGGAGCCATCGGTTCCACCCCACCGGTGTTGGCCCGATGGACCATCGATCCGGCGGCCAACCGGCTGGAGGAGGAGAGGCTGGATGACGCCCCCGTCGAGTTCCCGCGAATCGATGACCAGGTCGCGGGCCACGTTCACCGATACGGCTACTGCCTGCTGTTGGGAACCCAATCGGAGACCGACGAGCCGATCGGGCTCATCAAGTACGACCTGCAGCGCGACGAAGCCACCCGTTTCGATCCCGGCGAGTACCGGGCACCGGGCGAGCCGGTCTTCGTTCGGGCCGCTGACGGCGGCGGCGAAGACGAAGGCTGGGTGTTGAGCGTTGTCTACGACCGCACCCGTGACGCCAGTGATCTGGTCATCCTGGATGCCACCTCGTTCGCGGGCCCACCGGTGGCGACCGTCCATCTCCCGGCGCGGGTGCCGTTCGGGTTCCACGGTTCGTGGTTGCCATCCACCTCCTGACCAGGACCAACCGGTAAAATTGCCCGCCTCGCACCTCCGGTGAACCGGTAGGTGACGCCAACTCCGGCGTCGTGCGTGGGAAACTTTCCGATCCACGTCGGTGGGATGCGTCGTCCCGGCCGATCGACAGAACGAGCGACAGGCCACCTTCTTGCCACCATCCATCGACCATGCTCAGACGGATGTCGACGGTTCCCGCGGCCACCCGGACGGACGGGAGTTGAGCCCGTCAGAGCCCACGCGACTGGGAGTCATCGGACCGCATGGCGAGTAACAGCGAATTCCCGGGGCCGATCCTCGGGGGGCAGATCCCGATCCCCCGCCGGGCGGGTGGCTCGATACCTCCGTCTGCCGAGCGCCGTCTCAAACCGGCAAAGCGCCGGCGCACGACAGGAGAGCGGGTCCTTCGGATCATGATCCTCCTCCTCATCATCATCGTGGTCCTGGCCGCCAGTGGCTACGGCTACTTCCGGTACGAATGGGGTCAGATCAAGACCGCGGTGTGTCCGAGCTGCGTGGCGGTGGCCAACGGAGCGCCCTACAACGTGCTGGTGATCGGCTCCGACACCCGGGTCGGGGAGACCGCCGCCCAGGCCCAGCAGTTCGGCAACGCCACCAATGCCGGCGGGCAGCGGAGCGACACCATCAAGATCGTCCACGTCGATCCCGCGGCCGGAACCGCCAGCACCCTCTCCATCCCCCGGGACACCTTCGTGACCCTTTCCGGCGTTCCGGCATCGTCGGGGGTATCGACCAAGAACAAGATCAACGCCGCCTTCGCCGCCGGTCCCAACGATCCGAACCCGAGCGGCACCGGCGCCAACGGAGTGGTCCAGACCATCGAGAACACCTTCGGGATCCCGATCAGTCACTGGATCGTGGTCAACTTCTTCGGGCTCACCGATGCCGTCAACGGGCTCGGTGGGATCAAGATGAACTTTCCCTACCCGGTCAAGGACTATGGCGACTGCAATGCCAACGGCGTCTACAGCAATTGCACGGGTCTGAACATCCCGACCGCCGGCTGCCAGGTCATCAACGGCACCCAGGCCCTGGCCCTCTCCCGATCCCGGCACTTCGAGTACTACCAGGGAAGGACGTGGGTGAGTGACTACTCCTCGGACATCGGGCGCATCACCCGGCAGAACCTGGTCATCGAGGCCGTGGTCAACAAGGCCAAGTCCACCTACAACCCGATCCAGGCGGCAACCTTCATCTCGTCGCTCACCCACGACGTCACCCTCGACAGTCAATTCGGCTCGGGGATGCTGCTGAGCCTGGCCGAGCGTTACCACGCGTTCTCCGGAACCAGCCTCCAGAACTACACCGTGCCCACGGTGGGGGCGAGTTACGCCCCCTACGGAAACGAGGCGGTCCAGGTCGTCCAGCAGCCCCAGACCCAGCAGATCATCACCCAGTTCCTGGGTGGATCCACCGGGACGGTGACCACCCCTCCCCTTGACGGTTACGGGAACCCGATCCCGGTGCCGACGGTGACCGCCACCACCGCCCCGGCGTCGACCTCCGCCACCAGCGCCGGTTCCGCCGCCGCTCCGGCGAGCGCGGCGTCGAGCGTCCCCTCCTACGATCCGACCCCCTGCTGAGCGGTTGCCCCCGGACCGGTTCGGTCGGCACCGGCGGCCATGGCTTCATCGACGGCCCGGACCACCGCCCGGTTGATCTCCTGGTGGATCTCCAGGTTCGCCGAACGATCGGGTAGCCGCACCCGGATCACCGCCAGCCCCCCGCCGGCGATCCGCCGGTGCAACGCCTCACCCAACGCCCCCGGCCGGTCGTCGGGTCCGACCTCGTCCACCGGCACCCCGAACCCGGCCGCCACCCGGGCCACGTCAGAAGTCTGCGGGGTGCCGAACAGGGCCTCGAAGGTGGCGGGGTCGAGGGTTGCCGCTTGAGGGAGAAACGAGAAGATCCCTCCCCCGCGGTTGTCAGCCACCACCACCGTGCACGGCGGGTCGGTCCCCACCCCCCGGACCAACGCCGAGACGTCGTGGAAGAAGGCCAGGTCCCCGACCAGGGCCACCGCCGGTCCACCGGCCATGGCCACCCCCAGGGCGGTCGACACCACGCCGTCGATACCGTTGGCGCCGCGGTTGGCCAACACCCGGGGCGGATCGACCCGCGGCTCCCCGAACGCTTCGACATCCCGGATCGGCATCGAGGACGACGTCACCAGGGTGACCCCGGACGGGAGGTCGGAGAACAGCCGCCGGGCCAGCGCCGGCTCGGTCCAACCCGCATTCGGGGCCGCCCGGCCGTTGCCAGCGCCCGGCAGATCGCCGAGACGCTGCCCGATGGCGGCCTGGGCGGCGGACTCGGCCGACCGCCATTCGTCCAGCCACGGGCCGGCGCCGGCCCGGGTCCGGTCCCCCATCCCGTCGATGATTCCCTGGCAGGCGGCGGTGGGATCGGCGGCCATCAGGGTGGTGACCGATCGATCCGGATCCACCCACTGACCCCAGGGGACCGCGGCGACCACGGGGGTGGTTTCCGTGACCGAGTCGGCCAGATAGGCGTTGACCACCTTCGAGACCCAGGGTGCCCCCAGCCTCAGCACGAACTCCGGACGATGGGCGGCGCAGAAGCCGTCGGAGCGGAGGATGCCGTCGGCCGCCGCAATCACCGCCGATCCCGGACGGCGAAGGCCCGACCGGGGGTCGGCCAGCACCGGCCACCCGAGGGCGGAGGCGGCGGCCGCCACCGCCACCGGGTCGCCGCAGTCGGCGCCGGCGACGATGACTCCCCGGACGCCGGCCCGGCCGGCGTCGACGATGCGGCCCACCGCGGCCGTCGACGGAGCCGGCGGCGCCTTCTCGATCCGGTACCACGGCTGACCGTCGGGCCGTCCGGGTTGGACGTCCACGGTCCTGGCGTCCCCGAGGAGTGGCTCCCGAAACGGCAGGTTCAGATGGACCGGTCCGGGCCCCGTCGGGCCGGTGATCGTCTCTGCCACCGACCGGGAGGCCAGCGACCGCCAGGTGGGTCGACCGGCGGCATTGGCGACGCCGGGATCGGCGAACCAGCGCGCCGACCGCCCGAACAGGTGCTGTTGGTCGATGGTCTGCGGGGCCCCGATGTCCCGGAGCTCGGGGGGCCGGTCGGCGGTGCAGACGAGTAGGGGCACCTTGGCCAGGTCGGCCTCCGCCACCGCGGCATGGAGCTCGGCGGCGGCGGTACCGCTGGTGGTCACCATCACCGCCGGGTGTCCGCTGGCCAGCCCGATACCGAGGGCGGTGAAGGCGGCGGACCGCTCGTCGAGCCGGACGTGGACCTCCACTCCGGGGTGGCGGACGAGCGCCACCGCCAAGGGCGTCGACCGCGACCCCGGGCTGATCACCGCGTGCGAGACCCCGCATCGGGACCACTCGTCGACCAGGGTGGCGGCGAACGCCATCTGGACGTCGGCACTCCCGGGTGTCGGCACCGGCATCGCTACGCTCATGGCCGAGGACCTTGCCCATGATGTCGCCTGACCCCACCATCCCCGCCCCAATGCCCGACGCGGTGGCGCTGCACGCCACGGCGATCGGGGAAGGACCGCGGCTGGTCATGGCCCATGGCTTCACCCAGACCGGTGGCGTCTGGGGATCGTTGGACAGCCGGTTGGCCACCGATCATCAGGTGGTGCGGGTCGACATGCCCGGCCACGGGAACTCGGCCCGGGTACGCGCCGATCTCCCCGACGGGGCGGGGTTGTTGGGCGCGGCGGGCGGCCGGGCCACCTATCTCGGCTACTCGATGGGCGCCCGCTTCTGCCTGCATCTCGCCCTCGGCCAACCCGGGCTGGTCGACTCCCTGGTGCTGATCTCGGGCACCGCCGGCATCGACGATCCCGATGAACGGGCCGACCGGCGTGCCCGGGATGAGGGGTTGGCCGACGAACTCGACCCACCCCTGTCGGGGCAAGCCTCCGTCGGCGATGCCCAGGCCCGGCTCGACGCGTTTCTTCGACGGTGGCTGGACACCCCGCTGCTGGCCGGGGTCCCGGCCGAGGCTGACGGGTGGGCGGAACGCCGCCGCAACACCGGAACGGGACTGGCGTCGAGCCTGCGGTTGGCCGGCACCGGCACCCAGTTCCCCCTGTGGACGCGATTGTCCGGCCTGGACATGCCGGTGTTGATCGTCACCGGCGAGCTCGACGACAAGTTCACCGGCATCGGTCGACGGATGGCCGACGCCATCGGCGACAACGCCACCCGGGTGGTGATCGAAGGTGCCGGCCACTCCCCTCATCTCCAGGAGCCGGCGCAGGTGGCCCGGGAGATCCGCGCCTTTCTGCAGTCGCAACCCTGAGGTCACGTCGCCCACAGCCAGAGGCCGGCAGCCAGCAGTGCTCCGAAGACGAGCTGGATCCGGCCGGTGGCGGCCAGCACCGGGAGCAGAGCGCGACCCGAGGCGTCGCTGCTGACGATCCGGATCGGGGCAACGACGAGCGGTAGCGAGAGCATCGGCAGGAAGAGGTAGATCGGCTGCCGGTGGAAGGTGTCGCCGGTGGCGGCCAGCAAGCCCACCACCAGTACCCCGATGAAGGGGAGCAGCACGCAGGCGAGGTAGAACCCTCCGCCGGTTCGCCGTCCGACCCGGGCGGCGAGGGTCCGCTTGCCGGCCACCCGGTCGGTTTCGATGTCCCGAAGATTGTTGGTCAGCAACAGCGCGGTGGCCAACAGGCCCACCCCCACCGAGGCCGGGACCACCAAACCCCCGGTCAGCTTCCCGGTCTGGACGTAGAAGGTGCCGATGGTGGCAACCACCCCGAAGAAAACGAAGACGAACAGCTCACCGAATCCGGCATAGCCGTAGGGTCGGGGCCCGCCGGTGTAGAACCACCCTGCGGCCAGGCAGGCGGCTCCCACCGCCAGCACCCACCAGGAGGTGGCCCAGGCCAGGGTCAGTCCGACCGCGCCGGCCAGGCCGAAGGCCAGGAAGGCGGCTCGCTTGACCGCCGACGGCGACGCCAGGCCCGACGCGACCAGCCGGATCGGGCCCACCCGCTGGTCATCGGTCCCGCGGATGCCGTCGGAGTAGTCGTTGGCATAGTTGGTGCCGATCTGGAGGGCCAGGGCCACCGCGAGGGCGCCGAGCGCCCGCCACCAATGAAAGTTCCAGAGCCCCGGTGCCGCCCCGGAGGCCAGCCGGGAGACCAGCAGGTGGGCCGCCGCCGTTCCGACCAGGACCGGCACCACCGCGGCCGGCAGGGTGCGCGGGCGGGCGCCCAGCACCCACCGCTTCGCCGGCCCGGGGGTCGGATGAGCCGTCGCGATGGGCGCAGCGGTCATCGGGTCATCCCTCTGAACCGCGGAGTGATTTCGCGCCACGTTTGAGCCAATGCGGTTGGCGATTCTCTCAAACGTGGCGCGTCCGAGGGCAACCGCCTTCCCGTTGGCGACTTCGCCGCCACCCTCATGGGCGACGAGGGAACCTACCGAAGTCCGGCTTCCGGTGCTCCTGGAAGGCATTGCGACCCTCTTGGCCTTCTTCGCTCATGTAGAAGAGCATGGTGGCGTCGCCGGCGAACTGCTGCAGCCCGGCCAGGCCGTCGTCGGCGGCATGAAGACCGCCCTTGATCATTCGCAAGGCGATCGGCGACAACGACAGCATCCGGCGGCACCAGGCGATGGTCTCGATCTCGAGCGAGTCGAGCGGAACCACCTCGTTGACCAGACCCCATTCGAGAGCGGTGGCGGCGTCGTATTGGCGGCAGAGGAACCACACCTCCTTGGCCCGCTTCAGACCGATGGTGCGAGCCAGGAGACTTGACCCGTAGCCTCCGTCGAAACTCCCGACGATGGGTCCGGTCTGACCGAAGCGGGCGTTTTCGGCGGCGACGGTGAGGTCACACACCAGGTGGAGAATGTGACCCCCTCCGATGGCGTAGCCGGCGACCATGGCCACCACCGGCTTGGGCATCCGGCGGATCTCGACCTGCAGATCGAGCACGTTGAGGCGGCCGATTCCCTGCTGGGCCACCTCATCGTCACCCATGTACCCGTCATCGCCGCGGATCTTCTGGTCCCCGCCGGAGCAGAAGGCGTCGGGACCCTCGCCGGTGAGGATCACCACCCCCACCGAGGGATCGTCGCGGGCAGCGGAGAGCGCATCGGACAGCTCGAAAAGGGTCTGGGGACGGAAGGCGTTCCGGACTTCCGGGCGGGCGATGGTCAGCTTGGCGATCCCGTCGGCGACGTCGAAATAGATGTCCTTGTAGACGCCGCGCCGCTCCCAGTCGGGAAGGGGCATGCTCCGGTACTGCTCGACCGGGTCATCCGGGGCCCCGCTGATCACCGTCCGGTTGTCGACTCCTCCTGCCTTCACCATGCGACCACTCGCTCCTCGCGTCGTTCTTCGGGCAGTCACCTAACCTAGCGCCATGCCCGACCTGGTGGCAGTCGATCTCCCTGCCGGCCAGGCCTTTGTCGATGCGATGCAACAGGCATGGGACCGTGGCGATGCCGTCCTCCCGGTGGATGGCCGCCTGTCCCGAGCGGCGGCCGGTCGGCTGTTGGACGAGCTCCGACCAGCAGTGGTGGTCGACCAGGACGGGTCCCACCATCGGTCCGGCGGCCATCCCATCACCGACGGCGATGCCCTGGTGGTGGCCACCAGCGGGACCACCGGCGAGCCCAAGGGGGTGGTCCTCACCCACGCGGCCGTCCGGGCCTCGGCCCTGGCCAGCTCCCGTCGGCTCGATGTCGACCCGACCGGCGACCGATGGGTGGCCTGCCTGCCCCTCGCCCACATCGGCGGACTCTCGGTGCTCACCCGGGCTATCGCCACCGGCACCCCGTACACCTTGCTCGAGCGGTTCGACCCCGAAGCGGTAGAAGCCGAGGCCCGCCGCGGGGCGACCCTGGTCTCGTTGGTGGCGACCGCGCTCCGACGGACGGACACGACCGGCTACCGCACGGTACTCCTGGGCGGCGCCGCCCCACCCGAACACATCCCCGACAACGTGGTGACCACCTACGGCATGACCGAGACGGGATCGGGAGTCGTCTACGACGGTCTCCCCCTCGACGGGGTCGAGCTCCGCGTCGGAGATGGCCATCTCGGTGTGGAGGGTGAGGTCTTGGTGCGCGGGCCGATGCTGATGCGGACGTACCGGGATGGCACCGATCCTCGACTGCCCGGAGGATGGCTCCCCACCGGCGATGCCGGGAGCCTGGACGAACTCGGGGTGCTGTCGGTCTTTGGCCGGACCGCCGAGGTCATCGTGACCGGCGCCGAGAAGGTATGGCCGTCGACGGTCGAATCCGTGCTGGCTCGCCACCCTGATGTCGCCGACGTGGCGGTGTGGAAACGTTCTGACCCCGAATGGGGCCACCGGGTGGTGGCCTGGGTGGTGCCGGCCGATCCGTCGACACCGCCGGAGTTGGCATCACTCCGGGCCGCGGTGTCCGAGCAACTCGCGCCATGGGCCGCCCCCAAGGAACTGGTGGTGGTGGCCAGCCTGCCCCGTACTTCGAGCGGCAAGCTGCAACGGAGGCGGCTCACCTGACCACCGGCGGAGCCGGTTGGCCCGCGGGAGTTCCCGCTACGTATGGATGCGCTCGCTCCACCCGAGGGCATCGACGAACCGGGCGGTGACCATGACCAGGGTGGCGATCTCGTGACGCTCACGTCGCCGGATGGGGGCCGCTCGGCCACCGCACACGGTGAACTCGGTCTCCGGCATCGCCTCAATGAAGACTCCGGAGTTGGTGGTGTCGTTGGCCTGATCCGCCCCGGATCGAGCCCCTTCCGCGAAGGCCGCCACCCATTCCACCGACGGCGCGTCGCCGTGTACCTCGATGAATTGGTGGCAATCCACATCGGCCAGCGCCAACCACGAGAGGTCGAACAAGGCCAGGAGCCGTCCGACCATCGCGTTCATGGCCGCCGGCGGGGTGGCGGCTTGGAGGATGGCGGCGGCGGCGTTGAGGACGGTGTCCTCCCGGTCGGCCCCCATGCTCGCCATTTCGTGAACATCCTCAACCCCGGCACCGGGCACGTTTCGTATCCCTTTCAGGACAGCTTCGAGGGCGCCCGGGTCATCCGGAAGCTCCACCACCAATTCGTCGATGGCCACGCCGGCTTGGCGCTCGAGCACCTCCAGCCCGATGACGTTGCCGTGGACGGTGCCGATCTCCGATGCCACCGCAGCCAGGATTCCCGGAGCATCCGGCAGCCAGATCCGCATGCGGGTCAGCACCGTTCAGTGGGTCCTCGTGATGCGCACGCCGACCTGCATGGTGTGATCGGCTCGGCCGGCGTAGATCCCTTTGACCGGAGGGACATCGGAATAGTCGCGCCCACGGCCCACCGCGACATGCCGTTCCCCGACGGCACAGTCATTGGTGGGGTCGAATCCCCACCATGCGCCCGTCCACACTTCAACCCACGCGTGACTTTCTCCGGTGATCTCCTCGCCGAGGCGTGGCATCCGGGTCGGGGTGGAAGTAGCCGGAGACATAGCGGGCCGGCAACCCCACCGACTTGGTCATGGCCAGGGCGAGGTGGGCGAAGTCCTGGCACACCCCGGCACCATCGGCAAAGGCCTCGTTGGCCGAGGTGTGGACGGTGGTCACCCCGCGCATGTACCGCAGACACGAGTGGGCCTGGTCCATGATCCTCCTGGCCGTCTCGAGTGGTCGGGAGGTACGCAGGCTGGCCGCCAGGTCTTCGAGCTCGGCCCCCGGTTCGGTGTACAGCTTGTGGGAGAGATGATCGGCCATGGTCAGCGACGCATCCGCCACCTCGTCCCAGGAGGCATCGTCGGGTGGCTCCGGATGCTGGGTGTCGACCAGGGCGCTGCCCAGAACGGACAGCATCTCGTGGCCCCGGTCGACGTTGAACGAGACGACCTGGGTGCCCCAGTAGTCGACGTACCTGTACTGGGGTGCCGCCGGCACCGTCACCACTTTGGTCTCGAGTGCCGTCTGACCCCGTTCGGTGCGAGGGGTGAGCCGCAGCTCGTTGTAGGACGCTCGGGCCGGCGAGTCATAGTCGAACCGGGTCTCGTGCTGCACCCGAAGCCGCCAGCCGTCCACCCGGCTCATGCGCCGACACCACCCCGGTGCCACTGGGTCGGAAGGTCCTGGGCGAAGTACCGGCGGGTGACAGCATCACTCACCGACGAGATGGACCCCTGCAGACGCTCGAGCCGGGTCTCGAGCCCCCGGGACAGGGTGGACGGGGCCGAGTACTCGAGCTCGGCCCGGGCCAGTCCCACCAGGCCGTGGGCGTCCTCCCAGGCCCCGTCGCGACCGGCGTTGATCTGGTCGAGGCAGTCTTCGGCCACCGTCAACGAGGCGAACGCCGACCGGGGGAACAACCGGTCGCGCAGCAGAAAGTCGAGGACCCGTCCCGGTTGGACGACGCCCTGGGAGAGCCGGAGGTAGGGCTCATAGCCCCCGCACGACCGCAGCAGCATCACCAGCCCGCTGTCGAAGACGTCGTCGAACTGGACGGTGGCCAGTTGGCGCGCCACCACGTCGGTGCGCTCGAGACAGCGACCGAGGGTGAAGAACAGCCAGGTCTGGTCCCGGCTCATCAAGGTGTCGGCCAGTCCGGTGATGCCGGCCACCTGGGTCTTGACGAACGAGAGGTAGGGCGCGGGTCCCAGCCACCGGGCAGACTCCCATTCGTGGGGTAACGAGGACCACGTCGCATTGATGCGCTCCGAGAATTCGACGGGCACCACATGGCGCACGGCTCGCGAATTCTCCCGGGCGGCTGCCACCGCACCGGCAATCGATGATCGGCTGTTGGGATCAGTAGCCAATCGTTCGGTCGCCTGCCACAAGGTTTCGTCCTCGACGTCGGGAAGGCCCATCACGGCTAAGAGGCGCCGGGCGGCGTGGGCGCCCTCGGCATCGCTCTGTTCCAGGGCTTGGAAAACCGACACGTCGAGGATGCGGGCGGTGCCTTCGGCGCGTTCGACGTAACGTCCCACCCAGAAGATCGACTCGGCGACCCGGCTCAGCAGTGCGTTGGTCATTGCTGTTGCTGCTGTTGTTGCCGGCTGTTCTCGGCATCGTGGCGCGGTCCGGCATCCATTGGAGGCCCGGCACTGACCGGGACCGGCTGGCGAGCCTCGGCTACCGGACCTGGAGGTCCGGCTCCGATCACCCAGGTGTCCTTGGACCCTCCCCCTTGGCTGGAGTTGACCACCAGCCCGCCCTCCTGGAGGGCAACCCGGGTGAGCCCGCCGGGGAGAACCCATACGTTCTCGCCGTCGTTGACCGCGAATGGCCGCAGATCCACATGCCGACGGACCATGGTGTCATCGACCCAGGTTGGAGACGTCGACAGCGCCACCACCCGTTGCGCGATCCAGTGGCGGGGATCGTCGTCCACGGCAAGGCCCAACGCGTCAAGATCGGTGTCCGAAGCCGCCGGGCCGATGACCAGTCCCTTGCCCCCTGACCCGTCGACCTTTTTGAACACCAGCTCGTCACGCCGGGAAAGGGCGTCGGCCCGGACGTTGGCGTCCTGGAGGTGGATGGTCTCGACGTTGCGGAGCATGGCCTCCTCACCCAAGTAGTACTTGATCATGGCCGGCACGTAGGTGTACACGAGCTTGTCGTCGGCGACTCCGTTTCCTACGCCGTTGGCAATGGCGACCCGCCCGGCCCGGGCGGCGTTGAGCACGCCGGGGCAACCGACCAGCGACTCCGGGCGGAACTGCAACGGGTCCAGATACTCGTCGTCGATCCGTCGGTAGATGACGTGGACGGGGACTTCGCCCTCGGTGGTCCGCAAGAACACATCGGTGCCGTGGCACACCAAGTCGCGACCCTCGACGAGATGGACCCCCATGAGGCGGGCCAGTAGGGCGTGCTCGTAGAAAGCCGAGTTGTGCACCCCGGGGGTGAGGACGACCACCGTCGGGTCGTGCACCCCGGCCGGGGCGGCACGGCGCAGGGCACGGATCAGATGGGCGGGGTAGTCGGTGACCATCTGGATCGGCTCACCCCAGAACAGCTCCGGCAGGACGCGGGCCATTGCCGCCCGGTTGGCCAGGACGTAGCTGACCCCCGACGGGCTCCGGATGTTGTCCTCCAGGACCCGGAACTCTCCTTCCTCGTCGCGGACCACGTCGATGCCGGCAACGTGGATCCGGACCCCGTTGGGCGGGGTCAGTCCGTGGGCGGCCCGCACGAAGCCGGGCGAACTGGTCACCACTTCGTGGGGGATGACCCCGTCGCTTATGATCCGGGCCGCACCGTAGACATCGGCCAGGAACGCCTCGAGGGCCCGGACCCGCTGGGCGACGCCGTCCGACACCTGGGCCCACTCGCCCACCGTGAAGATGCGGGGAACCACATCGAGGGGGAAGGGCCGCTCCTCCCCGTCGAGGTCAAAGGTCACCCCCTGGTCCATGAACGCCCGGGCCAGGCGGGTGGCCCGGGCCGAGACATCATCCGGTCCCATTTGCGACAGCGAGGATGCCACCCCGGCATACGGCACCCGCGCCGATCCGTCCCGGTCGACCATCTCGTCGAAGGCGGCCTCGGTCAGGCCCTGTGCCCCTTCCCCGTAGCCGTCGAACAGGTCGCTCACGGCACCCAGGGTGGCATTCCAGTGTTTCGACCGAGTTTCACGGGCGCGAACGCCCGATGACCAAACTGAGACTCTGGCGCCCGTGGCCCGCCGCGCCCGGCCTTAGGCGATGCCGCCGCTGACGATCTCCAGCGCCCCGCCGTCGATGACCAGAGTGTGGCCGGTGATCCACGACGCCGCGTCCGAACGCCAGGAACAGCGCCGCGGTGGCGATGTCCGCGGGTACGCCCAGCCGGCGGAGAGGAAGGCGCCGGGCGATCTGCTCCTCGGCCGGCTCCCACAGCGCTTTGGCGAAGAACGTCTTCACCAGTCCGGGGGCCACGGCATTGACCCTCACCTTGGGCCCGAGCTCACCGGCGAGCTGGCGGGTGAGGTGGATCACCGCGGCCTTGCTGACGTTGTACCAGCCGATCCCCTGCTCGACCGACAACCCCCCGATCGACGCCAGGTTCAGCACCACACCGCCGTGCTCCGACATACCGGCCCGCCAGGCCGCCTGGGTCCACTCGAGGTAGCCGGACTGGTTCACCCGCAACGTCTTGTCGATCCGACCGGTGTCGATCTCCATCAACGGCCCGTAATACGGGTTGGTGGCCGCGTTGTTGACCAGGATGTCGACCGACCCGAAGCGGTCGACGGTGGCGGCCACGCAGGCCTCGCCCTGCTCCGGATCGCCGGCATTGGCCACCTGCCAGGCCACCTCGCCGGACCGGTCGCCTTTGGCGGCATCGATGGCGTCCTTGGCTTCGGCCAGGGCCTCACCTTTGCGGGACGAGAGCATCACCGAGGCTCCGGCCTCGGCGAACACTTGGGCGATGGCCATCCCGATCCCGCGGGAGGCCCCGGTCACCAGCGCCGTCTTTCCATCCAGTCGGATATCCATGCCGAGCACCATAGGGCGGACCGTCACCACGAGCCCCGGCGTCACCGACCCGGCCCGACCCGACTCCCCAGACCGCCGGCGGGGCCGGGACCCGGCCATCGATCCCATAGCATCGATGGGGTGAACCGTCTCGCCAAGGAGACCTCCCCCTACCTCCGCCAGCACGCCGAAAATCCGGTGGACTGGTATCCGTGGGGCGACGAGGCGTTCGACCGGGCCCGGGAGGAGAACCGCCCGGTGTTTCTCTCCATCGGGTACTCCGCCTGCCACTGGTGCCACGTGATGGCCCACGAGTCGTTCGAGAACCCCGGCACCGCCGACGCCCTCAACGCCTCGTTCATCAGCGTGAAGGTGGACCGGGAGGAGCGTCCCGACGTCGACGCCGTCTACATGGAAGCGGTCCAGGCCATCACCGGATCGGGTGGCTGGCCGATGAGCGTGTTCCTCACCCCGGATCGTCGACCCTTCTTCGGTGGGACCTACTTTCCCCCCGACGACCGCCATGGCACTCCGTCGTTCCGGAAGGTGCTGGCCGCGTTGACCGACGTCTGGACCAACCGCCGCCACGAGGTGGAGGAACAGGCCGACGAGCTCTCCGGGGCGATCGCCTCCCGGTCGGTGATCTCCCGACCGCCGGACCGAGCCTCGGCGCTCGGCTCGCTGGAGGGCAGCGACGACGGCGTCGATCTTCTCGAGGTGGCGACCAAAGAGTTGCGCGCCCGGTTCGACAGCCAGTGGGGCGGTTTCGGTCCGGCCCCGAAGTTCCCCCAACCCACCCTCGTCGACATCGCCCTCCGGCACGGTCTCCGACGAATCGGAGACGACCCGGATGCGTCGGTGCCGATGGCCGTCACCACACTCGACGCCATGGCCGCCGGCGGCATCCACGATCACCTGGGCGGAGGATTTGCCCGGTACTCGACCGACAACCAGTGGCTGGTCCCCCACTTCGAAAAGATGCTCTACGACCAGGCCGGCCTGCTGCGCGCCTTCCTGCACGGCTGGCAGGCGACCGGGCGCCCGGACTACCTGGCGGTGGTCGAGGACATCGTCGGGTATGTGGCCCGCGACCTCACCAGCTCGGAGGGAGGGGTGTTCTCCGCCGAAGATGCCGACTCCGAGGGGGTCGAGGGGAAGTTCTACGTCTGGACCCTCGACCAGGCCGCGGCCGCGATCGCCGGCGGGCAGCTGAAACCCGGAGAGGACCCCGGGGCCATCCTGGAGGCGGTCGCCGGCTGGTTCGGCATCACCGCCGCCGGCAATTTCGACGGAGCCACCATCCTCCGGCGCCCGGTCGGGGAACCCCTGGGCGGTCCAGCCGAGGTGGAGGCCGGTCGCCGCCTGTTGTTCGAGGCCCGCGGCCGGCGGGTCCGGCCCGGCCTGGATGACAAGGTGCTGACCGAGTGGAATGCCATGTACGCCTCGGCCCTGGCCGAAGCCGCCTCCGCCACCGGCAACCCGGAGTGGGAGCAGTCGGCCGCCGCCATCGGTGGCTTTCTCTACGACAACCTCCGGCGGAGCCCCGACGGCCGGTGCCTTCGCAGCTGGCAAGCCGAAGGCGGCGCCCGGCATCTGGCCTATGCCGCCGACTACGCCTGGCTGGTCGACTGCTTTACCCGGTTGGGCGAGTTGACCGGGCGGGCCGTCTGGACGGACCGGGCCATCGAGACCGCCGATGCGCTGCTCGACCTCTTTCACGATGACCGGGACGGGGGTTTCTTCACCACCGGTCACGACGCGGAGGCGTTGCTGGTCAGGACCAAGGACCTCTTCGATGGGGCGACTCCCTCGGCCAACGGGGTGGCCGCGGTGGCGCTGGCCCGGCTCGGGGCCCTCACCGGCTCCGCGCGCTACCGGCGGGCGGCCGCCGAGGTCGTCGACCTGGTTGGCGAGTTGCTCATCCGCCATCCCACCGCCTTCGCCTACACCGTGGAGGCGGCCGACCTGTTGCGCCGGGGGTTGACCGAGGTCGTGGTGACCGGTGATCGTCCCGACCTCGTCGAGGTGGCCCACCGGCGCTGGATCCCGGACGCGGTGTTGGCGTGGGGTGAGCCGACCGCGTCACCATTATGGGAAGGGCGTGACCCGGACCTGGCCTACGTCTGCCGGAACTACGCCTGCCAGTTGCCGGCCACCGATCCGGAGTTGCTGTCGAAGCAGTTGATCGGAAGTCACCGATGAGCAACGGCATGCCCCCGCCGGCGGGCGTGCCCAGCCTGCCGTTGCCCCGGAAGCAACGGAAGCCGGGACGCACCCACCGCACCCCGCGCAGCGGCACCGCCCGCAACGTGGTGCGGGCGGTCAAGACCCGCGAACGCATCGAGGTGGCCGGCGGCGCGTCGCTGACCATCCTGGTGCTGTCCTGTCATCAGGAGGACACCACCGGGGTCGACCTGGCGTCGGGAACCCTGGTCCGAGCCCGGGTCGGGTGGCCCGAAGGCCACCTCCCCGACCTGCTTCCTTTCGACGTGGTCGAGGCGGTGCTGGCCGACGAGCCCGAACGCGACGATCTGGCCCAGCCCGAGGCGGTGACGGTCTCGGGGCTGCCCCGGCACCTCGGCACCTTCCACGGACGGCGGAACCGTCGCCTTCTCCACCAACTGGCGGCACCGGTCGAAGAGCACGTGCTCGGCTTCCCGGGCACGTCGGCGCCGTACTGGGAGTTCCGGGGCTTCCGACCCTCGCTCGCCCTCCTGGTCCCGACCAAAGGACCCGTACTGTTCCGCCGCGAGCGCGAACGGTCGGTGTGGATCCGGTTCGGCTGGGGGCGCAGCGACAACTGGCTACCGGTGGAGGACCCACGGGCCGACCGGGCGTTGGATGTGGCCCGCAAGGGCAGACTGCACGGCAAGGAGCTCGCCTCCGCTCTCGGGTTCAAGCCCCATTACCTGGTGGCGTCCATCAGCGCCCCGCGCAACGGCCACTGTTACAAGACCATCCGGGCCCTGCTGCCCCGGGGGTGATGGTGTCCACCGAACTGGTCGTCATCGACGCCTTCACCGATCGCCCGTTCTCGGGGAACCCGGCCGCGGTGTGCCGGCTCGACCGACCGGCGTCGGAAACCTGGATGCAGGACGTGGCCGCGGAGATGCACCTGTCGGAGACCGCCTACGTGCTCGATCGGCCCGACGGTGACTACGACCTCCGGTGGTTCACCCCCACCGCCGAGGTCGCCTTGTGCGGGCACGCCACCCTGGCCACCGCCCACCTCCTCGGGGGAGGCCGGTTCCACACCCGCAGCGGCGTGCTCTCCTGCACCGTCCAGCGCGAACGGGTCGATCGACATGGACTTCCCGGCCGACCCGCCGGCCCCCCGGGCGGAACCCGACGGTCTGTTCGCCGCCCTCGGCACCAACGGGGAGGTGCACGCCGGCGCTTTCGACCTGATGGTGGTGGTGGCCGACGCCGACATCGTGCAGCACCTGACGCCGGACCTCACCGCCCTGGCCGCGGTCGAGGCCCGGGCGGTGATCGTGACCTCGCCCTCTGACCAACCCGGCGTCGACTGCGCGTCCCGGGTCTTCGCTCCCCGGGTCGGGATTCCCGAGGACCCGGTCACCGGCTCCGCCCACTGCACCCTGGCTCCGTTCTGGTCGGACCGCACCGGGCGCCAGGAACTGGTGGGGGCCCAGCTGTCGGCCCGCGGCGGCACCGTGCACATGCGGCTGGACGGCGACCGGGTGATCATCGGCGGGCGGGCGGTCACCGTCTCGGAAGTCCGCCTGCTGTCCGACCCGGACTGACCGGTTTGGCCGGGTGGCATACAGTCACTAACCGTGCCGGCCCCAGCCCTCTCACCCGGATCGACCGGGGCGATCTTTCCCGACTACCGGGGCGCCTGCCTTTCGAACCTGGTCCCGGCGCTCCTGTCCGGCTCGGCCGGAGGCAACCGCGGGAGCGCCCGATCTCCCGACTGGCTCCCGACTCCGGCCCGGGAGGCGCGCCAGATCGTCCTGCTGATCGTCGACGGCCTGGGTTGGCAACAGCTCACCGCCCGGAGCCAACTGGCGCCGACTCTGAACGGAGCGGCCGGCATCGAACGATCGATCACCTCGGTGACGCCGAGCACCACCGCCTGCGCGCTCACCTCCATCGCCACCGGTCGGCCCCCCTCCGATCACGGCCTCCTCGGCTACCGGCTGGCCACCGCGGATGCCGAGATCATGAACGCGCTCCGGTGGACGGTCGGCGTCAACCGCCCGCGGGACGCCCGCCAGGAGTTGCCGGCTTCGACCTATCAGCCGTACCCACCCTTCCCCGGCGCATCCCGCCCGGTGCCGGTCGTCTCCCGGGGCGAGTTCGGCGGCACCGGGTTCACCGCCGCCCATCTCGGGACTTCACCGCTGGCCGGCTACAAGGTCACCTCGTCGCTCCTCGTCGAGGTCCGCCGGCTGCTTTCGGACGGGGAGCCGTTCGTCTACGCCTACTACGACGGCATCGACAAGGTGGCCCATGAGCACGGGATCGGCCCCCACTACGACGCCGAGCTCCGGACGGTCGACCGGTTGGTCGGCGACATCGCCGCTTCGTTGGAACCCGGAGCGGTAGTGGTGGTCAGCGCCGATCACGGGCAGATCGACATCGGGACGAACGTCGAGTTGTTGGGACGGGAGGTGATGGCCGCCACCCGGTTCCTGTCCGGCGAGGGGCGGTTCCGCTGGCTCCACGCCTGCCCGGGCGCCGCCGGCGATCTTTACGCCATCGTCGCCGAGCGCTACCGGGACACCACCTGGGTGATGAGCCGCGACCAGCTCATCGACGAGGGGTGGTTCGGCGGGCCACTCCGGGATGGCGTGATCGACCGGCTGGGCGACGTCGCTCTCATCCCCCATGCCCCGGTCGCCTTCCTCGACCCCGCCGATGCCGGCGAGAGCACCCTGGCCGCCCGCCACGGGTCGTTGACCGCCGACGAAATGCTGGTTCCCCTGGTGGCCATCGCCGGTGGCAGTATCTGATCATGGCCAGCGACCCCACCGCCCCCGCCGGGCATCCTCCGGCACTCACCCCCGAGGTCGTCGACGGCGTCGACGGCGCGGCGGCGGAGAAGCCGTCCAGTGGCGAAACGACCGAAGAGGCGCGAACCGAGTCGATCGAGAAGCCGGCCAAGTTGCTCCGGATCGGATCCATGGTCAAACAGCTCCTCGAGGAAGTCCGCCAAGCTCCGTTGGACGAAAACAGTCGGGTCCGACTCCGGGAGATCTACGAGCAGTCGGTCCGCGAGCTGGCCGACGGGCTCTCCGACGACCTGGCCGCCGAGCTCGACCGGATGTCGATCCCGTTCGACTCTCCCACGCCGTCCGACTCCGAGTTGCGCATCGCCCAGGCCCAGCTGGTGGGCTGGCTCGAAGGGCTCTTCCACGGGATCCAGGCCACCCTGGTGGCCCAGCAGGTGGCGGCCCGGGCCCAGCTCGACGAGATTCGCCAGCAGGCCCTCCCCTCGGGCGGCGGCGCGCCCGTCTCCCGCCCCGGGACCTATCTGTGATGCTGTTGCCGGGGACCCGCCGGTCGCCGAAGCCATGGGAGAAGCCATGGAGGAAGCCGTCATCGGCGGGTAGATCGGGGTCGCTCCAAACCGACCGATGACCGAGGTTCACCCACAGGGGTGGTGGTAAGGTCGGAATCACACAGCTGTAACTCTCTCCACAGCCTGTGGAGAACTTGGGACAGCCGGCGTCGCCATGACGAGAAAGGCGCCAGTTCGTTGGCATCACTGTCGTTCACACATCTACACACCCATACCGAGTTCTCGATGCTGGACGGTGCCGCCCGGGTCGACGATCTGGTGCAGGCGGCGGTGGAGGATGGCCAACCGGCTCTCGGGATCACCGACCACGGGAACATGTACGGCGTCCTCGACTTCTACGCCGCCTGCCGGGCGGCGGGCATCAACCCGGTCATCGGCACCGAGGCGTACATGGCCGGCGAATCGCGGCTCGATCGACCGGTGCGACGGGGCAAGGTCGACGACACCGGGGGCGATGTCGACGGCGGCGAGAAGCTCTACTACCACCTGACCCTGCTGGCCGAGACCACCGCCGGGTACCGGAACCTGCTGAAGCTGTCCTCGGCCGCCTACCTCGAGGGCTACTACTACAAGCCCCGGGTCGACTGGGAGCTCCTCGAGCGCCACCATTCCGGCCTCATCGCCACCACCGGCTGCCTGGGTGGGGTCGTCCTCCAGGCCCTGCTGGCCAACGACCAGGTGAAGGCCGAAGGCCTGGCCGCCCGGCTCCAGGACATCTTCGGCCAGGGCAACCTCTACGTCGAGCTCCAGGACCACGGGCTTCCGGAGCAGGCCAAGACCAACCCGGCGCTGGTGGAGATCGCCCGGCGGATCGGGGCCCCGCTGCTCGCCACCAACGACAGCCACTACACCCACCGCGAAGACCACGTGGCCCACGACGCCCTGCTCTGCGTCCAGACCGGCGCCCTCATCGCCGACCCCAAGCGCTTCAAGTTCGAGGGAGAGGAGCACTACCTGAAGTCGGCGGCGGAGATGCGCCACCTGTTCGCCGAGCTGCCCGAGGCCTGTGACAACACCCTGTTGATCGCCGAGCGGGCCAACGTGGAGATCGAGTTCGGCCACCCGAGCCTGCCCCAGTTCCCGGTCCCCGACGAGTTCGTCGGGGACTCCTACGAAGTGCGGTCGGCCCAGTACCTCCGCCACCTGACCCTCGAAGGGGCCAAGGAGCGCTACGGGCACCCCCTCCCCGCCAACGTCCTCGAGCGGCTCGACTACGAGCTCCGGGTCATCGGCGACATGGGCTTCTCCGCCTACTTCCTGGTGGTGTGGGACCTCATCCGCTTCGCCCGGTCGCGTCGGATCCGGGTCGGCCCGGGGCGGGGATCGGCGGCCGGCTGCTGTGTGGCCTACTGCCTGAAGATCGTCGACCTCGACCCCATCCGCTACGACCTGATGTTCGAGCGCTTCCTCAACCCGGGTCGGGCCCAGATGCCCGACATCGACATGGACTTCGACGAGCGCTACCGCGGCGACATGATCAAATACGCCGCCGACCGCTACGGCTCGGACCACGTGGCCCAGATCGTCACCTTCTCCACCATCAAGGCCCGGGCCGCGGTACGGGACGCCGCCCGGGTGCTGGGCAAGCCCTACGTGGTCGGCGACAAGATCGCCAAGGCGATGCCGCCGTTGCTGATGGGCCGGGACACCCCGTTGGGCGCCTGCCTGACCAAGACCGAGGGGTTCGAGGACGGCTTCCACGCCGCCGGCGAGCTCCGCACCATGTACGAGTCCGACCCCGAAGCCAAAGAGGTCATCGATGTGGCCAAGGGCCTCGAGGGCCTCCGCCGCCAGGACGGCATCCACGCCGCCGCGGTGGTCATCACCGACCAGCCCCTCACCGAGTACGTCCCCATCCAGCGCAAGCCGGACAGCGACAATCCCGAGGACGCCCCGATCGTCACCCAGTACGAGATGCATGGGGTCGAGGACCTCGGGCTGTTGAAGATGGACTTCCTCGGCCTCCGCAACCTGTCGGTGATCGAGCGGGCCCTCGACCTCATCCAGATCTCCACCGGCGAGCGTCCCGACATCGACAGCATCCCCCTCGACGACGACCCGACCTTCGCGATGTTGCGGAAGGGCGACTCGATGGGGGTGTTCCAGCTGGAGGGCGGGGCGATGCGCTCGACCATGCGCTCCCTGGCCCCGACCAGCTTCGACGACGTGGCCGCGTTGGTGGCCCTCTACCGGCCGGGGCCGATGGCAGCCAACATGCACAAGGACTACCCCGAGCTCAAGAACGGCCGCAAGACGCTGACCTACCTCCACCCGGACATGGAGGAGATCCTCGGCGACACCTACGGGCTGATGTTGTACCAGGAGTCGGTCATGCGGGTGGCCCAGAAGTTCGCCGGGTACACGCTGGAGGAGGCCGACAATCTCCGCAAGGCCTGCGGCAAGAAGAACCGGGCGCTCATCGCCGCCGAGCGGGAGAAATTCGTCATCGGCTGCGAGACCCAGGGCTACGGCAAGGAGCTCGGCACCGCGCTGTTCGACATCATCGAGCCGTTCGCCGACTACGCCTTCAACAAGTCCCATGCTTACGGGTACGGCTACATCGCCTACCAGACGGCGTGGCTGAAGGCCCACTACCCGGTCGAGTACCTGGCCGCCCTCCTCACCTCGGTGAAGGACACCAAGGACAAGACGGCGGTGTACCTGGCCGAGTGCCGCTCGCGCGGGATCCAGGTCTTGGTTCCCGACGTCAACCGCTCGCTCTCCGACTTCGCCGCCGACTATTCGAGGCGCGATGGCTCGGGGGAGGGAGGGCTGGGCGACATCACTTTCGGGATGGCGGCCATCCGCAACGTCGGCCAGGGTCTGGTGGGTCACATCGTGGCCGAACGGGAAAAGAACGGTCCCTTCGTCGACTTCTACGACTTCTGTCAGCGGGTCGACCCCCAGGTCCTCAACAAGCGGACCATCGAGTCGCTGATCAAAGCCGGGGCGTTCGACTCCCTGGGCCACCCGCGGCGGGGGCTGTGCCTGGTGTTCGAGGAGATCTGCGACCTCACCCTCGAGCGCCGGCGCCAGCACGACGCCGGGGTGGTCTCGTTGTTCGCCTCCCTGGAGGTCGAGTCGGAGGGGACCACCCTGGGGTTCGGCGACACCCGGACCCCGATCCCCGATGTCGAGTTCGAGAAGACCCAGCGGCTGGCCTTCGAGAAGGAGATGCTTGGGCTCTACATCAGCGACCATCCCCTCATGGGGCTGGAAGGGTCGCTCTCCCGGCTCACCGACTGCACGGTGGCCGAGCTGCGCAACGCCGACCTGGAGCCGTTGGGCACGGAGACCGGCTTCGGCCCCGGGGGGTACGGGACCGAGGGCCAGGTGCGCCTGGCCGGTGGGGTCATCACCGAGCTGTCCCGCCGGTACACCAAAAAGGGCGATCTCATGGCCAGCTTCGTGCTTGAGGACCTGCAGGCCTCCATCGACGTCTTCGTGTTCCCCAAGACCATGAGCGAGTACGGCGCCCTGCTCGATGACGACGCCATCGTGCTGGTGAAGGGCCGGATCGACATGCGGGATGATCAGGTCAAGCTGGTGTGCCTGGAGGTGCAACGCCCCAATCTGGCCACCGACGGCACCATCGACCTCCGCATCTCGTTGCCCGTAAATGCCCTCACCGATACCAAGGTCAACGGGCTCAAACGACTCCTTTCCGAGCATCCCGGGAACTCCCCGGTGTTTCTCCATGTCGGGGAGAAAATCATCCGCCTCCCGTCGGAATTCCGGGTGGACAGCCGCCGGGGTCTCATCGGCGAGCTGAGGGTGCTGCTCGGTCCCAACGCGATCCTGAGTTGACCGGCGCCGGACAACCAACGATGAACTCCCAGGCCACAACGTCTTTTCACCGCGGGTGCCGGCCGAACGTCGGCGTGCCGTCGGGAAGCCGAGGCGCCAGGATGGGACAAGTGGCCGCAAATCCCGTAAAATTGCGGGACGGCTCCCGCTCAGGAGCATCGAGGGCCCGTGCTGGCGGTGCTCTGGGTGCCCCGGGACGGACCCGAGCCGCCGGCTGAGGCCGCAGGGTAAATGAGGAGTACGGAACGGCTTATGTCCATTCAGGTGGAGACCAAGGACTGCACATCACTGAGCGATGCCGAGTTGGCCGAAATGGCCGATCTCTGCGCGGTGCGAGAACCGCATTTCGACATCGGCTTCCTGTCGAAACAGCGGGAAGAGTGGGTGCTGGTCACCCGGGCCCGGGAGGGCAACAAACTCCGGGGCTATTCGTTCTCCACCCTGGAGCGGATCGGGGGCACACCCTCGCTGCTGATCGGGGTGGGCACCATCGAGCGCACCGCCCGGGCCGATACCGTCCTGCGGGCGATGATGGGCGACAAGTACCGTCGGGCGCTGCTGGCCTTCCCCGACGAAGATGTCCTGGTCGGCACCCGGCTTCTGGCTCCCGAAGGCTTCCGTGCCTTCGTCGGCCTCACCGACGTGGTGCCCGGGCCCGATCACAAGGCCACCGGCGAGGAGCGCGCCTGGGGACGCCGTCTGGCCAAACGGTTCGGTTGCGAGGCCCGTATCGACGACCGCACCTTCCTGATCGAGGGCGACGGCTGCGAGTCGGGCGGGTTCGACGTCGGCGGTTCCAAGAGTCCGGCCCCCAAGGAAGTGGTCGCCTTCTTCGAGAAGAACGACGCGTCCGTCGGGCGGGCGGTTGGTGACGTTCGGGTGGGCCATGGCCGAGGATCTGGCCGCCGGAAGACTCGGCGGACACTGATTCACTCGTCTCGCTCTACCTGGGAGTCCACCAACAAACATCCTGCCGGGCGTTCTCAGGCAATAGCATGACTACGTGAAGGTTTCGACTCGGGGAGACTATGCCAGCCGGGCGCTGCTGTCGTTGGCGCTCCACGCGGAGACGGACGGTCCCACCGCGGTGAGGGACATCGCCGAGCGTACCGGTCTCCCCCAGCCCTACCTCGAACAGATCTTGCTCGCCCTCAAGGGCGCAGGGCTGGTCCGGTCCAAGCGCGGGGTGGGTGGCGGCTACGTGCTCGCCCGCACCCCGGACGAGATCACCCTCTCCCAGATCGTCAGCGCCGTCGACGGGCCCATCGTGGCCGGCGACTTCGGGCTCCCGCACGAGAACGGGGCGTGCGATCACGAGGGGCAGTGCATCCTGCTGGACGTGTGGGCCGACGTCGGCGAGCACATGCGCACCCATCTCGACTCGTTCAACCTGGCGGACATGGTGAGACGGGCCCAGGGCCGGGTGTCGGCGCTGCCCAAGAGCTCCACCTGAGGGTCTACCCCCACCCCGCGTCGCGATGACCGCCGCCAATGATCTGGTGTTGGTACTCGGCATCGTGGTGCTGACCATCGACGCCGCCAGTGTCGTCCGGCTGCTGATCGTCCCCCGTCCCGCGTCCAGCCTGCTGGCCATGCCCACGGTGTGGGTGCGGTCGGGTTTTCGCTATCTCTCCCAGCTGGCCAAGACCTACCCGGGGAAGGACCGGGTCCTGTCCGTCAGCGAGCCCGTCGCCCTCATGGTCCTGTTGGGCACCTGGCTGGCGACCGCGGTCCTCGGGTACGCACTGGTCATCTGGGGTCTCGGCGGTACCTACTGGAGCCACGCCTTCCTCGAGGCCGGGGCATCGGTGTCGACCCTCGGATTCGTCCACGGCGGGAGCGGCGGCTACCAGGCCGTCGACTTCTTCGCCGGCGCCACCGGGATGGTGCTGGTGGCGTTGCAGATCGCCTATCTGCCCACCCTCTACAGCGCCTACAACCGCCGGGAGACCTTCGTGACGTTGCTGGAGAGCCGGGCCGGGGCGCCGGCCTGGGGGCCGGAGATCCTCCTCCGCCACCAGCTGGTGGGGACCATCGGCAATCTCCCCGCCCTCTACGCGGAGTGGGAGCGCTGGGGGGCCGACGTGGCCGAGAGCCACACCAGCTATCCACCGTTGATGTACCTTCGCTCCCCCCGACCACAGAACTCCTGGATCATCAGCCTGGTCGCGGTCATGGACTCGGCGGCCATCTCGCTGGCCGTCAACCCCGACGGGGCCCCGATCGAAGCCCGGATGTGCCTGCGGATGGGCTTCACCTGCCTCCGGGACATCGCCCGGGTGGTCAACATCCCCTACGACCCCGACCCGGACCCGGACGACCCGATCGAACTGCCGCGGGAGGAGTTCGAAGCCGCCTATAACCACCTCCGGGAGAACGGCTATCCGACCCCCCGTCCGATGGACCAGGCCTGGAACCACTTCCGGGGGTGGCGGGTCAACTACGAGGCGGTCGCCTACGCCCTGGCCACCAAGCTCGACGCCCCTCCCGCCCGCTGGACCGGCCCGCGGCGGGCCTTCCGGGGGGAGTCGCTGTCACCTCCCCGCCCGGTGGACCGCCAACCCGGTGGCGCGCCTCCCAAGATCGTCTTTCCCAGGATCAGCTGAGGTTCCAGAGCATCACCACCGGTTGGGCCCGTTCCCAGCCGAGGATGCTGATCGACGCCGGGTCGAGGATGAAGCACCGTCCCTCCTGGGGGTCGAGGCCGACCCAGCGGGCAGCCAACACCCGGAGCAGGTGGCCGTGGGCGAAACAGAGCACATCGCCGTCGGCGGCCCGGATCCTCTCGATCAACCGGTCGACCCGGTTCCCCACCTCCCCGGTGGTCTCGCCCCCCGGCGCCCCGTGGGCGAACAGGTCCCATTCCGGCCGGCGGTGGTGGATCTCGGCGGTGGTGAGTCCTTCGAAGTCGCCGTAGTCCCACTCGGCCAGGTCGGCGTCGACCTCGGCGCGGTCCCCGAGTCCGGCCAGGCGGCAGGTCTCCCGGGCCCGTAGCAATGGGCTGGTCAACACCAGGCCGAAGGCGTGGTCGGCCAGCCGGGGCTGCAGGGCCTCGGCCTGGGCCGTCCCCTCGGGCAGGAGGGGCAGATCGGTCCGCCCGGTGTGGCGCCGGCCGAGGCTCCAACTCGTCTGGCCATGCCGTACGAGGAAACAGCGATTAGCCTGGGAATTCATAGCGACAGCCGACCAGTTCTCCGGCCGATGTGCAAACCGGCGGGGAAGTGGGTAACTCTCCGACCAGTGGATCTGGCAAAGGCCTGGCCAGGGCAGGAATGTCCGACGCTTCCCAGGCGTTGAACGCATTGGAAACCCACATCAGGAGGGTGAAATAAGGCATGGCATCCCGCACGGCGACCGCCGACAAGGGTAAGAACAAGACGAGCGCCCCCACCAGCTCGGCTAAGGAGCGCGCCACCGCCCCGGCGGCGGGCCGGAGCCGTGGCGCGGACGCTGACAGCCTGGGCCTGTTCCTCCGCGATCTCGATCATCATCCCCTCCCCGACCACGAAGCCCAGACCGAGCTGGCCAAGCGGGTGGCCGCCGGCGATGACGAGGCGCGCCGGGAGATGGCCGCCGCCAACCTGCGGCTGGTCATCCACTGGGCCCGTCGCTACCAGGACCGCGGGGTGGACCTTCCCGATCTCATTCAGGAGGGCACCTTCGGCCTGATGCGGGCCGTCGACAAGTTCGACTGGGAGCGCGGCTTCCGGTTCTCCACCTACGCCACCTGGTGGATCCGTCAGGCCCTCCAGCGGGCGGTCCAGCAGCACGGTCGAACCATCCGGCTTCCGATGGAGGTGGCCGAGCGTAATCAGCAGGTAGAGGCGGCCACCTGGGAGCTCACCCATCAACTCCAACGGGCGCCCACCGACGAGGAGTTGGACAACGCCACCAACACCACCGCCGACATGCGCGCCGACCTCACCCGGGTAGCCCGGGTGGTGGCCAGCCTCGACCAGCCCGCCACCGCCGACTCCACCTCCACCCTCGGTGACCTGGTGTCGACCGACAGCAACGAGTTCGAGGACGATGTGGCCTCCGAGCTCACCTTCGGGTTGGTGCGAAACGCCGTCGATCGCCTTACCGATCTGCAGCGGGCCGTCATCCGCAACCGGTTCGGGTTCGACGGGTCGGATCCGGCGTCGCTCCAGACCACGGCCGAACGGCTCGGTGTGGGCGTCCGCAAGGTGCGCCAAGCCGAAGCCGAGGCGTTGGAGATCCTGGCCGACAGCGAGGCCCTCGAAGCCGCCCACGAAGCCGCCTGACCCCCGCCCGGCGAGGGGCTCCATCCGCGGGTTCGGATCAGTTCGACAGGCGATCGAGTTCGGCGCGGAGATCGGCCGGTAGTTCGGAGGTCCAGGTCGCCCTGGCCCCGGAGCCCGGGTGGTCGAAGGCCAGCTGATAGGCGTGAAGGAACGGGCGGGTGACGGTGGCTCCGGGAAGCGACCGTCCCCGGGCGTAGACCTCGTCGCCGACCACCGGATGTCCGATGGCGGAAAGGTGGACCCGGATCTGATGGGTCCGGCCGGTCTCCAGGGTGGCCTCCACCAGGGTGGTCGGTACCGGCTCGGTGAACCGCTGCTCCACCCGGTAGCGGGTGCGGGCCTCTTTCCCCTTTCGCGACACCGACATTCGGGTCGGCGATGTCGCCGAGCGACCGATCGGAGCATCCACCACTCCCGATTCCCCGTCGACTTCTCCCAGCACCAGGGCGCGGTAGTGGCGCGACACCGTCCGCTCCCCGAGCTGGGCCACCAGCGAGCGGTAGGCATCGGGCGACCGGGCCACCACCAGGAGCCCCGACGTCCCCCGGTCGAGCCGGTGCACGATGCCGGGCCGGTCGGGATCGGACTCCACGGCTTCGGCCAACGACGCCAGGTCGGGGTAACGGGACAGCATCCCGTTCACCAGGGTGCCGGTCCGATGTCCGGCTCCCGGGTGCACCACCAGGCCGGCGGGTTTGTCCACCACCACGATGTCGGCATCTTCATGGACCACCTCGAACACGACCGTCGGGTCGGCCACCGGTGCCGGGACGGGCTCCTCCTCGCCGAGTTCCACCGCCAGCAACTCGCCCTCCCGCAGGGGCCGGCTGCGGGCGTGCACGGTCACCCCTTCCACCCGGACCCGGCCGGCCGCCACCAGCTGGTCGACGGCGGAGCGGGAGATGTCGGCCAGCAGGGCCACCGCCCGATCCACCCGGACCCCGTCGAGGGACGACGGCACCGAGATCGAGAGTTGGCTCACGAGGCCGGCTGCCGCCGAAACAGGGAGATGGCCAGCAGCACGCAACCAACCACGATGCAGGCGTCGGCCACGTTGAAGGTCGGCCAGAAGTGGAAGTCGATGAAGTCGATGACGGCACCGTGGTCGCCGCGGAACATCCGGTCGGACAGGTTGCCCACTGCGCCCCCGATGATCAGCCCGAAGACGGCGGCCCGGGAGAAGGACGGCGACCGGTAGGCCAATACCAGGAGGACCGTGACCAGAATGACGGCGATCACCACCAGCACCGCCGCGTCGCCCTGGAACAAGCTGAACGCCGAACCGGTGTTCCGGCTCAAAGCCAGATCGAGCGTCCAGATCACGTGGATCGGGCCAGTGTCCAGACGGTCGACCGCCCACCATTTGGTCAGCTGATCTACCACCACCACCACCGCGCCAACCGCGATGGCACCGGCCAACCGGAGGGATGCGCCGGCCGGAGCCCCCCGTCGGACCGTGCTCGATTCGGCGTTGCCGGTCAGCGTCGCGACAGCCCCCCGCTCTTACAGGCCACGCACAGCCGCGGCATAGGGCAGGGCCCGGAGCCGGGTCTTCGGGATCGCCTGGTAGCAACGCTCGCAGGCGCCGTAGGTCTTTCGGGCGATCCGCTCCAGCGCATCGTCGATCTCCTCCACCGCCGCCTGGGCCTGCGCCGAGAGGGCCAGATCGCGCTCACGGTCGACCGCCACCGTTCCGCCCTCGCCGCCTTCGGCATCGAACTGTACGTCGCCGGGCTCCCGTTCCTGAGCCAGCGATTCGGCCTCGGCCCGGAGGTCCTCGGCCTGGCCCTGGGCCACCGCCCGCTCCTCCAGCAGCAACAGCCGCTGCTCCTCGAGGAACTTGGTGTCCTTGGCGTACGGGCCCACCGTCGGCCGCTTCGGGGCCGGCGGGGCGACCGGGGCGGTCTTCTTGGCCGCGGCCGGCTTGCGGGCCGGGGCGGCTTTGGTGGCAGTCGCAGTCTTCTTGGCCGGGACCTCCCGTTTGGCCGGGGCGGTCTTCTTGGCCGCGGCCGGCTTGCGGGCCGGGGCGGTCTTCTTGGCCGCTGCCGGCTTGCGGGCCGGGGCAACCTTCTTGGCCGGAGCCGTCTTCTTGGCCGGTGCCGGCTTGCGGACCGGGGCCGACTTCCGGGCCGGTGCCACCTTCTTGGTCCCCTTGCGCGCCGGCGCCGCTTTCACCACTGGCGCCCGCTTCTTCGTAGTCATTCCTTCGACCTCCTCAGGACCGACCGCACCCGCCATGACCCGATTGGGCCGTGAAGAACGTGAATCTCCGTTGTGGTGAGCGGGTGACGATACCGTGCCCAACAGGGCCCGGCAATCCGAAGACCCACCGACCGTGCCGGGCACCATAGCGGGTGAACGCCGATCGTCAGTCGGCACCGCCGACGACTGGGGCGATTTCCCCAGTTCAGCGGAGCCCAGGGCGGCTGGACGCCCAAGCCCTCATCGGAAGGCGGCCCCGCGCCACCGCGGAAGCCGCGGGCGGCTCAGCTGGGACGGGCCGGCGCGGCTTCTCCCGGCTTGGGCGCGCTCCGGGCGGCCGCCGATTGGTTGGTGTCCGGAGCCGGGGGTCGGGACTGGCCGGCCGCCGGCGCCGGACCCGGCGCCGGACGCTCGGATGGCCCCGCGGGTGGCTGGCTGCCGGCGCCACCCGGACGCCCGGCCAAGGCCGCCGCCGGCTGCACATTGTCGTCGACCCACTTGATGACCTCGGTGAGGGCGGCCCGCAACCGTTGACGCTCGGCCTCGAGATGGCGGGCCATGGCCTCCACGTCGCCGGTGAGCTGCACCCGGATCCCTTCGAGCCGGGTCACCTCCTCACGCAGCCGGCGCTCGGAATCGGCCGTGATCTGGGCGACGTTCGACTCGGCGTTGGCTCGCACGCTCCGGGCATGGGCCTCGGCTTCGGCCACCAGCTTGGCCGCCCGGGACTCGGCGTCGGCCTTGGTCTCGTCGACGAATTTCTGCGCCAACAGCAGGGTGCGCTGCAGGGTCTCGTCGGCCAGTCCGGCATCCTGGGCGGCGGCCGGCGCCGGGCGTGGCTCGGACGATTCGAGCTGCGAGATGCGCTCTCCGGCCTGGCGGAGCCGCTCGTTGGCCTGGCGGAGCTGCTCCTGGAGCCCTTCAGCCTCGACCGCGGCCTTCTCCAGGTACTCGTCGACGTCATCCCGGTGGTACCCCTTGAGGGTCTCCCGGAACTCGACGGTCCGTAGCGAATCGAGGGCTGATTGTGACGAAGCCATGTCCGCCATGCTAGCTGGGCTGGGCTGATGGCCCGTGGATGGCGCCGAGAACGCCGGGGGCTCGGCCTCGTCGGCGTCCGGATAGTTTCTGTGCCGTCTCATCCCAGTACCAGCGGAATGATGATGACCTGGATGACCAGGATCACCACCAGGACCGACAGATCCAGTCCGACCCCCCCGACGCGGGCGGTGGGGATCACCCGTCGTACCAGATTGAGGACAGGATCGCAGATCAGGGCCAGCCCCCGCTGGATCCGGCGGACCGGGGAGTCATAGGCGGGTTGGACCCAACTCAGCAGTGAGTAGGCGATCAGCACGAAGACGTAGATCTCCAGGAGGTAGCCGATGAGACGCAGCATGGCTGTTCAGACTATCCCGGCTGATCAGGCCGGACGGTTCAGGGGTTGACCAGACCGCGCTCGGTCAAACGCTGCCGCTCCTCTTCCGACACCTTCACGTTCGAGGGTGTGAGCAGGAACACTTCGTCGGCAACCCGTTCCATTCCCCCGGCCAGGGCGTACGTGACCCCGCTGCAGAAGTCGATCATCCTCCGCTGCAGGTCACGATCGCCGTTCTGGAGGTTGACGATGACCGGTTGGTTGGCCATCAGCCGATTGGCGATCTCCTGGGCATCGGCAAAGCGGTTGGGCGCCACCACGTGCACCTTGGCCCCGGCCGCCTCCGCCGAGATGGGCCGGATGGAGGAAGGGCGGGCGATGGTGGGCTGCTGGGCGACCGGGACGGGTCCGGGTGGCTCCTCCAGGGGGAGGGTCCGGATCCGGGTGGGGGCGACGGCCGGCATCGGCTCATCCCGCTCGTCCAGCCGCCTCGGACGCTGGGGGGCGTGGCTGACCGCGGCCGGGCCACGAGGCTCGTCGTAGTCGTAATCGTCGTAGTCGTCATCGACGAGGCCGAGATAGGCCATCGTCTTCTTCATGAATGAGGCTGCCATCTTTCCCTCCGCTCGACAGCGTAGTGCCTGACTCGCAGGGTGGGTGGATACCTGGCGGGTCAGTCCTTTGGCGGCCGGTCCCCGAAAAGACCCCTCCCGATGCGGACCATCGTCGACCCTTCGGCCACCGCCACCTCGAGATCCTCGGTCATCCCCATCGAGCGAACCGGCAGGTCAAGCCCGTCGGCCAGGACGCACACCGACCGGAACCCGGCCCGGGACCCTTCGGGAGGGCCCGGCGGCCCGACCGCCATCAGGCCGGCCACTTCCAGGTCCTCGTCGCGCAAGGCCGAAACCAGCCCGGGGACGCCTTCGGGGGGGCAACCGCCCCGCCCGGGGATCCCGGCGATGTCCACCTGGACCAGCACCCCCGCTCCCGGTCGTCGCCGGGCGATGGCCCGGCCCTCCTCCACGCGGCTGACCCCCTGCCAGCACGCCACCCGCGGGGCCAGCCGGGGGATCTTGTTCCGCTGGATCGAGCCCAGGAAGTGCCACCGGGGCACCGGGTCGGCGTCCCCGAATGCGGCCGCCTTGGCCAGCAATTCGTCGGCGTAGTTCTCCCCGATGTCGACGATGCCGGCGGCGAGGGCGGCCCGCACCGCGTCGGCGCCGAAACCCTTGGTCACCGCCACCACCCCGACCGACGCCGGATCCCCCCCGGCCGCGGCGATGCGCTGGCGGACACCGGCCAGGCGGATGGCGATGTCCTCGGCGTCGAACCGGGTCGGGGCCGTCACCGGTGGTGCCCGGCCGTCGACCACACCACCATCGCCTGCCGGTCCACCTCCGCTCGCCCACGGTGCGAGAAGTACCGGTCATCGCAGGACGTGCAGGCATCGACCCCGGGAACCGGGCGGACGCCGGCGGCAGCCAAGGCGGCGGCGACGGTGGCCGGCAGGTCGAGCGCGGGTTGGCCGGTCGCCGACACCGAGCGGACGCCGTCGCCGTAGCGAGCCGCCACCGCGTCGAGATCGACGTCGGAGAACGGGTAGCACTCGGCATGGATGGTGGGACCCACCGCGCCGCGGACGGTGGTGGCCCCGAGATCGCGCATGGCCCGGGCGGCGGCCTCGACGACTCCCCCCAGGAGGCCCCGCCAGCCGGCGTGGACGGCGGCGAAGACGCCATCGTCGCTCCCCAGCGCGATGGCGGCACAGTCGGCGGTCAGGACGGCCAGACCCACCGACGCCGACGCCGACACCACCCCGTCGCCCTCTGCGAGCCGCCCGGCCGGATCGCTCCGCACCCCCACCCTCATCCCCGTCGTCGGTGACGACACGGATGGTGGCTCCGTGGACTTGCCGGAGCCGGTGGAGTCGGAGCGGGACCCTGCGGGCTCCGGACGCCTGGGCGGCGAACCGGTCGAGTGGATCCCCGGTCCCCGGTTGCCACCGTTGGTCGCCGTGCGAGCGATCCGACCACCCGGCCCGGATGTCTCCGGTGACGGTGACGATGACGGGTGAGCGGCTCCGGGTCAGCGAAGGAAGGACGGGACGTCGAAGTCGTCGTCCCCGAGGTCGAGGTCGTCATCGGTCGGCGAGGCGAAGATGTCCTCGTGGGCCGTGTCCAACCCGAGCACCTTGCTGTGGCCTTCGTCCCGGCCGGCGGCGGTGTGGGCCGGCTCGGCCGAGCCCCGGCCGCCTGACTCCCAGCGCTCGAATCCGGCGGCGATGACGGTGACCCGGACCTCATCACCCATCTCCTCATCGATCACGCTGCCGAAG
Source organism: uncultured Acidimicrobiaceae bacterium (assembly GCA_963770635.1). Taxonomy (GTDB): domain Bacteria; phylum Actinomycetota; class Acidimicrobiia; order Acidimicrobiales; family RAAP-2; genus DASZIT01. Next base: position 516,106 of record CAVYQI010000005.1, read on the forward strand.
ATGATGTTGGCATCGGGATGGGCCACCCCGTGGATGATCTCGGCGGCCTCATTGACTTCGAACAGGCCGAGATCGGGTCCACCGGCGATGTTGAGGAGGATGCCGCGTGCCCCTTCGATCGACGCCTCCAGCAGCGGGCTGGTGATGGCGGCCCGGGCGGCGTTCACCGACCGGCCCTCACCGGTCGACGAGCCGATCCCCATGATGGCGGTGCCGGCGTTGGCCATGATCATCTTCACGTCGGCGAAGTCGGTGTTGATCAAACCCGGAATCGTGATCAGACTGGTGATGCCCTGGACGCCCTGCATCAGCACCTCGTCGGCCATCTTGAACGCGTTGACCATCGAGGTCTTCTCGCTCGACACCGTCAGCAACCGGTCGTTGGGGATGATGATGAGGGTGTCGACCTTCTCTTTGAGGTTTTGAATGCCGGTTTCGGCTTGGACCGAACGGCGCCGGCCCTCGAAGGTGAACGGACGGGTAACGACCCCGATGGTGAGGGCACCCAGACTCTTGGCGATCTCGGCGACCACCGGCGCGGCGCCGGTTCCGGTGCCGCCGCCCTTGCCGGCGGTGATGAACACCATGTCGGCGCCCTTCAGCGCCTCCTCGATCTCCGACCGGTGTTCCTCGGCAGCCAGACGCCCGACTTCGGGGTCACTTCCGGCTCCCAGTCCCCGGGTCAGCTGACGGCCGATGTCCAGCTTGAGATCGGCGTCGCTCATCAGGAGCGCCTGGGCGTCGGTGTTGGTGGCGATGAACTCGACGCCCCGAAGTCCGGCCTCGATCATGCGGTTGACGGCGTTCACGCCGCCGCCTCCGACACCCACCACCTTGATGACGGCGAAGTAATTGTTCTGAGCAGGAACGGTCATGTATTCCCTTACCCTCGACAAAAGGTTGAAACCGTTCCAACCAGCGAGTTCGACACAACGATACGGTTCATGGAGTACCTGGTCAAGCAACCTCGACGTTGTCAAGAGCTTAATTCGCCTCGGTTCCCAGGTGAGGGATGGTGCTCGTCAACTCACCGTCGGCGCCCCCGGAACGGTGACGTCGATGGTTTTCATCCCCTTCAGCGACGCATGAGCGATGATGCTGGCCACATCCTGGTACTTCACGTTGAGGTCGGAGTCGGTGCCCATCACCACCGTCAGGCCCGAGTTGAGGGCGAGGTCGACGGTTCGGTCCGGCGCCACCGTGACGGAGACCACCTGGCCGGAAAATGCCAGGGGCAGTGTCCGGCACACCTGCAATCCGGGCGCCGCCGACGACGGCAGCCCCTGCCCGGCACGGGGGGGCGAGACCGCCCCGGTGGCGGTGGTCACCACCAGCTGTACCAGCCCCGCCGGCCGGCCCGGCTGCACCGCCAGGACCCGCCCGGTGGCGTCCACCTGGGCCCAGGAGCCGGACGGGCCGGCCACCACCGCCACCGGCACCCGTTCGGTCACGGTCACCTGCACGCCGTCAGGCCAGTGCCGGGTCACCTGGGCGGTCCGAATGAACGGGAGCGCATTCACCCGCGACGCGGCGGCACCCGCGTTCACATTGACCAGCAACGGCCGATGGGCCAGGCCGGCGGCGTTGACGATCTCGGCGGTACTGGTGTGGGCATGGGCGCCGGTCACTGTCACCACCCGCGCCGAGAAGAACGAGGTGTGGAGCAGTGCCAGTCCCCCGCCGATGATCACCGCCACCACCACGACCGCGATGACGACCCGGAGCCGGCGCCGACCGACGCGCCGCTGCACCGACTGGCGACGTTGACGGATACGCGGGTCGATGGCCACCCGGGCGGGGGTCGGGCGACGCGGCGGTGACGTCACCATTGCCCCGGCGGATCGGAGTCGAAGCCCACCATGCGTACCTCGGTGGTGAGGTCGACCCCGGTCTTGGCCGCCACCGTCGCCTGCACATGGGCAATCAAGGTGGCCACGTCGTCCGCCGAGCCGCCCTCGTCGGCCTGGATGAAGTTGGCGTGTTTCTCCGACACCCGGGCGCTCCCGAGACGGAAGCCCTTCAACCCCGCCTCCTCGACGAGCCGGCCGGCCGAGTCGCCCTGCCGGGTTGGTGAACACCGACCCGGCGTTGCTGCCACCCGGTTGGTTGGCTCGCCGCCACCGAACGATGTCGGCGATGGCCGCCGCCCCCTGCTCGGGATCACCGTCGACCAGCCGGAAGCGGGCGGCCACCACCACGTCGGAGGCGGCCAGCGAGGTATGCCGGTAAGCCATGTGCAGCTCCGCGGCCGGGGCCTCCGCCGCCGTCGCCGTCCTGAGGTCCACCCAGCGATAACCCACCAGGGTGGCGGCGGTGTCCGAGCCGTGGCCCCCGGCGTTCATGCGGACCGCGCCCCCGACCGAACCCGGGACCCCGACCGCCCATTCCAGCCCGGAGAGCCCGGCGGCGGCCGTGCGGCGGGCCAGCACCGGCAGACTCACCGCCGCCCCGGCGAGCACCTGGTGGCCTTCGACCTCGATGGCTTCGAACCCACCGCCGAGAACCACCACCAGCCCGTCGAACCCGCGGTCGGCGACCAGCAGATTCGAACCCCGGCCGAGGACCAGCACCGGAACCCGCGCCCCGCTGACGGCGCGAGCCACCGCCAACAGGTCGTCCTCGTCGCCGGGCTCGACCAGGAGGGCCGCGGTCCCCCCCACCCGGTAGGTGGTACGGACACCCAGCGGGGCGTTCGGTTGGGCCCGGCTCCCCAGCGGCGGCTTCAACCGCACCCAGCTCGTCGGAGCTGTCCGTCAACGGGTTCCTACCACCCGGGATCGTCCAGAAGTTCATCGGGAAGCGAGGTGAGGTCACCGGCTCCGAGGGTGAAGACCAGGTCGCCGGGTCGGACCAGCTCTTCGATGACCTGGCGAAGCTCGCTCCGCCCCGGCACGTAGCGCACGTCCTTGTCCGGGTCCGCCTGTCGGACCGCCTCGGCCACCAGCTCACCGGAGACGCCGGGAATCGGAGCCTCGCCGGCACCGTAGACACCGGTCACCATCACCACGTCGGCATCGGCGAAGGCGTCGCCGAAGGCCTGCCACAGCGCCCGGGTCCGGCTGTAGCGGTGGGGCTGGAACACCGCGATGACCCGCTGCCACCCGCCGTCCTGGGCGGCGCCGAGCATGGCCCTGACCTCGCTGGGGAGGTGGGCGTAGTCGTCCACGAAGGTGACGCCGTTGGCATCACCCCGGAACTCGTACCGGCGGGCGACGCCGGCGAAACGGGCCAGCGCCCGGGCCGCGGCGTCGAAGGGAATCCCGGCGGCCAGGGCCGCCACCGTGGCCACCGCCGCGTTGCGGGCGTTGTGAAGCCCGGGGATGGGGATGGCCAGATGACCGAGGGAGGCACCCGTCTCATCCAGCAGGTCGAAGCTGATCGAGCTTCGGGACGGATCGATGTTGACCATCCTCCGGCTGCAGTCGGCGCCGACACCGACCGTCTCGCCGTGGTGGCGACGGCCGATCTCGGAGGCCACCGGGTCATCCCCTCCCACCACCGGCGGCATCGAGGCGTGGGCGGCGAACTCCTCGAACGCCGTCTTCACCCCGTCGAAGGAGCCGTAGTGGTCGAGATGGTCGGCCTCCACGTTGGTGACGATGGCAATCTCGGGTTGGAGGGCGAGGAAGGTCCCGTCGCTTTCGTCGGCCTCCACCACCAACCAGTCGCCGTCGTCCCAGACGGCATTGGTTCCGATCTCGTTGACTTCGCCGCCGATGATGAACGACGGTCGCACCCCGGCCTCGACCAGCATCAGGGCGAGCATGGACGCGGTGGTGGTCTTCCCGTGGGTTCCGGCCACCGCGATGCCGCGGCGGAGAGCGGCGATGGCGGCCAGCGTCTCGGCGCGGCGGTAGACGGGGATCCCGCGCCGGACCGCCTCCGCGACTTCGGGATTGCGGTCGCTGACTGCCGACGACCGGGTGACGACCTCGGCGTCGGCGACATTGGCGGCCTCGTGGCCCACCGCCACCGGGATCCCCGCCGCCCGCAACCGCTCGGTGACCGACGAGTCCTTGAGATCGCTTCCCGTCACCGTGTGCCCCATGGTGGCGAGCACCATGGCGATCGCGCTCATCCCCGCGCCGCCGATCCCCACCACGTGAATGGACATCGGCCGGGAGAGATCGAGGCGAGGAGCAGCAACGGTCATGGGGACCCCTTTCGCGGCAGAGCTGGCCGCGCATGGTCCTCGACCACCCGCGCCCCGGCATCGGCGGCGTCGGGCCGTCCGAGCGAGCGGGCCGCCCGGCCCATGGTGTCGAGGGCGTCGGGGTCGGACAGCAACCGGTCGAGGAGGGCGGCCAGTCCGGGCGGATCGCAGTCGGGGTCGGGGAGCACGATCGCACCGCCGGCCCGCTCGAGCACCCGGGCGTTGGCCGTCTGGTGGTCGCCGGGAGCGCCGGGCAGCGGGACCAGTACCGACGGCACCCCGGCCGCGGCCAGCTCGGCGATGGTCATGGCTCCCGCCCGGCAGACGACGATGTCGGCGGCCGAGTAGACCGTGGCCATCCGCTCCTCGTAGGGGACCCGCCATACCGGTCCCGGCGGCCCGGTGGCCGGCGAAGCGGCTTCGACCGCCTCCCAGTCCCGGCGCCCGACGATGTGGTAGATCGACCGGTCCTCCCGGTTCCGCCATTGGTCGGCCAGCCCGAGGACGGCATCGTTGATGCGGCGAGCCCCGAGGGACCCGCCGAAGATGACCACGGTGGCCCGATCGGCGGGCAGCCCGAGGACCCGACGCGCCGCCCGGCGATCGTCCGGGGTGCGCCCGGCGGCGGCGATGTCGGGCCGGACCGGGGTTCCGGTGACGACCGCCCGAGGGAGCCGGGTGCCGGTCCACCCCACCGCGCTGGCCCGGGCGAAGCGTCCGAGCAGCCGGTTGGCCACTCCGGGAGCGGCGTCCACGTTGACCAGCACCAGAGGCACCCCCAACACCAACGCCCCCAATGACGCCGGCAGGCTCGCGTAGCCCCCGACCGACACCACCACCCGCGGCCGGCGGCGGGCCACCAGTCCCAAGGCGGCGACGGCGGCCACCCCGAGGCCGGCCAGCGCGGCGAGGTTCTGGGCGATCACCCGGGGCCGCAGGCTGCGGTTGATCCCGCGTCCGGGCAACAGCGTGAACGGAAACCCCCGGCCGTCGAGCGCGGTTCGGTCCTGTCCCCGGCGGGATCCGACGAATTCGATGGTGGCCCGGTCATGGCCCTGGGCGACCAGGGACTCGGCGATGGCCAGCGCCGGTTGCAGGTGACCAGCAGTTCCGCCCCCGGCCATCAGTGCGTACCGGTGCACCATCAGGGCCGGGGCACCCGCCGCGGACGGGCCAGGCGCGGCAGCCGCTCGTGCCCGGCGATGTTCAACAGGATGCCCACCGCGGCCAGGTCCATCACCAGCGACGAACCCCCGAACGACACGAACGGGAGCGGGATGCCGGTCACCGGCAGGACGCCGATGACGGCCCCGATGTTGATCAAGGTCTGACTGGTGATCCAGATGGTGATGCCGATGGCCATCAGGCTCCCGAACCGGTCGGGCGCCCGGGTGGCGGCCCGCAGCCCATACCAGGCGAACAGGAAGAACAGCCCCAGCAGCGCCACGGCCCCGACCAGGCCGAGCTCCTCGCCAACCACCGAGAAGATGAAGTCGGTGTGGGCGTTGGGGAGCAGGCCCCATTTCTGGCGACCCCCGCCCAGGCCGAGACCGAAGAGATGACCGGAGCCCAGGCCGATCAGCGACTGCCAGACCTGGTAGCCGGAACCGGAATGGTTGGCCCCCGGGTTCAGGAAGGAAAGGATCCGGTCCCGGCGGTAGGGGTCGGCCAGGCCCACCACCACCGCCAACGCCGCGAAGGCCATCAGAATCTTGAGAATCGGCCGCATCGGCACCCCGCCCATGAACAGCATCCCGAAGGCCACGCAGCACAGCACCAGGGCGGTCCCCATGTCCGGCTGCTTGAGGATCAGCAACGACGAGATGCCGAGAATGACCAGTACCGGGAGGATGACCTGCTTGGCGTCCGCGGTCCGGTCCACCCGGCGGGTCAGCAGGTCGGCCACGAAGACGATGAAGGCGAGCTTCATCAACTCGGAAGGCTGGATGCGGAACTGGCCGAATCCGATCCATCGTGAGGAGCCGCCGGAGGTCACGCCTATCCCCGGCATCAGGACGATCACCAGCATCCCCATGGTCCCGATCAGCAGCGGCACCCGGATCTTCCGCCATTTGCGGTAGTCGATCCGCGAGAAACGCGGCCAGCGCCACCAGACCGAGGCCCATCCACATCACCTGCCGGATGAAGATCCCCACGTCGAGCCGTAGAGGCTCATCGAGATCACCGGCGACGCCGAGCCGACCATGACCAAACCGAAAACGCACAGCACCCCGGTCAGCACCATCAGGCAGGTGGCGGTCGGGACCCGGGCAAGGCGGGACGGGGCCGGCCCCGTCGATCGTCGAGGCGCGGGAGCGGTCCGGGTCGGGCTGGACGGGTGCCGTCGGCGGGTGTCGGTGCGCTGGGTCGCGGTTCGGGACGGCGCTCGGGCGTGAGAGGTGTCAACCATAGACACCACCAGCTTCGCCGAGGCCGGCACCCAGGTGGTGGAACCCCCGGGTCGTCGGCTTCGTGGACATGGCCGGCCTCATCATCCGGCGATCTTGGAGACGGAGAGGAAGTCGGCGTAGAAGGCGCCCGAGGCCCACGGCGGTGAACAGGCCGGCCAGGATCCAGAACCGCACGATGACCGTCGTCTCCGGCCATCCGAGCAGCTCGAAGTGGTGGTGGATGCGGGGCCATGCGGAACACCCGCCGGTGGAACAGGCGGAAGCTGGCCACCTGGATGATCACCGACAGGGTCTCGATCACGAACAGCCCGCCGATGATGGGCAGCAGCAGGTCGACGTTCTCCAGCAGGGCCAGCACGGCGATGGCCGGCGCCGATGCCGAGCGAGCCGGTGTCGCCCATGAAGATCCGGGCCGGGGCGGCGTTCCACCACAGGAAGCCGGCGCAGGCGCCGATCATGGCCGCGGCCATGACGGCCTCGTCGAGGGCCGCGGGATTGCGGTAGATGGCGAAGTGCTTGAACTGGTAGAAGCCGATCACCGTGAAGGCGACGAAGGTGAACGCCGACGAGCCGGCGGCCAGCCCGTCGAGGCCGTCGGTCAGGTTGACGGCGTTGGTCGGCGCCGACGATGACCAGCACGGCGCAGATCGACCACCCACACGGCGGTGCCCAGCTGGATGCCCAGTGAGTTGTAGCGGGTGAACGACAGGTGGGTGTCGACCTGCAGGCCCGGTCACGCACAGCACGGCGAAGGCGACGGCGACCACGCAACTGGCCGCCGAACTTGGCCCGCTTGTTGAGCCCCAGGCTGCGCTGCGGGCCGACCTTGATCCAGTCGTCGGCGAAGCCGACCAGCGCCGCGCCGCCGATGACCGCCAATCACCACCAGGACCCCCGTCGGTGAACGTCGCGCCGGTAACTGGGCGACCAGGTAGCCGACGACGGCGGCGACGATGATGGCGATGCCGCCCATGGTCGGGGTGCCGGCCTTGGCAGGTGATGGACCGGGGCCGTCCTCGCGGATCTGCTGGCCGATGCCGTGGGCTCGCAGCCAGCGGATGAGCAGCGGGGGTGAGCGAGGACGGCCACCAACAGGGCGACCCCGCCGGCGATCAGCAGCTCGTTCATCGACCGCCCCGCTCGCGCGAGCCAGCGCTGCGGCTCCAGGGCCCGTCGGGCCTCGGTCACGTCGTCGAAGGGGATACACCTCGCCGGCGATCTCCTGGCCCGGTCTCGTGACCCTTCCCGGCGATGAGCGACGACGTCACCGGGTCGGGCCGGCCCAGGGCCGCTCGGGCGATGGCCGCCGCCCGGTCCGGCTCGACCACCAGCTCGGACTCCGGTCGGCCGATCCCGGCGCGCACCTCCTCGATGATCGCCACCGGATCCTCCGACTGCGAGGGTTGTCGGAGGTGAGCACCACGACGTCGGCCAGCCGGCCGGCCACCTCCCCCATCAGCGGGCGCTTGTCGGGATCGCGGTCCCCGCCGGCCCCGAACAGACCACCACCCGACCGTGGCCGGCCATCCGGCGCGCCGAGCCCAGCGCCGCCGTCCAGGCCGTCGGGGGTGTGGGCGTAGTCGACCAGGACGGTGAACGGCGGCCCGGCGTCGACCACCTCGAAGCGGCCCCGGACCGGCGGGGTCGCCGAGGCGAGCCCGGCGACGATGGCCGGCTCCTCGATGCCGAGCGCCGGCGGCGATGGCCGCGGCCAGCAGGGCGTTGTCGACGTTGAAGGCCGCCGAGAGCGGCAGGGTCACCGGATGGCCGTGCCAGCGGAACGACGACGAGCCCACGGTCGAGGCACCATGTCGGAGGCGTCCGACCGGCGGACTCGGCCACCGCCACGCCGTCCCAGCTGGTCGAGCCAGGCGCTCGCCCCAGGGGTCGTCCCTGTTGATCACCGCCAACCGGGTCCGGTCGGGGACGAACAGGCGGGCCTTCGCCGCGAAGTACGCCTCCATGGAGTGGTGATGGTCGAGATGGTCATGACTGAGATTGGTGAAGGCGGCAACGTCGAACACGATGCCATCCACCCGGTGCTGGGTTAACGCGTGAGACGAGACCTCCATGGCCACCGCCTTTCGGCCCTCGTGTCGGAAGCCGGCCAGGGTGGCCTGAAGGTCGGGTGACTCCGGGGTGGTCCGCTCACCGGTGAGCGTGCCGATAGCTCCGGCCGGGGTTCCGGCTGCAGCGAGGATCGACAGTACCAGGTGGGTCACGGTGGTCTTGCCGTTGGTGCCGGTCACCCCGACCATGGCCAGGTGGCGGGCCGGATACCCGAAGAAGGCGGCGGAAACCCGGGCCATGGCCGGCCGGACGGAGCCCTCCGGCACCCGGACCTGGGGAACATCCAGCTCCAGGAACCTTTCCACCAGCAGGACGGCGGCGCCGGCCGCCACCGCGTCGGCGGCGAAGCGATGGCCGTCGGTGGTCGAGCCCGGCACACAACAAAACAGTGCGCCCGCCTGGACCCGGCGGCTGTCGAAGGCCACCGAGCCGACTACGACCGTCTCCGGCCCCCCCCGGGTCCCGATGAGCTCGACGTCGCCGAGCAGGTCCTTTACTTGCATTCGACGGGCACTCGCACGGACGCCACGCGCGCTCCTCGAGCGCCCGCCCACATCTACGCGCCTTCAGTCACAGCTCCGGCCGGAACCGTCACCGTTCCGGTTCCCCCGACGGCTCCACTGGACGTCGACGTGGTGGCCGCGGCATTGGTGGGAATGCCGTAGTGCTGCAGGGCATACTCCATGATGGTAGAGAATACCGGGGCCGCCACTGCCCCTCCGTAGATCGGGGTGGGTTGGTCGAGCACCACCACCGCCGACAGCACCGGGTTCTGCGCCGGGGCGAACCCGACGAACGAACCGTAGAAGGCGCCGGGGATGTACCCCAGATGGCTGGGATCGGGGATCTGGGCGGTCCCCGTCTTGCCGGCCACCGTGTACCCGTCGATGGCGGCGGCGGTCCCGGTGCCGCTGGTCACCACCCCCTCCAGCATCGTCGTCAGCTCGGCGGTGGTGGCCGGGTCGATCACCCGCCGGGATGTCGACGGGGCCGCCGGGGACACCGACCCGCTGGAGGAGACGGTGCCTCGCACCAGCCGGGGCTGGACCAGGACTCCCCCATTGGCCACCGCGTTGTAGGCGTCGAGAAGCTGTTGGGCGGTGACGGCGTCGTTCTGGCCGATGGGGGTCGAGCCGATCGAGCTCCCGGTCCAGTCGCTGGCCCCGGGGATCAGGCCCTCGGACTCGCCGGGGAAGTTGAGGCCGGTCGGCTTGCCGAAGCCCAAGTTGCTGATCTGGGACAGCAGCCGGTTCTCGCCGAGGTCTCCGGCGATCTCAATGGTCCCGATGTTGGACGACTGGTCCAAGATGTCGGTGGCGGTCAAGGTCTCGGTCCCGTGGGCCTCGGCGTCGTGGAAGGTGTAGGTGCCGATCGAGAGCGAGTTCGGCACCGAGAACGTCTGGCTCGGACTGATGACCTTGTTCTGCAGAGCCGAGGAGAAGGTGACCAGCTTGAACACCGACCCGGGCTCGTAGACCTGGGTGAGGGCGGTGTTGGACGGCGCCTCGGAGACCCCGGCCGGAAGCGTGTTGGCCTGGGAGGTGAGGGTGGCCCCCGAGGATGACGGGACCGCGCTCGAACTGGAGGCGGCCACCGTCTGCGCCGACGCCGACCCCGACGACCCGCCGGTCCCCGGCGTCGTCGCCGACAGGTTGGCCATGGCGAGAATGTCGCCGGTCTTCACGTCCATCACGATGGCGGTGCCGCCCAACGCGTGCGAGGCCAGCACCTCGGCTCCGAGAGCTTGTTCGGCCACGTATTGGACCGACTCGTCGAGGGTCAGCTCGATCCCGGTTCCGGCTTGGGACGAGGTGCTCGAGGTTCCCGTCGAGCCGGGCAGCGCCACCCCGTTGGGCGACTCCATCAGGTTCATGGTCCCGGCTTTTCCGGCCAGCAATGACTGGTACTGGTACTCGAGCCCGGACTGACCCGAGCCGTCGGCGCCGACCGTCCCGACCACCGGTTGGGCCAGCTGGCCGGCGGGTTGCACCCGCTGGGGTTCCGACACCAGGTTGATGCCGGTGAGGTTCAGCGCCGTCACCTTGGCCGCCACCGAATCCGACACCCGATGGGCCAGGTAGACGAAGCCGGAATGCTGGGTCACCTCGGACCGCAGCTGGGCGGCGGGGATGCCGAGGACCGGGGCCAACTGCGACGCCAGCGTGGCCGGGTCCTTGATGAGGAAGGGGTCGGCCACCACCGTCTGCTTGGTGACCGATTCGGCCAGCACCTCACCGTTCCGGTCATAGATCCCGCCCCGGAGCGCGGGGACCGTCACCGTCTGGGTCAGCTCGGCGCTCGACAGCGAGGCGTAGTGCTGATGCGAAAATTGTTGGACGACGACCAGGCGGAAGACCATGGCCACGAAGATGACCATCAGCAGGACCCGGAGCGCGCGCGTTCGCCGGCCCAGCAGGACGATGGGACTCATGGGGTCGAGGGTGTCGGGGACGTTGCGCCGGCCGCTTGTCCGGTATCGGGTACCGGTAGCGCCACATTCAACGGAACAGAGGGGAGGTCGACGATCTGGGTGGGGGCGACCATTCCGAGCTGCCGGGCCTCAGTGACCACGATCTGGGGGGCGGACAGCTGGGCCACCGCCACCTGGAGCTGCTTCTGCTGGACTAACGCCGCGGCGGTCAGGCTCTGGGTGTGGGCCAAGCGGATCTGACCCTGGGCCACCAGGTCGTCGGCGACGACGACCGACAGCAGGCTCCCGATGATCAGGACCGAAGCCACCAGCACGGTCGGGCGCCGGCGAGACCGGTGTCGGGACCTGGGGGCGGGTTCGAACAGCCGCAGGGGCGGCCGCCGGGGGGCGGCCTGGGGCCGGACCGCGGGTCGGCGGGCCGCCGTTGACGCCGGAGGCGGCATCAGGCGACCTCACCATTGGCGGTATGGCCGACCGGTGCGGCGATCCGTTCGATGACCCGGAGACGGGCGGCTTCCGAGCGGCGGTTCCGATCGACCTCGTCGGGTGAGGGCCGCCGGGAACCGCGGACGACCAAGCGGTACTCGGGGCTGGCTCCGCAGACACAGGGGAGGCCAGGCGGGCAGACGCAGCCCCCGGCGGCGGCATCCACGAACTTGGCCTTGACCAGGCGGTCTTCCCCGGAATGGTAAGAGATGACCACGCACCGGCCGCCGGTGCGCAACAGGTCGAGGGTGTCGTCCAGGGCCCGATCCAGTTGGTCGAGCTCCTCGTTGACGGCGATGCGGATGGCCTGGAACACCCGGCGGGCCGGGTGGCCACCGGTCCGGCGGGTGGCGGCGGGGATGGCGGCCCGCACCACATCGGCCAGTTCCCCGGTGGCGGTGTGGGGACGGGAAGCAATGATGGCCCGGGCGATCCGACGGGCGAAGCGCCGCTCGCCGTTCTCGATGAACAGCGCGGTGAGGGCGTCCTCGTCGAACTCGTTGACCACATCGGCGGCGGTCCGGCCCGTTGTCGGGTCCATCCGCATGTCGAGCGGCGCGTCGAGACGGTAGGAGAACCCGCGCCCGGCCACGTCCAGCTGGGGTGAGCTGACCCCGAGGTCGAACAGCGCGCCGGACAGTCCCTGCTGATCGGCGGGGACGCCGGTTTCGGCCTGCAGGCGGTGGACCAGGCCGGCGACTTCGTCGAACCGGGCCCGGCGGACGACGGCCCGGTCTCCGAAGCGGGCGAGTTCCGGCCCGGCTGCGGCCACCGCCGCCGGGTCGCGATCGATCCCGAGCACGCGAAGGTGGGAGTGGGCGGCCAGGATGGCGGCGGCGTGGCCCGCTCCCCCGAGGGTGGCGTCCACCACCAGGCCGGGGGGAACCGGGGCCAGGAGGTCGACCACCTCGGTGGCCATGACCGGTTGGTGCGGAAAGGCCTGGCTCATCTGCAGCCCCCCGACCGGAGCGGCGTCCGAGGGTGGAGGACCCGAACGACCAACGTGGAAGCAAGCGGAGGAGAATTCTTCCAGGGTTTCGGTCGAAGGGCTGCGCATGAGCCAGACGCGTTCAATGTGGACATCGGGCCGGGCGACTGCCGCCATAGCCGTCTCATAAGGGGTTGGTCGGCGGTCGGGGCTATCGACGACCTGCAGGGTCGCCGACGTACGGAGGGAGAGGATGTTGCGAAGGGCGTGGATCCTTTCGTGGCTGGGCTTCCGGAGATTGGCGATCCTGGATGGCTTGACGGCGCTCCCGGCCGGATGGCGATTGGTCTCCGCGACCCGCCGGACCCGCTGGAGACGGACGGCATCGGTCAGCCGTCGTCGCCCTCGGTGAGGAGTTGTTCGGCGGGCTGCACCTTTTCCTCCCAGGAGGCGGGGTTCCAGAGTTCCACCCGGTCGATCGCTCCATGCACCAAGACTTCCCCCTCCAAGCCGGCGAATGACCGGAGATGGGCCGGAATGGCCATCCGACCCTGTTTGTCCACTTCCACCTCGTGTGAAGTCGACGCCCACAACCGAGCCAGGTTGCGGTCTACCCGGCTGTCCGAGGCTCGACTCTGCCTGGACTCCATCTGCTTCTCGAACTCGTCCGGCGGCCACAACGACAGACATCCGTCCTGGTACTGGGTCAGGAAGCCGCCGTGTTCGAAGGGTAGGCGGAACTTCGCCGGAAGGATCACCCTCCCCTTGTCGTCGAGCGAGTGCTCGTACCTTCCGAAAAACCGTGCCACTGGCGGTTGCTCCCACGATGCTCCTCGTAGTGCTCGGGGCCGATGGTTCGGATCCCCTCCCTTTCACACCACTTTCCACCACTTTACGCCCCACACCCCCACTCGTCAACCACCACGGCTCCCCGGACACCCAAATCGGAGCCGGTGCGACGGCTGAAGTGACGGCTCTCGTCGCCCTCGACGATCCGCGATTGCCGCCGGAGGCCGGGCTCGGACTCGCGAGTCGAGCGCCACCGGCGCCGCGACGGCGCGGCTCGAGGTTCGGAAGCGATCGAAGGAATCGGGACGGTGTCCCGGATCAACGCCCTCGAGGCAGTTACGAGGGCAGCGCCGCCGTCAGTGCCGCCACCACCGAGGCCGCCTCGACGACCGCACCGCCGGTGCCATCCACCAGGTCGGCAACCCCGACCACCGCGTCGGCCAGCTCCAGCCGGGCCGCCTCCCGGTCTTCGGCGGAGAGAGCCAGCACCTCGAGCAGGGCGGTGGCATCCCAGTGCCGGATGCAGGCGCTGTGAAACCAGGCCCCGTCCCGGGTGCGGCGCTGGGAGATCCCCACCACCTTCCGACCGTCGGCGTCGACCGCCTCCCCGGTCCCGACCCCGCCGAAGCAGACGAGGGACGACCATCGGGTACAGGCGGCGAACCCGTCCCGGTGGGCGCGTGTCCCCCGGGCCCCGAGCGAGGTGAGTGCGGTGGTCCAGGCATCGCCGAGCCAGTCGAAGGCCCGGCCCACGTCGTGGTTCCACAACCGGTCACCCCGGGGGACCCAGACATCGATCCACACCGGGTCGTCGGGCACCACCAGGACGGCTCCGCCGCCCGACCGGCGCCGGACCACTTCGATCCCCCGGGCCTCGGCCCGGGCGCCGTCGATCACCGAAGGGGACTGGGTGGAGCCGAGGACGACCGCGGGACCGGATACCCGACACACCGCCACCGCCCGTTGCGACGGGTCGGCTTCGATCGCCGGCCACGACCGGTGCAGCCCGTCGGCCGCGGCGTGCCGCTCCTCGATCGACCAGCTGCTTCCTACCGTCACCGGTGACGTCAGGCGATCAGGGGCTCGGAGCGATCGACCCCGGGGCTGAGGTAGGTGTGCCAATCGTCGCTGGCCCCCCCGCAGGAGGCGAGCAGCTGCACCCGGTGGTGAGGGGCCACCGGGGTGGACCGGAGCACCATCCCCGCCTCATGGGGCAGCCGATCTTCCTTGCGGGTGTTGCAGCGCCGGCACGCCGCCACCACGTTCTCCCAGGTATGGGGCCCGCCTTTGCTCCGCGGGATCACGTGGTCGAGATTCTCGGCCGCCGCCCCGCAGTACTGGCAGCGCGAGCCGTCCCGGGCGAAGACGGTGCGACGGTTCACCGCCACCCGGTACTGGCGGGGGATATGCACGTACCGCACCAACCGGACCACCGACGGTTCCGGGACCGTTACCTTTTCGGCCCGGAACACCCGCTCGGTGGTGTGCACCAGCTCGGCCTTGGTCCCGAGCACCAGCAGGACGGCCCGGCGGGAGGACACGATGCCCAGTGGCTCGAAGGTGGCGTTGAGGACCAGCGCTCGCCGGGAGGGTGACATCGGCGACCTGACTGGTTCAGGGGCAGACGCCATCCCCTCCCCCGCCAGCATCTTCGCCTCGAGCCTCGACCGTCGTTTCACAGATCGGAAATTAGCCGTGTCGGGCCGTCGATGGGCGATTGCTGTGATGTTCCCGGCGTGACACACCGGCCGACCGGCACCACTCGAGATAGGCGACCACGTCATCGGCATCGGGGTCGGCATCGGGGCGACCGTAGGCGGTGACCATCCGGAACCCCCACAGCCGGCCGTCGGGAAGGGGAAGAAACGGACGCCGCCTCCACCATCCGGGGGCGGCCAACCGGTTGACGGTCCCCACCGCGGTCAACCACAACGTCGGGCGGAACAGCACCGCCGACACCACCGTCCTCACCGTGGCCGGCGACGGTACCGACGTCTCGCCGCTCATCCCGGCGCCGATGCTTCGGCCAGGCCCAGCATTGCCCGCCGCCCGACCGCCGCCGCCCCCACCAGTGGGCCGTCGGCCCCGAGCCCGGCCGGCACGATACGGGTTCCCCGCGAGTAGCTCAACCTCGAGCGGGCATCGATCTCCGCCTGGGCGGCGGTGAAGAACGGCTCACCGAAACCGAGGGCGACGGATCCGGCCACCACCGCCAACTCGAGGTCCAACAGGTTGGCCACCGATGCCACCGCCCGACCGACCAGCGTGCCGGTTCTTCGCCGCACCTCGTCGCCGGCCTCGGACGCGGGTCTGCCGGTGATGGCGGCGATGGACGGTCCCGACGTCTCCGCCTCCAGGCAGCCCCGGGCCCCGCACACACAACGGCGGCCATCCGGCTCGACGATCAGGTGGCCGATGTGCCCGGCGTTCCCGTGGGCCCCGTCCAGCAACCGACCGTCGAGCACGATGCCGCCACCCACCCCGGTGGACACCACCATGGCCAGATAGTCATCCATCCCCGCGGCTGCCCCTCGCCACCCCTCGCCCAGGGCCAGCGCCTTGGCGTCATTGTCGACGATGGTCGGCAGGTGGACCAGAGTCTCGAGCCGCGATTGAAGGGGAAATTCCTTCCATCCGGGGATGTTGAGCGGGGAGACGGTGCGGCCGCCCTCGGTCATCGGGCCTCCGCAGCCGACCCCGCAGACAACCGGCGAAGCCTGCCCGGCCAGCAGGACCAGGTCGATGATCGACGACAATGCCGCGAACACCACTTCCGGATCCGGATCTTGCGGGGTGTCGGCGTGGGCCTCGAGCAGGATCGTCCCGATCCCGTCCACCAGGCCTGCCGCCATCTTGGTCCCGCCCACGTCGACCGCGAGCACCACCGGAGGGGCAGGCAAAGGATTCAGTCGTCGCGATGGAGGCGACCGCGGATCCAGTCCCGCGGATCGTGCACCACTGTCCCCATATTCCGGCTATGGATCGACCGGGAGATGTCGTCGATTCCGGCCTTGCCCATACGCCGGGCATTGTTGGCGAACACCACTGCGGAGAGGAACATGATGATGACGCCGATGAACCCGAGCACCAGCGACCGTGAGAAAGTCAACAACATGAAGACGAAGCCCACCACGAACACCAGGGCCGACCAGATGCAGTACCGTCCGGCGTGCCGGTAGACGGTCTCGGAACGCACCCGCTCCGCGAACTCAGGGTCCTCCTTGTAGAGGGACTCCTCCAGCTGGTGGAGAATTCGCTGTTCGTGATCAGAGAGCGGCAAGAGCCCCTCCCCTCCATCTCTTGATCGATCTTGATGTCATCCTCGACTCCATGATCGCGCACCTCCGTGCCTAAAGCATCGCGCATTGGGGCAAACGTTGACAATGCAGACCTTATTTCCTCTCCGGGCCGCCCGGAAGGGCCAGAAGTCCCCTATTTTCGGGCCGTTCGGGGTGGCGTTTCCTCCACTTTTGGCTCGGCGGCCGGTCCCCATTGGGCGTCCCCCCGCTGCCGGACCCGAAGCCCGTCGGGCCCCACCATCGAGGCTGAGCCCACCGACCCATGGCCGTAGCGGGCCCGAATGCTGTCGACGGCGGCGGAAATCCCGCCCCACGACTGCTGGAGACGCTCGGCTTCGTCCCCGGCCCGCATCATCCGGGTGTCGCCGATACCGGTACCGCCGAGGTCCCAGGAGAGCTGCTCGTTGGCGCCGGTGGTGCCGAAACCGGACAGGCTGACGCCGAGGAGTCGCATCCCCTTCGAGAGGTCGACCGATTCGAGCAGGGCCGTGGCGATGGCTCCGATGGCGGGGGCGGAGTCGACCGGGGTGACCATCGAATGGGACCGGGTGATCATGGTGAAGTCGCCGAATTTGACCTTCAGGGTGATGGTGCGGGCCCCGAGATCGGATCCCCGGAGATGGGATGCGGCGGCGTCCACGATCCGGGTCAGGTGGCCCTGGATGGCGACCGGGTCCCAGAGGTCGGACGGGAACGTCTCCTCGTGGCCGATGGATTTGGCCTTCTGGTCGGGAACCACCGGCCGGTCGTCCATCCCCCGGCACAGCTCGGCCAGGTGCACGCCCTGGGCCTTTCCGAGCTGGCGCTCGAGGCTGGCGGCGGGGAGGGCGGCGAGGTCGCCGACGGTGGTGATCCCCAGCCCTTTGAGTCGGCGGGCCGACACCGGCCCCACCCCCCACAGCGCCTCGATCGGCAGCGGATGGAGGAATTCGAGCTCCCGACCGGGCTCGACGACGACGGTCCCGGCCCCGGCCCGGATGCCCGACCGGTCAGCGTGGGGCTTGGCGGCTTTCGACGCCAGTTTGGCTATCAACTTGCTGGATGCCACCCCGACCGAACAGGTGAGGTGTAACTCGTCCTCGACCCGGGCCCGGATGTCCCGAGCGATCACCGGACCGGGTCCGAGGAGCCGCACCGAACCGGTCACGTCGAGAAACGCCTCATCGATGGAGATCCCTTCGACCAACGGCGTCACCGTCTCCAGGATGGCGTGCAGCTTGGCGCTCTCCTCGCTGTAGCGATGGTGCCGACCGTCGACGAAGACCGCTTGAGGGCACAGTCGGCGGGCGACCGACGAAGGCATGGCGGAGTGGACGCCGAACATCCGGGCCTCGTAGGTGCAGGCGGCCACCACTCCCCGGCCGCCCGAGCCTCCCACGATGACCGGGCGTCCGGCCAAGGTGGGATCGTCCAACACCTCGACGGAGGCGAAGAACGCATCCATGTCCACATGCAGGATCACCCGGTCGTGCTCATCCACCGAGACGCAGCCTCCGGAACCCTTCGGCGAAGGGAACACCGGCGCTCCGGCCGGCGTCTTCCGCGGCACCGTGCACCGCGGAGGTCGCCCACTCGGCGCCATCGGGAAACTGGCTCCGGTGGCAGCCGACCGCCCGCACTTTCACGTCGACGGTGTGGGAGATGTCCACCCACACGTCGGGCTCGAGGGTGCCCGACAACAGCACGGTGGCTACCTGATGGGCCGGGCCGGCGTCCGGGAAGTAGAGGGGCAGGGCCGCAGCCGGGGCGACCGCGTCGAGCACCGCCCATCCGGTGACCCGGTGATCCCGGTGGTTGAAGTAGTCCTGCCCGAAGAAGACCGCTGTGGGGTCGGGACAGAGCACCACGTCGGGCCGGATCCGGCGAACCACCGCCACCAGCGCCTGCTGAAGTCCGAGGTCGTCGGCGAGCTCCCCGTCCGGATAGTGGAGGGACTCCTGGCCGGCGAGCCTGATCAAGGAGGCCGACTCGGCCGCCTCGACCGCCCTCCGGTCGGCCAGTTCCCGGGGTTCGACCGAGGGATCCGTCGAACCCTTGTCCCCGTCGGTACAGAGGAGGACGTAGACCTCGCAGCCTTTTGCCGACCACGCCGCCAGGGTGCCCCCGCAGCCGACATCGGGATCGTCGGGATGCGCGTAGATGGCGAGCGCCCGGACCGGGATCTCCTCCATGAGCTCGGGCACGTCTAGGACCCAGGCTGCTTGGGGGCGGTGGTCTTGGTCAGCAGCCCGACCTCACGCCGAAAATCGTCGACACCCTCGAAACCCTTGTACACGCTGGCGAACCGGAGGTAGGCCACCTCGTCGACCAACCGCAATCGATCGAGCACGGCCAGACCGATTTGCTCGGTGGTGGGCACCGCGCCGTCCTCTCGAACCTCGTCCTCGACCGACTGCGCCACCTCCTCGAGCTGCTTCTCCGAGACCGGGCGGTTTTTGGTGGCCGCCCGCAGCCCATCGACCACCTTCATCCGGTCGAACGGGGCCCGGAGCCCGGAGCGCTTGATGACCATCATCGGAACTTCGTCGATTCTCTCGAAGGTCGTATACCGGTGGCCACACCCGTTGCACTCCCGCCGGCGACGGGTGGCGGTGCCGTCCTCGGCCAAGCGCGAGTCGATGACGCGATCGTCATCGGCGAGGCACCAGGGACACAGCACGCACCGAGGATAGTGCTGTAGGCAACCGGCTCGGGCGAGGTCACCGGCGCAAATGCCCTAGCTATGCCGTCAGGGAACCGCGATGCGCTCGCCGGGCTCCACCGTGTAGGAACCGGTCTGCGACGCCAGTGTGGCCACCAGCGGTCGGGGGTCAGCCGAAGGATCCGCGGCTACTGCGATCGACCAGAGGGTGTCACCGGGCTGCACCGTGTACTCGACCGGGTGGGTGGTCCCCGCCAGAGCGGGACCAGAGGTGTGGGAGGTGCCTCCGGTCCCGCCCAGCGGAAGAGCAAGGCCGATCACCAGCAGGCCGCTGACCGCCAGCAAGGTGCGCCGCAGCCTGACCGCCGGCGACGCTCGGCGACGGGTCCGGCGTACCGGGCGCACCCGCACCGGGTCGGGGACCAGCGCCAGCCCCGGGCTCCGTCCGGGGGTGGGCCAGTCGTCGACATCGATCCCCGGGGAGCAGTGGCGCCCACCCTCCACCAGTTGGAGAGGGGACCCACGTCGGCTTCGACCGCCCTCGACCCGGGTCAGCGGGGACGGGAACGACAGGGCGGCCACTATCGGGCCTGCCCGGCTGGCGGCCGTCGGGCGACGTGCCCGTGAGTCGAACGTCTGTTCGTCATACAGTCATCGAACCACGAACGCCTGTTCGGTGTCAAGCCGTTTGTCGAACGGATGTTTGCTTTCTGGACCCTCCTGGGTTAACTTCTTGCAAACAGACGTTCGCCGCCCACGACGGGTAGCCGTAGATGCCGATCGGAGCGGGCGAACCTCAGCGAGCAGGGGGAACCGTGGCTCAGGTACTCAGCGTCAAGCGCAAGCAGATACTGGACTGTATTTCCGAGTCCCTCCGGGACCGCGGGTACCCACCGTCGGTCCGTGAGATCGGTGAGTCGGTGGGCCTGGCCTCGTCCTCGACCGTCCACGCCCACCTGGCCGTGCTGCAGCGGGAGGGGTATCTGCGACGGGACCCCACCAAGCCGCGGGCGATCGAGGTCCGGTTCGACCCGTCCTCCAAGGTGGTCATGGACTCGCGACCGATCCGTCATGTCCCGCTGGTCGGCGACGTGGCCGCCGGGACCGGGGTGCTCGCCCAGGAGAACATCGAAGAGCTGTATCCGCTCCCCGAGGACTTCACCGGGACCGGTTCGTTGTTCATGGTCAAGGTCCACGGCGACTCGATGGTCGACGACGGCATCGTCGACGGCGACTTCGTGGTGGTGCGCCAGCAACCCGAAGCCGAGCGGAACGAGATCGTGGTGGCCGGGATACCCGACGAGGAAGCCACCGTGAAGCGATTCTCCACCCGCGACGGGAAGGTGGTCCTGACCCCTTCCAACCAGCACATGGCCCCGATGGAGTTCGAGCCCGACGAGGTGACCGTCTACGGGAAGGTCGTCACCGTCCTCCGGCGGCTGTAGGCCACCAACTCAGAGGGCCGGGGTGGCCGGCCCGATCGAGCTCATGTCCGGATAGCGGTCTCCGGACACCGCAGCGGCCGGAAACACCTCCTCGATCGCGGCCAAGTCGGGTGGCGTCAGTTCGACCTCGAGGGCGGCCACGTTCTCGGCCAGATAGGTACGGCGTTTAGTTCCGGGGATCGGCACCACGTCATCACCGCGGGACAGGACCCAGGCCAGGGCCAGCTGTCCGGAGGTGCAGCCCTTGGCGTCGGCCAGGGAACGAACCCGGTCGACCAGGGCGATGTTCCGATCGAAGCTGGCTCCTTGGAACCGGGGCTGGAACTTCCGGAAGTCGCCTTCGGGGAATTCGTCGGGAGCGGTGATCCGTCCGGTGAGGAATCCGCGACCCAGGGGGCTGTAGGCCACGATCCCGATGCCGAGCCTTCGGGCGGTGTCGACGACCCCGCCCTCGATGTCGCGGCTCCAGAGGGACCATTCGCTCTGGAGGGCGGCGATCGGGTGGACCGCGCTGGCCCGTTCCAGGGTGTCCGGTGATGCTTCCGACAACCCGAGGTAGCGCACCTTCCCATCGGCCACCAACTCGGCCATGGCCCCCACCGTCTCCTCGATCGGGACCCCGGTATCGGTGCGGTGTTGGTAGTAGAGATCGATATGGTCCACCCCCAACCGGGTCAAGGACGCGTCGCACGCCTGGTGCACATAGGCGGCATCCCCCCGAATGGAACGCACGGCGGGATCCTCGGTCCGCACGATCCCGAACTTGGTGGCCAGCACCACCTCGTCCCGGTGGCCGGCGATCGCCCGGCCGACCAACGCCTCGTTGGTGAATGGTCCGTACATGTCGGCGGTGTCGAGCAGGGTCACACCGAGGTCGAGGGCGGTATGGATGGTGGCGATCGATTCCACCTCGTCGCCCGGCCCATAGAACTCGGACATGCCCATGCAACCGAGTCCCTCGGCGGACACCACCAATCCTTCGGTGCCCAATCGGCGGCGCGAAAGTGTCATGCTCCGAAGCTACCCGGCGGGCGACTCCGCCCATTTCGGATCGCGCCCGAGGAACCCGATCAGCTGATCGATGGCCGGCGCATCGTCCGCCACCGGGACGATCGCCCCGAACGACATGCCTTCCCCCTGGTACTCGGGGGGAAGGGTCACTTTGGCCCGGGCCAGGACTTCGGCCGCCTCCGCCTCCGAATACGGGTTCGGCTGGCCGGTGGCCGAGGCCAGATCCCATCCGTGAGCGAGGTACTCCATCACCGTCATGTTGAAGACCATCGCCGCCGGCATCATCGATCCGCTGGAGATCCGCACCTCGCGATCGAAGCCGAACTCCTTCCACCCGGCCACGATGCTGGCGGCCAGCTTGGCGAACAACTCGGAGGCGTCCGGGCCGCAGACGTAGGCCGACGGGTCGCCATCGAAGCTGTGGCCATTGCAGCCGGCCTCGAACACCTGGACCCACCCGACGATGTGGTTCATGAGTTGGTGGACGGTGTACTCGTCACACGGTGTCGTCGCCGTCAATCGCTCCTTGTCGACGTTGGCCACCACCGCGCCGGTCTTGGTCATCACGCCCTCGAGCAGTTCGATCTCATCCATGGATCGACCCTACCCCGCTCGCCGGGCTCCCCACGGCGTCCCAAAGGCATCCGTCTCCCCCGCCGGAACAGCAAAAGGGGAAGGCCCCCTCGAATAGTTCTCAGGGAACGTTTGAAGTCACACGCCGTTCGGCGTGGACAGAACGAGGCGACCTTCCCCACCCACCACTCCAGCAAGATCTGCGGCCAACGTCAAGCGAGCCTCCCGACCGGCCGGCAGCGGGGACTACGAGTCGCGGGTCAAAACCGACCCGAGCACCGCGGCGGCATGATCGAGCTCGTCCAGGCTCACGTGCTCGCCGGGGGTGTGGGCCAGGAGCGGGTCGCCGGGACCGAAGTTGGTGGCGGGGATCCCGTGGGCGGCGAAGGAGGCAACGTCGGTCCAGCCGAGTTTGGCCCGCGGTGCGGCCCCGGTGGCGGCCACCAGCCGCGCCAGGTGCGGATCGCCGAGCGACGGGGGGGCGCCGGCCACCGCCTCCACCACCTCCCAGGAGTCTCCGGGCTCCAAGGTCGCCTCCAGCAACGCCCGCACCGAGGCCTCGGCCTCGGTGGCGTCCCGGTCGGGGGCGAAACGGTGGTTGATCATCACCACCGCAAGGTCGGGGACCACGTTGTTGGCCACCCCGCCTTCGATCTGCACGGCTTGGAGCTGTTCGGCGTATTCGCAGCCGTCGATCACGACCCGGCGGCCCGGGTAGGCGGCGATGGCATCGAGCACCGGGCCCAGCCGGTGGATGGCGTTCCGGCCGGTGAACGGCCGGGCGGTGTGGGCCCGTTCCCCGGCCATGGCCACCCGGATCCGCATGGTCCCCTGGCAACCCGCCTCCACCAGCCCCCCGGTGGGCTCGCCGAGGATGGCGGCGTCGCCGTCCAGGAGGTCGGGGCGCTGTTGCCACAATTCCTCCAGCCCGCTGTCGCTCCGGGCCACCTCTTCACGGGCGTAGAAGCACCAGGTCACGTCCACCGCCGGCTCGGGGATGGTTCCGGCCAGATGGAGGAAGGTGGCCAACCCCCCCTTCATGTCCGCGGCTCCGAGGCCGTAGAGGGTGTCGCCGTCGAGCCTCGGATGTTCGTTGCCGGCCGCCGGTGGCACGGTGTCGAGGTGGCCGGCCAGGAGCAGCCGGCTCGAGCGGCCCACATCGGTCCGGGCCACCACGTTGTCGCCCACCCGGTCGACCCGGAGCCACGGGCAGAGTCGCATCGCCGCCTCCACCGCGTCGGCCAACTGACCTTCGTGATGGCTCAGCGACGGGATGGCCACCAGGGATGCGGTCAGGTCGAGGAGGTCGCTCGAAACCGACGCGGTCACGCCGACACGCCGTGCTGGCGCAGGATGTCGTTCAACTGCGCCTTGTCGTGGCGTTGCCCCTGGGTCAGCCGCTTGATGACCAGCACGCAGGGAAGGAAGAATTCACCGCCGGCGAACTCGCGACGGCGTGAGGCCTGCACTGCCACGCACCAGGGCGGGACGTGACCCCGGCTGATCTCCTCGCCGGTGTCGGCGTCGATGACCGGGATCGACGGATTGAGGATGGTCCCCTCCCCCACCACCGAGCCCCGGCCGACCCTCGCCCCCTGGGTGATCATGCACCGGCTCCCGATCATGACGTCGTCCTCGATGATCACCGGCGCCGCCTGGGCCGGCTCCAGGACGCCGCCGATGCCCACGCCTCCCGACAGGTGGACCCGCTCGCCGATCTGAGCGCAGGAGCCGACCGTGGCCCAGGTGTCCACCATGGTGTCGGCCCCGACCCGGGCGGCGATGTTGACGTAGCTGGGCATGCAGATGACCCCGCGGTCGAGGAACGCGCCCCAGCGAGCCGAGGCGCCGGGGACCACCCGCACCCCCGAGGCGGCGAAGTCGTGCTTGAGCGGCAGCTTGTCGGCGTATTCGAACGGCCCGACCTCGAGGGTCTCCATCGACCGGAGGCGGAACAGCATCAGCACCGCCTGCTTCAGCCACTGATGGACCACCACCCCGTCGGTGCCCGGATCCACCTCGGCGATGCGGACCTCGCCCCGGTCGAGCAGATCGATAGCCTCGGTCACCACCAACAACGCGTCGGTGTCGTCCGGGTTCAGCTCGGACACCCGGGTCCACAACTCCTCGATGCGGGACTGGAGATCGGCCATGGGATGAGACGTTACCTCCGAGGGCTCGCGACCCCGGACCCCCGACCTCACCCCTCCGGGCGCGACAGGTCCTTGCCGGCCAACCGATCACCGACCAGTCGCAGGCGATCCAGGGGTTGGACCACCGCCACCCGGACGAAGGCCGCCCCCTCCTCCCCGTAGAGGTCGCCGGGACTGGCCAGCAGCCCGCCGGCCAGGGCCAACTCCTCGACCAGGCCCCATCCGCCTCCCGGGACCGAGGCCGGAACCGGCACCCAGAGATAGAACCCGCCGGCCGGCATCGGGGTCGGGAGGCCGGCGGCGTCCAGCACGCTGCGGAGGTAGCCCAGCCGTTCCAGGTAGCGCCGGCGCTGCACCTCGACGTGGGCATCGTCATCGAAGGCGACCACCGCGGCTGCCTGCACCGGACCCGGAACCATCAGCCCGGCGTGGCGCCGGACGTCGAGCAGGTAGCCGACGATGTCGGGATCACCGGCGTAGAACCCGGCCCGGACGCCGGCCAGGTTGGACCGCTTGGACAGCGAGTGCACCGCCACCACCTCGTCCAAACCGGTGGACAGGATGGTCCTCGGTGGACCGTCCCAGGTGAATTCCGCGTAGCACTCGTCGGAGAAGATCGGGACCCGGTGGTCACGACCCCACTGGGCCACCGGGTCCATGTCGGTGAGCAGCCCGGTCGGGTTGGACGGGGAGTTGACCCACAACAGCAGCGACCGGTCACGGTCGGCGACGGCGATCGAGTCGAGGTCGAGGCCACCGCCGAGGAGCTCTTTCACCGGTACCGGCCGGCAGCCGCCCAGCATCGCCCCCATCGCGTAGGTCGGATACGACACCGACGGGTAGAGGACGGTGTCCCGGTCGGGATTCCGAAGCCGGAGGTACTGGGCGGTCGACGCCACCAGCTCCTTGGTCCCGACGCAGGCGGCCAGCCCGTGCTCCGGATCGACCGTGACCCCGAACCGCCGGGACAGCCACCCGGCGGCCGCCCGGCGGTAGGCGGGCGAGCCGTTGGAGGCCGGATAGCCCCGCTCGGTGCCGGAGGTGGCCGCCGCCTCGATGACCGCCTCCGGCGGCGGGTCGTAGGGTGTGCCGATCGAGCAGTCGACGATGCCCGTCGTCCCCTCGGTGCCTTCGCCGAACCGCTCGACGGCTCGATTCCGCACCGCGGTCAAGCGGTCATAGGGGTAGGGCGGCGGGGTGAAGCCGATGGCCGCCCCCGGGGTGACGATGCTCATGAGGCGGCGAACTCCCGGAACCGGGCCTTGCCGACGTCGTCCAACACCACGTGGAGCCGGGTGGCGTCGTCACCGTTCTCCTCGCTGACGATCTCCCCTTCGCGGTGGACGGCGGCCAGCACGTCCCCCCGCGCCCAGGGGATGACCAGCTCCACCACCCGGCTCCCGACCCGGAGCCGGTCGCTGATGGCCGTCAGCAGATCCTCGATCCCCTCGCCGGTCCGGGCGGAGACGACGACCGATCCGGGGTGGGCGTCCATCAGCCGCCGGCACTCCTCGACGGCCTCGTCACCCCGGGCAGCCACCGCGTCCGCCTTGTTGACCACCAACAGCTCCGGGATCCCGTCGGCGCCGATCTCGCCCAGCACCGACCGCACCGCATCGATCTGGCCCTGGAGGTCCGGGGCCGGCCCGTCCACCACGTGGAGGAGGAGATCGGATTCGGCCACCACCTCGAGGGTGGACCGGAACGCCTCCACCACCTGGTGGGGCAGCTTGCGGACGAACCCGACGGTGTCGGTGAGCAGGACGGTCTCGCCCCCGGGGAGGGCCAGCTGGCGGGTCCTCGGGTCGAGGGTGGAGAACAACCGGTTCTCCACCAGCACATCGCTTCCGCACAGCCGGTTGAGGAGGGTCGACTTGCCGGCGTTGGTGTACCCGACCAGCGACACGGTGCGCTGTCTCGACCGGGCCCGTCCCTTCCGCTGGTTGCGGCGGGTGCGCTCCAGCTGGCGGAGATCCGACTCGAGCCGGGTCATCCGGCGGACCAGGCGCCGGCGGTCGACCTCCAGCTGGGTCTCGCCCGGGCCCCGGGTGCCGATCCCGCCGGCCTGCTGGCTGAAGGCGGTGCCCCGGCCTCGCAGGCGCGGCAGCCGGTAGCGGAGCAGGGCCAGCTCGACCTGGGCGCGGCCTTCCGGGGTCCGGGCATTCTGGGCGAAGATGTCGAGGATCACCGCGGTCCGGTCGATGGCCGTCCGGCCGAGGATCTTCTCGAGGTTCCGCTGCTGGGCCGGGCTCAGATCGTCATCGAACACCACGGTGTCGGCGTCGACGGCCAGGCAGATCGACAGCAGCTCCTCGGCCTTGCCCTTCCCGACATAGGTGGCGGGGTCGGGGGTGGCCCGCCGCTGGATGACCCGGTCCATCACGTCGGCGCCGGCGGTGGCCACCAGTCGGGCGAGCTCGTCCAGGCCGGCCTCGGCGGCGGCCAGCGTGGTGTGGGGGAAGACCACCCCGACCAGCACGATCCGCTCCCGGAAGGTGCGGGAGATGAGGGTGTCGGTGAAGGCGGAATCGGTGGGGGTCATGGACGGGCGGCACCCAGCACACTCGAGGGAATGGCCTCGATGTCTGCCACCTTGCGGACCGGCCCGGCCAGCCGGATCCCGTCGGAGTCGAGGGTCACCCGGAGGGTGCCGCCGGGATTGTGCACCCGGACCTCATCACCGACCAGGCCCCAGCTCCGGGCCGCGGCGGCGGCCGCACAACTTCCGGTGCCGCAGGCCTGGGTCTCCCCCACCCCCCGCTCCCATACCCGGAGGGTGAGATCCTCGGGGGTCGGGCCCACCGAGATGAACTCGACGTTGATGCCCCCGGGGTGCACTCCCTGGAGCCGGCTCCCGATCTCGGCCACGCCCACCCCGGCCGGATCGGGGCCGAGCAGCACCAGATGGGGATTGCCGACGTCGACCGTCCGGGCCCGCCGGTCGGCGAACTGCTGGGGCTGATCCGGGCCCAGTTCCGCCTTCCCCATGTCCACCGAGGCTTCCGCCGACCCGAAGGCGTCCCCGGTCCGGTAGTCGACGGTCCGCACCCCGCCCAGCGTCCAGACGGTGAACTCGGGCGGCGTCACCAATCCGGCATCCACCGCCGCCTGGGCCAGGCAGCGGATCCCGTTGCCGCTCATCTCCGCCTCGGTGCCGTCGGCGTTGTGGAGGTCCATGGCCAGATCCGCGCCCTCCCGGCCGGCCATCACCCGGATGACCCCGTCGGCCCCGATCCCGAAGCGCCGCTCGCACAAGGCGCGCACCAACGCCGGCGCCATCCGGTGCCGGTCCTCGACGTCGATCACGACCAGAAAGTCGTTTCCGGCACCGTGGTGCTTGGTCAGCTGGAGTGTTCGCATGTCATCCACTGTGGGTTGGATCTCTCGACCGCTGTCAGTCTCCCACCCTCTCGCCCGGCCCGGGCGACCCCGCCGCCGGGGTGAACAGGCCGGCGATCCGGGCGATCCGGTCCGCCCTGTCCTCCCCGGGTTCCAACCACACGATACGGGGATCCCGCCGGAACCAGGCCCATTGCCGGCGGGCGAAGGCCCGGGTCCGGCGCACCGCCTCGGCCTCCGCGTCGGCCAGCGGGACCCCGTCCTCCAGATGGGAGAGGAGCTCGCGATACCCGAGCGCCTGGCGGGCGGTCCGCGACAACCCCCCGGGCGCCGCGGCCAGGGCCCGGACCTCATCGAGCAGGCCAAGGTCCATCATGGCGGTGAACCGCTCGGCGATCCGGCGGTCGGACCCCTCCGGGTCGTAGGGCACCCCGACCAGGGTCACCCGGCTGGGGGGATAGGCCTCCAGCCCCGGACCGAACGACGAGAACGGTCGACCCGATCCGATCGACACTTCCAGGGCCCGGATCAGACGGCGCCGGTTGGTGGGCTCCAGGCGGGCGGCCGCCACCGGGTCGAGCGACGCCAACCGGGCGTGGAGGGCGGCCAGGGCGGCGCGCTGGCCGGAGCTCCCTTCCGTTCCCTCGGCCTCCAGCCCTTCGGTGAGCCGGGCCGCCACCGCCGGGAAGCGGCCCGGGAACGACAGGTCGTCGACCACCGAACGGAGATACAGCCCGGTCCCGCCGACCAGGAGCGCCCCGTGGCCCCGGGCGGAGATGTCGCCCAGGGCGGCGCGGGCGGCCGCCTGAAACTGCTGGACGGTGAACTCCTCCGACGGCCCGACCAGGTCGACCAGGTGGTACCCGACCCGGGCCCGGACCGACGGCGACGGCTTGGCCGTACCGATGTCCATCCCCCGGTAGACGGCCATCGAGTCGACCGACACCAGCTCGACCGGGAACCGAGGGCCGATGCCGCCGTCGGCACCCGATCCCGCCGATGCCTCGGCCACCGCCACCGCCAGCTCCGACTTCCCCGACGCGGTGGGACCGACCAGGGCCACCGGGCCCGGTGCCGGGTCAGCCGGCAATGACGGGGATCAGAGCGCGGTGCCGGGGCGGCGCCGTCACCTCGACCAGCTCGCCCAGGAGGTGGTGGCGGGACGAGCCGGTCACCGCCACTTCGGCAAAGGACCCGGGCGCCACCCGGACCCGGCCGGCCGGCTCGAAGTGGACCAGTTTGTTCTGGCCGGTGCGCCCGGTGGTGACCGCCGGGTCCCGCTTGGACGGGCCCTCGACCAGCACCTCTTCGACCCTGCCGACGCGGGCCCGGTGCCGGTGGAGGGCGGATCGCTCGACCACCGACCGGAGCCGCTCCATCCGTTCGGCCGCCACCTCGGCCGGGACGAACCGGTCGGACATGGTCGCGGCCCGGGTGCCCGGCCGCGGGGAGAAGACAAAGGTGTAGGCGCTGTCGTAGTCAGCCTCGGCCGCGACTTCGAGGGTGCGTTCGAAGTCGTCTTCGCTCTCCCCCGGGAAGCCGACGATGAGATCGGTGCTCACGGCCAGATCCGGGATGGCGTCCCGGGCGGCGGCCAGCCGGGCCAGGTACCGCTCGGCGGTGTAGCCGCGGCGCATGGCGGCCAGCGTGGCATCGCTGCCGGCCTGGAGGGGCAGGTGGAGGTGATCGCAGACCTCGGGGGTCTCGGCCATGGCGGCAATGGTGTCGGGGCGGAGGTCCTTCGGGTGGGGGCTGGTGAAGCGGACACGGCGGATGCCGTCGACCCCGCTGACCGAGCGCAGCAGGTCGGCGAACAGCGGTGCCCGGCGGGTGATGTCCCGACCGTAGGAGTTGACGTTCTGGCCCAACAGCGTGACCTCGGACACCCCGCGGTCGGCCAGGGTCCGGACCTCGGCCACCACGTCGTCCAGGCTCCGGGACACCTCGCCTCCCCGCACCGACGGCACGATGCAGAAGGCGCACGAGTTGTTGCAACCCGTCTGGATGGTCACCCAGGCGGCATAGGGGAGGTCCCGGACCGCGCCGACCGCGGCGGCCTGCTGCCCGTGGCCGGAGTCGCTCTCCAGCACCGGCTCGTCGAGGATCTCCACGATGGGGCCGGAGCCGGCGGCCCTCCGGAGCAATGCCGGGGCGTTGGCCAGGTTGTGGGTGCCGAACACCACGTCGACGTGGCCGGCCCGCTCCCGGATCCGCTCCCGGTCCATCTGGGCCAGGCATCCGCCCACCGCGATCTGCATGTCGGGGCGGCTTTCGCGGAGGGTCTTCAGGTTGCCGAGATGCCCGTAGAACTTGTTGTCGGCATTCTCCCGGATGCAACAGGTGTTGAACACCACCACGTCGGCGGACTCGAGGTCGGGGGTCGACATCAGGCCGTCGGCGGTCAGAAGGCCGGCCAGGCGCTCGGAGTCGTGATCGTTCATCTGGCAGCCGAAGGTCTGGATGTGGAACGTACGCGGGCGGGATGCCTCCTCCCCGGTGCCTGAAGTCATCTCCCCATGGTACGGCCCGGTTGGCGAGTCAAGGGTGCGACGCCTCCACCACCGTGTGGATGCCGCCTCTGACCAACCAGTCGGTGGTCACCGTCATGGTGCGGGGGGCAATGGCAGCCACCAGGTCATCGAGGATGCGGTTGGTCACGTCCTCGTGGAAGGCGCCTTCGTCCCGGTAGCTCCACAGATACAGCTTGAGCGACTTGAGCTCGACGATCGACTCGCCTGGCACATACGCCACCGTCACGGTGGCGAAGTCGGGCTGCCCGGTCATCGGGCACACGCAGGTGAGCTCCGGGGACTCGCAGCGAACCTGGTACTCCCGCCCGGGATGCGGGTTGGGAATGGCCACAAGCTCTTTCGACGGACGGGAGGGCATGGCCATGACTCTAGGGCGCCCGAAAACCTCCAAACCCCGACGGCCAGGCCCGGACCCTAACTCTCACCGTCGAAATCGAACAGCCGGCTCCCGGTCCGGGGCCCCGGCTTGTCGGCCGGTTCGTCACCGCCACCGCCAACGCCGCCGTCGCCACCCCGAACGCTCCACGATGGCTGGCGGTCGCGCCAGAAGTCATCGGTCCCCTCGCGGTCGACGATCAGTCCGTGCATGTCCGGCCCCAACAGCAGGACCTTCCCCGGGACCTCGGTGTCGACCATGGCCTCCTTGGCCACCCGTTGGACCTTGGCCCCGTCGGCGCCCCGGCAGATGCCGAGCAGCGACGGTCCCGCCCCCGACCAGCAGGTGGCCAACGCCCCCCCGGCCGAAAGCCGGGAGAGGAGGATCGGTGCCGCCGGGAACAGGGGGCTCCGGAAATCCTGGTGCAACCGGTCTTCGGTGGCCTCTTTCAACAGCACCCGGCTGTCGGCCAAGCCGGCGATCAACAGGGCCAGCCGGGACAGGTTGAAGGCGGCGTTCTCGCGGGTGACCTCGTTGGGGAGCGCCAACCTCGCCTTGGAGGTCGACAGCACCAGGTCGGGAACGATGATCACGAAGACCAGGCTCACGTCGAGGGTGAGGCGCACCACTCTGACCGCGCCCTTCACCATGGCCGCCGCCACCAGCCCGCCGACCACCGACGCCGCCGCGTTGTCGGGGTGCCCGTCCATGTAGGCGGCCACCGCCAACGGATCCTTGGAACCGGCCGCCGCCGCCGCCGCCGCGGCCAGCGCCGCCGACGAGCCGAGCCCCCGCCCGATGGGAATCTCCGAGCGCACGGTGATGGCCAGCTTGTCGGTTCCGGCCACGTCGATGGCCACCCGGGCGGCGAGATGCGACGGGTCGTCGTCGGTGAGTCCGGCTCCCTCCCCCAACGACCGGACGATCAGTTTGGACGCCTTCTCGACTTCGACCTCGACGTACTGGTCGAGGGCGACGGCCAGGGTGTCGAAACCGGGGCCGAGGTTGGCCGACGAGGCGGGGGCGCGGGCTCGCACGAACTCAAACTACTCGTCGCACGCCACGGGGGGCGGGACCAGCGTCACCGTCCGGTGACGACAACGGTAACAACTGATGTCCTACCGATGGGTCAGGCGCCACCACAGCGACGGCTCCGGCACCGCTCGGGCCAGCCGGAGGGGTACCGATTCGGACTGGGTGCCCAACGCGTAGGAAACCGTCCCGACCCTGGCCCCGGTGCGCCCGCTGGACGGCACCGCCAACGTATGGCTGGCGACGATCGTCTGGCCTGGCCACGCCAGCAGGGTGGCGGTCTTCGATGTGACCACCGCCACCTGGTGTTTCACCCCTCCCCAGGTGGACAGGGCGCTGCCCACCGGCTTGCCCACCGAGCTCACTGCGACCGGGACCACCGTCTGTTCGGCGGCCGTCAACAGCGTCTCCGCCACCGGTCGGGTGAACTTCTCCGGGTCGGGCACGTAGAGCTCGTCCTGGGGGATGGTGGTCGTCGGGGGAGGTGGGGCCGTAGTGGTGGGCGGGGGCGGGGGCGCCCCCGGTGTGGTGGTGGTCGTGGTGGTGGTCGTGGTGGTGGTGGGAGGAGGGATGCCCGCCGGGACCGGCTGCCCGATGACCGCGATCAGCACCACCGCGGTCTGGCCGTCGATCACCCGCCGGCCGGCCAGCACCATGCAGCCCCCGGCCTCCGAGGTGTACCCCGATTTGATCCCGATCACCCCGAACGAGCCGATCTCCGGTACCAGGTTGGGAAGGGTCCCGATCTGGGGCAGGGTCACCTTGGACTCGCCCACGATTTCGGCAAAGGTCGGGATGGCCATACCGGCCGCCGCCACCTTCAACACGTCGGCGGCGGAAGAGACGGAGCCGGGGTCGACGCCAGCGACGTCGGTGTAGTGGGTATTGGTCATCCCCAACGAGGCGGCCAGGGCGTTCATCTTGGCCACGAACGCCGTCGTGCTCCCGGCGTCCCACACCGCCAGCGTGTAGGCAAGATTGTTGGCCGACAGGGCCAACAGGCCCTCGAGGAGTTGCCGCTCGGTGATGACCTCGCCGGCAACCACCTCGGCCACCGAACCGTCGGCACTCTCATCGTTCTCATACTCGGTGTGATCGGCGGCGGTCATGGTCAGCGAGGGCCCGGGGCTGTTGGCCGCCACCGGATGGTCACGGAGGATCACTACCGCGGTGGTGATCTTGGTCAGCGAGGCGACCGGCAGCGACGTCTGACCGGCGGTACTGGCGTCGAAGCCGAGCGCCGGGATGCTCACCGCACCCTGGCCGGTCGACGGCCAGGGCAGGACCGGCGGGCCACCCGGCACCGTCACCGACGCCAGGGTCGACGACGCCGCCGGCACCGGCAGCGGTCGGGTCACGTGCCACGCTTCGACCGACACCACCCCGAGGATGAGGACGGCCAGCACCACCAGCAATGACCACCGGAGCCGGTGGGTCCGGTGCTCGCCGTCACCGCCACTGGGTGGGAAGCACACGATCGCCGTCGGTTCGGGAGTTCCGGGAACCGGTCCGGTAACGATCGGTTCCTCCTTGGTGCCCTCGATCAACGGGCTTCGAGTTCCTCGACCGTCATCAGCACCGCCCGAGCCTTGGAGCCTTCCGACGGTCCCACCACCCCGCCGCGCTCCATCAGGTCCATCAGACGGCCGGCCCGGGCGAAGCCGACCCGGAGCTTGCGCTGCAACATGGATGTCGATCCCAACTGGGACCTGACCACCAGGTCCATCGCCTGGGCCAGCAGCTCGTCGTCATCGTCATCGGCGCCCCGCTCGCCGGACACCCCCGACCGGGTCACCTCGTCGATCCCGGCCACCACCTCCATGGCTCGCTGGCGCTTCCAGTGGGCCGCCACCGCCCGCACCTCGTCCTCCCCCACCCATGGGGCCTGGAGTCGCTGCGGGTTCGACGACGATGCGGTCACCAGCAGCATGTCGCCCTTGCCGATCAGTCGCTCGGCCCCCGGCTGGTCGAGGATGACCCGGCTGTCGGCCAGCGACGACACCGAGAACGCCATCCGGGAGGGGATGTTGGCCTTGATCACCCCGGTGATGACATCGACCGACGGGCGCTGGGTGGCCAGCACCAGATGGAGGCCGACGGCCCGGGCCATCTGGGCGATGCGGCAGACCGAGTCCTCCACATCGCGGGCAGCCACCATCATCAGGTCGTTCAGCTCATCCACCACGATGAGGATGAACGGCAGCCGCTGGTACCGCGGCTCGATGGCCTCCGGCTCGCCCGACTCCTCGCCGTCGACCTGCCTCCCCAGCAGGTGGAGCCGGTACGCCTCCTCGTGCTCATCCAGCTGGCCGGCGTCGACGGCCAGGTTGTAACCGGTGATGTCCCGCATCCCGGCCTCGGCCAGGAGGTCGTAGCGGCGCTCCATCTCCTTGACCGCCCAGGACAGGGCGTTGGCCGCCTTCTTCGGGTCCACCACCACCTGGGTCAGGAGGTGGGGAAGGTCGTTGTACTGTCCGAGCTCCACCCGCTTCGGGTCCACCAGCATCAGCCGGACCTGATCGGGGGTGGCCCGGGTGAGGATGGAGGTGAGGATCGAGTTGATGCACGACGACTTGCCTGACCCGGTGGACCCCGACACCAACAGGTGGGGCATGTCGGCCAGGTTGACCATGACCGCGTTGCCGGCGATGTCGCGCCCCAGGGGCACCTCCAACGGATGACGGGCCCTGGCCGCCTCCGGCGAGGCCAGGATGTCGCCGAGGGCCACCAACTGGCGGCGGCGATTGGGGACTTCGACCCCGATCGCCGACTTGCCGGGGATGGGGGCCAGGATCCGGACGTCGGGCGAGGCCATGGCATAGGCGATGTCCTTGGACAGCGACGTCACCCGGGCGACCTTGACCCCGGCGCCCAGCTCGAGCTCGTAGCGGGTCACCGACGGGCCCACCGTGCGGCCGACCAGGCGGGTGTCGACCCCGTGGGCGGCCAGCGCGTGCACCAGGGCGGTGCCGCCGGCGTCCACCTCCCGCTCGTCGACGGCGTGGGGCTTCAGCCGCTTCAGAATTCCCGGCGGCGGCAACTTCCATCCCCCGGCCCCGGCACCCAGCTTCATCTCGAGCTGCGATCCGGTGCCCGCCTTGACGGCGGCGTCGGGCAGGGTGAGCGGGTCGGGCGGGCCCGGCGATCCGGCGGTCGGGTCCGACTGGAGGCCGGCCACCACCGGCAGCGCCACCTCGGGCACCACCCCCATGTCCGGATCCGGGCCCTCGCCCATCACCTTGGCCGGGTCACCGTCAGGCAGGATCCGGCCGAACGGGTCGGTGGGGTGCTCGTCGTCGACGCCGGTCTCGACGGCGTTCGATCTCCCCTCCGGCCCGCCCCGGGCCACATCGAACGCCCATCGGGCGGCCACGCTCATCCCGCGGGCCGCGGTCCTCACCGACACCCCGGTGAACAGCACCAGGGCCACCACCATCACCGCCAGCAGCACGGTGGCGGCGCCGAAACCCCCGAGGCCGGCCCGCAACGGATTGGCCACCACCGCGCCGATCCAACCTCCGGCCGAGGACAGGCTGGCGGTGGACGCCGAGAGCTCGGGCGATCCCCCGGCCAAGGCGGCCAGGCCGGCGATCACCAGCTGGGTCAGGGTGCCGCCGAGGACCGCCCGGCTCGGGTCCCGCCGGGGAACCGGATCCTCGTCATGGCTGCGGCCGGCGATCAGACGGACACCGACGGCGGTGACCACCACCGGCACCAGAAACCGCCCCCACCCGAGGAGGTCGCCGAGCACCCGGCGGACCCCGTGCCCGGCCGGGCCCAACGCATCGGCGTAGAGGGCCAGCACCGCCAGCAGCCCGGCGGTGACCAGCACCACTCCCCAGACGTCGGCGGCGTGGGCGGCGACCACGTCCCACATGCCGGCCAGCATCCCGCCATCCGATCGCCCGCGCTTCGACCGCGCCCGACCCCGACCTCTGGACGCGGATCTGCTTCTGGTGGCGGCGTTTCCCCCGGAGCGGGAACGAACCGGGACCGCGGCCTTGGCTCTCGACCGCGAGGCTCCGGATCGACCCGCCGGACGCTTGGTAGCGGTCGACACAGTGGAGCCAGGATACTCCCTGGGTTCCCCGACTTCGGGGACGCCCCCGCCGGTCAGACGGTGACGATGACCGGAACGATCATCGGGCGCTGCTTGGTGCGGTTCCCCACCAGTTGGCCGAGGGCTTTGCGGGCCACCCGGTTGAGCGATTCGTGGTCCTGACTGCCGCCGGCCAACGCCTTCTCCAGCGCCTTGGTCACCAACTCCCGCGCTTCGTCGAGCAACCGGTCGGTGTCGTCGTCATAGGCCCAGCCCCGGGTCACGATCTGCGGGACACCCACCACCTCGCACCGCTTGAGATCGATGGTGGCCACGGCCATCACCACCCCGTCCTCGGCCAGCACCTTCCGGTCCCGCAGCACCCCGTGGCCGATGTCGCCGACCGAGCTCCCGTCCACGAAGAGATACCCGCCGGGAACGTCGCCGTCGCGACGGAGGCCGGAGTGGTCGAGCTTCACCGCGTCGCCGTCCTCGCACAGCAGGATCCGGTCCCCGGGGATCCCCATCGAGTTGGCCAGCCGGACGTGATTGGCCATGTGTCGGTACTCCCCGTGCACGGGGATGAAGAACTCCGGCTTGGTCACCGACATCAGGGTCGACAGTTCCCCCTGCCGGGCGTGCCCGCTCACGTGCACGGTGTCGACCCCCGAGTGGATCACCTCCACCCCGCGGCGGTGGAGGCTGTCGATGACCCGGCCCACCGACCATTCGTTGCCGGGAATCGGGTGGGCGCTGATCACCACCACGTCGTCCTCGCCGGAGGCTGAAGAACCGGTTCTCGCCGACGGCCAGCCGGGAGAGGGCCGACATCGGCTCACCCTGGGAGCCGGTGGAGATCACGCACACCTGCCCGGAGGGCAACTCGTCCACCTGTTCGATGTCGACCATGTCCCGGTCGGGGATGTCGAGGAGGCCGAGCTGCCGGGCCAGGGCGACGTTCTTCTGCATCGAACGGCCGAGGGTGGCCACCTTCCGGCCACCCTGCGATGGCGGCGTCGGCCACCTGCTGGACCCGGTGGATGTGGCTGGCGAAGCAGGTGACCACGAACCGCCGGTCGGGACGCTCGAGGAACACCCGGCGGAGGGTGGCCCCCACTGTGGACTCCGACGGGGTGAACCCCGGCTCCTCGGCGTTGGTGGAGTCGCTGAGCAGCAGACGGATACCGGGGTCGGAGGCCAACGCCCCCATCCGGGCCAGGTCGGTCCGCCGGCCGTCGACCGGGTGGAGGTCGATCTTGAAGTCACCCGAGTGCAGGATGATCCCCTGCGGGGTGTGGAAGGCGGTGGCGAACGCCTGGGGCACCGAGTGGGTGACCGGGATGAACTCGACGTCGCAGGGGCCGATCCGCCGGCGCTCGCCGTCGCGGACCGGGATCCATTTCACCTGCCCGGCCAGGCCGGCCTCGTCCACCCGGTTGCGGGCCAAGCCCGAGGGTGAGCTCGGAGCCGTAGACGTCCACCGGGAAGTCCCGGAGCAAGAAGGCCAGCCCGCCGGTGTGGTCCTCGTGCCCGTGGGTGAGGATGACCGCATCGACCCGATCGGCGTTCTCCCGCAGATAGGTGAAGTCGGGGAGGACGAGATCGACCCCGGGCATGTCCGGGTCGGGGAACATGATGCCGACGTCGAGGATGAGGATGCGGCCGTCGACCTCGATGCAGGCGCAGTTGCGGCCGATCTCGCCCAGGCCGCCGAGGAAGACGATGCGAACCGGGGCGCCGCCTTTCTTCCGCCGGGCGCCACCGGTGGACGACTCCGGCTGCCGCTGGCCCTTCTTGGCACCGGATCCCTTGGGCTGATGGCCGGACCCCTGGGCTTGATGGCCGGATCCCTTGGGCTGATGGCCGGATCCCTGGGGCTGATGGCCGGATCCCTTGGGCTGATGGCCGGATCCCTTGGCCTTCGCCGAGCCCGCCCCCCTGTTTCCCGCCTTCTTGGCCGGGGTGGCCCGAGCGGGGTCAGCCAACCGACTGGCGATTCGATGAATGCTGGCGCAGCCGTTCGATGACCCCGCGGGCCTGGTCGACCAGTGACTCCGGCGCCTCGGCATTGGGAAGGCGGCACTGGCCGGCCGGGAGCCCCTGGGCCCGGCAGGCGGCCTTGGCCGGGACCGGATTCGGGTACAGGTCCGCAGCTCTCGAAGTCGTAGGACTCGACCAGCCGGTGGTTGGCCGCCCGGGCCCCGTCGAGGTCCCCGGCTTTGAAGGCGCCGACCATCTCGGTCATGGTCCCCGCCGCCCAGTGGGCGGCCACGCTGACGATCCCCACCCCGCCGACAGCCAGGAACGGGAGGGTGAGGGCGTCGTCGCCGCAGTAGACCTCGAAGGTCTCGGGGGTCTCGGCCACCACCCGGGCGGCGGCGGCCGGGTCGTGCGTCGAATCCTTCACGCCCGACGATGTTGGGGACCTCACCGGCCAACTCGATCAGCAGGTCGGTGCCGATGCGGCGCCCGGTACGGATCGGGATGTCGTAGAGCACCACCGGGAGATCGGTGGCGGCGGCCACCGTCCGGAAGTGGGCGGTCAGCCCCGCCGCCGACGGACGGTTGTAGTAGGGGGTGACCACCAGGACCCCGTCCACCCCGCTGCCGGCCACCGACTGGGTGAAGGCCACCGTGTGGGCGGTGTCGTTGCTGCCGGTGGAGGCGATGACCGGGACGTTCACCGAACCGGCCACCGCCCGGAACAGCTCGAGGGCCTCGCCGTCGGACAGCACCGGTCCCTCGCCGGTGGTGCCGGCCAGCACCAGGCCATCGGACCCGGCGCCCACCAGGTGGTCGGCCAGCGCCACCGCGCCGTCGATGTCGAGAGTCCCGTCGCCGTCGAAAGGAGTGACCATGGCGGTCACCACCGAGCCGAATCGCCCCATCTTTGTCAGCCCCTCATCAGGTGTGCCGCGGAGTTGACACCACGATGAGGCAGGCTACCAGCAGCCCCGGACCCCCGGCCGCCCCCGGTAGCCCGCAGGCGACGCGACGAGCTAGGACGCGGGTGTCGGGGACCGCGGCGAAGGCAGTCGTACTCCTCCCCGGTGTCCTCCCACGACTCGAACTCGATGACCCCGAGCTCGGTGAACTTGGTCCGCAGCCAGCCGTCGGCGGCGTCCAGCAGCCCGAGCTTCTGGCAGTTGGGCACGATCTTGGAGAACAGCAGGGCCTGGAACTGGCCCCGCTCCGGGGCCTGCTGGACCAGCGGCACGATGGCCTTGGGGTCGATGCCCATCCGGTCCCACACCTCCTGCTGGAGGAAGCGGTCTCGCATCCGCACCGCCGCCTCGAAGGCGAACTCCTGGCGCTCCCGAAGCTCGGCGGCGGTGAGGCCCTGGTAGTACTCCTGGAGGCTCAGCACCCCGAAGGCCACGTGGCGGGCCTCGTCGGCCATTACGTAGCGCAGCAGCTGCTTGAGCAGGGGATCCTGGGTCAGCTGGGCCATGAACCCGAAGGCGGCCAGTGCCAGCCCCTCGACCATGATCTGCATGCCGAGGTAGGTCATGTCCCACCGGGAGTCGGCGATGATGTCGTCGAGCAGCATCCGGAGGTGGGCATTGATCGGGTAGTGGCCCGAGCACTTCTCGTCGAGGTACTTGGCGAACACCTCGACGTGGCGGGCCTCGTCCATCACCTGGGTGGCGGCGTAGTACTTGGCGTCGATCCAGGGGACCGACTCGACGATCTTGGCC
This sequence comes from uncultured Acidimicrobiaceae bacterium, assembly GCA_963770635.1. Lineage (GTDB taxonomy): Bacteria > Actinomycetota > Acidimicrobiia > Acidimicrobiales > RAAP-2 > DASZIT01. The sequence goes on from CAVYQI010000005.1 coordinate 555,511, forward strand.
GTGCACACCAGTGCACCCTGCTCCCCGTGCATGAACTGGGACAGCGTCCAGTTCTGGCTCTCCACCCCGAACTGGATCCACTCCTTGTCCGACCACTTCTCGGCCGGGGTGCCGGTGAGGTCGACCCCGGCGGTGAATCCCCCGGTGGCCACCGCGTTCTCCACCACCAGCTTCTCCTGATCCACCTCGGTGTCCCAGGGCAGGTCGGTCTCGCCGTTCCACTGGGCCTTCTTGGCCTTCTCGTAGAGCTTGTTGAGCTTGGGCCGAGTCCCCTTGTCGTAGTCCCAGGTGAAGATGGTCTCGTAGTCGGAGTGCACCGAGTGCTTGCCGTCGGCGTCCTCGGTGCCCGACCACGGAGAGGATCGCCTCGAAGTCGTCGATCTCCTCCCGGCCGATGATGTCCTCGGTCTTGTTCATTTCGATGCTCATCGCACGTCCCCCTTGGAATGTGTGGTGGTGGTTGGGTAGGTGGTGTGTTGGTGGTCGGACTGATGGGACCGATCGGACTGCATGGCCCGGTCAGCGGCAATCGGGGCGAGATCCACCGGCTGGGACCGGTCGGGCGAGCGGAGGGCGGTGATCCCCGGGAGCACGAAGGTCTCGATGAGATGGCGGGCCTGGCCGGCGTCGGTGAGATCCATCTCACTCGACGGGGCGATGCAGTAGGAGAGCACGATCCGGGTGGCCCACTCCGCGACCCGGGCGGCCTCCTCCGGATCCATCCATCGGATCAGGAACGGCGAGATGAAACGGGCGGCGGTGCCCAAGAGCCGGTTCGACTCGTCGAAGGCGAGGTGGCCGAGCACCACGTCGGGCTCGTGGGCGACCATGTAGGTCAGGGCCGGGTGCCGGGTGATCCGGGTCACCGCCTCGACGATGCCGATCACCAGCACGTCGGAGAGATCGTCGGCCGCCCCCATCCGGGCACCCAGGGCGGAGAACAACCGGGCCATCTCCGTCTCGGCCACGGCCCCCAGGAGTTCGTCCTTGCCTCCGGGGAACACCCGGTAGATGGTGGCCCGGGACACTCCGGCCCCGTGGGCCACGTCGTCAACGGTGGTCTTGCCCGTCCCCTGCCGGGCGATGCACTCGAGGGCGGCATCCACGATGCGGATCCGGTGGGTGGAGACCCGCTCGGCCGCGTCAGGGGTTCCCGAAAGCTCCCCCGGATCCGTCCGCACGACCCGGAGTCGCGCCCCCTGTGGTGTCACGTTTGGAACAGTAGGTCGATATTTGTCTCATTGTCAAGGATGGTCGGCCGGGGCCCCGGGCTCCGGGCCGACCACCACCCCGGCCAGCAGCTCGCCGCGTACCAGCTCGGACACCTGGGCCGGATCCTCCAGGTCCCACCGGCCGGGTGAGGCCATGTAGGAGAGCACCATCCGGGCCAGGAAGTCAGCGGCCTCGTCGGGGTCGACCCCGGGGGCCAGACCGTGCTGATGGAGGTACGGGATCAGGAAGTTGGCGACCGCACCCCGGAGGCGGTTGCTCTCCACCGTGAGGGTGGGGAGCAGGGTCTCCGGTTCGGTCTGCATCACCCGTTGGAGAACCTCGTGCTCCAGAATCGACCGGTGGGCGAACCGGATGCCCCGTTCCATCACCGCCTCGAGGCTCTCGGCCCCCTGGACCTCCTCGTAGAGCCGGCGGAAGAAGACCAGGAGCTGCCACACCACCACGTCGTGGATCAGCTCGTCGCGGCCACCGGGGAAGTAGCGGTAGATGGTGGCCCGGGAGACGGTGGCTTCCCGGGCGGCGTCTTCCACCGTTGTCTTGGCCAGACCCCACCGACCCACGCAGGCGTAGGTGGCCTCGATGATGCGCTGGCGGGTGTCCTGCACGACCGGCCCGTCAGAACCCGAGCAGCGGCTCGAGCCCGAGGGTGAGGCCGGGTCGGGCGGCCACCGCCTTGATGGCCAGGGCGACGCCGGCCATGAACGAGGTGCGTTCATAGGAGTCGTGCCGGATGGACAGGCTCTGGCCCACCGAGCCGAACAGGACCTCCTGGTGGGCAACCAGCCCGGTGAGCCGCACCGAGTGCATCCTGACTCCCCCGGGGCCGCTTCCTCCCCGGGCTCCCTCGACCATCACCGTGGTGGTCGAGTCGCCAGGATACGGGTCGACTCCCGCCCCCGCCCGGGCCGCCGCCATCCGCTCGGCGGTCTGCATCGATGTCCCCGACGGGGCATCGAGCTTGGCGCCGTGATGGAGCTCGACGATCTCGGCGCCGTCGAACCACGGCGCGGCGATCTCCGCGAACCTCATCATCAGGACGGCGCCGATGGCGAAGTTGGCCGCCACCACGCAGTTGGGCGCGCCCAGGTCGGGGCCGGCGAACAGCCGGGCCAGGGTGACGAAATCCGCCTCGTCGAAGCCGGTGGTGCCGACCACCGCATGCAGGCCGTGCTCCGCACACCAGGCCAGGGTCGTCCGGGCCGCCGCCACCCGGGTGAAGTCGACCGCCACCTCGGCACCCCCGTCGACCAGGGCGTCGAGCTCACCAACGATCGGGAGGCCGCCGGCTTCCTGGCCGGAGCATTCGGGGTCGACCGCCGCCACCAGCTCGAGGTCGGGGTCGGTGGCCACCATCCGGCACACCTCCCGGCCCATCTTCCCCCCGGCGCCTATCACTCCGACTCGCATAGAGGAACCCTACCGTCGGGGACCCCGGTCTCCCGGGGAGGCGACCGCCGATGCGGCGGGGTTCGGGTTCAGCCCACGCCCAGCGAGTCGGCGTCGAAGTCCGAGGCGTCGAACGGCCCCACCACCGACAGGGTCCGGGGGGCAGCCACCAACTCGGCGGCGACGGCGTGGACCTCTTCGAGGGTCACCGCCTCCACCCGGGCCACCACCTGGTCGATGGTCAACACCTCGCCGTGGAGGAGCAGCCCGGCCCCGATCCTTCCCATCCGCGCTCCGGAGTCCTCGCAGGCGAGGATGGACTCGGCGCGGAGATTGCCCTTGGCCACCGCCAGCTCCCGCTCGGTGATGCCGTCGGCACCCAGCGACTCGAGCTCGCCGACCACGATCTTGAGCACCTCGGTGACATTGTCCGGCGAGGTCCCCATCCCCACACTCAGCACCCCGGCGTCGTAGTAGGTCACCCGGTCCGACCACACCGAGTAGGCCAGACCCCGGCGCTCCCGGATCTCCTGGAACAGCCGGCTCGAGAGGCCGCCGCCCAGGACATGATTGAGGATGGCCAACGGGTACCGGCGCGGATCGGACCGGTCGACCGAGCGCATCCCGAGGACGAGTTGGGTCTGCTCGGTGGCCCGCCGGGTCACCTGCAACGGGACCACCGTGTCGCCCGGTGCCGTCCGTTTCGGGGTGGACCCCCCCGACGGCCCGGTGAACCGGGCGTCGAGGCCGGCCACCACCGCGTCGTGGTCGAGATCGCCGGCCACCGCGGCCACCATGTTGGCCGGCCGGTAGTGCGCCTCGAAGAACTCGCGGATCTGCGCGGCGGTCATCGCCTCGATCGTCCGATGGCTCCCGAGCACCTCCCGCCCCAGCGGGTGATCGGGGAACAGGGTGGCGGAGCTCTGTTCGGCGGCCAGGTCGGAAGGCTCGTCGGCGTGCATGAGGATCTCGTCGATGATCACCGACCGCTCGGCGTCCAGATCCGTGTCCCGAAGGGCGGGCTGCCACATGATGTCGGAGAGGATGTCCAGTCCCAGTGGCAGGTGCTCGGCCAACAGCCGGATGTAGAAGGAGGTGTACTCCTTGGCGGTGAAGGCGTTGAAGTCGCCACCGACCTCGTCGACCGCCTCGGCGATGGCGGAGGCGGAACGGCCCTCGGTGCCCTTGAACAGGAGATGCTCGAGCACGTGGGAGGTACCGGCTCGATCGACGGGTTCGTCGCGCGAGCCGGTCCCCACCCAGAACCCCAGGCACACCGAGCGGGCGTCAGCCATCCGCTCGGTGACCAGCGCCATTCCCGAGCCCAGCCGGTCGGTGCGGATCATGAGTTGCCCGCTCCGATCATGCCGGCGACCTTACCGGCGACGGCGACCGCCCCGGTTGCGTCCGCCTCCCCCGCCGGTGCGCTCGGACGGCTCGGCCCCGGCGGGGCCGAGATCGCCGAACTCCTGGACCAGCTCCGCCTGGAACACCTCTTCGAAGGACGCGGCTCCCGAAGGTGTCGCCGATTCGCTCCGGGGCGCGGTGCGAGCCGGTTCGGCATGCTGGCCCCGGTCGCCGGGGTCGGAGTGATCGCCATGGTTGGGGCGATCGTGATCCCGACCGCCGGCGTCGCCGCGGCCGCCGCCATTGCTCTCCGAACGCCCCGATCCCGAGGGTCGATCGTCGGCAGGGGGCTCGCCGGCCAGCGACAACGAGACCTTGCCCTGGGGGTCGATGTCGTCGACCTTCACCTCCACCGGTTGGCCGAGCTCGAGGACGTCCTCGACCCGCTCGACCCGCTTGCCCCGTCCGATCTTGGAGATGTGCAGCAGCCCGTCCCGACCCGGAAGGATGTTGACGAAGGCTCCGAACTTGGTGATGTTGACCACCTTGCCCATGTAGTTGGCGCCCACCTCGGCCAGCGGTGGGTCGAGGATGGTGGAGATCCGTCGACGGGCCTCCTCGACGGCGTTGCCGTCTTTGGCCCCGATGGTGACGGTGCCGACCATGCCGTCGTCGTCGACGGCGATGTCGGCGCCGGTCTCCTGCTGGAGGGCGTTGATGACCTTGCCCTTGGGCCCGATGACCTCGCCGATCTTGTCCATCGGGATCTCGAAGGAGACGATCTTCGGAGCCGAGGCGGCCACCTGGCCGCGGGGCTCGGCAATGGCGCCGGCCATCACGTCGAGGATGGTCAGGCGGGCCTCTTTGGCCTGGAGCAGGGCCTTGCCCAGCACGTCGGCCGGCAGCCCGGCGATCTTGGTGTCGAGCTGGAGGGCGGTGACCACGTCCTTGGTCCCGGTCACCTTGAAGTCCATGTCGCCGAAGGCGTCCTCGGCCCCCAGGATGTCGGTGAGGGTCACGTAGTTCCCGTCGTCGTAGACCAGGCCCATGGCGATGCCCGCCACCGGCGCCCGCAACGGCACCCCGGCCGCCATCATCGACAACGTCGACCCGCACACCGAGGCCATGGAGGTGGAGCCGTTGGAGGCCAGCACGTCGGAGACCAGCCGGAGGGTGTAGGGGAAGTCCTCCTCGTAGGGGACCACCGGCAACAACGCCCGTTCGGCCAGGAGACCGTGGCCGATCTCCCGCCGCTTCGGGCCGCGCATGAAGCCGGTCTCCCCGGTGGAGAAGGGCGGGAAGTTGTAGTGGTGCATGTACCGCTTGTGCTCGACCGGGGTGATGGTGTCGAGCAGCTGGTTCATCCGAGGCATGCCCAGGGTGGTCACGTTGAGCACCTGGGTCTCGCCCCGCTGGAAGAGGGCGGAGCCGTGGGCGGTCGGGAACAGGTCGACCTCGGCCGACAGCGGTCGGATCTGCGAGGTGTTCCGGCCGTCGATGCGGATGCCCTCGTCGACGATCCGCTTGCGGACCAGCTTCTTGGTCAGACCCCGGACCGCCTCCTTGATCTCCCGCTCCCGGTCGGGGAACTCGGGGGCCAGGGCCGACACCAGGTCGGCGGTGGCGAGGGCGAGGGCGGCGTTGCGCTCGGCCTTGGAGGTGAAGGCGTTGGCGGCGGCGACCGAATCGGTGCCGGTGGCCACCACCCGCTCCCAGACGTCATCCCCGTAGTCGGAGAAGGTGGAGAACTCGAGGGGCTCGATGGGTCCCCGATCGGCCACGTGGGCCGCCACCAGCTTGCGCTGGAGCACGATCGACTCGCGGATCCACGTCTTGGAGGCTTCGAGCCCATCGGCCAGCACCTCTTCGGTGACCTGCGGGGCACCCTCGTCGTAGTACTGGAACGACCGCTCGGTGCCGCCCGCCTCCACCATCATGATGGCGATATCGGCGTCGTCGGCGTCGCTGAGCGCCCGGCCGGCGACCACCAGCTCGAAGGTCGACTCGTCGCCTTCCTCGAAGGTGGGGTGCGGGATCCACACCCCGTCGGTGGAGTACGCCACCCGGACGGCGCCGATCGGGCCGTCGAAGGGAATCCCCGACAGCATGAGGGCGGCCGAGGAGGCGTTGATGGCCAACACGTCATGCGGGTTGACCTGGTCGGCCCCGAAGATGGTGCCGACCACATGGACCTCGTTGCGGAACCCCTTGGGGAAGGACGGGCGCAGCGGGCGGTCGATGAGGCGGCAGGTGAGGATGGCCTGATCCGAGGACTTGCCCTCCCGGCGGAAGAACGACCCGGGGATCTTGCCGGCGGCATAGGCCCGCTCCTCGATGTCCACCGTCAGCGGGAAGAAGTCGGCGCCCTCCCGGACCGACCGTGACGCGGTGGCGGTAGCCAGCAACACGGTGTCCCCGATACGGCCGACGACGGCGCCGTCAGCCAGCTGGGCCAGCTTTCCCGACTCGAAGGTGAGTGTGCGGTCGGTACCGCTAATAGGTGCGGATACTGAAATGGCGTCTGACATGACGCTCCTTGGTTTGCTCGGGGGCCCCCGAGCCAGTTCCCAGTTGTCGAACACCCCATCTTCTTCCGGAATCGGGTATTCGGCAACTGGTGACTGACCTCGAAAGGAGCCCAATCTGTCTGTCCACGGCCGACCACCGATGTGGCCTGCCGGTCTTGCTGCCGACCGACACCGTGTCGGACCGGCTGCCACCGGCAACGTGCCGATGGCAAGAAATGTGCATCGCCCGGCCGGAGCCGGGCGAATTTGAATCGGTTCCGCTTAGCGGCGGAGGCCGAGGCGACCGATGATGTCCCGGTAGCGCTCGACGTCGTTGTTCCGTACATAGTCGAGGAGTCGACGGCGCCGCCCGATCAATTTGAGCAGGCCCCGGCGGGTGTGGTGATCACCTTTGTGGATCTTCAGGTGGTCGGTGAGGTGGGTGATGCGGTCGCTCAGAATGGCGATCTGCACCTCGGGTGAGCCGGTATCGGTCTCGTGGAGCCGGTACTCGGTGATGGTGGCCTGCTTGTCGGGCATATGCGGGGTTGACCTCTGGGATGTTCGGAATGGCCGACGGACGGGGCCCGTTGACCCAACAACTCTAGCAGTAACGGCGGGGTACCAGGCGCGATGTCCCCGCCCGGACGCGTTGCAGCCGGCCCCGAGGGGCCGGATGCAACCGCCACGACGTCTGCCGGCGGGTGAAGGGTTACTTGTTCGGCTGGGGAGTCATCCGCAGGTAGGGCTTCAGGGCCTTGAACCCCTTGGGGAACTTCTCCTTGGCATCCTCGTCGGAGATAGCCGGGACGATGACCACGTCGTCGCCGTCCTTCCAGTTCACCGGCGTTGCCACCGAGTAATTGGCGGTCAGCTGCAGCGAATCCAGCACCCGGAGGATCTCGTCGACGTTGCGGCCGGTGGAGGCCGGGTAGGTCAGGGTGAGCTTGACCTTCTTGTCGGGTCCGATGATGAACACCGAACGGACGGTGAGGGTGTCGTTGGCGTTCGGATGGATCATGTCGTAGAGGTCGGCGACCTTGCGATCCTCGTCGCCGATGAGCGGGAAGTTGAGAGCCGTTCCCTGTGTCTCCTTGATGTCCTCGGCCCACTTGCCGTGGGAGGTGACGTCGTCGACGGATACCCCGATGAGCTTGGTGTCACGCTTGTCGAATTCCGGCTTGGCCTTCGAGAAGGCCCCCAACTCGGTGGTGCAGATCGGCGTGAAGTCCTTGGGATGGGAAAACAGGATCCCCCAGCTGTCTCCGAGGTACTCGTAGAGCCGGATCGTCCCCTCGGTCGTCTCGGCAGTGAAGTCGGGGGCCTCGTCGCCCAGTCGAATGGCCATGGTTGCTACTCCCTCATGTGTTTGGTGGACCGGAACTGCGGTCCGGATCGCGACCCTCACGACCCCGTCTCGCGGTCAGGTTAGACGAACGTTCGCCTAATGTCGACCTGATGGGTCAAGTTTAATGGTGCCGGCGGTCCGGTCGACCGGCCGACCGGTGGCAGGCAAGATGTTCGCCCATGCCGGATATCGCCGCCTTCGACTTCGACGGGACCCTGACCACCGGGGGCAGCGTCTTCGGCTTCCTCTCCGCCGTCACCGACCGGCGGAAGGTGGCCAGCGCCGGCGTCTCCCTCCTGCCCGAGCTGGCCCACGCCGCCATCGCCGGTGGCGAGGTGGCCGACCGGACCAAGGAACGCCTCTTCGAGACGGTGCTGGCTGGAATCGAGGTGTCCACCTTCGAGGCGGTCAGCGTCGCGTTCGCCCAGCGGCACCTCGCCGGCCACCTCCGCGCCGACGTCCATCAACGGCTCCAGTGGCACCAGCGGCGAGGGGATCACACCGTCATCGTGTCGGCCTCCCCCGAGGGCTACGTCGCCCAAGCCGCCCGGCTGCTCGGCGCCGAACGGGCGCTCGCCACCCGGCTGGCCACCCGGGATCACCGCCTCACCGGCCGGTACGACGGGAAGAATTGCCGGGGGGAGGAAAAGCTGCGCCGTCTCCTCGAGTGGACCGGCAAGCTCGACGAGCCGTCCGCTCGGCTGTGGGCCTACGGCAACAGCCGAGGCGATCTGCGGATGATGCGCGCCGCCGACGTCGGGGTCAACGTCGGGCGGCTGGGCCGCTTCGGCCGGCTCCGGGAGTTCCCCGGCCTGGCCGCAACCCGCTGACCCGTGTCCGAGGGCTACTCGCCCGACGGCGAGCCGAAGAAGCCGGCATTGCCGAAGGCGAAGACGCTTCCGTCGGATGCCACCAACCAGTAGCCGTTGCCATCGGGAGTGCCGGTCATTCCCACCACCGGTTGGAGGAGGGCCTGATTGGCCACCGACCCGAAGAAGGCGGCATCGCCAAAGGAGAAGATGCCGCCGTCGGAGGCGACCAGGCGATAGCCGTGCCCGTCGGCGGAGGTGGACATGCCCACCACCGGCTGGTTGAGGGCGATGGCGCCGGTGGACCCGAAGAAGCTGGAGTCACCGAACGAGAAGATGCCCCCGTCGGAGGCCACCAGCCAATAACCGCCGCCTCCGGGGGTCGCGGCCATGCCCACCACCGGTTTGTTCAACCGGAGAGCGCCGGTGGAGCCGAAGAAGCTGGCGTCACCGAACGAGAAGATGCCTCCGTCGGAGGCGACCAGCCAATAGCCGCGACCGTCCGGGGTCGGCGCCATGCCCACCACCGGTTTGTTCAACCGGAGAGCGCCGGTGGAGCCGAAGAAGCTGGCGTCACCGAACGAGAAGACTCCCCCGTCGCTGGCCACCAGCCAGTAACCCCGGCTGTCGGGGGTGGACGCCATCCCGACGATGGGCTTGTTGAGGGTGAGGGCGCCGGTGGAGCCGAAGAAGCTGGCATCGCCATAGGAGAAGATGCCTCCGTCGGAAGCCGCCAGCCAATAGCCACCCTCGTCGGCGGTGGCGGCCATGCCGACCACCGGTTTGTTCAACACGGTGGAGGCGGTGAACCAGTCCGACTTCAAGCCCACCCCGGCGGCGAACTGGTCGCCGGTCATCGTGACGTTCTGACTGGATCCGACCAGGGTCAGCGACGTCACCCGACCGCCGAAGTCGCCGAATCCGTTGCGGGCCGTCACGTTGAACGCCTCGAAGGTGCCGAGCTGGGGCCAGGTGGCTTGGATGTCCGACACCGCCACCGATGCCGTCCACGTGTGGTTGGGGTTGCACGCCCCGGGAACACAGATCGAGTCGCCGGTATCGGGGACGGCGGGGAAGCCCAGCGAGTTGGCGCCGGGATTGGTGTACCCGCCGGTGGACGCCGAGTACTGGGTGGCGGCCACCGGCCCGCCGGGAAACTCCATCACCTGGCCGCCGGTGTCGATGGTGGCGGCGTCGCCCAACGGGCTCTCGTTCTTGATCCCCTGATAGGTCTGGCAGTCGAGGTCGCAGGTATCGGTGTAGCCGAAGTAGGAACCCAGGCCCGCCATCACATAGGAGCGGGCCGCCACCGCCTGAGCTTCGAGCTCCTGGAATCCCCACGGTTGTCCCTGGGGTCCGGCGCCACCCAACGCCCCCCAGGAGGACGGCGATTCATTGGGGACCACCCCGGCCACGTACTGCTCTAGCGGGACGATGTTGACGGTGCGCGGGGCGCCCTGGTAGTCGGTCCCCTCGATGTTCCCCCGCATGGTGAGATTGCCACCCCCCTGGCAGAGCTGAAGGGCCTCGTTCCCGGTGGCCGGGTCTCCGAGATCGGGGTTGTGGCTCGGTACCGCGGTCGGGTCGGCGACGTTGGTCGCCACCGTGCTGTTCCAGGGTCCGGCGCAGCTGCCGCCCATCGTGACGTTCCAGGTTCCGCCGGCGCCGTTGTTGGTCATCAACACCGCCTGGCCGGCCGGCACCGACAAGCCCGCCGCCGAGAACGGGGATCCCGAGGTCACGATGACCGTGTTGCCGTTGTTCTCGGAGATCTCGACCCCGATCTGGGTCCCGTCGGCCGCGCCACTGAGCGGTGTCAGGGTGGTGCCTCCGTAATAGTGGGCCACGATCGATTGGTACGGGGTCTGGGCCAGGGCGTAGCCCAGGGCACCCCACTGCCCCATCCCGTGGCCGTGGCCGAACCCGTGTCCGGTGAGGGTCAACACCGACGACGGGAACGGGGCGGCGGCGGTAGGCGTCGGCCGGGCGATCTGGGTACCGAACCCGACCACGGCAATCAGCGCGACGACCGCGCGTCCGAACCGATGCCGTCTTCCCGTTGTCAGCAGTCGCCCACGCACGTTGTTCCCGACATTACCGTCGGGAGCTCTCGAAACGGGTGACACCCAAAGGGCGGAAGCGCCTGTCCGGTCAGTCCTGCCCGGCGGTTTGGGCCGCGAACACCGCCGGCATCGAACCGAAGAAGCCGGCGTTGCCGAAGGCGAAGATGCCGCCGTCGGCGGCCACCATCCAGTACCCGCTCCACGGGGGTGCCACCGTCATCCCGACCACCGGAAGCACCAGGTTGAGGCTTCCGGTCGACCCGAAGAACTGGGCATCGCCGAAGGCGAAGATGCCGCCGTCGGAGGCGACCAGCCAGTAGCCACCGCCTCCGGGAGTCGCGGCCATGCCCACCACCGGCCGATTCAGGGCCATGGCCCCGGTCGACCCGCGGAAGGCGGCGTCGCCGAAGGCGAAGATGCCGCCGTCGGAGGCGACCAGCCAGTAGCCACCGCCGTCAGACGTCGCGGCCATGCCCACCACCGGTTTGTTGAGGGCCACGGCCCCGGTCGACCCGTGGAAGACGGCGTCACCGAAGGCGAAGATCCCGCCGTCGGAGGCGACCAGCCAGTAGCCACCGCCGTCGGGAGTCGCGGCCATGCCCACCACCGGTTTGTTGAGGGCCATGGCCCCGGTCGAACCGTGGAAGGCGGCGTCCCCGAAGGCGAAGATGCCGCCGTCGGAGGCGACCAGCCAGTAGCCCTTGCCGTCCCGGGTGGCCGCCATCCCGACGATGGGTTTGTTGAGATGGATGCCCCCGGTGGAGCCGAAGAAGGCGGCGTCGCCGAACGAGAAGATCCCGCCGTCGGAAGCCACGTTCCAGTACCCCTTGCCGTCGGGGGTAGCGGCCATGCCCACCATCGGTTGGGTGAGGTGCCCGGGGGCCCCCTGGGACAGGAAGCCGGTGAGCTGGGGGTCGTGATGGAACATCGGCCACGACCGCTTCCCCAGCGAGTGACCGGCCGAGCCGGCCACCTCGTAGTGTTGGATGATGCCCTGATTGGCCGACCCGTAACCGGCGATGGTGATGCCGATGGTCCCGTTGGGGTCGATGGTCACCATCGGGGAGTTCTGGAGCCCGATGGTGTCCGCCCCGAGGGTGGCCACCACCGCGGCGGTCCGGCCGTCGTAGATGACCAGGCCCGAAGTGGTTGGGACCAACACGTCGTTGTAGCCACCCCCGGTGAGGTCGGCGGTGGTGATGCCCCCGATGATCCGGCCGGCGGTGGACTGCGGCCACCCGGCCAGGGGCTGGCCGTTGGCGCCGTTCAGCACCCACACCGTGCCGCCCGACCCGGTGTCGGCGCCCTCGATCACCTGTTCCGAGCCGTCACCCACGGTGTCGCCGATGGCTGGACTGTCGATGGTGTTGCCGCCCAGGTTGGTCTTCCAGACGATGTTGCAGTTGGCGTCGGCGCCGAAGATCGAGTTGGAGTCGGAAGCCCCTGGGAAGTACGAACCGGTCCCGAAGGTGATCCCCATCCCCCCTCCGGCCAGGAAGTTGCCCACCGCCGGCGATGAGTCCACGGTCTGGTTGACGTCGTGGCTGCAGATGAGGTTGCCGCCGCCGCCCAGGACCCGGAGGTGGCCGCCGTTGGTATAGGTGACACCGTTGGCCACACCGGCGCTGGAGTCGCCGCCTTCCACGATCTCGGTCTGACCGTTCCCGTAGAGGTCGGCGAGTGCCGGAGTGGTGAAGGAGCTGTCAGCGGTGAAGAACGGCCAACCGGGGAGCAGCGCGCCGTTGACCGCGTTGAGCGCATACTGATTCTGTCCGAGCGACGGCGCGGTGACCCCGGTCACCCCGTCGATGCTCCCGACCGACATGGATGCCTGCACCCCTTGCGGGCCCTGCGGGTCGACGGCGTTAACCCCCCAGACCTGGGCCCCGGCGTGGTTGAAGGCGTAGTAGCCGCCGATGTGCGGATTGGCGGCGTTCCCGGCCCCGACGAACACGGTGTCGAGCCCGCTGCCGTCGACCGAGGCGGACGAGGGCGTCGAATCGATGGGGACGCCCCCGGTGTGCGCCGGCCACCCGGCCGGCGCGGTCCGATTGGAAAGATGGAACGCCCACAGGGTGCCGGTGCGGTCACCGACCACCACCGAGGGCGAGCCGTCGAGGTTGGCCACCGACGGCGACGACAGCGCGACGGGCGAACCACCGTCGGGCAGCGTCTGGGTCCACACCAGCGACGTCGTCACCGCGTGGGCCTGAAGCTTGGCGGTTGCCGCCGAGGCCGGACTGGAAGCCGTGAGTGCCGGTGCGACCACCGCGCCAAGGGTGATGCAGGCGCCTACCGCTCGGGTGATCCGCCGGGCGCGCCGCTCAAGCTGCTGATGTCCCCGTTTTATTGCCATGTGACGCATGGTAGCGATCGCCGGGGTTAGACGCGGGGGTAAAGAATCGCCGTGCGGACACCAACAATCAGGCTCGGCTCGCTACTGTTGGGGATGCTCTCGTCGCCGCCGGCAACCTCTGCTGACGTGGCCGAAACCCCAGATCGGCGGACCCGGAGCCAGATCATCCAACGACCGTCCCGACGGCATCTCTTCGACCCGACGCCGTGGTTGGTGGCGGTTGCGGCCCTGGTGCTCCGGCTGGTCACCGCGGCCAAGGGACCGACCGATTGGGACTCCGCCCAGTACGCGTCGGCGGTCAACCACTTCGACGTGACCCACGGTCAGCCCCAGCCCCCGGGCTACTGGCTCTACGTCGAGGCCGGTCGACTGGTGAAGTCCCTGAGTGGACTGGGCGCCGTCCACAGCCTGGTGGTGGTGGCGGCCATCGCCTCGGCGGCCGGCGCCGGACTTGCGGTGGTGGCCGGACGCGATCTGGGTGGGCGATGGACGGGGATCGCGGCAGGGTTGATCGTGGCCAGTTCCCCGTTCGCCTGGTTCAGCGGTTCGATCGTGTCCACCTACTCCTTCGACACCGTCGCCGGTTCCCTCCTGATCATCCTGGCCTGGCGGGCCCGTCCCGGGAGCTGGCACGGCATCGGGGCGATCGTCGCCCTCGGGCTCCTGGCCGGATTCCGGCAGTCCATTGTCCAGGCCTTCGCTATCCTCACCATCGTCGCGATCGTCGGCTCGACCCGACGGTGGGGCCGTCTGGCCATCACGGTGGGCGCCGGAATCGCATCGGTGGCGGTGTGGATGATCCCGATGGCCCTCCAGCAACCCGGCGGCATCGGCACCTGGATCCGGGCGACCCGGACCGAGGCCAGCGGCGCCGCCCAGGCGACGTCGATCCTCGATCATGCGCCCGGCGCCCACCTGAATATCGGAACCTTCGCCGGCTACACGGTGGTGGCGCTGGCGCCGTTGGCGGCGGCGGCGCTGCTGGCCGGGGTGGCGGTGGCCATCCGCGGCCTGCTCCGGCGTCGGAGGTCTGACGAGGACGACGGGAGCGTGCCCGGGCCGGCGCCGGAGGCCGGGCCCAACGGGTCCCGCCCCTGGTACCAGTCCAAAGCGGCCATCCTCACCGCCGCCATTCTCCCACCGGTGGCCATCGTCGCTCTCGTCCAGTTCGCCAAGGGGGGCTACCTGCTGGCCTACCAACCTGGCGCGGTCATCGCCCTGCTGCTTCCGCTGTCGGCCCTCACCCAGCACGTTCGTCGTCGCGGATCCGCGCCCCGCTACTCGGGCTCCTGGCTGGTACTCACCTCTCTCGTGGTGGCCGGGCTGGTGGCCCTCGGTGCCCAGCGGTTCCTGGACGGGAACGGGGTGTTGCCCCAAAGCTGGCTGAAGCCCACCACCGGCGGACTCTGGTTGCAGCAGGCCCGCTACCAGGCGCCGTACGCCGACACCCGGGCCACCATCACCGGCGCCGACGCCATCGACACCGCCCTCGGAGGTCTCGCCCCCTCGGTGAATCCGGCTCGCGACGTCGTGGTGTTCGACACCGTCGACGGGGGAGCCAACATCTACCGCAACGCCGGCTATGCCCTTCCCCGACATCCGCATCGCCCTCATCCAGCCGAACGGCGTCCTCTACAACCAGGTCCACGGGGCGCTGTACTACGCCAAGGGCAACTCGGTAGCCACCGCCCCGTCGGGCTCGGTGATTCTGGTGGCGTCGCCGACCCTGCCGGGATTGGCCTCCCTGGTGGCCCAGGGCTACGCGCTGCCGATCGCCACCCCCCAGCCCATCGGCGGCTACCGGGTGTGGCAGCTGCTACCCGGCCCCGCCATTCTCGGGGTGCACCTGATCAGCCGGGCGGGTCCCCGCCCGCTGGGCACCGGTATCTGATCGCCGGGGAAGGCCCGCCACCGACTCGAGGAACCCGGCATAGCGATCGATCACCAGGGGCCAGCGAAAGTGACGGTCGACGTAGGAACGACCCCGCCGGCCCAGCTCGGCGGCCAGGGCGCCGTCCTCGCCCAATCGCTCGATGATGACCTCGAACTCGCCGTAGCCATGGAAGGACAGCCCCCCGCCCGAACGCCGGGCGTGCTCGGCGGTGGCACCGCAGGCGGCGTTGACCACCACCGGGGTGCGGGCGCTCCACGCCTCGGCGATGACCAACGAGAACGCCTCCCACCTCGACGGGGACACCAGGGCCACCGCCTGGCGCAGCAGCTCCCATTTGGCCGCCTCCGACACCGCCCCCACCACGTCGATGTCGGGATGCGGCGCCGGGGAATCGACCACCGGTCCGGCCAACACCAGCCGGAGGGGACCGGGATGACGCTCCTTGTAGGCGCCGAACATCGACGCCAACGTGGTGGTTCCCTTGTGGCTGTCGACCCGGCCCAGGCAGAGCAGATAGGGAACGCCGGGCACCTCGGGATCACCGGGCTCGTTGGCCAGGGAGCCGGGGGGCGGGTCATCCACTCCCAGGCCGAGCAGCATCTGGTGATGGGAGGCGACCGGAAAGATCCCCTGGACCAATTCCCGTTCCGCGTCGGTCTGGAACACCAGGGCGTCGGCGGCCTCGAAGACCCGGGGGAAGACGGGCAGGTGGAGGGCCGGCTCGTCATGGGCGGCGGGATGGAGCACCGTGGGGGTGTCCACCCGGTCGATCACCCGGGCGGTCGGATAGTAGAGATAGGGATAGAAGACCATGACGTCGGCGGTCGAGGCTTCGGCGGCATCGGCCAGGGCCGGGGTCACCGGGCCCTGAAAATCCAGCCACCGCTCCGAGTCCGGCATCGACGCCGAGGCGGGATCGGCCAGCAACGCCGCCGAGAGAGCATGAAACGACGGATCCCGCCCGGCCGCCGACCGGAACCGGTGGACCCTCACCCCGTTGATGCGGTCCTCCCCTTCCGGGTAGACGTCGGCCCAGGTCACGAAATCCTCGGCACAGCTGGTCAGGACTTCGACGTCCCATCCGGGTTCCGACACCAGTCCCTCGGCCAGCCGCCGAGCGGCGGTCTCGGCGCCGCCGATGATCTCCGGCCCGTAACGAGGTACAACGAAAGAAACGCGCATCAGCAGGGGCGACGGGCCGCCGACACGTTCACGCCGCGTAGGCGGCTTCGAGGGCGGAAGCGAAACCCTCCTTCACCCTCGGAAGGGCGAACCACGCCACCCGCTCCGACGCCGCCCGGGCCAGGGCGGCCCGCAGGCTCTGGTCGGTGACCACCCGGTGGATGGCGGCGGCGACCCGGGCCGGCTGCTTGTCGGGGAGCACCAGTCCGGCGGTGGCCACCGTCTCGGGAACCGCGGTGTTGGTGTAGGCAACGATGGGCACCTGGTGGTACATGGACTCGAGCAGCGGCACGCAGAATCCCTCGTGGTTGGAGAGGCAGACGAAGGCGTCAGCGGCCGCGTAGTAGGCGATCAGCTCCTCGTGGGACACCGAGCCGGCGAACTCGACAGCGTCGACCAGGCCGAGCTCATCGGCGAACCGCTTCACCGCTTTTTGGTAGTCCTCGCTGATGGCGCCCCCCACCAGCCGGAGCCGGGCGGCGGGGTCGTAGAGCCGGCGGTAGGTGGCCAGGGTCTTGACCAGGTCGTGCTGCCCCTTGTGCGGAGACACCTTGCCGACGAACAGCAAGTCGGTGCCGCCGTCGGCTTTCTCGGCCCGCAGACGCTTGGCCAGGGTCGGATCCGGCGAGCCGGCGAAGCTGTCGAGGTCGAGCAGCAACGGCACGGTGGCGGTCACCCGGTAGCCGGCCGCCTGCAGCTCCCGTTCGTTGAACATCGAATCGGCCACCGCGAACTCGGTCACCGGGGCCAGGTCCCGCAGCTGGGATCGGCCCCAGCGGACCTCTTCGCCCACCGCCGGGATCCAGGCCTCCAGCAGATCGGCCGGGGTGATGTTGTGGTAGTTGACGAACTTCCGTTCGCGGCGTTCCCGGAAGATGTCGGCCACTCCGCTGCCGATCGAGAGTTGGTACAGCAGCACCCGGTCGTTCGACGGCGGGTCGCCCAACCGGGAGATCGGGAATCCGTACTCGAAGCGGTCGGCGCTGGCATTGCCGTAGAAGATGTCGGACTCGAAACCCCGGGACCGGAGAAGATCCCGGAGCTGTACGACATGGCCCCCGATGGCGTCCCGACTGGCCAAGGTCGGGATCACCTGGTCGATCCGACGCGTCAAGAGGCGACTTCCTCCGCGGGGTCGAGTTTGGTCACCACCGGCACCTCACCGGTGAGCCCCGTCGGCCGGTGACGGAAACTCGCCACCGGCAACAACCGCACCCGGCCGGTAGACCGGCCGGGATTGGCCACCTCGAATTGGGTGACCTGGTCCTTCCAGTCGAAGATGGCGGTCTCGCTGAGGCTGCGGATGCCGACGCTGACCGAATAGGTGCCGTCCAGCAGCGGGACCTCGGCGAAATCGAACCGGATCTGCCCACCACCCAGCGGCACCTCCATCTGGCACCCGGAGTCGTCAGGGTCGGAGGCGAAGACCAGCTCGTTGTTGTCGTCGTGGATGGCGATGGTGGCCATGGCGTTGGGCACCGGGGCCAGGCTGTCCAGCTCGGCGATGATGGTCAGCGATTCGCCGGGGTAGAGGTGGTGCCGGCTGCCCATCCCGCCGTGCTCGGCCTGCACGGTGCCGATGGAGAAGACATTGCCCTCGATCCCGCCGGTCTCCGAGTTGTCCAGGGTGCCGACCCCGAGGAGGTCGGCCAGGTACACCCGGATCCCCTCGCCGGGCTCGTCCACGGTGATCACCCGACCATGGTTCATCACCATCACCCGCTCGCAATTCTGCCGGATGACGTCGGTGCCGTGGGAGACGACCACGATGGTCCGGCCCTCTTGCTGGAACTTCTTGACATGGTCGAGGCACTTGCGCTGGAAGGCGGCGTCGCCCACCGCCAGCACCTCGTCGACCAGCAGTACGTCCGGCTCGACGTTGACAGCGACCGCGAACCCGAGCCGGACGTACATGCCCGACGAGTAGTACTTGACCTGGTTGTCGATGAACTGCTCCAGCTCGGCGAAGGCCACGATGGCGTCGAACCGCTTTTCGATCTCGGAATGGGACAGACCCGAGCAGCGAGCCGTTGAGGAAGATGTTGTCCCGGCCCGACAGCTCGGGCTGGAAACCGGCGCCCAGCTCCAGCATGGCGGCCAGGCTGCCCCGGACCCGGATCTCCCCGGAGGTCGGCTTCAGGATCCCGGCGATGCACTTGAGCAGCGTCGATTTCCCGCAACCGTTGCGGCCGAGGATGCCGAACGTCTCGCCCTCCAGGATGTCCACGTTGACGTCCTGCAGCGCCCAGAACGGGGTCGAAGGGCATCTTGCCGCCGTGGATCACCCGTTCCTTCAACGAGGTGTACTGCTCGTTGTAGAGGCGGAACTGCTTGGAGATGTCCTTGACTTCGATGGCGACGCTCACGGCCTACAGCTCCTCGGCGAAGTTGCCCTCGAGCCGGCCGAAGACCATCAGCGAGAGAAGGAAGAGGATGATACTGGCCCCCAGGACTACCGCGACGGCCAGAGTGTAGGTAGGCGCCCCCCAACTCGGGAGCATGTGATTGACCGCCCCATTGAGCGTGTACTGCGATTTCCCGTACAGCGTGCGTTGAAAGGTCATGGCGATGGTGGTGATCGGGTTCATCAGGTAGACGAATTTGAACCAGGCGAGATGGTGGTCGGTGAGCACCTTGGCGATCTGGCCGTAGGGGTAGACGATCGGGACGCTCCAGAACCAGGCCATCAACAGCACCTCGGTGAGGTGTTGGGTGTCCCGGAGGTAGACGTTGACCGCCGACAAGAAGATGGCGACCGCGCCGGTGAAGACCAGCAGGGCGGCCAGGGCAACCGGCAGCGTGTAGAAGTAGGCGAAGCTCGGAACGATGCCGAAGGCGGCCAGGGCCAGGACGAGTACCACCACCTGAATGCAGAACAGGATCAACGCCACCCCGACGGTGGACAGCGCCAGCAGCTCTCGCGGGAACGCCACCTTCTTCACGATTCCGGAGTTTGCCACCACCGCCCCGGTGGCCGAGTTGGCCGAGTTGTTGAACAGGTTCCACACCAGCAGGCCGCAGAACAGGAAGATGGCGAAGGAGGGGATGGTGTTCCGGGCGATGACCTTGAACACCGTGTAGTAGATGGCCAGCACCAGGGCGGGGTTCAACATCGACCACACGTAGCCGAGCACCGAGCCCTTGTACTTGACCTTCAGCTGGGTCTTGGTCAACAGGATCAGCAGGTCCCGGTTGGTCCAGAGGTCCTTCAGCCGTTGGCCGAGTTGGACCTTGCCGTTGACGACCGTCACCTGTCGGTTGGACTGCCCGTGAACGAAACGGGTGCTCCCGCCGATGGTGGAAGTTAGGCCGTCGTCGTCGGTGATCCCGGTAGTTGCTGCCGGCGTTGAAGGCGCGGGCTCCACCGCGCCCACACTCACTTGGTCACGGCCCCCGCGGTCGTCGGACCGTCGACGCCGTCCTTCTGGATCACCTCGTCGATGAACCCGTAGTCACGAGCCTCGTCGGCGGTGAACCAGCGGTCCCGGTCGGAGTCGGCCTCGATGCGCTCGACCGTCTGACCGGTGTGGAAAGCGATCCGCTCGGCCATCATCCGCTTGAGGTAGATGATCTGCTCGGCCTGGATGGCGATGTCCGACGCCTGCCCCTGCATCTGGCCGGAAGGCTGGTGCATCAGGATCCGGCTGTGAGGCAGGGCGAACCGCTTGCCCGGGGTGCCCGAGCACAGCAAGAACTGGCCCATCGACGCGGCCAGGCCCACGCAGATGGTGCGGATGTCGCAGCGCACGAACTGCATGGTGTCGTAGATGGCCAACCCGTCGGTGACCGATCCACCCGGCGAGTTGATGTACACGGAGATATCCCGTTCGTGATCCTCGGCCTCGAGCAGGATCAGCTGGGAACACACCAGGTTGGCGGTGTCCTGGTCGATGGCAGAGCCGATGAAGACGATCCGCTCCTTCAACAACCGCTGGAAAATGTCCGACCCCGGGCCGGCATCGGCGCCGAACTTGGAACGGGCAGTTTCCCCGGAGGCGAGGTGGGTGGGTACGTGCAGGGAGAGCTGACGGGCGTCGTCCATAGTGGACAAGCCTACTTGCTCACCGCTCTCGGGTGATGCAACGCGGTCATCGGGGGACCCGGATTTCCGCGGCGACCGGCACCCGGTCGGCGAGGGCTCGCACCGTCGCCACCAGGCGATTTCCCGCATTTGGCAGGTCCATGCCCTCGACCCGTTCCCGACCCCGGGCGGTCAACCGGTCAACCTCGGTGGGGTCGGCGAGGAGCCGGTGGACCGCCGAGGCCACATGACGTGGATGTTTCTTGTCGAGGAGCACGCCGGCGTCGCCGAGGATCTCGCCCACCGCGCCGGCGTCGTAGGCCACTACCGGAAGCCCATGGGTCATGGCTTCGATCAGGGGCACTCCGAAGCCCTCGTGCTCGGACAACATCACCAGCACGTCCGAGGCGCGGTAGTAGGCGGCGAGTTGGACATCGTCGAGTCCGCTCACGAAGTCGACGGCATCCGACAGGCCGAGGGAGTGGGCGTACCGGCGGAGGGCGTGGGCGTAGTTGGGCTCGGAGGGCGCCCCGATCAGGGTCAGGCGCGCCCCGGGGTCGGTGGTCATCCGGGCCACGAACAGGGCGGCCACCGCGTCCTGGTGGCGCTTGTTGGGAGCCAACCGCCCCACCGACAGCCAGGCGGCGCCGGGCTCCCGGGACTGACGGTCGCGCTCCAGCCGGACCGCCGTCGTCGGGTCGGGCGCCACCGGCGGGTAGGCAACGTTGGCCACCGGGATCACCACCGTCGAGGCACACCCGGCCTCTCGGAGCTCGTCGGCGTCGAACTCGGACACCGCGATGCCGAGATCGGCCCGGGGGGCGATGTCGGCCAACTCCGACAGGCTCTGGACCTGCAGCCGGGCGATCCCGTTGTTCCAGGGGATGAAGTATTCGGGCGGGGTGGCGCTGTGATAGTTGATCACCAGTGGCTGGCGGCGTGCCGCCAACCAGCGGGCCATCACCGACTCGGTGGCGAACTGGTACACCAGTACGTCACCCGGTTCCGCCTCCTCGGCATAGCGGAGGTACGGACGGGTTTCGTCCACCGTCTCCGGATCGGGGTTCTCGGTGTAGATCCGGGTGACGACCCCGGCCGCGGCCAATCGGTCGCGCAGGGCCCGGGTGTGCTCGCCCACCGCGTCATGGCGGTGAAGCATGGGCACGAACTGATGGATACCGCTCATTCGGCGATCCTCCCCACCAGCGTGTGCATCGAACCGTCGCTCGATCGGTGCCAGGTCGGATCCGCGACTCCGAACCGCCGAAGCAGGAACAGCCAGGTCTCGGGGTGCAGCGGGCGCCCGGGGACCAGGTCCCGGGCCACCGTCGGGAGGCTGGCGTCCCACCGGGACTGGTCGGTCACCAGCAGCACCACCGTCCCCGCCGGGCCGACCACCCGGATGGCGTCGGCCAGCAGCCCGAGTTTGGCGGGAAGGTCGAGCCGGTCGACGGCCCCGACCAGGACCACCCCCGACGCCGACCGGTCCTCCGCGGTGGCCAGGAACTCCCGCACTTCGGACAGGACCGGGCCGGCGTGGATCTGGGGATCGGCGAACGCCGACCAGACCTCCCCGCCGCGAGGCTCCACCCCCCGGACCCGGTGGCCGGATCGTTCCAACGCGGTCATCAAGGTGCCGTCGCCGGATTCGCCGACGATGATCGGTCCCGCCGGGTCCGGCGACTCGAACCAACCGGCTACCTCCGGGGTCCAGACCGAGACGTTGGGCTCGGGGACCGCCACCCGAGGGCCGTCCAGCCCGGCGTCCACCGGGTCCACCCGGGATTCGAGCGACTCCAATCTGGCCTCCAGGTAACGCAGCGCGTCCCAGGCAGCCAGCATCCGGTCGTCCATGGCCGCGTCGGCGGCGACCCGGGCGTCGGCGGCGAGGATCGACGCCATAACTCCGGCCACGTCCCCCACGAACCGCTGCCCGATACGGGCCGATCGACCCCGCTCCCACAGGTCGTCCGGGAGTCCCGCCCAGGGGATGCCCGCCGCACCGGCTCCCCCGCCCGGCTCGGACAACCGACGCATGGCGTCGTCGAACCCCCACTTCAAATTGCCCTGGGGCCGCAACCGGTCGAACGCCGCCAACAGCTCCTGTTCGTCGGCCCCGGGGTCGTCGCTGGAGGCCGGGGCGCCGTCGTCGGGGCTCATCGGGTCATCCTCCTCGTTGGTAGGCAGGACCGTCGGTCACCAGGGGAAGCCGTCCGGTGCGGATCGAGATTCGGGGGCCGCGGGCGACCACCGATCCCAAAAAGTCGGAGTAGCGGTCGATGATCGAAGGCCAACGGTAGTACCGCTCGGTGTACTGCCGGCCGGCTTTCCCCAGGCGGGCGCGGATCGCCCCATCGGTCACCAACCGCTCCACGGTGGCTTCGAAGGTCCGGTACGACGCGAAGTACAGACCGCCCCCGGACCGGCGGACGTGTTCCATGGTTGCCGCGCAGCCGGCGTTGACCAGAACCGGCACATCCAGTGTCCATGCCTCCAGCAGGACCAACGAGAAGGATTCGTAGGCCGAGGGTGAGACCATCACCTGGGCATCGGCCAGGATGTCCCATTTGTCGGCCTCGGACACCGTGCCGGTGACCACGATGTCGGGATGTTCGGGTGCCTTGTCCGACACCGGGCCGACGAAGGCGAGGGCCAGGTCACCTGGATGCCGCTCCTTGTAGTGGGCGAAGTATTCGGCGAGCATCCCGCAACCCTTGTGCTCGTCGACCCGGCCCAGGTAGCAGAGATAGGGGCGATTGCCGATCCCGAGGACCTCCCCTCCCCGCCTTCCGGCCCCGGCCGGCTCGTTCACTCCCAGACCGAGGACGATCTGAGGTTTGGCGCCGATGGCGAAGACGTGCTCCATCAGATCGCGTTCGGCCTGGGTGTGGTAGACCACCCCGTCGATGTCGTGAAAGCTCTGCCGGAACGCCTTCAGGTACAGCGCCGGCTCGTCGTGGGCTGCCGGGTGGAGGACGGTGGGAACCCGGGCGGCGGCGATGGCGTCGACGGTGGTGGCGAACAGGTACGGGTAGCAGGCGATGACATCGGCGTCGCTGGTGGCGACGGCGTCGACCAGGTCGGGGCACATCGGCCCGTTGAGCGCCACCCATCGGCGTGACTCGGCCAGGCTGGCGGTGGTCGGCGACCCCCTCAGCTTGCCGTCGAGCTTGAAGTACTCGAGCAATCGGGGGCTGGCGGTCGGGAACCTCCGCACGGTGACCCCGTTGACCGAGGTGGTACCGGCCGGCTCGGTGTTCTCCCAGGTGAGGTGGTCGAGCGCGCAGCTAGTGAGCACCTCCACCTCCCAGTCCGGACGGAGGGTCATCCGTTCGGCCAGCATCCGCGCCGCCGTCTCCGCCCCGCCGATGACCTCGGGGCCGTACCGGGGGGTGACGAAGGCCAGCTTCATGCCCGGACCGGCTGGCGGGCATCGAGGGCGCCCAGCACCTCGAGGAAGCGGGCCCGGGTGGCCACCCCGCCGAAGGCATCGAGCCGTCGGCGGCCGGCTGACGCCAGGAACTCCGCCAATAACGGGTCGGCCCGGACCCGGTGAACGGCCGCCGCCGCCAGGCTCGGTCGTTTGGCATCGATCAGGAGGCCGGCCTGACCCAATGTCTCCGGCACCGCCCCCGCCGCCAGGGCCACGATCGGGAGGTCGAAGTGCATGGCCTCGAGGAGCGGGATGCAGAACCCCTCGTGTTCGGACAGGCAGACGAAGACGTCGGCATCCGAGTACCAGGCGGCGAGCTGGGCCGGGGTCAGGTGCTCGCCGTGGTCGACGGCGCCGGCCAGCCCGAGCTCTTCGGCGTAGGCCGTCACCGCCTCGGAGTAGGCGCCGGTGATGGCCGGGCCGACCAGCGCCAGCCGGGCGTCGGGGTCGTACCACTGCCGGTAGAGCCAGAGCGTCTCCACCAACAGGTGCTGGTTCTTGTTGGGGGACAGCCGGCCCACGAAGAGCAGCACGGTGCCGGGGCCGTGGACATCCTTCCGCCGGGAAAGCTCGGCGGGGTCGGCCAGTGCCCGGCTCCCCCAGGCATCGATGTCGGTGAGAATGGGCACCACCTCGGTCGCCGGGCAACCGAACACCCGGAGCTCGGCGGCGTTGAAGGCCGAATCGGCGATGCCGAGGGTGGCCCGGGGGGCCAGTTCGGCCATCTGTCGGCGGGCCAGCGCCACCTTTTCCGCGGTGTGCTCCTCCCAGTCCTGGTAGAAGTCGGCCGGGGTGATGTTGTGGTAGTCGAGCACCAGGGTCTCGGCTCGGCCGACCAGGAAGTCGGCCACCGGTGAGGCAGTGCTCAGCTGGTAGAGGAGGATGTCGCCGGGTTGGGCGTGTTCGGGGTAGCGCTCGAAGTAGGTGGCTTCGCGGAGGAGCTCGTCGTGGGCGGCTTCGACGTAGATGTCGGACGTCCATCCGGCCTGGCGGAAGGTGTCGCGCAGGGCGAGGGTATGGTCGCCGGTGGCGTCCCGGGGCAGTAGCGCCGGGACGAATTGGTGAACGGTGGTCACCGCTCCCGTACGGCGACCAACAGGTATTCGCCCGGCCCCAGCAACAGTTCGTTCAGGGTGTCGATGGCCGCGTTGATGGTGGATGCATCGGTGTTCGACGGGTCGAGGCGGTCGAGTCGACGATCTTCCCCGCCGG
The DNA here is from genome assembly GCA_963770635.1 of uncultured Acidimicrobiaceae bacterium. GTDB lineage: Bacteria > Actinomycetota > Acidimicrobiia > Acidimicrobiales > RAAP-2 > DASZIT01. The sequence continues at coordinate 580,302 of CAVYQI010000005.1, forward strand.
CGTGCAGCCCGGTCCGGACTAACCCGGAGGCCGCCAGCACATGGGTCCAGGTGTCGGGGTGGAGCGGTTGACCCGGCGCCAAATCGGCGACCAGTTGCGAGGTGCTCCGCCGCCAGGCTTCCGGCGTGGCCGAATGGATGGCCAGGACGCCGCCGATGGCCAACCGGGAAGCGGCCAGCCCGATGAGACGGTCGCGTTGGTTGGGGTGGAGCCACTGGACCGATCCACTCAACACGATGCCGGCCAGCGCCTCCTCGGCCACCACGCCGAGGTGGTCGAGCGCCGCCTCGGCCCGCACGTCCAATCCGCGTTCGATGGCCGGTTCGATGGTGGCCTGTTCGGGGTCCACCCCGTAGGCATCGACTCCCTCGGCGATCAAGCGGCCGACCAGCGAACCGTTGCCGCATTCGGCGTGGAGGACCCGACCGCTGGCCTTCGACATGGCCACCAGCGCCGAGTCGGCCCACCAACTGGTCCCCGGATCGGTGACCGGCACCGCGGTGGCAGGCAGTTCGGGGATCTGCAGGCCCTCGACCGTCGACTCGAGGTCCTCGACGTGATCCACCACCAGATGGAGCATGCGGGAAACCGCCCAGGCGAACTTGACCACCTGGTGCACGATGAAACCCATGTACCAACTCAGCGACTTCCGGATCAGCCGCTTGACGTAGGCGCCGGCTTTCTTGTCGGATTCCACCGGCACCGCGATGTCCACGTAGGCGGCGGAGTCGACCAGGGCGAGGTTCTCCCGCAAGCGGGCCTTTCCCTGGAGCCCGACCGGGGAGAACTCGAGGAAGAGCTCGTCGAGCTCGCGTTCGAGGCCTGCCGGCAGATCGCCCGATGCCCGGCGGTGCCCGACTTCGGCGTCGATCTCCGCCATCACTGTGGTCAGGTACTCGGCCCGCCCGGTGGCATCGAGCTGGTCGGACGTCGTCGCCGGAGACGCCGGGGAGGGCTCCAGGGGAACGGCTTCCGGTACCGAAGGGGCCGCGGTGGGCTCGGACGGAGTCGATGCGGGCATTCCGACGACTATAGCCAGCAGCCCAAGTCTCTCCGGTGAAACCGATGGGCCCGGCTTGGTAGTTTTGTGGGTCTCGCGGGTGTGGCGGAACTGGCAGACGTGCCGGGTTTAGGTCCCGGTCCCTTCGGGGGTGGAGGTTCGAGTCCTCTCGCCCGCACCAACGGTTCGCCCGGCGCCCCGAGAGGCACCCCGACCAGCCCTTGGCCGCGTCCGACGACCGGACCGCGATAATCGGTGGATGGAACTCCGACAGGTTCGGTTGTCCGACCCGATCGTCGCCCCCCTCCTCGCCGGCCTAACGGCAGAGTACGAGCGGCGGTACGGCGCGGTCGACGAGATGCGCCTGGCACGTCCCGATGAGTTCGATCCCCCCACCGGCACGTTCGTCGTCCTCCTCGATGACGATCAGACGGTGGCCGGTGGTGGCATCCGTCGCCTGGACAACGAAACCTGTGAGGTCAAGCGCATGTGGACCTCACCGGACTATCGCCGACGCGGGCTGGCCAGTACCGTCCTGGCCGCGCTGGAGGATGCCGCCCGCTACCTCGGCTACACCCGGGTGCAGCTGGAGACCGGTCCTTCACAGCCGGAGGCCATTGCCATGTACGGACACCTCGGCTATCGGATGATCCCGCCCTTCGGCCCCTACCAGCAGGCGATCGCGTTCGAACGAGACCTGGCTCCCTCCGACCGCTGATCGGCGGGAGCCATTCAATCGGGGGCCGTCAAACCGTCACGGCGTGGCGGTGGCCGTGGTGGCGGTGGTGGTCGGGGCGGGAACGGTCGTGGTGGTGGTCGGTGCGGTCGGCGAGGTCCAGATCTTGGTGGCGATGGTGGTCGGCGTCGAGCTCGGGTCGGTCGTCGTGGTCGCCGGGTCGGCGGTGGCCGGGGCCGGGGTGCTTGGGTCGACCGTGGCCGGGGTGCTTGGGTCGACCGTGGCCGGGGTGCTGGTGGTGACCGGGCGGGCAGGACCGATGTTCACGTTGTTGGTGTTGCCACTGCCCTCGTTCGAAATATGGACGATGTTGATCGGCGCCAGCACGTTGACGTTTTGGAACTGCAGTCCGACGTCACCGAAGCCACCGTCATTCGTCTGGGTCTGGTTTCGGCTTCCGGCCACCGCCACGTTGCTGGAGCCGGAGACATTCTGGTTGATGCCGAAGGGAGCCGGAGCCGGGATCGGAGCCGCGGCAGCGGTAGCCACCGGCGTCGCCGGGCAGACCGTCGGGGCGGGGGTGTCCGCCGCTACCGGGCTTTGGGCGGCGGCAATCGGGCGCATTTCGGTTCGAAGGCCTAGCGAGAACACGAACAGGATTGCCGCGACGAGAACCAAGCTCAGGCAGGCAGGAGTCTGCCAGCGTTGGACAGTGGACATGGTGAGCCTCCGTTGTAGGGCGCAACCCACAGCCCCGGATGTCCAAACCAGCGATAGCCGAATACGCGGCTCGAAAGCTGGCGAGCCCCGTCACTAGCGGGCTACGCGTAGTGTCCGGCCACGATAACCCTCAACCGTAAATTTTGCTCGGTACACGCAGGTAAGGAGTCCACATGCCCACCGCCGCCCTGCTGTTGATGGACTTGCAAACCGGCATCCTCAGCCGCATCGTGGCCGACCCCGGCTATGTGCCGCGGGTCAATGCAACCGCGGCCGCGGCCCGATCGGCCGGGCTCCCGGTGCTGTGGGTCAAGGTCGGGTTTCGCCACGGGTATCCCGAGGTGTCCCCGCGCAACCAGAGCTTCGCCGCCCTCCGCGGCTCCGGCCGGTTTGTCGACGGCGATCCGGGCGCCGACCTCCACCCCGATCTCGAGGTTCGGGACACCGATATCGTGGTGGTGAAGAAGCGGGTGAGCGCCTTTGCCGGCAGTGACCTCGACGTCGTGCTGCGGGCCGCCCAGGTGGACTCGCTGATTTTGGCCGGGATTGCCACCAGCGGGGTGGTCCTCTCGACCGTGCGTCAGGCGGCCGATCTCGACTTCCAGCTGACCGTGCTCGCCGACGGCTGCCTGGACGGCGACGACGAGGTTCACCGGGTGCTCACCGAGAAGGTGTTCCCCCGGCAAGCCGAGGTCACCACGGCCAGCCAGTGGTCGGCCGGGCTCGGCTGACTTCAGGCGTCGTCCAGGTTCTGGTGGCTCAAGGCCAGCGAGCGGAGAGAGTCGATCTGCTCCATGTTGCCGATGACGACCAGGACGTCTCCCTCCCCGATCTCCGCCTCCGGCGGAGGGTTGGTGCGGAATTCCTCGGTGGGATGGCGCAGCGCCAGGACCAGCGCACCGGTATGGGCGTGAACCCGGGCGCTGCGCAACGTCTGACCGACCAACGAGGATTCGGCGGGCACGTCGATCTGCTCGAGGCGGAACTCCAGGCTGCCGTCATGCATGACGACGTCGAGGAACTCGGCGACGTGAGGCTGCACGGCCAGCGCCGCCATCCGGGCCCCACCGAGGTCCTGCGGATTGACCACCCGGTCCGCGCCGGCCTGGATCAGCTTGGCCGCCGCCGCCTCCGAGGCGATGCGGGAGACGATGAACAGGTCGGGACGCATCGATCGACCGGTCAAGGTCACGTAGAGGTTGTCGGCGTCCCCGTTGAGGGCAGTGATGAGCACCCGGGCCCGATCGATGCCGGCTGCCCGCAACACCTCCTCGTCGGTGGCATCCCCGCACACCGCCGGCCCGTCCACCGTGGAGATCCGATCGACCGCCGAGTCGACCACCACCACGTCATCGTTGGAGGTGAGCAGGTACCGGGCGATCGACTGACCCACTCGCCCCCATCCGCACAGGACAACGTGACCCTGCATCTGCCGGATCTGCTTTTCCATCCTTCTCCTCCCGAATTCGTCGGCGAGGTAGCCCTCGACGAGCGTCTCCACCATCACGCTGAACGTGTAGGCCGCGGTGCCAACCCCGGTCAGGATCAGCACGATGGTGAATACCTTCTGGCCGTCCCCGAACTTCTGGGTCCCCCCGAAGCCCACCGTGGTGACGGTGATGACCGTCTGGAAGATGGCGTCGAGAACCCCGTACCCGAACAGGACGTAGCCGACGGTTCCCCCGACCAGCACCACCAGCAGCCCGATGATCCCGGATTGCAGCCTCCGGGCCGCCCGGCTGTGGCGATCCCCGGCCTCCTGGCCGTAGCGCACGGTTATCGGCATGACCCATTCTGGCCCGGTTCCCCTCCAGGCACCCGGCTGCACAACTCTGCGACACTGAGGCAGTTGCCAGATAGCGGCCGATCCGTCGGCCACAACCAGAGGAGCGGCCGGGTGCGGATAGAGATCATGACCTTCCGGCTCCGACCGGAGACGTCGGAGAGCGAATTCTTGGCTGCCGACCGTCGGGTCCAGGTCGAGTTCGCCTACCACCAGCCCGGGATGATCCGCCGCACCACCGGCCGCAACCCGGACGGCGATTGGGTGGTCATCGACCTGTGGGCCTCAGCCGCCGACGCCGCCAACTGTCTCGAGGGTTGGCACCGGGATCCGGCCCCGCTGGCCTTCATGGCTCTCGTCGACGAGGCCACCGTGGTCACCCGGTGCTACGAGACCCTGGGGGACTGATCGCCTACGCCTGGACCAACATCACCTCGTTGCCCTCGGGGTCGTGGATCACTGCCAGGGTCGGGGCACCCGGAAGGTCGAACGGCTCGGCGATCACCACCCCGCCCAGCTCGGCGGCCAGGGTGAGGGAGGTTCGCAGGTCGCGCACCTGGATGTAGAGGCGGATGCCGGCGTCGTCGCCCTGGCGTAGGTGGCCACCGGGCCCGGGCTCGGGGCCTCCGAGACCCGGATTGACGGTCATGATCGGACCGTCGCCGATCTCCCAATTGAACAGTCCTCGATAGAACTCGCCCAGCCGCACCGGATCGTGGGCCACGATCTCCCAATGGACCACCGGTCGGGCCCAGTCGTCGGTCACCGCACCACCCTGGCACAAACCGGTCGGGACGGCACCGGTGCCTACGGGCGCTGGCGATGGCGCTCGAACGATGCCTCGAGACCTCGGGCGTCGTCGGCCGACATCAGCCTCAACGGTTGGCGTCGGTCGGGTCGCCAGTACACCGGGCCGTCGACCCGCCACCCGGTCTCCTTCAGCACCCGTTTGTCGACCTTGTTGGTGGCATTCACCGGGAGGCGGTCCACCACCCGGACGTAGCGGGGCGTCCATTTGGTCCCGAGGTCGGCCTGGGCGGCCAGGAACTCGTCGAACGCCGACGGGTCGAAACCGGACGGCTCGCCGAGTTCGAGCACCGCCATCACCTGGTCGTCGACGGTCCGCTCGTCGGGAACCCCGAAGACCGCCACCCCGGTGACCCCGTCGAACCGGTGCAGCATCCGCTCGACCGGCGCGGAGGCGAAGTTCTCCCCATCGACCCGCAGCCAGTCGATGTTCCGCCCGGCGAAGTAGAAGACCCCCTGCTCGTCGCGGTACCCGAGGTCACCCGACCAGTACCAACCGAGGCGCGACCGGGCGGCAGTCGCCTCCGGGTTCTTGTAGTAGCCCTCGAACCGCCCGAGGGCGTTGCGACCGACGATCTCCCCGGTGGCGGCGGCGGCGTTCAGCATCCTCCCCGACCGGTCGAACCGGGCCGGCTCGCACTCCTCCCCGGTGTCCGGATCGACGATGGCCACATCCAGTCCCTCCAACGGCACCCCGAGGGCGTCGGCCGGCAGAGCCGGGTTGGGCACCAGGATCACCGCATTCTCGCTGGAGCCGTACCCGGAGAAGACCTTGACCCCGAACCGGGCCTCGAAGGCGGCCATGTCGGCCGGCGAGGACTCGGGCGCCAGCACGAACCGGAGGTGGTGGTTCCGATCCTCCGGATCGGCCGGCGTGCCCACGATGAACGAGAGCGCCCGCCCGATGGTGGCGAAGAAGGTGGCCGAGGATGACCGGACGTCGGGCATGAACTCCGAGGCCGAGAACCGGCGGCGCAGGACGATGGAGGCGCCACACCCGATGGCCGGGAACACGCTGGAGAAGAGGGCGTTGCCATGGAAGAGCGGCATGGCGCAGTACATGACGTCGTCCGAGCTGAATCCGGGGCCACTGGTCGACCGGGCGATCCTTCCCTGGGTGACCCGCACCGCCTTGGGCGCCCCGGTGGAGCCGGCGGTGAACAACAGCAGCGCCAGGTCGTCAGGAAACGGGGCGACGGACCCGGGATCCCCGGGCCCGGCACCAGTCGCGGCGTCGTCGACGTCGACCACCTTGGCGGGACCCAGATCGAGGCCGGCCAGCAGCGGAGCGTGCTCGGCATCGGTGACGATCACCGCGCAGTCGGTGTGGCGGATGTCGTTGGCCAGCTCGGCGCCGCGGCGAGTCGAGTTGAGGCCGACCAGGACCGACCCCGACAGGATGGTCGCCCCGAGGGTGAAGAGGAACCCGGGGACGTTGTCGAGCAGTACCCCGACATGGGGCGGTCGCCCGGAGGTGAAGGTCCGGAGCCACGCCGACCGGGCCGACATCTCGGCCACCATCTCGGACCACGTCCAGGTCTGCCCCTCGAACACCAGACCCGGGTTGGTGTCGCCGGCCCGGGCCCGGAGTGCGTCGGCGGCCGTACCCGCGACCTCAGGGGCCAATGGATTCGAGCTCGAGGTACTCCTCGGGCCCCTCCCGGATAACCCCCGTCGTCACGCGCTGAACAGTACCGGTGCCCGGGTGATCTGACGAAACAGGGTGGAGGGCGCCCGCACCACCTCCCCGACCAACTCGTAGTCGGGCCAACGGGCCAAGACCTCCTCGAGGAGGATTCGTGCCTCCAGCCGGGCGAGGCTGGCCCCGATGCAATAGTGCTCGCCGAACCCGAACGAAACATGCGGATTCGGCGTTCGGGAGATGTCGAAGACGTCGGCGTTCTTCCCGAACACCTTTTCGTCGCGGTTGGCGGCCCCGTAGGCGAGGAGCACGAACTCCCCTGTCCCGAGGTCGGCGTCGCCCAGGGTGGTGTCCCGGGTGGTGGTGCGGGCCATGGCCATGACCGGGGTCACCCATCGCAGCATCTCCTCGACCGCTGCGGGGATGAGCTTGGGCTCCCGGGCCAGTCGGGTCCGTTGATCGGGATGCCGGGCCAGCTCGACCATCCCCCCGGACACCAGGGAACGGGTGGTCTCATTGCCGGCCACCATCAAGGTCATGCAGAACCCCTGCACCTCGGCCCGGGTGAGCCGGGCCCCGTCCACCTCGGCCATCAGCAGGCCGCTCAACAGGTCCTCGGTCGGTGACTCCGTCCGCGCGTGTCGAGTTGGACGTCGAAGTAGGCGATGAGCTCCAGCGCCTGGATGGCGTTCTCCTCGGTGAGGCCGGTGGCCGCCTCCATGATGGCGTCGGACCAACGACGGAAGTTCTCGCGGTCCTCGGCCGGCAGGCCGAGCAGCTCGGCAATGACCAACATCGGGAGCGGGGCGCACAGGGCGTCGACCAAGTCGGCCGGGCGGCCGGGGTCGATATTGTCGAGCAGCTCGACGGTCAGCTGCCGCACCCGCGGCTCGAGGGTGGCCACCCGGCGGGGGGTGAAGGCCCGGTTGACCAGCTTGCGGTATTGCTCGTGGCGTGGCGGGTCGACGTAGATGAGCGAATCCTCGGCGCCGACGTCCCGGCCGCGGTCGGACATCAGCACCCCCTGGCCGGAGCAGAAGGTGGCCGGATCCTTGCCCACCGTTTGGATGTCGCGGAGGGTGGTCACCGCCCAGAACTTCCCGTCCGATTGCCAGCTGATCGGGCAACGGCGGCGGAGCTCGGCAAACTCCGGATACGGGTCACCGGCAAAGAAAGCCGGATCCTCGAAGGGGACCTGGAGGGTGTCATCGGTCATGTGGGCACCTTGGGTCGGGTCGGCTCCTCCTGCGGGACCGACGAGGCGAACGGATCCGGGCCGGGGACGGCCGGCAGCGATCGGAGGACGCTCCACAACACCGCCGACATCACCGCGGCCGGCACCCAGATCAGGAGGGCCGACCCGCCGATCTCATCGGCGCCCAGCACCAGCGCCACGATGGCCAACCACAGGATCTGGGCGTTGTAGGTGACCAGGCTGACCAGATGGGGGTGCTCCATCCAGCGTTCGACCCGGCGGTTGGGCTCGTCCTTGCTCATGTAGGTCAGGATGGCCAACAGAACGGCGGCGGTCAGGGTGAAGCCGGCCTGGCTCCCGAGCGGCAGGCCGAACCAGAATCCCGGTCCGCGGTAGTGGAACACCGGGCCGAGGAACCACCGCGGTCCCAGCCGGGAGACCGGGTCCATGATCCACAGGGCCCAGACGGTGAGGACCAGCCCGACCAGATACTCGTGCCACGGATGCCGAGCCCGGGTCTGCCAGGGTCCGCTGGTCAGGAGCCGGCCGGCGCTGAAACCGAAGTAGCCGAGGAAGGTGTACGAGAGCGGGACCATCAGCGGCACGTCGCCGATGAAGATCTCCTTGTGACGGAGGGCCGGATTGAAGTTGTAACCGGTATACGGGAATCCGAAGTGCACGGAGCAGTTCTCCGCCAGCGCCCCGATCCCCACTGCGGCCAGCGCATAGATGATCGTCTTCCGCCACCCCAGATACCGGCTCGCCCTCCACAGGAAGGTGGCTCCCAACACGGTGACGTACCACCGCCCGACCAACGTCCCCCAGATCTGGTGCAAATGGTTCTCCTGTCGCCCAGCCCGTTCTCCCCCCTCCCATCTAAAACCTTCCAATAGTCGTAGAGTCAAGGTCCATGCCCCGTACCGGCTCGCTGTTCATCGGCGACGTGACCGCCCTCACCGGAATCACCGCCGGCCGGATCCGCCACTACGAGACCATCGGCCTGATCGCCCCCGACCATCTCGACAGCGGCTACCGGACCTTCCGCCCCGCCGATGTGCTGCTGTTGCTCCGGATCGACCTGCTCCGGAGCCTGGGCATGGGACTCGACGCCATCCGGGCGTGTCTCAACGACGAGCAGGACAACCTCCACGAGGCGCTCGTCCAGCATCGGCTGGTCCTCGACGGTGAGCGGCGGCGGATCGAGAGCCTGCTGGAGGCGGTGGACGACGCGCTGGGACAGGCCGATGACGATCCGTCAGTGTCAATGGCCCAGCTGGCCACCACCCAACGGGACAGCATCGGCATGTTCGGCCGGCTGAGCCGCCCGCTGTCGGCCCAGGCGGCGGCCGCCTATCTCGAGATCTTCCGCTCCTGGGAGCTCCCGGTGCCGCCATTGTTCGGCCAGATGCTCCTGCCCGAGCCGGTCACCGAGTTGCTCGAGCGGCTGGTGGCGGCCCCCGGCCACGAGATGCTGTTCGCCCGATTGCGGAGCCTGGCCAGCCAAGTGGTGGCCTTGCCCGCCGACGACGACGACACCACCCGGCGGCTGGCCCGGGAATGGGTGTCCGAGCAACTCGCCTCGCCGTTTCCCGACGCGGTGGCCATCGCCCTCGACGACTTCGTTCCCCGCCTGGCCGACCTCACGGTGATCCAGCAGGGCCTGCGGGCCTGGTCCGAGTCCCTCTCCCCCCAGGCCGGGACGTTCATGCACGAAGTGGAGGCCGAGTCCGAGCGCCGCAACGCCTCGGTGCTCGGGGTGATCGTGGTGCCGAGATAAAACGACTGACGTTCAGCCGGCCGATGGCTTCCGGCACAACAGGGCCAGCAGGTAACAGGACTCGGCGTCGAAATAGGTGCCGTAGTTGGCGGCCAGGGCCACCGGGTCGAACTCGCCCCGGGCCACCCCCGCGCCGCCCCAGTTGAGCCCCCGCTCGGCCACCACCTCGAGCCCGGCCGAGCCGACCTTGGCCCGGAGCTCGGCCAGGGTGTACTCCACCTTGTGGTCGGGGTCGATGAAGGCGTCCTGCTGCAGGCGGCAGAGCTTGCCGTTGGGGGTGTCGATGGCCAGGTACCCGCCCGGCTTCAGCACCCGGAGGGCTTCGCCGAGCACGATGTCGCCGTCGGCCGGGGACACGTGCTCGATGGACTGGCCGCTGTAGATGAGGTCCACCGAGTTGTCGGCGGCGAACGACAGGTCGGCCATCGAGCGGTACTCGTAGCGCACCTTGCCCCGCTCGGTGTCGCCGGCCCCGAACCGCTCGGAGTGGTAGAGCGGGTGCCGGTCGTCGGGAGGTAGATCCACCACCACCAGCTCGTCGAAGTCGTAGGGATACCCGAGCACCACCAGCGCGCCCCGGGGGTCGATGGTGTGGCCGCCGCCGAGGTCGATGATGCGCCGGGCCGGGGGCAGGCTGATGATGAACTCACACCGGCTGGCATGCAACGAGCTGTGGAGGCTGTTGACCCCGACCGGGACCTGGGTCCGGTACTCGCTCGAACAGCGGACCCGGTCCATCACGTCGTCGTGGCTCAGGTGGCCGGCGGCCATGGCGGTGGTCAGGTCGGTCCAGCCGGTGGGGTCCGGCTCCCGCCGGAGGAGCACGTTGTAGACCATCCGCACCGCCTGGGCGGGAGGAAGCTGGGCGAACGACAGCCCGGCCAGCCGGGTCGCCTCCCGGCGTGCCTTCAGCTCCACCCGGGACAGCAGCGGGTTGACCTTGGCGGCGGCGGTGGCGAGCGGCCCGGTCCCGTTGGCCCTGGCCGCCGGCCCTGTCTCTCCGCTCACTCCATCTCCCATCGATCGTGGCCGACTTCCGAACCTACCATCGCCGTCTTGCCCGGAAGGGTGGGTTTCGGCCATGCTTCCCGGGTTCCAACGCACTGTCGGCGCCAGTTTCTGGCGGACGGGCGGCGTTTACCGACTCACATTCTGCAACCAGGCACAGGAGGCCACTCATGGGACTGCTCGACGGCAAGGTAGCCATCGTCACCGGCGCAGGTCGGGGCATCGGACGGGAGGAGGCCCTACTGCTGGCGTCCGAAGGGGCCAAGGTCGTCGTCAATGACGTGGGCGCCTCGGTACAGGGCGAGGGGGGCGACAAGCACCCGGCCGAAGAAGTGGTCGATCTCATAAAGTCGGGTGGCAGCGACGGCGCGGTCAACTCGTCCGACGTCAGCTCCTGGGAGGGGGCCAAGGAACTCGTCGACCAGGCCGTCGACACCTTCGGCCGGCTCGACATCCTGGTCAACAACGCCGGCATCCTCCGGGACAAGATGAGCTTCAACATGGACGAGTCGGACTGGGATGATGTCATCCGGGTCCACCTGAAGGGCCACTTCGCCCCTACCCACCACGCCGCCATCCACTGGCGGGGGCGGGCCAAGGCGGGCGAGACGTTCAGTGCCCGCATCATCAACACCTCGTCGGAAGCCGGGCTCTACGGCAACGCCGGCCAGGCCAACTACTCGGCGGCCAAGGCCGGGATCGCGTCGATGACCTGGGTGCTGGCCCGTGAGCTCGAGCGCTACGGGGTCACCGTCAACTCCATCTCCCCCCGGGCCCGCACCCGGATGACCGAGGGTCTCTTCGGGCAGATGGCCAAGGCCGAGCAGGGCTTCGACGAGTGGGACCCCCGGAACATCGCCCAGATGGTCGGGTTCCTGGCCTCCGATGCGGCGGCCGACGTCACCGGTCAGAACTTCATCGTCTTCGGCGGCAACATCTGGGCCACCGGCGGCTTCCACCCGGTCGGCGAGATCCACCGGGACTCGATGTGGACGCCCAAGGAGCTGGCCGACGCCAAGGGCGAGTTGTTCAAAGGGATCTCCTCGGGGATCCCGAAGTTCAGCTTCTTCTAGACCGGAGAAACCTCAGGAGCGGCTGGCGGCCAACGCGGTCGCCTGTCCGACCACCTTCTCCTCGCCGTCGGCGTTGAGCAGGCGCACGTCGAGATCGACCAGGTGCTCGCCGCCCTCGTGGCGGGTGCCGGTGACCACGATCTTGGTCTCCAGCGTCTCCGCCGGCCAGGTCTGCTTGGCGAAGCGCACCTGGAAGCGCTTGACGTTCCCGACACCCACGTAGTCGGTGAGGGCCGAGCCCAGCAGTCCCATCGAGAACATCCCGTGCCCGAAAACGCTGGGCTGGCCGGCGGCGGTGGCGAGCACCTCGTCATGGTGCATCGGGTTGAAGTCGCCTGACGCCCCGGCGTAGGCGACCAGGTCGGTGCGGGTCAACACATGGCTGCGTACCGGCGCTTCGTCGCCTTCGGTCACGTCCTCGACGTACAACGTCGCTGAAGTCATCGCACTCCTCCTGGTCGGCACGTGGCCCCTTGGTGACACATTCTCATACTCCCCGGTCAGGCACCAAAGATATGGAGGAGGTGGTCGATCGACCAGACATTCCAGCCGTGAGTCCCCAACACCACCGCCTCGGCCAGGATCATCATCAGGTTCTGGCCCTGCTCGGCCCAGTCGCTGATCATCAGCACGAAGTACATCAAGTTGAGGACGATGGCGGCGAAGGCAGCGATGGGGGTCAGGAACCCGAGGGTGAGCCCCAGGCCCAGCGCCAACTCGGCGAAGACCACGACGTAGGCCATATGGATCGGATGGGGCTTGACCACCTTGTCGAACCCCGTCTTGACGAACGGCCATTTGTGCTTCTCGGCCACCGATGCGCCCCAGGAAATGCCGGCGCCCCGCTTCAGCCACGCCCCGAGATCCTTGTGACGGAAGCTCTGCAACCACCAGAGGCCGACGCCGATCCGCAGCACGGCCAGCCATTCCGCGGTGGTCAACCAGGTCGAGTTCATGGCGATGTTTCTAGCAGCTTCGCTCTTGACCGCCGGGTAACCGAACGGGGGCCGCCGGCATCCATCGGGCTCACCATCCCCGGAATTCCGGGGCCCTCCGCTCCGCGAACGCGGCCAGGCCCTCCTTGCAGTCCTCGGTTCCGACGATCATCTCCTGGCCGGCGGCCTCGTCCCAGAAGGCCTGTGACCGGTCGGTCTCCAGCGACTGGTTGGTGAGGCGCTTGGCCAGCGCGATGGCCTTGGTCGGGCCCGAGGCCAACCGGGCCGCCCACTCCCCGGCCAGCGCCATCAGCTCGGAAGCGGCCACCACCCGGTTGACCAGCCCCAACCGCTCCGCTTCGGCGGCCGGCACCGCATCGCCGAAGAAGAACAGCTCCTTGGCCCGTTGAGGGCCGATGAGCCGGGGCAACAGATAGGCACCTCCGGCGTCGGGGGCGATCCCCCGGCGGACGAAGACGGCGATGAACTTCGCCTCCTCGGCGGCCAGCACCAGGTCACAGGCCAGGGCCAGGTGGAGCCCGCCACCGGCGGCGGTGGCGTTCACCGCCGCGATCACCGGCTTCTCGCAGTCGAGCACCGCGGCGATCAGGAGCTGCCAACCGTTGCGGATCATCCGGGCAGAATCCCCCACCGCGCTTTGCGGGGCGCCGGGCGGGCGGGGCGGGCGGACCACCGGGCTGCGGAGGTCGGCCCCGGTGCAGAACCCCTTCTCCCCGGTCCCGGTCAGCACCACGGCCCGCACGGCCAGGTCGTCGGAGGCCTCCTCCAGCCAGCTGATGATCTGGGTCCGCATCTCGGTGTTGATGGCGTTCCCGGCCTCGGGCCGGTTGAGGGTGATCCAGGCCACGCCGTCCTCGATGCGGCGGAGCACCTCGGCCGACTCGGTGCCGGCCATCAGATGCGGTGGATGATGTTCATCCGGGAGGTGGCGACGAGCTCACCGGTGGCCTGATCGGTCCAGGCCGTCTCCACCACCACGAAGGTCATCGTCTTCCCCTTCGACTCCTTCTCGTAGGCGTCGACCACCGTCCCGTTGCCCTCCAGCACGTCACCGGCGAAGATCGGCCGGTGGTAGGTGAACTCCTGTTCGCCGTGGAGGATGATCCCGCCCTTGGTCATCAGCGGGCCCAGCACCGACGCCATGGCGTTGGCCGACGGGCGATCGGACGGCTGCAGCTCGGGGAACACCCCGAAGTTCTCCATCACGAACGGATAGGTCGGAGGCGCGGGGATCCCGGCCAGGCCGGCGTCGGCGGCCGCCCGCGGATCGCGGTACACCGGGCTGGTGTCCTTCACCGCCCCGGCGAAGGTGGCGAGTTGCCCGCGCTCCACCGTCACTACCGACCTGCTCGTCGGCTGCCCGATGATCTCTTTCAAATCGGTTGGCGACACCCCGACCCTCCCTTGTCTCGCTGCGCACCGTAAGCCAGGTGGGTGCTTCGATCAAAACGGCCCATGGAGACCCAGCCGGATCAGAGCACCGCGCCCTTGAGCTTGAGATCGAGGATGGCGTCCATTTCCAACCCGAGCTCTTCGAGGACCTCGTCGGTGTGCTCGCCATGGTCAGGTGCCCGGGTGAGATCCGGCGGCTGCTCGTCGAACTGGAGCGGTGAGGCCACCATGCGGAAGGTGGTGCCCCCGGCCGAGGTCACCTCGCGGATGTACCCGTTGGCCGCCACCTGGGGGTCGACCAACAGCTCGTCGGCGGTCTGCACCGGGGCCCAGACCCCGTCCACCTCGTTCATGATCGGCTTCCACTCCTCGAGGGTGCGGGTGGCGAAGATCTCGTCGAGGGTGACGCAGCACTCCTGGCAGTTCTGGGCCCGGGCCACCGAGTCCACGAAGCGGGGATCGTCGGCCAGCTCCGGGTGGCCGATCTTGGTGACCAGGTCGGCCCAGAACCGGTCCGACTCCAGCATGATCAGGGACATGAAGCGGTCGTCCTTGGTCTTGTAATTGTTGACCAGCGGGTTGGGCATCATCGTCCGGTCCCCCCGCGGCATCCGGCTGAACCCGAAGATCCCGGCGGCCAGCACCGTCGCCCCGGTTGCCCAGACCCCGTTGGCGAGCAGCGAGTTGTCGACGGTGACCGCCTCCCCGGTCCGCTCGCGGTGGAAGAGAGCGGCGGAGATCCCCCCGGCGATGGTCAGGCCGCCGATGACGTCGCCGTAGCCGGGGCCCGGCTGGCTGATCGGGTACTCGCCGGGTGCGGTGAGGATGTCGGCCGATCCACCCCGACCCCAGAAGTTCGAGTTGTCGTAGCCACCCCGCTCCGACTCCGGCCCGCGCTGGCCGTTGGCCGACCCCCGCACGTAGATGATGTTCGGGTTGACCGCCCGGATGTCCTCCACGTCGATCTTGAGCTTGGCCCGGGCCTGGGGACGGAAGTTGGTCAGGAAGACGTCGGCCGTCTCCACCAGCCTGAGGAGCAGTGCGTGGCCCTCCTCGGTCTTCAGGTTGAGGGCCACGCTGCGCTTCCCCCGGTTGGGCAGCTCTATCATGTGGTTGATCCCACCCGGCCCGGTCGGGACCAGCCCGGAATTCACCAACCCCCGCTGCGGGTCCCCGGTCTCGGGGTGCTCGATCTTGAGGACGTCGGCCCCCCACTCGGCCAGCACCGTCCCGGCGATGGGCACATAGGTCCACCCCGCCACCTCGACCACCCGGATGCCCTTCATGATGCCCTTCACGGTGTTCTCCTCTGCAACGGCGTACTGGTTGACATGGGTCCCGTCCCCGATGGGACTCTGCTCGGCAACCTAAGTGGCCAGCGGCGGCAGCCCACCGGCGATGGTCTTGGTCTCGGTGTACTGCTCGAAGCCCTCCCAGCCGTTCTGCCGGCCGATCCCGCTGGCCTTGTAGCCGCCGAAGGGGGCGTCGGCGCCGTACCAGACCCCGCCGTTCACCCCGGCGGTGCCGGCCCGGACCCGCCGGGCCACCGACAGGGCCCGCTCCTCCGAGCCCGAGGTCACCCCGACCCCCAGCCCATACTGGTTCTGGTTGGCGATGCGCACCGCGTCGTCATCGTCCTCGAAGGGGATCACCACCAGCACCGGGCCGAAGATCTCCTCCTGGGCGATGGTCATGGAGTTGTCGACATCGGCGATGAGGGTCGGCTCCACGTAGAACCCCTTGTCCAGATGGCTCGGGCGGCCGCCGCCCACCACGATTCGGGCCCCCTGGTCCACTCCCGACTGGATCATGCCCAGCACCCGCTCCCGCTGAGCCGCGCTGATCTGGGGTCCCTGCAGGAAGGAGGGGTCGGTCGGATCCCCGTAGCCGACGGTGCGGAAGCCGTCCTCCATGGCGGCGATGCCCTCCTCGTAGCGCGACCGGGGCAACAGCAGGCGGGTGAGCATCACGCACCCCTGCCCACCGTGGACACACACCGTCCAGGCCATCGACAGCTTGGCCTCGAAGTCGGCATCCTCCAGCACGATGTCGGCCGACTTGCCCCCCAGCTCGAGGAACAGCCGCTTGAGGGTGGGGGCGCCCTTCTCCATGATCCGCCGGCCCACCGCGGTGGACCCGGTGAACGACACCAGGTCGACTCGCGGATCGGTGACCAGGTCCTCGGCCACCGCGTTGTCGGAGGTGGTGATGACCTGGAGGATCCCCGGCGGGATGTCGGTCTTCTCCGCCGCCAGCCGGCCGATCCGGGTGGCATTCCACGGGGTGAGGGGGGCGGCCTTCAGGATCACCGAGTTGCCGGTGGCGAGGGCCTGACCCAACTTGTTGATGCTCACCTCGAAGGGGTAGTTCCAGGGCACGATGGCGGCCACCACCCCGGCCGGCTCCTTGACCACCTTGCGCCAGCTCCGGGTGCCGAAGGCGGTGCCCTCGGGGAGGTCGCGCTCCCATTCGAACTCGTCGATGAACTTGGTCGGCCAGGTGAGCCCTTCGGTCAGCGGCGCATCGAGCTGGGGGCCGTAGGTCAACAGCACCGGGCACCCGACTTCCGCCACCAGCTCGGCCCGGAGCAGCTCCTGCTCGGCGACGAGGGCGTCCTGCAACTGGGTCAGGCACAGCTGCCGGAACTTGTGGTCGGTGGCCCAGTCGGTCTCGTCGAAGGCCCGCCGGGCGGCGGCGATGGCGCGGGCCATGTCCTGGTGGTCGGCGTCGGCCACCTGGCCGAGCACCTCCTCGGTGGCCGGGTTCACATTGTCGAAGTGCCTGCCCGACGCGGCCGGGACCAGCTCGCCGTCGATGAGCATCCGGGTCTCGCCGGACGGGTTCTCCCCATTGGTCATCACGTTCTCCTTTTCTCGGTGGATGAAGTTCCCTGCGGGTTGGCGTCGCGGATGAGGCTCTCCTGGACGAAGGATGCCACCACTCGGCCCTCCTCGGTGAAGACGTGGGCCCGCCCGTAGCTCCGACCCAGGCCGGCGGCGGTGCCCTCGTGGGTGAGCAGGAGCCACTGCCCGGAGTCGAAACGATCGTGGAAGGTCAGGGTATGGGACACCACCCCGGTGGCGATGGAGCGGTGGGCCATGTTCTGGCCGATCCCCTCGTGGGGGCGCATGGCGGTGGCGATCAGGAACCCGTCGGTGGCGTAGGCCAACAGGGCCTGGGTGAGGCTCAGATCGCCGTCGGTGTCGGGAAGCCGGACCCAGACGAAGAGCTCGGGAGGCCCGACCGGGGCCTCGGGGTCCCAGGTGTTCACCCCGCCGACCACCCGCAGTTCGGTTCCCGGCGCCACCAGCATGTCCTGGGTGCTCAGCGGGGCCCGGTCGGGGCCGTCCACCTTGGGCATGTCCGGTTGGTGACGGATGAGGTCGGGCTCCTCGGTGTGGCGGAGCACCAGGCCCCGGGCGCACAACCGGTCGCCCTGCCGGACGGTGACGGTGTCGCTGCCCAGGGAGCGGCCGTCGTGCATGGACTCGACCTCGATCTCGAGGGGCTTGGTGAGGGTGGCGCTGCGGGCGAAGATGGTGTGGATGGAGGTGGCGTCCTTGCCGGCGGACTCCGCCGCGGAGGCCAGCAGCATCTGGGCCAGGAGCTGGCCGCCGAACACCACGTCGTGGGCCGACGGGTCACCGATGCTGGTGGCCCGGTACCGGTGGTCGCCGACCGACTCGAGCGAGAACGCCTCGGGAAGCCCGGTCACCGGGGGGAAGCCCCTTTCCTGTAGTCGTAACTCCACACCGATGCCATGATCGTCCTTTTCTCAGTCGCCTGTCGCATTCACCGGGGAAGCCCGAGGCCGTGCTCGGCCACGATATTCCGGTTGATGTCACTGGTACCGCCGGCGATGGAGACCCCCGGCGACGCCTCCAGGTGTTTGGTCCAGGTGCCGGCCATCGGGCTGTGCCCGAGCAGGTCCATCCCCAGGTTGGCCAACTCCTGGGTGGCGTGGGCCCACATCAGCTTGGCCACACTGCCCATCACCGGCGACGGCTGGCCACCGTGTCCGATGTTCTCCAGCTCGCGGGTGGTCATGAACCGCATGGCGCTGATCGAGGCATACAGCTGGGCCAGCCGGTCGCGCTGCACCGGGGTCGGCACCACCCCGGCCTGGCGGGCGTCGTCCAACAACTCGTTGAATCTGGAGGTGAGGACCAGGTGGAAGCGGGCCACCCCGGCCCGTTCGTGGCTGAGGGTGGTCATGGCCACCTGCCATCCGTCATGGAGGGACCCGAGGAGCGCGGTCGCCGGCACCCGCACATCGGTGAAGAAGATCTCCGAGAAGGTGGTCTCCCCCACCATGGTCCGCAGCGGGCGCACCTCGATTCCGGGAGATTTCATATCCACCAGTAGACAGCTGATGCCCTTGTGCTTGGCCACCGACGGATCGGTGCGCACGTAGAGCTGGCACCAGTCGGCGAACTCTCCGAGGCTGTTCCAGGTCTTCTGCCCGTTGACCACGAACCCGTCGCCGTCGGACACCGCCGAGGTCCGCAGTGAGGCCAGATCGGAGCCGGCGTCGGGCTCGGACATGCCCTGGCACCAGATCTCGTCGCCCCGGAGCATGGGGGTGAGGTATCGGTTCTTCTGTTCGGCGGTCCCGAGAGCCAGGATGGCCGGGGCGATATTGGCCACCCCGATGGAGTTCACCGGGCCCGGCGCCTGGGTCTCGGTCATCACCTCGTGAAAGGCCAGTTGCTCGGCAACGGTGGCATCCCGGCCGCCGTACTCCGACGGCCAGGAGACGGCCGCCCACCCGGCATCGGCCAACTTGCGATTCCAGCCCCGGAGGATCTCGATGTTCTTTCCGGACAGAAGACCCAGCTGACCGGCGGCCACCACCTCGGGGGTGAGGTTGTCCCCCACCCAGTTGGCCAGGGATTCACGGAACGGGTCGAGCTCGTTCAGTGTCGACGGAGCCGGGCCGGTTACGGGCCGATCAGGCATCAGGGTCACAGCACCATCGATGTCCACGGCTCCCCTTGATCACCCACCCCGGCACGGCGTCAGTACCGGCTCGACGGGTCAGGTTAGACCACCGCCCGCTTCCCCGACAATCCCGTTTTCGCTCGACGAGCCCCAATCAGTCGTCGAGCGTGATGGCCGATTCCGGGCAGTTGGCGGCGGCGTTACGGGCCTGGGCTTCGAGCCCGGCCGGCACCTCGGGATGGATGACGGTGCCGAAGCCCCGATCATCGCAGTCGAAGAGGTCCTCGGCCAACGAGTAGCAGCGCCCGTGGCCCATGCACCGCTCAGTGTCCAAGGTGATCTTCACGACGTCATCCTAAACCTGGCCGTCCCACGGCTTCGCTCAGTGGCCGAGCGGCGGAGATGCCATCCCGACGACCGGCTTGTTCAGGGTCTGGCCTCCGGTTGATCCGGAGAAGGTGGCATCGCCAAAGGCGAAGATGCCGCCGTCGCTGGCAACCAGCCAGTAGCCCTTGCCGTCGCGAGTGGTCGCGATCCCCACTATCGGCTTGTTGAGATGGATGGCCCCGGTGGAGCCGAAGAAGGCGGCGTCGCCGAAGGCGAAGATGCCGCCGTCGGAGGCGACCAACCAGTAGCCCTTGCCATCAGGAGTCGGGGCCATCGAGACGATGGGCTGGTTCAAATGGATGGCCCCGGTGGAGCCGAAGAAGGCGGCGTCGCCGAAGGCGAAGATGCCGCCGTCGGAGGCGACCAGCCAGTAGCCCTTGCCATCGGGAGTCGGGGCCATCGAGACGATGGGCCGGTTCAAATGGATGGCCCCGGTGGAGCCGAAGAACGCGGCGTCGCCGAAGGCGAAGATGCCGCCGTCGGAGGCGACCAGCCAGTAGCCCTTGCCATCGGGAGTCGGGGCCATCGAGACGATGGGCCGGTTCAGATGGAGGGCCCCGGTGGAGCCGAAGAACCCGGCGTCGCCGAAGGCGAAGATGCCGCCGTCGGAGGCCACCAGCCAGTAGCCCTTGCCATCGGGAGTCGGGGCCATCGAGACGATGGGCTGGTTCAGATGGAGAGACCCGGTGGAACCGAAGAATCCGGCGCCCCCAAAACTGAATATCCCGCCATCAGATGCCACCAGCCAGTACGGCTGCGCATTCGAGGGGATGTTCGGCGGGGGGACGGTCGCCTTGGACACAACGATGGTGATGGCGGGGCTGACGACTCTGGACCGGATTGTCGGGGATGCAACCCCGTTGGAGGCGCTGATCGTGAAAGTGAACGAACCAGGAGAGGTCGGGATGCCGGAGAGGACTCCGGTGAGCGTGTTCAACGTCAGACCGGCCGGCAGTGACCCCGACGAGATGCTGAAGGTGGGTGCCGGGTTGCCGGATGCCACGAACGTGTACGAGTAGGGACTCCCGACCGTCGCCGTTCCTGGTGGGCTCTCGGCGGTGAAGACCGGAGTGACCTGCGCAGCGCTGATGGTGATGGTGATCGCGGGGCTGACCGCGTTGGGGGCTGTCCCGTTGGAGGCCGTCACCGTGAAGGTGAACGGGCCGGCGGTGGTCGGCGTCCCGGAGATGATCCCGGTGGCGGAGTTGAGGGTCAAGCCTCCGGGCAGTGTCCCGCTTGAAACCGTGAAGGTCGGAGCGGGGAAGCCATTGGCGATGAACGAATAGGAATACGCCGTGCCCACCACCCCGGTGGTCGGCGGGCTGTCAGCCGTGAAGGCCGGGGCGGTGCTCCCTCCTCCTCCTCCGCCGCCAGCCGCCACCGCCACCGCCGGCACCGATGGTGATGGTGATCGACGGGCTGACCGCATTGGGGGCTGTCCCGTTGGAGGCGGTGACGGTGAAGGTGAACGGTCCCGTGACGCTCGGCGTTCCCGACAGCACCCCGGTGGCGGGATTGAGGCTCAAGCCTCCAGGCAGTGCCCCGCTGTTCACCGTGAAAGTCGCCGCCGGACTCCCGCTGGCCGTGAAGGTGTAGCTGTAGGCGGTGCCCACCACTCCGGTGGCGGGCGGGCTGTCAGCCGTGAAGGCCGGGGCCGAGGTGATGGTGATGGTGATCGACGGGCTGACCGCATTGGGCAGTGTCCCGTTGGAGGCGGTGACGGTGAAGGTGGATGTTCCCGCCGTGGTCGGCGTCCCCGCCAGGATCCCGGTGACAGCGCTAAATGTCAGGCCGGCAGGGAAAGTTCCGCTGGAGATCGAGAAGGTCGGCGATGGTGAACCGCTGGCTCTGAACGTGTAGCTGTAGGCGGTGCCCACCACTCCGGTGGTCGGTGGGGTGTCGGCGGTGAAGGCCGGGGCAACGGGCGCGGCACCGATGGTGATGGTGATCGACGGGCTGACCGCATTGGGGGCTGTCCCGTTGGAGGCGGTGACGGTGAAGGTGAACGGTCCCGTGACGCTCGGCGTTCCCGACAGCACCCCGGTGGCGGGATTGAGGCTCAAGCCTCCAGGCAGTGCCCCGCTGTTCACCGTGAAAGTCGCCGCCGGACTCCCGCTGGCCGTGAAGGTGTAGCTGTAGGCGGTGCCCACCACTCCGGTGGCGGGCGGGCTGTCAGCCGTGAAGGCCGGGGCCGAGGTGATGGTGATGGTGATCGACGGGCTGACCGCATTGGGGGCTGTCCCGTTGGAGGCCGTCACGTTGAAGGTGAACGGGCCGGCGGTGGTCGGCGTCCCCGACAGGACGCCGGTGAGCGGAGTTGAGGGTCAAGCCGGAAGGCAGCGACCCGCTGGACACGGAGAAGGTCGGCGCTGGTGATCCGCTGGCCGTGAAGGTGTAAGTGTACGGCGTGCCCACCACTCCGGTGGCGGGCGGGCTGTCAGCGGTGAAGGCCGGGGCCGAGGTGATGGTGATGGTGATCGACGGGCTGACCGCATTGGGCGGTGTCCCGTTGGAGGCGGTGACGGTGAAGGTGGAACGACCCGCGGTGGTCGGCGTCCCGGAGAGGACCCCGGTGGCGGGATTGAGGCTCAAGCCTCCAGGCAGTGCCCCGCTGTTCACCGTGAAAGTCGCCGCCGGACTCCCGCTGGCCGTGAAGGTGTAGCTGTAGGCGGTGCCCACCACTCCGGTGGCGGGCGGGCTGTCAGCCGTGAAGGCCGGGGCCGAGGTGATGGTGATGGTGATCGACGGGCTGACCGCATTGGGGGCTGTCCCGTTGGAGGCCGTGACCTTGAAGGTGAACGGGCCGGCGGTGGTCGGCGTCCCCGACAGGACGCCGGTGGCGGAGTTGAGGGTCAAGCCGGCAGGCAGCGACCCGCTGGACACGGAGAAGGTCGGCGCTGGTGATCCGCTGGCCGTGAAGGTGTAGGTGTACGGCGTGCCCACCACCCCGGCGGGCGGCGGGCTGTCAGCGGTGAAGGCCGGGGCCGAGGCGATGGTGATGGTGATCGACGGGCTGACCGCATTGGGCAGTGTCCCGTTGGAGGCGGTGACAGTGAAGGTGGATCCACCCGCGGTGGTTGGCGTCCCCGACAGGACCCCGGTGGCGGGATTGAGGCTCAAGCCTCCAGGCAGTGCCCCGCTGTTCACCGTGAAAGTCGCCGCCGGACTCCCGCTGGCCGTGAAGGTGTAGCTGTAGGCGGTGCCCACCACTCCGGTGGCGGGCGGGCTGTCAGCGGTGAAGGCCGGGGCCGAACTGATGGTGATGGTGAGCGAGGGGCTGACCGCGTTGGGGGCTGTCCCGTTGGAGGCGGTGACAGTGAAGGTGAACGGACCCGGGTGGTCGGCGTCCCGGACAGGACCCCGGGGCGGGAGTTGAGGGTCAAGCCTCCCGGCAGCGCCCCACTGGTGACCGAGAAGGTCGGCGCCGGACTCCCGCTGGCCGTGAAGGTGTAGGTGTAGGCGGTGCCCACCACTCCGGTGGTCGGGCGGGCTGTCGGCGGTAAAGGCCGGGGCCGAACTGATGGTGATGGTGAGCGAGGGGCTGACCGCGTTGGGGGCTGTCCCGTTGGAGGCTGTCACCATGAAGGTGAACGGGCCGGCGGTGGTCGGCGTCCCCGAGAGGACCCCGGTGGCGGAATTGAGGGTCAGGCCTCCCGGCAGTGTCCCGCTGGTGACCGCGAAGGTCGGCGCCGGGCTCCCGCTGGCCGTGAACGTGTAGGTGTAGGGCGTGCCCACCACCCCGGTGGCCGGCGGGCTGTCAGCGGTAAAGGCCGGGGCCGAGGTGACGTTCTGAATTTCAGAACCGCAAGCACTTGTAGACGAACTGTTGTAGGTGTCGCCCGAGTACGACGCCTGCCAGTAGTAGGAGCCGACGGTGCCCAGGGTTACTGCGGTCGAAGCCGGCAGAGTGCCAGCGGTGGTGATTGGTTCGGCGGTTCCGCTGCTCGCCAGGTCGCTGCAGTTGGAGTCCGAGTACACGTTGTACGTGATGGTGCCCGTGGCCTCAGAGGCGTTAGTGCCGGACAAGGTGGCCTGGTCCGTTACGGCCGTAGCGGTCGGCACCGAGATAGCCGTCCCCGACGAACCCCCGCCCGAGAGAGAAGTGGACACCGTGGTCGCCGTCAGCAGGCCGCCGACCGTGGCACAACTTTGGGTTGTGGGACTCGCGTTGGTCTGTTCGAAGACGATCTTCGGTAAACCTTGGGCTCCGATTGTTGGAGTGGCCGTTAAACTCAGGTTATTCGTCTCAGCGGTGAACCCCTCCATCATGCATGTAGGGGCTGACAGACTGCTATCGGACAACGTCGTCTGCGCCTCAAGCGTCGTGCTCGGACCAAAGTTTGCTTTGCCGCCGCCAGCGTCACCGAAGACGTTGAACTCGGAAGTGTTCCAATTTGGCGCAAGGCCGACCATGCTGTCAGCGTTGGTCACGAGGGTTGCTTCGCCCCCATTGACCAAAGTCACCTCGTCATTGCCACCTGCAGCAGCGCTTCCCGTGAGTTGTGCCGTGGCAAGGTCGGCAGCGGTGAGGCGACTGCCTGGATACGAGGAAGCCGGGCTGTTGATGAAGCAGTCGTTACCACCACGAGAAGAATCACTAACCGTATTCCAGCCAGACGGGCAGGTGGTGTTATAGCCAAGCAACCAATACTGCATGAACACTTCGTTGTGAGACGCATCATCTTCGTAGATGAACTGCTGCCAGGCCTGGCAGTTGCTTGGAACGGCACTTGCTGAGCACGTCGGCGAGTTTGAGAAAAACTGAGTGTTGAGCTGAAGCGTGAAGGTGTTCGGGACCTGCGGTCCCGAGTCGTCAAATTGCCCCATTTCGGTGGGACTCGGGCTCACATCAGCAAACGATCCTGTTGCACTCGATATCGTGCCGGGGACCAGGGCTGAGTAGTCGACACCGTTACCAACGGTCGCAGTCGGGTCTGTTGGTAACGGTGTCGAGTCGCCTGCAGGTTGGAAAGGAACCTCCGGTGCGACCGTGCAAGTGGTGGAATGCCATTGCAACGAGGGGTAGGAAGCCTGATAGCAGCCCCGGCTAAGGCGGGGAGGCTGCGCTATGGCTTGCTGCCACGCCGGCGTCGAGGGCGAGGACGAGGGCGACGAGACCGCCAACGCCGGGGAGGCAGGAGCTGCGACGGCCAGAAGCGCCGGAAGAGAAATAGCCGACATCGAAACAAGGACACCCATGAACACCCGTCGGCCACGGCGCGGGCCCCGAGCAACCGGATCCAGGCCCGCACGGCCTTCGCCAATTTGATGGCGATCAGATCGGCTGGCCAAACCCAGCCCAGGCCGGACTCCCCGACCAGGGCCCGAGCTCGAAGTCATATCTCTGTCGCCCCTCCTACCGATGCCAATCGCCGGCCTGACGATTTCTGCCCCATGCAGGACCGTCCCCGGGCAACCTGGAGCATCGACACCTCACCATGTACGGCTTTGCTCACCTGGACCTCGCGGGCTGGCTGGCTAGCGTGACTATAGGCCTAGTTCTGTCAGTTGACATGAAAATTCATGTACGACTATCGGCTGGGATCGGATCGCCCGACCGCCGGGTCCTGTGCGCCTCGGTGTGCTGCCGTCTGTGCACCCTGACCATCAGGAATGACCCGTGAGGCAAACACGCCCGGCTGGCAGGGGGTCGACGCGAATCCTCGAATCGCGAAGTCCCTTGTACCCCTTCACCTATTCAGGTGAAAGCAGGAACGACCTCCTCGGCCAGCAGTTCGAGGGTCTCTCGCTCTCCTCGGTCGTGGGGGAAGAAGATGAACGTCGAGATTCCCTGCTCGACCGCCGCGGCCATGCGTTCGATGACCGTGGCCGGAGTCCCCACATAGCCGGCCTCGACAACTCCCCAACCCGGGCCCGGGTAGCGGTGAAGCGCGCGTTCCCTCGCCTCATCGACCAGTGATTCGTCTGGCACCAGCACCAGCACCGCCTCATGCGACCGACGGATGGCCGCCGGGTCCCGACCAATGCGTTCGCACTCGGCGTCCAGCAGAACTTGGCTCGCCTCCCAGTCGGCTAGCCCGTAGGTGGGAATGCTCCACACGTCGGCATATCGGGCCACCAGGGGGAGGGTGCGACGCCGCCCGACACCACCCACGTGGATGCGCGGGCGCGGGCGCTGGACCGGCCCCGGCCGGTTGGGAAGGTCGAAGACCTGGAAGTGATGGCCCTCGAACGAGGTGACCTCCTGCGTCAGCATCTGCGAGACGATCTCGAGTGTCTCCTCCAGCCGTTCCCAGCGTTCTGCTGCGGTCCCCCAGGGGAGCCCGGCCTGTTGATGTTCGAGCTCCACGGAACCGCTGCCGAGCCCGATTTCGAGACGGCCTTCCGAAAGGACGTCGAGGGTGGTGGCCATCTTGGCCAAGAGTGCCGGGTGCCGGAAGTTGGCACACAGCACCAGGTGGCCCACCCGCAGCCGCTCGGTGCGGGCCAGGACATAACTGGCCAGTGTCCAACCCTCGAAGGAATCCCTGGCCGGGAGTCCGGGGCTGTAGAAGTGGTCGTAAAGCCACAACGAATGGATCCCGAGCCGATCGGCCGTGATCGCCCGGTCCAATATGGCGTCCCGCCCCAGCGCCACTTGGGGCAGGTAGATACCGACCTCGATCGCCTGTCCCTTTTTTGTCACTCCTAGCCGGCCTGGGTGACTCCGAGAGCCGGGAGCGTGAATCGGAGAACATGGGACCTGGCCGCGGGTCTGTCCATCGGCCGCTGCCGGCGCACGTGCGGACTGGCGACACTCCACACCAGGTCGAAGATGGCATGGGCATCGGGGAGGGGGTCAGTGGTGGGGAAGGATCCGTCCGCCAGGCCCTGACGGAGCGCCTGCACGAGCGGTGCGATCAATCCGTCCCGGAGGGCTGCCTCCTCGTCGCTGTAGCCGACGGTCTGGCGAGCCACCACGTTGAACATGACCAGTCGTTGGATCCGCTTCCGGTCGTAGGCGATGGCAAGGATCTCGTCGATCCATACGTGGACGGCGTCAATGGCCGCCTTGGCTTCGCCCACCTCGCGGGCCACCTGGGCCACATCCGGTCCCGAGGCGGTGCGGAACATGGCCAATAACAGATCGTCCTTGGACTGGAACTGCCGGTAGAAGGCACGGGTCGACAAGCCGGCATGATCGAGGATGTCCTGCACGCTTGCACCTTGGAAGCCGTTCCGCCGCATGACCTTGAGGGCGGCGTCCATCAGCTGACCCCGCTCGACCCGAGCCTCGGGGGTCAGGCTGGCTTCGCTAATGGCATCCTCGACCGGGGCGTCGTCGTTAGGGAGGGCGGACACCCTGGTTACGATACCGGCCTGCCCTCGGGCTCTGCTGGGCTCCCGGTCGGCAGGGTGGCGGACAGGTCGGACAGGATCTGCCGCCGCAACAGCTTGCCGGTGGGGGTGCGGGGCAGTTCGGGCCAGAACACCACCAGATCAGGGGTTTTGGACGACCGAAGGTGCTTACGGACCCACTCGGCGAGTTCCTCGGCGGCGATGTCCCCGCCGTCATCGTCGATGCAGACCACTGCGGCAATGCGCTGGCCCCATTCGTCGTCGGGCACCCCGACCACCGCGGCGTCTTCCACCGCCGGGTGTTGCATCAGCACGTCCTCGATCTCCGCCGGGGAGACGTTCTCGCCGCCACGGATGATGGTGTCGTCGGCCCGTCCCTCGATGAACAAGTACCCTTCGTCGTCCACCCACCCTTTGTCCCCGGTCGGGAACCAGCCTTCGGCGTCGAGCACCGACACACCGGCGTACTCCCCCGAGACCTGTTCCCCGCGCAGAAAGATGAGGCCGGGCGACTGGTCGGGCAACGGTGCGCCGGCATCGTCCCTGACCTCCACCTCGACCCCGGGGATGACCCGTCCGACGGAGCCCAACCGGACCCGAGCCCCCGGCTGGTCGGACTGCAACCCGGCCCGGTGATCGTCGGGGTTCAGAAGTGCGATGGTGGAACTGGTCTCGGTGAGGCCGTAGGCATTGACGAATCCGGTATCCGGGAAGCGGGCCAGCGCTTCTTCGAGCACCGGGATGGGCATGCGCGAACCGCCATAGGCCAGGGTGCGAAGGCTGGGCACCGCGGCGTCGGCCCCATCGAGGTATCGCACCACCCGGGCCATCATGGTCGGGACCACCATCGCTTGGGTGATGCTCTCCGTCCGGATGGTCTCGAGCCAGAGTTCAGGGTCGAAGTTCTCGAGATAGACGATGCGACGACCGGCATAGAGGTTGGACAGCAGATTGGCCAGCCCGGCGATGTGATAGGTCGGCACCGTGACCAGGGCCGCCTCGTCTTCGCCCGCCTGGGCGAACTCCACGGTGGTGAACACGTAGGAAGCCAGGTTCCGGTGGCGTAGGAGGGCGGCCTTGGGCGTTCCCGACGTCCCGCTGGTGTACAGCACCACCGCCACATCGTCGGCTTCACCGGGCGTCGGCGGGTCTCCCTCGGAAGCTGCCGGGTGCAGGGACCCGAGAAAGGTGGTGATCGACCTCGACTGCTCGGGGGCACGATCAGCGACCCAGGGTTCGTCGCTCACCACCAGGGCCTGGGGGTGAGCGGCCATCAGCTGCTGGAGCTGCTCGCGTCCCAGCCGGTAATTGAGGGGGATGAACGGCACTCCGGCGGCGCCGGCTGCGAACAGAGCAACGGGAAAGGCAGGATGGCTCGGTCCGATGTAAATGACCGCATCGGCGTCCAGGCGACGGATGAGTTCGGCCCTTGCGGCAGCCAGGGTGCCAAGATCGGTGTAGCTGAGGGAGTCGCCCCCGGCGGTGACTGCTGTCCGGTCCCCGTAGCCGGTGACGGCCATCTCCAACAGCAGGTTCAGATCCACACCGACAACTTCAGTCCGACGATGGAAGTGGCTTGGCGCCCCTGATGGTCAGTGCCCGGCCGTCACACGCCAATGCCCCCGGACCCGCCTTGGTGCAGAGCACCTCGAGGTCGGCCTCCTCGTCGACATAGCGCTTCCCGAGAAGAGCACCGTCTCCCTCGGTGGTGGGATGTCCGCCCAGGCTCCGGGGCGAGTCCATATCCACCAGGGCGCTTCCACTACAGGTGAGCTTCACGTCGGTGGTGGGCGCCTTGACCACCACGACTTCGATAGTGCAGTCGGGACAGCCCAGACGGAGACCGGCTTTCAACATGGCGCCATTTGTATCACCGTTCCCCGCCTGCGAGCACAAGCTGACGGTCCGGTCATCCCAGCCCGGGAGGCCAGGCCCAGCTAGCAGCGATAAAGGCTCTCGGCGTTCCCGGCAAAGAGCTTCGAGCGGGATTCACTGTCGAGACCGGCGGTGAAGGCGCTGAACACCGAGTAGAGCTCATCGAAAGAGCCGTACATCGAATCGACCGGGAAGTTGCTGGCGAACATGCAGCGGTCCACGCCGAATGCCTCGATGGCGTACTCGAGCCACGGAGCGAAGGCATCGACACTGATGGACTCCAGCGGCATCGCCAGGCCCGAAAGCTTGCACACGACGTTGTCGCCGAGGCCGGAAAGCGCGTCGATGCCCTGTCGCCAGAGGGCGCGCTCCTCGTCGGAACTCGACCGTGGCCATCCGGTGTGCTCGACCACAACGACGAGATCATCGAAGCCGGCGAGCTGCTTTGCTGCCAGCTGCAGCTGATCGGGATGGGACATCAGCTCGAACAACAGGTTCCGCTCCTGCAGCGCATCGAGCACGCCGGTGTCGGGAAGCGGGCCCTCGTACCGGCCCATGGGGCGGACGCCGCGGAAGCGGGAGGCGGTCATCTGCCGATCGAGGAGCTCGGCGGCCTCGGCCACCGTGTCGGTCGGAGGGATACCGCCGATGATGGCGTCGGGACCGCCCCGGGCTGGTGCCGCGCCGTCCAGCTCGATGGTCTCCTCGATCGAGTGACGACCGGTGGCGGCGGCGACATTGATGAACTTCTCCACATTCCATCCGGCCGTCTCGGCCCGATAGGTGTCGACATCGAAGGGGCGGAACATCCGAGACGCATCAGCCGACTCAGGCGCCTGAGGGTGGGACAAGTACGGATACCAGTCGGTTCGGGCCGGGTCCCAGAGGTGCACGTGAGCATCCACAACCCGGGTGGGCCGATCGTTCATCAGGCCTCCCCGCTCGGGGGAAGGCCGGCGACACCGACGATCTCGCGGAGCGTCCCGTCGAGCCAATCGGGGAGGGCGGGCCCACCGAAGGAGATGCTGCCGATGGCTCGGGGGTGACTGCGAAGCCCGAGCCAGCCGTCGCCGACGACCAACTCGGCTCCCGCCAGCGCCGTCGCCTCGGGGTGGCTGAGCAGATGGCCCACCAGCTCAGCCGCCGGTCGGGCGGCGACCTCCTCCGGAGCCTCGATGCCGGCGGCGAAGGCGGTGACCCGCCCGTCGGTGGCACCGGCGGCAGCCCGCGCATGCTGGGCCGAGGCCTGAGCTCGACTGCGACCTCCGGTGGTGACCGCGTCGGTGAGGGTCACCAGCTGGACCGAACGGTTGGCGCCGGCCGCGTAGTCGGCGGCCGCCCGGGCCCATGCGCCATCGGTATGGATGCGCTCGACGATCCCGCGGTGCTCGGCGAGCACCCGCTCCCAACCCTCCGTCGGGGGGGCCGTCGGCCCATCACCGGCAAGCGCGACGACCACCGCGTCAATCGGACCGGTGGCGTCGACGACCGAATTGAGCGCGGCGGCCGCCTCCCGGAAACCGTGAGCCAGCTCAGCCGGATGGCAATGGATGGACCGGGCCTCGAGCGCGGCAGTTACCGCCGCGGCCAAATGTGGGCGGTCGGAAACGATGACACAGGACCTCGCCTCCCCGGGTGCGACATCGGCCGGGCCCGGCTCGTCGAAGATCGACCCGAACCGGGGATTGCTGCCCCCGGCGCTTGCCTGCTGGGCCTCGGCTTTGGCCAAGGCAGCGGGGATGACTTCGTCGAGCACCCGGGCGAGGGAGGTCACATGGTCGGTGCGCACCACTTCGAGGAGACGGGGTTCGTCGATGATGGCCACTTCCGGTCCACCGGCGAAGAGGATCCGGCCGCTGCACCACCCGAATTCCTCGCCGACCAGGTAGGCGCCGAACGGCCCCAGGTCTTCGGGGCCGGCCACCGAGAGGAAGGAGATGCCGCCACCGCCCGACTGGCCCGCCTTCCGGGCGCGTTCGAGAGCCGAGGCGATCATCCGGGTGGCGGCGATGGGCGACATGGCGTTGACGGTCACCCCCGGTGGCGTCTGCCGGCCCAGCTGCCAGGTCAGGGCGGCGATGGCCCGCTTGGCGCAGCTATAGGCACCGGCATCGGCCGCCCGCCACCCCGAGCCGGAGGTGACGCCGACGATGCGGCCGTACCCGGCGGCGGCCATGTGCGGCAATGCGGCGTCGAGCAGGTTGAGGTAGCCCCCGAGGTGCACGGCCAGCAGCGCCCGCCAGTCCTCCTCGGTCCCCCGCCCGAAATAGCTCTGCCGGGTGATCCCGGCGACATTGACGACGGCGTCGAGCCCGCCGTGCTCGTCGACCAGCTCCTGGAACAGGCCGCGGATGGCCGCGCCGTCGGTCACCGACACCGATGAGGCCCGGGCCGAACCACCCGCCGCCACGATGCGACCGGCCGTGGTCTCCTCGGGCTCCGGAAGCTGCTCGGTACCGTCGAGGGTCACCAGAGGGTCGACGGTGACGACGAACCAGCCGCCGCGGCCGAGCTCTTCGGCGATGCCGGCTCCGATCCCGCCCCCGCCGCCGGTCACGACGGCGACCCGCTGCCGACCGGTCACGATGTCGCCGACCGGACCTGGAGCTCCAAGCCCTCCAGGCTGCCGGCCTCGAGCCACTGCTCCAGCCGCTCGCGGTAGCCGAACCAGTCGCCGAACCCGCGGCCGTAGTTCCCGTTCCGGGGGTTCCTCTCCTCCGGATGGCCCTCGTTGTTGATACGCGACGGCGTGCAGGCAGACATCACCGCACTGCCATCGACGTAGGAATCGAGGATCGCTTGCGTCCACGCCTCCTCGGCCGGGGCGCTCACGTCGAACACCTCGACACCCCGCTGCTCGAGGAGCGCCACCGCGCGGCCGATGAACTCAGCTCCGAGCACGGCCAGCTGCGTGTAGTTGACGGTCACCACTGCTTGCTGGCCTGGCGCCGGCATCACGAACATATTGGGGAACCCACGGCTCATCATCCCGAACAGGCTGGCGGCACCATCAGCCCACTTCTCGGCCAGGGTGACTCCGCCGCGACCGACGATCTCGTGGCCGGCGCGACGGAAGAGCGGGGTGAGCTCGGCCTCGAAGCCGGTGCCGTAGATGATGCAGTCGACCTCGTACTGGTGCCCACCGACAATCGGGCCCTGCTCGGTAATCCGATCGAACCCGGCCGGGCAGTCGATCAGTGTGACGTTGGGACTGTTGAAGGCGGGGAGGTACTCGTCGTGGAAGCACGGACGCTTGCACAGGTACCGGTAGTACGGCTTCAGGATCTCGGCCTTCGCCGGGTCGGCCACCAGCTCCTCGACCCGGCGCCGGTGAGTTTCCATGATCTCGTAGTCGAGCTCCTCACCGCCTCGGAGAAAGTCGGCCAATGTCATGCCCTCAGCTCGCGGGGGGTGATGGACGGCGGCGTAGTGGTGCGTCCATCCGTCATCTACCTGGTCGACCTCGGTGGGTCGGCCCATCATGATCCCTTGGAAGTTGTCCATGCGGGCCCGCTGCCAGCCCGGCTCGAATCCGTGGCCGAACCCGGGATCGGTGGGCCGGTTGCCCCGTTCGCCGACGGCCGACGGCGTGCGCTGGAACACGTAGAGGTGCTTCGCCGATTCGACCAGCGGTGGCACGCACTGGATGCCACTCGCCCCAGTGCCGATGAGGCCGACAACTTTGTCGGCCAGGCCGGTGAGCGGCTGGTCCGTGCCCCCGCCGGTGTACTCGTAGTCCCACCGGGCCGTGTGGAACGAGCGCCCGGCGAAGTCCTCCATGCCCGGGATGGTGGGCAGTTTCATGAGATTGAGAATCCCCACCGCCAAGACATACCAACGGCAGCTGACCTCATCACCGCGATCAGTGCGAACCAACCAACGAGCGGCATCCTCCTGCCATTCGGCCCGGGTCACGCCGGCGTGGAACAGGGCGTCGCCTACCAGGTCGAACCGATCTGCGATGGCCTCGAGGTGGCCTCGGATCTCCTCGCCGAAGGCGTAGCGCCGGGTGGGGATGTAGTCGAGCTCCTCGAGCATCGGCATGTACATGTAGGACTCCACATCGCACATCACGCCGGGGTAGCGGTTCCAGTACCACGTGCCCCCGATGCCTCCGGCCTGGTCGATGATGCGAATCCGCTCGACGCCGGCCTGGCGGAGGCGGGCGCCGGCGAGGACCCCGGCGATCCCCCCGCCCACGATCACCACATCGACGTCGTCGGCGATCGGGTCGCGCGGAATGAACGGCGTGAACGGGTCGTCCCGGTACGGGGAGAAGTGCTCGTCGGCCTGTAGGTCCCGGATATCGGCCCGGTGAGGGACCAGCCGCTTGTCGCGCTCGGCGAGATACTTGGCCCGGACAGCCTCAGGATCGTAGCGCGAGGCCGTCGGCTTGGGCATGGGCCAGATACTACGACAATTGGATTTTCGACCCCAAGGTGCGTGCGCCCCGCCGGCGATGACCCGCCGGCTTTCATGGTGTCAGACTGATCCCAAAGCGTAGAAGTTCGCCGGGAGATCAAGGGGGGTCCGATGACCGCACCAGTGGGTGATCCGAAATCGAACCGGGTATCCGGGCGACGGACAGATCTCGTCGCGCTCGGCTCCAGCGTCCAGGTGGCGGAGGGTGAGATGGTGCCGGCCGTCCTCACCCTCCGTATGGGACGGCTGGTCGACGTGACCGTGCCGCTGGGCGCATTCGTGGTCAAGGACGGCAAGCCCTGCTTCGTGTACAGCTTCGACGTCGACGGTCTCGTCGCCATCATACTCGGCATCGGAGTCGGGGCGCTTGCCGTCTGGAAGATCAGTCCGATCTTTGGCGCTCTGGCCGAGAAGATCCGCTCGACGTAGCTGGCACCCATCCCCGGGGTGACATCAGCACGACCGGGACCTCCGGCTACCATCGGCGTCCGTGAAAGGTCATGGCTCGTGAAGCGTTCCCCGGTTGGTACCGTCATCACGCTTGCCGTCGTCTTCCTGGGAGTGCTCGGCGCTGCCCTCGCCGTCACCGGGCTGCTGATCGGGCTCCCGGCCCCCGCCGCCGGTGGTACGTGTGGCCCCGGCCAGGGCTCCGAGCCTGCGATCATCGCCATCTTCGATCCGGTCACCATCGGGGCCGGTCCCGAGCCGGCGGCCACCGACTCGGCGGGGAGGAACCAGTGGACCTCCTTCGTCGACGAGTGTCAGAGCGCGGCGGACGACCGAGCCTGGGCTACCTTTCCGGTCCTCGTGGTGTCCTCCGGGGTTGCCATCATCGGGTTCCTGGCCTTTCGGCGGAGGTTCCGGGGCCGGATCGATCCCGCTCCCCACGCCGCGGCCGCCGCGTGGCCGGCTCCGCAGTGGTCATCCCCTTGGGCGGGGCCGCCACCCTACGTCGCGCCGGATCCCAGCATCTGGGGGCCACCGAGTGCCCCGCTGCCCGCTCCGCCTCCCCCGCCACTCCCACCACCCCCGCCGCCAAGCTGGCCGGAGTCAGGGGTCCCCTGACCCCGCGGTCATCGCTCGGCGGTGACCGCCAACGCTACGACCGGGGTAGGCAGATCTGGCACGGCTGCAGCCCGCCGAGATTGGCGGCTCCCACGACCCGCACGTCCTCGGGGTGATGGGCGATGACCGCACAACCGGTCCGGTGGTAAACGGTTCCGGTGGCGGTGGCCAGGAAGCTGCCGGACGACCCGTCGGCCGGCGAATCCGAGGGTGTGGCGGAGTGGGCGCCGCCGCCCACCCCCTGAGAGGTCAAGGTGTTCACCAGGTCGTGGAGCACCTTGAGCTCCTCCTCGTGGTGCAGCTCCTTTTGGTCATAGAGGCGGTAGAGCCAATGGCCCCAATAGAGGAGTCCCCCGACGACCATGCAACCGAGCCCGATGAAGGCGCCGCTCACCATGTAGGGGATCTGCTGCTGCACGACCCGGGCATGGGCCGAGCCGTACCAACCCAGCAGGATGAACACCACCCCTAATGGGATCAGGATCGATCCGGCCACCACCTGCCAGGCATTGCGCAGGTCGTAGCTCCCGCTGCCCTCACCGTCGGCCCGGACCGGCTTGGCTCCCCCGCCGCCTCCGAGGCCCCGGGGCAGCAGGCGCCGGAGGCGATCGCCGCGGCTGGGAGCCGGCGACTGGCCGTTGTCGGTTGCCGGCGGTGCGAGGTCCTGATCGGGAGCCAAACCGATACTGTCCCTCACTGGCCGTTCCATCTCCAGCATTATGGTCTCCTTCCAGCCAGGAACTGCCACCTCGCCAGCAGCAACAACGGATAGGCGAGCAGCACGCAGGCCAACAGCGCAGTGATGAGCCACCCGAGCGGGGCGGGGATGCCCCGGATGGGAAAGGCGGTCGCCGACGTCGGCGTCGGGGTCGGACGGTTGCCGGCGGCACTTCCCGGCCCGGTGGTGGCCAGGTTCTCGACGGTCCCCGGCGTGCCCCCGAAGGTGGTGAGTCCCGACCCGTAGTCGTTGGGTGCTGTCGGCAGACCCCCGCTGGGGGCGCTTCCGCCTGAGTTCGTCGGGCCGGTCCCGCTGACGGGCTGGATCCCGGTGGCACCCACGTCCACCTGGGCCATCCCGAAGGTGATCGACGTGGTCATGGTGTACAAGCCGGCCGGGAGCCCCTGGTTCCCGAGCACCGGCAGCGGGATGGTGGGCTCACCGGGGATGTAGGGCACGTCGAACTGGTGGGACAGCGAGACCACCAGGCCGCCGGCGTTGGCCGTCCCGGCCGCGCCGTTGGTGGTCAGCACCGGGTCGAGCACCCGGATGGAGATCCCGTCGGCCGCCAGGGTGGCGTCGAGTGTCTTCTGCAATGTCGCCGGGGCCACCCCGAGTGCCCCGGTACTGGTGCCGGCGATATGAACGCCGCTGCTGTCGATGAACGCCTTGACCCCCTCAACCGTCACCTGGCCCAGGGTCAAACTGGCGGTGGGGGTGGCGGTGGTCCCGTCCGAGGCGCAGGCGGCGCTACTGGTCAAGCCGCTGATGTCGACCAGGCCGGCGATGTCCAGTGCCTTCATCGTGCTGCTGGAGCTGGCCTTTACCTGCGAGGAGTCAACGCTCACCGTATTGGAGGCGCTGATGTTGCCCACGTCGAGCAGGCTCGAGGCGTTGGAGATGATGCCGCCGATGACCGGGAGCGACGTCGTGCTCCCCAGCGAGTCGAGGGAAAGGTCGGTGAGAGCCGAGCTGGCGTCACCCCCGCCGACGCCGGCATCGGAGGTCGCAGCGAAGACGCTCAGTGCCAGCGGCGATCCGGATGAGGGAGTACCCCCGAAGCTGGATTTGGCCGGAAAGCCGGGCGAGATCGGGAATTTGGATTGGGCCAGGAAGGTTTCGTTGGGCAGGACCCCGGGATACCCGAAGGTGGCCAGCAGGCTCCCGAGGTTGGCGGCGATGTCGCCGGGATAGTACGGGGCGCTCAAGGAGTCCACCACCGGTCCGCCGGCCACGGTCACCCGCGCGAAGGGGGCGTCCTCTTCGATCAGATTCTGATTGGGGAGCGGCACGATCCCAGGCACGTTGAAGGCGAACTGGGCACCCACCGCCTGGGTGTTGGCAGAGTACCCGACCAGGGTGTTCCCCGACCCTGCCGCCGCGGCCACCGTCGCCGGGCCGGCGATGATCGCCACCCCGAGCCCGGCGACCACGCCCAACCGAGCCGCCATCCTCCGTCGGGAGCCGGGCTTCACGCCGCACCCCCGAGGTAGGCGCTGATCAGCCCTCGCCTCCGAAGGTCGGCCGGCTCCCCCACGTCCACGATTACACCTTTATCCATCACGTAGCCATAGTCGGCCATACCCAGGGCCGCCTCCACGTACTGCTCGACGATCAGCAGGCTGATCCCGGCGGCCACCCGCTCCCGCAGGGTGTCGAACAGCTGCCCGACGATGAGGGGGGCCAGCCCCATGCTGATCTCGTCGACCATCAGCAGCTTGGGTCTGGCCATCAGCGCCCGGGCCAGGGCGAGCATCTGCTGCTCGCCGCCGGACAGGCTCCCCGACACCTGGCTGAGCCGGTTGCCGAGCACCGGGAAGAGGGCGGTGCCCTCCTCCACCGGGTCGATGGCGCCGCTCAGGGCGGAGCTGGCCATCAGCAGGTTCTCCCGCACGGTGAGGCTCGGGAAGATGCCCCGACCCTCGGGGACGTGCACCACCCCCATGCGGGCGATCCGGTAGGCGTGCCGGCGCTCGATGCGCTGACCCCCGGCCAGGATCCGGCCCCGTTCGGCCCGGATCACCCCGGAGATGGTCCGGAGGGCTGTGCTCTTCCCGGCTCCGTTGGCTCCCAGGAGGGCCACCGCGGCACCGACCGGTACCACCATCGACACGTCGCGCAGCGCCTGCAGCCCGCCGTAGGAGACCGAGACCCCGCGGAGTTCGAGGGCGGGTTCAGAAGCCACTGGCGTCTCCGAGGTAGGCGGCCCGCACGGTGGGGTCGGCGCGCACCTGGTC
Source organism: uncultured Acidimicrobiaceae bacterium (assembly GCA_963770635.1). Taxonomy (GTDB): domain Bacteria; phylum Actinomycetota; class Acidimicrobiia; order Acidimicrobiales; family RAAP-2; genus DASZIT01. The sequence goes on from CAVYQI010000005.1 coordinate 617,275, forward strand.
CGGCGTGCCCCGGGCGATGACCTTGCCGAAGTCGAGGACGGTGATCGAGGAGCACACGTCCATCACCAGGGCCATGTCGTGCTCGACCAGCAGGATGGCCGGCGGTGTCGCCTGGTGGCGCGGATCGCTCCCCCCCGACACGATGGCCCGGAGCACCGCCGAGAACACGGCCGTCTCGTTGGCGTCGAGCCCGGAGCCCGGCTCGTCGAGCAGCAGGACCCGGGGATCGGTGCACAGGGCGCGGCCGAGCTCGACCATTCGTCCCTTTCCGGTCGAGAGCTCTCCGGCTTGCCGGTCGGCCACCGGCCACAGGTCGAGCAGCTCCATCACCTCCGCCACCCGGGCGACCCGTTCGGCCCGTCCCCGGCCCAGCACCCCGCCGCGGTGGGACGACTCCCAACTGGCCACCAGGTTGTCGTGGACGGTGAGCCGGCTGAACAGAGCCAGCCGTTGGAAGGTCCGGGCCATGCCGGCCCGGCCCCGGCGATGCGGTGGCCATCGGGAGATATTTTGGCCGAGATAGTCGACGCGCCCTCCGGTGGGCTCCTGCAGCCCGGTCAGCACGTTGAACATGGTCGTCTTGCCGGCCCCGTTGGGTCCGATGAGCCCGGCGATACACCCGGTCGACACTTCGAGCGAAACCTCCTCGAGGGCGATGAGGCCCCCGAAGCGCACGGTGATGTCGCCGGCCAGCAGCACCGTCTGTCCTGAACCGGGCTCAAAGACCACGACGGCTCCCCATGGCTGGTCCGCCGGCCACCGCGACTTCGGCGCCGGAGGGCGGCGGGATCTCGCTCCCTCTTCGGGGACTACGCCGGGGCAGCGGACGAAGCACGGACAGGACCCGAAGGGTCTCGCGGCGGGCCAGGGCCACGGTCCCCTCCGGCTCCTGGGCCAGGGCGATCACTCCGAGGGCAATGGCCAACGGGAGGTATTGGTTGATGGTGGGATTGCTGATCATCTTCTCCACCCCGAAGACGGCCCCGGCGATCACCGCGCCGCTGATCACCGACCGACCGCCCAGCACCACCAGGAGGAGCAGGGTCAACGACGTCGACCAGAGAAAGTCGAGGGGGGTGATGGCCTGCTGGAGCGCGCCGTAGAAGGCACCGCCCAGCGCCGCCACCATCCCGCAGACGGCGAAGACCACCAGCTTGGTCACCGTCAGGTTGACCCCGAGGGTGGAGGCGGCCAACGGTGAATCGCGCAGGATCTGCAGCCGGCGACCGATCGGGCCCAGCCGTATGGCATAGGTGGCGACCGCCACCACCCCGAACACCACCATGACCAGCTCGTAGAAGCTGGCCCGCCCGCTGAAGGACAACCCGAAGATCTGGGGTCGGGGCACGGTGATACCGGTCAGGCCCCCGCTCACGTCGCTCCGGTTGAAGACCACGTTGTCCATGATCAGCGCGAAGGCCAGGGTGGCCAGGGCCAGGTACAGACCGGAAAGCCGCAACGATGGCAGCCCGACCAGGATCCCGAGGGGAACGGCGATGGCCATGGCCACCAGGGCGGCCACCAGGAAGTGCTGGCCATGAGGCCCCGAAAGGTGGCCGGCCACGAAGGCCCCGACCCCGACAAAGGAAAACTGAGCCAGGGAGATCTGTCCGGCCCAACCGGTGAGCACCACCAGAGTGAGAGCGATCAGGGCGTAGACCACCGCGTAGGTGACGTCGATGAGCCGGGGACCCGGCACCGCCAGCGGAACCAACAGGGCGAGGGCGAAACCGAGGAGCCCGACGCTCAGCTTGCGATCCAGCCGCAGCCGCCAACCCAGCACTCTGACGATCCAGTGCCGGGTTTGGACCCCGGCGCCCATCCCCGCCGAGTTGCGGGTTGCCACCGCCAAGCGCCGAGACGAAGCACCGGCCTCTTTCAATCGGCCACCCATGATGATGAGGAGGGCGAACAGCGCCAGGTAGGGCAAGGCGGCTTCGAGGTTGGCCACCGTGCCCGAGTTGGCCCATTTGGACAGCAGGCTGACCACCACCCCCAGCACCAGGGCGCCGATGTAGGCCATCGGCAGGCTGACCAATCGCCCGAAGACGGCGGGGGCAAACGCATAGATGACCACCAGCACCAGTTGGTTCACGTCGAGGCCCTGGGTCGGGCTGATGAGGATGCCGACCAGGGCGGCGAACATGGTCGAGAGGATCCAGGCGGCTCGCCGGACGTTGTCACCGTGGACACCAACCATGTCGGCCAGGTCCGGATTGTCCACCGCCGCCCGGGTGGAGGTGCCGAACCGGGTGTGGCGCAACAGCGCCCACAGCCCCGCCGCCACCGCCAGCGAGACCAGCAAGGTGCCGAGCTGGTCGTAGCCCACATGGAAATGGGCTCCCGAGCGCGAAGGTCGAGGTCGGGAAGATGGCCTGGAGGGTACGGTCCTGCTTCCCGTACATGATCGGCACCAGCGCGGAGAGGGCGGCGAGCACCCCGATGCTGACCACGATCAGGACCTCGGCCGACAGCCCGGCCAGCGGGCGGTAGAGGGCTTCGAGGAGGATGCCGAGCAGCGGGGCCACCACCAAAAACAGGATGGGCATGGCAACCCAGGCAGTCAGCCCCCACGAGTCGTGCAGCTGCCAGTAGGTGAAGGCGCAGAACATGGCGACGGCGCCGTAGGCGAAGTTGAAGACCCCGACCGTCTTGTAGGTCAGGACCACACCCATGGCGGCCAGCCCATAGATGCTCCCGGTGAACAGACCGATGACGAGGAACGGCCAGTACTGGCTCACGAGCTGGCTTGCACCGCCTGCCCGCCGCAGAAGAGCCCGGAACTCGGCGCTTTGCGCACGAACGACGACCCCTGGATGCTGACGTCCACATCGCAGAGGTAGACGCCGTGGCTACTGGGGGTGTAGCCCCCGAGGGCGCCGCCCCCGGTCCAGTTCTGGAGGGAATTGAAGGCCTTCACGATGGTGGCCCGGGTCGGGTTGCGCCCGCTCTGGAGAAGGGCGTAGATCAGCATCTGGGCCGCCTGCCAGGCCAGGAAACCGAACCCGCTGGGCTGGTCGCCGGGCTCGTAGGTGGCCAGCTGTTGCTGGTAGAGCTGGTCCATCGACTGGGACTCGGCCAGGGGCACGAACGGCAGCCCGACGATGAGGCCCTGGGCCGCGCTCTGACCGGCCTGGGAGATCATCACCGGGGTGTAGGCGTCGAAGGTGGCGGCCACGTAGGGCGGGTGGTACGACTGCTGCTGCATGGCCTGGAGCAGCTTGGCGTTGCCGGTCACGTCCATGGTGTCGAAGGAGCCGTTGCAACCGGCCTGCTGCATGGCAGCCACGTCGCTCTCCAGCGACGCCGTGGCCGGGGACACCGCGAAGTCGGAATAGCACACCGTCCCGCCCATGGCCTTGTAGATGTATTCGAACTGTTCGGCCGCCTGGGCGCTGATGGCGATGGAGTAGGCGAGGAATGCCAGTTTGGTCGGGAAGTACCCATTTTGCTTGGCCAGGTTGAAAACCGCGTTGGAGATGAAGTAGGGACCGCTGGGACCGTTGGGCTGATCGCAACTCCCGGCGGCCGGCGACCAGTAGTTGGGGGACTCGCTCCGGTTGCAGTTGATGGCGAACCCGACGTCGGGCACGTTGGCCTGAGTCATCGCCGGCACCCCGCCATTGTCGCCGTCCGAGGTCGAACCCACGAAGGCCAACACCTTGGGAATCAGATCGGCCACGTCCGAGGCGTTGGTGGCGGAGTTCTGGGTATCGTCCTCGGCGTCGAGGGACAGCTTTCGGCCGCAGATCCCCCCGGCGGCGTTGACCGCCGCGAAGAGCGCCTCCACCCCCTCGGGCCCCTGGCTGAAGCTGCCGGTGAGCGGCCCGGTCAATCCGCTCACGTTGCCGAACGTCAGCTGGGTCGGGCTGACCCCGGTGTCCGACGAGGTGTTGCCCGTCGAGCCCTGACACGCCCCGGCTTCGGCTTGAGCCGAGAAGTTGAAGCCGGACGAGGTGGGTGAGGCCGGTACCGCCGCCGACGTGCTACCCCCGTTCGAACCGCCACTGGATCCGCCGGTCCCGGCGGATCCCCCCGACGTCCCGCCGGGGGTGCCGCCGACCAGGCCGCCCGCCCTGGTGGTGGTGGTGGCCCCGCCGGAGGTCGCACCGCCCTGGGTGGAGGAGCCACCCTGGGCCACCGAGTTGGTCCCGAGGAACGGGGCCACCCTGGCCCCGCAGGCGGTGGCGATCAGAGCAACCACCAACACCACCCCTGTGCCGGTGCGATGTCCCCGCCCCTCACTGCGACTCTGCCTGCGCACGGATCCTCCCCCATGGCTGCGTACCACCTACCCGGTACTGCCTATCACCAAGCCGTAGGCATCCTGAAAGTAACGCTTTCAGGATGCCGAACTTGCGGACCCGGGCTCCAGAAACCGCCGGACCTGGGGGCCGACAGCTAGGCGAACAGGTACCCGTCGATGGCCCGGTGGTAGTTCCAGATCGTCATCTCCTGCGCGGTGTTCAGGTGGTGCCCGTCGTAGCCCCGGGAGTGGATGCCGGCCGTCACCTCCGACATGTTCGAGAAGTCCTGGCTCGAGGATCTCGCCCATGTCTCCCGTCCCGCCAGTCTTCGAAGAACTGGGGCGAGGCGGTCGGGAAGCCCCCGGTCGGCGGGAGCTCGAGCCCCTGCACGTCGAAGATGCAGCTGTCGGGGTCGTTGCCGTTGGGCCGGGCCCGGTAGGTGAGGGCGCAGGCCCATGTCGACCAGGAAGACCGTGTTCGGGAACACATGCCAGTCGTACATGCCGTACTTCAGCTGCGCCTCGGTGAGGTCGGGGTAGTCGATGCCGGCGGCCCGGGCGTGCTTCTTGCGCAGCTGCTGGTAGATGGCATTGCCCTCCGGGCCCGTCGGCTCCTTCGGTCTCGATCAGCTCGGCGGCCGCCGCCCAGGTCGGTCTTCAGGTAGAGAGCGCGCGAGCTCACGGAGGTTGTACTCGACGTTTCGGTAGACCGCGTCCGGATTGACACCGTAGGCGGGCCGGAGCTTGGCCGAGTCGCCGTCGGGCCCGTAGCGGAAGAGGTCGGCGTGGCGGGAGTGGTAGCGGAACAGCTCGTTGAACGTCTTCGCCGTACGCCTGGCACTCGGCGATGGTCGGCGGGGTCGTGTGCTTGTCGGGACGGAGGCAGCTGCGGGTGGGTGCCGGGTACGTGCCAGCTCTCGATGAAGGCGTCGAGAGAGGTCTTCCAGTTGGCCGGGAGGATGACCGACTTGTACCAGGCGATCCGCATGTCCTCGAGCTTGAAGCCGTCCAACCGCTCGGGCACCGGGTGCGAGGAAGTCCACCAGTGGCTCGGCGTCGGCCATCCATGTTGATGAAGACCCAGCCGCCCCAGGTGTCGACCCGGCACTCGGGCAGGCAGAGCTCGTCGGCCGGGCGGGGATCGAAGTTCTCCGCGTCGGCCTGGAACTTGAGCGACCCGTCGAGGTTCCAGCGCCAGGCGTGGAACGGGCAGCGGAACTCGCCGATCCGGCCCTGCCCGGCACCAGCCGGGTTCCCCGGTGCCGGCAGGCGTTGAAGTAGGCCTTCAGCCCGTGCTCGGTGCGGACCACCACGATCGACTGGTCGCCGATCTCGAAGTTGACGTACTGCCCGACCCGCTCCACCTCGTCGAGCCGGCAGGCGTTCAGCCAGGTCGCGCGGGAAGAGCCGCTCGAGCTCGAGGTCGAGGAAGTCGCGGTCGATGTAGCGCCCCTTGGGCACGAAGGCCGTCCCCAGCCGCCACCGGTCGGGCACCTCGAGGTGCCGGTCGAGATCTACCACCGGCGCGGTGGACATCGCTACCTTCTTTTCGACCCTAGACATCGGTGAGCCATTGCCCGATGCGTTCCGCCACCGCCTTGTCCCGCTCCTCACCCCGGTCGTCGCCGGTCCAGTGCCAGATGGAGGCGGCGATGCCATGGCGGGCGAGCCGCTCCTGCTGATCGGAGGCGGTCTGCGCCCCGGCGCCGTCGGTGGCGGCCAACAGCACCGGTGGCCCGCCGTTGGCAGCCAGCGCCGAGGGTGGAAGGAGCTCGAGGTGGGCGGCCATCGCGTCGACACACGACCACCGACCCAACCTGCCCCGGCCGCAGCAGTGCCGCCCCCAGGGCGACCACGCCGCCCTGGCCCCAGCCGACCAGCACCGGTCGGTCGAGGCTGAGGTCGTCGAGCGAGGTCGCAGACCTGGACCACCGCCTTGGCCAGCGAGATCGGATCGGTGCCGGCGTAGCCCGGCAGCACCCGGTACCAGCAGATCCCGCCGACCTCCATCCCGCTGGGGTAGAAGGCGTAGTCGCCGAACGGGGCCACCACCCGGCCCACCGCGCCGCTGGCCTGCGCCACCGCGGTGGGCCGGTCGATCGACGGCGGGCCTTCGCGATGGAGGACGACGGCCGGTGCCGCCGACGCGGTGGACGGGAAGTCCAGATAGGCGAGCTTCATCGCCCCGACCCGACCCGGGGCGACCGGCGACGGCGTGGGCCCCGGCCAGGAACCCGAACACCATGCCCGGGCCGATGGTCGAGCCTCCCCCCGGGTAGCCCTCACCGAACACGCGAGTCGACACAGTTGCCGGCCCCGTAGAGGCCGCCGATCGGCCCGGCGGTGCCCAGGATCTGACCCTCGGTGCCGATGCGGGGGCCACTGTTGGTGTCGAAGGTGGTGCCCGACCAAGGAGATGGCGTGACAGCGGCCCGTCCACGTCGAGGGGGTACATGAGCGGGTTGGGCAGCCGGTTGTCGGCGGCCGGCGGACCGTGGAAGGCGAACTCGACGGCCTTCGGTCCCGCGGCCGAACTCGTCGTCGTGCCCGTGCTCGGCCATGTCGTTGAACCTGGCGATGGTGATCGGCGAGGGTGTCGGCGAACGTGGGCGATCCAGCGCCACCGGGGCGATGCCGGCGGGCATGGACGACTTCGACCTGCGCCAGTCGGTCACCCAGGGCCTCGGCCAGTCCGGCCACCCCGGTGCCGGTGACCACGTGGTCGGCCACTGCTGCCGACCGGCGGGATCGGGTAGCGGCCGCCGTAGCGCTCGGCGGTCCGGCGCGTCGTAGACCATGAACATGACCCGGTTGACGTACTCGTCATCGGCGAACATGTGGTGCACCCGGCCCCGCGACTCGTACTCCCGCTTCTCGCCGACGGCCCGGACCCCGAACCGGTTGACCATCAGCATGCCGTCGCCGGGCACCGACCAGACGTCGCAGCACCGAGTGTGGCGTAGTCGTCGACCGCTTCGAGCACCTGTTGGTTCCACCAGCCGTTGTGCATGCCCCCGAAGACCGCGCCGGCCCGGGTCCCGATGCCGACCAGGTCGCCGGTGTTCGACGGGGCTCCCGATCCCCCGGCGATCGGGCCCCGGAGGAACCGCTCCCGGAGCTCCGGGACTGTGGGCGAAGCCGCCGGAGCCGAACACCACGCCGCCCGTGGGCCCGGATGGTCCGGCAGGCCGAGCCGTCATCGACCACCACCCCGGTCACTGCGCCGTCCTCCAGGGTACAGGTCGACCACCCGGTTGCCCAGCCGGACGTCGGTGCCCCGGCCGCGCGGCGAACGCCATCAGCTGGCGCACCAGCTCGCCGCCGTTGCCGGCTCCACCGTCGGGCGTCACCGCCTGGACGCCCCGTCCCCGCACGGCCCGGTTCTCCGGCGGAATTCGTAGTAGTCGGGGAACATCTGACCGTCCCAGGCCATCCACGGGCGCCTCCATGCGCACCGCGCCGAGATCCCGGCCAGGCGGGCCATCACCTCGGCTCCCCGGTCGTAGTAGGTCTCGAGCAGCGCGAAGTCGGCGGGCAGGAGCCCGAGGACGGGAGCCTCGGGTCGTAGGCACCGGGATAGCTGACCCGGGCCATGTAGGCCAGGGCGTCGTCGCGGGGATCGGCGATCCCGGCCGCCTGCATCACCGAGTTGGCGTAGATGTGGGCCACGCCGCCCGAGCAGGCGGTCGTCCCGCCGGGCACCGGCCCCTTCTCGCACACCACCACCGAGGCGCCGCTGCCGAGCGCTCCGGCGGCAGCCGAGAGGGCGGCGGCGCCGCTGCCCACCACCACCACGTCATAGCTCTTCGGGGCTGGGTGGACGGGCGACCGGCGACGGCGCCGACCCCGGGCCGGTGGGGAAGCTCGGCCAGATCGGCCACCCGCTCCCCCAGCGACGGCCGGTTTGCGCGTCTCGGTCACGGTCGGTGCCCTCCCCAGATCCAGACGACGTGCTCCTTCGCGTTCGGCGATAGTTATAGCATCGCGACGCTACGAAAACCGGATTATCGGGGGGCAGCATGGGTTGCCGGACGGGGGATGGACTGACGACCGACGATCAGCTGGCGATCCAGCAGCTGGTCGGCGCGCTACAGCCACGCCATCGACAGCGGCGACAGTGCGGCCTATCGCCGACACCTTCGTCGCCGACGGCGTGCTCGACGCCGGCGCGCTGCAGGTGGAAGGGCGCACGGCCCTCGAGCAGTTCGCCGACCAGTTCCACACCTCCGTGCGCGCCCCCCGCCACGTGGCCACCAACCTGGTCATCGAGGGTGCACGGAGACCAGGCCACGCTCCAGGCCTACGTCCAGATGTACGTGCTGATCGGTGAGCCGCCCCGCCAGGAGGTCACCGCCTCCGGGACCTACGCCGACACCCTTTCGAAGGTGGACGGGAACCTGGCGCTTCGTCCGCCGCACTTCACCGTCGACGCCTGACGGGTCAGCTGCCCTCCCGGGCCGCCTCCGCCTGATCGGCCACCACCTGACGGGGGCGGACACCGCTTTTCTCCGCCATGAACTGGCGCACGTCGCTGGCGTTGCTGGCCAACGAGGTGAAGTCGGCGGTGCCCTGGAGGTGGACCCGCATGCCCATCGTCTCCCAGGCCCGCTTCACCCCCTGCTTCACCGTCATGATGGTGGTCAACGGCATCTTGGCGATGGTCCGGGCCGTCTCCTCGACGTTGGCCTCCAGACCGGCCCGGGGCACCACCCGATTGACGAGACCCAGCTCCTTGGCTTCCTCGGCACTGAGGGTCGGCGCCAGGTAGAGAAACTCGTAGGCCTTCTTCCAGTTCATCAGCAGCCACGGCTCGACCAACGTCTGGGCGCCGGGCAACCCGAATCCCTGGGCCAACGGCATCTGGAAGTAGGCGTCGTCGGAGGCGATGGTCATGTCGCACATGTGGCTGTAGATGGTGCCCCCACCCAGGCAGTAGCCGTGGACCTGGGCGATGGTCGCCTTGGGGAACTCCCAGAGCCGGAGCGGTGGCCAGAGGAACAGGTCGTAGTTGTGCTTCTTCCAGGTCCGTTCCATGGTCGGCCCGGTGGTCGGGTAGACCTCGGCCATCTCTTCGTGGCTGACGATGGCGTGACCGGCGCAGAACCCGTTACCGTTCGCCTTAACGATGAGGACCTTGACCTCTTCGTCCCGGTCGGCCAGGGTCAGGCAGTCCTCGAAGTCCCACACCTGCTGGGCGGTCTGGATGTTCGCCTTGTCCGGCGAATTCAACACGATGCGAGCGATCGCACCGTCCTTCTCGTAGATGATCGTCTTGAACTCAGTGCTCTCCATGTCGGTCCTCCTGGTCAGGCGAGACCGAACCGGTCGGCTGGTTCCCGCGGCAATGGGTTGATCGCTTCTTCGTTGCTAGGTACTTCGCCGGCACTTTCCTTCTCCACGCACCTCTCGATTGCTACGCCACCATCCGAAGCATCACACCGGGAGCGCCTCGACGTAGCCGATGTCCTCCCCCACCGGGTAGGTCTTGCCCGGCTCGCCGACGATGTGGACCACACCGCTGGCCGGGCACTCCACTTCGATCTCCACCTTCTCGGTCTCGAGTCGGTAGAGGGGCTGGTCCATGGTGACCGGGGCGCCGTCGGCCACCAACCACTCGATGATGGTGCCCTCGTCCATGGTCGCCCCGGCCTGGGGGATCTTGATCGGGGTCCGAAGCGTCTCGTTCACAGCGAAGGACCCGGTTCAAGCCAGGGAGCGGATCGTCTCGGCGATCCGGGATCGCTCGGGAAAGGCCGGGGTCTCGAGCTCGGTGGCATAGGGGATCGGTGAGTAGACGGCTCCCAGCCGCTCGACCGGCGCCGACAGCTGGCCGAACAGTTCATGGTTGACCAGGGCGGCGATCTCCGCCCCCGGCCCGGCGAACTGGGTGGCGGCGTGTACCACCACCGCCCGGGTGGTCCGGGCCACACTGGCCAGGACGGCGTCCCGGTCCAACGGCACCAGCGTCCTCAGGTCGAGCACTTCCACGCTGATCCCTTCGCCGGCCAGGGTGTCGGCGGCGGCCAGCGCCTCGGGGACCTGCCATCCCCAGGTCACCACCGTCACGTCGTCTCCCGCCCGCTTCACCTCGGCGACGCCGAGCGGGATGGCGAACCGCCCGGTCGGCAATGGGCCGCGGGTGAACAGCAGCGACATCGTCTCCATGAAGATGCACGGATCGTCGTCGAAGATGCAGGAGTAGAGGAGTCCCTTGGCATCCCGGGGGGTGCTCGGGACCGCCACCTTCAGGCCCGGGGTGTGCATCATCCAGGCCTCCAGCGACTGCGAGTGCTGGGCGCCGAACTGACGACCGCCACCCACCGAGGTACGGATGGTGATCGGGACGTGGGTCCGGCCTCCCGACATGTAACGGAGCTTGGCCGCGTGGTTGGCCACCTGGTCCATGGCCACCGCGAAGAAGTCCATGAGCATGACCTCGGCAACCGGGCGCATCCCCACCAACGAGGCGCCGATGGCGGCGCCGACGATGGCCTGCTCGGAGATCGGGGTGTTCCGGACCCGTTGGCGCCCGTACTTGGTCGACAGACCCTTCGTCCCCTTCATGACCCCACCGATCGGGTCCTCGATGTCCTCACCGAGGAGGAAGACCTCCGGATCCTCGGCCATGGCGATGTCCATCGCCTGGTTCACGCCTTCCGACAGGGTGTGGACCGGATCGCCGTCGTCGACCCGCGAGTCCTGAGTCTGATCAGGTGGGCGCGTCACCGTCATCGGGGCACCGCCGCTTGGTCGGCGAATACATCGAGCAACAGTTCCTCCGGCGGTGGTGGCTCGCTGGCCTTGGCGAACTCCACCGCGGCTTCCACCTCGGTGGCAATCTCCCCCTCGATGGCGGCCAACGCTTCCTCCGTGATCCCCCGCATCTCGTGCAACCATCGCCGGTAGGTCCCTACCGGCTCGTTCTCCTCGGCGGACGCGAACTCCTCCGGGTCCATGTACTCGGTGGTGGCCCCGAAGGTATGCCCACCCAGCCGGTAGGTCATGCACTCGAGGAAGGTCGGCCCGCCGCCGGCCCGGGCCCGCCCGATCGCCTCGGCGGCCGCCTCGAACATGTCCGGGACGTTGTTCCCGTCCACCGTGGTCGCTTCCATCCCGTAGCCCTTGAACCGTTCGGCCAGGCTCGGGGTCCGGGTGTAGTCGGCGAAGGCGGTGTGCTCGCCGTATCGGTTGTTCTGGCACACGAAAACCAGCGGCACCCGCCAGAGGGCGGCGAGGTTGGCGGCCTCATGGGTGGCGCCGATGCTGGTGGCGCCATCCCCGAAGTTCACCACCGTTACCTGGTCGGTGCCCCGGAGCTGGCTCGAGAGGGCGAGTCCGACGGCAATCGGCAACCCGCCGCCGACCACCCCGGTGGTGACCATCAGACCCGAGTCCGGATCCGACAGGTGCATGGGTCCGCCCTTCCCTTTCGAAGTGCCGGTCACCTTGCCGCACATCTCCGCCACCAGCTCGCCGAGGGGGATGCCCTTGGCGATGCAGTCGTGCATGCCTCGGTAGGTGGTGACCATGTAGTCGTCCCGCTTCAGATGCTCGCCGATGGCGGCCGGAATCACCTCTTGGCCCCGGACGTTGTAATACGTCATCCGGAACTCCCCGGCCCCCAACCCCCGCACGATCCGGTCCTCGGTTTGCCGGATGGTGGTCATGGTCCGGAAGATGCGCAAGGCGGCATCGTCGGACAGGCTGGCGTTCGGGTCGGTCATGGTTGCACCGGGGATTTCCAGCCGGCGGAGACGGTGGTGCGGCCCCGCACCATGCTGGTCCCGATGAAGTTGCGCTGCGCCTCGACGGTGCCGGCCCCGATGCACAGCCCGCGGATGTCCCGGTACGCCCGCTCCAGCGGGTATTCCCGGCTGTAGCCGTACCCGCCGTGGATCTGGATGGCCTCGTCGCACACGTACTTGGCGGCCAGGTTGGCGGCGGTCTTGGCCATGGCCGTCTCCATCGGCGGCGGCGTACCCCCGGGACCGGCCAGCCGCACTGCCCGGGCCAACAGCAGGCGGGCGCCCTCGAGGGCCACCGCCATGTCGGCCAACTTCCACTGCAGTCCCTGCAGCTCGGCGATCGGGCGACCCCCGACCACCCGGTCGTTCATGTACTCCACCGAACGCTCGAGCGCGCCCTGGGCCGCCCCCACGCACATGGCGGCGTTACCGCACCGTTCGTGATTGAGGTGCGAGAGCAACTGCTTGAACGGTTCGGAGGAGCCGGGGTCGCCGGCCAGCAACACGTCCTCCTCGGTGACCACCACCCCGTCGAAGGCCATCTCCGACTCGGTGGCGGCATGGATGCCCATGCCCCGATGCCGGCCGGTCAACTCCACGCCGTCCCGGTCGGTGGGCACCACCACCGCCCCGATGCCGCGGGCGCCTTCACCGCCCGGCCAGCGACACCAGACCAGAATTCCCGCCGCCCCGTGCCCGAGGGTCGAATAGTTCTTGTAGCCGTTCAGCCGCCATCGGCCCGGCCCGTCCTCCTTCAGGGCGGTACGCATCGACTGCACCGCCGATCCGGCATCGGGTTCGGTGATGCCGATGCTGATGATCGCCTCACCGTCGGCCACCGCCGGAAGCCACCGGTCCTTCATGCCGGCACTGCCCAAGTGCTCGATCCCCCGGGGCGGGCCGTTGTAGGCCAGTTGACAACAGATGGCCGACGAGACGTCCAGCCGGGCGATCTCTTCCAGGACGATGGAGGCTTCCACGTCGCCGAGGCCCAGACCGCCCCACTGTTCGCCGATGGTCACCCGAAAGAGATCGGCGTCGGCCATCGCCTTGATGGCCTCGCCCGGCAGCTCGCCGGTCTCGTCGTAGTGAGCGGCCCGTGGACCGATCTCCCGGGCGGCGACGTCACGGGCTAATTGCCGGAGCGCGGTCTGGTCCTCGTCCTCCGCGAATGGATCGACCCCCCCCTCATGCCCCATGCGTCACTGCTCTCTGTGAAGTCCGGGACCGGACCCGGCCATGGTAGCCACGGGGGATCAGGAGATCGAAATTCTCGTTTTCATTCCGACGGCTCGCTCCCGACCACGCCGACGAAGCTCACGCACTCCCCGGGGCCGCCACCGAGGTTGTGGGTGAGCCCCAGGGTTCGACCCCCTTCGGTCACGGTGGCGATCTGGCGTTCCGGCGGGGCCTGTTGCCGCAACTGGAGCCAGCACTCGAACAGCATCCGCAGCCCCGAGGCGCCGATCGGGTGCCCGAAGCTCTTGAGCCCGCCGTCGGGGTTGACCGGGAGCTCGCCGTCACGGTCGAACGTCCCGGCCAGCACCTCCTTCCAGGCGGTGCCCCGCTCGGCGAAACCGAGGTCTTCCATCAACACCAGTTCGGTCGGGGTGAAGCAGTCGTGGACCTCGGCCATGGCCAGCTGGGCCCGCGGGTCGGTCACCCCCGCCTGCTGGTAGGCGTCGGCCGCCGACCTGACCACCTCCTCGAAGCTGGTGTAGTCGTACTCGGGGTCGATGATCCCGGCCCCCGGCCCGGCCACGAAGCTGAGGCCCTTCACGTAAAGGGGGGCGTCGGTGTAGCGGTGGGCGTCCTCGGTCCGGCACACCACCACCGCGGCGGCACCGTCGCTGACCCCGCTGCAGTCGAAGACCCCGAGCTGGCCGGCCACCAGCGGCGAGGCGGCGATCTTCTCCATCGAGACTTCCTTCTGGAACTGGGCCCGTGGGTTGACCGCCCCGTTGCGATGGTTCTTCCAGGCGATCCGGGTGATGACCGCCTTCAGCTCATCTGGGTCGACCCCGTACTTGTGGGCGTAGGCGGGAAACAGCAACGAGAACACCGCCGGTGAGCTCAGCCCGGCCAGGGTCCCGTCGCCGACCTGCCGGATCCCGGTGAGGCCGGAATACCCCGAGTCCTTCAGCTTCTCCATCCCCACGGCCATGGCCAGGTCGTAGGCGCCGGACGCCACCGCGTAACAGGCGTTGCGGAACGCCTCGGAGCCGGTGGCGCAGAAGTTCTCGACGTGGGTCACCGGCTTGTAGTCGATCTTCATGGGTTTGGTGAGGGTCAGCCCCGACAGGCCGGATCCCATGGTGCCCAACCAGAAGGCGTCGACGTCCTCCAGGGCGATCCCCGCCGACGCCACGCACTCGACGGTGGCATCGGTCAACAGGTCGTCGACGCTCTTGTCCCACAGCTCGCCGAACGGCGTGCACCCCATGCCGACGATCGCCACCCGGTCGCGAATCCCTCTGCTGGCCATGTCAGCCTCTCTCTTTCCCACCGGCGCCGTCGGACACGGGTCGGGCCTTCCAGAAGTAATTATGCACGCCTTCGGCACTGTAGAGACGCCGGAAGGTCATCTCCACCCGGGTGCCGATGGCCACGGCCGAGGGGTCCACGTCGGTCATCTCCCCCCGGTAACGGCCGCCGCCGTCGAAATCGATGACCGCCCCGACCATCGGCGGCGACATGCTGTAGGCGAGCCGGTCGACCGTGAAGGTCGCGACGGTGCCCCGGGCATCGGCCAGCCGGAGGGGCGCCATCTGGTCGACGGCCCGGCAGGAGAGACAGACCCGGGTCGGAGGAAGGTGGACGAAGCCGCAGGCCTGGCACCGGCTGGCACTGAACCCGAACTTCCAGCCTTCGTTGCGCAGCATGGCCGGGGCATCAGGCCGCTCCGGGTCGGGTCGGCGGGGTGGCTCGCGTCGGAGCTGGCCGCGCCAGCTCAGGAACACCGCGTAGGCGAGATCGGCGCGGCCTCCCTCGACCAGGTCGCCAACGCTGACGGCTCCCGCCTCCCGCCGTGACGCCTGCACCTCGGTGAGCTCACCGGTGGTCCGGAGCACCACGGCGTCGGCCCCGTCGGCCAGTTCGACCACCGCGATCACCTGGCCCGGCGTCGCCCGCTCCAACACATCAGCCAGGCCCAGCCCGGCCTGGGCGGCGCCGAGGTTCCCGATCCGGGCCCCGTAGTCGGGAGCCACCCGGTCGGCGGTCACGCTCAGCTCCTTCCGCAGGGAGCCGACCGCCCGGCTGTGGAGTCCGGCCACCACCAGGTGGTCGACGTCGTCGGCTTTGAGTCCGGCCTCTTCGAGGGCCTCGTCGAAGGCGGACCGGCCGGCGGGCAGGTAAGCCTCCTCCCCGAAGCGGTCCTCCCACTGGCGGGACGCCGACTCGCCCGGTACCCGCCAGCGCTCGAGGAACTCGTCGGTGGCCGACGCCTGCCCGATCACCTCGGCCACCCCCCCCTCGGGGGCGAAGACGAAGGCGACGGCGCCGTCCCCGGCCTGGCTCTCCTCCGCCCCGCCGGCCAGACCGGTGCGCAGGTCGGAGATCACCGCCATCGACGGGCGTTGCTCACCGCTCAACGCCGACAGGTTGAGGGTGGCCCACCCCGAGCGCACCGAGCCGCAGAGGTCGTAGGCACCAGTGCCCGCCGGCAGGCCTAGGGCCGCATGGATGGTGGTGGCATTGGTCTTGTCCAGGTAGGCGGGTGCCGGGGTGGAGAAGTAGAGGTCGGCAGGGACCGGGACGGTGGCGAAGTCCAACGCCCGGCGGGCCGCCTCCACCCCGAGGGTGGTGGTGTCCTCGTCGTAGGAGGCGACCGCCCGGGTGCCCTTCCCCGGCGCGGTGCCGAACGCCGCGCCGATGACGCCACGGTCGAGGCGCCAATAGGGGAGGTAGACCCCCCACGACACGATCCCTGCAGACATCACCACATCCCTTCTGGTTGGTCGAGCGTTATTGCGTCTCGGTCAGCCGGGCCCGCAGCGCCGGCCGGTCCGGCTTCCCGATACCGAGCAGGGGGATCTCCTCGAGGTGGACGACCACCTCCGGGGTCTTGAAACGGGCCACTCCCTGGGCGGCGAACCACCGCCGGCACTCCTCGACGTCGATGGACCTGTCCCCCACGATGAACGCCGCCACCCGCTCGCCGACCCGCTGGTCGGGACAGCCGACCACCACCGCCTGGCGGACCCCGGGGTGCATCTCGAGCAGCCGCTCCACCTCGGCCGAGGCGATGTTCTCACCCGCCCGGATGATGATGTCCTTGTGCCGCCCGACGATGGTCAGCCATCCGTCGGCGTCAAGGGTCCCGAGGTCCCCGGTGGCGAACCATCCCTGGCGCACCGCCGCCCGGGTCTGGGCCTCGTCGCCGTAGCCCACGAAGAGCTCGGGACCGCGCAGCACCACCTCGCCCCGCTCCCCGGTGGTGACCTTCCGGTTGGTTCCCGGGACCACCACCCGGATCACCGCCTCGCCGACCGAGTGGCCGTCGGTGTTGCGCGCCTTGTCGGCGGCGTCCTCGGCCGTGCAGGTGGTCATGGTCGGCGCCTCGGTCGAGCCGTAGGTGCGTTTCACGGTGGCCCCGAACTCCTGCCGGGCGATGTCGATGAACTCCGGCGTCACCCCCATGCCGCCGCAGGACACCACCCGCAAGCTCCGTAGCTGATGGCGGGATCCGACCACGTCCATCATGCCCATGAACAGGGTGGGCGGTCCGATCATGTACGACACATGGTGCTGGGCCACCAGCCGCACCCCCCGCTCGGGATCCCACTTCTCCATCAGCACCACCGGCATCGCTGCCGTCCCGGGTACCAGCACCGAGTTCAGCAGCCCGGACACGTGGGCCAGCGGTGACGGCATCAGGGCGGTGTCGGTGCTCGACAGTCCGTGGGCCTGGGTCATGGACAGTGCCTTGTAGGCAAGCCCCCGGTTGGTGTGCAGCACCGGCTTCGGGTGTCCGGTTGACCCGGTGGTGAACAGCACCACCGCGACGTCGGCCCCTCTCCCGATCCCCCCCGACAGCCGGCGACGGTGCAACAGCCTGTCGAAGCCGCGATCCCCGCCCCGCACCCCGGCACAGTCGACTACGTCACCGAGCGGCATCCCCTCGGACGACAGGGTGAGTTTCGGATCCAGGGTGTCGAGCATGCGCCGGACCTCGGTCGCCCCCACCTGGTGATGGATGGGCGCGGCCACCGCCCCGGACCGCCAGCAGGCCCGGAACAGCGCGATCGCCTCCCACCAGTTGGGGAGCTGCCAGCAGACCACGTCCCCTCGCCGGATGCCGACGTCCCGGAGCCCGCCGGCCAGGGCGGACACCAGCCGGTCGAGGGTGGCGGCATCCAGCCGGACGTCCCCGTCGATGATGGCGGGGCCGTCGGCCCGGCGCGGCGACGACAGCACCCGGTCGAGGGTCGGGATGTCCCAGGCTCCCCCGGGGCTCCGGTACCGCGCGGCGTCAGCCTGGCGGTAGGTCGGTCGGAGTCTCACCGGGCAGGAACGGGTCCCTCCACCGCGCCCTCCACCGCCAGCCGAACCGGGGGGGCGTCCTTCCAATTGGGGATCCCGTCGTCGGGCTCGGCCACCGGGTACTTGCTCTCGTGGATCTCCGCCCAGTGCGAATGGTTGAGCTGGTGGAGGGTGAAGCAGGCCTGCAGCGAGTTGTAGAAGCCCATGTTGTCGACCGTCTGGTTCACCGACTCCTTGATCATCAACGCGGTCATGGTCGGGACCTGGGCAATCCGCTTGGCGTAGGCGAGGGTCTGGTCGGCCAACTCCGCCTCCGGGAAGATCTTGGACACCATGCCCAGCCGGTGCGCCTCCTGGACGTCGATGGCATCGCCGGTCAGCATCATCTCCTTGGTCCGCCGGGGCCCGAACTCCCACGGGTGACCGAAGTACTCCATCCCGCACATCCCCAGCCGGGTGCCGACGACGTCGGCGAACAGCACATCGTCGGCGGCCACGATGAGGTCGCAGGCCCACATCAGCATCAGACCGGCGGAGTACACCGTCCCGTGCACCTGGGCCACGGTGATCTTGCGGAGGTTCCGCCACCGCAGGGTGTTCTGGAAGTAGTAGTGCCACTCCTGGAGCATGCGGGCCTCGGCGCCCAGGCGGGTAGCGCCGTTGATGGTGGCGGTGCGGTGCTGGTCCGGACCCGGTATCCGTTCGGCCCTCGCCTCCTTGGAACCCATGTCATGGCCGGACGAGAACAGCGGCCCGACCCCGCCAAGGATGATCACCCGAACCTTGTCGTCCTCTTCGGCCCGGCCCATGGCGTCATCGAGGTCGACCAACAGCCCCCGGTTCTGGGCGTTCCGGGTCTCAGGACGGTTGAGGAGGATCCGGACGATCTCGCCGCCCTCCAACTCCTCGTAGGTGACGTACTTGTAATCGGTCATTTCCGGCTCTCCTCTTCTGCTCGCACCGGCTGCACCGGTGGCGACCCCGCCTGGCCACGGTATAGCTCAGTCCTGTTCTGCCCACCTACTTCGGCGGCTCCGGTCACCGGCCCTCATCCGCGGCCGCGTCGTCGCGCTCGGCGGTCAGCTGGGCCCGGTTGAACTTCATCGCCTCGGACCGCGGGATGGCGTCGACGAACTCGACGGTCTTGGGCACCTTGTAGGGGGCCAGCCGGCTCCGGGCGAACTCGATGACCTGGTCAGCGTCGACGTCGGGGGCACTGGCCTGGACGATGGCGTGGACCCGTCGTCCCCATTCCGCATCGCGGAGGCCGACCACCACCACGTCGGCCACCCCTGGATGCTCGCTCAGCGCCGCCTCGACTTCGGCGGGGAAGACGTTGGCCCCACCGGTGACGATCATGTCCACCCGCCGGTCGGCCATGAACAGGTAGCCGTCGTCGTCGAGCCAGCCCATGTCCCCGACGGTGACGAACCCGTCGGTGGTGGCCTCCATGGGAGCCACGTTGTCGCCCACGTACATGGCCGCCGGTCCTTCCGGGCGACGGAGGAAGATCCCGCCGATCTCGCCGGGAGGAAGGATCTGGCCCTCGGGACCGAGGATGCGCACCTCGGTGTCGGTGAACCCCTGGCCCAGGGTGCCAGGGTGGGCGAGCCACTGGTCACCCCGGCAGGTCACCAGGCCGGCATTCTCCGACGACCCGTAGGAGAGATAGAAGTTCTCGGGCCCGACCCGGTCGATCCAGAAACGGCCCAGCCAGATGGGGAGTGACGCCGCCCCCTGCTGGACCCAGGTGAGGCTGGAGAGATCCCGCGTCCCGATGTCCGGCAACTGGGCCAGTCGCTGGAGCATCGGGGTGGCGGCGATGAAACCGGTGATCCGGTGGCGCTCGATGAGATCGAGGATGAGGGCGGCGTTGAAACGCTCCATCAGCACGATGGGGTCGCCGGACATCAGGTTCCGGATCGCGGTGAACCCGTTGGCGTGGTAGAGCGGGGCGGGCACCAGCACCAGCTGGGGTTTGGGCAGCGGTCCGTAGGCCTCGACCACGGTCGAGGTGACGGCCATGATGGGCAGGAAGACGGCCGGTTCCTTCTGGAGGATGATCTTCGGCGACCCGGTCGATCCCGAGCTGCACATGCCCCAGCCGTGCGGGGCGATCGCCTCCGGCAGTGGATCGGTCGGCTGCGATTGGCTGCGCTCGTACCACTCGGCCTGACTCGGACCGACCACCACCGCCGGTTTCAGCACCCCGAGCAGGCGGTTGAGCTCCCAATCAGGAAGGTCCCAGCGCATGGGGACCACCGTCGCCCCCACCTTCCACCCGGCGAAACAGGCGAAGAGGTGTTCGGGAGAGTTCTTCAGGGCGATGGCCAGGGAATCCCCGGCCACCAACCCCTCCTCGGCCAGCACCCGGGCCAGTTGGGTGGACCGGTCATCGACCTCGCCCCAGCTGACCAACCGCTCGTGGCCGTCCTCGGCGACGAAGATGACGGCCACCTCGTCACGACGGCTCGCGGCCACCTGGTGCAGCTGAGTTCCGTAAGGGAGCCCCTCTTCCGGTGAGCCCTCATCGACCCCCGCTGGCATGCTCATCTCTTCACTCCCGTCGATCCCGGCAGAACTCCGGAGGGTCCCCCGGGCGAATTGCCGCTACTCGATGATGGTCAGCGCCGCCTTCGGGCAGGAGCGCACGGCCTGCTCCACCTTGGCCCGGAGCTCCTCGGCCGGCTCCTCGTCGAGCAGGTACAGAAGGTCGTCGTCGCGTACCTCGAAGACCTCGGGGGCGGCCGCCATGCACAAGGCATTCGACTCGCACGACTCCCAGTCGACCACGACGCGCATCGGCCCGAGCATACAGATCCGGTTCCACCAGAGCCACATTCTCGCAGACCCGACCTTCACCGCAAATGCCATTTCCGCTCGTGGCTTCTCGCTGGTAACATCGGCTCCAGACTCCGTACACCAGGAGATACTGCTTTGCCGTGGCGGTCCGATCGGATCGGGCCCGGTGAGTGCAGCCGACGAGAGAAGGGGCGATGGCCATGTCTCCACGAACCTTGGATTTTCCGGTCTTCGATGCCGACAACCACATGTACGAGAACACCGATGCATTCACCAAGTTCCTCCCGCCGGAGTACGACGGGCTCATCCGGTACGTCGAGCTCAACGGCCGGACCAAGATCGCCGTCGGCGGGATGATCAGTGAGTACATCCCGAACCCGACCTTCGAGGTGGTGGCCGCCCCCGGTGCCCAGGAGGAGTATTTCCGCAAGGGCAACCCGGAGGGGAAGTCCCGGCGGGAGATCCTCGGGAAGCCCATCCGGGCACTCCCCGGGTTCAGTTCGCCCGAGCCCCGCCTCAAGCTCATGGACGAGCAGGGCATCGACCGGGCGCTCATGTGGCCCACCCTGGCCAGCCTCTTGGAGGAGCGCCTCCGCGGTGACCCGCCCGCCACCCATGCCGTCGTCCACGCCCTCAACCAGTGGATGCACGAGCACTGGACCTTCAACTACGAAGACCGGATCTTCCCCACCCCGGTGATCCATCTCGGCATTGTGGAAAAGGGCATCGAAGAGCTCGAGTGGGTGCTGGACCACGGGGCCAAGATCGTCCTCATCCGCCCCGCCCCGGTGCCCGGATTCATGGGCCCCCGCTCGATGGCCCTGCCCGAGTTCGACCCGTTCTGGAAGCTGGTGGTCGAAGCCGGCATCCCGGTGGGCATGCATGCCTCCGACAGCGGGTACCAGCGGTACATGAACGAATGGGAGGGAATCAGCCGGGAGATGACCCCGTTCAAGGGCGGCTCGGGATTCATGGCCATCGTCGGCCACATGGGCCGGCCGATCGTGGACACCATGGCGTCGCTCATCGGCCACGGCCTCTGCAGCCGCTTTCCCGAGCTGCGGTTCGCGCCGGTGGAGAACGGCAGCAACTGGGTGCGGCCACTGCTCCACGAGATGGAACAGGCCTATATCTCGGCTCCCCGCTCTTTCGACGAAGATCCGGTGGAGGTGTTCAAGCGCAACATCTACGTGCATCCCTTCCATGAGGAGGACCCGGTCGGGCTCATCGAATTGCTGGGGGCCGATCGGGTGCTGTTCGGCTCGGACTTCCCCCACCCCGAAGGCCTGGCCGATCCGCTCAGCTTCGTCGACGAGCTGACCTCGGTTCCCGACGAGGATGTCGCCAAGATCATGGGCGGCAACCTGGGCCGTCTGATGGGCGTCGGGGTGGCCGCCTGATCCGCCCGTAATGCGGCCCCGGTCCGTCGGGCCTGGTTAAGCTCGGAACGTGACTGACTGGGCCACGATTGCGTCATTCGCAACCGCGGCCGGAACCCTGGTGCTGGCGGTGGCCACCTTCTCATCGGTGCGTTCGGCCAATCGCTCCGCCCGCATCGCCGAGCGGTCGTTCATGATCGGCCTGCGTCCGAGCCTAGCCCCCTCCCGCCTGGAAGACCCCCCGGAGCGGATCATGTTCGCCGACCGCCACTGGGTGAACCTCAAAGGAGGTCGGGCGGCGGTTGAGTACTCCGAGGGGGTCATCTACTTCGCCATGCTGGTGCGGAACGTCGGGAACGGCATGGCCTACATCGAGGCGTGGCTGCCGATTGCCGGCCAGCGGACCAGCACCGACGACTGGGACCCGATCGACACCTTCCGACCCCAGACCCGCTCCTTGTGGATCGCTCCCGGGGATGTGGCCTTCTGGCAGGGTGCCCTGCGAGACCCGGCCGAGGCGAATTTCGACCCGATCCGCCAGGCGGTGACCGATGGGGCGGTGACCATCGACGTTCTCTACCGCGACCGCGAGGGAGGCCAGCGGACGGTGAGCCGGTTCGCACTCGTCCGCCGAGATGACGACGGGGACGATGAAGGGTGCGACTGGTGGGTCTCCCTCGGCAGCCACCACGAGCTCGACCACCACTAGAGCTTTCCTTCTGGCGTCAGGAGTCCAACGCCGCGCACACGCCGAGCTCAAAGATATGGTGAAGCTGGGTGAAGGCGGTCGTGGTCGTACCCGAGTTGAGTTGCTCATTGACGACGACGGCGACCGAACGGGTCCCTTGGAGGTTCGACGCCGAGAACGCGGTGTAGCCCGGGTAATTGCCAGAGTGGCCGTAGACGGTGCCGCAGGACGTCTGATAGCGAAAGACGGCCAGCCCGGCGGAGTTGGTCCCGGGGCCCGGCGGTCCGGAGTCGCCGGGAACGAACTGAAGTTGCTGTTTCTGGGTTGCGGCGTCGAACAGCTGTCCGCTCACATAGGCGCGCATGAACGTGTTCAGCTCAGCCACGGTCGAATTCATCCCCCCCGACGCCCAGGCGAGTCCCGGGTTGAGCGCGGTGCTGTCGTCCTCCGGGGCCTTCCCGGCCTCGACGGAATAACCGTGCACGTACGGCTCAGTCATCTGGGCACTGGCCGGAAGCGTCGTCTTGGTGAGATGTAGCGGTGTCGTCACGTACCTGGCCAGTGCCGACTCATAGGAGGTGCCGGTCACCGCCTCGATCATCAGGCCGACGACGATGTTGTCAGAGTCCGAGTACTCATAGCGGGAATCGGGCGGGAACTCGAGCGGCTCGGTGGCGACAAACCCGAGGAGCTGGGCGGGGGTCATCACCCCCTGCGGATCGGATTGAAGCTCACTGAGGAACGCCGGGCTCTTGATGTAGTCGGGAATGCCGCCGGTGTGTTGGAGCAGCTCAGCCAGGGTCACCGATGCCCAGGCCGGCGGAAGGCTCGGGAGCCACTTTCCGATGGTGTCGGTGAGCGACAACCGGCCCTGGCTGACCAGCGCCAGGGCCACCGCACCATTGAACGCCTTGGAGACGCTGGCCAAGCGGGTGGTGTCGGAACTGGCGATGACCCGGTTGGTAGCCACATTCCCGACCCCGGCCGTCAAGACCTGCGTGTTACCACCGACGTCGATGAGGGCGATCGCTCCCGGAGGTCCTCCGGGCGTGGCCACCAGGTGTCGGAGCGCGGCGGAAAGTGTCGCCGATTGCGATGACGACGGGGGCGACGACGTCGAACACGCGACGAGCACAACGGCCGCCAGCGTCGCTCCCCCGAGTGATCGCCAGAAGGCGACCGTCCTGCGATGCACCCGGCCAACCCTACCGGGGCTCAGAACGCCGGACAGGAGTACCGCCCATTGCCTAGTTGTGGCGAACCTCGTCGAAGGGCTTGTCACGGTCAGCGGCATATTCCCGGGGCATCCCCAGCACCCGCTCGCTGATGATGTTGCGCTGCATCTCGGTGCTGCCCCCACCCAGGCTCAACCCCTGCCGGTTGAGGTACTCGACTCCCCAGTTCTCCGGATCGTCCTCCAGCCAGGCGCTGGCCCGCGGACCGATGATCTCGAGCCCGATGTCGAAGCGACGCTCGCCATTGGTGCCGGCAAACAGACGGGTTATCGCCCCGGCCGGGCCCGGAAACGCACCGGTGCGGATGCCGGTGGCCATCCGGTCGACCAGTTGGCCCTGGACCCGGTCGTTGACCCGGGCCTCGGCCACCAGTTGGCGGATCCGGGGATCGTTGGCCTGCCCGGTAGCCCGGGCCAGCTGCATCAGTTCGTTCCGCTGGCCCCCCTCCCCCCGGCCGGCGTTGGGCGCACCACTGACGAACGGCGAGCCACCCCCCACCGTGTTGCGCTCGTGATAGAGGAGCCGGGACGCCACCGTCCAACCGTCGTTGATCTCGCCGACCACGTCGGCGACGGGAATCGGGACATCGTCGAAGAACTCCTGGCAGAACTCCGCAGTGTTGTTCACCATTCTGATCTGCTGCACCTCGACCCCGGGCTGGTGGATCTTGAGGATGAACATGGTCAGGCCGCGGTGCTTGGGGACCTGCCAGTCGGTCCGGGCCAAACACAGCGAGTAGTCGGACCGGAACGCCCCCGAACTCCAGATCTTGGATCCGTTGAGGACGAAGACGTCACCGTCCCGGGTGGCTCGGGTGACCAGCCCGGCCAGGTCCGAACCGCCGCTGGGCTCGGAGAGGAACTGCACCCACATCTCGTCACCCCGGAGCATGGCCGGGATGTGCCGGACCTTCTGCTCTTCGGTGGCGAAGTCCAACAGCGTCGGGGCGAGGATGGAGAAGGTGGGGACGTTGAACACCGTCGGCATGCGGTAGGGCAGGGACTCCCGGGTGAACGCCTGTTGGTGGGCGAGGGACAGACCCTTGCCGCCGTACGCCACCGGGAAGCAGATCCCGGCGAATCCCCCGTCGAACAACACCCGTTGGAGCCGGCGGGCCTCCTGACCCGAATCGTCCTCCCGGGCCAATTGGTGGTTGGTCATCCCCTCGGGCAACCGCGGCAGGTTGTCGGCCAGCCACGCCCGGGCCCGAAGGCGGAACGACTCGACCGACTCGTCGTCGTCGTTGCCGGTCTCGGCGATGCCGTCGGTATCGGTGGTGCTCATGGTCCTCTCCTACATCCCCATGGCCACGGCCACCCGTTCCCGGTGGTCGGCCGGGGTCCCCAGCTGGGTGCTGTCGGTCACCACCCGGCGGAGGTAGAGGTGGAGATCGTGGTCCCAGGTCACCCCGATACCCCCGTGGAGTTGCACGCAATCCTGCAATATCGCCGGTCCCCGCTCGCCGACATAGGACTTGGCCACGCTGACCAACTCGGCGGCCGACGCCGATTCGGAATCCACCGCCCGGGCGGCGGCGGTGGCGGTGGCTTGCGACGCCTCCAGCCAGGTCTTCATGTCCGCGAACCGATGCTTGAGTGCCTGATACGACGCCAGCGGCCGGCCGAAGGAGTACCGGTCGAAGGCATACTGGACGGTGAACTCGAACGCCCGATCCAGGGCCCCGACCATCTCGGCCACCTGAAGCACCACCGCGATCTGCAGCTGCCGCTCCACGTCGGTGGCGCCAGCTCCCGCCACCCCGAGCACCGCATCCGGGCCGACGGCCACCTGAGCGAACCGCACCTGGGCGAAGCGCCGGACGAGATCGAGCCCGTGGGCGGGGACCAGGGTGACCCCGGGGGCATCGGCCGCCACCAACAGCTGGGTGACGCGATCGCCGTTGCCGGTGGTGACCAGCAGGTGATCGGCTTGGCCGGCCGCCTCCACCGGGCCGGTGGATCCGTCCAGCACGTACCCATCGCCTCGCGGTACCGCCTCGACGTTTCCCCCCGCGGTGCCGACGCCGGCCACTGGGGCCCCGAGACACCAGGCGCCGACCGAGTCGCCGTTGATCAGACCGGGAAGCAGCTGCCGGCGCTGCTCCGGGGTGCCCGAGCGGGCGATGGCCGCGGCCACCACGTTGGTCGGGACCAGCGGGCCGGGCGAGACGAGCCGGCCCATCTCCTCGGCCACCAGGACCAGGTCCAGCAGTCCATGGCCGGAGATGGATCCTCCCCCATCGTCTTCAGCCACCAGCATCGAGACCCAACCCAGCTCGGCCCCCCGTTTCCACCACATCCGGTCGAACCCGGCCGGCTCGGTGTCGGCGAACTTGCGAACCGTCTCCAGCGGCGAGGTGGTCTCGAGAAATTTCCGGGTGGTCTCGCGAAACAGCTGTTGGTCGTCGGTCAACCGCAGGTCCACCCGCGGCCTACCTTCCCGAAGTCGACGGAAATACCAGCTCGAGCTCGTCGATCTGCCGCAGTCCGGGCTGATAGACCAGCTCCGCGCCCGGTGCCAGCGAGTAGTCGGGAATCCGCTGGTGCCATTCCCGCAGGGTGATCCGCAGTTCCAAGCGAGCCAGATGGGACCCCAGGCACCGGTGGATGCCGCCCCCGAAAGCCAGGTGCTTGTTCGGGCTCCGGGCGAGGTCCACGTTGGCGGCATCGGGGAGGGCTTCGTCGTCGGTGTTGGCCGCACCGATGCTCACCCCGATGTTCTCGCCCTTCTTGATCGGGCAGCCCCCCAGGTCGATGTCCTTGGTGGCCGTACGCGGAACCGCGGTCACCGGTGTCTCCCACCGGAGGAGCTCTTCGACGGCGGAGGGGATGATGGAGGGATCGTTCACGATCCGCTGGCGCTGGTCGGGGTGCTGGGCCAGATAGGCGAAGAAGCACTCGAGGCTGTCGGTCACGGTGTCGAGGCCGGCCAGGATGAACAGGAAGCAGATCCCGACGATCTCGTCCATGGTCAGGCGTTGGCCATCGATCTCGGCGCCGAGGAACAGGGTGAGAATGTCGTCGTGGTCCCCCTTGTCCTTCTTGCGGTCGTTCACCGCGTCGGTGAAGTACGCCTCTATCTCTTGGGCCGCCACCTTCTGATTGGCGACGATCTCGTCCAGGTCGTCACCCGCCGGTCGCAGGATCCCGTCCTTCATGCTGAGAAACAGATCGAGTTGGGACAACGGCAGCCCCACCAGGGCCAGGAACACCGAGGAGGGAAGGGGCACGGCCAACTCCGAGGCAAAGTCGCACCGGCCGCGGTCGATGAACGCATCGATGCGTTCGTTGACCAACCGGGTGATCTCCGGCTCGAGGGCGTTCATCTGGCGTGGTGCGAAGATCGGGTCGAGCAGCCGGCGGTAGTTCCGGTGCTCGGGCGGATCGACTTGCAGCGGGATCAGCGGCACCGACTGACCGAGGTCGACCGAGCCCATGCCGGAGGAAAAGTCCTCGGGGTGCTGGAGGGCATAGTCAGCCGCGGCCCGCCGCACGATCTGGGGGCCGTAGGCACCCGGTACCACCGCGCCGGTCTCCCGGGCCAGGCGGTAGAAGGGTTGCGGATCGGCGCTCACCGCCGGATCCATGAACCCCATCGGGTCGTAACCGGTGGACTCTTCGGTTTGCGACATCTGTCTTCCTCCTACGGCGCCTCTGCACCTGCCGATGCTGAAGTGAGAACCAGCTTTTCACCAACTGTAGCCCGTCGGCGCCGGTGACCACATGGTCGGCGGTCGATCAGGGGAGGTCGCGGAAGTCCGGTGTTCGTCGATCCTTGAAGGCGGCCATGCCTTCCGCCATCTCCGGGGAGGTCGCGGCCAGTGCCTGGAAGTGCGCCTCCCGGTCGAGCAGGTCCGGCAGGTCGCTCTCGAAGGTGCGGTTGAGGAGTTGCTTGGAGAGCCCCAGCGATCGGGTGGGGCCCGATGCCAACGTGGCCGCCAGTTCGGACGCCTCCTTGGCCAACTCGTCAGTGGACGAGACGCAGCGGTAGGCGAGGCCATCGGTGACCGCCTCCGCCCCCCGGACGCCCTCTCCCAGCATGACCATCGCCTTGGCCCTCGGGAGGCCGACCAGCCGGGGCAGCAGATAGGCGCCCCCGGCGTCGACGACCAGTCCCCACTTGGCGAATGACCAGATGAACCGGGTCTCCTCCCACACCATCACGAAGTCACAGGCCAGGGCCAGATGCGCGCCGGGGCCAACCGCGGTCCCGTTGACCGCGGCCACCGTGGGCTTGTCGAGCTCCCACAGTTCGCGGATGAAGGTCTGCACCCCGCGCCGTAACGCCTCGCTGGTGGTCCGGGGATCGAACCCGGCACTCCCGGAACCGGACACCGTTGACGCCCGCAGGTCCATGCCGGCGCAGAAGGAATCGCCGACGCCGGTGATCAACAGCGCCCTGACGTTCTGATCGGCACGGACCTCACGAACCCGCTCGACGATCTCGTCCCGCATCTCGACGGTCAGGGCATTCTTGGCTTCGGGTCGGTCGAGGACGAGACGGGCGACGCTGTCCTCGCCGACGGAGTAACGGATCATCGGCCCACCGTAGGACACCGGTGGGATCCGGACCATCTCCGGCGAGGGCTACGGCCCGATGATCTCGTCGACCAGGTTCCAGGCCAGGGCGGTGCGGGCGTCGATGGCCCGTCCGGTGAGCGCCAACCACGCGGTGCGGTGTCGCCCGATCCGGCGGGGCAGGGTGGCGGTGCCACCGGCCCCGGGGATGAGGCCCATGGCCACTTCCGGCAACTGGATGCGGGTGTCCGGTTCGGCGATCACCCGCCCGGCGGCGGCGGGGAGTTCGATGCCGGCGCCGATGCAGGCGCCATGGAGGTGGGCGGTGACCCGCCCACCGACCGCCCCCAGCAGACGGGCGGCGCTCCGGCCGGTTCGGATCAGGTGCGAACGCGCCGGGTCGGTGGCCGTCCCGAACTCATTGAGGTCTCCCCCGCTGCAGAAGTCGGGCCCGGAGCCCCTGAGGTCGACCCGGGTGATGGACGGGTCGGCGCTCACCATCCGCAACGCTTCACACAGTTCGTCGCGGATGGCCGCGTCGTAGGCGTTGCGGACCTGCGGTCGGTTGAGGGTGATCGACAACCGATCGTCGAGGCGGTCGACCAGGAGGGTGGATCCCCGGTCGGGGCGAGTCGAACTCGGGGGGCGCGGGTCCAACCATTGGCGGAACTCGGTGCCGGTCTGCAGCGTCGAGTAGGCCAGGGACTCGATGAGCAGGTCGTGGTCGAGTGAGTCGGATCGGCCGGATCGCAGCACCTGGGCCAACGTCACCGATGCCACCGGTGAGGCGCTCACCGACGACACCACCTGATCCACCGCGGTGTCGAGGTCGGCTGCCGACACCCACGGGACGGTCGGGTTGGGCGTCCCGGTCAAGGCCACATCGACGCCGCCGAGTGGTCCGGGCTCGACGCCGGTGCGGCTGACCCCGACGATGACGCACGGAAGCAGGGCGCGACGATCAATGCCGTCGAGCGGACCCGGGCTGTCGAGATCGACCACCAGCAGCGGCCGTTCGGCCAGGGCTCCGAGCACCTCGGTGAAACCGTCGTGCGCGGCTCGCAACAGATCGTTCAACGTGGCGATATCGAACATGGCTGCATTTGTCTCCGCCATCAGATGCGACCCTAACCTGTGGGCGTGCCGAACGATAAGGGACAAACCGAACCCTGACCCGCCCTACCCCTTGGCCATCAGCACCTCGGGATTGACGATGTGCAACGGGGTCTCCCCTTGGAGCAGCCGCTCGAGATCGCCGGCCACCATCAGCGTGTGGTTGGCCTCGGTGTCGTAGGTGGCTCCCCCGATGTGCGGTGCCAGCACCACGTGGGGGAACCGGGTCAGGGGGTGATCGGTCGGCAGTGACTCGTTCACGAAGTGATCGATACCGGCCGCCCTCACCTTGCCCGACTCCAGGGCCGCAACCAGCGCGTCGGTGTCGTGCAGCTGCGCCCTCGCGGTGTTCACGAACACCACGCCGTCCTTCATCCTCTCGAACTCGGCGGTGCCGATCATGCCGGTGGTTTCCGGGGTGACCGGCGCGTGCATGGAGATGACATCGGCCACCGCCAGCAGCTCGGCCAGCGAGGAAGTCGCGTCGTCGGCGTAGGGGTCGTAGGCGACCACCTGCATGCCCAGTCCCTCCAGTCGCCACCGCAGGGCCCGACCCACCGCTCCCAGTCCGACCAGCCCGGCCGTCCGGCCGGCGATCTGCCAGGCCCGGAAGCGCTGGTAGGGGATGGTCCCGTCCTTGTAGATCTCCCCGGTCCGGACATCCCGGTCGGCCTCGAGGAGGCCCCGGGTGGAGGCCAGGATCAAGCCGACCGCGAGTTCGGCCACCGCATCGGCGTTGCGGCCCGGGGCGCGCAACACCGGGACCCCGGCGGCGGTGGCCGCCGCGACATCGACGTTGTTCGGGTCCCCCCGACAGCTGGCCACCGCGATGCAGCGGTTGCTCGAACAGCGGGCCCCCACAGGTGTCGGACTCCACCACCACGATGGTGGCGGCTTCCGCGGCCACCCGTTCGGCCAGCTGTTCGGCGTTGTAGATGCGGAGAGGATGGTGATCGATCCACGGGTCGATGACCAGGTCGGCGAGCTCGTGCAGCTTGTCCAGTCCCGGTCCCCGGACCGGGGCGGTGACCAGCGCCTTGGGACGATCGTTTCCCATTCACCTGCCTTTCTGTCGGCCTGTCCTCGATAGTCTGCGTCCATGACGGTTGCGTCAGCATCATGACAGCAGATGGCGACCACGCGCCGATCACTGTGGGCATCGACATCGGCACTACATCCGTCAAGGCGCTGGCCGTCACCGGCGAGGGTGAGGTGCTGGTCCGGGCCCGGGTGCCGCACCGGGTGATCCATACTTCGGCCGAGCACATGGAGCACGACGCCCGGGCCGCCTGGCGTCGGGGACCGCTGAAGGCGTTCTCGGCGGTTCGGGATGCGCTCGAGCTCGCCAACGACAATCGGCCCGGAGCATCGAGCCCTCCTCACATCGCCGGGGTCTGTGTCGCCGGCATGGTCCCGTCCCTCACCGCGGTGAACCGCCGGGGCATCCCCCATACTCCCGGCCTCCTCTACGGCGACGTCCGCGGACGGTGGGAAGGCGAATCGGTCGGCATCAGCGGGCCGATGCCCGACGCCGAGGGGTTCCTCCAGTGGACGTCCCGGCAGATGCCGGACGCCTTCGGATTCTGGCCGGCCCAAGCCGTCGCCAACCACGGCCTGACCGGCCGGGCCACCATCGACACCGCGGTCGCCTCCACCCTCGGCGGACTTCACACCGCCGGGAATTGGAACCAGGAACTCCTCACCCGCTTCGGGGTCGACCCCGGTCAGCTCCCCTCGGTGGTGCTGACCGGGCAGCCGGCCGGGATCCTGCGCTCCGATCGGGGCCGGCACCGCGCCGATGGTTCCGGGCGGCTCGAGACAGTGGTGGCCGGAGGGACCATCGACGCCTTCTGCGATCAGATCGTGGCTGGCGCCGGCGAGGTGGGTGACGTCCTGGTCATCTTCGGCGCCACCCTGATCGTCTGGGTGGTCACCGACCGCTGGCTCGACGTCCCTGGGCTCTGGACCGTCCCCCGCACCGCGGCCGGACGGGTGTTGTTGGGAGGTCCGAGCAACGCCGGCGCCCTCTTCGTCGACTGGGCCCGCTCCCTCCTCCGCCTCCCCCGCACTCAAGGGGTTCCCGATGACGAGCGGTCGGGCGACCCGGGTCGGGTCCCGGTATGGCTGCCCTATGTCCGGGGCGAGCGGGTGCCGTTCCACGACACCTCGTTGCGGGCCGCCCTTCTCGACCTCGACCTCACCGATGGTCCCGACACCATGTCCCGGGCCGCCTTCGAGGCCAGCGGTTTCGTGGTGCGCAACATCCTCGAACGCGCCGGCGTGGCCGGCCGCCGCATCGTGGCCAGCGGGGGCGGCACCCAAGTCGCCGCCTGGATGGCGGCCGTGGCCGATACCACCGGGCTTCCGGTCGACACCGTCGGCGTGCCCGAAGGGGCCGCCCTCGGGGCGGCGTTTCTGGCCCGGATGGCGGCGGGCTTGGAGCCCTCGCTGGAGGGATCGAGCCGATGGGCGTCACCGGGTCGGAGGATCGACCCCGATCCGGCCTGGCAAGAGGCAGCCGACGCCCGCTACCGGCGTTTCGTCGCCCTCGGTTCCGGCCGGTAGGCCGGCGTCACCCGTTGGGGAAGGCCTGGCGTAGTCGCACCGTCACCAGTTGGCGCACCAGCGCCTTCGGGAGGGGCTTGTCCAAGGGAAAATGGAGCGACCCCGTCGTCGTTGCATACCCAGCCACCTTCGGACCCAATGCGGGAAAGACCGATCCGCTGTGCGGGAGGTAGCTCAGGTGCTTTTTGAACGCCGCGAAACCGGCGATCACCTTGCCTCGGACCCGAAAGGCGGGCAACCCGTAGGAGATGCATTCTTCCGCCTCGGGAATGACCTCGAGGATCGACGAGCGAAGCTGGCGCAGCGTCGACTGCTTGGGTTCGTCGAGCCCGGCCAGGTACTCCTCTACCGGATTGGCGGTCCTGGTCACCATGGCGTGCCTCTCCTTTCAATGATGGTCGTAACGATTGGACGGAGCGGCGGGCGGAGACTCATCGGTTCCGACGTCAGTTCTGGCCGGCTGGGCCGAAGGCCACCTTCACCGCCCCGCTGACCTCCTGGGCGGCCAGGGCCCGCAACGCGTCGTGCCAGTGGTCGAGGGGGAACCGGTGGGTGAGCATGCCGGTCA
This sequence comes from uncultured Acidimicrobiaceae bacterium, assembly GCA_963770635.1. Lineage (GTDB taxonomy): Bacteria > Actinomycetota > Acidimicrobiia > Acidimicrobiales > RAAP-2 > DASZIT01. The sequence goes on from CAVYQI010000005.1 coordinate 649,617, forward strand.
GGTCGATCCTCCCGGCCACCACCAGGTCGAGATAGTGGCGGAGGGCGTGCTGGCGCACCCCTTCGACCTCTTCGATCCCGAAGGCATTGGAGCCGACCAGGCTCAACTCCTTGAAGTACAGCGGCGTGTACTCCCATCGACCGGGAGTATGAACGCCGGTCTGGACCAGGGTGCCCCGTTCGGCCAGCAGCCGGACCCCGACCTCGAGGGTCTCGGGGCGGGCCACGGTGTCGTAGACGACGTCGATGCCACCGGGATGGGCCATGGGCAGACCGCCGAAGGCGGTATGTAGCACCCCACCCGACCAGTCGGCCAGGGCCTCGACCAGCTCGAGCCGGGGCTCGTGTTCCACGACCAGGTGGGCGCCGAATTCAGTGGCCAGCGCCGCCTGGGCCCCGAACCGCGCCACCACCGCCACCTGGACATCGGGATAGAGCGCCCGGAGGACGGCCACGCTGGTCACCCCGAGGGCCCCCGCCCCGTAGACCAGGGCTCGACCCCCCGGCGGCGGGGGGTGGCGGACGATGGCGTGCAGCGACACCGCGAACGGATCGGCCAACACCGCCACCTCGTCGGTAACCGAGTCCGGAATCGGGATGAGCATCGAGTCGTGGGCTGCCATTCGATCGGCCCAACCGCCGGGGGCATCGCTCGCTACCCCCACATGGACGCCCGGGCCCAGGGCCCCCTCGGTGAAGCTCCAGCACAGGCTCAGATCTCCGGCCTGGCAGGCCGGACACGGCGGATCGATCCCCCGCGGCCCGCAGGTCAGCCACGGGTTGAGCAGCACTCGCTGCCCGACATCGAGGCCCTCGGCCTCCGGCCCCAACGTCACCACCTCGGCCACCACCTCGTGCCCGGGGATATGAGGGAACGAGGAGAACGCCGCCATCGGGTTGTCGATGTCCCCGCTGTCGAAGTCACCGAGAACCAGCTTGGACTCCGACCCGCACACCCCCGAGAGCCGCGGCCGGGTGATCACCCAGTCCGGACGGACCAGCTTGGCTTCGTCCACCTCGTGGAGGCCGAAGGGAAGGGTGGCCAGCCGCCGGTCGAGGTCGTCGGCCGGTTCCGGGGTCCCGGTTGGATCGGGTGGCAACCCGAACACCAGCGCCTTCATCCGAGCGACCCCCGTTCCGGGACCTTGGTGGCGTCATAGGAGCCCGGGGGTTGCTTCTGCACCGCCAGCATCCCGGTCAGGAAACCGTCGAAGTCGGCGGTCTTGAGCTCGATCACCGCCTTCATGTCCGGGAGGTAGTGCTCGAACACCGGGCTGTCGATGGCCTCGACGATCCCGTCGGCCACCTCCTCGGCCGGCGTCAACGGCCCGGAGTAGAAGGGCGCGTCGTTCCCCGGCTGGTCCCAGATCTCGGTGTCGATGGCCCCCGGGAGCACCAGCCGCACCTTCACCCCCGTTCCGTCGATGTCGGCCGCCATCGCCTCACTGAAGCCGCAAAGGGCGAACTTCGAGGCCGAGTAGGCCGCCTCGGTGGTGATGCCCAGCCGGCCGCCGAGGCTCGAAACGTTCACGATGGTGCCGCTCCCGCGCTCGGTCATCCGCGGCAGCACGGCCAGCGCCATCGCCACCGGCGACAGGTAGTTGACCCGCATCACCCGCTCCACTTCCTCCATGGTGAGCCGGGGCACCGGCCGGCGCATCGGGATGCCGGCGTTGTTGATCAGGATGTCGAGGTGCCCGAAGGCGTCCCACGTCTCGACGGCCAGGGCCGAGGCCCGGTCCGGGTCGGAGAGGTCAGCCACCCAGGAGCGTGACTCCGGGGCGTGGGCCTGGCAGTCCGCCAGCACCTCGGCCAGCCGATCGGCTCTGCGGGCCACGAGGCCCACCGTGGCCCCCTTGGCGGCCAGCGACCGGGCGGTGGCGGCCCCGATGCCCGATGATGCGCCGGTCACCAGCGCGATGCGTGCCTTGTCGTCCATGCGCCCACGGTAGCCAGGTGGCGAGAACGCCGCTCTCGGTTCGGTTCGCTCGGCTCAGCCGGTCATGGCGGTAGCCGCCCGGGCAGCCAGGGCGGCCAGGGTGAGGGTAGGTCCGTAGCCCGAGGAGGTGACGAACACCGAGGAGTCGGCGATGACCACATTGGGCAGCTGGTGGAGACAGCCGTTGGCGTCGGCCACCGAGGTGGCCGGGTCCTCCCCCATCCGGACGGTGCCCATCACGTGACGGCTCATCGGGGCATCCGGGGTCGACTTCTCGGCCGGGCCTCCGGCCGTCCCCGGCGAGGTGACCACCGACGTCCATTCCGCCCCCATCGTCTCGAGGATGGCGGCCAGCCGGGGCCCGTAATGGGCGGCGGCCGCGAGTTCGTGTCGGTGCGGCGCGTAGGTGTACCTGGCCACCGGGAACCCGCGCACGTCGCGCACCGTCGGGTCCAGGTCGATCCGGTTGGTGGCCACCGGGAGGTCCTCCCCCTGCATGGTGAAGGCCCACATCCGGTCGCGCAGCGGGGATCGCCGCATGCTCTCCTTGTGGGCCGGTCCCCACGGGTAGATCTTGGCTTCCAGGATGGGAAGACCGGTCCCGCCGTGCTCGACGATGCCCCCTCGCATCCAGGGGAGGCCCGCCTCCCTGGCCGCTGCCCGGGAGGCGTCGTCCGGCACCAGCGCGTCGTCGTGGAGATGGGTGACCGCCCGGCCGCGTTCGGCGTGCAGACGGAGATCGGCGAACCCGCCGACGGCCAGGGTCTGGAAGTGGACCATCAGGTAACGCCCGATAAGCGGATGATCGAAGCCGGACAGCAGCAGCAGCCGGGGCGTCTCCACCGCCCCCCCGGCCACCACCACGTAGCGGGCATCCATCGAGCGTTGGACCCCGTCGGGACCGATGAAGTCCACCCCGGTGGCCCGGGCGCCGTCGGTCCGGATCCGGGACACGAACGTCTCGGGTCGGAGTTCGGCCTTCCCGGTCAGTAACGCCCGCTGGAGCATGGCCACCGGGTCGCCCTTGGCGTGGATGGGGCAACCGAAGAAGGCGCAGAAGCCGCAGTTGTTGCAGGCCGGTCGGCCGTCATAGGCCACCGAGTTGGTGGCTCCAGGCGCTGGATACGGGTGATAACCGAGCTTCTCGGCCGCCGCCGACGACAGCACCGCCCCGTACATCGGCGGCCCCGGCGGCATCGGGTAAGGGCCGGACCGCCAGGCCGCCAACGGGTTGGCGTCGGCATCGCCCTCCACCCCGATCCGGCCTTCCACATCGGCGTAGAACGGCTCGAGGTCGGCGTAGGTCAGCGGCCAGTCGGCCACCGCGGCACCGTCCTGGGGACCGAAGGACGACAACAGGGTGAAGTCCTCTTCCCGAAAACGCGGCACCTTGCCGTCGGCATGGACGCCCCCGCCCCCGACGGTGGACGGGATGGAGTTGACCTCCCCGACGAACGAATGATCGCCCTGGTCCGGTCCGGTGCGGAAAGTACGGGGCTCGAGGTAGGGATCCGGCCCGAGGAAGTGGCGGTAGAGGAATTTGATCTCGTCGTTGGAGTAGTCGGTGGCCAGACGTTCGGGGTGCTCCAGATCGATGAGATGGTTCCGGCCCTTCTCGAAGATCACCACCGACCAGCCGGCGGTGGTGAGGATGTCGGCCGCCGTCGATCCCCCGGGCCCGGATCCGACGATGACGGCGTCGACGGTCACGCCCCCGACACCTCGGCGTCGCTCCAGCCCCGGGGCTGGACGTCTCCGGCCACCCCGATGCCCGACCAGCCGATGCCGTCGCGATTGCCGCCGTACTCGGGAGCGCCGTACATGCCCTCGCAGCAGTGCTCGTAGACCAGCTTGGTGAACGGGGCGTTGGCCCGCAGCCGGCGGTCCTGCTCGCCGTGGTCGCAGGCACCGAAATCGGGCCCGAGAGCGGCCAGCCCCTCCCGGTAGCGCGACTGGAGCCCCACCACCGGGCCGTTGAACTCGCGCTCGGGACGGCCCTGCGATCCTTCGATCCGGGTGCGCCAGGCCAGTTCGTCCAAAGCAGTGAGCCGGTGGAACCGAGTGAAATCGGCGGCACCGCCCTGGCGGCCCGAGAAGGGACCCCCGGCCCAGATCCGGGGCGGATCGAAGGAGAACGCCCCGAGGAACCCATCGATGTAGTCGACGACTCCGGCATCGGCGGCTCCCGGAGTCTGGTCGGCCGGGATCAGGAAGTCACAGACGGCGGCGAGCGTCTCGTATTCCTCGGGGGTCAGCCACGTCGGCATCGCTGCGTGAACCTAACAGACTCCCCAAGTCGGCCACCGGGCTCTTGGCTAGAGTCACGGGAATGTCTGCCAACGGCCCGTCCTTTCGAGTCCTCCCCCGGCTCGACAACGACAATCGGTTCTTCTGGACGGGAGGTGAGGACGGAACCCTCCGGTTCCTCCGATGCGAGTCGTGCCAGCAGTTCATCCACCCTCCGGTCCCGGTGTGCCCGGGCTGCTTCGGCAGCGAGCTTGCCCCCCAACCGGTCAGCGGACGGGGCACCGTGCACTCCTACACCGTCAACGTCCAGGAGTGGATACCCGGGTCGGAGTCCTACGTGATCGCGCTGGTGGCCATCGACGAGCAACCCGACGTCCGGCTGATCACCAACCTGGTCGACTGCGACCCGGACGACATCGAGATCGGCGATCCGGTCGAAGTGGTCTTCGAGCACCACGAAGACGTGTACCTCCCGCTCTTCCGTCTTACTTCCGCACCCGGGGGCACCCGGTGAGCGGCGGACCGGCCGAACGTCAGGCCGCCATCACCGGCATCGGCCAATCCGAAGTCGGCCGGAGGCTCGGGCGAACCGAGATCGACCTGACCATCGACGCCTGCTTGGTCGCCATCGCCGATGCCGGCCTCACCCGGGAGGACATCGACGGACTGGCCACCTATCCCGGCGCCGGGGTGGGTGGAACCATGGGTTTCGCCGGCCCGGGAACCCCCGAGGTCCAGGACGCCCTCCGGCTGAGGCTCAACTGGCACGACGGTGGCTCCGAAGGCCCGGCGCAGATGAAGGCGGTGATCGCCGCCTGTTTCGCCATCGCCGCCGGCGCCGCCCGACACGTCCTCGTCTACCGCACCGTGGCCGAGTCGACCGCCCAGGGAGAAGGTGGCCGTCAAGGCATCGGCGGGGGCGGCGGAGGAGGATCCGGTGGCGCTCCCCGGTTCTCGGGATTTCTGCAATGGACGCTCCCGTTCGGCGCCGTGTCGGCCGCCAACTGGATCGCCCTGGTCGCCCAGCGTCGGTTCCACGAGTTCGGTCTCACCCGCGAGCAGCTGGCCCAGGTGGCCCTCAACGGCCGGCGGAACGCCGAGCTCAACCCGAAAGCCCTCTACCGCCAGCCGATGACCATGGACGACTACCTGGCCGCCCGTATCATCACCACCCCGTTCTGCCTGTTCGATTGCGATGCTCCCTGCGATGGCTCCACTGCGCTGGTCGTCTCCCACGTCGACTACGCGCCGGATGCCCCCCATCCCGCCTGCCACGTGAACGCGGTCGGCACCGCCTTGCGCGGGCGGCCCAGTTGGGACCAGTTCGACGACATGACCACCATGGCCGCCCGCGACGCCGGGGCCAGCATGTGGGAGCGGACCGACCTCCGTCCGTCCGACGTCGACACGGCCCAGCTCTACGACGGGTTCAGCATTCTGCCCCTGGTCTGGCTCGAGGCACTCCACCTCTGTGGGCGGGGCGAGAGCGGGGCGTTTGTCGAAGGCGGCTCGCGGATCGCCCTCGACGGCGAGCTTCCGCTCAACACCGCCGGAGGCCAACTGTCAGCCGGCCGGCTCCATGGCTTCGGGTTGCTGCACGAGGCCTGCGTCCAGCTCCGGGGCGAGGGCGGAGAACGGCAGATTCCCGGGCGGCATGAAGTGGCGGTGGTGGCCAACGGCGGCGGCCCGATCGCCGGATCGATGTTGCTCACCCGAGGGGCGGGCTAAACCTCCGTCGCAGGAAGACCGTCGCGGAGACGAGCTCCAACGAGGAAGATCGAGCCCCAGGTGGCCAGGATCGGCAATCCGGGGCGGCGCCGAGACAGGTCGGGGCACTCCGCGCTACCGAAGGATCAGCCCGTGGCACTGTGGGGGAATGAAAGGACCCATCCGGGCAGCCCTGCGCAGACTGACGCAAGCGACGCGGCCACTCGCCATGCGCTCGGCTGGGACGGAGAAGTCCAGTAACTCGATCGTCCGTCACGTTGGACGCCGTTCGGGTCGGACCTACGAAACCCCGGTCGTAGCGGTCGAGCACGACGACACCTTCCTGATCGCCCTTCCCTATGGCGAACGCACCGATTGGATGAAGAACGTTCTCGCCGGAGGGAAGGCGGACGTCGTGTCCCATGGGCGAACGTATGGAGTCGATCAGCCGCAGGTCATCCCGATGACCGAGGCGACACGGTACTTCGGTCCGAAGGAGCAGAAACCGCACCTTCGCTTCGCCGTCAGCACCTGCCTCCGGGTCCATCGCATGGCGACCTAAAAAGGTAACCGCGAGTGCATCAGCTCCTTGAGGGCCGTCGCCCGGGAAGGCGGCGAGTTGCACGAGGAGCCCCGAACACAACGAATCGCCAACCGATCCGGTCCGGTCTGCCTTGCGTCAGAACAGGCTGGGGTCCTCGGGTTTGCGACCCGACAACAAGGAGGCGACGCGCTCGCGATGGAAGGTGGCGTCTCCGAAGCTCGACTCGTCGAGCTGCGACCGCTTCACGTACAGATGGAGGTCGTGCTCCCAGGTGAACCCGATGCCACCGTGCACCTGCAGACCGGACGCCATTACCCGGCGCGACGCCGCCGAGCACCAGGCTTTGGCCGCCGACGCCGCCAGCGACCCGTCGGGATCGTCCGACGCCAGCGACCACGCCGCGAAGTACACATTCGACCGCATGGCCTCCACGTCGACCAGCGCGTCGGCCAACCGGTGCTTGACGGCCTGGAAGCTGCCGATCGGCTTGCCGAACTGAACCCGGTCCTTGGCGTACTCGACGCTCATCTCCAGCACCCGGGTCGAGGCACCGAGCATCTCCGCCGACAAGGCGGTCACCGCCCGGTCGAGCACTCGGGCTGCCGCCTCGGCCCCGCCGATCTTCCGGGCCGGCGCCCGGTCGAGGCGCAGCCAAGCGAGGGAGCGGGTGCGGTCCATGGCCGGCTCGGGCGAGGGTCGCTCTCCAATCGGCAGGGGCACCTCGTAGACGGCGTCACCAGCCACCACCACCGCCACATCCGAGACCGACGCGTACATGGTGGGCTCGGGGCGGACGGTCAACAGGCACCTGCCATCTTCGGTGGCGTCGGTGACCAGACCCGGCTCGGCCGACCAAGCCACGCAACCCACCGCTTCGCCGGTGGACAAGAGATCCGACCATCCGTCGTCCTCGGCGGCATCGGAGAACGCCGCGAGGGCAAGGACGGTCCCGATGAAGGGGGCCGGGGCCACCCGACGTCCGAGCTCCTCGCACAACACCGCCACTTCGACCAGGCCCAGACCCACCCCCCCGCCCGCCTCGGACCGCTCGATCGCCAGCCAACCCTGCTCGGCCATCGCCGCCCACAGGGTGGCGTCGAAACTGTCGGGGCCGACCGGGTCCAAGCCCGAACCCACGAATTCGCGGACCCGTTCCGGAGAGGCATACCCATCGAGCAAATGGCCGGCGGCGTCGCGCAGGGCCGTCTGCTCTGGCGACAACTCGAAGTCCACGGCTGGGGAGTCTACGGCTGGTGTCCCTCGGCGAGTGGACTGCGAACACCGGTTGGCGCCAGATGGGCCTCAGACCAAATGTGCCAAGCTGGCCCGAATGGACCTACGGATCACGCCCGAGCAGCAAGAGCTGCGCGCCGAGCTCCACCAATGGCTGGTGGAGAATCTCCCGTGGGAGTACGGCATCGGCTTGCCCCCTCGCATTCCCGACCTCGACCAGAGTGTCGCCTTCGGGCGATCGTGGCAGGCACGCCTGGCCGCCGACCGATGGGTCGGGATCACCTGGCCGGTGGAGATGGGCGGGCGGGGGCTCGGACCCGCCGAGCACTTCGTGGTCACCGAGGAACTGGCCCGGGCCCGGGCACCGGAGTTGGTGGGCCGGATCGCCATCAATCTGGTCGGCCCGACGTTGTTCGCCCACGGCACCGCCGTACAGCAACAGCAGTGGCTCCCCCCGATCCTCGGCGCCGAGGAACTGTGGTGCCAGTTGTTCTCCGAGCCCGACGCCGGCAGCGACCTGACATCGCTTTCCACCAAAGCCGAACGGGTGGACGGCGGGTACCGCGTGACCGGTCGCAAAGTCTGGACCTCCTACGCCCAGTTCGCCGACTGGGGTCTGTGCCTGGCCCGCAGCGAGCCCGACGCCCCCAAGCGCCAACTGGGAATCTCCTGCCTGGTGGTGGACATGCACGCCGACGGTGTGGAGGTGCGCCCCCTGGTGCAGATCACCGGCGAGGCCGAGTTCAACGAGGTCCTCCTGGATGGCGTCTTCGTCCCCGACGCCCACCTGGTCGGCCGGGCCGGGGAAGGGTGGACCGTCGCCAACGCCACCCTCACCCACGAGCGGGGGGTCAACCCACGCCAACTGGGTATCCACTGCCAGCTGCTGCTCGAGCTGTTGGAGCTGGCCCACACCCGCGACAACAGCTTCGACGACTGGGGCATCCGCCAGCGGGTGGCCGAGGCCTACATCGAGGTCAAGACCTTTCAGCTCCACAACTGGCGGACCCTCACCCGCCTCGAGCGGGGAGAGGCGCCCGGACCCGAGGGAAGCGCGCTCAAGCTGTACTGGAGCGAGATGTCCCAGCGACTGCACGAGACGGTGATGGCCGTGCTCGGGCCGGCGGCCGGCCTCTGGCAGGGGGCCAGCGACAACCCGGGGGACGGTACCTGGCAGAGATCCTGGCTCTACTATCAGGCCTCGTCGATCTTCGCCGGCACCAATGAGATCCAGAGGACACTGGTTGGAGAGCGAGTGTTGGGCCTGCCCCGAGGATGAGTTCGCCCGGTTGGGGTCGGGCAGGCCGGAAGGAGACACGCCGTGGGCTATGAGGTGATCCGATACGAGGTGGAGGGCGCGGTCGCCACCCTCACCATGAACCGACCGGAAGTGGCGAACGCCCAGGACACCCAGCTCCTCGATGAGTTGGATGCCGCCTTCGATCAGGCCGACGCCGACGATGCCGTCCGGGTGGTGATCCTGGCCGCCGCCGGCAAGCACTTCTCGTCCGGGCACGACCTCAAAGCCATCGTGGGTGACACCGCGCCGGACAAATGGCGCCTGATGCGGGAGACGCCAGAGGGAAAGTTTCATCACGAAAAGGTGATGTATTTCGATCGTTGCAAGAAGATCCACGACTTCCGCAAGCCCACCATCGCCTCGGTGCAGGGGAGCTGCATCGCCGCCGGGCTGATGCTGGCCTGCATGTGCGACCTGATCGTCGCAGCCGACGACGCCCGTTTCTCCAACCCGGTGCTGAGGATGACCGGTGCCGGGGTCGAACTGTTGGTCGAACCCTGGGAGCTCGGCATCCGCAAGGCCAAGGAATTCTTGTGGACCGGGGAGATCATCGACGCCCAGGAGGCCTGGCGGCTCGGACTGGTCAACCAGGTCGTCCCGGCCGGAGATCTGGCCGAGCGGTCGCACCAACTGGCGGAGCGGATCGCCCTGGTGCCACCGGCCACCGCCCAAGTGGTCAAGGACACCATCAACCAGACCGCCGACCTCATGGGCCAATCCGCCTCCTGGAAGTACCACTTCATGGCCCACCACTGGATGCACAACACCTCCACCGCCCTGAACGCCCTTGAGGAGCGCAAGTCGCGGACTTCCATGAAGGAAGTGTTCGCCGACCGCGACCGGGGAGACGCACCCAGCGGTGGAAGCTGAGCAGTCCGGCGGCGCCGGCGACATCTCCGCGGCGGGCGGTCCACTCCAGGGCATCCGGGTCCTCGACGTCGGCACCCGGATCTCCGCGCCGTTCTGCGCCGGGCTGCTGGGCGAGCTCGGGGCCGATGTCATCAAGGTGGAGCTCCCGGGCGGCGGCGACTTCATGCGGACCATCGGGCCGTTTGTCGACTCGGACGAGACCGAGGCCGGCTATTCCCTGTTCTGGGCGGTCGAAGGCCGGGGCCGGAAGAGCGTCACCTGCGACCTTCGGACGCCGGAGGGCCAGGCGCTGTTCCGCCGGCTGTCCGCTCATGCCGATGTCGTCTGTGAGAACTTCCGGCCCGGCACCATGGAGGAATGGGGTCTCGGTCCCGAAGCACTCGATCCTCGCCTGGTCTTCGTGCGCATCAGCGTGTTCGGACAGGACGGCCCGAACTCGCGTCGCCCCGGACTCGACCGCCTGGGCATCGCCTATGGCGGTCTCCTCCACCTGACCGGTGAACGCGATCGACCCCCGGTCCGCCCCGGGGTGACCATCTCCGACTACCTGACCGGGGTGTTCGCGGCCATGGCGGCGGTCGCCGGCCTCTATCAGCGGGACGCGGGGTCAGGCGCCACCGGCACCGGCGCGGTCATCGATGCTCCCTTGTACGGTGCGGTGCTCCGGGTGTTGGAGTGGACGCTGGCCGGCTACGACCAACTCGGCGTGGTGCGGTCCCGGGAGGGGAACCGCCTCCCCAACTCGGCTCCGCTCGACAACTACCCGACCGCCGATGGCGCCTACGTCTGCGTCGTGGCCGGATCGGACGCCAACTTCCGCCGACTCTGCCAGGCCATGGACCGTACCGACCTGATCACCGACGATCGGTTCTCGACCCTGGCGAAACGGGCGGCCCGGGGCGACGAGATCAACGGGATCGTCGAGGCGTGGACCTCCGGCTTGAACGCTTCCGAGGTTGAAGCGACCTGCATTGCCCATGACGTCCCCGTGGGCATCGCCTACAGCGCCGCCGACATCTTCTCGGATCCGCACATGACGGCCAGGAAGGACCTCGTCGACGTCGAGGATCCGGTGGTCGGCACCATCCGCCAGCAGGCCCCGTTCCCCCGGTTCGTCGGGCGACCGACGCCGGCGCCCACCGGGGCGCCTCGACTCGGGGCTGACAACGACGACATCTGGACCCGCCTGGTCGGATTGACGACCGAGGAGCTGAAGCGACTGCGCGACTCCGGGGTGGTGTAGTAAGGCCACAAACCTGCGGCGGTTATCACGAGCGAGCTTCGAAGAAGGGCAGCTTAGGTGGGGCTTGCCAGAGCATCGACGAGGCGCACCCCGTCTCGCCAGGCGACGATCGGGAAGCGAAGCTGGAGTTCGAGGCCGGGTGCGGTCAGGTCCACCCAGTGGGTGTAAAAACCGCCCGAACCGGTGACGACCAAACCCGATCTCGGTACCTCAAAGAGCAACCGGGACATCGGACGGCCTTCCGGATCCGACGCGAAAATCCAGAACCGGCGGTTACTCAAGACACCGAACTCCACGGTGCCGAGAGTCCCCAGGAATTCAGCCGGTAGATGCTTGACCACGTCGAGTACTGACCCCGTGATCAGGTGGGCCATGACCTCGATCCGTTCGCCATCCTCGAGAAGAGGCGCCGTGATCTCGATGAGCCGCCGTTTCGTTCTGGCAAACATTGGTCAAGCCTCCGATTCTGCGCCCTTGGTTCTACACCCTCATCGGTGCAATCCTCCGTTCAGAATCTCCGGCTGGTTGCCGCCGAGCGGTGCCGATTCACCGGCCGTTACCCGCCGGGCTCAGGGTCCCGGGGAAGACCGAGGATCCGCTCGGCGATGACGTTGCGCTGGATCTCGCTGGTGCCACCGGCGATGGTCAGACATCTGGTGACCAGGAACCCGTGCGCCCAGCGTTGAGCGCTGCCCTCCATGGTCGCACCCTCGGGTCCGAGCATGGACAGCCCGAGCTCCTGCACCCGCTGCTCGTGCTCGGCCCCCAACAGCTTGCGAACGCTGGTCCCCGCCCCGGGATCGGTCCCGGAGATCGACTGAAGGGTGGAGCGGTGGGCCAAAAGGCCGATCGATTGCGCCTCGGCCAGCAGGGAACCGAGCCGGATGGTGGTTCCCGGCGACAGCTGTCCTTCCTGGCGGTCGGCCAGATGGAGCAGGGCTTCGACTCCGATTCCGAATGCCGAGCCCGACGACATCGACACTCGCTCATTGGCCAGGGTCAGGCGGGCCAGCTTCCACCCTTGGCCCAACTCCCCGATCACGCAATCGTCGGGGACGAAGACGCCGTCGAGGAACACCTCGTTGAACATGGCGTCGCCGGTGAGCTCGCGGAGCGGCCGAATGTCGATCCCGGCCGAAGCCATGTCGACGATGAAGTAGGAGATGCCCTCGTGTTTGGGCACGGAAGGGTCGGTCCGGGCCAGACAGATGCCCCATTGCGCCTGGTGGGCCAAGGACGTCCAGACCTTCTGGCCGGTGAGCCTCCACCCGCCGTCGACCCGCTCGGCCCGGGTGCTGAGGCCGGCAAGGTCGGAGCCGGCCCCCGGTTCCGAGAACAGCTGGCACCATTTCAGCTCGCCGAGCAGGGTGGGGAGTACCCACCGCTGGCTCTGTTCCTCGGTGCCGTGGGCGATGATCGGCGGCAGCGCCCAGGCTCCGATACCGATGTGGGGCCGGACGATGCCGGCGGCGGCGAACTCTTCTTCGATCACCAGCTGCTCCACCGCGCTGGCGTCGCGTCCCCACGGACTCGGCCAGTGGGGAGCCACGAAGCCGGCGCCCACCAGCTTCCGGTGTCGATCCCCACCTTCCAGCGCTTTCAGCTCGGCGATGATCGGAGCCAGCTCCCGGCGAACCTGTTCGGCCTCGTCGGGCAGGTCGGTGACCAGTCCCCTCCGGGTCCCTTCCCGGGCCAGGGCCACCAGCTCGGTCTGGTAGGCGTCGGACTCCCCGAACAGCTGGCGGTCGGCCACCGATCGCCGCAGATGGAGATGGGCGTCGTGCTCCCAGGTGAACCCGATCCCGCCCAGCAACTGCACGCAGTCCTTGGCGCTGTCGGCGTACCCATCGAAGACGATGGCGCCGGCGGTGGCCGCCGCCAGCGCCGCCTCGGCCGGTTCGCCGGTACCGACCGCCACCGCCGCGTCCCACGCCACCGCGGTGATCTGCTCGCCTTGCACCAACATGTTGGCCAGCTTGTGCTTGACCGCCTGGAACTGCCCGATCGGACGGCCGAACTGGACCCGTTGCTTGGCATACTCCGATGCCGTCTCGAGACACCAACGGGCGCCGCCGGCGTGCTCGGCCACCGCCATCGACACCGCGACCTGGCGGACCCGCGCGGTGGTGAGCGATGGAAACTGCCGGTCGGGATCGACCCTCGCGCCTGATGCCTCCACCCGACCGACCCTTCGGGTCGGGTCGAGGCTGGCCAGCGGCTTAACCTGCACGCCGGTATCCGAACGGCCGACGTCGATCAGGCACCAGGTGTCCGAGCCGTCGCCACTTCGCGCCGGGACCAACACCATCGACGCGGTGGAGGCACCCAGCACCGGCCGGAGCTCACCGGTGAGCTCGATCGTCCCGTCGTCATCCCCCCGGGCGATGTCGAACCCGGTCGATCCGAGGTGGACGGCGGCGGTCACACTCCCGTCGACCAGCCCTGGGACCAGGGCGGCGGCCTGATCCGGCGTCCCCGCCTCGGCGACCAGGGCCGAGGCCAGCGCGGTGGGGAGGAAGGGTCCGGGGAGAAGGGACCAACCGGTCTCCTCGAGGATCACCGCCAACTCGAGCAGGCCGTAACCCTGGCCACCCCATTGCTCGGGGATGTGGATCCCGAGCCAGCCCTGGGAGGCGAACTCCTTCCACACCGGCTGCAGCTCCTCCTCCTCGGCGTCGAGGAGCGCTCGGGGAACGGCCGGAGGGCAGTGGCTGTCGAGCCAGCGGCGCACGGTGCGACCGAGCGTCTGGTGTTCCTCGGAGATGGCTATCGGCACGGTCGGACCTTTCGAAGTCGTCGATCAGGAGCAGACAACATCACCGAGGGCACCGGGTCACTCCGGAACCACCTCGGCGCCGTCCCGCCAGAGCGATATGGCCCGGGTCGGGCATCCCTCCTGGGCCAGGATCAGCTGGTGCTCGTCGGCGTCGTCGGGATCCAGAAAAACGGAGACGCCGTCGTCGTCCAGGTCGAAGGCCCCGGGGGCCCAGAACATG
>CAVYQI010000006.1:0-872789 GCA_963770635.1 uncultured Acidimicrobiaceae bacterium
CCGTCATCCGGATGGGGTCACCCGGTTCGTGCGCAGCGCACTGGTGGTGTTCAAAGACGATGTTGCCGCCCATCTCCGCGGCCAACCCTGCCAGCTAACAGGGGCTCCAGCGGTGTTGCCGTGCCCGCGGCCGGAAGCCCGGAACGTCGTGGAGGCGGGTCGATGGTGAAACGACAGTTGGCCATGGTGGTAGATCCCATCATGTGTGACGGCCATGGGGTCTGCGCCGAACTCTTCCCCGAAAGGGTGAGGATGGACCCGTGGGGCTACCCGATCGTCGACGGGAAGGACATCCCCCTGCAGTTACGAGAGCACGCCGAACGGGCCGTTAGTTCATGTCCTCGGCTGGCGCTCCATCTGATAGAACGCCGTCAGTCATCCAGCGGGGGCGACCGCAAGAAGAGGGACCTTTCATCATGACCGAGCTCGCTCCCTCCGACACCCAACCGCCGGGGCGCCTGCAACGTCGCCGGCGAGACGGCGTGGAGTCGAACGCCCGGCTTACCGCGTCGGTGGCGGTCGTCCTCTTCTTCGTCCTCGCCGCCGAAGGAGTCACGATCCTACGGATCCGGCCGCTGCTTACCCCCCACGTCTTCATCGGCATGCTGCTCGTACCCCCGGTGCTGCTCAAGATCGGCAGCACCACCTGGCGGTTCGTTCGTTATTACCTCGGCTCCCCCGAATACCGGCGCAAGGGCCCGCCGCCCATCGTGCTTCGCCTGCTCGGTCCTGTCCTGGTCACCTTGACCCTGATCGTCTTCGCTTCGGGGATCGCACTGCTGCTCACCCCCACCGCCTGGCATGCCCGGATGCTGTTCGTCCACAAAGCCAGTTTCATCCTCTGGATCGCCGCCATGGTCATCCATGTGCTGGGGCACCTCCTCGAAACCGCCCGGTTGGCGCCCCGGGACTGGATGCATCGGACGCGCCGGGAGGTAAGAGGCGCCGGCCTGCGCCAGTGGTCGATCGCCGCCAGCTTGGTGGTGGGTCTCCTCCTCGCCTTCATCACGGTTCCCGAAGTCGGTCGCTGGCTGACCACCGGAGGATTCCACCCCGGAGGTTGACCTGACCCCAACCCCCAAATGCGTCCATGAACGCAAAGGGCAAAGATGAGGATTCTGTTAGGGATCGGAGGATTGGAACCACACCGGACTCGGGAAGTGTCAGGCTGGTGCCGATGAGTGATCCGACCGGCACCATCATCGTCATTGAAGATGATCCCCATATCGCCGACCTGGTCGATCTGTACTTGCGCAAGGAAGGCTTTCGGGTGTTGCTGGCTCGAGACGGAGACGAAGGTCTCGAGCTAATCTCCCGCGAACCTCCGATATTCGTCATTCTCGATGTCGGCCTTCCTGGCGGACAGAATGGGTTCGACATCTGTCGTGAGATCCGAGCCAAGAACGATGTGCCTGTGCTGTTCCTCACGGCTCGGGACGACGAGGTCGATCGGATCCTCGGACTCGAACTCGGTGCTGACGACTATTTGGTGAAGCCGTTCTCACCCCGGGAGCTGGTGGCTCGAGTCCGCGCCATCCTCCGCCGGACTGGAGAAGCCCCCCGCCAGCAAGAGAGCGTGAAGTTGGGTGATCTGGAAGTCGACCTCCGTCGTCGGGAGGTGCTCCAGGCCGGAGTGGTGGTGGCCCTGACCACCCGCGAGTTCGACCTGCTCGGGTTCATGATTCACAACATCGGTTTGGCACTGACCCGCCAGCAACTCCTTGACGCCGTCTGGGGTGCCGGCTGGTACGGAGACGAACGGACCGTCGACGTCCACGTTGCCCAGCTGCGCAAGAAGCTCGGCGACGCCCTTCCCTTGGCCACGGTGTGGGGCGTTGGCTACCGATTGGGCTGAGATCGCCCACCCGCCGACGAGGGGAGTGGCGTGCGACGACGGCTGATGGTCGCCCTGGTGGGGTTGGTGGCCGGTGTGCTGCTGATCGCCGGGGCCGGGAGTCTGGTGTTGACCCGGAATTCCGCCCGTCAGCAGGCCGCGCAACAGCTGGTTGCCGAAGCCAAGTCACTCACATCGGGTGCCGCCCACACCCAGTCACTGGCGGTGCTCCGGGTCATCCGTCGGGTTCTCAACCTGGAGGATGCCAGGATCGTCTCGATCAATGCCAAAGGACAGGTGGCCTCGGCCCTCCCCGCCGGTCTCACCGCTGCCGATCTGGACGCGGGACTGTTGCTCGACGGGCAGACGATCTCCGGCCGAAATGGATCCCTGGTGTTCGCGGCTGCGCCGGTGACCTTGACAGCCCAGGATCGGGCCCGGCTCCGCCTCCAAGGCCAGCTCGCTATCTTCCTGACCCGTCAGGTCGGAGACCTGGGGCCGAGTTGGAGCTATTTCATCATTGCCGGCGGCGTGACCCTCCTGATCGCCGCCTTGGTGGCGTGGCAGATGAGCCGACGGATGTCTCGTCCGTTGATCGAGGCGATGGAGGTGACCGGGCGAATTGCCTCCGGCGACCTGCAGAGCCGGGTCTCGGTACGAAATCGTGACTACGCCGAATTTTCCTCGCTGGCCCATTCGATCAACATGATGGCCCAAAGCCTGGCCGATGCCCGGAGTCGCGAGCGCCAGCTGCTGTTGTCGGTGTCCCACGACCTTCGTACCCCACTCACCTCGATCCGTGGTTTTGCCGAAGCCATCCAGGACGGTGCCATCGACGACACCTCCGAAGCGGCCGCGGTCATCATCGCCGAGTCCCGCCGGCTGGAACGGCTGGTGGGTGACCTGCTCGACCTGGCCAAGCTCGAGACGAAGCAGTTGTCCATGCAGATCCGTCCGACCAACGGAGCCGAAGTGGTGACCATGGCCGCCAATGGATTCCGTCCGGTAGCCGACAGAACCGGTCTGGACCTGGTGGTGAACGTGCCCGAAACGCCGGCAGTGGCGTTGGCCGCCGACCCCGACCGGCTGGCCCAGCTCATGGCCAATCTCATCGAGAACGCCCTCACCTACGCCCGCACGACCGTCAGCGTCTCATTGTCAGACGCCGGTGATCCGCGGCAACCGTCGGCCCAGACCATCGTCGTCCAGGACGACGGCCCCGGGATCGCGCCGGCAGATCTCCCGAGAGTGTTCGAGCGGTTCTACCAGGCGGACCGCGGGCCCAATCGTCAGATCGGTTCCGGCCTTGGACTCGCGATCGTCGCCGAAATTGCCGCCAACATGGGCGCCGCCGTCCGGGCCGAATCCCCCACCAGCGCCAACGGGGGCTCCCGCTTCATCGTGACCGTCCCGCCGTGGGGCGGGGCGGGTGGGCCCCAGGTCGACCCATCCGTCGATCGGGTCGGGTGACGTCAGGTCAATCCGCTGGCCGGCACGGTGGTCGTCGGTGACGAAGTGCTCGGCGTCGTCGCAGCAACCGGAACGAACACCCGCGTGGCGGTGACGGTGCTTCCGCTTCGCGTCCCGGTCGCCGCGATCTGGCTTCCGGGAACGAACTGCGATGCTGACTCGGGTTGGGCTTTCGTCCCGAACTGGGTGGTTGCCGAAATCACGACGGTGACGGAAATTCCGGCTCGAGACATGACCGTCCACGTCGACCCGTTCTCGGCGGTGATCTGGCCTCGAACGCCCTGGACCTTCGGTTGGCTCGGGCTGCCCGGCGGGGTGGTCGGGGTGGTCGTCGAGGTGACGGTCGGCGTGGTTGGCGTCGAATCCGCCGCCAGGGATGCCGACCCACCCAGGCCCGAGATCCCGAAGCCGACACCTATCCCTCCGCCCAGGGCGATGACCGCCACCGCCACCTCGGCCAGGAGCCGATGCGAGCGAATCAGTGCGGAGATCTTGGCCACGGCGACTCCTTTTCGGCTTGATGGTGGCGAATGGTCCCTAGACGAACGACATGGTCTTGAACGAGCCGTTGAGAAATGGCTTCGGGTCGACGCCGAGGACGTTGTCGAAGACGGTGGCGTAGACCGAGCGGAAGTCAGTGGTGAAGATGAGGTTCCCGTCGGAGAGCTTGGACAGGCTCGGCGGGTCGCCGTAGAATCCACCAGCTACCGGCTGTCCGGCGACGAACACGACATTGGCCCACCCGTGATCGGTACCTTCACTGGCGTTGGCCCATACCCGTCGGCCGAACTCGGTATAGATCACCACCACCGTGTCCTTTTCCTCCTGGGTGGGTGGAGATGGCATTCAAAAAGGCCGGCACCGCAGCGTCGACCTGGCCCAGCAGACGTCGTCTGGGTATCGGCGCCTGGTCGGCATGGGTGTCGAAACCGCCGAGCTCGACGCTGTACACCTCGGTCGCGGCGCCGGCCAGGATGAGATTGGCCACCATGCTCAGCTGGGTGGCCAGCACGTTGGCGCTGGAGAGTCCCCCGCCGCCGTTGGCGATGGCCAGGGCGGCTTCGTTGCCGCCCGCCAGGCTGTTGGAATTGGCACTCTGAAGGTGGAGCGGGATCGTGGTGGCGGTGCGTTCAGGATCGGGCCAAGCGGTGCGCTGCAGCTGGAGGAGGTTGGCATTGGCGCGTCGCCGTTTCGGCCAGCAACTGCGCCTCGCAGCGACTGGCTCGGGCCATCGACGCGTAGAGGGCGCCTGCTCGGTCGGGTCGCCGGGCAGTACCAGGGGCCCGCCGGGATGGACCGCGGCACCTTGGACCTTCTCGCCCGTCGAGCGCGGTCGGCAATGTGGGTCCGATGCCGATGGCCCGCAGCGGGCTGGCCTTGGTGGCGTCGAGCCAGCGGCCCGAGCCAACCGGTGCTGACCGGCGTGTCGGGGACCCCGCTCTGCCAGATGTCCATCGACTCGAAGTGGCTGTAGTTGGGATTGGCGAAGCCGACGCCCTGGACGATGGCCAGCTGCTTGGCGTCCCAGAGCTTCTTGAAGCCGGGCAGGGCAGGGATGGAGGCCGAAGCCGTCGCCCAGCGGGAGCACCGTCGACTCGTCGATGGCCAGCTGCCCTCGGTAGCTGGCGATAGTCGGGGTCCTGGTAGGGGATGACCGTGTTCAGCCCGTCGTTGCCGCCGTAGAGGGTCAGCAGCACCAGGGTCCTGCCGGTGGCGGAGCCCAGTGCGCGCCCGCGACACCGGCGGACCCGCCGAACAGCGCGTCCCACGCCCGCGGACCGAGGGCGGCACCGAGGGCGCCCGCGGCGCCCACGCCCGCCGGCCAGGGCCAGGAAGCGCCGTCGGCTGACTGGGCTGCGCATGATGCCGGCCGGCTCCGGCCACGGGGCGGCTCGAGGCGTGAACGGGTTGTGTCGGGAATGTGCACCATGGCGGACCTCAGTTGCTCACGTACTCGGGGGAGACCAGGGCCAGGGTCATCAGCGTCGCGGGATTGCCCGCCGCCTGCTCGAGGGCGGCCGCGGTGGTGGTCGACCACCCGTGCACCGACAGCAGGGCGGCGGCCGCGTCGACCCGGGCGGCGGCGGCTGCGTCGGCCACCGACGAGATGTCTGCGGCTGGTCGCCAGCCGGTGGGCGAACTCCCAGCGGGCCAGGGCGGCGGCCGTCGACAGCCAGTACTCGTTCTGCGACCCAGCCGCCGACGCTCGGCG
Source organism: uncultured Acidimicrobiaceae bacterium (assembly GCA_963770635.1). GTDB lineage: Bacteria > Actinomycetota > Acidimicrobiia > Acidimicrobiales > RAAP-2 > DASZIT01. The sequence continues at coordinate 5,517 of CAVYQI010000006.1, forward strand.
GGTCGAAGAGGACCTGGCCGAGGCCGGCCATGGCGGCCTGCACCCGGCCCGCCCTGAGGCCGGAGGCGTGACACCCCGAGGGCCCGAAGCGGCGCCGACGACGTACTCGGTGGGCTGCTTGATCAGCCCGGTCAGCGAGGCGTTGGACACGAAGGCAGGATGCTGGAAGATGGCCCGGAGCAGGTTGGCGATGTTCAGATCGGCCGCGTACCCGGGCGACAGATCGGCCACCACCGGGTCCTGGGTGGTGACCGGGTAGGCCAGATGGCTCCAGAAGGCGGCCGGCACGTAACTTTGCCGACGCACTGCTGTGGGTGACGAGGTCGATGACCTGCTGGCCGGAGTTGATCTGGTTCCCGAGGAACGTCTGCGGGCGAATTGTTGTGCAGCTTGGGGGTCGACGATGAACGCGTTGGTGGTCCGATCGAGCCGCCAACCCGTAAAGCACGCGGCGCCGGCCCGCACGTCGTCTCTCCGTGTAGGTGCCGATGCCCATGGTGAAGCGTTCCATCAGCTCTCGGGCGAAGTTCTCGTTGGGGCTCGACCCGCCTTGTCCGAGTTGGCGTCGAGCCAGATGAGCATGGCCGGATCGGTGGCCACGGCCTGGGTGAGGGCGTCGAAATCGCCGGCTCCCTTGGTCCGGAACATCTGGTTCTGTCCGTACATGTAGAGGGGAAATCGGACCTTGGAGATGGCGGTGGGAAAATGGCCGTGGAGGAGGAAAGTGAGCTTCTCTTGCAGCGGGTTGGTGGTGGCAACCATCCGACCGAGCCACCAAATTGGTGAGGGCGACCCTCTGGACCGCCAGTGTGCGGGCCAGCGCTTGGCGGGCGGTCGGGTCCGTCGTCTGTTGGGCATAGTTGGTTGGCGGCGGGGACAACTGAGGCAGCGGGACGGCATCGGCACCTGGGTCGGGGCCCCCGAGGGGTGCAACCAGCTGGTCCACGATGGTGGAGTAGCCCTGGGCCGACAGGGTGGCGATCTGGGCGGCCGACGCCCCAAATCCCGCCCGGCGATAGAGGAGGGCCAGGGAGGAGGACGGGTCGAGACTCACGTCAGGCGGGAATTCGATGTGATCGGGCCCACCGGGCCGGACGGATGGCCAAGTCTCATCACATCACCATGGTGGGCTCGAGATATGAGATGCCCGTGAACACGATATGAGGAAATTGTGAGGATTTGGGCGTGGTCAATCGTCGGTGGGCTCAGTGGCCAGCCGGGCAGCCACGGTAATGAGGTAATGCTGCTCGCAGTGATTGGCGGCCAGGGCGGGAACCGGCGATTCCCCAATGGTCGGGTCGGGTCGAGTTCTACCCATCTAGATTGCCTGGACGGAACACCATGAAAGGAGGCACCGTGCTGCTCAAGGGCTTCAACCATGTCGCCACCCTCACCAACGACTCCGCCCGACTGCATGCCTTCTACAAGGACGTCTTTGACGCGGAGATCCTTCGCGACGGTTCCGAGTTTCCTGATGGGAAAGGTCCCCGGCTCTCGATCATCAAGATCGGTGAATGGGCCGAGTTGAACGTGTTCCAGATCGAGGGCAACACCGAGGCCGATCGCCAGACTCCGATGTTCGGCCGTGGACGCCTCGATCATTTCGCCGTGCAGGCGGCATCCATCGGGGCATTCGAGATGATTCGAGAGCGGCTGATGGCCAGGGACGCGGCCGACGATTTCGTCACCGACTTCGGGCCGATGTTGAGCATCTTCTTCCGGGATCCGGACGGCCTGGAGTGCGAGGTCTGCGTCGAGAACCCTGACTCGGTTCCCGGGGTCCACCACCCCCCCGGGACCCGGGCGGCTCGATATTCGTAGGCTCGGCGATACAGGTCCGGTCAGACGCCCTCCAGAAGCCGACGGCTCATGCCATCTGTTCGAAGACCATGGACGCATTGACGTTGGTCTGAGTGCCCCCCGCCAAGGGTTGGAGGGTGATGGCGGCGGCCGACGAATGGTTGACCAATGTCAGAACATCACCAGCCGCCAAAGTGACGATGGCCTGGCCGTTGTTCTGTTGCGTGCCGGCGCCCGAACCGTAGGTGGTCCCCGGGAGTGGGGCGCCATTGTCAAACAGCGTGAATTGGTTGGGCTCGATTCCGGATACCGAGAAGTTGATCAGGTAAGTGCCGCCGGACACCGCCACGATCGATGCCGACCCCGGAGCGTGCGTGAATCCGGAAAGTGGACCGTTGGAGTCAAAGAGAACCGGAGCCTCGATAGCCACGACTTCCGGGGTGAGGTTGTAGACCTCCCCGTAGTTGGGTTCGCCGGGCGGGCCCTGGGGTCCCGGAGGGCCCTGGGGCCCGGTGGAACCGCTTATACCGGTCGCTCCCGCGGGACCCGTGGCTCCAGCGGGACCGGTGGCACCAGCCGGACCGGTGCCTCCCGTGACACCTGTGGCACCGACAGGCCCCGGGGGCCCGGCAGGTCCCGCGGGCCCCGCGCCCCCGTTGGTGCCCTGGATGGCGCCGGCGACTACCGGAGCTGATGTTCCCGTGGCACCTTGCGAGCCGAAGAAGCTGGCGTCGCCGAACGCGAAGACCCCACCGTCGCCGGCGAACAGCCAGTAACCGTTTCCGTCCGGGGTGGATGAAATGCCGATGATCGGCTTGTTGAGTTGCTGGCCACTCATCCCGCCGTAGTACCCCGCACCTCCGTAGGCGTATACCTGTCCGGCGGAGGTAACCAGCCAGTAGCCGTTCCCTGAGGCTACCGATGCCCTGGCCACCACGTCTTTTGCCGAGAGTGGATTAGCTCCGGACGAGACCAACCCAGCCCCCGAGACCAAGACGCCCGTGACCGTCAAGAGCACGACGGCGCCAGCTCTGGCCCAAAGGTGACGGGTCGGCGTGCGACCCTGGCCTCGGGAAGATCTTTGGCGTCTTCCCCAAGCGGCGATGGCGGGAGCAGACTGAGGAACGTTCATAGCGGTGACCCTCCTTGGTCGGGAGCCTGCCTGTGCGGGCACGGCGCAACTCACCCCAAGTATGTCCCGAATCCGGTGTGACGGATCTCGGGTCAGGGCCACCAACTTTCAATCGCGGCGTAGACCTCGATACGGTGGGCCAGGGCGATGTGGTTCATCTTCGGGAACAACCGCAACGTCGAACCGGGGAAGAGGACTTCGTCAGTTATCTCGCTGATGGCGCCCGACGCGCTCGATGGGGTGACGAACGCGTCTCCAAAGACTTGCGTCAAGGGATGATCGGGGTCGCCCCCAACCCCGCCGGCGATGATCAGATAGCCCGCCCGCCGAAGTACCTCCGCTTGATGAGGTACAGGCCGGACGCGTGCGTCGGGGTCCTTTTCCCGCCAGTCCTCGTCGGTGATCGAACCGAACCGGAGGTCCCGTATCCCCGCGCTCCGCACGTCGAGGCCGAGGCCGAGCAACCTGGTCGCAGGGAACGGAAGGGACCAGAGCGCCGCACTCGTCCAATTGGCGAATACCTCCAGGGGTGCTCCGGTGTTCGGCACCCCGATGAGCACCACCCGCCTGACCTTGGATGTCCATGATCGCCGGAGGTGGGTGTAGTCGCGCCACGGTCGCGTGGCCGAGGCGTAGTGACACGCCGACCTGATCACCAGGCCGCCCATGCTGTGTCCGATGAGCGTGATGTCACGGACAGGTACGGGCCAGGCCGCCACCAGGTCATGGAGCATCCGAGCCAACTCCCGCCCATTGGTCGAGATGTGCCGGCCAGAGTTGTAGCGCAACCAGATGGGCGTCACGCCGTGGTCGCGGGCGAGGAGGCTGCCGTAGGTAGTCTCGGGGTCCCCGGGAAAGCCCCAGACCGACTCCGTCGACATGAGACCGTGGACGAGCAGCACGATACGGTCGGTTGCACCGGGGAACGCCTGGCCGAGACTGACGCGATCGGCGAAAACCTCATCACCGGTAACTGAGCGCCAGGTCATCGGAAGGGCCAGGCTCGACCCCTGATCATCGAGCGCGTCGCCGAAGAACCCGTTGACCACCGCGAGCGCGTCGTTCCGCCGGCCGGGCACCGCCGCCAGGAGGCGGAAAAGTCGGACGGCGGCAGTCGGGATCACGTTGCGCCCATGGTCGGCCTCATCCCGCTCTCTGCCGACCGACCACCACCGCGCCGAGCCTACGGGTCGATACGGGTCGACAGCGCCGCAGGGACGGCGTCGGACAGCCGGTCCATCTCCATCAGGAATTGGGCGCGGCTAGCTCTGTCGGGACATCGCCACCCTTTCGAGTAGGACGGCTCGTCGGGGACATTCGGCGGCCGCCCGGGTGGCCAGTTCGGCCAGGTCCCCATCGACCGGAGTGCCGTCGACGATGGGGTAGCCCCACTCATCGAGTGTGAACCGTTCCGGAAGCAGCTCGGCACAGTACCCGTAGGCATCACATGCCACCGGATCCACCCGGAGCCTGATGGCGGTTCGAGATGATGCGGTCATGGCGCCCGCCGAGCCGGTGCCGGAGATGTGGGGAAGGTCAGCACCGTTGGGAGGTCGTGCCCGGGGCAGGGAAGACCCTGGGCGTGGGCCATGGCATCGGTGGCAAAGACGTCCAACGCGCTCCGGACCAGCCGGACGACGCCGTCGGGGTGGCGGCACCCCCCTCGTCCCTCGACGGTCGCCGACCGTGTTTCAATCCGGTCGAGCATCTCGGCATCTGCCCGCCCGGCCGAAAGCTGCTCGAGATCCCCGGCGATGGCCGGGAGCCCGAAGACACACGGGCCGCATTGACCCGCACTCTCCCCGGCCAGGTAACGGACCAGCCGGGCGGTCTCGGTGATGCCGCATGAGGTGGCCGGCAGGGCGATGACCACGCCGACCCCGTGGGTGGCGCCGGCGCCGGCCAACGGGCCCGGACCAAACGGAGTGGCGAGTCGGGAAGCATCCAGCCAGGCTCCTCCGTAGCCACCGAGCAGCACCGCCGAAAGCTCGGCGTCGATCCCGACTCGCCCGAGGATCTCGGCTACCGGGGTCCCGATCCCCACCTCGAGGACGCCGGGGGACCGAACGGCACCGGTGACCGTGATCAGTGTGGAGCCCGGCGCCTCCGGCGTGCCCACTTGACGGAACCACTCGGGACCGTGCCGAGCGATCAGCGCGATCTGGGCCAGCGTTTCGGCATTGTGGACCAGCGCCGGACGATGGGCAACGCTCAGGGGCACCGACTTGTCGATTCGCAGCCTCGGGAGAGCCGGGCGACGGTTCAGCCAGCTCACCAGAGCCGACTCTTCTCCAGTCACGTACCGGCCCGGTGGGCGCTCCACCGACTTCCGGCGAGCCTCCAATCCAGCCTGCCTCCGCTCCCCGATCGCGGCTTCCATGGATGAAGCCGCCGGTCGGTTGTCATCGGCGACACAAATGACGATCTCCGACGCGCCTATCACCGCGGCTGCCACCTCCGCACCGTCGAGGACCAGGTGCGGCGAATAGGTGAGGAGTACCCGGTCCTTGTCGCTGGCCGGCTCACCTTCCATGGCGTTGACCACCACCATCGCCCGCCGCGGGTCGAGACGGACGGCGTCCCACTTGGCCGCGGCGGGAAAGGTTGCGCCTCCGCGTCCGAGGAGCCCCGACTCCGCGACGGCCCGAAACATCCCTGCCCTCCAGCTGGGATCGTCTCCGGCCGGGATAGCCAAAGGTCCGTGGTTGGCGATGTGCCCAGCCAGGTCGAGGGGCAAGACGGCCCCGCGATCGACGGACAGCAACCGCTCGGTGCTGGCAACGGTCATGACGCTCATCAACGGTGCCTTTCGAGAATTTGGGTGGTTGCGCCGGCCAGTCCTGTTCCGATCCGGTCCGACTCAAGGCGCACCGGCGCCCGGGTGACGGCGCCAACCGAAATGGCTCGGTCGCGGTTTTGCTTGTAGTCACCGATCCTCCAGGCCAGCGAGCCGATGACGACCAGCGAACACAGCACCGCAAGACCGTCCATCCACAATTTGGAGGCGTCGGTGCCCATGCCCAAGGAATGGGCCATGGCCACCGGCCAGCTTCCGTAGGCCAGCCAGTGAATGCCCCGCCAGGTCCGCGCGCGGATGCGCTGACGGAAAGCGCTAGAAATCGCCACCGCCAGGAGCAGATCCACTCCCACCGTGCCGAGTCCCGTCCACACCGGACGGTACGGGGAAGCGAACGGCACGACGATGGCGGCCCATCCCACGTGCACGTAGGTGTCGAGCACGGAGGTCAGCATGTGAAAGGCCAAGAAGACCATGGCCAGCAGCGAGACCCGTTTGTGCAGGTCCGCCTGGGCAAACGCCGGCCATGAGCGGGTGCGCACCCTTCCGGCGGTGAGGATCCCGAGCACCAGTGTCCCGGTCAGCAGCACCAGCGCGACGATCCCGGTGGCCCGGGTGGTGTACCACAGTGCGGTAGAAGAGGTCGCGATCATGAGCGCACCGATCCGGATAGCCAGGAGTTGTTTCGCAGGTGGTCGCCGATGAGTTCGACGTGGCCAGCGGAATCGACCGGCCAGTCGGCCACCTGGACGATCCCGCCCCGGGCATTGACGAGGCGGGCCGGCACGCCGAGGCCAGACAGGTTCCCGACGGCATCGCGGCCCCAGACAAGGGCCGCAGTGCTCCAGGCATTGGCCTCTACGCAAGTCGGTGCCGCCGTCGACACCAGTGACCACACCGCTGGCGGCGGCTCTCCGGTCCACGGGTCGATGATGTGGTGAACGATACGACCGTTTCGGATCCAGGAACGGGCGGTGGTGCCCGAGGTGGCCAGACCTCCGGCGAAGATCGTCACCACTTGATCAACCGCGTCGGCAGGCGCGGCGCGGTCGGCGGCGATGCCGATCGCCCACCCTCCCTTGGGACACCGGCCGGCCACCGCGACATCGCCACCCAGATTCACCAGGACCCCGCCACCCAGCGCGGAGGCAATTCGTCGTGCGGACCGGTCGGCGACCAGTGCCTTGGCGGTTGCCCCCAGATCGATATGGACCCCAGTTGGGACGGCTACCGTCCGAGCCCCGGGGTCGACAGTGATTCGCCACCAGCCCGGAGCCGGAAGAGCCCGATAGTCAAGGGGATGCTCGCCGGTGGTGATCGCGTCGAAGTCGCGGTCGTAGCCGAGCTCGATGAGGGCCGACCCGATGGTCGGATCGACGATGCCGGCAGTCTTGACCGCGACCTCGCATGCCACTTCGAGGGCGTCGAACAGCAGTGGGCTGACGGGGACAGGCCTACCCAGGCTGCGCTGCTCCAGTTGTCGGAGCTCGGAGTCGGTGCGGAATCGGCTGCAAGCCTCGTCGATGGCCCGGAGGTCGTCGGCCAGAAGGGCCAAGGCGTCGTCGGCCCGATCGGCGTCGGTCACTGCAATCATGGCGGTGGTGCCAATCGCCGGCATCGAGCGAATGCCAACCGGAGCATCCGAGGTCTCGGCACCGAGCACGGAGTCCACGAAGGTACTGCTCATGACTGCCTCGAAACGGTCACCGGCTTGGTGGTCGTCGTCGCCTTGGGGGCAGTGGTGGTCGTGGTGGTCGGGTCGGCGGCCGATGAAGAATTGGACGACGACCCTGAGGTGGAGGACGTAGCCGGGAGCGAAGTGGTGGCGGAGCCCCTCGACGTCGAGGTGCCGGTGGGCTGTTTCGTGGCCGACGATGACTGGGCCGTGGTCTCACTCGCCACCAGCAGTCCAAGCCCGATGGCACTGGCAATGGCGGCGACACCAATTGCCGCCGTCGTCCGCCGAACCCGGGACATCGCTCGATCCCGCGCCCGCGCCGCGGATTGGCTGGTCGGATGGTTCCGGCGGGGCAGCTCTGCCATGTCGTGACCTTTCGGTAGGAAGCCGGTCGGGACAGATGCGACGAGGTCATCTCCCGACCTCTGTGCTCTGTGACTTCATTCAACCTTCAGGCCTGCAGAGTCAGCTCTATTTCAGCTGTGGGTCTCCTGTGAATCCGGAATTCGCGTGACTCAGCGCCGTTCAGGTCCGATCGGATTCCCTGGGAAATTCTCCCAGCCGACCTGCCGGTCAGTCTTCGGCGGGCGGACAGGCCACACCCGCCATCGCCATGAGCTCGCAAAAGGTGGAACGGGTGATTTTCAACGCGCCGCCGACCAGGACGGCGTCGCCACGGCGACCCGCCGGCATCGGTGTGCCGTCCATCGAAATGGTGAACCACACCGCACCATGGGTGGAATCGACGAAGGTGCCTCGTCGACGGAGGTAGTAGGTCTGCCGTTCAGCCGGTTTGTGGATGGGTTGGGGTGGTCCCGTTCGGAAGGAGCAGGTCGAATCCGTCGGGGATGCTCAACAGCCCGACCGCGGTCCCGGCCGTGTCCGTCAAGCCGTACTGCCACACGATGGCGTTGTACTTCGGATCGATGACGACCACCCGGTTTCGATAGTCATCGTTGGCCATGACCAATCCGTTCGGCAGCTGTTCGGCCAGGGAAGGCTTCTTGAGCGCTCCGTCGCCGGCGGTCACATCGTAGGTCCAGGTGATCTGTCCCTCCCGAGTGAAGGTGAGAATGCGTCCCTCCGCCGGTGGATCGTAATCGCACATCAAGTAGAGGTCGGCCCCGAGTTGCTGAGGGTCGGACGGGTAGTTGACGCTGGGGAACTGCTTGGTCCAGACCAATTGCCCCGATGGCGTGTACTCGGTCACCCACGACCCATTGATCTCCGACACCAACACGTTGCCGTTGGAGAGCGGCGTGTCGCCGTTCGGGTAGCCGATGCCGGTGGGCGGATTGTGCACCGCCACGCCATTGGTTCCGATCTGGCTGATGACCGTGCCGCTCGGGGAGATGAACAGGATCCGGTCGTTCAAGGCATCGGCCACCGTGACTGTCCCGTTCTTCAAGAGGTAGGCATCGTCGGGCTGATCCAGATACCCGGCCGAACTCCCGGGAATTCCGGGGTGGCCGTACTGGAACAGGAGCTTCCCGGAGGGGTAGCCGATCTCCACGATCGTATGGTTGTCCTCCTGGTTCGAGATGATCCCCGTGCCGTCGTGGAAGAAGAAGGCGTCGTCAGGGAAATAGAAACCCCCCGGTGGTGGAGGCGCAATGGCCGAGGGGTATTCCCACAGAAGATTTCGGGCCGTGTCCATGACCAAGAGCCGGTCGTTGCCCCGATCGGCGACGAGCAGACTCCCGGAATAGGGGGCCCCGGCCGAGGGTCCGCCCACCGGACCCCCGTAGCGACTCGGACGGAGGAAGATGACCGTCTGGAGGGACCCCGATGGAATGCCCGCTTGATCGGGCCCCGACTGGCTGGCGACCTCACCGCCCACCAGGTAACCCACCGCCGACGCCCCGGTCCCGATGGTGGCAAACCCGGCGAAGGCCACCGCTTGGGGAAGCAGCCCGGCGTCGCTCACCTTGCCGGTGGCGTTGTCGAACTCGTACAACTGGGTCAGTGTCTGGCCGGCGCCGGTCTGGCCCCCGGCCACATAGAGATGGTTGTCGATGACGAACGCCGAGGCGCCGTACAACGGCTGGGGAAGCTTTCCCACCACCTTGGCCGAATGGGTTGACGGGTCGATCTCTTGGATGGCATCTGTCGCGGTGACCGCTGAGCCGGTTCCCCCGCTTTGACCGCCGAATGTGTAGACCTTGCCGTCGAAGGATGTGGTCGCCGCGTACCGGACCGGTACCGGAAGCTTGGCCACATCGGTGAAATGGATTCCATCGCTGGTCGCCAGGACCTCGGGCAGGTAGTTGGTGCCGTCGTAGCCGCCGACGATGTACAGGGTGGTGGCCGGGGACCCGCTCGAGGTGATCGAGGCCACCGCGAGGTCGGACCGGGGTTGAGGGAGCTGGCTGACTACCTGGCCAGCTGCGGTGGTGGATGGCGACGTGGCGGACAGACTGATCGACTGCACCGTAGCGAAGGTATTGGGCGATCCGCCCCCGAACACAAAGGACGAGGGCCCGAGAGTGGCCCCGCCTCCGTCATGAACCACCGCGGGGAGGGAACCCGAAGCCGTAAAGGCTCCGGTCGATGGGTCGAGTGACGTCACATTACCGATCGAACTTCCAGATGGGGTCAGTCCCCCAAGAATCCGAAGTTGGCCGTGGTCGGTCGTAACGGTTTCCCTCGAGAGAGGTGCCGCAAGCTGCCAGGGTTCGATGCCGGCCTCCAACGAAGGCGCGATCTTGGACGACTTCGTCGGCCCGCCAGTTGCCGGGCCGGACGTTGCCGTCGAAGATCGAGAGGACGTGGGGGTACCGCCGCTTGACAGCGTGAGGAAAAGCACACCCCCTACGAGGAGCAACGCCACCAGGGCCACCACCGAGCGGCGCCTCCGAATTTGGGCACGGCGCTGCATTCGGGTCCGGGGCTGCATCCCCCTTTTGTACATGATCCAATGGCCCACCGTGACCGGTGACCGTCCGTATCCGGTATGACCCGGCCGTAATTCTCGGTGACAGAGCGCCACGCCGAAATCGGTTGGCGCGGGAAGCCAGTGAGTGGTCGCCGCAGCCAAGAGTCTTACTGAGGACATTTGTCCCGGCTCCCGGTGAAACACCTACTGGGTTCCTTAACCCCAGGTCGGGCGCGTAAATCATCCTTGAGGCGGATGCCTCCCGACTCAGGATTGCCTACGCTGTGGCTCAATGCGGAAACTCGAGACGGCTTGCTCGCGGTCTGACTCAATGACTCGAGAGCGTGACCGGTGAAGGGCTCATTGAGGCAATACGGAACGAGAAGAGGCGAGACCACCGCTTCCGACGTTCCAAATGCAACAATCTGTCAACTTTCGGATCGCTAGGAGTACACACCGTGGAGCATTTCCTGGAAACGTGGGGGTATCTTGCCGTCTTCACCCTGAGTTTCATCTCGTCCATGGGGCTTCCGGTGGGGGCCGAAGTGGCGATCATCTTCGGGGGGGTCCTCGCCAGCGGCCAAATTGCCAACGAGCCCCATCATCTGAACTTGATTCTGGTTATCGTGCTGGCGACGCTGGCCGAGGTTCTCGGATCCTTGGCCGGATACCTGATCGGGTACTACGGGGGCCGACCTCTCGTCAACAAGCTCGGGAAGTACGTCCTTCTCACTCATAGAGATCTCGACAGGGCCGAAGCCTGGTTCGTTCGCCGAGGTGAGCCAGTTGTCCTCTTCGGGCGATTCATCCCCCTCCTCCGCTCGTTCGTCTCCTTCGCTGCGGGACTCGGCGAGATGGCCATGGTGAAGTTTGTGACCTTCACCGTCATCGGCTGCGCCGTGTGGTGCACGGTCCTCACCAGCGTGGGGTACGGGCTCGGCAGCAGTTATCAACGCGTGCTGAAGGACTTCAGCTACGCCGGCTACGTGGCCGCGGGGCTCTTGGTAGTCGCGGTGGCGGTTCTCTTCGTTCATCGATTCCGAGTGGTGCGCCTCGAGCGTGCCGAACAGATCGGGTAGTCGACCACGACGGATGGCCGGCGGGCGGAACGGCTGGCCGCAATCCCGATGTCACGACGACTTGGCGGCCGCCTTCCCCACAGCAGTGGCGCTCAACTCTGCGGTGTTGACCGTGGCCAGCGCGGCGCGCGGGCCAAGGACTTCGTCGACCAACCCGTAGGCGACCGCATCGTGACCACCAACGATGTAATCGCGTTCGGTGTCCTTGGCGATGCGTTCAATGGGCTGACCGCAGTGTCGGGCCAGGATCTCCTCCAAGCGACCGCGGAGATAGCCGATCTCCCGGGCCTGGTTTTCGATGTCGATGGACTGCCCCTGGGCCCCGCCATGTGGCTGATGGATGAGTATCCGGGCGTTGGGCAGCGTAAACCGCTTCCCTTGAGCGCCGCCGGCCAGAAGCACCGCCGCCCCTGAGGCCGCCATCCCCAGGCACATGGTCGAGACGTCGGGGTGCACGAACTGCATGGTGTCGTAGATGCCCAAGGTGGCGGTCACCGACCCGCCCGGGGAGTTGATGTACAGGGAGATGTCCTTGTCCGGATCCTCGGCCTCGAGGTGCAGGAGTTGGGCAACCAACAGGCCGGCACTGTCGTCGTTGATCTCGGTGTTCAACATGACGATCCGGTCCTTCAACAGGCGCGAATAGATGTCGAAGGCTCGCTCTCCTCGGGGCGACTGTTCGACAACCGTCGGCACCATGTAGTTGTCGAGCCTGTAGGTGTTCACCGTTTTCTCCTCGCTGCCGTCTCCGTTTGGTACTTTGAGGTCATCCTGCAACCTGTAAGTTGCACAGTATCCTCCCCTCGGAGGATGTGCAACTATCTAGTTGCGTATAATCTGTGGACAGGAGAGACCGAGACCAGGAGGCAGCCGTGTTCCGTCGCCAGATCGCATTTCCCGTCGATGTCGACCGCCTGTGGGAACTCCTCACCGACCCGTCGTCGGTGGCCACCTGGTTCGGTTCCACTGTCGAGTGGGAGCTGGCGCCCGGGGGCGAGATCCGATTCGCGGACGGCGAGGACGGAGTTCGGAGCGGCCGGGTCGAATCAGTGACCCCGCCGCGTCAGTTGCGATTTCAATGGTGGCCGGAAGACAACGACACCGAGATCTCGGAAGTGACGTACCACCTCGAATCCATCGAAGACGGGACACAGCTGACCATCACCGAGGAGCCGCTGCGAAGCCAGCGCCTTCCTGCCGTGGATTCGGTGGTGCGATCAGCCTCGGCCTCGAGTGCCACGGACTGCGCCAACGCCTCGCCCTCCCAACTGGCGAGTCGCTACGAGTCCGCCGTGTGGTCGCCGTGGGACACCCGGTTGGCTGGCGCGTGGTGCAAGGCGACCGCGCCCGCCTTGCACGCAACTGCCTGACGCGGATGGCGGACGACGATGCCGTGTTCGCAGCCCTTGGCGACCCGACCCGCCGTCGCATCCTCGACCGCTTGTCCGTCGACGGACCCCTGACCGCCACCGAATTGGCGCCGGACTATCCCATGTCCCGCCAAGCGGTCGTCAAACATCTCGGAACCCTGGCCGGAGCCGGGCTGCTGGTACCCGAGCGGGTCGGACGGGACGTGCGCTACCGGGTGCGCGCCGAGGCGATGGGCGAAGCGGCCGGCTGGCTCGCCAATGTCCGTGCCCGGTGGGACCAGCGACTCGCCGCCCTCGATCGTCAGGTGCGCGACGAGCTCTGAGTTCACCGATATCGGATCAGATGATCCCCAACCAAGGTTCCGTGGGCGTGTCTGGGGTAGACGCGTCAAACTGCGGGGGTGACCTTCAATCAGTACGAACCGTACGGGCCGGTGGTGGAGACCAAGCTGCGGGTCATCACCTGGAATGTCTGGGGTCGTTACGGCTCGTGGCGGGATCGCCAGATCGGAATCGAGTCGACGCTGGCGGCTGCGGCCCCCGACCTCGTCTGCCTGGTGGAGTCCTGGTCGGCGGACAGTGAGACCCAGGCAGATCTGATCGCCACCCACCTGGGTTTGGAGCACAGTCTGTTTGTCGGTGATTGGGCGCAAGAGGACTGGGTGTCCGGGGTCGGCATCGTCTCGCGTTGGCCGGTGAAGTCTCACGATCGACGACCTCTGCGGGGTGAGGATGGAGCGGGGGTGGGAGAAGCCGTCTTCGTCCTGGTCGAGGGTGATCGCGGGCCAATCCAGCTCTTCGTGGTGATGCTCCACTATCCGCTCGACGCCAGCGCCGTCCGGCAGGCTCAAGTGCGTCAACTGGCGCAGTTCATCCAGGAATCGTCCCGACATCGCCATCCGATTGTTGTCTGCGGGGACTTCAACGCCGCGCCCGATTCGGAAGAGATCCGCATGCTCACTGGTCGGACCGCCCCAGCCGCCGAAGGTCTGGTCTTCTATGACGCCTGGGAGGTGGCCGGCGACGGGACGCCCGGATTCACCTGGTCCAACAGCAATGCACTGGCCGTGGTAGCCATGTATCCGGACCGCCGCTTCGACTACATCCTTTCGGCGTGGCCCCGCCTCGGTGCCGTAGGCCACCCGACCCGCTGCGAACGCCTTGGCGTACTGCCGAGCGATCAAGCTCAGCTCTCCGACCATTACGGGGTGCTGGCGGAATTGCGTTACTAGCCACCCGACCGCGCAGCACGCATTTCCTCGCCGGTCTTTGGCCATTGCCGCCCGACCAGAGCGGATCGGTAGGCTCGGCTGCGTGCCATCGCCCCCACAGACCGCCCGTAGTGAACGAACCCGGGAGGCGCTCCGTCGGGCTGCGCAAATCCGGTTCTTGGCGCAAGGCGTCGAGGAGACATCGGCGGAAGAGATCGCACTCGACGCCGGGGTGACGTTGCGTACGTTCTACCGGCACTTCGCCTCGAAGCACGATCTGCTCTTCGAAGACTACGACGCCAGCCTGCAGTGGTTCCGGTCGGCCCTGGAGACGCGCCCGGCGGAAGAGACCATCACCGAGGCGGTCCTGGCCGCCATCCATTCGTTCCCCTTCGATCGTGAGCAGATGTATGACATCGCCGCCCTCCGGGATCGCGAGCTCGATCGCGAGCGTGTGGAGAAGCACATCAACCAGGTCCAGGCGGAGTTCGCCGTCGAGGTCGAGCGCCATCTGCTGCGCCAAGGCGCCCCTGACCAGGGTGACGCCAAGTTCCTCCACTCGGTCACCGCTCAGTGTGTCGCGGCCGCCACCTTCGCGGCATTGGACACGTGGATGCGATCGGACCACACCAATCTGGACGAACTCGCTCGGCTGACCGACTTGGCGCTGACCCGGTTGGAGCGAGGACTCAGCTCACTGCCCGAAACCTCTCGCTGAACCATAATGTCAAAATAGACAAAACTCCGGAACGATGGCTACCGTGGCGGAGATGCCGGACTACGACGCGATTGTCATTGGAGCTGGCCACAACGGTCTCACCGCGGCCACGGTCATGGCCCGGGGCGGAATGCGGGTCCTCTGTCTGGAGAAGAACCACTTCATCGGGGGGATGGCCACCACCACCGAACTCGCCCGTGGTTATCGATTCGAGTTGGCCGGGTCGATCCAGTTCCCGATCCCGACCGAAATCTTCGACGATTTGGGCTTCGCCTCGTGCCCTATCTACGAACCTGAAATCCAGTCGGCCAGCACCGGGGCATCGGGTGAGCCGCCGATCCTGCTCTATAGCGATCCCGCCCGCCTGCTCGAACATCTCAGCGACTCTTTCGGTCTCGACGCGGTGCTCGGCATGGCCGAGGTCGCCGCCTGGGCGCAGGCGCCGGCTCGGGCCATCGGCCGCCTTGACGTGCGGGAGCCGCCCAAGTCACTCGACGAGATGTGGGCGTCGGCATCGAACGAGAATGAGCGCCAAGCGATCCGAACCGCCATGTTCGGCAGCGTGATGGATGTCGTCGACCGGTTCCTCCCCGATCGCCAGAAGCATGCTCAAATCCGCAGCATGCTGGCCTTTCTGGCCGTCAACTCCACCTACCTCGGCCCCTACTCGGCCGGAAGCGCTCTCTGCCTCGCCTTCGCCCTGGCATCACCGGGCGACGCGACGATGTCCAAGGTCCAAGGTGGCATCGGCACCATGTCCGACCATCTCTTGGGTCTGTTCGAGCAGTACGGCGGCGAGCTCCGTCGCCATGCGAAGGTCTCCAGTATCGTCACCGCCGGCGGTCGGGTGGAGGGGGTTGTCCTGGCCGATGGGGAGGTGGTGACGTCGCCGGTGGTGGTGTCGAACCTCGACCCCAGTGCTACCTTCACCCAGTTGCTCGACCGGGACGGGCTGCCGGATGCCTTCGCCCAACGCATCGACGCCATCGACCACCGGGCGGCGTATTTCCAGATCCATTTCGCCCTCAGTGGGCTGCCCGAGTATGCCAGTCCCAACGAGGTTCTCAACGTCGGGGATCTCCGCCACAACGTGACGTTCTTCGGAACTGCCGAAGAGATGCAGCGCGACTTCGAGCAGTCGGTCCGGGGGATCGTCCCCGAATCGCCCTCCTTCAATCTGTCAATTCCGTCGTTGCGCGACCCGGACCTGGCGCCGCCGGGAAAACACGTCGCCAGCGGCTTCGCCTTCTACTCCCCGATCGCCACCACCCGCGCCGACCAGGCGAGACTCCGCGACGAAATGGCCGATCGGATCGTGGCGAAGATCACCAAGATGGCGCCCAACTTCCCGGATCTCGTCGAGCGCCAATTCAACTATCCCGCCTACACCTATGAACTGATGTTCGGGTGCACCGGAGGTGATTTCACCCACGGGCTGCTGCAGCCGGCGTTCATGGGCCCGTTCCGCCCGGGACCCCGGGGCTGGCCCGATGCTCCGATTCCGATCGAGGGTCTGTACCTCTGCGGTGCGGGCTGCCACGGCGGCCCGGGGATCACCTTCATCCCCGGCTACAACTGCGGCTACGAAGTGCTCGACTCGGCCGGCACCGCCCGCCCGTAGCGAATCTGTCGCTCGACAAAGGCCAGGTACGCCGCCACCGAGAAAGCCAGGCTGGTGAAGAGACTCATCACAAAGAAGATCCATGGGATTCGCATACCCCGCCTTCGTCCATCCGTGATCGACCACAGCGGGAAAAGTATGACGTTGACCATGATGTAGTCCTGAGCCGCGGAGTCTGACGCCCAGTTGGCGAACAGCGCCTTGGTGTACCCGACGTAGGTCGCCTGGTGACCGTACTGGTGCACGTACCGGACATTGAAGTACCAGCCGAGACCGAGCGAAGCCAGTCCGAAGAGATAAAAGAGGCTCTCGAGCGCCGAGGGTCGTCCGGCACCGCCCCCGACGAAGAGACGGCGGTTGCCGATGACAGCGACCGCGGTGCTGATGATGCCGAGAATCCCGTAGAAGACGAGCGACGTAGTCATGATCCTCCTGGTTCGGCCGGCGGGTGGCGTCAGCCATCCTAAGTGTCAATTTTGACAATTCAAGGATGGTCGGCCCGGGGCGTCGTCACCATCCGATTCGCCCGCGGTGAGCCGCCCGTCGTGGGGAAGGTAAGTTTCCCATAAAACCGACTTGATTAGTCAGCTATTGCCTCGTACGGTTGTCTCATGACACCTGGCAGGACTCCCCTCCGCCGCATTCCGCTCCGGCACTTCCCCTCGCGCATTTCCCGGGGGCCGGCATGACGAGCTTGCTCCTTCGACCCATCGCGCCACCCCATCCGTCCGCGAGCCCGCCACCGATCGACGTCGCGGGGTCCGGTCGCCTCTTGCACCCGGCGGCGGATCCGTCATTCCTGGGAGTCGGCGAGCTCCTCGCCATTGCCGAGGGACTGGCGGTGAGCGCGCACTCGTGGCCCGGAATGGACCGCCCGACCCGGCGCACATGGGACGTTATGGTGGCGTCAGACACCTTCGAGGCCTGGGTGATCGCCTGGCCCCCAGGCGGTGCCATCGAGTTACACGACCACGGAGGATCATCGGGAGCCATCGTGGTGGCGAGCGGAGAGTTGACCGAGACGACCGTGACCGAACGCCCTGACGGGCTGACCGACACCGAGACGACGGTGCTGCCGGCCGGAACGTCGACCACGTTCGCCGCCCCCCACGTCCATGATCTCGTCAACCTCGGAACCGAGCCTGCGATCAGTGTGCATGCCTATGCCCCCCGGCTTACCGCCATGACCCACTACGACCTGGCCCAGGGTCGACTGGTCACCGGCCCCACCGTGCGCTACCGGTTCGGGGCGGCGCTCCCGTGACCGCGTCGGCCAGCGATCTGCTCGAACGGGCCCGCCGGCGCATCCATCGGGTCGGGCCGCACGAACTCCACGACTTCGTGGCCGAGGGAGGCCTCATCGTTGACATCCGCCCTGATGCCCAGCGCCAGGAGGAGGGCTCGCTCCCCGGGGCCCTGATCGTCGAGCGGAACGTGCTCGAATGGCGGTTCGACCCGACCGGATCCGATCGCCTCCCTGAAGCTCGCGGTACCGACCAGCCTGTGGTGATCGTCTGCTCCGAGGGATACGCGTCGAGTTTGGCGGCCGCATCCCTCGTCGAACTCGGCTACACCCGGGCCGCGGACCTGGTCGGTGGGTACCGGGCCTGGCGGGCCTGGTTCGATCCGGACGGCGCCGTCGACCGCCAGAGACCTTCGTCCGATCCGGCCACCTAGGAGCCGACCGCGACACCCACGATCCGCACCGGGCTCCGTCCCCACTTCTCGTCGTCGGTCGGCTAGCCGATGCGGCCGATCTCCCGGAGCCAGTCGATGGTTGATTTCAATCCTTCGTCAAGGCCGCTGGGGTCGTAGCCCAGTCGTTTGTAGGTCTTGGAGTCCGCCAGACTCCGTCGCACCGGACTCCCGGCGGCCGCCTTGGTGGCGATTGCCACCAAGGTCGGCCCGAACACCTCGGCCAGCTCCGGATCGTCCGATGGCTCGACGTCGACAACCCGGTGATCCAGTCCGGCCAGCTGGCAGATGCGATTGCAGGCGGTGGCCACGCTCACCACGTCCTCCGGTTGGCCATCGAGCATGTAGCGCTCACCGGCCACGCCCTTGTCGAGGGCGAGGATGCATCCCTGAGCGATGTCCTCGGCAAAGACCCAGCTCACCGGGAATGTGAGGTAGCGCTCGATCCGTTGGCGGAGGGCCGACATGAGCACCCGGTTGAAACTCGTCCGGCCGAGTGCGTTGCTCGCCACCGGCGAGGGCCCGAAGATCGCCCCGGGATGGGCGCTGACCACGTCCTGACCTTTGGCGGCGCGAGACATGGCATCCAGGAACGCCGCCATTTTGGTGATGGTGTACGGATCCGAGCTCGGCTCCTTGGACACCGGAGCATCCTCACGGTCGAGCCCGCCCGCGGTGTCGAAGAAAGTTCCGGTGCTGACCGCCACGACCCGCCGCAGTCCAATCGATTCGGCGGCGTCGAGCACGTTCTTGGTGCCCCCGATATTCACCGCCTCGAAATCAGCCAGGTTCTGGCTGGCCCCGCCCAACAGCGCGGCGCAATGGATGGCCGAGTCGCTGCCGGTGGCCGCCCGCCGGACGTCATCAGCATCGGTCACGTCACCGGTAACCACCTCGACCCCCAGGGCGGCAATTGGATCGGTGTCGGCGGTCTCGCGGGCCAGGGCGCGCACACTGTCGCCACGGGCAATCAGCAACTTGCAGATGTTGGCTCCGGCGAGCCCGGTGGCCCCGGTGACCAGGACCGTCTCTGTCATGCCGACGCCTGCGCCGACGGTTCGCTGCGAGCGGCGTCGACCTGCTCAGCGCTGTAGGGGATGACCGGTGCGCTCTCACCGAATACGTCAAGCGTGTGGATGAAGCGATGGAGGCCCATGGCGTTCGCACAGGTAAAGCCGAGCTCGATGATCTGAGCCGCGGTGAACACCTCACCGAGCTCCCGGTAGAAGTCGTCGTCGATGGCATGGTGGTCGGCCGAGAGAAGATCGAGAAACGCCACGGCCAGCCGTTCCTGTTCGGTGAGGTCCGATCCGCCCGGACCGATGAGACAGGCGACATCCTCGTCGGTGATCGACTCATGTTTCCTTGACTGCATGCAGGGCTGGCACTCGCCCAGCTGGGCGCTGCGGATCCGCAGCAGCTCCAGGATCCGACCGCCCAGGAGCGACTGCTGGCCCCAGGCGCCGCGGGCGGCGTTGGTCATCAGGATCTGCGACGTCTTATAGGCGAATATCTGCAAGGGGATCGGCGTGGCGTAGGTACCGTTGGCCACTCCCTCTTCAATGATCCGGCGCGGCTCCGGCGCCAGCTCTTCCAACGGAATTGGCTCAATTCTCGGCACGGATTCCCCCGGTTCTTCCGGCACGGCCGGAACCAACTTGCTTCGTACGCTGGCGAACCTATTGTACTGTCGCCCCTATGTCCATCGAGCCCTCGTCAGTGTTGCTCACCGATCGAGTGGCGGTGGTCACCGGCGGTGGCTCCGGGATCGGTCGGGGCATCGCTCATGGCCTGGCCGCGTTCGGGGCGAAGGTGGCGATCTGGGAACGCAATCCCGACACCGCGGCGGCCGCCGCCGACGAGGTCGGCGGCATCGGCATCGTCACCGATGTCCGTGAGTCCAGCGAGGTCGATCTCGCGCTCGAACGCACGTTGGCGGAGGTGGGCCCGGTGAGCATTCTTGTCAACAACGCGGGTGGGGTCTTCTTCTCACCGATCCTGGAGACATCCGAGAATGGCTGGGACGCTTTGTACCGTTCCAACCTGAAGCACGTCCTCCTCTGCACCCAGCGGGTCGCCCGGGTGATGATCGAGGGCGGCAGTGGTGGCAGCATTATGAACGTGACCTCGATTGAGGGCGTGCGGGCCGCGCCGGGCTATGCGGCGTATGCCGCAGCAAAAGCCGGAGTGATCAATTTCACCAAGACCGCGGCTCTGGAGTTGGCGGCCCACGGCATCCGGGTGAACGCCCTCGCCCCGGACATCACCATGACCGAAGGGCTGGCGTCGGTCGCGCCGCCAAGTGCCGCCGCCGGGTTTGAGTCGGTCATACCGATGGGTCGGGTCGGTCACGTAGACGAGATGGCCGGCGCCGCAGTGTTTCTGGCCGGGAAACTCTCCAGTTACGTGACGGGGCAAACCATTCACGTCGACGGCGGCACTCACGCCGCCGGCGGTTGGTACCACCATCCGGAGTCGGGTGACTATATCCTCGGTCCCTCGTAGCGAGCCCTTGGCCTCGGCTCAGTCGGCTCCTCCGAATCCGACGTGGGCCGACATCCCACCGTCGATGGCGATCATCTGTCCGGTGATGTAGCGAGATTCATCGGACGCCAAGAACACCACCAGGTCGGCGATGTCGTCGGGCTGACCCAGATACGGGGTCAAGATGGATCTTCCCAGCCCGGCCAGTGTCTTCTCATCCAGGTGGGCGCGCACGGCGTCGGTGATGATGAGGCCGGGCACGATCGTGTTGACCCGGACGCCTTGTTTGCCGTGGCTCGTCGCCACGTACATGGTGAGGGCGTTGACCCCCGCCTTGGAAACGCCGTAGGACGTGCGGGTCCGGTCGCCTTTGAGCGATGCGCCGGAGGACATGTTGATGATCGAGCCACCGCCGTGGCGCACCATCTCGGGAACCGCATGCTTGCAGGTGAGCATTTGGCTGCTCAGGTTCACCGCCATGGTCCGCTCCCAGACTTCGAGCGACAGATCGGTCACCGCGGTGTCGCGAGTCAAGAAGTCTGACTCGGTGAGCGCGGCGTTGTTGTGGAGCACGTCCAGGCGCCCGAACCGAGAGGTGGCGGCTTCGATGGTCGAAACCACCTCGGTCTCCTTGGACAGGTCGGCCTCGAATGCGAAACCGCGGCCACCGGTCTCGGCGATCTCCTCCGCTACCCGCTCGGCCGCTTCTCCGTCGATGTCGGCGACAACCACCGCAGCACCCTCTCTGGCCAGGGCCCGCGCCGTTGCCCCGCCGATGCCTCCACCGCCCCCGGTCACCATCGCGACCCTGTCGATCAGTCGTTCCACGAGACTTCCCCTCCGACCCGGATGGTCACCGGTTCACTTCTTCACCTTTTCTTAGTCGTTTCTCAGTCGAGCCTCAGATCCGGAGTCCAGAATTGACACTGTGTTAGTCGATCTCGAGCCCCGCATCGATCAAGAAGAAGCCGCCATGATCTCGGCGGCCTTCGAGACCGCCTCACCGCAGAACGTCATCGCCTGGGCGCTTCACCGCTTCGGTAGGGATCTTACGATCGCCTGTTCGTTCCAGCACTGCGTCGTCATCGACATGGCGGTACAGATCGATCCCGACGTCGAAGTCTTGTTTTTGGACACCGGCTTCCATTTCGCCGAGACCCTGGCCTTTGTGGAGGAACTGAGACAGCGCTACACCCTGAATCTGCAGATTCGAAGGCCAACCCCGGAGGCCGATTGTTTCGGGTGTGGCACGGCGGGGTGCTGCGAGCTACGCAAGGTGCGGCCTCTCAACGCCGCGTTGGCGGGCAAGAGTGCGTGGATCTCCGGCCTCAAAAGGGTGGATACCGACCATCGTGCCAATGCGCCCGTGGTGATGTGGGACGAGCGTCGTCAAATGGTGAAAATCAATCCGCTGGCCACCTGGTCCGATGCCGATGTCGAGAATTACATCGCAGACCGCGCCCTACCCGTCCATCCTCTTGTTGCCAGGGGCTATCTCTCGATCGGTTGCGCCCCCACCACCCGGCCGGTCTCCGGCGAGGGGAACCGTCGTGCCGGTCGGTGGTGGGGGCAAGCAAAGACCGAGTGCGGCCTGCACCTCTGAGACGGAGTGCCATCTCGGAGCCGGAGCCGTCCTAAGGTGGGCCCGTGCCCGCCGAGACACTCCACGACGTCGCCGTCATCGGGGCTGGCGCCGCCGGTGTAAGCGCGGCGATCGAGTGCTTCGACATCAAGCTCGACGTCGTGCTGCTCGAAGCGGGCAGCCAGGTGGGAGGACAGATCGATCAGATCCCCCACGCCGTCCGCAACGTCGCGCCGGCACCGGACGGCAATGAAGCTCTCGTCGACGCGCTGGCCCGACACGCTTCAATGCTCGGCGACCGCCTGCAGCTGGACCGGACGGTAACCCGGGTAGACCTCGGCGCCGGGCTCGTCGAAGCCGGCACCCATCGATACCGGGCGCGGAGCATTCTGGTGGCTACCGGGTCGCGAAGACGCGAGCTCGATAGCGCACCCGATGGATCATTCGGCGGGGATGTGACCTACCTGGTCGAGCCGTATGTGGCCCGATTCGCCGGACTGCCGATGGCGGTTTTCGGTGGCGGGGACAGCGCCTTGCTCGACGCGCTGGAGCTCGCCGCAGCAGGGTCGCCGGTGACGCTCGTTCATCGCTCACCCCGCTTCACCGCCAGAAGTGATGTCGTCGAGCGTGTCCGGTCGGAGGGACGGATCACCGACATGGCGGGTTGGACGCTCGACAGGATCGTCGGGTCGGACCGTATCAAGGGGATCGACATCGTAGAGCCGAGCACCGGTGAGCGTCGGCAACTCGAGGTCGCCGGCGTAGTCCTCAAGCTGGGACGGGCACCGTGCATTGACCTGGTTCGCGATCAGCTGGACCTCGGCACCCATGGTGGAATCGCCGTGAACGACGACCTCCGCACTTCCGATCCGCGGACATTTGCCGCCGGCGATGTGGTCGACGGCGCCTATGCGCGCATCGCCACCGCGATTGGCCAGGGTGCACTCGCGGCCCGCTCCATTCTCAATTTCCTTGAATCCCGTTCATGAACGTCACTGGGCTCCCCGCCGCCGGGACCATCCTCGACGCACTGCGACAGCCATCGGTGACAAGCGGTGGGCTACCGCCCAGCGACGAACTGGCCGAGATCCTCGGCCCGATTCTGGCTCTGCATCGCAATAATGCCGAGCAGTGGGATCGAGAGGACGACGTCCGCCGGGACCCCGGGGACGACGCCGCCGTCGCGGCGGCCAAACGGGACATTGATCGGCTCAACCACGCCCGTCACGCCTTCATCGAAGCGATCGACCGGGCCATCATGCAGGCGATCGAACTCCGCGTCGAGGCTCCGATGGTGACTGAGAGCCCGGGCATGGCCATCGACCGTCTATCGGTTCTGGTGATCCGACTGGCCTCGACCGAAGCCGGAGCGGCTTCGGGAACTTCCGATGCCGGGCTCCTCGCCGAGCGGATTCCCCGATTGCGGAGCCAAGTCGCAGCCCTCGAGGAGGCGATCGCCACACTGCTCAGCGACTTGACCCGCGGCAACCGGCGGTTTCTTGCCCACGAGAGCCTCAAACTCTATGGCTCCCTCAGTCCGGGACGAGTCGGCTGATGGTACGCAGTGGCACCGTGTGGAGTTGGTAGCCTCCGCGGTTGAAGCCGATGACGAGTTGGGCGCCCACCACGGCGGCGTGGGCGATGCCGAGAGGGTCGGGGCCCTGCCCGCCGGTGAGCTGGATCGTCTCTCGCTTGCCCGGGGGTAACGCGTGCAGCTCGCCGCGGCGACCCACGCCACACGGCACGCCGTCCGCCACGACTACGGCGACGCCGCCACTTCCCCAGGCCAGGTCGTCGCCGAACCGGGCAGACGCCAGGACGGCGCCGCTGGCCAGGTCGATCTGGGCCAGCCCCCCTCCGCCCAATTGCTCCCAGTCGTAGTCGTCGAGACCGGCACCGCCGAGGGCGCTGCCCGCCGCCCACAGCGAGGACCCGTAAGCCACCAGCACGGCGGGAAGGAAATCGACGTCCACCTCCCACCGGGTGGCACCGAGACGTCCGTGATCGGCCTCGACCAGCCGGACCCGACCCTCCCCACCGAGGGCGACCCAACCGGATCCTTGGGATGTCGAGCTGGCGGCGAGGGCGGTCACGAAGCCGAAGGACTCGTGTGCGGCGTCGGCGTCGAGGCATTGCCGCGCCGAGCCGATGGGCTCGGTCACCAGCACACCGCCCAGACGCCGGCCGCGGGGCCGCGACGTCACCAGGCGGTCTCCGAGGCCGACCACCCTCTCGACGTCGTCGAGAAAGTCGAGCCGATCGCGTCTCGTTGAGGTCGGGCCCGACACCGGGTCCGGGACCGAGGGACCAGGGAGCCTCGAAGATCCGCACCGAGCCCAGGTGGTTCAAGACGGCGATCTGTCCGGTGTCGGCAAGCTTCGACGATGGCGTGGATGTCGAGATCGAACTGGGACGCCTCGTCGTCCTCGGGGAACATGGTGTCCCCGAAGATGGCCAGCGGACGCAGCGAGGCGTCGGCGAACACGACGTTGCGGCCCAGGTTGTTCCAGGCGCACCGCCGGCCGAGGGAGACGATCCGCCCGATGCCCGCCGGCTTGCGAGTTGGCAACTCGGCTGACCGGGAGCGAATCGATCAACAGAGCTCCCCAACGCTCTCACCACCGAGCTCGGGCTCGATGGCGTCCAGGCAGCCCACCTCCACGGGGCAGCCCGCGGCTCGGGGTGGTCTGTGCCCAGGTGCACACGCTGGTTGTAGGCGTACTCCCTCTCCGCCCGCTGGCACACCGGATCGCACGCGGTTCCGGCGACCAGGCGGGTGTGGTCCCAGTCCCGGAAGTAGACGGCCGGCGTCCGGCAGAGGGTGACCGTGGGTGTCCCCTGCTGGGCGGCGATGTGGGTCAGTCCGGTGTCGACGCCGACGACCGCACGACAGGCGCTCAACACGTCGACGGCTTCGCCGGGGGTCGCGGCCACGACTCCGGCGAGGCCTCGATCC
Source organism: uncultured Acidimicrobiaceae bacterium (assembly GCA_963770635.1). Taxonomy (GTDB): domain Bacteria; phylum Actinomycetota; class Acidimicrobiia; order Acidimicrobiales; family RAAP-2; genus DASZIT01. The sequence continues at coordinate 30,515 of CAVYQI010000006.1, forward strand.
ACCAGGGCATTGCCGTCCTCGCCGCGGGTGACGACGGCGACCTCGAGGCCCCGGCGTCCGAGCAGGGCGGCAAGCTCGACCCAGCGCTCGGGCGCCCATCGCTTGGCGGTTCCGTCGGAGTCGGCGACGAAGAGGACCAGACCTTCGGCGTCAGGTCGGTCCCGGGACTCGAGGGGAACCGGGGCGGAGAAGTCGCCGACCACCCCGAGATCGGCCCCGATGCGGGCGATGATCTCGTTGATCGTCAGGGCGCCGTAGGCGGCGTCAAATTCTGGCGACCCCCACCAGTAGTCACGCTGCAGCGGGTGGTCGCGCAGGTCGACGAGCGCTTCCGGTGGCCAGATGCCCGGGTCACCCTCGGCGACCGCCCCGGCGAGGCCGCCGATGCGTTCGGCCAGAGCCACCTGGCTGGGCGACCGGGCCACCAGCCAGGTCTCGGTGCCCGAGCATCGGCCGGCGGTCACCGCCGCCTGCACCACCGGGAGGGAGACGACGAGATCTCCGAGGCCGAACGACACCGGGGCGATGAACCGTCGCCGGACGGTACTCATCACGTCGGCGTACTCGGTGGTGTCGGCAATGCCCAGCTCCTTGAAGGCGAGCTGACGCTCGGCGCACTTGTTGCAGCGCCCGCAATGGCGGTCCGAGCGTGGCGCGATGCAAGAGAAGGTCAGGTCCAGCTGCGAATTGTCGACCAATCTCGAGGACCTCGTGCTTGGCCAGACCGGCGAACGGAGTGACCACCTCGAGCGGGCAGCCGAGCGCACGTCCGGCCAAGCGCCGAGAAGCCGGCAAAGAACTCGCGGTCGGCGTCGGGAAAGGGATTGGCGGCCAGGGTGCCGAGGGCGATGGTCGGAATCCCGTTGAGCGCGCACCACACGCTCGACTTGGCCAGCAGCAGGAGGTTGCGACCGGGCAGGTATACGGCTTCGTCGGGTGAGTCGTCGTCGGGAACGTCGTGTCCGGTCACGCTCCAGTGCTTCCCGTAGATGTCGGCCACCGGCAGGTCGAGCACGACCAGGGGCCTGACGTCCGGGGCCGGCAGCGAGGCGAGGAACCGCTCGAGATGGCGGGCCTCCACGTCCTCCCAGGCAAGACCGAAACGAACGTAGATGGGCGTCACCTGGCGGCCCTCGCTCACCAGCTGAGCGACCAGAATCGCACTGTCGAGACCGCCGCTGGCCAACACGGCGACGGCGTCGGTTACGGCCACCGCAGCTACGGCTCGCCCCGGTAGACGCAGCCCGAGTTGCAGGTCTCGCGGACAACCACTTGGGAGAGCTCCGGCAGCGCCGCGGTCAGCCGGCTCCCAGATCCAGCGGGCGAGCACCTCGCTCGTCGGGTTCTCCAGACCGTCGATCTCGTTGAGGTAGTAGTGATCGAGCACCTCGAGGAGGGGCTCCATCGCGCAGCTGATGTCACTGAAGTCGCGGACCCAACCCTCGTGCGGGTCGACCGGGCCCGCTGAGGTGCACCGAGACCTGAAACGAGTGCCCGTGCAAGCGGGCGCATTTGTGATCGGGTGCAACGTTCGGCAGCCGATGGGCGGCCTCGAACGTGAACTCCTTGAAGATCTCCACGCTGAGACCCTAATGTCCGGCTCCTACCTGGGTCGACCGGCCACGACCGACGGAATCTTCGTCGACGCCATCATCCCGCTTCGGACTCATCCGGCTCATCACCGGGCCTGCCAGCGGGGTGCCCTTCCCTCCCCCGCGGCTCGGAAGCCCTCGCTGGCGTCCTCGGTGGCCATCGCCACGATGCGCATGGTCTCCCCGAATCGAAGGGCTTCGACCGGGGGCAGGCTCTGCGTGCGCACCGCCACCTCCTTGGTGGCACGAGCGGCCAGCGGGGCGGCGGCAACCAACCGGTCGGCGAGGGTTCTGGCCTCCTCCATCAGTCGGTCGTGAGGTACCACCCAGCCGGCCAGACCGATCTCCTTGGCCCGCGAGGCTCCGACCCGTTCACCGGTCAGGAGGAGCTCCATGGCGTATTGCCAGTTGATGCGTTGGGGCAGTCGGATGGCCCCGACGATGGTAGGTACCCCCAGCCGCACCTCGGGAAATCCGAACTCGGCCCGATCGCTGGCGATCACGAAGTCACACCAGGTGACCAGGGTGAGCCCGTATCCGAGGCAGTAGCCGTTCACCGCGGCAATCACCGGTTTGAAGATCTCCCAGCCGCTCTCGAAGGAGTTGACGGTCGGCTTCTCCCAGAACGTTCCGGGGAACTCGCCGGTCGCCCCGGGGCCGCCGTGAAGGTCGGCCCCGACACAGAACGCCTTGCCGGCGCCGGTGACGATGGCGACCCACGCCTCTTCGTCGTCGCGAAATCGGGTGAATGCATCATTGAGTTCCCGGCGCATTTCCGCATTGATGGCGTTGAGGGAATCCGGCCGGTTATAGGTGATGGTGGCGACGTGGCCCTCGAGCTCATAGCTGGCAAGCGTGTTCATGCCAACAGCATGCCTCACTGCCGACGAAGGCTGTCGGTGCAACTTCACGTCCTCTCGCGAAGGACCCCTGAGCGTCCAGGTTGGTGGGAGGGGTCGACCAGCCCCGGATCGCAGCCCTGGAGATGACCCGCAACTCATGAGAAGGTTGCGGGGAAAGCCGGCCAGATGCGCCAGGCCCCGATGGCCGGCGACCGAAGTCGTAAGCAAGAGATTGGAGTCAGGTGCCCAAACGGAGTGCGGGGATCCTTCCCTTCAAGGTCTTGCCTGATCAGAGCATCGAGATGCTGATCGTCCATCCCGGCGGGCCCTTCTGGATGAACAAGGAGGACCATGCGTGGTCGGTGGTCAAGGGGGAGCACGACCCGGATGAGCCTCCGGAGGACGCTGCGGAGCGCGAGTTCGTGGAGGAACTCGGCCTACCGGTCCCCAAAGGGAACCGCCTCGATCTCGGCGAAATCCAGCAAGCCGGAGGGAAGCGGGTTCGGGTCTGGGCGGTTGAAGTCGATGATCTTCCGATCGGAGACTTCGTCAGCAACCGGTTCGAGATCGAATGGCCACCCAAGTCGGGGCAGCAGCAGTCCTTTCCGGAGATCGACCGGGCCGAATGGGTACCGATCGGACTCGCCCGAGATCGGCTGGTCAAGGCCCAGGCGGAATTCCTCGATCGCCTGCTGGCGCTCCGTTTCTCCGGGTAGGAGCGTCAGGAATAGGTCCAGCGCTGAGCCGGCTCCTGGCCCGCGGGCCACTCCATGCACTGCACGTCGAACCAGATCGGGAGGAGATGCTTCACGTAGAAAGCATGCACGGTGATCGTCGGGCCAGTGAGGTCCTCGTACTCCTTGATGCGAAGGCGCTCGTCCTTCTCCTGGAACCGGCGACACTCCGCAAGTACGGAGTCGACTTCGTCCCGGGTGTCCATGAGGAGTCCGAGGTGGTCGTAGCCGGGTGACGACATCGGTTCCTTGCCCTCGGCGAGCAGGATGAATTGTCCGTCGTCCGGCCGGAGCAGATGACAGGACTGACCGACCACCTCGGTGTCGAGGGCGTCCCAGCCGAGCACGTCACAGTAGAAGGAGTCCACATCGTTCCGGAACTCCTGGGTCAGCGTTCCCAGTGGGAACGACAGCTCCATGTGATTGAACCGCATCCTGGTCATGTTTCGCTCCTTCTCGATGATTGGCGATGACGCCCGATGCGGGGCGAGTCCAGCGGTCGCCGAAGCTGAGACTGGCGGTGCTCAGCAATGTTGGCACACCACCGCCTGCCGGGTAGGGGCCCGTACATCGCGCCGCTGACCTCGGATCAAGACGGGTTCGGCTGACCGGCGCGGCCGGCTGCCAAACACCTCGGAATGGTCAGGTCAAGCCGGCCAACCACGTGGCGACGACGTCGCCTACCTCGGCTTCCTGCTTCCGTAGCGAGTGGTCCCCATCCACGAAGACCAAGGTGACGGGCCCAGGGATGGCCACCGTCTCCTGTTCCAATTCGGCGGGAGCGCCGAAGGGGTCGCGGCGACCGGAAACGAACAGGCAGGGCAGATGCAGGTCGGGGAAATGGGCGGTCCGGAGTCGGTCGGGGCGCCCGGGCGGGTGCAGTGGGTAGCTGACCAGTACCAGAGCGGCCACTTCCAGTCCCTCGGCCACGGCCATCGAGCACATCCGGCCCCCCATCGAGCGCCCACCGATGGCCAGCCGGTTGGTCGGGACGCCGAGTCGGTCGGCGAGTTCCGAAGTCGCGTGGCGCACCGTTTGGATGCACACTTCGGGTGGGTCCGGGCGGCGTTTCCCGGCGGCCTGCCCGGGGAACTCGACCCGCTCCACCACGACGCCGAGCCGGGAGACGGCGGCGTCGATCGCCACCAGCCCGGACTGGTTCCGTCCGGCGCTGGCACCGGGCGTGAGCACGAGGCCAACCGGGCCGGATCCCTTCATCCCACCATGATGGCCCTTCGGCCCACGACCTTCACGTTCGACTCTTCCCACCGCTTATGCGCGTTTCTTGATAGGACCCTTCAGATCACTCGTCGCCAGCGGAGCTGGCTCAGTCAGTCGTCTATCCCGGCGAGGTCGAGCTGACGGAGACGGATCGGGTCCGAGAGGGCGTCGATGGCCACAATCCTCCCCCCTCGGACGGTGAAGGCGATCACCGAGAAGGGGTTTCCGCGGGGGGCAACGACAACCCCGGCCACCCCGTTGACCAGAGCCGGTCGGACGAAGGGCGACAGACGGGTGAAGGTGAGCGCCTGGGCAGCCACCGCCGCCGAGCCCCGGATGGTCGTCGTGGCCGGAGGACGCAGGCTGGCACGGTTGGTCCTGATGATCACCTCAGGATCGAGCACCCTGATCAGGGCTTCGAAATCGCCGTCACGGGCGGCGGCAAAGAAGGCGTCGACCACCCGGCGCTGGCTGATCAGGTCGACATCCGGCTCGAGAGCACCCTCCCGCACTCGTCGCCGGGCGCGGCTGGCCAACTGTCGAGTTGCGGTTGGCGTCCGCCCGAGCATGGAAGCGATCTCGTCGAACGGGACCGCGAACATGTCGTGGAGGACATAGGCGAGGCGTTCGGCCGGCGCCAGGGTCTCCAGCACGACCAACAGCGCGAGCCCTACGGCGTCGGAACGAAGGGCCTCGTGCTCCGGACCGACGTCGTCCTCCCGACTCACGATCGGGTCCGGAAAGTGTTCAACCAGGGGATCCTCCCGTCGCGTCCGTCGGGACCGCAACACGTTGAGGCAGATGCGCCCCACCACCGTGGTCAGCCATCCCCCGAGATTGTCGATGGCGGCCGAGTCGGACGAGCTGAGCCGGATCCAGGCCTCTTGGACGGCGTCTTCGGCTTCAGCCAGCGACCCGAGCATCCGGTACGCGACTGCCCGCAGATGGGCACGGTGCGCCTCGAAACGCTCAGCCAGCAATTCGCTCTTGTCCATTGGTCACTTCCTCAGATCGCCAGTTGTCATGCCACTGACCCCCAAGACCCGGCTGTTGTGACAGGGCCCGATCCGGGATCCGCCCAGACCATCCGCTGGTGAGGAGCGAACAGGGCCGATCCGACACCTTCTGGTGCTCTACCCGGTCAGCGGATCGTCGGCGGTTCGGGTTTGCGCTGCTCGAAGACCTCCTGGCTGCTCCGGAGCGACTCCGGCGTGGTGGCGAGGTTGAGGAAGAGGTTGCCAAGTTCAACCATCTGCCCGGGCAGTAGCTCTCGTGAGGCCCAGACCGCCCGCAACGAGGCCTGGACCGCCGCCGGCGAGTAGGAAGCAATCGTCAGCGCCAGTCCCCGGGTGACCTCGGCCAATTCCGCAGCCGGAACTACCTGGGTGACCAGTCCGATCTGCTCCGCCTTCTGGGCCGAGATCCGCTCACGATTCCCCATCAAGGTCATCCGCATGACCTCTCCGAATGGCATCCTCTCGGCCATCAGGGCCGGCTCGAACACGGCCGGCATGCCATAGGTCACATGGGGGTCGAAGAACGTGGCGTGATCGGCGGCGACGATGAAATCAGCTTGGCCCAGCAGGTAGAAGGCCCCTCCACACGCCATTCCGTTCACAGCGGCAATGATTGGCTTCCACAACCCCTGGCTCCGCGGGCCGATAATTCGGCTGGGGTCCTCGTAGGTCAGCGCATCGAAGTAATACTCGCCTTCCTCGGTAGGAACGTCAGCTCGGTCTATCCCGGTGCAGAACGCCTTCTGACCGGATCCGGTCAGAACGATCGCACGAACCCCATCGTTGGACTTCAGCCACCGCCACAACTCCCGGAGCTCGTTCTGCATAACTTCGTTGAAGGCGTTGTAGACGTCGGGACGGTTGAGCGTGACGACAGCCACGCCGTCGGCTTCCTCGTACTGCAGGGTCTCGAATTCGATTGGACCAACCTCCTACTCATGCTCGTACATATCCATACGTGGGATGTGCCCTCCAGCTCCCGTGCATGACATCGAGCGCAACCACACGAAATCCCACTCAATCGCCGGAACGGCCAAATCTACTCAATTGGTTGTGGTCGCTCGGAAGCCCGCCGTGCGCGTGCTCTCGGTGGCTCCGACTGCCGCGGCGCGAACCGCCGTTGGTAGTCCCAGAATCATTTCGGCGAGAACCGGGTGCCTCCGTCGAGTCGGAACGTGGTCCCGTTGAGCATGGGATTGTCGATGATCGACAACGCCAACTTGGCGTACTCCTCGGGTCGACCCAGACGTCGGGGGAAGGCCGAATCCCGTACCAGCTCTTTGGCCATGTCATCGGGAATCCCCTGGGTGAGCCCGGTGGCGAACAGGCTGGGGGCGATAGTGAGCACCCGGATACCGAGCGAGCCCAGATCACGAGCCATGGTCAGGGTCATGCCCACCAGCCCACCCTTGGCCGCACTGTAGGCGACTTGACCAATCTGGCCCTCGAAGGCGGCAATCGACGCGGTATTGATGATCACTCCACGTTCGTCCCCGGAGTCGGGGTCGTTCTTGCTCATCTGCCATGCTTGGAGTCGGTTCAGATTGAAGGTGGCGATCAAGTTCAACTCGACGATGCTGGTGAAGAAGTCCAGCTCCATCGGTCCCTCCTTGGACACCGTCCGTTTGCTCAGGCCGCCTCCGGCGGTGTTGACCGCGATGTGGATGGTTCCCAGTGCCTCGATAGCGGCGGCCATCGCCGCCTCGGTTCCGGCGGCATCGGTCACATCACAGGGGTGGAAGGTGGTGCCGTGCCCGAGCTCACTGGCAGCCTCTGCCCCCTTTGATGTCGGTCGATCCAGGATGGCCACCGTCGCCCCTTCCGACACCAGGGCGGTCGCGGTTGCCCGGGCCATGCCGGAGGCGCCCCCGACCACCACTGCCTTCTTTCCCTCTGCCTCCATGATCTCTTCCTCTCCTCGGTCGATCTCGACGCGTCCTGACCACGCACCACGGCAACGAAACCCCGACAGTCAAGCACTAACGCGACGCAGTACCCAGTTCAGATGTACATGCCGCCGTTGACGCCGATCACCTGACCGGTGATGTAGCTGCCGCTCGTCGGAGCACAGGAACGAGCAGGCCGCGGCGATGTCGGCCGGGGTGCCGGCCCGGCCGAGCGGGACCATGGGCCCGACCACGTCGACGCCGGGGAAGTCGCCGGCGGCTTCGGCCTTCCGGGCCATCGGGGTGTCGACGAGGCTGGGCGGGATGGTGTTGACGGTGATCCCGCTGCGGGCCAGCTCGACCGCCAGCGCCTTGGTGAGGCCGATGACCCCGCCCTTGGACGCCGCGTAGTGGGCCATGTTGGGCGCGCCGGACTGGGCGCTCGAGGAGGAGATGGTGACGATGCGCCCCCACCCGGCGCCGAGCATGTCGGGGAGGGCGGCCTGGACGCAGGTGAAGGTGCCGGTGAGGTTGACGCCGATGATCCGGTCCCACCCCTCGGCGGTGATGTCGAGGACCGGGGTGAACGATTCGATGCCGGCGCTGGTGACCAGGATCTCGACCGAGGCCGAGCTCCGCTCGGACCTGGTCGAAGCCGGCGGCGACCGCCGCCCGGTCGGCGACGTCGACGTCGACGGCGATGGCGCGTGGCGCCCTCCCGCGCAGCTCGTCGGCCGCCGCCTCGGCCGCGGCTCCGTCGCGGTCGAGGATGGCGACCCGGTGGCCGTCGGCGGCGAACCTGCGGGCGACGCCGAGGCCGATCCCCGATGCCCCGCCGGTGACGACGGCGACCCGGCTCATCGGCTCGACCTCGACGGCGTCGAACTCGAGGTGCAGCTTGGATGAGCCCGCGGAGGATCCAGGTCGGCTCGTAGCTGGAAGCGCCGAGCCCCGGGAGGTCCGTGGTGCTCCTCGGACAGCCGGATGTTGCGGGTGCGGTCGAGGATGCGCTCGATGCTGACCCGACCCTCGGCCCGGGCCAAGGGGCCGCCCGGGCAGGAGTGGACGCCTCGCCCGAAGGCGATGTGGGACTGGGCGTTGGGCCGGTCCACGCGGAACTCGGCGGGGCACTCGAAGTGCCGCGGGTCGCGGTTGGCGGCGCCGTTGAGCAGCATGACCGGGGTGCCGGCGGCGATCTCGACGTCCGCCGACCGACGTCGTGCGGCGGGTGAGCCGGAAGTCGGCCTTCACCGGGCTCTCGATCCGCAGCACCTCTTCGAGGAAGTCGGGGATCCGGTCGCGGTCGGCCCGCAGCTCGTCCTGCAGCTCGGGGTGCTCGGCCAGGTGCTTCAGCGCGGCGGCCAGCAGCCGGGCCGTTGTCTCCTGGCCGGCGGCGAACAGGAACGTCGAGGTCCGCACCACCGAGGCGACGTCGGGCGTGGTGCCGTCGGGGTAGGTGGCCAGCGCCAGGTCGGTGAGCACGTCCTGGCGCGGCTGGCGCCGCCGGTCCTCGATGTACTCGGTGAACCACTCGTCGAGCCAGGCCAGCGGGTTCTCGCCCGGGCTCCCCTCCTCGCCGGCGCCGACCTCGCCGACGGTGCCGCTCAGGCCGAAGCCGTCTCGGAAGCGCTGGTGGTCCTCCTCGGGCACCCCGAGCAGGTCGGCGACCACCAGCATGGCGAAGGGCTGGGTGTAGGCGCTGATGAACTCGCACCGGCCGTCGCCGACGAACTCGTCGAGCTGCTGGTCGGCGAGGCGCCAGATGAACTCCTCGTTGTCCTTCAGCCGCTTCGGGGTGATCAGCCGCATCAGCAGGGCCCGCTCGCGGGTGTGGTCGGGCGGGTCCATCGTCACCATGTGCTCGTGCATCGGCAGCTGGTCCCGGTAGCGATCGACGATGTCGCTGACGTCGTCGCCCTCGCAGCGGCACCGGGAAGGTGGCGAACGGACCGATGACCGAGTTGCACGACGAGAAGGTCTCGGTGTCCCGGTACACCTCGAACGGTCTCGTCGTAGCCGGTCACCGCCACCACCCCGAGGTGGGGGAGCGGGAGCACCGGGCACTCCGAGCGCAGCTCCTCGAAGTACGGGTACGGATCCTCGACCAACGACTGGTCGAAGAAGAAGTCGATCGTCTGCCAGTCGCTCAACCCGGCTCTCCCTTTCGTGTCGAGTGCTGCGCACTCGCACAGCAATGCTGAGCAATTGCTTAGCATCGGTTTCGCCGGTGTGGCAAGGTATGGCGGTGACGCCCGCCTCCTCGCCCCGTCGCATCGGTGCCGAGGACTCCAAGACCCGGGCCCAGCTGCTCGACGCCGCCGAGCTCCTGCTGCTCGAGGAGGGCTACGCCGCCGTCACCTCGCGCCGGGTGGCGGCCAAGGCCGGCCTCAAGCCGCAGCTCGTCCACTACTACTTCCGGACCATGGACGACCTCTTCCTGGAGGTCTTCCGGCGCCGGGCCGAGGAGAACGTGGCCCGGGTCGAACGGGCCATCGCCGCCGACGGGTCGCTGCGGGTCGCTGTGGCAGCTCAACGACGACCCCCGTGGGGCCAGGTTCAACATCGAGTTCGTGGCCCTGGCCAATCACCGCAAGGCCATCCGCACCGAGATCGCCCGCTACGCCGAGCGGTTCCGGGCCGCCCAGCTCGAGGCGGTGACCACGGCATTGGCGTGCGCTCGGCGTGACCGAAGACGAGCTCCCGCCGATCGTCGCCCTGCTCATGATGACCGGCCTGTCCCAGGTCCTGGCTCTGGAGGACGCCCTCGGCGTCACCGCCGGCCACGACACCACCCGCTCGTTCATCGAGCGAACGATCGCCCGAGCGGACCCAGCTCCGGTTGACGTCTGATCGCCCGGGTCGATCTGTCCGTCCAGCCCGATTTGCTGGAGGATGAGCGCTCATTCGTAGCTCGGGTTGTTGCGTCAGGAACCGGGCGACGGCCGCCAGCCTTCGGACGTGGTGCCGCCGCCTCCGTCAGGATCCTTCGCTCACCCGATCCCAGCCGTCGCCCGGCGCGTCGACATGGATGATCTCCGGAACCGCGGCCAGAAGGCGGGACATCAGTTCGCCCGCCGCCTTGAAATGGGCCGACTCTACGTGGGCCTTACCCGCCTCGGCGTCGCGGAAGACCTCGACCAGCAGCCACAGTTTCGGGTCTTCGGCACTCCGGTACCACTCGAAGGAGATGTTGCCCGGCTCGGCCCGTGTCGACGTGGTGAACTCCTCGACCAGGTTCGGCCAGTCATCTGCATACTTGGAACGCACCCGGTTCTTCACGACGATGAGAATCATCTGAGTTTCCTCTGCTCGATCAGCGGTGGCTTGCTTGCATCAGCCGGACTCGGTCCCGGTCGGCGTGAACTCGAGGTGTAACTCGGTCAGTCCCCGGAGGATGTACGTCGGCATGTAGCGGTAACGGCGGGCGCCACTGGGGCCGTGGTGCGACTCAGAGATGCCAATCTCCATCGTGCGATCGAGGAGACGCTCGATGCTCACCCGGGTTTCCATGCGGGCCAGCGACCCCCCGGGGCAGCTGTGGACCCCGCGTCCGAAGGAAAGATGCTCCCGAGCATTGCTACGGTCGACCCGGAATTCCGACGGATCCGGGAATTGTCGCGGATCGCGGTTGGCGGCGCCGTTGACCACCATCAGCGTCGCACCGGCGGGGATATCCACCCCGGCGACGGTCGCCGGTCGCCGGGCCAGCCGGAAGTCTCCTTTCACCGGGGCCTCGGTCCGGAGTGTCTCCTCCACGAAGGCGGGGATCAGATCTCGCCGCTCTCGCAAGAGCTGTTGCAGGTCCGGACGCTCGCCGATGAGCTGGAGCGCCGAGCCGAGAAGCCGCACGGTTGTCTCCTGCCCGGCGGCGAAGACGTTGGCGGCGACCCGGACGACATCGATCACCTCCGGCAGGGTGCCATTGGGAAAGGTGGTGGTTGCCAGCGCGGTGAGCACGTCATTACGGGGTTCGCGCCGGCGGTCCTCGATATAGCCGGCGAAACGGCCATATAGCCACTCAAGCGGGCTGTGCGACATTGTGTCCTTCGTGTTTCCGACCGCGGCGTTGCTCGGCCGCCGTGCCAATGCGGCCCGGAACTCCTCGTGCTCCCCCTCCGGGACCCCGAGGAGGTCGGCAATGACGAACAGCGTGAACGGATTGGCGTAACCGCCGATGAACTCGCACTCCCGGCGGTCGACGAACTCGTCGATCTGTCGGTCGGCGAGCCGCCACATGAATTCCTCGTTCTCCTTGAGGCGCTTCGGGGTGAGTTGGCGCATGACCAGGTGCCGGTGGTCGTGGTGCTTGGGGGGGTCCATCGTGGGGAGTTGGTCGCTGAACGGCAGCTCGTCGCGGTGCTGCTCGATCAGTTCGCTCACGTTGTCTGCACCCTCGAGCTGAACCGGAAAGCCGGGGAACGGCCCGGTCACCGAGTTGCACGACGAGAACGAGTCGGTATCGGTGTAGACGGTGCGGGCCTCGTCGTAGCCGGTGACCATGTAGACACCCTGGTTCGGCTCGCGGCGAACCGGGCACTGCGTGCGGAGCCAGTCGAAGTAGGGGTACGGATCGGCGACGAACTCGTTGTCGCGGAAGAAGTCGACGGCGTCATAATCGATGATGGCGTCGGTCATGATGATCCGCTCTCGACCACCTCGGTGTAGATCATCTTCGTGGTCATCTGGCCAGCCTCTCCGACCGCCGGTTCGTTCGCCATCACGATCACCCTCTCAAAAGTCGATGTCTACGACGGGGCGCTCGAGGGGATTCACGTTGACCGACTGCAGCGCCGCCAGCAGCTTCTCGTAGGGGAGGCCGGCCAGGAAGCCATCGAGGGTTCGTTCGAAGTTCGCAACCCCTCCTTCGGCCCGCTCGGACAGGCGCATGTATTCGAATCCTCTCGCATGCAGGCCCCGCTGCTGCCTTGGCAGGTTCGAAAAATCCTGAGTCGGGATCGGCGGCCACCGTGGATCGTCGCATTCCCATCGCTCGGGTGGCGTGGGTCGTTCCGGCTCATCACCCTTGGGAAACCGGGTGAGCGACCAGATCTCCAGCAATGTCTCCTCCGGGCCCAGTGGTCGGAAGCGATAGGAGGAGGCGCTGCTGTACATCGGCAACACGAAGTAGTGCGGGAAGCAGTAGCCCATCGGCTCGTTGAGCCCGAGCTCGTCGAGATCGTTGAGGTCGGGGATGTCGGCGCCCGCCTCCCGGTGCCGCCGCACCACCGCGTCGTTCAAGGCTCGGTGCCAGGCTGACATCGCCAGCATCGGGTCAGTCGGCAACTCGATGTCCCGCAACTCTTCGGCGATCCGCACGTCGTTGGCATGGACCATGCCGGCCATGCCCTCGCTCATGGTGCGCAGGTAGTGGAGCTCCGCATCGATCAACGCACGGGGGTCGATAGGCCCACCATCGCGCGGCGGGTACCTCCCGGGGATGACGAGCTGGGGATGGGTCTCCACCACGTGGTACTGCTCCATGAACGCCTCTTCGGCGAGCTTCCAGTTCACCGGGAGCCGGCAGGCCAGCCACCACTCGGTCCGGAGTGACTCCACCTTCCAGGCATCCATGATGGTGGCGAACGGTTCGATGCACTCCCGCAACGCCGGAGCGTCGTCATCGAGGTTGATCCAGGCACATCCGCCCCAAAGTTCGGACTTCACCGGGGTGAGGTCGATGTCGGGCGGTTGCAGGTTGTGCTCGGCAAAGCTCTTGGCTTGGGGAACGTAGGTGTTCTTTCCGTCCGAGCGGTAGCACCAGCCATGGAACGGGCAGATGAATCCCGTCTCGCACGTCCCTCGACCCTGGACGAGCTTCACGCCGCGATGTCGACAAGCGTTCTGGAACGCCCTCGCCCCGAGATCGTCGGTGCGCACCACGATGATCGACTGATCGAGGATCTCGTATTCGACGAAATCGCCGGGCTCGGGGATCTCCTCGAGCCGACATGCCATCTGCCAGACCCGGGGCCACAGGTGTTCGACCTCCATCTGGTAGAACTCCGGATCGAAATAGCGCTGTTTGGGCGCCCGGTCCGGAAACTCGATCGCGTAGGGCACCGGGAGTGCCGACCTTCTCCGATCTACGATCGCCACGGGCCCCTTTCCCCCTCGGAGTAATTTGTGAAAAGTGTATACTAACCGGTCGGTACAATTTCGCTCGTACCCGAGCGGCGGTGATCGGCGCGCCGAGCGACACGACGCTTACTCCCTCACAGGCTGATCGACGCGGAGGCATATGACAACCCCCGAACCTGCGCCGCACCGGAGTTCGAGCCAGCTGATGCAGGACGTGGACGTTCTGGTTGTCGGCGCCGGCATCACCGGCATCTACCAGCTCCATCGGGCTCGCGAAGTGGGATTCTCCGCGCTCCTGCTCGAATCCGGCGACGGCGTGGGAGGTACGTGGTACTGGAACCGCTACCCCGGGGCACGATTCGACTCGGAGAGTTACACCTACGCCTACTTGTTCTCCAAGGAGTTGTTCGAGGAATGGAAGTGGAACGAGCACTTCGCCGAACAACCGGAGATCGAGCGTTACCTCAATCACGTGGTGGACCGGTTCGACCTCCGCCGCCACATGCGGTTCGGGGCCAAGGTCACGTCGGCCGTTTACGACGAGGCGTCAGACAGGTGGACGGTGGTGGCCGCCGACGGCACCAGGCTTCGAACCCAATTCTTGATCGCCGCCACCGGTGTCCTCTCAGTACCGTACGTTCCGGACCTACCCGGGCGCGAGGACTTTCGAGGTGAGTCGTACCACACCGGGATGTGGCCGCCGACGCCGGTCGCCTTCACCGACAAACGCGTGGCGGTCATCGGTACCGGGTCGAGTGGCGTACAGCTGATCCCGGCCATCGCCGACGAGGTCGCCTCCTTGACCGTGTATCAACGCACCGCCAATTGGTGCACGCCGCTCAACAACGCTCCCATCACCCCCGCGGAGCAGGCTCAGCTCCAGGCTGGCTTCGAAGCAATGTGCGAGACGCTGAACACGTCACCGTCGGGGTTCCTCCACCCCGCCCACGATCGCGAAACCTTCGACGACCCACCTGATGAGCGTCTGGCCTTCTTCGAGAAGATGTGGAACAGCCCCGGGTTCTCGAAGCTCACCAGCAACTACACCGACTTGACGGTCGATCACGCCGCCAATGCATTGTGGTGCGACTTCATCGCCGCCAAGATCCGCGGCATCGTCAAGGACCCCGAGACGGCCGAGCGGCTTATTCCGAAAGACCATCGTTACGCCGAGAAGCGGCCGCCCTTCGTGACCGGCTATTTCGAGGTCTACAACCATCCGAATGTCTCACTCGTCGATCTCAAGCAGTCGCCGATCGTGCGTGTCAGTGACAGGGGAATCGAAACGGCTGACGGCGTCCGTGAGTTCGACATCATCGTGTGGGGAACCGGCTTCGACTTCGGCACCGGTGCGCTGGACCGCATGGGGATCCGGGGCCGCGACGGGCTCGCGCTCAACGACTACTGGGCGGACGGCCCGAAGACGTTTCTCGGAATCCAAACCGCCGGCTTCCCGAATTTCTTCTTCCCCGGTGGGCCGCACGCCGCCGCCGGCAACAATCCGAGGTACAACAGCGACCAGGTGGACTTCATCACTGAGACCCTCGTCTACCTCCGCGACCACGAGTACGCCGCGATCGAGGTGGACCCGGCGGCCGAACACCGGTGGACGAAGATGATCGATGATGGCGCGGCGATGTCCCCCTTCGGGGAGATCAGCTACTACTTCGGCAGCAATATCCCCGGGAAGCCCCGCAAGTACCTTCTGAACTCGGGCGGCCGGCCCAAGCTCTTCAAGGAGATCGGGAGAGTTCTCGACAACGACTACCAGGCGTTCCGACTTTCGCGTTCATCCGACCCGGCCGAAGCCACTGCTTGAGGGTCTCCCCGACGACTGCCCCGGTCAGACCGTGGCGACGGGAGTCAACGGGGAGCCCACGACGCCGGGCATGCGCAACGGCGGGGCGGTGAGCAGGAATCGGCTCCGGTCATGCTCGCGAAGCCAGGATGCCAACTCGTGCAAATACCACATCTCGCCCAGAGGGACGCCGAGCCGGAAGAGGCAGAGGTGGTGGATGGGAAGGAGCGAGTGCCGACTCTCGTCGCGGTCCCTGCCGACCAGACCTTCGACCGCGTAGTTGTCGGCGACCAGAGCCGAGATCTGCGAGTCGCTGATCCACTGCAGCAACGACTTGTCCCGGGCGTCGAGGTAGGTGCACATCGTGTGGATTTTCACGGGATCTGGGTCTCGGTCCCAGTTGAGAACCTCGGTGGCGAAACCGGTGTGCAGCAGGAGCATGTCGCCCGGCTCGACGACGACGTCGTCCTCCGCCATGATCTCCTTGAGCGTCTTCAGGTCGACCCCCCGCCAGTCGTGGCCCAGATGATGGGCCAGGTCGATGAGGACGCCCCGCCCCTGTACCCCCTGGTAAGCCATGTGCTCCAGGCCGAGATGGTGGGCAAAACAGAGGTGCTCGCCACCGTCCCCGGCGGCGTCTGGCTTCGGTCCGACCAGATCGACCCCGGCGCGGTACCCGTTGTAATAGACCGGCTCCTCGACCCCGTCGCCGTCGGCGTCGAACTCGGCGCCAACATGGGCCAGCGCGTCCCACTGCGTCGAGTACTGCAGCGAGAGGGTCACGACGTCGTCCGCCCAGACGTCGACGAAACGCGGCCCGCCCTCGTCCATCTGGCTCATGTGGACGTTGTAGAAATTGCCAGGGTTCCCCCGCATGTCCTCGGTGGGCGAGAGGACCGGCGGGTGACGGCGCTGGTTCAAGGCCGTCCCGCCCGGGTAGTCGAGCGGCAGGCTCAAACAGAAGCTGATGCCGGCGGTGACCTCTCGCACGCCCTCGAGGACTTTCTCAGGGGTGAGCAGGTTGATGCGGCCGAGCTCATCGTCCTCGCCCCAATCGCCCCAGGTCGATCCGGGCGGGCGCTGCTTCCACCGCTTCGTCACGGTCTCTTCTCCTTCTGGCCGCCGCCATCGGCGGCCGCTGCACCGTTGCGTGTACCGACCGGTTGGTCTAGGGTTCTCGCGCAGGGTAGCGCGACCGCACCCCGCCTGTCTCCCGCTTCGAGAACGAGAAACTGCGTTTCCGCGCAGTAGGCCACGACGTTGATAGAGGAGGTCACCCCATGACAGACAAGGACTTCGTCGTCTCCGCCGATGGACACCTCCTCGAGCCACCTGACCTGTTCCGCACCCGTCTGCCCGAGCACCTTCGGGACCGGGCCGTCTGGGAGGAGGACTTCGAGATCGAGCCTCTCGTCGAGGGCGGTGCCCGGATCTTCCGACGCTTGCACACGCCCGGGTACGAGGGCTGGACGATCTCTCGCTATCGCCAGACCGGCGGGCGGATGCCGGAAGGTGATCCTGAGCAGATCCTCGAGGACATGGACTTCGACGGGGTGGATGTCCAGGTCATGCACCCGAACCTGTCACTGTTCGGGCTCTACTCCGATGACCACGAGCTGTCGATGGCACACGCTCGGGTGTACAACGACTATGTCATCGAGCGGTTCAAGCCTTACTTCTCCCGGTTGGCTCCGACCGCTCCGATACCGATTACCGACGTCGACGAGGCCGTCGCCGAGATCGAGCGAGCCGCGGCGGCCGGATTCCGCGGAATCCTCCTTCCGGCTATCCCGCCGAAGCCGTACTATTCGCGCGACTTCGATCCGGTATGGTCGGCGGCCCAGGCCAACGGAGTGCACGTGTTCATCCACACCCAGACCGGTGGGGTGAAGGTCAACGACCCGACGTCCACGACGCTGAAGGTCGTGATGGAATCGGCGGCGCAGGTCAACCAGCCGATGACCGAGAAGTCGGCTTCGAAACGGATGGTCACCCAGTGCGTCTACGGCCCGATGGTCCCTCAGCAGGTCATCTGTGAGCTGGTCGGCGGCGGCGTTCCCGAGCGCTATCCCGACCTGCACTTCGCCCTGATCGAGTTCAATGCACACTGGCTGGCGTCCTTGGTCGGGTCGATGGACAAGTGCTGGGTCACCGGGATCGGTCAGGACCCCGATTGGTGGCTCGGCCACTGGGACGAGAACCGCCCTGCCGACGACCAACCCAACATGGCGCAGCTGTTCCGCCTCAACGAGAAGTGGCCGTACCCGTTGACGCCGAGCGAGTATGTCGCCCGTCAATTCCACATCTCCTTCCAGGACGACCCTGTGGCCATCGCCTGCCGGCACGTCACCGGACTGTCGACGATCGTGTGGGGCAACGACTACCCGCACGCCGAAGGGACGTTCCGCGGGAGTCGGCAGCTGATCGCGCAACTGCTCGGTGACCTCCCCGCCGACGAGCGGGCCGCCCTGGTCGGTGGAACTCTGGCTCGACTTCTGGGGTTCGAGGCCCCGGTTGCTTCCGGAGCGCACCGGAGCTAGGAGCGACATCGCCGGACTCCCGAACTGCCGGCGGCGAGAGATGGGGTCGTGGTGAACACGCACAGCTTCGAAGGACGGGTCGCGATCATCACCGGTGCCGGCCGCGGCATCGGCCGGGCCTATGCCATGCTGCTCGCCGACCGAGGTGCCCGTGTCGTCGTCAACGACTTGGGTGGTTCGATGGACGGGGTCGGAGCGGATGCGACGGTGGCGTCCACCGTGGCGGCCGAGATCGTCGCCGGCGGCGGAACGGCGATCGCCGATACCAACGACGTGGCCACCGCCGCCGGTGCGCAGACGCTCATCGATACCGCCGTCGAGCAGTTCGGATGCATCGACGTCCTGATCAACAACGCGGGGATCATCCGATGGGCGGGGTTTCCTGACGCCGACCTGGACAACCTGGCCAAGCACCTCGCCGTCCATGTCATCGGGTCTTTCAACACCACCCGCGCCGCGTGGCCACACATGGTCGAGCGAGGCTACGGCCGCATCGTGATGACCACCTCCACCGGGGTGTTCGGCCTGCCCGACAATCTCTCTTACGCCACCGCCAAGGGCGCGGTGATCGGGCTCTCCCGGAGCCTCAGCGTCGCCGGCCAGGCTCACGGCATCAAGGTCAACCTCATCGCCCCCGCGGCGTTCACCCGCATGGCCGGCCAGCCCGAGGCTGAGGATGACGATTCCGGCCGAACCGCCGGCCCGGCCCCGATGTCCCCGGATCTCGTCGCGCCCATGGTCGCCTTCCTGGCCCACGAGGCCTGCCCGGTCAGCGGCGAGATCTTCACCGCCGGCGCCGGTAGATTCGCCCGGCTCTTCATCGCCTCGACCGAGGGGTATGTTCCATCGACGCCGGAGCCGACGATCGAGGACGTCGCCCGGAACTGGCCGACGATCAACGACGAGACGGGTTATTACGTCCCGATCGACCTCATGGCCTGGTCCGCCGCCTTTACCGTCCACCGGTCCCACGGCGGAGGCAAGCCCGCTGCCTCCTGAACTGACCGCGGAACAAGGCTTGTACCGCTCGGTCCAATAGGATCGGGGCTGTGGACCTCTCACTCACCGAGCCGGAACAGGATCTCGTCGACCTCTGCCGCGACTTCGCTCAGCACGAGATCGCCCGTCGGGCGCCGCGGGCCTGGGAGGAGGCGCGGTGCCCGACCGATCTGCTCCGCGAGATGGGTGAACTCGGCCTGCTCGGCATCCTCATCCCCGAGAAGTGGGGCGGAATCGGGATGTCGACGATCGGCTTCGTCGCGGCCATGGAGCAGCTCGGCCTGGCCGACCAGTCGGTGGCGGCAGCCTGGCAGGCCCACGTCACCATTGGCTCGCTGCCGCTGTATCTGTTCGGCAATGACGCCCAGCGGGAGCGTTGGCTGCGACCGTTGGCGGAGGGCCGGGTGCTCGGCGCCTTCGGGCTCACCGAACCCGATGCCGGATCGGACACCCGGGGAATCCGAACCCGCGCCGACCGGCGGGACGACGGATGGATGATCAACGGATGCAAGACGTTCATCTCCAACGCCGGGACGGATATGTCCTTCGGGGTGACGCTGCTGGCCCGCATCGAACCGGCCGAAGGTGGGAAGCCGAGGTTCGGGAGCTTCGTGGTCGAGAAGGGCACCCCCGGCTTCACCCTGGGACCGAAGATGCAGGGCATCGGGTGGCGCGGTCTCGATACGCGGGAGCTGCACTTTGACGACGTCTGGATTCCCGGTGACCAGCTCATCGGCGATCCGGACCTCGGACTCAGCCAATTCCTCCGCACGCTCGAAGTCGGACGCATCTCGATCGCTGCGCTGTCACTGAGCCTGACCCAGGCCGTCCTCGACCTGGCTACCGCCTATGCCGGCCAGCGGGTGCAGTTCGGCCAGCCCATCTCGAAGTTCCAGGCCATCCAGTTCAAGCTGGCCGACATCGCCACCGAGCTGGAGGCGGCGCGCTGGCTCACCTACCGCGCCGCCTACCTCCGGGACACCGGTCAGCCGTTCCTGAAGGAGGCGGCCATGGCCAAGCTGAAGGCCAGTCGGGTGGCGGCATGGGCGGCGTCGGAGGCGGTCCAGATCCATGGCGGGGTCGGCTACATGCTCGAGTCCCCGGTCGCTCGGTTCTACTGCGACTCGAAGGTCCTCGAGATCGGGGAAGGCACCAACGAGATCCAGCACCTGGTCATCGCCCGGGCATTGGGCTGCTGAGGGCTAGACGGCCACCAGCCGGCGGATGGCCGCGGCGATGTCGCCTCGGTCGGGCAACCAGGCCTGTTCAAGACCAGGGGCATAGGGCGGCGGTGTCGCCGGGGTGCCGATTCGCTCGATAGGTGCATCGAGGTCCCAGAAGCCCTCCCGGGCCACGGTGGCAGCGATCTCCGCGCCAATGCCGAACGGGATGGCGGCTTCATGGGCGATGAGCAGCCGGCTCGTCTTGTGCACCGAGTCGAGGATCGGGGCGACATCCAGCGGAGCCACCGTTCTCAGGTCGATCACCTCCACGGAGATGCCCTCCTTCCCCACCAGCTCGGCGGCGCCGGTGGCTTCGTGGACCATGCGGGAGACCGAGACGACCGTGGCGTCGGTTCCGGGGCGCACGACCGTCGACTTCCCGATCGGGACGATGTGGTCCGGCGATGGCTGCGGTCCCTTCATCCCGTAGAGCAGCCGATTCTCGATGAAGACGACCGGGTTCGGATCCTGGATGGCGGCCCGGAGCAGGCCGTAGGTGTCAGCCGGCGACGATGGCATGACGACGCTCAGCCCCGGGATATGAGCCAGGAGGACCTCCAGGCTCTGGGAGTGCTGGCTTCCCGAGGACCGTCCGGCGCCAAATTGGGTTCGCACCGTCAGCCCCATCTCCGCGGCCCCGCCGGTCATGAACGGAAGCTTGGCCGCCTGATTGAGCAGCTGGTCGAAGCAGACGCCGAGGAAGTCGAGGTACATGAGCTCGACCACCGGACGCATCCCAGCCATCGCCGCACCCACCCCGAGGCCGATGATCGCCGTCTCGGAGATCGGGGTGTCGCGCACCCGAGGCCCGAATAGATCGGCGAGCCCCCGGGTGAGCCCGAAGACATTGCCCCCGGCGCCGACGTCGATGCCGGCGACGAACACCCGGTCGTCGGAGGCGAGCTCGGTTTCGAGGGCCGAGCGGATAGCGTCCATGGTGCGGAACACCGGCGCATCTTCCGCAGGCGGCGGCGGCTCTACCCGCGCCGGTCTCGCCCGGATGACGAAGTCGGTCAACGTGGACGCGGCGGGGCTGTCCAGACGGCGGGCGGCCTCCACGGCCTCGTCGAGTTCGTCGGCCACGGACGATTCAAGCGCCTTGAGCTCATCATCGCCGATGCCGGCGTCGCGAAGCCGGGCCTCGTGGGCGGGGATCGGGTCGCGCTCCTCCCAGGCATGGAGCTCGTCGGCCGACCGGTAACGCTGGGGGTCGCCTTCGTAGTGGCCGTGCCACCGATAGGTGGCGGCCTCCACCACTGCCGGACCTCGTCCGGCCCGTGCGGCCTGGACCACCTCCTCCATCGCGGTGGCCGTCGCGGTCACGTCGTTGCCGTCGACCGCGACGTAGCCGATGCCATAGCCTGCCGCCCGTTGCTCGAGCGACGCGGCATGCTGGGCCGATGAGGGGGAGAACTCGGCGTAGCCGTTGTTCTCGCAGAAGAAGAGGGCCGGCAGCTGCCACACCGCGGCGAGGTTCAGTGCTTCGTGGAACGCGCCCTGGGCGGCCGCGCCGTCACCGAAGAACGCCACCGCCACGCTACCGTCGGCCCGGAGTTGCGCGGCGGTCGCCGCCCCCACCGCGATGGGCAGGCCCGCGGCCACGATCCCATTGGCGCCGAAGATACCGAGCTTCGGGTCGGCGATGTGCATCGAGCCCCCTCGGCCCCGATTGGTTCCCTGGTCCTTGCCCATCAATTCGGCGAACATCCCGAGCGGGCCCAACCCTTTGGCCAGGCAATGGCCGTGGCCGCGGTGGGTCGAAGTGATGACATCGACCGGGCGCAGCGGCCAACAGGCACCCACCGCCGTCGCCTCCTGCCCGATTGAGAGGTGGACGAAGCCCGGGACCTCGCCGTCGCGATAGAGATCGGCCACCCGCTGCTCGAAGCCGCGAATGAGCAACATCCGGCGGTGCATCTCGATGAGGTCAGTCATCGAGAATTGGAACAGGGAGGACGGGCCGGCGGTCACGGAATATGTATTGTACTGGTTGGTCGGTACAACGGAAGAGGAGCGATGATCGATCAGATGGATATCCCCGCGTCGTTCCGCGTCCCATGACGCCACCGCGACGGGTGGTGGCGATCACGGGAGCCGGCGGCGCGCTCGGCGGCGCAGTTTCGCGGCAACTCGCCAGCGAACCCGCCACCGATCTCGTCTTGAGCGATGTCAGTGCGCCCTCGCTCGAGGCGACTGTCTCCAGTCTCCCCGAGACCGACGGGTCCGTCGAGACGATGCTGGCGGATGTGAGCGACTTTGCCGATGTCGAGTCCGTGATCGGGCGGTCGGTCGAGCGATTCGGCCGCCTCGACGTACTGATCAGCAATGCCGGTGTGCTCTCGTCGAACGGTCGGATTCACAATCTGCCCACCGAAGAGTGGGAGCGCGCCTTTCGGATCAATGTCCTCGGCGCCGTCAACGGCATCCGGGCCGCGGTGGCCGTGATGCGACCCCAGCGGGCGGGATCGATCGTGCTGACCGCCTCGGTCTCCGGCCTGACGGCATGGTCACATGCGGCCCCGTACTGCGCTACCAAAGCCGCGGTGATCCAGCTCGCCAAGGTCGCAGCGATCGAATACGCAGGCGACGGGATCCGAGTCAACTGCGTGTGCCCGGGGACGTTCCAGTCGGCGATCCATGACGATCTTCCGCCCGACGCTCTCGAGGCGGTTGCGGCGCGCCATCCCCTCGGTCTCGGAGCGGCCGCCGACCTCGCGGGTGCCTACTCCTATCTCGCCGGCGACGCGTCGCGCTGGACAACCGGATCGGCGATGGTCGTTGACGGTGGATACTCGGCTCCCTGAGTGAGAGCAGAAGCTAGCTGCGCGAATCCGCTGGGTTGACGATCCCTTGCATGAAGATCTCGGCGAACGGCTTGGCCACGTCGCGAGCCGACAGCCGTCCCCCCGCTTTCAGCCACAGGTAGGTGTAGTTGTGCATTCCGAGCCAGGCCATGGCGGTCAGCCTCGGCTCTAACTCACGGAACTCACCCGAGTCGACGCCGGCCTGGAGAACCGCCTCGACCCGTTGCTCGTACTTGCGCCGACGCTCGCGGAACTTCGCCGCCCGCTCGCCGGTGAGTGCGGGGAACTCATGCAGGAAGACCCAGACGTGGTCGGGGTACCGATGGATCACATCGAGCAGCTCCTCGCCCAGGTTGGCCAGCTGGGACGACGGCGAACCGCCCGCCTCCGAGACCCGATCAGCGCCGAGCATCACTTCGTCCATCACCCGGTCGTGGATAGCGGCGAGGAGCTCCTCCTTGGAGCCGATGTAGTGGTAAAGCGCCCCCTTGCCGAGGTCGTTGGCGGCACAGAGCTCCATAATGCCGGTGGCGTGGTACCCACGTCGGGCGAACACCGGCGCAGAGATATCAATGATCGCCTCGCGACGCGCCTGCCACTTCACCCTGCGTGGAGACTCGCCGGTCGCATCAGTCGGTGGCATTGCTAGCGAGGTTAGCGGGCTGCTCATCGGGGAGGTGACTCCTCGCGGACGGGAGCGGCCGGACATCGCCCCCCGGTTGGCGTCCACGTTCGTCGCGCCTATCGACCCGGCTAACTGACAGCCGAACCATCGTCCTTTCGAACGATCGCCGTCAGGATGCGGAGCCAGTCCCGATGCCGTGGAAAATCAGTTCCCAGAGATCCTCGGCCGAGCCCTCGACACCAGGACGAGCCGACAACCCGCCGATCGTCGACGAGAAGGAGTTGAACATGATCGCCTCCAACACGACGCCGACGATGGCGCCGTGGCGAGGGCCGGCTCGGACGGCTCCAGCAGATGCTGCACCCTCAAGGACCTCTTCGAAAAAGGTGACCAGAGGATAGAAAACTCGGGCCGCTTCCTTTGGATGTTCAGTAAGCAGCTGCTGGGCAAATTCCGCCATGAAGGGGGCGCGCCCGGCCATGCCGGCCCGACCTTCCTCCGTCGGTCGGCAGAGTCGGTAGTACTCGACCACGAAGCGGTGGAGGCGCTCGAGCGGATCGTCGATCTGCATGACCTTGTCACGCAGGTACTCGGTCGTGGACTGGACCGACTCCTCGAACAAAGCCAGGAGAAGCTCGTGTTTCCCGCCGAAATACTGGTAGAAGCTGCGAAGCGATTGGCCCGACCGGTCGACGACCTCCTGGACCGTGAAATCCTTGCCTGACCCGGAATTGAACAACTCGATCGCGGCATCGAGGAAGCGCTGCACCCGAGTTTCGGCTCGAAGCCGGGCAGAATCCAGCGAACGCGCCACCGCCTGCTCTCGCCAACTGAGGCTGTCGGGCTCGAGCGGATCCTCCGCCGACTCGTCCTTTGTCACAGGGGAAAGGGTACCCGACAATTGAGTACACAGTGGATCTCACGTAGCCCTGTCCCGTCGCGAAACTGGGGAGAACCTAGTTCTACCTTCGGGGAACGGCGGGCGTCTTCGAAACCGGTCAAGAAGCCGAGGGCCACCTAGATCCGGCCACTTCCCGCTTCGTCATCCTTGGCTAGGAGGCGGTCGAGGTTGGCCCGCAATTCGGGCGAGGAGAACGACCGATCCTCGGCGCTCAGCGCGAAGTCCAGAGTGGCGACCACCGCTCGCTCGAGGTGCAGGTTGAGGATTCGCTTGGTGTCCTCGACCGCCCGGCGGGGCAACTTGGCGATTCGATGCGCACAGGCCATCGCCTCTTCCACCACCTCGTCGTCGGGGCAGACATGGTTCACCAGCCCGATTTCAGCGGCACGTTTTGCCGAAATTCGGTCGCCGGTGAGTGCATATTCCTTCGCCAGCTGCAGGCTGATCATCAGCGGCCAGGTCACCGGGCCGCCGTCCGCGGCGACCAGGCCCATGAGCACGTGCGGATCAGCCAAGTGAGTGCTCTCCGCCATGAACACGATGTCGGAAAGGGCAACCAGGCTGCATCCGAGCCCGACGGCCGGCCCGTTCACCGCCGCCACGATCGGCACGCGGCATCCGACCATGCTGGTCACGATCTGGCGACCATGACTGAGGGTGGTCTTCCGGCGATCCGGGTCGCGAGCCAACTCGTCCAAGTAGGCGAAGTCACCACCGGCGGAGAACGCCTTCCCATTCCCGGTCAGCACGACGGCTCGTGCATCGTCGTCGGCATCGATCTGCGGGAAGAGGCCAGCCAGGCCACTGTGGAGTTCGTAGTTCGTGGCGTTGAGGTGATCGGGTCGGTTCAACCTGACTACCCGGACCGGCCCATCGATCAAGACCTCGATCTCATCGGGGACATCGAAGTGGCTCATCTCGATCTCGCTCCGTCATCGCCGACACCCAGTTGCCCGGCCCGCCCGACATCCGACCAGTTGTCACGAACCAGGCGCCGAGTCCCCCGACGCTGCGTCACGCCGTGCTCCACCTTGCTCCTCCCCGATCGTTGGCGACGCCAAAAGATAGCATCGATCTCGCAGACACAGAATGGTGTTTCCAGCCGGCCCGAGGGCGTCGTCGTCGTGGCGATGAGCAGGCGGCCGAGCGATCACGATCCGGGCAGGCCCAGGATTCGGCGAGCCACCAGATTCCGCTGGATCTGCGACGTACCCCCCATGACGCTCTGCGCCCGGCTGTAGAGATAGGTGTTCAGCGGGGTGTCGTCGCCACCTCCGTGCTGGATCTTGCCGATCGAGAGGGCGGCATGCCCGACCTCCTGTTCCACCCAGGTCATGAGCAGCTTGTCGACGGAACCTTGGGGGCCATGGGAGATTCCATCGAGCCGATCTGACAGTCGCCGCATGACATGCAGGCGAAGCATCTCGACCTCGACGGTCGCCCACCCGAGGTCGCGAATCTGCTGGGGTCGAAATCGTTCGGGATGGCTCCGCACCTGGTGGGTGAGGTCATTGAGCACCTTGCTGTACCGGGCTACATACCCGAGTTCGCCGGGTTCGCGTTCGTGACTGACGACGGTCATCGCCAATGGCCAACCCTCGCCGGGCTCTCCGATCATGTTCTCGCTGGGGACTCGAGCATCGGCGAAGAGAACCTCGCCGAACTCTTTCGTGACTCCGTTGATCATCCGAAGCGGCCGCTGTTCGATGCCAGGCTGTCCCATCGGCACCGCAAAGGCCGAGATACCTCGGTGCTTGGCGATGGTGGGATCGGTTCGGGCCAGCACGAGGCACCATTCCGCTTCATCCGAGTAGCTCGTCCACACCTTGTGACCGGTGATCACGTAGTCGTCGCCATCGCGCTCGGCCCGAGTGCGCAGTGATGCCAGGTCCGACCCGGCATCCGGCTCGCTGAACCCTTGACACCACCGGTCCCGGCCGTTGATGATGCCGGGGAGGAACCGTCGCTGGATGTCGCGGCTCCCGTGCTCGAGTAGTCCCTGCACCAGGTAGCCGAGGCTCGGCCGTGGGGGTGCGCTGGCGGCAGAAAGCTCCTCGTCGACGATCACCTCATAGACCGTCGGCAGGCCCTGTCCCCCGATGGTCGTCGGCCACGACATGCCGAAGAACCCGGCGTCGTAGAGAGACCGGTGCCACTCGGCGGCACCGGCCCAATAGTCGTCGTCGGTGGAGGAGGCCGGAAGTCCAGGATTGTTGGCGAGCAGCCATTGGCGGAGCCGGAGTCGGAACTCCAGCTCAGCAGGTGAGTCACCGAAGTCCACCGCCACCTCCGATCCCTCGGTGCTGGATCACTCGCGAGAGGCAGACGTCGGCATCGCCGAAGAGGTCGCCGGACAAGAGGGCACGCCGAAGGTAGAGGTGGGCGAGGCACTCCCACGTGTTCCCCACCCCGCCGTGGACCTGGATGACGGTCTCGCAGGCGGTGCGAGCGGCCCGGGCGCAGTAGGCCTTGGCCAGGGCCGCGGCCGCCAACGCATCCACCGGGGCGAGCGCGTCCACTGCCCATGCGGCATGGAGGGCGACACTGCGGGCCCCCTCCGACAGCACATAGGCATCGGCCAACAGATGTTGGATGGCCTGGAACGAGCCGATGGCGGCGCCGTACTGGCGGCGCTGGATGGCGTAGGTGGTGGCAAGTTGCACGGCCCCGCCCATGGTTCCGACCAGGTCCGCGCAGGTCAGCGAAAGGCCGAGGGCGGTCCAGCGCTCCAGGTCGTCATGCGTGATCATGAGGTTGGCCCCAGCCATGGGTTTGGCGGCCTCTCGGCCTTCGATCGTCACCGAGGGCCGAGTGAGATCGACACCCGCCGGACCGGATCGCAGGTCGACATGGGCCAGGCGATGACCTTCGGACCCGGAGACCAGAAGGATCGATCGATGCGATCCCTGAACGTCGATCGCCACCTTCGCCAAGGCCTCGCCATCGCCGCCCGAGGCGATCGAGAACAGGTCGGCGGTCAAGGCCACGGTCTCGACGTCCTCACTGGGGGGGGCGCCGGCCAGTCTGCGGAGCTCGCTGGCCATGGTCGGCCCGAGGAAGGACGCGTCGGCCAGCCCCCGGCCGAGTTCCTCGGCGACGATGGCGGCCTCCACCCCGGACGCCAGCGGCGCGGTGCCATCGGCGGCGTTTCTGAGCTCCCTCCACCCGGCATCGGCGATCGCAGTGTCAAGCTTCGCCACCCGTTCCGGATCGCCGAGGTCTCGGACGGCATGGGGCCCGAGCCGGTCGACCAGCCGGGCGGCCGATTCGCGTAGCGCCTGCTGCTCGGCGGAAAAGCGGACGTCCATCAACCGTCCCGCTGGGCCGCCAGCCGCGGCGCCGACCATTGGTCCCGGAGGGTGCGGCGCAGCACCTTCCCCGACGGCAACCGCGGGATGTCGTCGACGACGACCAGATAGTGCAGGCGCTTGTAGGTTGCCAGCGTCTCGGCGACCAGCGCCTGGAGCTCGCCCTCGGCCACCGGCAGTTCGGGGTCGAGAGCGACCGCCGCCGCCGGCACTTCCCCGGCGCGCTCGTCGGCCACCCCGAAGACTGCGCAGTCGAGTACCGCCGGATGGCGGAGGAGGACGGCCTCCAGCTCGGCCGGAGCCACCTGGAAGCCGTTCACCTTGATCATCTCCTTCGACCGGTCGGTCAGATGGACCCAGCCGTCCGGCTCGAGCCAGCCGACGTCGCCGGTCCGGTACCACCCGTCCGCAAATGCGTCGGCGGTGGCATCGTCGGGGAGGTAGCCGGCCATCACCGACTGGCTGAGGACCTGGATCTCACCGGTCTCTCCGGGCGGGAGCAGGTTGCCGCTCTCGAGATCGGCGATCCGGAGCTCGACGCCGGCGGGCGGCAGTCCGGCCGAGTCCAGTCGCCACTGCTCGGGACGCTCGACCGGATTGGCGGCGATCACCGGGAGCTCGCTGGCGCCGTAGGCCGGGAGCCAGCGCACCCCGGTACGTTTCGTCACCGTCTCGGCGACGCTCTGGCTCACCGGCGTCGCCCCCCACATGATGTAGCGAAGCGACGAGAGGTCGTAGTCCTCGAGGTGGGGATGGTTGGCCAGGGCCAGGGCGATCGGTGCCACCGCCATCTCCAGCGTCATCCGCTCGCTGGCGATGCGGTGCAGCACCTCGTCGAGATCGAACCGCCGGTGCAGCCGGACGGTGGCTCCCGCCGACACCGCGGCCAGCAGGTTGAGCAGCCCGAGGATGTGCGAAGGAGGGGTCGCCACCTGAAATCGGTCGTCTTGGCCGAGGCCGAGGACCGTGCACCAGTGCTCGGTGGCCAGGCCGATCGAACCATGGGTGTGCCGGACCGCTTTGGGCAGACCGGTCGTGCCCGAGCTGAAGACGAGGACGGCTTCGGCATCGCCACCTCCCCCGTCAAGGTCGGTCGGGGCCTGGCTGTAGGCGAAGGCATGGGTCGACCGATCGTCGAGATCGGTGACCCTCCCGGCGCCCAGGCATTCGGAGACAGGGTTGAGGTGTCGCCATCGGTGACGGCATGTACCGGTCGGGTCAGGTCGACGGCGTGTCGGACTTCGGCCAGCTTCCACGCCGGGCTCAGGAGGACGGTCGCAGCCCCGAGCCGGCTGGTGGCGTGGATGGCGACGACGAACTCCATGCGGTTGGCCATCATCAGGGCGACCCGGTCCCCGGTGCCCACCCCCTCGGCGGCCAGATGACGGGCAAAGGCGTTGCTGAGACCGTCGAGGTCACGGAACGACCAGCTCCCGTCCCCACTCCGCAGCGCGTCACGATCGCCGAATCGGTGAGCGGCTCGCCGGAGGGCGTCGTGCATCAGGACCGGCCGCCATCGGAAACATTCTTCTCCAAATTGAGATCGACCGTCAACATTTATCAGAGTTACACTTCTCATTTGTGCAGACGAGCGGCGGGATCCGGATGACCGACGATCGAGGTCCGACAGGAGATCATCGACACCGTCCGTCGATTCGTCGCCCGCGAGGTCACGCCGGTCGCCTCCGCGCTCGAGCGCGAGGATCGGTTCCCGGCGGAAATCGTCGAGCAGATGCGCGGGCTCGGGCTGTTCGGGGTCACCATCCCCGAGGCCTACGGCGGGCTCGGCCTCGACCTCTTGACCTATGTCGGGATCATCGAGGAGCTGGCCTACGGATGGATGAGCCTGACCGGGGTGGTCAACACCCACACCATGGTGGCCACCCTGCTGCTCGAGCACGGCAGCGAGGAACAGAAACAGCGGTGGTTGCCGCTCCTGGCCTCCGGGGAGCGGCGGGGGGCGCTGTCGCTCTCCGAGCCGGATGCCGGCAGCGACACCCGCAACATCGCCTGCAGGGCGCAACGCGACGGCGACGAGTACCGTGGTGAACGGGACCAAGGCCTGGGTCACCAACGGCGAGCGCGCCGGCCTGGTCGCCTTGGCCGCCCGTACCGAGGAAGGCATCTCCGCCTTCATCGTGGAGAAGGATCCCGGGCCGCGGTTCGAGGGAATCTCGGTCAGCCGGCACATCGGCAAGCTCGGGTACAAGGGCGTCGAGACCGTCGAGATGGCGTACACCGACCACCGGGTGCCGGCGGCCAACCTCATCGGCGAGCCGGGCCGAGGCCTGGCCCAGATCCTCGGCGTGCTCGAAGTCGGGCGGATCAACATCGCCGCCCGGGCCGTCGGCGTGGCTCGGGCCGCCTTCGACGCCTCGCTCACCTACGCCCAGCAGCGGACCACCTTCGGCAAACCGATCGCCGAGCATCAGGCCATCCAGCTCAAGCTGGCCGACATGGCGACCCGGCTGGAGGCGGCCCGCCTCCTGACCCGGAACGCCGCCGAGCGGAAGATGGCCGGCCTGCGCTGTGACGTGGAGGCCGGCATGGCCAAGCTGTTCGCCAGCGAGACCGCCCTCGAACTGGCCACCGAGGCCATGCGCATCCACGGCGGCGTCGGCTACACCACCGACCTGCCGGTCGAGAGGTACTACCGGGACGCCCCGCTCATGGTCATCGGCGAGGGGACCAACGAGATCCAGCGGCTGGTGATCGCCCGAGGTTTGCTGGCCCGAGCCCGGCCCTAGGCGCCGAGGCCCCGGGCCCCGGCACGTTGGCGAAGGATGTCCTTCATGACCTTTCCGGTGGCGTTCACCGGCAGCTGGTCGACGATCTCGACGGCCCGGGGGACCTTGTAGTTGGCCATCTGGGTCCGACACCAGTCGACGATGTCTGGGCCGGACACCGTCCCCGGACCGGTGACCACGAATGCCATCCCGACTTCGCCGAGGCGCGGGTCCGCGATACCGATCACCGCGGCCTGCTGGATGTCCGGATGCCGGAGTAGGAAGTTCTCGATCTCGGCGGGATAGGCATTGAAGCCGCCGACGATGAACATGTCCTTTATCCGCCCCACGATCCGCAGGCAGCCGGTGTCGTCGATCACGCCGAGGTCGCCGGTCCGCAACCACCCTTCCGGTGAGAGTGCGGTCTCGGTCGCCTCGGGATCGTCGAGGTAGCCCGCCATGACGCTGCCTCCCCGCAGCGCCACCTCGCCGGCTTCACCGGCGCCGACATCGCCGTCCTTCCCGACGATGCGAAGCTCGAATCCGGGCCGGGGCCGGCCGACGGTGGCGGCGATGGTCTCGACGTCATCTCCCGGCGAGGTGGCCGAGGCGGTGCCCGCCTCGGTGAGCCCGTATCCGGTGATGACGATCGAGAACGGCAGTTCGTCGTGGATACGGCGCACCAGTTCTACCGGGATGTCCGCGGCACCGGTCACCGCCACCCGGAGCGTCGACAGCCGGTGTCCGGACCGGTCGGGATGGTCCAGGATCGCCTGGTAGAGGGTCGGTGGTCCGGGCAGCACCGTCACCTGGTCCCGGTCGACCCGCTCGAGGATGCGGTCCACGTCGAACACCGGCACCGGGAGCATGGTGGCACCGCTGGCGACGCAGGCCAGAATCCCTGCCTTCAATCCGAACATGTGGAAGTACGGATTGACCATCAGATAGCGGTCATCCGGACTGAGCCCGGTCATCTCCACCCAGTCGGTGGCGACGCAGAGTGTTCGACCATGGGTCATGACCACCCCCTTGGGAATCCCGGTCGTCCCCGAAGTGAAGAGGATGTCCGACCGGTCGTCGCGGTCGAGTTCAGCGGACCGCCGGTCGATGACCTGCCGGGTGGCCGGGCCGGCCCGGGCCATGAACCCCTCCCACGACTCCGCGCCGGCCGGGATCGGGCCACTGGCCACAACGACCGTGGTGAGGTCGGGAAGGTCGATGCCGCTGGTGCCGAGCATGGCCACGTAGTCGGCGTCGAGGAAGTCGGTGACGGTCACCAGGGCCCGGGCCCGAGTGCGGGCGAGGATGTCGGCGGCTTCGCCGCCCTTGAAGCGGGTATTGATGGGGACCAGTACCGCCCCGGCCTGGGAGAGACCCAGGAATGCCACCACCCACCGGGTGCAGTTGTTCGCCCAGATGGCCACCCGGTCACCTGGCTCGATGCCGGCGGCGACCAGCGCGGCGCCGAAGGAACGCGCCTCCTCGAAGAGCTCGGCGTACGTCAGGTCGGCCGGTGCCGTCCTCGACGGCAATTCGTTCGGCGAACCGATCGGCGGCGACGGCGACAAGGGCCGGAATGGTCGGCCTCGAACCGCCGACAGTGATGCTCATCGAGTGACGACATCCTCGACGTTCATCAACCTCGCCAGGTTCCCGCCCATGATCTTGGCCACGGATTCCTCGTCGAGACCGTCGAGCTCGTCCAGATAGCTCACCGGCTGCGCCAGGCCCTCGGGATGGGGGAAATCGGACCCGAACAGCACATGGTCGACCCCGATCAACTCCGCTAATGCGCCGAGGTCCTCCTCCCAGAAGGGACTGATGTAGATGTTGCGCTTGATGACCTCCACCGGGTTCTCGAGGAACTCCTGGGGCATCTTCTTGTAGATGTCGGCCATGTTCTTCAACAGCGGTTCCACCCAGCTGCTGCCGTTCTCGATCACCGCGACCTTGAGATCGGGGAAGCGGGACAGGGCGCCGTGGCAGACGAGGGCCGAGACGGCGTCCTCCACCGGCCGCCAGGCGGAGAGCATCCGGAACGCCTGGGGCTGGAACGGGAGCATCTCGCTGTCATTGCCCATCCAGTCGTTGGCGTAACGCTCATACCCGCTGTCCGACGAGTGCATCGCCACCAGGATGTCGTTGTCCACCACCTTCTGCCAGAACGGATCGAACTCCTCCAGTCCGAACGAGCGGGATCCGCGGTAGCCGGGGACCGGCGCCGGTCGGATGAGCACCACCCGGGCACCCCGCTCGAGCACCCAATCGAGCTCCTCGATCGCCCGTTCCACGACGGGCAGGGTGATGACCGGTGTGGCGAAGATACGTCCCTGGTAGTCGAACGTCCACGTCTCGTGCAGCCATTGGTTGAGGGCGTGGATGGTGGCATGGGTCAGCTCGGGGTCGTCACGCATCCGCTCCTCGATGAGGCTGGCCAGCGTGGGGAACATCAGCGCCCGGTCGACGCCTTGCTCGTCCATCAGCTCGAGCCGAGCCGCCGGCTCCCGAAAGGCGCGAATCGACTTCATCGGCTCGCCGAAGATCTCCCGACGGCTCTTGCCGTCCGGATTGCCGTACCGGAAGTAGTCCTCCTGGGCGCCCGGGCGGGCGACCACGTCGAACGTCGGGTTGGGGATGTACTCGCTGATCCGACCCCGGACCACGATCTTGGTCCGACCATGGACGTCGACATAGTCGACGGCACCCCGGTAGCGCTCGGGTAGGTACTTGGTCAGCGCCTCCCGGGTCTCATAGAGGTGGTTGTCCGCATCGAACAGGGGGGTACTCGATGGGCGCTTCGACATGGCTTCGCCTCCTCCGGGTCTCGCTCGATGAGAATGACCCTATGTTCAAATGAGAGTATCGTTTATGCCGCGCTTCCGCCAGCCCGACCCGACTCCGGCAGTTCGGACCACGCCGTTCTCCGATCCGCCATACTCGAGTTGGGCAGCAGCCCACCCGGAGCGGAACCGGTCCTTCGCCCGCGAGACCGAGAACGGTCTTCTTTGTTCTGTGCCATGCTGGTTTCTCCGGCAGGACCGCCAGGGATGGGGACTGAGATGACCACGACGGAATCCAACATCTACTACGACCCGTACGACTTCGAGATCGACTCGGACCCTTACCCGATCTGGAAGCAACTGCGGGACGAGCGACCGCTTTATTACAACGAGCGCTACGACTTCTTCGCGGTGAGCCGATTCGATGACGTCGACGAGTGCTCGAAGGACTGGGAGACCTACATCTCCGGCAAGGGGACCGTCCTCGAGCTCATCAAGAGCAACATCGAGCTGCCGCCAGGTTCGATCATCTTCGAGGACCCGCCTGCCCACCACATCCATCGCCGCCTGCTCTCGCGGGTGTTCACCCCTCGCAATATCAACGATCTCGAGCCGAAGATCCGCGAATTCTGCGCCCGGAGCCTCGATCCCCTGGTCGAGAAGGGTGGATTCGACTTCATCGCCGACCTCGGTGCCCAGATGCCGATGCGCACCATTGGGATGCTGCTCGGGATTCCCGAAGCCGACCAGGAGGCCATCCGGGACCGCATCGACGACGGGCTCCGACTGACGGAGAGCGGCATGCCTGACATCGACGCCGCCTTCGGCGACGGCGCCAATGCCGCCGACAGCTTCGCCGAGTACATCGACTGGCGGGCCACCCACCCGTCGGACGACCTGATGACCGATCTGCTCAACGCCGAGTACGAGGACGAGAACGGGACCATGTGCCGGCTCACCCGACAGGAGGTCTTGAACTACGTCAACCTGCTCGCCGGAGCCGGCAATGAGACCACCACTCGCCTGATCGGGTGGACGGGCAAGGTGCTGGCCGACAATCCCGATCAGCGCCGCCAACTGGTCGAGGATCGCAGCCTGGTGCCAAATGCCATCGAGGAGCTGTTGCGCTACGAATCGCCTTCCCCGGTGCAGGCCCGCTACGTGACCCGTGATGTGGAACATCATGGGCAGTCGGTTCCCGCCGGGAGCGCGATCCTGCTGCTGACCGCCTCGGGCAACCGCGACGAACGCAGGTTCCCGGATGCGGATCGGTTCGACATCCACCGCAAGATCGACCACCACCTGGCCTTCGGCTACGGCATCCATTTTTGCCTGGGATCGGCGTTGGCCAGGCTCGAGGGTCGCATCGCATTGGATGAGGTCCTGCGACGCTTCCCGTCGTGGGAAGTGGACTGGGACAACGCCGTCCAGGCCCGGACGTCGACGGTCCGGGGTTGGGAGAAGCTCCCGGTTGTCGTCGGCTGAACGGATCGTGCCGGCATGGCCAGAGAGGACCTCCAACCCATGAGAACCATCGTCGTCGGAGCGTCGAGCGGCCTCGGACGCTCCATCGCCATCGGGCTCGGACAACGGGGCGCCACCGTCGCCCTTCTGGCCCGGCGCCTCGACCGGCTGGTCGACGCAGCCGAGGAGGCGGGTCCCGGGGCACTGGCGGTGGCGTGTGACGTCACCGATGACCAGTCGTGCAAGACGGCCGTCGCCGAGGCAGCCGACGGGCTGGGGGGAATCGACGCCCTCGTCTATGCCACCGGTGTCGGACCGCTGGGCCGGCTGGTCGACATCAGCGGTGAGACCTGGCGGCGCACGTTCGACACCAACGTGGTCGGTGCTGCCCTCATCACCGCCGCCGCCATCCCCCACCTGACCGAGACCCGGGGGGTCGCCGCCTACCTGTCATCGATCAGCGCCTCGTTCACCCCGCCGTGGCCCGGGCTCGGGGCCTACGCCACCAGCAAGGCGGCGTTGGACACCATGGTCGAAGCGTGGCGGAACGAACATCCGGCGGTCAGCTTCACCCGGGTGATCGTGGGCGACTGCGCCGGGGGCGAGGGGGCGTCGGCCACCGAGTTCGCCAATGGGTGGGACTGGGACGTCGCCGCCGAATTCCATCCGATCTGGCAGGCCCGCAACTACCTGACCGGCAGCCTCATGGATGTCGACGAGCTGGTACGGGTGGTGGACACCGTGGTGCGCTGCGGGGCCAGCGCCCACATTCCGTTGGTGGCCGTCACTCCCCGACCACCGGTCTGACCCGGGGCCGTCCCGGGGGGCCGTAGCCATCCTGGGGGCGTCGGCTTCGGTCCCGGCGGGCCAGGCCCACTCGGGGTACGCGGAAGGCCCTCGCCCGGCTCCACTGGCGGGGAGCTCCGCCGGGTCAGGTTCCGGCCCGGACGCAGAAGAGCGTCCCCGTGAGGCTTCCCGAGATGATCTGCTCCCAGCGTTCCTGCGTGGTGGTCAGGAAGGGATCGAATGCCCACGCCCAATCCGATCCCTGATGCGCCTCCCGTGACTACTGCTACCCGGCTCACCCTTCTCCGTTCATTCGTTCTCGTGGAGGAGGCCACGTCCGTCTCCAACCACGTGTTCAGGAGATCACCATCGGCATGGATTCCCATCCCCGCACCGTGGAGGTCGGCGCCAACTTCATGCCGTCGTAGTCGACATCCCACTCAGGCCACCGGTTGAGAATCTCGTCCAGCGCCACCCGGCCTTCGAGCTTGGCAAGGTTCGCACCGAGACAGAAATGCAGTCCATAGCCGAATGTCAGGTGCTGCTGATCCTTCCGGCGTATGTCGAACGAGTCGGGGTTCTCATACCGGCGGGGATCTCGGTTGGCGGAAGCAGATATCAAGAGGATCGGACTTCCCGTAGGGATCCGAGTTCCGTGGTACTCGACGTCCTGCACCACGCATCGAGCGGTGGAGTGGCCCGTAGGTTCGAATCGCAATGTCTCCTCGATCACATTAGGAATGAGCGAACGATCCTCAACGACGGCCTTGCGTTGCGCGGGATGCTCCGCCAGCACCTTCGCTAGCCAGCCGATCAGCCGGCCGGTTGTTTCGTTGCCGGCGCCAGCGACGACCGCGGTATAGGCGAGGACCTCTTGCCGGGACAGCTTCCGAATCTTGCCATCCTCGTCCTCGAACTCGGCATTGAGCAATTGTGTCATCAGATCATCGGACGGATGCTTCGCCCGCCACTCGATGTACTCAGAAAAGAGGTCGCCATTGGCGACCTTCTCCTGCTTCACGTCCATCGGTTGGCCTGGCACTGTGCGGAGATTGTCATCAGTCTTGTTTCGGACCGCCGCCTGATCCTGCTCCGGGATACCGAGGAGCATGCCGATCACGCGCATCGGCAACATCGTCGCCAACTCGGTGATGATGTCAAAGGAATCCTCGCCGACGAGCGGATCCAGGCATGCGACGCAAAAGTTCCGTACCTGGTCCTCGAGCTCTGCCATCCGCCTAGGGGTGAACACTCGTGACAACAAACCCCGATGCATCGTGTGGGTGGGGGGGTCCTCGAACATGACCACTCCGGGGGGAAGCTCAATCTTGGCTTTGATGATGTCCAGAATGTCGCTCCGGGTACTTGAGAACGCTTGCCAGTTGACGAGTGCCTTCTGGATGTCCTCAAATCGAGAAAGCGCCCAGAAGTCGTAAGCCTCGTTGTAGTAGGCGGGCGCCTCCTCTCGGAGGCGGGCATAGGTCGGATACGGGTCGGCATTAATGACCACGTCGTACGGGTCGAAGTACACGCTGCTATCGGTCACAAGCGGGCGCCCTCCATTCAGAACGCGCTGATAAAGTTGGTGCGTTTGTTCTAACTTATCATCTTGGACCTGTCAAACTCCAGACCTCGCTGCGTTGCGAATTGGCGATAACGCACGGCGGCAGGGTCCCATAACCGGCTGCGAATACGGTCGGGTGTGGTGTCCGGGGCCGATGAGCACGTCAGCACGTCAGCACGTCAGCATCAGGTAGAACTTACGCGTGCCGTCTCCTCGCCGTCCTCAAGCCGCCAGCTTGGAAAAGCGTCGAAGGATGCTCGATATCACTGAGCGGATCATGTTGCGGGACGGCTATGCAGCGGTCACCTCCCGTCGTGTGGAGGCTGATGCCGGCGTCAAACTGCACTATCACTTCGGAACACTCGACGATCTGTTCATCGCGGTGGTCCGTCGAGGGGGGAGGGAACGGTGGCACGACTGGCCGACGCCTTCTCCTCGCCAGAGCCACTGCGAGCGTGGTGGCGGTTGTCCGCTGGGCCGAGCGGTAACACTCTCCTGGTCGAGCTGACAGCGGCAGCGAATCACCGACCGGCGCTCCGAGCCGAGTTGGCGACGTTTGCCAGAGAGGCCCGGAAGATGGAACTTGCAGCGCTTGAATCGATTCTCGACGATTACGGCATCGACCGGGATCTGTTCCCGCCTGCCCTGGTGGCTTCGGCAGTCCAGGGGTTCGCCTTCGCTATGGCCTACGACCAGACGGCAGGGTTCGAGACAGCACAGCAAGAAGCGTCGGCCGCCATGGACCAGCTGATTGACCACCTAGAACAGAGGAGGGCCGTACGCCTATCCCTTGACGGAGACTCCGCGACAAGTTAGAACGGGCGCTCCATAACCTTCCAACCGAGAGGCGATCGCGATGGAGCTTGCAGGCCGGTCAGCCATCGTCGCGGGTGGAGCGGGTGGTCTCGGGGGAGCAACGGTTCGCCATCTGGTCGGGCTGGGTGTGAAGATCGCCATTCTCGATCCCGATGCCGAGCGGGCCAGGGCGATCGTCAAGGACCTCGGTAGTCATGCGGCCTTCGTTGCCGGTGAGAGTGAACGAGGATAGCGCCGTGACCGAAGCGATCGAGGTCGCCCAGTCGCTCGGCCAGTTCTCGATTGCCATCAGTGCAACTGGCGTCGTGATTAGGAGTCCGCGCCGGTAGGGGCGGATGGAACAGTGATGTCCAAGGATATTCTTCTCGCCAATCTGGACCTCCATGTCGTGGGCCCCTTTAATCTGGCAAGACTGTCGGCCGCGGCCTTTCGGGCGAACGATCCTGATGTGGACGGTCAGCGTGGAGTCATCGTTCAGACCGCGTCGATCAGCGCCTTCGACGGACAGGCGAAGATGGTGCCCTATGGCGCGGCCAAAGGAGCCATCGCCTCGATGATCCTCCCGATGGCTCGGGATCTTGCATCAATCGGCGTCAGGGTCTGCGCCATCTCGCCAGGGGCCTTCCTCACTCCTCGCTTGGCGTCAGCGTCGGTCCAAGCTCTTCTGCTGGAGGACGTCGTCTTTCCCAAACGATTGGGTCGGCCCGAAGAGTACGCGGTTCTGGTTGAGGCAATCGTTCGGAAATTCCTACCTGAACGGAGAAACCATTCGACTCGATGGTGCTACCCGATTGGGCCCAGATATGGGATGGAGACGCAGAACCTGAGAGAGCCATCCTGAGGAGAGATGCTCCAGCGCGCCGGTCAGGGCTGTGCCATCGACACTGGTCTTTGGGAGCGGATCTCACAGCCCTCGCGAGAGGAGGGCCAAAGAACCGGAGCGTTGGGCTTCGGGGATCAACGCGCCATGGCCGCGACGACGGCATCCGCTTCGCCGTCACCTACACCAAGCTCGGGCATCGCGTCCTGCCCCCGCTGCTCGGGGCCAACAACCCGCCCGCCCCCATCGAGCTCCGTCACGCCTTCTGGGTCATTCAGAACCGCGTCGACGACTACCTCGAGCACGCACGCCTCAGGCTGGCTGCCTGAACACTTGCCTCAAATGTAAAGACGCCCGGAACCAAGGTTCCCTACCGGAAGAGCAGCATGTTGGCGATGGCGGTGGCTCCGGGGAACGAGCCGGTGACGCCCGAGCTCATGTACCCGGCGTCGGTGACCATGATGATCCCGGTGATGGCGGCGGCGGCGTCGCTGCACAGGAAGACCAGCGGGTAGGCCTGCTCCAGTGGGGTGGAAGGCTCGATCCCGAGCTCGCCCCGGTAGTCGGCGCCGAACCCCAGCCACATGTCCTTGTTGGCCTGGGCCAACGGGGTGTCGGTGGGCCCGGGGCAGATGGCGTTGATCCGGATGCCCTGCTTGAGAAGGGGAAAGGCCTGGCTGGCGACGTAGGCGCACATGAACTGCTTTGTCGACATGTAATCCGCCTTGCCGTGGGCTTCGATCCAGGCGACGCCACCGTCGAAGTCCGGTATGGCCAGCAGCTCCTGGATCTCGGGCAGGTTGGCCTCCCAGCCGAGGCCGGCCGCCGACGAGATGAACCCGATGGCCGATCCCCGGCCCAGCATGCCGGCCGGCCATCAACCGGTCGATCATGTACCGGTGACCGATGAAGTTGATCCGCTCGATGCCCGGCGTGCCGTCGGCCACCCCCGCGGACGACAACAGCACGTCCACCTTCCCGCCGCACTCGCCGATGGCGGTGTCGATCGACGACCGGTCGGCCAGGTTGACGTGGATGGCCTTGGCCCCGGCCAGGGTGACCTCGGCGAAGTCCATCACCACCACCTCGGCACCGGCATCCTGGGCCAGCTGGGCGGCGGCCGCCCCCATGCCGGTGGCGCCACCCACCACCAGGACCCGCTTACCGTCGTAGCGGAATGCGTCAAAGAGCGTCATGTGGAGTTCTCCTGTCTAGGTCTTGATGGTGATCAGGCAAATCTAGGCTGGATGGCCGTC
Source organism: uncultured Acidimicrobiaceae bacterium (assembly GCA_963770635.1). Taxonomy (GTDB): domain Bacteria; phylum Actinomycetota; class Acidimicrobiia; order Acidimicrobiales; family RAAP-2; genus DASZIT01. The sequence continues at coordinate 70,294 of CAVYQI010000006.1, forward strand.
AGGCCACCACGCCGCGGATCTTGAGGTCGACGATGGCATCCTCGTCGAAGCCGATGTCGGCCAGGATGCGGTCGCCGTGCTCGTTGAACTCCGGCGCCCTGGCCGGTACCGCCGGTTCCTCGTCGAATTGGACCGGGGCGGCCACCAGCTGGAACGGCGTCCCGGTGGCGGTCTCGCAGTCCTGGATGTAACCGTTGGCCACCGTCTGGGGGTCCACCGCGGCCTCCAGGGTGTGCTGGACCACCGCCCACTGCCCGGTGAAGCCGTCGAGCCGCTCGCGCCACTCGGCCAGCGTCGCCGATGCGAACACCTCGGTCAGGATGGCCACCCCGGCGTCGCTGTTGGCCATGAGGGACTGATAGTCGGCGAACCGGGGGTCGGTGATCAGGTCCGGGCGGCCGACCGCCTCGCAGAGTGGCGGCCAGTACTTGGCCGGTTGGAGGCAGGTGAGGGCCAGGACCCGATCGTCCTTCGTCTCGTAGTTGTGGGAGAGCGGATTGGACCCGGCGCGCTCCGCCGGCGGCGGGGTCCAGGGCACTCCCAGCACCAGCGAGAGGGCCACCGCCTGGCCCATGGACCACATCCCCACCCCGAGCAGCGACACGTCGACGATGGTGGCCTCGCCGGTCCGTTCGCGGTGGAAGAGGGCGCCCATGATCCCCCCGGCGATGGTCATGGCGCCGATCGAGTCCCCGAAGCCGGGGGCGGGCGGAGGCGGCACCCGGTCGTACTCGGGCCACTTGGCCCCCACCGCCACCCCGGCTCGAGCCCAGAAGGCCAGGGAGTCATAGGAGCCCTTGTCGGCGTCCGGACCCCGCTCGCCCTGACCGGTACCGCGTACGTAGATGATGTCGGGATTGTGGGCACGGATCTCGTCGACGCCGACCTTCAACTTCTTGCGCACGCTCGGGAGCTTGTTGGTGAGGAACACGTCGGATGTCGACGCCAGTGCGTAGAGGATCTCGAGCCCATCGGGCGAGGTCAGGTCGAGGCCCAGGCTCTTCTTTCCGCGGTTGGAGTGCTCCAGTAGGGCGTGGACGTCGTTGGGCACGATGGCGAGTCCCGATGAGGCCAACCCCCGCATCGCGTCGCCCCGCTCGACGTGCTCGATCTTGATGACCTCGGCGCCCCAGTCCGATAGCAGCGCCGACGCCGCCGGAACGAATGTGTGCTCGGCGACCTCGAGGATCCGGACGCCCTGCAGGACTGCGGTCACTCCCAACCTCCGACGATCTCCGTACGCCAGGGCACAGCAGTTCCGCGGTCCCCCGAACTGATGCCGAATTAGCAGGTCTGGCAGGAAGAGCCAGAAACCCCAGAAACGGCAAGTGCGACTCTAGCGTTGACAGACTGGGATTCTCAAACCCGGGCCGGGTCGGCTAGCTTCTTTGGAATGATGACCAAGGGCCGGGCATGTGGGCGTGTGCTCCTGGCTCTCGGTCTTGGGGTGGCCCTGGGTGGGCTGATGGCCGCCACCCCGGCCGGGGCCGCCACGACCGGGAATCCCACTTACCCAGTGTCCTACTCGTTTCTCACCGGGGCGACCCTCTCTGCGCCGGCGGGCCCCTACGCCTCTCCCCCGGGGGCAAACAACTGGTCGTGCAAGCCGTCGGTGGCCCATCCCGAACCGGTGATCCTGGTACACGGCCTCCTGGCCAATGAGAACGACAACTGGCAGACCTTTGCGCCGCTCCTCGCCGACAATGGCTATTGCGTCTTTGCCCTCACGTATGGCAACGATCTCTCCACTGAACCACCTTTCGACTTCATGGGCGGCCTGGCTCCGATGCAGCAGAGCGCGCACGTGCTCGGCACGTTCGTCGACAAGGTGCTGGCCGCCACCGGCGCCGTGAAGGTCGATCTGGTTGGTCACTCCGAAGGGGCCACCATGCCCTATTGGTACCTGAAGTTCGACGGCGGCGCGGCGAAGGTCGCCCACATGGTCGGCTTGGCACCCGTCGTCCACGGCACCGCCCTCACCGGACCGGCGATTGTCGACGAGTTGCTGAGCGAACTCGGCGTGTCCCCGGTCGAGGCGGCGCTCATCTCGCCTATCTGTGCGTCGTGCCTCGACTTTCAGCCGACGTCCGTCTTTACGCAACGGCTCGACGCCAACGGCGTGGCGGTTCCGGGTGTCACCTATACGCAGATCATGACCCGTTACGACGAGTTGGTCCTGCCCTATACGAGTGGGATCGTCGTCGCCCCCAACTCCACCAACATCGTCGTGCAAGACCAGTGCCCGCTGGACTTCAGCGACCACCTCGAACTTGGTTCCGACCCGGTCGCCGCCCGTGACGTGCTGAATGCCCTGGATCCGGCGCACCCGCGCCCGGTACCCTGCCTACCCGTGCTGCCACTGGTCGGTCCATAAGCTGGTCGGGGCGCTGACGGGACCCGCGGCTACGACGATGGCTCCGGAGGGACCCAGCTCGGCGGCCGCTTCTCCATGAACGCCCGCATCCCTTCTCTCGGCTCGTCCGAGTGCTCGAGGGCCCAGAACATCGTCTGGTAGTCAACATCGCCGTAGCGCTCGTTGAGCATCCGTTTCACATGGGCGCGGGCCGACGGTGCGGTCTGGAGCACCTGGTGGGCCGCCTCCAACGCCGCCGCATGCAATTCGTCGTGCGGGACCACCCGGGAGATAACCCCGAGGCGCTGGGCCTCGGCCGCATCGAACCGTCGCCCCGACAGCAGCAGGTCGCGGGCCATGGCCAGGCCCACATGGGCGGGCAGGGCCGCGGCGTAGGTGGCGTCGGGGATGCCCCGGAGGAGCTCCGGTACCCGGAAAGTGGCGCGATCGCTGGCCACCGCGATGTCCGCCATCATGGCGATGAGGAGCCCTCCGGCCTGACAGATCCCGTTGACCGCGGCGATGACCGGCGCCTGGCTGTCCCGGATGGCGAGGAACGGGAGGATGTCCTGACCCGTCTGGTCGGGCTGCGACTCGCCTGGCTCCGACCGCCCTCCGAGATCGCCACCCGGAGCGAACACGTCACCGACTCCGGTGATGATGAGCGCGGCCAGATCGGGATCGCGGTTCACCAGATGCACCGCCCGTTTCACGCCGTAGTACATCGCCGGCGTCAGGGCGTTTCGCGCCGCCGGCCGGTCGATCACGCACCAAGCGATCGGCCCAGATCGCTCGAAGCGCAACATTGCCGTGCCCAGTTCGTGTTCCATCCGACCTCCCCGTCCCCGGCGACGGGGCTCATCGGGTTGCTACGATATTTCGACTCTCGCAAATCAGCAATCCTGTACTGATTTTGCGACAATCTGCCTTCCGTACCAGTTGAAGGAGGACCTGAATGGCCCGTCCCCGCCTCCCGGAACCCATCCACCTGCGCAGCGAACGCATGCTCGACGTCGTCCAGGGCGAGCTGGTGTCCCCCGGCAACCTGCTGATCGGGGGCGAGCGCATCCTGGAGGTGGCCCCGACCTCGGTACCCGAAGACGCGGTGGTGATCGACCTCGGCGATCTGACCCTCATCCCCGGGCTCATGGACATGGAGGTCAACCTCCTCCTCGGCGGCCCCGACCATCGCAGCCCGCTCAACGCGGTGCAGGACGATCCGGCCCTGCGCACCCTGCGAGCCGTGGCCAACGCTCGACGCACCCTTGCGCGCCGGGTTCACCACCGTGCGCAATCTGGGCCTGTTCATCCAGACGGGCGGGCTGCTCCTGGATGTCGCCCTCAAGAAGGCCATCGACTTCGGGTGGATCGACGGACCCCGGGTCGTCCCCGCCGGCCACGCCATCACCCCGACCGGCGGGCACCTCGACCCGACGATGTTCCAGGCCTTCGCGCCGCACATCATGCCCCTCACCGTCGAAGAGGGCATCGCCAACGGCGTGAGCGAGGTGCGAAAGGCGGTCCGCTATCAGATCAAGCACGGTGCCGAGCTGATCAAGGTCTGCGCGTCGGGCGGGGTGATGTCCCACACCGGTCCGGCCGGGGCCCAGCAGTACTCCGACGAGGAGTTGCGGGCCATCGTCGACGAGGCCCACCGGGCCGGGTTACGGGTCGCCGCCCACGCCCACGGCAACGACGGCATCCGCGCCGCCCTCGATGCCGGGATCGACTGCATCGAGCACGGGTCGCTGATGGCCGACGAGACCCTCGACCTCATGGTCGAGCTGGGCCGGTTTCTCGTACCGACCACGTATCTGGCCGACGGGATGGACGTGTCCCACGCGGCCCCCGAGCTGCAGGCCAAGGCGGCCGAGGTGTTTCCTCGGGCCAAGGAGACGATCCGGAAGGCCATCGCTCGCGGAGCCCGAATCGCTTGCGGCACCGACGCCCCGGCCATTCCTCACGGGAAAAACGCCAAGGAGCTGGTGGCGCTGGTCGACCGAGGAATGACTCCCTTGCAGGCCATCCGTGCCGCCACCACGGTCGCCGCCGAGCTCATCAACGTCGACGACCGGGGGCGTCTCGAGGCCGGGCTGTTCGCCGACGTGATCGCGGTGCCCGGGGACCCGGTGGCCGACATCGGGGTTACCGAGGATGTCCGGTTCGTAATGAAGGGCGGTCAGGTGTACCGCCACGACCGCGAGAGCCGGTAGTGCCGCCCTGGCGCTCGGGCCGGCGGTCAGGAAGTGGAGCCGGGCCCGATCCCGTTGAGGATCAAACTCCACAGGTCCTCGGCCGAATCGCCTTCGGGAGGACGCAGCGACATGCCGCTGATCGTCGATGAGAAGGTGTTGAACATGATCACCTCCATCACGATGCCGACAATGGGGCCGTCGCGTAGCCCGGGTCGAACGCAGCCGGCGGCGGTGGCCTCCTCGAGGATTTGCTCGAACAGGGAGACGAGCGGAGAAAAGACCCGGGCCGCCTCCATCGGATGCTCGGTGAGCAACTGCTGAGCGAACTCCGCCATGCCGAGGGGCGCCTGCCTCTTGGCGGCAGCCCCGGACGGCCGGCACAGCCGGTAATACGACACGACGAAGGCGTGGAGGCGCTCGAGCGGGCCCTCTTGTTGGTCGACCAGCGGCACGGACGCGCTCAGTGGTCGACCGGACCGACTCCTCGAACAGGGCCAAGAGGAGCTCGTGCTTCCCTCCGAAATACTGGTAGAAGCTGTGGAGCGACTGGCCTGAGCGCTCGACCACCTCTTGGACGGTGAAATCCCCTCCTGATCTGGAATTGAACAGTTCTATGGCTGCATCCAGAAACCGCTGCACCCGACTTTCAGCTCGGAGGCGCGCCGAATCCAGGGACCTCGCAACCGCCTGCTCGCGTCGACTGGGCCCTTCGCCCTCGACCGAATCAACCGCCGCCTCGTCCTTCGTCACCGGGGAGAGCGTACCCGAGGGGCCCTAGACGGCCGGCTCGACCAGCATGTCGAACTTGGCCGCGCCGCTGTCGGGAACTCTCGGCTGGCGCCACACCTCAACCGGAAATGAGACGTTCACCAGGGAGTAGCACATCCACAACAACCTCCGGGCGTCTTCGGGCAGCGCGTGCAGGTCCAACTGGTCGAGGTAGTCCATGGCCGCATCGAGCCGGGGGAAGGCAGCGTCGTAGAACGCCTGGAGTTCGTCCATAGTGCTCGAGAGGCGCTTGGCGTAGCGTTCGGCCTCGGTCTCGAGCGACCAACCGGCAAAGGGCTCGAGGTCGGCGAAGTCGGCGGGGAGGGTCGTCATTCGATCAACGTCCTTGTCTAAGAGGCGGTGGAGATCCGGACCGGAGTGGCGAACTTCTGCTGGTATTCGGTCACGTGGTCACGGGCCGTCCGGTGCAGATGGCGGAGCAGGATCTCCTGGTCGTTGAGTGGGAATTCGGTCACCGCCCGGGACTCGAGCATGGTCTGGGTGGCTTCCAGGGTGTTGCCGTCCTGCAGCGAATACTCCTTGAAGGTGACGGCCGCCAGCTCCTGCGTGAGGCGCTCGCGGGCAGTCTTCGGTGGGGCGAAGTACAGGGTTCCCTCGAAGGTATGGGTGTTGTAGGAGGTCGGCCAGTAGTGATACGTCAGGTACCAGCCCGGCTCCCAGATCAGGAGCATGAAGTTGGGGAAGAACACGAACGAGTCGATGCCCCAGGCCGGGTGACGCGCCGGGTTCAGCGCCGGCGGAAGCTCGTCGAGCCCCTCGATGTCCGGCTTGGCCCACGGACCGAACAGCCCGCTGTGCAGGACCCGCTCTATCGGCTTCACCATGTCGAGGTCCTTGGGTGGGGACATGCCGCCCCACGACGACACCATGCCGTGGGGCCCGTCGAGCTGGTAGGCCAGCGCTTCAAAGCCGTAGCCGGAGAGCTTGCGCGACTCGTCGGCGGTGGCCTGCTTCGCGTGGAGGATGGGCGCATGGTAGAACTCGGCGAAGGCATCGATGAACAACTTCCAGTTGGCTCCGACCTCGGACCGGTACTTGTAGACCTGGGTCATCTTGTCGAACGGATAGCCGGCGATGCCTTCCCCGAACTCCCCGAGGTACTCCCGCAGCGACGTGGTGTTCTCGGGATCGAGGTTGACGAAGATGAAGCCCTCCCATGTCTCGACCTGTACTCCGGCCAACCCGTAGTCGTCGCGGTCGAGGTCGAAGAACTCCGACTCCTGCTGGACGAAGGTCAGCTGTCCGTCGGTGGCGTACCGCCAGCCGTGGTACTTGCAGGTGAACTGGCGGCAGGTCCCGCTGGTCTCGTCTCCGGGGTAGTCGGTCCACACCAGCTTGTTGCCCCGGTGCCGGCAGATGTTGTGGAAGACATGGATCTCACCGTCCGTGCCCCGGACGATCACCAACGAGGTCCCGGCGGCATCCAGCTCTTTGGTGAAGTAGCTCCCGTGGCGGGGAAGCTGCTCGACCCGCCCACGTTCAGCCAGGTCCGGGCGAAGATGGCCTTGCGCTCGAGCTCGTAGTGATCCGGCGAGATCGAGTCCTCGTAGGACACCGGTCCGGTGCCCAGCTGGGGGTAGTGCTCGGTCCAGCTGCCCTCCGCTGGCTTGGGGAAATGCGCCATCTCTGTTCCTCCCGGTCCCGCTCCGACTTGTAGAAGAAAGCGTCGATCTTTTAAATACAGAATATCATTTCCGGCGCAGGTCGTCATCGAGCTCGACCCCGAAGGACCGGAAGGCCATGGCCAGCACCTCGTAGGCGCCGACGGTGAAGACCAGGTCCATGAGCTGCTGCTCGTCGAGGTCGCCGGCCAGCGTCTCCCAGGTCGCGTCGCTCACCATGCCGTCCGCCGATGAGCTCGTCCACGACTCGAGCATCGCCCCGTCCAGCGGCGGACCAGCCCGGGAGCGTCGGGTCCCAGGGCGATCCGTGCGGACCTCGTCCTCGTCGAGGCCGACGTCGCCGGCCAGGACGGCGTGCTGGCGCCCACTCGTAGTCCGACTCCCGCAGGGTGGCGACCCGGAGCACCAGGAGCTCGCGTTGGCGCGGCGAGAGTGTCGAGGCGAAGAGGATGTAGCCGTTGAAGGTGTGGAACGCCTGGGTCAACTCCGGATGCCGGGCCAGGGTGCCGAGCGCGTTGAGCGCCTTCGGGCGGCCCTCCCGCGGGCGGGAACGGGTGGCGGGGGTGCTGGCCGGGCGCAGGGCGGCCAGGGCCTCGCGCATCTCCGGCGGCCACTCCCCCGGCGGCAGCGGGCGATATCCGGGACATCAGGTGTTCCGCCCGCCGTTGACCCCGATGACCTGTCCGGTGATGTAGCCGGCCTCGTCGCCCACCAAGAAGGAGCAGGCGGCGGCGATGTCCTCCGGCGTCCCGACTCGGCGCACCGGGGTCGGTCGCCGCGTGATGGCGACGCCCTTCCCGAGCAGGCCCTTGGCCTCGGCCACCCGCAGCATCGGGGTGTCGATGAAGCCGGGCGGAATGGTGTTGACGGTGATCCCCTGGGGGCCGAGCTCGAGGGCCAGCGCCTTGGTGAAGCCGATGACGCCGGCCTTGGCCGCCACGTAGTGGGTCATGCAGCGGCTGGCCGCCGTGGGCGCTGGATGACGAGATGTTGACGATGCGCCCCCAGCCCTCCTCGATCATGTCCGGCACCACGGCCTGGCAGCAGTCGAACGTCCCGGTGAGATTGACGGCCAGGATGCGGTCCCACTTCTCGGCGGTGATCTCCAGGAACGGGTCGAAGCCGTCGAGGCCGGCGCTGTTGACCAGCACCGTCGGCCGTCCGAGGCGGCTGCCGGACCTCGTCGACTCCGCGGTCGATCCGGCGCACGGTCGGTCACGTCGACGGTCACGCCGACGCGCGGACCCGCCGCCCGAGGCCGCGATCTTCTCGGCCGCCGGCCTCGGCCGACTCGCCGTCGCGATCGAAGATGGCGACCGCGTTCCCGTCGGCGGCCAGCCGTTCGACAGATGGCCAGCCCGATGCCGGATCCGCCCCCGGTGACGATGGCGACGCGGGTCGGGCGTCACTGGATGGCGCTCGTCGCCGTGGAGGGTCGTGCGGTGCATGTCGCGGGGGGAGTCGGGGTCGTAGCGGCACGGCCCGGTGCAGCACGCCGCGGTTGTCCCAGATCACCAGGTCCCCGACCGACCACTCGTGGCGGTAGACGCGTCCGGGCGGGGTCGAGCGGGCCAGCAGGTCGGCCAGGAGCGTCTGGCCCTCGTCGCGGCTCCATGCCGACCACGTGCGACGGTGGTCGCCCCGAGGACCAGTGAGCGGCGTCCCGTTACGGTGGGTCCACACCAACGGGTGCTCCTTGGAGGGACGCGATGCGCCACAGGTCTCGAGTTCTTCGGGGGATGGGTCGTTGTTCACCAGACGCTGCGTCGCTTCGATGGTGTGGACCACCCGCAGCGACCGGCAGCGCTCCTTCTCGTCGTCGGTCGAGGTCGTCGTAGGCGGCGTAGGTGCTGGCGAACTCGGTCTCGCCCTCCGGACTCCGCCACGGCGTGGGCGCTGAGCAGGGTGGCCATGATCGGGATGTCGTCGGTGCACCCGTCGATGTGCCAGTCGAAGGTCCCCCGCAAATAGGCGGCCGCCGGATTCTTGGCCGGGTCCAGGCTCACCCGGAAGATCTCCGGGTGCTCGCCGGAGCCCAGGGTCACCACCCGGCCGAGTTTCCTGGAGAAGGCGATCTGGGTGACATCGTCGATGTGCAGGTCCCGGAAGATGAGCGCACCGTTGGCCTCCAGTGCCTCGAGCGTCCAGCCGGGCAGCGTCTCGTCGTCCAGCAGGTGTTCGCCGTCCACCCCGACGACCTCTGCCCCCACGCTGGCACTGAGCTTCTCAACGGTCACCACGGCCATCGGGCACTCCTTCACGTTGCGCCTTTTGATAGAGGAAGACTATTACTCTCCCAGAATCCTATTTCCACACTTTCTACCAGGCCCGGCTTCCTGTTGCCGAGGAGCGCTGGCGGCCAGAGCCTCTGACCTTGGCTGGGCATCCCGCCGTTGCCAGTCTAGGAGAACTTCGTTATCATTTGTCAACATGGCACTCTCGGAGCCCTTTGGTCGACGCCGGGTCGGTGCCCGCCGACCACCGGTTCCACCCCCTTCGGGTGTCGCGCCGTGGTGCGGGAGACGGCCGAGGCCACCTCGTTCGTGCTCGACGTGCCCGCCGACCTCCGCCCGGCGTTCGCCTACGAGGCCGGGCAGTTCTGCAACTTCCGGGTGTGGGTGGACGGCCAGCCTCCAGGTGCGCTGCTACTCGATGTCCTCTTCGCCGGCGGTGGACCCCGAGCTTCGGGTGACGGTGAAGCGCACCGCCGGCGGCGTGGTGTCGAACTGGATGAACGACCACCTGGCGCCGGGGGACATCATCGAGGTGGCCCGCCCCGCCGGGTTCTTCCGCCTCGGCCGGCAGGGCGTGAGGTGATCCTGTTCAGCGCCGGGAGCGGCATCACCCCGGTGCTGTCGCTGCTGAAGACGGCGCTGGCCACCACGTCCCGACCGGTGCGCCTCCTCTACGCCAACCGGGACCACGACGCGGTCATCTTCCGGTCCGAGATCGACGCCCTCGCGGACCGACCACGGCGAGTCGCTTCACGCGCTCGACCCACCACCTCGACGTCGACCAGGGACTCGTCGGACCCGACGACGTCCGGGCGTTGACCGACGGCGTCGAGGACGCCCGAGTTCTACGTGTGCGGTCCGGGACCCTTCATGGACGTCGTGGAGACGCACCCTGCTCGCCGGCGGGGTCGATGCCGGCCGGATCCACATCGAGCGGTTCACCCCCGAGGCAGTGGCAGCCCGAGCCGGAGCCGGTTGGTGGTTCCCATGCGATCCCTCGCATCACCATCGAGCTCGATGGCCGCACCGAGGCGACCGACCATCGCCCGGGCACGACGATCCTGCAGACGGCGCGGCAGATGGGGATGTCGCCACCGTTCTCCTGCGAGTCGGGAAGCTGCGCCACCTGCATGGCCAGGCTGCTCGAGGGGACGGCCTCGATGCATGTCAACAACGCCCTGACCGACGACGAGGTCGCCGACGGGTGGGTGCTCACCTGCCAGGCGGTGCCGACCAGCCCACTCGTGCATGTGGCCTACGGCTACGAGGAGGAGTGATGGAAGCAGGTTCCCGTCGCCGACGTCATCGAGCTCCAGCAGTTGCTGGCCCGCTACGCCGTCGGCATGACCAAGGACGACGTCGAGGCGGTGATGGAGGTCTTCACCCCCGACGGCACCTACAGCGCCTTCGGGGACACCTACCAACTGGCCGACTTCCCTGCCTTGGTGGCGGCCGCCCCCAAGGGGCTGTTCCTGGTCGGGCCGCCCGTCCTCGAGCTCGACGGGGACGTCGGCACCGGGGAGCAGCCGCTGTGCTTCGTCGACCAGACCGGACCCACGACATGCGCATCGGCTACTACACCGACACCTACCGCCGGACCGAAGAGGGCTGGCGTCTGCGCACCCGGTCGATGACCTTCCTCCGCAAGAGCGGGGCCCAGGACTCGGGACGAGCCCACGACCCGACCCGGCCCGCCCCGACGGCCACTGATGGAGCTCGACGAGTTCCGGTCGTCGTTGGACGACTGGCTGGCGCAGAACACTGGACGACCTGACGCCGGTTGGCGGAGCGGCGGCGACTCTGGACGGCCAGATGGCCCAGCTGGCCAAGGTCAAGCGGCTCACCTATGAAGCCGGTTGGATGCGCTGGGGATGGCCCGAGCGGGTCGGCGGGCTCGGGGGCTCCACGCTGCTGCGGGCCTATCTGGGTGAGGCGCTGACCTCCCGGGACCTGGTCGAACCGGGTATCTACTCGATGACCGAGGTGCTGGCGCCGACGATGATCGACTACGCCGCCCCGGAGCTGGCCGCAGAGATGGTGCCCCGGCTCCTCCGGGGCGACGAGACCTGGTGCCAGGGGTTCTCCGAGCCCGGTACCGGCAGCAACCTGGCCGCGCTGTCGTGCCGGGCCACCCGCTCCGGCGACGTCTGGCGGGTCAACGGCCAGAAGGTCTGGACCAGCCTGGCCCAGTACGCCGACCGCTGCGTCCTGCTCACCCGCACCGGCACTCAGGAGTCGGCCCACCGGGGGATCACCGCCCTCTTCGTCGACATGGACAGCCCGGGCATCGTGGTGCGGCCGATCGAGACCATGCACGGCGCCCCGGAGTTCTCCGAGGTCTTCTTCGACGACGTGGCCGTGCCCGTCGAACGCACGCTCGGAGACGAGGGTCAGGGCTGGTCGGTGGCCATGGACCTGCTCCCGTTCGAGCGGAGCACGGCACTCTGGCATCGCGCCGCCTACCTGCACCGTCGACTGCAGGATCTCCTCGACGTCGTCCCAGCGGACACGCTCGACCCGACCGCGGTCGGCGAGGTCACCCAGCTGCTCTACGCCCTCCGGGCCCGCTCACGGGCCACCCAGTACCGGCTGGCCGCCGGCGACCACCTCGGTCCGGAGACCTCCGTCGACAAGGTGCTGGTGGCTACCGTCGAACAGGCGGTCTTCGATCTGGTGGCCGACGGGCTGGGCCCCGAGGTGACGGTCGGTGACGACGCGGCCAGCGACCGCTGGCGACGCGAGTACCTCTACTCCCGGGCCGCCACCATCTACGGCGGCACCGCGGAGATCCAGCGGAACATCATCGCCCGACGCCTGCTCGACCTCGGATCCGGCCGGTGATGGACGACGGCGATCGGACGTTGTTCGAGGGCTCGCTGCGGCACGCCTGCGAATCCTCCAACGCGGCGGCGCTCGACCGCTCCCTCGAAGAATTGGGATGGCACGAGGCGCTGTCGGCCGACCCTTCCATGGCGGTGTCGATCCTGTTCGACCAACTGGGTCGCACCAATGCCCACGCATCGGCCCTCGACGCCGTCCTCGGTTTCGGCCTGGGGAGGAACGCGAGGTCCTCGGTGGGTGCCATCCTGCCGGCTCTCGGCGACTGGCTCGCCCCGGGCCAGATCGTGGGAAGTGACCTCATCATCCGCGGCATCGGGACGGCGTCACTGGTCGACCGCACCACCGCCTTCGTGGTGGCCGGCTCCGGCGCCCGCCATCTGGCCCTGGAAGTCACCACCACCGATCTCACCCTCCGATCGGTGCAGGGCGTGGATCCGCAACTCGGCCTGGTCGAGGTGGCCGGCGACGGCGTTCCCTTCCAGGCCCAGCACGACCTTGCCTCCGGCGAGTGGCCACGGGCGGTCGGCATGGCCCAACTCGCGGTGGCCCATGCGTTGGTCGGCGCCTCCCGGGCGATGCTCGAGCTGGCCCGCCGTCACGCTCTCGAGCGGATCCAGTTCGGGCAGCCGATCGCCGCCTTCCAGGCCGTGCGCCACCGGTTGGCCGACACGCTGGTTGCCATCGAGGCCGCCGACGCCGCCCTGGTTTCGGCCTGGCGACGAGCGATCGCCACCGGCGGCGGCGACAGCCAAGGCGGTCTCCGGGCGCAGCGCCCGGGCCGCCGCCCGCCACTGCCAGCAGGTCCTGGCCGGTATCGGGTTCACCACCGAGCACGAGTTCCACCGCTACGTCCGCCGCGTCCTGGTGTTCGATGAGCTGTTCGGCACGGCCCGAACACTGACCCGGGCCCTGGGCCGCGAACTCCTCGCCACCCGACAACTCCCGCCTTTACCGCCCCTCTGAGCGCTGGCCCGAGAGCCGCCGCCGTCCGCCCCTCCTCAAAACGCCGAAGCCAGAGACGCCAGCAGTTCACGGGTGCGCCTGGATGAGGCGACGAGCTCGTCGCGGCCCTCCCCGATCGGCACCACCCTCATCGACAGATCGGTCACCCCGGCATCGGCGAAGGCCTGCAGCCGCTTCCTGATCGTCGACTCGCTCCCGGCGACGAGGATGTCACCCACACTTTGGGCGTCTCCGAGCTCGAGGAGCTTCTGGTAGTTCGGCGAGATCTCGGCCTCGCTGAGGAGCCGGTTGGTGCGGGTCACCGCGGCATCGATCTCGTGGTCGCCGCAGAGGCACACCGGGATGCCGGCCACCACCCGGGGGGCCGGGCGGCCGGCGGATTGTGAGGCGCGGAGGAGGTTCGGCACGACATGGGAGCCGATCGCCCGTTCGTCCGCCATCCACAGGATGGTGCCGTCGGCTCGCTCCCCACACAGTTGGAGCATGCGGGGACCCAGCGCAGCGAGGAGGACCGGAGTAGGGGTGATGTCGGTGATGTCGAGAGGGTTGTGAACCCGGAACAACTCGTTCTCGACATCGACCGGACCCGGGCGCTGGAGCGCCGGGTCGAGCACCTCGAGGTAGGCCCGCATGGTGGCGACCGGGTGTTCGTAAGGCAGTCCGAGCATGTCATCGATGATCCAATGATGGGAGACACCCAGACCGACGGCGAGGCGGCCTTCGCAGACCGACTGGACCGACAGGATGGCTTGGGCGATGGCGATCGGATGCCGCGGCTGAACCGGCACCACTGCCGTGCCGATCTCGATCCGGCTCGTCCCGGCGCCGACGACGGTGGCGGCGGTGAGGGCGTCGAACTCGTCGGGAATCTGCGGGATCCAGACGGTGGCCAGCCCGGCGTCCTCGGCCCAGCGGGCGTCAGCCTGGAGCCGTTCCACCTTGGTGCGGTAGCGCCCCCGCTCGGGGCCGATCATCAGTCCGACGCGCATCCGTGGTTCCTTCCGACGCCGCCGATGGAAAGAGAATGTACTTCTATTTTTTGTGTCATGCGAGTTCTACTTGGCGGTTAACCTCGAGGGCGCCGTCCGGGCGGATGTTCTCGCCGTCGAGGCAAGCGTTCCGGGTGACCGACCCGACCATCCGGGCGAAGTCCTCGGGATACCCAATCGCCCGGGGAAGCCGACCCCCGGGGCCGGATCTTCCTTGAGGCGGCAGAGGGCGATCCGGTCATGAGCGCCGTGAACGCCCCCTGCGCCTCCGTCAGACAGTTCTCCTCTCGGTTTCGCCAGGAAAGCCCCGACTGCTCGTTTCACTAAGGAAGCCCCGGTTATCGACGTCTCGACCGGGCAATCGGGGGCGATAATTACCATCTCTTCAAGATGGAAGCTGACTATTCGCAATTTATCGGGGCGACGCTAGTACCAACGGAACGCTATTATCGGCAGGAGGCCAGAGCAGGTCCGCCGCCAGCCAGAACGTCCCGGCGACTGCGTTCGTCGCGGTCGAGGGGAGGGGAGGAAAGGACGTGAGGATGTCAGCCAAGGTGAACCCGGAGCCCAGGATGCTCATCGACCGGGGGACTCGTCGAGGCCAGCCGACGAAGATGTTCACCAACGTCAACCCGGCCACCGACCGGTATCTCGGGAAGAAGTCGCGGGTTTGGCCCGCGTCCCGAGTCGGGGACGACGGATGACGACGTCCGGCCCCCTGGCTGACCCGTGCCGTTGCGGCCTGGTTCGGAACCCGGAACCCCCGGGGTTTTCGAGCAAACTTGCCGATCGGCTAGCCTCGTGACGCGTAACGATTCAGACGGGGGAGGGGGCTGGATCTTGCCGTGGAGACGACCAGCGAAGCGGTTAGCTGGAGCGCGGCCGAAGGCAGTCGCGATGGTCGGGATCTGCCTCGCCCTGATCGGTAGCGGGTGCGGCTCACGGCTGTCCCATGGAGCGATCGCGCAAGCCGGGCAACAGCTCGTCGCCGGCTCTACTTCCGGGGGTAGCCAGGCGTCCGGATCCGGCGGCAGCAAATCGAGCAACTCGGCAGGAGGTACGGCTGGATCGGGCGCAACCGGTACGGCGGGTTCGGGCGGTTCGGGTGGTTCGGGTGCCGCGGGAGGTACGTCTTCGGGAGCGGGCGCCTCGGGCGGATCCACCGCCGCCAAGGCCGGCGCCGCGACCGGATCGACCATCAACCTGGGAAATGTCGGCACCTACAGCGGCCTGATCGGTGCCATCTTCTCGGGGGCGCAGCAGGCCCTCCAGGCGTGGGCCGCCTACACCAATGCCCATGGGGGACTCAACGGCCACCCCGTGCACCTCTACATCGAGGACGACGGAGGCGATCCGTCCACCAACCAAACCGAGGTTCAACAGGAGGTCACCCAGGATCACGTCATTGCCTTCGTCGGGAACCTGGTACCGCTCACCGCCAGCGCCAGCGTGTCCTATTTACAACAACAGAACATTCCGGTCATCGGGGGCGACAGCGCCAGCGCTCAATGGTGGCAGAGCCCGATGTACTTTCCGCAGGCCTCGTACATCGGTGGTGAGGCAAACCAATCGGTACGAGCCGCGGTGGCACAGGGCTATACGAAGATGGGTGTTCTCTACTGCATCGAGGACCCGACCTGCACCCTCGGATATAACGAGCTCATTCAGCAGGGCGACGCGAAGACCGACGGGGCCAATCCGGTGTATTCGGCCTCGTTCAGTATCACCCAGCCAGATTTCACTGCGCAGTGCCTCGCCGCCCAGCAAGCGGGGGCCACCGTCATCTACTTTGCCGGAGACGGGGACAGCCTGGTGCGTCTGGCTCGCGACTGCTCGGCGCAGGGTTACAAGCCGCTGTACGAAGCAGACAGCATCGGCGTGACCGCGGCCGTGCAGGCGGACCCGTTGCTCAATGGCTTGCTGAGCACCCAATCTTCCTTCCCCTGGGTTGACAGCTATACGCCGGCGCAAGCCGCCTATCAGGCGGCGATGAAGACCTACGCCCCGAGTGTGGCGGGGTCGGCCACGACCGCCGCCGAGTGGGCTGCAGGCATGCTGGCGGTCGCCGCCGACCAGGATCTCGGGGCGAATCCGACGTCGGCCCAATTTTTGCAGGGCCTCTGGTCCATCAAGAACAACGACCTGGGAGGGCTGGCGCCGCCATTGACCTTCAATGCCAACGCCCTGCCCACACCTTCGCAGTGTTACTTCGAGATGGTCCTGAAGAATGGCCAATTCTCCGATCCGGATCAGGGAACGTCCAAATGCATGTAGCTGGGTCATGTCCGGCTGAGCAGTTCGATGTCGGCAGCACCTCGACTGGGTGCGCAAGCAGAGGGAGGAATCGATGAACCCGGCAAAGTGGCTTCAGTTGCAGTGGGACCGCACCTTGGCTTGGGTGCTGGTCGTGGCAGGCGCGATCGCCCTCATCATCGGCTGGGTCGGTGTGAGCGGCACCGCCTATTCGGCGGAGCAGCTGCCGTACATCATCTCGGGCGGCATCGGGGGGATCTTCCTGCTCGGTGTCGGGGCCACGCTGTGGCTTTCGGCCGACCTGCGCGACGAGTGGCGCAAGCTGGACCGGATAGAGGAGGCGCTGCAGCAGCGCGATGGGACGCCTATCCCCGGCAAGGCCGACGCGATCTGATGGCCCTGGCCACGGCGGAGGAAAAACCCGCCTTGGCGGCGGCCGGCCCGGGGACGGCGTCGGGGGGCGTTCCGTGGAGCGCCGAGGACCTCATCCGCTGGGTCCTGGGGTTGGGTGCCGGAGGCATCGTGATCGTGGTGTCGTGGTATGTCTGCTCGGGCGATGCCACTTTCAGCCGCCAGATCGGCCCGGTCGACGCCGCGGTGGGCGGCCTCGTCCTCGCCGGACTCGGCAACGTCATGTGGCTGTTGCGAGGTCGGCGCGCGCTCGGCGAGCGCCGACGAGCCCTGCTCCCCGACATTGCCGATTTCATCGAGGCCACTGAGCGCTCAGCCGAAGCTGAAGTACCGGCAGCCGGCTCGGCTGCCTCGGAGGGAGATCTCTTCGTCGGTGGCGAGGGAATGGTGCGGTTCCATCGCCCCGACTGCATCCTCGCGGTTGGCAGGTCGTGGGCGGTATCGACCCGCCAGGTGCACGAGGAGGCCGGCCGCTTGCCCTGCGGGGTGTGCGACCCGTGAGCACCGTGACCATTTCCGCCGCCGGTCACTCGATCAGGAGCATCGGACGGGATGACCCCCGGATGCGGGTGGCGGTGGCAGCTGGCGTCCTCGCCATCCTGGTCCTGGGGGTAGTCCTCGCCGCCGCCTTCTCGCTCGGCCCGTACGTCGTCACCGGCGTCGCCGACGGTGCCATCTATGCCCTGGCCGCTCTCGGCCTGGTTCTCACCTACAAGACCTCAGGAATCTTCAACTTCGCCATCGGTGCTCAGGCGGCAGCTTCGGCCTACGTCTTCTACAGCCTCAGGGTGACCGCGGGTGTGCCCTGGCCGCTGGCGGCGCTGGGTTCCATGGTCATCGTTGGGCTGCTCGGTTCGGTCCTGCTCGAGCGGATGGCCTATTGGCTGACCGGCGCGCCGCCGGCGATGAAGGCCGTCGCCACGATCGGGCTTCTGGTGCTGCTCCAGTCTGGGCTGACCGGTGCCTATGGGGTCGCAACCCTTGGCTTCTCGAGCTTTCTGCCCGACAAAGGAATCCACCTCTTCGGTGTGAACGTGCTGGGCAGCCAGATCATCGAAGTCGCCATCTCGATAGTCGCCACTGCTGGTCTCTATCTCTTCTTCAAGCGGGCCCGGGTCGGTGTCTCCATGCAGGCGGTCGTGGACTCGCCCACCTTGGTTTCCCTCGACGCCATCAATCCGGTGGCGGTGCGACGTTATGCCTGGGCAATCGGGTCGTGCTTCATCTCGATATCGGGCATGCTGCTGGCGCCGATCCTCGGCATCGACGTCAATCTCTTTCTCCTCATCTACATCGCCGCCTTCGGGGCCGCTGCCGTCGGGGCCTTCTCCAGTCTCCCGATCACGTTCGCGGCAGCCATGGGCATCGGCATCACCATGAGCGTCCTGAGCGACAAGCTGGCCGGGCAGACCAACATGGTTCTGGCCGAGTTGTACACCCAAATCCCGTTCCTCGTCCTCGTCGCCGCTCTTCTGTTCGTTCCGCGAGCCAAGCTGGTCGAGCGAGGGACCGCCATGGTACGGAAATTGCGGCCGGCGACGACCTTCTCACCTCCCGTCGCGACCGCGGGGGCCGCGTCAGGGATCGCGCTCGCCGTCGCCATCCCCTTCTTGGTCGGGTCGGTCTACGTGAACCAATACACCACGGGCATCGGATTCGCCGTCGTGCTGGCGTCGCTCGGCCTGCTGCTATGGACATCTGGGCAGATCTCCCTGTGCCAGATGTCCTTCGCCGCCGTCGGGGCCACCACCTTCAGCCACGCCCTCGGTGCGGGGTGGCCGTGGCTGGCGGCCTTGCTGGCGGCGGTGAGCGTGGCCATCGCAGTAGGCGCCGTCGCCGCCATACCGTCGTTCCGGCTGAGCGGTATCTACCTGGCCGTGGCGACCTTCGGCTTCGGGCTGCTCGTCCAGAACCTGCTTTTCCCGACATTTCTCATGTTCGGGCAGATCGACAGCGTCAAGGTGAGCCGCCCGCATCTGATCGGCATCAACGCCACCTCGGACCGGGCCTACTACTTCTTGGCTCTGATCGTGGCCGCGGTGTGCGCCGGCATCATCGTCGGCGTGCGCCGGAGCCGGCTCGGACGCTTGCTGCGCGGGCTCTCCGACTCCCCCGCCGCTCTGGAGGCGCACGGGACCAACACCCGTCTGACCCGTCTGTATGTCTTCTGCATCTCGGCAGGAATCGCCGCCATCGGCGGTGTGGTGATCGCCGGCGTAACCCAGAGCGCCGGGGGCACGGCATCGGGTCCGTTTGGCTACTTCAACTCCGTCGTCATGCTCGCCATCCTCGCCTTCAGCGGATCCCAACCACTCATTTCCCCGGTGATCGCCGCCTTCGTGTTCGAGGTTGTCCGGGTCTACCAGCCGTTCAACAAGAGCTGGTTCACGAACTACGAGGGCGTCTTCTTCGGTCTTGCCGCCATCGCGGTGGCGGTGGTGCCGGGCATGAGACTAAGGATTTCCGACCTCCGGACCTCCGATCGGGCGCGGCGCAGCCCGGTGGCGGCCCGGGGTCAGCCCGGGGCTCTCGATTATTCGCGGGTAAGTCCCTTGCGAGTCTGGCCCTTCGGTGCTGGAAACCAGGGGTCCGGGTCGTGACGGATCGGCTGCCCGACTTGGCCATCGACAATCTCACCGTCCGCTTCGGGGGGCTGGTGGCGGTCGACGGCGTCTCGATCAACGCGCCGGCGGGCACCATCACCGGATTGATCGGGCCCAACGGTGCCGGCAAGACCACCATCTTCAATGCCTGCACGGGCGTGGTGTCGGCCGGAGGCGGCCACATCCGGCTTGGCGACCTCGAACTCGGCCACCTGTCGACTCCGGCGCGGGCCGCCCGTGGGCTCGGGCGGACCTTTCAGCGGATGGAGCTCTTCGACTCCATGACGGTGGAGGAGAATGTCGCACTCGGGCCCGAGGCGTACTACGCGGCTGGGAGCCCCTGGAGCCAGCTGACCTGCGGCCGACGCCAGCGGCGCGAGATCAACGAGCGCGCCATCGATGCCATGGCCCGCTGCGGGATCGAGGAGCTGGCCCGCCGCCGGGCCGGCGATCTCTCGACCGGCCAGCGCCGCCTCGTCGAGCTGGCCCAGGTAATCGCCACCCCCTTTCGTTTCATCCTGCTGGATGAGCCATCCTCGGGTTTGGACGTGGTCGAGACCGAGCGGTTCGGCACCATTCTCCTGGACTTCGTCGCCGAGAGGGGCGTCGGCCTCCTGTTGGTCGAGCACGACATGACGTTGATAGCCACCGTTTGCAGCTACATCTATGTTCTCGATTTCGGACAACAGATATTCGCCGGTCCGACGGGAGACGCCATGGCATCCGAGCTGGTGCGGGCTGCTTATCTCGGATCCGACTCGGTGCAAATTGACGTCGGCGATGGCGGCGATGGGGCAACGGCAATCCACCCCGAGGTCGTACCTCATGCTTGAGCTGCGAGGCATCAGTGCCGGCTACGGCACCGGCAAAGTCCTCGACAATGTCGACCTGGTGGTGCCGGACGGCGCGGTGGTGGCGCTGCTCGGGCCCAACGGCGCGGGCAAGACCACGTTGCTCAAGGTTGCCTCGGGCCTGCTCCGTCCGACCCTCGGGGGGGTCTTCTTCGACGGCGTCGACATCACGGGTCGACCTCCCCATGAACTGGCCCGGACCGGGATCTGCCACGTCCCTGAGGGCCGGGGCATCTTTCCGACCCTCTCGGTGGCCGACAACCTGCGCCTCCAGGCCCCGAGGAACGTCGACCGTCAGGCGATCAGTGCGGCAACCGGGGCTTTCCCCCGTCTCGGCCAGCGGCGACGGCAGTTGGCGGGAACGCTGTCGGGCGGTGAACAGCAGATGCTTGCTCTCGCCCACGCTTATGTGGCGGAGCCCAGCATCGTCCTGCTCGACGAGGTCTCGATGGGCCTCGCCCCCCTCATCGTCGACGAGATCTTCAACTATCTTCGCCGCCTGTCGGCCGATGGACTGTCGTTGCTCATCGTTGAGCAATACGTAGCCCGAGCCCTCGAGTTGGCCGACTACGTCTACATCCTCAATCGGGGCCGGATCCGTTTCGCCGGGGAGCCGGCAGAGGTGAAGGACGAGGCGGTGCTCGAGTCCTATCTCGGAGCTCTGGCGTCGTGAGCATCAGGCACGCCGGGCACGGACGGTGCCTGCCCAGGTTCACTCCGGTCAGAGCCGTCCAGGGGCTGGCGGCTGCCACCCTCGCGGCCGGCCTCGTCGGCTTCGCCTTCAGCGCCAGCGCCGGGGCTCAGGGCCAGGACGCGACAACCTCGACGGCGACCGCCACCAACTCGAACACCTACAACCTGTCCGCCCAGGCCAACGCGCTCGACGTCCTCGTAACTGACCCGAACCTGCCGGTGTCGAGTCTCTTGACCATCGAGGCCGGACCCTACGGGGCATCGGCGGCACTCAACAGCCTGGGCCTCTCCATGGCCGACGCCGGGGCCCCTTATTCGCCTTCCGTTGCATCGCTCCCGGGCACCATCGCCGGACTCGGCTCGGGGTCGATCCCACCGCTCCCCCCGTTGCCCGGTTACGTGTCCGCCAACTTCCCGGGCACGCCCAGCAGCCAACAGACCCAGGGTGGCTACCAGATCACCGCAACCTCGTCGCCGATCGACGCCAAGGGCTCGGTCGCCATCGGCGTGCAGCCGTCCGGATCCAGCAACGCCACCATGTTCGCCTCCGCCGAGACCGCCGCCAACAACGATGGCAGCGTCAGCGTGAGTGCCACCTCCGGTCTCGACGCCCTCTCGTTCGGCCAGTTGTTCGACCTCGCCAACGTCTCCTCTTCGGTGTCGCTCACCCAGCAAGCGAACGGGAAGCCCATCATCAAGTCGCAGACGAATCTGGGGACCATCACCCTGCTTGGTCAGGTGACAGGCCTCCAGGCCAACGGGCTGAACCTGCTGGGCGTCAATGTGCCGATCGACGTCAACCAAGAGATCCTCGGCGCGGTTGATTCGCTCCTGGCCCCCTCCGGAATCAAGCTCACCTACTTGCCGGAAACCGTCAGGTACAGCGATGGCACCACGAGCACTGGGTCGTCCATCAACCCCTCCAAGACGCTGGAGTCGGTCGACTCCGGCGCCCTCCAGGTCACCGCCACCGAGAACCTCCATGCGCAAGGCATCGCGACGGTTACCTTCACCGTCGGCCGAGGGTACCTGTCGACCACCAACGCGCCCGGCCTGGCGCCGGCAACTGGGGCCGCTGGGACCGGAGTGGATTCGGGTGCCGCGGCGGGCCCGATCTCGCCGGCGCCGTTCGACGACACCGGGGCGGGAACCGAGGTGCCATCGGCGGTCCCGGGCGCCGAGACCACACCGACGGCATCGTCGCCTTCCTCGCCGGCCACCAGCACCCAGCCAACCTATGCGTTAGAGAAAGGACCGTCGGCCGAGAGCCTGTATCTGATGCTGATCTTGGTTGCGCTGGCTGTACTCTTGGGTTCACAAGCCGTGAGGCTCTTCTCGGTGCGCCTGGCGTTGAGCTCAAAGGGGAGCCCCTGATGCACACAAGACAGAATCCCAAAGGGTTGCAGCGGACCCGAGGAGGGGAACCATGAACATTCGAACGCTCGTGCACGAGGGGTGGCACCGGCTTGGCCTGGCCCTTACGTTGGCCATTTTCTGCGCCATCGGCACGCTGGGTGCGTCGGCCTCAGCGGCCGGAGCGACCACCACAACCACGAGTGCCAATTCGGGGGCTCCTCGACCGCGGTCGTGACCCCATTGCTCGAGATGTTCGTATTCGGAAACACCATCGGCCTGCCGCTCGCCTGCAGCGACGCCGGCTCGGTCGTATCCATCATCGGCGCCCAGACCCAGACTTCGAAAGTACTGTCACCTCTCCTCGTCGAGCTGGACAAGGACTGCGGCCAGGTCTCGTCCCAGGGAAACGGGTACCTGGAGCAGGCCATCACCAAGAGTGAGGCCCTGTCGCTGGTCAATCCGCTGGTCGACCCGTTCATTGCCGACCTGGCCGGCGGTCTCACCACGATCGGCACGCAGTACGGCCCGTCGTTATCGCCATTCGGACCCACCGTGGCCGGACTGGGCGGCACGGTGGCGTTCTTCGAAGGTACGTGAGTGCCGGGGGGCCAGCGACGCCTCGCTGCGGCCCTGTTGGTCACCGCCCTCGGCGCGGCCGCCTGCGGTGGTCGCGTCGCCCTTCCGACCGCGGTCACAGGAACGTCGACCGGTGCTGGTCAAGCGGGCTCCAGTTCGGCCGACAACGGAGACCCATCCACCGGCGTTACCGGCACGTCGTCGACCGTACCGGGCGGAGCCGGACAATCGGGGTCCCTGTCACCTGGGCCAAAGCCGGCCGCGACTGCCCCGCCAGTGGGGGTCACGGAGAACGCCATCAACACCGCCTACCAGACCTACCTTCACGTGCTGTCCGAGTTGGATGACACCTTGAGCAAGGCCTACATCGGACCATTGGCGGCGGTTACCACAAGCCGGTTGGCCCAAGCCAGCGTGCGTCAGGCTGCGGCGTTACTCGGCGCGCAGGAACATGCCGTCGGTAGTCTGCACGACGATCACGTCGACATCACCATGACCGGTTCCTCCGCTGCCGCCCTCGCCGATTGCCAGGACGAGGAGCACTTCTACTTGGTGGGCGACTCGGGGTCGCCCGACTCCTTCGTCCAACGGGGATATTTCGTCGGCTCGGCGCAGCTCGTTCTGCAGGAGGGCCGCTGGCTTGTCGACACATTTACGACCACGCACGTGCCATGCTCGTTCTGAGCCCAGGAAAGTCGGTCGTTCAGGGACCCAAGTGAGAGGCGCCATGCAAGGGTTGGTTCGGCACGCCTTTGAATAATGGAGCCGTGGGTCCAGCCGTGACCCGATCCTCCAACTTCGTAACGAGATGGGGGGCGAAGACCGCGCCGTAGAGGACATTTCCGATGACAACGACGGCGATGACGGACAGGAGTGACGATCGAAGGCGGGTCGTCGACTTCCTGTCGGCCCACAGATCGATAACTGTCCGTCCTTCGGGATCGGTTCGTCCGAGGATGTAGGTGAAGACCATCATCTGCACGCCCATCGCCAAGGCGTCGTAGAGCGGGTACTGGTGTTTGGTCCCCTCCCATAGCGCAAGCCCGGGAATCACCCGGCCGTAGTAGAAGACCCCGAACCGGGCCCCCAGGATCGCGTTGAAGAGGAAGGCCCAGACGATGCCAACGACGAGCCCGACGGTGAGGAGGGTGGTCGGCCTACGCCAGTGGAACCTCGAGCTCAACCGCTGCCCGAGAGCGGCGCCGATCACCGCGGGCAGCACGAAGTAGGCGACGTAGCCGGGGGGCACCGACGCCGGCAGCCCACCCCAGGTCATGTTCAACGGCCACCAGGACGGCATGCGAGGGATGGCCGGCGCGAACTGCGCGTAGACCGCCCAGTCGTAGGGCGCCTCGATCCAGGAGATCGAGATCGCCGCGATGCAAACCAGCAAGAGTGGGTGGAGGCGGTGGTGGCGCCACGACAGGTACACGCCAACAGCAACGAAAGCGGCGCCCCCGACGTAGGCGAAGCCGATCGACGCCGTCAATAATGGCGTCAACCCACCGATCATCGGTCGGACTTTTGCCTCGGAGCACGACGGGCTTCAGAGTCATACCGGAGGACGACAACAAAGATGAGGATGATCAGTCCCAACAGCGTGCCCAGCATGATTACAACGCCCACCGACAGTCCCCTACCTTGTTTGCCTTCGTCGTCGTGCCGCTCCGGACATCACCATCCGAAACACCATGGCCTGGCGATCAGTTCGGGGCCGTGATCGTCGAGGTGTATCGGAATGCTTCAGGAACAGTGGTCATGGCGCCCGACCTTATGCTGAAACAGATGTTTGGTTCAACTGGCCCGCGCTAGGCTGGCAATTGCTGCCAGCTTCGGTACGGACGTCGCTAGCAGGTCAACCTCCAGGGAGTGAAACACCGTGACGAGCATCGGAGGACGGAGGACGGAGATCTTGGACGCGGCGGCCGTTCTGTTCGCCTCATCTGGCCTGCGGACGTCCCTGAAGGACATCGCCGACGCCTGCGGGATCTTGCCGGGAAGCCTCTACCACCACTTCGACTCGAAGGAGGCCTTGATTGTCGAATTGGTGGAGCGATACCAACTCGAACTCGACGAACTGGCCAAAGAGGCGCTCGATGTGCTCGGCCAACCGGTTGCAGAGCCAGTCCCGGAGCGAGTGGTGGCCCTGGGAACCGCCATCGCCCACTGCTCGATCCGGCATCGAGCGGCCTTGCTCTTGACCCTGTACGAGCCACCCTCAGGCGCCAGCGACGACCTGGTTCGTGTGACGCGGCGATCATCCTCTGAGATCGAGCAGGCGATGTTGGCCACCCTTCGCGCCGGTCAAACCGACGGCTCGCTTCGGACAGGCATCGATCTTGCGTCGGTTTCCGACCGCCTGTGCCAGACGTTGCAACACATCAGCCTGGGAGTCTTCCAAAACGTGCGCGGCGGAGATGAGGTCCCCGCCATCCGCTGCCGAACCGTCCTACACGGGATCGCCATAAATCCACCCTTGGATGCCGCGCTCGATCGTTCGGAGCCGTTTGCGGCCGCTACACGCGCGCTCGATTCGTGGGCCCTTCAAGAGGAGGAAGAGGACGATCGAATCCGAACGCTTCGAGGCGTGGCGCGGGCCGAATTTGGCCGGCGGGGCTACGAAGCCACGACAGTCCGCGACATCGCCGGCGCCGCCGGGCTCAGCGTGGGCAGCGTGTACCGCTTGATCGGCTCCAAAGACGGCCTCCTCGAATCAATCATGCGCGGGTTCTCAGCAAAAGCGCGCCTGGGGTGGTCAGGCGTGTTGCGATCAGACGGCACAGCCGTCGAGAAACTCGATGCCCTCATGTGGATCAACATCAATGCCGTCGTCCGCTTCAAGGATGAGTTCAACATTCAACTGGCGTGGATCCGAGAGTCACCCCCAACCACGACGAATCTTGGCTCGTCGTTCTCGGCCCGATTGGGCGATCTGAGGTCATTGCTAGCCCAAGGGATCCGATCCGGTGAGCTCCATGTGGAAGGCTCGACAGCCGACATCCGCGCCTGGTCATTGTTCGAGCTCCTCTGGATGCCTGAGAACATCGTTGACAAGCTCGGTTCCCGCGGCGCGCTGACTCTGGCCCGTGAGACCACGCTGCGAGGTGCGGCGCACCGCCCGTGAACGGCGACCGAGCCTCAGCCGACAGGCCAGGCGACGGACTTGACCTCAAGGTACTGATCGAACCCGGCCATGCCGTTCTGCCGCCCGATGCCACTCGCCTTGTATCCGCCAAAGGGGACGTCGGCCCCATAGGCGGCCCCACCATTGAGGCCGACGCTTCCAGCTCGGAGGCGGCGGGCCACGGCCACGGATCGATCCAGTGAGTCAGAGAGCACGAACCCGGCCAGGCCGTAGGGGCTGTCGTTGGCAATTCGGATGGCATCCTCGACGTCGTCGTAGGGGATGACGACCAGGACCGGGCCGAAGATCTCCTCACGGGCGATGGTCATGCTGTTGTCGACATCGGCGAACAGCGTCGGCGTGACGTAGAACCCCTTGCCCAGGCCGGCCGGCGTCTCGGGCCCGCCAACCAGGAGGTTGGCCCCCTCGGCGATGCCGTTCTCGATGTAGCCGATGATGCGGGAGCGCTGTTTGGCCGAGATCACCGGGCCGCAGAGGGTGTCTGGAAGCTGCGGGTCACCAACACTGACCGTTTCGTAGATGCCCTTGAGGAGCTCGAGCCCCTCGTCGTAGCGGGACCGAGGCAGGAGCATCCGGGTCGGCGTGGCGCATCCCTGCCCGGCGTGCATGCACACCCCGAAGCCGATCATGCTGGCCACCCCGAGGTCGGCATCTTCGAGGACGATGGCCGCCGACTTGCCGCCAAGCTCGAGGAACAGACGCTTCATGGTGGCGGCGCCCTTCTCCATGATCCGGATGCCCACCGACGTCGAGCCGGTGAAGGAGATGAGGTCGACCTTGGGCGAAAGGGTCAGCTCCTCCCCGACCAGGTGGTCGGACGCGGTGACGACATTGACCACCCCGGCCGGGATGTCAGTTTGCTCAACGACGAGCCGTCCGATGCGGGTGGCGTTGAACGGCGTATCCGGGGCGGGCTTGAGCACGACGGTGTTGCCGGTGGCCAAGGCCTGCCCGAGCTTGTGGATGGTGACCTCAAACGGGTAGTTCCACGGGACAACGGCGCCGACGACGCCGACTGGTTCACGCCAGACCTTCCGGGTGTTCACCTGGCCGGTGAGCTCGACCATGGCGTCTCCGAGCTCGACTTCCCACGGGTAGTGGTCGATGAGCTCGGCCGGATAGTTGAGGGCGTCGGCGAGTGGCAGGTCGAGCTGCGGCCCGTGGGTGACCATCCGAGGGCACCCCACCTCGAGGATGAGTTCCTCTCGCAACGCCTCCTGCTCCGCCTCGAGGGCGGTCTGCAGTTGGCGAAGGCACTTCTGGCGGAACCCCCGGTTGGTCGACCAGTCGGTCTCGTCAAAGGCCCGTCGGGCCGCATCGATGGCGCGATGCATGTCCGCGTTGGAAGCATTGGTGACCTGACCCAACTCCTCCTCGGTAGCCGGGTTGACATTGGCAAACGTGCCGGCCTGGCCTTCGACAAGCTTCCCGTCGACCAGCATCCGTGATTCGAACTCGACCGTCGGCGTTTCAGTCACACACTTCCCTTTCGTTGGCACCGGTACGGGTAGACGCGGTTTGGAGGGGATGGCCGCGGAGCGTGCCGGCCGCGGGGATGCCGGTGGCCCGACCGATGATGCGCTGGAGCCACCTGGTGGGCATGAGGCGGCTTCCCAACATCAGGAGCCGGGCATCGAACCCAACGGCGCCTCGGGAGAATGGCTGGTGATCATCGAGGGCCTTGGCCACCGCCGGCGCGAACCGCTCCGGCGCCGATGCAAACCGCAGGAACCGTTGGCCGAAGCTCTCCAGGCCGGCGTGGAGCGGGGCGTAGGGGCCGTCATTATCGGCGTAGGTCGTGGTGAGCTCCAAGATGTCGGTCTTGAATGTTCCGGCCACCAGCACGGAGACGCCCAGCCCGAACGGGGAGATTTCCTGGGCGAGCGACTCCGCCCAACGCTCGAGCGCGCCCTTCGCCGCCGAGTAGGCACCGATGGCCGGCATTCCCCGGATCGCTCCCTCGCTCGAAACCATGATGATCCGACCCCGGCCGGCGTTCCGCATCAACGGAAGAAGCTCCTTGGTGAGTCGCACCGGCCCGAAGAAGTTGGTGCGGAAGATCTGCTCCCACACGCTCATCGGCATCTCCTCCAGGCATCCGACGCCGGCGACACCGGCGTTGTGTACGAGGCCGTCCGGGGACCCGACGGCATTCTGGATGGCCCGGCTCGCGGCGGCGATGGAGTCGGCGTCGTCGATGTCGAGCCGGACCCCGATCAGACGAGGGTCGTCTTGACCCGAGCCGGTGATGGCTCGGAGGCGCTCGAGGCCCTGTTCGGGTGACCGCATGGCGGCCACCACCGTCCAGCCGACCCGGTGGAGGTGGGCGGCGGTGGCCAAACCCAGGCCGTGGGACGCCCCGGTGATGACCACGCTCCGGCTATCGGCCACTGGCGCATCGACCTCCGGAAACGGGCAGGGTAACGAGGGGTCTGCCACCGGGTTGGGCGCTCGGCCAGCCGGACCAGATGCCGGAGGAGTACGGGCCCGTCTGGCCGTTCTTCTCATAGAACCCGTTCGGGTCGTAGACCTTCGCCTCGGGGAAGGGCCAGGGACAGGCCACCGAAGTGGCGATCTTTGTGTCTCGCAGCAACGCGTAGCCCCCGCCGTAGCAGAAGTAGGCGACATTGATGATGGCGAACATCACCAGAAAGGCTCCGAGGGCCGGACGGGAGCGGAAGGCGCGGATCCGCTGGCCCAGTTTCTCCGCCTGGGTGCGGCCGGTGTCGTCCCGGTAGAGCAGGACTCCGGCAGGAATCATCACCAGCGTGACGAGCGAGGCCTCCCAGATCAACGGGAACTGGTACCACTTCCCGGTCCAGATCGACCCGAAAGGGACAACCTGGGAGTAGATGTACAGCTGGGTCCGGATCAGGAACGTCTCCAGCAGGGTGTCGAATACGAACCCGATGGCGAGCATCAGCAGGGAAAGACTGATCAGCGGGTGCCGCCAGACGATGGAGTCCACCGGACGCCGAGCCTGAACACGGCGTAACAGCCACACGGCCGGAAAGAACGGGGCCATGTAGAAGGTGGCGTACCCGATCACGATGAACGGCTCGACGGTCGGCGACAGCGACTCCAAGCCCCACGTTGTCGGCCAGTGCCAGAGCTGCGGGTTGTACACCGCGTAGGGAGCCCAGTTCATGATCGGGTCCTGCCAGACGAGCAGCGTGGTGACCAGCACCATCAGCAGAATCGGGTGTCGCGGGTAGCGGCGCCATGCCACCACCACCGTGATAATCAGCGCGGCCATGGCAAGGATGGTCCCGATCTGCAGCAGGGCGAGCCAGTGGTGGAAGCCCCAGAGCGGCGCCACCGGACGGGGAGCGCCGGCGACCGCTGAGTTGGTGATCCGTTCACCCACCGCACCGTGTTGGGCGTTGACGGCCACGACGACAAGCCCGGTGACCGCCGCAGCCAGGGCGAGGACACCGGCGGTTCTGCTTCGGCGGACCGTAGTGGAATCAATGACGGGCGGCGGTAGTTGTTGAGACGGCAGTTGTTGAATGGTCATGTCGGTCAGTCCTGTCCGAAACGCTCGACCAGGTGGGCGGTGGTGCCATCAGGATCGAGTCGACGAGCCACGAGATAGCCGGCGCCCATCCAGCCCCGGTGTGACCACTTCCCGAACGAAATGCGGGTCCCGGGGGATCCGGATGCCGCCGGGACCATCCGCACCCGCTCCAGCGCTTCCTTGACGCCCCGCGGCGAGAGAGGTCGGGCATCGGCAAAGGCATGTAGCAGAACGGTGGCGAGGTCGCGGTTGACCACGGGAACGCAGTATTCGGGTCGCCGGCCGTAGCGAGCGGCGTAGCGATCGAGGAAGTCCTGACCCACCTGGTTGCCGTCGTCGTACTGGTCGACGCCGATCCATCCGACAACGGCGTCCCAGACGATTGGGTTGATCCAGGCGTTCTGGAACGCCGTCCCCATGAATCTGGGTGGATCCCAGCCCAACTCCTGGAGGACCTGGTTGACCAGCACCACCCCGAAGCCGAAACCGCAGTGCACGA
Organism: uncultured Acidimicrobiaceae bacterium; assembly: GCA_963770635.1. Classification (GTDB taxonomy): domain Bacteria; phylum Actinomycetota; class Acidimicrobiia; order Acidimicrobiales; family RAAP-2; genus DASZIT01. The sequence continues at coordinate 100,184 of CAVYQI010000006.1, forward strand.
CGACCCCCACACTGGCGCCGTACAGGCTCCGGACCGCGTCGCCGACGTCCTGGGCGGTCTGGGCGATGGGCTCCTCGGCGACAATACGGATGCCCTTGTCCCGGCAGGCGGCACGGAAGGACTTGATGTAGGTCTCGCCGACCAACGACTGCTCGACGAGGACACCCACGTTGTCGAGGCCGCGCTTGGCGATCAGGTGAGCCCAGAAGACAGGCTCGTCGGTCATCGAGCCCATCGACAGGGAAAAGGTCCATTCACCCAGCCAGTCATCGGTGCCGGTGACGCTGATGGCCGGGACGCGGAAACGCTCTTCGATCGCTTCTTTGACGGGAACGCAGTTGTCGGTGATCGACGGTCCGAATATGGCCAGGCAACCCTCGTCGACCAGCTCGCGGTAGGCGTCGATCACCGATTTCACCGAGCCCTTGGGGAGTCCTTCCACCTCACGGAAAACGATCTCCACTGGTCGGTCGATGATCCCCTGCTCGAGTCCCTCCTCAAAGACCAGCTGGAAGCTGTCGGTGAGGTCGGCCCGCATCTCCTTCGGGAAACCCTCAGGCAAAACGAAGTCGAACAGATAGCCAAGCTTGATCGGCGTGGCATTGCTCTCGTAGGCCAACGATCCCCCTCGAACCTAATAGTTGTTCCGCATACTACCGACGGCCCTCAGAGTGGTCAATCTGGGGGGCCAAGGTACGTCGAGATCATTCGGACGAGGCCGGCTCCCACCGCTGGATCATCGGTGAGGGGACCGGCGATAGCGGCGCGGGCGGCGGTGACGAGCGGAACGCCGTCGCCGAAGAGTCGGGCGGCCGCGATCAGGACCCGGGTCGAGGCGACCTCCCGGAGACCCGCAGTCTCCAGCCGGCGGATGGCCTGCGCGAGTCGCACCAGTTGGGCCGCCGCCTCCGGATCGACGCCGGCCTCATGGGCGACGACCTTCTCCTCCACATCGACGGGGGGAAAGTCGAGTTCGATCGCCACCATGCGCTGACGGGTGGAGTCCTTCAGGTCTTTGAGCACACTCTGGTACCCGGGGTTGTAGGAGACCACGAGACAGAAGCCCGGTGGGGCGTCGAGGACGATTCCCAGCCGATCGATTGGTAGTTGACGACGGTGGTCGGCCAGGGGGTGGAGCACCACAGTCGTATCTTGTCGAGCCTCCACGATCTCGTCGAGGTAGCAGATTGCCCCTTCGCGCACGGCCCGGGTCAGCGGGCCGTCCACCCACCGGGTCTCCCCACCTTCCAGCAAGAAGCGGCCGACGAGATCGGTGGCGGTGAGGTCGTCGTGGCACGAGACGGTGATGAGCGACCGGTCCAGGTCATACGCCATGGCTTCGACGAAACGCGTCTTCCCGCACCCGGTGGGACCCTTGAGAACCACCGCCAGGCCTTGCCGACAGGCCGCCTTGAACACCTGTTCCTCGTCGCCAACCGGAAGGTAGAACGGGCGACCCGCGGCCGTCATCATTTCCCCATCTCGATCTCGAATCTCTCTCTTGTCCGTTGCTGGCGCTGGAAGGTTCGGTGCTGGCGTTCTGCGGAGCGCAGCGCCGCCCGGAAGAGGGGGGCGATCACCGCGGGCAAGCCGTCCGGTTTCGGCATCACCGCATGCGCCGCGGAACCGAAGACGCGCCGGAGCGCCTCGGGCTGGGCGTCCGTGCCGACGCTGAGGCACACGCATCCGACGCCGCGATATCGCAATTCGGTCAGGGCTCGTCGGGCATCGGCTTCGCCGTAGTCCCCCTGGTAGCCGTGGTCATAGGCCAAGCCATCCGAGAGGACCACGAGCAGGCGCCGGGGGGTCCCGCTCCGCCACTCCAAGATCGAGGAGCCGTGACGGATGGCGGCACCCAGCCGGGTGTACGCCCCGGGTTCCAGACCGGCGAGCCGCCGTGTCACCTGGACGTCGAGGCGGTCGTCGAAACCCTTCACCCGGAGGACCTGAACCGCCTGGCGGCCGCGGCGAGTTGAAGGCGTACAGCGCGACCCGGTCACCCAGATCGTGTAGCGCCGCGGTGAGGGTCACGGCGGCAAGCCGTTGCTGCTCGTGCACGGACCGGCCGGTGACGCCGGGCTCTCCCACTGAACCGGACACATCCAAAAGGACCAGGACGCCAAGGTCGCGCCGCCACCGGCGGCTGGCAACGTAGGCGTCGTCCTCGTGGGGTCTGCCGGCCACGTGTCGATATGCGCCTCCACCGCGGCATCGATGTCGAGGTCGTCGCCTTGTGGCTGTCGTCGACAGCGGATCATGCCAGTCCCGAGGCTGGCCAAGGACCGGCGCACGGCCAGCCCACTTGGCAGCTGGATCGTCGAGGTGACGTCGGCTCGTGCGTCACTCTCGATCACAGTGCACCAATCCGGGCGGTACCGGCGGCGGCTACCGTCCCATTCGGGGTACACCGTGCTGGCCGACCCGTGGCCAACCTCAGGCGCTACCTCGCGCTCGCCAATCGAGCTCTTCGTCGGCCGAGGCATACCCTCGACTCGCCGGACGGGCCGAGCTGCGAGTGGGCGAGTCGGCTCCGACCGGTCCACCACCGGCGCCACGCCGAGCCGGTCGGAACATTTTCTGCAGCAGACGGCCAACCGGGCCGCCGCCGCCGACCGGGCTCAGCAGCAGGTCGCCGATGGCCACCTGGTCGTACTCGTCCGAATCGAGGTCGGTGAGCGCGTGGTCCTTCCCACGTGGCCGAACGTCCGGAGACCGTCCGAGTGGGATCTCTGCCGTCGGATACATCGATGCGAGTGACCGTTTCACGTCGATCGCCCCAAAAACGAACGGGGCCTCACCGATCGCGTTGCGCCCCCGAGCCCAGTCGAGTGATTCCTCGACGCTGCGGCTCGAGCCGGCCAGCTCGCGGTCGATGAGCGAGCACACCCATGGCGGGAGCACATGTTCATTGGCCAAAAGGGCACGGTGGCCCTCGACGGCCAGGTATCGCCGAGTGAGCTCGGGCCGGCGGACGAGCTGTCGGAGGATATCCGGGTCGAGGCTTCCGGAGGCCACCAGCGATCCCTGGACCGCCAGCATCCGAATCTGATTGGTCGGATCGACCGTGCCTTCGAGAAACATGGTACTTCCGTCGGTCCACGACCGGTCCCCGCGGGTGGCCGTGGCGACCTCCATGGGCCGGCGGGCCACCGCCGAGGCGAGGAGCCGGAGCGACCCGAGGTCCTTCTCGTCGCCGACCACCGCGTGCACCGCTAAAACCTAACATTTGTTTCCGACCGGAAGCGAAGCTACCGTGCGCTGGCCGGGCGCCTGAGAAGCCACCGAAGGGGACGATCGTGATCGATTTCGACAGACAGGTAGTCATCGTGACCGGGGCCGGACGAGGACTCGGGCGCCTCTACGCCTTCGACCTCGCCCGTCGAGGTGCATCGGTGGTCGTCAACGACCTCGGGGCCACGGTGGACGGCGACGGAGCCGATGCCGGGGTCGCCACCAGTGTGGTCGACGAGATCCGCGCTGCCGGCGGCAATGCGGTGGCGTCCCACGAGTCGGTCGACACCCCCGAGGGTGGCGAGGCGATCGTGCAATCCGCACTCGACGAGTACGGGCGCCTCGACGCGGTCGTCAGCAACGCCGGCATTTTCCACACCACTCCTTTCGAGGAATTGACCACCGAGCACTGGCGCCGGATGTGCCGGGTCCACCTCGACGGTGCCTTCAACATCAGCCAACCCGCCTACCGCGCCATGAAGGCCCAGCGGCGCTGGCCGGTTCGTGTTCATCACCTCCTCGGCCGGGCTGTTCGGTCAACCGAACTCCGCCCACTATGCAGCCGCGAAGGCCGGGGCGCTCGGGCTGGCCAACGTCATCGCCATTGAAGGGGCCCCGTATGGGATCCTGGCCAACTGCGTCCTCCCTTTCGGGTATTCGCGCATGGTGTTCGAGACCGTCGGCGACCGCGACGAGGTCGAGGCCGAGCCCGGATTCCTTCACGCCATCGAACCCGAGCTCGTCGTCCCGATCGTCGTCTATCTGGCCAGCCGTGCCTGCCAACTCACCCACCACAACTTCTCGGCGTGCGCCGGTCGCTTCGCCCGTGTCTTCGTCGGCCTCGCCGACGGGTGGATCGCGGAGCCGGGGACCAACCCCAATGCCGAGGACATTGCGGCTCACCTCGATCAGGTCACTGCCGCCGAGCCCTACACGATTCCGGGGTCCATTTTCGACGAGGTCTTCCAGACCTGCGCCCAGCTCGGGATCGGCTGAAGCAAGGACAACCCGACCGCGGGTGTCGGATTCTCGCCGAGATCAGCTGGAGACGTCCAGCAACATTGGGAAGGTGTCGAGCGTACGGATCCCGGCGGTGAAGTTCAGTTCGACGCCGGGCTTGATGCTGTAGTCAGGGATGCGACGGTGCCACTCCCGGAGGGCCACTCGGAGCTCCAGTCGTGCAAGGTGAGACCCTAGGCAGCGGTGGATACCGCCCCCAAACGCCAGGTGCCGGTTGGCTTCCCGATCCCAGACGAGAGCACTGGTCTCGGGAAACTCGGCTTCGTCGACGTTCGCTGCCCCAAAGAGCGCCATGACCTGCTCGCCTTCACTGACGACGAAGCCCCCGATTTCAGTGTCGCGGGTTGCCACACGGGCGCATCCCATGACAGGAGTTTCCCAGCGAAGCATCTCCTCGACCATCGCCGGGACGCCGTCGGGGTCATCGACGATCTTGTGCCTGTCCGCTGGGTGCTCAGCCAGGTACCGGAAGAAGCAGTCCAACGAGGCGGTCACGGTATCGAGGCCGGCGATGAGAAACAGGAAGCAGATGTCGACGATCTCTTCGTCGGTGAGCCGGTTCCCGTCCACCTCCGCAAATATGAAGTGGCTGAGGAGATCGTCTCGCTTCTCCCCCACTCTCCGCTCTTCGATCACCCGTTCGAAGTAGGCGTAAATCGAGTCAGCCGTCTGCTGTTGGTACGCCTCGGTCTCGGGATGACCGAATTCGTGGCCGACGACCTGGTCAGGACGGATGGCGCCATCTTTCATCTTCAGGAACAGCGGTAGCTCCTCCAGTGGCAGTCCGAACATCGTGAGAAAGACCTGCGATGGGAACGGACCTGAGAACTGCTTTGAGAAATCAATTTCCTCATCATCGATGAACTTGTCGATCAGATCGTTGACCAACAGGACGGTCGAATCTTCCATCAAACTCATGCGCTTTGGCGCGAACAGTAGGTCGAGGATCTTTCGGTACTTACGGTGATCGGGAGGGTCGATCTGCAACGGGATCAGGGGGCGCCGCGTCTTGAGGTCGTGAGCGGAAAGGCCGGACGAAAAGGCGTCGGGGTCGCGGACCACTTCGTCGACACCCGAGCGAGATGTGACGATTACACCGACCCCATCGAGTCGAAACACCGGTGTCGTTTTCTGCAGCATCGAATAGATGGGTTGCGGGTTCCTCGCCACCTCCGGGTTCATCAGATCCGCCAACCCGGACCCGTAGCTTTCGTCGCGTTCGGCCATCCCGTTAGTGTGGACCGAATGTTTGGTTTACCGCAAGTTACGCTCCGCTCATCACCCAGACATCGATGGTGATCCACGGGAACCCGGATAGCCGGCGCTCGCCCGAGGTTGACACGGGACTCTGAGCGCCCAGCTGCGAAGCGTTCCTCCTGGGCACCTGTGGTCCTCGGTTCGGCTGAAGGAGACCCTCTCGATCGCGCCCCAGGCCGACGAACTGAGCGAGTCCGGCCGGTATAGACCCTTAACTAGGGTTGAGGAGTCGAGGATAGCCGATCGGCTACGACTTGCGAGCCGCTGGTCTACTCTTATTTTGTGAGTTCCCAACGTTCTTCGGCCGTCGGCTTCATGGAAGCCGGAATGCACAGCGCGGCGCAGACCCGCATCATCAATGCCGCGCTCGAGCTCTTTGCCCGGCACGGGGTCAACGGCACATCCCTCCAGATGATCGCCGATGCCATCGGCGTGACCAAAGCGGCGGTATACCACCAGTTCCAGACCAAGGAGGAGATCGTCGTGGCGGCCGTCGAAGCAGAGCTTTCCACCCTCGAGTCGGCCCTCAATGCCGCCGAGGCCGATGCGCAGAGCCCAGCGGCCCTCGAGGTGCTCCTCACCCAGGTGATCGACCGCGCCGTAGAGCGGCGCCGCATGGTTGTCACCCTCCTCTACGACCCCGTTGTCGTCCGGCTCCTCGCCGAGGAGAGACCGTTCCAGCAGTTCATGCAGCGTCTGTATCGAATTCTGATCGGGAATCAGAAAGGTGCCGAGGCGCGCGTCCGGGTGGCGATGGCCTCGAGCGCCATCGGAGGTGCGGTCACCCACCCACTCGTTGCCGAACTCGATGACGAGACACTGCGTTCCCACCTAGTGCACCTCACCTGGACCTTCCTGGGCCTCACCGATTGAACCGGGGGCTCCGCTCTTGCCGGCTCTTGGGGCCAACCGGTGGCCAATCCGCCATATTTTCATCGAGATAGCCGATCGGCTAGGTTGTGGGTCCTCACGATGCCAGCGGCATCCGAACTGAGGTATGGGGGAATGTCAGCACAACAGGTAGAACTGGAGCAACCAGGCGTCGTTGGGCCTCCCATCAGAGACAACAACATCACTGCGCAGACGATCAGTCTGTGGATCACACCGATCAGTGCAGCGGCTTTTCTCATCGCGTTCGTGGCGTTCCCGGGGTTCCGCCCACCGATGTCGCCCAATATGACGGCCCTTCAAGTAGCCGCCTTCTTCGCATCACACACGACGATGATCCGCGTGAGCATGATCATCTACGACCTCTTCGGCATCATGCTCGTTCCCTTCTTCATGCTGATCGTCGTACAGATGAAACGCATGGCCGCGCCGAGCCATGTCTTCGCCTACAGCTACCTCAGCGCTGTCGCTACCGGCGCGACGCTTTTTGCCGTCGCAGACCTGTTCTGGCTCATCGCTGCCTTCCGCCCCGACCGGAACCCCGACCTCATCCAGCTGTTGAACGACATGGCCTGGATCGTCTTCACGGCTCCAGTCGGCATGTTCATTGCAGCCAACATATGTCTTGCGCTGGCCATCTACCTCGACCCGCACCCCCACCCGATCTTTTCCCGATGGATCGGGCACTTCAACCTCGCCGTTGCGGCACTTGTCACACCGGCGGCATGCTCCGCCGTCATTCGCACAGGACCGCTTGCCTGGAACGGATTCGTGTCCTTCTGGTTGAGGATCGGCACCTTCGGCATCTATCTCATCGTGATGTTCTTTGCCTTGCGCAGCGCCATCGCTCGCCAGGCTCTCGAAGAGCGGGCAGCGAGTTGACCGCCGTCGTCTCAGCGCCGCCAACAACGGGTGCGGAGGCCCGTGATTCCCAGCGTTACCGGCCGAAGAGCAAAACCGACCAGTGGATCTGTTGGTGGAGCATCCTGGTCTTCTACAACCTGTTCGGCTTGATCTTCGTGGTCCTCACCAGGGTTATGCCGCCACCCAGCCCGCACCTTTCCACCGAACAGATCGTGCACTTCTTCCACGTCCACTCGCTGACCATCAAGATCGGGTTCGGACTGCTGATGGTCGTGATCGGATTCAGCACCTGGGCCAACGGGCTGGTCGTCTTCCACATGAAGCGGATGTCTTCCGGCTCAGTATGGGCGTATTCGTACATCGCGGCGCTGGCCGTCGGAGCGTTGCCCGGGTGCCTCTTCGCTGCGCTCTGCTTCCTGACCGCGGTGTTCCGGCCTGATCGAAACCCGCACATCATGGCTCTGCTCTACGACATGGGCTTGTTGATGTTCGTCGGATCCCTGGGCTGCTTCGCCACCATGTACCTGGTGTTCGCGCTTGCCATCCTCTTGGACAAGAACAAGATCTTTCCCAAATGGCTGGCCTACGTCACTATCTGGCAGATCGTGACCGAAGTGATGGCGGCGCCAGTCTTCATCTTCAAGCGCGGACCATTTTCCTGGAACGGATCGATCAGCTTCTGGCAAGGGACGGTGATCTTCGTCGTTTGGGAAGTCTGCCTCGTCTTCGTGCTCTACAAGGCGATCAGGGAACAGCCGCTCGGGGAATCGACGCTGGAATATTGATGCACTCTGCGAGCCGGATTCGAGCACGTCGATGTCACGAAATCACGGTCGACTCATGACTTCAGCCGAGCGCACCGTGTCTCCGTCGTGCGACATAGATACCTTGAGCCCGACCGACGTCGAAGCAGACAGCGGGATACGCCTGCCGGGCGAAGGAAGTATGTGGGTCTTCGTCCTGGGGGACATGATCATTTTCGGGGTGTACTTCATCATCTTCATGATCGAGCGCACCAGTGAACCGGCAGCGTTTCTCCAATCCCAGCAACATCTCAATCAAACGATCGGCCTCGTCAACACGCTGGTGATGCTCACCAGCTCTTGGTTTGTCGCCCGGGCCGTTCGAGCATGCCGCGCCCGCGACTACCAAGGTGCGACGAGGTTGACGGTCTGTGGCTTTCTCTGCGGGGCGTTTTTCATTTTGATCAAGATCTACGAGTGGTCGGCCGAGATCGGCCACGGCTACACGTTGGCCAGAAACGATTTCTTCATGTTCTACTTCATGTTGACCGGCGTGCATCTGCTCCACGTCGTGATGGGCTTGATCATCTTGGGGATCGTGTGTCGTGAGCTGCGGAACCCGATGCTTCGCCGAGCCTCAATGGTCGAGTCGGGGGCAACTTATTGGCACATGGTGGACATGCTCTGGATCGTGATCTTCGCACTGGTCTACCTGATGCGGTGAAAGCCATGAAGGCAATACTCAAAGATCGTCTCACCTCTGTCTGGCTCGTGCTCTGTGCGGTCACGATCGTGTCTTGGTGGTTGGGAGGCACCGCAGAGCACCACGGCCATTTCGTCTTCAGCACGCCGGTGACTATCGGCGTGCTGGCGATCGGCCTATTCAAATGCCGCCTGATCATGCAGAATTTCATGGAAGTGCGAACGGCGCCGAAGTGGCTACGCCTGTTCACCGACATCTGGCTCGTCGCCTTCTGGGGGCGGTCTTGGCCATCTACCTCTATTGAGAGAGTTCTTCCCGCTGGCTCGAGCCGGTCGATGAACTCATGCACGAAAGAGAGAGTGGCGTCGTATCCGGCGGTCATGCCGAGGGTTCGGCTCAATCGAAAGACCTAGGAGAGGTGCTTCGGGGATTTGACATACACTCTGCATGTGAATGAGAACCTACGAGGGAGCTGACCGAATGACGGAGACGAACGCCACGGGCGCTAGCGAAGAGGCAATGCTGGCGCTTCTCATGGCAGAGATGGCCGCCCCGCAAGACACGTACCGGAGGTTGATCGAGGCGGGCGGTTTTGTCGGTCCGTCATCGGGATTGGTTCAGGTCTTCAGCCGGGAGCTGAACGACCACGTCCTTGGTCACTCCGAGATCTTTTCGTCGGCTTCCGAACTGGGCCTGGGGAACATTCGACCGCTGATCCCGCTTAACGTCGACCCGCCGAAGCATTCGAAGTATCGCAAGATCCTGGACCCGCTGTTCGCCCCCAAAGTGATGGACCAGCACGAAGAGGATTTCTCCATGCGGGTCAACCGCCTCATCGACACTTTCATCGATCGCCGTGAGTGCAACTTCACCGAGGAGTTTGCCGAGCTCTTCCCCTCTTCGGTGTTTGTTGGGCTGATGGGTTTCCCCTGGTCCGAGCTCGACACGATGATCGGCCTGCGCGATGGGATCCTTCACCCGGAGAAGATCGACCCGGATGCCCAATTCGACCTCGAAAGGCGCTCGGCCGTGAACAAGGCGAACGGGGAGGTGATCTATGAGTACTTCGGCGCCTGGCTCGACGAGCGCCAGGCCCGGCCCCAGGAGGACATCCTCACGCACTTCCTGCAGGCGGAGATCGACGGTGAGAAGCTCTCGCCGCGAGGAGATCCTCGACATCTGCTTTTTGTTCCTGATCGCCGGCCTCGACACGGTCAGCGACTCGCTCACCTGCTTCTGGGCGTTCCTTGCGCAGCACGATGAGCACCGGCGGCAAATCGTCGAGGACCCATCGATCATCCCTGGCGCCGTGGAAGAGCTCCTGCGGTGGGAGAGCCCGGTGACGTTCGGCGTCCCCCGGGTAGCGACGAACGACACGGTCCTGCCCAATGGGGAGAAAGTCGCGGCAGGCTGCCCGGTGATGGTCTTCTACGGCGCCGCCAACGTCGACCCGTCGCAGTTCGAGGACGCGTTCAGCGTTCGCTTCGACCGCGCGAACAACCGTCATATCGCGTTCAGTGCTGGTGTTCACCGCTGCCTCGGCTCCCACCTGGCCCGGCGTGAACTGCGGATCGCCCTGCGCGACTGGCATCAGCGAATCCCCAACTATCGGATCAAGCCGGGTCACGAGGAACTCGAGTACCCACCTGGACTACGCCACGTGAAAGACCTCACGTTGGTGTGGGGATAGTGGCGGTGCCCCGCCCAATCACGGAGGGAACCGTACCACTTGCGGACGTCAGCTGCTCCCACAGACCTGCAGCCCTCCGACATCGACGGCGCGCAGCTCTACAACGGTGCGGAGGCGTTCGCTGCGGCAGTCCTCTTGACTGAATGACTGGGGTGCAGGATGGACCGCGTCGAAGTCTCCGAACCGTAGACGGCCGAGCGGCCGGCCGTCTACGGTCGCAGCCATGGCCGGCATCAGACAGGAGATGGCAGAGGAGACGCGAAGCAGACTCATAGCGACCGCCCGTACTCTGTTCGCCGAGGGCGGCTACTTCGCCACCAGCACCACCGAGATCGTGGAGACCGCTCAGGTAGGCACTCGCGGTGCCCTCTACCACCACTTCGCCGACAAGAAGGCATTGTTCGAAGCCGTATTCGAAGCCGTCGAAAGGGACCTGGCGGAGCGGACCGTCGGCGCCATGACCGGCAAGACGGCGTTCACGCAACTTCAGCAAGGCCTCGACTCCTTCCTCGACGAGTCGCTCGACACGGAAGTCCAACGCATCCTGCTCATTGACGGCCCCGCTGTATTGGGCTGGGACGGGTGGCGCAAGATAGAAGCCCGCTACGGGCTCGGCTCGATCGCGCAGATACTGTGGGCGGGGATCGCGGACGGGAGCATCACGGTTGCTGACCCTGACACGATGGCCCACCTGCTGCTATCGGTCGTCGCCGAGGCAGCCCTGTATATCGCCCACGATCGGCGGCACACCGCGCGGAACAAAGCGGGCCGGTCACTTGCCGCTTTACTGTCCGGCCTCGCTACGCCGTAATCGGCGCCGCCGGCGGCGGACCTGACCGAGCTCCAGCGCCCCTCGGAAGTTCCGAACATCCAGCCAACAGGGGCCAGATCGCGACCGAGGACACGGCGCGGTCGGATCCGTTCGGCTGTTGCCGGTCTGTCAGGGTCGCCCATATCGCGCTGCCGTCTTCGAGCCGACGGGTGGCTCCGAGACTCATGAGCGGGTGGATCCGCCGCGGGGCACGTCGCGGAAGGCGACGTCCCGGTCGAGGGCGCGCTCCCGGGGCATCCCGAGGACCCGCTCGCTGATGACGTTGCGGGCCATCTCGGTGGTGCCGCCGCCGATGCTCGACACCTGCCGCATCAGGAAGTCCGAGCCGCAGAAGGCCAGCTCGCCGTCGTCCTCGGTCCAGGCGACGCCGGCCGCGCCGGCGATCTCGAAGGCGATGGTCCGGATGCGGGCCGTGGTGACGCCGGTGAACAGCCGGCCGATGGCCGCCGCCTGGTCGGTCATGGCCCCGGTGGCGATCCCTTCGCCGATCCGCCGCCGGAGCGCGCGGTCGACGATCTCGAGCATGCGGGCCTCGCCGACCAGGTCCCGGCACGTAAGGATCGTCGAGGCGGCCGGCGTCCCGGGCCACGGCGTCCATCGGACGACGCGCCGCCGCCGTGTGCTCGTGCCGGCCGGGACGGTGACCAGCGGGGAGTTGGTCAGCATGCGCTCGTGGAACATCCAGCGGGTCCCCACCGTCCAGCCGTCGTCGACGTCGCCGATCCGGTCGGAGTCGGGGACCCGGACGTCGGTCAGGAACTCCTGGCAGAACTCCTTCGAGCCGTTGAGCATCTCGATGCGGTGGACCTCGAGGCCGGGTTGGCGGATGGGCAGGATGAACACGGTCAGGCCGCGGTGCTTCGGGACGTCCCAGTTGGTCCGGGCCAGGCACAGGCCCCAGTCGGACCACCAGGCCCCGGTGGTCCAGATCTTCGATCCGTTGAGGACCCATTCCTCGCCGTCCCGGACCGCGGTGGTCAGGGCGCCGGCCACGTCCGAGCCGCCGCTGGGCTCGGACAGGAACTGCATCCAGATCTCCTCGCCCTTCAGGATGGCGGGAATGTGCGCGAGCTTCTGCTCCTCGGTGCCGAAGTCCAAGCAGGACCGCGGCGCAGGGCGAGAGGGTCGGGACCTGGATCCGGGCCGGGTACTCGTAGCCGGCCAGCTCCTCGTTGAGGGCGCGCTGGTGCGCCGGCGTGAGCCCCTGGCCGCCGTACTCCCGGGGGAAGCAGATGCCGGCCAGGCCGGCGTCGAAGAGCATCCGCTGCACCTCCCGGTCCCGGGCCACCGCGGCCAGCTCCTCCTCGTCGGTGCGGTCGTTGCGCAGCGGGCCGATCGACTGGTTCGAGTCCACCGGTCGGAGGTTGGCGCGGACGAAGGCCCGGGCCCGGGCCCGGAAGCTCTCGAGGTCCTCCACGTCTCCTGCGTGCTCACGCCACCTGCCCTCCGGCTCTCGGTCGATGTCGGCCAGGCGCTGGCGGTGGTCGGCCGGCGTGCCGAACAGCGCCCGGTTGACCGTGTGGCGGCGAAGGTAGAGGTGGAGGTCGTGGTCGAAGGTCACCCCGATCCCACCGTGGATCTGCACGCAGTCCTGGACCAGCTCGGTGCCGTAGTCGCCGATGAACGCCTTGGCCGCGCTCAGCAGCTCCGCCGGCGTCGGGGGATCCGCCGGCCACGGCGGCGGTGGCGGCGTCGCTGATGGCGTGGCTGGCCTCCAGCCACGTCTTCATGTCGGCGAACCGGTGCTTGAGCTCCTGGTAGGAGGCGAGTGGCCGCCCGAAGGAGTACCGGTCGAAGGCCCACTCGACGGTCATGTCGAAGGCGGCCTGCATGGCCCCGACCGACTCGGCGTTCCCGATGGCGACCGCCCGCTCGAGCTGGCGGTCGACCTGTTCGTCGGCCGACCCGATGCTCGCCGACGACGGCGGTGGCCGGGAGCCGGACATCGTCGAAGGTGACGACCGAGAACCGACGGGTCAGGTCCACCGACTGCATCGGGGACGATGGACACGCCGGCGGTACCGGCGGGTACGAGCACCTGGGTGAGCCCGGCACCGGTGCGACCGGTGACCAGCAGGATAGTCGGCGCCGGACGCCGATTCGACCGGTCGCTTGACCCCGTTGAGCACGACCTCGTCACCCTCCACCGCGCACCTCGAGGGCGATGTTCCCGAGCCGGTCGTTGGGCGGCGGCTCGCCGAGGCACCAGGTCGCCATCGACTCCCCCGACACCAGGGCGCCGATCACGCTCGTCGCCGGCTGGCCCCGGTCTCGCTGAGGGTGGCGACCACCACGTTGGTCACGGCCAGCGGCCCGGGGGCGGCATGACGGCCGAACTCGTAGGCCACCAGGGCCAGGTCGACGAGGCCGTGCTCGCCGATGGAGCCGCCGCCGTGCTGCCTCGCCGACCAGGAGTGACGTCCAACCCAGCTCGGCGCCCCGGCGCCAGTAGTCGGGGTCGAAGCCGACGGGGTCGTCGCGCAGGCGCCGGAGCTCGCCGACGGGGACCAGCTCGTCGAGCAGCTTCGCCGTGGTCTCCGAGAAGAGCTCCTGGTCGGAGCTCAGCGCCAGCAGCATCGTTCGCCCTCTCCCCCGTCATCAGTGGCTCGTTCGTCGACGGCTTCGCCCGCCGCGATGCCGACCCTCGAAGTTACTTCGAAAACGATGTTTTGTCTAAGTGGATGTTTGACTTCCAGAATACGAGAGGATGTCCTCGCAGATCGGCCGGACGAGCGCTCAGGACCTCAGCATCCGTGGTCGCGCTGGAGGAGGAGCACCCCGGACGGGGTGCCGCCCCCCGAGGTGACCACCGCGGTGGTGGCATCGGCGACCTGCCGCTCGCCGGCGTCGTGCCGGAGCTGCTGCACGGCCTCGTAGAGAAAGCCGAAGCCGTGGGTCCGTCCCTCCGAGAGCTGGCCCCCATGGGGATTGACCGGCAGCTCACCGTCCAGGGCGATCCGCCGGCCGTGGTCCAACCAGTCGTGGGCTTCCCCGAAGCCGCAGAATCCGAGGGCTTCGAGCCACGAGATGGCGTTGAAGGTGAACCCGTCGTAGAGCAGGGCCAGGTCGACGTCGGCGGGCCGGAGGCTGCTCCTCGACCACAGGTGGGCGGACTGGCCCAGCACCTGTGGCTCGTGGGTGATGGTCCCCTGGTCCCACGAGACCCGCTCGAGGATCTGGGTGCCGACCGCCTCGATGCGGATGGCCGGTCGCGGCAGGTCGGCGGCCACCGACGCGTCCGACACGACGACGGCGATCGATCCGTCGCAGGGCACGTCGCAGTCGTAGAGCCCGAACGGGAGAGGTGATCGGCCGGGCCGACAGGTAGTCGTCCATGGTCATCGGGTCCCGGTAGATGGCCGCGGGGTTGCGGGCGGCGTTGGCCCGACCGTTGAGGGCGATCAGACCGAGCATCTCCCGCGGGGCGCCGTAGCGGTGCAGGTACTGGTTGGCGTTCATGGCGATCCAGTTGGCCGCCGACATCGCACCGAACGGCGCCCGCCAGGCGGACCAGCCCGACGCCCGGGCTCCTCCCCCACCGGGCGCGCCCAGGCGAAGGGCGGCAAACGACGACTCCCAGACGGTCCGGAAGCACAGGACGTGGCGGCAGAGACCGGAGGCGACGGCCAGCATGGCGGCGACCACCGCGCCGCCGGGTCCGGGGAGGTCTCCTCCCCCGTTGATCCAGGTGGGATGCAGCCGGAGGGCCTCCTCCACCGCGGTGACCCCACCCTCGCTCATGCCCATCCCCGCCGCGCCCGGATAGGTCGACAGCCCGTCGATGTCGTCGAGCTCGCAGCCCGGCGTCGGCCACCGCCTGGAGGCAGGCGTCGACGGTCAGCGAGAGCGGATCGACCATCAATCGGCGACCGAGGGCCGACCGCCCGACCCCGGACAGCACCGAGCGGTGCTCGAACCGGTCGTCGCCCAGGGGCGGACGCGGCCGTGGGCGCTCGGGCTCGGGGACCGGGTTGCCCGTCGTCGGGTCGCCCGGTCGGCTCGAAGAGCGGGAGCCACACGTCGTCGTGGTGCTCGAACCGGACGGTCACCTCCTGGCCGATGGCCACCTCGGCCGGATCACCTCCCACGATCATGGTGGTCAGCCGGACCGCGGGGTCCTCGGCCAGCGCCACCACGGCGATGACATAGGGCGGCTCGAAGTCGGGATGCCACTGGTGCTGGTTCACCGTGTAGCCGATGATCGTGCCCCGGCCCGGAGACCACCGTCGGCTCCCAGGCCCGGCTCCGGCACACCGGGCAGATGGGCACGGGCGGATGGACGAGGGTGGCGCACTCCGTGCAGCGCTGGATGCGGAGACGACCGTCCGCCCCCGAGGTCCAGAACCACTCGGTGGCCGGCGTCAGCTCCGGCAGTGGCCTCACGGCGTCATGGGGCGAGCCCGGCGTCCCGCAGCAGGGTGCCGATGATCTGGGGCAGGTCCACCGTGGTGCGGATGCCCGGAGCTGCTTCGCACACGACGGGCACCGCGTTGACGGCCCGGTTGGCGGTGTAGCCCGGGCGTGCCAGTCGCCCATGTCCTCGAGGGGGACGGCGAACCGCATCTCGACGTCGCAGCGGGGCGTCACCGACCACCGTGAGCCGCCAGCCGGTCGGGCGGAGATCCCAGTCCGGCTCGAGGTCGGTCGTGCAGTACCAGGTGGCCACGAAGCTGAGGAGCGCCTCGGCCTCCGCGCCGGCCCACGACCCTCATCCGCTGGGCGGCCACGGTGCCGGCTTCGAGCCGGCCGGCGGCGATCTCCGTCGTCCGCCGGGCCACCGCCACCTCGCCGGTCGCCTCCACCGAGTCGAGCGGGAGCGAGAGCGCCTCGGCCAGCAGCCGGAGCGACGGGCCGAAGCTCTGCGCCCCGTGGGACCAGCGACCGGCGTCGAAGGCGGCCGGATCGGTCCCGAAGCCCATCAGGTCGAACAGGAGCTCGGGCGAGTTGCGCCGGGACAGGTCGGCGAACTCCTCGATGACCAGGTGGTCGAGCTGTCGCTGGATCGAGGTCAGCACCAGCGGGACGGCCTCGGTGATGAATCCGGGGCTGCTCCCGGTGCTGTGGATCGAGGTGCCGCCGGTCCGGCAGGCCGCCTCGACCCGCTCGCGAACCGCCGGCTCCATGCTGGCCGGGTGGTGGAACTCGCCCCGGGTGGTCACGACGTTGGCGCCGGACTCCAGCAGCCGGCACACCTCGTCGACGTCGCACGCCCGGGGCATGTACAGCACGCAGTCGGCACCGAGCTCGAGGATCTCGTCGAGTCTCGGTGGTCGCCACGACCCCGGTGGGATCGAGCCCGCACAGCTCGCCGGCGTCCCGGCCGGCCTTGTCCGGCGAGTACACGTAGAGCCCGGCCAGCGACAGGTCGGGGTGCTCGATCACCGCCCGCAGGGAGCGGGCACCGATGTTGCCGGTGGCCCACTGGACCACCCGATAGGCCGTCACCTCACGTCCGAATCGGTGCCGGCGGCGCCGCCGTCGGCCAGCGACGCCTTGTACAGGACGTTCTCGGCCAGCCGCATGTGGGCGGCGTCGACCAGCTTCCCGTCGCGGCCGATGGCCCCCACCCCTTCGGCTTCGGCGCGGCGGTAGGTCTCCATGGACTCGCGGGCCTCTTCGATCTCCTCGGCCGTCGGGGCGAACACCTCGTTGGCGATGGCGATCTGGTCGGGGTGGATGGCCCACTTGCCGTCGAAGCCGAGCAGGCTGGCGTGCACCGCCGAGCGCCGGAACCCCTCCGGGTCCTGATAGGCCGGATGGGGCGCATCGATGGCGTCGATGCCCGCGCCCCGGGCCGCGGCCAGCACCTGGACCCGGGCGAAGTGCCAGAAGTCACCGGGGTACTCGCTGATCGGGTCGAAGTTGCCGTCGACCCGCGCCCGCAGCGAGGCCGACAGGTCGCCGGCCCCGAAGATGATGGCCTCGAGCCGGTCGCTGGCCCGGGCGATGGCGGCGGCATTGCCCAGCCCCTCGGCCTCCTCGATCAGCACCTCGAGGCCGATGCGCTTGGTCAGGCCCAGCTTGGTCTCGAGCTGGGTGAGGAGGACGTCGACCCACCACACGTCGCGGGCCGACCGGGCCTTGGGCACGATGAGCACGTCGAGCGACTCCCGGGCGCCGGTGACCACCTCGATGATGTCGCCGTGGCACCAGGGCGTCTCCAGGCCGTTCACCCGGACGGCCCGGACGGTGCGGCCCCAGTCGAGGTCGGTCAGCGCCGCCACCGCGGTGCCCCGGGCCGCCTCCTTGGCCACCGGGGCACAGGCGTCCTCGAGGTCCAGGAAGACCAGGTCGGCACCGGAGCCGGCCGCCTTCTCGCACATCCGCTCGCTGCTGGCCGGGGTGGCCAGCTCTGATCGTCGGGCCCGGGGTTCGTGCATGGTCGTCTCCATCCTGGTGCGTCAGATGACTCCCGCCGCCTGCAGGGCGGCGAGTCGGTCGGGCTCGAGACCGAGCAGCTCGCCGAAGACGGCGTCGTTGTCGGCGCCCAGCGACCGGCCGAGGTGGTCGATCCGACCCGGGGACTCGCTCAGCAGCGCCACCGGCGCCTGGACGGTCATGGGGCCGAGGTCGGGGTCGTCGACCTGGAGGAAGGTTCCCCGGGCCCGCAGGTGCTCGTCGGCCAGCAACTGCTCGGCGTCGTAGACCGGCGCCGCCGCCACCTCGGCTTCGAGGAACACCTTCATGGCCTCGTCCAATGAGCGCTTCCCGACCCAGTCGGCCACCAGTGCATCGACCTCGAGCCCTCGCTCCTGACGGCCGACCGGGTCGACGTAGTCGGGGTTCTCGGCCAGATCGGCTCGGCCGATCGGCCCGGTACACCCGGATGGCGATGTTGGACGAGGCGCTGGAGATGGCCAACCACTTGTCGTCGGCGGTCCGGTAGGCGTTGCGGGGGGCACTGGCGTCGAGGCGGTTGCCCACCCGGGTGGGGATCGATCCCCAGCTGGTCGAAGGCCAGGGTCGACGACTCGATGAGGCGGGCCAGCGGCTCGATCAGGTTGACGTCGACCAGCTGGCCGCCGCCCCCGTGCACGTCCCGGTGGTAGAGGGCCATCATCACCGCGTAGGTGGCGGCCAGGGCGGCCACCCCGTCGGCCAGCATGAAGGGCGGGAGCGTCGGCGGACCGTCGGGCTCGCCCGGTCACGTGGGCGAAGCCGCTCATGGCCTCGGCCAGCGTGCCGAAGCCGGGGCGGTCGCTCTTCGGCCCGCCCCGGCCGTACCCGCTGACGTGCAGCATCACCAGCTGCGGATGCCGGGCGTGGACCGACTCGTAGTCGAGGCCCCAGCGAGTCAGCGCGCTCGGCCGGTTGCCGACGACCAGCACGTCGCTCACCTCGAGCAGGTGGTGGAAGAGCTCCTGGCCCTCGACCTGCCGGAGGTCGAGGGTGACGCAGCGCTTGTTGCGGCTCACGCTCTTCCACACCAGCCCGATGCCGTCCTTGCGATCGCCCCAGGTGCGCAGGGGGTCGCCGGCCCCGGGTTGCTCCACCTTGATGACGTCGGCACCGAACTCGCCCAGCATGGTCGGCCACCATCGGACCGGCGACCAGCGTGGCCGCGTCGACCACCCGGAGCCCGTGCAGCGGCCCGACTAGCTCAGCCATGGGCGACGCAGCTCCGGCCGAGCCAGCCCGAGGGTGTCGCGGAGGGTGGTGCCCGCGTAGCCGTCGCGGAAGACGCCGCGGCGCTGGAGCTCGGGCACCACCAGCCGCACGACGTCCTCGTAGGCGCCGGGTGTGTGGGTGGCCGCCACCACGAACCCGTCGCACGCCTCGGCTTCGATCCACTGCTCCATCTGGTCGGCCACCTCGGCACCGGTGCCGACGAAGCGCGGGCCCTTGGAGCAGGGTGGCCCGGTGGCCGGCCAGATCGGCGAGGGTCACCGTGTCCCCGCCGATGTGCTTCTTCAGGTTCTGCACCAGGCCCCGGATGCCCGAGACCGATCCGATGAGCTCGTCGGTGATCGGGGCGTCGAGGGCCAT
This sequence comes from uncultured Acidimicrobiaceae bacterium, assembly GCA_963770635.1. Classification (GTDB taxonomy): domain Bacteria; phylum Actinomycetota; class Acidimicrobiia; order Acidimicrobiales; family RAAP-2; genus DASZIT01. Next base: position 119,398 of record CAVYQI010000006.1, read on the forward strand.
ACCCGAGAAGTCGTAGTTCATCAGCTCCGACAGCAGGGTCAGCGAGGCATGCGGGTCGACCAGGGAGTGGAGGAAGAGATCCTCGCGCTCCTCGGCGTGGGCGTGGGACTCGCCGACGACGGTGTAGACCATGGGCAGCATCTTGACCGACTGCGGATCCCGCCCGGCGGCGGCAATCGACTCCTTCTGGTCCTGGTAGTGCGAACGGGCGATCTCCATGTCGGGGTCGCCGGTGAAGATCAGCTCGGCCCACCGGGCGGCGAAGTCGCGGCCGCGGCCCGACGACCCGGCCTGGAGCAACACCGGCCGGCCCTGGGGGGACCGCGGCACCGTCAGCGGTCCTCGGGCGCTGAACCACTTCCCCTGGTAGTCGAGCTCGATGGACCTTGTCCGGATCGGCGAAGATCCCGCCGGCCCGATCGAGGATCAGAGCGTCGTCTTCCCAGGTGTCCCAGAGTCCGGTGACCACCTCGAGGAACTCGTCGGCCCGGTCGTAGCGGGCATCGTGGTCGAGATGCTCGTCGAACCCGTAGTTCTGCGCCTCGCTGTCGTTGACCGAGGTGACGATGTTCCACGCCGCCCGCCCCCGGACAGGTGGTCGAGGGTGGCGAAGGTGCGGGCCACGTGGAACGGCGCGTAGTAGGTGGTCGAGTAGGTGGCCCCGAGGCCGATCCGCTCGGTGGCCCCGGCCACGATCCCGAGCACGATGCTCAGGTCCAGCTTCACCGGCCGGGCCCCGAGGCGGACGGCGTCGGCCACCGACCCGCCGTAGATCCCGGGCATGGCCAGACGGTCGTCGAAGAACATCATGTCGAAGCAGCCCTCTTCGAGGGTCCGGCCCAGCTTGGCGTAGTAGCCGGCGTCCAGGAATCCGTGTTCGGTGGCCGGATGGCGCCACGATCCGGCGTACACGGTCGTGCTCCCCGCCTGCATGAACCCCACCAAGGACATCTGCCGCTTTGCCATGGCTACCACCCTTCCTTTTCATTCCTGGCCGCTGCAAGGTGGCGGCCCCACTCGTGGTAATCCCTCGTCCCCAATAGAGCGGCTGCCGAGCGCCGTGACACGGGAGATGCCTGACCCGGAACCCGCTCAGCCGGCAGCTCAGGAGGCGGCGGCCACCGCCTGTCGCGCCCGCTTGCGATAGCCCTCGAGCTTCTCGTCGGCGGTACGGACCCGGGTGCTCCGGGACATGATCGACACGTCGTGGCCGGCGGCCCGCCGACGGAGGGCGCCGACGGTGGCCTCTTCCTTGGCGATGCGGGAGAAGGGGTCGAACGAGTACCACCGCATGGCGTTCTCGTGCGTCATCTTGCGCACGTCGTCGTCGGGGACGTCGTTCTTGGCGAACTCCGCCTCCAGCTCCTCGGGCGCCTCCGGCCACATCGAGTCGCTGTGCGGGTAGTCGGCCTCCCAGGCGATGTTGTCGATGCCGATGGCCGTCGCGCAGCTGGATGCCCACCGGGTCGCTGATGAAGCAGGTCAGGAAGTGCTGGCGGAAGACGTCGCTCGGGAGGCGGCCGCCGAAGTCCTGCAACGTCCAGGCGTGGTGCATCTCGAAGGTCCGGTCGACCCGGGACAGGAAGTACGGGATCCAACCGGTCCCGCCTTCGGAGAGCGCCACCCGCAGGTCGGGGAAGTTCTTGAGCACCCGCGACCACAACAGGTCGGCCGCCGCCGACTGGATGTTCATCGGCTGCAGGGTGATCATCACGTCGGGCGGGGAGTCGACGGCCGGGATGGACAGCCGACCGGACGAGCCCAGGTGGATCGAGAGCACGGTGCCGGTGTCGCAGCACGCCCGCCACACCGGGTCCCAGTACTCGTCGTGGAAGCTCGGGTAACCGAGGGCGGCAGGATTCTCGGTGAAGCTGAGCGAGTGGCAGCCCTTGGCCGCCACCCGTCGGATCTCGTCGGCGGTCAGCTCGGCGTCCCAGATCACCGGGACGGCCATGGGAATGAAGCGCTCGGGGTACGCCCCGCACCACTCGTCGATGTGCCAGTCGTTGTAGGCCCGTACCAGGGCCAGCGACAGGTCGGTGTCGTCACTGGCGAAGACCCGGGCGGTGAAGGTGGGGAACGAGGGGAAGTTCATCGAGGCCAGCACCCCGCCGGCGTCCATGTCCTTCACCCGCTCGTGCGACGTCGTAGCAGCCGGGTCGGACCTCGTCGAGGCTCTGCGGCTCGAGCCCGTACTCCTCCTTGGGCCGGCCGGCCACCGCGTTGAGGGCGGCTGTCTCCATGACCACCTTGCCGAAGGTCCAGACGTCGGAGCCCTCGTCGTTGCGGATGAGCTTCGGCGCCCGATCCTGGTACTTGGCGTCGAGGTGGCCGACGAACAGATCAGGCGGCTCGATGACGTGGTCGTCGACGCTGATCAGGATGAGGTCATCAACCTCCGGCATGGCATCCTCCTGAGAATGCTGTTCTTGGAAATGTATAATCATCCTATCGCCACCCACCGGCGCGGGCCAGCGGCCCGGCCGGCGGTCACCGACCCGGCCTCGACCCCTCGGGGGAATCCGGGGAGCCCGTCAGGCCATTGCCCGTGGCGGCGTTGGGTCCGGTCTCCCCCGCCCCGACCGACGTCGGCTGATCCCCACCCAGGTAGATGGCGGACAGCTGGTCCACGTCGAGCGATCCGGCCGGCCCGGCCCAGGTGATGGTGCCGAGCTCCATGAAGATGAGACGGTCGGCCACCGCCACCGCGTTCTCGGCGTTCTCCTCGACGAGCAACACTGCGGTCCCCCCGTCCCGCAGCTCGACGATGGCCCGGATCACCTCCTGGGCGGCCATCGGGGCGAGCCCCAGGGTCGGCTCGTCGGCCACGAAGACCTTGGGGGGCTTGGCCAGTGCCGGGGCGAGTCCGAGCATCTGCTGCTCACCACCGGAGAGGAGGCCGGCCATCTGCGGACGGCGCTCGTACAGCACCGGGAAGCGGGCATAGGCGCGTTGTCGGTCATCGTCGTCCGGAAGGGCGAGGGTGAGGTTCTCCTCGACCGTCAACCCGGGGAAGATGCCGCGGGCCTCGGGCACCAGGTGGAGGCCGGCCCGGGCCCGCCGGTAGGCCGGCAGATCGGTCAGATCGATGCCGGCGAGGTAGACGACGCCACTGGTCGGTTTGAGCAGGCCGGCGATCACCGCACACAGCGAGGACTTGCCGGCGCCGTTGGCCCCGAGCAGGCCGACGATCTCCCCGGCGTTCAGCTCGAGGCCGACGCCGTGGAGCACCTCGGCGTCGTCGTAGCCGGCTACCACTCCCTCGACCGCGAGGGTCGCGTCCAGGGAGACCGGGAGGATGATCGGGGGGGCATCGGGCTCCAACCCGGCGGTCCCCGCCGACGCGGCAGCACCGCCGGCGGCCGGGACACCCGCCTCGACCGGGGTGACGGCCTTCGCCTCCTTGGCCCGGGCCCGGGCCCGACGCTTGGCCAGCCTCTGGCTTCCGCTCAGAGCCAGGATGCCGTCCGGCTCCTGGGCCAGTGAGATGGCCCCCAGGCCGAAGAGGATGGGGAGGAAATAGGGCGAGGCGATCAGGGTGTGCAACGTCTGACCCGGGAGCCAGTTGGTGAGCTGATTGAGCAACGGGGTACCGCCGGCCACCGCGAGTCCGGCGAGGAGGGCGCCACCCGGACGTCGGACCCCGAAGACCACCACGAAGGCGAGCCAGGTGAGCCCGACCAGAGGCGGCGCCGTCGAGTTGGAGGCAGAGAACGAGAACAGGCTGAGCATCACCCCACCGATCCCGGCGATCCCCGCCCCGATGGCGAAGACCAGGATCCGGTTGCGGTTGGCCCGGATGCCCGACGCCATCGCCGCGGTCGGCGAACTGCGCACCGCCAGGGTGGCCCGACCGGTCGCCGAGTGGGTGAACAGCCAGATGATGCCGGTGATCAACCCGAAGACGGCAATGAAGAGCAGAATCTGGTCGTTCAAGTTGGCGAAGTTGAGCTGCCAACCGAAGATGTCGACGGCCGGGCTCCGGATGGTCCAGCCCGGCTGACCGTTCCCGATGGCCTGGGTGTCGAACGGCACCAGGCTGAAGAAGAGGCAGGCGGCCAGCGACCAGATGGCCAGATAGACGGCGCCGAGCCGGGTCGCCGGCCAGGCGATCAACGCCCCGATGGCGGCGGCCACGATGGCACCGATCACCACCGCCCAGAAGAAGTTGAGCTGGCCGTGCGAGGCGATGAGGGGGACGTTGACCCCCCAGTTGTGATTGAGCGCCCACCCGGCGGCGAAGCCGCCGCCGGTCACGAAGGTGGCCTGGGCCAGGCTGACCATCCCTCCCATCCCGGTCACCACGATGAAGGACAGCAGGATGATGGAGATGGCCAGACCTTGGGCGATGGCCGTCTGGGCGGTGCTGCTGGCCTGCAGCCCGGACGGGAACCAGTGCATCGAGTAGCCGATGAGCACGAACACGAACGTCACCCATGGCCACCATCGACGAAGGAGGGACATCCCGGCCCGATGGTCGCTGGGAGGCCGGTCCTCGGCGATCGAACCGGCCTGTCGGGACCGGTCACGCCCGACGATGAGTCCCAGCAGGATGACCAGGAGGTACGGCACCGAGCTGGACAGGCCGTGGAGGTTGGCGATGAACGCCGGATAGGCCGTCGAGTATCCGGCCACCAGGTTCTGGACCACGCCGAGCAACACCCCGCCGACCAACGCGATGGGGATCGAGCGCAGCCCGCCGAGGACCACCGCGGCCAGGGAGCCGAGGACCACCAAAGTGAAGATGGTGGGATCGAGGCTGAAGAGCGGGGAGATCAGGATCCCGCCGAGCCCGGCCAGCATCGTGGTAACCACCCAGGCCACCGCCGAGGTCTTCGAGGCACTGACCCCCTTCAACCCGGCCAGATGCCGGCGGTCGACCACCGCCCGCATCTCCAGGCCGATCCGGGTGTGGCGAAGGACGATCCACAGCACCAGGGCCGAGACGAGGGCGGCGACGAACACCGCGAACTGGTCGGAGGTGAGGGCCACGTCCTGCATGATGTGGAACACCTTCGGCGGGGGTCGGCCCCAGCCCGGGGGTGAGCAGCCCCTGATCACTGGCCTTGTTGCCGACCAGCCCGGCGTGGAAGATGTTGTTGCCGATGGTGACGATCACCCACTGCATAAAGCTGGGAATGGCCACCAGCAGGCCGATGGTGCCGACCACCCGGGCGTAGACCGGGGCCTCGGCCAAGCGCCGAAGGAGCAGGCGGTCGAGGGCGAAGCCCATGAGGGGGGCGAAGACGAGGATCGAGAGGATGGCGGCCGGCACGATGGGCATCCCACCCGAATTGAGCTGGTAGTAGAAGTACGCCACCGCGAAGGCGATGGCGCCCTGGGCGAAGTTGAAGATGCCCGACGTGGTGTAGGTGAGGACCAGCCCGGAGGCGATGATCGAATAGATGCCGCCGGTGACGATGCCGGAGAGGACCAGGCTCAGCAACTTGTTCATGTTCTGGTTGCCTCCCCTCGCTCAGACGACGTGGCCCAAGTAGGCGCTGCGCACGGCCGGGTTGTTCTGGACCTCGGTCGGCGTACCGTCGGCCAGTATCGAGCCGAGGTCGAGGACCACCACCCGGTCACAGTGGGACATGACAAAGCCGGCGTTGTGCTCGACGAGGAGCACCGCGCATCCGGCGGTGCGACGGACGTCGTGGATGAGCCGGCCCAGACGCTCGACCTCGTCGCGGTGGAGCCCGGAGGCCGGCTCGTCGAGGAGCAGGAGCTTGGGCGCCTCAACGGTGGCCCGGGCGAACTCGACCATTCGAGCGGTGCCGATGGGCAGGGATCCGGCAAACTCGGTGCGTACCGTCTCCAGCCCGCACCGCTCGAGGGCGGCGTCGACGAGCACCCGGCGTTGGCGTTCCCTCCGACGCCGCCCCCGCCAGCCCACCATGTCCCCGAGGACGCCCCCACCCCCGCCGTGCCACTCGGTGGCAGCCAGCACATTGTCCTCAACGGTCAGCCAACCGTAGGTCTGGACCCGTTGGAACGTCCGGCGCACCCCCAGGCGGCTGCGCTTCACCGGGTCGGCACCGCTGATGTCGCGTCCCTCCAGGTGCACGCGACCGGCCTGCGGGCGCCGCACCCCGGAGACCACGTCGAAGAGGGTGGTCTTTCCGGCGCCGTTGGGCCCGATGAGACCGCAGACCTGGCCGGCCGGCACAGCCAGGCTGATATCCGAAACGGCCATGATCCCGCCGAAGCGGACACAGGTGCCCGTCAACTCCAGGGTCGGAGGATCGGCCGGAGACCGGCCGGCGGCTGGGAACTGGCGCACCTCCACATCACTCATGCGGCCAGCCTCGCGCCAATGACTCGCCTCATCACCACCCCCGGCGTGCGAGCGTTGCTTCCGACCTTGGGCTCATCGGCACCGGCGACAGGACCGAGGTCGGCGAGGGTCGGACAGCCGGACGGAGGACGGTCGAACGACCCGCCGATCAACTGGCCTGCTCGGCCTGCGGGGTCACCTTGTAGGTCTTGGAGGTGCAGGAGTACGGGTACACCTGCTGGGTAGTGCCGCCGGTGTAGGCCAGGAATTCTGTGCAGTACGGCGTCCCCACCACCGACGAGGCCGGGTACTTGACCGGCCCCACCAGACCGGGGATCCCCCAGTTGATGGTGGACAGCACCTTCCGGACGTTGTCGGGGGTGATGGCCTGCTTGTTCGCCTGGACGGTGTGAACGGCAGTGACAAACATGGCGGCGCCGAAGTACGCCTGCACGTTGGAATACCCGGTCAACTGGGTTCCCGGCGTGATGGCGTTCATCGCATTCTGCATCGTCGTCAGCGCCGCGCTGGGTGCACTGTTGAACGTCGAGATGGTCACCGTCCCCCCGAAGATCGGGTCGAGTTGGGCGATGGAGCCGAGCGGCGTCCAGTAGGAGCCCGTGTACCCGGCATTCTTGAGCGCCGTCCACATCGGGATGCACTGTTCCGTCAGCTGGCAGGCGATGGCCTGCGGCGGCTTACCGTTATTGGAGGTGAGCATCTGCTGGACATACGGGGTGTAATCGCTGGCGGTGATGGGAACATCGGCCTTGTTGTAGACGACGTTGAAGCCGGCTCCCTTGGCCGACACCGTGGACAGCTTGACCGAGTTGGATCCGGACGCATTGTCATTGGAAAAAATGGCCATGGTCGGGCTCGCGCTCCCGGTCTTGGCCTTCACGTAGTTGTAATACTGGCCATAGGTGTCGGGGACGACGGGCGGGTTGGAGGGGACCAGGCAGCCAGCGAACGCGTACCCCCACAGGCTGGTGGTGACGGTCGGGGAGCAGTAGCTGAAATCGAATCCACCGCCCACGTAAAGGATCTGCTGGGACGCCAGGTAGGGGCCGGGGTTGACGGCCGAGAGGTCGGGGACGATGGCGAAGACATTGTCCTGGTTGACCAGCTGGCGCACACCGCTCAGGGCGGTGGCCGGGTCCTGATTGTCGTTCACGAAGCCGGCGAACTTGATCTTGATCCCGTTCAGGTAGTTGGTCTTGTTGATCTGGGCGAAGTACGCCTCGGCGCCGACCTCGGCGCCGGGGAAGTTCGCCGTCGACCAGATGCCGCCGACGGTGAGCGTGTTTCCGGTCAAGCCCCGGACCGGCCCCCCACCGGTCCCACCGGAGGTCGTGGTCGTGGTCGAGCTCGAACTCGAATTCGAGCACGCGGCAGTAGCCAGGAGAGCCATCGTTAGAAGGACGCCCACGCCGATCCGAACCTTGTGCTTCATTGGTTTCCCCCTCGTTGATTGTCCCTGGTCGGAGCTCGCCCAAGTGATGTTCTCTTTTTGCAAGTATGGGCCTTCCGCGTAGCCCCCGGCGAGGTCGCGTTGAGCGTATACGAGATTCTGTACGGTGTCGACCGAATGCTCCCGCCCGGCCGGCGGTTGGCGAGCGTCGTAAAAGTCGCCACGGAGCTCCAGGTCAAAGTGGCGCGCTCGTAGACGCCCGGTCCACGGGCCGCCCATCGAACAGTGTCCAATTTCGTCCGACCGGTACAGCCCGGTTCCACGGTTGACACGATCTGCCACGGCCCACGTCGGTGCAGGGCAGCTCCGCGCCGATCGGATTGATCGGATGGCGAGCCCGGTGATTGCTGCTGGCGCCACCTTCTGGTGAGCTGGACGTCGGCACCCAGCCACCGTCCGGTCACGCCCAGGGTGGAGAGCACTGAGCTCCGCAGAATGATTCACGATTCCGGCCCCGACCGGCGAGGCCAGAGAGGACAGCCCGATGCAGATCGACCCGAAACAACCGTCCATCAAGGGCCCGGCCGAGTGGTTCACCGGTGACGCCTACATCGACCTCATCGTTCGAGGCGAGCCGCCGGCACGCATCCAGGTGGGCGCCGTCCACTTCACGCCCGGGGCCCGCTCCGCCTGGCACTCCCACGGCCTCGGCCAGACCCTCTATGTCACCGAAGGCGTCGGTCTGGTTCAGAGCCGCGGGGAGGATATCCATCAGGTGCGGGCTGGCGACATCGTCCGCACCCCCGCAGACGAAGAGCATTGGCACGGTGCCGCCCCCGACCATTTCATGACCCACATCACCATGACCGAGAATGACCCGGACCGACCCGACCACTGGGGAGACCACGTCACCGACGCCGAGTACCACGCCAGGCGGGCGTAGCCGCCGGCCCCAACGACCCGGGGCCAGTCATCGAGCCGTCGCAACGATGACCCGATGAACCAGTCAGGCGTGTACATCGAACGCCATGGTCCCAGGACAGCACCCGCGCTCGCCCTCGTCCACGGCGCGCCGGACCGCTCGACCGGTTTTCGAGGAGTCCTCCCCTACTTGTCCGACCGCCACGTCGTTGTTTACGACCGACGTGGGTACGGCCGATCACTCGACCTCCCACCGGCTCGGGCCATGGTTGACCACGCCAACGACCTGTTGGCCGTCCTCGACGACGGGGTCGAGGCTGACCAGCCTCCTCCGGTGGTCGTCGCCCACAGCTTCGGCGCCAACCCCACCATGCTGGCGGCCACCCTCCGCCCGAGTGCGTTTGCCGCCATCGGGCTGTGGGAACCACCACTCCCCTGGGTCGAATGGTGGCCGGAGAGAACCAAGGCCTGCAACCGAACCGTCGCCGCGTCGCACGACCCCACCGAGGACATCGAGACCATGTACCGCTCACTTCTTGGCGATCGGGCATGGAATCAGCTTCCGACCCGGCTGCAGGCCCAGCGCCGTGCGGAGGGAGCCGCCTTCCAGGCGGACATGGCCTCAGAACTGCAGGCCCCGTTCAACTTCGAGGATGTGCTGGTACCCGCCCTGGTCGGGTGCGGGACGGCAACTTCTGCCGAACACCGCGCGGGGGCCCGCTGGCTGGTCGAACGTCTCCCCAACGCGAAGCTCCACCTGAGCCCCGGCGCCGGTCACTTCGCTCCCCGCACTCACCCCAGGGAGTTCGCCGCCTTCGCGACCGAAGTCGCCGCCCTCGCCCTGGCCAACCCGCCATATTCCACCAACTCGTCGCTCGACCCGAGTTGATCCCGGTGCCGGCGCTAGCTGAACGCCGGCAGCACTTCGTTCTCGAACAGACGCAGGCTGGACCAGGCCAACTCGGGCGGCATCCCCCCGCACATCGGATGGAGGAAGGCGAAGGGAAACGGTGAGCCTTTCTGCTCTTCCACCAGCTGAGCCGGGGTCAGTACCCGGTACTGGCCGGTGGCCCGCAACTCGTCGGCGTCGGCAACCGTGCGGTAGGGGCTGGCGACATCGTCTTGCGCCTGCCAGGTGCCGTAGGCGTTGGTCTCATGGAGGAAATACGGCGACATTTGCTCCCACCCCTTCTCCGGATCCTCGGCCAGGGCCACTATCTGGTTCTCACCGGTCGGACACGGACCGGGATCCGGCCGGCCCAGCCGCTGCACCTCGTCCCGGTAGAACGTCCACACTTCCGGCTTCGACGGAATGAACCCGTCGGCGATGCGAGCCGCGCGTTCGGCGGCGGGTTTGCTGCTTCCACCCAGCGAGATGGCCGGACCGTTGGGCCGGAAGGGTGCGGGTGTCAGGTGCACGGTCCGCCCGTGATATTCGAACGGCTGATCAGAAAAGGCCGCCTTCAGCACCGACACCGTCTCGGTCACCCGTTTGCCCCGCTCGTTCATGGGCACGTCGAACATGGCGAACTCCTCGCGCACGTAGCCACCGGCCACGATGAGATCGACCCGCCCCTGGCTCAAGATGTCGAGCACGATCATGTCCTCGGCCAGCCGCAGCGGGTCGTGGAACGGTGCGATCAACGCGGCGACCATGAACCGGACATTGGCGGTGCGAGCCGCCATCGCCGCCAGTATCGGGATGGGGCTTGGAAGGTAGCCGTCGGGGGATCCGTGATGCTCGGAAACGGCAATGCTCAGGCAGCCCAGCCGGTCGGCCCACTCCGCCATGTCAAGGGCTGCCGCGTAACGGTCGGCCATGGAGGTGCCCGCAATGTCAGGGTTGCGAAAGTCAAAGCGAAGGCCGAACAGCATCAGCGGTACTCGGTCGGGATGCCCTCCAGGATCACGGTCTTGGTCTCAAGGAAGGGCAGCAGACCCTCGGTTCCACCCTCCCGTCCGATACCGGATTGCTTGAATCCGCCAAAGGCAATGCCGAAGTCGGTGCGGAAGGCATTGTGGCCGACGGTACCGGATCGCAGCTTTCGGGCCACCTGGCGGGCCCGGTCCACATCGTGGGTGAAGACCGAGGCGTTGAGTCCATAGATGGTGTCGTTGGCGAGGGCGATGACGTGATCCTCGTTGTCGGCCGGGATCACCGTGAGCACCGGTCCGAAGATCTCCTCTTGCGCGATGGTTGATGAGTTGTCCACGTTGCCGAATACGGTCGGTTGCACGTAGTAGCCGCGATCGAGGTCTTTTGGGCGTCCTCCGCCGGCCGCCAGGACGGCACCTTGCTCCACACCCTTGGCGATGTAACCCTCAACTCGGTCGCGCTGACGGCTGGAGACGAGAGGCCCCATCTGGGTGGCTGGATCGAAGGGGTCACCGACGCGAACCTGGGAGAAGGCACTCGCGAGTGCGCCCACCAGTTCGTCGTGACGCCGGCGGGTGACGACGATCCGGGTCAGCGACGAGCAGACCTGCCCCGACAGGGAGCATTCGGCATGAGCCAGGGTGGTAGCGGCCTCGGCCAGGTCCATGTCGTCGAGGATCAGGGCCGCCGACTTTCCACCCAACTCGAGGGTGCAACGGGCGATCCGCGCTCCGCAGATCGAGGCGATCCGCCGGCCGGCGGCAGTCGAGCCGGTGAACGTGATCTTGTCCACCCGGGGGTCACGGACCAGCAGTTCGGACACTTCTCGGTCGGCGGTGACGACGTTCAACACCCCCGGCGGGAGCCCGATGGCTTCGGCGATCTCGGCGACCACATAGGCGTCGCCCGGAGCCTCCGGCGAGCACTTGAGCACGACCGTACATCCGGCCAGGAGGGCGGGGGCGAGTTTGTAGGTGATGAGCCCGATCGGGGCGTTCCAGGGGATGATGGCACCGACAACGCCCACCGGCTCCCGCACCAGCAGGCCGAATTCGCCCATCTGCGGCTGGGCCGGCTCCTCGAAAGGAAAGCTGTCGGCCAGACCCGCGTAGTAGTCGAAGGTGCCGGCGAGGCCGCCGGCACCGCGCTGAGCCATGCGGTAGAGGGCGCCGGACTCCCGCGGCCAGATCTGGCCGATGTCCTCCGCCCGATCGCGGAGACCGGCCGCGATGCCGGTGAGGAACTCGCCCCGCTCGGCGTGGCTCATGGTCGGCCACGGACCCTCGTCGAAGGCCTGCCGAGCCGCCGTCACCGCCCGGTCGATGTCGGCCGCCTGAGCTTCGGGGACCCGGAAGTAGACCAACTCGGTGCTCGAGTCGATCACATCGAAGGTGGCACCGGACGACGGTGCGACCCATTCGCCATCGATGAAGAAACGATCGGGGTGCCGCAGAGGTACGACGGTTTCGCTGGTCAAGGTCACCTCGATACTCTCCTCTTCGATCAGGCCGGCGCCCATTGGCGGGCGGTCGTCCGCTCCAACGGACAGCGTACTCATCCACCGGCGCACCGGGCATGGCCACGGGGCGCGGGCCGGCCCTCAGCCTCCACCACATGATCCGCGCCGACCGTGAGATCAGGGCTTCGGCGACAGGGTCTCCCGGTAGGCGACCGGTAGGAGCTCGAGCAGTTGACCGTCCGGATCCCGGATGAAGAGGGCACCGCCGACATCGCTCTCCTCGATGATCTGACCACCGCACGCAACCGCCCTTTCCGCTGTGGCCCTCACGTCGTCGACGGAGATCGACAGATGAGTTAGCCCGGGGTCGTTCATGGTGCGTGGCTGGAATGCTGCGGTGGCGCCCGGGGCGGAATAGTGCATCAGCTCGAGCACGAAGCCATCGAGGGTCAGATACGACGCGGTAACCCCCAGCGGTGGCGTCAGACTGCAGAGTTTGGCCGTCGCGGCGTCGGGCGGCGTGATCTCGTACCAGAACTTGAAACCAAGGACCTCCTGGTAGAACCGCTTGGAGCGATCGAGATCGGTGACGACCTGCCCGGTGTGGTTGTAGATCCCCATGGGTTGCCTCCGGTCCTGTCCGCACCTGTGATGGGTGCCGTGGCCGCCGCACCATCCGACCTCGTCCTGAGGCTATCTCGTAGCGCAGATGTCTAAGCTCAACCGACCATCGGGCGGTTGAGCTTTTGGGGGAAGGACGGCTATGGAGCCAATGAAATTCGGGATCGCGTTTGCCAATATCGGTTCGTTCGTCGACCCGGACGAAGCGATCAATCTCGCGCTGGCTGCCGAAGCGGGCGGATTCGAGTCCATCTGGACCGTCGACCACGTGGTGGTTCCCGCCGGGTACCAGTCGAAGTATCCCTACGACCCATCGGGACGGCTTCCATCCGGAGAAGCGACGGTGTTTCCGGACCCGCTGATCTGGCTGGCGTACGTGGCCGCCGTCACTTCGACCCTGCGGTTGGGAACCGGCATCCTCATCGTGCCGCAGCGCAATCCGCTGGTGCTGGCGAAGGAACTGGCCACCCTCGACCACCTCTCGGGTGGACGGACGATCCTGGGGGCGGGCATCGGCTGGCTCGAGGAAGAGTTCGATGCGCTGGGTATCCCGTTTGCCGGCCGGGGTCGTCGTACCGAGGAGGCGATCGGGGCCATGCGGGCCCTGTGGTCCCAGGAGCGGGCCAGCTTCGAAGGCAGCACTGCGAGTTTCACCGATTGTTTCCTTCGACCTCAGCCCCCGGGTGGGACCATCCCCGTACACATCGGCGGTCACAGTGAGGCGGCCGCTCGTCGGGCCGGACGGATCGGGGACGGGTTCTTTCCCTTCGGTGTCAGCCGTGACCAGCTGCCTCCCTTGATCGACATCGCCCGCCAGAGTGCCGAGGAGGCGGGGCGGGATCCGACCGCGCTGGAGGTGACCGTCCAAGGCAACGCCGTCGGCAGCGATGACGCGGTGGCCGAGGTGTCGGCGCTGCAGAAACTCGGAGCCACCCGGGTCCTGATTCCGGTAGTGCTGTTCGGCCCCGAGGTCCGTTCGTCTCTGACTCGCTACGGCGCCGAAGTGATCGGGCGCGCCTGACGCACTCCCGAGTTCTTGGGGCCCGACTCCCGTCGTCGGCACAAGTAGGGTGGTCGAGCGAAGATCCTGGTGAGGGCGATATCGACGATTGCTCCCTGGACATTGACACCGGTGAGGTCACATTGAGCGAGTCGATCGAAGAGTTCCGGATCCAGGTTGATGACTCCATCCTCCAGGATCTCCATCATCGTTTGGAGCAGACCCGTTTTCCCGATCAGATCGCGGACACCGGTTGGGACTACGGCATGCCGGTCGACTACCTCCGCGAGCTCGTCGAGTACTGGCGTGACTCCTACGACTGGCGCGCCGAGGAAACCCGCCTGAACGGGTTCGACCACTACCGGACGCCCATCGACGGTCAAGACATCCATTTCATCCACGCGCGGTCGTCTCACCCGGATGCCCTTCCGCTCCTCATCTCCCACGGCTGGCCCGGATCCATCGTCGAGTTCCTCGACGTCATTCCGCGGCTGACCGACCCGGAGTCCTACGGCGGCCACGCCCGCGATGCCTTCCACGTGATCGCCCCCTCGCTTCCCGGTTACGGGTTCTCCGAACCCCCACGGTCGCGAGGCTGGGACACGCTTCGCATCGCCCGAGCCTTCGTGGAGCTGATGGACCGACTCGGCTACCCGGTCTACGTCGCCCAGGGCGGCGACTGGGGGGCGCAGGTGACGACCCGGATCGGGTCGCTCGATCCCGAGCACTGTGCCGCCATCCACCTCAACATGGCCCTCGGGAGCCCGCCCCCGAACCGCGATCCGCTCACCGAAGAAGAGCAGGCGGACCTGGCAGCCATGAAGCAGTTCGGGGACGAGGAGTCCGGCTATGCCAATGAGCAGGGGACCAAACCTCAGACGCTCGGCGTCGCCCTCAACGACTCGCCCGCCGGCCTCCTGGCCTGGATCGTGGAGAAGTTCCGGACCTGGAGCGACTGCGACGGGCACCCGGAGAACTGCTTCACCCGCGAGCAGCTCATCACCAACGTCATGCTGTACTGGGTGACCCAGACCAGTGCGTCATCGGCCCGGCTGTACTGGGAGACCAAGCACAGGGCGGGTCGGACCAAGGCCCTGCCTTTCGTCGATGTCCCCACCGGAGTGGCGCGCTATCCCAAGGAGGTGCTGCGTTGGCCCCGCGTCGTGGGTCGAGCGCCAGTACAACGTGGTGCACTGGGCGGTCATGGAGCGCGGTGGGCACTTTCCGGCCATGGAGCAGCCCGAACTGTTCGTCGACGATCTGCGCGAGTACTTCCGAATCGGCGCGCTGAACGACCGGGACACGCAATCAGACCAGCCTGGGACGGGCCCCGGGGCGCTGCTCCAGCTCGAGCTGACGTTCATCGGTGCGGATCAGGGTGCCGTTGACCATCACGTGTCGCATCCCCGGTCGGCTCCTCGTTGGTCAGGCGCTCCCCGTCCGCCGGCAGGTCGCGTAGCCGGCGCTGGGGACCCGGGGCCACCGTCGTCGGATCGAATACGGTCAGACGTCGGCGGCATAACCCGGCCGGAGGTAGCCCCGACCTTCGAAGCCGAACATGTCGGCGGGCTCGCCGGCCAGCTTCCGAATGGCCCGTTCGAGCGGCATGATCTCCCGCTCGCGGACCCAGGTGCCGAGCAGGTCGGTGGGGGACGGGGCATCGCACAGCTGGTCGACGTGGGCGCCGGCGTCGGTGAGCCCGAGCACCACGTGGTCCTCGGTGAGCAGACGACCCACCTCGCTCTCGGTCGTCGTTGGCGATGTACGCACGGAAACGGGTGGCCAGATCCTCGGCCAGCGACAGCTCGCACATGACGTCCAACGGGCTGGTGTTCCGCTCACGGGCGATGTCGGTGACCCGACGGCCCAACAGTTCGGGGAATCGATCCGACTCGGAGACCTCGAATGTCTCCCAGCGGGGCTTCATGCCGGTGGCGTTGTTCTGCAGATCGTCGAATGCCCGGGTCCGCCACTCCTGGTCGCGGAAGGCCGCCTTCCGGACTTCCGGGCTGACCTTGATCAGCTCGCCGAACACCTCACCGACGTTGAGGTTGTAGGCGTCGGCCAGGGTGAACTGCATGGTCAGCGGCCGCGGGGTGACCTGGGGCCAGACATTGGCCCCGTGGGCCAGGGCCTCCTCGTGCAGCTGGACCACCTCACGATGCTTCCCGTTCGACAGGGCGAACAGCGGGCAGGTGAACGGCCGGCCGACCCGGGGCTGCCAGGTGAAGACGTCCGGGTACTCGCACTGCCAGCCCGGGGTGGCGAGCACCACGCCCTTGCCGGCCTTCCCCACGGCCATGAACAGTGCCTCGACCTCGTCCATCTCGGCGAACCGGCTCGGCACCGGCTTGCCGTCGACACCGCGGTGGGCAAACGA
Source organism: uncultured Acidimicrobiaceae bacterium (assembly GCA_963770635.1). Classification (GTDB taxonomy): domain Bacteria; phylum Actinomycetota; class Acidimicrobiia; order Acidimicrobiales; family RAAP-2; genus DASZIT01. Next base: position 135,343 of record CAVYQI010000006.1, read on the forward strand.
GAAGCTGGTGGAGAGGCCGGCCGCGCCGACGCTCATGGCCTCGTCGACCAGCTGGCACATGCGCTCGATCTCCTCGGGGGTGGCGGCCCGCTCGTAGGCGGCGTCCCCCATGACGTAGAGCCTCAGCGCGGTGTGGCCGATGTAGGCGGTGAAGTTGAGCGTCGTTCCCCGGCGGCTGCACCAGGTCGAGGTAGTCCGGAAACGTTTCGAACTCCCAGGCGATCCCGGCCGACAGCGAGTCGGCATCCATCCCCTCGACGTTCTCGAGCGTGTGCACGATCACGTCGTGATGCTCGGGGCGGCACGGGGCGATCGAGAAGCCGCAGTTGCCGGCCACCACCGTCGTCACCCCGTGGTAGGAGGACGGCTTGAGCTCGGGGTCCCAGAACACCTGGGCGTCGAAGTGGGTGTGGATGTCGATGAAGCCCGGGGCCACGGCGCAGCCGGATGCATCCAGTTCGACCGTTCCGTCGAGCTTCGGGCCGATCTCCTCGATCCGGCCTCCGCTGATGGCCACGTCGGCCACCCGGCCGGGCTCGCCGGTCCCGTCGAAGACGGTCCCGCCACGAATTACCACGTCAGCCGACATGTCTATGCTCCTTCACGTCGTCCGGATCGGTCATGCAGTCTGATGGAATTCAGGTCCGGGGCCGCGAGCGCGGTCGTATCAGGCGACATACTCGAATCCGTACAACTTGGCGCAGTTGAGCGCCGTGATCTTGCGACGGTCCTCGTCCGGGAGCATGCCCAGCGTCTCCTCGATGGAACGTCGGGACTCGGGGAACGTGCTGTCGGTGTGCGGGAAGTCCGCCGCCCACATGCACGAGTCGGCACCCAGGTGCGGGATGTACCGGTAGGCCAGTGCCTCCTCCTCGAAGGTGGCGATGACCTGTCTCTTGAACAGCTCGCTCGGCGCCAGGCGGGGCGCGTAGTCGATCTTGTCCCGGAGGTTCTCCCACTCCATGTCCATCCGGCTCAGGAAGTAGGGCAGCCAGCCGACACCGGCCTCCGCCAGCACCAGCGTGAGCCCGGGGTGCCGCTCGAGGGCACCGGAGAAGACCATGATGGCCAGCGCCTCGTCGAGCTGGAGAGGAAGGAGGGTGGCGAACGCCGCCGACTGCCACTTGCCCACCTGGTAGCTCAGCCTCGGGGAGGCCCCGGCTTTGATGTGGAAGCTGAGCGGCAATCCCGTGTGCTCGGCGGCGGCCCACAGACGGTCCCAGGCCGGATCGCCGGCGTCGAACTCGAACACGTCGATGATCGCACCCCGGTGGCCGAGGCCTGCGACCCGTTCGAGCTCGGCGACCGCCGCTTCGGGCGAATGGCTGGGCAGGAACGGAAGGCGCACAGAGTCGATCGGGTGCGAAGGCGTTGAACTCCTCGATGGCCCAGTCGTTCCACGCCGCGTAGCAGGCGGTCTGCAGCTCCGGCTCCGGGATCGAGAGGGTCAGCGGGATCGGGCCGTAGATGACCGAGGCCCACACCCCGTCGAGGTCCATGTCCTCCAGCCGCAGCTTCGGGTCGCTGACCCGGAAGCCGTCGTCCTCGAGGCCGGCCCGGCTGATGGCGCTGAGGACCTGGAGCTTGTCGCCATGGGGCAATCCCGCTGCGGCCCAGGACGCGGTCGTTGCAGACCCACACTGGGATCGCCCTCGCCGGTGACCACCCGCGGGCCCCGCTCGACCAGGTCCTTGGGCAGCCGGGACTGCCAGAGTTCCGGCGGCACGGCGCGCAGGTCCAGGTGGTCGTCGCAGGAGTAGATGCTGGTCTCGTCCATCTTCGTTGCTCCTTCCCTTTCCGATTCGGATCCACGGTTGTCGCCGCGAACACTTCTGCGGTGACGAACGCCAACGCCTAAGTCAGGCGGTACCGGATCGGCAGGTGCTTGATGGCTCCGTTGACCGACGAGTTCAGGCGCTCCAGCGGACCCGACTGCTCGAACCACTCCAGGCGAGCGATCAGGAGGCCGAACATGGCCATCAGCTCGGCCCGGGCTACGTGGGCGCCCATGCACAGGTGGGGACCGAAGCCGAAGACGACGGGCTGGCTCGGTTGGCGGTCGATGCGGAACTCGAAGGGATCCTCGAACACCTCCTCGTCGCGATTGGCCGACGCCCAGTACAACGCCACCTTGTCGCCGGCGCGGATCTGCTGACCGTGCAGTTCGCAGTCCTGGGTGGCGGTCCGGGAGAAGTAGCTGATCGGCGTGACCCATCGAAGGATCTCCTCGACCGCTTCGGGCAGGAGCTCGGGGTGGGCCCGCAGCTTCTCCCATTGGTCGGGGAACTCGCAGAAGGCCTGCATGCCGCCGGCAATCGCGTCACGGGTCGTCTGGTTGCCCGCTTCGACCAGCAGCTCGCAGTAGGTGACCAGTTGCTTCTGGGTCAACGGCGCCCCGTTGACCTCGCTCTGCACCAGCTGGGTGACCAGGTCGTCCTGCGGATCCTCACGGCGGTGCGCCACCATCTGCTTGAAGTAGCGGTGCAGCTCGCCCCGGGCCCGCATCGAGGTCTGCTCGGGACTCTCACCGGGGAGCCGGTACTCGGGATCGTCCTTGCCGATGATCTCGTTGGTCCAGCGGAAATGGTGCTCCCAGTCGGCGGGCGGCACGCCCAGCACCCAGGAGATCACGGCAACCGGAAACGGGGCCGCGAAGGTGTCGACGAAGTCGCACTCCCGGATCTCACCCCCGGACGAGGCCTGATCGACGAGATCGGCGGCGATCCGTTCGATCTCCTCACTCCGGGCCCGCACGCGCTCCGGAGGAACTTCTTGTTGGCCACCTGCCGCATCGGACCGTGCTGGGGAGGATCGAGATAGACGATCATCTCCGCCGGCATCTCGATCCCGCTGAGGTCCATGTCCAGCGTGATCCCCTGCCGCGCTCGAGAAGAGCTGGGGCTGCGAAGCCGCGTACTGGACGTCGGCGTGCTTGGTCACCGCCCAGAACGGCGGATACCCGGGTGGCTCGATATAGGCCACCGGCGCCTCGGCCCGGAGCCGGGTCCACACATGGTGCGGATAGCCACGCCAGTGCGAATCGCTTCGGGTCGACAAGGTCGAGCGGATCGATGTCGAGGCTCACGGACGTACTCTCATTCGAAGGTGATCACGCCTCGGAGGTTCACGCCGTCGAGCATGTCCCGATAGCCCTCGTTGATCTGGTCCAGTCGGTACGTCTTGGTGATCAGCTCGTCCAACTTGAGCTGACCCGACCTGTACAGGGCCAGAAGGTTGGGGATGTCGAAGCGCGGGTTGGCCGCACCGAAGATCACCCCTTTGATCTCCTTCTGCATCATGGCCAGGTCAAAGAGGTTCACGCTGGACTCCAATTGTGACTGGGGGGCGACCCCGGTGATGACGCAGGTGCCGCCCTTGCGGGTCAGAGACAGCGCACCGGCCATGAGGTCCCCGTACATCACGCCGGGGACCATGATCACCGCGTCGGCCATCTGACCTCGGGTCAACTCGGTGACCATGGGCATGGCCTCCTCCATGGACCCGGCGGTATGAGTGGCACCGAAGTCGAGCGCCGCCTTCTGCTTGAACACCACCGGATCCACCGCGACGATGTTCTTGGCCCCGACCATGCTGGCGCCCTGCACGGCGTTGATGCCGACCCCCCCGACGCCAACGACCACCACGGTGTCACCGGGTATGACTTCGGCCCGGTACACCGCCGAACCCCAGCCGGTCGTCACCCCGCAGGACACCAGGGCCACCGCACCCAGGGGCAGGTCGGGATCGACCGCCACCAGCGATGCCTCGTGCGATACCCCGTGCTCCGCGAAGGTGCCCAGCTTGGACATGACATTGAGCGGTTGGCCGTCGAGGTGGTACCGAACCGTGCCATCCGAGATCTGACCGGGGGCGAAGGTGGCCGCGCCGAGATCGCACAGGTTGGAGTGACCGGTGATGCACATCCGACAGCGTCCGCAGATGGGAAAGAAGCTGGCCGCGACGTGATCACCGGCTTGGAGGCTGGTGACGTCGGGGCCCACCTCCATCACGACACCGCCCCCTTCGTGGCCCCCCACCATGGGGAAGAGTCCGGCCCTCACCGGTCGGCCAGTGCCTGCCTCGGAGCCCATGTCGCTCGAGCGGAGATGCTCGTCGGAGTGACACAGGCCGGCGGCCGCCCATTTGACCAACACCTCATGGCGGCTGGGGGGATCGAGCTCGATCTCCTCGATCCGCCAGTCCTGTTCCCGGCCCCACAGCACCGCTGCATGCGTCTTCATCGTCCCCCATCCCTCGGGCAATCGCCGGCCGACAGGCGCGCACCGCGCTTGACCATGCCACAGCTTAGTGTCACAGTACGACATGAAAGCAAGGGGAGGTTCGGGGTGACCATCCGGAACACGACAGAGGTGTACTTCGACCCGTATGACGTCGGCATCGACGCCGACCCCTACCCGGTCTTCCGCCGGCTGCGAGAAGAGGCTCCCCTCTACTACAACGAGCCGCACGATTTCTACGCACTGAGCCGATTCGCCGATGTCGAGGCGGGCTATCTCGATCCGAAGACCTTCATCTCCGGACGCGGCGGCATCATCGAGCTGATCAGGGCCAACATCGAGATGCCCTCCGGAGTGCTCATCTTCGAGGACCCACCCGTCCATACCATCCACCGGCGACTGATGTCCCGGGTGTTCTCACCGAACCGGGTGGCGGCGCTCGAACCACAGATCCGGGAATTCTGCGCCCGCAGCCTTGACCCGTTGGCCGGGGCCAAGGAGTTCGACTTCATCGCCGATCTCGGTGCCCAGATGCCGATGCGGGTCATCGGCATGCTGCTCGGCATCCCCGAGCAGGACCAGGAATCCGTCCGGAACAAGGTCGACGCCAACCTCCGCACCGAGGCCGGCCAGCCGATGGAGGTCTCGGAGAACTTCGTCCCTACCGACATGTTCGCCGAGTACATCGACTGGCGGGCGGACCATCCCTCGGATGACATCATGACCGAGCTCCTCCAGGCGGAGTTCGAGGATGAAACCGGGACCGTCCGCCGATTGACCCGTGATGAGCTGCTCACCTACATCAGCGTCATCACCGGCGCCGGCAACGAGACCACCGGCCGGCTGATCGGCTGGACCGGCAAAGTGCTGGCCGATCATCCCGACCAGCGACGGGAGCTGTTCGAAGACCGATCGCTCATCCCCAACGCCATCGAAGAGCTCCTGCGCTTCGAGACACCCGCGCCGCACACGGCCCGGTTCGTCACCCAGGATGTCGAGCTCCATGGCCAGACGGTGCCGGAAGGCAGCATCTTGATGCTCCTTCCCGCATCGGCCAACCATGATGACCGTCGCTTCCCGGACGGTGACACCTTCGACATCCACCGGAGCCAGGGAAAGCCCCTCACCTTCGGGTACGGAATCCATCTCTGTCTGGGCGCGGCGTTGGCCCGCCTCGAAGGCCGGGTGGCCCTCGACGAAGTGCTCAACCGGTTCCCCACCTGGGAGGTCGATACCGACCGGGCCAGGCTCGCGCCGACCTCAACCGTGCGGGGTTGGGAGACGCTTCCGGTCTTCACCTCATGAGCACCGGGACCGACCGAGCCGGTGAGAGCGGAGGCCCGTGATGGGACTGCTGGACGGCAAGGTGGCCGTCATCACCGGCGCGGGCTCGGGGATGGCCAAGGCATCGGTCAGGGTCTTCATCCGGGAGGGGGCCAAGGTGGTCGCCGGCGACATCAGCGGCGCCGAACAGGACACCGCGGCCGAGGTGGGTGAGGGCGTTCTCCCCGTGCACTGCGACGTCTCCAGGGAGGCCGACGTCGAGGCGATGATGGCCGTCGCCGTCGAGGAGTTCGGCCGGGTGGACGCGGTTCTCAACGTGGCCGGCATCGCCGACGGCTGCGCGCTCGCCGACCTGACGATGGAATTCTACGACCGGTTGATGGACGTCGATCTGCGGGGGGTGATGCTGGGGATGAAGCACGGCATCCGCACCATGCTCCCGACCGGCGGTGGCTCGATCATCAACTGGTCCTCGGTCGGTGGCCTCAACGGCTCCGCCTTCACCAGTGTCTACCAGGCGGCCAAGCACGGGATCATCGGCGCCAGCAAGTCGGCGGCCATCGAGTACGGCACCCAGGGGATACGGGTGAACACCATCTGCCCCGGATTCATTCTCACCGAGATCATGGCGGCCGGAGCTGAGGATTTCATTCCGGACATCGCCTCGAAGGCCGCCCTCAACCGCGCCGGTCTACCCCACGAAGTGGCGGAGGTGGGCGCATTTCTGGCCTCTGATCGGGCCTCGTTCGTCACCGGTGCCGTCATCCCGGTCGACGGAGGTTGGTCGGCGAAGTTGGCCTAGCAGAATGAGCGCCATGACCTCCCCGAAGAAGCCCGAGCCCGATCAGGTGGTACCGACTGCCCGATCCTACGACGGGACCCTGCGCCGCGAACGGGCCGCGGAGACCCGGGAGCGGATCGTTGACGCCGGCTCCGAGCTCCTCCACCATACGTCCGTCCGGGACTTCAAGAAATTGACGGTCCGGGCCGTCGCCGAGCGCGCCGGTGTCAACGAGCGGACCGTCTACCGCTACTTCGGGAATGAGCGCGGACTGCGCGACGCGGTCATGCACCGACATGAGCAGGAGGCGGGCATCAACCTGGCCGGCATGCAGCTCCAGGACATTGCCAAGGTCGCCGCGCAGATCTTCGGACATGTGTCCTCGTACCCGAGGGATCCACGGGCGACTCTCGATCCGACGCTCGTCGATGCGGCCCAGCGTCAGCGTGAGGCGCTGCTCGGCGCGGTGGTAGGTCAGGCCGAAGGGTGGCCCGAAGCCGATCAGGTGATCGCCGCCGCCATGTTCGACGTGCTCTGGAGCGTGGCATCCTACGAGCGTCTGGTCGTCGACTGGGAGATCGATCACCAGCGGGCGGTCGAGGGAATCTCCTGGGTCATCGAGCTGGTCGAGCAGGCCGTCCGCGAGGGTCGGGGGCCGAAGTGAGACCGGCCGGCGTCAGGAGCCCACCGCGGTCAACCGGCGTCGTCCGTCCGCGACGCTTGACCCATCCTGGCCTGGCGGACCGGTCGGCCGGCCACCGTGCCCCCGTCCACCGGGACCACGATCCCGGTGATCTGCGCCGATCGGTCACCGGCCAGGAAGAGCACGGCCTCGGCCACGTCGTGCGGCGACCCTTGACGCGGCAGGGGCTGGTCGAGCTCGATGGTGGGTCCCAGGTCGTAATTGGTGATGCCGGTGGGGATGTGGCCGGGGGCGATGCAGTTCACCCGGACCCCGTACTCGGCCAGGTCGGTGGCGACCATGCGGCTGAACTGGACGATCGCCGCCTTGGAGGTCCGGTAGGCGATCGGGGGACCGCCGCCGGTGAGGCCGCCGATCGACGAGGTGTTGATGATCGAGCCGCCACCGTGCTCGGCCATGTGCCGGCCGGCACGCTGACTCCCGATGATCACGCCGAACAGGTTCACCGCCATCACCCGGTCGAAGTCCCGGAGATCGTCGCGCAGGAAACGGCGGAACGAGCTGGAGATGCCGGCGTTGTTGAACATGACGTGCAGCCCGCCGAAGGTGTCCACTGCGAAGTCGACCAGCGCCTGGACCTCGTCGGCATCGGACACATCGGTGCGCCGGAAGGCCACGGCATCGCCGAGTCCGGCCGCCAGCGCCTGGCCTTCCTCCACCGCGACGTCGGCGATGACGACCTTGGCCCCTTCGGCGGCGAAGAGCTCAGCGGTTGCCCGGCCGATCCCGCTCGCACCCCCGGTGACAATGGCAACCTTCCCCGCGAGTTCCTGGGCCATGTTCAGCGGATTCCTTTCGACTGATGTCCGGTTCCGAGTAGTGACCCCGGTTCCTCGGTGTCCGCCGTCCTCTCCGAGTCCGGTGCGGCCACCGAACCTACCCCGGGCGACCGACCCGCGACGCCCCGACCCGGTCTTCATACCCATCCGATCAGGGCGCCGGCCCGCGACCACTCGGGAGCATCGTTGAGCGACGAGCAGTTCGATTCCATCGACTTTTTCCGCACCAAGGAGCTCACTGACAACCCGTACCCTTACTTCGAGCACCTGCGGGCCCAGTGCCCGGTCATGAAGGAGCCTCATCACGACGTGTTCATGGTGACGGGATACGACGAAGCCGTCGAGATCTACCACGACCAGGCGACCTTCTCGAACTGCAACTCGGCCATCGGGCCCTTCGCCAAGTTCCCCGTCCCCCTCGAGGGTGACGACGTCACCGAGATCATCGAGACCTATCGAGACGAGCTTCCCTTCGGCGACCAACTTCCCACCTTCGACCCCCCCAAGCACACCGCCCAGCGCGGGCTCCTGATGCGTCTGATCACCCCGAAGCGCCTCAAGGAGAACGAGGAGTCCCTGTGGCGGCTGGCCGACCATCAGATCGACCGATTCCATGCCCGCGGCGAGTGTGAGTTCGTCGGCGAGTACGCCAGGCCCTATACCCTGCTGGTGATCGCCGATCTCCTCGGCGTGCCCGAAGAGGACCACGAGGAGTTCCTCGAGAAGCTCGTGCACCACGAGCACCTGGAGATGACGCACAGCCCGCTGGAATACCTCTACACCCAGTTCACCGCTTACATCGAGGATCGGCGCCGCCGACCACGAAATGACGTCATGACCGGACTGGCCACCGCCACCTTTCCCGACGGCACCCTGCCACCGGTGGAGGACGTCATGAAGATCGCCTCCAACCTGTTTGCCGCCGGTCAGGAGACCACCGCCAGGCTGCTGGGTACGGCCCTGCAAACGATGGGCGAGCGCCCCGAACTCCAACAGCAGCTCCGCGACGACCGCAGCCTGATTCCCGCCTTCATCGAGGAGACCCTGCGCCTGGAGCCTCCCATCAACGGCACCTTCCGTCTGTCGAGAACACCGACCACGGTACGGGCCAACCAGATCCCGGCGGGGAGCACGGTCATGGTCCTGCCCGCCGCTGCCAACCGAGACCCCCGTGAGTTCGAGCACCCCGACGAGCTACGTCTCGACCGGGAGAACGCCCGCCAGCACATCGCCTTTGGCCACGGGATCCATACCTCGCGCGGGTGCCCCGCTGGCCCGGGCCGAGTCCAACGTCTCCCTCCAACGCCTGCTCGACCGCATGGCGGACATTCGCATCTCCGAATCGCATCACGGCCCCGCCGGTGCCCGTCACTGGGACTACACGCCCACCTGGATGCTCCGGGGGCACGACCGGCTCCACCTCGAGTTCACGCCGGTGTAGCTGTCGGGTGAGGCGCCACTCAGCCGTTCCCCACTTCGATGAGCGCGGCCGCCACCCGGTCCGGCTCGGTGATCATGAGGTCGTGACCGGTGTCGATGTCCCACAGACGGCCCCCGGCGCTGGCCTTCGCCATCTGTTCGGCGTCCGGGTCGCGAGGGTCGACGAACAGACGATGTGGTACTGCGGGATCGACCAGAGAGCCGCCTGATTGTGGAGTTCGAGCTTCTGTTCGAAACACCTCCAGGGATGACCGGTCAGCCGGTCAGTCATCCAGGTGAGGTCGTCGGGATCGGTGACCCCGTAGAAGGCGCCGGCCTCCGGGCTGGGGAGAAGGACGAGTTCGACGCCGTCCACCATCTGACCGGCGGGGCGGACCATCTCGATCACCGGACCGGCCACATCGACCAGGGACTGACCGTCCACCGGGGTGGCGGCGTCGAGATAGACCAATCGGCCGATCCGGTCGGGCGCACGATCGGCCACTCCGGTGATCACCATGCCGCCGTAGCTGTGACCCACCAGGATCACATCATGGACGTCCTCGAACTGCAGCACCGCCACCACGTCGCGTATGTGCATGTCGAGATCCACATCCGGACTGAGGAGATGGGCACGCTCACCGAGGCCGGTGAGCGTCGGTGCGTACACCTCGTGCCCGGCCGACCGAAGGAGGCGGGCGAGTGGCTGATAGCACCACCCCCCGTGTCCGCCGCCGTGGACCAGGACGTAGGTCGACATCAGCATCTCCTCCCGACGGCGCCGGCCATCAGACCAACTTCACCGTGACCGGGGCAGTCCCAGGCCCCGTTGGGCGATGATGTTGCGCTGGACCTCGCTGGTCCCCCCGTAGGTGGTGGTGCCCAGCGCGAAACGGAAGTCGTAGTCGGCTGCCCCCCGGCCGGAGCCGTTGGATCACCCTGGCTCCGGATCCCGTCCGGTCCCAGCAGGTCGACGAAGTCGGCCGACTGCCGGGTCAGCGCCTCGGAGGCGAAGAGCTTGCTCATCGACCCCTCGACCCCCGGCAGTCCGCCGGACACATGGATCCAGGCACATCGGCGGCAAAGGAGTGTGGTGACCTCGTTTTCGGCCGCGGCCCGGCCCAGTCGGGCCCGGACATCGGGATCCTCGGCCCGGAGGCGACCGTCATCGTCAACCGTGCTCCCCGCCCACGCCTCCATGGCCGCCTGCAGGCCGATCGACTCGCCTCCCTGGTCGCCGGCTCGTTCGAAGGTCAGACTCACCTGCATTACGTCCCACCCCCCGTCCACCTCCCCGATCCGCAGCCTGTCATCGACCCGGACATCGGAATAGAAGGTGAGATTGGTCCGCTCGCCCGACAGGGTGTACACCGGCTGGATCTCTACGCCGGGCTGCCGCAGGGGCACCAAGAAGGTGGTCAGGCCCTGGTGCTTGGGGACGTCGGGATTGGTCCGGGTCAGCATGAAGACGTAGTCGGCTTCCTGGGCGTTGGTGGTGAACATCTTCTGCCCGTTGATCACCCACTGGTCGCCGTCCCGGACCGCCCGGGTCTGGGCGGCGGCGACATCGGAGCCCGACTCCGGCTCGGTGAACCCGAGCACGATGATGATGTCCCCACCCAGCGCCGCCGGCAGGATCAGCTGCTTCTGCTCGTCGGTGCCGAGGTGGCGGATGATGTTGGCCACCATCAGGGTGGTGCCGACCGCGTAGGTCGGTGCCCCGGCCCGGTGGAACTCCTCCATGAAGGCCAGCATCTCGAGGGGGTCCCGACCCTGGCCGCCGAACTCCTCGGGCCATCCCGGGGCCAGGAGCCCGCGCTCGACCAGGTGGCGGTGGAAGTCCCAATTGTGATGCACCCCGGTCCGGTGCATCTGGTCCCGCACGTCGTCGGTCAGCACCTCGTCCAGAAACGACCGGGCCTCCTGCCGGAACGCCTCGCTGCCGTCGCCGAGTCGAAAATCCATGGTCGAGGCTCGCCGGGTCGGATGGACGGGCGGCGACCGGTCCTCGCGGGCAGAGAGTCGGTGACCCTCGGCCCGGGCGTAGAGGGTGGCGGGTTCGGCAAAGACTGCGGGCCAGGCCTTGGCCCGCCGGAAGTAGAGCTGGATGTCGTACTCGAGCATGAACCCGTACCCACCGTGATAGTGGAGGCTCCGGTAGCTCGCCTCCCGGGCCGCCTCAGCGTTGAACGCACAGGCCAGCGAGGCCAACTCGGAAGCCCGACCCGGCTCCTCCGTCGCGGCCCATGCCGCTTCCCGAGCCAGCAGGCCGCCGCCGTCGACACGGGTGGCGGCATCGGCCAGGCCATGGGCGATGGCCTGGAAGGAGCCGATGGGCACCCCGAAGGCATGCCGTTCCTTCACGTACGCCACGCCGAGCTCGAGCGAACGGGTGGCGAGGCCGGCGAGGGCGTTGGCCATCAGCACCAGCCATTCGTCCCGCGCCAGTTCGAACAGCCTGCCGACTTCGGGTCCGGATCCGAGCAGCCGGTCGTCGGTGCTGACCTCGATGTCGGCCACCGGGAGCGAACCGAGATTGGCCACCGGGTTCGGCTCCATGATCTCCCGCGACCGAAGCCGATTCCCGTCGAGATAGACCACCGTGTCGGCCACCGATCCGGACGGCACCATGGTCAGCACGCCGTTCCGCGGAGGGTGGAGGGCCAAGGTGGTCAGGCGATCGCCGGCGAGGGCCGCGACCAGGGCCGACGTCGCCTCCGAGCCCTCCATCCGGGCCAAGAGCCGGGTCGTCACCTGCGCTTCCAACAGAGGAGCCGATCCGAGAAATCGACCGTGCTGCTCGGCCACCAGGGCCAGGTCCAGCAGCGATGCTCCCGAGCCTCCGGCCTGCTCGTCGACGGCCATCTCGAGGGCACCGTTCTCCCGGAGTCGTCGCCAGAGGTCAGGGTCGTGCCCCTACGGCTCGGCGGCTCGGACCTGTTCGGACGAGGATTCCTTGGCGTAGAGCGCGGCGAATGCCTCGATCAGCAGCTGCTGTTCCTCGGAAGGATTGAGGTCCATCTGGCCACCTCCTCCATCGTTATCCGCCGCGGACCGCGAGTTCGGATCGGTACACCGCCGACCTTTGGCGGGGCACGATGCTCGCCTGAAGACACTGTTGCACAATGCCCGGCGGGCCAAGGTCCCCGGCGACCCGGACCGATCGCGCCACCGTGGTTCAGGCCGCCTCCTCCAAACCCATCAAGCGGGTCAGGTTGCCACCCATCACCTTTCGGACGACCTCATCCGGCAACCCCTCGAGCTCGTCGACGAAGGTGATGGGGTCGGACATGCCTTCGGGGTGCGGATAGTCCGACCCGAACAGCACCCGATCCGCGCCCAGGATGTCGATCAGTCCCTTGGGGTCTTCCTCGTGGAAGGGATGCACGTAGATGTTCCGCTTCAACACTTCGACCGGGTTCTCGTCGAACGAGTTGGGAGAGTGGATCCAGGCATGTTCCATGTCGGCGAGCATCGGGCGAACCCAATTGCTCCCGTTCTCGACCGGAATGAACGTGAGGCTCGGGAACCGCGAGCACAGCCCGTGGCCGACCAGGGAGGCCACCGTGTCGATGATCGGCCGACCCTGGTGCCCGGTGATGGCCCGGAAGCCCGAGTCGCCCTGGAACGGGGTCATCTCGCCGTGGGTGGTGCCTTCCCACTCATTGGCGTACCGCTGGTAGCCGCTGTCGGACGCGTGCATCCCGACCACCACTCCGGCCTCGGCCACCCGTTTCCAGAACGGATCGAACTCGGGCAGGGCCGGCGACCGCGGGCCCAGGAGACCCCAGGCGGGCGCGGGGCGGATGAGGATGATGCGGGCGCCCCGGTCGACCAACCAGTCCAGCTCCTCGATGGCCCGGTCCACGATGCCCAGGTGGACCACCGGGGACGGGAACATCCGGTTCTCGTAGTTGAAGGTCCAGTGCTCGTGCATCCACTCGTTGAGGGCGTGCACCACCGCATGGACGGCCGGCGGGTTGTCACGGATGCGCTCCTCGAGCAGGCTGGCCAGGGTGGGCCAGATGAGGGCCCGGTCCAAACCCAACTCGTCCATGAGCTCCAGACGTGGCTCGGGATCGGAGAAACCCGGCAGGGCGTCGATGGCTCGGCCCAGTGTCTCCCGCCGGGTCTTGCCTTCCGGGTTCCCGATCTTGAAGTACTCCTCCTGGGCGCCGGGCGCCGCCACCCGGGCGAAGGTGGGGTTCGGTATGTACTCGCTGATCACGCCGTTCACCGCGATCTTGGTCCGGCCGTCGACCTGGACGTACTTGATCAGCCCGGCGTACTCGGACGGAAGGTACTTGGTGAAGGCGTCCGTCGTCTCGTACATGTGGTTGTCGGCGTCGAACACCGGAAAATCGAGCTTTCGTGACGGCATGGGAAACGCACTCCTTCTTTTTCTCGGCAGGCCGCGACCAGGCCGATTCCTCCTGAATCAGAACGACCTTGGCAGCTTATCGGAATGGCCTTACCGACGTCGGCCTCGGAGATCTTCCCAACGAGGACGTGGCCTTCACCGGTTGGGCTCCACCAGCACCTTGCCGGTGGCCCGGCGCTCGCTCAGGTCGGACAGGGCCCGACCCACCTGGTCCAAGGGATAGGTCGCGGATATATAGGGAACCGCCCGGCCCGATCGGGTCAGCTCGGCCAGCTCGGCCAGATCCCGCTCCCGGTCCGCGGCCTGGTGGCGAGCGAAGCCCTCCATGGTGAACCCGGTGACCCACACGCCCTTGAGCAGCACCAGGTTGAGAGGGATGCGGGGGATCTCCCCCGACGCAAACCCCACGGTGATGAACCGACCACCCCAGCCGAGGGCCCGAAGCGCCTGTTCGGCCGCCGACCCACCCACCGGGTCGATCACCACCTGGGCGCCGCCCCCGGTGATCTCCTTGATCCGCACTTTGAGGTCCTCGTTCGCGTAGTTCACCCCCGCCTCGGCCCCGCGTTGGCGGCAGAGGGCGAGCTTCTCGGCGGAGGAGGCCGCGGCCACCACCCGGGCTCCGAGGGCGGCGCCCAGCTCGACGGCGGCGAGGCCGACCCCGCCGGCGGCTCCCAGCACGACAACCCACTCCCCCGGGAGGACGCCGGCGACACTTCGGAGAGCGTGGTAGGCGGTGCAATGGGCAACACCGGAGGCCGCCGCGGTGGTCAGGTCGACCTCGGGGTCGACGGTCTGGAGCGAGGCGGCCGCCACGGCGATCTGTTCGGCGAACGCCCCGAACAGCGCCGAGCCCACGACCCGGTCCCCCACCGACAGACCGTCAACCCGGTTCCCGACCGACCGGACGGTGCCGGCGAACTCGCTGCCCACCGTGAAGGGCACCGGGATGCTGATCTGGTATTTATCCGCCACCACCAGGACGTCGGGAAAGTTGACGGCGGCGGCGGCCACGTCCACCACCACCTGTCCCTCCGACGGCACCGGATCGGGGATGTCGACGACCTCGACAGTCGACGGGGGCCCGTAGGCGAGACAGCGTGCGGCTCGCATCGTTGGAGACTACGAGTTGCCGACGACGTGCTCGAGGTGGGCGGCCAGCTTCTCCCGTGCCGCCTCCCGCTGGGCGGGGAGATGGGCGGTGGGCCACAGACCCGGTGACGGTTGGTAGTCCTTCAGAACCTCGCGGGCCACCGTCACCTTGTGGACTTCGGTGGGACCGTCAACCACGCTCATGACCGGCGCCATCATCCACATGCCCCCGAACGGCATCTCATTGGAGACGCCCAGCGCCCCATGGGCATGCATGGACCGCCACACCGCGTCGTGGACGACCTTGGGGGTGAGCGCTTTGATGGCGGCGATGTTCTTGCGGGTGCGCCGGTAGTCCTTGACCTGGTCGATCTCCCAGGCGGTGTACAGCACCAGGAGCCGGAACTGCTGGAGTTCGGCGTAGGAGTCAGCGATGTCCCCCTGGATGAACTGCTTCCGGGCCAGCAGGCTTCCCTGGGTCTCGCGGCTCAATACCCGCTCGCAGAGCAGATCGAGGGCCCGCTGGCAGACGGCCACCGTCCGCATGGCGTGGTGCACCCGACCGCCGCCGAGCCGGGTCTGAGCGATGGCGAAGGCCTGCCCCGCTCCCCCCAGCAGATTGTCGGCCGGGACCCGGACGTTGTCGTAGTGGATGAGGGCGTGCATCCCCTCGTCTTCGGACTCGCCGGCCAGTCCCACATGCCGGCTCATGATGACTCCGGGGGTGTCGGTCGGGACCAGGAACATCGACGCGCCCTGGTAGACGCTGACGTCGGGATCGGTAATGGCCATGACGATGAGGAAGGCGGCGGTCCGGGCGTTGGACGAGAAGAACTTCCACCCGTTGATGACCCACTCGTCACCGTCCTGCACCGCGGTGGTGGTGAACTGCTGGGGGTCCGAGCCGGCCTGGGGCTCGGTCATCGAGTAGCAGGAGAAGACCTCGCCGTTGAGTAGGGGCAGGAGATACTCCTTCTTCTGCTCCTCGGTCCCGTAGTGGGCGATGATCTCGGCGTTGCCGGTGTCGGGCGCCTGGGTCCCGAACACGATCGGGGCCCACTGGGACACCCCGAGGATCTCGTTGAGCAGGGCCAGTTTGACCTGGCCGTAGCCCTTGCCCCCCAGTTCCGGGCCCAGGTGCGCGCCCCACAGGTCGTGATCCCGGACCGCCTGCTTCATCGGATCGACGATGGGCCGCAGCTCGTCGTCCAACGGGTGGAACTGCTTGTGGGGGTAGAGGAGGTCGAGGGGCTCGACCTTGTCGCTGACGAACTGGCGCGCCCAGTCCAGCTTCTCTTGGAACTCCGGTTCGGTGGAGAAATCCCAGGCCATTGTCTTCCCTTCTGATGGTGCGGTCGCCCGAGGGCGGTGGGTGTGGTCGGATGCGGCGAGCTAGCCCGGCGACGCCTCCGGGTGGGCCGGCTCCTTCTCGTCGGTTGCCCCCACCGGTGGCAGGTCGGCCACCCCGAGGCCGGCGAGGAACTGCTCGTAGCACCGGGTGATCTCCCGGCGGGCGGCTTCAGGGTCGTCGGCGTGGGCGACGTACATGGCGGCAGCTACCCCAAGGGCAGACAGCAGGTGGCCGAGCGGCTCGACCGGTTGTGGCTCGAGGACGCCTTCATCCATGGCGTCCTGCAGGTATTGGAAGATCCGGTGGGTGGGTCCATCCCGCCGTTCGGACACCGCATTCCAACCCATCACCGCCGGCCCGTCGATGAGGACGATCTGCCGGTAGGCACGATTGGTGGAGGCCGCATCGAGGTAGATCTCGCTGTTGGCCCGAAACAGGTCCCAAGCGCTGGCGCGACTGTCGCCAGAGCGCCGCCTCAGTAGCTGGGTCACCTCGCCGACGATCTCCTCATGGACGGCGCGGAACAGATCCTCCTTGTCACGGAAGTGGTGATACAGCGCTCCCCGGGTCAAACCCGCCCGCTGGACGATCTCCTCGGTCCGGGTGGCCTGGAACCCGTTGTCGGCAAACACCTGCCGGGCGGTATCGAGAAGTGCCCGCCGGGTGTCACGGACGTGGGCAGCCCGGAGGGACGGGGGGTCGCCGGCCTCGGAGAGCCGGTCCGGGGGCGCTTGATTCATCGTGTATCTAACATACATACTGTTTGCACCCGGCGCTGGACAAGCCGGCCCGGGCGGTGGGAGGCAGGGCATGGACGATCTCAATGGGAAGGTGGCCCTGGTCACCGGAGCCAGCCGGGGCGTCGGGGCCGCCACCGCGGTGGCGTTGGCCGAGGCCGGCTGCCATGTGGCCTGCGCCGCCCGGTCCACCCGCGACCAGCCCCAGCGCACGTCGGGGACCATCGACGAGACGGTGACCCGGGTCGAGGCCGCCGGAAGGCAGGGGCTGGCGGTCCCGACCAATCTGGCCGTCGACACCGAGGTGGAGGCCATGGTGACCACCACGCTCGACCACTTCGGCCGGCTGGACATCTTGATCAACAACGCCGCCATCACCTTCATCGGCGACCTGGACATCCCGCTGCGCCGGTTCGACCTGGTGATGCAGGTGAACATGCGGGCCCCGATGATCGCCATCCGCCAAGCGGTGCCGGCCATGCGCTCCGCGGGCGGGGGCTCGATCGTCAACATCTCCTCGGTGGCCGCCCTCTACCCCCACCCGTCGCTGATGGCCTACGGCATGTCCAAGGTGGCTCTCGAACGGTTGACCGTCGACGCCGCCTCCCAACTGGCCGGCGATGGCATCGCCGTCAACTGCTTCCGCATCGACATGGCGGTGGCCTCCGAGGGCTTCGTGGCCAATGCCCCCGGCGCCGACCATTCGAATTGGGAACCCTCGGAGGTGGCCGCCGAAGGCATCGTCTGGATGGTGCGCCAACCGGTGACCTACTCGGGCCGGCGAGAGAGCATGTTCGCCCTTCGCCATCGCGAGGGCATCATGGCCTCGCGGGTACGCTACCCGGCTACCCATGCGCCCCCCACTGAGCTGTATGACGGCCTGGTGGCAGTCACCGAGACCGCCTTCGTCGAGCCGTATCCCGATGACCCGGCACCGGCCCGATGAGCCGAGCTCTGCGGCCGCCCGCACTCTCGGGCAACCCACCATCCCCCCGCTACCCCAAAGGAGCCTGAGACCGTGGCGAAGCCAACCCCAGAAGAGGAAGCCGCCATCGCCGCCCGAACCGCCGGCCTGGTGAACGAGGCGCGCCTGGGCGCGTGGATGGACACTCAGGATCTCCCGGGAAAAGGGGAACCGGTGACCTCGACGTTCATCAGCGGCGGAGCATCCAATGAGATCTTTGAGATCCGGCGGGGCGACTTCCGAGCCGTGCTGCGCCGACCGCCCCGGGTGGTGCCCAAGGGGCGGAACAAGACCATGATGCGCGAGTACCGGGTCCTCCACGCCCTCAACGGCACCGACGTGCCCCATCCCGAGGCCTATGCCGCCTGTGACGACGACGAGGTGATGGGATCGTCCTTCTACCTGATGAGTCGGGTGGACGGCTGGTCCCCGATGAACATGGACGGCTGGCCCGAGCCCTTCGACACCGACCTGGATGCGCGCTACGGCCTGGCCATCCAGCTGGTCGACGGCATCGCCCGTCTCGCCCGGGTGGACTGGATGGCCCAGGGCCTCGAGGGATTCGGCACGCCCGAGGGGTTCCACGACCGCCAGGTGGACCGCTGGATGTCCCACCTGGACGCGGTCAAATTTCGCGACATCCCCGGCCTCGAGGTGGCCGCCGATTGGCTTCGCAACCACAAACCCACCCACTGGGAACCGGGCATCATCCACGGCGACTACCAGTTCGCCAACGTGATGTTCAGTCACGGCGCCCCAGCGCGGCTGGCGGCCATGGTGGACTGGGAGATGTCGACGGTGGGAGACCCGCTGCTCGACCTGGCCTGGGTGATGAACGGATGGTCGGATCCGGGCGAGGACCGGACCAAGGGATATGTCGACTGCACGGGCATGCCCACCCGGGCCCAGATGCTCGACCATTACGCCACCGTCAGCGGGCGCAGCGTGGAGGAGATCGACTACTACGTGATCCTGGCCCGGTTCAAGCTGGCCATCGTGCTCGAGGCGGGGTATGCCCGGGTGGTGTCGGGAGAGGCCGACAACCCGACCATGGCTGCCTTCGGGAACGTGGTCCTTGACAGCATGGCGGCGGCGGCGGAGTTGGCGTCGACCACCCCGCTCGGCCGCTAGTTCAGGGGGGAGTCACATGCTCGTTCTCAGGGAGCGAATCCAGCAGATCGAGGTACTGACGCTCAACCGCCCGGAGGCGGCCAACTCCCTCAACCCGCCGCTGATGGCCGAGCTGGGGATCGTGCTGCAGGAGATCCTCGAAGACGACTCGGTCCGAGCGGTGGTCGTCACCGGCGCCGGCGAACGGGTCTTCTGTGCCGGCATGGACCTCAGAACCCTCGGCGACCGGAACGAAAATTCGACGGCCGCAGAATCGCGACCCGGCGCGGAGGTGTTCGCCAGCTTCATGAGCGGTTCCTATCCGAAACCGCTGGTGGCGGCCGTCAACGGTGCGGCGGTGGGTGGTGGCCTCGAGATCATGATGGCGTGTGATCTGGTCGTGGCGGCCGAGCACGCCCGCTTCGGACTCCCCGAGGTCAAGCGCGGGCTCTACGCCGCCGGTGGAGGCACCCTGCTCTCGCTGCGGATCCCGCAGGCGCTGGCGCTCGAGATGGGACTCACGGGTCGGCTGATCGAGGCGGAACGGGCGGCGGCCGTGGGGTTGGTCAACCAGGTGGTGCCGGCGGCGGAGCTGCTGACCGCGGCCAAGGAGTTGGCCGCCGAAGTGGCGGCCAACGGGCCGCTCGGGGTGCAGTTGACCAAGCGGTTGATGCGCGATGCCGTCAGCTTGGGGCCGAAGGCCGGCCTGGCCACCGGCGAGGAGAGCCGCCACATCTTCCAGAGTGACGACGCCCGCGAAGGTGCCCAGGCCTTCCTGGAGAGGCGCGCCGCGGTGTTCAACGGTCGATGACGCCGGCCTCGCACTCCATCAGAGACGACCGGCACACGTGTCCGGCCCAGGTGGTTGTCCTAGGCTTGGTCGCGGCAGGGGAGGGATGCAGATGAGGACGTCCGAACAAGGCACCGGGATCTTGCGGTTGCCGTTGCGGGTCGCAACCACGCTGACCTGTCTGGCGCTGCTGGGTCTGGCCGGCTGCACCAGTGGCAGCACCTCGAGCACGACCTCCACCGCGGCCCTGCGCCCGATCCCGTCGGGGCCGGCGGCCAGGCTATCGGCGCTCGCCGGGGGGAACGGCGTGTTCATGGGTGAAGCGACCCCACCCAATCTGCAACAGCTCGGCTACGTGCAACATGAGTTCGTCGCAGCCGGAACGGCAACCTCCTACAAGGACGTGGGCACGCTGACGTCGGACGGGCGGTGGACGTTCGTGCCCGACACGACCGCGCCGTATCGCACCCGGGTCCTGGTGCGGGAGCCAGCCAAGGCCTCGGCGTTCAGCGGTATCGTCGTGGTCGAGTGGCTGAACGTCAGCGGCGGCGTCGACGCCGATCCCGAATGGACCAGTCTCAGTGAAGAGATCGTGCGGGCCGGCGATGCCTGGGTCGGAGTCTCCGCCCAGGCCATCGGTGTGGAGGGTGGTCCCGTGCTGGTGAGCGTCGCGGGTGTCCCTGGCTCCCAAGACGCAGGCAAGGGCCTCAAAGCCATCGATCCAGCCCGCTACGGCTCGCTCACTCATCCTGGCGACGGCTACTCGTTCGACATCTTCACCCAGGTCGCCCGGGCCGTCCGCACTGGCGCCGGCCTGGGAGGGGTCCGTCCGCAGCGGCTGATCGCGGCGGGTGAGTCACAGTCGGCATTCGCGCTGGTCACCTACGTCAACGGCGTGCAGCCGCTCACCCAGGTCTTCGATGGGTTCTTCATCCACAGCCGGGGCGCGGTTGGCCTGCCGCTGGTGGCACCGGGTCAAGATGCGGGCATCGCCAACGCAATCTCTGGTACGCCGACGATCTTCCGTACCGACCAACAGACGCCCATCATGGATATCCAGACGGAAACCGACGTGGGGAGCATCCTCAACTCGTACGCGGCCCGCCAACCCGATAGCAGCCACTTCCGGCTCTGGGAGGTCGTCGGCACCGCTCACGCCGACGCCCATCTCCTCGGAGCTTCGGCGAAGTACATCAATTGCGGCGTGCCGATCAACAATGGTCCGATGCACATCGTCGCCAAGGCGGCGCTGCGGGCGTTGACAACGTGGCTGACGAACGGCACGGCTCCGGTTACCGCCCCGCGCATCGACGTCACGCCGGGCCCGACACCGCAGATTGATCGTAACAGTGACGGGATCGCGCTCGGCGGTGTCCGAACACCGCCGGTCGACGTCCCTGTCGCGACATTGTCCGGCGCACCCGGGCCGAATCCTTCCACCATCTGCCTACTGCTCGGGTCCACGAAGCCGTTCTCGGCGGCGCGGCTCGCACAGCTGTATCCGTCGCGGGCCAAATACCTTCAGCTCTATACCGCCGACGTGAACGCCACCATCAAAGCGGGGTTCGCGCTTCCCCAAGACCGTGCCGCCCTGATGGCTTTCGCCGAGCCAAACCTCATCCCCGGCTGACCCGCCAGGAGGGGCGTACGCGCAAGGCGGAGAATCCGACCTCTCTGGCCCGATCTTTCTGGCTTCGGTACGATCCTCGGGCCATGCAAACGGTGTACGAAGCCGCGGGTGGGGATGACGGCTTGCTTCGGCTGGCCCACGCCTGGCATGCCAGGGTCATGGTGGACGAGGCGGTCAGCCATGCGTTCAGCCACGGATTTCACCCCGAGCACAGCCAGCGGCTGGCCGCGTACTGGGCCGAGGCACTCGGGGGGCCCACGAAGTATTCGGCTGATCTGGGCGACGAGACCTCGGTGGTCCGGATGCATAGCGGCAACGGCCCCCATGAGGAAATGGACCGTCGAGCCATCGGTTGCTTCGATCAGGCGCTGGCCGACGTCGGTCTTGCCGGCGGCGATCCGGTTCGACAGGTGCTGTACGACTACTTCGTCTGGGCAACCACCACGATGTCCGGCTACCACCGTTCCGCCGACGACGTGCCGGACGGTCTACCCATCCCGCAGTGGTCGTGGGATGGGCCTGTCACCCAATCGATCTCCTTGCCGCCCGCCGGCCCCACTTGAACACGGCTGCCACACCGAATTTTGAGATCGCCGGACGACCGCGTGCCTCAGGCCAGTACGGTCGGGCCGGCCACCGGCGTGCTATCCGCTTCGACCCGGGTCGTGTCATCACCGCTCATGCGTGGGCGGGCAGTGCGCGACCGTCGCCAGGCGGCCCAGGTCCTACCCACCCCATAGTCGAAGGCTCCGAGTACGCCGACAAAGAAGCCAATCGGCCAGTTGGTCTGATAAGAGCTGGCGATCGCGGCCCAGACCGTCACCAGGGCGATACCCACCGACGCAATGATGGCGATAGCGGGTCGAGCGGTAAACGAGCGCGCGGCGGCAGGCGGTCCGATCATGAGCGAGAAGATGAGCAGTGCGCCAACCACTGGAACGGTCAAGGCCGTAGCCGCGGCGAGCACCAGAAGAAAGGCCAGTTCGATCCGATAGGTGCTCAGTCCTCTCGCTTCAGCAACGTCAGGGACCGCCGACGACAGGAGAAGGGGCCGATACAACACGGCCACGGCAATGATGCAGGCGGCCGCCAGGAGTGCCACCGGCAGGAGCTCGGTCGTCGAAACGCCGAGCACCTCACCAAAGAGAAGGGCGTAGAGCTGGGGTTCGTACTCTCCTGACCGACTAAGGAAGATCGCCCCGATGGCAAGACCCAGCACCAGCGTCAGGGCCGTCACGGCATCTTGGCGCCCTCGCCTTCCCAGGGTGGCGATGCCGAAGGCCGAGGCGGCCGCGAATCCAGCCAGACCGAGGAGGGCATTGAATGCAAACACATTGGCCGCCGCGGCACCGGCGAAGGCACTGTTGGGGATGGCATGGGCTGGGAAGGCTGCCCCACGCAGCACCACGAAGAAGCCAACGACGCCAGCGATGACCGCGATGACGCTAGCCACGATCCACGTGTTGGTCATGAAGCTCGAGAACATCACATCCCCGATGCTGATCGGGGCAAGGATCCCGTAGCCCAACGACCCCGCTTCGCCGCGATCACGAGGCGGCTCCGGAGATCGCGCCCATGGGCTCGATCCCTCGGCCACTGAGCCGGCGGGCCCAGGGCAGACCAGAAACGAGGTAGCCGGCAAAGGTGAGGAGGACGATGAACGAGCTCACCGGAAAGCCCGCGTGGTCCGCGCCCCAGTAGAAGCTGTCATAGGCGAGCAGCACTCCGAGCCAGGTCTCGACGACCCCGATCGCGACGGCCACACCAATGGCCGCTCCGATCCGCCTGGTCAAGCGGAGGGCGGTGGCCGCCGGACCGATCAGGAGCGCGGTGGACAGGATGGCTCCGATCGCCAAAGCTGAGAGACCGACGGCGACAGCCATGGCCGCCATGAATCCCAGTCCCACGAGGCGGACGGGGACCCCACGCGCCGCAGCGATCTCGGCGCTGGTCGAGGCCAGCAGCAAGGGTCGGTAGAGAAGGCCGATGAGGCCGATCGCGACCAGGCTGAAGGCGATGACGATGGGCACTGTGGAGGGATCGATCGAGAAGATGGACCCGAAGAGGATCTGCTGAGTCGCTCCGGTGGTGGCCCCCGAGGTGGTGTCCAAGAACAGCATCAGCGCGGCAAATCCGGTGGCGGCGCCGAGCACGACGCCGGTGGCCAGATCCCTGCCTCGCACCCGCTGCACGCCGATGGCGTCCATCGTCCCAGCCCCGAGGAGTCCGAACCCGACGAACCCGAGTAGTGGGCTCACGCCGACCAGTAGTGCACCCGAGCCGCCGGCGGTCGACACATCGGTGAGGGAGTGGCCGGCGAAGGACTGCCCTCGCAGTACGGTGAATATCCCGACGATGGCGGAGACCACCGCCACCGTGCCCCCGATGACCAGGGCAACGTGCACCGGCTGGCTGGAAAAGAAGCCCGGTTCGATTACCCAGTGCACGATCACTTCACCTGAATGATGGGATCGCCGTCGGCGACCGCCCCGAGCGGGTGAGGTGCCTGGTCCGGTGCGCCGGCGACGACGATGACCCGGCCGTGCACGTTGAGCACGTCCACGTGATGCCCGTAGAGCCCGCTCAGGACCTCGGTGCTGATCACTTCGTCCGCCGGCCCGGACGCGGCCCGGCCGTCGGCGAGATACACCACACGATCCATAACCGGCAACAAGGGATTCATCTCGTGGGCGGAGAGCAGCACCGCTATCTGCTGGTCGATCTTGATGCGGTGCAAAAGGGCGATGACCTCCTGGCCCGAACGGAGGTCGAGGTTGGCCAACGGCTCATCGAGGAGCAGCAGCCGGGGTCGGGCAATGAGCGCGTGGGCGATGAGCACCCGCTGCTGCTCGCCGCCGGAGAGGGTCCCCACCCTTGCGTCGGCGAATCGCTCGGCGTCGACGGCGGCCAGCATCTCGTCGACCGCCGACCGCCGCTTGACCGACGGAAGGGGGATACCGAACCTCTGACCATCGAGCCCGATGCCGACGAGGTCCCTGGCGCGCATGGGCATGTCCGGATCGAGTTGGACCTTCTGGGGGACATAGCCGATCGACGAGTTGCGGCGGCGGCGCTCCCGGCCCGAGAGCAGCACCCGACCGCTTTCCAGAGGTTGCAACCCCAGGATGACTCGGAGGAGGGTGGTCTTGCCAGCGCCGTTGGAGCCGATGAGGCCGGTGAACTCACCAGCGCCGACGGTGAAGCTGACCTTGTCGAGGATCTGACGGCCACCCAACGACACGCTGACGCCATCGACTCCGAGGATCCTCCCGTTGGCGGAGGGATCGTCGAGCGCTGGGATCGCCGAGGTGTGGGGCATGGTCGAGGTCACAACTTCTCCGTGGAAGCGCCGGTGGTTATGGCCTTCTCGATGGCGTTCACCTCCGCCAGCATCCAGGTCTGATAGTTGTAGCCGGGAGTGGGCATGGTTTCGTATACCCCCACGACCGGGACGTTGTTCTGCTGGGCGTTTTGGCGGATCGACGTGGTTAGGGAATCGACAACCTGCTGGTTGTAACAGAACACCTTCACCTGGTGCTGGGTGAAGAACCCATTCTCCAGGGTGATGTCCTGAGGGGTGGGGTCGACGCCGTTCATGATGTTCGCCTGAAACGCGAACGGGGTCAGGTTGTTGATACCCATCGCGGTGAGCAGGTAGTCGGCGACCGGTTCGGTCGTCGCCGCCGCCGTCCCCGCGTACTGAGCCTTGAACGAGGCGATGGCAGCCAGCCATGGCTGCAGCGAGGTGTTGAACTTGGTCAGATTTGCCTGAAAGTACGCCGCATGAGATGGCTGAAGGGAGGAGAGGTCGGTCGCCATCACCGCGGCCACCGCTGGCATCGTCTTCGGGTCGTACCAGAGGTGCGGGTTCGGTGTGTTCGTGGGTAGGCCGAGCACGTCCTGCACGACGATCACCTTGCGGCTCGAGCTCGGTGAGGCTGACTCGATTTTGTTCATGAACGTGTCGTAGCCGACACCGTTCTGCACGATCAGCTGCGCCGCGCTCACCTCCTGAGCCACGCTTGGGCTCGATTCGAAGGTGTGGGGATCGGTGTTCGGATTGTTCAGGATCGACGAGACGTGTACGTACTTCCCGCCGATCTGGCCGAGTACGTTGGCGTACTCGTTCTCCGCTCCGATGGCGTTGATCACCCCGGGTGTCGAGGCGCTCGCTGGGGCTGCACCGCTGGATCCACACGCCGATACCACCAGACCCGCCAGTACCAGGCCGGCGGCGGCCGCCACTCCTGAACGGCTCCGAAGGTGTCGCCCACTGCTCTTGAGTCGCTTGCTTATCTGCATGCGTCAAACATATCCTCAGACTGAGTCTCAACACAAGTTCGTCCCAAATGGAGGAGTTGCATAAATACATCCGCATGTGTTTATATGTAGCTGTGTCAGTGGCGACGCAGACTTATGACGCGGCCGGGGAGTTGCTCCGGGTGCTGGCTGCACCGGCCCGCTTGGCCATCGTGGTCCAGCTCGCCGAGCAGCCGTGTCACGTCCACCAACTGGTCGAGCGGTTGGAGATGAGCCAACCACTCGTCTCTCAGCACCTTCGGGTGCTGCGGGGTGCCCGGTTGGTGGACGTGGAGCGCCACGGCCGGGAGGCCGTGTACTCGCTGATCGACCACCATGTCGCCCACATCGTCGCTGACGCCGTCAACCATGCAAAGGAGATCCAATGACCACGACCGACCACACCGTCCACGATGACCACCGCCACGCGCACGGCCCGGACTGCGGACACGCCGCCGTCGAACACGATGGGCACGTCGACTACATTCACGATGGCCATGCCCACAATGAGCACGATGGCCACTACGACGAACACCCGCTCCCCCACGTCGAGCACGCCGATCACAGCCACCACCACGGTGCCGACTGTGGGCACGAGACAGTCGAGCACGATGGGCACGTCGACTACGTCCACGACGGACACCGTCACGTTGTCCACGGCGACCACTACGACGAGCACTGATTCGGGGAACCCGGTCCTCATACTCGCCAACGACTTCGAAGACGAAAGGATGTGATGACAGCAACGGCTCCTGAGGGCGAACTACACGATGTCGTCGAAGACCGGCTTCGTCG
The DNA here is from genome assembly GCA_963770635.1 of uncultured Acidimicrobiaceae bacterium. Classification (GTDB taxonomy): domain Bacteria; phylum Actinomycetota; class Acidimicrobiia; order Acidimicrobiales; family RAAP-2; genus DASZIT01. The sequence continues at coordinate 161,696 of CAVYQI010000006.1, forward strand.
CGCCGACCAGCGCTACACATCCGGCCGTCGGGCCATCATTGGCCTGTTGGTGGACGCCGGGTACCCCATCAGCATCGGGGACATCGCGGATCGCCTGCCCGACCTACCTCGCAGTTCCGCCTATCGCCACCTCGTTGACCTCCAGGTCGCCGGGGTGGTGCGGCGGGTCGCGGCCAATGACGAGTTCGCTCGCTACGAGTTGGCCGAGGAGTTCACCGAGCACCACCACCACCTGCTGTGCACACACTGCGGCAAGGTTACCGATGTCACCCCCTCCTCGGCCTTCGAACGGAGCGTGGACGCCACCGTCGAGCGACTCGCCGAGGCAGAAGGTTTCGAGCCCGTTGGTCACCGCCTCGACATCCTGGGCCTCTGCCGGGACTGTCACTAGGAGCGCGATCTGGGACCGGGGCGGCAAGGGCTAATGGGCCCGGGCCAGTGCGTGGGTCAGGAGCACTCCCGAGGTGACATCGTGCAGTTCGACTCGAACCCAGGACCCAGGCTCGTCGCCCAGCCAACTCGAGGTCGTTCGGACCGGGCCCACCCTGACCTGCGATAGATACCGGACATCGAGGTCGCTGACGAACACCGGACGCCCACACCGGGCGCTGATCATCTCTTCGGCGGCTACCTCAGCCACACAGGCGACCATCGCTCCTTGCATCGCACCGGATGGATTTCGAAGTTTGTCTTCGACCGCCACTTCTACCGTGCCGGCAGGGGCGTCGATGATGTTGATACCCATCTCATCGGGCAGTGGGCCCTCGATGACCGGACCCATGAACCTCCTCGAGGCGTCGGCCGTTGAATTGAAGACATGCTTGACCGGATCACCCTCGCGCCGGGCCACCCGAACGAAGCTGAGCACGCCGTAGCCGTGACGGCTACCACGATCATCGACAAGGATTACCTCGCAGGTGGCTGAACGAGCACCTTGTCGAAGCACCGTCGCCCGGCCTTCGATGTACCTCGGCGCAGGGGCATGCACCATGCGCACCGACATCTGCGAGGTGAACGTCCAGGTCGACTCGTCTCCGTCTACGGCAATGCCCACGAGCGCGTCAATGACGAAACTGGCCACGCTGGTCCGCAACGATCCGAGCCGGCACGTCTGAGGCACCGGGTGAAGGCGCATGATCAGCTCCGGGCCCTGAACAGTCGACACATTGAGCCGATTAGGCAGGGACGTGTTTCGGTCGAAGAAGACGTCGGTCATCGGCTCGGTTCGTACTCTGTCATATTCCGCCCGCGATCGTCAGATCCGCGCCCGATGTTGACGGCCGCCGAGGCCATGCCGACATTCGCCACGACGCCATGGCGTCCACGACCGAACTGGTCGCTTCGGCGACCGCTGGGTCGGATCCCGCCGATGCCGTAGCATTCGGCGTGTGTACAGCGAGATCGCAAGCAACAAGCGTCGGAGCGTCATCTTCATAACCCTCTTCTTCGTGATCTGGTTGGCCATCGGCGCCGGCGTCGGCTTCCTGTTCAGGGCCATCTACCACCACTCTGCGACCTACGGTTCTGGGGCAGCTCCGCCCACGAGCACTAGCTGGGCCCCGGTGATCGTCGGCATCGTGATCGGCGGTCTATTCGCGGTCGGCGGAATCCTCTATTCGCTCCGCTCCGGGGCCGGGCTGGTGCTTCGGGTCTCGGGCGCCGAGCCGGCCGACCCGATCCGGTACCAGCAGCTGCACAATCTGGTGGAGACCCTGGCCATCGGTGAGGGAATCCCCAAACCTTCCGTCTACGTGATAAACGACCCCTCGCCAAATGCCTTCGCCACGGGGATCGGCCCGGGCAAGGCCGCCATCACCTTCACCAGTGGCCTGCTCGACATCATGAATCGCGAGGAACTCGAGGGGGTGACGAGCCACGAGATGAGCCACATCAAGAACCACGACATACGGCTCCTCTTGGTGGTGAGCACCATGATCGGGATGGCCGCCCTGTTGGCCAGCATCCTGTGGCGGAGCGCATTTTTCGCGGGCGGCGGACGAAACAACAACAGTGGCGGTCAGATCATGATCGTGATCTTCGCGGCCGGCGCGCTTCTCGCCGTCGTGGGTTTCATCCTCGGACCGCTCATCCGCTTGGCCCTGTCACGGCGCCGGGAGTCGCTGGCCGACGTGAGCGGTGTGGAGTTGACCCGGAACCCGGCCGGCCTCCTCAGCGCCCTGCGCAAGCTCCAGCAGAATGACAAGCCATTTGCCAAGTTCAATCACGCAACCGCAGCCATGTGCATCGATGACCCGCTGCAGCACCACGAGACCTGGTACCACCGCCTCTACGACACCCATCCGCCCATCGAGCAGCGGATCGCCGCACTCGAGAAGATCGCCTCGGGTCAGTCCGTCTGAAAGGCCCGATCGAACAAGGGCGGACCTAGCCGGCCGGCGGTGGGCCCTGGGTGCCGGCCGCCGGCGGTGGCCCCTCGCTAGTGGCCGGCGGCGGGCCCGACGGTGCCGGACCACTGGCAGCGCTCGGGCCCGAGTTACCGAAGCTCACTTGGGGCACAGCGCGTTCGTCGTCGTCGGTGGCAAAGAAGGCCACCGCCTTGAAGTTGAAGGGCCCGGCGATCAGATTTCTCGGGAACGTCTGCAGAGCGGTGTTGTAGTCACGGGCGCTGGTGTTGTAGTAGCGGCGGGCGAACTCGATCTTGTCCTCAGTCGCCGTCAGCGTCTCTTGCAGCTGAAGGAAGCTTTCGACCGCCCTCAGCTGAGGGTAATTCTCGGCCACCGCGAACAGCGACCGGAGAGCCCCGGACAGGGCATTCTCGGCTGGGGCGATCTGGTTGGGGTCACCGGTAGCCCCAGCGGCGACCGCGTTGGCGCGAGCCTGAGTCACGGCTTCGAATGTCCCCTGTTCGTGGGCGGCATAGCCCTGCACCGTCGATACCAGGTTGGGGATGAGATCGTGACGCCGCTTGAGCTCGATGTCGATCTCGGACCACGCCTCCTGGGTCCGGTTGCGTTTCCGGACGAGGCCGTTGAATGCAGCCCAGATGCCCAGTCCAAGCAGCACGACAATGACGATGACGATGATCAACACAACCACGGTGAACCGCACTATATCGGCTTGCTCGTTGAGCGGCCAGGATCAGATCATTCCGGGTCGGACCCGGCTGCGCTGACGGAGCGGCTAGCCCGGGCGCGCTCGGACAGGAGAGTACGCTCCCGACCGTTGGTGGCCAATGCCGCCGCCCGCTCGAACTCGGACGCCGCCTCGCCGTGGCGACCGAGTCGGTCGAGCAGGTCGCCCCGCACGCTGTAGAGGAGGTGGTAGCGCTCGAGCGTGCCGGTGCCGACGAGTATGTCCACCAGGACGAGGGCGTCAGCCGGCCCCGAGGCCCGCGAGACCGCGACGGCGCGGTTCAGCTCGACGATCGGCGAGGGTGTGGCGCGGGCGAGCGTGGTGTAGAGGGCGACGAGCTCGTCCCAGTCCGTCTCCTCGGAGCGGAAGGAGCGGGCGTGGCAGGCGGCGATGGCTGCCTGCAGGGTGTAGGGGCCCCGGGTGGCGGCGAGATGGTCGGCCCGGGCCAGCGCGGCCTCGCCCCGCCCGATGTGGAGGCGGTCCCACTTGCGGCGGTCCTGGTCGAGCAGCAGGACGGGTGCACCGGTTGGGCCGATGCGGGCGCGCAGGCGGGAAGATTGGAACTCCATGAGGGCGACGAGGCCGTGCACCTCGGGCTCGTCGGGCACGAGGGCGGCGAGGACGCGGCCGAGGCGGAGCGCCTCGCCGCAGAGCTCGGGCCGCACCCAGTCCTCGCCCGCGGTGGCCGAGTAGCCCTCGTTGAAGACGAGGTAGATGACCTCGAGCACGGCGCCCAGACGCGACGAGCGATCCTCGCCCACCGGGACCTCGAAGCGGACGCCAGCCCGGGCGATGGACTTCTTGGCCCGCACGATGCGCTGCGCGATCGTGGCCTCGGGGACGACGTAGGCCCGGGCGATCTCGGGCACCGTGAGCCCGCCGACGAGGCGCAGGGTCAGCGCCACCCGGGCGGGCATCGCCAGGACGGGGTGGCAGGCGACGAAGATCAGGCGGACGCGGTCGTCGTCGATGTCCTCGCTCGACACCGCGCCGAGCGAAGCGTCGTCCCGGTCGCCGAGGTCTCGAATGGGCCTGCAGCTCGTGCCCGATCTGGGCGTACTTGGCCGCCAACGTGCGGTGGCGGCGGAAGACGTCGATCGCCTTGCGCTTTCCCACAGCGGTGAGCCACGCACCGGGGTTTTGCGGGGTCCCGTCGCGGGGCCATTGGCGCAGCGCGTCCACCAGCGCGTCCTGAGCAAGCTCCTCGGCCAGGCCGATGTCGCCGGTGAAGGCGGCCAGCACCGCGACCACCCGGGGGAACTCGACCCGGTAGACGGCCTCGATCGCGGAGGTTGAATCGGTGGCCGGCACGCCACCGATTCAACCACCGCGCCGGGCACTCGGCAGGAGATGGGACGCCGCAGCGTCATCCCGAGACGGGGCGGACGCGCACCTCGCCCTCGCCCAGGACGCCGAGGAAGCGCTTGGACCACTCGACGGCCTCGGGCAGGTCGCGACACTCCATCAGCGCCCAGCCACCCACCAGCTCCTTGGCCTCGGCGAAGGGCCCGTCGACGACCGTGTACTCGCCATCCTTCAGGCTGATCCGGGCGCCCTCGGACGTGGGGGCGATGCCACCGGTGGCGACGATGACTCCGGCCTTGGTCGCCTCCTCGACGAACCGGCCCATCTTCTCGTACAGGTCGGGTGACGGGGGCTCGGTCGGGGTCTCCGCCTCGTTGGCAAGGGTGTATCCCAGGAATCGCATGGTCTGCTCCGTTTCTCTTCAGAGTGGGCGGCTCTCGCCTCACTCTGACTGAGCGTCGAACGCGCCGGGCCCGGATCGACACCGCGGAAGACGAATCCGGAAGAATCTCCGCGGGTCAGCGTGAAAGTAGGTGTGGACCTTGGCGTGGAGGTGAGCGGACTCGAGTCGTTCGCCGTCGTCTCGTTGTTCTCCACTTCGAACCTGCTCGCCTACACCACCTGGACCCCCGCCCTCGATGGCGATTCACCCACCCAGGTCCGCTCGACTTTCAATTAGCGGGCGGACCGCACCTCCGAGGTCCTCGACGCCCGAAGGTCGCAGGCTGAGACCCCGGCCTGGTCCTCCGCGGTGAAAGACTGGCGGTCGATCACGCACCATGGGGGCCGACCATTGTTGAACAGGACTGGTGCAGCCGAGTGGCCTCTCGTCGGACGCGCCGAGGAGCTCGACCTCCTCCGCCGCATCCGCTCCGGATCGTCGGCGGCCAGCGCGGTGATCAGCGGCCCGGCCGGGGTGGGGAAGTCCCGGCTGGCCCGGACCGCCTTGGCCGACGCCGCCCGCCAGGGTTGGGCCACCCTGGAGATCCGGGGCAGCGCCGGGTTCGCCGCCGTGCCGTTCGGACCGTTCCGGACGGTGCTCGATCTCCCCGCCTCGTCCGATCTGACCGAGCTGACCGACGCCGTGGCCCGCGATCTGACCGGGCGACGGTCCCCCAAGGGCCTTCTGGTCCTGGCCGACGACTGCCAGGACCTCGACGACGCCTCGGCAGGCCTGCTCCACCAGCTGGTGGCGGCCGGTGTCATCGTGGCGTTGATTACGACGCGATCGGGCACCCGCCCGCCCGCGGCCGTGGCCGACCTTTGGAAGGACGGCCTGGCCGAGCGGGTCGAGCTGCAGAACCTCTCGCGCCCGGAGATCGCCGAGCTCTTGGCGGCCGGGCTGGGCGGCGCCGTCCAGGACAGCAGCGCCGAGCGCTTCTGGCACATCGCCGACGGCAACCCCTTCATCCTCCGCGAGGTCGTCCTCTCCAGCCTGGAAACCGGCGCCCTCAATCAGATCGACGGGGAGTGGCGCTGGAGCGGGGAGTGGGCCACCGGCCCGCGCCTCCAGGAGATCGTGGAGGCCCGGCTGGGCCGGCTCGACCCCGACGAGCTGACCGCCATCGAGCTGTTGGCGTTGGCCGGCTCGCTTCCCCTCGACCTCGTCACCGGCCTCACCACGGCGCGGGCCGTCGAGGGCCTGGAGGCCCGCTCGCTGGTCACCGCCGAGCGAATCGGCCGCCGGCTCGAGGTGGCCATCGCCCATCCCCTCCATGCCGAGGTGCTCCGGCGCCAGATGGCGCCCCTCCAGCAACGCTCGATCCGGAGGAATCTGGTCGACGCCCTCCGGGCCACCGGGGCGCGCCGGAGCGCCGACCGGGTCCGGATCGCCTGCTGGTCCCTCGAATCCGGCCTCGACGTCGACCCGGTGACTCTGTCGGGAGCGGCCTCGGCGTCGCTGTTCGGGAGCGGCCAGGCCGTGGCCGGGCGTCTCAGGGAGATCGTCCCCGAGATCGACGCCGAGGCTCCAGCCCTCCCCCAGGACCACGCGCTGGCCGTCCGCCTGGCCCGGGCCGCCTACGAGCGGACCGGTCGGGTGGTGGAAGGGGTCTCGCTGGCCAGCACCCTGGCCTGGACCGGCGACGCCGACGGGTCCGAAGTGGTCCTGGCCGACCTGGTTGGCCGGGCCGGCACCGGGACGGAACGGTTCCAGGTGGCACTGGCGCTGGCCTGGGTCCGCTTCTGGTGCCGTTTCGACGTAGAAGGGGCCCGCACCGGCCTGCTGGAGGCGGCCGCCGCGGCCGACCAGGAGTGCGACCCCCACGTCCTCGGTGCCGTCTACCAGGACCTGGCCGGCATCGCCCTGAACACCGCCGATCCGGCCGCCGCTCTCGCCTTCGCCGAGCAGTCCGCCGCCGTCGAGGGGGTCGAGCTGAGCCGGAGCACGAGCGCGGCGCCGGCGGCGGCCGCCCTCAGTTTCCTGGGCCGCGGCCACGAGGCGCTGACCCTGGTCGACGCGGCGCTGCCGTCGGCCCAGGAAAGCGGGCACCCCATGGCCGTGGCCAATCTGCTGTTCGCCCGGGCCGGCACCCTGTCCCGGATGGGAGAGGTCGAGCAGGCCCGGACCCTGGTGGAGTGGCTCCGGGGGGTGGCCATCGAAGGCGGCCTCCAGGACGGCACCGCCGTCTTCGGGGTCCTCCTGGGCGAGATCCTCCTCCTGCAGGGCCGGCTGTCGAGCGCGGGGCGGATCCTCCGGGACTCCTCCGGCCTCCTGGCCGAGCGCGATGTCCTGGGCTACCGGCCCTGGGCACTGGCCGGCCTGGCCCGGGCCCGGGCCGGGGCCGGTGAGGAAGACGCGGCTGCCGCCGCCGTCGACGAGGCCCGCCGGATCCAACCTGTGGCCCGCCACTACGACACCACCTTCCATCTGGCCCTGGTGGAGTTGAACGAGTTGGCCGGTCGCCGGGTCGAGGCGGTCAAGGCGGCGCGGGCCGGTGTCGACTGGGCCCGCGCCGTCGGTATGTCCATCGACGAGGCCCAGATCCTCGACGCCTGGGTCCGGGTCGAGCCCTCCACCGCCCTGGCCGAGCGCCTGGCAGAGCTGGCCACCATGACCGACAGCCAGCTCGTCGCCGTCCAGGCCGCTCACGCCCGGGCGCTCGCCGTTTCCGACCCCGACGGCCTGCTCGAGGCCGCCGAGCGCTTCGCAGCCATGACCGTCTGGCGGATGGCGTCGGAAGCCGCCGAGGCCGCGGCCCGGCTCCTCGACCGGCGACACCGCGACCGAGACGCCCGGGCCGCGGACCGGACGGCCGCCTCTTACCGGGACCACTGCGAGGGCATCCGCTCTCCGGCCGGCGATATCGGGTCGGGCCCGGGGCGGCTCACCAAGCGCGAGCAGGAGATCGCCACGCTGGCCGCCGCCGGTCGCTCCAACAAGGAGATCGCCGAGCGGACCTACCTCTCGCCCCGGACGGTGGAGAACCACCTCTACCGGGCCAGCCTCAAGCTCGGCGTCACCGACCGCGCCGGGCTCGCCGACGCCCTGGGCACGAATCCACCGCCTGAGTAGTCCCGCTCCGCGAAATTTGAGTACGGATTACGGAAGACCGGGCTCGACCCCATCCGTACCCTGAGACAGGTGGATCGATCCTCTGCCGTCCAGCACCTTCCGGCGCTGCACGCAGTGGCGATCCGGCTCCGGGACGGCGGCTACGACGATCACGCTATCGCCGTCGCCGCCGACATCGACGACGACCAGGTCCCCATGCTGCTGCAGATCGCAACCAGCAAGCTGACCAACCTGATCGTCGTCGATGTCTGACGTCCCGGGCCGGCCGCACCGAAGGACCACGAGTCGGCACCAACCACCAACCAGAGGAGCACCATCATGAGAATCAAGAAGCGTCTCATCGCCGTGGCAGCCGTCACTGCCGCCGTCGCAATCGGTGGCGGCATCGCCTTCGCCGCCTGGACGGCGTCGGGCAACGGCTCAGGTTCCGGCGCCGCCACCGTGGCCCAGTCGCTGGTCGTGACGGCCGAGACACCAAGCGGAGCCAACGCCTCGCTGTACCCGGGTGGACCGGCCGGGCCGATCTTCTTCACGGTCAACAACCCGAATCCCTACGCCATCACGCTCACCGGGATCACCTACGGGACACCGACCTCCACCAACACGGGGAGCTGCGCGTCGACGAACATCGCCCTGGATGCCGGTGCGCCGACGACCATCAGCCTGAACATCCCGGCCAACTCGACGTCGCCGCTCCAGCAGGTGAACGGGGTACTCGACCTGGCCCACACGGCCGGCAACGGCTGCCAGGGAGTCGCCTTCAACGTCGGCATCACCGTCACCGGTACCCAGCAGTAGTCGCCGGGCCGGCCCGACCAGACCTGACACCCTGATGCCCGACCGTCCCCGACGGACCAACCGCCGCCTCGGTGGTGCTGCCGTCGCACTCCTCGCCCTGGTGGGTCTGGTGGTGATGGTCGCGGCATCGGCATCGGCATCGGGGTCGGGGTCGGGTCGGGGCTCGCACCTCCTCGTCGGCCATGGCCGCTCGGATGAGCCCATCCCACCGGTGCCCGGGACCGCTCCGGCGGGCCCGGGCACCGGCAGTGTCGGAGCCGCGTCGAGATCCTTCTCAATCGCGGGCACGGTGGCCGGCCTCTATCCGGGAGGGGCGCGCCTCCTGGTCCTGACGGTGATCAACCCCCAGCGGTACGCCATCACCGTCGCATCCATCTCCATTACGGCCGGCAGCGCCTCATCCTCCTGCCCGGCCGCCGACGTCAGCGTCTCGGCCTTCGCCGGGCATCTTCCTGTCGGGGCCGGGCGGACCGCCTCGACGACGGTCACGATGACCATGCGACACTCGGCGCCCGACAGCTGCCAGGCCGCCGTCTTCCCGCTCAACTACCGCGGCCTGGCAGTCCGGTCGTGAGGGCGGTCCGACGCTCCCGAGCCGGGATCCTGCTGGGGGCGGCGTCGGTGGTGGTTCTCGCCATCGGGCTGGCCCCCGCCGGTGACGCCTGGGCGGCCTGGACCGCCTCTGGAGGCGGTGGGGCGGCGGGGGCAGCCACGGTCATGCCGATCGGGGTGGCGCCGACCGGTGGCGCCATGGGCACCTCGGTGACCGTTACCTGGCCAGCGGCCAAGCTGGCCAGCGGTGCCGCGGTGGCCGGTTACGTCGTCAAGCGGTACAGCTCGACCAACGGGACGCCGGCCACCGTGGGTGCGTCGTGCAGCGGGGTCATCACCACCACGTCCTGCACCGAGTCGTCGGTGGCGGCGGGGTCCTGGGTCTACACGGACACGCCGGTGATGGTGAACTGGACCGGTGGTGAGAGCGCCGACAGCGGCGTCATCGTGGTGCCCTGACCCCTCACCTCCCAGGTCCAGCGGGGGCCGATCCTGTACTTCGTCTGACGGGAACCGCCTCGGCGAGCCGATCAGAACCCGAGCGGCTCGTTCACCAAGATCGCCGATATACGGCCAGGCGGGATCACCTTGTTGATGATCAGGAGGTTGTTTACTCCGCTTGGTACGCCGTAGGCCTGCCTGGCCCTGAGGTCCTCAAGAGGAAAGCAATACTCGTATATGCGTCGTAGCCCGGTGTTGAAATCGGGGACGACCTTTTGACCACCGATGACGAGTATGACGTGACCCGCGCTGGAGACGATTGGACCGAGCTGGCTCCCGCTGGCCGACGCGATCAGAACTGATCCCTCTTCTGTCACGGCGTGGACACTGCCCACGACCCAATCGGGCGCGGCGGCGAGCTGACGCATCTCACGACCTTGCATCTCGCGATCCATCTGGTAGAGACGAGGGCGAAGCGGTTGGTAGAGCCCGGATCGCTCGATGTCTTCGGCGACACCGATGACCTCGAGCGTCTGGGAGGTGTTGTTGTAAACCTCGGCTCCCACCGGGAGGAGCGACCGCACTGCTTCTCTCGCCAGTTCGCCGGTGTCGACAACACCGGTGGTGATCCCGTTGCGCTCGAGGGCTTCCGCTACAGCGTTCATTTCCTCCCCCGAGGCCAGCGGAGAGAACTCTGCTATCGCCGCCTCGCTTGGACCCGTCAGGGGCGGGTCGCCGGACACGTCAGTGGTTGGCGGGGTACCCATGTCACTCACCACCAATCTCGGCGAGACGCTGGTGGACCAGCGCAACGGCCATCGACCCTTCGCCTATCGCAGCTGCGCACCGCTTGATCGACCCGCTCCGAACGTCGCCAGCGGCAAACAACCCAGGCAGATTCGTCTCGAGCGGCAGTGGCTGACGCGACAACCCCCATCCGTCGAGCGCACCCGCAGATGAGCTGAGTTCGGCACCGGTGCGCACGTACCCCGATCCGTCGAGAGCAAGTCCCACCTGAGCCGCGCCCTTCGTGCGTGGCTCACCGCCAATGCAAACGAACAGCGCCTCGGCCGGCAGGCGGGACACCGACCCCAGCTGACGAGATCATCAATGCGCGCAGGTGGGCATCGGATTCGAAGTCCACCACTTCCGTATTCGTCCGTACCTCCACGTTGCCGAGCTTGCTTATCTGACTGATGAGATATTGCGACATCGATGCCTCGAGCGAGGAACCCCGTACCAGAGCGCCACCTGGGCGGCATAGCGCGAGAAACGTATGACCGCCTGGCCGGCCGAGTTCCCGCCCCCGACGATGGCCACCCGACATCCACTGCAGGTCACCGCCTCACTCGGGCCGGCGCCGTAGTAGATGCCGGAGCCCAGGAGTTCATCGATCCCCGGCACTTCAAGACGGCGCCAGTCGACCCCGGTGGCCAGGAGCATGGCCCGTGAGCGCACACTGGCTCCGTCAGACAGCCGGGCAACGTAACCAGGGCCGTCCTTGGTGATGTCAGCAAGACGCCGCGCAAGAAGGACTTCCGCCCCGAATCTTCTGGCCTGTGCCGTCGCCCTCGTTGCCAACTCGCTTCCGCTGATCCCCTGCGGGAATCCGAGGTAGTTCTCGATCATCGAGGTCGTCCCGGCCTGACCTCCGGGCGCCACTGATTCGATGGCCACGGCGCGCAAACCCTCAGAGGCCGCGTACACAGCCGCCGCCAACCCGGCCGGGCCCGCCCCGACAATCGTCAGGTCATACTCCGACAAGGTGGGAGCTGACACCATCCCGAGCCCTTCGGCCACAGCTTCCAGCGTGGCCGGTGCGAGCCGGATCCCGCTCGGAAGGATGCATACAGGTAGCAGAGCCGGGTCTGTCTCCTCGACGGGCAGCAGCGCGGCGACGTGCCCGGAATCGTCGACTTCGACCCACTCGTAGGGGACACCATTGCGGCTGAGGAAGTCACGGATGCTGTAGCCGACCGCGGACGCGCGGTGCCCAATCAAAAGGACCTGGGGAGTCACAGGACGCGCGTCGTAGTCGATCATTGACATGGTGCTCGACCTCCGTTCATGGTTTCGTGACTCGCAGATTAAAAGGCAACGACCAGTTCGGCGAGGTGGGTCAACGAATTGTCCAGGTGATCAGGGGTGAAAGGTGGGAACTTTGGCCCTGTTTGGCGCACGTCTTCCGGTACCGCCGACCAATCGTAAGAGAGCCTGACCTCGGTCTCGGACGGGCCGAGCGGAGCCAGGTCGTAGCGCCAGACCCAGCCACCGAAGCGAAGGGCGCCGTCGCCGGGGTCGTAGCCCGGCTTCCAGGAGATGGCCTGCGGCGGATCAAACACCTCGACCAGATTGGCCATCTCGTAGTTCCCTTTCGGATGGCCGGGGTGGTACATGGCCATGCGGAAGATCTGCCCCGACGCCGTCAGGGGTTGGCGGTCGAGGGGATCGCAGACCCAGCCCGTACCGTCAATTGCGGCATGTTTGGCGGGGTCGACGAGGACCGCAAAGACCGCCGCGGCCGGGGCCTTGATGGTGATGCTCGCGCTGACATTTTCACTCTCCACGAACTACTACCTCCGGTCTCATAGGTTGGAAACGAATATGAATCAGACGCAGCCCGAGCCTCATCTTCGCCCGGGAGGTGCGCCGCCCAGCATGTCTTTTACCGGGATTCCACCGCCAGCCCGGGCGAGCTGGGCGTTGGGTGGAGGTGAGCGGACTCGAACCGCCGACTTCTACGTTGCGCAAGTGTGGTTCACGGTGTTCTCACCAGGGCCTTTTCGATGACCCCGCCCATCGTCGGGCCCGAGCGTGCACGAAACGGGGCGACTCAGTACGCGCTGCGTGCTCCGATCCGCTCGACACAGCGCCAGTTCAGTTTGGGACACGACGCCTGTCAATGGTCGGGCAGTTCCTCGGGCGCTTGCGTTCAAAGGTCGGCGGCCGTCGGTTCGGAGAATATATCAAGACTGTGCAATAGTTAGTGTATGAATGTAATTGAGACGGAGCCCTCCACCGGCGACTCGATCCTCGACGCCGTGGTGACGGCCAGCCGGGTGTTGGTGGCCATGGCGGCCCGTTCCCTCGCCGACGCTGGGGAGGAAGTGACGCTCACCCAGTACCGGTCGCTGGTGGTCCTGGCGTCTCGTGGCCCCCAGGGCGTGGCCGCCCTGGCCGAGGCGGTGGCGGTCACCCCGCCGACGGCGTCCCGGCTCGTCGATCGGCTGGTCCGCAAGGGCCTGGTACGACGCCGGACGGACCGCCACGACCGGCGTCAGGTTCGCATCGGCCTGACCGAGGCGGGCCGGCGTCTTGTCGACCTGGTCACCGAACGACGACGGCACGAGATCGCCCAGCTGTTGACGTCGATCGACCCTGAGGTGCAACGGTCGATGGCCGCCGGCCTGCAACAGCTGGCCCGGGCGGCCGGCGAGGTGCCCGAGCAGGACTGGAGCACGGGATGGGACCTCTGAGCGATAGAGGCTCTGCCCCGACGTCGAGCGAGTCGCCCACCGACTCGAGAGCGCAACGAGGTCGCGAACGTCGTGGCGGGCGGCGATGGCCAGGGCGTCGCGATGGCTGGCCGGTGCCTCGTACCTGCAGAAGTGGCTGGTGCTCGGGGTGCTCATCGGCGCCATGGCCGGCACGGGCGCCATCGTCTTCTACGAAGCCCTGCTTGGTGCTACCCATCTGTTCCTCGGAGTCCTGGCCGGCTACCACGTGCCGACGCCCGATCGGCGAAGGCGGGCATGCGGCATCGGCCTCGTTCTCTCGTCCCTGGGCGCTGCCGTTGGTGGTCGGCCTCGGAGCGCTGCTCGGCGCCCTTCTCGTCTTCCGGTTCGCTCCCGACGCCGAAGGACACGGCACCGACGCCGCCATCTCGGCCGTGCACCACAACCCGAGGGGCATCCGCTTTCGGACGGTCATCGTCAAGATCGTGGCCTCGGCGCTGACCATCGGCTCGGGCGGTTCGGGCGGACGGGAGGGACCAACCGGCCAGATCAGCGCCGGCTTCGCCTCGCTCCTGGCGCGAGAGCTCGACCTGAGCCCGGCCGACGCCCGCACCGCGGTGGCGACCGGCATCGGCTCGGGCATCGGGGCCATCTTCGGCGCACCCCTCGGTGGTGCAGTCCTGGCCACCGAGATCCTCTACCGAGACGACTTCGACGTCGAAGCGCTCCTGCCCTGCTTCATCGCCTCGATCGTCGGCTACGTCATCTTCGGCGCCGCCATCGGGTTCACGCCGCTGTTCGGCTTCAACGACAGCTACCACTTCAGCGATCCCTCGCAGCTCCTCTGGTTCGCTCTGATCGGTGTGCTCGGCGGCATCATCGGGTTGCTCTACGCCAAGGGCTTCTACGGGATCGCAGCGCTGTTCACCCGCATCACCGCTACCTCGCTGGGTGAAGCCAGCCATCGGCGGTGTGCTCGTGGGCTCCATCGCGTTGGCCATCCCCGAGGTGCTCGGCACCGGATACGGCTGGATCCAACAAAGCCTCGGTCACCAGCTCCTCTCGCTCCCCCTCTGGATCGTCCTCATCTTGCCCTTCGCCCGCATCGTGGCCACCGGGCTGTCGATCGGATCGGGCGGCTCAGGTGGAATCTTCGGACCGGGAATGGTCATCGGGGCCTTCATCGGGGCGTCGGTTTGGCGACTGTTCGACCCGATCGTTCCCTCCATGGGACACAGCCCGACGCCCTACGTCATCGTGGGCATGATGTGCTGCTTCGGGAGCATCTCCCGAGCGCCGTTGGCGGTGATGTTGATGGTGGCCGAGATGACCGGGAGCCTGTCGATCCTGGCCCCAGCCATGGTCGCCGTCGGACTGGCCTGGTTCATCGTCCGGCGCGGCGACGACACCATCTACCGCAGCCAGCTGAAGAGTCGAGCCGACGCCCCCGCCCAACGGCTCCTCGTCGGGATGCCCCTCCTGGCCAACGTGCCTGTCAACCAGGCCATGGCCCCGCCTCGCCTTGTACTCAAGGGCAGCACCCCAGTTCCAGCTTGCTCGACGTCAGATCGAACAGGTCGGCGTTCCCGGTGTGCCAGTGGTCGACGACCAAGGTCGCTTCGAAGGCGCGGTGTCGTTGGAGGATCTCAACCGACTCGGCAGAGGAGAGGACGCTCACACCATCGATGCTGCCGTCGACGCATCTGCGCCCACCGTGACCGGATCAGCCCACCTCGACGTGGCGCTCGACGCGCTCACCTCCGCGTCGCAACATTGGATCCCCGTGGTCGACAACGACCGGGCCGTCATCGGGACGATCGCCATCTCCGACGTGGTCAGAGGCTACCGACTCGGCCTGCTCGCCAGCCTTCGCCAGCTGGACGGCACCGATCGATACCGCCGGAACCCACGACGTCGAGATCACTGCACGCTCGTCACTGGTGAACACTCCGCTCCGACACGCCGGACTTCCAGACGGCGTCATCGTGACCTCGATCCAAAGAGGACGAGACCTCCTCGTCCCAGATGGCGACACCGTGCTCCAAGTTGGCGATCGCCTCGCCGTCATCGGCGCACCCGAGGACGTCGATGGGCTCAAGGCGGCGGCCTCCGATCCATCACGACCTCGGTCGACGAAAGGCAAGCCCTGACCCCATCCCCAACGGCGCCGAATTGGCCGTGCCTCCGGCTCCAATATCCCGGTCGCGCGCACATGCCGTCTTGACGTTCACCACAAGCCTGGCCAATCGAGTTTGGTTCCGGAGCCGGCCGAGACCTTGCCAGAAACGCTTGCCGTCGCGTCACGTCGGCGCGGAAGGCCCTTGGGGCATCGAGTCTGGCCTGTGGCTGCACACGGCACCGCAAGTGCCGAGGTGTCAGGGTAGGAGGGCGCAACGACAACTGACCTCTATCAGCCACCCCTATTAACAATGTCCACGATGCTTCCCGGTGCGGAGCCGGGGGTGTACCCCCATTGTGGGACGCAGACCTTCTGGGCGCACAGCTTTGCGCCACTCTGAAATGTCGGGTTGGTCGGCTCGAGATCGCCGGGAGGACCGGGCGCCGCCACAGGGGTGCCGTCGTTGTGAAGTGGACCCCGATTGGAAAGTGATAGGTCCCTCCGGTGTTAGTGGGGTCGGGGAAGGCGTCGATCCCTTTGCCGGGCATGCACTCGGAGAAGGCCACGCCAGAAGCTGCCCTTGTGGGACGCGCCGCCCGCGTGGCGGGGGTCAGATCGCTGCAACGTGTCCTGTTCGGCCTGTCAACGTTCGGACAGGTTTGGTCCCCCGGGCGACCAAGATCACCGCCGCCTACCCTGCTGATGCTCACTAAGAGTTTGAAGAGACCGACGCGCCTTGCCAGTCGAACTCGTCAGCTTCTGATCTCGACGTGCTAGCGCGCCGAGCTGTCGACGCGTACGACGAACCTTTGCAGTATCGTTGGTGTCATCTCGACTGGCCGCCCGCTCCATCGAGTGAAGGCGCTCACTCATTCCGTTGATCGTCTCGCGGCGACTCCGAGACAGCTGATCCAGCTCCTCATCGAGGGGAGTGGGCTCACGTTCCCTGATTGCGATCGCCCATAGGAACACCACGGTGGGAAGGGCGACCACGCCGACGAGGACCAGGGAGTGCTGAGACGGACCAATCGTCCGCTTGTCCAAGGCTAGGAGACCGATGAGTTCGGCTACCCATCCCAAAGCGACGACCGGGACCAGAAGGGCCGTTAACGCAACGAGCATGCCCCGAATCAACCAGTGGAAGCGCTCGCGCATCGATTCGAAGCGTCGAAGCTTTCTGTACCGGTACAGCGCGACCATCCGGCGCATGATGGGATAGGTGGCAGCACGAACTTCCACCGCGAGAGTTATGAAGAAGATCGGGATCACCGTCACCGAAGCGACGTAAAACTCAGCGTTGAAACTTCGGGAGGAGTCCGTAAGTCGGAAGCTACCAGCGCCGCGGCAAGGTTACGCACCACAACTCCAAGGCAATGATTTGACGGGGATCACACTTTAGGGCTGTGACCTGGCCTTTCGTGGAGGTCAGGGGACTCGAACCCTCGGCCTCTACATTGCGAAAGTGTGGTTCTCGGTTTCTTCTGCAGGCCATTTCCGAGGACTTTCCTGTAGGGGCGCTGCGATCCCCTCGGCGATCGAGCTTCTCCACTGAGTATGGATGCAGCCTTAGCTGCCTACGGCACCGACACACCTGTCGGCCTCGGGTAGTCGTGCACGCGATCTTGACCCATGCCGATTTGATCGGGTTCTCGAAAACCAGACTTCGTCGTCAATAAAGACACGTAAAGACACGTCGGAGAATCTGACTTTGTGGGCGGTCCGACTTTGGCCATCTGACCTGGGTCTTTGGTGGAGGTGAGCGGACTCGAACCGCCGACTTCTACGTTGCGAACGTAGCGCTCTACCAGCTGAGCTACACCCCCGCGGGCAGCAAGAGGTTAGCCGCGGGCCCAAGCACGACCATCCGGGTCGTCCATCGATTCCAGTCTGGCCAGACGATCAGGACGAAGGCTTGATCAACGGGATGCCCAGAAGGTTGGGCGTCGTGGTGGTGGTGGTCGTAGCTCCCCCGCCCGTCCCGGAACTCAAAGCGGTGATCGGGAAGCTCCAACTTTCCGAAACGCAATCCTGAGGCTTGGCGGCAACGACGATGTCCACGCTGGGGTCGACCGGCGATGACCAGATCTGCAGCGCCGGACCGGTTTGGAGACAGGCCAGGTGTGGATCGTTGGTCTTGAACGCCGTCAGGGTCCCGAGGAGGAACAACGTCGACGGGGTGGCAATTGGGGTGAGGGCAAAGGAATGGCCCTGCCAGGTTCCCGTTGTCACATAGGCCGGAGCGGTGGTGGACGTTGGCGGCGCGGTGGTGGCCGGCGGCGCGGTGGTGGCCGGCGGCGCGGTGGTTGGCGCGGTCGTCGCGGTCGGGCCGGGCGCGAAGTCCTTGGCCGCCGGAGCCTGCCCCAGCAACGCCGCCAGCATGGCCGGGTCGTTGCCGTCCATGCCCAACGCCCATATCCCCATGCCACGCACATGGAACGAATTGGCCAACTGGGCCTTCAACGCCAGCGAGGTCGGGTCGTCGAAATAGGTCTGGTGCCACTGGGTACCCACCTGGTAGGACGTCCACGCCGTCTGGGTGGACGGGTCCCAGTAGGTCGGGTTGTTTCCTGACGCGATAACGCCGTAACTGAGCGGTGCGTCCGGACCCGTGGAACGCGCACCCTGGGTCCCATCCGTGGTCGGCCAGTCATACCCGTAGTAGGGCACCCCGAGAATGACCTTGGAAGCCGGAACCACCGCGGTGAACTCTTGCAGGGCTTCGGTGTCGTTAAAACCGCCACCTACCAACGGCGCGGTAGCGCTCGGGGTGACCGGGTCGTTCATGTCGTAGGCCATCACGAAGAACCCGTCGAGGGCGGGGGCCAACGCCGCGACGTTGTAGAACCCTGCCGCGTCGCCCGCGGCACTGGCATAGACAGCCATGGTGTTCTGCCAATGGGGGTTGGCGGCATGAAGCGCGTTCGACACTTGGGTGATCAGGTTGGTCAGCCCGGCCCGGTCTCCGCTCCCCACCCCCTCGAAGTCGAAGTTGACCCCGTCGAGGTTCTTGGCCGACACCGCGGCGATCAATGCCGACGACAGCCGCCCGGGTGCCGCCGGATCCGATGTGATCTTGTCCAGCGACTGCTGGTCGAAGTCGGTGACCGTCAACACCACCCGGTCGCCGGCCGCGTGCGAGCGGGTCACCAAGTCGGCCAAATCCTGACTCTCATAGCCGTTCCAGCCGGACCCGCTCTCGTCGAGGGTGCCGTCGGCATTGGCGTCGACACTGAAATACGCCAAGGTGGTCAGGTTCTTCACGTCGAACCCCGCCGACTCCGGAAGCGTCCAATACGGCGCGTAGCCGAATATCTCGTGCGACTGAAGGGGCGGGGATCCGGCCAACGACGGCGGGGCCGGAGCCGGCGCCGATGACGCAGCGGGAAGAGGCGGCACCTTGGGGGCATCGGAAGCCTGGAGGACATTGCCGAGCGCCACCGGGGTGCGATGGGCAGCGGGCTGGGCAGCACGATGCGGCGGGTCCCCCGACGCGGTGATGGCAAACGAAGCGGCGGCCACGCCGGCGGCCAGAACCAGAACCACCAGGCCGATGACTGCCTTCCCGACCCGCGGTTGACCGGATGCTCCGCCTGATGCTGCGGATACCGTCCCGCGGAGTCCCGAGCCGGGCCGCGCCCGGGAAGTCAGCCGTGCCGCGGTCGCCAGGTAGGCGCTGAGCACCACACCTCGGGACGGGACACCGGTTGCGGTCAGCTTCGAGCTGGGAACCCTGGTGGACTCGGTAATCCGAAGAGCCGCCGCCCAATGCTTCGACCAGGCCCGCACCCCCTTGAAGAAGACCACGAGGTCGGGAGCTGGGACCAGAAACCTTCGGATCTGCGAGCCGTCACGTCGGTCGAGAGCACCAACCACGATCTCCAGGATCTGACCGGTGGCGCCATCGGCAGTGGTGACCCACTGGTCGGCCGAGAACCCCAAGAGGATCGACCACGGAACCACCGTGGGGACCACGGCTCGGCTTCCGGCCGAAGGGCCGACGGTCATACCCGCCGATGACAGCCGAAGGTCGAAACAGGCGTGGGGGGTGGGCGCCCACGGGTCCGTCACCTCCCGGGCGGAAACCAACGTCACCGATGGTGGCAGCTGGCTCGCGGTTCGGAAGGGTCGTCTCATCATGTCCCGGTCTGTCGAGCAATGCACCGCACGCGTAGTGACGGTGCATCAAAGAACGCAACGGCTGTGGTGACGCTATCACTCACCGTTGTTTTTCCGGCTTCACAAGGGGATTTAAGCGCACCAACCTCCCAAAACCTGGTCAGGAAGCCGCCGCCGCCGCCTCAGGCTGCCTTGACCGCGGCCACCAGCTTGGTGAGCGAGTCCTTGGCGTCACCGAACAGCATGGTGGTCTTGGGATCGAAGAGCAGTTCGTTGTCGATGCCGGCGAAACCCGGTCGCATCGAACGCTTCAGGAATACGATGTTCTGCGCCTGGTCGGCGTGGATGATGGGCATCCCGAAGATGGGGCTTCCGGGGGTGTTCTGGGCGGCCGGGTTCACCGTGTCATTGGCCCCGACCACCAGCGCGACATCGGCGTCGGCCAGCTCGGGGTTCGCCTCGTCCATCTCCTTCAGCTCGTCATAGGGCACGTTGGCCTCGGCCAGCAGAACGTTCATGTGCCCAGGCATCCGCCCGGCCACCGGGTGAATGGCGTAGAAGACCTCGACCCCGCGTGCGGTCAGCAGGTCGGCGAGCTCGCGGGCGGTGTGCTGCGCCTGGGCAACCGCCAATCCGTAGCCGGGGATGATGACGACTTTACGGGCGTAGGCCATCAGCACCCCGAGGTCCTCGGCGGTGCCGGTCTTGACCGGTCGGGTATCGGCGGTCCCGTCGGCCCCCCCGGTGGCGGTGATGACGGAGCCGAACGCGCTCGAAGAGGATGTTGACCAGGGAGCGACCCATGGCCTTGCTCATCATCCGGGTGAGCAGGGTTCCCGAGGCACCGACCAGAGTGCCGGCGATGATGAGCAGATTGTTGTGAAGGGTGAATCCGGAGGCGGCCACGGCCAGACCGGTGAACGAGTTCAACAACGAGATGAGCACCGGGACGTCGGCGCCGCCGATGGGCAGCACGAAGATGACCCCGAGCACCAGCGCCAGCACGGCCAGGACGACCAGCACCGCTATGTTCGCCGTCACCGCGACAGTGACCACCAGAGCCAGGATGGCCAAGCCGACGATCCCATTGATCACCTGTTGGGCCGGGTAGGTCACCGGGCGCCCGGGCATCAGCTCCTGGAGCTTGGCGAAGGCGATGGCACTTCCGGAGAGCGAGACGGAGCCGATCAGCACCCCGAGGACCACTTCGATGATCTCATAGACGGCCGGCGAACCGGTCACCCCGCCTCGGTTCGAGGTCAGCACCAAGAAGGCGGTCATGGACACCAGCGCCGCGGCGCCGCCACCCACGCCGTTGAAGATGGCCACCATCTGGGGCATCGCGGTCATCTTCACCATGCGGGCGGCCGGAACCGCCACCGCGGTTCCGATGACCATGGCCACCACCATCAGGATCAGGTGGCTGCCGGCGTCTCGAACCGACGGGATGGAGAAGGTCATGGCGATGGCCAGGAGGGCCGCGCCGGCGCCGAGCAGGTTGCCCTGCCGGGCGAACTTCGGCGAGCTCAACCCCTTCAAGGCCAAGATGAAACCGATCGCCGCCAGCAGGTAGACCAGGTCAATCCAGGTGAACAGGGTCACGATGCAGAACCGCCGTCCTCGTCCGGACCCTCGGTGGGCGCCTTGGACCGCCGATCCGCGGGCTTGGCCTTGAACATCTCGAGCATCCGGTCGGTGACCACGAAGCCGCCGACCACGTTGAGGGTGGCCAGCAGCACGGCGAAGAAACCCAGGACGACCTGGGCGGTTCCCTGGGCCTCGCCCAGGATCGCCATGGTTCCCACCAGGATGATCCCGTGAATGGCGTTGCTTCCTGACATCAGCGGGGTGTGGAGGATGCTCGGGACCTTGGAGACCACCTCGTTGCCGACGAAGATCGCCAGCACGAAGATGGTCAGGAGTTCGATGATGCCGACGTTGCCGATGTTCATGACGTCCCCTCCTTCTCCTCAGATGTGTCCACCGGGGTCGCGTCGGCCGGCGCCGCCGGAGGCGGCGGGCTCACCGGCTCCGGTGCGGGCAGCCCCAGTGCTTCGGCTGTGGAGGCATGGACCACCGCCCCCGCTTTCACCACGCAGGTGCCGGCCACGATCTCGTCGTCGAAGTCGGGGGCCAGCTCGCCGTCCTTCACCACCAGCGCCAGAAAATTGGCGATGTTCCGCGAATAGAGGAAGCTGGCATGGGTCGGCATCGACGCCGGTGGATTGGACATCCCCACGATGGTGACGCCGTGGGCGACGACGTCCTCGCCGGCCACCGACAGTTCACAATTGCCGCCGGAATCTGCGGCCATGTCGATGATGACGGCCCCCTCGGACATGCCTTCGACCATCGACTCGGTCACCAGCACCGGGGCCTTGCGGCCGGGGATCTGGGCGGTGGTGATGACGACGTCGGCGGCGGCCACCTCGGCGGCCAGCAACTCCTGCTGCTTGGCCAGGTACTCGGCCGACTGCTCCTTGGCGTAGCCGCCCGCCCCCTCCTGGGTTTCGAGATCGAGCTCGACGAACTGGGCACCCAAGCTCTTGACCTCATCCTTGGCCGCCGCCCGAACGTCGTAGGCGCGAACCACCGCCCCGAGCCGCCGAGCGGTGGCGATGGCCTGGAGCCCGGCGACACCGGCGCCCATGACCAACACCTTGGCCGGCGGCACGGTGCCGGCCGCGGTCATGAACATCGGGAAGAATTTGGCCAGATGCTCGGCGGCGCTGAGCCCAGCCCGGTAGCCGGACACGGTGGCCTGGGAAGAGAGGGCGTCCATCGATTGGGCCCGGCTGATCCGGGGCAACAGGTCGAGGCTGTAGACGGTGGCACCCTTGGCGGCCAGCGCCTTGACGACCTCCGCGGACGCCACCGGTTGCAGCATGCTGATCACCGATACCCCGTCGGGGAGCTGGGCCACCTCTTCGACGCTCGGGGGCTGCACCCTGGCCACCATCGCGGATCCCGCCGAGCGCGGCGGCCGCATCGCCGACCACCGTGGCCCCGGCCTGCTGATAGGCGTCGTCGGTGAACCGGGCGGCACTGCCGGCACCCGACTGCACGACGACGTCGACCCCGGTAGCGGCCAGCTTTGCCGCCACCTCCGGAACCACCGCCACCCGTGCCTCGCCCGGGAAGGATTCTCGAATCACCGCGAGTTTCACGGCCCGTTGTCTACAGGCAAATTGGCCTTCCGGACCACTCCGACGGTGCGGTCAGCCGTCGGCGCCGTCGGCGGCCGCCAGATAGGCCGGCATCTCCCCACCGCCATGCGCCACCAGGTTGGCCCCGGATACGTAGCCGGCCACCGACGGGGATGACAGGAAGAGGCACAGGTCGGCCAGGTCCTTCGGGGTGGCGAAGCGGCCCAGAGGCACGGTGGCGGCCACACTGGCCATCCCCGCCTCGCCGCCATAGTGGGCGAGCCCGGCTTCGGTGGCCACCAGACCGGCGGTCACGCAGTTGACCCGGACTTTCGGGGCCCACTCGACGGCCAGGGTCTGGGTCAGGTTGATCAGCCCGGCCTTGGCCGCCCCGTAGGCGGCGGCACCCGGAGAGGGCCGGATCCCGCTGACCGAACCGATGTTCACGATCGACCCCCCTTCGGCCTGACCCTGCATGACCGCATTGGCCGCCTGCGCGCAGTAGAAGGGCGCCAACAGGTTGAGGGTGACGATCGAGCTGACAAAGCGGGGCGACACCGTGGCCGCAGCCGCCTCGGGCGATCCTCCGGCGTTGTTGACCAGCACGTCCAGACGC
Source organism: uncultured Acidimicrobiaceae bacterium (assembly GCA_963770635.1). Classification (GTDB taxonomy): domain Bacteria; phylum Actinomycetota; class Acidimicrobiia; order Acidimicrobiales; family RAAP-2; genus DASZIT01. The sequence continues at coordinate 184,851 of CAVYQI010000006.1, forward strand.
CCGAATCGTTCGCGGCCGGCATTGATCACCGATGCCGCCTGGTCGGGATCCCGAACATCGGCGACCACAAAGACGGCCCGTCGGACCTCGCCGTCATCGGCAATCGAGGAAGGGAGCTCGCCGCCGGCCACCTCGTTCCGGCCGCACACCACCACGTCCGCCCCGGCGGCCAGAAATCCTTCGGCGATGCCACGGCCGATCCCCCGGGATCCTCCGGTGATCACCGCCACCTGACCGCCGAAATCGAACCGTACCGGCGGGCGGGTGTTTCCGGGTGTCACCACTGCTGCCTCCTGGTTTCCGACTGCTACTGTCCTATTCTGACGGTGTATCAGATCACACTGCGTGAGAGCCGGTGCCCGAACCTGGCCTGGCCGGCGCCCGGTGCCTGCTTCTGACCCGGAAACCGACCGACTCGGAGTTTTCCATGCCTATCGAGACCTACCAGAACCTGCCCGGCATCGCCGAAGTGGTCGTCAACCATCCGCCGGTCAACGCGCTCGACGTGGCCGGGTGGTTCGCTCTCGCCGACGCGGTGGTGGCGGCCGGGAGGGTGGCCGACAACCGGGTGGTCATCGTGCGGGCCGAGGGGCGCGGCTTCTGCGCCGGGGTCGACATCAAAGAGATCCAATCCAAGGGCGACGAGGCCCTGATCGGAGCCAATCGAGGGTGCTACGCGGCGTTCGCCGCCATCTACGAATGTGAGATCCCGGTGATCGCCGCCGTTCACGGGTTCTGTCTCGGTGGCGGTGTCGGCATCGCCGGAAACTCGGACATCATTGTGGCTTCCGACGACGCCACCTTCGGGCTGCCCGAAGTCGACCGCGGCGCCCTCGGGGCCGCCACCCACCTTTCGCGCCTGGTCCCCCAGCACCGGATGCGGTCGATGGTCTATACCGCCCAAGTCGCCACCGCCGAAGAGCTCCATCACTACGGCTCGGTGCTGCGGGTGGTGCCCCGTACCGAGCTGCTGGACGCCGCTTACGAGGTCGCGGCCGACATCGCGGCCAAGAGCCCCACCATCCTGCGTCGGGCCAAGGAGTCGCTGAACGGCATCGACCCGGTGGACGTCAAACTCAGCTACCGGCTCGAGCAGGGGTTCACCTACGAGCTCCACGTCGCCGGGGTAGCCGACGAGCAGCGGGCGGCGTTCGTAGAAAAACGCGACGCCGACACCTCCAAGTAGCGAACGGACGGACTGGGACAGTGCCTGACAAACGACTCTCGCTCGACGAGTTCGTCGGCCAGCTCGACAGCGGCATGACCATCGGCATCGGCGGATGGGGCTCGAGGCGCAAGCCGATGGCCGCCGTTCGGGCCATCCTCCGTTCCGACCTTGCCGACCTGACAGTGGTGTCCTACGGGGGGCCCGACGTCGGACTTCTCTGCGCGGCGGGCAAGGTCGCCAAGGTGGTGTTCGCCTTCGTCACCCTCGACTCGATCCCCACCGATCCCCATTTTCGGGCCGCCCGCCAGGCCGGGGCCGTCGAGACCATGGAGGTCGACGAAGGCATGTTCTACCTCGGCCTGCTGGCCGCCTCTCAGCGAGTCCCCTTCCTTCCCACCCGGGCTGGTCTCGGCTCCGACGTCCTGGCCCACAACCCGTCCCTTCGCACCATCACCTCGCCGTATGACGACGGCGAGGAGTTGGTGGCCATGCCGGCGTTGCCCCTCGACGCCGCGGTCATCCACGTTAACCGGGCCGACGCCGGGGGGTCGGGACAGATCTTGGGCCCGGACCCGTTCTTCGACGCGCTGTTCCTCGGCGCGGCTCAGCGCCGGTATGTCACCACCGAACGGCTGGTGCCCACCGAGCAGTTCGCCTCGGAGGGGCCCATCCAGACCATGAGCATCAGCCGGCTGTTGACCGACGGGGTCATCGAGACCCCGGGCGGAGCCCACTTCACCGCCTGCGTCCCCGACTACTCGCGAGACGAGGCGTTCCAGAAGGCGTATGCGTCAGCCGCCGGGGATGCCGACACCTGGGCGGCGTTCTCGCAGCGGTACCTCGAGGTTGATGAGGCCGGATACCAGGAGGCACGAATGGAGCCGGTCGACAGCCAGACCGGGGTGTCCAAGTGAGCGACCCCACCGATGTGAGCCGGGCCGAATTCTGCGCCATCGCTTGTGCCGAGGTCTTCCGGGGCGACGGCGAGGTGATGGCCAGCGCCTTCGGGACGGCGCCGGCCCTCGGGGCCCGGCTGGCCAAACTGACCTTCGCCCCCGATCTGGTCCTCACTGACGGCGACGCCGCGTTGATGGTCGGGGCCCCGGCCCTCGGCACCGCCCCATCGGACCTGATCCTCGAGTCGCACATGCCCTACCGGAAAGTGTTCGACGTGGTGTGGTCGGGGCGGCGCAACCTGATCATGATGGCCTCGCAGATCGATCGCACCGGCAACCAGAACATCAGCGCCATCGGTGACTGGGCCCGGCCCAGGGCCCAGCTCATCGGGATGCGCGGCGCTCCCGGGAACACCGTCAACCATCCCACCAGCTACTGGGTGCCCAACCACTCCACCCGGTCGTTCGTGGAGGAGGTCGATGTGGTGTCGGGGGTGGGATACGCCCGAGCGGCATCCGCCGGCGCACCGGCCACCCGGTTCCACGAGATCCGGTACGTGGTGTCCAACCTCGGGGTCTTCGACTTCGAGACACCCGAGCACACCATGAGAGTGCGGTCGGTGCATCCCGGGGTCAGCGTGGATGAAGTCGTGGAGGCCACCGGGTTCAGCTTGGTGATCCCCGACTCGGTTCCGGAGACCCGGCTGCCGACCCCGGAAGAATTAGTGCTGGTTCGCCAGGTGCTCGATCCGAAAGGGCTGCGGGATCGAGAGGTGAAGCCATGACCACGAACGCGGGTCGGGTACACCCGGCCCTGCGCACCCGGTTCTGCGAGCTGGTGGGCGTCGAATACCCGATCGTCCAGACGGGGATGGGCTGGGTGGCTGGACCCCGGCTGGTGGCGGCCACCGCCGAAGCCGGCGGCTTGGGGATTCTCGCCTCGGCCACCATGACCTACGACGAGCTGGTCAAAGCCATCGCCGAGGTACGCGCTCGTACCGACAAGCCCTTCGGGGTCAACCTGCGCACCGACGTGGCCGACGTCGACGACCGGGTGGCGTTGATGATCGGGCACGGGGTGAGGGTGGCCAGCTTCGCCCAGGCGCCCAATCCCGACCTGGTGTCCCGGTGCCAGGAGGCGGGGTTGGTGGTCATGCCCACCATCGGAGCCCGGCGCCACGCCGAGAAGGTCGCCGGGTGGGGGGTCGACGCGGTGATTGCCCAGGGCGGCGAGGGCGGCGGCCATACCGGCACTATCCCCACCTCGCTGTTGACGCCGGCGGTGGTGGATGCGGTGGGAGACAAGGTGGCGGTCATCGCCGCCGGCGGGTTCTTCGACGGCCGCGGACTGGTGGCCGCCCTGGCCTACGGGGCCTCCGGCATCGCCATGGGTACCCGTTTCCTCCTGACCCAGGAGAGCCGGGTGCCGGATGCGGTGAAACAGGTCTACCTGGGGACGCCGGTGACCGGCACCGTGGTATCGACGGCGGTGGACGGTGCCCCCCAGCGGGTGATCCGCACTGAGTTCGTCGACCACCTGGAGAAGGCGAGCTGGCTCCGGAACCTGCCCCGGGCCATGCTCAGCGCCCAGGCGTTCAAACGGGAGACCCATACCTCGTTGGGCGCGTTGCTGAAGGAGGGGCGGGCCATGAAGCAGGGCAACGAGCTGTCGTGGCCCCAGGTGGTGATGGCGGCCAACGCGCCGGTCATGACCAAGGCGGCGCTGGTCGACGGGCGTACCGACGTGGGAGTGCTCCCCACCGGCCAGGTGGTGGGCGAGATCACCGAGCTACCGACGGTGGCCGAGTTGATCACCCGGGTGGTGACCGAGGCGACCGACGTGCTCGATCGATTCGAGTCGGCGACGGGGCGGACCGTCTGAACCGGTTGTACGCCGAGGCAATGGCTGGCCATCTCCCTCCTTTGCCCGGGACGTCTTCGGATCCCTGATTCGAACTGTCCGGACGTCTCGGGAGGGCTGGATCGTCCCGCAGTGTGAGGATCCGGCAGGTGGATAAGCTCAGCTCAGTTGAGCCCAGCCGCTCAGGTTCCCCACCCCTCGGTGTCCCACGCCAATCGATCGGCCGGCGGGGCGAGAGAGGCACGTCACCGAATGCCGACTTGCCGGCTGAAGCGTCGGAAGGCGGCTACGTCTGGATCATCCTGGCAATGGCCGATCCGGCGGGCCATACTCGTGATCGGCGAAAGAAGCGATCGTCCAGCCTCAGACCGGGGGGCATCCACCGTCTTGCACTTGGGGGTGATGCTCGTTGTCGATTTTGCCAGCAGTCATGAGTCAGCTGTTCGGGAGCCTGATCAACCTGAACCGTCCCGGCCACTACGTCCACTGGGGATTCATCCAGATCTCGGTGGCCAACCTCATCCTCATCGGGTTGATGGTGGTCGTCTTCTTCGCCGCCGTCCTCATTCCGTTCCGCCGCCACGGGGGCCGAGGATGACGACCACGAATACCGAGACTCCGGTAGACAGCGCCGCAGACCTGGCCGAGGACGCTGACCAACTCACCGCGAAGCTGCGCCACGCGGCGGTGGCCGCCTTACCACCCGAGCGCCTGTTGCCCGACCGCCAGCCCGCTTACGTGGCCTCCTGGATCTACGTATTCGGGGTCCTCACCCTGTCGGCCTTGGCGGTCGTCATCGCCACCGGAATGGTCCTGGCCATCTTCGGACCGTCGTGGTGGCACGTCTCGACGGTCGGGTTGTTCGTGAACTCCCTGCACCTCTGGAGCGTGGAGGTGTTCTTCTTTGCCATGGTGGTTCATCTCTGGGGCAAGTTCTTCATGGCGGCGTGGCGCGGCCGCCGGCGTGCGACCTGGATCACCGGAGTGGTGTCCTTCGTCGTGTCGATCGGCGCCGCCTTCACCGGCTACCTGTCCCAGCAGAACTTCGACTCCCAGTGGATCGCCACCCAGGCAAAAGACGGGATCAACTCGACAGGCGCAGGGGCAATCTTCAACGTCACGAACTTCGGCCAGATGCTGATGTGGCACATCGTCCTACTGCCCTTGGCCGTTGTGATCCTGGTGGCCGTCCATGTGTTGTTGGTTCGGCTGCGCGGTGTGGTGCCGCCGTTTGCCCCATCCAAGATTCCAGACCCTGAAGCCGGGACGGATCCGTCCGGAGAAGACATCCCGACTGGGGACGGCGGATGACGACCTCCCCGAAACCCACCCGCGGTCCCGGCCGGGGTCGGCGCTTCAGGCCGGATCGCGACGTGGAGGAATGGCACGGGAAGTACCTCCCCTATGACCTGGTGAAGGAGTTCCTCATCGCCCTGGGGGTCGTGGTGATCCTGGTGGTGGGGCTGACGGTGGTCTTCTCCTCTCCCGACGACAAGCCGGCCACCCTGCGTTCGTGGTCGACGGCCCAACCGGTCGACTTCGCCCAGACCGCCATCACCGAGCTCGACGGCACCAGTGCCACCGCCAATTACGGTCCGCCCTACAACCAGAGCAACCCCGGTGCCACCCAGTCGATCGGCCCCTTCTCGCCCGAGAGTTGGTTCGGGGTCCATCACCCGATCGACACCGCCAATGACGATGTCGTCGCGCCTCTGCTGACACTCCCCAACCAGCCGGCCCTGGATGCGGCCATTACGGTGTACATCTCCGCGCCGGCGTCCCAACAGGCGAACTGGACGGCTGCCTACGAGAAGGCGGTGGCCAACGCCACCTTCACCAGTGGAGGGATCCAGGTCCCGCCGGGCAAATATGGACCGGTCGCCCCGATGATCAAGGCGCTCACGTCGATGGCACAAACCGGGGCGTTGGATGGGGTCCTGGTCAGTTCCCGCCAGTTCTACGGGACCGACTACACCAAACCACTCCTGTTCATGGCCGATGGCACCTACCTGGCCAACCTGGGTCAGGCCCGGCACCTCCAGGGATCCCAGTGGGGGATGATGAACGAGACCGGGAACTACCCGGGGCAAGCATGGCTCTGGTTGTACACCCTGTGGTACCAGGTACCACCCATGAAGACCTCATCCAATGCCGACATCCAGGTCTGGGCCATCATGATGGGGCTGACCCTGCTGTTGGCCCTGGTTCCGTTCATCCCCGGATTGCGTTCGATCCCCCGATGGACCCGGGTCTACCGGCTCATCTGGCGGCGGCACTATCGGGACCTGACCGACAACGGCGACACCGCCGGACCGTCGCCGCCGGCCGTTACCTAGACCTGAACCTCGAGGCGTCAGCCCAGCACCTTCCGCACCTGTCCGGCGATCTCTAGGTCCTCACGGGCCGCGACAACCAGCACGCCGGGAGATTCCCCCGGGCGCGACACCAGACCGTCCCCGGCGTTCTCCTGGTTTGCCGAATGTTCGATTTGCAGCCCGAGAAAGCCAAGTCCGGCACAGGCGTCGGTCCGCAGCCGCGCCGAACCTTCACCCGCACCGCCGGTGAATACCAAGCCGTCGATCCCGCCCATGGCCGCACACATGGCCCCCACGCCGGTCTGGATCCGGTAGACGTAGACCTGGTAGGCCAGGCCGGCCGCCGGTACCCCGGCATCCGCCAAGACGATCACCCGGCGGAGGTCTCCGGAGTCCCCCGACAACCCCAGCAGGCCCGACTCGTATTCCAGGGCCGTTTCGACGTCCTCGGCAGACAATCCACCGTGGCGCTGTACCCAGAGGAGGGCACCGGGGTCGACGCTCCCCGAGCGGGTCGCCATGACGAGGCCCTCGATCGGGGTGAACCCCATGGTCGTGTCTACCGAACGCCCGAAGGCAACCGCGGCCAGGGAGGCTCCCGCCCCGAGGTGAGCGGTCACCAACCGAAGGTGTTCCCGGGATGTCCCCAGGACCTCCCCCGCCCGCCGGCTAGCCCAGCTATGGCTGAGCCCATGGAATCCGTACCGCCGGATCCCCCACTCCTCTCGCCATGTCCGGGGCACCGCGTAGGTGGCGGCCTTCGCCGGCATTCCGGCATGGAAACTGGTGTCGAAGCAGGCAACTTGAACAAGACCGGGTCGCATCGATCGCAGAACGTGTATCCCGGCCAGGCCCGGTGGGTTGTGCAGGGGCGCCAGATCGGCCAAGCCTTCGAGTACCGCGTCGACATCGTCATTGAGGACGACGGGTTGCCCGAATGCCGAACCGCCATGGACGATGCGGTGCCCCACGGCATCGATGCCCGGGCACTCATCGAGGAATGCGCCGATGGGGTCGGCAAGGTCCAACGCCTTCGGACGTTGGAGATCCTCGGTGGCCAACAACTGATCTGCGTCGTTGATCACCCGCAACTTCAACGAACTCGAACCCGCGTTGACCACCAGGATGTTCACCTGTCCACCATGCCAGATCCGCCTCTGAGGATGCCGGGAAGCCGTTACAGTCGGAACGGGCCGCCACCGCACTGTCGCTCTGGAAACTCACCGGTTCGCGCCTCCACCCGGTCCAAGAGGGACCGGGTGGAGGGGAACAACCGAGTCGGGCAGGGGACTACACGGGGACCGGCGTCCGGTCGGTAGCCCGATGGACCGCGATCTCTGCGCTCTCGGGAACCTTCCGGGAGTGCCAGAGTCCGAGTCCGACCAGAAGTGCCATGATCCCGGCAAGGATGAAACTCGCGATGCCAGCCCAGAAGGCGATCATCGCGAACTCCGAGAAGCCATAGGCCTCGAGGAGCAGGCCGCGCAGGGTGGTGCCCTGGAACGAAGTCGTGACCTCAGCCTTGAGAGCCGCGTCGTTCGGGTTGGCCCTCGATGCCGCGCTCACCGCGGAGTAAACCCCGCCGTACGGCATCTGGCTCAGGTGCACGGCGATGAAGTCGTTGGCGTAGACCTCGGCCTGCGCCCCCGTGGTCAGCTGTTGGCCGGCGTACTGGGACACTGATGGAATCATGCTCGGGGTGATCTCCGTTCCTGGCTTGGCATTGGCGAAGGCCGCCGCCGACGGGAAGACGATCTGCTGCTGAGCCAGTTGGTTGTGGACGTTCGTATTGGCGAAGCTGTAGCCCCACATCGCCAATGAACCGGCCACCAGGAGCACGATGACGAGGACCGCCCCTCCCGCACTGGCCAACACATCAAACACATTGCGTCGCATAATTTTCTCCTATTGTCGAAATGCTCTCAAAGTTCATTGTCGCCATTGACTTCGGCGGCCACTAGGGTCATTTGGCCCCTTTTGCCAACCCGTTATCCGCCTTCGGTCTCACTGCGGGTGAGGTGATCGCGAATGAAGTTGAGAAGGCGAATGTGCTTCTCCGTGTCGAGCTCCATGACCTCGATCAGCAGCGACCACATCGTTGTGTCGCGGAACGGACGCAGTTCCTTGCGAAGAGAACGCAGCTCTTTCCGGTCGGCTCGTTCGGAGGCGAGGAACCTCTTGGTGACGTCCTCCAGGTTGGGGAGGGGCTTGCCCTGAGGCATGTTGGGTACGGTGTCGGCGTCATTTCTCCAGGCGATGCCTTCGCCGATGGCGGTGGCGATCTCCGCGATGATGCGGTGGTGGCGTTGCTCGTCATCGACCACTAGCCGCAGCAGGTAGCGGGCGGCGTCGGGGGTGGCGGGCGACTCGGCAAGTTCCCGGTAGGAGGAGACGAGTTCGGCCTCCGAAGACATATGGTCGGTCAGATGGCTGTGTAGCTTTTCCTCGAAAACGCTCAGGCCAACTGGCACCGGTCGAGGGGCGGTCGTGTGGGCCATGAATCCTCCTTCTGTCCAGCCTCTCAACGGCTGGCCGGGTGGGTGGCGGCTCAATGCCGCAGTTCAGATGAAGAAATTGCCTCCAACCTGCATCGTCGTCCTCCCCCAGCCCCGCCAGTAGGGCCAATGGCCTCTATTTGCCTCATCCAGGCTTGGAGTTCACCGCGGTTGGATTGCCTCCGGGCCGCCGGCGGTATCGAATCAAGGGCAATTAGCCACTGTTCGCCGGCGCCCGATCGGTGCGAAGGTGGTTCCAGGGAGGTTCGACGGCGTGAATCGACGATGCAACTGGGCCCGAGGGCGGAGAGCCACTCAGGGGAGGATCCGTGCCCATCCCCGCGGCTGGCCAACCTGGCCTGGCCACCAACGACACGAACACAGCTACCTCTATCAACCGAGGGAAGGCGAATGACCGGAGCTGACACATCACAATCTCCACCGGTCGAGGGCGACTTGCGCCAGCTCGACGCCTACTTCCGCGCCGCCAACTACCTCACCGCCGGCCAGATCTACTTGATGGACAACCCGTTGTTGAGTCGCCCACTCATTCCCGAAGACATCAAACCGCGGCTGCTGGGGCACTGGGGAACCAGTCCCGGCCTCAACTTTCTCTACGCTCATCTGAACAGGAGCATCAAGGCACGGGGGGTCGGCGCCATCTTCGTTTGCGGGCCCGGTCACGGGGGACCGGCGGTGGTCGCCAATACCTGGCTCGAGGGCACCTACAGCGAGCGCTTTCCTCATGTACCCCGCAACGGTGAAGGAATGGCCCGACTGTTTCGACAGTTCTCCTTCCCTGGGGGCATCCCCAGCCATTGCAGCCCGGACACCCCGGGATCCATTCACGAGGGAGGCGAGCTCGGCTACTCGCTGAGCCATGCATTCGGTGCGGCATTCGACAATCCGGACCTGGTGGTGGCCTGTGTGGTTGGCGACGGTGAGGCCGAAACCGGCCCGGCGGCCACCGGATGGCACTCGAACAAGTTTATCGATGCACGGCGCGATGGCGTCGTGCTGCCCATCCTGCACCTCAATGGGTACAAGATCGCGGCACCGACGGTCCTGGCTCGAATCCCGACTTTGGAGTTGCTGTCCCTCTTCACCGGCTACGGATACCGGCCGGTTCTGGTGGAGGGCGGGTTTGACAACGAGGAGCCAATGGCCGTCCATGGTCGAATGGCTTCGGCATTCGACGAAGTTCTCGATGAGATTCGCGACATTCAGGTATCGGCCCGTCGTCGTGGCGTCCGGTCGCGACCCGTGTGGCCCATGCTGATTCTTCGGACGCCGAAGGGTTGGACGGGTCCAAAAGTGGTCGATGGCTTGCCGGTCGAGGGGACGTTTCGAGCCCACCAGCTCCCCCTGGCCGAGGTACGCACCAACCCCGGGCATCTTGCCCAACTTGAGGGTTGGCTCCGTAGCTACCGACCGGAGGAACTCTTCGACGAAGACGGGTCTCCGGCCCAGCTCATCGGCGACTTTTCACCGAAGGGTGATGGGCGGATGAGCGCCAACCCACACGCCAACGGGGGCCTCCTGCTCCGCGATCTGGAACTCCCCAACTTCTGTGACTACGGGGTCGACGTCCCGAGCCCAGGGTCTGCCCTCCATGAGGCGACCCGGGTCCTCGGCGGATTCCTGCGGGATGTGATCCGGGCCAATCCGTCCACCTTCCGCGTCTTCGGACCCGACGAGACCTCCTCCAACCGGCTCCAAGCGGTCTTTGAGGCAACCGACCGGACCTGGGACGCTGAGCTGCTCCCCGGCGACGACCACCTTGCCCCCGATGGCCGAGTCATGGAGATGCTGTCCGAACACCAGTGTGAGGGATGGCTGGAGGGTTACCTCCTCACCGGTCGCCATGGCGTCTTCAACTGTTACGAAGCGTTCATCCACATCGTCGATTCGATGTTCAACCAACATGCCAAGTGGCTGAAAGTCAGCCGGGAAGTCCCCTGGCGGCGGCCCATCGCATCTCTCAACTATCTCCTTTCGAGCCATGTTTGGCGGCAGGACAACAACGGTTTTTCCCATCAGGACCCCGGCTTCATCGATCACGTGGTCAACAAGAAGGCCGAGATCGTCCGGGTGTATTTCCCCCCCGATGCAAACTGCCTGCTGTCGGTGGCCGACCACTGTCTGAGAAGTCGGAACTATGTCAATGTCATCGTGGCCGGCAAGCAACCCCAGCTCGATTGGCTGACGATGGACGAGGCGCTCGATCACTGCACCCGCGGGTTGGGCATCTGGGACTTCGCGTCAAACTGCGGGGAGGATCTGCCGGATGTCGTCATGGCCTGCTGCGGAGATATCCCCACGCTCGAGACCCTCGCGGCGGTGCAGCTGATGCACGAGTATCTGCCTGACCTCGCAGTGCGGGTGGTCAACGTGGTCGACCTGATGCGGCTCGAGCCCGAAACCGAACACCCCCATGGCCTTCCCGATCGCGAGTTCGATACCATCTTCACCCCCGATCGCCCGGTGGTCTTCGCCTATCACGGCTACCCGACCCTCATCCACCGGCTGACCTACCGACGCACCAACCACGACAGTTTCCACGTTCGGGGCTACAAGGAGGAGGGGACGACGACCACGCCTTTCGACATGGTCATGCTCAATGACCTCGATCGCTTCCACCTGGTCATCGACGTACTCGACCGAGTGCCGGGCCTCGGCTCCCGAACCGCGACGTTGCGTCAACAAATGGTCGATGCCCGCATCGATGCCCGCCGCTATGGCCGCGAACATGGTGAGGACCCCCCGGAGATCGCGCAATGGCGCTGGAGCGGGCCGTCGCCAACCCCGGCATAGGTCTCCGCGAAGCCCACCTTGACGAGTGGGCCGGTCTGAACCTCACCTTCGCCGAGAGGAGCGCTGACCAAGTGCTGTCTCTGATCACCCATTGTACGGTTGGAAATCGCTCACTTCTCTCATCATCCGACCTTCACTGACGGTACGATCACCACGGGAACGGCGGAATGCTCAGCCAACTCGAGGCCGGTGCTGCCCAGCAGCATTCCGGGGTGAGCGTCATGTCCCCGAGAGCCGACTACCAACAGGTCGGCGGCGACGGAATCCCCCGCTCCGGCCCGAAGCATCACCGAGCACGGATCTCCATCGCCGACATGCCATCGGACCTGTTCCGGTGCGATTGCACACTCATCGGTAAGCCTCTTTACCGCTTCCTCGAGCTCTGTCCACCGTCGTCCGGCCGAGTGTTCAACCAGGCCGACTGCATGGACGACGACCACCTCTGCGGCGATCTGCGTGGCCAGCATCATGGCCCAGCGCGCGGCGGCTTCCGCACCGGGCGAGCCGTCGAATCCAACCGCGATCCTCTTGGTCGGTTTCATCGGACCCGTCTCTCGGAGGGGGCCAGCTGCCAAGCCCGACAGAGCGCTTCCCGGCGTTGCGCCCGGATCTGGTGCACCATCTCGGTTCCCCGGCCACCAAAGGTCGAGACTTCTGGCGGGTGAAACGCGCCGAGTAGCGATCCCAAGCTTCCGGCCACCGATTTCCGCAGAGCCCCGAGGTCGTAGCCACCCTCGAGGAAGAGCACCAGTCGGCCGGTTCGGGGAGCGAAGCTGGCCACCGTCTTGGCCAGGTCAGCGAAATCACCGCTTGACAGGGCCAGCTCGGCCAATGGATCTGCTCGATGGGCGTCGAACCCCGCCGAGACGAGCACCCAGGTCGGATCGAAGTCGTCGATGGCCGGAAGCGCCACCTGGTCGATCGCCTGCCGCACGATGTCGCCGGTGGCTCCGGCCGGGAGGGGAATATTGACCGTCCTTCCCAGGGCGTTCGGTCCGCCGATCTCATTGGCCGCCCCGGTGCCGGGGAACAGGGGCCACTGGTGGGTTGACACGTACAGGACATTCGGCTCGTCCCAGAAGATTTCCTGGGTGCCGTTGCCATGATGCACGTCCCAGTCGACGATCAAGACCCGCTCTCCGTCAGCGACCAGCGCCGCCGCCGAAACGGCGATGTTGTTGAGGAGGCAGAAGCCCATGGCCCGGTCCCGCAAGGCGTGATGGCCCGGCGGGCGGGCGGCGACAAATGCGAGGTCTCCTAACCCCCTCCTGAGCGAATCCACCGCGGCAAGGCCGGCCCCCGCCGCTTGACGGGCAGCGGACCATGAGTCGGGCTTGGCATAGGTATCGGGATCGAGGTCGCCACCGCCGGTCTCGCAGAAGGCGGCCAATTCTTCGAGATAGGCGGGGTCGTGGACCCGCGCCAGTTGCGCCGTCTCCGCCCCGCAGGGCACCAGCACGTGTAGATCGGTGCCCAAATGCAGGTCGTCGATGCCGGCCATCACGGCCGCTAAACGTTCTGGCCGTTCGGGGTGGCCGTCATCTTCGTGCTGGGATTGGCCCACCGGACCGCTGAGGATCAACACGGTGGGGCCAATCCCCCGTCGAGATGCAGGGAATTTCGGCGGCATGCCGAGGCTGACCGATAGGCATCGTCGGGTTCGATCGAAAACCGCAGGCTGACGGTCCCAAAATCCCGGCTCGACGTGACGTGGAAGCCCGAATTCATGAAAACGGCGAGCATGTCGCGGTTTTCGGCCAGCGTTTGGGCTTCAAACGCGGTAATTCCGTTCCTCAGCGCCGCCTCGGCCAGATGCTCGAGCAGGATCGTCCCGAGTCCGTGGTGCTGGAACTCGTCGGCGACGACAAAAGCCACTTCGGCATCGGCGGTGCCCGGGGACCGGTCATAGCGGCCTACGGCGACCAGACGTCCGTCGTCCTCCACTACCAGCGCCAGACGGTTGACATAGTCGACATGGGTGAAATGTTGGGTCTCGGCGGCCGAGAGCCTGGGATGCACGAAAAAGAAACGCCGATAGACCGATCGGACCGAAAGCCGCTCGTGAAATTCCGTCAGCCGTTCATCGTCCTCGGGTCGGATCGGTCGCAGGTGGACGATCCTTCCGTCTCTCGTCTCCACGTCGCGCACCAACTCAAGCGGATAGCGGCCGACCTGCGCTTTCAGCACGCTCGCGCCTGCCGCGCTATTCACCGCCGGACCTATGTCTGATCCGACGACCGGTAACCACCTGCGGGATCAAGCGCACGAAGGTGTCCCGTTGGCCCCCGGCCCAAGGGCCGATGTCCAGGGATCGAGCCTGCTGGAGTTCGGCCGGATCGGTTATTACCCGACTGGTTCCGGTCAGCAGCACGCTCCAACCCTCGGTCAGCGCATCGTCAAGATGGTCGACTTCAAAAGAGACGGCTTCGTCGCCGAGATTCGTCAGGCAAGCCGCGTCGGATTCGGTCCGAAAGACAATGTCACCCTCCAACACCTGATAGTTCACCGGAAGGGCAACCGGCCCGCGGTCGTCCCAGAAGACGAAACGCCCGACTCCTCCCGGTGCAACCATGGCCCTGGATTCAGCCTCGCTAAGAGATTCGAGCGTCGGACGAGCAGTTGGGCTCGATTGCCCTGGAGGCGCCTCCATCCCGGCACCGGAGATGTAGTCCACCGATGTGTCGAGCGCGGCGGCCAACCGCATGAGCGCTGTTAGAGGCAGCTGCGCCGATGGGCTCGACTCCACTCCGCGGACATAGACGGGGTTCATCCCGGCCCGACTCGCAACCTCCTCAGGGGTCAATCCGAGTTCCAGGCGGCGCTCGGCTACCCGGCGCCCAAGGTCTCCGACCGTGATCATCTACGTTCTCGCCGCCACGGACAGCCTGCCAAGCTCGCTGCCACGATCCCTCAAGCCAGAGCCCGCAGGGTGCTTATCCATGGTCGTTGAGTGGGTTTGCGAATCGGACCGGGCCTTTGCCGTTTCGGGGACCAACGATCGCGCCACCACCACGGTGCAGCTGGCGTGCCGAGCGCATTGATGGGCAACTGACCCCAGGAGCGCGTCCTTGAACCCTCCATGGCCCCGCGACCCGGTAACCAGGAGGTCCGCTCCCTTGGATGCGTCCAGAAGCGCGGAAACGGTGGCATCGAACCGGACGGCCACTTCAAAGCAGACGTCTGGTGCCAACCTCCCCGCGGACTCGGCCGCGGCCTGGACGATCTCACGTCCGGCAATCACATAACCACAAGCAGGGGGCAAAACGAATGTGCCGATGGGAGGGTACTGCCACGCGTAGACCACCTCGACCGACGCCGAGTGGATCTGCGCCTCCCCGAGCGCCCACCGCAAAGCCCGGGTGGACCCGAGGGAGCCATCGACGCCGACCACGATCCGCGGATGATCCGACCGCGGAGGAAGTCCATCGGGGTCGGTCCGGACGACCGCCACCGGACAGTGGGCGTACTGGAGGCATTTGTCACTCACCGAACCGAGAATCAGCTCTTTGAACCCGCCCCGACCGCGAGCTCCGACCACGAGCAGGTCGGCGGACCGGCTGGCGTCGGTCAGCAGGACTTCGGGCGGCTGATCAGAAATTTCGACCCCGGCCAGAAGTGAGGGATGGCGGGTTGCCACCAGCCCGTAGGCATCGTCGACGATCGCCTCGCCCGGAGACAGATGGAATGATCCGGGTTCGTACCAGGTCGGCACGTTCTTGAGCTCCTTGGCATAGGAACATACAAGTTTCAGCAACGCGCCACGACGCGCCGCCTCGTCGGCTCCCCATTTCACCGCCATCCGAGAGTGTTCCGAGCCGTCGACTCCGACTATGACGGTTGGCTGGTCGCGTTGGATCCGTACCGGTTGAGGGTGCTCGGACATGATCAGCGGCTCCACGACTCTCTCGAGACGCGGACCATTGGAAATATTTGGCGGGCACGTTCCAACTCCCCAAGGGTGATGGCGAGGTCCTCGATCATGTACGGGTTGAGATCCATCCGAGACGAGCGACGACGCTCTACCCCCTGGTGGCGGTGATGGTTGGCGTATTTCATGGCTCTCCCCCTTTTTGCGGGCGGCGCACGGATCCTGTTACTTCAATTGGACCGGAGCCGCGGACGAACGCATAGGGCCATAAGTCCTCTGGTCAGATACCGAATTCGAACGGCCATCCTGAGCTCTGAGCCGGGGTCAAATGGGGGGGGTCTGGACCCGACCCAGCTCCCGACCGTCGGCCACCAAAGGTCCTCTCGGCACGAACACCACCGGTAGCGGGAATATTCGCCGGCTGATCAAACTTCGCACCCTCAAGGGTGGATCGTCAGCCGAGTGGAGAGCTATTGCCTGGACCATGCACCAGGCACCAGGCACCATTCACACATGAAGCAGAGGAAGAGAAGTCGTTCCTCAGGTCCCCGTGGCGTCGCTGCGTCGCGCTTTGGCCGCCCGCTCGGCAACCCGCGTCGCATAGGTGGCGGCCTGTGTCCGTCGCTCCATGCCGAGCTTGGCCAAGAGGTTCGACACGTAGTTCTTCACCGTCTTCTCGGCCAGGTAGAGCGAGGCCGCGATCTGACGATTGGTCTGTCCATCGGCAACCAGATCGAGGATGCGGCGCTCCTGCGGGGTAAGGCTGGCGATGAGGGGGTCTTCATCCGGTTGGTCCCGGAGCCGTTCGAGAACCCGCTCAGCAAGAGCAGGATCGAGCAACGACTGTCCCTGGGCCACCTTTCTGACGTCATCGACCAGACTCGTCGCTCCCACCTGCTTGAGAACATATCCAGCCGCACCCGCCAGGATCGCCGCAACCAGTGCCTCGTCGTCGGCGTAGGAGGTGAGCATGATGCAGGCGACCTCGGGCCATTTCGATCGGATCTCCCGACACACCTCGATGCCGCTCCCATCGGGTAACCGCACGTCGAGCAAAGCCACATCAGGCTGGGTGGGCGGAATCCGATCGAGCGCCTCGGCAGCCGTAGCTGCCTCACCGACCACGACAAAATCCGCTTCCGCTTCGAGTAGAGACCGGAGGCCGGTCCGGACGATCTCATGATCGTCGAGGAGGAACACCCTGATACTCAACTGCCCACTCTCCCAACTTGGCCTCGCGGCGCCCCAAAGAATGGCATCGGACCTGCTCCACGGCCATTTTGACCCGGCGCGACGATTGCCGGGAACTCGGCGGAACGGGTACGATGCTGAGTGTCAGTCTACCGTCGAAATTTTAGCGTCTCGGGATAGAGGCTCTTGTGCCTTACCGTTCGATTGAGGATCCCGCTCACCTTCGGACGCGTCCTGGAGGCGACACTGCTCCTCGAGGCGGATCTCGACTTGCCCACCTTGCTGCACCACATCATTGACGAAGCCCGATCGATGACCAATGCCCGATACGGCGCGCTGGGCGTCCTGAACGAGGACGGCAGCACACTTTCAGATTTCCTGACCGTCGGGCTCGACCCGGAGCAAGTCGAGCGAATCGGAGATCTTCCGACCGGACGGGGGGTGCTTGGCACCCTGATCTCCGACCCAAAGCCCCTGCGGCTGACACGATTGGATAGCCACACTGACAGCTACGGCTTCCCGCCGAATCACCCTCCGATGAACTCCTTCCTGGGTGTGCCGATCATGGTGCGGGACGAGATCTACGGAAACCTCTACCTCACCGACAAGATCGGCTGGTCGGAATTCACCAGCGACGACGAAGCCCTGATCGGCGCGCTCGGCCGTCACCGCCGGCATCGCCATCGAGAACGCTCGGCTTCACGCCCGAGTCCAGGAATCGGCCGTCTTCGAGGAGCGGGACCGGCTGGCCCGTGACCTCCACGACACCGTCATCCAGCGACTATTTGCCATCGGGCTGTCGCTGCAGAGTATTTCCGCCGATCCATCGGCACCCCGAAACCGCGAACGATTGACGGAGACGATTGCCGACATCGATACCACCATTCGGCAGGTCCGGACCACCATCTTCGAACTCGGGTCGACGGGGATCGGTCGCGGAGTGCGAGACAATGTCCTCGAACTCCTGCAGGAACTGAGGCCGGTGGTCGGATTCAAGGTCCAGGCGTCGTTCGACGGCCCGGTCGACGCCGCCATCCCCGAGACCGTCAGGGAACACCTGCTGGCTGTCATTCGCGAGGCGGTCACCAACATCGGGCGCCACGCGCAAGCCAATGAGGCCACCGTCGCCCTCGCGGTGAGAGGCGGTCGTTGCCAACTCCGGGTCGTCGATGACGGTTGCGGTATCGGGGGGTCCGAACCCGGCGCCGGGGGCCTTGGGTTGGGCAACCTGCAGCGCCGCGCCGAGAAGCTCCACGGAGAGTTCACCGCCGACAGCCCGGAGGCGGGTGGAACGGTTCTCACCTGGGACGTGCCCCTCAAGCAGTAGCACCCCCGAGACCGGTGCCCGGCCCCGTCCCGACATCCGCGGGCAGCCGTGCCGCCTACGTGACCAGGTAGGAATAGGACCTCCTACCCTACCGGTGGCCCGCCCGATTCCGTACCGTTCTTCATGTCAGCACATGTTCTCCGGGGTGACCCGAGTCAGCCGAGGTAGCCATGACCAGTGTCCAGCAAGAAGGTGGCCATCGGATCGTCGTAGGCGTCGACGGTTCTCCATCCTCCATCGCCGCCGTCGAGTGGGCCGCCAGCCACGCCCAACTCACGGGAGCCGCCCTCGAGGTCATCATGACCTGGGAGTGGCCGTACAGCTACGGGTGGTCGATGATCCCGTCGAATTTCGACCCAAAACATGACAGTGAGACACTCCTCGACGACGTGCTCAAGCCGGTCAGAGCATCACACCCCGGGGTCACCATTCGGACCTCCGTCCTCGAGGGTCATCCAGCCCCGGTCCTGGTGAAGGCCTCCGAGGATGCCGATCTGCTCGTCGTTGGCAGTCGTGGCCACGGTGAATTCGCCGGGATGCTGTTGGGGTCGGTCAGCGAGCACTGTGTCAGCAACGCCCACTGCCCGGTACTGGTGCTCAGAGACCGAGAGTGAACTCGCGGGGGCATCCGAAGGACATGCAGGTACCCGTCATCCGGACCATCGGATTGTCCAAGCGATATGGGAGCACCTACTGCGCTCGACGGACTCCACCTCGAGATCACCCGGGGTGAGGTATTCGGCTACCTCGGCCCAAACGGCGCCGGTAAGACGACGACCATCCGCCTGCTCTTGGGACTGGCCCGCCCCTCCTCCGGACGGGCGGAGATTTTCGGACTCGACTGCCAGAGCCGGCCGGTTCAGGCACACCGGCGCCTTGCCTATGTAGCCGGGGATGTGAATCTCTGGCCCTCGCTGACCGGGGCCGAGACCCTTCATCTTCTTGGTCAAGTCCAAGGCCAGGTGGATCCGACGTATCGCGACGAGTTGATCGAACGATTCAACCTCGATCCTTCCAAGCGGGTCCGAGCCTATTCCAAGGGGAACCGCCAAAAGTTGGTGCTCATCGCCGCGTCTGATGAGTCGGGCCGACCTCCTGGTCCTCGACGAACCGACGAGCGGTCTCGACCCGTTGATGGAGCAGGCCTTCCGCCACTGCATTCACGAGGCCAAGGATCGAAGCCAGACCGTACTGCTGTCCTCTCACATCATGAGCGAGGTGGAAGCCCTCTGCGATCGGGTGGGGATACTGCGGGAGGGTCGACTGGTCGAGATGGGGACACTGGGTGAGATGCGCCACCTGTCGGCCCTCACCGTCGAGGTCACCTTTGACGGATCGGTTCCCGATCTGTCCGGGGTGCCCGGGGTCATCTCGCCGACGGTGCAAGGCCGGGTTGTTCGTTGTCAGGTGCGGGGAGCCGATCGAACCACTGCTGAAGGTCCTGGCTGGTTCTCGAGTCCGAGAGTTGCTGAGCCGGGAGCCGTCCCTCGAAGAACTGTTCCTGGCTCACTACGGCCCGACCGCCGAGCCGGAGAAGGCCCCGACGGATGCCGCCTAATACGGTCGCCCTGGTTCGCGGCCCGGTTCGCCCGCTCCCCCCGAACCGTTATCGCCCGCCTCACCGCCCGCAGGGCAATGCGGTCAGGCCTCCTGTGGGGCTACATCTTTGGCATCTTCGTCGCCTCTTCGGCCCTCAGCTACGCGACCATCTACAAGACGCAAGTGGAACGCAACCACCTCGAAGCTGCGTTCGGATCAAATAATGCGACCGGCGCCCTGTTCGGGCCGGGCTCCCAGCTGCAAACCGTCGCCGGCTTCACCGTGTACAAGTCCTTCATGACGCTGATCATCCTCGGTGCAGTCTGGGGGCTCCTCACCAGCACCAGGCTCCTGCGCGGCGAAGAGGATTCCGGGCGCTGGGAACTACTGGTCAGTGGAGAGGCAACCCGAAGGAGCGCCACGGCCCAGGCCGTGCTCGGCTTCGCTGCAGGTGGCGTCACGCTTTGGGCAATCACTGCTCTCATCACCGCGGTCTGCGGACGGTATTCCAAAGTCGACATCGCGACAGGGCCGGCTCTCTTCTTTGCTCTGGCCCTGGTGGCGAGCGCGATCATGTTCTTGGCCGTCGGAGCAATCACCAGCCAGCTTGCCGCCACCCGGCGCCAAGCGGCTGCCTATGCTGCCGCCGTCCTTGGCATCGGTTATGCCGCCCGCATGGTCGCCGATGCCGGTATCGGCCTTCACTGGCTCATCTGGGTTTCCCCGCTCGGGTGGGTCGAAGAGCTTCAACCTCTAACCGCCCCCCAGCCCCTCGCCCTGATTCCCATCGCCGCCTTCACCGTGGTGATCTCGGCCATGGCCATCCTGCTGGCTGGAAGTCGCGACCTCGGGGCCAGCCTTCTTCCCGACCGGCTGGCCCATTCCTCTCGGGTGTTGTCGCCTTCGGGACCGCTGGGCCTGACCGTTCGGCTGGTCCGATCCACCGTCATCGGATGGGCGGTGGCCATCGTCGCCTCGGCCCTCCTGCTCGGCTTGGTGACGAAGGGGGCAAGCGGAGCCATCTCGGGATCCTCACTCAACCAGGTGTTCACCAAGCTTGGATCTCCCGGAACCGGCGCGGATGCCTACCTCGGCGTGGCGTTTCTCATGGTGGCCGTGCTCGTTGCCTTCGTCGCCAACGGGCAGATCGTCGCGGCCCGGGCCGAAGAGTCGGGGGGGCGACTCGACCATCTGTTCGCTCGTCCACTCTCCCGCTCGCAGTGGTTCGGTGGGAGGCTTTTGCTGACGGCCGCAGCCTTGTTGGGATGCGGCCTCTTCGCCGGCCTCTTCACCTGGCTCGGCGCAGCCAGCCAGCACGCCGGCGTCCGTTTCACCAGCGTTATGGGTGCTGGCTTGAACATCGTGCCGCCGGCCGTCTGCATCTTGGGGATTGGAGCCCTCGTACTCGGAGTCTGGCCTCGAGCGACCTCGATCGTCACCTACGGGGTACTGGGGTGGTCGTTGCTTGCCGAACTCATCGGCGGGATCGGCTCGTTGAACCACTGGGTGCTGGACACCTCGGTCTTCCACCAGATGGCGGCCGCCCCGGCCGTGGCTCCGAACTGGACGGCCGAGACCCGACTGGTCGCCCTAGGAGTGGCATCGGCCCTGATCGGAGGCATCGCCTTCAATCGGCGGGACTTGGCCAGCGAATGACCTGCCCGCCGCGATAGGTCTCCGCCGTTTGCGCAACGGGGCCGACCGATCAACGCTCCGAGAACGTGGGCCCACCAGCCGCCCGGCGCGGCCCGGGAACTTTCGTCGGCTGGGACCTTCGGCCCTGGTAGATCACGGCCGCCGGCCCCATGCTTTGGAGAGACAGACTGATGAAGCTGGAGGGTGACATGAAAGCGCTCGTATTCGAGGGACCAGGTAGGAAAGCTTGGAAGGAAGTCCCAGACCCAAAGATCATCGACGACGGCGATGCCGTTGTCCAAGTCGATGCCACCACCATCTGCGGAACAGACCTCCACATTCTCAAAGGCGACGTGCCGGAGACGACTGCCGGCCGGATCCTCGGGCACGAGGCGGTCGGCACCGTGGTGGAGATCGGCTCCGGGGTCAAGACCCTGTCCGTCGGCGATCGGGTCCTGGTGTCCTGTATCTCCGCGTGTGGACGTTGCCGATTCTGCCGCGACGGCAGCTACGGCCAATGTCTGGGTGGCGGAGGTTGGATCCTCGGGCACCTCATCGACGGTACTCAAGCCGAATTGGTCAGGGTGCCCTTTGCCGATACCTCGACGTACGCAGTGCCGGAAGGAGCCTCCGACGAGGAAGTGCTGATGCTTGCCGACATTCTTCCAACCTCCTACGAGGTAGGGGTTCTGAACGGTCGGATCCAGCCAGGTGACACCGTTGCCATCGTCGGCGCCGGGCCGATCGGCCTCTCGGCGATCATGGGCGCCAAGCTGTTCTCGCCCGGGCGCATCGTCTCAATCGATCTGGCTGACGCACGCCTTGATGCGGCCAAGCGTTTCGGCGCCGATGTAACCGTCAACAATGGGCGCGATGACCCGGTGGCGGCGGTTCAGGCGTTGACCGATGGACTCGGCGCGGATGTCGCCATCGAGGCGGTCGGGGTTCCCGAGACCTTCGAGCTCTGCACCGCCTTGGTGCGCCCAGGGGGTCACGTCGCCAACATCGGGGTCCACGGGCAACCCGCGACGCTGCACCTCGAGACACTCTGGATTCGGAACATAACCGTGACGACCGGTCTCGTTGACACCTACTCGACGCCGACGCTTCTACGCCTCGTCGAATCGCAACAGGTCAATGCTCGCGAATTCATCAGCCATGAGTTCGAACTCGGACAGATCATCGAGGCTTACGACGTGTTCGCCCGAGCCGCGGAAACCGGAGCGCTCAAGGTGGTACTCACCCGCTGAGGTCGGCGAACGCGCCCACCACCTCGTGACTGGATGGGCACCCCACCCGGTCGAGGGTGCGGGTCGGCCAACATGTCTGCGACAACCCGCAACGAGTTTGCCGCGCCTTTCAAACAGGGTCCGGTAGCCCGTTCATCCGTAACGCCGGCCGCTCAATGTCTGCATCTCGATCCGCACGACTCGATCAGCACGATCGCCAATGGCCCAGGCCCGTATCGGAGCTCTGAGCGCGATCTCTCGTTCCAGCGGATCTGTCACCTCACGCGCCATTCCTTGAACGAGCACACTCCATCCCGAGCACCCATCATCCCCATGCGAGTCGACCTCGAAGGCGACCACCGTGCTCGCGCTCGCCGCGGCCAGCTTGGACCCAGGAATGGTCCGGAACATGATCGCGTCATCCACCACGGAATAGTTGACCGGCAATATGACCGGCAAAGCGTCAACGGTGATGCCGATCCGGCCGACGGGTACCTGATGGAGCAGAGTGACACATTCTTCGGCGCTCAGGATCTCCGTGGTGGGCTCGTACATCAAGGTCCATGATTGGAGGGCGGGGCTCTGCCGAGTAGGGGCAAAGGTCCTTTTCTCGGGCCAAGCCCCGGAATCCACGCCCGGGCGGGGGCTTCGATCCCGCCGGCCCGGCGGGCCGGTCGATGGGACCGGCTGAACCGATTGACCTGTGCGATGATGCCGCGGTGTTCGCCGTCCGGCGCTCGGCGCCCGCAGACGTCAGCGCTTGTTTGGCCATCGTCCGGGGCCTTCCGGACTACTTCACCGACAACATCCCCGAACAGGTTGCCCGTGACCTCGGCTCGCACGACGGGTGGGTCATCGCCGAGGGAGACGACGTGGCCGGGTTCGCCGTCGTCGATCGACGGTCGCCGCGGTCAGTCGAGATCCTCCACGCCGCGGTGCGCCGTGAACTCCGCTCACTGGGCCACGGCGGGCTCCTGATCGACCACATTCTCGATGCGATGTCAGCCGAGGGGGTGGAACTGGTCGAAGTCAAGACCCAGGACCGGTCGGCCAACTACCCGCCCTACGAAGCGACCCGGGCGTTCTGGGAGAGACACCGGTTCGTCCACTTCGACACCATCGATCCGCTACCGGGCTGGGGGCCGGGCAACCCGGCGGCGCTCTACGTTTGCGCGCTCCGTTCTACGCGTTGAGGGCGGATTTCGCCGGCTCTCGCCGAGTGGCCGTCTAATTCACCACGGGAGGGCGACCCTGCAGCCGGCGCCACCGCCGACGACGACCGGTGCGGACGAGCACCGCGATCACCAGGAGTACCAGGACGCCGATCCCGGCCCCGACCAGCCCGAATGCGAGCAGCGCGACGATCAGAAAGACGACGGCCATATCGATCACCAAGAACGGGATGCGTCGGCGACGCCGGTTGATCACCCCCCGGCGTCGATACGCCTCGAGCCGAGCCACCAATCGGGGCAATCGTTGATCCACCCGGCCAGCCTCCTTGGTGGTTCGAGCTATCCCAAGCGTTCGATGATGGTGGCGTTGGCCTGGCCGCCGCCCTCGCACATGGTCTGGAGCCCGTAGCGGGCGCCGGTGCGTTCCATCTCGTTGAGCAAGGTGCACAGCAGTCGGGCACCGGAGGCACCGGTCGGGTGGCCGATGGCGATGGCGCCACCATTCACGTTGACCTTGCCCATGTCCGGGTGATGCTCCTTCTCCCAGGCCAGGACGACCGAGGCGAAGGCCTCATTGATCTCGATGAGGTCGATGTCGTCGAGGGACATCTTCGCCTTCTTCAGCACCAGGGAGGTGGCCGGGATCGGCGCCGTCAGCATGATGACCGGATCGTTGGCCGCCACCGCGAAGGTGTGGAACCGCGCCCGGGGCCGCAACCCCAACTGCCCGGCCCGTTCCTCGGTCATGATCAGCACCGCCGCCGCCCCGTCGGAGATCTGCGAGGACGACGCCGCGGTCACCAGCCCGTCCTCGACGAACGCCGGTGGCAGCGAGGCCAGCTTCTCGTAGGTGGAACCGGACCTCACCCCCTCGTCGAAGGTCAGCGGGCCCTCGGCAGCCGGATCGCCTTCGTCGGTCCCGGCCTCGGCGACCTTATTGTCGATCCGGGCCCGGCGGGTGGCGAGCGGGACGATCTCCTGCTCGAACCGACCCTCGGAGATGGCCCGGGCGGCGCGGTCGTGGGACTCGAGCGCCAACCTGTCCATCGCCTCCCGGGAGATGCCCCACCGGCGGGCGATCTCCTCGGCGGCCAGGCCCTGGTGGATGAAGTCGAACCGGTCGTGCACGGTGGGGCCGTAGGCCTCTCCGGGTCCGTGGTCGGTGGTGGACCCGATGGGGACCCGGCTCATGGCCTCGATCCCGCCGCCAATGGCGATGTCCATCGCCCCGGACATCACCGCCTGGGCCGCGAAGTGCACCGCCTGTTGGGCGGATCCGCACTGCCGATCGACGGTGGTACCCGGCACGGTGTCGGGAAAGCCGGCAGCCAGGGCGGCGTTCCGGCCGATGTTCATGGCCTGCTCGCCGACCGTCATGGTGCAGCCGTAGATGACATCCTCGACCAGGGTGGGGTCGAGATCGTTGCGCGCCAGCAGGGCCCGGAGCGGTTGCGCGGCCAGATCGACCGCGTGCCAACCGGAAAGCCGGCCGTTCTTCTTCCCCACCGGGGTGCGGACGGCATCGACAATCACGGCGTTCGGCATGGGATCATTGTGCCCGATCAACCCAATTGCCGAAAGTCTGATGGTGTGTCAGATTTCTCCCTCCTCGCCGATGCGCGATCGGACCGGCCCGGATCCGGACTCCCACGACCGACCAATGGACAACCTGTGACCAGCCCTGATGAAGGCCCGATGGACCTGCGATTCACCCCTGACCAGGAAGCCTTCCGAGCCGAGGCCCGCGCCTGGCTCTCCGGTCACGCCCCGGCTCCCGGATCGTTGCCCTCCCTCGACACCCCCGAGGGCTTCGAGTCCCACCGGGCCTGGGAGCAGACCCTGTCGGCCGACCGCTGGTCGGTGGTGTCATGGCCGGAGGAGTACGGAGGTCGGGGGGTGGGGATCCTCGAGTGGCTGATATTCGAGGAGGAGTACTGGCGTATCCAGGCCCCGACCCGGGTGAGCCAGAACGGGATCTTCCTTCTCGCCCCGACCATGTTCGAGTTCGGCACCGAGGAGCAGAAGGCTCGCTTCCTCCCCCCCATGGCCTCCGGCCAGGAGATCTGGTGCCAGGGGTGGTCGGAGCCCGATGCCGGGAGCGACCTGGCCGGCATCCGCAGCCGGGCCGTTCGGGCGCCGGGCGACGATGGTTGGCTGCTTACCGGGCAGAAGACGTGGGCATCCCGGGGCGCGTACGCCGAATGGTGCTTTGGTCTTTTCCGGACCGATCCGGAAGCCGAGCGCCACCGGGGCCTTACCTACTTCTTGTTGGCCACCGACTCCCCCGGAGTCACCGTCCGGCCGATCCCTCAGATCGACGGCGAGCCGGGGTTTGCCGAGATCTTCTTCGAGAGCGTGTTCGTTCCCGACTCGCAGGTGCTCGGAGACGTCGGTCAGGGCTGGAGCGTGGCCATGGCCACCGCCGGTTCCGAACGGGGGCTCAGCCTCCGCAGCCCCGCCCGCTACACCGAGGCGGCGTCCCGCCTGGTGTCGCTCTACGCCGAACAGCTGGACCGGGTTCCTGCCCGGGCGGCTCGAAGCGCCGACGCGGTGGCTCAGGCCTGGATGGACGCCGAGGCCTATCGGCTCAACACCTACTGGACGGCGTGCCGGGTGCTGGCTGGCGGCACCGTCGGCCCGGAGGCGAGTGCCAACAAGATCCACTGGTCCGAGACCGACTTGGCCATCTACCGGGCGGCGCTCGGACTGCTCGGGCCAGAGGCCGAGCTGACCGGCGGAAGTGGAGCTGCCGGCAACCCGTGGCTCGATGGCTTCCTGTTCGCACTGGCCGGACCCATCTATGCCGGCACCAACGAGATCCAACGCAACGTGGTAGCCGAGCGCCTGCTCGGGCTGCCGCGGGGCTGACGGTCAGGACTCCCGATCGTGCGATTCGCCTTTACCGAACAACAGACCCAGTTCCGGGACGCGGTGCGCCAGGTGCTCGACAAGGAGTGCACGCCCGACGATCTACGGGACGCATTCAACGCCCCGGCGGCCCGCAGCCGGCGGTGGGCCACCCTGGCCGAGATGGGGGTCGTCGGTCTGACGGTTCCGGAGGGTCACGGCGGCCTCGGTCTCCACCTGCTCGACCTCGCGCCGGTGCTGGAGGAAGCCGGTCGGGCCGGACTTCCCGAACCGCTGATCGAGACCACCGCGTTGGCGGCTCCGCTGTTGGCGGCGCTCCCGTCTGACCGCGTCACCGGTTGGTTGGAGGCAATAGCGAGCGGACAGATCACCGCGGCGGTGGCCCCCGTCGATGACGGCGGGCGGGTGGCCGCGCCGACGTCGGGTGAATCGGTGGTGCCGGCCGCCGACGGTGCCGACCTGTTCATCCTGCCGGCCGCCCCCGACCCCGATGGTCGAGGCTTCGAGCTCCACGCCGTCCCCGTCGCCGACGTCACCGTCACCCCGGTGGCGTCCCTCGATCCCACCCGTCGACTCGGCACGGTGGGCTGGGAGCCGTCGCCGGCCACCCTCATCGTCTCCGGCGGCCAAGCCCGGTCCGCGCTCGGCGATCTGGCCGACCGGGGCTCAGTGGCCACCGCCGCCGAGCTGCTGGGTCTGGCCGACCGGATGATCACCATGGCGGCCGCCTATGCCAAGGATCGCAACCAATTCGGGAAACCGATCGGCAGCTTTCAGGCGGTCAAGCACCTGCTGGCCGGGGCCCAGGTCAAGTTCGAATTCGCCCGTCCGGCCGTCTACGCCGCCGCCTGGTCCCTCGGCGACCCCGAACTGGCCGATGCATCCGCAAGAGCCAGAAGCGCGTCGCTGGCCAAGGCCTACGCATCGGACGCCGCCACCGAGGCGGCCCGGGTGTCACTCCAGGTGCACGGGGCCATCGGCTACACCTGGGAGTGCGACCTCCACCTCTACCTGAAGCGGGCCTGGGCGCTGGCCGAGGCGTGGGGATCGGCCGCCGACCACCGGCACCGCATCCTCTCGTCATTGGTCGACGAGGTCCGCCCGACCTCGGGCTAGGACCCCTCTTCGGGGAATCCCGATTCCGCCAACCGCTTCAGGTTGGAGAAATCGGAGTCCACCTCGTGCTGGAGGGACCGTCGCAGCCGTCGGGTACCGGGACGCGGGATGGCCTCCATGTGAAGGAACCGGGTGCGCTCGCCCCCGTCCTCCGGAACCGCGGCCATCACCACCAGGTACAGCCTGGCCTTGCCGCTCATCATGCAGAAGCCGTCTTCGATGCGGACGCGGAAGGGGAGGCTGATCCCATGGCTCGTCGCCGTCATCCGTACATGGGTGACCTCGCCTTGTTCCTCCCGATGGTGGATGACGACCCGATCGACCTGAGAGTCGAAGCGAGGAGTGAAGTTCTCGAAGTCGATGGCGTGGGACCACACCGCCTCGTAGGGCGCGTCGATCACTCCGTGGTGGTAGGCGGCGCTGGGAATGGTGGCCGCCAGCACCTTGGCCCGACCGATCGGATCGAGGGAAGCCACCGGCCAACCGTTCCCAAGCCCGCGCCTGTTCGGGCCGCTCACGGCTGCCACCTTCCCCGAAATGCAGCCCGGGCCCGGTGCGCCCGGGACTTGACCGTCCCGACCGGAATGCTCAAGGCAAGGGCGACCTCGGCTTCGCTCAGGCCGTCCACGTCCCGGAGGACCAGGATCGCCCGTTGCTCGGGGGCGAGGGCGGCCAGCGTGGCCCGGATGTCGAGGGAGGTAGCGATATCGGCGAGCGTCACTTCGGGGAGCGGCATGGTGTCCGGGTCCATGGCCACCGCGCGACCCCCGGCCACCCGGATCGACTCACGCACCGCGATGCGGCGCACCCAGCCTTTCAGCGCCGCCGGTTCGCGCAGGGAGCCGAGACTCTTGAGGACAGCTATGAACGTCTCTTGCACGGCATCATCTCCCCGGTCGAGGGCGATGGCTCCGCACACCCGGCCGACATACGGCATCAGGGCGCGAACCAACGCGTCCATCGCCTCGGGGTCGCCTCGCTGGGCGGCCCGAACCAGGTGCTCCATCCCTAGATTCCTAGCTCTTTCCCACCATGACAAGAGGATGGAACTTCGGAGAAGGTTCCATCCTCTTGTAGGCATGACACCAACCTCCACTCCCATCACCGTCGTCGGCGGAGGGCTCGCCGGCCTGGTCGCCGCCATCAGTTCGGCCGAGTCGGGCGCCTCGGTCGATCTCTACGAGGCCCACCGCCAGCTCGGCGGGCGGGCTCGCAGCTCACCGGCGCCCTACGTGGCCAACCTCGGGCCGCATGTGATCTACAACGACGGTCCCCTCTGGCGCTGGCTCGACGACCGGCAGCTGGTGGCGGGAGCCACCCGGCCCCCGATGAGTGGCATCTTTGTGCGTCACCATGGTTCGCTCCACCGGTTCCCGCCACCCGCCCTGATCCGAGGCATCAAACTGGTGCGCAGCCGTGACATCCCCGGCGACATCTCCTTCTATCAGTGGGCGGAAGGAAAGGCCGGGCCCAAGGTGGCCGAGGCGTTGAGCCGGTTCACCGCGGTGGGCACCTTCACCCACGATCCGGGCGCACTGTCGGCGTCCTTCGCGGCCGAGGTGGCTCGGCGGGCGACCAAGGTTCCGCCGGCGGCTCGCTATGTCCCGGGGGGATGGACGACCCTGGCCGAACGGCTGGGCCGACGGGCGGTCGAGGTTGGGGTCCGGGTCCACACCGGGTCTCCGGTCACCGAGCTCCCCGGCACCGGCCCGGTGATCGTCGCCATCGAGTTGTCGGCGGCCCGCCGCCTGCTCGATGACGAGAAGCTGACCTGGCCGAGCGGCCGGGTGGCGTCACTGGATCTCGGGATCGAGGCCCGCCGCGGGGATGCCTTCGTCATCTCGGATCTCGACGGGTGCGGCTGGGTCGAATGCTTCAGCTATCCCGATCCTTCCCTGGCGCCGAGCGGCCACCGCCTGGTCCAGGTGCAGGTCGGGCTGCACCCGGAAGAATCCCTGGCCGACGGCGTGATCCGGGCCGAAGGCTTGTGCGACCTCGGGTATCCAGGATGGCGGGATCGGGAGACCTGGCGACGCCGTTCGGTCCTCGACGGCCGTTCCGGTGCCCTCGACTATCCGGGTACCTCGTGGCAGGACCGGCCGGCCATCGACCGGGGCAACGATGTCTTCCTCTGCGGTGACTCGGTGGCCGCCCCCGGACTGCTGAGCGAAGTGTCGTGGTCCAGCGCCATCACCGCGGCCGAGGGCGCCCTCCGGGCGGTGGGGAGACAGGCAGTCCGCCGGTAGCTGGAGGGTCCGGCCCCGCCCGCCCGGCGTCCGTTGCCAGGTTTCATGACGCTCGACGTCATTGGCGAGCCGGCTCAGACGGGCACCCCGGCGAGCGCCAGCATGATACCGACGGCTCCGGCGACGAGCAGCCCGCTCACGACGCCGCGCCGGACGACGAAGAGCCAGAGCAGGGCGCCGGCAAGCACCGGAATCTGCCACAGGTGCTGGAACGAGCAGGCCGAGGGGGATCGCCGATCCGGCGATGGCGCCGATGACGGCTGGTCCCGGCCCCGGTGAGGAATGCCTCGACGGCGCGGTTGGCTCGGATCTGGTCGAAGCGGGGGCCACCGACGAGCACGAAGACGAACGACGGGGCGAACGCGACCAGCGCGGCCAGGAGACCGCCGCCGACTCCTCCGGCGGCGTAGCCGACGACGGCCACGGTCTGGACGACCGGACCGGGGGTGACCTGGCCGAGGGCGACGGCGTTCAGGAACTGGCGCGCCGGTCATCCAGTGATAGGTGGTGACGACGTCGTGCTGCATGAGCGGGATGATGACGAACCCGCCGCCGTAGGAGAGAGCGCCGACCTTGAAGGCCACCCAGGACGAGCGCGCCGAGGCCGCCGAGGACGGCACCGTGGGCCACGACCGCGGGGATGACGGCGCGGGCGGGACCCGGCGACCGGGGTCGGCCTTCCCGGCGGACCGCGATCTCCACCGCACCGCAGGCAACGAGCACCAGCACCAGGTACGGGCCGATGGTCGCCGCCGCCGCGCCGCCCACGAGGGCGTAGACGACCCAGCGGACCCGCTGGGCCTGCCCCGCGCCGATGCGCTTCCAACTGGCCGGCACGAGACCAGAGGCGGCGTGGAGGGCCACGGCAGGAACCGCGGCGCCGGAACCCGCGGCCGCTGCCGAGTACCCAGTTCGGCGGATGGCTGGCTAAGAAGACGGCCGAGAGGGCCAGGATGAGGATCAGGCCGGGGACGATGAAGCAGACACCGCCGAGGACGGCGCCGGGCACTCCCCGGAGCCGCCAGGCGCAGAAGATGGCGAGCTGGGTCGAAGCGGGACCGGGCAGGAGGTTGGTCGCGGCAATACCGTCCTCGAACTCCTTGGCGTCGATCCAGTGCCGTTGCTCGACGCACAGGCGACGGAGCAGGGCGATGTGGGTGGGTGGTCCGCCGAAACCGATACAGCCGAGTCGGGTCCATTCCCAGGCGATGGTGCCGAGCGACACCGTCGTGGCCGGCCCCGGATCGTCGGCGCTCACGGCTCGTCGCCGAGGACCTCGTCGGCTAGCTCTCGCAGCTGCTTCTTGGCCGCCGCCAGTTCCCGCCGCCCCTTGGCGGTGGACACATAGGAACGGCGGGCTCGCCCATCGACCACCTGGGGATGGGACGTGATCAGCCCTTCGGTTTCCATCTTGTGCAGGGTGGGATAGAGGGAGCCGGGACTGATCTTGTAACCGTGGTGGGCCAACTCGGTCGCCATCCATGCGCCGTGGACCGTTCCCTGGGTGGCGTGATGGAGGATGTGCAGCCGAACCGCGCCTCGGAGGAACTCTCGCACAGGTTGGACCTTACTCAATATCGAACTACGATATCGAGTTTAGTAATCAGCGACGGAAGGAGAACCCTCGATGGCCACTGTCAGCGTCCGGTACATCGTCGACGATGTCGACACCGCGATCGCGTTCTACACCCAGCATCTCGGTTTCAAAGAGGAGATGCATCCCGCTCCCGCTTTTGCCATGCTCTCCCGGGGCGACCTACGCCTCTTGCTGAGCGCCGCCGGGGGACGGGGCCCGGACGGGGGCTCCCAGGCCATGCCTGATGGCCGAGTGCCCGAGCCAGGTGGTTGGAACCGGTTCACCCTCGAGGTGACCGATCTCGCCTCCACCGTCGAGATGCTGCGCGAAGGAGGTACGCAGTTCCGCAACGACATCGTAAAGGGCATGGCTGGCAACCAGGTCTTGCTCGATGACCCGTCGGGCAATCCCATCGAGCTGTTCGAGCCGACCCGGCCGGAAGCCAAGCTTTCGTCGGAGACCAACTGACCAACGGACCAACGATCGACGGCGGACCCCTACCCGGTGGGCCCTCCCGATTGTCCCGACACCGACTGCGGCGTTACCTTCGGGGGCGGCAATCCTCGTCCCCAACGCCAACAGCCGGAGAGGCCACCTCGTATGGACGCAACCACCCTCATCAACTCGTTCCGGGTCGACGGCAAGGTCGCCGTCATCACCGGCGCCGGGAGCGGCATCGGGAAGGCAAGTGCCCTGGCCCTGGCCGGCGCCGGGGCCGAGGTGGTGTGCGCCGATATCTTCCCGGACACCGCTGCCGCCACCGCCGACGAGATCACCGCCGCCGGTGGCACCGCCGAAGGGGTCGGTCTCGACGTCTCCCGCCGGGACGAGGTCGACCAACTGGCTAGCCGAATCGCCGCCGAGCGGGGCGGCATCCATATCTGGGCCAACATCGCCGGCATCATGGTGGAGGGCCCGTTCCTCGACGCCCCCGAAGAGGATCTCGATCGCATCCTGGCCGTCAACCTGAAGGGAGTCTTCTTCGGGTGCCAGGCCGCCGGCCGGGTGATGGTGACCCAACCGGAAGGCGGCAGCATCATCAACGCGTCGTCGGCGGCGGCCGACGCGCCGAGCCCGAACATCGTCAGCTATGCCATCTGCAAGGCCGGGGTGGTGCAGATGACCAAGTCGCTGGCTATCGAGATCGGGAAGAAGGGCGTGCGGGTCAACGCGGTGGCTCCGGGGTTCGTGCTCACCGGGATGACCGGGCGCTACTTCGTACGCCCCGACGGCACCATCGATGAGGAGATGCAAGAGGCAGTGGTCGGCCCGATGCGGAAGCACACCCCGTTGCGGTCCATCGGCGAGCCCGAGGACATCGCCGCCGCCGTGCTCTACCTCGCCTCCGACGCCGCCCGGTTCATGACCGGTCAGGTGGTGCGACCCAACGGCGGGGTGGCGATGGTCTGATGGCCGCATCCGATCCGGTGGATCTGTCCGCCGCCCGACGTACCGGCATCACCATCTCCGGACACCATTCGCCGATGAATTGGATCCTGGTGTTCACCAAGCTCACCGTGGAGATCGACGGGAACCCGGTGATCGGGTCATGGCGGAAGCACTTCATCCCCACCGATCCCGGGGAACACCACGTCAACGTGTTCTTCAAGTACATCGGCCAGCCGCGGTGCGCCGAGGCGTCGGTGGACATCGAGGTGGAGGAAGGTGAGACGGTGGGACTCGCCTACCGGGCCCCCAACCTGATGACCGCCGCGGGGCGCCTGGAAGTCAGGACCTGACCTATTCGAGCCTCGGAACTCGGCCGGAGAGGCTCGACCCTCGCGCCTTGTAGATTTGCGACACCAAATGGGTAGTGCTGACGGAAGGGATGAGATGACGGGCTGGGGGCGGCGGATCTGCACGATGGTGGTGGCCAGCCTGGTGGCGCTGGCCTGGCCCGGTGTGGCCGCCGCCACAGCACCCGGGTCGAAGGCCGCCCCTCCCAACTCCGCCACTGCCCAATCACCGTTCCCGGTCCAGTACAGCGTGGTCGCCGCCGGGCCTGAGGTGTTCAGCGATCCCACCGGAGCTCCGGCCGGCGCCAACAACTGGTCGTGCAAGCCCTCCGCCGTCCATCCCGATCCGGTCGTGCTGGTCCACGGGCTGGGGGCGACGATGGCCGAGAACTGGGCCACCTTCTCACCGCTCCTCGCCGACAACGGGTATTGCGTGTACGCGCTCACCTACGGCCTCGACCCGGGCGAGGTGTACATCGGCGGCTTGCAGGCGATGGAGACCAGCAGCCAGCAGTTGGCGACCTTCGTCGACCGGGTGCTGAAGAGTACCGGGGCCGCCAAGATCGACCTGGTCGGTCACTCGGAGGGCACGGTCATGCCCCAGTACTACCTCAAGTTCCTCGGTGGGGCGGCGAAGGTCAATCGCTACGTTGCCATCGCCCCGCTCTACCAGGGCACCACCCTCGACGGCGTCGGTGCCCTCATCGCCGCGCTCGAGGCGGTGTCTCCCAGTGGCGCGGCTCCATTCGAGACTGCGGTGGCCGGTGTCTGCGGATCGTGCCAGGAATTCCTGAGCGGCTCGCCCTTCCTCCAGCACCTCTACGCCAACGGCCAGTACGCCGTCCCCGGAATTACGTACACGACGATCATGACTCGCTACGACGAACTCGTCACCCCTTACACATCGGGTGAGTTGCACGCCCCCAACGCCACCAACATCGTGGTGCAGGATCAATGCCCGCTCGATTTCTCCGAGCACGCCACCTTGGCCTTCGACCCGGTGGTGGCCCAGGACGTGCTCAATGCCCTCGACCCCGGCCAGCGGCAACCGGTCCCCTGCACGCTGGTGCTGCCGGCGATCGGCGCGCCATCGTTCCCCTGAGCGCCGGCTGATCCGGCGCCGGTTCGCAATCTGACGCACCGTCAGAACGGGGATACACTCGGCCCATGGCCGACCTGCCCATGATCATTTCCGTCGACGACCACGTCGTCGAGCCCGCCAACGTGTGGATGGACCGCCTCCCCAAGAAGTACCACGACGTCGGCCCGCGGGTGGAACGCGCTCCGATGGGGGAGATCACCTTCATCGGCGGGAAGCTCACCGTGAAGCCGGGCTCGAAAGGCCTGCCCACCGACTGGTGGTACTACGAGGACCTCAAACGGCCCCTCCTGCGGGTCGACTCCGCCGTCGGGGTCCCCCGCGAAGAGGTCACCATGCGGGGCGTCACCTACGAGGACATGCGGCCCGGCTCCTATCTGGTGCCCCCCCGCCTGGAGGACATGGACGTCAACCATCTCGAGGCGTCCATCTGCTTCCCCACGTTTCCGCGGTTCTGCGGCCAGACCTTCACCGAGGCCAAGGACAAGGAGCTCGCCCTGCTGTGCGTCAAGGCCTACAACGACTGGATGGTCGACGAGTGGTGCGGGCCCGAAGCCAAGGGTCGCCTCATTCCGCTCACCCTGATTCCCCTCTGGGACGCCGAGCTGG
The DNA here is from genome assembly GCA_963770635.1 of uncultured Acidimicrobiaceae bacterium. Classification (GTDB taxonomy): domain Bacteria; phylum Actinomycetota; class Acidimicrobiia; order Acidimicrobiales; family RAAP-2; genus DASZIT01. The sequence goes on from CAVYQI010000006.1 coordinate 219,611, forward strand.
CCGCCGACGAGGTGCGCCGAAACGCCGATCGTGGGGTGCGGGCCGTCTGCTTCAGCGAGATCCCTCCGTTCCTCGGCCTGCCCTCCGTCCACGATCCCGATCACTACTGGGATCCGTTCTTCCGGGCCTGTGCGGAGACCGGCACCATCGTCAACATGCACATCGGCTCATCGTCGAAGATGCCCTCGACCTCGGCGGACGCCCCGCCGGCGGTGGGCTCCACCCTGACCCACTCGAACGCCACCTACTCGATGGTCGACTTCATGTTCTCCGGAGTGCTGGTCCGGTTCCCGGACCTGAAACTGGCCTACGCCGAGGGCCAGATCGGCTGGATCCCCTACATCCTGGAGCGGGCCGACAACGTCTGGGAGGAGAACCGGGGCTGGGGCGGGGTGGCCGACATCGTGCCCGAGCCGCCGTCCACCTACTTCCACCGCCAGATCTACGGCTGCTTCTTCGACGACGCCTTCGGGCTGAAGAACGTCGAATCGATCGGTGTCGACAACATCACTTACGAGTCGGACTATCCCCACTCGGACTCGACCTGGCCGAACACCCGCCAGATCGCCGAGAAGCAGATGAAGGACCTCACCGACGAGCAGCGCTACAAGATCGTCCGGGGCAACGCCATCAAGCTGTACGGCCTCGATTTCAAGTAACCCACGGTGGACCTTCGCTACACCGAGGCCGAGCAGAAGTTCCGCGCCGGCCTGCGGGATTGGCTCGCCGGCGTCCTGCCCGGGCTGCCGCCCAAACCGTCGGCCAACGACTGGTCCGGCCGTCGGGCCTACGACACCCACTGGCAGCGCCTGCTCTTCGACGCCGGCTATGCCGGGGTGGATTGGCCGGTCGAAGGCGGGGGCCGGGGGTCGTCGCCGGTCGAGCAGCTGATCTTCAAGGAAGAGCTCGAGCGGGCCCATGCCCCCTACGTCGGGGTGAACTTCGTCGGGCTCCTCCACGCCGGGCCGACGGTGATCGCCGAGGGCACCCCCGAGCAGCGCCAGCGGTACCTGCCCCCCATCCTCAAAGGCGACGAAGTCTGGTGCCAGGGGTTCTCCGAGCCCGACGCCGGCAGCGACCTCGCCTCCATGCGGACCCGGGCAGTCCGGGACGGCGACGAGTACGTGGTCACCGGCTCGAAGATCTGGACCTCGTTCGCCAAGGTCGCCGACTACTGCGAGCTGCTGGTCCGTACCGGCTCGGACGACAGCCGGCACCGGGGCATCAGCTGGCTGATCCTGCCCATGGACTCCCCCGGTGTCGAGATCCGGCCTCTCACCACCATCGCCGGCTCGGCCGAGTTCGCCGAGCTGTTCCTCGATCAGGTGCGGATCCCGGTCTCCAACCGGGTGGGTGACGAGAACGACGGCTGGCGGGTGACCATGGTGACCCTCAGCTTCGAACGCGGAACCGCCTTCGTGGGCGACCTGCTCGAAGCCGTCGAACTGCTGTCCGAGACGGTGGCGGTGGCCCGACGCACCGGGGCGTGGTCGGATCCCGGCGTCCGCCGCCAGGCCGGCCACCTCCGCGCCGAGCTGGACGCCCTGTGGGCGCTGACCAAGCGCAACGTGTCCCAGGCGGCCCGGACCGGCGTCCCCGGCATCGGCGGGACCGTGTTCAAGCTGGCCTACACCGAGACCCGCCAGAAGTTGGGTGAGTTCTCGCTGTCGCTCCTCGGGCGGGCCGGACTGGCCGCCTACGACTCCGACGGGCTCGACGGGTTGGGAACGCTGCCGGCCGAGGAGATGGTGGAGGACTGGCTGCGGGGGATATCGCTGACCATCGCCGCCGGGACGTCACAGATACAACGGAACATCGTCGGCGAGCGGATTCTCGGCCTGCCCAAGGAGCCCGTCGGTGGACTTTGAGCTGACCGAGTTCCAGACCGACCTGGCCGCCGGGGTCCGCCGTCTGTGCCAAGGGCGCTTCGCCCTCGAGGGGTTGCGCCGGTTCGAAGGATCCGAGCAGGTGGTCGACCGGGAGGGATGGCAGGAGCTGGGAGAGGCCGGGGTGTTCAACCTCGGCCTGGCCGAGGGGGCCGGCGGGCTCGGGCTCGGGCTGGCCGACGCCGCCTTGGTGTTCGAGGAGCTGGGCCGGGCCCTGGTGCCCGGACCGCTGGTCGCTTCCCATCTGGCCGCCGGTCTGATCCCGGGCGCCGCCGACGGCTCGGTGGTGGTGGGGGTGGTCGAGCGGGTCCAATCCGTCGCCGGATTGGAGGCGGCGGAGTCGACCAGTGACCCGGTGATCCCGCTGGTGGTCGAACAGCTGGCTGATCTGGACGTGCTGCTGGCGGTGTCCGACGATGGGGTGGGCTCGGTGGAACCGGCCTCCCTGGAGGCCGCCCGGATGGAGCGGCCGATGGACCCCCTCACCCCGTTGTGGTCCGTGCGCTCACTGCCGGCGGGCACCACCGTGGGCGGCCCCGACCTGTCGGCCCGATGGCGGAGGGACGGTGCGGTGCTCACCGCGGCGCTGCAGATCGGCTCGGCGGCGTGGTCCACCGAACTGGCCGTCGAGTACGCCAAGCAGCGGAAGCAGTTCGGGCGGCCGATCGGGGGATTCCAGGCCATCAAGCACCTGTGTGCCGACATGGTGGTGCGGACCGAGGTGGCTCGGGCCGCGGTCCAGGCCGCGGCCGTGACCGTCGATCAGCCCGACGTCGGAGATGCGCGGGCGGCGGCGGCCGGGGCCAAGTTGCTGGCCGATGAAGCCGCCCTGGCCAACGGGCGATCCTGCATCCAGGTCCACGGCGGGATGGGGTTCACCTGGGAGGTTCCCGCCCACCTCGCCTACAAGCGGGCCCGGGTCCTGGCCACCCAGTTCGGCACCGGCGACGAGTGGGCCGAGGCACTGGCCGATTCCATGGCGGGGGCGGCGGCCCATACTCCGACGGGCTGAGTCGCGCCCCTCACAGTCAGCGGCGCGCTCTGGACGCCCCGAGCCCTGAGCCATACTGTCCACCTCGCACGCAACGGGAAGGGACCCGATGGGTTCGGGGAAGCACTCCAACAAATCTGGGTCCAATTGGGCGCGCCGGGTCCCGGCGACGGCCGTCGTCCTCCTCGGGTTGGTCGCGGTGGCGGTGACCGTCCACGCCGGAGTGGCCGCCGGTCGGTCGACTCCGGGCCCGACCGGAACGTCGGCAACGCCCGGGACCGTGGTTCCCTACCAGTACATCACCAAGGCGTACACCGAACTGCTGGGAAGGGCGCCGACCCCCACCGAATGGTCTTCGGCGGTGGCGTCATTCCAGCGTCAGGGATGCACCACCACCGCGCTCATCCAACTCGGGGACACCGTCGTCGCCTCCGCCGAGTACCAACACGACTACCCCGATGGTGACGCCGGTTCGAGGGCGCTGACCCTGTACCGTTTCGTCCTCAATCGGGATCCGAACGCCCCCGAGTACGTCAGCATGCGAGACCTCCTGACGGGCAGCGCGACCACCCCGCCACTCAATTCCGAAGACGCCGCCAACTACCTCTACCAGAGCTCGGAGTTCACCACCCTCACCCGTCCGGCCATCTGCAGCCCCACCAATCCGAGCTACTACTTCGGGAAGCCCGGTGACCTGACCGGGTTCCCCGCCATTCCCACCCCGGCCGCGGGTGCCCCCGGGGCCGACCAGCCCGAGGCACCCTTGCAGCTGAAGCTCGATCTCCTCGCGCTGTCCGGCGGAGGGGTGGTGTCGCTACCGGTTCGTGAGGTAGTGGCGCTGACCACCACCCTCACCATCCCCGGCAACGTGACCCTCACCACCGTCGGCAATCCCGATCCCACCCGGTACGCAGACATGGCTCGGCTGGTGCGGGCTCCCGGATTTGCCGCTCAAGCCGGAAACCACAGCCCCGACCTCGTCCACCTCGACCCCGGGGCGAAGCTCGAGCATCTCTGGGTCGACGGCCAGCGCGACGGACCGGATCCCAACTCGACGGCCGTCTTCAACGTCCGGATGTTGGGGGGCGTCGGCACCACCGTGGAGTCCGATCGCATCGGCAATGTGTTCGGTGCCAGCAACCTGGAGGCGGACGTCCAGCCGCCCACTGCCGCCGATCCGACCGGATGCTCGGGAAACGTGGTGGCCGACAACCTGGTGGAGGGTTACGCGACTGCCCACGGTGGAACGGTGCCCGGGGAGACGGCCGCCGATCATCCCGAGGCGGACGGTTTCGGCATCTACTGCGAATCGACCGACGTGCGGGGGAATACGCTCATCGACATCTCGGATGCCGCCATCGTGCTGTTCGACGGGACGCCGACCACTGCCTCCGCTCCGGCCCAGCTGTCGGTGGTGGCCGACAACACCATCATCTCGGCCGGCAACTCCCTCTACTGGGGAATCGTCACCGACCCCTTCTGGTCGTTGCACGTCGGGCCGGTCCCCGGTGGTGATCCGCCCGGGACCATCACCCGCGCCTTCGCCGTCGGCTCGACTCGTTCGGCGATGATTACCGACAACCGTCTGTGGTCGGGCACCCGGACCCACTTCGACGTCATCCTGTCGTCGGGGACCCATGAGCTGTTCGGATCGACCGTCCATCAGAACTGCCTGCTACCCAACTCCGGCGGGCAAGCGACCTGTGGCGGCGGAAGGAACGCCGCCGGGGCCGAATGGGTCGGGAACTCGAGCGCCGGGCTCCCCGCCTGGGCCCAGATGGGCATCTACGTGGGCGGGACCCAGGGCACCGTCGTCCAGGGAAACCGATTCCCGAATCTGGGCCACGTGACCGGAGGTGGCTGCCCGAAGGCCACGGTCCTGGTCGCCTCCGGGAACGGCACCACCACCGACTTCGCCCCCGGACTCCAGATCGACCTCCCTTTCACCCGAGACGTCGCGCTGCACAGCGATCTCTGCATCACTCCTTCGTTCTGAGGCGATCGGGCAGGGCTATCCTGCGCTCGTGACCGCCGACCCGCCCCCTCCCCCGTCCCCAACGTCGCCCATTGCTCTCCCCGATGACGTGGTGACCGTCCTTCCCGCCGACCGCACCGTCTTCGGCATGCAGCTCCCCATCCAGTCGCAGTCGAGCATCTACGTCCAGCCATGGGAGCCTTCCGCCGGGCCCGACGAGCTGGCCCGGGTGGCGCTGGCCTGTGAGTCGGCCGGCTTCTTCTACGTCGGCGTCTGCGATCACACCTTCATCCCCGAGCGGTTGGCCGGGGCCATGAGCACCACCTGGTACGACACCGTGGCCACCCTCGGCTGGCTGGCCGGCGTCACCACCAGCATCCGGCTGCTGTCCCACATCTATGTGATCGCCCTTCGCCATCCGCTCCGGTCGGCCAAGGAGTTCGCCACCCTCGACGTGCTGTCGGGCGGCCGGGTCATCTGCGGGGTCGGAGCCGGTCACGTCGTCGAGGAGTTCGAGCAGATGGGTCCCGAGTTCGACCATCGCGGCGCGGCCACCGACGAGGCCATCGCCGGGTTGGCTCTCGGACTGGTCCACGAGTATCCGGTGCTCGAGGGTCGGCGCTGGACGGCCTCGGGTCTCGGGTTGCGGCCGCGTCCGATCCAGTCGCCTCGCCCGCCGATCTGGGCCGGCGGATCGTCTCCCGCCGCCCTCCGCCGCACCGCCCGGTTTGCCGATGGCTGGCTGCCCCAATCCCTCGGTCCGGATGCCGGGATGTTGGCCGAACTCCAGCGGATGCGCCAGGAGTACCGGGGCGGGGCACCCCTGGACATCGGCGGGATCGCCGACTTCCTCTACGTCGGGAGCCCTCCGGCAGATGTGGAGCTGCCGAAGGGAACCGTGTCCGGGCCGCCGGAGAAGATCGCCGACTACCTCCGGACCTTCGCCGATGCCGGCGTGGGCCAGGTTCAGGTCCGCTTCCCGTCCCGCTCGGTGGACGAACTCTGCGACCAGATCGCCGCCTTCGGCGCCGACGTCACCCCGTTGGTGGACGGCTGATCGCCGGCCGACGGGTTGCTGCCGGCGACGTCAGCGGTAGGTGGCCTGTCCGGCGTCGATGACCACCCCGGCCGGGGTGGAGGTGCGGAAGTAGGCATTGCCGTCACCCAGCTCCCAGATGCTCACCGTCAGCTCGTCGCCGGGCATGACCGGCTTGGAGAAACGGGCGGCCATGGAAACGAACCGGTCGGGGTCGGAGCCGCACAGCGAGTGGAGCAACGCCCGTCCGGTGAACCCGAACGAGCACAGCCCGTGAAGGATGGGCCGGTCGAACCCGGCCATGGCCGCGAATTTCGGGTCGGAGTGGAGCGGGTTGCGGTCGCCGGAGAGCCGGTAGAGCAACGCCTGGTCGATCCGGGTCGGGTACACGACCACGTGATCGGGCTCGCGCTCAGGAGCCGCGGCGCTGCCGGACGGGCCCCGCTCGCCACCCCAGCCGCCCTCGCCGCGGATGAACGCCGACGATGAGGTGGTCCACAGGTCCTCGTTGGTCGCCGCGTCGGTGGCGACGGTCTCGGTGACGACCACCGCCCCCGAGCCTTTGTCGTAGATGCCGGTGATGGTGGTCACCGAGTTGGCCGCACCCTCGACGGGGAGCGATTGGTGCAGCCGAACCGACTGCTCGCCATGCACCAGCATCGCCGGGTTGAACTCGCCGATGGCGCGGTAGGCACTGCCTCCCCGGGCCATGACGACCGGAAAGGTCGGCAGCACCCGTTGGTCGATGCCGGACGAGTTCTCGGTGGTGAACTCGAGCTCGAAACCGGTCGGATCCAGCTCACCCGCACCGACACCGAGGGCGTAGAGGAGCGCATCCTTCGAACCCCAGGAGACCCGTTCCGGGTCAGAGGTGGCCCCCACAGCTTCCGCATTGATTGGCATACGGCGATAGTACGGCGCGGTCCGAACCTGGGTCGATTCCACCGGCGGTGATCCGACCGGGGTCGGCCGCCTCAGGGAACGGTGGTCGAAGTGGTGGTGGTCGTGGTGGTGCTCGCCCCTTGGACGCCCGGCGAGGTCGTGGTGGTGGTCGCTCCGCCCACGCCGGTGGTCGAGGTGGTGGCTCCGCCCACCCGGGTGGTCGAGGTGGTGGTGGTCGACGCCTTGGCCCCCGGGGCGACGGTCGAGGTGGTGGTCGAGGCGGCCGGCGGCTGGGTGGTGGTCGTGGTGCTAGGCGGCGCGGTCGTGGTGGTGGTGACCGCCGGGATGAAGGCGGGGATGTAACCGTTCGGGGCGGAAGCGGCCTTCGGCTGCGACGGATACTGGATGTGGAGGAGTTCGAATCCCACGAACAGCACCACCATCAGGGCGGTGGATCGACGAATCCGAAATCGGCGGTTCACCGGGCGCCCCATCCAACCGGGATGGCCCACCCCCTTGGTCACCCGGAGGGGCGCGGCCAGCTTGGAGGTCTTGGGTAGCTCGGTCGTCTCGTCGGTCGGGTCTGGATCGTCGCGGCTGCCCGAATCGTCGGTCACGGCACCCCCCGGGTGGCGCTGTCACCCATCGGGGGTGAGAGGATGCCCGCCGCCCGCAGGGCAGTGGCGGCGCGGAGCCGAATCTCCCGCCCGACTTCGAACTGGCGGCCGGGGAGGGTGCGTGCGATCAGCCGGAGTTGTACATAGCCGACCTCGATGGACTCCACCCCGGCCACCACCGGCTCGCCGAGGATCAGGCTCCGCCAGTGGTCGTCATGGGTCATGGCGTCGATGGCATCCCGCAGGAGGTGGGTCACGGCTTCGAGGTCCTCGTCCACCGGGATCGGGATGTCGATGACCGCCCGGGCCCAGTCCTTCGACAGGTTGGTCACCTGCCGCAAGGCACTGTTGGGCACGATCACCAGTTCGCCCTGGGCGGTGCGCAGTTTGGTCACCCGAAGGGTGATCTCCTCCACCGTGCCGGTCACCCCGGTGCTCTGGCCGGGCATCGAGAGTCGGATGACGTCACCGAAGGCGAACTGGTGCTCGGCGAACAGGAAGAAGCCGGCCAGCAGGTCTCCCACCACCTGCTGGGCACCGAAGCCGAGACCGATGCCGATCACCGTGGCCGGGGCGACCAGGGTGGTGAGCGGAAGGCCCAGGCGCTCCAGGACGAGTAATCCGCCCAGGAAGCAGGCGAGCGCCACCACCACCCACTCGATGGCTTCGCTGAGCGTCCGTGACCGCTTGGCCCCCTCGGAGGCCACCAGCCCCGACTCGATCGACTCCCGGATCCGGTCGTCGATTTCGCGGCGCCGGGCGGCTCCCGCCCAGTGGGCAAACCGCACGATCAACCAGGCTCCAAGGAGGATGACCAGGGCGGGAAACAGGGAGTCGTCGAGCCACGAGTTGTGGAGCCAGTGCACGGTCCAGCGAAATTACCATCGACCTCCGATGGCCGAGGCACCCCCGTCTCCGTCCGGATCGGGGCAGGATCCGATCCTCGTGCGCACCGACCGCCGGCTGCCGTAAACTGACGGTCTGTCAGATTTGGACGAAATCCACGGGTTGCCGGGCACGCCGCCGATGGCCCGGACGAAGTCGATGCCTACGAAGGGGATCCTCACATGCTCGATTACGCCATCCGTAACGGCCTGGTGGTCGACGGCACCGGGGGCCCAGGCCGGCGGGCCGATGTCGGCATCCGCGACGGGAAGATCGTGGCCGTCGGCGAAGTCAACGAGGCGGCGGCCACCGAGTTCGACGCCGAGGGTCTGGTGGTGGCCCCGGGGATCATCGACCCCCACACCCACTACGACGCCCAGCTGTTCTGGGACGCCACCGCCTCGCCGTCCAACCTCCACGGGGTGACCACCGTCATCGGGGGCAACTGCGGCTTCACTCTCGCCCCCATCAAGAGCCAGGACCATGACTACATCCGCCAGATGATGGCCAAGGTGGAGGGGATGCCCCTGGTCGCGCTGGAGGACGGGGTCCCCTGGAACTGGACGACCTTCGCCGACTACCTCGGCCGGCTGGAGGGGAAGCTCGGGGTCAACGCCGGGTTTCTGGTCGGGCACTGTGCGCTCCGGCGGTGGGTGATGGGCGAGGCGCGCGGCGCCGAGGTGGCCAACGACGAGGAGTTGGAGGCGATGAAGACCCTGCTGGCCGAGTCGTTGGACGCCGGGGGTCTGGGTTTCTCGTCCTCCCAGTCGCGCACCCACTCCGACGGCGACGGGAACCCGATCTCCTCCCGGTATGCCGATCGCCGCGAGATGCTGGCGTTCTCCTCAGTGGTCGCCGACCATCCCGGGACCACCCTCGAGTACATCACCAGCGGCTGTCTCGACATGTTCTCCGACGAGGAGATGGACCTGATGGTGGACATGAGCACCACCGCCAAACGCCCGCTCAACTGGAACCTCCTGAGCATCGATTCCCGCGCCCCCGAGAAGCTCGCCCGCCAGCTGGAGGTCTCGGCGAAGGCGGCGGCGGCCGGCGGGAAGGTGGTGGCCCTCACCATGCCGACGTTGGTCCCGATGAACATGAGCTTCCGTACCCACTGCGCCCTGTTCCTGATTCCGGGATGGGGCGACGTGATGGGGCTGCCCGAAGACGAGCGCAAGGCCAAGTTGGCCGACCCGGCGGTGCGGGCCCAACTCGACGAGGTTGCCCATTCCAAGGAGGCCGGGGTGTTCCGGCGGCTGTCCCACTGGGCCAACTACATCATCGGCGACACCTTCGCCCCGGCCAACGAGGGACTGAGTTGGCGGGACGTGGGCTCCATCGCCGAGGAGCAGGGCAAGGAACCCTTCGACACCCTCCTCGACATCGTCATCGCCGACGATCTCCGCACCGTGCTGTGGCCCAAGGCCTCCGACGGCGACGCGGCGTCGTGGGAAGCCCGGGTGGAAGCCTGGGACAACCCCGGCGTCATGATCGGGGGATCGGACGCCGGTGCCCACCTCGATCGGATGTGCGGCTCCAACTATCCGACCTCTTTCTTGGGTGACTGTCTCCGGAAGCGGAAGCTGGTGCCGATGGAGCAGGCCATTCAGATGATGACCGAGGCGCCGGCCAACCTGTTCGGCATCGAGGATCGGGGCCATGTGGCCGTGGGCCAGCAGGCCGACCTGTTCATCTTCGACCCCGAGACGGTCGGCTCCGAGCCGGCCACCCTGGTCAACGACCTCCCCGGCGGGAGCCCCCGACTGACGGCCGACGCCATCGGCGTGGTCCGGGTGATGGTCAACGGGGTCGAGACCATCGTCGACGGCAAGCCCACCGGCAACCTGCCGGGAACCCTGCTCAAGTCGGGGAGGGACACCGTCACCGTCGACCCGTCGCTGGTCAACGTCTGAGTCTGCCGGAGCCGCACCGACGGGCGGCCCGCATGGCTGGGTCCGAGGTCGGCGACCTACACTGCTGACACTTCGTCAGAAACCGCGAGAGAGGGAACCCGCACATGGCCGATCAGGTCACCAAAGATGAGACCCAGCTGCTGATCGGGGGGGAGTGGGTTGCTCCCGGGAACGGGACCTACGAGATCATCAACCCGGCCACCGAACAGGTGGTGGGACAGGCTCCCGATGCCTCGGTGGAAGACGCCAATCGGGCGGCGGCAGCCGCGGCCGAGGCCTTCCCCGCCTGGTCGAACACGCCGGTCGAAGAGCGCCTGGCCCTGCTGAAGAAGGCGGCCGCCGCCATCCGGGCCAAGAACGACGAGCTGGTCCCCCTGGTCATCGCCGAAACCGGCGCCACCGCCTCGGTCGGGTCGCGCATGCAGGTCCCGATCAGCGCCGACCGGTTCGAGCGGTACTCCCGCGACATCCGCCATGTGCAGGAATCCATGCTCCCGCCGGTCTCCACCGCGGCCACGCCCCTGGCCCCCGGCGGGCTGGTCAGCGCCCTGGCCTATCGGCAGCCGGTCGGGGTGGTGGCCGCGATTGCCAGCTACAACTTCCCGCTGACCAACATGGCCGGCAAGATCGCCCCGGCGTTGGCCATGGGCAATACCGTCGTCATCAAGCCCGCGCCCCAGGACCCGCTGGCGGTGGTGGAGCTGGCCCGGGTCCTCGAGCAGGTCGGCTTCCCGCCGGGGGTGATCAACCTGGTCAGCTCCCAGGGCCCGGAAGCCGCCGCCGCCCTCACCACCTCCCCCGACGTCGACATGGTGTCGTTCACCGGGTCGACCGCGGTGGGCCAACGGATCGCCGCCGCCGGCGCCCCCACCATGAAGCGGTTGCTCATGGAGCTCGGTGGCAAGGGCGCAGCAGTGGTCTTCGCCGATGCCGACATCAAGACGGCGGTGACCGCCATCGGATCCACTTGGGCATTCCACTCCGGCCAGATCTGCACCGCCCCGACCCGGGCGGTCATCCACCGGAGCATCTTCGATCAGGTGGTCGACGGGCTCTCGACCTTCGCCGGGTTCCTCACCGTCGGGGAGCCCACCGACACCAAGACGGTGGTGGGGCCGCTGATCTCCGCCTCCCAGCAGCAACGGGTCCTCGACTACATCGAGACCGGGCGCAAAGAGGGCGACGTGGTGATGGGCGGCAATCGTCCCGAGCATCTCCCGACCGGTTACTACGTGGAGCCCACCCTCATCTGCGGGACCAACGACATCACCGTGGCCCGGGAGGAGATCTTCGGCCCGGTGGTGGTAGCCATCCCCTTCGACGACGACGACGAAGGCGTCGCCATCGCCAACGATTCCGAGTTCGGCCTCTACGACTATGTCTTCAGCGCCGACACCCCGCGGGCGTTCCGGGTGGCCAAGCAACTCCGGTGCGGTCACGTCGGCATCAACACCGCACAACGCAATATGGATGCCCCGTTCGGTGGTTTCAAGATGAGCGGGATCGGCCGCGACGGCGGCGACTACGGGCTGGAGGCCTACTCGGAAATGCAGTCGATCATCTGGGCCGGCTGAGCCGAGCCACCCGGCGGTCGGCTACAACAGTCCAGTGCCCGTTCCCGTTTCCCCGTCGATTCCCCCGGCCTTCACCGATCTGGCCAAGCGGGTCTCCAACTGGGGACGGTGGGGTCCCGACGATCAACTCGGCACCCTCAACTTCATCGACGCCGCCGCCCGGCTCCGGGGGGTGGGGGCGGTCCGGGAAGGGAAGGCATTCCCCCTCGGACTGCCGATGTCGGCGGAGGAGGGGATCCAGATGGGGTTCATCGAAGGCAGGGTGAACCCCTCCCGTTCGATGATCTACGTCAACAACCCGCTGTCGGAGGATCCCGAGTGGATCGCCTCGTCCGAGGATGTGGTCAACCTGGCCATGCAGTGCGCCACCCACTGGGACGGCCTGGCCCATGTCTCCTACGGGAGCGGTCCGGACGGCGGCAAGCTCTACAACGGCTTCCCGGCCTCCTCGGTGTCCGAGTCGGGCACCGCCAAGCTGGGGATCCACCTGGTCCGCTCGCTGGTGTCGCGGGGGGTGCTGCTCGACGTGGCCCGGGCCAAGGGGCTGGAGATCCTCGAGCCCGGGTACCCGATCACCCCTGACGACCTCGATGCCGCTTGTGCCCTCGGCCACCTGGAGGTGGCATCCGGCGACGTGGTGTTGGTCCGCACCGGGCAGACCGCCCATCTGGCTCTCCCCGGTCGGCCAGGGTTGGCCGGCGCCGCCCCCCACCGCGACCTGGTCGCCTACACCTGGCCGAGTCCCGGCCTGACCCTGGCCACCGCCGAGTGGTTCCACGCCCGGGAGGTGGCCGCAGTGGCCACCGACACCCTGGTGCTCGAGGTCTATCCGTGCGAGGACAAGGACCTCTACCTTCCGGTCCACCTCATCCACCTGGTCGAGATGGGGATGACCCAGGGCCAGAATTGGTTCCTCGACGAGCTGGCCGACGCCTGTGCCAACGACGGGCGCTACGAGTTCCTCCTCGACGCCACCCCGCTGCCGTTCACCAACGCCCTCGGCTCGCCGGTCAACCCGGTGGCCCTCCGATGACGCCCCTCCCCCACCCGCCGCCGATTGGCGATCGGCGCCCTGGCCCTCGCCACCGGCGCCGTGGTCGGCTACGTCGGCCAACGCCGGCTGTCCAACCGGTGGCGCGCCGACCAGGCGGCCATGGAGGCGGCCGGACTGGTGCTCGACGACGAACTGTTGCACCACCAGATTCCGGTGAGCGACGGCGGGAGCATCCACGTCGTCGAGGGAGGGGCGGGTCCTCCCGTCGTCCTGGTCCACGGGGTGACCCTCTCGGTGATCACCTGGGCCCGACAGCTGGCCGGGCTCTCCGACCGGCACCGGGTGATCGCCATCGACCAGCGGGGCCACGGGCCCTCGACCGTGGGGTCCGACGGCTACACCCTCGACCGGCTGGGCGAGGACATCCTCGAGGTGCTGCACGAACTGGATGTGGAAGCCGGGGTGCTGGTCGGCCACTCGATGGGCGGGATGGCGACCATGGCCGCGGCCATCAATTCCCCCGACCGGCTGGCCGAGCACATCGGCGGCCTGGTCCTGGTGGACACCTCATCGCACCCCTTGGCCAACGTGCCGGTACCGCCGGCGGTGGTCGATCGACTCGGTGCCCGGAACGAGCGGTTGCTGGTCCGGGCGGGCGAACGCGGCCGTCCGGCCATTCCCGGTGACTCCCGGCTGACCTGGTCGATGCGAATGGCCTACGGATCCCGGCCCGATCCCGCCGCCATCGAGCTCGGCCGCAGCATGATGGTGGCCATGTCCCCGGCTTCCCTCGGGCCCCTGGTCCGGTCGATCGGCTCGTTCAAACTCCGGGACCGGCTCGGGGCCATCGACCTTCCGACCCGGGTGGTGGTCGGCTCCCGAGACCTGCTCACCCCGCCGCGGCACGCCCGGGCCATCGTGGCAGGCATCCCCGAGGCCGAGTTGGTGGTGTTGCCCGGGGCCGGGCACATGGTGATGTTGGAGCGTCCCGACGAGCTGAACGCGGTGATCGATGAGCTCTCGGAGCAGGTGGTCAAGGACTGGCCGCTCTGAGTTCGGTTCCCGGTACAGGGTTGCTCACGGGTTCCCTCGGTGGTGTGAAATCGCGTCACCTCTGAGCGAATCGATAGGGCATTCGCCGAGCCGAATGTGGAGGCGGAGAACTCTCGTTCACATGAGCGACATCGACACCGGCGCTGACACCGGGCGAAGAACGCTGGATGACAAGGGAACCTTGACGGCTACCCGTTAGACAAGGTACCCTTGTCTGCACGTGGACATCGCTGACAGCGCCCGAAGGCACGGGGTCGAGGACCAGGACATCCAGCATGCCCTTCGGCACCCCATCCGAGTTGTTGCCGGTGATGGCAAAGATCTCTTCATCGGGGCCGACCGCGCCGGGGGCTTCTGGAGGTAGTGGTCCTCGACGACGACCCCGATCAAGAGCCGGTGGTGATCCACGCGATGCCATTGCGACCCAAGTTTCGAGACCAATTGAGGTGAACCATCGTGGCTAGAACCCGCAAACAACTCCAAAAGGCCGTGACCGATACAGAGGCGTGGCTTGACAATCTCGAGTCCACAGTTCTGGCCCTACCCGACTCCTCTGCCGACGATCTCCGCGCCATCGCCGACGCGCTGCATGCAGTAGCGACAAGCGATCTGCAATTAGCCGACCGGGTGGCAGAGGCTCGAGCCAACGGCCGAACGTGGACTCAGATCGGAGCAGTCTTGGGCGTCAGCAAGCAAGCGGCCAGAGAACGCTTCGGCGAACCCGCACACCGGTAACGCTGAATCTCGGACGATCGAGGTACGAGGCAAAATCACCGGCGGCGATTACCGCTTCGGATGGCCGCCGGTGGTTTTCGACGTCGCCTTTTTCACCTGGGCGGAACGGGCGGCGGCCGCACCTCCACCCACCACCGGGCCGGTCCTCGGCGGCGGGACCTCGGATCCCGGGACCGACGCGCCCTCCGGGGCCGGTCTCCCGGTGACGGCCCAGTGCAGCAGCCGGGCCTGACTGTCGACCAACGACGCGGTGCGGATGCCCCAGAACTCGAACCCGTACCGGTGGCTCGACACCTGGGCCAGCATGGCAATCAGGGTGCCGGCGGTGGCCATCGGATCGGCGCCGCTCGGGGATCCGGCGCTGTCCCCGGCAGTGGCGATGACCCGGGCCAGGGTGACGGTGACGGCGTTGAGGGCCCGGACCCGGAGTCCCTGGAACCGGAGGTCACCCTCCACGGTGGTGAGCTCCACCACCCGGAACACGGCCCGATTGGTCTCCCAGTAGGCCATGAACCCCTCGACCACGGCCACCGCGCTGGACCAGCTGGCCCCCTCCGACCAATCGCCGTCGACCAGGCCGGCCAGCACCCCGACCCCTTCGACCAGCTCCTCGGCGAGCACGGTGATGGCGGCCTCCACGTTCTCGAAGTACTGGTAGAAGGCGGCGGGAGACGTCCCGGCCTGCCGGGCGATGTCGATGACCTTGATCGACCGCCAGGGGGTGGCGACCAGCAGCTCGGCGGTGCACTCCAGCAGCCGTTGGCGGGTGGCCATCCCCCGCCGCCCGGGGACCCGGCCGTCGGTGGTGGCGATGAGCTCCGGATCGTCGGGAAGGGCCATGACCACCCCAATGGTACTGAGGACCGCCCGGAGGTGACGGATCGTCAGATATCGGCCGGCAAAGGCCGCCAGACTAGGGTTTGCTGATGGCGATCCGACCGGTGCCCCGCACCCTGACCCGCACCCAGCAGGCCAGGCGTCAGCGCGTCATCGACGCCGCCATGGCGCTCGGCCTCGACGGGGGTTACGACGCGGTGCAGATGCGGGACGTCGCCGCCAAAGCCGACGTGGCCATGGGCACCGTCTACCGGTATTTCACCAGCAAGGACCACCTGTTGGCCGCCACCCTGGTCCACTGGGTGGAGCAACTGGACGCCAGGTTGGCGCAGCTTCCTGCCCAGGGCGATTCCGTCGCGGTACGGGTCATCGACGTACTCGACCGGGCCTTGAGGGCCATGGGCCGCCAGCCCCAGTTGGTCGGGGCGGTGTTCACCGCCCTCGCCTCCCCCGACCCGGCCGCCGTCGAGTGCCAGCAACAGGTGTCGGTGCTGATGGAGGGCATCATCACCCGGGCCATCGGCGAGCCTCACCCGCCTGATCTCGGCGACCGGGCCCGGATGATCGGACATGTCTGGTACTCGGCCCTGGTCGGATGGGTCAACGGCTGGAGCAACATGGGACGGGTGCACGACGAGTTGGTGGTGGCGGTCGAACTGCTGCTGCCGGCCCATATCTACGCCACCGCCTGAGTCGGGCGGTCCCTCTCAGCCGGCCCAGGGGCCCACTCCGCCGACCCGCTCGACGGTGATATGGGTGATATGGCCGGGCGGCGGATCGTCCATCGGCGGGAACTTGACGTCCGGGCCCAGGTAGACACGGGCCAGGTCCTGCAATAGCTCGGGGGCGCCGTCTTCGGTGATCCGGGCCCGGCCGTGAATCACGACGTACTCATCGAGGCCCACGCGGTTGCGGGTCCGGGCTTCGATCGACAACGCCACCGGGGCTCCCTCCGCATGTTGCGGATCTTGCGGTGCTCGGGGAGATGGGCGGCCACCTCCTCGTCGCCGTCCAGCCCGACCCAGACCAGCGACACCTGGGGCCGACCGTCGGGCTCCAGGGCGACCAGATGGCCGAGCGCCGCCGACTCGAGCACCGAACGGGCGGATTCGGGGAGAGCGACCATCAAACGCACGGTAGCCGCGGGCGCTCGGCACGGCGCGGCGTCGGGTGCCGGCTCGGTGCGGGACCGGATCGATGGTGCGGTAGCCTGCGAGGCTCTGCCATAGACGAGAGGACGGACGGTGGAACAGGCCATCGCCGGGGGAGTCCAACCCGTGGGGTCAAGCGCGGCCGGGACGCGGCCACATGCCGCGGTCGTGGTCGACTCGTTGGTCAAGACGTTCAAGGGCGGGGTGCGGGCACTCGACGGGGTGAGCTTCGAGATCCCCACCGGGACGGTCCTCGGGCTGCTGGGACCCAACGGGGCGGGCAAGACGACCGCGGTGCACGTGCTCACCACCCTGCTCCGACCGGACTCCGGCCGGGCCTCCGTCGCCGGCATCGACGTGCTGGCCAACCCGGAGGCGGCCAGGAAGCACATGGGTCTGGCCGGCCAGTTCGCGGCGGTGGACGAGGGGCTCACCGGGATGGAGAACCTGGTACTGGTGGGCCGGCTCAACCATCTCCCCCGGGCCGAACGGCGGCGGCGGGCCACCGAGCTCCTCGAGCAGTTCGACCTGGCCGCCTCCGGCGGACGGTTGCTCAAGACCTACTCGGGCGGCATGCGCCGCCGGCTCGACCTGGCCGCCGCCCTGGTGGCCCGGCCGCCGGTGCTGTTCCTCGACGAACCCACCACCGGACTGGACCCCCGCAGCCGGATCGACCTGTGGGGGGTCATCGAGGGGCTGGTGGCCGACGGCACCACCCTGCTGCTGACTACCCAGTACCTCGAAGAGGCCGACCGGCTGGCCAACACCATCTGTGTCATCGACCACGGCCGGGTCATCGCGGAGGGAACCGCCGCCGAGCTCAAGAGCCGGCTGGGCGGCACCACGGTGGAGGTGGTCTTGCCGGACAACCTCACCGCCGCCCGGGCGCTGGCCGCGCTGGAGGGGGTCGGGGACGGGGACCCGGTCGTCGACGGTCTCACCGTGCGGTTGGCGACCACCACCGGTTTGGCCACCACCTCCGAGCTGGTCCGCCGGCTGGAGAGCGCCGGCCTCGACGTCAGCTCCCTGCAGCTGCGCCAGCCGAGCCTCGACGAGGTGTTCCTGTCCCTCACCGGCCAGGAGCCCGGCGGCGAGGATGGAACGCGCCGCCGGCGGCGCCGGCGGGGGCGGGGTCCGGCCGGGTCGACCGTGGCGGGGAGTCACGATGAGCGTGGTCGCCCTGCAACGAGGATCCCGGGCGGAGCTCGGGATCGGCGACACCTTCGCCATGGCCGGGCGCAACGTCCGCCGTATCCTGCGGGCCCCGGACCAGGTGGTGTTCACCCTGGTCTCGCCCATCTTGTTCACCCTGCTGTTCCGGTTCGTCTTCGGGGGTGCCATCCGGGGGCTCGGCTCCATCAACTATGTGAACTACCTCATCCCGGGCATCGCGGTGCAGACGGCCATCTTCACCTCGAGCAACAGCGGCTTCGCCCTGGCCGACGATCGCGGCAACGGGTTCCTGGATCGGCTGCGGTCGCTACCGATGGCGCGGAGCGCGGTGCTGATCGGCCGGGTGCTCACCGACACCATCAGCAACGCCACCGGTCTGGTGATCATCGTCATCGTCGGCCTGGCGGTGGGCTTCCGGCCGCACAGCGTTCCCGGTCTGGTGGTGGGGTTCGCGGTGCTGCTCGCCTTCGTGCTCGCCACCTCGTTCCTCTTCGCCCTGGTCGGGTTGTATGCCAGCAGCTCGCAAGCCGTCAACGCCGCCACCTTCCCGGTGATCTTCCCGCTCACCTTCGCCTCCAGCGCGTTCGTCCCCACCGCCACCATGCCGAGCTGGCTGCGCGTCTTCGCCAACCACCAACCGGTGACGACGGTCATCAACGCGGTGCGGGACCTGACCCTCGGCAACGTCACCGCCGCCCAGCGGCATCAGCTCTTCGCCGGGCAGTCCACCAGCACGCTGATCATCCAGTCGCTGCTGTGGACGGCGGGAATCGGACTGGTGTTCGGATATCTCGCCTTGCGACGTTATAACTCGACGAACCTGTAAAGGACGGGCCATCGCGGGGGTGGGCAAACCCGCCGCCGCGGCCACGGTATCGTCTCGGAATGCCTTCGGCCATCGAAGTCCAGAACCTGACCAAGCACTTCGGTGCCGTCCATGCCGTCGAGGACCTCAGCTTTTCGGTAGAGACCGGTCGGGTGACCGGGTTCCTCGGCCCCAACGGATCCGGCAAGACCACCACGCTGCGGATGCTCCTCGGGTTGGTGAAGATCACCAGCGGTACCGCCACCTTCGGGGGGCGGCGGTACCAGGAGCTGGAACAACCCGACCATCATGTCGGCGCGGTGCTCGAAGCCACCAGCTTCCACCCCTCCCGCCGGGCGGAAGACCACCTGAAGATGGTGGCCATGGCCTCCGACATCCCCTTGTCCCGGGTCGACGCCACCCTCGAGTTGGTCGGGCTCGCCGACGTCGCCCGCCGCCGGGTGGGCAAGTTCTCCCTCGGCATGCGGCAGCGGCTGCAGCTGGCCACCGCCCTGCTGGGCGATCCCGAGATCCTCATCCTCGACGAGCCGGCCAACGGCCTCGACCCCCAGGGCATCCAGTGGCTCCGGACCTTCATCCGGTACCAGGCGTCCATCGGGCGGTCGGTGCTGGTCTCCTCCCACCTCCTGTCGGAAATGGAGGAGACGGTCGACGACGTGGTGATCGTGTCCGAGGGTCGCCTGGTCCTCCAGACCACCCTGGACGAACTGTCCAATCGGGCCGGCACCTCCAGCGGGATGCGGGTGCGCTCCCCCGAGATCGACCAGCTGACCGCCATCCTCCAGGCCATCCCGGTCGGGTTCCGACCGCTGAGCCCGGACACCATCGCCATCGACGGCGCCACCCCGGAGTGGCTCGGCCCGGTGCTGGCCCACAACCAGATCGTCGTCTACGAGCTGGTCCACGAACGAGGGAGTCTCGAAGACGTGTTCCTCCAATTGACCCAGGGATTCGCCGCCGGCCTGCCCGGCGCACCCGAGGGAGCCGGCGGCGGGGCAGAGACATCGCCCGGGCTCACCCCGATGCCCGGAGGTCGGGCATGATCAACATCGTCCGCGCCGAGTGGCTCAAGCTGCGCACCACCGCGGTGCCCTGGGTGCTGGGTGGCATCGCCATCATCATCAACGGCCTGCTGCTCCTGGTCATCTTCCTCAACCACGGCTCCAACGGCGGCGGCGGCTTCGGCGGCGGGGGCGCCAGCGACAACGGCCAGACCATCCTCACCGGCCCCAACTACCCCCACACCGTCCAGCAGCTCCGAAACCTGGTGGGCTCGGGCTTCACCGGCTACCTGTTGGCGCTGCTGCTCGGCGTCCTCATGGTCACCACCGAATTTCGCCACAAGACGGTCACCAGCGCCTTCCTGATCACGCCGGTCCGCCCGATCATGGTGGGCGGAAAGCTGATCATGGCCGCCCTCGCCGGGATCGTGCTGGCCCTCATCATGCTGTTCACCGCCATAGTCGGCGGGGGCCTCGTCCTGTGGGCCCTGGGAGGATCGTTCTCGGCCATGCTCCATCAGGTGCCGGCGGTGGCCCCGGGGATGATCCTGGTCTTCGTCCTGTTCGCCATCCTGGGCGTGGGCATCGGATCGCTCCTCACCAACCAGGTGGCCGCCATCATGGTGACCCTGGGGTGGTTCGTCATCTTGGAGGGGATCCTGGTCAGCCTGGTCCACGGGGCCACCCGGTGGGTGCCCACCGGGGCGGCCGAAGCCGCCGCCAACATCAGCCGGTCCCGGACCGGGCTCTCGTCGCTGCTGTTCAGCTGGTGGCAGGGGTCCCTGCTCATCGTGGCCTACGGGCTGGTGTTCGCGGTGGTGGGGTCCTACATCCTCACCCGGCGCGACATCACCTGACCCGCGGTCACGGTCATGGCTGACGGTTTTCCCGACCACCGGCTGCCCGACCACGGCGCCGATGCCGACGCGGTGCTGGCCCGGATGGCGTCGCTCCGGGCCGACGATCGGGACTGGAAGGGGGGCCGGGTCTTCAGCCTCGTCTACTCCGCGGGTGACGCCGTCCACGACCTGCTGCAGCGGGCGTCCAATCTGTACTCGGCGGAGAACGCGCTCAACACCATGGTGTTCCCGAGCCTGGGCTGGATGCAGCACGACATCGTCACCATCACCGCCGGCCTGCTCGGCGCCGACCAGGTGGGCGGTTCCGGCGGTTCCGACGGTTCGGGCGGGGCGGGCGGGGCTTCGGAGGTACGCGGCTACCTGACCTCGGGGGGGACCGAGTCACTGTTGCAGGCGACCAAGACCGCCCGTGACTGGGGCCGGGGCCGCGACCGCCCGGTCGAGCACCCGAACATGGTCCTGGCGACCAGCGCCCACGCCGCCTTCGAAAAGGCCGCCCACTACTTCGACGTCGAGTCCCGCCGGCTACCGGTGGGGGCCGACTACCGGGCCGACCCCGATGCCATGGCCGATGCCGTCGACGACGACACGGTGATGGTGGTGGGATCGGCGCCCTCCTACCCGCAGGGGGTGATCGACCCGATTCCCGACCTGGCCGCCTTGGCCGCCGAACGCGGCATCCTCTGTCACGTGGACGCCTGCCTGGGCGGCTTCATCCTGCCGTTCCTCGGGCAGCTCGGCCACGTGACGAAACAGTGGGACCTGTCGGTGCCCGGTGTCACCTCCATCTCCGCCGACCTCCACAAGTACGGTTATTCATCCAAAGGGGTGTCGGTGGTGCTGTACAGCACCCCCGAGTTGGCCCGTCTCCAACCGTTCATCACCAGCAACTGGCTCGGCGGTCTCTACGGTTCCCCGTCGATGGCCGGCACCCGACCCGCGGGCCCGATCGCGGCCGGGTGGGCGGTCCTCCACTATCTCGGGAACGACGGCTACCTCCGGTTGGCCGGTGACACCTGGCGGGCAGCCGCCACCATCCGGGACGCCATCGACTTGGCACCCGGCCTGGCCGTGCGAGGCGATCCCGACGCCACCGTCTTCGCCTTCGGGGGCGAGGTCCCCCTGGGGTCGGGGGATGCGGGAGGGCCGGGTGGTGCGGCCGGCGTCGACACCTTCGCCCTCGGCGACCGACTGGCGGATCGGGGCGGCTGGTACTTCGATCGACAGTCGCCGCCCGACAGCCTGCATGCCACCGTCCACGCCGGGCACGCGACGGTGGCCGACGAGCTTGCCGCTGACATCCGCGCGGTGGCAGCCGAGTTGGCGTCGTCGGGGGCCAAGGCCGCCAACCGCGACACCACCTACGGGACGGCGTAGCTCGGTTATTGATTGCCGGCTCGCCTACCCGCGGGCGACCGGTCAGTAGAAGCCGAAGCGGATGGCCGAGGCGAGACCGAAGACCAGCGAGTAGACCGCGAACGGCATCAAGGTGCGGGTCTTGAAGTAGCGGGCCAGGAAGACGATGGCGAAGAGGGAGCTGACCACCGCGGCGATACTCCCGGCCAGGATCTCGGGCCGGATGCCGGCACCGAGCGACCCGGTCAGGTCGGGGATCTTCACCGCGCCGGCGGCCAGGATCACCGGGGTCGACAGCAGAAACGAGAACCGCATGGCGTTCTGGTTGTCGAGACCTCGGAACAACCCGCCGACCATGGCCACGCCCTCGCGGCTGATGCCCGCCAGCAACGCCAGCGCCTGTGAGGCTCCGATGATCGCCGCGCTGACGACACCGATTCGGGACAGGGCCCGCTCCGCTTCCGCGTCGATGACCACGATGTGGTCGTCGCGGAACCGGGGCTGGGCGTCGGGCGCGGCGGGCACGGAGCCCGCGGCGTCGCTGGCGAGCGGTGCCTTCTGGTGCCGGCGCCGGTGAAGCTCGCCGGAGAAGAGGATGACCCCGTTGACCATGAGGAAGATGGCCGCCGCCAGCGGCTTGGCGAAGAGCACCCGGAACTGGTGCTCGAAGATGATGCCCAGTGCGCCCACCGGGATGGTGGCCACGATGATCAGCCATGCCAGCCGCTCCTCGTCGGTGACGACCTTGCGCCGGGTGAGCGACCGGAAGAAGCCGACGATGAGTCGCACCCACTCCCGGAAGTAGAAACCCAACAGCACCACTGCAGTGGCCAGATGCAAGCCGACCACGAAGGCGAGGTAGGGGCTCTCGGCCGAGGCCTCCTGGCTGACCAGCGTGGCCCAGGTGCCACCGATCCACGACGGCACCAGCACGGTGTGGCCCAAGCTGGAGATCGGGAACAACTCGCTGACTCCTTGGAGCAAGCCGATCACGATGGCCTGCAGCATGTTCATGTGGTACACGGCGGGAATCACGCACGTCCTCTCGTCGGTCGCACACCAAACCGGTAGCGAGTGGGACGAGGCGCCAGGCGGCGCCCGTCATCAGCGCGGAGCCTACGCGATGCGGCTCGGCCGCCCGATCTGGTTGACCCGCGGGTCGTTGCCATGTAAACATTCTCGGATGACCGGCCGCCGAACCGCGCCAACCCGGGCCGGCAGCCGGCTTTCGGCCCGGGTCAGGGCCCCGGACGACGCCGGCGGTGGCGGAGCGGTCGGTGATGCTCGCAGCGGCGACGACATCCCCTTCTACCAACTGTTCGACCAGGATCCCGCGGCTTCCGACCTGAGCGACCATGTGGCCGGCTTCCTCAACCTCTGCTCCGCCCGGTCGCTGCTGGAAGAGACTCTCGACCGCCATCTGCGGGCGTCGGCCGGCATCACCCTGGCCCAGCACGAAGTGCTCTACCGGCTCAGCCTGGCCCCGGGGGGCCGGCTCCGGATGAACGGACTCGCCGACATGCTGCTCACCTCCAAGAGCGGATGCTCGAGACTGGTGGACCGCATGACCGTCACCGGGCTGGTCGCACGGGAGCCGTCCACCACCGACCGCCGGTTGGTGTTCGCGGTGCTGACCCCCACCGGTCGAACCACGCTGCTGCGATCGGCGCCGATCTTCCTGGCCGGTGTCACCTCTGCGTTCGGCGACCACCTCGACCGGGACGACCACCGGACGTTGGCGCGTATCCTGCAGAAGTTGCTCGCCGCCCACGACGCCTGGGATGTACGGAGGTGCGAGCCTCCGACGACCACCTCCCGATGAGGCCTCGATGAGACAAGGAATCTGGTGATGGACAAGAAGTGGTGGACCCTCATAGCCGTGTGCACAGGAACCTTCATGCTCCTGTTGGACATCACCGTGGTAAATGTCGCGCTTCCGGACATCCAACAGTCGCTGCATGCCAGCTTCGCGGATCTCCAGTGGGTGATCGATGCTTATTCCCTGACCCTGGCCGCGTTTCTGCTCACCGCCGGCGTGGTCGGGGACATGTTCGGTCGTCGCGAGGTGTTTGCCACCGGGCTCGGCATCTTCTCGGTTTCCTCCCTGCTGTGTGGGCTGTCGACCTCGTCGCTGATGCTCAATCTGTCCCGCGGGGCCCAGGGAATCGGCGGGGCCATCATGTTCGCCACCTCCTTGGCCCTCATCGCCCAGGCCTTCCAAGGAAGAGACCGGGGCACTGCGTTCGGAATCTACGGCGCGGTGATCGGGGGGGCGGTGGCGGTGGGTCCCCTCATCGGCGGCGTCATCACCAGCGGCATCGGCTGGCGGTGGATCTTCTTCGTCAACCTCCCGATCGGCGCAGTGGCCATCTTCACCACCCTCACCCGCATCGAAGAGTCAAAGGACCCCAACAGCCGGCGGGTGGACTGGCTCGGCTTCGTCTCGTTTTCGGCCTCGCTGTTCCTGCTGGTCTTCGCCCTGGTCCGGGGCAACAACGAAGGGTGGTCGAGCACCACCATCCTGGCGCTGCTGGCCGGTTCGGTCGCCCTGATGATGGTCTTTCTGGTCGCCGAGCTCCGGCAGAAGGACCCGATGCTCGACCTCAGCCTGTTCCGGCGCCCAGCCATGGTCGGGGTGTCGATCGCCTCCTTCGCCATCGCCGCCTCGATCTTCGCCATGTTCCTGTACCAGACGCTCTACCTCCAGGACGTGCTCGGGTACGGACCGCTGGCCGCCGGCCTCCGGTTCCTCCCCATCACCGTGCTCGCCTTCGTCGCTGCCCCCGTCGCCGGGAAATTGACCGTCAGGTTCCACTCCCGCTACCTGATGGGCCTGGGTTTGTTGCTGGTGGCGATCGGCTGCTTTCTGATGTCCCATACCGCCGCCGACTCCAGCTGGACCGTCCTGCTTCCCGGGTTCATCGTGGCCGGGCTCGGCATCGGCATTTCCAACCCGGTGATGGCGTCATCCTCGGTGGCGGTGGTGCCGCCCCAGCGGAGCGGGATGGCATCCGGCTCGGCCAACACCTTCCGGCAGGTAGGGATCGCCACCGGGATCGCCGGGCTCGGCGCCGTCTACCAGAGCCAGGTCCTGCAGAGGACGCTCGGGACCCTGGGCCAAACCGCCACCGGTCGCCAGGTGGTCGCGGGCGGGGGGTCCCAGCTCCACCAGGCCATCACCGAAGGCGGGGTACGGGGCGCCGCCGCCCACATTCCTGCTCCCGTCGCCAACACCCTGCTCCACGCCTACCAGGTCGGGTTCACCTCCACCTTCAATCACCTGATGATCATCTCCACCTTCGTCGCCTTGGCCGGATCGGCGGCGGCGTTCGGGCTGGTGCGGCAACGCGACTTCGTGCTCAACCAGTCTCCCGGGCGCGCCCGGTCGGCCCCGGGTCCGGAAGTCGAGGCGACGGAACCGGCGGTGGTCCCGGCCAGCTGACTGCGGCGGGCGGCTGGACGTTCACCCTTGAGGAGTCATCGATGCACACACGTCTGACCGAGATGCTCGGTATCGAACACCCGGTGATGCTGGCCGGCATGGGCGGCGTCGCCTACGCCCCGTTGGTGGCCGCCGTCTCCGAGGCGGGAGGATTCGGTTGCCTGGGTGCCTCCACCATGGCCCCGGACCGGATGGTGGCGGAAATGAAAGAGGTGCGGGAGTCCACCGCCAAGCCGTTCGGGGTCGACCTGCTCACCGCCATGCCCGGGGGTATGGAGGCGCAGGTGCACCAGATCATCGAGGGCGGCGCCACCGTCTTCGTGGCCGGGCTCGGTGTTCCGAGTGACGTGGTGGAGCTGTGTCACCGCAACGGGCTGGTGGTGGTCAACATGTGCGGGAAGGTCGACCATGCCCGGCGGGCGGTCGACGCCGGATGCGACATCGTGGTGGCCCAGGGCACCGAGGCGGGCGGGCACACCGGCACGGTGGCCACCTTCCCCTTGGTCCCCCAGGTGGTCGACGCGGTGGGCGATCAGGTCCCGGTGGTGGCGGCGGGAGGCATCTTCGACGGCCGGGGGCTGGCGGCGGCCCTGGCACTCGGCGCCGTCGGGGTATGGATCGGTACCCGTTTCATCGCCACCCCGGAAGCCCAGGGGGTCACCGGGTACAAGGACGCGTTGATCAACACCGCCGAGGACGGCACGGTGGTGAGCCGGGCCTACTCGGGCAAGACGATGCGGGTCATCCGCAACGACTACACCACCTTCTTCGAGCAACACCCCGACGAGCTCCGGGCCTTCCCCGAGCAGCTCGGGCGTTCCGTCAGTGACGGGACCTTTCATCTCGGAGGCGGCGAGGACACGCCCGACGTGGACCCGAACCGCGAGTGCTACCCAACCGGGCAGGGGGTGGGCGCCATCCGAACGCTGATACCCGCCGCCACCCTGGTGGCGCAGATCGTGGACGATGCCACCCGGATCCTCGAAGGAATGGGCCAATTCCTCGCCGACCAGACCGCGAGCTGATCACCCGAAAACGAGGTCCCGGCGAGTAGTCTCCTGGTCACCATGGGTGACATCGCTTCCTCTCCGCCGAGCCCCGTCCCGGCCCCGGGCTCGAAGCGTCCTCACCGGGCGCACCCCGAGCGCATCCCGGCCACCAGCTTTCCGAAGGCGGTGCGACGGTCGGTGAAGTCCGACGTTCGGATGGTGCCGGGAGTCATCAAGGTGGACGGCCGCTATCTGCGCTTTGCGGTGTCGGACAACGAGAAGACGTTCGGACCGGACGGGGAGGGGAGCCCGCCGGTGTGGGCGATCAACATCCACGGCTACTTTGCCGGGGGCGGGATGTACTGGCGAGAGAGCTCGCGGTTGGCCGATGCCCTCGGCTGGAGAGTCATCACCCCCAGTCTTCCCGGGTTCGGGGGCAGTGATTCTCTCCCGTGGGGCCAGGTGACGATGGAGGCACTGGCCGAGCAGGTCACCGCCATCAGCGACCATGTCGGAGCCGGCCCCGCGGTGGTCCTCGGGCATTCGATGGGTGGAGCGGTGGCCATCCAATACGCCGCCACCCACCCGGAGCGCACCCTCGGGCTCATCTACCGCGACGGCATCGCCACCCCGGCATGGCGAGACCGGCACGGGTTGTTCCCCACCCTCCTGGCCCCGGTGGCGCCCGACGCCGCGGCGTTCGGCGACCTGATGTTCTCGCTGCTCATCGACGGTCCCGATCTACTGGTCGGGCGGATGACCTCCACCCTCCGCTCGGTCCTGCCCGACGCCCGCCGCAACATCCGGACCATCGGCCGGACCCTACCGGTGGCCAGCCTGCTGATGGACATCGACCTCCGGCCCGAGGTCGTCGCCATCGCCGAGCGCGGTGACGTCCCGATTCTCCCGATCTGGGGAGTGTTCGACCGGGTCGTCAACCACGAGACCGCGGAGGAGTTCGAGCGACTGACGGGGACCAAGGTGCAGTGGGTACCCGGCGGCCACAGCTGGATGCTCGGCCGTCCTCAGGGGCAGTCCGAGGTCCTGCGCTACCTCGATGCCGGACTCGAATTTCTCGAAGCCGTCGAAGCCCGGTGGCGCCGGCTCAACCACCGACCGGCGGCGTCGGCGGGCAAGGTCAGGCCCAGATCCAAGGCCAAGTCCGGTTCGGGATCGGGCCAGCGGACGCTACGCAGCGCCAGCTGAGCTGGTGCGCCGGGCGCCGGCGGGAGTTAACGTCCTACGTAGCCGGATTTTTCCCATGGACTGACGGCTTCAGACCGTGGAGGACGAAGTTGCCGCTCGAGACACGAGGAATCAGGCACGTACACCTATTGGTGTCGGACCACGCACGGTCTTTGACCTTCTACCAACAGGTGTTCGGGATGGAAGTCGGCTTCCGCGACGGCGCCATCCTGTTTCTCCATTCGCCCGGAGGCCAAGACGACTTGGCCCTGCATCAGGCCGAAACCGACGACGAAAGGGGGCGCGTTGGAGATCAAGGCGGCATGGAGCATTTCGGGATCACGGTGACCGACAGAAATCGCCTTGACGATGCGATCGATCTCGCCATCCAAGCTGGTGGGCAGCTGGTGAACAAGGGAGAACACGCCCCCGGCGTTCCATTTGCCTATATCCGAGATCCCGACGGATACGTCATCGAAATCTGAGGGCCGGACGGGCCTGAGGCCGATCCCGACCTGCGCTGAGGATGAGGAGGACCTGCCGAGTGTCCACGCCAACCGAGACCGTTCAGGCGTTCATGGCCGCCTTCATCGCTGCCTGGCCCGGCGGCGACGCCGCCGATCTGGAGCGATTCTTCAGTCAGGACGCCGTCTATCACAACATCCCGATGGAGCCGGTTCAGGGCCGCGACGCCATCCTGGCTACGTTCACCGAGTTCATGGCGTTGGGTGGCGAGGTGCGCGTCGACATCCCCCACATGGTGGCCGACGGCACAATTGTGATGACTGAACGGGTCGACCATTTCGTCGGCCCGGATCAGACCATCTCGTTGCCTCTGATGGGGATCACTGAAGTTCATGACGGGGTCATCACCGCCTGGCGCGACTACTTCGACCTCACCCAGCTGGCTTCGCAAATGCCGGGCGACGCTTAGGCAGAAGTCCCACCTCACTCAACCGTTGGAGACGATCCCTTGCAACATTCCGAGACCGCTCGCGGATCCCCGGAAGGGTGCGTCGCCGAACGAGAACACGCCTCCATCGGCGGCGGCAGTCCAGTATCCAGTTCCATCCGGATTCGCGGCGATGGCGACCATCGGTTGGTTCAGGTGCGAACCGCCCATCGAACCGTAGAAGCCGGCGTCGCCAAAGGCGAATACGCCGCCATCGGAGGCAACCAGCCAATAGCCGTTGCCGTCAGGGGTAGAGGCGACGCCGACAATCGGTTGGTTCAAATGGGTTCCGCCCATTGATCCGTGGAAGCTGGCATCGCCGAAGGAGAACACCCCACCGTCCGAGGCGACCAGCCAATAGCCGTTGCCATCCGGGGTGGCGGCGATGCCGACAATCGGTTGGTTCAAATGGGTTCCGCCCATCGAACCATAAAACTGTGCCCCACAGAATGAGAAGACGCCGCCATCGGCGGCGGCCAGCAAGGCACCGTAGTGTGCGGACGCCACTCCAACCACGGGAGTGTTCGAAAGGACAGCAGACACCTTGTTGCAGGTGTCGGTATTTCCGAGTCCAATGAGCCCACCGCCATATTGCACTTGCCCGTTACTGGCGACAAAGCGTCCCGCGATCCCTATCCAGTATCCCGGATTGACGTAGTCACCCGTAGACGCGATGCCAATATCAGTGCATGTCCCCGATGTTTGCGGGGGACAAATTTGCGGTCCACCACCGGTTGGGTTAGCGGGGAGACTGCTCAGCGCTGGAGCGTTGAATCCGTACGCGGTGTTGGAGACGAGTAACTCATAACCGGAACCGGTTGAAAACGGAACAATCGTGGTAGGCGTAAGCGAAGACGCCGGAGCCGCCGCATTGGCGGAACTAGTCAGGACGGCCGTGACCAGGATGGCCGAGAGCGCACAAAAGAAAACGAATCCACGTCTCACTTTCCCCCCAAATCGAATTTGCGTCTGACGTTACGCCCCGCGAATTCGATCATATCCACGTCGGGTTGGGTACGGAGGGTTGAAGGGTTACTCCTCGATCCGAGGCGGCAACCGGCGGCCGCCGGGGCGACGCCGAAGAGGGTCCGTTCAGGTGGAGGCGAGCTCGGTGTCCGGCTGCGCCACGTAGATGCTGGCTTTCGGGGCGGCCATGATCTGGCGCAGCAGCGGCTCGTAGTGCTCGAGAGGGAACGACTCGTAGGCGGGATCGAAGGCCGGTTGGTCGTACTCGGCACAGAACTCGGCGGTGTAGTCAAACCACTGCTGGCCACGGAACTGCTCACGAATGTCGCGGTCGAGACCCAGATGATGGAAGAAGTAGTACCCCTGGAACATCCCGTGCTTTTCCATCATCCAGTGGTTTTGCTCGCTCACGAACGGCTTCGCCACCGCGGCACCGATGTCGGCGTGATTGAAGGAACCCAGCGTGTCGCCGATGTCGTGGATGAGCGCGCAGAAGACATACTCGTCATCGCGCCCGGCCCGCTCGGCCCGGGTGGCGGTCTGCAGGCTGTGCTCCAGCCGATCGACGGCGAAGCCGCCGTAGTCGCCGCCCAACAAGCGCAGGTGGTCCATCACCCGGTCGGGCAACCCGGCGGCGGCATAGATCGCCTCGGTGGCGATGATGTCCCAGTCGGCTTTGGTGCCCTCGGTCATGGCGTGGAATTGGGCCCGGGGCTTGGTGAGTGATTCGCTCATTCGTTCCTCCTAAGGACCGACCTGCTGTCTCCAGGCTACCCCTTCGCCGCCCGGTCCGGCTGACGGCCGTTTCAGCCATCGAACCGCTCGGCGCCTCGCTCTACCCGGGCCCGGGGAGGCGGTCCGCCCCCAGGACAACCGGTGATCTCGACTCGATCAGACATCGCCCCCGGGGATCCGGGGCAACAGGTCAAGTTGCCAAGAAATTTCGAAAGCGGCGCACCGCGATCCCCGACCAGATGAACTCGACGACCCCGAAGGGCCAGGCTCCCGACAAGAATCCATAGGCGCTGGACAGTAAGCACCCGACCGCGAAGGCGAGGATGAACCCCCTACCTTGCCGCTCGAGCGCGTACATCACCATCATGAAGGAAACCGCACCGACCCCGTAGAGCGTGATGGCCAACTTCGACATCAGATCAGTTAAGCAGGCTCGTCATCACCCGCAGTCGCTCACTTCCCGTCGAGTACCGAACGGTCCCCCGCCCGGAGCCCGGCGATGATCCGACGGTAGGTCTCGGCGGAGTCGTCCCCCAACGAGTCGGTCTCCAACCAACGGAACCCCCGGTCGCCCCGGTGCCGGTCCACCCCGTAGAGGCCGAACCTCGGCTGATAGGAGCCCCACTCGTAGTTGTCCACCAACGACCAGTGCCAGTAGCCGGCTACCGGCACGCCGGCATCGACAGCGGCCAGCACCGCGTTGATGTTCTCCCGAAGGTAGCGAGATCGGTCCCACCCGTCGAGCCGCGGAAACGAGCGCCCGTTCCGCACCCGGTTGCAGAGCCCGTTCTCCACCACCCACAGCGGGATGCCGGGAGTGGCCGAGGCTTGCGAACCGAGCCACCGGGTGAGACCGGCCGGATCGGGGACGTCGTCCCACAACGCCCGGGCCGGGAGCCACCCCCGGCCACCGGCGGTGCGATGTCCCGGAGCGCGGAAGTGCCGGGCCACCATCGGGTCGTAGTAGTCGAGACCGATGACGTCGAGGGTCAGTTCGAAGGGGCTGGCGTAGACGGCATCGATCGCCCGGCGGGGTCCCTCACCGTCGCCCTCGCCCTCGCCGCCGGCACCGGCACCGGCTCCTTCACCGGCTCCAACCCCGCCCCGTCCCGGCCGCGGGCGCCGGCCGGACCCCGGGCTGAGCGGCGACGCCACCGCTCCCAGCCAGCGGAACGAACGTTCCCCGGGCCCGACCGCCGGGAGCGAGGCATCGTGCTCGGCCCGCCGCCGATGGAGCCAGCCGTCGACCTGGTGTCGGGCGACCCCGAGGCTGCGGGCCATCAGGATGTCGGTCAGCCGCCGGTCGAAGTCGTAGACGCTGACGCAGGCGTTGTTGGTGGTCACGACCGCGTCAGGACGGGCCTGATGGATGGCTTGATAGGCCAGCACATGGGCGGTGAGCAGATGGTCGGCGGCGGCCGCGGCATCGGCGAAGGCCAGGAAGCGCCCCGGCGGGAAGGACCCCAGCAACCACGATTCGATCGCCAGCACGTTGATCTCGTTGATCGTCACCCACCGGCGCGCCTTGCCGGCCAGGGCGGCCAGCGCCACATCCACCCAATCCCGAAACCGCTCGGGCGAATCCGGTCGGAGCCAGAAGTCCTCGCCGAGCCATGACGGGTGGGTGAAGTGATGGAGGGTCACCAGCGGCTCCAGCCCGCGTTCGGTGCAACCGTCGATGATCTCCGCGTACCTGGCCAAGGCCCCGTCGTCGATCTCCCCCGGGCGCGGCTCCACCCGGACCCACTCGAGACCCAGCCGGAAGCTGTCGCACCCGAGCCCGGCGGCACGATCGAGGGCCTCCTCCGGTCGGTCCCAGAACCCGACCGCGTTGCCCGAGGGTTCGACCCGTCCGACCTGTTCCCAACGCAGCCAGTTGTTCCCCGGCTCGCCCGGGCCGTTGAAGCCGCCCTCGATCTGGAATCCGGCGGTGGCCACCCCGAAGCGAAAGCCCGCCGGCAGGATCCCGCCCCCGGCTTGGTCGCCAGGATGGAGGTCCGAAGGTTCAGTGTCCGCGGTCATCGTCCCAGCCTGGCAGCTTCCGGTTGGGTTCGGCACCCCGCTGGCCGAAAGGCCGCCGGCCCGGACACAGTGATAGCTTCCGCGTCCGACCATGACGCCCGAAACCTGCGCCCTTCCCGGCGGCAACGACCCGATCCGATGAGCATCTCCGAGCAGGAAGCCGAGCGGATTCCGGTGGTCATCGCTTCCGGGGAGTCCATCGACGCGGCGAACCCGTCACTCCCATCGATCTGATGGCCCGGGCCTGCGAGGAGGCGCTGAGCGACGTCCCCGATCTGCGCCACCGGATCGACCGGCTCTCGGTGGTCAACATCATGACCCACGGGGGTCCGGCACCCGCCACCGAGCTGGCCCGGGCGTTGGGGGCAAAGCCCGACGCGTGCGAGATGACCACCATCGGTGGCAACTCCCCGCAGTGGCTGGTGAACCGGGCGGCCGCCGACATCACCGCCGGGTCCTTGTCGGTGACGGTGATCGCCGGGGCCGAAGCCATCCGGTCGTCGCGTCTACGCCACAAGCGGGGAGAGCCGCGGTACAACGGGGACACCGCCCTGGCGCCCGACCCGGCGGTGGGGGACGATCTCCCCGGGGTCGGGCCGGCGGAATCCGCCATCGGGCTGATGGCCCCGGTGCACATCTACCCGATGTTCGAGAGCGTGGTGGCCGCCCGGGCCGGTCACACCGCCGAACAGCACCGCCAGGCCATCGGCGAATTGTTCGCGCCGTTCAGCCGGGTGGCCTCGACCAATCCCTACGCCTGGTTTCCCGTCGCCTACACCCCCGGGGAGATCGCCATCCCGACGCCGGACAACCGCATCGTCTGCGAGCCGTACACCAAGCGGATGACCGCCTTCCTCGGCTCCGATCAAGGTGCGGCTCTGGTGGTGTGCTCGCTGGCCGCCGCCCGACGGGCCGGGGTGGCCGACCGGTCGGTGTTCATCTGGTCGGGGTCCAGCGCCGTCGATGTCCGGTTCCCCGCCTCCCGGCCCGACCCCGGGAGCTCCCCCGCCATTGCCGCCGCCGGGCGGGCGCTGTTCCAGGCCGCCAATCTCGGGGCCGGACCGAACGACGGACCTGGCGGGCCCGGCAGGCTCGGGATCGACGATGTCGAAGTCCTCGACATCTACTCCTGCTTCCCGTCGGCGGTGGAGCTGGCCTCCGACGCCCTCGGCCTGAGGGGGGACGACCCCCGGGGGCTGACCTCGACCGGCGGGCTGCCCTACTTCGGGGGGCCCGGGAACAACTACACCACCCACGGCATCGCCGCGGTCACCAGCCGGCTCCGCCAGGCGGGTTCGGGTTCCGGTTCCGACGGCGGGCGACCCCGGATGGGCCTGGCCACCGGGCTCGGATGGTTCATCACCAAGCACGCCCTCGGGCTCTACGGCTCGTCCCCGCCCCCGGGTGGGTTCCACCTGGGTGACACCTCGGCCGACCAGCAACGGATCGATGCCAGCGCCGCCGAGATGGCCCTGCAGGTTGCCGACCCGACGGCCGCCACCGTGGTAGCCCTCACCGTGATCCGCGACCACACCGGTGCCTCCACCGGGGCCCCGGTGATCGCCCGGCTGCCCGATGGTCGGCAGGTGGCCGCGGCGCCAGCCGACGCCGAGGTCACCCTCGAAATCGGTAACCGCGACAGCCCGGGGATGGTCGGCACCCCAATTGTCGTGGAGGGGGATCCACCGCGCTACCGTCTGCCCGAACGCTGAGATACGACGAAGGGACAACCACGTGTCTGATGAACTGCTCCGCGAGCGACAGGGTCATATCGAGATCCTCACCATCAACCGGCCCGAGGCCCGGAACGCCATCAACGGCGCGGTGTCCAAGGCATTTGCCGCCGCTTTCGACGAGCTGGAGGGCGACGACGACTGCTGGGTGGTCATCGTGACCGGGAGCGGGGACAAGGCGTTCAGCGCCGGGATGGACCTCAAGGCCTTCACCGCCGGCGAGGCCGGGGACATCATGGGGGCCAAGGGCGGGTTCGGCGGCATCGCCCAGCGCGACTTCGCCAAGCCCCTCATCGCCGCCGTCAACGGCTCGGCGCTGGCCGGCGGGTGCGAGATCATGCTCTCCTGCGATCTGGTGGTGGCGGTCGAAGAGGCTAAGTTCGGCATCCCCGAGGTGAAGCGCGGCCTGATGGCCGGTGCCGGCGGCCTGGTCCGCCTGCCCAAGCGGATCCCGCCGGCCATCGCCCTCGAGCTGGCCATGACCGGCGACCCGATTGATGCCCAGCGGGCGCTGGCCCTCGGGCTCATCAACCGGGTGGTGCCGGCCGACAAGCTGATGGAGGCGGCGTTGGCGTTGGCCAACACCATTGCCGACAACGCCCCGCTGGCGGTGCGGACGTCCAAGCGGGTGATGAAGCAAGCCGGTGAGCTACCCGACGCCCAAGGCTGGGAGATCAACAACAAGGCGGTCCCGGAGGTCTTCGGCTCCGCCGATGCCATGGAGGGGCCGATCGCCTTCGCCGAGAAGCGCAAGCCCAACTGGACCGGGAAGTAGCCACCGCCGGGTGATCTCCGACTCGTTGGCGGCGGTGCCGTCACTCAGCCCTGCCGTCGACGGAATCCGGCTGACCCTCCACGTGCTGGCCGCCACCATCTGGGTGGGAGGCCAGTTCACCGTGGCCGGGCTGCTGCCGACCGTGCGCGGCCTCGGAGAGGACGCCTCCAAGAAGGTGGCCCGGGCGCTGGCCAGGCTGTTGTGGCCGGCCTACGCGGTGCTGGTGATCACCGGGATCTGGAACCTCTCGACCTTCACCTTCAGTGATGCATCCTCCGCCTGGAAGGCGGTGGTCATGATCAAGATCGCGGTGGTGGCCATCGCCGGGGTCGGGGTCTTCCTCCACCAGCGGTCCACGTCCAGGCGGGGCCTGGCCATTTGGGGGTCGGTGGGCGCCACTGCCTCGGTGGCGGCGCTGGTCATGGGAGTGTTCCTGGCCGGCTGACCGCCACCGCCATGGAACCCTGGCCCCGGCCACGAAGTACAGGTTGCCCGCCGGCGGGTCTAACCTGGTAGCCAGGCCGACGTAGGAGGCGTAACCATGCATTTCGCTCCATCCGCAGAGATCTTTGGCGTTGACGGCATCATCGTGCTGGTCGTTGTCGTGCTCGTCCTCTTCGGGAGCACCCAGATTCCCAAGCTGGCCCGCTCGCTGGGATCCGCCCAGAAGGAGTTCAAGAAGGGCCTCGACGAGGGGGCCTCGGCCGATGACCAGGGCGTCCAGCCCGCCGCCGCCATCCCTGCCCCGGCACCCACTCCGGCTCCGGCGCCCCAGCCCACTCCCCAGACAGTGGTGATGCCGCCGGCCCAGCCGTCGGGCGACGGCTCCACCGGAACACCGTCGTAACCCTGGCATCACCGATCGAATGAGTGCTCGCCGCGCCGAGCGGGGCGCGGGCGCTGCCGGCGGCGCGGTAACGGCTTCCCGACGGGTGACCCCGTTCTGGATCCTGCAGGTCGCCGAGATCCTCTCGCTTCTGGCTCTGGCCGACCTCTCTCTCCATGTCAGCCGCGGCGGCGCGCTGGCGGTCTCGGGCGCCGTCTTCGCCGCCCTGGCGCTGACCGCCGATGGCCC
Organism: uncultured Acidimicrobiaceae bacterium; assembly: GCA_963770635.1. Taxonomy (GTDB): domain Bacteria; phylum Actinomycetota; class Acidimicrobiia; order Acidimicrobiales; family RAAP-2; genus DASZIT01. The sequence continues at coordinate 255,233 of CAVYQI010000006.1, forward strand.
ACTCGGAGTTGTCCGCATCTTCGGTCGGAAACTCCACGTGCGGCTGGTGGTGGTGACGGCATTCCTGGTCGCCATCTCTCCGGTGGTGGCGGCAATCCGCCCCGACGTCGAGGGGATCATCATCCTCGAGCTCATGGCGGTCGGCATCCTCCGGCTGGCCACCTTGGTCAACTGCGACCCGCGCCCGGCGAGGCCGAAAGGCGTCCGGGGTTCGGGCCCGGTCGTCGACATCACCGCCACCGTGGCACCGTCACCTTCCGCCCGCACCGGACCCGACACGCCTACGCCGGCTCGATCCCTTCTTCCGACGGAGGAGAGCATCGGCGGCGCCGCCCGATGGGCAGGCCGGGCTGCCGGTGCCGCCGGCTCGGCGGCATCCAGGACAACCGCCAAGCACGGTCCGGCGACCAAGGCCCAGGCAAAGCGAACCATCCGCACGGCCGGACGCCTGGTGGGCCGGGCCCGGGCCGCACGACCCGATGGGCCCACCTCCGAACCGGGCTGACCCGGCGACCTCGCCGGCCCCGGCGCCGCCCGATACATTGCACCCGAGGTGAAAGGGGGAACGGGTGTCCGAACCTGACGTGCTCGACATCGCCGAACGCCTGTGGACGGGGGAACTCTCGACGTCGGTGGCCCACCCGTTGCGGACCTGGGGCGGCCTGGCCGAAGTGGCCGACGGGGTGGCCTTCACCCCGTCCTTTGCCAACGTGTCGGCGCTGGACACCGACGACGGCCTGTTTCTCGTCGATACCGGGAGCTCGCTGATGGCCGGGGAGATCCACCGCACCCTCCGAGCCTGGTCGGCCAACCGGCTCCACACCGCGGTGTACTCCCACGGTCACATCGACCACGTGTTCGGGGTTCCGGTCTGGGAGGCGGAGTCGGAGGCCCGAGGCTGGGCCCCGCCCACCGTGGTCGCCCACGACGCCCTGCCGCCCCGGTTCGACCGGTACATCCTGACCGCGGGGTACAACGGGATCATCAACCGCCGGCAGTTCAACGTCAAGGACCTCGAGTGGCCGACCGAGTACCGCTATCCCGACCGCACCTACCGTGATCACCTGAACCTCGAGGTGGGGGGCTTGCGGGCCCAACTCCACCATGCCAAGGGCGAGACCGACGATCACACCTGGACCTGGTTCCCGGATCGCAAGGTCCTGTGCTGCGGGGACCTGTTCATCTGGGCGTCGCCCAATGCCGGGAACCCGCAGAAGGTGCAGCGCTACCCCCGGGAATGGGCCGACGCGCTGCGAGAGATGCTCGCCCTCTACGACGGGACCGAAAGTGGTCCCGAGGTCCTGCTTCCCGGTCACGGTTTCCCGGTGATCGGTCCCGACCGGATCCGCCAAGCCCTCGGCGACACCGCCGACCTGCTCGACTCGTTGGTGGACCAGACCCTGGCCCTGATGAACGTCGGAGCCAGGCTGGACGAGATCATCCACACGGTGACCCCTCCGCCCCACTTGATGGAGCGCCCGTATCTGCAGCCCGTCTACGACGAGCCGGAATTCATCGTGCGGACCGTCTGGAGGCTGTACGGCGGCTGGTGGGACGGCAACCCGGCCTCCTTGCAGCCGGCACCCGAGCGAGCCCTGGCCGCCGAGTTGGCCGGCCTGGCCGGCGGCGCCTCCGCCCTCGCCGATCGGGCCCACGACCTGTTGGCGTCAGCCACCGGCTCCGGAGATCGTCCCGGCGATCGACCCGATGACGCCGCCCTCCGGATGGCCGGGCACCTGGCCGAACTGGCGTGGTTGGTGGATCCGGCCGACCCGGGCATCCGGCGGATCCGTCAGCAGGTGTACGAAGCCCGGGCGGCCGCCGCCACCTCGACCATGGCCCACGGGGTGTTCTCCTGGGCGGCCCGGGAGTCCGACAACCACCACCACGGGTAGGCGTCGGTCAGGTCCGGGTCCGCCAGGCATGGGCACCCCCCTTGACCTGGGTGGATGCTGCCCCCCGGGGCCGGCGTGGCTCAACTTCTAATTACCTCCCATCCCCCGCTAGTGTCATCGCTGTGACCGACCCCTCCACCGGCCCGACCGACCCGTCCCGAAACCGGGGGCGCGGGGGGCGCGGTGGGCGCCGCCGGTGGGTCACGGCGCTGATTATCGGGGCTCCGCTGCTGCTGGCCGGGTGCAACTGGTATCCCAGCTACGGGGCCGACCCCGGGGTCACCCGGCAGGGGCACAACACCTTCAAGCTCTACTCGGGGATGACCACCGTCGGCATCATCGTCGGCGGATCGGTCATGCTGCTCATCATCTGGACGGTGTTCCGGTACCGGAAGCGGTCCGACGAGATCCCCAAGCAGTTCCACGAGAACGGGCCCATCGAGGTCCTGTACACGGTGGTGCCGATCCTCATCGTCGCGGTCCTGTTCGTCTTCACCGTGATCACCGAGAACGGCGTCGACGCCACCCAGGCGGCCGACGCCACCTTCACCTCCAGCGGCCCCTCCAGCGGCGAACCGGTGGTGGACATCACCGTCACCGCCTTCCAGTGGGGTTGGCGGTTCGATTACCCCGGTCTCAACGTCGGCGTGGTCGGCGAGCTCACCAACGGGCCCAACAACCACGGTCCCCAGATGGTCGTTCCCGTCGGAGACACGCTCCAGATCACGCTGGTCTCCAACGACACCATCCACGGGTTCTACCTCCGGGACTTCAACTTCAGCCGTTACGCCCAACCCGGCGTGACCAACATCTTCGACTTCAACCTGTTGCGCACCGGCACCTTCGACGGCCAATGCACCCAGTTCTGCGGGCTGTACCACTCGGAGATGCTGTTCAGCATCCGGTCGGTGTCGCCGGCCGCCTTCGAGACCTGGGCCAGCGCCGAGGTGGCGGCCGGACACACCTTGCAGGGCTCGCCCTCCAGCGCCCAGAACACTCCGCCCCCCAATACCAACATCACCAGTACCCCCCCGCCTAATTCCGGCAGCTCAGCGGCACCTTCTGCCACGACCAACACAAAGGCACCGGCATGACGACGACCATCGAACGCCCGGAAGTCATCACGCCCGAGGAGTTGGGTGGACCCGATGGCCACGGACCCGATGACGGCCACGGTGACGCCGATCACGGCCACCACGAAGGCCCGAGCGGGATCCTCAACTGGCTGACGTCGACCGACCACAAGGTCATCGGCATGTCCTACATGATCACCTCGCTGATCACCTTCTTCATCGCCGGCATCATGGCCATGGTCATCCGGTCGCAGCTGCTCGACCCGCACACCTCGCTGGTCTCCTTCCAGACCTACAACGAGCTCTTCACCATGCACGGCAGCCTGATGATGTACCTGTTCGCCGGGCCGTTCGCCTTCGGAGGCCTGGCCAACTACATCGTTCCCCTGCAGGTCGGCGCGCCGGACATGGCGTTTCCCCGGTTGAATGCCCTCTCCTACTGGCTGTACCTGAGCGGTGTGATCACCATGCTGTCCGGCTTCCTGGTGGCGGGAGGCGCGGCCAGCTTCGGATGGGTGTCCTACGCGCCATTGTCCAACGCCACCAACTCCCCCGGCGCCGGCAGCGACCTGTGGCTGATGGCGCTGGCACTCACCGGCTTCTCCGCCATCTTCACCGGCGTCAACCTGGTGGCCACCATCTTCTATTTACGGGCGCCGGGCATGACCATGTGGCGGATCCCCATCTTCTCGTGGAACATGCTGGTCACCGCCATCCTCATCCTCATTGCCTTCCCGGTTCTGTTCGCGGCGGTGGTGATGCTGTTCTGCGACCGGCACTTCGGCACCCACATCTTCTCCGTGCAGGGAGGGGGTTCACCGATACTCTGGCAGCACCTCTTCTGGTTCTTCGGGCACCCGGAGGTGTACATCCTCGCCTTGCCCTACTTCGGGATGGTCACCGACATCCTCCCCGTCTTCTCCCGCAAGCCGGTCTTCGGCTACAAGGGCATGGTCTTCGCCACCATGGCCATCGCCGGGTTGTCCACCGGCGTGTGGGCCCACCACATGTTCACCACCGGTGTGGTCCTGCTGCCGTTCTTCTCGCTGCTGTCGTATCTGATCGCGGTGCCGACCGGCATCAAGTTCTTCAACTGGATCGGCACCATGTGGCGGGGCCAGCTCAGTTTCCAAACCCCGATGTTGTTCTGCGTCGGATTCCTGCTGGTCTTCCTGGTCGGCGGGGTGACCGGGGTGCTGCTGGCATCACCCCCGGTGGACTTCCTGACCCACGACACCTATTACGTGGTGGCCCACTTCCACAACGTGCTCATCGGTACCGCGGTGTTCGCCGGTTTCGGCGGCTTCTACTTCTGGTATCCGAAGATGTTCGGTCGCATGCTCCGAGAGAGTCTGGGCAAACTCCACTTCTGGTTCCTGTTCATCGGCTTTTGGGTCGCCTTCATGCCCCAGTACCTCCTCGGCCTCCATGGCATGCCCCGGAGGGTGGCCAGCTACTCCCCCGACACCGGCTGGACGACCCTCAACGTCATCTCCACGCTGGGTGCCTACGTGATCGGCTTCTCCTTCTTCTTCTTCCTCATCAATCTGTGGGTGTCGTGGCGCAAGCCGGTGCCATCCGGCTCCAACCCGTGGGACGGCCACGGCCTCGAGTGGTTCACCACCTCGCCGCCGCCCCACCACAACTACACCCACCTGCCGCCGATCCGTTCGGAGCGGCCGACCTGGGACTACAACCATCCCGAGCACCGCACCATCATCCACAAGCCCAAAGAGAAGAAGTCCGCCCCTCCCGATAGGACCAAGGAACCCGCAGGAGCGCCATCATGAAGGTCGAGTCCCTGATCCTGCTGGCGGTCGCCTTCTTCTTCGGCGTCATCGGCATCGTCTACTGGTTCACCAGCTACGAAGACGCCGGGTTCCTGATGCTGATCGGGGCGACCGGCCTCGGCCTGCTCCCCGGTAGCTACTACCTGTGGTGGACCTATCACATGAAACTCCGGCCGGAAGAGAACCCGGATGCCACCATCGAGGAGAGCGCCGGACCCGTCGACTCGTTCCCGGGGTCCAGCATCTGGCCGTTCGTCTTGGGCATGGGCGCGATGTTCACCTTGCTCGCCCTGGTGTTCGGGCTCTGGTTGGCCCCGATCGCCGGCGCGTTGCTCCTGTCGGCCCTGATCGGGGTGACGGTCGAGAGCCGCCGCGGGGGCGCCGTCTAGCGATCTCGTGTGGCTGCGAGTCACTACACCGGCGCAGCAGATAGCCGTAGACCTCGGGCAGTCCTCGGTCGTAAAGGGCCAGCAACTCCGAGCCCGGGTTGGGCACGACCGCTGGCGCCGGGGAGCCGCTCATATCCATATCATCGCCCGGGCCGCCCCAACTCCGACGGGGTGTCCTCCAAAATTTGGATTGGGATCTGGCCCAAGGGCTTGCGACAGGAGCCCAGCGCCGGCGGGCCCCTCAATTCTGAGAGCCCTGCTACTCCGGGCGGAGCGATAGCGCCAGGCGTGGCACCACGAACGACGCGAGAAAGATCGGCAAGAACCTCTTTCCGGTACATCGGAAGGCGACGACCCGGCCGGCGGCGGCGTCGAAGGTCAGCGTGCGGCTCAACTTTCGGCCGTTGCGGACTTGCAGGGTGTGATGTCCCGCTTCGATTGGTATCTCGGTCGTTTCGTTCATGTCGACCGACCCGACACGGTCACCGTCGACCACGACATCGAACGTGCCACGACGGACCTCCACCCCGATCGCTTTATGCGCCAGCTTGAGAGTTGCGGACATCTTCGGCCTCCTTGTCTGTTGGCCCGTGGGCCGTCCTAGTCGAGCAGTGCGGTGAGCTTCTTCGGCGCCAGGACCCGGTAGCTCTCGGTCACCAGCTCACGGATCTCCTCCCAGTCCACGTCGTCGGTGAGCAGCACCCCGACGCGATCATGACCGGACCGGGGGGCGAAGAACGGGTGGCCAATGGACAGCAACGCCTCTCGCTCGTCCGGGTCCGCACGCAATCTGAGCAGCGGGACGGGCTTGCCGGTCCGGTCCGCCACTGCCACGAGTAGGCAGAACGACCTTCGGCGGATCTCGAACGAGTACGCCGTCGACCTCGTTCTGGTTCGTGAATAGTCGACCCGCACCGTCACCTCGGGCAGCGCCAGGCACCGCGTGCGGATCCGCTCGACGATGTCGGGCGGGATCTCTACGGGCGCGCTCATTCTGTCGTCGGACTGAGCCTTCACCAACCATATGGTGCCAGGCCAGGGTGCCCCAGACCACGGTCCGTGGGACAGGACGGCACATCCGGGCGTGTGGATGACCCGGGCGAAGGCATGGGGCTCCCGGGCACCATCGGGACCTGTCGGCGTAGAGAGGATCTCGACGTACCCTGACCGGACCAAGGGTTTCAAGAAGGCTTCAGCTAGAACTCACTTGGGCGGCAAGAGCATGATGCAGTTGTACTTGCCTGCGTAAGAGTGGTGGATCAGGCTCAGGAGGACAGATGGACAGTGACGAGGTTGCCGCCGAGGCTGCCGCCGTCGAGCAGCTGATCGCCAAGGACGAGATAATCGATCTCGTGCATAGCTATTCGTACTGCGTCGATCACAGGCTCTACGACCAGGTCGTCGAACTTTTCACCGAGGACTGTGTGGTCGACTACGGACCGGGTATTCCGCCCGTGCGATCCAGGGCAAGTCTCCGGCGCATGTTCGGACGTCGCGATGGTGGCTTTGCCGCACGAGCCACCACAATGCCAACGTCCTGGTGACATTCGAGGACCGCGATCACGCATCCGTGCGCACATCCGTCTACGCCTGGCACCAACGGACGGACGGAACCACACCTCGCGTATGGGGCTATTACCACGACTCGGTGGTTCGCCTTCCCGAGGGATGGCGTATGGCTGAGCGCCAGCTTCGGACCCTAGGGGCCGAGGATTGGAATATGGACATGCACTCGGCTCTCGAAGGTGAAGATCCGTAGTGAACCTTGTGAGATAGGACAGGGGTGGTGGTGCTCATCAGTTGACGCTCGGCCCTCAGGGTCATAGCCAGACGCTACCTATCCACGAACGCCCGGACGGGGTAGGCCGAGATCGGTGACGGTGCCATTGCTAGATTCGGCTGGTACCCAGCGGTGGGAGTGACCTGAATGACAGCCTTCATCAAGTACGTCACCTTCGATTGTGTCGACCCCCGCCGCCTTGCGGCCTTTTGGTCCGAAGTCACCGGCTACGTATCGCTGACGGAGCGTGATGACTTTGCTGCCCTGGCGGCACCGGATGAGCGGGGCGTCCGAGGAATCTTGTTCTGGCAAGTAGCGGAGCCCAGAACGGCCAAGAGCCGAATGCATGTCGATCTCGCGTCGAAAGAGCCTGAGACTGAGATTCAGCGACTTGTCGGTCTGGGTGCCGCGATGGTCGAACGGCGAGAGGGTAATGGAACAAGCTGGACCGTGATGCTGGACCCTGAGGGAAACGAATTTTGTATCGGGTAGAGCCCCTACCGTGCTCAGATCAGCGCATGACCCGGCGAATGCCTGGTCCGGTGGCCAGGTCTGCCGGCACCATGTCGATGTAGGTCGGGACCGGTACCGCCTCGAGCTCCTCGTGACCGTCACCCGGCCGGGCATCGCTCTCGATCGTCGAGTATTCACCCGTCTCGGACCGGACGACCACGTTGGCTCGCTTGCGCTTGCCGATGCCCTCGGCGGCGCGCATCTCTTCGCAGATCTTCACGGTGACGAAGTAGGTGATGATCGGGATCACCGGCACCACGATCCGGAAGAACCACAGTACGTAGTTGAGCTCGACCTGGAAGAAGTTGGCCAGCACGTCTGTGGATGATGCCGAGAACACCATGAACATCAACATCAGCATCATGGCGCCGGCGCCGGTCCGCTTCGGACGGTCCCGCGGGCGGTCCAAGAGGTTGTGATAGGCGAGATCCTTGGTGTGTCTCGCCTCGTAGAACGGCCAGATAAAGAAGATGTTGAAGATGATGCCGGGGAACAGCACCGCTGGGAGGAAGACCTCGAGCGGCCAGGTGTGGCCCCAGCCCACAAACTCCCAACTCGGCATGATCCGGAGCGCGCCGTCGAGCCAGCCCATGTACCAGTCGGGTTGGACGGCATAGGAAATCTGGAACGGCTCGTACTGCCCGAACTGCCAGATCGGGTTGATCTGGGCGAAGCCAGCCAGGATGAAGGTGACCGCGGTGATCATGAAGAGATATCCGGTGGTCTTGGCGATGAAGGTCGGGAACATCGGCGACCCGACCACGTTGTGCTCGGTCTTCCCCGGGCCCTTGAACTGCGTGTGTTTCTGTTTGACCAGCAGCCCGAGGTGGGCGGCCAGGAGCCCGCCGATGAGCACCGGGACGATCAGCACGTGGATGATGAAGAACCGGGGGATGATGACCCCATTGCCCGGATAATTCCCACCGAAGAGGAAGAAACCCAGGTAGGAGCCCACCAGCGGGATGGACTCGATGATCGAGTAGGCGATGCGGATACCGGTCCCCGACACCAGGTCGTCGGGGAGGGAGTAGCCGAGGAACCCGTTGACGATGCCCAGCAACAGCATGGCCACCCCGACCAGCCAGTTGAACTCCCGAGGCTTGCGGAAGGCGCCGGTGAAGAACACCCGGGCCATGTGGACGGCGATGGAGCCCAAGAAGATGTCCGCGGCCCAGTGGTGGGCCTGGCGCATCAACAGCCCGGACTTCACGTCGAAGGAGAGCCCCACCGAGGAGGCGTAGGCCTCGGACACTCTTTGGCCTTTGAGGGGGAGGTAGCTCCCGTTGTAGATGACCTCGTGGGCGGAGGGGATGTAGTACAGGGAGAGGAATACGCCGGTCCCCAGGAGCACCACGAAGGAATACAGGGCGATCTCGCCCAACATGAACGACCAGTGGTCAGGGAAGATCTTGTCGAGGAAGACGCGGCCGCCCTTGGCGATCCCGAGTCGGTCATCGACCCATCGGAGTGAACTGTCGATCATGGGCGCTCCCAAAACCCGGGGCCGACGGCCTGGTTGTAACCGGCTTGCGACCGGAGATACCCGGCATTGTCAACCTTGATGGGCAACTGCGGCAACGGCCGAGGGGCGGGCCCGAACTCGGGCACGCATCCGGACTTCACGTTGAAGATCGACTGGTGGCAGGGACAGACCAACTGCTGGGTCTGCTCCTGGTAGAGACCGACCGGACACCCGAGGTGGGTGCACATCTTGGAGAACGCCACGTACCCCTGGACGCCCCAGTCGGTGCGCCCGGGCGGGTCGAGCTGCAGGGGCGGATCGTTCGGACCCAGCTGGGCGAGTCGGATGAGAATGGTCTGATCGGGAGACGACCCTTCGAACCCTTTGGGAAACACCGTCAATACGCCGCCCACCTCGAGGTCGCTGACCAGCACCGCCCGGCCGGTGGAGGTCACCAGCTGCGAATCGGCCTTCCAGTTGGTGAAGAAGAGGGTGCGTCCGGGCTTCGGACCCAGCGACCGGACCAGAGGGAAAATGAGCACCACCCCCAAGGTGGTGGCTCCCAACCCGAACAGTCCGAACAGCACCTTGCGGCGCTGGACCACCATGCCGCCTCGCTCGACGATCGCCGCCGACATGGCGTCGCGCTCTTCCTCGGTGGACTTGAACTCGTGGCGCTCCTCCACGAAAGGTCCCTGGGCCATCAGGTACTTGCCCCAGGCGATGAGCCCGGCGCCGAGCGCCAGCATCCCGCCTCCGAGGGTGGCGGCTTCCCACTGGACCTGATCGCTGATCCAGTAGGTGATGCCGAATCCGATGAAGCCGAGGAAGCCGAGCACCATCAAGGCGGCCGCGGCGGCCTCGACCCGAGCGGGGCTCTTGGCGTAGGGCTGCAGATGCGGGTCCTCGACGGAGACCTTGGTCAGAGTGGGCGCCTGCGGCGACTCGTCGCTCACGTACGATCTCCAATCCAGAAGGCGACCAACATCAACAGACCGACCCCCAGGAGCAGGCCGACAAAGCCTTCACCCACCGGACCGATGCCGCCGAGTCCGAAACCACCCCGGTCGTCAGGATGCTGGATCGGTCCGGCCACATAGGCGGCGATGTCGTGCGCCTCGCTGTCGGTGATGTTGCCGGGACCGAACCGCGGCATGTTGCCCGGACCCGACCGGATGGCCTCGATGATCTGGGTGGGGGTGGCGAGGTGGAGGCTCGGCGCATAATTGCCGCCGGCCAAAGCGTCACCGGCACCGGTGATGGTGTGGCAGGCCGCGCAGTTGAGGGTGAACAGGCTGCCGCCGACCTCGAGATTGGCGTTGCTGAGGTTGACGATCGGGACCGGCACCCCGGTTCCCGGCGTTTTCGACTGCACGAAGGCGGCGATCTGCAAGGTCTGCGTCCGATTGAAACGGGACGGCTTCTCCGCGGGTTGGACGCTCGAATCAGCCAGCGGCATCCGTCCGGTGGACACCCAGAAGTCGACGGTCCCGGCCCCCAGCCCTTGCAGGTTCGGGCCTCGAGCGGTTCCGGACGCGTCGCTGCCGTGGCAAGAAGCGCAGCTGGCGTCGAAGAGCGCCTGGCCGGGAACGATGAACGCATCGGGAAGCGTGACCGACACCGTGCCGAAGTCGGGGGGGCCCGACGACGTGGCCAGCGTCGTGGTGGTGGTCGGTGCCGACGTCGGTGGGGTGGAGCCCGCCTGGGCCGCCGAGGGCGCGAACGCCATCAGCCCGATGATGCCCACGCTGGCCAGCAGCCCGGCCAATACCGCGTATCGACTTTTAGAACTGCGACGCGTTTCGGTCGACATCTATTTGAGGAGGAAGAGACAGACGAAGAGGCCGACCCAGACGATGTCGACGAAGTGCCAGTAGTAACTGACTCCCTGGAACACCGCAGTTTCTCCCGGGTCACCCTTGGGCCCCTTCAGACGGCCGAGGAGGAAGATCATGGCCACCAGACCCAGGGTCACGTGGAGCCCGTGGAGCCCGCTCATGATGTAGAAGAGCGAGGCATAGGCGGTGTGGGTCGGATCGGTGGCGGAGTGGTGGGAGAGGGTGATCCACTCGTAGAACTGGTTGGCCACGAACAGCGATCCCATGACCAAGGTGAGCACGATGAACCTTTTGGCGTTGCTCCGATTCCCGCGCTCCTGCTCCCACACGGCCTTCTGCATGGTAAAGCTCGATGACACCAGGATGACGGTGAAGACCCCGGCCTGGATGGTGTCCAGGTGGGTTCCGGCCGGCGGCCATACCGAGGCATGGGCCCGGATAGTGAAGAACGCCGCGAACAGGCCACTGAAAAACATCACTTCGGAGCCGAGCCAGATCATGACCCCGACGGCCAGCATCGGCGGCCGATCGGGGCGGTGGCGCTGGCGCGGATTCGTGGCCGGGTCGATGGCGATGGCCTGGGTCACGGCGTATTTCTAGTCGAACCCAGGCCCCTGAGGCCAACTAGCCCGTTTCGCCTAACCAGGCACGGTTCAGGCACAGTCCGGTCAAGATTGCATGACGTTTGCGTGTCAGTTGGGGGTGGTCAACATTGCCGCCAGCGGGGCCCGGTGGACCACGGTCAGACTCTGGGTCGGGCGGGTCAGGGCCACGTACAGGGTGCGCAACCCCCGGGCGGTCTCACCGGCGATGACACCCGGCTCGACCACCACCACCGCATCGAACTCGAGGCCGTTCACCGCGTCGGCGGCCAGCAGCACCAGGGGCTCCGAAAGGCCACCTTTTCGCATGTTCTGTGGATCGACTGTGGGAAAGCCGACATCGACAAGGGCGGAGGACAGCGCCGGTAGTAATTCCGGCGGGGCGATGACCGCCACCCGGCCCGGAGCCAGCCCCGCCACCTCGTCCGCCGCTTCCTGGGCGACCTGTTCGGCCAGACGTTCATCGGTGGCGCCGTCGAGGGTCCCGTCGGGCCCGAACACCGGAACCATCCGGGGTGGCCTCCCGGTTCGACGCACCGGTCGGGGGGGTTGCAGCTCGGGGGCAGCGACGGCCAGCACCTGGGATGCGACCTCGAGGACTTCCGCCGGCGTGCGGTAGCTGACGGTCAGCTCGACCATCCGCGCCTGGCGCCGGCTGGGCAGGTGCTCGGTGATGTCGGTCCAGTGGCGCGGGGCCCACGGGGCGGTGGCCTGGGCGATGTCGCCGACCACGGTCATCGAGCCCGACAGGGAGCGCCGGGCCACCATCCGCAGCTGCATCGGCGACAGGTCCTGGACCTCGTCGACCACGATGTGCCCGTAGCTTCGTACGGTGTCGTCGACCGATCCGTTGCGAGGTCCGAGGAGGTGCCGGGCCTCGTCGACCAGGGCGGCATCGGCCGCCGTCCAGGACACCTCGTCGAAGGACGCCGAGCGGGGGCGGTGCAGCAGCGCCTGTTCGTCGGCGGTGAGGATGTTCTTCCCGGCCGCCGCCACCAGCGGCGGGGCCCCGAACAGGTCGTGGAGCAGCTCGTTGGGTGAGAGCCGGGGCCAGATCCGGTCGAGCGCGGCCACGAATTCGGGTACTCGGTGGACCTTTCTCGAGAAGTCCTCGAGATCGAATTCCTCCTCGGAGAGATCCGAGGGATCTTCGTAACCGGGGAAGGCGGAAATCGCCGCCGAGGTCCCCGACCCCAACGTCTGCTGGGTCTGCCGGGCGCGATCGGCCAGCACCTGGACCACGGCCTGGGACACCAGCCGCCGCCGGGCATTGTGGGTTCCGGGCCGCCGCCGGGCCATGTCGACGATCTCTCTGGTGTCGGCCGCCGTGAGACGGAGAAGGAGGGCGCCGTACGGAATCGCGATGTCGGCTCCCAGTGGCCGCTGCCGGGTCCGGACCGCCCGCTTCATCACCCGGGCCATCCGGGCATCGCCCTTCAGCAGGGCCACCGCGGTGGCTTCGGTGCCCCGCACCCGAATCTCGGGAACCAGTCCGGAGATGGTGGACAGCGTCACTCCCGTCTCTCCCAACGACGGCAGTACCTGTTCGATGTAACGCAAGAACAGCGGGTTCGGGCCCACCACCAGCACCCCTTGCCGCTCGAGGGGGAAGCGGTGGGTGTACAGCAGGTAGGCGGCCCGATGGAGGGCGACCGCCGTCTTGCCGGTGCCGGGCCCGCCCTGGACCACCATCACCCCGGAGAGGGGCGAGCGGATGATCTCGTCCTGCTCCCGTTGGATGGTGGAGACGATGTCGGTCATGTGGCCGGACCGGGCCCGGTCGAGAGCGGCCAACAGGGCGGCCGGACCCCCGATGGGCACGTCTCCCAGAATCAGCTCACCCCCGTGGTCGTCGGGTCTGCCGTCCGAGGCGGTGTCGAAGTCGGAGGTGCCGAGGTTGGGATCCGACCGGCGCGCCGTCCAGCCCGCCGATGGCGAACCGCTCGTCTTCGACACCGACCACCCGCCGACCGTCGAGGGCGAGATGCCGGCGAAGCACCAGACCTTGCGGATCACGTCCGGTCGCCCGGTAGAACGGCTCGGCCACCGGGGCGCGCCAGTCCACCACCAGGGGGTCGAGGTCGGCACTGTGAATCGCCAGCCTGCCGATGTGGAACACCTCGGTGTTCACCGCCCCGTTGTGATCGCCGTCGCCGTCGCTGCGGTTGTGGCTGCCGTCGCCGTTCCCGACGGCCTCCGAACCGTCCGGCACCACCCGGTCGATCCGGCCGAACGTCAACGCCTGATCGCCGATGTCGAGTTGCTCCAATCGGGCCATGGAGGTGCGGACGATCACATCCCGCTCGGTCCGGGACTGGAACGTCCCGCCCTTCCCGAGGTCGAGAACCCCACCGAGCATGGAGTTGGCATCGTCTCGCATGGCGTCGAGCCGCGCGTAGGCCATATCGACGAACTCCTGTTCGGCGTGTAGCTCACGATCGACCCCCACCGGCACCTCCTCCACACTCCCCATCCGGCTCCGGGGAACCCTTGATTGTATGCCTCGATTCCCACCGGTGTGACCGACCTCTCCTCCATCGGCCCTCCATTGCTTCTCCATAAGGTCTCCATCGGGGGCGGCGCCGCCCGGGAACCCGGGCTCCGGGGAGGATGGCGCCCGCCGACCACCTGCTCAGATCGGGCATCGGCCCCCACCCTGGCCGTAGCCGGTCGGTTCGCCCCGATGCGACCGGTTCGTTCACCCTCCAAGCGCGGCGGTAGCGTCCCAGGGTGCCTCTATCCCGTTCTGGCCGTCACGACGGCTCGGCGTTCATCCGAGCGTGCCGCGGCCAGAGCGTCCCCCACGTCCCGGTGTGGTTCATGCGCCAGGCCGGTCGAGCGCTTCCCGAGTACCGGGCCGAACGGGGCACCGGCAGCATCCTCGATGCCATCGCCCAGCCCGAACTGGTGGCCACGCTGACCCGGCAACCGGTCACCCGCTACGACACCGATGCCGCCATCCTCTTCTCCGACATCGTGGTTCCGGTCGCCGCCATCGGATTCGGGGTCGACATCGCACCCGGGGTCGGACCGGTGGTGTCCCGGCCGTTCACCTCCAAGGCCGACCTGCAGCGGCTCCGGCCCCTCGAACCGGAGATCGACACGCCGTATGTCACCGAGGCCGTCCGCATCCTGGCCGGCGAGGTCCGGGTGCCGCTGATCGGGTTTGCCGGGGGCCCGTTCACGGTGGCCAGCTATCTGGTGGAAGGAGGCCCCTCGAGGAACTTCACCCGGGTCAAAGCCCTGATGCACTCTGAGCCCAGCCTCTGGCACCAGTTGATCGACGCGCTCACCGACCTGGCGCTGGCGTCGTTGCGTTCGCAACTCGACGCCGGGGCGGATGCCGTTCAGATCTTCGACAGCTGGGCCGGGATCCTCACTCCCCGCCACTACCAGACGCTGGTCCTGCCGGCCACCCGCCGGCTGTTCTCCGAGTTGGCCAGCTCCCATCCCGGCGTCCCCACCATCCTCTTCGGGGTCGGGACCGGGGAGCTCCTCTCGCTGATGGGCACGGCCGGCAGCTCGGTGGTGGGGATCGACTGGCGGGTGCCGCTCGACGATGCCCGCCGGCGGGTTGGACCCGGGATCGCCGTCCAGGGGAATCTGGATCCCGCCCTCTGCCTGTCCACCTGGCCGGTGGCCGCCGCCGAGACCCGGGAGGTCCTCGACCAGGCCGGGACCGCGCCCGGACACATCTTCAATCTCGGCCACGGGGTACTGCCGGAAACCGACCCCGCCATCCTCGAGGAAGTGGTCAGGCTGGTCCATGCCGAGGGTCGGGCCGGGGTGGAGTCGTCGTGAGCGGCGCGCCTTCCGCTGGGTCTTCCAACTCCCCCGTCGGTGTGCTGGTAATGGCCCACGGCACCCCGGCCACCCCCGAGGAGATCGAGCCCTTCTACACCTCGATTCGCCGAGGCCGACCGCCGACCCCGGAGCTGCTGGCCGATCTGGTCAAGCGCTACGACGCCCTCGGCGGCACCTCACCACTGGCCGAGCGCACCCGGCGGCAGGTGGAGGGACTCGCCGCCGCCCTCGAGGAGGCGGTTCCCGGGGGCTACACCATTGTGTACGGCGCCAAACACACCTCTCCCCGGATCGAAGAGGGAGTCGCGCGACTCCACGATCAGCACGTCGAACAGATCATCGGCCTGGTGCTGACCCCGCACCAGTCGTCGCTGGGGTCCGGCGAGTACCTCCGCCGGGCGGCGGAGGCGGCGACGGCAACCACGCCTCCGACCGACTTCGTCGGCATCCGGTCCTGGCACCGGGCCCCCGGCCTCGCCGACCTGCTGGCGACCAGGACCGCGAGTGCCCTCGACAGCCTTACCTCGGCCCAACGCCAGAAGACCGCCATCTTCTTCACCGCCCACAGCCTCCCGGAGAAGGCGCTCGTCGATGGCGACCCCTATCCCGATCAGGTGCATGAGTCGGCGTCCGACATCGCTGTCCTCCTCGGATTCGACACGACCGACACCATCGACACCACCGCCACCGGCACCAGCCCGGCGTGGGGGGTGGCGTGGCAGAGCCCGGGGCGGACCCCCGATCCTTGGCTGGCCCCCGATCTGCTGTCCGAGATCCGTCGGGTGGCGGGGGAAGGCGCCACCTCGGTGGTGGTGTGTCCGGTCGGGTTTGTCTCCGATCACCTGGAGATCCTCTACGACCTCGACATCGAAGCCGCCGAGGTGGCGCGTTCGCTGGGGGTGGCGTTCACCCGTACCGCCTCGCTCAACGACGATCCCGGATTCCTCCGGGTGCTCGCCGACGTGGTCCGCGCCGCCACCACGTCGACCCCCGGGTGACCGCCTCCGACGGGCGACCCGGCCCGGTCATCGCGGTGGTGGGTGCGGGGATCGCCGGTCTGGCCGCCGCTTGGGAGCTGGCGACCGCCGACCTGCCTCCCGGGAGCCGACCACCCACCGTGCTGGTCCTCGAAGCCGACGATCGGGTCGGGGGCAAGCTGGCCGCGGCCGAGTTCGCCGGGCGAACCGTCGATCTGGCCGCCGACGCCTTTCTGGGTCGCCGGCCGGAGGCGACCGAACTGTGCGAGGAACTGGGTATCGCCGATGAGCTGGTGCCGGTGGGCGCATCCGGGGCGTCGATCCTGGCCCGGGGCCGCCTCCGCCCGATGCCCACCGATCTGGCGCTCGGGGTGCCGACCCGATGGTGGCCGCTGGCCCGATCGGGCCTGCTCAATCCCGCGGAGTCGGTCCGGGCGGCCAAAGACCTGGTCAAACCCCACCTCGCCTCCAAGAGGATCATGGGCGACCGTGCCGTGGCCGACATCGTCGGCGATCGCCTGGGCCGGCCGGTGGTGGACCGGTTGGTGGATCCCCTCATCGGCGGGATCAATGCCGGAGGCGTCGACCACCTCAGTGCCGCCGCTACGTTCCCGGCTCTGATCGCCGCCTCCCTTCAACCGGGCAGCCTGATGCGCGCCCTGCGCCGCCTGCCTCGGCCGGATGCCGAGGCGCCGGTGTTCTGGTCCCTCCTGGAAGGGACCGCCAGCCTGGTGGATCGACTGGTCGACCGTCTCGTCGACTCCGAATCACCCGGGGAGGTCTCCATCCGAACCGGGGTCTCGGTCGACGCCATCGACCCGCATCCGGACTCGGCCGGCTCCCCACGGCGATGGGGACTCACCCTCCGCGGGAGCGGTTCGTCGTCGGTCACCGGCGGGGTGGGTGCGGACCTGGTGGTGGACGGCATCGTTCTGGCGGTTCCCGCCCCCCGGGCCGCGGTGCTGCTGGCTCCGGTTGCCCCCGTCGTCGCCGGCATACTCAGCACGGTCGAGTACGCCTCGGTCGCGGTGGTGACGATGGCCATCCCCGCCGACGCCATCGGGGGCTCGCTCGACGGCACCGGATTTCTGGTCCCCCGGACCTCCCTGGTAAACGGTCGGCGGGTGCTGATGACCGGCTGTACCTATCTGTCCCGAAAATGGCCGCACCTGGCCACCCCCGGCCGCGAGCTGATCCGCGTCTCGGTCGGTCGTGACGGCGACGAGCGGTACCAAGATCTCGACGATGACGAGATCGCCGCGGCCGCCTTTTCCGAGCTGGCCGGGGTGCTCGACATTGCCGGCGACCCGACCGACGCGCGGGTGACCCGTTGGGAGGGCGCCTTCCCGCAATATCGGGTCGGCCATCTCATCCGGGTGGCCAAGATCGAGGAAGGCGTTGCCGATCTGCCCGGCCTGGCCGTGGCCGGCGCCGCCTACCGGGGAGTCGGTATTCCCGCCTGTATCGGGAGTGGCCGGAACGCGGCGCGGGCGGTGCTGTCGTCGCTGGCGGGGATGGTCCGATGAGACACCCTTTGTCAACCACCGATCTCTCGGGCAGGTCAGGCGGCCTTTCCGAGGAAGCGGTTGCGGTTGGCGACGTGGGTGGCTTCGTCGTATTGAACGCCTGGTGTGAGGCAATGCCAGAGGACTTCGAACCAGCGGTTCCCGAGGGCCCGCAGCGCGGCGTGGTGCCCCTTGTGGCGGGACCGCTGGAGGTCGTAGAACTCGCGTGCCCAGCCACTTTGACGCAGGGAGCAGAACGCCCATTGCTGCACGGCGTTGGCCAGGTAGCGGTTGCAGGCAAGGCGGGTGGCGACGACGAGCTCACTCTTGCCCGATCGCCGGGTAACGGGCGCTTTGCCCCCGTAGCATTGGAGGGCGTTCGGCGAGTCGTAGTTGGTGATGTCGCCGATCTCACCGGCAACCCTGGCGGCGAGACGATCACCGAGGCCGGGAAAGCTCAGGTAGATCTCACCGCCAGGGACCGCCGGCCCCCGGTCGCCCTCCTTGGGCTGCTTGGATCGTCCATGGCGGGGGGCGCCGAGGAGCAGCTCGCCCATGCGCCGTTCCCAGCGCCGCCGCTGGGCGCCGATGGTCAGCAGCTGGGTAGCGGCCAAGCGGATGGTGTCGGCCTTGGCTCGGACCAGGTAGTCGCGGGCGACGAACTGGTCAGTGGCCAATGCGGCGGTGACCCGGTCGGCGAAACGGGTCGGCCAGCCGTGCTTGCTCGCCCGGGCCAAGGTCTCCAGCTCGTCGGCCGACGCCTCGGCCAGGGACTTCGCGGTGGGCCACCGTTCCAAGAGCCGCAAGAAGGTCGGGCTGCCGATGTCGTCGCCAGCGATGAGGAGCGCGGCTGGGAACGTTGCGATGAGATCGGCGCGCAGCCGGTTGAGCAGGCGACGCTCGTCGCGGGCGGCCCGGTCGTCGTCCCGGGCGATGGCCCGCAGCTCGGCTGCCTCCTCCCCGTGGGGCACCAGCGGTCGGAGCCGTTCGAAGCGATCCAGGGCGATCAGACAGGCGATCCGGGCGTCCTCGGCATCGTCCTTCTTCTTGGCCGGCCCGCGCCGACGAGCCACCAGATCCGGGTTGACCGGCACCACGACATAGCCGGCATCCACCAGTCGCTCGACGAGCATCCCGTGGCGGGTCTCCAAGACAACCCGCACTTCGGCCGGATCCGGTTCCAGCGCCGTGATCCGCGCCACCAAGGCGTCCACCGACTTGGGGTCGTGTTCAACGCGGGTCACGTCGATCACCCCCTCACCCGGCCGTCCCAGGGCCACGAGGTGGAATTCCTCGGCCCAGTCAATCCCTACTCCCAACATGTTTCCTCCAATCCCTTTCGAACGAGACGGACGAAGGCACGGCGCCGTGCTGATGGACAAGTCCTCGAGGGACAACACCCTTGTTGGCGTCAGGCCTCCGAGGCCGCCCAGCCGGGACGCCGTCTCATTTCAGTCCTCGAGGGACAAGCACCGCAAGCGTTCCCGGCAGGGGACCTCTATGGAAGAAGGTAGAGCCATCAGCACCGTCCCACCCGACGCGACCAACGCGCCGGTCCCGCCTTCGCCGGTGGCCCCGATCGACCTTTCCGATCCCCCACCCTGGCGCTCGGCCCGGCTGCGTTTCGTGCATCATCGCCAGCACCCGGTGATACCGCGGCGGGGACGGGTGGCGTTGCCGGCGATCGTGGCCGGAGTCGGGTTGGCGCTGTCCCTACCCCCGTGGGGATTCTGGATCCTGGCCTTTCCATCCGCCGGTCTGCTCTGGTGGCGCCTCGGTGATCTCCGCCCCCGCACCCGACTGTGGGCCGGATGGCTGGCCGGGCTCGGCTGCTTCATTCCGGGGTTGGCCTGGGCCCGGGCGTTCACCTGGCCCGGGGCCATCGTCCTCATCGCCGTCGAGGCGCTGTTCCCGGCGGTGGCGTGTCTGGTGGTCCCGGCCCGACCCCTGCTGGCCCGGGCGTTGACCTTCCCCGCCGCCCTCACCCTGGCCGAAGCCCTGCGACAAACCTGGCCGTTCGGGGGTTTGCCGATCGGTGGGGTGTTCCTGGGCCAGGCCGACGGGCCGGTGCTGGCGCTGGCCCGGCTGGGCGGGCCGTTGGCCTTGACCGGCGGGGTCTTCATCGGCGGGGTGGCGGTGGCCGCCGTCATCGAAGCCGTCCTGACGTCGGCCCGCGACCAACGACGGGCCCGCGCTTTTGCCCGCACCGAGTTGGCCGAACCGACCACCGTCAGGGACACCCTCGCCGGCCACGGACCGATGGCCCTGGTCGGGGTGGCGGCGGCGATCGCCCTGATCGGCGCGACCATCATCGCCACCCACGCACCGGACGGCGGTCCCTCCCGGGGCACGGTGACCGCTGCCGCCATCCAAGGTGGCGGGGTGCGCGGCTTCCGGAAGTCACAGGTGGACCCGGCCGTGGTGCTGGCTGCCCAACAGTCGGCCACCCAAAAGATGCAGCAGTTGGACGGAGGCCACGCCCCCCAGCTGGTGCTCTGGCCCGAGGATGTGGTGTCGCTCGACACCAACCTCGACGGGACCGCCGAGGCAGCCAACCTCTCGGCTCTGGCCCGGTCACTGCACACCACCCTGGTGGTCGGCGTCACCGAGTCGGTGTCGGCCACCACCTTTCGCAACGAGATGGTGGCCTGGGGACCGGACGGCAGGCTGGTCGACCGCTTCGAAAAGGTCCACCGGGTGCCGTTCGGGGAGTACGTGCCGTTCCGGGGGTTCTTCGCCCATTTTGCCGACCTCTCGTCGGTTCCCCTCGACGCCATCCCCGGGACGGGGTCGGGGCTCATGACCACCCCGGCCGCTCCGCTCGGGGCGCTGGTCTCCTTCGAGGTGTTCTACGCCGACCGGGGTCGACCCTCGGTACGCAATGGGGCACAGGTCTTGATCGTGCCCACCAACACCTCCTCCTACGCCAGCGCTCAGGTCCCCACCCAAGAGATCGCCGCCTCCGAGATCCAGGCCACCGAGGAGGGCCGGGACCTGTTGCAGGCCGCTCCCACCGGATTCAGCGCCGTCGTCACCAACCGCGGGCGGCTGGTCACCCGGACCTCGCTCGGTAACCAGCAGATCGTGTTCGCCGACCTGTCCCGCCGGTCGGGGTGGACCGTCTACGTTCGCTTTGGCGACGGCCCCCCACTGGTGTTGGCCGGCCTCGCGCTGCTGGCCGGATGGTTCATGGCCACCCGCCGGCCGTCGGGCCTGAGGTCGGTGTCCGACTCCGACTCCGAGCCGAGCTGACCACGCCGATCAGGGCCCGAGCGCAACCGACACCATCAACCCCCAAACCGGAAGACGAAGGCGTGACTCCTGCGGCGCTACTCGTAGTACCCCGAGTGGATGTAGACGCACGGGATCCCTTCGGCGTGGAACATGGCGAAGTTGTTGGGGTCATCTTCGAAGGCGAGGCGAAGATCGAATCCGAACGATCGCAGCAGCTCCACCTCTTCGCGCTTGAACCGGGTCACGTGGGCGTAGTCCCCCCGGGCCCGCATGACCAACAGGTCCCACCGCAACCCGTAGCGATCGAGCCAGGCCAACGTCTGGGGCTGCACCCGGAACGGTCGTCCGGTGAGGAGGATCACCTGCAACCGCGAGTCGAGCAGATCCATCAGCCGGGCCAGTTCCTCGATGACCGGGTCGTCGCCACAGGCGGCGAAGAAGCTGTCCCAGTCTCGCCGGCCATGTTCGAGGAAGTGTTGCCGACCGACCGCGTCGGACAGCACGCCGTCCACGTCGAACACCACCGCTTCCCCGGGCTCCTGCACGGGCCCCTGCCGCCACGCCCAATTGTCGGGGCCGACCCCCCTGCTCACCAGGACCGGCGTCGAGCGGGAGTTGGGCGACCGGGGGCCAGAGGCAGCCTGGTCACGCCGTTCTCCCCTGCCCCTGAGCGTCAAATCTGTCCTGGCCCATAACGAATGAGCCTAACCCCGGCGGGACTCTACGATTGGGCCAGCGTGACGACATCCACCCCACCAGAGAACGGCAACCAGCCGGTCGAAGATCAGATGCGGCCGACCGGCCGCCGAGGCGGCACCCCTCCCCCCCGGGTCGAGCCCGGTGTCCGGGTGGTGGACGTTCCCATCGGGCGGCGGGTGGTGGTGGTGAGCGACCTCCTGCTCACCCCGCAGGCCACCCCCTCGTCGAAGGCGCTCACCGTCGAGTTGGCCCGGGTCCTGGACGCCTGGGACGGCCCGGGAATTCTGATCGTCGCCGGCAACCTCTTCGACCTCATCGACACCGTTTCCCCGGCGGTCGACGCCGAACGGTGCATGGCCGCCCATCCCGAGCTGCGTGCGTCGATCGGAGCATTCCTCCAGGAGCCGGAACGACGGATCATCCGTCAGGTCGGCACCCACGAGCCGGGATTTGCCACCGACCCCAACGTGGCGGTGGCGTTGACCGCCCTCGGCGTCGAGCCGTTCGCGGCCGTGGATCTTCACCTCCATACCGCCACCGGCCTCCGGGTGGTGCGGATCGAGCCGGGGGACCACGCCTATGACTCGGAAGGCCCCATCGACGAGACCCGGCACGATCCGGCGGCCGACGCCAAGCCCGGCGCGGTCGGCCAGGCGTTGGCCGGCGAGCGCTGGCGTCACCTGGCCGGTCAGTCCAAGGAGGATGCGCCGTGGCTCGCGGGGCTGCACCGGCTCAGCGACCCATCGGCCTTGACCCGATTCGTGACCTCCCGAACTCTCTACCGACGGCTCGGGCGCTACGCCTGGTGGATCCTGGTGCCGTTCGTGGTGCTCGGGTTGCTGCGCCTGGCGGTGAACCCGTGGGTGCTCCAGCACATTGGGTCCGGCGTCCCGGGTCGGGCCCTGCGAAGCGCGCGTCAAGCCGACTGGGCTGACCAGGTCGAGGTGGCAGGACTCTTCGCCCTGGTGGTGTTGATCGGGTTGGTGGTGGTCCTCGGCCTGTTGAGCCGCCGGATGTGGTCGATACTCGGTGGGGGTGCCCTCAAGTCGGTCACTTCGGAATCGGTGGCCAACGACACCGCTCGCGAGAACGGTCGCCGGCTGGTCGGACGTGGCTATGCCGGCCTGATCACCGGCGCCACCTTCCAGTCCGAGCTCACCAATCTCGGGGTCGGGTTCTACGCCAATGTGGGAGCCACCGCCGAAGTCGTCGATGAGCATCCGGGCAGGCTGGGCCTGCCGCCGATCTTCCTCCACCGGCAGCGGCTCAGCTGGATCGAACTCGAGACCGGCGCCGATCTCCACGTTCGCCTCCTCTTGGCCGAGAACGATCTCCGGTCACCGAGCCTCCTCGAGCGGTTGCTCAGCACCGGGCACGCCGTCGGGGGCCTCCACCCGGCGGTGGTGGCGTCCTATCCGAAGGGCGACTCGTGGCCTCCCGCCCCCAATCTGCGACTCGCCCACCGCCGAACCCGAAGAATCCGGCGGTTGGCGTCGATCGGCATCCTGCTTGCCGGGCTGGTGGACGTCCTGGATGCCATCACCCCCCCACTGCGAGGGCGGCTCCACATCCTCCTCGAGTTCCTCCCTCTCCGGGCCACCGTCGCCGCCGGAACCCTGGTCGCCCTGGCCGGACTGGCTCTCATCGCCCTGGGCCGCGGCATCCTCCGGGGCCAGCGCCTGGCCTGGCAGGTGGCAGTGGTGCTTCTCAGCGTCACCCTGGTCCTCCACCTCCTGGCCGGTGGCGACTTCGAAGAGTCGGTCCTGGCTCTGATCGTCCTGGTGGTACTGGTGATCAACCGGTTCGAATTCAAGGCCGGCTCCGATTGGCCGTCATTGCGATCGGCGATCGTGGCCCTGGTGTTCGGGGTCATCGGGATCTGCGTGCTGGCCGCGGCATCCATCGAGATCTTTGCCCACGTCGGACTCCACCGCCGTCACTTCTCGATCGCCTGGTGGACAGCCCTGTGGGCGGCGGCGCAGCGACTGGTCGGGATCCAGACCGTCGACCTCCCGGTGCGGCTCGGGCGGGTCCTGAACCCCACCTTGTTGGTGTTGGGGATCGCCATGGCGGGGGTGACACTGTTTTTGCTGTCCCGCCCGGTGGTGGACCGCCGGGTGACCAGCGGTCGCGCCGCCGAGTTCCGGGCCCGCGATATCGTCCGCCGGCACGGAGCGTCCACCCTCGACTACTTCGCCCTTCGCACCGACAAGCAATGGTTCTTCCATCGCGACAGCCTGGTGGCCTACGCCATCTACGGCGGCATCTGCCTCATCTCCCCCGATCCGATCGGACCCGCCAACGAGCGGGAGCTGGTGTGGATGGCGTTCAGGCGATTCGCCGACAGCCATGGCTGGGTTCCGGCGGTGATGGGCGCCGGCGAGGAATGGCTGCCCATGTACCGCGACTCGGGCATGCACCACATTTACCTCGGTGATGAAGCCGTGGTGGACATCCCCGGCTTCTCGCTGGCCGGCGGCGACAAGAAAGGCCTGCGTCAAGCCCACAACCGGATCAAGAAGAAGGGCTACACGGTTTCGTTCCACGATCCGGCCCATATATCCCAGGACCTGTCCAAGGAATTGGCCGCGCTGATGAGCCTCAGCCGGCAGGGGGAGCACGAACGCGGGTTCTCGATGATGCTCGGCCGGGTGTTCGATCCCCGGGACACCGGGATGTTGCTGACCGTGGTCCGGACCCCCGAGGGCGGAGCGGCGGCCATGTGCCAATTCGTGCCCGCGAGGGGCATCAATGGCTACTCCCTCGACCTCATGAGACGGGACCCCGGGGACCACCCCAACGGGCTCCTCGACTTCGCCCTCTGTTCCACCATCGAGTACCTGCAGGCCGGCAAGTACGGCGGACTCAGCCTCAACTTCGCCACCCTTCGGTCCACCTTGGCCGGAGAGAAGGGCGACGGAGCCATGCAACGGGCCGAGCGGTGGTTCCTCAAGCGCCTGTCCAGCTTTGCCCAGATCGAATCCCTCTGGCTGTTCAACGCCAAGTACGACCCCGAGTGGCTTCCGAGGTATGTGGTATTCGATACCGCCGAGCACCTGGTACCGGTGGTCATGGCCATCCTCCGGGCCGAATCGGTCTGGGAGATCCCGGTCCTGGGCCGGCTCCTGGCTGCCGGCGCGGAGAAACGGATGCTGGCGGCCCAGCACGAGACCCAGGAGTTCATCGCCGCGTCGTTCGGCGACCTCGACGGCATGCCCACCGAGTTGATCGAAGAGTCGAACACCCCGAACACCTCGGTCCCGACCGGGCGGTAAGCCCCGCTCCGTCCAGAGCACTCCCCCCTCGGGGTGGGGAAATCGTCAGCCACCCAGGGACCCGATGTCCGCGCCAGGTCAACCCGTCGGCCCCAGGCCCGATTGTGGCTGGTCACGGGCCCGCGGACCATCAGGCCGGTAGGATGCGCGCTGCGCCGAATGGGCCGGATGAGGCGAGGTGAGGGGACAGCCGATGGCGACGTACTTGTACCGGGTAGGCCGTTGGACGTTCTCTCATCGCAAGCTGGTGCTCGCCCTCTGGGTGCTCCTCCTGATCATCCTGATCTCGCTCTCGAGCGTGTTCAGCCGCCCGGCCAGCACGGCGTTCTCCATTCCTGGGACCCAGTCGCAACAGGCGATCGACCTTCTGAACCAGAAGTTCCCCGGAGCTGCCGGCGCCGCGGCCCAGATGGTCTTCGCGGTACCGGCGGGCAAGACCCTCACCGAGCCGACCATCGAGTCAGCCGTTGAAGCGTCGGTAGCCCAGGCCAAGAAGGCCCCGCAGGTCAAGCTGGTGAGCGATCCCTACGGCAAGGGGACCATCTCGGCGAACATGCGCATCGCCTACGCCACTGTCATCTACGCGGTGCCGGTCTCCGGGATCACCCCGGCCGCCCAGCAAGCCCTGGAACAGAGCGCGACGCCAGCCCAGAAGGCCGGGGTCCAGGTGGCGTTCGGGGGAGGCGTGGTGACGCCGGCGGCGGCCAAGGACAGCTCGGAGGTGGGTGGCCTGCTCATCGCCTACATCGTCCTGGCCATCACCCTCGGATCGATGGTCGCCGCCGGGCTCCCGTTGCTCACCGCGCTGATCGGCGTCGGAATCGGCATCTCCGGTCTCAACGCCCTCGGCGCGGTGATCAGCCTCTCCTCGGCCGCCCCGGTGGTGGCCACCATGTTGGGCCTGGCCGTGGCCATCGACTACGCGGTCTTCATCCTCCAGCGATACCGACAACTCCTGGCCACCGGCCTCGAGCCCGGGGAGGCGGCGGCCCGATCAGCCGCTACCGCGGGGAGCGCGGTGGTGTTCGCCGGCCTCACCGTGGTCATGGCGCTGTGCGGACTCGCGGTGGTGGACATCCCGTTCCTGACGGTGATGGGACTGGCGGCGGCGGGAACGGTCATCGTCGCCGTCCTCATCGCGGTCACCTTGGTCCCGGCCGTGATCGGGATCGTGGGCGCACGCATCAAGCCGGTCGGCGTTTCGAAGCCACGGCGTCAATCGAGACCGGATCGCGGCGGCGCCGGTCTTCGTTGGGCCGGAGTCCTCACCCGTCGGCCACTCATCGTGATCGGCATAGGGGCGGTCGTCGTGGTCCTGCTGGCCCTGCCCGCCCTTGGGCTCAAGCTCGGCCTGCCCGATGCCGGTTCGGATCCACCGGGCTCCACCGGTCGGGTGGCCTACGACCTGCTGGCCGAGGGCTTCGGGCCCGGGGTGAACGGTCCTCTTACCGTCGTGGTCAACGCCCCGCAGAAGGACAACCCTCAACAGGTGGCGGAAGCCGCGGTCAAGGGCTTGGGTGGGTTGCCCGACGTCGCGTCGGTGTCGCCTCCGATCCAGAACTCCTCCAAAGACGTGACCATCGTCATCGTCACGCCGAAGAGCAGCCCCTCGTCCGACCAGACGTCCCAGTTGGTGAACCTGGTCCGCACCGACGCGGTGCAGGTGCAGAAGGCGACCGGGGTCGAAGTCCTGGTCACCGGACCGACTGCGGTCAACATCGACGTGTCCAACAAGCTGCAGGCGGCTCTTCCGATCTATCTGGTCGTGGTCATGGGGTTGGGCCTGGTCCTGCTGGCCCTGGTGTTCCGATCCATCCTGGTGCCGCTCAAATCCGTCCTCGGATTCCTGTTGAGCATCGTCGCGGCTATGGGGCTGGTGGTCAGCATCTTTCAGGACGGGCACCTCGGGAGTCTGTTCGGGGTCCACAACACCGGCCCGGTGGTGAGCTTCTTGCCCATCTTCCTGATCGCCGCCGTCTTTGGGCTGTCCACCGACTACGAAGTCTTTCTCGTCTCCCGGATGTGGGAGGAATTCGCCCACACCGATGAAGCAGTACCGTCAGTGGTCAGGGGGTACGGCGAGAGCGCCCGGGTGGTGGTGGCGGCCGGCCTGATCATGATCGGCGTCTTCACCAGCTTCGTGTTCTCCGACGACGTGGTGACCAAGGAGATCGGATTCGCGCTGGCCGTCGGGGTTCTGGTTGATGCCTTTCTGGTTCGGCTGACCCTGGTCCCGGCGGTGATGGCCCTCTTGGGCCGAAGGGCATGGTGGTTGCCACACTGGCTGGACCGGGCCATACCCAATGTCGACATCGAGGGTCTCAAGTTGGATGAGAACCTCGCCAAGGAGGCATCCGCGGCGGCGGTCGGCGCGGGAGCACAACCTGACGCTGGTCGCTAGCCGCGGGTCGGGCGCGGATGCAAGAGGTCAGTTCGGGTCAGCGCCCAGGGACTGACCCGGAGAACGCCGCGTTGCCGTAGGAGAACACTCCCCCGTCGGCCGCCGCTAGCCAGTAGCCCTTGCCGGATGCGGTGGCGGCGATGCCCTCGACCGGCATATTGAGAGGCTTGCCGCCCATGGACCCGTAGAAGGTGGCCCCACCGAACGCGAACACCCCCCCGTCGGAGGCCGCCATCCAGTAACCGTTGCCGGTCGGGGTGGCGGCGATGCCCACAATCGGCTTGTTGAGCGCATGACCCCCGCCCGAGCCGTAGAAGACGGCGTTGCCGAAGGCAAATACGCCGCCGTCGGAAGCCACCAGCCAGTAGCCCTTGCCGGCCGGCGCGGTCGCAATGCCGACAATCGGTTGGTTCAGGTGGATGGCCCCCGTGGAGCCGTAGAAGCCGGCGTCGCCGATGGCGAACACCCCGCCGTCGGAAGCCACCAGCCAGTAGCCCTTGCCGTCCGGGGTGCTGGCAATACCGACAATCGGCTTGTTCAGATGTCGGCCACCTTCAGAGCCGTAGAAGACGGCGTTGCCGAAGGCAAATACGCCGCCGTCGGAAGCCACCAACCAGTAGCCCTTGCCATTTGACGTGCTGGCAATGCCGACAATCGGCTTGTTGAGGGGCTGTTTGACCATTGACCCGAAGGACGCGGCGTTCCCGAAGGTGGTAACGGCGCCGCTGTTGGTGACGAGCCAGTAGCCCAATCCGCCGGGGGTAGCCGCGATCGGCCGGGAGTTGAGCGACGACATGAGGACCGTCAGCGAGTAGGACCGGCTGGTGGTTTTGCCCGAGCCATCGGTGAGGGTGATGGTGAATGCGTATGAGCCGAGACCCGTAGGCGTGCCGGAAATGACACCGGTGATGCCATTGAGTGTGAGCCCAGCGGGGAGTGACCCCGCGGTGACCGACCACCGATAGGGTCCGGTGCCACCGGTTCCGGCCAGAGTCTGGCTGTAGGGAGTGCCGACCCCACCACCGGGGAGGGTGCCGGTGGTAATCGAGGGGGCAGCTGCCACCTTCAGGGTGTAGGTCTGGTTGGCCGTCTTGCCTGAATGGTCGATAAGGGTGACGGTGAACGTGGCCGAGCCCGAACCGGTGGGTGTACCGGAGATGACCCCGGTCGCACCGTCGAGGGTGAACCCAGCAGGAAGGGATCCGGCGGTCACCGACCAGGCGTACGGGGTGTTGCCACCGGTGCCGACCAGGGTCTGGCTGTAGGGAGTGCCGATCTCGGAACCGGGAAGGGTGGTGGTGGTGATCGAGGGTGCAGCCAGGAGGTTCAGGGTGAAGATCCCGCTGGTGGTTTGGCCTTTGCCATCGGTGAGGGTGATGGTGAACGTCGCCGAGCCCGAACCGGTGGGTGTCCCGGAGATGACCCCGGTCGCACCATTGAGGGTGAGCCCCGCGGGCAACGTTCCGGTTGTCACCGACCAGGCGTAGGGAGTGCTGCCGCCGGTGCCGGTCACCGTCTGGCTGTAGGCGACCCCGACCTCGCCGCTCGGGAGGGAGTTAGTCGTGATCGATGGACCCGCCAACACCGACACCATGTAGCTCTGGGTAGCCGTCTGATTGGCGGCATCGGTGAGGGTGACGGTGAAGGTGGACGAACCCGAACCGGTGGGTGTCCCGGAGATGACACCGGTGGCGCCATTGAGCGTGAGCCCGGCGGGAAGTGATCCCGCGGTCACCGACCAGGCATATGGCGTGCTGCCACCGGCACCGACCAGAGTCTGGCTGTAGGCAGCGCCGACCTCGCCGCCGGGGAGGGTGGTGGTGGTGATCGACGGGGCGGCCAGGATGCTCACCGTGTAAGCCTGAGTCGCGGTCTGATTGGCGGCGTCGGTGAGGGTGACGGTGAAGGTGGCCGGGCCCGAACCGGTGGGCGTGCCGGCGATGATTCCGGTCACACCATTGAGGGTGAGCCCGGCGGGCAAGGCGCCGGCGGTCACCGACCAGGCGTAGGGGGTGCTGCCACCGGCGCCGACCAGTGGCTGGCTGTAGGCAGCCCCGACCTCGCCGCCGGGGAGGGTGGTGGTGGTGATCGACGGCGCAGCCAGGATGCCCACCGTGTACGCCTGGGTGGCGGTCTGGGTGGCGGTGTCGGTGAGGGTGACGGTGAAGGTGGAACCCGAACCCGTGGGTGTCCCGGAGATGACCCCGGTGGCGCCGTCAAGCGTCAGTCCGGCGGGAAGCGCTCCGATCGTCACGGACCAGGCATACGGCGTGCTGCCACCGGTACCGACCAGTGGCTGGCTGTAGGCAGCCCCGACCTCGCCACCGGGAAGAGTGGTGGTGGTGATCGACGGGGACGCCAGGACCGACACCATGTAGCTCTGGGTAGCCGTCTGATTGGCGGCATCGGTGAGGGTGACGGTGAAGGTGGACGAACCCGAACCGGTGGGTGTCCCGGAGATGACCCCGGTGGCGCCATTGAGCGTGAGCCCGGCGGGAAGTGATCCCGCGGTCACCGACCAGGCATACGGCGTGCTGCCACCGGTACCGACCAGAGTCTGGCTGTAGGCAGCCCCGACCTCGCCGCCGGGGAGGGTGGTGGTGGTGATCGACGGGGCGGCCAGGATGCTCACCGTGTACGCCTGAGTCGCGGTCTGATTGGCGGCGTCAGTGAGGGTGACGGTGAAGGTGGAACCCGAACCGGTGGGTGTCCCGGAGATGACCCCGGTGGCACCATTGAGGGTGAGGCCGGCGGGCAACGTTCCGATCGTCACCGACCAGGCGTACGGGGTGCTGCCGCCGGCGCCGACCAGTGGCTGGCTGTAGGCAGCCCCGACCTCGCCGCCGGGGAGGGTGGTGGTGGTGATCGACGGATCTGCCGACACCGCCACCGTGTAAGCCTGGGTGGCAGTCTGGTTGGCGGCGTCGGTGAGGGTGACGGTGAAGGTGGACGAACCCGAACCGGTGGGTGTCCCGGAGATGACCCCGGTGGCGCCATTGAGGGTGAGCCCGGCGGGAAGCGCTCCCGTGGTCACCGACCAGGCGTACGGGGTGCTGCCGCCGGCGCCGACCAGTGGCTGGCTGTAGGCGGCGCCGACCTCGCCGCCGGGGAGGGTGGTGGTGGTGATCGACGGGCGCAGCCGACATCGCCGACCGTGTACGCCTGGGTGGCGGTCTGGTTGGCGGCGTCGGTGAGGGTGACGGTGAAGGTGGAACCCGAACCGGTGGGTGTCCCGGAGATGACCCCGGTGGCACCATTGAGGGTGAGCCCGGCGGGAAGCGCTCCCGTGGTCACCGACCAGGCATACGGAGTGCTGCCGCCGGCGCCGACCAGTGGCTGGCTGTAGGCGGCGCCGACCTCACCGCCGGGGAGGGTGGTGGTGGTGATCGACGGCGCGGCCAGGATGCCCACCGTGTAAGCCTGGGTGGCGGTCTGGTTGGCGGCGTCGGTGAGAGTGACGGTGAAAGTGGAACCCGAACCGGTGGGTGTCCCGGAGATAACGCCGGTGGCGCCGTCAAGCGTCAGTCCGGCGGGCAACGTTCCGATCGTCACCGACCAGGCGTACGGAGTGCCGCCGCCGGTGCCGACCAGTGGCTGGCTGTAGCCAGCGCCGACCTCACCGCCGGGGAGGGTGGTGGTGGTGATCGAGGGCGGGGCCAGGATGCCGACCGTGTACGCCTGGGTGGCGGTCTGGTTGGCGGCGTCGGTGAGGGTGACGGTGAAGGTGGACGAACCCGAACCGGTGGGTGTCCCGGAGATGACGCCGGTGGCGCTATTGAGAGTGAGCCCGGCGGGCAAGGAGCCGGCGGTCACCGACCAGGCATACGGAGTGCTGCCGCCGGTGCCGACCACTGGCTGGCTGTAGGCAGCGCCGACCTCGCCGCCGGGGAGGGTGGTGGTGGTGATCGACGGCGCGGCCAGGATGCCCACCGTGTAGCCGTGAGTCGCGGTCTGATTGGCGGCGTCGGTGACGGTGATGGTGAAGGTGGAACCCGAACCGGTGGGTGTCCCGGAGATGACCCCAGTGGCGGCATTCAGCGTCAGTCCGGCCGGGAGCGACCCGGTGGTCACCGACCATGCATAGGGGCCTGTCCCCCCGGAGCCGGTCAGCGTCTGGCTGTAGAGGACGCCGACCTCACCAGTAGGAAGCGAGGCTGGAGTGATGGACGGACCGACAACGACCGCCACGGTGTAGCTCTGGGTGGCCTTTTTGCCGTTGGCATCAGTGAGGGTCACCGTGAAGGTCGAACCCGAACCGGTGGGTGTCCCGGAGATGACCCCGGTAGCGCTATTGAGGGTGAGCCCCGCGGGCAACGTTCCGGTGGTCACCGACCAGGCATACGGGCCGATGCCACCGGTGCCGGCCAGTAGCTGGCTGTAGGCAGCGCCGACCTCACCGCCGGGAAGGGTGGTGGTGGTGATCGACGGATCAGCCGCCACCGTCACCGTGTAGGCCTGGGTAGCCGTCTGGTTGTTGGCATCGGTGAGGGTGACCGTGAACGGCACCGAGCCCGAGACTGTTGGAGTGCCGGAAATGACTCCGGTGCCGGCATTCAGGGTGAGCCCGGTGGGAAGCGATCCAGTGGTGACCGACCAGGCATACGAGGGCTTCCCGCCCGTTCCGGCCACGGTCTGGCTGTAGGCGACGCCGACCTCGCCATTGGGGAGGGTGGCGGTGGTGATCGACGGATTCGAGAGAGGTGTCACTGGGCCGGCTGCGGCGGAGTTGGGTCCGGTGCCGACGCCGTTGATGGCGGCGACTTTGAACGTATAGGCAGTCCCGGGCGTCAGCCCGATTACTGATTCAGTGGTGGCGGTGGAATTGAAGGTCTGAGCTGGCTGAGCCACCCCACCGATGTAGGGCGTAATGGTGTAGCCGGTGACCGCACTGCCTCCATCGTTGCCGGGAGCGGTGAAAGTAACCGAGGCCGAAGCATCTCCCGCGGTCGCGGAGACGCCGGTGGGGGCTCCGGGAAGCAGTTCGACGTTGAAGCTATCGGCGGCGACGACCGGAAGCGCATCAATGGAGGAAACCTTGGCGCTGTCGGTTCCGGCACCGACTACGGCCGAACCGGTGACGCCGATCGGTACGGTAATCGCTGGATAGGAAGAGCTGGCGGTGACCGTACCACCCGTGTACGTGCAACTCACCGTCTGACCTGCCGAAGCCGTGCAGTCCCAATTTGTGCCGGTCGGGATGCCAGGTACGACCCCGGTCGGGAAGGTATCGGTGACGGTCGGCGGGTTGGTTTCATCAGCACTGGAGCCGAGGGAGGGAGTCAGGATGACGTTGGTGGTCGTCGTGCCTTGCTTGAATACTCCCGAAGCGTTATCGGTATCAGTGAGCAACATGGTGGGGAGTTGTCCGTTGAGAGTGCTCGACGTCAGAGTGTTGATGTCGTGGTATTCGTTGGCCCCACCTGTCGACGCCGTCCACCCGAAGGTGAGCTGGTAGGGCACGCCGGTTGTCGGATCGAACCACGAACTGGGAATACCCAGCGTGTTGCCAACTAGATCCGGTAGCGCACTGGTGAAGGATTGAGCAGAGCCACCTACCGGGGTGTAGTCGACCAGAAAGCTCTTGGCCGGGACGGTCTTACCAGAGCCGGTGGTGGCCGACGTGGCGGAAGGATTGACGGCAATCTCGACTGGCACCAGATCGGACGAGTCGTGAGTCGTCGCCGACTTGTTGTCGAGGGACCCGGTGCCACCAGGCAGGTTGTTGCTCGTGTTTGGAGGATCCGCGGCCGACGTTGCTACCAGGCAGTAGCCGGTGGTTCCGTTACCCGGGCCTCGCACCGTCACATTCTGGGGATGCGTACTCCCGTTGACTCCGCCGAAGGACGGGCAGGTCGATCCGCCATACGAAGTGTTCAAGAAGTTCCCATAGACGTCGAACCCGATCCCGAGGTACCCGTTGGGCACGCCAGATAACGTCTGGTTGGTGGAGTAACCCAACGAACCCCCGGTGGGGCCGGCAGAGGCCGGCGGCTGGGGATTGGTCGGATCGGCGGCGGCCAAGGTAAAGGAGATGCCGTCGGCTCCGCTGCCATGGAACTGATAGGTGTTGAAGGTGATGTCGAGACCCTGGCTGGCGGGCAGGCTGGTGGTGTCGAACACCGAGCCCACCTGGTTCCCTCCATTCGTCGTCAACTGCAGAGCACCGCTGTTATTGGCATCGGTGGTCGGCGAACAATTGGGGATCGAGGTCGTCCCGGAGACTGGACCAGCGGTCAGGCATGCTTGATTGGTACCTGACGCGGTGGGGAGCATCCATTGACCGGTGGGCGTCGTCGTGGTGGCGAACGAGGTTGAGATCAACGGAGTCGTCGCCGCGGTTGCCGAACCGGTGGCCAGTACCACGCCGATGCTCATGGCGATGATCGTTGCGGTTGCGACCGCCAGAGCCTTGCGGGCGGAGAACTTCGAACCATTCATGTTTCACATCCTCGGGACACGGGCGCGTTGATGGGTGACTGAGTCCCGTGCACTGCTCCGCCACAGGATGCGCCATCGTGATCTCGACCGTCTGGGCTGAGTCACGACTTACTGACACTGATATCGACACATCAATTCCGGGCCTTGAGTGCCTTCCGGCTTTCGCGTCGGTCCGTTCGGTCAATTCCCATCTTGACGGGCATTGTTTGGACATACTCCCCGCTCACATGGGCAGTAACGATCCCCTTGCTCCAGAATGGACGACTTCGACTTCGGCCACCGAGAGTGGTCGTCGCAGTCCCTCACCGTCGTCGATGGGTCACCCGGTTCCCACCATCCGAACGTGGGCGATCCGAACCCATTGAGCGCCGGCTGCCGACACCTTGAACCTCATGAGGGCCGCGGCGGCTGTGGAACGGGAGCGCGCGGCTCCATAGGAGATCAACCACCTGGCCGCGACGTATCGGCTCGGAGCTAGTCGACCTCTTGGGCCGACGGGCCCTCCCAGAGTTCTCGCTCCTCGGCCAGCGGATCGTCTTCCGGGTGGGGCTCGACGTCGAGGATCATGGTCGAGCGCGAGGCCGGCTCGTAGGCAGGCCAAGGCCCCAACGCCCCACCCGCGGGGTCACCGTTCCGTGCGAACGCCGCCCAGGTGGCATTCATATCGCGAGCCAATCCGGTTGGCGGATTCTCACCCGCGAACAACGGTGCGGGTCCCTGGTCAAGGGTGTTGAACACATAGGGGATCTCCAGGCCGTGGCATGAGCCCATCTGGCCGCCCAGCTGCGTCGTCGGCTGGGTGAACAGATACATCCACGCCGTCCCGCCGCCACGATGCTGGGCCTCGGCCAATCGGATGGCGGGGATGCGGAAGACGGAATCGGTCACGACCCCGGCGAGCACTTGGGCGGGGGTGGCCTCCGCCATCCGCTTCCGGTAGGTATGGAGGGCAAGGGTCGGGTCGGCAGGATAATGAGTTGCGATCGCGGACTCGAGATCCTCCTCGCGGGTGGCCGAGAACACCGGATCCAGGAGACCGAAGAGCCGCCACTCGTCCAGATTGGTCCCGATGAGGATGGGTACGTCCATGGCGGCACCGTCCTCCACGGCATCGTTGGGACGGCGGACCAAGACGGTGCCGTCGACCACCGGACGAGAGACCAAGCCTTCACGAGTATGGGCCGCGGCCAACTTCTGATGGGCGCCCAGCAAGTCCTGGACCGGAAGGCCTTGGAGCTCGGCCACGCCGGCACCGCCAAGCCCAAGGATCGAAAGTAACTCCGCGGTGAACCGGCTGGCCTTCTCGGCATCGAGCACGGTGCTCGCGGCTCCGCTCTGGAGGATGGCCCGGTGGAACAACCCCTTGGCGGCAGGAAGAGCCAGCAGCGTCCCGACGCTCATGGCGCCGGCCGATTCACCGAAGACGGTGACGTTCCCCGGGTCCCCGCCGAAGCTGGCGACGTTCTCGGCCACCCAACCCAGAGCCGCGGCGGCATCCTGGATACCGACCGACCCCGACCCGGCGAAGTCGGCCCCGCCGACCTCGGCCAGGTAGGTGAAGCCGAGCACGCCGAGGCGATAGTTGAAGCTGACCAGGACGACGTCATGGTCGACCGCGAACCGCTCGCCGTCGTACCATGGCGTCGCGCTGGTGCCCATGGTGAAGGCGCCGCCGTGGATCCAGACCATCACCGGTCGCTTGGCTCCGTCGGCCCTGGGCGTCCAGACGTTGAGTCTCAGACATTCAGCCTCATCGATCACCATCGGAGCTCCACCACCGAGGAACTCCTCCAAGACACTGGGGAGTTGCGGAGCGTGCGGACCAAAGGCGTTGGCCGACAACACCCCGCGGTGCGGCTCAGAAGCTTCGGGTTCCCGGAAACGCAACCGGCCGATCGGGGGACGGGCGTAGGGGATACCGAGGAACCGCTCGTATCCGGGATGTGATGTCCCTTCGACGGTTCCCGCCGCTGTCTCGACCAACGGTCCGCTCATGGCGCCCCCCTCTTTCGTTCAATGCCATGGTCCCGGTCGAACATGGACGGGACCACTTGCATGACCCGGACCGAGCGCGAAGCAACTCAAACTGACTGGCAAAAATGACGCTGACCAAGGTCTTCAGCGCCTCGCAACTCTCCCCCTTGCTGACGCTAGAGATCCAAGTGAAGCCGCAACGCCTCGTCGAGGGATGCGAGCAGCTCCGGCGGGACGACGCCAACTCGTGCCCCTATTCGTTCAACTGCCACCGATCGTACTTGTTCTGCCTGCGCCTTTGAGTCGAGTTCGAGCCCAGTCTCAGATGCCGGCAGTAGCACCTGAAACGGGTAGACGCGTTCGACCTTCGACGTCGCCGGGACGATCGTGACGACCCCTCGTCCGAGACGCTGGGCCGTGCTGTTTGCCCCATCGTTACTTACGATGACCGCGGGCCTCCGCTTATTGGCTTCGGCGCCGCGTACGGGGTCGAGGTCAACGAGCCGGATATCACCTCGTCGCATCAGGTCAGGCCGTCACTGACCGTGGAATCCCAAGCTTCGCCTTCGTCCCCGCTCGACCACTCATCCCAGGCATCCTCGTAAGAGCTACCGAGCTCGGACGCCCGCAGCAGCCGGACGGCCTTGTGCACGACGGCGGAGCGCGACGAAAAGCCTTGGGAGTTGGCATAGCCGTCCAGGAATTCCACATCCTCGTCGGGAAGGCTCACACTTACTTTCATACCCTCATACTACCTTTGGTAGGACCTGCAGAGCAACCGACGGGGCCCTTGGAACCGCCCGAATACTGCTCCGGCAAGCCAATGCCCGATCGCGACCTCGACCAGGCGACTTCATGGATCAGACTCGGCCAACCTTGACAGGGTCGTCGCCCGCGGTGCCCGGGTGGAGGCCGTCCCCGACGTTTCGCCACCGGAAACCGGCAGGGCTCGCTTGAGCGCGGCTTGAAAGTGTTCGCAATCGAAGACGTTCCGGCTCGGACATTCGAGCGCATGGTCAAGTTGGTCGGCGATGGTGATCAGATGCTGAATCTGGGCCCGAAGCTGATCCCGTTTCTGGGCCGCGAACGGCTTCCAGCTTCGGTCGCCACCCGTCGCCAGCAGCGTCTTGATCTCGGTCAGCGTGAATCCGGCTCGCTGGCACATGGCCACGACCGCCAGGGTGTCCAGGACGTTGGGCTCGAACTGGCGACGGAGCCCCTTGCGATCGACGCTTTCGATGAGTTGTTCGCGCTCGTAGTAGCGCAGGGTGGACGCCGCCATTCCCGAGCTTGCCGCCACCTCGCCGATATCGAGCAGGTCTGCCATTGACTTGAAGTCTACTTCAAGTGTTTCGATGGCGGCATGCACCTACTCGATGGCCTCAATCCACCGCTGGAAATTCACCCATGACGGATCTCACCAGGACTTCCGGTTTCGACGGCACCGCCGGACGGGTTGCCGGAGCCGTCATGGCCCGCATAAACCGGGACATGGAGCTGGCCGCCATCGGGGAGTTGAACCCGTCGCCCCACCACCAGGTTCTCGCCATCGGGTTCGGTCCCGGAGTCGGAATCCGCGAGCTCGACGCGCTGCTGCCCGTCGGGAACGTCGCCGGCATCGACCCGTCGGCCACCATGGTCCAACTCGCCCGACGCCGGAACCGACTGGCCGTCGAAGCCGGGCGTGTCGTCCTCCGGCAGGCCGGCGCCGAGGCAATTCCCTGGCCCGACGGCGCCTTCGACGGAGTCATCGCGGTCAACAGCATCCAGTTCTGGCAGCCGCTCGAAGTCGCCATCGGCGAAGTCGCCCGCATCCTTCGGCCCTCCGGGGCGTTGGTGGCGGTGACCCACAACTGGGCCATCGAAAAGACGGCACCGCTCCCCCAGTGGGTCGAGAGGCTGACCGAACTCCTCACTCCGTGCGGCTTTTCCTCGATCCGCCATCGGATGCAGGAATTCCGCTCCGGCGCCGGACTGGTGGTGCAGGCCGAGACCGCGGACAGGACTTCGCCTTAGCCTCGGCGGGCCCTCCTCGCCTCCTCACGCCGAATCCTGGCTCGTCGAATCACCACCAGACGATCGGCCAGGCCACCCAGAGAGGGCGGTCACCACCAGTACCCAGATCAGACGCACCGAGCTGGTGAAGATGAGGAAGTGGATGGACACCTTCTCGCTGTTGGCGATCACGAAGGCGATCAGCAGCCCGACGATGACCAAGGCGGTAACGATGCGCACGTTGTCGCGTGTCTCCCGCTTCCGAATCGCCCCCCGGAGCGAACCCTTCCTCGGCTCCTCCTCGGGCATGCCCGGCACGTTGGTCACACTCGGCTCCCATCGCTGGTCGACGCAATCGACAGTACTGCGGGGCCGTTCAGGCGACAAGGACCCCCGCCGAGTCCGGCCCGGGAACGATCAGGTGAAGAGCAGGGTCGCCGAGTGGGCAAAGTCGACGATCGGCCCGGGGATGATGCCGAATACCACCGTGAAAGCCACGCACAGCCCGATGGCCACGGTGGTCAACCGGGGCACGACCACCACCCGCTCGGCCACTACCGTCTCGGGTGGGGCATCGGTCAGTGTCGTCAAACTCGCCACGCTGTCACCCGAGGCTGACGGGGAGGACGAGGCTGACCACGAAGCGGCCAAATCAACATCGGACACATCGGACACATCGGACACATCGGACACATCGCCCACCGCACCCACCGGCGAGTACATCGTCACCACCACCCGGAGATAGAAGAAGGCGGCGATGGCGGCGGAGCCCATGGCGATGGCGGCCAGGACATAGGAATGGGCGTCGACCGAGGCGGCGACCACCGAGAATTTGGCCAGGAAGCCGGTGGTGAACGGCACCCCGGCCTGGGCCAGCAACAGCACGGCCAGGCCAAGAGCCAACAGCGGGCTCCGCTTTCCCAGGCCCCGGTAGTCGGTGATCTGGTGCCCGTTGTCGCCGTCCCGAGCCATCACCGTGATCACGGCAAACACACCGAGCACCATGAAGGTGTAGGCGAAGAGGTAGTAGAGCGATGCCGACACCCCGCGGACGGTGGCCGCCTGCACCCCCAACAGGATGAAGCCGGCATGGTTGATGGACGAATACGCCATCATCCGCTTGATGTCCTTCTGCACCAGGGCGGCCACCGCCCCGATCACCAGGCTCAGAATCGCGATCCCCCAGACGATCGGCTGCCAATCGGATCTCAGGGTGCCGAACGACGACACGAAGACCCGGAGCAGCGCCGCGAACGCTCCGGCTTTGGCGATGGCGGCCATCAACCCGGTCACCGGTGACGGTGAGCCCTGGTAGACGTCGGGCGACCACATGTGGAAGGGCACCGCGGCGATCTTGAAACCGAAGCCGACCAACAGCAGGGCGAGGCCGGCCAGCAGCACCCCATTGCTGGCCACCACGTTCTTGGACAGGTAGTCGGCGATCTGGGGAAGGTTGCTGGACCCCGTCGCCCCATAGACCAGGGCGATCCCGTAGACGAAGATGGCCGAGGAGAAGGCCCCGAGCACGAAGTACTTGAGGGCGGCCTCCCCCGACTCCACCCGCTTGTGGTTGAAGGCGGCCAGCACGTAGAGGGCAATGGAGAGGATCTCGAGGCCGAGGAAGATCACGATCAAGTCGTTGGCCGAGCCCATCAGCATGGCCCCCGAGGCGGACAGCATGGCCAGCACATGGAACTCCGGACCGTCCATGCTCTCGCGTTTGAGATACCCGTCGGCGATGAGGGCGGTGAGGCCGATGGCGATGGCCACCACGATCTGGATGAAGACGCTGAAGCCGTCATAGGCGATCGCCCCGGCGATGGTCACCTGGGCCCCGCGGGTGGTGACGTGGTGCCATTGGAACAGGGCCGCCACCAGGGTGGCCACCGCGGTGACCACGGTGATGAGGGTGGCGGAGCTGACCCCCATCACCTGGCGGAACAACGAGGAGACGGTGACCAGCAGCACCGCGCCGCCCATCATGATGAGGATGGGCAGGATGCTCAGGTAGTCGATGTGCGGGGTCCGGAGCTTGGCCACCGACGCGGCGGCGAGGAGCAGCGAGGACATCAGCGACCACCCCCGATCGCATCGTTGGAGCCGGAGCCGGACCCAGACCCCGACCTGTTTGCCGCCGCCGCCGACCCACCACCGGTGGCCACCGCCGGTTGTTGGGTGTGGGTCACCTGGTTGACATGGGCGATCAGCTGGTTGACCGACGGGGTGATCCGGTCGAGCACCGGTTTGGGATAGACGCCGAGGAAGACGATGAGAAGGATGAGCGGGGCGATCACCAACCGCTCGGTCCATCCGAGGTCGCGGGTCTGCTTGTCCCGGTCGGTCGGCTCACCGTGGAACGCCTGCTGATAGGCCCACAGCAGGTACACGGCGGCGATGATGATGCCGACGGTGGCGGCCACCGCCCACCACCGGTGCACGATGAAGGTGCCGGACAGGATGAGGAACTCCCCGACGAACCCGTTCAACCCGGGGACACCGATCGAGGCCAGCATCACCGCGGTGAAGACCCCGGCCATCACCGGCGCCGACCACTGCAGGCCCTTGAGCTCGTTGACCTGCCACGATTTCCGCCGCTCGTAGAGCCAACCCACGATTAGGAAGAGGGCAGCGATGATCAGCCCGTGATTGACCATCTGGATCACGCCACCGGTCAGTCCCTGCGAGGTGAGGGCGAAGGTGCCCAACACGATGAAGCCGAGCTGGGCCAGGGAGGAGAACGCCACCAGGCGCTTCAGGTCCCGTTGGGCACAGGCGACCACCGCGCCGTAGAGGATCCCGGCCACCGCCAGGGTCAACAGCACCGGGGTCAGGGTGCGGGTGGCCTGCGGGAACAGGTTCAGATCGAAGCGGATGATCCCGTACGCCCCCAGTTTGGCCAACACCGCGGCCAGCAGCACCGATCCGGCGGTCGGCGCCTCGGCGTAGGCCACCGGTGACCAGGTGTGGAACGGGAAGATCGGCGCCTTCACCGCGAAGGCGACGGTGAAGGCCAGGAACAGGAGCACCCCGGCGGTGCCGGACAGGTGGGTGTGCATCAGCGCCGGGAGCTCGAAGGTGAGCACCCCGGTCTGGGACTGGTGGATGAAGGCCACCGCCACCATGCCGACCAGCAGGAAGGCCGAGCCGGCGAAGGTGTAGATGAAGAATTTGATGGCGGCGTAGCCCCGGCGGGCGTACCCCCAGCCGCCGATGATGAAGTAGGTCGGAACCAGGGTCAGCTCGAAGA
The DNA here is from genome assembly GCA_963770635.1 of uncultured Acidimicrobiaceae bacterium. Lineage (GTDB taxonomy): Bacteria > Actinomycetota > Acidimicrobiia > Acidimicrobiales > RAAP-2 > DASZIT01. Next base: position 296,124 of record CAVYQI010000006.1, read on the forward strand.
AGAGGAAGAACAGGATCAGATCCAGGGAGACGAAGCTGCCGAGGCAGGCGGCTTCCAGCAACAGCACCCAGGCCACGAACGACCGGGGATCCCGCTTGACCCGGGCCCCGAGCATGGTCAGCGGGAACAACACCGCCGACATCATCACCAGGAACAGGGAGATGCCGTCGAGGCCTAGGGACCAGTGGATGCCCAGCGACTTGGCCCAGATGTGGTCGGAGGTGAACTGGTAGCCGCCGAAGCTGGTCTGGAACCGGAGCAAGATGGTGATGGCCAGCGCCAACGTCACCAGCGACACGGCCAGGCCGACCGCCTCGTGCACCCAGGCCGCCACCCGCTGCCGGGGGATGAGGGCGACCACCGCGGCGCCGGCCGCCGGGATCAGGACCAGGGTGGTGAGAAACGGGAAAGGTGTGGTCGGCATCAACTCCACCACACCCGGCTCAGCATGAAGCCGAACAGCACCACCACACCCACCACGATCCAGAGGGCGTAGTTGCGGACATAACCGGTCTGGACCCGCTTCAGCTGGCCCCCGGTCCGGCGGACCAGCGTCGCGGTTCCGTTGACGGCGCCGTCGATGACCTTGTCCTCAATCACGGTCGAGGAGAACTCGGCCAGGCGGGTACCGGGACGGCCGATGACGGCGTCGAAGAGCTGGTTTATGTACCACGAGTGGCGGAGGAAGGCCCATTCCAGCTTGGGCCGCTCGGCCCGGGTGATCCAGAGCCGGAGGCCGATGAACACCCCGATCACCGCCACCACCCCGTCCAACGTCCCCAGCTTCCAGAGGGTCGAGGTCGACTCGTGGTCGTTGTAGAGGTTGCCGCCGAATACCGGGTCCACCCAGTGGGCCAGCGACAGATGGGGGGTGGCGAAGGCCATCACCCCGCCCGCCGCGGCCAGCACCGCCAGCACGATCAACGGCAGGGTCATCACCCACTTCGACTCGTGCGGCTCGGGGATGGGCCCCTCGGCGTGATGGGCGTCGGCGAAGTCGGTGGCGGCGTCGATGGGCACCTTGTTCTTCCAGCGGTCCTTACCGAAGAAGGCCAGGCCGGTGAGCCGGCTCATGTAGTAGGCGGTGAGGACGGCGGTAGCGAGACCGACGGCCCACAGGCCCGGGTGGGCGGACCAGGCGTTCTCCAGGATGTCGCCCTTGGCCCAGAACCCGGACAACGGCGGCACCCCGGCGATGGCCAACCAGCCGACCGCGAAGGTGACGAAGGTGATCGGCATGTAGACCCGGAGGTTGCCCATCCGCTTGAGGTCCTGCTCGTCGTGCAGCCCGTGGATGACCGAGCCGGCGCCGAGGAACAGCAGCCCCTTGAAGAAGGCGTGGGCCACCATCAGGAAGATGGCCGCCTCGTAGGCCCCCGCGCCGATGGCCAGCACCATGTACCCGAGCTGGGAGATGGTCGAGTAGGCCAGCACCTTCTTGATGTCGTCCTGGGCGCAGGCGATGGTGGCGGCGACGAAGGCGGTGACCGCGCCGATGATGGCCACCGTCCAGGCGGCGTCCGGGGAGGCGTGGAGCAGCGGGTTGATCCGGCACAGCAGGTACACCCCGGCGGTGACCATGGTGGCGGCGTGGATCAGCGCCGAGACCGGGGTAGGGCCCTCCATGGCGTCGGCCAGCCACGGGAACAGCGGGATCTGGGCCGACTTCGCCGCCACCCCGACCAGCAGCAGCAGGCAGATGGCGGTGATGTTGCCGGCGCCGATCCTGCCGATGTTGGCGAAGATGGTGGTGTAGTCGACCGAGCCGACCTTGTCGAAGGTGAGGAAGACGGCGGCGATGAACCCGGCGTCGCCGATCCGGTTGTAGATGAACGCCTTCTTGCCGGCGGCGGCGGCCGATTCGCGGGTGAACCAGAACGCCACCAGCAGGTAGGAGCAGGTCCCGACCCCCTCCCATCCGACGTAGGTGGCCAGCAGGTTGTTCCCCAGCACCAGGATCAACATCGAGGCCACGAACAGGTTCATGTAGAGGAAGAACTTCGGGTAGTCGCGGTCGCCCTTCATGTAGCCGATGGAGTACAGGTGGATGAGCGCGCTGATCCCGGTCACGAACAGCACCATGGTCATCGACAGTGGGTCGACGTAGAGGCCGGCATGGACCTGCAGCCCGCCGACGGGGATCCAGGTCCAGAGGTTCTGGTTGAACGACCGGACGCTGCCGGGTTGGGACAGCAGGTTGAAGAACACCCCCACCGAGACCACGAACGACGCCGCCACCAACAGCGTCGCCACCACCCCGGCCAGCGGGTCGCCGAGCCGGCGTCCGAACAGCACCTGGACGGCGAACCCGACCAGGGGCAGCAGGATAATTAGGTAGGTCACGTGGAGCACGTTGCCGTCAGCCCTTCATCAGGTGGAAGTCATCGGCCGTGGCACTGGCCCGGCGGCGGAAGATGGCGACCACGATGCCCAGCCCCACCACGACTTCGGCGGCGGCCACGACGAGGACGAAGAACACCAGCACCTGCCCCCCGATGTCGTGGAGCATGTTGGCGAAGGTCACGAAGGTGAGGTTGGCGGCATTGAGCATCAGCTCCACGCACATGAACATGACCAGCACGTTCCGGCGGATGAGGAGGCCGAAGGCACCGATGGCGAACAGCACCGCGGCCAGGGCCAGGTACCACTCACCGTTGATGTTCCCGTTGATTGCCGTGGTCGCGGCAGTCATGGCGTCACCTCCTGGTGGGCGTCGGTCAGTTGGTGGGCGTCGGTGTCAGGTTGTGCGTCGTCGGTCTCCGGATCGGCGTCGTCGGTCCCACTGTCGGTCGCCGCGGAGTCACCGGTCTCCGAGGGAGTGGCGTCGGCGATCTCTGCCTCGGTGTCAGGAACCCGGCCGATGTCCGCCATCGGTGGCCGGCGGGCCAGCGCCACCGCCCCGACCACGGCGATCACCAGCAGCGCCGAGGTGATCTCGAACGGGAACAGGTAGGTGGTGTAGACCGACGTGCCCAGCTGGGCCACGTTCGAGGTCGAGGAGTCGGTGGAACCCGCCACCGAGGGGGCACCGGTGGTCCACTTGGAGATCTCTCCCAACAACAGCAGCCCGGTCACCCCCAGCGCCACCAGGGCCACGGCCAGGGGGCGCTGCCCCCGCAACGGCTCGGCGGCGATGTTCTCCTCCCGGTCGACGCCCAGGAACATGATCACGAACAGGAACAGCACGACGATGGCGCCGGCGTAGACGATGACCTGCACCGCGGCCAGGAAGTCGTCGCGCTGGAGGACGAAGAGCACGGCGATGCCGAACAGGGTCATCACCAGCATCAATGCCCCGTGCACCGGGTTGCGGGCGATCACCACCCCGATCGCCCCCGACAACACGATGGCGGTGGCCACCCCGAAGGTCCCCCAATCCACCGCCGAGGCGTGCCCGGTGGCGGTGGCGGCGGCCAGGAGCAGTCCGTGGACGATCACGGCCATCAGCCGGCGCCTTCGGTGGTGGCGGCTTCGTCGGTGGCGGGTGTGGCGGATGCGGCTTCGTCGGTGGCGGGTGCGGCGGGTGCGGCGGCTTCCGGATGATCATCGGCGGCGGCCATCGGCGCCGAGTCGCGCTCGGTGTTCCCGGCGGTCAGTGCCGCCGAGTAGTCGGAATCGGACTTGATGCGGTACTTCTTCCCGGCTCCCGGTGCGAACCGCTCGGCCTTTTGGATCATGCGACCGATGGCGCCCCGCGGGCCCCGCCGGGCGGCCGGAACGTCGATGGGGCGGAGGTGGTGTTCGAGGGTGCTGCGCAGCTGCCGGGACCCGGTGGCGGCGTCGTCGCGGAGGCCGCTCTGGCCGCCCTCGGGGGCCCGGACCCCGAAGCCGAGCTCCCCCGACCACTGCACCTGCCCCTCGTATTCGGCGCTCCCCGACGGCGAGGTGGCCCGCATCCATCCCGAGGTGTGGAGCTGATCCTCCTCCCGCCAGTCCTCCCAGGGCAGGTGCTGAGGGTTCCCCTGATCGTCGACCAGGAGCTCGTCCTTGGTGTAGATGGCGTCGTTCCGGTTGGTGAAGGAGAACTCCATCAGCTTGGTCTCGGTGATGGCCTCGGTCGGACACGCCTCGACGCACATGTCGCAGTGAATGCAGCGCAGGAAGTTGATCTCGTAGATGTAGCCGTAGCGCTCACCGGGAGAGACCGGATGGTCGGGGGGGTTGTCGAGGCCGCGGACGTAGATGCAGTCGGCCGGGCAGACCCCCGCGCAGAGTTCGCAGCCGATGCACTTCTCGGTCCCGTCCTCGTACTTGTTGAGCACGTGGCGGCCGTGCTGGCGCGGCTGTTTGGGCCGCTTCTCCTCCGGATACTGGCGGGTGACGGGCTGCCGTCCCAGGTGCTCGAGCGTCAGCTTGAATCCGCCCAGGACGTTCTGCCGTTGCTTGGGGGGCTCGGGTATGGCCATCAGCCGCCATCTCCCTCAGGGGAGGAGGACGCCGGACCGACCGGCACCTCGGGCCGGTTCCACAGCCGGGCCCCGACCGGGGGCAGGATCCCGTGGGTCTCTTCGCGCCCCATGCCGATCGAGAAGGCCCGGGTGATGAGGACGCTGGCCACCACCACCGCCGCGGTCATGGCAATCCCCCACCACCCGTCGATAACGAAGCCGGCGACGATGAGGAGCCAACCGAGTGACAGCGGGATCAGCCGCTTCCAGCCCAGGTCCATCAGCTGGTCGTACCGGAGCCGGGGCAGCGCCGCCCGGAGCCAGACGAAGACGAACAGGAACACGATGGTCTTCCCCAGGAACCACAGGATCGGCCACAGCCACTGGGTGCCGGGGATGTGGGGGATGGGGCCGTCGGGGCCGCCGAAGAAGAGGGTCACGGTGATGGCCGACATGGTGATGGTGTTCATGAACTCGGACAGGAAGAACAGGGCGAACCGGATCGACGAGTACTCGGTCACGAACCCGCCCACCAGCTCGGAGTCCGCTTCCACCAGGTCGAACGGGGGGCGGTTGGTCTCGGCGATGATGGCGATGAAGAAGATGATGAACGGGATGACCCCGAGCCGGATCGCATTCCACTGCCACAGATGGAGGGCCTGGGCTTGGACGATGTTGCGGGTGCTGAGTGATCCGCTGATCAGCACCACCATCACCACTGTCATGCCCAGCGCTGCCTCGTAGGAGATCATCTGGGCCGAGGCGCGCACCGAGCCGAGCAGCGGGTACTTCGACCCCGATGACCATCCGGCCAGCATCACCCCGTAGACACCGATGGACGACATGGCCAACAGGAACAGGATGCCCATGGGCGGGTCGGCCAGCTGCAGCTCGAACGTGTGCCGGGCGATGGTCACCTCGCCGCCGATGGGCACGATGGCGAAGGCCAGGAACGCCGGCAGGATGGCGAGGTACGGCGCGAGTTTGAACACCGCCTTGTCGGCCCGCTCCGGGAGCAGATCCTCCTTGAAAAACAGCTTGATCCCGTCGGCCAGCGTCTGCAGCACCCCGAACGGTCCGGCCCGGTTGGGGCCGATCCGGCTCTGCATGTCGGAGATGACCTTTCGCTCGAACCAGATCATCAGCAACACCGACACCATCAGAAAGGCGAACACCGCCAGCACCTTGATGATGACGATAATCAGGACGACCCAGTCGACTCCCCCGTTGTACAGCGGGTCGTCGGCGCCCAGCAACGACGGGATGGCAGCGAGGAGATGGCTCATGGGGTCTCCAGCCGGAGCTCGACCACCGGGGAGGTGGAGTCGATGAGGTCGGCCACGGTCCCTTCCGCCAACGGCACGTTGAAGTCGGTGGCCACCACCTTGCGCGGCAGCGACGGGTCGGGCACCGCCTCCAGCACCCGCGAGGTGGTGGCGGTCCGCACCTTCACGTTGCCGCCCGCCCCGACACCGAGGTCGTCGAGATCGTGGGGGTTGACCCGGAGGGGCGACCGGGGTACCAGAGCGTCCAGGACCGGGACAGCGGTGACCCCCCCGTCATAGAGGCGACGGGAGGCGACCAACCGCATCGAGTAGCTGTCGGTGTTCACCACCTTGGGCACGTCGATCTCGAACCGACCAGACAGGATGGGGGGCGGCGGGGTCGCCCCGGCGGTCGCCCCGGCGGCCGCCCCGGCGGCCGGCCGGTCACTGGCGGCGCGGATGGCGGCGGCGGCGAAGGCGCCCATGCCGATCTCCGCCGTGCGGGCCTCGGCCAACCCGGCCCGGGGTGGGGCTCCCTGCTGCTCCACCGATTCGACCCCGGGGAAGGCGATCGGGTCGAGGAGGGGGGCGCCAGGTCGGCGGGTGAAGGCCACCGCGGTGACGGTGAGGGGCGCCACGACTCCGTCGGTGGCCGCCGGCGAGTCGAGGATGGCCCGGGTGATGCCCCGGTAGGCCGGGGCCAGCCGTTCGATCTGGTTCCAGACGTCGGTCACCGAGTCGAGGCGGAGGTCAGCGTCCAGGTGGACGGCCAACTCGGCGGCGATCACCCAGTCCGGCCACGACTGCCCGGGCGGGACCAGCTTCTGGCCGAGCCGGCTGATCCGACCCTCGATGTTGGTGCAGGTCCCCGGTCGCTCGTGGGCCTCGGCGGCTGGGAGCACCACGTCGGCGTGATCACCCAGCGGGCTGGGCGAGGTGGCCACCGACACCACGAAGTCGGCGCCGGCCAGCGCCCGTCGGGCCAACTCGGCGTCGGGGAAGTCGGTGAGGGGGTCGGCCCCGATGACGACCAACGCCCGGATCCGGCTCCCCTTGGGGTCGGAGTCGTCGCCGGCCGCCGAGCGCAGCATCTCCGCGGTCCCCCGGCCCCGAGTGTCGGGCACCTTGCCCCACGCCTCGGTGAACCACTGGCGCCCGGCCTCGAGACCGACCCGGCCGGGCAGCACTCCCGGCGCCAGACCCATGTCCAGGGCACCCATCACATTGCCCCGGCGCAGCGCCGGAAGAAAGGTGGCGTTCGGCAACGCCCGGGCCAGCTCCTGCGCCGCGTCGGCCACCAGCGCGCCGTCTTCGGCCAGCGAGGGGCGTCCGACCACGATCACCACCTTGTCGGCGCCGGCGAGTCGGCGGGCCTCGCCCAGGTCCGCCGGGTCTACACCGCTGGGCACCGCCGCGCCCGGATCCGACAACGCCTTGGCCAGCTCGGAAGCGGCACCCGGCACGTAGCGCAACGACACCGCGGCGTGGGGGGTCAGCGAGGTGGCCTGGGGGGAGAGCTCGACCAGGGAGAGGTCGCCGTCCACGATCTCCGACCGCAATCGGAGGAACAGCACCGGCAACTCCTCCCGGAGGTCGCCGGACAGCACGATCACCGTGTCCGCCCCGGCCGCTTCGTCGATGGTGGCCCGGGGAAGGCCGAGCACCACCTCGGCGGGCAGGCCGTCGCCCAGCTGGGCGTCGACCGAGTCGGTGCCGAGGACCCCCTTGGCCAACCGGGCCCAGGTGTAGGCCCCTTCGTTGGTCAACCGAGCGCCGCCGATGAACCCGACCCCGCCGGGGCCGTCGTCGTTCTTCATGGCGGCCCGCAACCCGTCGGCCACCACGTCGAGGGCCTCGTGCCACGAGACGTTGACCAGCTCACCGGCCTTGCGGACCATCGGCTCGGTCAGCCGATCGTCGCTGTTGACCGACTCGAAGGCAAACCGGCCCTTGTCGCACAGCCATCCGTGGTTGACCGGGTCGGAGTCGATACCCAGCAGCCGGGTCACCCGGTTGGAGGACGACTGCACCGCCACCCGACACCCGACCGAGCAGGTCGTGCACGTCGACTCGACCTGGTCGAGATCCCAGGGCCGGGACAGGAACCGGTAGGGCACCGCGGTGAGGGCGCCCACCGGGCAGATCTGGACGGTGTTGCCGGAGAAGTAGGAGGTGAACGGCAGCTCGGGAAACACGTTGACCTCGAGCTTGTCGGCCCGGCCGATGAAGTCGATCTGGGCCTCACCGGCGATCTCGGCGGCGAACCGGGTGCACCGGCTGCACTGGATGCACCGCTCCCGGTCGAGCAGCACCAGCTCGGAGATGGGGACCGGCTTCTCGAAGTGGCGCTTCTCCTCCACGAACCGGGTCTCCCCCGGGCCGTAGGCCAGGGTCTGGTCCTGGAGGGGGCACTCGCCCCCCTTGTCGCACACCGGGCAGTCGAGCGGGTGATTGATCAACAGGAACTCGAGCACCCCGTCCTGGGCCTTCTTGACCTTGTCGGAGGTGGTGGTGACCTCGGACCCTTCGACGGCCTCCACGTAGCAGCTGGGCTGGAGCGACGCCCCCCGGGGGCCGCTGACCTCGACCAGGCACATCCGGCACACCCCGACCGACTTCATCCGCGGGTGGTAGCAGAACCGGGGGATGAAGGTGCCGGACCGCTCGGCCGCGGCGATCAGCATCTCCCCCTTCATGGCGGTGGCCGGCCGCCCGTCGAGGGTGAAATGGATCAGCTCCTCAGGGGCGTCGGCCGACGCGGCGTGGGCGGGATCGGTGGTGGTGGCCCGGTCAGTCAAAGGGACAGCCCCCCTCCTTGATGTGGACGAGGAACTCATCGCGGAACATCTGGATGGCCGACCCGATCGACGACGGGATCGACGGCCCCAGCACGCAGATGGTGGTCTGCTGGGGCGGCCAGGCGAGGCCGGGGGAGATGTTGTCGCAGGCATCGAGCAGGAGATCGAGATCCTCTTCCCGGCCGTTACCGGTCTCGATGCGCTCCATGATCTTCTCCAACCATCCCGAGCCCTCCCGGCAGGGGGTGCACTGGCCGCACGACTCCCGGGCGAAGAACTTGGTGATCCGCCACGACGCCCGGACCGCGCAGGTGTGGTCGTCCATCACCACCACCGAGCCGGAGCCGAGCATGGAACCGGCGTCGCCCACCTCGTCCTGCCCGAGCGGGAGGTCGATCTGATCGGGGCCGAACCAGGGGGCGGAGACCCCGCCGGGGATGAACGCCTTCAGCTCCCGTCCGTGGGGGATGCCCCCGCCGAGAACCGGCGCGTAGACCAGGTCGTGGAAGGTGGTCTTGACCATCTCGATCTCGAACACCCCGGGGTTGTTCACGTGGCCGGCCAGGGCGAACAGCCGGGTCCCGGTGGACCGCCCCTCGCCGAGGGCGGCAAAGGCAGCTCCGCCGTGCAGCACGATCCACGGGAGGTTGGACATGGTCTCGACGTTGTTGACCACCGTCGGCTCACCGTAGAGGCCGATGGCGGCAGGAAAGAACGGCGGCTTGATCCGGGGGAAGCCGCGCTTGCCCTCCAGCGATTCGAGCAGGGCGGTCTCCTCGCCGCAGATGTAGGCGCCCGCCCCGGGATGGACGACCACGTCGACCGAGAACCCGGATCCGAAGATGTCGTTGCCCACCGCGCCGTGCGGAGTAGGCGTCGTTGAGGGCGGCCTGGGTCCGCTCGAGGCCGAGGGCGAACTCGCCCCGCAGGTAGATGAACACCTGCGACACCTGCAGCGCGTAGGCGGCGATCATCACCCCCTCGATGAGCTGATGGGGGTCGCGCTCGATCAGGAGGTGGTCCTTGAAGGTGGCCGGCTCGCTCTCGTCGCCGTTGACCACCAGGTAGGTGACCGGGTTCTTCCGCATCATGGCCCACTTGCGGCCGGCCGGGAACCCGGCGCCGCCCCGGCCGAGCAGGCTGGCGGTGTCCACCTCGTGGGCCACGGCCTCGGGCGTCATGGTGAGCGCCTTGCGGAGCCCCTCGTAGCCGCCGGTGGCCAGGTACCGCTCGAGGGTGTGGGAGTCGGGGTGGTCGATCCGGCCGGTGATGATCTTCGGCGCGTCGGTGATGGCCATCAGCTGCCGGCCTGCTTGGCGGCGGCCGTCCGCTCCGACTGGGCCTCGGCCGTGGCCGCCCGCTCGGCGGCGATCTGGCCGCGATCGGCCTGCAGCCCGGTGGTCCGCTCCACCCGGTTCAGCGTCCCGTGGCTGGGGATGTCGGCGGACCGGGCCCCGGAGCGGAGGTCGGCCATCAACGCGTCGAAGCTCTCGGGGGTCTGGGCCCCCACGTACCGGTGGTTGACCTGCACGCAGGGGGTGGCGTCGCAATCGGCCAGGCACTCGGCCTCTTCAAGGGTGATGACGCCGTCGGCAGTGGTGCCCCCGGCGTTCACCCCGAGGGTGGACTCGGCGTGCTCCAGCAGCTCCAAGGCCCCGTTGAGGAGGCAGGCGATGTTGGTGCACACCGACACCACGTGGGTCCCCACCGGCTCGGTGTGGAGCATGTCGTAGAAGGTGGCCGTCCCCAGCACTTCGGCCGGGGTGATGTCGAGCAGGGCGGCGATGTCGACCATGACCCCGGGGGTGAGCCAACCCTCCTGCTCCTGGGCCAGATGGCAGAGGGGGATGAGCGCGGAGCGGGGTTCGGGATACAGGGCGATGAGGTTCCGGGCCCGGGTGGCGGTGGCCCGCGACAGGTGGGCGAGGGTGGGATCGGTCACCGGTCCACCTCCCCCATCACCGGGTCGACCGACGAGCACACCGACACCGCGTCGGCGATGAGGCCGCCCCGCATCATCAGCGGGAGAGCCTGGAGGTTGACGAAGCTCGGCCCACGGATGTGCATCCGGTAGGCCTTGGACGTGCCGTCGGAGACCAGGTAGCACCCGAGCTCGCCCCGGGGGGACTCGATGGCGGTGTAGACCTCCCCCTCCGGCACCTTGAAGCCCTCGGTGAACACCTTGAAGTGGTGGATGAGGGCCTCCATCGACTCATCGATCCGGGCCCGGGGCGGCGGGGTGACCTTCTTGTCCTGGATCCGGTAGTCGCCGGGCGGCATCCTCTCCACAATCTGGCGGATGATCCGGATCGACTCCCGGATCTCGTTGAGGCGCACCGAGTAGCGGTCGAAGTTGTCGCCGTAGGTCCCGACGATGACGTCGAAGTCGACCTCGTCGTAGCGCAGGTAGGGCATCGACCGGCGGAGGTCCCACGGGACCCCGGTCGACCGCAGGATGGGCCCGGTCAGGCTGAGGGCCAGCGCCTCCTCGGCTGACAGGCGGCCGATCGACTCGGTCCGTTGACGGAACAGCGGCTGGCCGGTCAGCAGCTCGTCGTACTCGTCGGTTCTCGGCAGCACGGTGTCGCAGATGATGCTGACGTCGTCCTCCCACCCGTCGGGCAGGTCGGCGGCGGTGCCGCCGGGCCGGATGAAGTTGTGGTTCATCCGCAGACCGGTGGTCTTCTCGAAGAAGGCCAGCACCATCTCCCGCTCGCGGAAGCCGTAGATCATCATCGAGGTGGACCCGAGATCCATCCCGTTGGTGGCCATCCACATCAGGTGGGACGACACCCGGTTCAGTTCGGTCATCAACATCCGGATCCAGTCGGCCCGGGCCGGCAACTCGATCCCCAGCAGCGCCTCGACCGCCAGCGACAGCACCAGCTCGTTGTGGAGGGGCGAGAGGTAGTCCATCCGGGTGACGTTGGTCGACCCCTGGACATAGGTCAGCTCCTCGGCCGTCTTCTCCATGCCGGTGTGGAGGTAGCCGATCACCGGCTTGGTCCGCAGGACCGTCTCGCCGTCGAGCTCGAACATCAGCCGGAGCACCCCGTGGGTCGACGGGTGCTGGGGGCCCATGTTGATGATCATGGTCCGGTCGTCCGACTGTTCGACGTCGATGTTCGACGGGTCGACCGCCACCCCCTCGGGGAGCCGGAGGACGGCACCGACCTCCCGGCGCAGCTCGCCGGCGCCGGTGGTGGACCGCCGGGTCAGCTCCTGGTGGCCCTCGGAGGTCTCGGTCTCCAACCCGAGGGTCGCGCCGCTGGGCTCCGCCTCGAGGAACTCCTGACCGGAGACCGGCGGAGGCAAGGTGGTGTCCGGGTGGGCGGGGGCAACCGCCGGGGGGTAGGACTCCGGCGGGACCGACGCGTCCCGTAGCCGGCCGCCCCATCCTCGGGGGACTCCGTCGTCGGTTCGGTCATCTCGGCCCCGGGGCACCCTTGAATTGCACGGGAACCCGGCCCACCCCGTAGTCCTTCCGCAGCGGGTGGCCTTCCCAGTCCTCGGGCATCAGGATCCGGGTCAGATCCGGATGGCCGTCGAAGATGATCCCGAACATGTCGAAGGCCTCGCGCTCCATGGCCTCGACACCCGGATAGACGTCGAAGATGGACCCCACCACCAGGTCCGACTCCGGGACCTGGACCCGCAACCGCACCCGCCGGGCCTGCGCTCAACGACAGCAGGTTGACGACCACCTCGAACCGCTCCCGGGTGACCCCGTCGGGCAGGTGCCGGTTGAAGTGGGTCAGGTAGTCGACCCCGCAAAGGTCGGCGCACATCTCGAACCCGTTGCGGCGATACTCCTCCACCACCGCCACGTACTGGTCACGGGTCGGGAAGACGATCTCCTGGACCGGCGGCCGGGGACCCGGGAACTGCCCCCGCCGGAATCGCTGAGGCCGCCGGTCCCGGCCGGGCCCTCGATCGGGGCCACCGGCCCGGTGTGGGTCGGCTCTGGGTCTCTTCGGTTTCGGTGGTGTCGGTGGTTTCGGTGGTGTCGGTGGTGTCGGTGGTGTCGGTGGTGTCGGTGGTGTCGGCCGCGGTCACAGGGGCTCTCCGACGCTGCGGGCAATGACCGGGTTGCGCTTCGGGGTGCCGACGTGCACGGCATCGGGTCGATCCGGCGTCCACCCCGAGGTCTCTTCGTCACTGTGGGTGCGACTGTCGTCGGTGTCCCCACCCTCGTCGGCGGCCAGGGTGCGAACCCCCCGTCCGTCGGGCATGGTCGGGGTGTAGCGGCCCGGGCGGCGGGTGATGTCGTTGGTGCGCACCTTCTCGTGGAGGGTGAGGATGGCGTGCATCAGGGTCTCCGGGGTCGGAGGGCATCCCGGGGCGTAGACGTCGACCGGGACGATCTGATCCACGCCCTGGACGATGGCGTAGTTGTTGAACATCCCCCCGCTGCTGGCGCAGACCCCCATCGACAGCACCCATTTCGGCTCCATCATCTGGTCGTAGACCTGGCGGAGCACCGGAGCCATCTTCTGGGACACCCGGCCGGCGACGATCATCAGGTCGGCCTGACGGGGGAGGCGCGGAACACCTCCATGCCGAACCGGGCCAGGTCGAAGTCGGCCGCCCCCACCGACATCATCTCGATGGCGCAGCAGGCCAGGCCGAAGGTGGCCGGCCACATGGAATAGGTGCGCGCCCACTTCACCAGATCCTCGAGACGACCGGTGAGGAAATTGTGCTGGAGGTCTTCAAGTCCCATGACGAAGGATCCTTCCCTCTACGCGGCCCGGACGGGTCCGGCTGGAGTGGCCGGATCGCCGGTGGTCGGGGGGACGGGGTCGGTGGTCGGGGAGCCGTCGGGGCCCGATGGGTCGCGGTGCCCGCCGGGTCCCCCCGGGCCGGCGGTGATGCGGGCGATGGTCGATTCCGAGGTGCGGGACGGCATGGCCCGCACCAACGCTTGGCCGGTCCCCAGGTCAGTGCCCCGTTGCTGACCAGAAAGAGGAAGGAGATGAAGACGACGGCGGCGAAGACCAGCACCTCGATCAGACCGAACGATCGCAGCTGGCGGAAGATCACCGCCAACGGGTAGAGGAAGACGATCTCGATGTCGAAGATGATGAAGATCATCGCCACCAGGTAGAACCGCACCGGAAAGCGGATCGGCGGCTCGATGGTGGGCACGATGCCGCACTCGTAGGGTGCGATCTTGGCCGCGGTCGGTCGCTTTTTCGGGGCCAGCATCGCCGATCCCACGAAGGAGAACGCCGCGAAGAGGAACCCCAAGATGATGAGGACAAGGATCGGGAGGTAGTCGTCCACTGGGGGTCGTTTTACCACGCCCCGGTTCGGCAGGGCACATCGACGGTCCAGGTGGCGACCACCGAACCACCGGAACGGCGGGGGCGCCGACCGGAGCCGAGCGGGTGCCACGATCCGGCCGCCCCGGGCCTACCATGAGGTGCCGTGAGCTCCCTCCCCCAGCCGCCGAACCAGGCCGGACGGCACCGGTGACCCCGACCACGTCCACGACGTGCTGGTCATCGGCGGAGGGCCGTCCGGCTCGTCGTGTGCCTACTGGCTGGCCGAGGCGGGGTGGGACGTGGCCCTGGTCGAGAAGAAGGTGTTCCCCCGGGAAAAGACGTGCGGGGACGGGTTGACCCCCCGTGCCGTCCGCCAACTCGCGGATATGGGCCTGGAGGGCGCCCTGAGCGGCGCCCATCGCTACGGCGGCCTCCGGGCCCTCGCCTACGGCAAGGTGCTCGAGCTGCAACTGGCCCGACACCCCAGCTTTCCCTCCTACGGCTACGTGATCACCCGCCATGACCTCGACGCCATCGTCAACGAGCGGGCGGCCAAGGCCGGGGCCACCGTGTGGCAGGGCACCGAAGCCCTCGAGCCGATCCTCCAGGAGGACGGTCGCGGTCGGGTGACGGTCACCTCCCCGCCGGCGGCCGGCACCGCGGCGTCACGGCTGCCGTCCTGTGTCGGGGCGGTCGTCAAGGACAAGGCGAGCGGCGCCACCCGGGAGGTGCAGGCCCGCTACGTGGTGGTGGCCGACGGGGCCAACTCCCGCTTCGGCCGGGCACTCGGCACCTCCAGCAACCGGCACGCAGCCGATGGGGATGGCGCTACGCGGCTACTACACCTCCCCCGATGCACGACGATCCGTTCATCGAGTCCCACCTCGACATCCGGGACAGCGACGGGCGAGGTGGTCCCCGGGTACGGCTGGATCTTCCCGCTGGGCGACGGGCGGGTCAACGTCGGAGTGGGCCTGCTGTCCACCGACAACCGGTGGAAAGGCGTCAACACCTCCACCCTCATGGACCACTTCGTGAACTGGGCGCCCAAGGCATGGGGACTGTCGCCGGAGACCTGCCTGGGCCCGCCCACCGGTGGCAAGCTGCCCATGGGCCTGACCGTGGGTCCCCGGATCGGCGCCACCACCCTGGTGGTGGGCGACGCCGGGGGTTCGATCAACCCGTTCAACGGGGAGGGCATCTCCTACGGGTACGAGACCGGTCGCCTGGCGGCGGCGTCACTGGGCGAGGCGTTGAGCGGCGACGGCTCTGCCGCCCTCGAACGGTACGAGACGCGACTCGAGGATGCCTACGGCCTCTACTTCCGGGTGGCCCGGGCGTTTGTCCGGATGATCAGCCAACCGGAGCTCATGAAGCTGTGCGTCGGCACCGGGATGTACTCGGAGTCGTTGATGACCTGGATCTTGCGGATCATGGCCAACCTGGTCCGACCCGACGAGGTCGGCCCGGCCGAGGCCGCCTACCGGGCGATGGCGACCCTGGCCCGGTTGGTCCCCGAACCCGACTGACGCCGACCGGCGCCGTTCGATCTCCGGCCGGCGCCGCCTACTTGCTCACGTTGGCCGAGATCCGGCCGAGCATGCCGTTGTAGGCAGCGTTGAAGGCGTCGGACGGCACCGCGGGACCGTGGGTGGACGGCTGCAGGGTCGCCTCGATCCGACCTCCGAACACGTAGGCGTCACCCACGACCCGGGTCCCCTGGGTGGGGACGGTGAACGTGGTCAGGAAGCCGTAGGCCACCCCGCCCTTCGGGGCCGGGATCTGCACCTGCGCGACCGTGGCGGTGGTGCCGGGCACCAGGGCCTGGGCGGATGCGATCTGGAACTGGGTGAAACAGTTGATGAAGCCCGTCTTGGTGAACACGGTGGCGTCGGATTTGGCGTTGGCCGCCGAGTTCACAATGTTCACCGCCGACTGCATCTCGATGGTGTTGTCGGCCGTCTCTTGGAACACCGGAGACGTCGACGCTACCGTCTCATCGCTCGATGGTGTGTTTCCGAACACCTGCCCGACGGTGGCCACGGTCGCGCCCAGGCAGGTGGCGAAGGAAGTCACGGCCGGCTTCTGGGTCACCTTTCCCGTCGAACTGGTCGCCGAGATCGATGCGGCCGATCCCACCGCCTGTGTCCATCCCGTCGGGAGATCGGTCAACTGCAGATTGACGCTGGAAGCCAGAGCCTTGTCCACCGTCAGGGATGGCGAGCTCACCGAGGTGGTCGTGGTGGTGGTACTGGAGTTGCTGCTCTTGGTGACCTCATAGACCACCGCGGCGATAACGATGATGACCAGGATCACGATCAGGATGATCAGCGTGCGGCGGTTGGTGGCGGCGGTCTTGCCACCGGCGCCTTCGTCGCCGGTCGGGATTCCGGCGGCTCTGGCCGCGGCTCTGGCCTTCTTGCGCTCTTTGCGCTCCGCCTTCGAATCGCCTTCGGATCCTCCCTGATTGCCCAGTGAGTCCAGCGGATCCCCTCGCCGAAGGGTGCCGGTCACCGGGTCGATGTGGTCCTCGGCGCGCGTCGACGGAGGCACCATGACGGCCGCGGCCGCCTCCGAGGGGGCGGAACGGGGCAGTGAGGGCGAGGTCGGGGTCGAGGCGGCGGGCGCCGCCGGAGCCGCCGGTGCCGCGGGTGCCGCCGGTGCCGCGGGTGCCGCCGGAGCCGCCGGTGCCACCGGTGCCGCGGGTGCCGCCGGTGCCGCCGGAGCCGGGCCGGCGGGGTCGGGGCCTTGGCAGTGGGCGTTGGGGGAGTCGGAGGCGTCGGGGTCGCCGGGGACCCGGTCGGGGTGGTGCTGGCTGCCGCCGCCTCGGCCACCGGTGGGCCGTCAGTCCCGCGGTAACGCTCGAGCCAGGCGGGAAGGGCCTGGTCGAGATAGGCGGCCTGCCCGGGTGAGACGGTCTCGCTCGGAAGCAGGAATTGAATCGTCTGGCCGGCGGAGGTGAGCTCCAAGGGGGTGGCGGTGCGGCCACCACCGCGCTGCACCTCGCCGTGGCAGGAGGCGGCATCCAATCCCGACCAGGCGAAGTGGCGCTCGGTGGCCGGATCGT
The DNA here is from genome assembly GCA_963770635.1 of uncultured Acidimicrobiaceae bacterium. Taxonomy (GTDB): domain Bacteria; phylum Actinomycetota; class Acidimicrobiia; order Acidimicrobiales; family RAAP-2; genus DASZIT01. The sequence goes on from CAVYQI010000006.1 coordinate 312,909, forward strand.
CGCCCTTGACCGTGATCCCCTTGGTGGTGAACAGAAGGCTCAGGCCCTCGGTGGTTTCGATGCCCCGGGCCGGGTCGCCCGCCAGCGCCACCCCGCCTAGCAACATTCCTTCGGGGGGCAGCTCCATTGCTCCGACAGCCATCTACCGCTCCTTTATCCAGGGGGGACCGCTACCGACCCCCTTGTTGTTCCGACCTTGTCCGACCGTGTCCGACCGTGTCCGACCGCCACTCTCGAGCGTCACCGGAGGGTGAACGTTCAGAGGAATACCGGCTCAAAGTACCCGTTCATACTGGCCTAAGTCGACGGGTGCGTGTGGGCAGCCGCATTTACGACCGGGCGAACCCCCAGATGGTAGGCGTGAGGGTGGGTGTCCGAGGTCTCAGGCGGTGATGCCCGTCCCCTGGGCCGCCACCCGCAGTTCGAACGTCGAGATCGCCGCCGAGAGAACGTCGGAGGGGAAGGTAGCGCCGATGGCCAGCGCCTGGAGCTGTGCCTCGGTGCGGATGGTGCCCACGACCAGCTGGTCGACCTCGGTCGGGATCTGGGTCGTCCCGTCGCTGATGGTGAACTGCATGGTGACGCCCACGACCTGCTCGCCGCGGGGCGCCACCAGGTCGACCACTTTGGCGGTGGCCGGCCCGGCGGTGGCATTCGCCCCGGTGGCGTCGTTCAATCCGAGCTGCAGCGCAGCCGCCACCGCCGTGGCGTTGCACTGGGGGAACTTGGGGCTGGTGAAGAGGGAGAAGTCCCGCTGCTCGTCGGCGTGGGTCTTGACGATGTTGGCATCGGTCTGGAGCTCGAGGGTCGACGCCTGGCCGGATTGCCCACCGGATCCTCCACCCGGCGATGCCGAAGTGGGAGCGAGGAACGGCGGGGAGGACGCCTGCGCGGTCTGATCCTTCGCCTGTCCGCCCAAGGCGACATTGCCCTGATCGGCGGTGATCGACATGCAACGGTTGAACGTCTGGTTGATCTGATCCTGGACGGCCTGGTCGTGCTGACTGGTTCCGCCGCTGTCGTCGCCGGCCTGCCATCCGGCGGGAAGGTCGTTGGCCGTCAACATCAGCTGGTTGGCGAGCCCCTGGTCCGGCGAGATCGTTTGGTGCGAGGTGGATGGTGTGTTGTGGTTGGTCACGGCGAGAAGAATCGCCGCCAGCCCGCCTCCGGCCACGATGAGCCCGAGGGAGACCATCAAAATGGCGGGGCGGCGGCGGCGCTTCCGGGCGGGGGGCGGGGATGGCGCTGGGGCCGCGGCCAGGCCGAAGGGCGGCGACCCGAAGGTTGGCGGCTGGGTCGCGCCGTAGAACGGCGGGGGCGGGGGCGGGGGCCCGAACGGGTTCGGTGTCCACCCGGGGGGACCCGGCGGTACGAATGGCGGCGGTAATGGAGGCGGTGGTGATGGAGGGGGCGCCGGCGGTGGTGCGAAGGGGGACTCGGGGACCGGATCGAAATCCTGCGATGGAAGGGGCAGTGGGGCGGCATTTGGCGGCTCGCCCGGAGCGGTCGCCCGCCACATCGGTAACTGGGACCTCAGCTGGATCAGCCGGGGCTCGTCCACCCGGTCGCCGTAGAGGTAGAAGCGCACCGTTCGATTCGCGGAGGTGATGTCGAGGGGTGTGGTGATCCGACCACTGGTATCGACGCCCGTCGGTCCGCACCAGACGGTGCTGATGGCCGACCACGGAACACTCCGTTTGTCCGGGGGTTGACGGCTGACGACATCCACGCCTTGCCCGTCGATCAGCAAGGTCAACTCTTGCGCGGTGGGCTGTCCCTGTTCGATGGAGCCGACCAGCACCACGCCGTCGAAACGGAGCCGGACCGGATCCTGGTTCACTGCGTCGTGCCCCGTTGGTTTTTCGTCGTCGTTCTCGTTGGGTCCCGACATTCGGCGTCGTCCTCGATCTTCTGAGATGACCGGTCCGTTCCCCCCGGGCCGGCCGCTTCCCCTTCTACCAACCCTATCGGCGGTGCCGAAGGGGCCGCCCTGGGGCGGCTTGATGCTCATTTCCGTTGTAACACCCCCCTGAGATGATCTTGGTATGAGTTCGGCCGCGTTGCATGCGACCGATGCCAGTGCCGACGTCGCATCCGGCAACCGGGGCTTCGAGGGGCTGTCCCCGCTGTTCGAGTCAGCCCGGGTCTCGGTGCGGACGGCGTGCGCCGCCCTCGAGCCCGACTCCCTTTCCGGCCCCGAAGCAGTGTCCGTGCTCACCTCCGTGGTCGAGATGCTCCGGGTGGCGACCTCGGCCAAGTTGGCGTTGGCCGCCCGGATCGACGCCACCGGGGTGGCCCGAGAGTCGGGCTACCGCAACGCCGCCGCCCAACTGGCTGACATCGAAGGGGTGGGCCTCGGGGCGGCGTCGGCCACCCTGCTCACCGCCGAGCGGCTCCGGGAGTGCCCCGCCGTCGGCGAGGGACTGGCCAACGGGGAGCTCTCCGAGCAGCAGGCCAAGACAATCGCCGCCGCCGCGGTGTTGGCCCCGGACCGAGAGGACCAGCTCATCGAGTCGGCCCATCGGAAGTCCATCACCGAGCTGGGCAACGACTGTCGGAGGGTACGGGCCGCCTCGGCCAAAGCCGACCCGATGGCGGCCTATCAGGCCATCCACGCCGGTCGGTCGGTCCGTCACTGGTGCGACGAACAAGGGGCGCTCTGCCTCCAGGGCCGCTTCACCCCCGATGTCGGGGCGAGGCTGGTCGCCTCCTTGGACCAGGTGGCCAACGAGTTCTTCGAAGCGGCCCGGGCCTCGGGGTCCAAAGAGCCGCTCCAGGCCTACCGGGCCGACGCCTTGGTGGCGCTGGTGGCCGGGGAGCGGGACCCGTCCCATTCCGGCGCCACCATCAATGTCCGGGTGGACCATGACGCCCTCCTCCGTGGCTATCCGGTCGGCACCGAGGTTTCCGAGATCGAGGAGTCCGGCCCCATCCCCATCCCGAAGGTCATCGACCTGATGTCTGACGCCGGGATCAACGTGATCTTCTCCCACGGGGACGACATCTCGAGGATCTTCCACTTCACCCGCACCATCAACGCCTCGTTGCTCACTGCCCTCCAGGCTCGCGACCGGACCTGCGTGGTGCCCCGCTGCGGGGCCAGCCGGTACCTCGAGATCGACCATGTGGTCCCCTTCACCGACGGGGGACCCACCACGATCTCCAACCTGGCCCGGCTGTGCAGCTTCCACCACGGCCAGAAGACCAACGAGGGCTACAGCCTGTGGCTGGACAAAGACAAGCAGTGGCATTTTGATCCTCCGCCGCCCTTCGGCCAGGAGCCGGGGATAGGCGCCGACCTCCGGCACTCGCCCGATGTCGGCCAACCCGGAACCACGAAGGACGAGCCCGAGACATCGGATCCGCCCGAATCACCGCCCCCGCTCTTCTAGGCTGGAGCAGCTCACTCCCCGGTTTCTCTACCGCCTCCGGGTGGTGCATTGGCGCGAGCGGTGGCGCGCTGCGGCCTGCTGTTGTGTAGAGCGGCGGGTGGTGAGGTGTGGTGACGGGAGCGACGGGTTCGGAGCGAGAGTCGAGGGCCGAGAACCGGGCGCGGAGCCGCTGGTCAATTGGCCACTACGTCGGCCATCGCGTCTCCGGCCACCTCCACCGTCCGTTCGAGGTCCTCTTGGCTGTGGGCCATGGAAGTGAAGGCGATCTCGTACGGACCCGGGGCAAGGGCGACACCTCGGTCGAGCATCGCCCGGAAGAACCGTGCGTAGAGCCCGGTGGTGGCCGAACGAACCGCACCGTCATAATCCCGGATCGGACCCGAATCCCCGGGGACAAAGAACAGACCCATCAACGGGCCGACCACCGGTACCCGCGCCTCCATGCCGACGTCGCCCGGCTGGTGGCCGCCTCGATGCAACGCCTCGTTCAGCATCTTCTCCAACCCGGCGCCGAACGAGGCCACCCGATCCGAGAGCGCCGAGTAGGAGTCGGCGTCCACCTCGCCCAGCACCGCCAACCCGGCCGCGGTGGCCAACGGGTTCCCCGACAGGGTCCCGGCCTGATACACCGGCCCATCGGGCGCCAGGACCTCCAATATGTCCCGCCGACCACCGAAGGCCGCGACCGGCAGTCCCCCACCGATCACCTTCCCGAAGCACCACAGGTCCGGTCGCACCCCCGACCAGGCCGATGCCCCGCCCTCGCCGAGGCGGAACCCGGTGATGACCTCGTCGAAGATCAGCAACGCCCCGGAGGCGTCACAGGCTCGGCGCAGTCCGTCCAGGAATCCTTCCACCGGCGGGATCAGCCCCATGTTGGCGGCGACCGGTTCGACGATCACGCAGGCCACCCGGTCGTCGAGCTCGGGGACCACGTTGTAGGGAACCACGATCGTCTCCGCCACCGCGGCCGGAGGCACCCCGGCGGAATCGGGCAGTCCGAGGGTGGCTACCCCGCTGCCGCCTCCGGCCAGCAACCCGTCGGAGTGACCGTGATAGCAGCCGGCGAACTTCACGATCCGGGACCGGCCGGTCATGCCCCGGGCCACCCGGATGGCGCTCATGGCCGCCTCGGTCCCGGACGACACCAGCCGAACCTGGTCGCAACCATCGACCCGAGCGCAGATGGCTTCGGCCAGCCGCACCTCGCCCTCGGTCGGGGCTCCGTAGGTGGTACCGCGGCCGGCGGCGGCCCGCACCGCCTCCACCACCACCGGGTGAGCGTGGCCCAGCAGCGAGGCACCGTAGGACTGGACGAAGTCGAGGAGCTGGTTCCCGTCGGCATCCCACACATAGGCGCCCTCGCCCCGCGCCACGAAGTAGGGATGCCCGCCGACCGAACGGAACGATCTCACCGGTGAGTTCACCCCGCCGGGAATCACCTGTTGGGCGCGCTCGAACAGCTCGGCCGACCGGGTGTGCTCAGCCACCGAGGGCCTCGGCCAGCTGGCCGGCGAAGTAGGTGAGGATCACGTCGGCCCCGGCCCGCTTCACCGCGCTGATCTGTTCGAATGCCACCGCCGGCCCATCGATCCACCCCCGCTCGGCGGCGGCGCACACCATGGCGTACTCCCCGCTCACGTGGTAAGCGGCCACCGGCACCGACACCGCGGTCCGGACGTCGGCGATGACATCCAGGTAGGTCAGCGCCGGCTTGACCATCACCAGGTCGGCGCCTTCGGCGATGTCGAGGGCCACCTCGGCGAGTGCCTCCCGTCGGTTGCGGGCGTCTTGCTGGTAACCGTGGCGGTCGCCGCCGTCGGCGATGGTCACCTCCACCGCGTCACGGAACGGGCCGTAGAGGGCTGAGGCGTACTTGGCGGCGTAGGCCATGATCACCGCGTCGGGATGGCCGGCTCGGTCGAGGGCGGAGCGGATGGCGCCGACCTGCCCGTCCATCATGCCGCTGGGGGCGACCACATCGGCGCCGGCGATGGCCTGGGACACGGCCACCTGGGCATAGAGGGGAAGGGTGGCGTCGTTGTCGACGTCGCCGGTGCGGGGGTCGATGACGCCGCAGTGGCCGTGGTCGGTGAACTCGTCCAGACACAGGTCGGCCATCACCACCATGGCCTCGCCCACCTGGTCCCGGACCACCGACAATCCCCGCTGGACGATGCCGTCGGCGGCGAACGCCTGGCTTCCCACCGCATCCTTCTGCTCCACCCGGGGAAGGCCGAACAGAATCACCCCGGGCACCCCGAGATCGGCCAGCCGGGCGACCTCCTTGGACAGCGATTCGAGGGTATGCTGCACCACCCCGGGCAACGACGGGATCGGCCGTGGATCCTCGATCCCGTCCGCCACGAACAACGGGGCCACCAGGTCGTCGACGGACAGCCGGGTCTCGGCGACCAGGCGCCGGAGCGCCGGCGTGCGACGGAGACGCCGCATGCGGGTCACCGGGAACGACGGGCGGGTCGGAGCGTCGGGCACCACGATCTCAAGCCTACGGCAGCCCGACGCCGTCCACGCCGGCCGGGCGTGAGGCGTGGGCCGGATTCAGCGCCGTAGATCGGGGCCGGCCTCGGGATTGAGCGCGGAGACGACCGCGTCGACCAGTCCATCGATGTTCGAGGTGATCGCCTCGGCGGTCACCTGGAGACCTTCGGCGCGGGCCGATGCCGAGGTGACCGGACCGATGGAGACGACCACCGGGGGCACCCCATCAGCGCCGAGCAGCGCGACGGTGCGCTCCACCGTCGATGACGAGGTGAACGCCACCGCGTCGGCCACTCCGGCGGCGGCGATGGACTCGGGGTCGGGATCACCGGCCACCGTGCGGTAGGCGACCACATCGTCCACCGTCCAGCCCTTGGCCTCGAGCCCGGCCACCAGGGCTCCCCTGACCTTCTCGGCCCGCGGAAACAGGACGCGCGATTCGGCACCGGGTCGGCCGGCCGCCGGAAACGCCTCGGCCAACGCGTCGCTCACCGCCTCCGGCGGCACCAGGGTGGGGGCGAATCCCCCCTCGGCCAACCGGCGGGCGGTCGCCTTCCCCACCACCGCCCATTGCACGATGGCCGGAACCGCCCGGCCTTCGAGGACGGCGAGGAAGCGGGACACCGCGTTGGCCGACGTGAAGGCCACCCAGGCGTAGGCACCGGCAACCAATCGGTCGGCCGACGCGGCCAGACCCGCCCCGCCGTCGGCGGCGTCCTCGATGGCGATGACCGGCAACTCGACCACGCTGGCCCCCAAGGCCACCAATCGGTCGACCAGCGCGGATGTCTGGGCCCGGCTCCGGGTGGCCACCACCGTCCGGCCGGCCAGCGGGAGCGGCACCACCGTCATCACCCGCCGAGGGCGGCGACCGGGCCGATGACGATGATCGAGGGAGCGGGCAGGTCGACGTCGGCCAGGGCGTCGAGGGTGGTCCGCACCACCCGTTGCCGGTCGGTGGTCCCCCAGTGCACCACCGCCGCCGGGGTGGTGGCGGGACGGCCGCTGGCCATCAGCTCGGCGGCAATGGCGGCGCGCTCCGCCATTCCCATGAGCACCACCAGGGTGCCGCCGGCCCGACCCAGGGCGTCCCAGTTCACCCCTCCTGGAGCCGACGGGTCACCGGTACGGCCGGTGACCACGGTGACCGAGGCCGAGAGACCGCGGTGGGTGACCGGGATCCCGGCGGCGGCGGGGACGGCGAACGCCGAGCTCACCCCTGGGACCACCTCGTAGGCCACCCCGGCGTCCCGCAGGGCCTGGACCTCCTCCCCGCCCCGGCCGAACACGAACGGGTCGCCGCCCTTCAGCCGCACCACTTCCCGGCCGGCCCGGCCGTGGGCCACCAACAGCTGGTTGATCTCGTCTTGGTGCCGGGGCTGGCCCGGGGTCTTGCCGACGTCGATCACTTCGGCTGCCGAGGGAGCCAGGGACAGCAATTCCCGGGGGATCAGGCGGTCGTGGATGACCACGTCGGCCTTCCCGAGGAGGGTGGCCCCGCGCCGGGTGAGCAGCTCCGGGTCCCCGGGACCGGCGCCGACCAGATATACCGTCACGGTTCCCCGATGGACCCCAGCGAGCTGCCGCCGGCCTCGTCGACCAGGTACCGGGCCACCGCCCGACCCAGCTTCTCGGGGTCATCGGCGGTGGCGGTGTGGCGCAACACCATCCGGCCGTCCTCGGAGGCCATCATGCCGGAGAGGGTGATGGCCCCCTCGCCGCCATCGGCCTCGTCGCCGCCCAGGGTTCCGTAGGCCCCGACCGGCAGGGTGCAGGATCCGCCGAGCTCGGCCAGGTATGCCCGCTCGGCGGTCACCACCCGGTGAACCCATTGATCGTCGATGCGGGACAGGGCCGACCGGATCCGGGCGTCGTCCTCCCGGCACTCCACAGCCAGGGCGCCTTGGCCGACCTGGGGAAGCATGACCATCGGGTCGAGGATCTCCGTCTCCATCCCCTCCGGGGCACGCCATCCCAGGCGATCGACCCCGGCGGCGGCGACCACCACCGCGCTCACGTCGCCGGTGCCGTCCACCGCCACCGACAGGCGGGTGGCGAGGTTCCCCCGCAGGTCGCTGAACAGCAGGTCGGGTCGGAGGTTGGCCAGCTGCACCCGCCGCCGGGCGGAGCCGGTGGCCACCCGGGCTCCCGAACCCAGGGTGTCGAGGGTGGCACCGACCAGCAAGTCGCGGGGGTCGGCCCGCTCCGGGAAGGCGGCCAGCGTCAACCCCGGCACCTGCAACTCGGCGGCGGCGGGCAGGTCCTTGGCCGAGTGGACGGCGGCGTCGGCGTCGCCCCGCATGACCATCGCCTGGACCTCCTTGACGAAGACACCCTGGCCCCCGATGGCATGCAGCGGCACGTCGGTCCGCCGGTCGCCTTCGGTCTCGACAGTGACCAGCGACGTCGCCACCCCCGACGCCTCGAGCAGGAGGGCGACCCGCCGGGCCTGCCACAACGCCAGCGGTGAGCCCCGAGTGGCCAGTCGGACGACGGCGGGCTCGGTCACCGGCCTAGAGGTCGAACAGGGTTCGGAGCGACTCGATCAGGCGCTCCCCCCGGGGAGTCCCGACGGCGTCCTTCAGCGTCACGGTGGGCTGATGCAACAGCTTGGCCACCATGGCCCGGGTGACGGTATCGACCTGGTCCCACTGCTCGTCGGTGAGGTCGGACCGCTTGGCCCGTTGCCGATCGAACTCGGACTGGCGCGCCTCTTCCACCTGGGCCCGCAACGCCGACACCACCGGGGCTGCCCCCCGGGCCCGGGACGCCGCCCGGTACCGCTCGACCTCGTCGCCCACGATCTCCCGGGCGTGGCTGACCTCACCCTGCCGGCCGGAGAGCGCCCCCTCCACCGCCGCCCGCAGCGCGTCCATGTCGAGCAGGGTCACCCCGTCCAGATCGGCGGACGACGGCTCCACGTTGCGGGGCACCCCGAGGTCGACCACCAGCAAGGGCCCATCGGCGGTCCGGCGGGACACGGCCGCCTCCAGCCGCGAGCGCTCCACGATGGGGCGGACGGTGCTCACCGAGGTGAACACCACGTCGGCCCGATCGAGCTCCGACCCCAGGTCGGTGAGCGGGACGGCCCGGGCCCCGGCCGCCAATCCGTCGGGCAGCCCGGCGATCAGGGTGTCGGCCCGCTTGGCGGTGCGGTTGGCCACCACCACCGACGCCGGCTCATGGGCGGCCAGCGCCTGGACCACCCCGTCGCCCATCTCCCCGGCCCCGACCACCAGCACCCGGGAGCCATCCAGCCCGCCGGGGGCATGCTTGGCGGCCAGCGCCACCGCCCCGTGGGACAGCGAGGTGATGCCCCGGGCGATGGCCGTCTCCGATCGCACCCGCTTGCCGGTCTCCACCGCGTGACGGAACAACGCCCCCAGCACCGGGCCCGAGGCCCGCTCGCGCTGGGCCTTCTCCCACGCCCGGCGCACCTGGCCGAGCACCTCGGACTCCCCCAGCACCGCCGAGTCGAGCCCGGCGGCCACCGTGAACACGTGGTCGGCCACGTCGTCGTCGAACCGGATGGTCAGGTAGTCGCTGAGGGCCTCGACGGTGGTGTCGCCCATGACGGCCAGGAATTCCCGGAGCTCGTCCACGCCGTCGTGGAACCGCTCCACCACTGCGTAGACCTCGGTCCGCAGGCAGGTGGAGAGGATGACGGCTTCCGACAGGTTCGACCGGTCCCGCAGGGTGGCGAGCGCCTTGGGCAGCGCGGCCTCGGTGACCGCCACCTGCTCGAGCAGGTGCAGCGGGGCCTCTCGTTGCTCGATGCCTACCACGATCACTGACACGTTGTCACCGCTTCGGTTTCGGTCGCTGGGTCGCTGGGTCGATCATTGACTCATCGCTTGGTTTTGCCTCACTCGGTCCGGCACGCCGGGTCATCCAGCATGCCGGTCCGGTCTTCAGGTTGCCAGTCGGGTCGATGACGGAGTGGAGGTCTGGCCCTCAGTCTAGGTGGGCGCTGGTCATGCCAATCGACCGGATGACCGGCATCCCCTCACCGCCGGCCAGGGACCGCCTCGACTGGTAGAAGCTCATGATCTGCAGCTCGATGCTCAGATCGACGTACCGGAGCAGGATGTCGGGTCCGAGGGTGAGGACCTTGGGGGCGAAGTTGAGGATCGAACGGACTCCGGACTCCACCAGCAGATCGGCCACTCCCTGGGCGGCCGGCGCCGGGGTGGCGATGACCCCGATGGCCAGCGGTTGTTCGGCGACGATGGCCGGCAGGGCGTCGAGGTGGGAGATGACCACGTCGTCGACCGAACCCCCGATGACGTCGGGGTCGACGTCGAGGAGCGCCTTCACCGCGAACCCGCGGGCGATGAATCCCTGGGAGTGGGCCAGGGCCCGTCCCAGGTTTCCGATCCCGACGATGACCATCGGCCAGACATGGTTGAGGCCGAGCTCCCGGTCGATCTGCTCGACCAGGAAGGCGGTGTCGTAACCGGCCCCCCGGGTGCCGAACGACCCGAGCAACGACAGGTCCTTGCGCACCTTGGCGGCGTTCACTCTGGCCAACGAACCGAGCAGATCCGAGGACACGGTGGTGGTCCCCGACCGGAGCAGCTCCTCGAGAATGCGTTGGTACACGGGCAGGCGACCGACCGTCGCCTCGGGGATCCGACGGTGGCCGGAGTGGGCCGCGGCCGGGCCGGCGGTGGTCTCCGGGAGGCTGGGCTCAGGTGAGGTTGGCACTGGCACGGATCGTAGGACCATCGGCCTCAGGGAGGAAAACCGGGGGCCCCGGAATCGGGCGCGAAATCGGATGACCCGGCTCCGGATGATCGGCGGAAATGACGGCCAGATCTCGCTCCGCCCGGGAGATGCGGGAACGGTGGAGTACGGTGGTTTGACCCGATAGGGGAAATTCGGTTCTCGGCCGCGGCTTCGACCCCAGGTGAGCGCTCTCGGACGGATTTCGAGGAAGAGGGTTCGTGCAGACGGCCTCCATCGATGCCGCGCCTGGCGACTTCCGAGTACTGGCCCTCCAGATCCGTGACGCCGGCCTGCTTGAGCCCCGGGCGCGGTATTACGGCGTGAAGATCGGCCTGACCGTCGCGCTGTTCGCCACCGGATGGGCGACCATGGTGGCGGTCGGCGACTCGTGGGCCACGCTGGGTGTCGCCGCCTTCCTGGGGGTGATGTTCACCCAGCTGGGCTTCGTCGGTCACGACGCCGGGCACCAGCAGGTGTGCCGGTCCCGCCGGGCCAACCGGCTGCTCGGTTTGGCTGTCGGGAACCTGCTGATCGGATTGAGCTTCGGCTGGTGGATTTGCAAGCACAACGCCCATCACGCCCACCCCAACCAGGTCGACCTCGACCCCGATGTAGCCGAGGGCCTGGTGGTCTCGGCCGCCTGGCAGGCATGGCTCTTCTTCCCGCTCATGTTCTTGCGGAGTACCGGCCTGCATACTTCCGGTATCCAGAGACTGCTCCGGCAACGAGACCGGGCCGCGGCCACCGAGGGCCTGCTCATCGGCGTCCACGCCGCGCTGTATCTCACCGCGCTGCTGTGGGTGCTCTCCCCGCTGAAGGCATTGGCTTTCATCGTCGTCCAACAATCGGTCTTCTCGCTCTACCTCGGCTGCAGCTTCGCCCCCAACCACAAGGGCATGCCCCTCATCGACGGCGACACGGAGATGAGCTTCGTCCGGCGTCAGGTCATCACCGCCCGCAACGTCACCGGAGGGCGGCTCACCACCCTCCTGCTCGGCGGTCTCAACTATCAGATCGAACACCACCTCTTCCCGACGATGCCCAGACCCAATCTGAGGCGCGCCCAACCCATCATCCGGGCATTTTGCATCGAGAGCGACTTCGGATACTGCGAGGACAGCCTGGTCGGTTCCTACCGCCAGGCCGTGCGCCACCTGAGCGCGGTGGCGGCCGTCGCGGCGCGGGTGCCCGCCGGCGCCACCGGTAGCTGAGCGTCCTCCTCCCGTCGCCAATCATCGGTGGCGTCAGTGCTGGCGTTCAGTCCTGGCGTTCAGTCCTGGACAGCTACCGTGAACGCGGTGAACTGGCCGATCGACATCGACGGTTGGGGTTCGACGGCCGAGGAGCGCGACGCCACCTACCCGTGCGACGCCCTCATCGAGCGCCCGGACCGGGTTCTCTTCCGGGCCGTGGATGTCTCCGCCCCGGCCGACCTGGTGTTCCGCTGGTTGTGCCAGCTCCGCCGGGCGCCGTACAGCTACGACTGGATCGACAATTTGGGCCGGCAGAGCCCCCGCCAGCTGACTCCCGGGCTCGACCGCCTCGAGGTCGGACAGTCGGTGGCGACGATATTCCGGCTGGCCTCATTCGAGGAGGGACGTTCGATCACCTTCGCTACGGATTCGTGGCTGTTCGGTCGGGTGGCGATCACCTACCGGGCGGTGCCGACCGATGGTGGCGTGGCTGCCACCAACGGCACCTGCCGTCTGGTGGTGAAGCTGGCGGTCGGCTGGCCGCCGGGGTTGCTGGGTCCGGCGATGCGTACCCTGCTTCCGGCCGGCGACCTGGTCATGATGCGCCGACAGCTGCTGAATCTGAAGGCACTGGCCGAGCGAGACGCCAGCCTCGGTGGCCATGGGGCGGATGATCGTGCATCAGCCCCACGGCCACCGACGAGGTAGCCCCAGGGGTCAGCGGATGCCGATTCGATCCGCCGCGGTCACTCCACGTCGGCGGCGGGGGACGGTCAGTGAGGATCGGAGGGATCTGTCGAGGCGTTCTGCGGCGAATCGTCGGCGGGATGCTTGGGATAGCCGACCAGGATCACCTCGTAGACGAGTCCCCCGGGCCCCGGCGAGGTGGCGATGTTCTCATCTTCCTCCAGCAATGCCGGATCGAAGATCCCGACCTGGACCTGCACCCGCTGATCGATTTCCCATGTCCGCCCCGATACCTCACTCGAGAGGTGGTAATCGGGCTCGGTGTAGAAGCCCTTGGCGCGGAGCTGCTGGTCGTAGAAGGCATACAGCTGGGCCGCGGTCGCGGTTGCGGTCAGGATGGCTCCCGCATAGGCGGGATCGGGCTCGGGTTCAAACGTTTTCGCAATCTGGTTCGAACCCACCAGACGCACAACTTTCGAGCCGGGGTAGTAGAGGTGTGACTCGCTGTGCGCGGCCAACTCGGCACGGGTGAGCGGCTGACCGATCGGGAGCCCGAACGCGTCGACGGCCGGTGAAGCGCGGCTGGCGCCGCAGGCGGTCAGGATGATGGCCGCGCCCAGGACCAGTGAGAGCCCCTTCGCGGTCAGCGCCGAGCTACCAATGCCAGGCCAGACGCCACCAGCAGTACGAACCCGACGATCTCCACGACGAGTGACCGGGTGGCCCAGGGAACGCTCAAGCTGTCATGGAAGCCAAAGAGTCCAACCGTGGCGCTCAAGACCAGGCCACCGACGCTCGAGGCCATGAAGGCGGCGCCGGCGACCACCACGAAGATGCGGCGGAACAGGACGATCACCGGACCGAGCACGAACCCGGAGATGGCCTGGATCAAGAAGAGGTAGTTGATGTTCGCAACGTGAACGTACTTGTACCCGGTCATCCACAGATGCAGGTGAATCGCACCGGTTGCCACGATCGTCGCCGCCCCCAACACCATGGTCCCGATGACGAAAGCGCGAAACCCGACCGGTGACGACCGAGGCGGGCCAAGGACGAGGGTGCTGCGCACCCAGGCCACGAGTCCGGTCCCTCCGGAAGCCGACGCCGGGTTCGAGTCCGTCGTCGAGACCGTGGTCACTACTGGCACCCATCCCCGTCGCTGGGCCCACCGTTGTTGTCGGCGTCGTGGTCGCCGCCGTTGTTCTGCGGGATCGTGCACTGGGTAGTTGTCGTCGTGCCGGCCCCGCCGCCGGTGTTCGAGGACGACGTGGTCGTGGTAGCGCTGGTCGACGTAGTGGTGGAATTCGAGCTGTTGGACGGGGACGAGCTACAGGCGGCGAGGCCGAGGGCAAAGGCGACCGACGCCAATCCCAACACGGTCCGCTTTTTCAGGCTGGTTCTTTTCAGGCCGGTTCCTTTGGGAGCCTGCAGCTGTGACATGAATTCCATTCGTGGACCTCGCTCCATAGCTTCCCTGGGACTACGTCCGAGGGAGTCGAACTGTTCAAGGAATCTCCGGCCATCGAAGGCCACTGGGCAGGGAATTCACGCGGACCCCGGCCCAAAGTTGAGACTAGCCAAACGTCAGCCCGAACGCCGGAGCCGCACCGGGTGGAGGGTTCCGTCGAGCCCGAGGTGATCGGCGGCCGACGAACGATCGAGCACCAGCGCCAGGTAGCCGTTGCCGTCGACCAACATGCCGAACTCCCCTCGACCGAGGTCACCGAATGCCTCGACCCGTTTGGCATCCAGCGTCTGACCCGATGCCAGCTCGACCTCCACCCGCGAGCCGAGCTTTACCTCCAACCGGTCGAGATCGTCCGGCCCGGCCTGGAACTGGGTGTTGCCGAAGCTGTCGATGTGGGTCACCGACGTGACCAGGACCGCTCCTTCGAAGTGGTCGGGGGGAAGGTCGGGAAGACGGACCAGCGACGCCGGGTCCACTTCCGCACCCAACGATGCCGGGTCGTCCTCGGCTACCAGGCGGGCGGTCGCGGGTCCGAACACATCGCGGCCATCGAAGGTGGCGCCCGACTCGGTGTCGAGGACATAGACCGCGGCGGCACCGCCCAAGGACTCGACGGCGGGAACCAGCAGGCCGTTGTCGGGACCGACCCACCACGCCGGCCCGGTGTCGGCGGCTTGACCACCCACCCGGATGGCCACCCCCCGGCGAGCGGTTCCCACTCCCGGGTCGACCACCGCCAGGACGGCCCCGGGGCCCAGGTAGGGCGCGGCACGGAGAAGCGTGGCGGCCCCGGCGGCGACATCGAAGTGAGGTACGTGATGGGAGAGATCGATCACCGGGACCCCGGGCGCCCCCACCTGGAGGACAGCCCGGACCACACCGGCGAACTCGTCAGCGGTCCCGTAGTCGGACAGGAAATAGACGGCCGGCGCCAGGGCGGGCCCCGTCATTGGACCAGGGGCCTCTGAGGCCTCAGCCGGCCTCAGCCGGCCTTGGTGTACTGCTGGGTCAGGTATCGGTTGAGGTCGTCCTCACGAATCCGGAACGACTTGCCGATCCGAACCGCGGCCAGCGCGCCCGTGTTGATGAGCCGGTACACGGTCATATTGGATACCCGAAGCGTGGACGCCACCTCAGTGACGGTCAGGAACCGCGCTGTCGCATGGTCTTCCATCGGTGATGCACCTTCCTCCGCTTGTGGCGACTGTACGCCACTGTGACTCCTGGGGAAAGTGAGAATTTGGGCGGTGCCAGGGACGGCGGGAGCGACGGACGGCCACAGGGCTCCTGATCGGAAGGGCCGGAGGTCGGTTCCGGCCGAGCGTCCTCAGATCTTCGCGATCGCCTTGGGCGCCAGCTGGGCGAAGAAGGTGGTGGCGGCGGAGGTCGTCGACCAGCCGATGAAGACCGCGTTGGATCCCTTGACGGCGTAGAGAACATCCAGGTAGCTGGACTCATTGCCCTCAGTCAGGATCATCTGTTCGACAAAGCCGGCATCGCCGGTCGAAACCCCGGGGATCGGCTTGATCTTGAGGCTGGCCGTCACGCTGCCGGATTGCAGGGTGCCACCGTTGCACGACTCGAAGGTCGATTTGAGCGACTTGACCGACGCGGTCGCCTTGCCGGGGGCGAACATGCCCGCGGTTTGGATCACCGCCGTCGGGTTCTGCCCCGGACTCGCGAAGACCACGCTGGCGCTGGCCGCCGATCCCTTGAGCAGCACCAGGTCGGCCACACAGGTCGGCGTCCCCTGGGTGCCGGCGGCGTTCTTGGCGGTGTCCTGGGCCCATCCGGTCGGGAAGTCGGAAGTGGTCAGCAGCAACGGCTTGAGGGCAGCGGCCTGGGCCGGGGCCAGGGTGGTGGTCGGTGCCGCGGTCGTGGTGGTGGGGGTGGCCTTGGCCGATCCGCCGCAGGCCGCCAACCCGGCCGCCATCGCCAGGGTGATCCCGATGGCCAAAAACCGTGCCCCGGTCGGGCGTCTGGCGGTCACCGGCCCAGTTGTCGGGAGCGCTCCACCGCCGCCGCTACCGCTTCGATGAACGCCGACCGCACCGCCTTGAACTCCAGGGTGCGCAACCCCGCCGCCGTCGTCCCTCCCGGGGAAGTCACCGCTGCCCGGAGTTCGGCCGGATCATCTCCGGTCTCGCTCAGCATGCGGGCCGACCCCAAGAACGTGCCGACCACCAGCTTGTGGCTCACGTCCCGGGGGAGCCCGGCCGCCACTCCGGCTTCGATCATCGCCTCGGCGACCAGAAAGATGTAGGCCGGCCCGGAGCCCGAGACTCCGGTGACGGCGTCGAGTTGGCGTTCGGGGAGGCGCACCACGGTTCCCACCGACGCGAGGATCCCCTCCGCCCAGTCGAGATCCTTCGAGGTGGCGTGGCTGCCGCCGGACATCCCGGCCACCCCGGCGCCGATCAGCGCCGGGGTGTTGGGCATGGCCCGCACCACCACCGCTCCCGGGTTGAGGGCGGCCTCGAGGCGCTGCCGATGGCAACCCGGCCACCACCGACAGGACCCGGTTGATCCCGAACCCGGCCAGGGTGCGGCACACCCCTTCAGCGGCTTCCGGCTTCACGGCCAGCAGGGCGTCATCGGCGGCCACCGGGGTGTCCACCACCGAGAGCCCCGGGTGGGCGCCGACCAGGCGTTGGCGCTGAAGCGGGTCGGGATCGGCAACCACCAGTTCGTCGATCTGGGCCCATCCGCCGGCCAGCAGGCCTGTGAGCAGGGCGGAACCCATCTTGCCGCCACCCACGAGCAGAAGTTTCGGTGCGATGCGCAGACGCTAGCAGCGGGCCGATAGAGGGTAATCGGCCCTGGCGTCAGGCGTAACTTCCAATTCCTTCAGCTGAGTGCGGCTCGCTTGGCGCCCGGAGGCCGCCCGCTTGCCGGCTGGAACCCCAGGCCAATCGATCAGCTCCGAGCCGCCCGCGGCCGGCGCCGGTACATGCCCTCATAACCGAGGAGCATGGCGGTCGGGAAGCACTCGTCGGTATAGGCCAGCGACGCCCCCATCACCCGGTCCAACTCCTCGTCGTCGACCCGCTCGACCGGCACCCGGCCCACCAGGTAAATGGCCTCCTCGGGGCCGAGGGCGAAACTCATCCCCAACAGGTCGGCATTGCGCTTGAGCAGGTACTCCCAGGTGGCCTCCACGTTGGTCTCGGGAGCCGGCATGAACTGGGCCTCGTGATGCAAAGTGCGCTGGCGCAGGGTGAGCCAGACGGTCACGAACTCCTTTTCATCGCCGCGCATCCGCAGGTACCAGCGGGCGGCACCGGTCACCGGATCCCCGCCCTCCTGGCGCTCGGCGGCCACCAGGGCACTGGTCTGGTCGGCCAACTCCCGCTCGGCCCAGGCGTCGATCACCGCGCACACCGCCTGGCGCTCGGCCTCGCTCAGGATGCCGCCCCACCGATCGGCGGCCGGGGTCATGGCCCGAGGGTCGAAACCGGCACCGAGACCGCCGGCACCGACAGCGCCGGCACCGACAGCGCCGGCACCGTCAGCGAGCACTCGACGAGGCGCTCGGCGGTGAGCTCCTCGTAGGTGTCACGCAGCAGGGAGGCGGCCCGCGCCCAGGTGTAGCGGCGGGCCCGGACCACCGCCGCGGTGGCCAGGCGCTCGGCCAGCAGCGGGTCGGCCAGGATCTGCCGAGACCGCCGCGGCGAAGGCCTCCGGCGTCGAGGGTCGTCGACCAGATAGCCGGTGCGCCCGTGGTCGACCAGGGTGGTGAGCCCGCCCACGGCCGCGGCCACGACCGGGGTCCCGCAGGCGGCCGCTTCGAGGGCGACCAGGCCGAAGGACTCGGAGCGGCTGGGCACGACGACAGACGTCGGCGGCGCGGTAGTAGGTCGAGAGCAGCTCGTGGGGCTGCGGTGCCACGAAGCGCACCCGTTCGGCCAGCCCGAGCTCGTCGACGAGCTTCTGCATGCGGCCAGGTGCTCTTCGCCCCGGGGTCCGCTCGGGCCACCCACGATGAGCAGCGGGCGTCGGGCTGGTCCGCGTCAGCGCCGCCAAGGCCCGCACGGCCACGTCGGCCCCCTTCAGGGGTTGGATCCGGCCCACGAACAGCAGCAGCGGCGCCGTCCGCGGGCAGGCCGAGCGCCCGGCGCGCCTGGGGCCGGTGGCCGGGACCGAAGAAGGCGTGGTCGACGCCGGGCGCCACGACGCGGATGCGGGCCGGGTCACTGTCGTAGAGCTGCGCCAGCTGCGCGGCCTCGACCGAGCACGACGCCAGCACGACCTCCGAGCAGCGCATGATGGCGGCCTCGGCCTCGGCCCGCCGGTGGGGCTCGTCGCTCGACACCTCCTCGGGGCTGGCCTCGGCCTTCACCCGGGCCAGGGTGTGGAAGGTCGACACCAGGGGGAGGTCGAGCTCGTGCTTGATGCGGTGCCCGGCGATGCCCGACAGCCAGTAGTTGGCGTGCACGGCGTCGAAGCCGGTCTCCTCGTGCACGAGGGGGTCGACCCCCGCACCCGAGGTCATGAGCGACAGGACGTTGTCGGTGAACTCGTCGACCACCGCGGGCAGCTCCTCCTTGGCCATCGGGGCCCAGCGGGCCGGCCGGCACGTGGTGGACCCGGAACCCCGGCTCCACCGTCACCGTGGCCGGCAGGATCGTCCGACCAGGCCCGGGTGTAGACGTCGCACTCCACCCCGGCCCGGGCCAGGGCGCTCGACAGCTCGCGCACGTAGACGTTCATGCCCCCGCCGTCGCCGGTCCCGGGTTGGGCCAGCGGCGAGGTGTGCAGGGAGAGCACGGAGAGGCGACGCACCACGGCGCCGAGCCTACCGGGACGACCCGATCCGTGCGGCACTCCGGCCTCGGCGCCAGGCGCCCGGTTGGCGGATCAGCCGGCGGCAGACCCCCGCTGGGCGGCCCGTCGGCCGGCCCGCCCGCCCCGGCCGCCGGCTGCGGCCCGGCCACGGCTCTCGGCCCGATCGCCGGCCGGGCCGGTGCCCCGGCCGGGCCGATCCCCGCCCGGGCTGCGCCTCGCGATGTCCGGCTCAGCCCGGCCGGTCGCGGCCACGACCTCGGCCCCGGCCCCGGCTCGCCGCCGTCGCCGCCTCGGCGCTGTCCTCGTTCTCGTGCCGGAAGGACAGGTAGATCCGGATGAGCGCCTGCTTCTGCTCCTCGTTGAGGTGGGCGTCGGCGAGGATCTCGCGGGCCAGGTCGGTCTCCCCCGTGCCGGGCTCGAGGATGCCGGCCTGGACGTAGAGGGTCTCGGCCGAGATGCGCAGGGCCTTGGCGATCTGCTGGAGGATCTCCGCCGACGGTCGGCGCAGGCCCCGCTCGATCTGGCTCAGGTAGGGATTGGAGATCCCCGCCAGCTCCGACAGCCGCCGCAGCGACAGCCGGGCCGTCGACCGCTGCTCGCGGATGAACGCACCGAGGTCGTCCCAGCGCTCGGGGAGTTGCTTGCACACCCGGGATCCTTCGACATGGGAGTCCTTCTGCCACGATCAGGCCAGCAGGCCGTCGACCGAGGCCTCGCCGGTCTTGTACCGGCTCACGATCTCCGCCTGGAGGGTGTCGATGCGCTCGTGCAGGGCCCGGCGCTCGTCGGAGATGCGGTGTTCGATGTCGTCGAGCTCGTCGGCCATCGAACGGAGCTGCTCCTGGCTCAGTTCGCCAGACGGCCGGTGTGGTCGGCGCTCAGCACGGCGTCGAGCTCCTCGGTGAGGTCGGACTCCTCGAGGTCGGGAGACATCTCCGACAGCAGGCGACCGGAGCCCTGCGGGCGGCCCGGGCCCGACGATGATGGCCGGCAGCCCCTCGACCAGCGAGGCCAGATCCGGGGGCTCGGCGCCGGCATCGTCGCGGATCGGCCGGGCGGACAGGTAGGCGTGGACGATGTCGAGACGGCCCTGGGCCATGCGGCGGAGGTAGGACACCGCCATCTCGGCCTCCTGGCACTCGGCCCGCATGGCCCGGACGTCGTCGAGCGACTTCGACTCGATACCGCGGAGGTAGGAGTCGGTGAGAAGACGACCGAGGTCAGCCTGGAGACTCGCCATTACCGACGATCGTACTCCGCAGCCCAGGGCGCCACGGCCCGTTCGCCCGGGCGGGGCGTAGCGGTAGACGGCTCGGCCCAGCACCGACGACATCGGGACCGGGCCGAACGTCCGGCTGTCGGTGCTGGCCTGGCTGGCATCGCCGAGGACTTCGACGGTGCCGGCGTTGCTGTCCACCGACGACACTCGCTTGACCAGAACCCTGCCTGGATGCCGGGGGTCGCGCACCGCCACCACTTCCCCGGGCTTCACCCCGGGTGCCCCTCCGAACAAAGCCGCCAGGCTCCGGAGTGCCGGCCGGACCACCAGCAGACAGTCACCGGGAAGGAGGGTAGGCTCCATCCACCGACCCTCCACCTCCACCCGGCGCACCGTTCTGGACAGCGCCACCGCGGCGGCGAGCGCGACGGCCAACCCGGCCAGGATTGCCCGGGTCGTCGTCGGGGTAGGAGAGTCGGGCCGGGCCGCCATCAGGACAACCTGGATAAGGTGGGCCGGAATCCCATCGAACCACTCTGCGGAAACGAAGGAGCCCTGCCCCATGCGCATCGTCGACCGCCTGCTGACCTCCGTCGACCATCTGTCCGCACCGGTGACGGCCCACGCCCACTGCGACCTTCCCTGCGGTGTGTACGACCCCGCCCAGGCCCGCATCGAGGCCGAGTCGGTGAAGGAGTGCATGGAGAAGTTCAACGAGTCGAGCGACGACGTGTTCAAGACGCGGGCCGTCATCATCAAGGAGGAGCGGGCCGACCTCGTGAAGCACCACCTCTGGGTGCTGTGGACCGACTACTTCAAGCCCGAGCACCTCGAGAAGTACCCGCAGCTCCACGACATGTTCTGGAAGGCCACCAAGACGGCCGGTGAGGCCAAGAAGACCACCGACGCCAAGGTGGGCGAGGGGCTGCTCGACCAGATCAAGGAGATCGACAAGATCTTCTGGGAGACCAAGAAGTAGGAGTCGTCAGGCCGGGCAGGTGCCGCACCTGCGTGCGGTGGGGAGTTCGGCGAGCCGGGCGTCGTCGATGGGTTCGCCGCACTCCTCACACGTCCCGTAGGTGCCGGCGTCGAGCCGGGCCAGTGACTGTTCGACCTCGTTGAGGAGGGCGTCGACCTCGTCGATGTCGGCATCGGTCACCCCGGCCTCGGTCACCTCGGTCTCGACCTGGGTGTCCGTCGGGTTGAGGTCGGCATCCATCCCCGGGATCGTACCCGTAGGGTAAGGGCCGTGAGCGGCCCCACCCCGACGTCCGACGCCAGTCCGTCGGCGGCCGACCCTCTGACCGAGCTCGTCGGCACCGGCCAGCTGGTCCCCTGCCTCGACGGAACCGACCGGCCGGCCATCGAGCTCGACCAGGCCGCCTCGACCCAGGCCCTGCCCGGGGCCGCCGCCCGGGTGTCCGAGTTCATCCCCTGGTATTCGAGCGTCCACCGCGGCGCCGGCTACCGCTCCCGCCGGGCCACCGCCGCCTACGAGGAGGCCCGCCGGGCGGTGTTGGGATTCGCCGGGCGGGATCCCGACGGCGACGACGTGGCCGTGCTGTGCCGCAACACCACCGAGGCGATCAACCATCTGGCCTACCGGTTGCGGCTTTCTCCCGCCGACGTGGTGGTGACCACCGTCGTCGAGCACCACGCCAATCTGCTGCCCTGGGGGCGGGTGGCCCAACGCCGCTATGTCGAATGCACGACGGAGGGCACCTTCACGGTCGAGGACGTCGAGGCGGCGCTGGACGCCGAGCCAAAGCCGAAGCTGCTGGCCGTCACTGGGGCATCGAACGTCACCGGTTGGTTGCCGCCCCTCGCCACCATCATCGAGAGCGCCCACCGGCGCGGCATCCCGGTGGCCGTCGACGCCGCCCAACTGGCACCCCACCGGCCGCTCCCCTCCACCGCCGATTACCTCGCCTTCAGCGGACACAAGCTCTATGCCCCGTTCGGATCGGGAGCCTTGATCGGACCCCGGTCCACCTTCGAGACCGGTGATCCGTTTCTGGCCGGCGGCGGGGCGGTCGACCTGGTCGGGTTGGACGAAGTGGTGTGGACGGCTCCGCCCGACCGGGAAGAGGCCGGCTCTCCCAACGTCATCGGGGCGGTGGCGCTCCATGCCGCCATCGATGGGCTGGATGCCATCGGCTGGGACCGGATCGCCGCCCACGAACACGCCCTGGTCGGTCGGCTGCGAAACGGACTCGACGGCATCGACGGCGTGCACCTCCTCGGGCCGGCGGCGGACAGCGGAGTCGACACCCTGCCGGTGGCCGCCTTCACCATCGACGGAGTCCACCACGCCCGGGTGGCGGCCCGGCTCAGCGCCGAGTACGGGATCGCGGTGCGCCACGGTTGCTTCTGCGCCCATCCCTATGTGGTGCGGTTGCTGGGTTTGGACGATGTCGCCGTCGATGCCTACCGAAACGAGGTGCTCCGGGGTGACCACCGCAACGTGCCCGGGGCGGTGCGAGCCAGCGCCGGGTTGGGCACCTCCGGCGAGGAGATCGACGCCCTGTTGGCGGCCGTGGCCGACCTGGCCGGGGGTCGGCCGGAACCGGTCGCGTACCAGCAGGATCCGGGTACCGGCGATTACTTCCCGGTGACCGACCTCCCCGGGTGGCGGGATGCGGCCCGAGAGTTGGGCGCCTCGTGCGCCCGGGGGTGACGAGGGTGGCGGAGCTGGCAGACGGCCTCGAACATTCCCGGGCGCCGCGACCAGTCCGGTCGGTCGCCCGGCTTCGGATGCCGCCGAGGTTCCTGGCCCTCTTGGTCATGGCCGGCGCCGGGCTGACGCTGGCCGGCTGCGGTGGGTCGGTGGCCTCGGGGGCACCGGCCGGATCGGTGGCGTACGTCGCCAACGTGGCCGGGTTGGCCGACCCCGGGGACACCCTGGCCCTGGTCGATACCGCCACTTCCGAGTCGCTGGGCACCATCACCACCGGCTCGCTCCCGGCGGCCATGGCCGCCACCCCGGACGGTGCCGATCTGCTGGTCGCCGACAAGGGCATCAACCGGCTGAGCGACATCTCCGTCTCGACCGGGAAGGCGGTTGGGCAGGCCGCCGTCGGACTCGAGCCCGATGCGGTAGCCCTCACACCGGATGGATCGCTGGCGCTGGTGGCCAACTTCGGAGACAACACCGTCACCCCGGTGGCCCTTCCGTCCATGAAAGTGGGCTCCCCCATCCCCGTAGGCCGCCAGCCGGTGGCGATCGCCATCGCTCCCAACGGAAAAATGGCCCTGGTCGCCGACTACCAAGACGGCACCGTCACCCCCATTGCCCTACCGGCTCTGACGCCGTTGGCCCCGGTTCCGGCCGGATCCGAGCCCGATGACGTGGTGATCGGGCCGGACAACTCCACTGCGTTGGTGGCCGACTTCGAAATCAGCGCAGTGACCCCCATCGACCTGTCTCGGATGGCCGCCGGCAAAGCCATCCCGGTGGCCGGCAATCCCACCGGTATCGCTCTCTGGAAGTCGCAGACGATGGCCTATGTGAGTGGCGGTGACAGTGTGACCCCCATCGATCTGGACCACCTGGATGCCCGCCCTCCCCTGGCGGTCGGCACCCCCGCCGAGGCCCTGGCCCTTTCCGACAATGGGCGCACCGCCTGGGTGTGCGGAGGGAACGGGACGCTGGTGTCCCTCAACCTGGCCAGCGGCGTGCTCGGGGCCGTCGTGACCGTGGGCGGCCAACCCTCGGCGGTGGTTATCCCGGTGCCTTGAAGACCACGAACGGCATCGGACGCCGGATCGTAAATCCGAGCGATTCGTAGAGGCGGATGGCGGCGGGGTTGCCGGCCGACGCGTGCAGAAACGGTGTGTCGCCACGTTGGACGATCGTGTCGACCACGGCCGCCACCAGTTGCCGGGCCAGGCCGAGGCGTCGGAATTCGGGGTGGGTGGCCACCGCGCTGACTTCGGTATATCCGGGCGGGCGAAGTCGCACACCGGCCATGGCGACCAGGTGCCCGCCGATGCGGATACCCCGAAAGCCCCCGAACTCGAAGGTCCTCTTCTCGAACGGACCCGGCTGGGCGGCGGCGGCCAGCGACACCATCTCCGGCACATCATCGCCACCGAGTGGCACCGGGACGGGTGCGACTCTCTCCGCCGATCCATACGTCGAGGATTGTCCGAGGTCCGAAAGCGTGGCGTCGCCTCGAACATGGAAGCCCGGCGCCCCATCTCGAACCATCTGGACCCCGTCGAACTCGGAGATGGCTGTCCATCCCGGAGGCGGAGCGGGTAGATCGCCGGTGAGCGACGCAGTTCCCTCCGGTCCGATCAACCGGCCCAGATCTTCCCAGGCCCTGTCGGTGTCCGGCCCGCCGGCCAAGGCGCCGAACGGCGCCAAATCTTCGTCGAAGCGTCCGGCCAACTCGGTGGTGCGGCCGAGGACCCCCTGGGGACCGGTCAGCGCATGCCATACCGGGTTGTCGAGCACGTGCACGGTTCAATTCCTACCCGCTCCCGACCGCCAGGCAATCCGGCCGACATCGGACCGCGGTGCCAACTCGTAGCGCTAGGCGGCGGATCCGTAGAAAATGCTCGTACCGAACGAGAAGATCCCGCCATCGCTGGCGACGAACCGGTAGCCGTATCCCGACGGGGCGGATTCCATCCCCACGATGGGGTGGGACAGCCTGATGCTGCCGGTCGAGCCCAAGAAGGGAGCCCCAAAGGCAAAGACGCCCCCATCCGCCGCAAACAGGTAGTAGCTGTCGTTGACCAGATTCACGTCCATGCCCACAACCGGCTGGCTCAGCGGTCGCCCGCCCATCGAGCCGTAGAACGGGGCGTCGAAGGCGAAGATCCCGCCGTCAGAGGCATCGATCCAGTAGCCACCGGTGGCGGGGTCGACCGCCATGCCCACAATCGGGCGGTTCAACGTGATGCTGCCGGTGGAGCCATGGAAGGTGGCATCCCCGAAGCTGAAGATGCCGCCATCGCTGGCCACCAGCCAGTAGCCGTTCCCATCGGGCGTCGGCGCCATGCCCACGATCGGTTTGTTCAACGCCAGTCCACCGGTTGATCCGAAGAA
The DNA here is from genome assembly GCA_963770635.1 of uncultured Acidimicrobiaceae bacterium. GTDB lineage: Bacteria > Actinomycetota > Acidimicrobiia > Acidimicrobiales > RAAP-2 > DASZIT01. The sequence continues at coordinate 337,939 of CAVYQI010000006.1, forward strand.
TCCGGCATCCCCGAAATTGAAAATGCCGCCGTCGCTGGCCACCAGCCAGTAGCCCTTCCCGTCCGGCGTCGCCGCCATTCCCACAATTGGTGCGGTCAGGGGACCCGCGATTTGGCCGTAGCTGGCGGAGGCGTCGCCACAAGCGTCCACGTGACCCATGTTGTCCACGATCCAGTAACCGGCGTCAGTGGGGGTGTTGTACATGCCCACCACCGAGCCCGCAGCCATCTTCACACAGTCCTGCGCGATGCCTAAGGGCTCAGTGGTCCGTGGCGTGGACCCGGGAGGATCGGTGGGGAACGCTCCGGAGCTCAGCTCGATCGAATGCGACTGCGTCAGATCACTGCATCGGCCCGAGGCATCGAGCCCCACTCTCCCGTAATAGATCAAGTACCGGCTGCTATTCACGGGCACCACGTCGGGTGCGAGCAACGCACAGGAATTGATTCCGTCAACCTGGAAGGCGACCGAGGGCGTGGAGTGGGACCAATCCGTCGGGGAGTTGGAGCTCATCTGCCAAATATCGAACCGAACGGAGTCGCCATAGGTTGGCTCGAGCACATTCACGAACATGTACCAGGTATTGCCCACTTCGACGACGTGGGGACTGGCCATGCATTGGGTTCCATCTCCGGTGTAGGTGATCGAATCGTTGAGCACGTTCCGGTTGACGTCGACGCTGGCGACGCCGATCAAGCAACCGGAGTGGTAGTAGACCAGCCACTGTTGCGCTCCCGAGGGTTGGACGACGCTCCACGGAGAGGTGACGCCGGACTGATTCGGATCAGAGACCGTCAGTCTCTGGAACGAACCCCAGTTGATGCCGTCGAGGGATGTTGCTGACCAAATTTGTCCGTGGCTCTCCAGCTGTTGGGTATTTTGGCATTCGGCTGATCCTGACTGGCAGGCCAGAACAGTGAAGAACATCGTGTATTGACGCGAACCTCCCACGGTGGCCACAGTTACGGCGGGATGGTTCACCTCGGTGATCTGCGGAGCAACCTGCGCGGCAACCAGCACCGTGGTTGGAGCGGACCACGGTCCGTTGTAAGCGGGGGCGGTCCGTTGGTAAATGGTGTCCCCCTGCCCAGAATCGTCCGTCTGTTGGGTCTGCCAACCGCCGTACCACATGATCCAACCCGAACCGTTGGGGTTGGGCATCACGTCGGGGTTGTACACGTCGCGTCCGGAAAACTGTTCGGCGCCAGCGGGCGATTCGACAATGCCTGCCTGCGCGCGGCTCGGAATCGCCAGTTGGATTGTCGCACTGGCGATGACGCCCATGACCACCACCAAGAGCCACACGACGGACTTCCTCACCACGGCACCCGGACTGTGGGGAGGCACGCGGGAGCCGCAGGTCGCCGATGCCATCCGACGACCGGCAACGGATCCTCCACGGACAGCGCAATCTCGTCGCCAAATGGCGAAAGGCCCCCGTTGGGCGTCTGAACCATGGAAGGGAAACTCGGCTGCCACGGTTACCTTTCGTAATTTGTGTCATCCCGGGCGACAAATTGGTCTTAAGTGATAGGTCATCGGCGTTTCGACGTTGACCCTTGAGGGAACTCGGTCGCCTCGAGATTCCGCTACGGAGCAATGAACGAGACGCAGCCCATCGCCTGGGCCGGCAACCTGAATCTTGCGTCCGAGGGCAGTCGGGCCAGGTAGTTTTCCCGGTGGGCCGTTAGCTCATCCGGTAGAGCAGGGGACTTTTAATCCCAAGGTGGCGAGATCGAGACTCGCACGGCCCACCAGTTCAGATGGATTCAATCGGCTGAGCTTTGACCGGGTTGGCCTCGGTTGATCCTTTACAGGGTCTCACCTGACTCTTTACAGAGTCTGGGGCGATGCTTGAACCCCGGACCCACCTGGCCTCGGCCTTGAGATCCCAAGGAGGAGGCCAATTGCTCGTGGAGTTCAACCGGACGCAGCCGCCGCCCGGACTTCGTATCAGCTGACTGACGGTTCGGTGGCTCTCCCCGATTCCGAATCGTCTGAGTTCATCGTCTGGTTCTCGGAGCGTCCACGGAAGGGCTGAGTTCCGACGATGGAGGCACGTTCCATCGTCCGGCGATGTGGCCAGTAGTCGCTTGATGCGTAGTGCTGTACCGCCCGGTTGTCCCAGATCGCCACCGAATCCTTCGTCCAGCTGAAGCGGCATTGGTGCTCAGGCGCGTCCGCCTGTCGGCACAGCTTGTCCAAGAGTTCGAGGCTGGCGTCCCGGTCCGACCCTTCAATATGGCTGACGAATGGGCGGTTGACATACAAATGTGACTTCCCCGTCGCCGGGTGGGTGCACACCACCGGGTGGCGTACCGGCGGGTATTTCGCCTGTGCCTCCCGGCGCTTTTCTTTCGTCATGGAGTGCCCGAACGTCTGCGTGAAATCGTGGACCGCTTGCAACGGATCGATGGCTGTCTTTGTCTCACCATCCAGCGCGTCATAGGCGGCGTACATGTCGGAGAAGAGAGTGTCGCCACCCACATCGGGAACGGAGACGGCATGAAGGACCGCGCCCATCGAGGGGCACTGCCGCCACGTGACGTCGTGGTGCCAGGAGTTCTCATAGCCGCTGACTTCCGCAGTCTTCTCAAACCGGACCAGCTCGGGCTGGCCGGTATTGGATGGAAGAAAGGGATGGGTCTCGAGCTCCCCGAATCGCCTGGCGAACGCCACGTGCTGCAGTGGGGTCAGCGGCTGGTCACGGAAGAAGATGACCTTGTAGTCATGGAGGGCCTGGCGGATCTCCACGATGACCTCGTCAGGGAGATCCGTCGACAGGTCGACACCGGAGATCTCGCCTCCGATGGTCGAACCCAGCTGGCGGACCTCGAGATGACGCCAACGGAGCGACGCCAATCTGTCCCGCTCCTCCGCCACATGGGTGAACGGCCCGACCGAAATGGGGTAGCCGGGGAGGCGGAATGCGCCGGGTTGGGGATCAACGGAAATCGTCGACATGACGCTGAATGGTACTCTCAGGTTGTTGGTTCCGACAGGGGTCCCAACAACCTGCGGGGACTGGCTCGAGAGTGGGGCGAGGGCGGCCAGGAAGAGTTGGGGGTCTCCGTGAACCGACAATTTGGGACGAACTCGGGCCGTTCAGACGAACGCGGTGATGTCGTCGATCGCCTCGTCGACGCCGCGGAACGCTCTCCAGATCGCCTCCTATACGTCGAGTTGATGGACGGCACCAATGAATCGGCTCGGCTCACCGCCGCCCAGTTGCGCGATCGGGCGGCTGTCGTGGCGGGATCGCTCACCGCCGCTGGCGTCAAACGCGACGAAGTCGCTCTGCTCATCGCCGCGCCACCCATCGACTTCCTGATCGGATTGATGGGCTGCCTTTGGGCGGGAGTCATCGCCGCTCCGGTTGCCTTCCCGCGCCGCGTCGAGCACCTCGAGACGCGCGTTGAGCCGGTCCGCGCCAACTCCGGCGCCACCGCTGTCGTGGCCGGCCCGCCACCGGGCGACGCCGAACGATCGGTGCTCGAATTGCTCGGCGCCGGTCAGGTGCCCATCGTTGCCACGAACGCCAAGGCCGCTTCGGCAACCGATCCGGTGGGCGATCGGCGGATTGCTTACCTGCAGTACACGTCCGGGTCGACCAGCGAGCCCCGCGGCGTCGTTGTCACCCACGAAAATTTGATGGCCAACCTGGACGTCATCCATCATCTGCTTGACTTCCAAGACGACTCGATCATTGTCTCGTGGTGCCCGCTTACTCACGATATGGGTTTGGTCATGGGCGCGCTGCCGGCGATTGCCTTCGGTATCACGTCGGTGCTCATGCCGCCCGGCGAGTTCGTCCGCCGGCCGATGGCGTGGATGCGCGCCCTCTCCGACTGGGGTGGCACGCACGGGTTCTCGCCCAACTTCGGCTACGACCTGTGCGTCGATCGCTCTACGCCGCAAGACCGTGCCGAACTCGATCTCTCCAAGGTGCGCTGCTTGGTCAACGGCGCGGAGCAGGTCCGCAAAATAACGGCGGACCGGTTCGTCGAAGCCTTCGCGCCGGCCGGGTTGCCACCCGAGGCACACAGGCCCGCCTATGGCTTGGCCGAGGCGACGGTCCTCGTCTCGACCGCCACGGCGGAGAACGCCAACGCGGTCTTGTGGGTCGAAAGTGCCGCCCTCGAACACAACGAGGTGCGCTTCGTCGACGAGGGTTCTCCGGGAGCGCGCCCGTTGGTCTGCGATGGCGTGGTCGGACCTGGCTACGAGGTCAGGATCGTGGATCCGGTGGGGACCGAGGTCCTCGGCAGCGGTCAGGTGGGCGAGCTGTGGCTAAGCGGTCCCAGTGTGAGCCCTGGCTACTGGTCCCGACCCGAGAGCACCCCGGAAGTGTTCGGCGCCGTCATCCCCGGAGAAGACGACCGCCCATATCTCCGCACCGGTGACCTGGCGTTCGTCCATGACGATCAAATCGTCATCTGCGGTCGCGCCAAAGACCTCATCGTGATCCACGGACGCAACATCCATCCGCACGATGTCGAGCTGACCGCCGAGCTCGCCCACGGAGCCGCCCGCAATGGCGGCACTGCCGCCTTCTCAATCGACGACGGTGGCACCGAAGCACTCGTCATCGTCGTCGAGGTCGATGGCCAACCGGACGAGGCACCGATAGTCGGAGCCATTCGCTCCGCGGTGCTGCGCGAGTTTGAAGTGCATGTCGCCGACGTGCTCCTGGTCAAGCCCCGAGAGATCCCTAAGACCTCCAGTGGGAAGAAGCAGCGCTCCATGACTCGAAGGCTGTGGCAGCAAGCCCGCAGCAACTCGCATCCCCGGAGCCTCCCGTAGCCGGTGGTCAGGTGCGCATCTGCTTGGCAGTAATCCCGGCCGTTGCCCGCACGATGTCGTGTGCGGCACGACCCACTTTGGAAAGGGAGGCGTGATCCACTTTGTCCAAGGTGTCGGCTGGGTCGAAGAGGTACCACGGCGCCGTCAGGTAATTGACCAACGGCACGCCTTCTAGATGGAAAAAGCCGCCGTCAGTAGTCGGGAACGGTGCCAGCGCGTCCGGGGTCAAAACGAGAGACCGGTCGAGGTGGTGCTCCACGATGGCGTCCCAGACGATTTGCTCGAGCACAGGATTCTCAGTGGTGAACCACCAACGCGGCGTCACGCGCATGCTCGCCACCTCGAGCCCCTGCCCCTCGGGCGGACTGTCGAGCGCGGCATGCTCGAGGTGAACCTCGAGCACCGTGTGTTCCAACATCGCCCGATGGCGGTCGATGAAGGCGCGGGTGCCCGCACCATGGGACATGTGGGCCGCAGTTGCAACGAAGACCAGGCGATGCGGACGCTCCGACTCGGGTACAGCCGCCCACGCTGCCGCCTGGGCCAAGACCATCGCGATCCCGGTGCCGTCTTCCACCGCCGAAGCCCACGGCGCATCGTGATGGGTGCCGATGATGACCCACTCGTCGTCCGCTCCCGGCAGCTCAGCCACGACGTTCCGTGTCGTCGTCGACCGTCGCTCGGCCACCACCTCCAGGCTTGCCTCGGCCGGGCCGTTCTCGAGCAACGCGAGGATGCGGTCCCCATTGCGCTCGGATACATAGACGCCGGGGATCGGCCGGAACCTGCCGTCGTAGGGCACGTAATACTCCGAGCCGCCGCTTGGGTACCCGCGCAGCACCCCGACGAACCCGATCGCCCCCGCGGCGATGGCCGGCTCCATGGTGTCCTGTAACTCGGGGGCAAAGGGGAGGCGGTGTCGCCCATCGACGAAGGTGTGGTCGGGGTCGAATGCCCATCCGGCCTCGACCAAGGCGTCGGGTGACCGGGACCGACAGTTTCCTGAAGGTCTCCGGGAGAGAACGGGGAACTCGTCCGGGAGGGAACCGAACCGGAGGTCGTAGACCGCGAGCTTGCCGGCAACGGCACTGGGGTCGGCCGGATCCCAGAGAGCGAGTGGGCCCTCGGTCCGGGTGGGTTCGGACAGCGGGACCGGGAAACACTCGATCGCCACCGCATTCGGATCTGCCTCGACCGACAGTTCGGCGTAGCGGTCCTTCCAGAAGGAAGAATCCACCGGTTCGAATCGCACTGACTCAAGGCCGAGGGACTCGAATTTTTGAAAGATGAACTCCTCGGCCCACTGGTCGGCGGGATAGCCCGGCCGGCGGATCCCCTGCGCCACCACTTCTTCGATCCATTGGAGCATCTCAGCTACCGGAGGCAGCTCCGCTTTCCCAGCCACCAAGCCTCCTTCATCCAACGCGAGTCAGGTGGGGGTGCGACCAGAGCCGGGCGTACTTCTTGCCGGAAATTTCTGATCGTGCCTCGATCAGGACGGACCGAATTCGGCGTTATCGGTCATCATCTGCCGAAACAAAGCCTTCTTGGGGTCCTCGCCGTCGTCGGCCCGACGGAGATCGTCACCGTCGGTGGCTCCGTCGGCTTCAAGAGGGATGGGCGCAGCAACAAACGGCTCGTCCGGAGGAGGGTCGTTACCATCGATCTCGCCGTCCCGGACTAGTGCAGTCGCCCTGCCGACCGAGATCCACCGAGCCTGGTGTCTCGCGTAGGGGTCCGTACACCAACCTTCGAGGGATCGCTCCATATCCCGAGCCTATCGCCGCAGCTCAAAGGGATGTCGGTCAAATGGATCTCAGCGTCGCTCGTCACGAACGACCAAAGAACGCCAGAGCCAGGGTGGTGGCACTGATCTCCTCGGTCGTGAGTCCGACGGAAGCCTTGGGGTCGGCTCCGGGCCAGGAGTGGCCTCCCCCGAGGACGGAATAGAGCTCGACCGATGTGCTGTCAAGGCACCCCGACCATTGCTGGCGGACGACCTGGAAACCGACCCGGGTCTGCTTCGGGGTCGATTGGCAGTGGTCGAGATGGGCCCAGTCGCCCATATTGAGCTCGGTGCCCCGGACCTTGACCCCGGGCAGGGACAGGCCGACAGCGCCATTCTGGTAGGGCACGAGAGGATCTTCGGTGCCGTGAAAGGCCAGGATGGAGATCGGGCGTGTGCAACCCAACTGGAACTCCACGGCCACCGTGGCGATCGCGGCGATCTGGCCTTGATGAGTGCAGGTGTAGGCGATGGTGAAGGCAGCCCCGGCGGAGAAGCCGGCCGCGAATACCCTTCGTTGATCGACGCAGTAGGTGCTGCCGATCTCCTGCAGCAGTCCGTTTACGAATGTGCCATCAGTGCCCAGCCCGCCGAACTGCCATTCGGAGCTTTGGGCCTGGGGTACGGCCACCAGGTAACCGGCCGACGATGCTTTCGAGGGAAGGTTGGTCAGGGCGGAGAACTGCAACGGGTCCGACCCGAACCCGTAAAACAGGAGGATCAATGGCATCGGGTTTCCCGGTCGGTACGAGCGGGGCACGGTGAGCCAGTAGGAGCCGGCGACCGTCCCGACGCTCAGCGTTCGGTTCTGGGTGGTGCCGGGGGAAACGGCTCCAGTGGGCATTCGGGGCCCGCAACCAGATGATCGGGACCCGGCGGAGACTGCAGAGGTCTTCGTCGAGCCACTCGAAGCAGGAGGTCCGGTGCAGGCGGTGAGCGCCAGCGCGGCTCCGGCCAGGCCGACCGCCGTCCAACGGACGGACCTCGACCAGAACGTGTCTCGGAGCACGAGCCTTTCTGCCTAACTTCGGACCGTCGGGGGGAGGTGACGCTTTACCACGAGGCACTCTCCCTTTCCGCCATCAGTCTCCGCAGGCCAGGGAGAACGCTCTCGGTCAGCATCGCGATCTGCTGGCGGGCTTCCGCGGGGCTGATCCCCGGGAGGTGAAACCGGAGATTGATGGAGTCGGCTCCGGCTCCCAGGCAGCTGGCCATCAGCCGTTCAGCCATTTCGGCGGGGTCGGTGGTCACGATTGTCTCGTCCTCGGTCGGTAGGCGGCCGCCACTCGCATAGCTCTGGTAGACGGCTCGCTGCTGAGCCACCAGTTCAGGCTTCGGCTCGCCGATCCATACCCGACGGATCATGACTTTCGGTCCCGTGCCCCCCGCCACGTCGTAGGCGTCACAGAACGACCTCAGCCGCTCCACGCTCGACATGCCCTCAGTCAGAATGCCGGCTCCGCACTCGGCAGCCCGGCTCGCCGCCGCCATCGACGCCGCCGCGCTCAGCACCGGAATCGGTGACCCCGAACAACGCTGTAGCGCCGGGTCTCCCTTCAGAACCCCAAGATTCCGACCCCGCAGCATGTCGACGATTTGGGGAAGCCTCGTCTTGAACAAGGACGCCGCGTCCTCGAATCGGACCCCCATGGCCTCGAAATCGAGCGGCAACGCCCCGGCAGCCACGCCCAGGCCCACTCGGCCGGGATGACGGGAATCGAGCCAGGCAATCTCTTCGGCCACCTGGGCAACTGGACGTAACGGCAACAGCAGCGGGCAAGGAGCGGCCCACCCTGTCTCGTTCTCCTCGAGGATGAACGAGCACATCTGGAGAGGATTTGGGAGGTAGCCGGCGAACCCGCCGTGGTGCTCACTCGTCATGATCCCGTCGAACCCACCAGAAAGACCCAGCACCGCTTGGTCGCAGAGCTCGCGCCCGATGCCACCGGCATCGAGGTCGTTATGCGGGTACAGCCGGAGAGAAACCGAGCCGGCCGCGAACGGTGCCGTGGGGCTCATGGTTTTGCGAACCGCGCACGGGCGACGATGACAAACTCTACTGGATCAACGGGTCAAGAATCGGCGGGCCGATCATCGGTGAGTTCCTGCCAGCCAGCGGCACATCGACCCCCTCACGTCCGGCTCTGGCGCCCTTACCCCGCAGTATTCCAAACATCGCCGGCCGGCGGAAGGCAACGCCGGGGATGACCCGAGCCCATCGAAGGCGGAGCCTCCTTCGCTCGACTCGAAGCCACCAACCAGCGCCGTACGAGACGCCGGGCGTAGGTTGCAGTCGCACGAAAGGAGACGACGGATGGCGACGACGCGGACCGGAAACGAAACCTTTGTCACCATCGCCCAGCGCGCCGCCGCCGGAAGGGCCGCCCGGAGTGCTTGCCCGAGGTCGAGCCACGCCGAGTGGTCCTCTGCCCTGCGAACGCTGGATCCGCTGTCCCTGTTGGCCGAGCAGGCCGCGACCCGGGTGCCGGAGCTGGTCCCGATCCGCTACGGCCGCATGGCCGCCTCGCCGTTCGCTTATTTCCGGGGAGCCGCCCTTCCCATGGCCGCCGACCTGGCCGCCGTCGCCCGGACCGGCGTCCGCGTGCAGCTGTGCGGTGACGCCCATCTCTCCAACTTCGGCGGCTTCGCCTCCCCCGAGCGCGATCTGGTGTTCGACGTCAACGACTTCGACGAGACCAACCCCGGTCCGTTCGAGTGGGACGTGAAGCGGCTGGCCGCCAGCCTAGAGGTTGCCGGCCGGGGACGCGGCTTCGACCCCGCCACCAACCGGTCGATCGTCCTCCAGGCGGTGCGCACCTATCGCGAAACGGTCCGCGGCTTCTCGCGGCTGCCCAGGCTCGACATCTGGTATGTCAAGCTGGACGCACCCGCCATCGTCGCCATCTGGGGCAAGGAGGCCGGCGAAGCGACTCTGGCCAGCCTGCAAACGGCAGCCGCCAAAGCCGGCTCCAAGGACCGCCTGAAAGCCCGGAACAAGCTGACCCAAGTGGTAGATGGCCAGCCTGAGTTCCGGAGCGATCCGCCGCTCCTGGTTCCCATCGATGACGTCTTCCACGAAGCCGGGCAGGCGACGACCCTCGAGGCCAACTTGCGCGCCGCCCTCGTCTCCTATCGAAGAACCATCTCGTCCGACCGGAGAGCCCTGCTCAACACCTTCCGCTACGTGGCCACGGCCCGAAAGGTGGTCGGCGTGGGCTCGGTCGGCACCCGTTGTTGGCTTGCCCTCTTCGTCGGAAGGGACAACGACGATCCGCTGATTCTCCAGATCAAGGAAGCCGAGGCCTCGGTCCTGGAGCGGTTCACCACCAAGAGCACCGCCACCAACCACGGCCAGCGGGTGGTCGAAGGCCAGCGGCTCATGCAGGCCGCCAGCGACATATTCCTCGGATGGCAGCGCAGCCCGGCGCCCGACGGTGTCACCCGGGACTTCTATGTCCGCCAGCTCTGGGACTGGAAGGCCTCGGCGGATGTCGACACGATGGACCCCGAACTGCTGGGTGTGTATGCCGGAATGTGCGCGTGGACGCTCGCCCGGGCCCACGCTCGTTCGGGTGACGCCATCACCCTGGCGGCTTACCTCGGCGCCAACTCGGGCTTCGACCGGGCCTTGGCCGACTTCGCCGTCGCCTATGCGGATCAGAACGAGATCGACCACCGGGCGTTGGTCGACGCCATCAAGGACGGTCGGGTGGTAGCGGACACAGGAATCTGACTGCTGCGGACTGCTGGGACTGCTGGGTCTCAAGCCGATGGCGAATCCCGCAACAGCTTGTCCACGGATGCATATTCGTCTTCTGACAATCGCCAACCCATCGCCGCGACGTTGGTGGTGACCTGATCGGGCCGGGTGGCCCCGACGATGACGCTGGTCACCCCAGGCTTTCCGGCCAGCCATGACAGGGCGAGTTCCCCTATCGACTTGTCCCTTTCCTGCGCCCATGTGGACAACTTCTCCACCACTTGCAGATTCTGTTCGGAAAGGAGGCGGGCATAGAAAGGCGAGTCGGCACTGCGGGTCAGCCGACCTTCGGGAGGAAGTGGTTGCCCGGACCGGTACTTCCCCGTGAGGAGGCCGGCCGCCAGCGGGAAGTACGGCACGAACCCGAGCTCGAAATGAAGGCAGGCCGGAACGACCTCAAACTCCACCTTGCGGGCAAGGAGACTCCATTCTCCTTGATCGGCGACAAAGCCCTCGGTGCCGAACTCGCGGGCGATATGCGCGGCGTCGGCTATCTGCCACCCGGCGAAGTTCGAGCAGGCAATGTAACGGACCTTGCCCTGGCGAACGAGGTCATCAAGCGCACCCAGTGTCTCTTGCACGGGGGTGGAGGGGTCAGGGCGGTGCAGATAGTAGAGATCGATGTGGTCGGTGCCGAGCCGACGCAGGCTCGCCTCACAGGCCCGGAGTACCCAGGAACGCGACGCTCCCCGCTGATACGGGCCCTCCCCCATCGCCGAGGAGAACTTGGTGGCAATCATCACCTCATCGCGGTGGTCTCCCAAGGCTGCCCCGAGGAACTCTTCGGAGGCTCCCCGTCCATAGCTGTCGGCGGTGTCGAAGTGGGTGATGCCTTCCTCCACCGCTCGTTGCACCACGGCGGCACTGGCGTCCCGGTCGAGGGTATTTCCGAACTGGTTGCAACCCAACCCGGCCACCGACAACCCCAACCCGGACCTGCCCGTTTTGCGTATTTCCACCGGGGTGCCCCTTTCTCCGAAGCCTCAGCGCCTTGGACGGTACCTTCCAGTGTTGACGCCGAACCCTCCCGGCGCAAAGTCCGACACGGGCGGCATGATCAGAGGAATCTGCCGGGCATTTCTATAGGCTCGGCCGATGGCCCTGGCCCCGCTCACCAACGTTGCGGTGGTGATTGCCGGCGATCCCCGGGTCTTCGTCTCCCTGGTGGTGATCGCGCTGATCGCGGTGCTGGCTCCGATGATCGTCGACCTGAAGCCTTCGTTGCGGATCCCGGCGGTGGTCATCGAAATGGTCCTGGGCTGCGCGGTCGGGCCGTTCGGGTTCAACCTGATCAGTCCCAACGTGGCTACCGACGTGCTCTCGTTCCTGGGTCTCGGTTATCTCCTGTTCGTTGCCGGACTCGAGCTGAACCCGGTCCAGATCCGCACCCACGCCCGGAGCGTGGTCACCGACTACGCGATGTCTGCCGTCCTCGGGATCGGGGCCGCCTACCTGATCGCCCGGATCGAGCCGATCAGCCATCCCCTGCTGCTGGGTTTCGCTCTCACCTCCACCTCGCTGGGTGTGCTCGTGCCCATTCTCCGCGATGCCCACGAGAACCAGACGGCATTCGGCCAGATGGCCGTCGCCCATGCTTCGATGGGCGAGTTCGGGTCGTTGATCCTGGTGGCGGTGTTCTTCTCCTCGGAGGACAGTGAGCCCGGGGTGCGCATCGGGCTGTTCGTTGCCTTTGCCATCCTGATGATCGTCGCCGATCTGATCATGGCGCGGGCTATCCGCTCGAAACGGCTGTTCGAAACGGCGCGCCGGCTACGAGGCGGTAGCTGGCAGCTCGATGTCCGGCTCGCCATGCTGGTCCTCATCGGCTTCGCCGCCATTGCCGACCTGTTCGGCTTCGACGGGATACTCGGCTGCTTCGCCGCCGGCGCCATCATTAAGGTCATCGACCGCCGGGGCTTCACCGGCGACCACGATCTGGTCACCAAGATCGACGCGGTCGGCTACGGCTTCTTGATCCCCGTCTTCTTCATTTCCAGTGGGATCAACCTCAATCTCCGCTCGCTCATCGAGGAGCCCAAGCATTTCCTGCTGATCCCGGCCTTCTTGGTGGCGCTGCTGGTGGCCCGCGGCCTGCCCGCGCTCCGGCACCGCCGGGAGATCGGCACCGAGAAGGCGGTGGCCCTCGGCCTCCTGCTCTCCACCACCCTGACGGTGCTGGTGGTGGTGGTGGCCATCGCCACCGACCTGCACATCCTCGACGCCGCGGCCGCGGCGGCGCTCCTGGCTAGCGGGCTTCTGTCGGAATTGCTGTTCCCCGCGACGGCGCGTTGGCTTCTCGAGCGGGCCACCAACCCGGTCGACGTGGTCACCGATCAGCCGGCATGACCTCCCTGTCGGCGGACGACACCCGATCATGCCCCAGCCCGGGCGGCGGCGCGAGGCGACCCTACGGTTCGGACACCGTCCAACCCCGACGCTGGAGTTCGGCGGCGAGCTCCCCGGCGGGCAGGGTCTGCAGCAACTTCTCGGCGGCGGATACCCGGGTGGGAGGTGGCGGCGAGCCCGAAGCACCATGCGCACCGCCATCGGCCTCGGCGTTCTGCAAGCGCTCGATGAACGCTTCGACCTCGTCGCGGGTGAATTTGCCGGCCGCCTGACGTTGGGTGAAACCCAGCGGGCCACGGGCGTCGCGAAAGTCGGCGTGGCCGGCCTGGTGGAGAAGCGACAACAACTCCTGTACCTGTCGGCCGGACGCGGGTGGCCCCGACGGTTGACCGAATGCCATGGCTCAGTCTCGCAGTGGGGACGAACCCGAAGGTGCCGCAGCTACGCGGTGAGCGTCCATTCGCGGACCATCCGGATGGGCGACAGCTCGCCCACGTCCAGCTGGCCGTTCGAGCCGACGCCAAGAGGCGCGGGGGCGGCAATCACCGGTAGCGAGGTGAGCCGGATCGTCCGCTCTCGCACCTGCGGCGAGAACAGCCTTCCGAAACGACGGTTGCGACCGGTGCCGAGCACGATGGCGTCGGCGGAGACTTGGGTGGCCATGGTGGCGATGCACGGGGCCACGTGACGGTACAGGGCCCTCCGTACGCTCCCGGTGGCTTGGATGCCCTCTGACCGCAACTGCTCGATCGCCTCGGTCACCAGCTTGATGGCCCTCTCGTCGGAGAAGATGGTGATCCCTCGGGCGCCGACGACAAATTCGTTCACGTGAAGGACGTGTACAGCGGCCGAGCATTGTTGGGCGACGGCGGAAGCAAAGCTCAGCGCTACGTCGCTCCTGTCGGTGCTGTCCACGGCGACCAGCAGTTTTCGAAACATTACGCCTCGCGATGTGGCGGTCCTGACCTCGCTGCACAAGCCAGAGGCTGCCTTCTTTGTTACCGGCATGTTAACGCAATCGGGTTCAAAATCCGCGGCTGCCGTCAAGTACTGTCTCGGCCTACCCAAAAGAAGACCTGCCTAAACCCAGGTCGCCGCCGGTCGAAAGGAGCCGGGCCGAGGCGCCGCCCGAGGCGGCCCCAAAGCCCCTGATCACGATGCCGAACTGTCTCGTTGTGCAGCATGTTGCTCCGGAGCCGGCGTTTGCCATCGCCGAGGCCCTGGTGGGAGGCGGTGTGGACATCGACACCCGCCGGGTGTTCGCCGGCGACCGGGTACCCACGGACGGCTCGGGGTTCGACGGGCTGGTGATCATGGGAGGCCCGATGTCCGCCGCCTCCGACCGGGGCTTCCCCACCAGAACCACGGAGATCGCGCTCATCACCGACGCCGTCGGCCGTGAGATTCCCATCCTCGGCGTGTGCCTGGGCGCCCAACTGCTGGCCGTGGCCGGCGGGGGCCCGGTCTTCCCGGGGTCATCGGGTCCCGAGGTCGGATGGGGTCCCGTCGACCTGGCCGCCGAGTGCGCAGATGACCGGCTCTTCGCCGGGCTCCCGAAGACGCTGACCGTGATGCACTGGCACGGCGATACCTTCGAACTCCCCGACCGAGCGGTGCGACTGGCTGGCAACTCGAACTACCCCAATCAGGGGTTCCGGCTGGGGCGGGCGGCGTGGGGGATGCAGTTCCATCTCGAAGTCACCGCCCCGGCGGTAGAAGGATTCCTCACCGCCTTCGCCGCCGACGTGGAGCGGTCGGACCTCGGCCCGGATGCCATCCGAGCGGCCACTCCCGCCGCCCTGGCGTCACTGGCCGAGGCCCGGGATCTGGTCCTCGGGCGCTTCGCCGCCCTGGTGGCCGGTGGGGTTTCCGGCCGGGTCGCCGCGGCAAACGATCAGGTCAACCGGACCGACCGCATCAAGCTCCCGGCGACGTAGTTTCGAACTCACATGCGTGTTGCGCGCATGTATGTGCGAACACGAACACTGAGCCGGCCCACTTTCCCGGCACGTCTGCCGACCGGTCTGCCGGCCCGTCGTCCGGCTCGTCACGGCTGCGAGTCGTGCCGGTTACGGCGTCGTGAACTGTGGCAAAAACACTTGCCTTTGAGGCAACTCGGCTTCATAGTCGGCCCCATGGAGCTTGACGAAGTCCTCACGTCCATCTCGGAATGCCTGCACGAGGAGAGGGTCCGTGCCGGGCTCACCCTCGAGCAGCTCGCCCTCCGGGCCGACCTCTCCACCGCGCACCTGTCCCGGCTGGAATCCGGTGATCGACAGCCGTCCATCGCCGCGCTGATCGGCCTGTCGCGGGCCCTCGGCATCTCGATGAGCGCGCTGCTCGGGGAGGGGAAGGGGGAATCATCGATCTGCGTCTACACCGACCACGAACCCACCCATCTGGCCAACGGCCTGATGGTGTCGGCGTGCAGCGGCTTCCCCGGCTCGTCGACGTTGGAGGCCCTGCGGATCACCGTCAAGCCGGACCGGGTCCCGCCACCCTTCGCCCGTCACCGCGGCGAGGAGTGGGTCCACGTCCTCTCCGGCCATCTCCGACTCGAGTTCGACGAGGAGACCCACTCCATCCCGGCCGGCGGGACCGCGCACTTCGACGCCGCCCGGCCCCACCGGCTGGGCGCGGAAGGCACCGCCGCCGAACTGCTGGTGGTGGCGGTCGACGCTCCCCCCGACCTTCGTAACCGCCCGTTGTTCCCGTCGTCGAACCTCGCCCACTAGCTGCCGAACCACCATGAGGAGGGAATCACCGTGACCGTGCTCTCTGACCTGGAAAGGACCGGGCAAAAGTTCTCGCTCGCCCAGCTCATGGAGGTGCGGGCCCGCACCCGCGCCGGCGGTGGGAATGATCGCCGACCAGGTGGAGGTCGGCATGGTCGAAGAGGACGCCAAGGCCACGCGCCCGCAAGACGCTCTCCGGCCTGGGCATGCGGCGGGGCTGGCACCACATCATCGTGCGTTTCGGTCCCAATACCACCAAGGACTTCATGGAGCAGGTCCGAACCTGGGGTGGTGCTCGGCGCTGACGACATCTTCTTCGTGGACATCGGCCCGGTGTACAGGGACTGCGAAGGCGACGCCGGGGACACCTTCGTGGTCGGCTCCGATCCCGACCACCACCAGGCCAAGAAGGACGTCCGGACCATCTGGGACACAGGTGCGCGACCGAATGGTTCGCCAACGGGACCACCGGCCGCGAACTGTACGACTTCGCCATCGAGACGACCGAGGGCTTCGGGTGGAAGCTGAACCTCGACCTCTCCGGCCACCGGCTGTCCGACTTACCCCCACTCGGCCCACTACGACGGATCGCTGGCCGACGTCGACTTCCGGCCGAACCCGAATCTGTGGGTGCTCGAGATTGCCATCGCCCATCCCGACGCGGCACCTTCGGGGCCTTCTACGAGGATCTGCTGCTCGAGGACCAGTCCTTCCCGCAGCTAGACCCCAACTCATTGCCGCAGCGTAGCCGCCCACCCGTTGCGCGACCGGTTGCGACATCCGTGGTCGCGCCTGGGGACCAATCCACAAGGAGCACGTACCCGTGACGACTGCTCCCGAGAACCCACGATCGTCAGCCATTGAAGAGTGCAAGAGCGCGGCGTCGGTCTCCGGCCCAGGACCGTGCATGGGTCGGTTCCCGGCGCTTCCCACTGTCGCCCAGTCGGTCGGCGCTGATCTCGCCGACGATGACCGCGGTGCTGATCATCCCGCTGGCGTTCTCCGATGCCGGTCAAGGCACCTGGCTGGCCTACGGGTTCGGCACGGTGATGCTGCTCTTCGTCGTGATCTGCCTCAACCAGTTCGCCAAGCGCTCGGCGTCGGCGGGCTCGATGTACGCCTACACCGGCCGGGGTCTCGGACCCAGAGCCGGCGTGCTCTCCGGGTGGACGCTGATCTGGTCCTACCTCTTCATCGCCGTGGCCGGCATGTGCGGTTTCGCGATGTTCTGCAACCAGTTCCTGAACGCCCTCGGCGTATCACGGCTCGAGTCCCCCCGATCGTCTTCTTCGCCATCAGCGCCGGCGTCGTGCTGGTTCGTCGCCTTACAAGGACATCCGCATCTCGTCGCTGCTCACCCTGGTGCTCGAAGGCCGCGTCGGTCGCCTGCATCCTCGGCCCTGGCCTGCATCGTGCTCGTTCAAGCACGGCTTCAGCGTCGACACCGCCCAGATCACGCTGCAAGGGGGTCAGGTCTGCACGGCATGAGCCTGGCCGTCGTGGCCTGCATCTTCTCCCTGGTCGGCTTCGAGAGCGCCACCGCCCTCGGCGGCGAGGCCAGGAACCCCCTGCGGAACGTGCCCAAGGCGGTGATCTGGAGCCTGATCGTCACCGGGGTCTTCTTCGTCTTCATGAGCTACGTCGAGGTCTTCGGCACCCGGCACTACGGCACCTCGCTGGCTAACCTGGCCGCCCCGCTCAACACGCTGTCGAGACTGCTACGGGGTCAGCTTCTTCAAGATCCCGATCTCCATCGGGGCCATGGTCAGCTTCTTCTCGCTCTCGCTGTCGTGCCTCAACGCCGGGTCCCGGATCATCTACCCGATGGCCCGCCACGGGATCTTCACCGGCACCTCGGCGACAGGCCCACGACCACCAACCGGACCCCGCACGTCGCCATCACCGTCTACATGCTCGTGATCTTCTTGGTGCCCGACGATCCTGGAGATCTTCACCAACCCGCTCACCACCTTCGGCGACGCCGGCACCCTGGCCGCGTTCGGGTTCCTGCTGGCCTACTTCCTCATCACCATCGCCGCCCCGGTCTACCTGAAGAAGATCGGGCGAGCTTCGCCCGCGCCATCGTGGTGCTGGCGGTGGTGGCGTGCTTTGCCTGCTGGTGCCCGACCATCGGCAGCTTCTACCCGCTGCCGCCCTACCCGGTCCGGATCTTCCCCTACATCTTCCTGGCCTGGATGCTCGTCGGGGCAGGGTGGCTCTACGTGGTCAGCCGCCGGCAGCCGGGGATCCTCCCGGCCATCGAGGCCGACCTCGAACGTGGCCCCGAACCCACCGACGTGGTGATCGACATTCACGATGCCGTCACCGAAGCTGCGTTGGCCACCGAGGGGTAGTCACCTACGGGCCAATCGCGTGACTGGCGGTGGACCGGGGTGCACCATATCCGGTTACCCGAGCCCGAAGGCCGTCGAAATTTGCCGATCCGGAACGGCTACTGAGGCTCGGCCGACCGCGGCCGTAGCATATAACTCAACGAATATTGACTCATTTTTCAATGAGTGATTAGGCTGCTCACATGGACCCGGTCACCACCGTGAAAGAACACGCGGCACGTCACGCGGCGTTGGGAGATCCGGGTCGTTTGGCCATCATCGACGAATTGTTCGTATCCGATCGGGCGCCGACGGAGTTGTGCCAGCGGCTTGGCATGGAGTCCAACTTGCTCGCCCATCACCTCCATGTCCTTTCGAGCGCCGGGATGATCGAACGGTCACGGTCCAGCGGTGACCAGCGCCGGCGATATGTCCACCTCGTCCGGGAATCGTTCGAGGAGCTGACGCCCCGAAATCGGATTCCCCTCGGTCAGGCGTTGTTCGTTTGTAGTGCCAACTCGGCTCGCTCCCAATTGGCTGCTGCCTTGTGGCGTCAGGCGACCGGAGAGCCTGCCCTTTCCGCCGGCACCCACCCGGCTGACTGTGTCCATCCCGGTGCCGTCGCGGCCGCCCAACGGGCGGGCCTGGATCTCAGCTCGGCGACACCCCGCGACGTCGCGGGGATCGATTCGATTCCGCCGCTGGCGATCACAGTTTGCGATCGCGCCCATGAAGAGATCGGCGCCCGCGAGTCCTGGCTGCACTGGTCGGTGCCCGATCCCGTGTCTGAGGGCAAAGTCGAGGCATTCGACTCGACGGTGGAGGAGATCCGAGATCGGATCCGTTCACTGCTCGGCCCGCCGGATGTCCGCCGTTGACGATCGTTTACCAACCTGGATGAAGCCTGGATGAAAGGAACCGCAAATGGATGTTTGGGAACTTCGCCAACTACCCCTCGAGCAACAGTTCACCCTCAGACGCTGCATCAGCGATCTGGAGGACAGGTTCAGCGGGGTCTTCGGGCCCGAAACCATCGAGCGGGTGCTGACCGACTCCTATGACAGCCTGCTGCCTACGGCCAAGACCACGCTGTACCTACCCCTGATCGCCGAGAAGTTCGCTCGCGAACGCCTCCGCGCCATCGGCAAGGCTGACGGGTCGATCCCCTCGGCAACGCCGGCTGTGCTGTTTCTTTGCGTCCACAACGCCGGACGCTCGCAGATTGCGGCCGGGTGGCTCCGACATCTGGCTGGCAACGCTGTAGTGGTGTGGTCGGGGGGGTCGGAGCCCACATACGAGATAAACCCCGGGGCGGTGGCGGCCATGGCCGAAGTCGGCATCGATATCACCGACGAGTTTCCCAAGCCGTGGCACGACGACATCGTCCGCGCCGCGGACGTGGTCATCACCATGGGCTGCGGAGATGCCTGTCCTGTGTACCCAGGGAAGCGCTACGAAGACTGGAGACTGGACGATCCTGCCGGAATGGGCATCGAATCTATCCGGCCTATTAGAGACGAGATCAGAGGTCATGTCGAAGGTCTTATGGCATCCCTGGGTATCAAGCTGCCCGGCTGAGTGATCCACCTTCCTCGCCGGTCCCGACCGGCGGCTGGCGTCGACCCGACCTAAGGAGACTCTTGTGCATCTTGTGGCGATCGGGGGCAGTGACGCCGGAATCAGTGCCGCTCTGCGAGCTCGAGAACTCCATCCGGACACCGAGGTGAGCGTCGTGGTCGCCGATGCCTATCCCAACTTCTCGATCTGCGGCATCCCCTACTACGTATCCGGGGAGGTCGCCGACTGGCGGAACCTGGCCCATCGCACGACCGCGGATCTGGAAGCCACCGGGATGAGCCTCCGACTCGACACGGTGGTCCAGTGGATCGACGCCCACGACCACAAGCTGCTGATGACTGACCGTCGGGGCAACGAGGAGCTCCTTGCCTATGACGCCTTGGTGGTCGGCACCGGGGCAGTCCCCTTTCTCCCGCCGATCGAGGGTCTGACCGGGCCTGAGGCAGTCGGTGCCTCTGACGGCGTGCACGTCCTCCATTCCATGGGCGACACCTTTGCGGTCATGCGGACGCTGGCGGAGACCACTCCCCGATCGGCCCTGATCGTCGGCGCCGGCTACATCGGGTTGGAAATGGCGGAGGCCCTGGTCGCCCGCGGATTGGTTGTCACCCAGATCGAACAATTACCGGAGGTCCTCCCCACGGTCGATTCCCAGCTGGGCGAGCTCGTCCGCCAGGAGCTGACCGACCACAGCGTCGAGGTTCACTGCTCCACCAAGGTGACCGGGGTCGCCCGAGCCTCGAAGGAGGCTGCCGGTCGCCTCGCGGTCCGAACAAGTGACGAAGAGGGCGAACGATTTCATTTTGCCGACCTGGTCCTGGTGGTGGTCGGCGTGCGACCAGACACCAAGCTGGCCGAAAACGCCGGCGCCGATTTGGGAATTGGGAATGCGGTAATGGTGGACCGTCAGATGCGGACGAACCTGCCCGATGTTTTTGCCGCCGGTGACTGCGTCACGACCCATCACCGGCTCCTCGGCGTCACCTACCTTCCGCTCGGCACAACGGCCCACAAACAAGGTCGGGTGGCCGGTGAGAACGCCTTGGGCGGCAGTCGTGAGTTCGCCGGCAGCCTCGGGACCCAGGTCGTCAAGATCTTCGACATGGCCGCGGCCCGCACCGGACTGCGCGACCACGAGGCCAGAGCGGCCGGCTTCGACCCCGTCACGATCCCCCACCAGGCTGACGACCATAAGGCCTACTACCCCGGCGGCCACCGCATCCACATGCGATTCACCGGTGACCGCCGCACCGGCCAGCTCCTCGGAGTCCAGCTCTTCGGGCACCGGCACGCCGAAATCGCCAAGCGGATTGACATCGCGGCCGTCTCCATCTTCCACGGCATGAGCGTCGACGCCGTCAGCGACCTCGACCTCTCCTATACCCCTCCCCTGGGGAGCCCATGGGATGCCGTCCAGGCGGGGGCTCAGGCCTGGGTCCGCCAGACGATGCCCGGTCTGGGCTGATCTGGTCGGCATTGCGACGGGACCCCGCATTATCCTTGACACTCGTGTCAGCCTCCGTGTCGTTCTCACTACTGCCCGACACCATGGCGGCGGCCGTCTACCAATCACCCGGTGTGGTCACCGTAGAGAAGCGGGCGGTGCCGCCTCCCGGGCGGGAGGAGCTGTTGGTGGCGGTGGACCACTGTGGCATCTGCGGTTCCGATATCCACCAGTTGCGCGACGGTTGGGGGCTCAAAGCCGGGTCGGTGGCCGGACATGAGTGGTCTGGCACCATCGTGGCGGTGGGCGAGGACGTCGGTACCTGGTCGATCGGCGAGCGAGTGGTGGGCGGACCGTCACCCCGGTGCGGGACTTGCCGTCGCTGTCGGGAGGGCAAGCCGTCCCAGTGCGAGAACCGCCAGCACAGCATCTCCCACTGGCCCGACGGGGCCTTCGCCGAGTACATCCTGGTTTCCTCGGCCGCCGTCGTGCGCCTCCCCGACGGGCTCCCGGCTCGGCAGGCGGCCCTGGCCGAGCCCTTGTCCGTCGTCCTCCACGGGATCACCCGCTCGGGAATCGCCGCGGGTGACACCGCCATGGTTATCGGGGCGGGCCCGATCGGTGCCCTCTCGGTGGTCGCCCTCCAATCCATGGGCGTCACCGACATCACCGTGGTGGAACCCTCCGAAGGCCGCAAGCGCCTGGCTCGGGATCTCGGCGCCACCCGGGTCCTCGACCCGGCCGATCTCGAACTCATCCCCCCCTGGGAACCCGAACGGCTCTCGGCCCATGCCGTCCACGTGGTGCTGGAATGCTCGGGACACAAGTCCGCCATCGAGGCCGGCTTCAACCAGCTGTTGCGGGGCGGTGTGCTGGTCATGGTCGGCGCCGGGATCGAGGCGCCGGCTTTCGACCCCAACCGGATGATCCTCAACGAGCTCACCGTGACCGGTTCCTTCGTCTACGACAAGGGGGGCTTCGAGCGGGCGTTGGAGCTGCTGGCCTCCGGGGGGTTTCCCGGCGACCTGCTCATCGACGCCACGGACGTCCCCCTCAACGGACTGGGTGAGGCCCTGGAGGCGCTGGCCACCGGGCGGATCGCTGGCAAGGTGATGGTCGTCCCCGAGGTATGGCTCTGAACCGACGAGGAGGCTGCAATGGCGCACGATTTCTACCCTTCGGGTAACCCCCGGTTCAATCACGTGGCCATGTCGTTGCCCGCCGACCTGCTGGGCGAGGACGGGAGGAAGGACATCTGCCGGTTCTTCCACGAGGTGCTCGGCTTCGACGAGATCGAGGTGATGACCGAGGACCGTCGTCGGCTGGTTCTCAGCTGTGTCCACTGGGACCAGTTCATCTTCCTGGTGTCGGACGACAATCCGATGCGGAGCCCCCGCATGGACCACTTCGGGTTTTCGGTGGGGACGTTGGATGAGCTGATCAACATCGAGAAACGGGCTGAGGCGTTCCGTGGCGAGGACGACCGGGTCGACCTCATCAACTTGCACGTCGACGACCAGGACGTAGTCAAGATCCACTCGATCTACGTGAAGTACCTCTTGCCCATGATGTGCGAGTTCCAGTACTGGGAGTTTCCCAAGTAAAAAGTCGCCGATG
Source organism: uncultured Acidimicrobiaceae bacterium (assembly GCA_963770635.1). Lineage (GTDB taxonomy): Bacteria > Actinomycetota > Acidimicrobiia > Acidimicrobiales > RAAP-2 > DASZIT01. The sequence goes on from CAVYQI010000006.1 coordinate 360,341, forward strand.
GGGCAGTGGCAGGCGGCTGGGCTGGCGGTCAGACGAGCTCGGTGAGCCGCTTCACGAATCCGTCCACGTCTTCCTCGGTGGTGTCGAACGACGCCATCCATCGGGCCTGCCCGGTCGCCTCGTCCCACAGGTGGAACGGGTAGTCCAGCTGCAGCTTCTCCGTCACGGCTCTCGACAGGGTGGCAAACACCGCGTTGGACTGGACCGGGTAGGACACCGTCACGCCGGGAACCTCGGACACCCCGTCGGCCAGTCGCCTGGCCATGGCGTTGGCGGCTTCGGCGTTCTTGCGCCACAGGTCATCGGTGAGGAGGGCGACGAACTGGGCGGAGATGAAGCGCATCTTGGAGGCGAGCTGCAGTGACTGCTTCCGGATGTACGGGAGGGCCCAGGCGTACTCGGTGCGGAGGACGACCACCGCGTCGGCGCCCATCGCGCCGTTCTTGGTGCCGCCGAAAGACAGGACGTCGACGCCGCACTCGGTGCCGAAGTCTCCGAGGTCCAACCCGAGAAACGCCGCGGCGTTGGACAGACGGGCGCCGTCGAGGTGCAGGAACATCCCATGGCGGTGCACCCAGCCGGCAATGGCCGACACTTCCTCGGGGGTGTAACAGGTCCCGAGTTCGGTGGACTGGGTGATGGACACCACCCGCGGCTGTACGTGGTGCTCGTTGCCGCGACCCACCGCCACCGACTCGACCAGCTCGGGGGTGAGCTTCCCGTCCAGGGTCGGCACCGTGACCACCTTGCTGCCCAGCTGCCTCTCGAGCGCACCGCATTCGTCGGTGTTGATGTGGGCGCTGTCGGCGCAGATCACACTCTGGAAAGGAAGCAGCATGGACGCGAGCCCGACGATGTTGGCCCCGGTGCCGTTGAAGGCGAAGAACACCTCCGCCCCGTCGCCGAAGTGTTGGCGGAAGAGCCGGATTGCCTCGGCCGTCATCCGGTCGGCGCCGTAGGCGGGGGCCTGGCCACCGTTGGCGGCGACCACCGCGGCCAGCACGTCGGGATGCATCCCCGACCAATTGTCGCTGGCGAAGGTTGGCCGCTCGATCATCGTGGCGCTCCTCGGGTTCGGGACTTCACCCCCACAGTCTTATCCGCCCTTCCCGGCACTTGGACCGGCGGTCGGTCGCCGGGACGGACCGCGGGGTCTCGGAGAAACAGCCGCGCCCGGGCGTCCGGTCTGGGGGCATTCCCCCAGCTCATCGGACCTGTCACACCCCCTCCCTAGGGTGCCGTTCCATGACCACGCCTTCCATCCACCCGACCCACCTCCGCCTCCTGCACGACCCGGTTCCGCGTCAGCCGCCCCGCCATCGCTTCTTAGTGGTGGCGGCGTGCCTGGCGCTCCTGGCCCTGGCCGTTGCTCCTCGAGCCTTTGCGGCGGTCATCGGCGCGCTGTTCTGTGTGGTAGCCGTGATCGGTTTCGTTGCCGTCCGGGGCGCCTGGCGTACATTGCGCCGACCGCTGGGTTCCCTCTCGGTCGGCGATGCACTGCTCGGCGCCGCCGCGCTGCGGTGGTGGAACCGGCACCACCCCAACCGCACCGTCCACCCGCACGAATACTTCGACTCGGCGCCGGACCCCGGCGCCAACTCGGCTGAACGCCCCTATCGGTAACTCATCGGCGAGCATCGAGCTCGCCCAGCACCCTCATTTCATCAGGGCCGACGACAGTGGAGGTCCGAAGAATGCCCGCCCGAGTGCCGTGGCCAAGGCGTCGAGCTGCCGAGCTGTCTCCTGCGGCACCCGTCCCTCGCAACGACACGCGTAGGCATGGGGGGTCTCCGCCAACCGCCGTTCCCCGATCATCGGGCCGACCGTCGCACAGACCTGCTCCCAAGCCCGAAGCAGCTCGTACGTCAGGTCTCCCTCCCGGCCGGTGCCCTTGGATCCCCGGATGCTGCCGATCACCACGTGAGCGACTCGTCGACGAAAGCGACCAGCGACCAAGAGGAGAAGGGCGAGCAACAGCGCCAGCCCGCCTGCCCCCCAGCCGATGAAGGCGATGCTCGTCCCCGGTTCCGGGGCGTTGCTGCCCGGGTGGACCAGGGCGGGGGACGGAGCCGAGGTCGGGGGGACGCCGATCGGCAACGGAGCCAACCCCGGCAACGTCGTCTCCCCACGGATACCAGCAGGGTTCGGCGAGCTGGCACCGGAGTGGGTCGGAACTGCCACCGGGGCGACCGAAGTGCCTCCGGCCGGACCGACCTGGCTCGGCACTATTCCGGTGTAGTTCGTGTTCCCGGGTGGCCCTCGTCCAGGAGTGGGTTCGAAACGCACCCACCCCGGACCAGCAAAGAGGACTTCCGGCCAGGCGTGAAGGTCGGCCGTCGTCACCTGGTAAGTGTCACCCTTGACGAGTTGACCGGGGGTGGTCCCGACCGCCACTCGGGTGGGCAACCCGTCCAGACGAGCCAGCAGCGCGAAGGCGGCGGCGAATTGCTGGCAGTAGCCGGCGTGGGTCACGAAGAGGAAGCGTTCGAGCTGATTGCCGGGCCCGGTCGGCGGGTGGAGGTCGTAGCTCTCGTGGGACCGGAGGTAGTTCTGGATGGCGACTGCCTTCGCGAACGGCGTGGTGAGGCCGGCAACGATCTGCTGTGCGAGGCGGAAGACGCGATCGGGTTCGGCGGGAACCCCGAGGTCGACCGGGGGAGGGTCGGCAACCAGCGTGGCGCCGGCGAGCTCCGCGGCGCTGGGCATGGGTTGTAAGGCCTCGACCGCATAGGTCGCGCCCGGATAGGCGGGCTCGTCTCCAGGAACGAACAGGGTCTCCGACTCCGGAGCCCAGTCCATGCTGGAAATCCCCGAGACGCTCAGCGGGATGCCCCCGACCGGGAGCCAGGGACTGGCCAGACTCACCAGGTGGAACACCTCGACCACTTGCCGCCCGTTGGGCACTGCCTGGGGCTCGGAGGCGAAGGGCGTAAACGCGGAATCGGCGGAGACAAAACCGTTCGGACCGAGAACGTCGAGGGTCACGAGTTGCCAGTAATCGGGCACCGGGCTGCGCACGGTGAACAGGACCGGACCATCCGTCTGCGAGAGCTGCGGGGCGAAGCTGACGGTCGGGTCGATATGGACGAGTCCGCCCGGGGCGGCGGTCCGCAGAGACACCAGGCCACCTCCGGTGGCCGAGACGACCGAGGTGCCGAGCCAACCGGCCAGGGCCAGGGCCGCCCCGACGGCGGTCGCCGCGGTGGCCACCCGGACCCGGTGGCGCTTCCCGTCCCGCGGGTACCCCCGCAGTGGGGAGGATGACGTCGCACCGCCATCGCCGGATGGTTGTCGGCTCGAGTCCTGAGTCACCTCTCGGCTCCCGCCGGCCAGTAGCCCCACGGCCAGCACCATGGACGCGGCCAGGACCCCGCTCGTCACCGCGGAGAGGTGGCCGACGCCTTCGATGGCCCCGAACACGACCACCACCGAGGTCGGAACCACGGCCCAGACGGCCTTCCCGCGTCGGGACAGGAGCTCGGCCAGGGTGGCGGCCAATCCCACCGCCACGGTGGCACCCACCACCAGGGGGGTGCGTTCCGGGGCGAACACCGCGGTCGCCTGCAGGGTGACCGGTAGGTTCCAAAGCGCCCGACCCAACGCGGCGAAATCGTTGGTGATGGGAGGGTGCCCGGGGTGTCCCCCATTGGCCACCAGCCCGGCGGCGACCGCGGTGCCCACGACCCCACCCAGGACGCCGAGCGTCACCGAGGATCGGACCCGCCGGCCGCCCCGGCGCGACAGGAGGCGGGCTCCGGCGTCGGCGAGGAAAGGTGACCCGTGCCCGACCAAGGCTGCGGCCGCCAGCGGGACGATCCAACCGTCGCCCATGAACAGCAGACCGAGCGTGGCCACGGCAACCCCGGTGGCGACAAGGCGTCCGACCACCACCGTCAGACGAGTCGCCGGCGGCGGAGGGGAGGGTGGCGAGTGGAGGGGTACCGGTAGCAGTGGGGTGCGCGGATCAGTGCCGTCGGTGAGACCGCCGAGTCTCGCCTGGTTCGCTCTCAGCTGCGCGGGGCCCTCGGCCACCACGTACTCGGTCCGCTGCCGGGGCCGCGCCGCCACCGGACACCCGGCGGGCGTGGTGACGATGACCACCCGTTCGCAACGCCGGAGAGCGGGTAGACGCTCGACGAGCGCTTCCGGCGGGGGTCCGGGTCGGGGGTGCTCAGAAGCCAGGGCGGCCAACACCTCGCCGAAACGGGCAGACGTCGCCAGCGGTCCGCTGTCGAGCCCGGCGGTGGTGACCAGGCGGGTCGGTCCCCCACCCTGACGGGGTTGGACCAGCCCGGCGGCCAGCCCGATGGTCCGTTCGAAAGAATCGGCGGTGTGGACCTCGGGACGGAGATCGACCAACACTGCCGTCGTCGCCCGCAGCGAGGTGTCCGGCATCTGGACCATCCAGTGACCCAGGCGTTCGCTGGTCGTCCAATGCACCCGGCGCAGCTCGTCGCCGTCTTCGAACGGCTTGAGGGTGGCGCTGGGTTCGCCTTCGGTCCCGAATGCCAGCCGACCATCGGGCGGCACGAGTGGAAGCGGGTGCACCAGGAACCGCCGGCGGACCCGACGGGTGCGCTGGCGCACGACGGTGAGGCCGAGGGGATCGGAACGCCACATCATCGACTCGCCGAGCGCGAAGGTCCCCCGGGCCCGGGTGTCGATGGGGAAGGTAAAGGAGACTCGAGGGGCGCGATGCCGCCGGCCGGTGAGCTCACCGGTCAACTGCGCCGGCAACCCGACCGCCACCATCGGCGGCTGGGTGCGCAGATGGGTCACGGTGACCCACGCCCGGAACCACGCCATCACCAGGTAGCCGGACACCAGAGCGACAACGGCAATACCGCCCTGGGCCAGCTCCACGCTGCCGACCACCAGCCCCGCCCCCGTGACCGCCACCCCGAGCGCGACGGCCGTACGTCCCCGGCGGGTGAGGGAGGCTCCTCGTCGACCTCGAGCGGCGAGAGACGCGGCGGCCTCCTTGTTGCGCTTGCGCTCGACGATGAGATCCCAGGGCAGCAGGTCCCGTTGCGTCTCGGGCGAAGTGAGCGTCACCGTTCCGGGAAGGGGACCGGTACCGCCCGGACGATCTCGTCGAGCAGCGCACTGACCTCCGCCCGGTCCACGATCACCCCGAGGCCCAGCCGATGGGCGAGGGTCGGTTCGACCAGCTCGAGCAGATCGTCAGGGAGGACGTAGTTGCGGCCCTGCACCGCGGCCCAGACCCGGGCGGCGGCCACCAGCCCCAGGAGGGCGCGGGGGGATACCCCGGGGTGCAAACGGGGCTCGCGCCGGGTGGCGCCGGCCAACTCGACGAGATAGCGGCGAAGGGTCGGAGCCACGTAGACCCGGGCGGCGATGCCGGCGATGCGCAGAAGCTCTGCCGGGACCGTCACCGCGTCGACCACCACCGCCTCCGGTAGCGAACCGAAGGTCGAACCGCCTTGCCGGAGGAGTGTCATCTCGGCGTCGACCGAGGGGAATCCGAGATGGAGCCGGAAGAGGAAGCGATCGAGTTGGCTCTCGGGGAGTGGATAGGTGCCTTCGAAGTCGTCGGGATTCTGGGTCGCGACTACGAAGAAGGGACGGGGAAGCGGATAGGTCACCCCGTCCAGGGTGATCTGCCGTTCCTCCATGGCTTCGAGGAGGGCCGCCTGGGTGCGGGGGGAAGCCCGATTGAGCTCGTCGACCATCACCACCTCGGCGAACAGCGGTCCACGTCGGAGCTCCACCCTTCGCGCCGTCGCCCCCAGCTCGCCGACGGGTACATGCACGCCGGTCAGGTCGGTGGGCAACAGGTCGGGCGTGCACTGCACCCGCTGCCACTGGGCCCCGATGGCCGCCGCCAGGGTGCGGGCCAGGGTCGTCTTGCCGACGCCGGGCACGTCCTCGACCAACAGGTGCCCGCCGGCCAGCAGGCAGGCCACCGCCAGCCGGATGGCGTCGTCGTGTCCGATCACGGCCCGGGCGACCTCCGCGACGATCTCCTGGAGCCAGGCCGCCGCCTCCTGGACCTCGGACTCCGATGCCGGTGGCGCTTCGGCCAACCCTTCGGTCAGTGCCACGGGGTTGACCGCGGGCTGGCCTGGGGATTCGCCCGGCACGGTGGACGGTGGGCTCGCACGTCCCAATGATTGCCGAGAGCAGCCGGTGGTGGGCAGTCACCTTTGTTGCAACTTCGTGACGGACGAAACGGCAGCCCTGGATCGGTGGTCAGCCGTCCACGCCGTACCCTCCCAGCCCTACCCGACCCTGACGCCGTGGCTGCCGGCGCCGGTCGGAGCCACGTCAGGAACTGTTCTTCCATCGTTCATCTCTAGGCCACTCGCACATGACCGCCCGTTTACCTGCATTCCTTATCGTCCCCGGTGGTGACCGCAGCGCATTCGTCCGAGACCCCCACCGATACGGAGCTTCTGACGACGTCGGCCACCACCAATCTCGCTACCCCCCAACCAGAAACCGCTTGGTCCTACGTTGTCGAGTTGAGCGGGATCGCCCAGGCGTTCCAGGACTTCATGCGCGAGATGGCTCGCCAGGACGCGGGCGGAAGGCCCGGATGACGGCACCGCGCGGCCGCCTCCCCCGGCGGACGGCCTTTCTGGCTGGGTTCAGACCCCGAGCTCTTGACCCCGCCGCCGACATCTGCCGCCATTACCAACGGAAGGACAGTCGTCCACCATGGACCTCACCGCACAACCAGATCAGGTCCACCCGGCAGTCCCGACCCCCGGGGCGGTCGCGAGCCGCCTATGCCGCGCCGGGCGAGGACCGGCAGTAGGCGCCGTTGCTCCCCGACCCGCGACGTGTTCGAGCCCGCGGGCCGGTTGCCGCTGAGGTCGTCCAACCATTTCTTGGATCACCGGAGACCGAGTCCAGTGATCCTCAAGTCTCCAGCGGCGGGGTGACGAGCTGCCACCCCCCACCTGGCCCCGCCGCTGGGCCCCTTTCCCATCCGCGATCGATGCAGTGGAGTTGCCGGGCCGCCGCACCCGGCACCCGGCACTCCCTGCGTCCTCCTGGGCCTGCCGGGCTCGGGAAAGTCACCGCTCCGGCGCGGCTTCCTGGCTACGTCGCCGGGAGCGGTCTGCGGCCGCGGGCGGGCGCTCATCGAGGGCCCGACCTAGCGCCCAGGGACCGGTCGCGACGCCGGGGCAGCCTCAGCTCCAACGTTCAGGCTGGCCGGTGGGTTCCATACGCCCGCGTAACGTTCCGTAATCGGGCTCAATTCCCTGTTCAATTTCCCTGTCGGGGAGCCAGAGGCACCGAGAGGAGACTCGATTTCGTTCAGGCAAAGTTTGCTGATTGTTTACCTGAGGAACATCTTTACGTTGCTCTGCGTTCATTCGGGATCCGTACTGTCGGCGGTAATGGAAATCCCAAGTAGGGCCGGTACCCACGAAAACAGCGGGCGCCCGGCCTTCAACGTCCTTACGGAGGTCACCCCCACAGTGGACCAAGCACCGATCACCCCGGCGGTACCGATCACCCCCTCGGCGCCCCTTCCCCCGGCGGCATCGACGTCCCGAAAAAGGGCCAAGAGGGCCAAGAGGGTCACCGTGACCCTGGCGCTGGCCACCGCATCAGCGAGCCTGCTGCTCGCCGCCTGCAGCTCCTCTACACCAACCGCGTCGACATCCTCGACCAACGCGTCGGGAAGCAGCGACCCGTACATCACCGCGGACCTCAAGGCCGCCGGTGCCCAGCTGACCGGAGCCGGCTCCACCTTCGTACAACCGGTCTTCACCAAAGCCTTCTACACCTACACCAGCAAGAACCAGGCCGTCACCGTCAACTACCAGGCGGTCGGTAGTGGCGCCGGGATCACCGCCTTCGACGGCAACACCGTCAACTTCGGTGCTTCCGACGTACCCCTTACCCAGGCCATGGTGGCTGCCGCTCCGGCCATCTTCGGCGGGGTGGTGCAGGTGCCCGACACCCTCGGCGGCGTCTCCCTCTCCTACAACCTGCCGGGAGTGGCGAACGGGCTCAAGCTCGACCCGCCGACCATCTCGAGCATCTTCTCGGGAGGCATCACCATGTGGAACGATCCGGCCATCGTTGCTCTCAACCCGGGGATAAACCTGCCGGCCCAGCCGATCACCACCGTCCACCGCTCGGATAGCAGTGGCACTACCTACATCTTCACCGACTACCTGTCCAACGTGTCGCCGGCGTGGGCCGCCGGGCCGGGTACCGGCAAGACGGTCACCTGGCCGGCATCGAGTGTCGGGTCGAGCGGCAACTCCGGAGTCGCCGGGAGCATCAAGTCGACTCCCTATTCCATCGGGTACGTCGAGTTGGCCTATGCACTGCAGAACAACTTCACGGTGGCGGCGGTGAAGAACCAGGCTGGTTCCTTCGTCCTGCCGTCGCTCAAGTCGGTGGCCGCCGACGCCGCCCAGAAGCCTAACGTCACCTCGATCGACTTCTCCATCACCAACCAGCCCGGGGCGGGGAGCTACCCGATCTCCGGATACAGCTGGGTCCTGGTCGCCCAGAAGCAGTCCAATGCCGCGGTCGGCAAAACGCTGGTCCAGGTGCTCGACTGGCTGACCCACAGCGGGGGTGGTCAGGATCAAGCCGCCAGCCTCGACTATGTGCCGCTGCCGGCCAACATCCAGGCGCTGGCCCGCCAGACCCTGTTGATGGTCACCGGACCCAACGGTGGTGCCCCCCTGTTGACCAACCACTGACAGTTGACCAACCACTGACAAAAGGCTGGAACCAATAGAAGACACCGGATTGTCCCCCGCAGCATCACCCCCCGCAGACACCCCGAGGCGTCATCGCCTCGGGGTGTCTGACCGCCTTTACCACGTACTCCTCGCCCTCGTCGGCGGCATCTTCGTCCTGATCCTCGTCGCCTTCGTGGTGGCCATGGCCAACCAGGGGGTGCCCGCCTTTTCGAAGCTGGGGTTCTCGTTCCTCTGGAGCTCGAACTGGGACCCGACCCACAACCATTTCGGCATCCTGACCTTCTTGGTCGGTACGCTCGAGACCACCGCCATCGCGGTGATCCTGACCGTGCCCATCGGTCTCGGGACGGCCCTGGCCCTCGCCTATCTGGCCCCCCGCCGGCTGCGGGCACCGCTGGGCACGGCAGTAGAGCTGTTGGCGGCGGTACCCAGCGTGGTCTACGGACTGTGGGGACTGCTGGTGGTGGCCCCCTTCTTCCGCAGCCAGATCGAGCCGGGACTGTCCTCGGTCTTCGGATGGACCGGCCTGTTCGGCGGGGCCAACCAGGGAGTCGGGCTGTTGCTGGCCGGCGTCATCCTGTTCATCATGGTGCTCCCCACCATGGTGGCGATCTCCCGGGACGTCCTGGCCGCGGTACCCCACGACCAGGTCGAAGGGGCCATGGCCCTCGGGGCGACCCGTTGGCAGCTGTTGCGCAAGGTGGTCGTCCCTGGAGCCCGCACCGGAATCCTCGGTGCCTTCACCCTGGCCACCGGGCGGGCATTGGGTGAAACCGTCGCCGTCGCGCTGGTCATCGGCAACTCGACCCACCTGGCCACCTCGCTCAAAGCCAACGCCGCCACCATCCCCTCCATCATCGTGAGCACCTTCGGGGAGGCGACCGGGACCGAACTCAACGTCCTGTTCGCCATGGCGTTGGTGCTGCTGGTGGTGGGCGTCGGCGTCAATATCCTCGCCCGGATGTTCGTCAGGGGAGTCAAGCGCAGCGGCGCCGCGTCGGTGGCAGTGGCGTGAGCACCCTCTCCTTCGACGCCAGCCTCGATCCGATCCTGTCCCGTCGGACAGAGATCCAGAAAATCGCGTCGGCGTCGGTCAAGCGCCGCCGGGTCTACTCGAGAGTCGGCATCGCCGTCTGCCTCCTGTGCCTGGTCGTCGCGTGTATCCCGTTGCTGGCCATCATCGGCTACACGGTGGCCAAGGGACTTCCTGCCTGGAACTCGGCGTTCTTCACCCAGGTCACCAAGCCCGAAGGCATCCCCAACGGCGGTCTGTACAACGCCATCATCGGCTCCCTGGTCATTGACGCGGTCGCCATCGCCGTCACCGTCCCCTTCGGGATCCTCGGGGGTCTGTTCCTGGCCGAATCCAACGGACCGATTGCCGGTGCCGTCCGGTTTTGCGCCGACGTCCTAACCGGGGTCCCCTCCATCACCATCGGGATCTTCGGTTACATCATCTGGGTCAAGAACTTCGGTTACAGCGGGTATGCGGGGGCGCTTGCCATCGGCATCATCATGGTGCCGGTGATCATGCGGGCGGCGGAGACGGCACTGCGAGGGGTACCGGTCAACCTCTACGAAGCCGGGTTGGCCCTGGGTGCCCGGAAGGCAACGGTGGCCCGCAAGGTGACGCTCCCGGTGGCGCTCCCCGGCCTCGTCACCGGCGTCCTCCTGGCGGTGGCCCGGGGGGCGGGAGAGACGGCTCCGCTACTCTTCACCATCTTCGGGAACCAGTTTTTGCAGACGAATCCCTCCAAACCGATGGAAGCCCTTCCCATCGCCATCTACAACTACAGCAGCCAGCCTTACAACGATCTGGTCCAGATTGCCTGGGGCGGGGCGCTGCTGTTGATGGTGGTGATCCTGGTACTGAACATCGGGGCCCGGCTGGTGTCGGCCCGACTGAGACGAGAGCGACGGTGAGCGACGAAATGACAACGCCAAGCGACATCACCCAGACCATCGGTCTGACGACCCAAGAGGTGTTTGTGGCCCAGCAGCCAGCTACGACAAAAGTCATGAGCCTCGAGGACGTGACGGTCACCTTTCGCGGTCGGCCGGCGGTGCGGGGAGTGTCATTCGACGCCTTCGAGAAAGAGGTCACCGCCCTCATCGGCCCGTCGGGATCGGGGAAGACCACCCTGCTCCGGGCGCTCAACCGCATGCACGACACCGAACGCACCGCCGCGGTGACCGGCAACATCATGCTCGGGGATACCAACGTCAACGACAAGTCCACCGACCCGACCTTGCTGCGCTCGCGGGTGGGCATGGTCTTCCAGCGCCCGAACCCGTTCCCGACCATGTCCATCTATGACAACGCGGTGGCCGGGTTGCGCTTCAACGGGGTGCGGAGGAAGGCGCTCCTCGACGAAGCGGCCGAGTCCGCCCTGGTCGCCGCGGCGCTGTGGGACAGCGTGCGCGAACGGCTGAAGGTGAGCGCCAGCACCCTGTCCGGGGGCGAGCAACAGCGGTTGTGTATCGCCCGGGCCCTGGCCGTCGAGCCCGAAGTCCTGCTCATGGACGAGCCCACGTCGGCCCTGGATCCGATCGCCACCAAGCGGATCGAGGAGTTGATCGGTGAGTTGAAGGACCGGGTCACCATCATCATCGTGACCCACAACATGCAGCAGGCGATGCGGGTGTCCGACCGGTGCGCCTTCTTGCTGATGGCCGAGGACCGGAGCGGCGAGCTCATCGAGTACGCCCCCACCTCCAAGCTCTTCAGCGAACCGGACGATCCCCGGACATTGGACTACGTCAATGGGCGGTTCGGCTGAGCAGGAGCGTCAGTGGCTGACCCGGATCCTGGCGGATCAGGCTCAAGCCTCCGGCACCTCGGCCGGTCCGCCATTGCCGCCATCGGCACCCGGGGAGCCGTTGGACGAAGACCCTGACGATGCCAGCGGAGCCTCTTCGACATCGATCCGGAATCCCACCCCCCGCACGGTCATGATGATTCGAGGTGAGGACGGATCGATCTCGAGTTTGGACCGAAGCCGGTAGATGTGGGTGTCGAGGGTTCGGCTGTCGGTCAACTCGCTGTCCGGCCAGAGCAGATCGATCAATTCGTCCCGGGTTCTCACCGTTCCGAGCGGTGACAGCAGCGCAGCCAGGAGGTCGTACTCGCGTCGAGAGAGGTGCACCTGCACCCCGTCGACGGTGACTTGACGTCGGGCGAAGCTCACCACTACCCGCCCGAATCGGATGTCGGGCCGATCAGCCGCCATGGCCGCTCTCGCCTGGGCGGCAATTCCCCGATCGGCGCCATGAGTACGCCGGTGAGGCGGAGGCTTGTCCACCGCCGCCCCCGGGGGGGACACCCGCCGGAGGATGGTGTGCATGCGCGCCACCAGCTCACGGAGGCGGAACGGCTTGGTGACGTAGTCGGCGGCTCCGAGCTCGAGGCCGAGCACCACGTCGAGCTCGGCGTTCACCGCGCTGATGATCAACACCGGCACCGGGGCTATGGCGTGCATCCGGCGGAGGAGGTCGGTCCCATAGGTGTCCGGAAGCAGCAGGTCCAGCAGCACGATGTCGGGGATGTGCTCGTTGAACCGGGCGATCCCTTCGGCCCCGTCGGTCGCCACCTCGACGTGGTACCCCTCGAGCCGCAGAGCGGATTCGAGGGCCAGGCGGTAGGACTCCTCGTCCTCGACCACCAGGACCCGAACCTGGTCCTCGACCACCGATTCGACCGCGTCGACGTCGTCCTCGTCCGGTTCCTCTTGGCCATCGGGGTCAGATGTGGTCGGCATGACGACGGAGCGACCTCCTCTCCGCATGGTACGAAGGGCAGGTGAACGGGGATCGACAAATCAGCGACCTCTAGGTGATCGTTATGTGAACGTTTCGCGACGAAACGGGAAATGAACAGTTTGTCCACTGGGAAGCGTCCGGCGCCGAGGTACTTCTCGGGATTTCTGGTCAGACGGTGCGTTTTGGAGTGGGCTTATCGGGTCTGGCGGGCCCGAGGCCGGACTGAGTAACCATGTTCCCGCCGTCTGGAGCGCCAATCCGACTAACCGGGTCGGAGCGCCCTTCAGGCGCCGCGCGGGGGCCCCTGGCGAGGTGGCTGGCGAGGTGCCAGGAGGCGACCCCCGGACGCCGGACCGACTGGCTCAGTTCGGCGGCTGCCCGAGAAGGGACAGGACCGAATTGGCCAGCAGAGCGGTGATCTCCGCCGTCTCGAGACCCTGGTCCCCGCGCCAGAGGTGGTACGCCTCGAACGAGCAGAGCGAGTCAATCGCAGCCAGGGCGGCCCATCCTCGGGCCGCTCCCAGTGCTTCCAGCTCCTCGGCGAACAGCACTTTGATCTGGGCCCGCAGCTGGGTCCGGATCCCGGTCAGTTGCTCGGCGATCACCGGCTCGAACGGCGCGCGCAACCGGGCCACCAAACCGACCTTGCCGGCTATCTCGAACACCTTGACCCGCCGCTCAACCAAGGACTGGGCCCGCACCTCCAGAGGAGCGTCCATATCCAGATCGACCACGGCCATGGGCTGCAGGATGGCGTACTGACGGTCGATGGCGGCCCGGGCCAGGTCGTCGACGTCGGTGAAGTAGCGGAACAGGGACCGGGGTGACAGCCCTGACCGCTCAGCCACGTCGGCCGCGCTCGGATCGAGGTTTCCTTCGCTGTACAACGCCAGCAAGGCGTCGACCACGCTCTCGCGGTTGCGGCTCCGCCGGAGCCGCCGGCCATCGGAGGTCTCCGGGTCGTCCGGGCCGTCAGGCGTGTCCGGGGCGTCCGGACCCTCGGTGTCATCCGAGGTCTGCGCCCGAGCCAATTCGCGTTTCAGCCGACCGGCACGTGCTGCCCCAAGTGTCTCTATCCCCGTCTTGGCTGCCATGGACCCAAGCTACCTGGTACCAGGGACGGACGAGCCACTACCGCCAGTCGTCACGAGGTGGCATCGGGTGCCGGAAAAGGCCGGCGGCATTGCCGGCGGCGATCATCCGCAGCTCCGGCTCATCGAGCCCGCCCAGGGTGGACTGCACGATCGCCTGGGTATCGGGCCAGGTGGAGTCAGCATGGGGATAGTCGCTCTCCACCATGATGTGGTCGATACCGATGACGTGCCGCAGCTCCACCAGCGAGGGGTCGTCGATGGTGCAGAACCAGAAGTTGCGCTTCAGGACGTCACTGGGCCGGAGCTCGGACGGCCAAGCAGTGCTTTCGGCGCCCGAGGCGGAGTGGGCCAGCACGTAGTCGACCCGGTCGAGCAACATCGGCACCCAGCCGATTCCACCCTCGGACATGGCCACCGCCAGGTCGGGAAACCGCAGGGGCACCCCGGACCAGAGCCACTCGGCCGCGGCGATCAGGGCGTTCACCGGGAACAGGGTGGGAAGGAGCTCGAAAGGCGGCGAGGGCGACGGCAGTGGCGCCCAGGAGGAGGCACCGGTGTGCAGGCACACCACCGTGCCGGTCTCCTCGCAGGCGGCGAAGAACGGATCCCAGTGATCGGTGAAGATGGAAGGCAGACCCAGCTGGGCGGGGAACTCGGGAAAGCTCACCGCCTTGAAGCCGCGTTCGGCATTGGCGCGCACGTCGGCGGCGGCCACGGCCACATCGGCGAGCCACGGGAGCTGGAGCGGGATGATCCGGTCCGGGAATGTCCCGGCCCACACCTCGGCGTGCCAGTCGTTCCAGGCCCGCAGGCAGGCCAGGCCCAGCTCGGGATCTTCGGAACGGAAGAACACCGAACCGCAGAAACCGGCAACCAGCGACGGAAAACACAACGACGCCCATATGCCGTTGATGTCCATGTCGGCGATGCGGGCGCGGATGTCGAAGCAGCCCGGCCTCATGTCCTCGAAGCGGGCGGGTTCCATGCTCCAGTCTTCCTTCGGCCTTCCGATCACGGCGTTGAGACCGATGTTCGGGTAGCGGCGGCCCTCGTAGAGCCAGTACTGCGAGCCGTCGTCGTCTTCGACGATCCGGGGTGCCCGGTCGGCCAGGCCGGAGATGACCCGGCCGTCGAACAGGTCGGGAGGCTCGATCAGGTGGTCGTCCACCGAGATGATCGGCACCCGGATCGGGCGGGGCCCGGGGTCGGGCAACAACGTCGTACTACGAGCAGACTCGGTCCCAGCAACCTGGTTGGCCATCGGACCCGCAGGGTAGCATCGGCCCGCCGCACCATTCATGGGGGGCGGGAGTGGAGGAGGTCTTTCCGTGATCGATCTGGTCATCCGCGGCGGCACCGTGGTGGACGGCACCGGGGCCCAGTCACGGCAGGCCGATGTCGGTGTGCACGAGGGCCGGATCCTGACCGTCGGCACCGTCGAGGAGCCGGCCACCACCACCATCGACGCCGACGGGCTGATGGTCACCCCGGGGTTCGTCGACATCCACACCCACTACGACGCCCAGCTGTCGTGGGACCCGTCAGCCAGCCCCTCCCCCCTCCACGGCGTGACCACCGTCATCGGCGGCAACTGCGGTTTCTCGCTGGCGCCGGGGGGACCCGATCACTCGGACTATCTGGCCCGCATGATGGCCCGGGTGGAGGGGATGCCCCTCACCGCCCTCGAGCATCTGGACTGGAACTGGGACTCCTTCGGACAATGGCTGAGCCGCCTCGACGGCCACGTCGGAGTCAACGCCGGCTTCCTGGTCGGGCACTCGACGCTTCGGCGGTCGGTGATGGGCGACGACGCGGTCGGCACGGCCGCCTCCGACCAACAGGTCGCCGACATGGTGGCGCTGGCCAAACGGTCATTCGCTGACGGCGCCCTCGGGCTCTCCACCTCCCAGGCCCACACCCACAACGACGGCGACGGACAGCCGGTGCCCTCCCGGGCGGCAGGGCGGTCCGAGCTCGAGGCGCTCTGTACGGCCCTCGCCGATCATGCCGGAACCACCCTCGAGCTCATCGTGCCCGGGTGCCTCAACGGGTTCACCGATGAGGAGGTCGACCTCATGGCCACGCTGTCCCTGTTGGCCAACCGGCCGGCCAACTGGAACGTGCTGGGGGTGTCCTCGCTGAACCCCGGCGCCTGCGAGCACCAGCTCGAGGCGTCGACGGCGGCGGCCGGCCGGGGGGCGAAGGTCGTGGCGCTCACCCTCCCTCACACCATGAAGATCCGGCTGTCGTTCGAGCACGGCACCATCATCGACGGCCTGCCCGGCTGGCGCGAGGTGTTCGCCCTGCCGATACCCGAGCGGATGGCGGTGCTGGCCGACCCCGACGCCCGGCGGCGGCTGGACGAGGGGGCCCGCTCCAAGGAGGCCGGCATCCTCGGAGCCCTGGCCAACTGGCAGAACCTGATCGTCGAGGAGACCTTCAGCCCGGCCAATGCCGGGTTGGCCGGGCGCACGGTCGGGGACATCGCCGCCGAGCGGGGTCAGGAGCCCTTCGACGCCCTGGTCAACGTGGTGCTGGCCGACGACCTCCGCACCGGGCTCCGGCCCCCGATCCCGGAGTCGGAGGCGGACTGGAAGCTTCGGGCCGAGGTGTGGCAGGACCCCCGCACCGTGGTCGGGGGCTCCGACGCCGGTGCGCATCTCGACACCATGTGCGGCGCCATCTACTCGACCTCGATGCTCGGCGACGGGGTGCGGAAGCGGGGGCTGCTGAGCTGGGAGGCGGCGGTGTACGAGCTCACCGAAGTGCCGGCCCGGCTGTACGGCCTGCGGGACCGGGGCCGGATTGCCCCCGGATGGTTCGCCGACCTGGTGGTGCTCGACCCCGATCGGGTGGGACAGTGCCAGGAGTACACCCGTACCGATCTGCCCGGTGGCGCCAGCCGGCTCTATGCCGAGGCGGAGGGGATCGAGCACGTCTTGGTGAACGGCACGGAGATCGCCGGATCCGGCGAGTTCACCGGGGCGACACCCGGGGTTGTCCTGCGGTCGGGAGTCGACACCGACACCGTGACCGTGCCCGGGGGCGGTGGTGGTCGGGGTTGACGCAGCTGAGGCCGGGGGTTGAGGCGGGCCGGGTGGCTCAGACGATCCGGTAGGTCTCGATGGCGTGGGCGACAACCAGACCTTCGGGGTCGGTGGCCGTGATGTCGACGAAGGTCAGCTCCTTGCCCCGCCGGACCACCCGGGCGCGACACAGCAGATCGGCTTGCTTGCACGCCCCCACATACTGGATCGACAGGGCCACGGTGGAGGCCCGCATCCCCTGGTCGAAGTCGTGGTTCGACCAGGCGGCCGCGGCGCCGGCGGTATCGATGCCGGCCGCGATGACTCCCCCGTGGTAGTAGGTGCCGTCGTTGGTGAGGTCGGGGCGGAACGGGATGCGAACCGTCACATCGTCCGGTTCGTAGCGGTCGATGACAAGGCCGAGCCCGGCCAGGTAGGGGGTGGTGGGCATGAGCTCGGCAATCGCCTTTCGACGGCGTTGCTGCTCTTCGTCGGTCAGTGCTGGTTTGTTGGGCGTCATCGCGGTTCCGTCGGGACCTAGTAGCCGGGGCATCCTACAGTCCCAAGCCGGTGAGATCGAAGCTCGCTCGGTCCACCCGAGCCGGAAAGCTTTTCCGGCACTCAGACGCCGATGATCGCGACCAGGTCACCGAGACCAGCAAAGTCGCCGGGGTTTCGGGTATAGAGCGTCAGCCTGTTCGCGTGAGCAACCGCGGCGATGAGCAGGTCGCCCACGCGTCGCCGGTGTGACCGGCCGTGCTCGGCAACCGCAGCGACAACCTGTCCGTAACTGCGGGCCGCGGCGACGTCGAAGGGAAGCGGTTCGAATGCGGACTCGACCTGTTGCAGCCGAGCCTGGCGCCGAGCGCCCTCGCTTGGGGTCGATGCCAGGTGCGGCCCGGCGGCGAGTTCCGCCAGCGTGATGGTGCAAACCGCGGCCTCGTCGGGGAGTCCGGCCGCGACGCTTGGGTCGCTCCAGTCAATGACGACAGACGTGTCGAGCAGACCCGTCGGCTACGCCTTGCTACGATCAATCGGGAGCCCCGGGAGCCCCGCCGCTTCGCCCAGCCTGACCCAAGAGGTGGTGCACGCACACCTTGGTCGTCGGGGTCCAAAGGCAGTTGGCGGGTTCGACACAGTTGCAGCCAATTGCCTGGCCCCGGCACGCCGGGCATCGCTCCACATCGCACCCATGATGGTGAACACCCCCGGGAGGTACACCGCAGTCGTGGCACGCCCCAATGGGGCCTGAGTACATTCGGGGTCTCTCGGCCCCCCATCGGATGGGGTCGTAGAACTTGCGGACCACGAAGACGGGTTCGGTTGTGCACGAGACACCCTCCGTCATCTCTGATTCGCAATGAGGGCACACTGCCATGCCAACACCTCCTCGATCGATGCCCGGAGATGATGCCAAGCGGGTCTGACAACTGGTCGGTCCCGATCCGGTCCTCATCCCGGCCCCTGACTCCGCCCCCCGTTGATGTGACACCCGGGTGGTTGAATTTGGCAATGGAAACGGAGGCTCTGACCAAGGCTCTCGACCATCTGGCCGAGCTGGATCCGTCGGAGCTGGCCGACCCGGAGACCCTGCTCGAGCTCCAGCGGAGCATCTGCCGGACGGAAGCGATCTTCACCTCGGCGGTGGGCGAGTTCGACACCTGGGGGGACTGGGCGGTCGACGGGGCCCGGAGTGCGGCCGCCTGGCTCACCGCCGAGTGCCGGATGCCGGGCAGCCAGGCCCAGAAGCAGGTGAGCCGGAGCCGGCACCTGCGCCAACTCAAAGCGTGCGACGGGGCCTGGCGGAACGGGGAGATCGGGAGCGCCCAGGTCGACGCCATCTGCCGGAAGCACAAGGGGGCCACCGGGTGCTTCGTCGAACGGGACGAGGAGATGCTCGTCGACGGGGCCCGCACCCTGCGGTTCTCGGACTTCACCCGGATGATGGAGTACTGGGGCCAGCACGCCGACCCCGACGGCACCGAGGAGGACGCCGAAGCCCGCCGGGCCCGCCGGGACGTCTATCTGGCCCGCAGCCTCGACGGCATGTACTTCGGGCAGATGACCCTCGACCCGATCTCCGGGGAGATCGTCGCCAATGAGCTGGACCGCCTGGAAGCCGAGCTGTTCGACCAGGACTGGAAAGAGGCCAAGGCCAGGTTAGGGTTCGACCCCCGCGTCTCGGACCTGACTCGCACCCCGAGCCAGCGCCGGGCCGACGCCCTGGTGGAGATGGCCACCCGCTCCAGGGCGATGCCGGCCGGCGCGTCCCGCCCGGCCCCGCTGCTCTCGGTGCTGGTCGGTTATGAGACCCTCCACGGGCCGATCTGCCAGACGGCCCGGGGCACGGTCATCTCTCCCGGGTCCCTGCTTCCCTGGCTGGATGAGGCCTACATCGAGCGGGCGGTGTTCGACCCGCCCAACCGGGTCGAGGTCAGCGCCACCGCCAGATTCTTCACCGGGGCCACCCGCCGGGCCCTGGAGCTCCGGGACCAGATGTGCACCCATCCCTACTGCGAGCAGCCGGCGCAAGACTGTGAGGCTGACCACATCCAGCCCTATGCCGCCGGCGGGCCCACCACCCAGGCGAATGGCCGGGTGCTCTGCGGCTACCACAACCGGCTCCGGAACCAACGCCCGCCGCCAAGGGAATAGGGCGCCCCTGCCGCCCACAAAGGCCAGGGTGGTTGGTTCGATTCTGTTGCTTCATTTCCTCCGGATGATCCCGTCGCGCGCACTGACCTCCCTCCGTTCGATCGAGCTCCGGCCGCAGTTCTCGGGCCTGCACTACGGTGACGTCCGTGAGTCCCCAGGTCTTCGAGTCAGCCAAGCTCGGTCCGGTCACGCTGCGCAACCGGATCATCAAAGCGGCCACCTTCGAAGGGGTGATGCCCAAGGGTCTGGTCACCGAGCCGCTGATCGACTTCCATCGGAAGGTCGCCTCCGGCGGGGTCGGGATGACCACCGTCGCCTATCTCGCCGTCTCCCCCGAAGGCCGCACCGATCGGCACTGCATCTCACTGCGTCCGGAGGCACTTCCCGGTCTCCGCCAACTCACCGAAGCCGTGCATGAAGAGGGAGCCGCCATCGCCGCCCAGGTCGGCCACGCCGGCCCGGTGGCCAACTCCCGATCCAACCACGCACCGTCACTGGCGCCGTCGAACGGCTTCAGCCCGATGGGCACCCGATTGCGGGGCGTCACCGAGGCTGACATCGCCCGGATCACCGAGGACTACCGGAATGCCGCCCTGATGGTGCTCGACGCCGGCTTCGACAGTATCGAGATCCATCTGGGTCACAACTACCTGCTGAGTGCGTTCCTGAGTCCGAAGCTCAACCGGCGCACCGACCAGTGGGGAGGGAGCCTGGAGAACCGGGCCCGATTCCCCCGCCGGGTGGCCGAAGTGGTTCGGGAAGCCGTCGGCGATCGCATCGCGGTCACCGCCAAACTCAACATGGCCGACGGGGTCCCGGGTGGGTTCTGGCTCGACGAAAGCGTCGAGGTCGGCCGCATGCTCCAGTCGGATGGCGTCCTCGACGCCCTCGAGCTCACCGGGGGTAGCTCTCTGGCCAACCCTATGTACCTGTTCCGGGGCGAAGCGCCGCTCAAGGAGTTCGGCGCCACCTTGCCGCCCGCCATCCGGTTGGGCTTCCGGGTGCTGGGAAAACGGTTCATGCCGGCGTATCCGTTCGAAGAGGCGTTCTTTCTGCCCTACGCCCGGCAGTTCCGGGACGCCTTGGACATGCCGCTGATCCTCCTCGGCGGCATCAACCGGCTCGACACCATCCAACGAGCGGTGGACGACGGATTCGATTTCGTCGCCATGGCCCGAGCGCTGTTGCGCGAGCCCGACCTGGTCAACAAATTCCACAAGGGAACGGCCGACGAGTCGCTCTGCATCCACTGCAACAAGTGCATGCCCACCATCTACCGGGGCACCCGCTGCGTGCTGGTCGAACCGGTCGAAGCTGTCTGACCGGCAGGCCCCACCGCTCAGTTCGGCGGATCGAGCAGCACCCCGGGATTCAACACGCCGGCCGGATCCAGCGACGCCTTGGCCGCCCGGAAGGCCTCGGCGAACGGATCCGGTCGCTGCCGGTCGTACCCGGGGCGGTGGTCGCGGCCCACGGAATGGTGGTGGGTGATAGTTCCGCCGGCGTCGAGAACGACCTCGGACACCGCGGCTTTGATCTCGTCCCACTGCGACACCTGCGAACCCCAACGACCAGGGGCGAAGATGCTGAAGTAGGGGGCGGGGCCGTCGGGATAGACGTGGGTGAACCGGCAGGTGACCATGCCGCCCCCGCACACCCGCTGCACCACCTGATTGGCGGATTCGGTCACCGAGGCGTGGAAGTCGGTGAAGCGGTCCCAGGTGCAGGCGGTCTCGAAGGTCTCGACGATCACCCCCATCCTGACCAGGGCATCACGCGTATAGGGGGCCCGCAGAAATGTGTTGCGCCAGGCGCCAGACGCCCCTTCCCGGCTGGCCGGCCCGGCCGACTCGCCATCGGGGGCGGTGGCACCGTCGTCGGAGTAGCGGGCGCCTTCCGGCAGGGTGCCGCCGTGATCCCGGCACAGCTCGAGGGCCCGGTCGAGCCACGCCTCGACCGGATGATCGGCGGACTCGAAGCCGAGCACCAGCAGGCCACCGCTCACCTGGGTGCCGGCCGACAGGAGCGCCTCGCCGGAATCCAGCAGGCGACAGTTGGTCGGGAACAGGGCCGCCTGGGCGATGGCGCGGGTGGCCTCCACGCCCCCGGCGTGGGTGGAGAAATGCACCGAGGCGGCACCGCGCCAGCGGGGCCGATCCTGGAGTCGCATCCACGCCTCGGTGATGATCCCCAGGGTCCCCTCGGAGCCGAGCAGCATCCGGTCGGGCGAGGGGCCGGCGCCCGACCCCGGCAGCCGTCGGGATTCGAACAGGCCGGCCGGGGTGATCGCCCGGATCGACTCCACCAGATCATCGATGTGGGTATAGACGGTGGCGAAGTGGCCGCCGGACCGGGTGGCCAACCAACCTCCCAAGGTCGAGAACTCGAAGGACTGAGGGAAGTGCCGCAAGGTGAGACCGTGGGGTCGGAGTTGATCTTCCAACACCGGCCCGAGCGCGCCGCCCTGGATGCGCGCCGCCCGGCTGGTGCGATCGACTTCGAGGACCCGGTCGAGCCCGGTCAGATCGATCGACACCACGCCCGGGTAACCGTCACCGACCCGGGCCTCGACGCCTCCCGACACCGACGAGCCCCCGCCGTAGGCGATGGCGGCGAGCCCCTCGGTGCAGCACCAGTCGAGCACCGATTCCACCTCGCCCTCGGTGGTGGGACGGGCCACCACGTCGGGTGGGTTGTCGAGCCGGCCGAGCAGGTTGCGGGCGACGTCGCGGAAGGCCTTGCCGTGGGTGTGGGCGGCGCGGTCTTCCGTATCGGCACGGCAGATCTTTTCCAGTGGCGAGGGCGGGGTCACCCGCGATCTGCGCAGCGGGATGCGATCAAGCTCCGGTGGCGGGCGGACCTCGACCCCGTCGGACCCGAACCAGGAACTCACCAGTCCGGCGAGGCCCTCGATCTGGTGGGCGGTGAGGGCCTGGTCCTCCCAGCCCCACCCCCACCACGATCTGGCCCGGTCGGTCATCGGTGTCCGATTCGATGCGACCGGTCCGGGCTCCGGGGCTTCAGTGTTTCAGGGCCGGGTGCTGCCGGGCCAACAGGGGGGTGATCAACCGACGGGGCATCAACCACCCACCGGCCGCGCCCAGGCGGTTGAAGATCCCGGGGATTACCACGGCACGATCGGCATCCAGGCCGGCGACCGCGGCGGCAGCCACCTCTTCCGGCGGCACCCACATGAACTTGGGCAGCGATCCGGCCGCCTCTTCATCGGTGAGGCCGGCGGCTTCGCCGAACCCGGTTTCGACCGGGCCGGGACACAATGTCGTCACCGTAACCCCGGTCCCCCGGAGCTCGGCCCGGATGGCGTGGCCGTAGGACAGGACGAAGGCCTTGCTGGCGCCGTATCCGGCCTGACCGGGCAGCGGCTGAAAGGCCGCCGTCGACGCCACATTGAGGACAGCCCCGCTCCGGCGTTCGACCATCCCGGGGAGAAAGGCGGTACAGAGGTGGACCACCGCCTCGACATCGGTCCGGATCATGGCCAGCTCGGCGGCCACCTCTCCCCGGTAGACGGCTCCCATGGTGGAAAGCCCGGCGTTGTTGACCAGCACGTTCACCGCCAGCTCCCGGGACTCCAGCTCGGAGACGATGTTGGAGCGGGACGACTCGTCGGTCAGGTCGGCGACAACCACTTCGGCCCGCACCCCGTGCCTCGACGCCAACTCTTTGGCCAACGCCCGGAGCTTGGGCTCCCGGCGGGCCACCAGCGTCACCCCGAGGCCCTTGGCCGCCAGCAGCTTGGCGATCTCGGCGCCAATTCCCGAGGAGGCTCCGGTGACGAGGCAGGTGCGGTCTGGGCTCGGGGCGGGAAGAGTCATGACCGCATCGTAGGGTGGCCTGCCCGGGTGCCGCCACGGGCTGAACCCGACCGGCGACTACGGCGGGACGACCCCTTCGGCCCGCCCTCTGCCCGGCGAGGCGTAGACCGCACGAGCCCGGAAGCGGAGCGGGCGCTCACCGAGTTCCTCCAGGTAGTGGGCGGTCCAGCCGGCGACCCGGGCCACCGTGAAGATGGTGCGCCCGGCATCGCGGGGCATCCCCGCCGACCAGGAGATGGCGGCCAGGGCCAGGTCGACATTGGCAGCCGGCAGTCCGTTGGTCCCGGCCAGATCGATGATGGCCTCGACCAGTTCGATCTGTCCGGGGGTGGCCGCCTGATTGAACAAGGTGAGCAGCGTCTCGAACCGCGGGTCTCCGTTCTTGTAGACCGGGTGTCCGAAGCCCGGCAGCACCCGTTGCCATCGCAGGGTGTCGTCCAGGGCCCGTTCGACCCCATGCCGTTCGGCATCGACCAGCAGCCCGTAGGCCAACTGGCTGGCTCCGCCGTGGAGCGGTCCGGCGATGGTTCCCAGCCCGGCCATGAGGGCATCGCACAGATCGGCGTGGGTGGAAGCAGCCAACCGGACCGCCAGGGTGGAGGTGGCCAGCTCGTGGTCGGCCATCAACACCAGCGCGGCGTTGACGCTCCTCACCAGACCCGGGGTGGGGACCGAGCTCAGTTTGCCGGCCAGCCGCTCAGCGATCGATCCGGCGCGATCGACGCCGTCGGGCAACTCGAGGGGAACAGGCGGCCCGGGTGACCCGGGGAGCAACTCCACCATCGATGCCGCCACCCGGCGGGCGGTCCGGACGATGCTGGCGGGTCGCAGGTCGGCCCGCAACGGGTTGTGGGCGCCGGCCATCACCACCGCCCAGCGCATCATGTCCATCGATCCCATCTCCGGATGGTCGCCCAACTCCAGCGATTCCCACGGCCGGCCGGCCGACCTCGCCGCGGGCCGGGGCAGACCGTTCCCGGGCCGCGACGAACCGTCGTCGGGGTCGACGTTCCACAACCACTCGGCCACTTCCTCGAACGAGGCCGACGAGGCCAGGTCGACGGCGGCCACTCCCCGGTAGGCGGGTCCGTCGTCGCGGAGTTGGGTGATGGAGGTGGTCACCGTGGCCAACCGGGTCTCGACCGTCTTCCCGGTTCGGGCCCGAACCGCCAGCCGTTCGATGTCGTCCACATCGAAGAGGCTCCGCCGGCGGTTCGGCGAAGGATGGGAGGGGAGCAGGCCCCGGCTCACGTAGGCGTAGAGGGTGGCGGTCTTGACGCCGAGCCGCCGGGCGGCTTCCTCGCTCTCGAGCATCCGGTCCACCAGGGAACTCTACCTAATGACATTGACTTGATCAACATTTACAGACCATCGAAACCAGTCCACACTGGACGGGAACAGACAGAGGCAACCAATCCCGGCACCGACTTCCGGTGCCCCCACACCAACAGGAGCACCGATGGCCACTTCCGTACGAGACCTGATGACATCCCCGCCGGTCACCTGCGACCCCGACACCTCGCTGGCCGATGCGGCCGGCACCATGCACAGCCACGACATCGGCTCGGTCATCGTCACCGACGGCACCAAGGTGGCGGGCATCGTCACCGAGCGCGACCTGTTGCGAGCCGCGGCCGGTCATGCGGATCCGTTGTTGGAACCGGTGCACCTGTGGATGACCGCCAACCCCGACGTCCTGGCGCCGGACGAGGAGGCGGGGGCGGCATGGACCAGCCTGACCCACCATCACTACCGCCACCTGCCGGTGGTCGAAGGCGGGAGGCTGCTCGGGGTGGTCTCCATCCGGGATCTGCTGGAGGTGGCGCAGATCCGGCCGGCCAACGAGTCGGGAACCGACGTGCCCAAGGGGCTCGAAGGGGTGGTGGTGGCCGAGACCTCGGTGGGCGACGTGCGCGGCCTCGAAGGCTTCTACCACTACCGGCAGTACTCGGCGGTGGAGCTGGCCGACCGTCGCTCGCTCGAGGACGTCTGGCAGCTGCTGTTCGATGGCGTGCTCCCGGATCGGGAGGGCGCCGATGCCTTCGCTTCCGAGGTGGCCGGGTTGCGCCCTCTGCCCGACGGGTTGGCGTCACTGTTGCCGGCGCTGGCAACCAGTGGCGCCCCGCTGGACGTGTTGCGTACCGGCGTGTCCGTCCTGGGGGCCGAGCTGGGCTGGCGGCCGACCCACGACATCGACGGGACCGAGCTCCGGCGCCAGGCCCTCCACCTCTGCTCGGTGGTTCCCACCCTGCTGACCGCCACCCATCGGCTCCGAAACGGCCTCCAGCCGGTGGCACCCCGCGACGACCTGTCCTATGCCGCCAACTACCTCTGGATGCTGCTGGGCGAGGAGGCGCCCGAACAGCACGTTCGGGCCATCGAGCAGTACCTGATCCTCACCATCGACCACGGATTCAACGCCTCGACCTTCACGGCCCGGGTCATCACCTCCACCGGTGCCGACCTGGCCGCCGCGGTCACCGGAGCCGTCGGGGCGCTGTCGGGCCCGCTCCACGGGGGGGCTCCCAGCCGGGCCCTCGACATGCTCGACGACATCGCCACCCCCGACCGGGCCGAGGCGTGGGTGCGGGAAGCCATCGAGCGCGGTGACCGGATCATGGGCTTCGGGCACCGGGTCTACAAGACCGACGACCCCCGCTCGGTGTTTCTGCGGGGCGTGGCCGAGAGGTTGGGGGGCCCATTGGTCGAATTCGCCGAACAGGTGGAGCGGACGACCGTCGATGTCCTCACCGAGTTGAAGCCGGGGCGACAGCTCTATACCAACGTGGAGTTCTTCGCCGGGGTGGTCATGCACACCTGCGGCATCCCCCGCGACATGTTCACCCCCACCTTCGCCTCCAGCCGGACCATCGGGTGGGCCACCCAGGTGATGGAACAGGCCCAGGACAACCGGCTGATCCGGCCGGCGGCCCGCTATGTCGGACCTCCGCCACCCCAGCCGGTTCCCGCCCGCTGATCGCTCAGGGCCGGCCGGGTGCCATCTTGAGGACCGGGCGCTCCTCCACCCATTGGAGATGGAGCGACCGGCGGGCGAACTTCCAATGGCCGTCCACCCGTCGGTAGTCGTCGCTGTAGCGGATGTACCAGATGAGGTCCGAGCCGTCCGAGGATTCCGCCGACGCCGCGGCGCTGGCGGCGTCGGGGTCGGCGGCGGTCAAATGATGGGCGACGCACTTCACGTTGCCGTTGGCGGTGTCACCATCGATGGCGAACTCGTGATTCGACACCAGATGGAAGGTGCACCGGTAGTGCGCGAGCCGGTCCGGGATCTCGCACAACTGCTCATATCCCGACCGGGTGATCACCGGCCGGAAATCGGCGGGATAGTCCGGCACCACCAACTCGCCGCCCTCGACGAACAGAGCGGCAAAGCGGTCCCCGTCCCGGAAGTCCACTGCCGCGGCATAGGAGGTCGACAAGCCGCGGAGTTCCAGTTCGTCACGCAGGTGCTCATCGGTGGGCGGATGCCGCCCGATCATCCGAACCCACCCGTCGTCGGCGAGGTCGAGCCAGAGTCGGCGGTGACCCGGCCACGAACAGGGGAAATGAGCCTGAACCGCACTGGGTGTTCATCCTTTCGCACACCGTCCGAAGCCGGTTGGTCCCCGAGGTTACTGAGCAAATTGGGGGCCGGAGGGCAAGTACAGTAGGGCGGTGGATCCCGAGGCTGCCCCTGAGCGTGGTAGTGCGCCGCCCGGTGCCGGGACCCGGGGCCGGAGCCGACCGGCACCGACTCCGGGGAGCCCTTTCTACGACGCCATCATGGCGTCGAGGCTCCGGATGCACCGTCGGCGGTTCATCGCCTTGGCCGCCACCGGTGGCGTGGTGGCGGCGGGAGCGGTGGCGGTGGCCGTCGCCGAGACCGCCGGCGGCTCCGGCCGACCGACCGCCACCCGGACGACGACCGCGGCCAAGGCCAAGAAGCCGGTCGTCCCCACCGCCACGGTCACCAACACCAAGCTTGCCGACGGCGTCACCATCCCGGTGAACTCGGCCATCGTCGCCGAGAATGCCAAGACCGGTCATGCCTGGTGGGTCACCACCCCCCAACAGGCCGGCGACATCGAGGGCTACTCCAATCAATGCAGCGCGGCCATCGGTGACACCGTCACCCTGTTCGTGAGCACCAAGGCAGCCCACTTTCACGTCGAGGCCTACCGGATGGGCTACTACCAGGGCATCGGTGCCCGGCTGGTGTGGCAATCGGACGAGGCTCCCGGAGTCCGACAGGCCCAACCCACCGTGGTCGCCCCCACCAACACCATCCAGTGCAATTGGAATCCGTCCATCGGCGTTCCGGTGACGTCGACCTGGCCACCGGGTGCCTACCTGTTGAAGCTGGTCGGGCCGAACAACGAGCAGCAGTACGTGCCGCTCTGGGTGAGGGATGACAGCTCGAAGGCGGCCATCGTGATCCAGTCGAGCGTGACGACCTGGCAGGCCTACAACCGCTGGGGCGGCTACAGCCTCTACTACGGCAACCAGGGCGGGGCGCTTTCGTTCACCCACAATCCCGCCGGGGGTGACTACGCCCACCGCGCCCGCATCGTCACCTTCGATCGACCCTACGATCACGACTGGGCATCGGGGGCGGCCGACTTCGTGGGAAACGAGTTCCCGGTCATCTACCAGGCGGAGCAGATGGGGCTCGACGTCACCTACTGGACCGATATCGACTTCCACACCCAGCCCCAACTCTTGAGCAACCACAAGGCCCTGATCAGCCTGGGCCACGACGAGTACTGGTCCCTGGAGATGCGAACGGCAGGAGTCCAGGCGGTGGCCGCCGGGGTGAACATGGCGTTTCTCGGCGCCAACGCCTGCTACCGGCAGATCCGGTTGCAGCCGTCCAGCCTCGGGACCAACCGCCAGCAGATCTGCTACAAGGACGCCACCGAGGATCCGCTCACCGGGGTGGACGACACCCGGGTCACCGTCAATTGGCCCCAGGCCCCGGTCTCCCAGCCGGAGAGTGAGCTGATCGGCAGCACCTACCAGGATGTCGCCGCCGACGCCCCGATGGTGATCAGCGATCCGAATGCCTGGGTGTTCGCCGGCACCGGGTTCACCCAGGACCAGAGCCTGCCCAAGGTGGTCCAGGGGGAATTCGACCGTTACGTGCCGGGGGCTGCGAGCCCCGCCAACCTCGACGTGCTGGCCCATTCGATCGTGCGCAACCGGGGCGACAACTACTCGGACGTCACCTGGTACACGGTGCCCAACGGCGGTGGCGTCTTCTCCTCCGGCAACGCCACCTGGATCGGTTCGCTGGTCAACAGCACCCTGATCCCACCCAATGTGGTGCCGGATGCGATCCCCGGGGTGACCGCACCCCTGCTGCGGGTGATGGAGAACCTGTACTCGGTCATCGGGATGGGACCGGCCAGCGCCACCCAACCCTCCCAGGGCAACTGGCAGGCCGTCTACGGCTCCGGGTCATCCTCCATCAAGGTCCCGGTGCCCACCAACACCGCCTGATCCTCTCGACTCAGGCCGCGTGGGCCACCAGTCCGAGGGCGGCCACGGTGGGAAGGATGGTGGGCTGCAACAACTCGCCGCCGGAGACGCTGACGTGGATGCCGTCCGTCCATCGTACGGTCAGACCGTCGATGGTGGCGGTGAAATGGCCGTCGGGGTCGAGGCCCCGGTTGAGGTCGACCACCGTGGCCACTCCCGGGTTGGACCGGCCGACCTCGTCCACCAGTTTGTTGTAAGCGTCGGCCCGCCCGGGCAGGTTTTCGGAGAACGGCGACCCGTTGGACGCCTCGACCGGTGGATTCATGTACGGCATGGTGAAGAGAACCACCTTGGCGCCCTGGGAGGCAAGGAGCTTCACCGCCTGGTCGAGCTCACCGACCAGATGGTTGTCCCAGAGCGGCTGACCGACGTGGGTCCAATGCCCGAGATAGAGGTGATCGGCCACCTCCCACCTTCCGAGCGCGAGCCCGACCACCTGGGGTCGGTACTCCGCCAGCTGTTTGGCCCAATCGGTCTGCCAGTGCAGACAACCGGGGGTGGCGGGGCCCACCGTGCCCGACGTGTTCACCATCAGATCGGGATCGAGGTCGCAACCGAGCGGGGCCTGGTCGTTGACTGACACCCCGTACCTGGGAATCGACCTGTAGCTGAGCCCGATCCCCAGCGTGAGCGCCACCGAGTCCCCGAGCAACAGGAACCGAACCGGATTGGTGGTGAACGCCGCGCTGGCGGTCAGCTGCTGGCGCTCGGCGCTCGGCATGGTCGGCGAGCTGCTGGTCGGCACCGAACCTTCCGATGGAGTGACGGTGGTCACCACCAGGGCAACCACGGTGACGGCGATCACCGCGATCGACGCGGTCCGCGCCCGCCAGCCAAAAGTGAATGTTCGCCGGCGGATGGGCTCCTCCAAGAGGTACAGGGAGGGAACGGCAACGGCAAAGGTGGCCGCGAACCGCGCCACCAAGAGCCCGAAACCGGTCAGTCCGGTATGGGCGTGGTTGATCACCAGGTACATCGGCCAGTGGTAGAGATAGAGGCCGTAGGAGATCCGCCCGACGAAGGTGAGCGGGCCCAACGAGCAGAACCGGGCCAGCCACGAACGGGGCCAGGAGACGACCCGGGTGATCACCGCCCCGGTGGCCAGGGCCACCAGCAGGAACCCCCCGGAGTACAGGAACGAGCTCTGCCCCCCGTAGCTGTGCCACGCCCACACCAGGTAGCCGGCGCCGCCGGCGCCGAGGGCGGTTCCGGCCAACCGTCCCTGACGGGTGTTCGACCACTGCTCGGAGACAACATGCCAGCTTCGCTGGGAGGCGATCGCCCCGAGGAAGGACCCGACCAACAGGGCCTGAGCCCGGGTGTCGGTCCCGTAGTACAACCGGTCGATGCTGTAGCCGACATGGTGCATGGCCGCCATCAACCCGGCCGAGGCCAGCGCCCCGACCCCGGCGACCCAGGCCAGACCCCGGGGTCCCCGGAGGCGGAGCACCACCAACGCCACCAGGGGCCAGATCAGGTAGTACTGCTCCTCGACCGCCAGCGACCAGGTGTGCAGGAGCGGGGACTGGGCGGCGGACAGCGCAAAATAGCCCTGGTTGGAGAAGATGAACCGCCAGTTGGCGACGTAGGCCAAGGTGGACAGGGCATCGCCGCGGAGGCTGCTCAAGTTCACCGACCCGGCATAGAAGTGGGCATAGAGGGCCACCCCGATGAGGAGCACGAACAAGGCCGGGAGCAGGCGTCGGGCCCGACGTCCCCAGAACCGGCCCAGGCGGATGGTGCCGGTCCGGGTCGACTCGGTACAGAGCAGCGCGGTGATGAGGAACCCGGACAGGACGAAGAAGACGTCGACGCCGAGGAGTCCACCCCCCACCCATGAAACCCCAAAGTGGTAGAGCAGCACGGTCAGCACCGCGAAGGCGCGGACCCCGTCGAGGGGGGCCAGTCGCCGCTGATCCCCGACCTCCTCGGCTCCCTCGGTGACCGGGAGGCCGACGCCGGGCCCGGTGCGGCTCACCGGCGTCCGTTCGGTCTCGCTCGATGAGGCCCGTTCACGTCGAGCACGCTAGTCGTGGTCATCTCGATTCCGGGAGCACGAAGGTGCTGGTCCTCACCGGTGCGAGGGGGCGCGTCAGGCCTCCACCAGGACCGGGTTCGCCGGTGGGGACGGGTCGAGGTCCTCGTCCGAGGTCGCGGCTCGGGCCCGACGGCGCGGGGTGGCCAGCTTCGACCAGAACCACTCGAGTTGCACGGCGGCCAGGATCACCAGGGACACCTCGAAGGTCACCCGATACCGGGTCTGACCGAAGCTGAGGACGAATACCGAGAGAACGTCCAGCCCGACCGCCCACAGCGGGAAGATCAGGATCCGGCGGCGGCGCAGCACCACCGTCCCCCCGATGGAGAGGGCCAGCAGGCCGTAGTACATCCCCAGCCCGACCAAGGCCCAGTGGTACGGCCGGGTCTCGATGAGGGAATCGAAACGCACTTGCTCGACCGGGTGGAAGAAGCCGAACCCCCGCCCGATCCGGGCCAAGGTGACGCGGGGCAGTTCGCTCTCGTGGGCGCGGATGTACTTGGTGCCGATTTGCTCGACTTGGGCGAACACCACCGACTCGTCGAACTGGGACGTGTCCAGGTTCGGGACGTTCTTCACGCACAGATAGGACCAGTACCCCTCGGCCGGACCCGAGTAGGTCACACCGCAGTTGGCCGAAGCCAGGGTAGGACCGAGCCCGTCGCTGATGTAGACCGGTTTCTCGAAGCGGGAGAAGTTGTAGCCCACCCACGGGCCGACCAGAACCAGGGCGGCGGCGGCGGCGATGGCCAGGAGAACCAACTTCCGGCGCCAGGCGGCGGAGCGGAGGATCAGGATCAGCGGGAGGACGATGAAGAGGGCCAGCAATCCCAACTCGTCCCGGCACAGGGTGGCCAGGCCGATGCTGGCTCCGAGGGCGACGGCGCCCCACTTGGTGGGATGTCGCCAGAGGCGATAGGCGGTCCACAGGATCAGCGCCACCAACAGGGGCGAGAGCGCCTCCGACGAGGCCAGCTCGTCGTTCATCCAGATGTTCGGGTAGACGGCGAGCAGCAGCGCGGCGATGAGACCGACCCGGCGCCCGCCGATTTCGCGCCCGGCCAGACCGCCGACGACGATGGCCCCGGCGCCGATGATGCACGCCCAGATGCGGGCGGCGAAGAACGAATGGAACCCGAGAAAGATGGGGACGGTCAGGACGAAGGTCCACAACGGAGGCCAGCCCGCCGTCTGGATGACGTGGTGCTGGTTGTGATAGGTCCAGGCGATCGGGTTGATGAAGCCCTTGCCCGCCACCAGCAGGGTGGCCACCCCGTGGGCGTAGCCGGGGTCGCCCCCCGGCGCTCGGTTCGGCCGGCCGTAGACGGTGGCCAGTCGGATTCCGAGCCCGACCACCGTCCAGACCGTCAACCACGACCAGAATCTCCGTCGGTCGGTACCCGGGACCAACGCCATGACGGGTCAGGCTAGCTGACGGGTAGCAACGGCAGGCCGGCCATCGCCGGGGTCATGAAGGTGGTTGGTCGTCCGGGCACTGGTCGGGTGGGATGTCGAATCGGCCCGCATCCGAGGTCCAACTGCTGTTGATCCATCCCGGCGTGGATGGAGCCAGATGCAGCATCGGGGTCAGGTCATCGGTCACCGCCGCGCCCAGGACGGCCGCCCCGGCCGGACACAGGTGGGTGTTGTCGGTCTTGCGGGCCCGGATCCACCCGCCGTTGACGGTCGGCAGCCAGGGCGAATATTGGCCATTCACGTCCAGGGCGGAGGCGGCGGGCAACATGGTGACCCGTCCCGGGTACTGGGACGCCACCGAGGTCACCAGAGCGGTCCAGGCCCGGGTACCGGCATTCTGGGCGTCGAGCTGTTGTTGGCGAGCTACCGGGTCGATGACCGCGTCGAGGGGGCCGACGGTCGGGAATTGGATGAAGGCGATGCCGTCAACGCCATTTCCCGGAGTCAGCATGACGTCGATGGCCTCGGTGATGAGCTTCCGGTAGGCAGCCGGATGGGCCAGCGCGTAGGCGTTGTCCCACGACCACATGCCGAGGATGAGTTGAGGGTGGGTCTGTCGGATGGTCTGGGCCAGGTCGTCGGCAAAATGGCTGTCGTTGATGAGACCCCACCCCGGAAAGCCGCGACCGATGACGGTCACCTCCTTGGTCGACTGGAGGGCGGCGGCGATGCCGAGTTCCGCGTCGAACATGAGACTGTCGCCGATGGTGAGCACCCGAAGTGGGTGAGCGGGCGAGATCACTTGGCCGGCCGGCAGATCGATGGGGGCCGGCGGCGGATCCGGTCGGGCGTCGGGGGCGGGCAGTCGCACCGAGGCGTAGTCCGGGGTGGCGGCGACCGCGGTCGCCTCCGGCACCGTGCCCAACACCACGACCAGCGCGGTGATCCCGACGGCCGACCCCAGGGCGGCGGTCAGGGGCCACCCTTTCCACTGGTAGCGGCGCACCGGCCGCTCAACCAGGTAGAAGCTGATGGTGGCGGCCCCGACGGTGGCCGCCAGCCGGGCGGCCAGGAGGGCACCCCGGCTGAGACCGGTGGTCACGTCGGTCATCAGGACGTACACCGGCCAGTGCCACAGATAGAGGCCGTAGGAGATCTGCCCGATCCACCGCAGCGGGGGGATCGATAGCAGCGCCCCCAACGGGCCCGAGCTGGGTTGCGCCACCGAGGCGATGACGGCCGCGGCCAGCATGCAGGCAATCACCATGCCGCCCTGGTACATCCAGGCCGACGGGTTTCCCTGATCGTCGCCGGCGGTGACCCACAGCATCCCGAGGACGACGGCGGCGACGGGCCCGACCAGGTGCAGGAGTCTCCGGACTCGGGGCGAGTGGTCGGGGCGGGCGGTGACCAGCAGGGCGAGGACCGCGCCGATCAGAAGCTCGAAGGCCCGGGTATCGGTGCCGTAGTAGATCCGGGACGGATCGACGCCCGGATGGTAGAGAAGGGCCATCTCGAGGGCGGACGCCGCGGCCAGCACCACGGTGACGGCGAGGGCCAGCCGGCGGTGGAACGGACGGGGCCCCCGGCGTCCCGCCCGTTTGGCCAGTCCGAACATGGCCAGGGTGGCCAGCGGCCAGACCAGATAGAACTGCTCTTCGATGGCCAGCGACCAGGTGTGCTTGAGCGGCGAGGGCGCCAGGAACTGGGTGAAGTACGACTGGTGGGTGAAGATCAGGTGCCAGTTGGCGTAGTAGAAGAGGGTGGCGATGCCATCGGGCCGGAACGTGCCGGAGCCGATGTTGGGACCCCCGAGCCAGTCGTACAACGTGAGGACGACCAGCAACACCAGGACCGCGGGTAACAGCCGTTTGGCTCGACGGGCCCAGAACTGCCGCAACCGGATCCGACGGGTGGCAACCCATTCGCCCGCCAACAGGCTGGTGATGAGGAATCCCGACAGCACGAAGAAGAAGTCGACACCCAGATAGCCCCCGTTGGCCCAGTGGAAACCGAAGTGATAGGCGATGACGCCCGCCACCGCGAACGCCCGCAGGCCGTCCAGGGCCGGGAGGTACCGGTGGGAGCCGGACACCGACGGGACCGGTACCGGCATACCGCTGGGCGCCGCGGCCGTACTGGTGCGCACGCTGCGACGTTAGAGGGTCCGACCAGGGCACGGGGGGCCGGCCGTCACCGGCGGCTCCCCAGGGAGCGGAATCCCCGACTGATATCCTGAGCGCCTGATGACCGACCGGCTCCCCGGCACGGCGGCGCCCAGCAGTCACGGGGACAAGAGCGCGGCGGGCGGCACCGACCGGCACACGATGACGAACGCCGATCGGGCGGCCGTCGCCGCCCGGGTCCTCAGTCACCTGGCCGTGTGGACGGTCATTCTGGTGCCGACGGTTCTCGAGATGGCCCGGGGATGGCGGGCCCTCGATGACGATGCCACCATCTCGCTGCGTTCGTACCAGGTCCTCT
This sequence comes from uncultured Acidimicrobiaceae bacterium, assembly GCA_963770635.1. Lineage (GTDB taxonomy): Bacteria > Actinomycetota > Acidimicrobiia > Acidimicrobiales > RAAP-2 > DASZIT01. Next base: position 394,886 of record CAVYQI010000006.1, read on the forward strand.
CCCTTCACCCGCCGCTTCTCGGGCAGTTCTCCACGGTGTCGTACGGAACCGGGCACCTGCTGTTTGATCCGGGGCCGCTGCTCTACTGGCTGCTGGCCATCCCCGTCCACCTCGATCCGGCCCAGGGAGGGCTGTGGGGCGGGGCACTGTGCTGCGGGTTGGCGCTGTCGGTGGCGGTCGAGGCGGTGTGGTCGAAAGCCGGTTGGCTGGGGGCCGCAGTGATGGCGTTCGTCCTGGTGGACCTGGCCTGGCTCCTCCCCGACGTCTTCGCCCATGCCATGTGGAATCCGTTCTTCGGCTTGCTGTTCCTGACCGCCAGCGTGGCCATCAGCTGGGTGGTCGCCACCGGTTCACTGGGTTGGTGGCCGGTGCTGGTCTTCACCGCGTCGGTGGCCGCCCAGGCCGATCTGATCTTCTCGATCCCGGCGGTGGCGCTGGCGGTGGCCGCCCCCATCCTGGGTGGCCTCCGAGGCGGGAAGCCCGAGCGGATGCGATGGCTCGCCGCCGGGATCGGCGTCGGCGTCGTCTGCTGGGTGTCCACCCTGATTCAAGAAGTGACCGGGTCCCCGGGAAACCTGGCGCTCATCTTCGACGCCAGAGGCAAGGAGGCGGTCGCCGGCCTCGGATTCGGCCTCCGCAGCCTGGGCGTGGCTGCGTCACCCTCGCCGATCTGGCTGGTCCACACCGCGGGTTTGGGCAACGTGGCGATGATCCACCATCAATCCGCCACCTGGGGTGCAGTCGCGCTGTGCCTCCTTGCCGCGGTGGCGGTGGCGGCCTGGCGGACCGGGCTCCACAACCTGGCAAGCCTGGCCGGCATCGGGGTTGTCGGTTCGCTGGCGGTGGTCGCCACCTTCGCCGATGTCCCCCAGCACAATGAACCCGACCTGCTCTACCTGATGTACTGCCTGTGGGTGGTGGGGATCCTGCTGTGGGTCGTCGTCGCCTGGACGGCAGGGGAGGCAGTGGTTGCCGCGGTTCGGCTGGCCAAGGCCGGCGGAGCCGCCGGGTGGTGGGGCCGCCGTCCCGTGGGGCTGGTCGGGGTCAGTTGGCTGGCCGGACTCTGCGGACTCCTGTTGCTGGGGGTAACGGCCACCCGCGGCGTGGCTTCGAAGGCGAGCGCGGAGGTGAACCAGTACCAGGTCGGCCAGCTCCAGCGGGTGGTCACGGCCATCGAGACCTCGGTGCCCGCCGGGCCGGTGACCGTCGAGCTGCGGCCGGATGAAGGCGGCTTGACCGCGCTCACCATGCAATTCGCCTACGGGACCGGGATCGGATGGCAGCTCAACGCCGACGGGTGGCAGCCGGCGCTGCCGGCGTCGTTCACCGCCTCGACCGGCGTGGCCTATTCGGCCGATCCCGGGCAGCCGACGGTCGTCGTCACGGTGGTCGGAGACCGCGCAGTGTCGATCAAGCGCGTGCAGTAGCCGGGCCATCGCCCCTGGCTTCGGTGCCGGCCGACCGGTGGCGCCAGCGCATCAGCGGCCTCTCGATGCAGAACCAACTGGCGGTGGCGATGGTGAGGATCACCGCCAACCGGGCCAGCTCGGTCGGCCAGTACGACCAGTGGGTCACCGCCGGGGTGATGGCCTGGTACACCGGGAAATGCACCAGGTAGATGGTGTACGAGAGGTTGCCGATGAATACCAGGACGCCGATCCCGAGGATCCGGGAGCCGATCCCGCGGGGACAGATGACCAAGTAAGCGATGATGACCACCGCGGCCACCGTCGACATCGGCAGCCACCACACCACCAGGGTCTCGGTCAACAGCGGCGCGGCCACCAGGATCCAGGCCAGAAACCCGGTCGACAGGAGGGCGGCGGCCGCCAACAGTCGGGTGGACCATCGTCGCGACTCGCGGAGGAAGCCGTCGGTCGCCAGCAGTCCCAGGACGCATCCGAGAAACAGGGCGTCAGCCCGGGTGTCGAATGCGTAGTAGATCCGGGCGAAGACGGCGGTGTCGAAGTGGGGGGCGCTGTAGACCGTCCACAGCCGATCGGCAATCGACAGGACCAATCCGACAATGGCAAACCCGTAGGCCAGTCGCCGTCGGTGCATGGCGACGGCAATCACCATCAACACCGACCAAATGACGTAGAACTGCTCCTCCACCGAGAGTGACCATGTCTGGGAGAGAAAGCCGAAGAACGGCGCATGCCCGAACGCCTGGCGGTAATCGGCGTAATAGAACATCGCCGCCGCGCTGTCCCCCCAGAGCCGCTGAGACGCATCCACCACATGGACCAGGGATGCATAGACGGCCAGGAGCAGCACCGTCAACGCCACCGGGGGTACCAGGCGGGATAACCGCCGCAGGTAGAACCCCTTGAGGCTGATACGTCCTCTCCGCATCCCCTCACCGGCCAACAGGCTGGTGATCAGGAACCCGCTGAGGGCAAAGAAGAACTGCACCGCGACCCAGGCGCCGGGCAGGGCGACGAAGTTCGAGTGGTAGATGACCACCGCGGCGATGACCGGCGCCCGAACGCCGGTCAGGGCGGGCAGGTTCCCGAGACGGAACGGCGTCTTCGACCGGGATCGCCGCGCCGCGGTGTCCTCGATCGTCGATTGAGGTCCAGCTACCGACGCCTCCGGTACGCCGGTGGGCTCACCGGCGATCGTCGGGACGCCGGGAGATGCGGGGGTTATCACGCCGGTGTCGACCAGATTCGACCCGTCGGCGCCCCGCCCGGCCCACGGTGGGGCCGGAGCCCGACCGCCGGCCACGGCCGAGGTGACCGGGCCGACCGGCGACGAACCGCACCAGATCCGGCGCCGACGTTGGCTCGCCGAAACCGGGGTGACATTGGCAGGATCGTACTCGCCTGCCCCTCGCCGCGAGGGGTCCCGAGGCTTCGGTAGGCTCGGCCGCTTATGACGAGCACCCTGACGGCCGGTCCGGCCGCCGCCCCGGGACTGGCCCGGCGCTGGAGATGGAGCCACCACGCCGAGATCATGGCCGTGAGCGTGGCCGTGCTCCTGACCGAGATCAGCTACACCCGGGTCTTCTCCTTCAAGCTCTTCTACTACTACGTCTATCTGGTGATCGGCCTGGCCATGTTGGGCCTCTCGGCGGGGGCAGTGTTGGTGGCCGTCTCTCGCCGGCTCCGCGGCCTCTCCACCGACGCCATCCTTTTCTGGAGCATGGCCTTCGGGTCCGCCGCCACCATCGGCGGATACGCCGTCGTCGCGGTGGTGCGAATCAACACCCTCTCGATCTGGAAGTACGGCACCACCGGATCGGCCTCCAACATGGCCCTGATCCTGGTGGTGTGCCTGTGCGTGTTCCTGGCCTTTCTCGGGCCCGGCGTCGCGGTCGCCACCCTCTTCTCGCGGGAGACGAAGTCCATCGGCGGGTTGTACTTCGCCGACCTGGCCGGGGCGACACTGGCGTGCGCAACCGTGGTCCTGGCGGTGAGCCGCCTCGGGGCCCCCGCCACCATCATGCTGGCGGCGGCGGTGCTGGCAGCAGCGGCCGCCTGGGTCGCCGGCCGCATCCGGATATTCCTGGCGGTGGGCGCCGGTCTGGTCCTGGCCGCGGCGGTGGTGTTGACCGCGGCGCCGGGGTTGCTTCCGGCCCAGAAGATCGATGCCAGCAAGCCGTTCGTGACGGCTTCCGACCCGGCCATCGCCTCATCCTGGGGATCGGTGTTCCGTGTCGACGTGGCCAAGGCCCCCGGCGCCCCCAACGTCTTGAACCTCTATCACGACGGCACCCTCGGCGCCGCCATCTACCGGTGGAACGGGCAGCGATCCTTCCTCTCGGTGTACGACTTTCCCGAGGACTCACGGTCGATCCCGTTCTCGGTCTTGGGGACGACGCCGCCCACCCATGAGGCCGTCATCGGTGCGGCGGGCGGGCACGAGGTGCTCGCATCCCTCTACTACGGGGCGAAGCACGTCGACGCGGTGGAGCTGAACCCGGTGACCGTGGACCTGGTCCGCAACCAGTTCGCCGACTTCGATGGCCATCTGGCTCAGAACCCGGCCGTCAATTCATCTGAACGAGGACGGTAGGTCGTACCTGGCCCGGAGCTCCCAACTCGACGATCTGATCTGGTACCCGGCCCCCGACAGCTACGCCGCCACCAACAGCGCGCTGGCGAGCGCCAACGTGCTTTCGGAGAGCTATCTGTACACGACCAATGCGGTGGTGGCCAATCTCCAACACCTCACCAGTCGGGGAATCTTCGTGGCGCAGTTCGGGGAGGACGGCAACGTCAACGATCTCCGGACGACCCGGTTCGTCGCCACCGCTCGCCAGGCCTTGAGCCAGCTGGGAATCACGGATCCAACCGACCACATCATGGTCGCCGAGAGTCAGGTCAACTTTCTCGGGACGATTCCGCTGTCGACGATCGTGGTGAGCCGGACGCCCTTCACTCCCGCGGCGATCTCGAGCTTCCTGACCGCAGCCAAACGGGTGCCCAATACCACCGTCCTTTACGCTCCCGGGGTCACTCCGACTCCGAATCCGGTCAACTCGGTGGTGACCGTCTCCAATGCCAAATTGGGCGCGTTCTACAGCGCATTCCCCTACAACGTCACTCCGACGACGGACAACGACCCGTACTTCTGGCACTTCGCCCGCTTCGGCACCGTCATCAGCCACTACACCAGCTCGTTGAACAGTCTCGACCGTGAAGATTCGGTCGGGGAGCGGGTGTTGTTGTTGCTCCTGGGCCTGTCGGTGATCGTCGCCGCCGCCTTCCTCCTCCTGCCGTTCATCCGGATCCGGGAGACGTGGTCGCGGATGCCGTCCAAGCGGTGGTCGTCGACCTTCTTTGCCGGAGTCGGACTGGGGTTCATCTTCTTCGAGATCACCCTCATGCAGCTCCTGAACCTCTTTCTCGGGTTTCCCACCTACGCGCTGACCGTCACCCTGGCTTCTCTCCTGCTCTTCACCGGAATCGGTGCCCTGCTGAGTCGGAAGATCGTTCGACCCCGGCGCGCCATCCCGCAGCTCTTCGGGGCGGTGGTGGTCCTGGGCCTTTTCTATCTCTTCGGGTTGACCCCGCTGACGGACGCGTTGCTGACGCTTCCCCTGGCCTTCCGGATCGTGATCACCTTCGTCTTGTTGGCTCCCCTCGGGTTGTGCTTCGGCATGTTCATGCCTCTGGGATTGCGGCAGGTCTCCGGGGGCGGGGAGGCAGGCCGTGCGTATGTGGCGTGGGGTTGGGCGGTGAACGGGTTCGCCGCCGTCGTCGGGGCTGCCCTCGCCACGATCCTGTCGATGGCGTATGGCTTCGACGTCGTCCTGGGTCTGGGGATGGCCGCCTACGCCATCGCAACGGGAGCCTGGGTCGTCCTGTCGGGCCGGGTGACGCCGCTGGATGCGAAGAGCCGAATGGGGTCGAGTCCCGCCGAGGGGTCGGCCATTCCGGTCCCGTCGCTGGTCGGCAGCACTCGATCTTCGTCCCCGTAGGGAGAACCGCCCGGTAGCGAGCACGGCCCCGTAGGGAGCACGGCTCCGGGTCACCGGGTCGATGCCCGTTTCCGCAGGTAATTCACCGTTCGCGCGCCGAGCGCGGCTCAAACCCGCACTGCGCCCCGGTGGTTTTCGCAACGGTCAGTAAGAAATTACGTCGACGTCAACTCCAGGTCGCTCCTCGTTCATCTCCTCGGGAAGGTAGCGGGAGCAATATCACCGACAACGAGGAGACCCCCAGCATGATTCGAATGTCACGTCTGGTCACATCCCGACGACTGATCGCCGCAGCCGGTATCGCGGTGGTCGCAGCATCGATCCCGATCGCAGTGGCGAACGGAGATCAATCACCACCCTCGCAAGGGATGGGGAACGGATCCGGGCAAACGGTCCGCGCCGCCCTCCCTCCGGGGGCCATCAAGCACATTCTGGTGATCGACATGGAGAACTCCGGCTTCTCCACCACCTGGGGTTCCGGTTCGCCGGCGACCTATCTCAATGGAACCCTCCGCCAGCAAGGAGAGCTCATCGACAACTACTACGGCACCGGCCACAACAGCCTGGACAACTACATCGCCCAGGTCTCCGGCCAGGCCCCGACCAATATGACCAAGGGCGACTGCGGTTCGAGCTCGGGCACCGTCTACGTGAACGTGGCCCCCGGGACGGATGACCCGTTCCCGTCGACGAATCCGGGTCAGGTCGATGGCAACGGTTGCATCTACCCGGCACCCACGGCCACCAGTCACGGCGCCCCTACGATTGCCGATCAGTTGGACGCCGCGCATCCACCCAACCCGAAGACAGATGTCGCCAGTTGGCGGGAGTATGCCGGGGACATGGGGAATACCCCGAGCCGGGACGGGGGCACCGCCGATCCCACCGGAGGGACCGACTGCGCCCATCCGACGGTCGGAGGCGCTGACAACGCGGAGGGCGCCACCACCTCGGACCAGTATGCCAACCGGCACAATCCCTTCATCTACTTCCATTCCATCATCGACAACCAGGCGTTGTGCAATGCCAACGAGGTACCGCTCGGGACACTGGAAAGCAATGGGACGCCATCGCCTACGGGCCACCTGGTGAGTGACCTGTCCAGCATCGACACGACGCCGATGTTCGGGTTCGTGACCCCCAACACCTGCGATGACGGCCACGACAACCCCTGTGTCGGGCTCAACGACGACGGAACCCACGCCGGTGGCCTGGTGGCCATCGACGCCTGGCTGCAGCACTGGATGCCGACCATCCTGAATTCCCCGGCCTACCGGTCCGGGAGCATGCTGGTCGTCCTCACCTTCGATGAGTCGGAGCCCGCCGCGGGGGATCCTCCCTCGAACAGCTCCTGCTGCTACGAGCAGCCCGGTCCCAACACCGCAGCGCCCGGAGACGCTTCGTCGACGGCGATCACCAACTCGGCACCAGGTGGTGGCAAGGTCGGGGCGCTGCTGCTCAACACCCGGTACATCAAGGCCGGGAGCGAGGACACCGCCGGCGCCTACAACCACTACTCGGCCCTCCGTAGCTACGAGGACCTGCTGGGTCTGACGACGGGCGGGACCGACGGTCTCGGTCACCTGGGATTCGCCGCCGCCCCCGGGCTGGTGCCGTTCGGCCCGGATGTCTTCAACCGGAACGGGGGAGGTTTCGGGCAATAGCGCCACCGTAAGCGCCGCCGATGGTGGTCCCGGGCCAGCCTTCGCTGGCCCGGGACTGCGGTCGGACTCCGGGTGTCCCCGGATGCATCTCGGCGACGCCCGCCCCGGACACGCAGCAGCCCGGGACGCATTGCTGCATCCCGGGCCGGCGAACTCACTTCATCTACCCAGCGACCCGCGCCAAGAAACGGCGGCGATCGAAAGGGTGGAGAAGCGGGAGGGGGTTTACCTACTCGCTGAGGGTGATGGGCTGATCGTCATCGGCAAGCGCGTCGATGTCATCCGGCAGCGCCGTTGGATTCGCCTCTTCGAGCTTTACGGCATTCTGTGCGGCGATGTGCTCGCGAATCCGTTCGTCGATCTCGGCCATCAACTGCGGGTTCTCGATCAGAAATGTCTTGACGTTCTCACGCCCCTGACCGAGTTGCTCGCCCTCATAGGTGAACCAGGCCCCGGATTTCTTCACGAAGCCCAGTTCCACGCCCACATCGAGCAGCGAGCCCTCACGGCTGATGCCCTTTCCGAAGGTGATGTCGAACTCGGCCTGCTTGAACGGTGGTGAGCACTTGTTCTTCACCACCTTGACCCGGGTGCGGTTCCCGACCATGTCGGCCCCGTCCTTGATGGTCTCGATCCGACGGATGTCGAGACGTACCGACGAATAGAACTTGAGCGCCCGCCCACCAGGGGTGACCTCGGGCGATCCGTATAAAACTCCTATCTTCTCGCGGAGTTGGTTGATGAAGATGGCGATGGTCCGCGACTTGGACAGCGTGCCGGTCAACTTGCGCAGCGCCTGGGACATCAGGCGGGCCTGGAGACCCACATGGGAGTCCCCCATCTCTCCCTCGATCTCCGCCCGAGGAGTGAGGGCGGCCACCGAGTCGATGACCAGCACGTCGAGCGCACCCGATCGGATCAGCATGTCGGCGATCTCCAACGCCTGCTCACCGGTATCCGGCTGGGAAATCAGCAGGTCGTCGATGTTCACGCCAATGGCCTTGGCGTACACCGGATCCATGGCGTGCTCGGCGTCGATGTAGGCACAGATTCCGCCGTTGCGCTGCGCTTCGGCCACCGCATGCATGGCCAGTGTGGACTTTCCCGACGATTCCGGTCCGAAGATCTCGACGATGCGGCCGCGGGGCAGGCCGCCGATGCCGAGCGCGAGGTCAAGCGCCAGCGCTCCGGTGGGGATGGATTCGATGTTCATGTGGAGGTTCTCACCCATCCGCATGACCGACCCCTTGCCGAACTGCTTCTCGATCTGGCCCAGGGCCATGTCGAGCGCCTTGTCACGTTCCATTTCCTTCACTCTCCTTCAATGCCTGTGTTCACTTGACCGGGCTGACCCTACGGAGAGGGTGTGACACCCGACTGGGGTCCGGATCGGGTCCGGCGCCGATGGATACCGCTCGACCTGATCACTCTAGACCCGAACGCATGTTCGATAGTGGACCGTCGGGCACCCGTTGTCAAGGATCCTCCGAGGGTCAACCGACGCCCACCCGAGGCCAGTCCGAAGGTCCACCCGACCCCCGAGGGCCGTGCCGCTCCAACCCGGGGGTCACCGTGGGAGGAGCGTGATTCGGGCTAGTGTCTCGGCCCAATGAGTGACCATCGGCACTCCCATCGCTCCGGTGGCAAGAGGGCCAGAAGGGCCACCACCGCCTCGGCCGCCCACTCGGCCGGCGCCTCGGCCCGCCACTCGGCCGCCCACTCGGCCCTCCACTCGGCAGCCTCGCACGCGACCCCGGCCACCCCGGTCATCTTCTCGCTGGCCGACATTCGCAGCCATGGGGCCCACGCCCGGCCGCACCAGCCCCACGGACTGGCCTATGCCGTCGGGGCGACGGCAGTGGTCTTGGTGGGGATGGTCATCGCCTTGTTCACCACGTCCGGTACAAGGGCGGCGGCGGTCAAGACCCCGAAACTCGTGGTGCACACCGCGGCGACGTCGGCACCGCCGGCGCACAGCTGTCCCCTCACCGGCGCACCCGCGCCCGGTGGCGTGGTTCCGGCCCGGCCGGCCCTCGGCGTCAAGATCGGGAACTACACCGGCGATCGGCCGTCGTCCGGCCTCAACAACGCCGACATCGTCTTCGAAGAGCCGGTGGAGGGCGGCATCACCCGCCTGGTGGCGGTGTTCCAGTGCCAGGAGCCGTCGCTGGTCGGGGATCTCCGCTCCGCCCGGCAACCGGATGCCGGCATCCTCTCCCAGTTGTCGGATCCGCTCTTCGTCCACGCCGGCGGGATTCCCCCGGTGCTCTCGCTCATGAACAACTCGCCGCTGATCGACAAGGACCTCTACGAGGGGGGCAATTCGTCGGCCATCATCCTGGAGCCGGGACGGGTGTCCCCGTACTCGACCTTCGTGAACACCGCCTCGCTGTGGGCCTTCGATCCGACCGACGTCACTCCCCCGGCTCCGATCTTCCAGTACTCGAACCGGTTGCCCGCCGGGACGACCGCCGGGTCGGGTGCCAGCGTCCACATCCCGTTCTCCGGTACCTCGGATGTCACCTGGACCTGGAATCCGGCCGGAGGGAATTATCTCCGCTCCTACGCCGGCCTCCCCGACACCCTCCTCTCCGGCGATCAGACCGCGGCCGACAATGTCGTCGTCATGACGGTGGAGACCTCCACCGGGAGCTGGGTCGAGAACGAGGAAGGCGGCCACGAGGTACTGGTGACCACCACCGGGAGCGGTCCGGTGGTGGTCATGCGCAACGGTGTCGCCATCACCGGTAGCTGGAACCGGACCTCGCTCACCAGCCCGGCCACCTTCACCGCCGCCAACGGCGCACCCATCACCCTCCAACCCGGCAACACCTGGGAAGAGTTGGTCCCCGCCGGCATCACCGTCACCCCCAGCCCCGGTTGACGGGCACCAGCCGGGGTACGGCGTAGCTGCCGGCCGGTTCCGGCCGCCGGGATCGTATTGCGGGCTACCGGTCGTAGACCTCGCGACGATGGCCCATGCGTAGGACCAGGATCAGGAGTTGGTCGTCGTTGATCTCGTGCACAATTCGATAATCACCGGTTCGTACTCTCCACTCACCTGCACCTCCCACCAGTCGGGTGGCCGCCGGTGGACGGGGATCGACCGCCAGCAATTCGAGGGCGGCTTGGATGCGCCGTCGTACATCAGGGTCGAACTTCCGGAGCTGGCGCGCGGCCGGAGGCGCCAAGGCGACCCTGTAGATCACGTCAGGCCGAGATCAGCCTTGACCTGTTCCCAGGGAATCGGTGCGTCGCCCGTCGCTTTCATCTCGGCCCGGGCTGCCTCGGCGGCGCGGACGTCCGCCATGTCTTCCGCCAACTCCAGGATGCGGTCGAGGTCATCGGCATCGATGACCGCAGCCACTCGTTTACCGCGACGAGCAAGGTAGACCGGGGTGTGCTCGGCCCGGGCGCGGTCAATGATGGCGGCCAATTGCTGGCGGGCCTCCGAGACACTGAGAGCTGAGGTAGCGGGCATGTACTAAGTGTACAGATAGACGCTTTACGTACAAACCAGCCCCGACACGTACAAGACCGGCTCGCCCCCGAAACAACGCCCCGTGCCAGGCTGGACCGGTGCGATTCGTGGTCTACGGCGCGGGGGCGATCGGCGGGGTGGTCGGGGCCCGCCTGTTCCAGCACGATCACCCGGTGGTCCTCATCGCCCGGGGAGATCACTACCGGGCACTGCACAAACGCGGCCTCCGCATCCAAGATCCGACCGGCGAGCAGACCCTGCCGATACCCGCCGTCGACCACCCGGCCCGGGTGGAATGGACCGGCGGCGACGTCGCGCTGGTGGCGGTGAAGAGCCAGCACACCTCGACGGTGCTCACCGAGCTGGCCAGGGTGGCGCCCCCCGAGCTGCCGATCGTCTGCCTGCAGAACGGCGTGGCCAACGAGGCCGAGGCCCTCCGGCGGTTCGCCAACGTCTACGCGGTGCCGGTGGCCAGCCCGACCGCCCACCTCGAGCCGGGGGTCGTCCAGGCCTACTCGTCACCGATCACCGGCATCCTCGACATCGGTCGCTACCCCCAAGGCGTCGACGACGTGGCCGTCGCGGTGGCCGCGGCGTTTGCCGGCTCGACCTTCGACAGCCGGGCCATCCCCGACGTGTTCCGGTGGAAGTGGCGGAAGCTGATCACCAACCTCGGGAACGCCGTCGAGGCGGTGTGCGGGCCGGCGGCTCGGGGCGGGACCATCGGGAAGCGGGCGACGACGGAGGGGGAGGCGTGTCTGGCTGCCGCCGGCATCGATGCCGCCACCACCGAGGAGGACCGGGCCCGGCGAGGGGATCTGCTCCGGCTCCAACGGGTGGCCGGCCAGAAACGCGAGGGCGGCTCATCGTGGCAGAGCCTGGCCCGCGAGGCTCCGGGCATCGAGTCCGACTACCTCAACGGCGAGGTCGTCCTCCTCGGTCGCCTCCACGGCGTGCCCACCCCGGTCAACGCGCTGCTGCAGCGGCTGGCCAACCAGCTGACCGCCACCGGCGCCCCACCCGGTTCGATCACCCCCGACGAGTTCGAGGACCGGTTGGCCTCCGGGTCGTAGCGCATTAGGGGGATACCACTCAGGGATCAGCCAGCACCTTCCTCGTCCGCACCTTCCTCGTCATCATCGCCCAACTCCTCAGCCAGGCGCGTGAAGTGCCCCGGCTCGTGGCGCACGACTTCGCCCCGGGCGGCCTGGTCGATGCCCTCCCTGAGGGAGGTGAGGGCTTCCGGGTTGCGGAGCATGGCTAGCTCGCGCTCTGAGATTGAGACCATCGGCGTCAGGATGAGCGATCCGTCGGGCATCCTGGTCACCCGGAAGCGGTGCTGGCTGCCTTGGATGACCCTGGCCAGCGGTAGGCGCTGGCGTGAGTCCAGCTCGAGTTCGATTGTGTTCCCCTGTGGCTCCATGTCTGAGATTCTAACACCGCGTCACGATTTGTCAACCTCACCATCGTTACATTTGCAACATCGGTCCACTTATGCTAAAGTACCAATAATGGCATTCATCCTGCTTCTCACCACGCAAGCGACCAAAGCACTGGCCTCATCCAAGAGGGACATCCGGAAATACCGCAAGGTCGTTCGATGCTTGGCGAGGATCGAGCAGGACCCTGGATATCCGGGCCTCAACTCTCACCCGTACGAAGAGATCAAAGGCCCACTCGGCGAGAAGATTTGGGAGTCCTACGCCGAGAACAGCACCCCATCAGCCTGGCGAGTGTGGTGGTATTACGGACCTCAGACAGGCGAGATCACCATTTATGACATAGGACCTCATCCATAAGCGAACCGGCCGGTGGGGCCAGTGCGAGGGCAGCTAATTCACAGCGATGGAATGGCCCCAAAGATCATGAGCGTGCCGGTTGGCCTCCGAGTGGTAGCGATCAGGACAGGTCGAAGAGCAGGTGCGAACCCAGCTCCCCGAGCAGATCGACGATCACGTGGAATCCGGTGATGTGCCACCGGTCGTCGGTGCACTCGAACCGGTGCCGGTACCGGCCGGCGATGATCGGCTGCAGCCCCAGCTCCCCGGGGACGGCCTGGAACACCGTGTAGTACGACCGGCTGGCCGCCGTACCGGAGTCGCGCCCATCCCCGCCATCCCCGCCGTCGACCGGGACCGGGGTGACGATCACGTTGGTCATCACGTGCTTGGTCAACGGCGTGCCGTTGGGGTACCGGCGGGCGGTGTGCTCGTAGAGCCGTCGGATCTGGTCCGCGCCCCGGTACTCCCGATCGTTGCCCTCGAAGGTGACCACCGCGTCGGCCAGCAACTCGCCCAGCCCGGCGAAGTCTCCGTCGTCGATCAATTCGGCATACCGGTAGATCAACTCGGCGATGGCCGACCGGTCGAACGTCACTGGCCGCCCACCCGGCGGCGAAGCAGGTCGAGGGCGGCGATGGTGGCGTACTGGCGGACCCGGTCGCGGTCGCCGGGGACCCGGAACGCCACCGCCTCGGACTCGGCCCCGGGCCGGGCCAGCCCGACGAACACCGCCCCGGGCGGTTGGTCGTCCTGGGGATCGGGCCCGGCCACCCCGGTGATCGACAGTCCCACGTCGGCTCCCAGTACCCGGCGGGCGCCCTCGGCCATGGCGATGGCCGCCGGCTCCGACACCACCGGTCCCTCCGGCACGCCGAGGATGTCGAACTTGACCTCGGAGGCGTAGGAGACCACCGAGCCCCGGAACCACTGGCTGGCCCCGGGCACGTTGACCAGCCGGGACGACGCCAGGCCCCCGGTGAGCGACTCGGCCAGCCCCAGGGACAGCCCGTTGACCGCCAGGGCCCGGGCCACCGCGTCCTCGATGGCCTCGTCGTCGACGCCGAACACCACATCCCCCGCCACCTCCGACAGGATGCCCCGGATGATGGTCTCCTCCGCATCCAGGAAGCCGGCCGCCGCTTCCCGATCATCGGCCCTGACGGTGACCCGCACTTTGATCCCTTCGATGCCGCTGGCCAGAAACGCGATGGTGGCGTTGCTGGCCGGACCGTCGAGCTCCTTGATGTGATCGGCCAGGGCGTCGGCCAGTCCCGATTCGCTCATGCCCCAGGTGCGGAGCACCCGGCTGATGATGACCCCGGTCGACTCCCCGTTCTCGGTCATCCGCCGCTGGATGTCGGGCAGGATCCCCCGCTCGAACATGTCGGACATCTCGTAGGGCACGCCGGGGACCGCGTAGATCACCTTGTGACCAACCGGGCAGATCAGCCCGGGGGCGGTGCCTTTGGTCTGGAGGATGAGGTCGGCTCCGATCGGCACGTCGGCCTGGTGGAGGTTCGACGGGGACATGTCCCGGTGGCGCGACTTGAACATGGCGGCGATCAGCTCGACCACCTGGTCGTCCCGGCGCAACCCGACGTTCATCACCTCGGCGATGGCTTCGCGGGTGATGTCGTCCTGGGTGGGGCCGAGCCCGCCGCAGACGATGATCCCGTCGCTGCGGGCCAGCGCGGTGCGGAAGGCGAGCACCATCCGCTCGTGGTTGTCGCCGACCGCCTGGTGGAAGTGGGAGGCGACCCCGGCGGCGGCCAGGTGCTCACCCAGCCAGGCGGAGTTGGTGTCGGCGATCTGGCCCAGCAGCAACTCAGTCCCGACCGCCACGATCTCAATCCTCATGGCTGGCTCAGTCCCCGTCCCTCGGATCCATCGGGTGGGTGTGGGCGGGTGGCACCGGCTTGCGACCGTCGAGGTAGTACTGGCCGCCGGTGAACACCGTGAGGATGGCCGCCGCCCAGATGGCCACTACCAGCACGCTGTGGTACCGGGTCAGCGGCGGGACCAGGCAGAGGGCGACGGCCACACTCTGGAGGAGGGTCTTGGCCTTGGCGGTGGTCCGGGCGGGGATGGACACGCCCTTGCGCCCCACCACCGACCGGTAGACGCTCATGTACACCTCCCGCACCGCGATGATGACCACCGGCGGCCACCACAGAATGCTCTTGGCCACCAACGCGAACAGCGCGCCCAGCACCACCGCCTTGTCGGCCAGCGGATCGAGGAACGCCCCGGACCGGGTGGTGCCCTGGCGTCGGGCCACCCAGCCGTCGATCCCGTCGGTCAGCGAGAGGGCGCCCCACACCACGAAGTTGATCCAATTGGCGCCCCTCAGCATGATCAGCACGATCATCACCGGGGTGGCCAGCAGGCGGAGGACGGTGATGACATTGGCCGGGGTCAACAGCGCCGAGGGGCCGAAGGTGGAGGCGCGCACCCGAGTGTCCGGCGGGTGGGACGACGACCCCGGTGGCGGTGCCGACATCGGCGCCGAGGTCGAAGCGGTCGAGGTGTCGTCGTTCACCGGACCGCCTCCAGCCGGTGGCGGTCGACCGCCGGTTCGGCGATGAGATCCGGGCCGTCGGCCCCGGTCACGATGACGTCGGCGAACGACCCCACGGCCAGATGGTCGGGCAGAACCACGATGCCGTCGATTTCCGGGGCCTCCCGGTAGGTTCGGCCTTCTCCGGGCGCGTCCACCAGCACCTCGACCCGGGTGCCGATCAGCTCGTCGCGCCGGCGGGCGGTGATGGCATCCTGCAGCTCGGTGCACTCGCGAAGGCGCTCGGCCACCAACGGGTCGGGGACCTGGTCGTCGAGCTCGGCGGCGTAGGTACCCACCTCCTGGCTGAACGGGAAGAATCCCACCCAGTCGAGCTGGGCCTCCTCGATCCACTCGAGGAGACGATCGTGGTCAGCCTCGGTCTCGCCCGGGTAGCCGATGATGAACGAGGACCGGAAGGCGGCGGTGGGCTCCGCCCGGCGGATGGAGCCGATTCGCTCGAGGAAGCGGTCGCCTTCGCCCCAGCGGCGCATCCGCTTGACCAGGGGTCGGGACACGTGCTGCAGCGACAGGTCGAAGTACGGCACCCCGGTGGCGAGGATGGCGTCGACCAGGGCATCGTCGAGCGTGGACGGGTAGAGATAGAGCAGTCGGGTCCATGCCACCCGCTCCGACATCGCCGCCACCAATTCCACGATGGGTCGACGGCCACCGATGGCCGGCCCGTCGATCCTCGGCTCGATCCGCCCGCCGGAGCGGTCGAGGGCGAAGGAGGACAGGTCCTGGGCGACCAGCACCACCTCTTTGAGCCGGCCGGAGGCCGCGCCGAGCTGGTCGGCCTCGTCCAGGATCGACTGGGCGGAGCGGGACCGCTGCTTGCCCCGGAACGACGGGATGGCGCAGAACCCGCAGTTCCGGTCGCAGCCTTCGGCCACTTTGATGTACGACCAGGGCGCCGCGGCCGGGGGCCGGGGCAGGTTCAGCAGGTCGAAGGAGGGCAGCGGGTCCCGGCCGGGGGGAGTCGGGCCCGGCTTGCGGGTCAGCGACACCGGGGTGGCCGGGGCCATGCCGACACTCGGAGCGGCTGGGGGCAAAAGAGACATGCCGAACGGTGCCACCAGGTCCACCTCGGGGAGCGATTCGGCAAGCTCGTCGCCGTAGCGCTCGGCCATGCACCCGGTCACCACCAGCCGGGCTCCGTCCCGGCGGGCATCCGACAGCTGCAAGATGGTGTCGATCGACTCCTGGCGAGCCGCCTCGATGAAGGCGCAGGTGTTGACCACCACCAGGTCAGCGTCCTCCGGCGTATCGGCGGGCTCATACCCGTCAAGGGTCAGGGTGCCCACCAACTTGTCCGAGTCGACCTTGTTCTTCGGGCAGCCCAACGTCTCCAACCAGAAACGCTCTGCCATCAGCACATTCTACTGACGTCCGGCCGGCGGTCGCCGCGGGCGCCCCGCCGCCGCGCCCCGTTCACCCGGTGGCGCCCAGCAGACTCTCGAGGTGGGCGAGGGGCTCGGAGTCCTGGCCTAGGAATTCCGCCACCCAGCCCAATGCTTCGGCCTCATCGATCTCGGTGCCCCAGGCGACCATCGCTTCGATGTCCACCCAATCTCTCGGGCGGTTGAAAATGACCTTGCACACGACGAGATGCTCCGGAGCCAGGATGGGAATCTGCATCGGCCCGAGCTGGACGAGGCGCTGATGCCGGGCCATCTCGTAGTGGAACTCCAACGTCGCGAAGAACACGTCGAGGTACGATCCGCCCCAATCCAGCCGGGCCTGTCCGTCCCGCTTGATCGTCGCCCCGTCCAGCTCCGAAACCGCCACCCCCAGATGGGTGAACGCCCCGAGCACCGGATCGGCACGGGAGGGTTGCACGGTCAGATTCAGGTCAATGTCGGTGGTCGCCCGTGGATTGCGGTACCAGGCCAGGGCGATGGCGCCTCCGAACTGATGAGTGACACGCATGGACTCCAGTAGCTCGTGCACCACCAGTATCTTCGACACCAGCCCGCCGAATTGCCCCGACGAGTCCACCGTCAGACGACGCGGGTCCCGACGGGCGGTGGCTTCGTCAGCCGGGCCAGAATCGGGAACGCCAGCGGTTCGAACAGTCGGGGCGGTTGGGATTCGACGATGGCGTCGGCAAAACCCAACAGGTCGATCAGAACTGACCCTGGCTCCGGACGACCGGCTTGGGGAGGACGTTCGAGCGTCTCGACCATCCGTTGCGACGACTCCACGAAGCGGCGACGGGAACGTTCGGTGTCCTTCAACCTGTCGGCCGACACGCGGATCGGCACCCCAGTGCTCTTCGCCACCACCGGCGCTCCGACCTTGCCGGCCGAGGCGAGCACCGCCGCGATGTCAAAAGGCCGCGTGGCCCGCTCGGCGGACACCGTCAACACCTTGTCGGTCAGGACCCGGAAATTGGCCAGGCTGCGCGCCCGCGGCCCTTTGGGCGTGTGGATGGACTCTCGGATCTCGAATCGCCCAGCCGGCCGGGTTACGACGTACGCCATACCCACTACAATACCACTAGGTGTACCCACTAGGGGGGTGTCGCCAGGGCTCCATGATTCGGCCGCCTCGGGCTGGCACGCCAGATGGCTTACCGTCTCGGCTCGTACCGCATCGCCACTGCCCCCGAGCCGAACTCCAGCCGGCCGACGAGCTTCAAGTCGACAGACTTCGACAACCCCGCGAACAACGTCGGCCCGTGGCCCGCGAGCCTGGGATGCACCACGAACTCGTACTCATCGATCAATCCCAGCTCCGTCAACGCCAACGGGAGCTTCACACCACCGACGAACAGTCCCTTGCCCGACCCCTGCTTGAGTTGCTCAACGGCCTTGCCCAGATCCCCTCGCACGAGCTCCGCGTTCCAATCGACCTGCTCCAGGGTGCTCGACACGACGTACTTCTTTGCCGCGCTGATCGTCTGGGCGAAGCCTTCCACCCAGTCAGGTCTGGCCCCCGTCGGCGCCGGCGGCCGCCACGCCGATTCCATCATTTCGTACGTCACCCGGCCAAAGAGAAGGGCATCGGCCTGGTTGAGATTCTCGACGGCGTGACGGTGCAAGTCTTCGTCCGGGGAGATTCCACGATGATCGCAACATCCGTCCAATGTGACGTTGATGGAGTACCGAAGGGGTCGCATTTCGCCAGCGTACGCCGACCGGGTTCATCGGCGATATGTCGCCCGTCGGGTTTCAGCGGAGAGGGAGGGATTTGAACCCTCGGACCCAGTTACCCAGGTCAACTCATTAGCAGTGAGTCCGATTCGGCCGCTCTCGCACCTCTCCCAGCGACTCAAGCCTATAAGGCGCCCATATTCTCTATTTCCCGTTGCCTTATCCGGAAAATGGTCGGCGCCAAGACCGTCGTCGCCCAAAGGGTAGTGGATCGGTGCAAGAGGAGGCGCCAGGCAAGCACCGACAGCGCGTCATCGTACGCACCTATCCGGTCGCCGGATCACCGAGATGGGTGCGGGGCCCGAGGCCCCCGCGATCGAGCGGTCGGCCGGACCCAAGTGCGCGCGGCACCTGGCAATCTCGGGAACCTGTCACAGGTGCGGACAGACCCAGTGGAATGAGCAGAGGTGACGATTCTCCTGAATCCTGGCGACGCCTTTCGCGTCTTGGAGGCACTGCGGGACGCTCTCCTTGCCATGGACGAGGCCCATGTGGCTCCGGATTTCAAGACGAGCTGGCAACCGTAATCCGACCGTTCCACGGTAGGCCTGAGCTGGACGAAGGAGGTGTGCCGTGACCGATCGCGAGGTTCTGCGACCAGCGGAAGTGGCGCGCCGTTTGGGGATCCCAACTCGGATGGTCATCCAAGCGATGTACGAGAAGAAAGTTCCGCGAATGCGGCTTGATGATGGAACCCTCGGAATTCCTTCGGACGCTTTGGACCCCTTCGAAGTTCCGACTGGCTGACCTTCAGGGCTCGCTAACGTGCCGGTGCCGATCGGGCAACGATTACAAGCTTCGACGCGCACATCTCGGACGAGCGCTCGTCCCAAGCTTGGCGTTGGCAGCAAGAACGGATAGGAAGCTTGGGCAGGATTCTTCGTTATTCGTGGCACCACGAACCCCGAAGACCGCTATACTCGTTATTCGTGGCACCACGAATAACGAAGGGCGACCCGGGCCCTGACGAGGTCCGGCGCGTTCTAAGCGGTCTGGATATCTCCACACACCTCCGGCCCGACCTCCTGTTGGAGGTGGGCGACCAGATCCTGCTCGTGGAGGTCAAGAACCGGGTCACCGAATCCGACGTCGGCGGGGTCGTGACTCAGATGCGCGAGTACGCCAAAGCGGCGAAGGCCGACGGTGTCTTGTTGGTGGCGGATCGCATCTCGACGCCGGCGCCGCGACGTGCTCAGTTCGAGCGGCATCGGCTGGTTGGACCGGAGGGGTCACCTTCGCCTGCGAGGGCCGGGGCTCCTCGTCGACTCCGACGTCCCGCCCCTTGTGGCCGAGCCTACGGACCGGGTCGTGGACCTGTTCTCGCCGACAGGATGTGACGTGGCCATGGCTCTGCTGCTCGCCCCGGCCGAGCGGCTCGGGACCATGGAGATCGCCCGTCGCACCGGTCGCTCGCCCGGCCGAGCCTCCGAGCTCCTTGCCGCAATGCGCAACGCCGGGCTCGTCGAAACCGCGGGACGACCCTTGATCCCAGACCTGTTCAATGCGCTCGCCGACGAATGGTCGCCCCGGTGGTATCTCCTCGCTGCCACCCCGCCGCCGTCCCCCATATACCGATTGAGTGGCACCCTGGGAGCCATCTGGCACAGGGCCCCCGTGGTGGCCACGTCCGACTGGCCCCCCGAGATCTACGTGAACGACCGGTGGAACCTGCGCCATCTCCTGTCGTCCGTAGGGCTGGCCGATGAAGAGCCAGCGGCGGCCAGTGTCGCCTTGTGTCCGTCGCGCTATGGGTTCAGCATCGAGGCTGGGATCAACGAAGAGTTCCCGGTGGCCAACCACGTCGTCGTCGCCCTTGACCTTGCCCAGGATCCCGGACGTGGGCGCGAGATCCTCGACGCTTGGATTCCCGAAGGACATATCCGTGTCTGGTGAAATTCGCCTCGTGGATGAGAACGGCGAGACCCGCAGGCTCCTTCTCGCATTGGAAACATTGGTCGCCTCAGTGTCGCCCGAGCACTTCGCCCTTATCGGCGGGCTCGCGGTCATGGCCCGTCTGGGCCGGGCGCACCGGGGAACCCAGGACATCGACACCGCCGTCGACCAAGAGGGGGCGATCCCCTCCGGGCTCGTCGTGGTGGTCGATACCGACGCCCCGGCCGGAAAAGGGCGGGCGGGACTGCGAGTGAAGGTCGACTCCATCGAGGTGGGTGACACGTCAGCAGTCGATCTGAACCTCGAAGATCTGCCCGAGGAAGCGTTCCCCCGAGCCTTCGTCCTCTCGCATCGTTGGGCGTTCGACACCGCTTCGGAGCTGACGCTCCGCTGCCTCCAGCGCCAAGGGCCCGACACGATCGTGGAGTGCCGGGTGGCTACGCCAGCGGCGCTGGTGGCCATGAAGCTCCAGTCAGCACCTCGACGGCCACCGGCTAGGGTCCAAAAGGCGGCGAACGACTATCTCGACTTGACGCTTCTCCTCTCGAATCTCGTGCTGCTCCCCCTGATCATCGCCGACCTGGCCGAATCCCCACACGGCCTCGGTGTGTGGTGCGCCGAGCGGATCCGCAACGACTTTGTCGACGACGCCGCTCGGATCTCGTCCATGATCCATCAGGGCCCAGCCTCGAGGCAGGTGACGCCCGACGAGTTGAACCAAATCGGGCGCAGGTTCCTCGAGATGTTCGCGCCGCCTGGTTGACCGCACTGCGGTCAAAGAGACCCGCTACCCGTGGCCGACACCGAGGCGAGGAAGGCGCTCCACGCAACGTTCTCGCCTTCGCTGGCCCAGGCGCTCAAGTGGGACTGGCTGTCGGAACTCGGACTCGAACCGGGCAACCCGAAGCGCCGCGTACCTGCATGGTACGGTGACGCGGATCGGCCGTTTCCGAGCGTTACACCCATCTGACCTGCTCCGGAAGGCCTTCACCATGGGGTCGGTTCACGCACTAATGCATCGGCCATCGCGCCGGAACGAAGGAGGGGACACCGAACATGATCTCCACTACCTACCCGCTGCTCGACATCTTCTGGACGATGTTGGAATTCTTCATGTTCTTCGTGTGGATCTGGCTCCTGGTGGTGATCTTCAGCGACATCTTCCGCAGCCACGACATGGGCGGCCTGGCCAAGGCGGCGTGGGTCATTTTCGTCATCATTTTTCCGCTCCTCGGAGTGCTCGTCTACCTCCTCGCCCACGGCGGGAGCATGCACGAGCGGGCCGAGCGCCAGATTGCCCAGCAACACAAGGCATTCGATGACTACGTACGCCGGGCGGCCGGCTCTTCGGCTCACAGCACCGCCGACGAACTGGCCAAACTGGCCGACCTGAAGTCGAAGGGCGTGATCAACGACGATGAGTTCGAAGCCCAGAAGGCGAAGATCCTCAGCTGACCATCGCCAAACACCGGTTGCCAGATACGGGTGGCTTGCAGCCACCACAACCGACGACGATGAGATGACCACGGTCCTGTTCGTCTGCACCGGAAATATCTGTCGCTCGCCCCTGGCTGCCGGGCTGATGGCCGCACAGTTGGAGTCGTCGGATCCGGCCGTCCGGGTCGACTCGGCGGGCATCCTCGACCTCAAGGTCCCGTCACCTCCCGAGGTGATCGCGACCGGCAACGACCTCGGCATCGACCTGGCCCACCATCATGGCCGACTCCTGACCCTCAGCGACGTCAAGGAGGCCAGCCTGATCCTCGGCATGACCAGAAAACACGTCCGGGAAGTGGTGATGATGGACCCGAGCGCCTGGACCCGGACGTTCACCCTCCGCGAGCTGGTTCGGAGGGGTCAGATGATGAGGCCTCGGGACACGGGCCAATCACTCGAGGATTGGCTGGTCTTCGTCCAGCACGGGCGGCGCATGGTTGACCTTCAGGGCAAATCGAAGGAAGACGACATCGCCGACCCGCTGGGCGGCTCCATGCGCGGCTACCGGGTGGCATCCGAGACGATCGCCGGCCTGGTGAGCGAGCTGGTCAGGCTGGCTTGGCCCGACCTCCCGGGTACCGACGGTCAGTAGCCCTGCGGGAGCAGCGGGTTCAGTGCGCCGAAGAAGAAGAACAGCAGGACCAGCAGACCCACGACACCCGCGACGAGAATCCACCACTTGCGCCACTTCCTCCAGGCCATCCAGGTGAGGATGCCCCACACGGCACAGGCAAGGCCCCACAGCACGGCGCTCAACCATCCTCCCTGGCCGGTGTTCAGCGACGGTGCTGGGGGCTTTCCAGCCACGGGCACGGCCGCCGCCACCGGCGTCACCAAGCGGGCCTGCACCACCATGCGGGTCGACGCGCTGAAGCGCGGATTGCAGGTGGTAAGCGTCAGGGTGGGGGTGGGGGTCGGGTTCAGCACGGCGATATCGGTGGGATCGACGATCAAGGTATCCACCACGTTGTACTGGAATCGTCCCTGGGTGGTGGTGATGTAGATCGGATCGCCGGGTGCCAGCTGGTCGAGGTTGTAGAACGGCCTGAGGTAGGTGGTCCGGTGCCCGGCGATGGCGGCGTTTCCCGGGTTCCCGGGCAGCGCCGTCCCCACGTAGTGGCCGGGGCCCTTTTCCAGGTCAGCCTCGGTGGTGCCTTCTACCACCACGAAATTGATACCGATCTTGGGTATGTCGATGATCCCGATCGGCTGGCCGTCGGCGGGCGGGGCCACCGGCGTCTGCACCGGTGAGAGCGGTACTGTCGTTGGGGTCGATAGCGGGGAGACCAGCCCCGGGGTCGGGATCGGCACCTGGTGGGCCCGGAGACTCTGGTCGAACTGCTGGCGGAGGGCGTTCTGGTGGCCCTGGGCGATGATCCCGGTGCCCCACAGCTCGTAGGCGACGAACAAAAGGACGATGACACCCGCCCCGATCAGGGTTTTTCCCACTCCCCGGAGGACCGTCCGAACGCTCACCGCCGCAGCGTAACCCGCCGATTCCGGCCTCCCCGGGCGTCCGAGGCCGTCCACGGCGACCGACGCCGCGATTCCAGAAAGAAAAAACCGCAAGGTCCGTGCCTGGGACCCGTTTCCGTGAGGACTGGTACGCGTTCTTCAAACAGGGGTGTCGGGCATGGCAATCGGACTCAAGGCGGGCGCAATTGTCATCCCCACCCACAAGGGGGGAAGTCGTGTCGACATCTGAGCTGGAGACCCCGACAGTTTCCGCTTTTGTCACCCATGATCCCGAACTCGAATCGGTGGGGCTTCTCCAGGATCAAGTCGCTCTGGATCTCCCGGATCGAGCCACTCCGGTCCCCAGCCTGGCCCGGCGGACCATCTCGGACGGCCGCTACGCCGCCGCCCGGGTGGGTGTCGACTTCGCCAGCACCTGCCTGGCCTTGGTGGTCGCCCTCCCGTTCCTCGCGACCTATTCCGCGTGTACCGACGAACTCGATCCATCACTTCTGGGGAAACATCGGTGCCAATGCTCTCTTTCCCTTCGCGGTGGTACTGGCCATTGCCATCGGCGGCACCTACCGCACCAACCAGGGGCAACTCGGCTCCAGCACCTTCAAGGAGCTGAAGGACGTCCTCTTCGCCGTTAGCGTCGGTTGCGTCATTACGTTGGCGGTCGGGAGCTACATTCATACCGTCGCCGGAACCGGCCGGCCGGTGGCGGCTCAAGAAGTCGTCGCGGTGGTGTTGGCCGTGGTGTTCATCTCCTTCGGCCGGTTCTTCCTCCGGGCTTCGCTTCATACCCTGACGGTCACCCGGGTACTCATTGTCGGATCGGGATCGCTGACCGACCGCATCACGACCTATCTCAATCTGCGCCCCGGGGTGGAGATCGTCGGTCACGTCGTCGGCGAGGAAGACCTCGACCCGGGTGCCCTGGGTACTGTCGACGACCTCCCGTCGCTCTGCCGGGAGCTGGACGTGCAGCAGGTCATCGTCGGTTTTCCCAGCTGCCACTCGGAAAAGTTCGTGGGCATCTACCGGCAAATTCAGAGCAATGTGCACATCGCCTTCGTCCCCCGGTACTTCGAGTTGGTTTCGTTCCGAGCTCGGCTCGGCGACCTGGGCGGGCTGCCACTGGTTGAGGTGGCCCGGCCGGATCTCAGCGGGATGGACCGTTTTCTGAAGCGCTCATTCGACGTCGCCGCCAGTCTGCTGGCGCTCATCGTGCTCTCACCGATCATGGCGCTCACCGCCCTTGCCATCCGGTTCACCTCGTCAGGCAAGTCCCTGTTTCGCCAAACCCGGATAGGGCGCGGCGGCCGGGAATTCACCGTGCTGAAGTTCCGGACCATGACCGAAACCGCCGAGGACTCAGAGGTCACCGAATCCGCGCCCATCGGTTCCTTGGTCGCAAAAGCTTCCGGCCCGCTTCATGCGGTGCGACGGAAGCACACCGAAGTGCAGCGAATCACCGGCGTCGGAAAGACCCTCCGCAAGAGCCGTCTCGACGAACTGCCCCAACTGATAAATGTGCTGAAGGGCGACATGTCGATTGTGGGCCCCCGCCCGTTCATCCCACATGAGTCAACCGACCTCGACGGATGGGCGGCCAGCCGGTTTGCCGTTCGTCCGGGGATTACCGGTCTCTGGCAGGTCTCGGGTAGCAACGACTTGAGCATCGAGGACCTCCACCAACTCGACCACCTGTACGTGAGTTCGTGGTCGTTCTGGTGGGACCTGAAGATCATGCTGGACACCCCCAAGACGATGCTTCACGGGCTCGGGGCCTACTAGCCAGCCATCCGGCTCACGCCGGCTCCTGATGGTCTGGAGGGCTACTAGGTGAGGACACCCATCGCCCGCAACCGGGCCACCACCTGATCGGCGGCATCTTCGGCGGAGACATTGGCGGTATCGATCCGGATCTCCGGGTTCTCCGGCACCTCATAGGGCGAGTCGACCCCGGTGAAGTTGGCCAACTCCCCTTTCCGGGCCTTGCGATAGAGCCCCTTGGGGTCCCGAGCCTCCGCCAGCTCCAGCGGCGCATCCACGAACACCTCGCAGAACTCGCCCACTTGCAGCAGCTCCCGGGCGAAGCGGCGCTCGGCGACGAACGGTGAGATGAACGACACCAGGACCAGGAGCCCGGCGTCGACCATCAGCTTGGTCACCTCGGCCACCCGGCGGATGTTCTCCACCCGGTCGGCGGGGGTGAACCCGAGATCGCGCTGAGCCCGAGCCGGACATTGTCGCCGTCCAGGAGATAGGTATGGGCCCCCATGGCGTCCAACCGCTTCTCCACCAGGTTGGCGATGGTCGACTTCCCGGATCCGGAGAGACCGGTGAACCAGATGGCGCACGGTCCATGGCCGTTACGGACGACCCGGGCGGCTTTGTCGACGTCCATCGACTGCCACTGCACGCTGTCCGCCCGGCGCAGCGCGAAGTTGAGGAGTCCGGCCCCCACCGTGGCGTTGGTCAGCCGATCGATGATGATGAAACCGCCCATGTCGCGGTTCTCGCGGTAGGGGTCGAAGGGGACCGGCTGATCCAGCCGCAATGAGCACACCCCGATCTCGTTGAGCGCGAGGGTGGTGGCGGCCAGATGCTCCATAGTGTTGACGTTCACCTTGTATTTCGGTCGGCTCAAGGTCAGGCCCACCGTCATCGGGCCGATCTTCATGAGATACGGACGGCCGGGGAGCATCTCCCGTTCGTGCATCCAGATGACATGGGCCTCGAACTGATCGGCGACCTGCGGCGCTCGGTCCGCCTGACGAGCACGTCACCGCGGCTGACGTCGATCTCGTCTTCGAGGGTGAGGGTGACCGCCTGTCCGACGACTGCCTCATCGAGGTCACCGTCGAAGGTGACGATCCGAGCGATCCGTGCTGTCGGCGCCCGGAGGGGAGCACCCGGACCGGGTCGCCCGGTCCGGATGGTTCCTCCGACGATGGTCCCGGAATAGCCCCGGAAGTCGTGGTCGGGACGGTTGACCCACTGCACCGGCATCCGGAAGGGACGATCCCGGGCCTCGTCCTCCATCTCGACCGTCTCGAGATAGCCGAGGAGGGTCGGGCCGTGCGTACCAGGGTGTCTTGGTGCTGGACTCGGTGATGTTGTCGCCCCGCAGCGCCGAGATCGGAATGCAGACGATGTCGGTCAGGCCGATCTCCGCCGCGAAGGCGCGGTAGTCCGACTCGATCTGGTCGAAGACCTCCTGGGAGTAGTCGACCAGGTCCAGCTTGTTGACCGCCAGCACCACCTGGCTGGATCCCGAGGAGGGAGACCAGAAAGCTGTGACGCCGGGTCTGGGTCAGGACCCCCTTGCGGGCGTCGATGAGGATGACGGCCAGGTCGGCCGTCGACGCCCCGGTCACCATGTTGCGGGTGTACTGCTCGTGCCCGGGAGTGTCGGCGACGATGAACTTGCGCTTCTCGGTGGAGAAGAACCGGTAGGCCACGTCGATGGTGATGCCCTGCTCGCGCTCGGCCGCCAGTCCGTCGACCAGCAGGGCGAAGTCGAGGTCGCCGCCTTGGGTCCCGACCCGCTTCGAGTCTGCCTCCAGGGCGACGAGGTGGTCTTCGAACACCAGCTGGGACTCGTAGAGGAGGCGCCCGATCAAGCGTGCTCTTCCCGTCGTCAACGCTGCCGCAGGTGATGAAGCGGAGCAGCGACTTGTGCTCGTGAGCCTCGAGGTAGGCCTCGATGTCAGTGGCGATGAGGTCCTCGTGGGCGAGCGCCATCAGAAGTAGCCCTCCTGCTTCTTCTTCTCCATCGACCCGGACGGAGTCGTGGTCGATCACCCGTCCTTGGCGCTCGGACGTGGTGGTGAGCAGCATCTCCTGAATGATCTTCGGGCAGCGTGTCGGCTTCGCTCTCGATCGCCCCGGTCAGCGGGTAGCAGCCCAGCGTCCGGAAGCGGACGCTCTTCTCCACCGGTCGCTCTCCCCGGCGCCAGCGGCATGCGGTCGTCGTCGACCATGATGAGGGTGCCGTCGCGCTCGACCACTGGCCGCCGGGCGGCGAGGTACAGCGGGACGATCGGGATCTGCTCGAGGTGGATGTACTGCCAGACGTCGAGCTCGGTCCAGTTCGAGAGGGGGAAGACCCGGATGCTCTCGCCCTGGTTCCTGCGGGCGTTGTAGAGCCGCCACAGCTCGGGGCGCTGCAGTTTCGGGTCCCACCGATGCTGGGCAGATCGCAGCGGAGAAGATCCGCTCCTTGGCTCGTCGACTTCTCCTCGTCCCGGCGGGCGCCTCCGAAGGCAATATCGAACCCGTGAATGTCGAGCGCCTGCTTCAGACCTTCCGTCTTCCACATGTCGGTGTGCACCGCGGAGCCGTGGGTGAACGGGTTGATGCCCTGCTCCAGACACGTCCGGGTTCCGGTGGACGAGGAGTTCCATCCCGGACTCCGCCACCATCTTGTCCCGGAACTCGTACATGGCCTGGAACTTCCAGGTGGTGTCGACATGGAGCAGGGGAAAGGGCGGAGCCGCCGGGTAGAAGGCCTTCCGGGCCAAGTGGAGCATCACCGAGCTGTCCTTGCCGATCGAATACAGCATCACCGGGTTCTCGCTCTCGGCCACCGCCTCGCGCATGATGTGGATGCTCTCGGCCTCCAGGCGCTGCAGGTGGGTCAACCGGCGGGGCACGGACGCGTCACGTCGAGTGGTAGCCCCCTCGACGTTCGCGCTGCCTGCATTCATCCCTCGGCTCCTTCCAGCCTCGCTCAGTTCCAAGGTCGAACCGGCCGGCTGCCAATCCCCGACTAGAGAACTTAGCCCCGATCGATCGGCTGAATGCCGTAGCCATCTGGTGATCGGGAAGCAAAAGTCCACCGCACTGGCCTTCGGTCCGACACCGACGAAGACGGTGGGAGCGGTCCTCGGACGTCCTCGGACGTTCTGCCCCGCCCAATCGGATCCCGGAAACGTACCCGGCTTGACCGCCGCATTGTGTCGGACAACGCGCATCCTCTACCATTCAGACGGGCTGAATGCACTCGTCTGATCACAATCAAGGATCGATATGCCGAACTGCAGCATTCTAGTTGCATCGACCGACGGATATACAGATCTATGGAAGCCGTTCGTGTTCTACTTGAGAAAATATTGGCCGGATTGTCCTTTGCCAGTAGTCCTCGGCGCGAACAGCCCGAATGATGCTGAACTGCCCGGGGGAGCCGTGGTCCTGCCCACCATTCCTGACATCAAATGGGGGGAACACGTTCGCCGGTTACTTGCGGCAATGGATTCGGAAATTGTGTCTCCTTATGATGCCCGATTATTTCCTCGATACTCCGGTCGATACTCAATATATTCTGAGCTGTATTGACTATATGTCCACAACAGAGGCCGGATCTATTCGGTTAGTCCCCGTCCCCCAGCTTCGCCGCCAATCGACCAATGGAAGCGCCCTCGGACTTGCGGACGTTGGGTTGGCGGAGCCGTTCTCGACCAGCCTTGCCGCCACCCTCTGGTCATCAGCTCAGTTGGCCAAGGTACTGGACGACGGGGATTCGCCGTGGACGTTTGAGGGATTTGGTCCCCAGCGGCGGCGGGAAGGCATCCGCTATTACTCCACGACAAAACCAGCCCTGAGTTATCCGGTCACCGGATCACTGGTCAAGGGCATGTGGACCCGACCCGCTCGGAGGCTTCTTTCAAAAGATGGCATGGAAGACTCACTGTCTTTCCGGCCCACCCAGTCACGATCCCGGGCATTGAAGATGTTTCTCAAGAGCGCGGCATTCGGAACGGTCACCTTCCTATTTCCTCGATGGAGCATCGCCGTTTTCCGGCGCTTCGCATAGTGGCGTCGAACCCGAGCCCCTACCGCACCGCCGATCATCGAAGGCAGCCCGCCGCGGTCGATTGGAAGTCGATGTCTTTCGGTCACCGACCTGGCTGGGGGGAACCAAATTCCCGGGGTTCCTCCATTAGGATGGCCCTTGGCTCCCTATGGTCGACCTTCGACGAACAAAGGCAGGCTCGGAGGCTGGGGACGTGACAGATCTGTCCGCCTCCGGGGCCGGCGCCGCCGGCAAAGTCGGTGGGCCGGATGGTCACGCTCACCGTCTTCGATCAGGGCTGCTCCAGCCTCTCCAATTTCGGCCTCAGCGTGCTGGTCGCCCGCCAGAGCGGCGCTCGTGAGCTGGGCGTTTTTGCCATCGTCATCACCACCTACATGATCAGCCAGGGGTTGATCCGCGCCATGACCAGCGAATGCCTGCTCACCCGGGCGGGGGTTGCCGGCGATCTGAGAGGTCAATTCGAGCGCTCCGGTTACCTCTTTTCTTTTTTGTGCGCCTGTGCGTTGTCGCTGGTGGTGCTCGGGGTTGCCGCGGTGGTCGGTAGCCAGTTCGCGGTTCCATTCGTGATCCTGGCCGTCTGTTTCCCCGCCATCGCGATACAAGATTTTGCTCGCTACATCGGAATATGTCGACACGACCCCATGCTGGCGGTCCGCCTCGATGTCGCATGGATCGTGCTCTTCGCGATCGGGGTCGGCGTCGAGTCGGCGACTCATCACACGACCATGCCCTGGCTCTTCGGCGCCTGGACCGTCGCCGGCGCAGTAGCCGGTCTCAGTACGTTGCCCCTGTTCTTCTCGGTTCGAAACTGGGTTACGACGTTGCGGTTCTGGATCAGCAATGAATGGAGCGTCGGAAGTCGGTATGCCGGCCAGTATCTGATCGGTATGTGGGGAGGCTACGGAGTCTTCTACTTCTTGGTGCTGGTGCTCTCGCTCGACGCCATCGGATTGCTCAAGAACACCCAGGTGGCCCTGTCCCCGATCATCGTGCTGTTCGCCGGGCTCGACACCGCGTTGATGTCGATCGTCAGCCGGAAGATGCGGGAGGACCGGCGACAGGGACTTCGGTTCATTTACGTAGTATCCGTCGCGCTGCCCCTCACCCTGATGGCCTGGTCGGCGCTGATCTACATTGCGCCGGTCCGCGATGTCGCTCGACTGCTCGGGCCGTCTTGGCCGCAGGCGCGGCCCTACTTGCTCTGGCTCGGGGTTGCCAACGCTCTCGGAACCGTCTCGGCGGCCACTCTCATCGGGATGCGCTCGATCCGGTCGGCCAAAGAGCTGCTCCGGGTCGGGATGATCAGCCTCCCATTCATGGTGGTCGTCGAGCTCGGGGCGGCCAAGCTCGGTGGCATTCGCGGCCTCGCCATCGGGATCGGGATCTATTCCATCTTCCTTGCCATTGTCTCGTGGGTCGTCTTCTGGCGGGCTCTCGGGCGGTTCGAGCCTGACCGGCTCGGAGAACCGGAAACGGCGGAAGACGAACTCATCGACGTTGGCGGCAACGAGCCCAGCGGCCTGCTGCAGCTCCTGGCCGGCGAACCCCTCCTGGTGCCGTGGTTGGTGCCGTCCCTGGTGCCGTCGTTGGTCCCGTCGCTGCCCGTCAACGGCGCCAACCAGGCCGCCAGCCGAGGACAACCCCTGGTGGTGCCGTCCCTGCCCGTCAACGGCGCCCACCAGGCCGCCGGCCGAGGACAACCCCTGGTGGTGCCGTCCCTGCCCGTCAACGGTGCCCAACCGGGCATCAGCCGAGGCCAACCGCTCGTGGTGCCGTCCCTGCCCGTCAACGGTGCCCAACCGGGCATCAGCCGAGGCCAACCCCGCGTCGTTCCGTCTCTGCCCGCCAACGGTGCCCACGAGGCTGTTGGCCCGGGCGGAGGGATCACCGAGCCGGTCGACGAGGACCGCGAGCCCGGCCAGAAGTCCGTCCCCAACGCCAAGCCCGGACCGAAGGGTCAGTGACACTGCCATCGTGCCGCGCAGGTTCCACGG
Organism: uncultured Acidimicrobiaceae bacterium; assembly: GCA_963770635.1. Classification (GTDB taxonomy): domain Bacteria; phylum Actinomycetota; class Acidimicrobiia; order Acidimicrobiales; family RAAP-2; genus DASZIT01. The sequence continues at coordinate 425,618 of CAVYQI010000006.1, forward strand.
TCTTGAGGTCGCACGCAATGAAGTCGTCATTCGAACCGCCCGGGGTTGGCAGAGATCCCACCATCAGGTATCTGCGCAATCGGCCGTGCCGATCTGACGACGCCGCCAGCTGTTCGACACTCCGAACCATTGCCGTCTAGGCTCGCCGGATGCGCTGGACAGAGGTGTCCGAGAACCCGAATTCAAAGGAAGCTCTGCAATATCGAGCGTCGCAACTGGCGCAAGCGCATCAGTCACCGGTTGAGTATCGCGACCCGTATCTCGCTAGCTTGGCACGGGGAAAACGGGTGCTCGATGTCGGGGTGGTGAACCATGTGAGTGACGGAGATGCGCACGCCGCCTACTTGCACAGAGCCCTCGTGCAAGTGGCAACCGAGGTCGTAGGAATCGACATCGTGGAAAAGGGCGTTGCTTCGCTTTCCGAACAGGGATACGACGTCCATGTCGCCGACATTGCCAAGCCGGGACTTGCGACAATCGTCGGCACTTCATTCGATTTGGTCATCGCCGGTGAGCTCATCGAACATATTGATTCTCCCGGCGTCATGCTCGAAAATGCCCGGTCCGTTCTGGTGAAAGGTGGACACCTGCTCCTGACCACCCCTAACCCCTACGGCATTTCGTCGATTCTCAGTCAAGCCCGCGGCAGGGTAGAAGAGAACGTGGATCATCTGGTGTTCTATTTTCCTTCCGGCATGGCGGAGCTGGCCGACCGCTACGGGTGGAAGCTCGTCAGTTATCGCGGTTCTCTCGACGCTCGGTCGCCTAAATCCCTCAAACGCAAGGCCCTCAACCTGATGGCGAAGTTCGCCACCGAGGACTTGCCGTGCTGGACGTACATCTATGAGCTCGAGGTGGTTTGACCCGGTCGCCGGCCACCCCGATGCGAGCCTTAGGGCCAGCCGGCGAGGTCAGTGGGCCCGGTAGCGGAGTAGGGCACGGAGTGCGCGCACACTGTCTTGCCACCGGTACTTGCGTCCCTCGGTCGTCTCCCGCCCCGCCCATGAGATCGGAACTTCATAGATCCGGAGGCCGCGGTTGAGCACCTTGGCAGTGAACTCCGGCTCGAAGTCGAAGCCATCAGATTCGATGGTCACTCCCTCCAGCACTTCACGGTCGAAGAGCTTGAGGCACGTCTCCATGTCCGACAGGGTCGTGCGGTAGAGCACATTGGTGGTGAATACCAGGAAGCGGTTGGCGATCCAGTCCGAGAGCGCCATGTTCTTGCGTTCACCAGTGAAGCGGCTGCCGAACACCACTTGAGCCTTTCCTTTGAGCAGCGGCTCGAGCATCCGCGGCCAATCGTCGGGATCGTATTCGAGGTCGGCGTCCTGGATGAGGATGAGGTCTCCGGTCACCGCATCCAGGCCGGTGCGCACCGCGGCACTCTTTCCCTGGTTGGTCGGATGAGTGAGCACCCGCACGGTGGAATCTTCCACCGCCCGGAGAACCTTGTCAGTGCCGTCAGTGGACCCGTCGTCGATGACGACGACTTCGAGGTGGATCGGTAGATCGAGGGCCCGGATGCGGCGCAGGACCTCGACCACGGTGTTGCGTTCGTTGTACACCGGGACGATGACCGAGAGCTTCCCGTACTGGGCGGGGGGGGCGACCATCAGCTGTTTCCTTTCGAGGATCCTGACCTGAGAGAGCAGCGATGCCGCAGAAGTCGGGAGGCTCGCTTCGGAGCCCGAATCGGGCGCTCACCTATCACTGATCAGACTCCCTCTCATCCTGACGTCATCGACGAAGAACCTCGAGCGTGGCATGACCAGGCGCAATCTAGCCAAACGCGTTGCAGTCGCCTGACCTGTGTATTCCGGTGATCGGTTGCCAGACCTGCCTTACCCTGACCCACCAGTTCAGCTCGCACCCAAAGCTAATCCTTTTTGATCACCTCAGCCGCGAGATCTCGTATGGCCGAAGCCATCCGTGCCCAGGTGAACTCCTCGGCCCGCCGCTTCGCCATCTCCAGGTCGGTCGGTTTGCTTTCCAGTGCGACCTCCACCGCGTCGGCGAGCGGTCCAGCGCCCCAGCCGCTCATGACGGTTGCCTTCCCGTCGGTAACCTCGAGAAGCGCGTCCTCGGGGCTGATAACCAGGGGGATGCCCAGCCGCATCGCCTCGACGGCCGGCATACCAAATCCCTCGAAGTCCGACGGAAAGACGAAGAGTCCGGACGAAGCGAAGCATCGTCGCAAATCGTCGCCGAAGAGCCAGCCGATCGGCTCGACCAAACCGGTGAGCCCGAGTCGCTCGATATGCGCCTCCGCCCCGGGGCGCGACTCATCGGGCATGCCGATCAACTTGAGCCGAGTACCCCGACCTCTGTCGCGCAAAATCGCCCAGGCATCGATCACCATGTCGACGTTCTTGTTGCCATATTGGCCGAAGGCGACGGTATAAGGCTCATCCACATCCTCCACTGCCCACGATGCGACGTGATCGCTCCCGAGAGGCGCCACCCCGAGCGGCTTGTCCCGGAGCCACGGGTGCATCCGGAGCAGGTCGCGCCGGGTACGTTCGGAGATACAGGCGATGGCGTCGGCCTGGTGCCAGCCGATCGTGTAGGAGACCTTGCGCAGAAGCCTCGACTTGCGGCTGAATTGGTGGGGAAGAAACTCGTGGCGGATGTCGGTGGCGATCACCAGGCGGGGGCAGGGGAGCGGGGCGATCGTCGTCGTCGGTAGCAGTCCGATCATGGCGTCGGCACCGAACGCACGGCACACTGCAGGTACTCGGGTGTTCTGCGCTCGAACCCGGTTGAACCCTTTCAATTGGCCGAGGGCAACCGGCTCAATGGCAACTCCTTCCGGCCAGGAGAGCTTGGTCATTGCCCGCTCATCGACGAGCACGTATAGGTCGTCGGTGCCGAGGGATGCCCATCCCCGGATGAGCCGCTCGAGGATGACCCCTACGCTCGAACCGGGCGCCCCGCCAATCCCGTCGACGACGAATTTCATGTTATACATTCTCCCTGAGGCGAGCGTAAGCACGCCAATCCGAAGCACGTTGCTTTCGCACCCCTACCTTCCATTTCGACACAACGAGGAGCGTGGCAAATATGAAAGTCGTCGTCACGGGTGGTGCTGGTTTCATCGGCTGCAATCTGGCCATCGCACTTGCTAAGCGGGGTGACACGGTGGTGCTCGCCGACAATCTTTCCCGACCCGGGAGCGCAGCCAACCTCGATGCGATGATGGCCGATCCCGAGCTGGCCAAGCACCTGACATTCGTCAACATGGACGTCAGAGATGCCGACGCCTGCAAGAGTTTGTTCGACAAGGATGTCGATGGCGTTGCTCACTTCGCCGCGCAGGTGTCGGTGACCTCATCGCTCGAGGATCCAGTCGCTGACTTCGAGATCAACGCCCGCGGCACCCTGAACATCCTCGAAGCGGTCCGCTTACTCGCCCCGGAAGCGCACGTTCTCTATACCTCCACCAACAAGGTCTACGGCAGCCTGGCCGGGGTGCCCCTCGAGCGGCAGAAGACCCGGTACGTCCAGACCACGCTGCCTCTTGGGGTCTCGGAGGAATTCCCCACCGTGGCGGCGACACCCTATGGCGTCTCGAAACTGGTGGGAGACCTCTACGTTCAGGATTACGCCTACACGTTCGGGCTCAATACCACCGTCTTCCGCATGTCCTGCATCTACGGGACCCGGCAGAACGGCAACGTCGACCAGGGTTGGGTGTCCTGGATGGTCCGGGCGGCGACCTCTGGCCAGGACCTCACCATCTACGGCGATGGCCTGCAGGTTCGCGACCTCCTCCACGTGGACGACCTGGTGAATGCCATCCTCACCGTGTTGACAACCGATGTCGCCCGGGGAATGGCACTCAACATGGGCGGTGGCCCAGATTTCTCGGTGTCAGTCTGGGCGGAGTTCGGGACGATCCTCGAGGGACTGCTGGGCAGACCGGTGCCGGTGAAGTACGACGACTGGCGCCCGGGCGATCAGCGGGTCTACATCACCGACATCCGCCGTGCCTCCGAGGTGCTTTCCTGGAAGCCCACCCGGACCCCGGCCGACGGGATCGCGGAAGTTCTGGCCTGGGTGCAGACAACCTAACCGTCCTCACCCTGTCCTCGGGACGAATCCTGAGTTTGGGAAACTCCCCAACCAACAAACCGCGCGTCGGCGCGGTGGTCAGTGACCGGGTAGCCGGACCGGATCCCGTGACAACCAGGCGTTCCCGAGCCCTTCGAAGGTCGAGACATCCTTGATCACCGTGAACCCGAGGTTCTCGAACCAGGAGCGAAGGTCCGACCACGATTTCCCCGGAATCGGGTGGTACTCCATGACGATGCGCCTGACACTCGCCCAACTCTCGGGCGAGGAGGCGGGGACGAAGTCGTACTCGCTGCCCTCGCAGTCGATCTTGACGAACTCGATCGGACGTGGCGACTTGTTCACCACCTCGTCGAACGAAATGGTCTTCACCTCGGTGGCGGTCCCGATGGCGGGTTTCTCGTCGGCATCCAGAAGATAGTTGAGCGCGCTTCCTCCCATATTGTCGTCCAGGAACACCGAGGCACCGCTCTCGGCGCCGAGCGCCCGAATGGAGACCGTGACTCGATCGGCAAATCCGTTCTGCTCCACGTTGCGTTGCAAAAAGCCCGCGGTGACCGCCGACGGCTCGAATGACTGGATGGTTGCGCCGGGATGGAGCTGGGCCAGTCGGCAGGTGAACGTGCCGATGTGGGCACCGATGTCCAACGCTCCGATCGGGCGGTCGATGAGCGAGCCGAGAAACGAGCGCACCAGATAGGTGTCGTCGCCAAACGTCTCGTAGACGGGAAGGCGGGCGCCCGGATAGCTCGGGCTGTCGATCTTCACCCCGCTGCGGGTGACGTAGTGGATCGTCTCGGGACCGTTCCCGACCTTTTCGCGCACCATATCCGAGAGGATCGCCGGCCAGTTGGAGAACACCACCGGCGTCTGGGCGACGCGGCGGGCGGTGTAGGCACCGTGTCGAGCCACCTCGACGAGGCGACCCCGGTTGTGGCTGTTGTTGCTGGAGATCGGCTGGGGCACCGGAATTCCCTTCGGCGGAACGCGGAGCTGACCAGTACGGTCACCCTCCGTTCAGGGTGGGAAGTATACCCACGCCACCAGGGCGGGCGTAAGGCGACGCCCGTAGCTGGCGGCCATCGTCGCGGCTACCTCCAGATGCCCTTGACGTTGAACGGGTCGGGCACCATCTCATCGAAGGCGGCCAGGGCGACCGCATCATCGGGCTTACAGGCACCCACATCCCAGAAGTGGTACCCGAGATGACTCGGACGCGGGTCCAAGGTGGCGGCGTGCTTGGGGGCATCGGCGATGTCCATCTGCCCCAAGGGGTCCGAGCAGTTGTCCCATACCGCCAGCCGGGAATACCCCAACCGGGCGAGCTTGTCCCACACCGCGTTGGGATCCGAGTCGCCCGCCTTCCGGGCCAAGCCCGGGTCGAACTCGAAGAACAGGACCGGGGAGCCATCGGACCACGTCTGGGCAGCCGCCGCCACCAGCACCGGGTCGAAGCCGTCGGTGTCGCTCTTGATCAGTCGGAGCCGGTCGAAGTCGGGGTGCTTGGCCCGAAGCGCGCTCATGGCCAGCGACGGCAGGGCGTCCGGGTCTCCGGTCCCCGCCTCGAAGCGGGTGGTCCCGCGACCACGCACCGGGCTGACGTCGGCCCACTCGGAGTCGTCCGGAGTCAGCAGCGCCTCTTCGATGACGGCCCGGGGATTGTCCCCCAGGTTCCGACGAAGAAAATCGGTCCAGTAGGGGTCGCCCTCCACGCAGAGAACTTCGGCACCGGTGGTGGCGATGATCTGAGCCGCCGAATCACCGATGTTGGCCCCGATGTCCAGCACCCGCATCGGTGCTCCGTCGACCTCCGACCCTTTGTCGAGAGCCACGGCCAGGGCGATGAGGTTCTGGCCGTACCTCGGACCCAGCGCCGCGAAGTCGGGGAGGGCGTGGGACCACGGGAGGTAGAGGTCGACCCCTTGCACGCGGCGCTTCACCACCCGCTGGGGCCAGAGCCGTCTCCAAGGCATGTTCAGCCGGACGAACGCCCGTCCTCGTTGCATTCGGCTGACGGGCATCGGTAGGACACTACCTACTCGCGGCCATGGGCAACAGACAACCGCGCGACCGGCTGGCCAACACGCAGCCACCCCACCCCCAACCTCACCCGAGTCAAGAGGTGGAGACCTGCCGCCCATCGACCTCGTCCAGCACCGACGACAGGACGGCGAGATCGACCTCGATGTCGCTGACGATCAACTGGGAGCGGCTGCGGGCGGCCGGGCCCGGATGGCCGGGGCCGGTCAGGTAGCGGTACTCGAGCCCGGGCACGCCGCTCGCCATCTTCCAGAAGTCGGGAACCAGCGCCCCGGCCGGGAACAGTTCGACCAGGCACGACCCCGGGCTGGCGAACACCAGGTTGGCCAGCGACGCCCCGTGGGGGGCGACGATGACCGACGCCTCGGCAAACGCCCGGATCTGCTCGACCACCGGCATCTGGCCCGGGTCGATGGCGGTGAAGCCGCGGGCCGACAGCATGTCCACCACTTGCGCCTCGTTGGTGACCCGTCGGTTGTTGGCGCCGCTTCCCCGGGTGAGGTAGATGAACCGCCCGGCGACCCGGGACGACGGCGCCGACAGCAAGCGGCGGCGCAGATACGCCACCGCCCACGGCGGGTTGATCACCGTCATGGCGGGTGGCATGGGGACCACCAGGCACTCCGCTTGCACATGGGTCACCTGGGTGCTGTCGATCCGCCGCTCTTCCGGGATGTCGAACAGGTCCAGTAGCTCGCGCTGGAACCGGGTCCGGGCCGGCACGTACCAGCGGTCGGGGGCAGCGACGTCCGGGCACTGCTCCAACACCCCGAATCGGGGCAGGACATCCATCATGAAGTGGTAGTAGTTGACGTCGCCGCGGGTGGCGAGGACCCCGAGCCGCCCGCCGACCTGCAGGGGTGCCGGCGGGAACGGGTGCAAGAACAACGGGTGCTGGCGGGGGCGGGTGGTGCCGAAGTAGGAGCTCAGTTCCCACACCAGGTCGCCGCGACCGGTGATGACCGCGGCGTGGGGACCCAGCACCCGGGCACCGGGGAGCTCGGCGACCGCCACCCGGGGGACGACCTCGCGCTGGTTGTCCAGAAACGTCGGGTCATTCGGGGGGAGCCCCTGGGGGATCGGGCGGGTCACCACCTCGGAGGCCCGGGCGGTGCAGCATCGCCCGCCGGAGGTGGCGGCAGCTTCCTCCATCGTCTCGACCGAACCGGTGGGGAGGTAGCCCCCCCGCAGTCGGCTGAACTCTAGGCTGGCCGGGGCGACCAGGCCCGTCGCCACCGTGTAGGCCGGCTTCAGATACGGGAAGTAGGGCCGCAGCGGCCCCGGCAGCCGAACCACGTTCAGCTGGCGCTGGCGTCAGGTCTCAAATTGGATCCCGGGACAGCCAGGCGGTGCCGAGGGTATCGGTAAGCGGCTCGTGCCTGACCACTTGGAGTCCGACCTTCTCGTACCAGGCGCGCAACTTTTCCCAGGACTGACCTTCGACGTCGTGGTACTCGAGCACCAGCCGCTGGACGCTGGCCCAGCTGTCCGGCGATGACCGGAAGGTGAGGTCGTACTCGCCGCCCTCGCAGTCCATTTTGATGAAGGCGATCGGGGCGGGGAGCGAAGCCACCACCTCGTCGAAGGCCACCGTCTCGACTTTGGTGGCGCTGGAGTTGGACATGGTCCGGCCGGTGCCGGCCAGGCTGTTGTGACCGCTGCCCTCGCCGTAGTCGTCATAGATGGCAAAGCCGGTCTCGCCGGCCAACGCCTGCTGCCGCACGGTGATCCGGTCGCCCAGGCCGTTCTGGGCCACGTTGCCGCGCAGAAAGTCGGCGGTGGTGGGCGAGGGCTCGAAGCTCAGGATGGTGGCCCCGGGGTGCACCTGGGCCAGTGAGCAGGCGAAGGTCCCGACATGGGCGCCGATGTCGACGACCTGGATGGGTCGCTCGATGAGGGGGCCGAGGAACCACTTCAGCCGGTAGGTGTCCTCGGCGAAGATCTCGTAGAGCGGCACCCGGGCACCGGGGGCGTTGGGGCAGTCGATCCGTAGTCCCGTGCGGGTGGTGAAGCTCAAGGTCTCCGGACCGCGTCCGAATTGGCCCCGGGCCATATCCGACAGCACTTCGGCCCAGTTGGAGAAGACCAGTGGAGTCTGGGCCACCCGGCGAGAGGTGTGCACGGCGCGGTGCACCTTGCCGGCGATCATCGGCCGACCCTGCTCTCTGACGGCCGGATGGCCAGGTTGGGCATCCCACCATCATGGCACGCCGGCCCCGCGCCGACACAACCCGTGGGTACGCGACCCGGCCATCGAGACGGCGTCGATCGCGAGTTCGACGTGGCCCGATGAGTCACGCCCGTGACGCCGATGTCGGCCGAACCGCCGGCCTTACGACCCGGAGACCGGCGCCGGGTCGGCAGCCGACCCGTTGACCCGCGGGCCCACCGGGAGGGGTGTCCCCGAGGCGGGCTGGCCGGACGCCAACGGCTCCGGCGCGCCCGAATACGAGCCGACCGGTCGACGGACCAATGGCGTGGTGATGGCCAGGATGAACGGCAACCAGAAGTAGGTCTGGAAAATGATGGGAGCGGTCTCCGCGTAGACCAGCGAGGCGATGGCGCCGGCAAAGATGATGTCGGCGGTCGGGTCCCGTCTTCGGCCTTTGAACGACCTCCAGAGCGCCGAGAGGACCGCCACCATTGTCCCGATCAAGAAGAGGAATCCCCCCTGGTACCAGAGGATCAGGATGAGGTTGTGCGGGGCGTAGACAGCTCCGGAATAGATGTCGAAGTAGACGGCGCCCGAGACTTGGTCCAGCCCGTGGCCGACCAGGGGTTGCTCGGCGATCCCGTGCCAGGCGGCTTTGTAGGTGTCGACCCGCAGGGTGCCGGTGTTGGCGCTCGACGAATTCCCCACGGTGGACTGGAAGCGGCTGATCGGATTGCTCGCACCCAGGAAGAGCGTCCCGGCCGCGTACACGACGACGATCAGGACGGCGCCGGTGATGACCCTCCGGAGATTGACCCGGCGCAGGACCAGGAGAACGAAACCGGCGGCGAACGCCGCCAGGATGGCCGACACACTGCCGCTGAGGATGAGCCCGAAGGAGATCAACATGACGGAAACGAGGCGATGCCGGCGCCGGCCGAGACCGAGTTCCATCGTCAAGCCGATGGCGAACACCAGGCCGAGGGCCAAGGCGGCCCCCAACTCGTCGGGCTGACTGGTGAACCCGACGGCCCGGCCGAAGGCCGCGGCCGGAAGGGGATAGAGATGCACTTTCTGGAGGATCTCCGCGAACCCTGATGCTGCGCATCCGAGCACGAAGGCGTACATGCCTAGTTGCTTCAGGCGCTGGGTGAAGAGAACACTGCGGAGGAGCCAGGGCCAGAACAGGATCACGAAGATCATCCGGAACAGCACCAACACGCTGAGGGTGAGGTCGAGGGCGACAACGCAGGCGGCGATTCCCCCGATCACGATCAGCACCAGGGCAAGCCACCATGACACCGGCATCGGCTCGATCCGCGGCCGGTCCTTGGAGAAGAACAACACGATGATGCCCACCACGAAGATCAGGTCGCTGACCTGGACGCCGCCCCCCCGGAACGTGGTCATGGGAATCATGAAGATTCCGAGGAAGGACAGACCGAGTGCCACGGTCCAGAACTTGTCGCGTTGCTCCCGGGGCACCACCGCCGAAGGTTACCGCCCCCCGGGAGGAACCGGTAGGTAGCCCGACGACCCGCCCCCAGTAGGGGGACCGGCGGCGGCGGCGGGGTAGAGTCTCGGACCTGTCTCGCCATCCGATCCACCCATCTCTCCGCCAACGCCCACCTCGTGACCACTGACCGCGCCCCCCGGACCCCGCCCCGTGCGCCCCGGCCGCTTTCCATCGTGATCCACGACTACTCCGGGCACCCGGGGCAGGTCCAGCTGAGCCGGGCCCTGGCCGGACGGGGTCACCGGGTCATCCACCAGCACTGCCCGTCCTATGTGACCGGCAAGGGAGCGGTGGAGCCGGTGGCCGACGACCCGGTCACCCTCAGCTTCGAACCCTGCCCGATGGAGGGAGAATTCAAGCGGTACTCACCGGTGAAGCGGGTCCTCCAGGAGCTGTCCTACGGTTGGCGGGCCGGCGGGTTGATCGCATCGCACCACCCCGACGTGGCCGTGCTGTCCAACATCCCGCTGCTGGCCCACGCGCTGGTGGCCGCCCGGCTGCGATGGCTGCGCATCCCGATGGTCTTCTGGCACCAGGACATCTACAGCGCCGCCATCTCCGCCACCGCCACCCAGCGGCTGGGGACCGCGGGCGCCGCCATCGGATGGGTGGCCGACCGGATCGAACGGGCGATTGCCCGATGGAGCAGCGCCATCGTGGCCATCTCCCCCACCTTCGAGCCCAAACTCCGGTCCTGGGGGGTGGCGGAGTCGGCCATCCACGTGGTCCCCAACTGGGCCCCCATCGAGGACCTCCCGGTCCGGGGCAAGGACAACCCGTGGAGCCGGCGGATGGGGCTGGCGTCCACCCCGGTGGTCCTCTACACCGGCACCCTGGGGTTGAAGCACGACCCGAGCATCCTGGCCGCCGTCGCCGATCATCTGAACACCGCCCTCCCCGAGGCCCGGGTGGTGGTGATCTCGGAAGGGAAGGGACGGGAGTGGCTCGAGTCCTGGAAGCAGGAGCACGCCGCCGAGAACCTCCTCCTGCTCGACTACCAGCCCTATCCGGACCTGCCCGAGGTGATGGGCAGCGCCGACCTGCTGGTGGCGATTCTGGAGCCCGACGCCAGCCGGTATTCGGTCCCCTCCAAGGCGCTCACCTACCTCTGTGCCGAGCGGGCCATCGTGGGTTTCCTTCCCGCCAACAACTCCATCGGCCAGTTGCTCGAGACCGAGGGGGCCGGGGTGGTGGCCGACCCCGCCGATCGCCAGCGGATCGGGCCGGTGGTGACCGGCTTGCTCGGCGACGGCAACGGCCGGGCCGCCATGGGTCGGGCGGGGCGGGGCTACGCCGAGGCCACCTTCTCCCCCGAGGTCGCCGCCGATCGGTTCGAAGCCGTGTTCGCCGGCTGTCTGACCCGGTGATGAGCACCGAAGATCATCGCGGCCGTCGTCGACGACGGTAAGACGGCGCCTGAGGCTCTGGCTCGAGGCCGCGCACCACTGGGTACCGAGCGTGATTCGCCAACGCGATGTTGTGCTGGTTCCAGCCGTCGAACCGCGTCGATGAACTCCGCGTCGCGGTCGCGGTCAGGCTCGAGGACCAGGGAGCTGACGTGGCCGCCGATGCTATTCTTCGCGGATGGTCGAACGTGTCGCGGGTTCCCAAAACGGATCCGGCGCGCTTCCATCCACCAGAGCGATTCGCTTCATTGCCCTGGGCGGCGGCGTCAATGGCAATGCGGAAGCGATGATGCACGCGCTCCACGATCTGGGTGACCACCTGCTGATCGTCATATCGGCAACCCACGAGAACACCGCGTTCAAACCGCTCGAGTCGCTGGAGCGGGCGGAGATTCTGGCTTGGGACGAGGACCAGGACCCTCAAGTCCTGATCGACCGGGTGGCGGCTTTCCGGCCGGACAGCGATCATGTGCGGCGGGTGGAACATCCCGTCCAGCTATCGGAAGGTGATGAAGCAACAGCCGTCACACGTGCTCCGGATGATGTTCACCGACAGCATCTGGCGCTCGACCCCGAAGCAGTGGGTCGGCCGCGGACTTCACCCGCTCCTGTTCAAACCCCTGTTCGACGTGGTGGTGGTGCCGAGCGAGCGGACCGAGTTCCTGGCCCGGCGCATCGGGTTCGGCCCCGGCGACATCATCCGGGGTGCCTACACCGCCGACACCCCGCGATTCGACACCGGTCCCCGTTCCGGCGAGGAGTTGGCGTCGCGGCGTCGATTTCTCTTCGTGGGTCGGCTGATCCCGTTCAAGGGCATTGACGTGCTGGCTGACGCCTACCGACGCTACCGATCCGCGGTGCCCGATCCCTGGGAACTCCACATCGTCGGACTCGGTCCGGAGGAGCGCCACCTCAAGGGTATTGAGGGAGTGACGATGCACGCCTTTCTCCAGCCGACGGAGGTCGCAACTCTCATGCATGAGAGCTCGTGCCTGGTCCTCACCTCCAACGGAGAGCACTACGGGCTCGTCGTGCACGAGGCGGCCGCGGCCGGGTTGCCCTTGCTGGTCTCGGAGACCGCCGGCGCGGTGCCCGGCCTGGTCCAGGACGGCTACAACGGCTGGGCGGTTCCCGAACGCGACGTCACCGCCTGGAGCGCAGCGATGACCCGGATGGCGGGCCTGTCGGCGGAGCGACTGGGCGACATGTCCGCCGTCAGCCACGCCCTTTCCACCCGGCTGAGCCCGTCGGGCTGGGCCCGCAACCTCCACGAGGAAATCGACCGCCGCACGTCGTGACCGAGGCCCGGGGCGCTGAGGGCCTCGCTTCATGACCCGGCGGCATTTTGGTCACCGCCGCCAGGGCCGATAAGGTAACGGGGTCCTCTGGGGGCCATTTTGCCGACTAGCGCGAAACGGCGCCCCGACCGGGCTGATATTCGGGGGAGCGGTTTCGTGCCGGCGAAAGCAAGGGAGATGCCGATGAAGAACGTCTTGGTGACGGGCGGTGGAGGATTCATCGGTGGCCACTTGGTTGCCCGGCTGCGCGATGAGGGTGTGGAGCACATTCGCTCAGTGGACCAGGCGCCGATCGACCAGTGGCACCAGACCTTCTCCGACGTCGACAACCAGGTCGGTGATCTCCAGGAGTTGGAGCCGTGCCGGGCGGCGTGCGAAGGGATCGACACCGTCTTCAACCTGGCCGCCGACATGGGGGGCATGGGCTTCATCGAGAACAACAAGGCCCTGTGCATGTTGTCGGGACTGATCTCTACCCACATGCTGATGGCCGCCCGCGACGCCGGCGTCCAGCGGTTCTTCTACTCCTCGTCGGCCTGCGTCTACGCCGCCGACAAGCAGGAGTCGCCGGAGGTGGAACCGCTGCGGGAGGAGTGACGCCTATCCGGCCATGCCGGAAGACGGCTACGGCTGGGAAAAACTCTTCAGCGAGCGGATGGCCCGGCATTTCTACGAGGACTTCGGGCTCGAGACCCGGGTGGCCCGGTACCACAACGTCTACGGCCCGCTCGGCACCTATGACGGCGGTCGGGAGAAGGCGCCGGCGGCCATCAGCCGGAAGGTGTCGACGGCCAAGCTCAGTGGAAATCACGAGATCGAGATCTGGGGCGACGGCAAGCAGACCCGGAGCTTCACCTACATCGACGACTGTGTCGAGGGCACCCTTCGGCTCACCGACAGCGACATCCGGGAGCCGCTCAACATCGGGAGCGAGCAGCTGGTGACCGTCAACGAGCTGGTGGACATCGTGGAGAACGTGGCCGGCATCAAGCTCAAGCGTCGCTACAACCTCGATGCGCCCCAGGGCGTGCGGGGGCGGAACAGCGACAACACGCGGATCACCGAGACCCTGGGTTGGGCTCCCGCCATCAGCCTCGAGGACGGGATGGAGAAGACCTACGAGTGGGTCTACAACGAGCTGAGCGCGAGCGCCTGACCGCCCGCCCGTCTGACCGGCGGGCGTAGGTCATCGACGCCGAATCTCTTCGGATGCCTACGGCGCGACCTCCCGACGCCGAGCGCACACCACCAGAGCCATCTGGGCGGCCCGGGGGAGACGACGTTCGACCCCCTCGACGAATCCGCCCAACTTCGGCCACGGTTTGAGGTACTGATCGAGGCCGGTTCGTGATGCCGCCGCCCACTCGAAGTCGCGATCGAGCAGCGCGTGCAGCGCCGGACGGGTGTTCATCAGATAGGCGGTCGGAAAGACGTCCTTTTCCAGTCGGCCTGGTTGCAACCGGTTGAGAACCCGCGAGTGCGTCCGGTTGGGCACCATCCGGGCGCCGATCGAGAGTGGTGAATGGCGGCTGACGGTCCGGGCCAGAAACACGCCCCCGGGTCGTAGTACCCGGGTCAGCTCGGCCACGAACAAGGCCGGATCCTGGACATGTTCGAGGACCCAGTCGCTGACGGCAAGGTCCACGACGCCGTCCGCTATCGGCCACCGCTGGTCATCACCCATGAGGTGGAACTCGTCGATGATCGGGTTCTCTTTGGCCGCCGCATCGACGTCGATGCCCACCACGCGGCGGCCGGGGCCCCGGAGGTCCTGCCAGGCCTTCGAGGTTCGGGTGGCTACCTGCGCACCCCGGCCGCAACCGACCTCCAAAATGAACGATGACTGCGAAGCCACTGCTTGGGCGGACATGAAAAAGACGTGCGCGCTGTCGAGCGCAAGCATATGGTCGTCGAACATCTCGTCCCAGCCAAGCGGCTCGACTTCAACCGACATCTGCAATTCACCCCTCGCCGAGAATGAGCCACGATAGCAGCAGCCGGTTTCGGGGATCAGGCGGACGCGATAGCAGTATCGCCCGGAAGATCCCGGTAGGCGACGTGCACGGCGGGGATCCCCGAAACAATCGAACGCTCGCCGACATCCGACCTCACGACCGAATTGGCGCCGATGATGGCGTTGTCACCCACCCGGACGTCGCCGAGGATGACGCAGTGGGCGCCGAGGAAAACGCCATCGCCGACCGTCGGGTAGTCACCTTTGCCGGTGATCGGGTCGCGGTCGTCGTCATTCTTGACGCCGAGGACGACCCCCCCGGCGAAGGTCACGTTGTTGCCGATCTTCGATCCGGGCCCGAGGACGATCCCCGACGGGTGGGTGAGCATGACCCCGAGGCCTACCTCGGCACCGGGGACGAAGTCGGCTCCGGTGACCGAACCGGCCACGGTTCGGATGATCCAGGCCAGTCGGATGTACCCGGCCCGGACCAGGCATTGCTGGCAGCGGAGGAACAGTGAGGCGAGGAGGTGCGAGGACAAGGGCAGCAACATGATGACCCCCAGCCAGCTGGGTCGGGTCCGCGGCCGCATCCGCGCGTAGTCCGAGAACATCATCTCGCGAAAGCTGGGCGCGGCCGCGGTGTCGGGGCGGGACATGGCCGAAACTGTACTCGGCGCCCTTGCGTAGCTGACGACGGCTGTGGTTGGCCTTCGTCTTCGAAACGGCTAGGTATGCGGGTGCGCACATCGACGGCTTCACCAGCCCCTCGGGTACCCGGGCGGGCGATCGGCAAACGTGCCGACGATCCGGGCAGGACGGGTCGACGCCGCCGGCTCAGCTTGCCGCCGCCGACGGCATTCCGGTTCCCCCATCGGCCGCATCCCTATCTCTTGCTATTGTCCCCGTGTGCCAGTCGAACCCTCCACCCAGGCGTCGTCCCTCTATCTCGACCTGATGAAGAGGAGCCTGACCGGCGCGCTGGCCGAGGACAACGACAGCATTCTGGGTGGCGTCCGTACCCAGGGCTCGCCGTCGTGGAAGAAGCGGCTGGCCAGCTCGGTGGGCGAGCTGGCGTCGCGTTTCAACCTCGAGATCGCCTACAAGAAGCCCTACGACCCGAAGCTACGAGAGATGGGTTGGGACTGGCCGGCCCGGGCGGAGTCGATGATCGGGTTGCGCCGGATGGACAACATCCAGGAGTGCATCCAGACGGTGCTCCGAGACGACGTACCCGGAGACCTGATCGAGACCGGTGTCTGGCGGGGTGGTGCCTGCATCTTCATGAAGGCGAACCTGGTGGCGGGGGGCGACACCACCCGCAACGTCTGGGTGGCCGACTCGTTCCAAGGTCTGCCCAAGCCGGACGCGGTCCGGTTCCCGGCCGACGCCGGGGACGAATTGCACAAGCGCGGTGGCCTCAGCATTGGCGCCGACCAGGTCCGTCACAACTTCGAGCGCTACGGGGTGCTCGACGACCGGGTGAAGTTCCTGGTCGGTTGGTTCAAGGACACCCTGCCCACCGCGCCGATCGAGGTCCTGGCGTTGATGCGCCTCGACGGTGACATGTACGAGTCCACCTGGCAGGCGATCGAAGTGCTCTACCCCAAGCTGTCGCCAGGGGGATTCTGCATCATCGACGACTTCGGCAGCCACCAATCCCAGGCCGGGAAGGCGGTCCACGACTACCGCCAGGCCAACGGCATCGATGAGCCGATCGTGGACATCGACGGGTACGGGGCCTACTGGCGCCGGCGCTCCTAGGCGTTCTGCGGCTCAGATGGCGGGCGCCGCGCTCCCTCGGGTACGGGAGCGGGCGTATTTGATGAAGGCTTCGACGTCGTCGCCGGCCAGGAGCGGGACCGCCTCCCGGATCTCCTGCTCGGGCCAGTCCCACCAGCGGATCTCCAGCAGCGCCTGACGCTGCTCTTCGGGGTAGCGATACCGGATCAGCTTGGCCGGGTTGCCGCCGACGATGGCATACGGCTCGACATCCTTCGTCACCAGCGCCAGGGCGCCGACGATGGCCCCATCCCCGATGTTCACCCCGCTGAGCAAGGTGGAACGCCAGCCGGCATAGACGTCGGAGCCGATGATGGTGTCCTTGCTCGGGGCCGGGAATCCGTCCTCGCCGGCACCGGGCATCCCCAGCAGGACGCGGAGGGGATAGGTGGTCAGTCGGTCGGGGGGGTGGCCGCCGCCGAGCATGATGGTCGACCCAACCGACGAGTAGTTGCCGATGTGGAGGCGGGTCTCGTCGAGCATATGGGTGAAGATCTCCGGGGTGCCGTAGGTACCGGTCCCGATGGTCACCCGCCCGGCCCGCTGCAGCCGGCGCAGCACGAGCGCGTCCCGGCCGACAAACCCGGCACCCGTCCGCCGGTGGTACACGTTCCTGATGATGAGGGCCCTGTCTCTCAAACGGTCAACGGCTCCCAACCCAGCTCCATCCCTTCGTCAAACGCCGATCAGTGCGGGGACGATGATCTCCCTCGCTCCCCCATGGCGCACCCGGTCCGAGTAGGGGATCAGACTAGGGCCACCCTGGCCCGCCCGCCAGCTTGGGAGCCGAGCGCGTCTCCGCCGGTCAGCCCCACATCCCGGTTCCGCCGGAGAATCGACTGTTGACTTTGTCGGCGAGCTTCGGGAACCGCTTCTTGACGCGGTCGTACTCCTCGGGGAGAACGATGCGCACACATTTGGCCGCGTCGCCCAGCAGCGCCCGGGCCAGGGGCTGCCAGGCCCGGCGCCGCCACTTCTCGTACTCGACGGCATCGGATGGCTCGAACGGTGAGGGCGGCGGCGAACCATTGGCCTGTGACGCCGCCCGAAAGGCGCGCCGGAGCTGCCTCGAGATCCATCGGCCCCGGGTGTCGGTGGCATACGGATACGGCGGCGCCGTCGGGAGACCCCGCTCGAACGAACCCAGGATCTCGGCGTACTCCTGGCAGAGCTCGAGGATGGCCGCGTTGCTCTGCACGAAGCTCTCGCTCGAGTGCCGGAACCTCCTGGACAGCTTCTCTGGCGCGCTCGAGTCGAACTCGTGGAAGTGGAACAGCCGCAAGCGCTCACCGTTGGACGAGTTGTAATAGCCGTCGTCATCCCGAGCCAGGGGACGCTCCGGCAGGTTGCCGACGCCGACGTTGTAGCCGGAGTGCCGGAAGCTGCCCGCCTCGAAGAGGGTGCTCCCGATGTCCATCCACTTCTGATCGACGAACAGACCCGACAGGGGGTCGTAGAGGCACTCATGGCGGAGATGGCCCCACCACCAGTCGAGAAACTCCCGGGCCCGGCGATCGACGGCGCAGAACCCGAGGTTGTAGACGCCGACCAGGAGCATGTGCCCCTCGGTGAGGTCGGCGTCCGGAGGTGTCGGCCGAAGGAAGTGCGGGGTGAGCAGGATGCCGCCGGCCGTCGCCTGCAGTGCCGGTGCCAGTTCGATCATCGGCGAGGTCAGGTAGGTGTCGGGGTCAAGGTAGACGACCTGGTCGTTCTCCTCCAAGAGTGCCTTCAGCAGCAGGGGTTTGACCGCGGTGGCCAGCTCCACCAGGCCGTAGACCATCGCCAGATCCAGCAGGGTCCGACGGGGCAGCCCCAGCGACGCGGTGCTCAGGCAGTCGACTCCCTTCAGCTCGAGGAGATCCTCGTCGTTGGCGACATCGATGAACAGGATCTTGAGGGAGGCGCCATCCTCGTGCCGTTGCAGACTGTCGGCCAGCGCCAGAGCTTTGGGAAGGTAGTTCGTCGAGAGAATGGTGCAGTAGGTAGGGCGTATCGTCACTTAGGGTGTCCGAGCGTCATAGGGGTGCACACGGTCTACTGCTCCTTCTCCGGAGATCAGAACGGTACCAGGGAACCGGCGGGCCCACGCCCACCTCGACCGGCAGGAAAAGGAGGATTATTCGCTCGAGACGACCCCGTAGAAGGCCAAAATGTCGCTCACCTTCTCCGGCACCTCGCCACCGGCCGAGAAAGGATCGGACCCGCACTCGTCCTCGAGCATCGCCGAGAGTTCCGCCGCCTCCAACGAGTCGAGACCCAGACCGTCCCCCCAGAGCCCGGTGTCGTCAGTCAATCCCTCATGGTTCTTGTCCGTGCGCTTGAGGAACTCCTCGATGACGGCTCGGGCCGTGCTCTGGTTCGTGGTCACCCCTGGTCCCTTCTTCTGGCTGAAGGCCGACTCGACCCAAATTCTCGTTCTTCACCTCGGCAGCGCGGACGCGGCAGACTCTAGTGCGGGGGCGCCCCCCCGACACAGGGGTGGCTACAATCGCACGGTTCTTCACAACGGCCAGGGGGTGATGCATGCGGCTCGCATGGGCATGTTGCATGTTCGTGTTGCCTGCGCGGCTCCGGCACCTTCTAGGTCGGCTGATCTTCGGGTGGGAGATCCATCCCACTGCCTATATCGGCCGAAGCGTCATCGTCGTCCCTCACCTGACCATGGGCCCCGGATCGTTTATCGGGCCTTTCAACGTCATCAAGGACATCGAAGAGCTACGGCTGAGCGAGGGCGCCAGTATCGGTTCGCGGAACCGGATCTCCGGGTTCCCGCTGAACTCGGAGGTGTTCAAGCACACCCCGACTCGGTATCCCTCCCTCATCCTGGGGAGGCATGCCATGATCACTGTGGCGCATGAGATCGATTGCTCGGACCGGGTTGAGCTCGGCGACTACTCCTCGATCGCCGGGTTTCGTTCCACCATCTTGACCCACAGCCTCAATCTGGTCCTGGACCGATTCGTAACTGCCCCGGTCGAGGTGGGAAGCCGGTCGGCGGTCATGACCGGGTGTACGTTGCTCAGCGGGACGCGGGTTCCGTCACGCTCCATCATTTCCGCCGGCTCGGTGGTCAACACCAGGCTGACCCAGGAGCTCACCCTCTATCGCGGTAACCCGGCCGAGCCGATCCGCTCGCTTCCGGACACCTTGCGCTTCTTCAACCGGGCGGACGACCACGAGAACGTCATCCCCACCGTCGCGGGCGGCCGCCGGACCTCTCCCCGGTCAGCGACCTTTGCCCAGCTCGGTGGGCCCGGCCCGGCGGAGTAGGGGCTGGCCACGGATCGCACCCAGCCACGTCCGGGCTCCGAAACGACTTGGGACGCTCAGCGGGTATCCGGGGTGTTCGAAGCGGCAACCGATGGCTTCCGGTTTGACGCCGACGCGCCGCTGGCGCTGGCCCACTGGGCGTTGTCGGTCGGCCCATAGGAGTAGCGGTAGTAGGCATAGGAGTCACTCTCCGAGGCCTTGTTCAGTACCATGCCGACCAGAGGGGCGTTGACCCTGCCCAGCACCTCGATGGCGCGGGCCACGTCCTTTCGGCTCGAATTGCCCACCGAGGTGATCATGATCACGCCGTCCACCTGGGTGGCAAGGACGGCGGCATCGGTGACCGGCAATACCGGCGGGCTGTCGATGAGGACGAGATCGGCCCGCTCGGCCAGCTGGGCGAGCACCGCTTTGCCTCGAGGATCGGAGAGCAACTCCGACGGGTTCGGCGGGGTGGGGCCGGACGCCAGGAGATAGAGCCCGGGGGTACCGGGGACCGGCTGCAAGGCTTCCTCGAGGGTCGCCGTCCCCAGCAACACCGAGGTGAATCCCACCTGGTTGGAAAGACCGAAGAAATTATGGATCCGGGGGCGGCGGAGGTCGCAGCAGACCATCACCACGCTTTGGCCGGCATGGGCCATGGTGGTGGCCATATTCGACAAGGTGGTGGTCTTTCCCTCCGACGCGCTCGGGCTGGTGAACAACAGGGTCTTGATGTCCCGTTCCAGGCCCAGGAATTGGATGGCGGTCCGGAGACTTCGATACGCCTCCGCCGGCGGCGACATCGGCGCTTTCTCACTGACCAGATACGGCTCGCCGTCGCTGCGCCAGTCCCCGATGGCGGGCACCAGCCCGAGGGTGGGGACCCCATGGGTGACCCGCTCGAGGTCGGCCATGGTCCGGATGCTCTCGTCGTAGTACTCGCGCAACAGGGCGATACCGATGCCGATGACCAGCCCGATGATCACGCCGAGGAGGATGTCGGTGACCGGCTTGGGACTGGATGGCTTGGTCGGGAGGGTGGCGACGCCGATGATCTGACCACCACCGGTCACCAGCTGGGCGGCGAACTGGTACTGGGACAGCTGACTCTGGTAGCTGCTGAGTGAGGTCTGGTCGGTGGACAACTGGCTCAGCAGCGATGTCGATTGGCCGGTGGGAGTTGTGTTGGACAATGCGCTGATCTGCTGGTTGAGATTTGCGATCTGGGTGTTGAGGTCGGTGATGTGACCCTGGATGATCTGTTCCGCGTTGTTCAACGCCGATACCGTTTGGGTGGTCTGCTGGCTGATGTAGGCATTGGCATAGGCATTGGCGGCATTGAGGGCCAACCGGGCGTTGGTGGCAGTCACCGACACGGTGACCACATCGGTCAACTGGACCTCTCTCGCCGTCACCGCCGGGGCGTTGGGCACCGTCTTCTGCACGGCCAGTTGCACCGAATTGCTCTGAATCACCTGGATGGCGGTGGGGACATCGACAAGCGGGGCGACCGCCGCCGAGTTCTGCGCCTGCTGCACGGTTTGGGACAACTGGGGGGTGAGCTGCAGCTGGGCGGTGGCGGTGTACTTTTTGGTGGAGATGGACACGTAGCCGACGGCCAGACCGACGGCGACGACCAGGATGATGATGATCGTCCACTTGCGACGGTTGAGGATGTGCCCGTAGTCGCGTAGGTATAGTTGCTTGTTCCCCTGCCGCTCATCCATGCCGAGGTACCCTAGCGGCTGCGCCGAGCCTCAGTGGGTTCACCGTGCCTGTGGCCCTGGTCGTTTCCGCCCTATGACGCCCCTCCGCCCAATTTCCGCCGACCCCCGTGAGCCGCACTCCCCTGGGCGACGCACCCGGGCACGAAGTCGGGCGCAGCCGTGGTGACCCGGCGATGACGCCCTATGAACATCGGCAGCAGCGCTTGGGCCACCGCTTCCGCTACGGCTTCCGCCACTGGAACCAGCATCGGAAGGGCGAGAGCCATCACCATGCCCCGGTCGAAGGTATCGATTGGCGGGCCTGGAAGGTGGCCGGCACCGGTCTGTTCGTGCTGGTGGTGCTGGTGGTCGTCGTCCTCGGTGCGCTGGCCGCCCGCAACATCCTGCGGGCCCAGCACTCCATGGACGCGGCCAGAACCACCATCTCTGCCGCCCTTGACAACCGGCATGAGCTGACCACCCCGGTCGGTCGGGCCGAGGCGGGCGCGGCCATCGACGACGTCCAGCTGGACGTCAACCTCGCCTACGCGCTGGTGAACGACTCGTTCGCCGTCAACTTCTTCGGTTCCCTCCCCGTGCTCCATGGACAGATCCAGGGCCTCTTACAACTCATCCACGATGCCGGCCAGACGGCCACCCTCGCCGGCGGGCTCCTCCAGCAGGTGGACACCCTGGCCGCCAGCACCCAGGGGCTCACTGTTTCCATCCCCCAGCTCCAGAGCCTTCAGACGTCGGTGGCGTCAGCCCACACCCAGCTGGCGGGATTGAACCGCCCGAGCGGTGGTTTGTGGGGGCCGCTCGGATCCGCCCGGGCGTCGTTCGACGCCGAGGACGCCAGGCTCACCGCGCTGCTGGGAACCGGAAGCAGTGTCCTCTCCTACGCGCTGCCGCTGGTCGGAGCCGACGGCCCGCGCGTGTACCTCATCGCCGGCCAGAACAACGCCGAGATGCGGGACCAGGGCGAGGTCCTCTCCAACGCGCTGATGCACTCGGCCAACGGCACCTTTTCCCTCGACAGCACTGCGACTTCGGATGCCACGCTGGCCCAGCCGGTGAATGTGCCGTTGCCCCCCGGCACCCAGGCGATCTTCGGCGCCCTGAATCCGACCGAACTGTGGCAGTCGGTCAACGCCACGGCCGACTTCCCCTTGAGCGCTCAGATCATGCAGGCCATGTACCAAGAGGTCACCGGCATCCACGTGAACGGCGTGGTCGGCATCGACGTGCCCGGGCTGGTGAGCCTGTTGCAGCTATCGGGGCCGGTCATCGTCCCCGACATCGCCGGGGAGATTACCGCCGACAACGCTTCCGACGTCCTCCTCCACCAGCTCTACGCCGACTTCCCGGCCGGTGACCAGACCCAGCGCCACGACGATATTTCGGCCGTGGCCAAAGCCGTCATCGACAAGATGAAGACCGAGCATGTCGACCTGGCCGCGTTGGCGGTGGCCCTGGCCAACGACGTGGCCGGGCGCCACCTGATGGCCTGGGACGAGAACCCCACCTACGAGGCGACCATCGTGAAGACCGGCGGCTCCGGCGCCATCGACACCAGTGACGCCGATCGGACCTTCCATGTCTCGGTCCAGAGCGCCACCGCCGCCAAGCTCGACTACTACGTCACCACCAGCGTCCGGATGGTCGTCTCCCTCACCGGCCGGAACACCGCGATCGGTCCACACCTTCGTCACCATCACCAACCATGCCCCCGCCGGGCAGCCACCCTCGGCCCAGCTGGGACCGGACAACTTCAACTCGTTCACCCCCGGCCAGTACGTCACCCGGGTCTATCTCTGGTCCCCGAGGGGATCGCAGACCTACGCCGGGGTCTCGGAGTCGGGCCTGGTCCTCAACCGGACGGCCACCTCGGTGCTGGCCCAACAGAGCCAGACGGTCGACTTCACCACCGTCATCCCGGATGCGGTCAAAAACGGGCGGCTGACCCTGCAACTGGTGCCCCAACCCAGCCTCTATCCGGCTCAGGTATCCCTCCAGCTGGCCGGGGGCCCCAACTGGAACGTGGTCGGGCCCTCCTACGTCACCGCCAGCCTGTTGAAAACCCTCAGCCAGACCTGGTCCCTGACTCCCCGCTAAGGGGCCGAGCAGGGAATCCAACCAAAAATCGCCAATTCGACCGTGATATTCTCGGAAGTCGATCGTTTCATTCTCACAACGATGTAGTTCTTATTGGCACACCGGACGTCAATTCCGGCCCGATTCGCGGGGAGACCGTGCAGTGATACTCCGAAGGATGGCGGTAATCGGAACGGCGGTGGTCATTGCCGGTGGCCTGGGCCTGGCGTTTTCGGCCCCGGCAGGAGCCGACACCGGCTACCCGGGAACGACGCTCGTCACCACCCCCCCAGGGCCGTCCAGCCCGGGTGGTAGCACCAGCCCGGGTGTGGGCAGCACCGGTGGGACTTCGACCGGGCCGTGCGCCGCCACGGTCACCATCCCGTCGGGCACCACCACGGTGGTCATTCTCACCGGGTGTGCGCCTAGCTCGACGTTCTCGATCACCATTGCCGGGGTCTCCACCGGGATCACGGTGAACTCCGATGCTTCCGGCAACATCACCCTGACCAATGTCGTCACCGGAGATCCCTATCTCAGCGTGAACGGTTCGCAGCCCGTTCTCACCAAGTACGGTACCGATCTCGCGACTTCCAATACTGTCTCGCTGACCAACACCTCCGGGGGCGCCGGTGGCACCGAGTACGTGATCATCCCCACCATCGTGACGGCGGCACTGGGAACAACGAGCTCCGGCGCCAGCGCCGGTACCCTCGCCTTCACCGGGGCCGACCTGCTGGCTCTCATCGTCGGTGCGCTGTTCTTGCTGGCCGTGGGAACTCTGCTGGTCGTCACCACCCGCCGGCGCGCCAACCACCAGCAGGTCGCCTGACCTGACGGCTCCTCCGTTACCGTCCGAGGCTCGACCGGACGTGCCTCCCACCGTTGCACCTGCGGTCGCCGGATCGGATCGCCGGCCAGCTCGGCCGGTTTCCCAGCCCGATGGGGATACCGCCAGAGGCGTCAGCGACCGCTCGCCACCGGGAAGCCACGAGGCCATCCATTACCGGTCGCTCAGTGACGCCTACCTCTTCACCCTGGTCATCAGCGTGCCGGCGCTGTTGTGGGAGGAGCTGTGGCGCGGCCAGCCGATGATCGACCAACCCGGCCACCTCTGGCTGGTGCCCACGGTCATCACCGTGGCGGCGTTCTTCATCGGGGGAGCCATCGCCGGTCGCCATCGGCGCCGGCGTACCGGCGCCCTCGTCCAGGCCCTCGCCCTGGCCGTCCCCGTTTCGCTGCTGCTGATCGTCGCCGACATCGGCCGGCGACTGGATCTCCACCGCGGCTTCACCCTCCCGGTGGCCGGATTGTGGCTCTATGCCCTGGTGGGAACCGTCGTCATCTCCTCGCTGGGCGCCTTGAACGGGCGTCGGAGGTATCTGAAAAAGCGGGCCAGAAGGAAGAAGAGGGCCCTGGCCGGTCGGTGACCGGTGAACGTCATGCCGGCAGCAATTTTCGGCCATTTTTGAACGAACAGGCCGCAATAGTGGTCCGGTTCAGCCGTTCCTCCACAGGAAGGCGCGGGGGCGTTGCAAGAAAGCCTGGTCCGGGCATGAATATCCGCAAGTTTGGACTTTTGGTTGGAGTGGTGGCCATCGTTGGCTGCCTGAGCCTGGCGCTCAGCTCAACAGCTGGGGCCGACACCGGCTACCCGGGAACCACGACCGTGACCAGCCCGGGTGGACCCACCAGTCCCGGCAGCCCCACCGCGCCCGGCGGCCCCACTGACCCCTGCGTGATTTCGCCGACCTCGTGTATCCCGGCCGGGACCACCAGTCCGGGCGCCTCCAGCCCCTCCGGAGGTTCCGGCGCGACTTCAGGGACCCTCGCCTTCACGGGAGCCGACCTCCTGGCCCTGATCATCGGCGCGCTGTTCCTCCTGGCCGCCGGGACGCTGCTGGTCATCTTCACCCGGCGTCGAGCCGCTCGCCAGCACTTCTGAGCCAGGGCTCGGTGGTTGGATTCCCACGCGGGAACGTTCCCACCATGCCGGACGAGAACTGGGCAGCTCGGACTCCGCGCCTCCCCCCTGGATGCAACCGTCTCCCGCTACGCTCGCGATGGTGGTGAGGAAACGGGTCGAAGACGCCATCGAGGCAATTCGGGTCTCGGGGGGAAGAATCACCGTCGACCGACGGGCGGTGATCGAGGCGCTCGACCGCAGCGACGACCACCTGACCGCCGAACAGCTGGCCGACGCGGTGTGGGCCAAGCACCCCGACGTCAACCTGGCCACCATTTACCGCACCCTCGAGCTGTTCGAGCGCCTCGATATCGCCTTCCATGTCCACATCGGCCATGGCCCGTCCCGCTGGCACCTGGCCGACGACATCCACCACCACCTGGTGTGCGAAGTCTGTGAGAAGGTCATCGAGATCCCCGACAGCACCTTCGATCCCCTGCGGGTTCGGCTCGAGACCGACACCGGGTTCGTCATCGATCCCCACCATTTCTCGTTGAGCGGAAGGTGCGCCGAGTGCGCCGCGGCGGCCCAGGACACGCCCGACCGCCAAGGAGCCTCCGGGTAGGCAACGACGGCGACCCGGCGCCTGAGCGCAAACAATCCGCTATTGCAACTAGTTCGCAAGAGATCCTAGAGTTGAGCCTGTGCCGGGCCCCGCGATTGCCTCCCCCGCCGCTCACGAGACGGGCACCCCGATCGCGCCGTCACGACGGTTTCGGGACGCCCTCCATCCCTCCGAGTGGCGGCGGGTCGGGGGCATGGCCGCCACCGTGGTCGGGCTCCACGTCCTGGGTCTGGTCCTGTTGTTCACCGCCGTGTCGCGCCACTACCACTTGAGCACCAAGGAGCTGTTCGGGGTGGGCACCGGGATCCTCGCCTACACCCTCGGCATGCGGCACGCCTTCGACGCCGACCACATCTCCGCCATCGACAACACCACCCGAAAGCTGATGGCCGAAGGGAAACGTCCCCTCAGCGTCGGCTTCTGGTTCTCCCTCGGCCACTCGACCATCGTGTTCGGATTGGCGGTAGCCCTCAATTTCGGTATCCGGGCCCTCGACGGTCAGGTGCGGAACGGCGGCTCCGGGCTCCATCAGTGGACCGGGATCGTCGGCACGTCGGTCTCGGGATTCTTCCTCTATCTCATCGCCGCCCTCAACGTCGTGATCCTTGTCTCGGTCATGAAGGTCTTCTTCGGTCTCCGCCACGGGAGGTACGACGACGAGGCGCTCGACGTGCAGCTCAACCAGCGGGGGCTGATGAACCGTTTCTTCGGACCATTGGCTAGGCGGATCGACACACCCTGGAAGATGTACCCGATCGGCGTCCTCTTCGGACTCGGGTTCGACACCGCCACCGAAGTCGCGCTGCTGGTGGTGTCGGGGACGGCGGTGGCCAGCGGACTGCCGTTCTGGGCCATCCTGTCCCTGCCGATCCTCTTCGCCGCCGGCATGAGCCTGTTCGACACGCTCGACGGCTGCTTCATGAACTTCGCCTACGGATGGGCCTTCTCCCGACCGATTCGGAAGGTGTACTACAACATCACCATCACCGGGCTCTCCGTGATGGTGGCGTTCTTCATCGGGACCGTCGAACTGCTCGAACTGCTGGGCCAAGAAACCCACCTCCACGGATGGGTATGGGACCAGGTCCGGAGTTTCAACATCAACAAGGCCGGGGTCTACATGGTCGGCATCTTCGTGGTGGTCTGGGTGATCGCCCTGTCCATCTGGCGGTTCGGCCGTATCGAGGACCGATGGGAATCAGGTGCCGAGAGGTCACGTCAGCGCCGATCCATCGAAGGCGACAGACCCAGTGTCGCCGAGTCCAGCTTGCTTCCCGAGTACGAGGCAGAGCCGGCCTGATCCGAGAGGCGACCGCCGGCCGGATCTCGGCGGGGGGGTAGACCTCTCCGTCGTTGCCGAGTTCCGAGACTATTGCTACACTTGCTACGCGAGATTGGAAGGAGGAGGATGCGCACCATCAGCCATCGTGAGCTTCGCAACAACAGCTCGGAAGTGCTCCGCCAGGTAGCTGCCGGAGAGATCATTGAAGTCACCAACCACGGAGTGGTCGCCGCCGTGCTCGTCCCTCCTTCGCTCACCTCGTTGGAGCGGCTTGCCGCGGCGGGAAAGGTCCGCCCGCCCGGGGGGCGGACGGTGGATCTTCGCCACGTCCGTAGGGCGAAGTCGAATCGGACCACTGCCGAGATCATTTCAGACGTCCGTGGCGATCGTTGATCCTCTACGTCGACACGTCCGCAGCCATGAAACTCTTGGTGGAGGAAGCCGAATCCGAGGCGCTCGCTGCCTATCTCGAAGAGATCCGCTCATCGACTTCGGACACGCTGGTTGCTTCCCTACTCCTTCATACTGAGCTCTACTGTGCCGCCAACCGACGGACCGCGGACATCGACACCGATGAGATCGCCGACGTCCTTTCCACGCTGGCCCTCATCGATCTCGAGAGCGGAGACCTCGTCACTGCACCTTTGTTACCCGGGAGACTGCGGTCGGCCGACGCGATTCACCTGGCAACGGCGCTCCGAGTCGATGCTCACTCGATAGTCGTGTACGACGACGAGCTTGGTGCCGCCGCCAATGCCGCCGGGATACGCGTCGTCAGACCAGGCTGATCTCTGGCGCTTCACGACCGAAACCTGGTTGATCCCTTCGACTGGTTGTCGAAGAGAGCGCTATGCCGACTGCACCACCGCCAGGAGTTCCTCGTGCAGGTATCCATTGGAAGCCAGCACCGATGAGCCGGGGATGTGGTCCAGCCAACGAATGCTGCTCCCACTCCAATCGGTGACGACGCCACCCGCCTCTTCCAGGATGAGCCCGCCAGCCGCACAGTCCCATGGCCGTACTGTCGCTTCCACGTGGACATCGAGGTTCCCTCGAGCCAGGATGGCGAGATCGAGCGCCGCCGATCCGGAGCGTCGCAGATCTTGGGTCCGGGCGAACACCGCAGCCGCGGCCCGAAACATCGGCGCCGCCCTCGATCGATCGTAGGAAAGGCCAAAACTCGCCAGGGCGCCATCGAGGGTGGCGACGTCGGAGACATGCAGTCGCCGCTCCGTGGACGAGTCCAACCCGACTCTCTCATAGGAGCCGTCACCCGCGGCTCCGAAATAGGACGTGTCGGTAACGGGATTGTGGACCACCCCGAGCGTTGCCGATCCCGAATCGTAGAGACCGACGGAAATCGCTACGTGTGGAAGCCCGTGGACCAGGTTGGTGGTGCCGTCGACGGGGTCAATGATCCAGACCAAGCCGTCTCGTACCTCGTCGAGGCCCTCTTCGCCGAGAAAGGACGCTTCGGGTACCAATCGACCCAGCCCGAGGGTGAGCGCTTCCTGGACCGCGAGGTCGACCTTGGTGACCAGGTCCCCGATGGACGACTTGCGGGTACTGCCAAGGGCGATCGGGCTCCGATGCTCGAGCGCCCGAGCCACGACGTACCCCTGCTCCCGGACCAGGCCCGATACCGCGTCGAGGAGGACCCGGATGGGTTTCCCGCTCACTGCGCCTCGCCCTTCTAGAAGGCGGGGTGCAACCCGCCGAGCCCCCGGCCTCATGTCCGTATCAGGGGGTGGGGATGGCGGCCAGCACCGCCGACGCGGTCGCCGGGGTGACCGCCTCGGGACCGCCGAGAATGGTGACCAGGTCGACATGGTTGGGCAGGGTCAACCCGGCTTCGGCGGTGAACAGGTCGGGAATGCCCGAGCCCAGCGTCGTCGGGTTCAGGGTGAGGACGATGGGCGCATGATTGACGCCGCCGATGGCGCTGCCGGCCAGCGCGTCGGCATAGAAATCACCCCGGGCGACGTTGATGGCGTAGGTGTTGGCCGTCGTCCCGAGGTTGGCCCATCCGAGACCGGTGGGCTGACCGGAGGCGTTGATGGTGGTGCTCAGCTCGAACTGGGCCAACAACTGGGCGGTGGTGGTGTAGTCAGAGCCGGCGATGCGGAGGACCGAGACGCCCAAGGTGGCCAGTTTGGTCACCACCGCATCGGAGATGGCCACGGGGCCGCCCATGACCACCACCTGCTTGATGCCCAGGTTGGCAATCGCCGAAGATGCCTGGGCGGCCAGGGAGGCCTGCTGGGTCAGCAGGATCGGCCACTTCTTGGCGTAGGACATCGCGCTGGCGGCCATGGCGTCTGGGAAGGTCTGACCGGTGGCCAGGATCGCCGTGGGGGTCGCCGCCGAACTGGCCGGGGCTATCGTGCCACTCAGGCCGGTGGTGGTGTTGTAAGCGCTGGTACCGGTCGGGTTGGTGGGATACCCGCCTCCGAAGGAGCCGGTGCCCACCCCACCGGCACCGAAGAATTGAGCAACGGTCTGGGCGGTGTCGTACTGCGTCTGGCCGAAGACCTGGGTGACCGCCAGGTTCACCGGACCGGACGCATTGGTGAGCCCGGTGGTTCCCCCGCAGTTGAACGCCTGGGTGCCCTGAAGTTGGGTGACCACACTGCTACTCACGGCCAGCGGCCCACCCACGATGTAGACGTGGGTGATGCCCTCGAGTTTGAGGGCCGCCATCGTCACCGACGAAAGAGAGCCGGTCGGAGTCAGCAGCACACCGGTACCCGAGATGGGCGGCCAGATAGGAGGCGGAGAGGGCGTCGGGGAAGTTCTGATCGGTGGCCAGCACCACGCTCCCGCTGGCCGGACAGGTGGTCCCGGCAGGCGGGAAGACCGAAGCCAGTTCCGCGGCCGCGGTGCCGTCGGCGTCCTGGCCGTAGATCCGGCTGGTGTTGAACACCGAGAAGCCGGAGATGGCGTAGCTGTAGACGGCGGTGGCGGTGCCGGAGGCGCAATTGGCCAGCGAACTGGCCGCGAACACGGTCAGATTCTGGGCGCCGAACGGGACGCTGACCGGATCGACCACCGAGAGTCCCCCGACTTCGAAGGCGGCGGGCGAGGTTGACGGGCTGGTCACCTGGAAGGCAACGCCCGAGGTGTCAAAGGCGCCTACCGCGCTCGAAGCACCGAATCCGGACAGTGTCCCCGAGTTCCCGAGGACGGCACCACTCCCGGCGTCGACTTCGGTGAAGCCAACCGGCGCCAGATGGCTGCTGGTGAGGAAGTAATTGCCGGCGTTGGCTTCGATACAGACGAATCCGTCCGGAATGACGCCCTTGGACACCTCAGTGAGAATGACGGGACTGATGGCGGTGGTCACCGACGTGTTGATGGAGGTGTTGGGCTGGACCAGGACCGGCGGGTTGTTGGCCGTGACTCCGACCGCGGTGATGACTGCGTTGGAGGACGGCGCCACTGCCAGGGTCGTGGAGCCGGCGGCACTGGGTACGTAGGATCCGATGACGCCGACGCTGCCGGGCGCAGTACCGGAACCGATGTTGTAGGTGATCCCGCTGACGGTCACGACCCAGGTCCAGTTGGCTGATCCGGCGGGAGTGGTATCGGGGGCGTTCCCGATGGTGAGGATCAGCTTGTCGTTGATCCCGGGACACAGGAGGGGTTCGAGGGGATTGGCGGTCTGCTCGGCCAAGGTGGCGGTGATGGCCGGAGGGGTGTCCTGGCCGGAGGCGCCGGAAGTGACGGTCACGGTCGGCACGGAGGCATAGCCGACCGAGTTGGCCGACGATTGGCAGGCGGTGGTGCCCGGGGGGCCCACATTGAGGACCAGCGTGTCACCCTTGGCGAATCCGTTCGAGAAGGTGAACCCCCAATTGGTGGCCGCTTGCTTGGACCCGCCCACGATGACGCTCGCCGGCCGGGTGATGGCCACGGCGGAGAGGACGACCGGGGTCGGCGCGGCCACGGCGGGGGCGATTTCGAGGACGGCGAACCCGGAGGCACCCGTCATCACGGCCAGGGTGACGACGACCAGACGGCGGACCCAGTTGGTTGTGGCTCGCTTCACTACTTCCTCCTCAGGCCGTACTCCGTCGCCGTCGTGGCGGTCTCTCCCGGCAGCCCCGAGAAACTTACCCCACCCACCCCTCGCTCAGTCGCTCGATGCGGGTCGGCATCCGACGGGTGGTTTCATGGGCTCGGCAATGTCAGTTGGCAGCAAGAAGGGGACCCTGTTCGGGTCCCCTTCACTGCCACTACTTTGTCGCGAACGGCCGGTCCGCGACTTCCCCGTGTTAGCTGGGGATCGACGCCAACACGGCATTCACGGTCGCCGGCGTCACGGCAATCGGCCCACCGAGGACGGTGATGCCGTTCACTTGGTTGGGCGCGGTCAGGGCGTGCTCGGTGGTGAACAGCCCGGGGATGCCAGTGCCCAACGTGTTCGGGTCGAAGGTGAGCACGATCGGCCACTTGTTCAGGCCTCCGAGGGCGCTGCCGGCCAACGCATCGGCAAAGAAGTCGCCCCGAGAAACAAGGACGTTGTAGGCGTTAGCGACGGCCCAGCCCAATCCGGTGGGCTGACCGGAGAGGGTAGTGGTGCTCAACTCGAACTGGGCAAGGAGTTGCGCGGTATCGGTGTAGTCAGTTCCGGCAATCCGCAAGACCGAGACGCCGAGCGCCTCGAGTTGGGTCACGACCGTATCCGAGACCGCAACCGGACCACCCATGACGATGACCTGCTTGATGCCCAGGTTGGTAATGGCGGCGGACGCCTGGGAGGACAACGACGCCTGTTGGGTCAACAGTATCGGCCACTGCTTGGCATAAGACATCGCACTGGCAGCCATGGCATCCGGGAAGGTCTGCCCGGTGGCCAGAATCGCCGTGGGGGTCGCCGTAGCACTGGCGGGGGCCAACGTGCCGCTCAACCCGGACGTCGTGTTGTAGGCGCTGGTCCCGGTGGTGCTGGTGGGATACGCACCGTTGAAACTTCCCGTGCCGCTGGTTGAGCCGAAGTACTGGGCAACCGTCTGGGCGGTGTCGTACTGGGTCTGACCGTAGACCTGGGTCACCGTCTGCATCACCTGGGCGCCGGTGGTCCCATTGATGACAGGGGTGACGCCTCCGCAGGTGTAGACGGGTTGCGCCTGCAGCGCGGCGACCACGGTTTCGCTAACGGCCAACGGACCGCCGACGATGTAGACGTGGTTGATCCCGCCGATGCGGAGGGCCGTGACCGTCTCGGATGCCAGGGCGTTGGTCGGCGTCAACAGCACGCCGGTCCCGAGCTTCGAAGCCAGATACGACGCGGACAACGCATCCGGGAAGTTCTGATCGGTGGCAAGCACGACATTCTTGCTCGCCGGGCAGCCATTGGTGAATGCCGCCGTCAACTCGGCGGCCGCAGTTCCGTCCGCGGTCTGACCGTAGATGCGGTTGACTCCGAAGGTGCTGTACAGGATCAAAGCCGACGCCAGGCTGGTGCCGCCGGTGCAGGTGCTACTCGCACCGTCGATAACGGCGGCGACGTCCGCCCCACCCGTGGCCGGGGCATTCACAACGAGATTGCCCACCGTGTAGGTGGCTCCCGCGGTGGAGGACGCGGTGGTGACGTTGAACTGCAGCACAAGGCCGGTGGAATTGATCGCCGGAGCGCCGACGACAGCCCCACCTCCGCTCGCAGTGACGGTGGGAGTGCTGGTGGTGCTGAAGGCGCCGCTGGTGCCGCTGAGCGTGACACACACGGTTCCGGTCGGTACCGCGCCGGCCTGGGCCTCAGTGATCACCAGGTTGCTTATCGGCAGGCGTTGGTGCTGCTGCTGGCCAGACCCACCGGGGGGTTGTTGGCGGTCACGGTCAGCTTGCCAACGAGGGCATTCGATGGTCCGGCAGTGGCGCCAGCCGTCGAGGGGCCGACAGCGGCGACGCCGTTGTACAGCCCGGTGATGCTGACATTGCCAGTGGGCACCGCGGCCGTGATGTTGTAGCTGATCCCGCTGAAGGTGATGGTCACCGGCTGGGTGCTGGGCCCGATGGCGCCCGTCCCGGTGATGGTCCCGGAGTTGGTCAGCGTGACGACGGCTTGGTCAAAGAAGCTGGTTCCCAAACATGCCGCACTCTGCGTCAAGCCGACGGCCGAAAACGTGGGCGCGGTCTGACCAGTCACCGTGGTGGCGGAAACAGTGGGCGCGGCGGAGAACCCGATCTGTACCGGTGAGGCGAGGGTTCCCGTGCAGTTGGCACCGGTGTTGGGAGTCACCCGGATCGTAAGCTGGTCGCCGACGAACCACCCGGTATTCACCCCGGCGAAGCCGAAGGAGTCATTGCCGGCGGACTGGTTGTTGAGGCCGGCGCCAACCGAAGGCGTGGTGGCGGCGGTCAACCCGATAGTCGTGGCGCCCACGATGGTGGCGTTGGAAGTCGCCGACGATGCCGGGCTGATCGCCCCGCCCGCGGTCCCGGTGCCGGTATATCCCGGGGTCACGATGACCGCACCACTGGCGGCGCCGGCTCCGGGCGAATAGGAGATCGCTGACACCAGGATGGGCTGGGCGCTGTTCGCCGTCCCGCTATCCGTGAAGGTGATCGTCAGCTTGTTGGTGACGAATGCCGTCGTCACCGTCGGCACGGCGTTGCCCGTCACTGAGACAGGAGTCACCGTGGGCGTCGACGCAAACGGGACTGCAGTGGCCCCAGAGTCGGCGACCGACAAGGTGATGGTGTCACCCGTTACCCAGGTGAACGTCGGCTGGATGGTGATGGTCTCGTTGGCGGCCGCCTGGTTCAGTACGCCGGCACGGATGGTCGTGGGGGTCGACGCCACAACGGTCGTGGTCGGAGTGACGGCCTGGGCCGTGCCGACGCCGAGGACCGCGATTCCGGAAACAGCGGTGACTGCTCCGATTGCCGCAACCGCCAACTGGCGGATTCTATAATTCTTCTGTCTCATTGAAAAACTCCCTTGAAATTCAATTCAATCGGCGAAGAACCCGCCGCACGCATTGGTCAAAAGACCAACCGTCTGTTGGGCGAGACACTTTGAACGTATCACACAGAACCGGCATGATAGTAGAAACGATTTTCCAGCGTGTTTCTAGGCAATGTGCCTGTTCACAAGACAAAACGTGGACCGTGTTCCGTTTGGGGAGGCACGAGGTGCCCGCCCCCGGCCCTCGACTCATTCGGCACAACGACAACCCCGTTTTCAGGCCGGTTGATCAGGGTTCATTGTTCGACCGGTCACTCGATTTAGCGATAACTGGCGAATAACAATCACCGGGTTGCACAGGCATCCTCTCACATTGACCACCACGAGACAGAGAGCCGCTCGGACGTACCTGCGGGACTTCTTCGGTACCGACGAGAAGACCACGACACCGACCGCGCACCGCGAGACGCGGCGGGATCCGACACCCAGCCGCCGGTGGCCTAGCCCGCCGTGGACTTCGTCTCGAAGTGACTCGGCATGCGAGCATCCGAGTTTGGTGCCGTGGCGGGCTAGCCGGTTGGGACCGCCCCCACGATGTTGTTCACGTGGATCCCGAGGCCGGGGATAGAGCCCTGGAAGGCGGCATCCCCGTAGGCGAACAGCCCGCCGTCCGACCCGATGAGCCAGTAGCCGCCCCCATCATTGGTGGGCACGATACCGATGACCGGGAAGGCGGGGGTGACCCCGCTCGACGGCAGCGAGCCGAAGCTGACCGCGTTCCCGAACGGGAAGACCGCCCCGTTGGCGGTCACCACCCAGTAGCCGTTCCCCGACGGAGTGGGCGTGATGGCGGTGGCGTTGTTGACTCCCGACGGCCCCCCGAAGTTGGTGGCGTCGCCGAAGTTGTAGACCTGGCCGGTCGAGGCGAGCACCCAGTAGCCACCGTCGTCGGGGGTGGCGGCGATGCCCACGATGTTGTTCACGTGGACCCCGATGCCCGGCAGCGAGTTCCGGAACCCGGCACTGCCGATGGCGAACACCCCGCCGTCCGACCCGATCAGCCAGTAGCCCTTGCCGTCGAGGGTCGGCTCGATGCCGACGATGTTGTTGACGCTGACCCCGAGGCCGGGCAGGGAGTTGACGAACCCGGCATTGCCGAAGGCGAACACCCCGCCGTCCCTCCCGACCAGGAAGTAGCCCTGGTCATTGAAGGTGGGCACCATCCCCACGATGTTGTTGACGTGGATCCCGAGACCGGGGAGGGAGCCGAAGAACCCGCTCGACCTGACCCAAGGGGAACACGAAGACCCCCCCGTCGCTCCCGACCATGTCGTAGCCGCTGGGCTTGGTGGGCGGCGGTGGCGGTGGCAGCGGAGACGACACCGTCAGGGTGGCGGTTCCCGCCGAGGCGGCGTGAGTGGCGTCACCGGTGTAGGAGCCGATGACCGAGGTCGGTGCCGACCGGGGCGTTGGTCGCGTGCAGATTCCGCTGCCCACCCGACAGGACGGCGACGCACAGGTCGCGGTGCCCCCGGCGGTGAAGCTCACCGTACCGGTCGGGTTGGTGCTCCAGCCGCGGTTACCGTCGCCGAGTAGGTGACCGTCGCCCCCTAGGACACGAGGTCGGGGAGAACGCGACCGAGGTGGAGAGGCGCGACTCCCGCCCGGTCACGACGAGGGTGGCCGAACCGACGAGACGCCGAGTGGTCG
Source organism: uncultured Acidimicrobiaceae bacterium (assembly GCA_963770635.1). Taxonomy (GTDB): domain Bacteria; phylum Actinomycetota; class Acidimicrobiia; order Acidimicrobiales; family RAAP-2; genus DASZIT01. The sequence continues at coordinate 461,325 of CAVYQI010000006.1, forward strand.
AGAGAGCCGTAGGCGCCGCACGACCGAGTCGGTGCCGACGGGAGCGTTGGCGCGGTGCAGCTTCCGGAGCCCGCCGACAGGGTGGCGGTGCAAGGGTGGCTGGCCCCGGCTGCGTGAAGGCTCACCGAGCCGGTCGGGGGCCACCGGTGCCGGAGACCGTCGCCGAATAGGTGACAGTCGTCCCCTGGGCGATCGAGGCGGGGAGACCGTCACCGTGGTCGAGGTCGGCGTGGGGCCCGTCACCGTGAGGGTGGTGGAGCCGGACGAGGGGTTGGAGCCTGACCCCGTCAACGGCGCGTAGGCGCCGACGACCGGTGTCGACGAGCCGCACGGGCGCGTTCGTCGCCGTACAGCTTCCCGTCCTGCGACCAGGGCGTGGGCGGTGCAGGTGGCGGTGGCCCCGGCGGTGAAAGCTCACCGACCCGGTCGGCGTCCGCCGATCCGGAGGGACAGTTGCGGTGTAGGTGACGCTGGCCCCGGGGGCGACCGAGGTCGGCAAGACCGATACGATCGTCGTGGTGGCGGAGACCACCGGACGTGCCCCCGGCGGTGTCGTAGGCGCCGATGTCACAGTGGACCACGCGGCGACCGGTTGCGGGCGCAGCCTCGCTGGTCGAACGTCGGGCAGACGGCCGGGATGCCGATGCCGTCGCCGTTGATGGCAGTGCTGGTACTGCCGAGCGCGACCGTCTGGGTGGGACCACCGTTGCTGGCGAGCGGCTGGAGAGCCGCCGTGTTGGCCCCGGTCTGGTCACCAAGCGCAGTCCGAAGCCGCAGGTGTGCTGCGCGTCGAGGTTGTAGCCCAGGGAGACGGGCAGGTCTACGGTGCCGCATGCGTACTCGCACTCGTCCTGCGGTCGTGACCGCCGCCGGTGAAGTTCGTGGTCACCCGCGAAGATCGTACCCAGTGTGGTCGTCGTTGTCCCCGCGGTGCATATTGCCGAAGAACGCAGCCCCGCCGCTCGAGGTCTTGGTGCCGTTCGCGGTCGAACGTGAGGTTCGTCATGGCGAGGTTGACGTTGTTGTTGTAAATGCCTCCACCGAACGAAGCGCCACCGTTGCCGTGAAGGTGTCGTTGGCGAGAGTGCAGCCCGTGTGGCGTTGTTCAGGCCAGCGCCGTCACCGTTCCTGAGATAGCTGCGAGAGCGCGATGGAGTTGTTGAGATCGTGCTGTCGTAGACGATCGAGTAGGGAGCGGTGCCCCACCGACCGCAGATGCCCCCTCCGAGTCCGGCTCATGGAGTTCACCGGTTGCTCGACCACGGTGGCGTTGACTACGGACATTGGGTGGCTGAAGCGTCGTTAATCCCACCTCCGTCAGGTTTGCCTGGTTGCCGCTGATCGTCGTGGGGCACGGTCGAGCTTCCGGTGACCTGGAGAGTGCCCGCAGTGATGTGACAATGCCTCCGCCAGATTCGCCCGACCGGGGGCGGTGTTGCCGGTGATCGTGTTCCGGGCTCGACACACGCGTTGTTGCTGCCGAAGGCGACGTTCGTAGCTGGGCCGCCAGCGTGGGGACACGATGACGTTGCAGGTCGCAGACGTCGAGCTCGTCAGGTAGAGGCCGCCGCCCTCCGCCGGTGGACGTGCGATGTTCGAGTTCACCGAAGTGCCCGTGGTACCCAGAGTCATTCGCCAGCACGAGTCCGCCCTCCGACTCGAGAGCGATGCCACCGCCGTTTACGTGGGCGGTGTTGCCGGTGATGGCCACGCCGCTCGAACGTGTCCTGGTTAGCCGGAGCACCGCCGTCTATGAACACGCCCCCGCCATCGCTGCCCGTTGTAGCGGTGGAGTTGAGGGTGATCGAGCCGCCGCTCATGGTGAGCCCCCGCCCGTACTGCGTCGGCGATGCCGCCCCCCTGGAAGCCGGCCTGGTTGGACGAAACGTCACCCCCGTCAACAGAGGAGGAGTGGCAGTGGCAGCCGCTTGTGTGAAGAGACCGCCTCCCGGACGACCCGTGGCGGTGTTGTTCGCGATGGAGCCGTTCGTGACCGTGAGGGAGCCGGTGCTGTAGATGCCACCACCGGACGACGACGTCTGGTTGAACTGCACTGTCACACCCGCTGAGAGAAGTCGGGGGTTGCGCCGCTTACGAAGTTGGCGATACCGCCGCCGGGCCCTGTGGCGACGTTGCCGCGGCTGGGGCTCGCCCCACCGATCGTGCCGTCGCTGAGCGAGAGCGAGGTGGCACCGAGCTCGTTGGCGATGCCGCCGCCCGATGTCCCGTGGTTGGCAGTTACGATCAGCCCCGTGGCGGACAAGCTGCCCCCCAGCTCGTTGTCCACACCACCACCGTCGATGCCCGTATTGCCGATGATCGGTGCTGGCCGCAGCCGGTCGTGGTGACCGTTCCCATGTTGTCGATACCGCCGCCGTTGCTGCCGATATGTTGCCCGGGCCGATCGTTACGCCGTTGAGGACCAGGCTTGAGTTTGCGGTGTTCTCGATGCCGCCACCGGCCGCACCGGTGTTGCCCGAGAGGGTGACGCTCGTGAGGGTGAGAGTTCCCGTTGTTCGTGATGCCGCCGCCTGCTGTCCCGCTCTTGATCGTGAGCGTGGACAAAGAGGCGGTCTCGCTCGCCGTCAACCGTGACGGGAGGAGCTGCCACCACTTATGACCGTCCCAGCCACGCCGGTCCAGTTCTGGCTGCTCGCGATTGCGTAGCCGGCCGTCGGGTAAGTCCCGGTGGCCAGGTTGATCGTGTCACCCGTATCGCTGTTCGCCTGCCCTAGGGCAACTGCCAGGGTGCACGGGGTCGCCGCCGTCGTGCACGGAGCGATGCCGGCACCTGCGGGGGATGCGTAGAGAGTCTGGTTTGTGAGGGCCGACGCGGGCAGGGAGGTCGCGACCTGGAGCATCCCGGCCACGAGCATGAGCGCGGCAAAGACACCGCCGGCGCCCGCCAGGCGTCGACCTAGGTGCTTCGCGCCGGAACTGCGATCGACGCGCTTGCCGCGACCCGCCTTCACGAAACGAAGCGTCCGTGATCCCATAGATTCAGACATGTCTTGACCCCCTGTGCCCGGTGCGAGTAGGAGCCTAGGTCCCTATATCAGTGGTGTCAACGAAGTTTTTTCCCGCCAAACAACCCGACCAATTCCGACTCGACAGTTCAATAAATCGATCGGATTCCATGGGCCGATTCATGCACATACCCGTTCATGGACATGCCCGCGCTCTGCGTTCAACGTCCCTGCCCCAACCACCTGTCCGTAACCGATCACGACCACAACACTTCAGCCAACAACTTTGCAATGGAGTTCCACATATTCGTTTTGACCCGGTTCGGATCGAAACAGAAAAGAGGGGCCCCGAAGGGCCCCTCTTTTCTCACTACTGTCAGGCTGTTCCGTCCCCGTTCCCCGCTAAAGCCCGGGGCCGGTTTCGGATCACCTGACCCTTACCCGTTCAGGCTGGTCCCAATCGCCACTCGAGAGCGGTCGAGATGGCGAACGGTCCACCCATGATGAACAGGTTGTTGATGGTCCCGTCCGTCGGGGTACCCAGATCCTGCCGAGCCCTTGGCCAGCCCCGGTGAGGAATGGGCCCAGGTAGTTGGTACCCGAAGGATTGCCCTCGTTGTTCGGATCCCAGGTCAGCAGGTCACGGGGCCCCGGGACCAGGCTGACACGGCTAGCCACAATGGCGTCGGTGTAGTAGTCACCTCTGGCGATCACCAGGTAGGCGCCAGCCGTCCCGAGATCGGACCGTAGTCGAGCCCGTAGGCCTGGCCGGCGTTGGCTGGAGGAGCGGGACGACCGAGTTCAACTCGAACTGGGCCAACAGCTGGGAGGTGTCGGTGAAGTCCTGCCCGGCTATCCGCAGTACCGAGATCCCCATGGCTTCGACCTGGGTGATGCACGGTGTCGCTGACTGCGACCGGTCCACCCATCACGATCACCTGTTGGACCGCAGATTGGTGAGGGCAGCCTGCCGCGTCCGGCCCGAGTGAACCCTGCGGGGTCAGGACCAACGGGAATCCAAAGTGGTTCCCACTGTCATAGGCTCGAGGACCGCACTGACCGACGCCGCGTCCTGGAAGGACTGGTCGGTAGCCAGGATCGCCGTGGTCACCGCAGTGGTAGGAGCCGAAGCAAGCCGCCGAACCATTCGAACCGGTGGTGTCGTTGTAGGTACCGCCGTAGGCCGCCTGGAAAGGGGCGGTGCCCGGGGCGTGAGACCCAATGAAGGTGGCTACCGCCGCCGCGGTGGCGTCGCCGTCTGGCCGAAGATCTGCTGCACGACCAAGTCGATCGGTTGGCCGTTGATGGTCGTCCGTTGGCTGAGCCACCGCAGTTGTACGACGGGGTGTTCTGCAGCGTGGCGATGTCCGCCGGACTCACGACCAGCGGTCCACCGACCACGAACACCTCGGTGACTCCATCGATTCGCATCGCATTGAGGGCGGCGGTGGAGACCGAGTTGATATTCGTGGTCAGGATGCCGGTGCCCAACTGCCCGGCCAGGTAGCTCGCCGACAGGGCGTCCTGGTAGCTGGAGTTGGTCACCAGGATCGCTGGCGTCTCGTTGCCGGCAGGGTTCGGGAGACTCCGGGGAGGCACGCCGGCGGGTTGTTCTGGAACACGATGCCGGCGGTGTCATCCTGAACCTGCCCGTACTCATGGCCAGCCAGGTTGGCCACCGTGAACAGGTTGAGGCCCGGCGGCACGCTGTTCGGGTTGGAGTACGCAGTGCCGCCACCAATAACGGCGCCACCGTTGGCACCCTGACATGCAGCAGCAGCGCTGCTTGCTCCGAACCACGGGCGCCTTGCATCGCGGCCAACGATGTCGGGAAGTTGACGGTGATGCCGCTGACGGTCACCGTTCCGGCGGTACCAGTGGACGCAGTGGTCACCTGGAACGCCAACTCGGTGGGACCGGTCTGGCCACCGGGTGTCAGGAGCGTTGACGTTACCGATGACGAGGCCCCCGCCGGTTCCGTCACCGTCGGAAGGGCATTGAATTCCGCCGCCCTTCCAACTCGCCGCTGCCGGGCTCAGTGCGATACAGGCCCAACCGACTACGCCGCCTCCGAGCGCCCCAGGGGCGCCTTCAGTAATGGTGATCGGGCTGACGGCCTGGTTGACAACTTCGCCACCGGTGGAGGTGATGTTGAACTGCAAGGTCGTGCTCGGCGTGTTGGCCGCCACCGTCACCGAGTTGATGTTGATGTTGGCGTTCGACGGACCGGGGGCACCGGCCACCGACGGCCGCCGACGCAACGTGTCGTTGGGCACTCCTGCGCGCTCGAGTCGCAAACGTCGGCTTGACGTTGTAGCTCAATCCGATGTCGACGATTCCGAGGTTGTTGGTGTTGGGGGGAAGGCGGCGGCGGCGGCGATGTCCCCGATATCGGCGCTCACCGCGTAGCTAACCCCGGCGATGGTGATGGTGATGGGGCACGCAGGGCCAGCGCCGGCCGCTGGTGATCGATCCGGAGTTGGTGAAGGTGAGGACCATCACGTTGTTGACACCGGAGAAGGTGGCGCAACTCGACTGCTTGGCCCCGAACCGACGCGGTGGCATACGAGGCGGTCAAGGTCGGCGTCGTGGTGGCACCGTTGGTGACCACCGAGGCGATCACCAACGGGGTGCCGGCGAAGCCGACCGAGTCCGGACGCCCGACCGTCTCGCAGTTGGTCGCGTTGTTCCGGGCCACGGTGATGTAGATCTTGTCGCCGGATTGCCCAGGTCGAGTTCTGGCCGCTCGAGAGGGAGATCCCATGCGCCTGCGGCGGCGGTGGTGGCCGTCCCGGCGTGGGGTGACGTAGGGGTCGAACGGCCGCCGACAGGCGACATGGATGCGGCGGCGTTGCCATCACGGCATTGCCATGCCCGTCGGCGGCAGTGGAATTCGGGGTCTGCGCTCGTGCCGGAACGTGCTCCGGTGTCGGTGTCGGCGGTAGTGGTGTACCCGACCGGTCCGGACACGGCCGCAGCTGTCAGCCGTCGTAGGCGCCGCTGGCAGCTGGTTGATCAAGGGCCCGGTCAGTGGCGATCGCCGATCGTGTACTCGATCGTGAGCGCGATGTGACCGGCGTTACAGCACGGTGCCGGCGCATACACGGCGCTGGGTGTACGCGGCCGATCACGAAGTTCGGTGATCGCCCACCGTTGTAGGTGCCACCGCGATCGGGGGCGCGTCGTACGTGAGGTCGCGGCCTCGTTGAAGTCGGTCGCCGTGATGACGATGGAGCCGCCGGTTGCGCCCGGGTCCAGGGTGATAGCCCAGTTGCCGGCCGGCTGGTTGGCTAGTCGGGGCGAATGGTGGGGGCAGATGCCGCCGTAGTGTTGCCGGTGAACGGCACCGCGGCCGAAGCCGGGGAACTCAGCGCCAGCACGGATAGGAAGCTCAATGCGATTGTGCCCGCTGCACACGCCGTTACTATCCGGCGAAATCTACTCGGCCCCTGCTTCATGTGTACTCCTTGATTTTGGTTGTTTCAAGATCGTGGACGCCCGGGCAGTTCACCCGAGCGCACAGCACGCTACATCTAGGACAACTGCCACTGAGGGATGCTTGTGACAGAAATTGCTCCCATCGGGCTCCGATTTCTTCTCGACGGTCCCTACGTCGGATGGCCGGGGACGGGTTCGCGCAGCCTTCTGGAGCCTGACCGTCAGGGGTCCCCAAAGGACCCGATTCTCACTCGGAGTGGTCACATTGACACAGCTCGAGACCCGGGTCGACCCGATAAATGGCCGAAAAGGCATGCACCCAGCCTGGGTTGCTGTTAGCCTCGCGGCGGATCGCTGCAGGCATTGTGGTCGACCAGCCGGAGCGCCACAGTCGCGCCAGAAGCAGAATTCGGGAGGGCCCTGGACAGATGGTCGTGCAGTCACAGGCTCTCGACGACTACGACGATCGTCGGCTGGTCGCTGCCTTCCAGGCGGGTGATGTCGATGCCTTTGCCCAAATCGTCGGTGCCCACCACCGCTCGCTCACTGCCGAGGCCCGCAGGCGCCTGCGATCGTCGGGCGACGCCGAGGACGCCGTACAAGAGACCCTGCTCAGGGCCTATTTGGCTCTCGACCGCTTCGGCGGTGAGTACCGTCTCCACGCCTGGCTGAGCCGAATTCTCGCCAACGTCTGTGCCGACACCGGGGCCCGTAGAAACGCCGAGCTGCGCCTGGTCGACCGGCTGGGTTCACCTCGCGATGAAGCGCCACCGGCCGACGAGGGGATCGGAGACGCCGACCAACAGCGTGCGGTGAAGGAAGCGGTGAACTCCCTCCCGGAGTCCTACCGGATGGCCTTCATCCTGCGGGAGATCGAGGAATTCTCCTACGCCCAGGTCGCCGAGAAGATGGGAATCAGCGAGACCAACGCACGGGCCCGGGTACACCGGGCCCGTCGGTCGCTCACCCGGGCGCTTCGAGCCCCGGGAGTCGCCCTGGCCGGCTTTCCTGTCTCGCTGCACTTCTTCGGGCTGAAGCGGCTGATCCCCCGATCCGTCAGCAAGAGAATGTCGGGCCTGGCGTCCTATTCCAGCAGTTCCCGAGTTGTGGCCCCGGGCCCCGACCTCCCCGCGACCGCCATCCCGGTGACAACCCAGTCGTCGTTGCCCACGCTGTTCCAGGCACCACTCTCGGAGACATCCCAGGCGGTGGCAATGGCCGCCTCGACCCCACTCTCCCAAACCCTCATTGCCGGCGCCTCGGTCGCCTGGCACGCCACCCTTCCCGTTGCCGCCGCCCTTGCCACCGTGGCGGCCAGTGCGGCCATGGTCGGATCCGGGTCGGCGGCGAGTGGGCCGACAACCCCCGACCCAGCCATCGGTTCCCACATCATCATGGCGGCGGGAACCACCAATCTGGCTTCATTTCTGGACACACCGCCGGCCAGCAGCCAACCCAGCCCACCCGCGGCCCCGTCCGGAACCGCGGCTTCGCCGGCATCCTCTTCGAGTGCGGGCTCAACGGCCACGACTTCCACGGCCGGCGGGGTGAGCACAACCGCTTCAGATCCCTGGGGTTGGGTCGGCACTGCCGCCACCGGCACCGCCGGCAATGCCGCCACCTCCGGATCGACGGGAAGCCCGGTCTCGACCTCGACAGCCGGCGGTTCTGCCTCTGGAGGGGTTGCCGCTCCCGTCGCCTGTCCATGGACCGGATCGTTCCCAGGTGCTCCGGCACGGGTCGATCGCCCTCCCTCCCCCGGAGCCCGCCGGCGCCTCGGCCAGTTCCTATTTCTCCAGCGACACTTTACTCTGGGCACGACGCGGACCGGCATTTGAGGTTGGCGGGCTCGGACAATTTGCCGAAGGCGCCAGTACGGCCACGCTCCAGACCCTTTACGGCGCCTGCCTCCCGGCCACGTCGAACCCGGAGCTGGTGGCCAACCTCTCCAACCCCGACGACGCGGCCCTTGGCGCAGTTGCAGCTACGCGGGGCGCTGGTCAGCTCTCAGACCGTCGGGGGCGATACCACCGCCTACTACCGGGGAACCTCGGTATGGCTCGACGGGCCCAACGCCTCCACTTCCCCCCTCGTCTTCGTGGCTCAGGTGACGCTGGGCGAGCCGGACAACATCTCGACCCTGCGGGTGGCGTTCTTCGGGCCGCCACCCACCTTCACCACGCCGGTCGCCTGCCCTGTCACCCCGGGTGCGCCACCTAGCCCCGCCGCCGGCCAGGATCCTGGTTCTTCCACCACCGACCCCTCCACGTCGACGCCATCGGGCTCGGATGGGACCTCCGGAGCGGATGCCGGTCCACGGGAGCGTCCCGACCGGTGCTCCCACCTGCACCCCCCCTCCACGTACCCCAGCCGGCACGACCGGCGGTCAGACCAGCCCCACTTCCGACCCGGCCCCCACGCCCGCCAGCCCGAGTCCGACGCCGGCGAGCAGCGACCCCAGGGTTCAGCTGACGGATCCGCGTCGGCGGGTGGCCCCGACGCCAGATGCCTCGGCGGCGGCCACCACCGCCACGACCGATCCCACCGCGCGACCGATCCGCACCCAGCCCGGGTGTGATCGACTCGACACGCTGGAGTTCTCCCGTTGCCGCCTCGCCCGCCAGTTCCTAGCTTCAACTTCCCGGCTACGCATGGCAAAGATTCTCTATCTGGTTCACAGTCTTCCCCCTGAGGAACACACCGGTACCCCCCTCTTCGCCTATGGGTACGCCCGGGCGATGGCAGCCCGAGGCCACGAAGTCACCGTCGTCTATCCCAGTGTCACCACGACCTCGTGGGCGCTCAACCTCGAGCGGTTGCCCGGCGAGGCCTTCGACCGGGTCGTGGTCCCACCGACTTCCTTTCTCGGTCCGTTCTGGTCGATCGAAGCGGCGTCCGAGCATCCAAGTTCGAGTCCAGCCTCCACCGAAGCTTTCCGTGAGGTGTTGCGCATGGTTGACCCCGACCTTGTCCACGTGGTCAACAATGTCAACCTCCCCCTCGACTTTCCCGAGCTGGCCAAGACCGAGGGCATCCCGGTGGTGCGATCGGTCACCTGCGCCGAGGACCTCTGTGGCCTCATCGCCCCGGTGTCGCCCCGTTCCGGACGACGCGGCTATTGCCCGGCACCCCTTACCCCCGAACACTGCGCACGGTGTGTGGCCAGCGTCTTTGGGGAGGCCGCCAACGGAGTTGAGGTTGCCCCCCGCAAGCGGACCCAGGCGGCGGCGGTTCGCGAGGACCGTGAGCACCGGGATCTCGTCGCCAAACTGGCCCGCAAGCGGGCCCGTACTGCCGAGCAGTATCTCCGGGTATTCGACCGGACGGTCTTCGCCACCGCTGCCTTCCGCCACTACTTCGAACAGACCATCCCGCTCGACCCGACCCGGGTGCGGGTCATCGAGATGGGATTGGATCCGGCCCCCCGACAGCGAGCTGTCACCGGAAAGCGACGCGATGCTGTCGGCGATGTCCCCGGTCGGCGACGGTGAGGCGGATTCGCCATCGGCACCGATGATGTTCTGTCTGGCCGCCACCCTGGACCCGGCCAAGGGCATCGACACCGTGGTGGAGGCGTTCACCGATCCTCAATTGCTCGGCCGGAACGACTACCGCCTGTGGCTCCTGGGGGGCGGAAACGAGAGCTTGGTGGCCCCCCTTCTCGACGCCAACCCCAATGTCATCATGGTGGGTGCCTACCTCCCCGAGGACCTGCCGGAGTTCTTGGCCCACATGGACGTCGGGCTCTCGACCTCGGGCTTCGAGACGTTCCATCGGGTCACCCGGGAGTACCTCCTCGCCGGTCTTCCGGTGATCGGATCCCGGGCGTTCGGCATCCCTGACATCGTCCGTCCCGGGAAGAACGGACTACTCTTCGACTCGACCGATGCCGCCAGCCTGGTACGGGCCGTTCTCACCTTGCTGGACGATGCCCTGCTACTGGCGACGTTGACCGAAGGGGCACGTTCGACGTCGGTGCGTACCCGCGAGGAGGAAGCTGACGACCTGGCCGCCCTCTATGAAGAGGTGCTGTCGGATGTCGTCGGTTCCAACGCCGGTTGAGCGGGCAGATCGCTGCCTTTGGGCGCGACCGGATCAGAACGACGTCGTCATAGTCACAATCGGTTGGTTCAAGTGTTGACCACCGGTCGATCCGTAGAACTGGGCGTCTCCGAAATTGAAGATCCCGCCGTCAGAGGCCACCAGCAAGTAGCCCCCACCCTCCGGAGAAGGGGCGATGCCGACGATCGGCTGGTTGAGGTGCTGGGCCGCGGTCGAGCCGTAGAAGGTGGCGTCGCCGAAATTGAACACCCCGCCGTCGGCGGCCGCCAGCCAGTAGCCGCCGCCGTCAATGGTAGAGATCATGCCCACGATGGGCTGGTTGAGGTGCTGAGCCCCGGTCGAGCCGTGGAAGGCGGCGTCGCCGAAAGCGAAGATCCCGCCGTCGGAGGCCACCAGCCAGTAGCCCTTGCCGTCGGGGGTCGATGCGATGCCGACGATGGGCTGGTTGAGGTGCTGGGCGCCGGTGGAGCCGAAGAAGGCGGCGTCGCCGAAGGCGAACACCCCGCCGTCGGAGGCCACCAGCCAGTAGCCCCCACTGTCAGGAGTGACCGCCATGCCGACGATGGGCTGGTTGAGGTGCTGGGCCCCGGTTGATCCGGCAAAGAAGGCGTCACCGAAGGAGAAGATCCCCCCGTCGGAAGCCACCAGCCAGTAGCCCCCGCCGTCACCGGTGCCGGCCATCCCGACGATCGGCCGGTTCAAGTGCATGCCGCCGGTCGACCCGTAGAAGATCGCTCCCCCGAAGCTGAAGATCCCGCCGTCGGAAGCCGCCAGCCAGTAGCCCGATGTGGTCGGCAAGGTCGAGGCTGAGGCCGGTGCGCTGGCAACCCCGACGAGTCCGGCGGCCAGCATGACGATTCCGATACCGGCGGCGGCAGCCAACTTTAGGAGCCGCTCGGTTGCCCGGTCCCGCCTTGAATTGTGGATCATCATGAGCCCTCCTTATCCACCAACAGGAGTGCCGCCCTGTTCAGTTGCTGTCGAGAGCCCCGCGTCCCGGGCACCTGAATTCGACGCTAGCGCGGAACTCCGCGTCCAGGCGGGCGTCCATCGGCGCGGCGTTGGAGTGGGGCCGTAGCAATGAGAAGCGTTCACGCTCGCCCGACCAGGCGAGCCCCACGGGAGATCTCACCCGGCGAGCCCCACGGGAGGGCTCAACCCGTCGGCACCGCCCCGACGATGTTGGTGACATGGACACCGAGGCCGGGCAGTGAGCCGAGGAAGGTGGCATCGCCGAAGGCGAACATCCCGCCGTCCCCGCCGATGAGCAGGTAGCCCTTCCCGTCGGCGCTCGGCACCATCGAGACGATGTTGGCGACATGGACCCCGAGGGCGGGAAGTGACCCGAAGAAGCCGGCGTCACCGAAGCCGAAGACCCCGCCGTCGGGGCCGGTGAGCCAGTAGCCCCCGCCGTCGGGGGTGGCGGCGATGGCGGTGACCCCTCCGGTGGCACTTCCGAAGTTGGTGGCGTCCCCGAAGGCGTAGACGTGGCCGTCGGACCCGACCACCCAGTAGCCCTTGTCGGTGGGGGTGGCGGCGATGCCGACGATGTTCCCCACCACCGTGCCCATCCCGGGCAGGGATCCCTCATAGAGGGCGTCACCGAAGGCGAACACCCCGCCGTCTTTGCCCACCAGGAAGTAGCCCTGGTCATCCTGGGTGGGGACGATGCCCACGATGTCGCCCAGGTGGACCCCGATGCCGGGCAGCGATCCCTCGAAGGGGGCGTCGCCGAAGGCGAACACCCCGCCGTCGGATCCGACCAGGAAGTAGCCCAGGTCGTCAGAGGTAGTGACCAGGCCGACGATGTTGGCGACGTGGACCCCGAGGCCGGGGAGGGAGCCGAAGAACCCGCCGGGGTTCCCGAAGACGAAGACCCCACCATCGGATCCGACCAGGTCATAGCCCCCCGGCGTGGTCGGCGGGGGTGGCGGCTCGGGTGGTGTTGGTGTGGGGTCGGGGTCGGGGTCGGCGGGGTGACCTTGTTCACCGTAAGGGTCACCGAGTTGGTCGAAGCGGAGTTGGCAAAGTTGTTGTCGCCGGTGACGAAGTTGGCGGTAATCACGTAGGTCCCGGCCGGGAGCGTCGCCGAGGTCTGACAGCTCGAAGTCGTGCCTGACAGCGTGAAGGAGCACAAGACCAGGGATCCGGAGATGAAGGTGACCGATCCGGTCGCGGCGGGGGGCAGGCCGGGATCGCCCAACGTGGCGGTTTGACCAGCGGTGATCGTGGCCGACGTCGATCCGTTGACGGTGATGGTGAAGCTGGTGGGTGTCGGGGTGGTACCGCCGCCACCGCCGCCACCACCACCGCCGGAGCCGACGCTGATCGGACCCGTACGTCCCGGTGATACCGGCGGTCACCGTGTCGGTCGGCCGTCAGGGTCTGACTGCCGGCGGAAGCCTGAGCGTGGCCGAGAACGTCCCCACCCCGTTGGTCAAGGTGGCGTCGGCAGGAAGGGTGGCCGCACCATCACTGGAGGTGAAATGCACGATGCCGGTGTAACCGGTGGCGGTGTTGCCGAAGGCGTCCGAGGCGGTGACGGTGAAGCTGAACGCCGTCCCGGCGATGACGCTGGTCGGGGCGCTGACCATGAAGTGGGTGGCCGCGGCGGCGCTCACCGCCACCGTGTTCGAGGTGCCGGTGATCGAGGAGGTCACCGTGTCGGTGGCGGTGATGGTCTGGTTGCCGGCGGTCTTGAGGGTGGCGCCGGAGGTGAAGGTGTGGACGCCGCCGTCCCCGGCCACGAAGGTGTAGTCGGTCGGCAGAGTGGCGATCCCGTCAGAGCTGGTGAAGTGCACGGTGCCGGTGTAGCCAGTGACGATGTTGCCGAAGGCGTCCTGGGCGGTGACCGTGAAGCTGAACGGCGTCCCCGCGGTCGCCGTAGCCGGGGCGCTGACGCTCAGTTGGGTGGCGGCTCCGGCGGTGATGTTGAAGGCGTTGGTCGTCGCCGCGGTCAGTACCGGGCTGCTGGTGGCGCCCAGGGTGTAGCCGGTCCCGGCCTTATTGATCGAGCAGCTGAAGCTGGCCATCCCGTTGATGGCGGTGACCGTGGGGCTGGTGCAGGTGAGGGTGCCCGACGCCGGGTTGGTGCCGATGGCCAGGGTGACCGCCGTCGAGTTGTCGGTGGTCACGACGTTCCCACTGGAGTCCTCGATTGATATCCCGACGGCGAAGGATGCACCGGCCACCGAGGAGCCGGGCGGCTGGGTGGTGACGACCAGATGGCTGGCGGGGCCGGGAGTGATGTTGAAGGCGTTGGTCGTCGCCCCGGCGAGTGCCCCGCTGCTGGCGCTCAGGGTGTAGCCGGTCCCGACCTTGTTGATCGAGCAGCTGAAGCTGGCCACCCCGTTATTGACGGTGACCGTGGAGCCGGGGGTGCAGCTGAGGGTGCCCGACGACGGGTTGGTGCCGATGGCCAGGGTCACCAAATCGGTGTTGTCGCTGGTGACGACGTTGCCAAACGAGTCCTCGATTGATACCCCGACGGCGAAAGACGCCCCGGCGGCCGAGGAGGTGGGGGGCTGGGTAGTGACCACCAGCTTGGAAGCCGCGGCGGGGCTGACTGTCACCGTGTTCGACATCCCGGTGATCGACGAGGTCACCGTGTCGGTGGCGGTGAGGGTCTGGGTGCCGGCGGTAGTCCAGGGTGGCCGATGAAGCTGTGCCCCACCCCGTTGGCCACGAAGGTGTGCGTCGGCGGGAAGGGTGGCAGCCCCGTCGGTACTGGTGAAGTGCACGGTGCCGGTGTAGCCGGTGGCGGTGTTGCCGAAGGCGTCCTGGGCGGTGACGGTGAAGCTGAACGGCGTCCCGGCGGTGGCGGTCGCCGGGGCGCTGACGCTGAAGTGGGTGGCGGCTCCGGGGCCGACGGCGATCGTGTTCGATGGTCCCGGTGATACGCAGCGGTAACCGTGTCGGTGGCGGTGATGGTCTGGTTGCCGGCGGTGACCAGCGTGGCGGAGAACGTGCCCGTCCCACTGGTCAAGGTGGCGTCGGCGGGGAGGACGACTCCGACTCCGACATCACTGGAGGTGAAGTGCACAGTGCCGCTGTAACCGGTGGCGGTGTTGTTGAAGGCGTCCTGGGCGGTGACCGTGAAGCTGAACGCCGTCCCGGCGGTGGCGGTTGACGGGGCGCTGACCACGAAGTGGGTGGCCGGTGCCGGGTTCACGGTCAAGGTGAAGGACTGGGTGGCGTCCGGGGAGATGCCGTTGGAAGCGGTGATGGTGAACAGGTAGGTGCCGGCCGTACCGGCGCCCGGGGTGCCGCCCAGGGTGGCCGTGCCGTTACCGTTGTCGGTGAAGGTCACCCCGCTGGGTAGGGTTCCAGATTCCGAGAGGGTCGGAGCCGGATAGCTGGTGGCCGAGGTGGTGACGGTGAAGGTGCCGGCGGTGCCGGACGTGAAAGTGGTGCTGTTGGCGCTGGTGATGGTCGGGGATTGATCGACGCCCTGGGCGGCCTGCGCTTCGACGCCATCGACGGTGGCGGTGATCCCGGCCGGGGTGTAGAGGCCGCCGGGACCGGCGGTCATGACATCGGTGGCCTGCCCGCCGGTGGTGACGCCACTGGTTCCCCCGAGGTAGCTGCCGGCGGTCCCACCGAAGATGACCGGGGTGCCGTCGGGGATGAAGTGTGCGTTGTAGAGCGTGTCGGTCTGGTCGTGGGTGAGGTCGGCGGTCACGGTGGTGGTGTTGCCGGTCAGCACCGGGTTGGCCGAGGACGAGACCCGGAGCTGGAGGTACTTGGAGACCGTGACCCCCAAGAGATCGGCAGCCGACGGCCCGGTATTCGACGACCACCAGTTGTCCCCGGCCGAGACCACCGGCGAGTTGGAGGCGTCGGCGGACAGGGTCTCGCCGGTGGCGGCTGCGGCGGTGTTGCGCGTTGAAGCGGTTCCCGGCCAGGTTCGCGGTGCCGCTCACGATGTTGATGGCTCCGCCCTCCCCGTTGGAGGTGACCGAGTTGCTCAGGAAGTTGTTGCTGTAGGCATCGAGGGTACTGCTCTGATCGAGGATGGCCCCCCCGCCGTCGGCGACTCCGCCTCCGCCGGTGGCCTGATTCCCGGAGAAGTTGTTGCCGGAAACCGTGATCGTGCTTGAGGCGTTGAGGTTGGCGTTCGCATAGATGGCCCCTCCACCGCCCAGCAAGTTGGCCACGGTGTTGTTTGTGAAGCTCGAGCCGGTCACCGTGGCGGTGATGGCAGAGCCGTCGATGTCGCCGATGTAGAGGCCGCCCCCGCCGTCGGAGTTGCCGGCCCCGGAGGCGCTGTTGTTGGTAAAGGTACAGTTGGTGATGGTGAAGGTCTGGCCGTAACCGATGGAAACACCGGCGCCGACCTGTGTGCCGCCGTTAACGGGGTCGAGGTCAGTGTTGTTGCTGATGGTGTCGCTCGTGAAGCTGTAGTTGTCGCTAGTCCCTCCGGCCAGCACCCCGGCCCCGCCAGCGGTCTGGAGCCCGCCGGCGGCGGAATCGACTTCGCCGCCGGAGATGGTGAGATTGTTGAGGTCGAAGGACTGGGTGCCGATACCGCTGTTGTCGAGACTGAAGACCCCAAAACAGTTGCTCGGGGTGGTCGGGCAACCCGACTGGACCGCGGTGACAGTCGAGCCGTTTCCGTTGATGGTGTACGACCCGCCGGCCGTCGGTCAGGTTCCCGAAGTCGAGGGTACCGAGCGACTGAGAGAGGTCGTAGGTGAGCCCGGGGGTGGCGAAGTCGATGGTGCCCCCGCCGTTGTTGTCGGCGGCCTCCACCGCGGCCCGGAGGCTGCAGCCGTTGAGGCTCACGCAGCTGGTGTCGGCCGGGTTGGTCAGATTCTCGTCGATGGTGGTGGTGACGGTGATCCCCGCGGCGCCGGCCGGGCTGACCCCGATGCCCGTCACCACGCTGCCGACGACGAGGCTGAGGCCAAAGATGGCACCTGCCGTCGCGCGTCCCGCTCGCCGCCAGCCCTGCCGGGTCGCAACCCTATTCACCGCCATCACTCCCCGTTTTCGTCATGGAACGTCCTTTTCGCGTTGATGCCATCACCACTATGCGCCGTGTTGTATTCATGGAAATGTCCGCCGAATTCCCTAGCGCAACTCCATTGCCGAGGTGTCACGACCGGGTCGGGTAGACACCCACCAGGGCGATGATGAACGTGAAGACCAGGTACGGGGGCATGTTGTTGTGGGGCTGGTTGCCGCCGGTAGGTGTGAGAGTGGTCCCGCTCACTGGCGAGGTCCCCGCCGTCGACGCGTAGAGCTTGGTGGCGAGCTTCTGCTTCTTGGCCTCGGCGAACACGGTATTGCCCGGGGTGGACTGGTCGCCGGCGTTGCTCGAGCCCTGGAGCCCGTGGGTATGGGAGGCGATCTGGCTGGTGAGAACGGTGACCCCGGTTTCCCCACCGGTGTCGCCCAGGTCCCGGAGACTCAACCCCGGGCCCTGGCCAAAGTTCATCGGGGCCATCCCCTGGAGGTTGGGCAGACCGAAGTTCGAGATGCCGTCGCCGCCGTAGGAGGTGCCGAGGAGGGAGAAGAGGGCGGTGTTCTGGGAGATCGACAGGAGTTGGCCGTCGCAGAATGCCCACCCCACCGGAGCGAAATTGCCGGCGAAGATGCGGATCTCGGCGACGAAGGGGTTCATGGCTGCGTGGTTCCTATCGTCCGGCTTAGCTGCGACTCGGGTAGATGCCCTGGAGGGCGATGACGAAGGTGAGAGCCAGGAACGGGGACCGGTTCTCGTGGGGCTGACCGCCACCGTCGTTGAGGACGGCGGCGGGACTGAGGGTGGTGTTGGCGGCGCCCGCCGCGACATAGTCGGCATTGCCACTGTCGGTCAGGAAGGCACCCACCGGGCTGGTGCTGTCGGCGGCATTGCTGCTGCCGGTGACACCATGGGCGTGGCCGGGCGTCTCCGCGACCGAGAGGGTGTGGGACTCTTCTCCGCCAAATTGTCCCAAGGTAAAGCTGTTGCCGAAGTGCAGCGGGACCCGTCCCTGCAGGTTGGGTAGGCCGAAGTTGGTGTTGCCGTCACCGCCATAGTTGGTGCCGAGGAGGGAGAAGAGGGCCTGGTTCTGGTTGATGGGCAAAAGCTGGCCGTTACACGTTGCCCACCCCTTTGGGGCGAAGTTGAACGACGCCATCATGATCTGGCCCAGAAACGGTGACGTCATCGGAATCCTTCTTTGCTCACGTCGTTCACCTCAGGTCTGGGTGGGGTAGACACCGAACAGCGAAATGATGAAGCTCAGGGCTAGGAAGGGCAGCATATTGTCATGCGGCTGGTTGTTGCCGGCGGGTTGGACTGCGGCTCCCATCGGCCCGGTCGGAGCCGCGTCGCTGTACTGGTTGGAGCCCCAGGCGGCCGGTACGTTGCCTATCGGGGAGGTCGAGGTGGCGGAAGTGGAACTGGCCGAGACGAAGTGGTTGTGGGCGGGGAGCTGGGTATTGGCGAGGGCCACCGTCTCCGCGCCGCGAGCCTGCCCCAGGACGTAGTCGGAGGTGCCGTTGTCGCCGGTATGGATGGGCACCCGACCCTGGAGGTCGGGGAGAGCGAATGTCTCTATGCCGTCGCCGCCGTAGGTGGTCCCGATCAGGTTGTACAGCGTCTCGTACTCGGAGATCGGCAGCAGTTGGCCCTGGCAGAACATCCACCCCGCGGGCGAAGTTGCCGCCGAAGATCCGAATCTCCCCCACGTACGGTTGCCCCACGGTCCGGTCCTTTCCGTCAGTCGCTCGGTGTCACCAGATGATTAAAGCAGGCCTCGTACTCCATCGCGCTCGCCGACCCGCCCGACGGGTACCAGAAACAGGTCCATCCCGCCCATGGCCTGGTGGTCGAGATGGTAGATCCTCTGGTCCAACGGGGCGGACCCGTCGGCTCGGAAGAACAGCGAATACTGCTCCTGACCCGGCGGGCTCGGGCCGGGTTCCAACCGGTCGAGGACCAGGGTCAGCGGCTTCGCCCCGTCGGTGACGGTGAATTCCGAGCCGATGTGGCCCTCGAACCGTTCTCGGCTGAAGGCCGGCCCGCTCACGGGGCTGTCACCGCATGTTGCTGGGCCCGGAGCTTGAGGACCCGTTCGAAGGCGGGCCGGACGGCGTCGGCGGCGGCCCGGAGCCCGTCGTCGGCGGCGGCCCGCTTGGTCTCGGAATCGGGTTCGAAGATCCGTTTCGGCATCTTGGCGTCAAAGCTGGCGGCGGCGACCATGACGGCCCGCTCGCCGTCGTCGGAGTCCACACCGAAGTGGGCCAGGATGCCGCCGAGAGCGTCGGGGAGCTCGCGGTAGTCGACGACCAGGCCGGCATCATCGAAGTGATGGGCAGCCGCCTCGAAGAGGCAGTCGAGCACCCGGGCGGCGTGGGCATCCGGGGGTGCGTTCGCCGCCGAGACGAGGTCGATGCCGAAGAGTTCGGGGGGGAGGGGCCCGACCGGGAACCGGGTTCCGAAGCTCCGGGACTGGGCCACCAGGATCTCCAGCGGGTCACGAACCAGCAACACCCAGGGCACCGCCGGAAAGGCCTGGCGGATGAGGGGAAGGGTCAATAGGTGCCAGGGGTCGAACTTGACGAACAGCCGACGCTCGGAACCTTGGCTCCGACCCAAGGCGGAGACCACCGCCCGTATCCAGGCCAGTCGCCGGTCCTCGGAGACGATGGGGGCCCGGAAGCCGGTGCGAAGAACCTCGTCGACCGGCCCGGGCTCGGAGAGGACCCGATTGGCCGCCGAGGCCGCCAGCATCTGAGTGACCAGGGTGGAGCCGCAGCGCGAGACGTGAAAGATGAAGCCGGCCGGGGCCAGGCCCGGCTCGGTGACGGCCAGGGCTTCGAGCACCTCGACCGGGGTCTGTCGGCGGAAGAGGGCGGCGGCCGGGCGGGCCAGGACGCGATCGATGGTCTGATGGAAGAACGGATCGACGAAGCGGGTCGGGCCCGTCTCGCACCAGTCGACCAGGGTACGGTCGCCTTCCCGGTAGAGCCGGATCGGGGTCCAGCCCGCCAGGTCTGCCTCGGGGCCGGCCCTCACCCGATCCCCCGCTCGATCCAGGCTCGCCGCCGGGTCCGGAGCGTCGCCTGCACATCGTCAACGCCGAACGCGAGGCCGAGGGGCAGACCCAGTGACACCGCCATGGACGCCAGCGAGCCGTCGTCGATCCGCGGGGGCCAGCCGGGCTCGCAAGTCGTCGTCGCCCAGGGTGAGCTCGTAGAAACGCTGCCAGGCTTCGGGTCCGACGGCATCGGCCTGCCAGACCATCTCCTGGTGGAGCGTCCCGTCGGCCCGGAGGCGGAACCCGAGGCGGTCATAGAGCCGACGGGCCGGATTGGCCGGTTCGACCATCAGGACGACCGGCAATCCGGCGTACGCCGCCCGCGTCTGCACCCACTGCAACAGGAGAGTGCCGAGACCCTGGCCGCAGGCCTCGGGCGCCATGGCGATGTCGAGGATCTCGGAGGCGGTGGTCCCGACCGCGACCAGGAGCCGTCCGACGGGTCGGCCGCCCCATTCGACGACGTCGAAGGTGGCGGATGGGTAGGCCCGGCGGTAGTGGGTGTCCTGGAGATCGAATTGCGAGTCGCAGAAGGCCCGCCGCTGCTCATCGGTCCAGGGGACCGGCTCGAGCTCTTTGGCCCGGGTGGAGGCGTAGACGTCGCGGAGAAACGGCTCGTCAGCGGGAGTACTCGGTCGGAGGGTTACTTCGGCGGGCGGATCCCCAACCACCCCCACTCGGATCGCACCTTCGGCCTCACCTTCCACCCTGACGTCCGCCCGCAATGATCCTCCCGTCTCGCCGGTCAGACGCTGACGATGATGGACTGGTACTGAGGTTGCGCACCCGGTCCGGCCACGGGAACCATGAACAGGTCAAATGCACCCAGGCTCTTCGACGAGACGGAGTAGGTCCCCTGCGGGAAGGACGCTCGAGGCGGGTCCGGAAAAGATGAGCGAGAACTGCTCCCCGGTCGTCTTCATCCCTCCGGCAGTGGCGTTGCGAGGCAACCCCGCCATGGTGAGCTGGGTCACCGACACGAGCCTGGTTGTGGTCCGGACCGAGCCGGACACCACGCCGAACGGCGTTCCGATCAGCCTCTCGAAGTCCTTCAGATGGGGGTACGGCAACTTCGGGCCGGCGGACACCCGATCCGTCGCCGCCGAGGCCGAACCGCTGAGCCCGCCCGTTGCCGCGGCCACCGCGGCCATGGCGGCACCGCCCAGAACTGCTCGTCGGCTGACCGTCGTCTTGTCCATCGGGGCCTCGTTCCGTTCCCAGGTCTTGCCTGTCTAGTCGGGCTGAAACTGCTGGAGCTTTCGGGTGATTCGATGACCGATGATCCGACATGGTAGCGCTGATCGAACGTGGTCCAAGGCCCGTCGGCGCTACGCCCGGAGGGAGCCTCACCGACCTTCGGCTACAAGGTCAGAGCTCGGCTATACGGACTCGGAAGTGACGTCAACGCGGCTCGGTGACCGGGTCCCATCCACCTACTGAACGAAGGGCCGATGCCCCAAGACGGGATGGACGGAATCGATGATTTCGCATCGAGGAAATGCACCACGTCCTTTCTATGTCGGCCGCTGACCCAGCGCCGCTGAGCGACAGCCCCCCGATGCCACTGGTGGCGTTCGCCGGCGCCGGGATCGGTGGGCGACATGATCGCCGAGGCGCTGGCGGCGATGGGCTCCCACCTTGCCGACGGGGCCCCGCCGGGTGGACGATACGGGGTGCCCGAATAGCCGAGTTCGACCCCGCGTATTCCGGGCGGCTGATGACGAACTCCTGGCGCTGATGGAAGGGACCTGGTGGGCGCCTCCCGATAAGGATCGCGTTCGATGGTCCCATATTGGGACTATTCTGGTCCCATGGCCGAGTTGCACGTACGGAATATGCCCACTGAGTTACACCAACAGCTCCGCCGGAAGGCCTCGGCCGACGGCCGGTCCATGTCCGCCGAGGCGATCGCCCTGCTGCAACAGATTCTCTCGCAACCTGGTGGTCGGGTGGAAAATCAGCGAGCGGTCATCGAGCAACTGCGCGATATCCGCAATCGCGCTCGGCTTCCGGCCGGTGCCCCATCGGCTGAGCAGCTGGTTCGAGAAGACCGTGAGACCACTCATTGACTACGTTGACTGTCATCGATGCCTCGGTCGCACTGAAGTGGGTAGTCTCCGAGGCCGGAAGTGACGAGGCCGAAGCGCTATTGACCGACATGGCCGATGGAACCTTGACTCTGATCGCCCCCGAACACCTGGTGGGCGAGGTCGGCAACGGCCTGCGTAAGCGGGTCGCTCAGCGCATCATCAACGCAGAGGACGCGTTGAGCGCCTTCGCGGCCATTGCATCGCTCGATTTGGGTTTCATCGGCGGCGCGAACCTCTGGTTCCGGTCGCTCCGCGCGGCGTTGGACTGGGGCCTGACCAACTACGATGCCCTCTATGTTCTGTTGGCTTTAGATCTCGGCACCGAGTTGATCACCGCGGATCTCCGGTTGACTGATTCGGCTCGCCGGAAGTCCCTGCCTGTGCGTCTACTGGAGAGGTGAAACCGGGGAGCCGGTCTACAGTGGGGCAGAATCGCTGATTCCGGCTAGAGGATTTGCCGCTGATCTTCCTATGTCCACCGCTGACCCCACGCCACCGAGCGACGTTCCTCTGAAGTCCCTGGTAGCCGTCGCCGGCCCTCCGGGATCCGGCGGAGAGATGATCGCCGGGGCGCTGGCGGCCATGGGGCTCCACCTGATCGGAGAGGCTCCAACGGCTAGGGCTGGGGGCGATGTTCGACCGGGTTCAGGGCCGAATGGGGCCGCTACCCGACTGGCCCGGGTGGGCGATGAACTGCTGGGGTTGCTGGAGGGCACCTGGTGGGCACCTCCCGAGTTGCCGCCGAATTGGGAGGACCTGCCGGAAATCGCCGACGCCGCCGCCCGCGGCCTGGCCTCGGTTAGTGATCTGCTGCCGGCCCAGTCCGGCTCCGGCTCCGCGGACCGTCTGGGGAAAGCCGTCTGGTACGACGTGCGCCACGCGTTGTTGTTGCCGGTCTGGCGCCGCCGCCCCGGCGTGGAGGCGGCGGTCATCACCTGGCGCCGGCCCGGTGCCACCGTGGCCGAGCTTGCTCCCGAAGGGGTCGCCCCCATCCACGCACTGGCATTGTGGGAGGCGCAACTGGTCGGAGCCCTGGTCGGGTCCAGGGGTCTGCCGGTGTTGGGCGTGGACGTGGATGAAGTGGCGGCCGATCCGAAGAAGTGGTCGGCATCGGCGACATCGTTCCTCGAAGACCTGGGCCTCGAGCTGCCCATCGGCGCCGAGGATCGCGCCACCGAGGTACTGGAGGCGTCCCCGGCATTGGCCATCAGCGAGTACGGCGGTGGCGGCGATATGGATGCGACCGAGATCGTCGCCGAGGAGGCCGCCATGGCCGCCCGGCGGGGGCCGATGCTCGACGAGGCAAGGGGGGCCCACCGCCGGTGGGAACCGGCTACCGCCTACACGCTGAACCCCTGGACCGCGGCGCTGTTGGCGGCTGAGCGGGCCGCCCGTCTGTCGGCCACCCAGGCGGCCAACGCCTGGCAGGCTACCGACGACGCCCATCGGACCATGACCTCCGCACTCTCCACCCTGCAGTGGACCGTCGACCGGCTGGCGGTCGAGGCGCTGTCGGATCTGCCGCCGGCCTGACCGAAGGTCGATGGGGCCACAAGATTAATGGCACTGGTCATTCAAAGATCCGTTTGGAGCCTCCGCAAATGCTCGGCTCCGCTGGAGCCTCAACTGGCGCCTTCCTCGAGAATCCGTCGTAGGACGGGGAGCGTAAGCCGGTCCTTCGGGCGATCAGCAGCCTGCTTGGAGCGGACGATGTCGGCGAGCGAGGCCAGGGGCACATGGACACCGAGGATCTCGAGGTCAGTGGCGTCCCGTCGAAGGTCGTCGTAACCCTGGGTACCAGAAGGCACAAACGAGATGTCGAGGTCGCCGAAGACGGTGGTCAAATTCCAAACCCGGCCCCTGGCCAGCGACCCCGCGTCATGGTCAAAGGCAAAGCCCTCCGGTTCCCCCGCAACTCGAATCCGAGCCTCGAGGTCTTTCGAGCGCGGCGGACAGATGGGCGAGGTTCTCCGGAGTCTCTGCCGGGGTGATGTCCACGTCGGTGGTCACATAGGGCGAACCGTGGATCGTTGCCGCAAGCCCGCCGATGAGCACATAGCGAACCTGGTGCCGTTCGAGGACCTCAAGGATGGCCTCCGGCCGGAAATCAGCGCTCACTGTCAACACCAGGTGTGATGCTTTCCTTGGCCCGTCGCCCAGCCTCGGCAAAGCGGGCGGCGCTCTTCAGCTTGGTCACACGCTCGGAAGGGGTCAGGGCGAGATTGCCTTCTGCGATCGACCAGTCATGGTCATCGACAGGGGTGAGGTGAACGTCAACTTCGTATCCACAAGCGCGCAATAAACGGCCGAGGTATTCGAGTGATGGTCGCGTGCTGCCCGCCTCGACCCTTGCGATCACCGATTGAGTGGTACCAACCCTCCGGGCCAGTTCGGCTTGAGTCAGGTCTGCCCGTCGCCGCGCCTCACGGACCAGGTGATTCCCTCGCATTCCATCATTATAGCCTATCTGCGATATTGATTGCCTTCCCGGCCCTTCTGCCTCGAGCGGCTCCGTTGGCCTTACCCCCCACCTTCGATGCGTCTCGTGTCCAGATCCTCGGTGTCGACAATATCGGGGCTATCCGAAACACCGGAATCAGATATCCTTCTCGTATGACGAAACGGCTCATCGAGGTAGACGACGAGAAACTCGACACGGTCCGTTCCCTCCTGGGTACCGACACCCTGAAGGCCACGGTCGACGGTGCCTTCGACGAGGTAATCGCTCTCGAGCGGCGCCGACGAGCCTTACTTGCCGAGCGGGGGGTCGAGTGCCAGGGGATGGCGGACCCCGATGGCAGGCAAGCCGCGTGGGGCTGAAGCCCTACTACCTTGGTGACACGTCGGCGCTGGCGCGCTCAGGGAACCCTGAGGTCGCGGCCAAGCTCGACCCGCTCCTCGAGAGCGGACTGGTCGCTCGTTGCACTCCGACAGACCTGGAAGCCGGCTTTTCGTCGAGGAATCCAGCGTCGCACCTCGCGATGCGGAATAAGCGATCCGCCTGGCCGCTCATATCCATGGACCAGCCGATTCTGAACAGGGCGGTTGCCGTCCAAGACGTACTCGCCGAACGGAGCCAGCAGCGTGGTGCCAAGATCGCCGACCTTCTTATCGCCGCGGCGGCGGAGGCCGGCGGCCTGGTTGTCCTCCATTACGACCACGATTTCGACCTGATCGCCGATGTTACTGGTCAGCCGGTCGAGTGGATCCTTCCCGCCGGCGCCGTTCCCTGAGTTGTCTGAACCCCCGAAATCCACGGCGACGACCAACAAGGGCTCGACCCGCGTCAGGTCGACAGGCCCCGCAACACGAACTCGGTGACTTCGGCGGCGGCCTCGGCCCGGGGCAGGGGGAACTGCTCGCCGGCTCGCACCGACATCGCTCCGTAGATCTGCTGGCCGATAAGCGAGATGGCCCGATCCGGGTCCATCGACCGGAACAACCCAGTCGAAACCCCGTCGAGGTAGACACCCTGGAGCATCCCGGCGATCTCGAGCCCGATGAGGGCCAGCTCGGAGCCGACCGCCAGCGAGCCCTGGGTCACCGTGTCTTGGGTGATCAGCGCCAGACGGAAGAAGGTGGGGTTGTCGTCGAGCCGCTCGAACATCCCCTCGATGAGGGTGCGTAGGCGTGCCGCCGGTTCGGTGTCCCGGTCCCAGTCGCTGGCGATGGCCTCCAGGAGTTGATCGAGCATCCGCTTGAGACAGGCCCGGAGGAGTTCGTCACGGTTGGCGAAGTAGACATAGACGGTCGAACGGGCCACCCCGGCCTCGGCGGCGATCTCGTCCATGGAGACGTCGGTGGTGCCGCGCTCGCCGAACAGCCGACGGGCCACGTCGATCACCTGATCACGGCGGAAGTCCCGGATGACCTCTTTGAGGTCGCCGGAGGATCGGCTGACGGCCACCTACGCCGACACGCGGGCGGAAGGGGTGAAGGCCACCGGGATGTGCTTGACGCCACTGATGAACTGTGACTGCAGCCGCTCGACTTCACCATCGAGCCGGATATCCGGCATCCGGTCGAGCAGGTGCTCGAACATCACCCGGATCTCCATCCGGGCCAGGTTGGCTCCCAGGCAGAAGTGCGGACCTCCTCCCCCGAAGGCGACGTGCGGGTTCGGGTCCCGGGTGATGTCGAAGGCGTGGGGGTTCTCGAACACCGTTTCGTCCCGGTTGGCGGAAATGTGGAAGAACACCACCTTCTCGTCGGCCCCGATCTTCTGCCCGCCCAGCTCAAAGGGGGCGGTGGTCTGGCGGCGGAAGTTCATCACCGGGCTCACGTAGCGCAGCATCTCTTCGACCGCCGAGGGCAGCAACGAGCGGTCCCGCTGGAGGAGCTCCCACTGCTCGGGATTGTCGAAGAATGCCACCATGGCCCCAGAGATCAGGTTCCGGGTGGTCTCGTTGCCGGCCACGGTGAGGAGCAAGAAGAACAGCTCGAGCTCAAGGTCGGAGAGCTTCTCCCCTTCCATTTCCACCTGGGTGAGCACGCTCATCAGGTCGTCCTTCGGGTCCGCCCGCTTCTGGCCGAACAGCTGGGAGGCGTAGGCGTAGAGCTCCATGGAAGCCATCTGGGCGGCCTCGGCCGCCTCCGCGCCCTCGGCGCTCTTCTGGTACTCGGCATCCTGGTTACCGATCATCCGGTTCGACCAGTCGAACATCTTGTGCCGGTCCTCGTTGGGGACGCCCAACAACTCGGCAATCACCACCAGGGGGAGCTCGGCGGCGATGTCGGTCACGAACTCGGCCCTGCCGGTCTCGATGACGTTGTCGATGATCCGGTCGGTGGCGGCGTGGATGCGGTCGTGGAGCTGGTTGATCATGCGGGGGGTGAAGCCCTTGTTGACCAACCGGCGGTACCGGGTATGCAGCGGCGGGTCCATGTTCAGCATCAGGAGCTGCAGCTGGGCCAGGTTCTCCTCGTCCAGCTCCCAGATGAACGTGGCCTTGTCGGCCGACGAGAAGTGCTCGTAGTCGCGGTTGACGGCCACAGACTCGTTGTAGGAGGTGACCGCCCAGAATCCGGGCCCGTCGGCCTCTTCGTGCCACCAGACCGGGGCGTTGTGGCGCAGGAAGGTGAACCAGTCGTGCGGGACCCCGTCGACGAAGTGCTTGGAGTCGGTGAGGTCGATGTCGTTGAAATCGATCTCGGCTTCGGTCATTTCGGACGCCCCTCCATTGAATCGGACACAGTGTCCGATTCGTCAGATCGTAGGTCCGGACCACGCCGATGTCAACGCGGGAGGTCAGTCCCAGTCAGCCTGCCCGTCGATGACCACCCACGGCTTCTCGGTGACCACGAAGTCGAGATGGTCCAGGTCGAGGAAGTTGGCGATGTCCTCCATCACCTCGGGGAAGTCGTCCTCGCCCATATGGGCCTTGTACTCGTCCATCGAGGGGAACCACTGCACCGTGACCCCGTCGTAGCCCGAGCGGTCATCGTCGCCCCGGTAGTCGTCGAGGGGTCGGGGGTGCTGCTCATAGCGGATCACGTGGCCGCCGCTCTTGCTCCGGGCGATCAGCGGCCCGTGGGTGTTCTTCCAGTGGGCCTGGAACTCGGCCGGGGTCAACCCCTCCTTCCGCTTCAACAGACAGGTCAACTTCACCATCGGTGCCACTCCCTCCCTCGGCCCACCACCGGCGGTGAGCCAGTCCGAGGCTGCACCTTCCCAACCCTCGGGCGCAAACCGGCCGGGGCTCGGCCACGGGTCGCCGTGCCGGGCGGCCGCGGCAAACCTTGCCGCCGAGCATGGCCGGGGCTAGCTTTCCAGCGGTGCGCGCATGGGTGGTCGTCCTCGGGTCTGCCATCACGGAGACGAAGGGGCGTCGGGTTCGAAGTCAGGGCGCGGAGCTGGTGACGGGTGACCCGCCGATACAGGTACCGCTCGATGTCGCCCCCTGTTCCGACTAGCTCCGATCCGCCGGGGGCCGGCCGGCACAACCGGATGCCCGGGCGACCGGGAACCCGGTCGGCGGTCCTGGTAGCCGGCTGCCTGCTGCTCGGCGCTTGCACCACCGGCGGCTCGCGTTCGGGCTCGTCGACCACGACCACCCCGAAATCGGGCGGTGTCCGGCCCTCCCAGATCGTCCCCGGCCCGGCGGGCCTGGAAGCGGGCTCCCAGCCTCAGCCCAACGGCCAGATGTGGGTCCTCGGCGGCGATCAGCAGGCGCGGACCCTCCAGAGCATCTCGTTGGTCAACCTCCAGGCCGCCCCCGTCGTCCCGGTGAGCCCGGGCGCCGACGCGTTGGCCCAGTCGAACTCGGGGTTGCTGGCGGTCGGGCAGGCAGACGGCGGGTCCGGATCGGTGGAGTTCCGCAACGGTTCGACCGGTGCGGTGGTCACCACCGTCCCTCTGGCCGGATCGGTGACATCGATCGCCGCGGCCCAGGACGGTTTCACCTTTTACGCGCTGGTCGCGGTGGGCAAGGCGCGCTCGGTGAACGCGGTGAACGCCCAGACCAGCGCAGTGGGGAACACCATCGCGGTTCCTCCCGACACCCTGGTCGCACTCCCCGATCCCTTACAGCACCAGCTCTACGTGCTGGAGAGCAACGGCAACGTCACCACCATCAGCCTCTCCTCCGGCCAACCGGTCGCCACCTTCGCGGTGGGCCGGTCCCCGATCCGGATGGTCCTCAACAACGACGGATCCCAGTTGTACGTCCTGAAGGGCGGCGGCCAATCCTGCAGCGTCGGGGTCGTCGATACCTCCACCCAGTCCCAGGTGTCTTCGATGCCGGCGCCCACCAACTGCGTGGACCTGCAGATCTCGAACGACAGCCGGTTCCTCTATGACCTGGTGGGGACATCGACACTCGGGAACATCCAGGTGTTCCCCCTGGGTTCCTGAGGTCTCTTCCCGCGTGCCCACCCGCGTTGCCGACCCCGGCACCCTGAACACCGATCCGTCGGACCCCTTGGCGGCGGGAGCCCCGGGGCAGATGCAACGGGTGTGGTGGGCGGTAACCGGGATCACGGTCATCCTCTGGGGACTCGAGTTGTTCGGCTACGTCGACATCTATCCCTGGGTGAGCCTGCTGGTCGTCTTTCTGTGCCTCTGGGGCCTGGGGACGGTCGCCGCCAGCCTCTTCCCGAGAGCGGTGGATCCCCGGCTGGCTGTCGCGCTGGCCTGGATCACCGTCGGGGTGGTGGTGGGGGCGTTCGTGGCCTGGGCCTTGCTGCAGATCGTGACCTCGCCAGGGTATGGGACCGACGAGATCGCCTTCGATCAGTATGCCGCTCAGCTCGTCGCTCATGGCCTGAACCCCTACACCCACTCGATGGCTCCGGCCTTCTCGCAGTTCCACGTCTCGCCGAACGGGTACACCTTCTTGCTCGACGGCAACCACGTGACGTCGCTCTCCTACCCGGCGCTGTCCTTCCTGTTCTACGTCCCGTTCGTGGCGCTGGGCTGGACCACCCAGACCGCGGTGGTGCTGAACGTGGTGGCCTGGGCGCTCGGGATCGTCGTCGCCTTCAAGCTGCTGCCCCGTTCGTATCGTCCGTTGGCGCTCGTGGTGGGCAGCCTCGGCATCTACGTCAGCTACGCCGTCGGCGGGGTGACCGATCCGGTGTTCATCCCCCTGCTCATCGGCGCAGTGTTCCGTTGGGACCGCTTTGTGACCCAGCGGGGGCCGAGCGCCTGGCGGGGTCCGATCCTGCTGGGCCTGGCCATGGCCGTCAAGCAGACGCCCTGGCTGATCCTGCCCTTCCTGGCCGTCGGCATCGGGCTCGAGGCCGGCCGGCTTCAGGGATCGGCCGGGCAAGGCCTCAAGCGGGCCGGTCAGTACGCGGCCATCGCCCTGGGTGCCTTCTTGCTGCCCAACCTGGTGTTCCTGATCATCAGCCCCTCGGCGTGGCTGTCGGGGATCCTGACCCCGTTGGTCAGCCACGCGGTCCCGGCGGGCCAGGGTCTGGTCGAGCTCAGTCTCTTCCTCGGCCTCGGCGGAGGCTCGCTGTCGGCCTACGCGTTGGCTCTGGTGGTGGTGTTCTTCTCCCTCCTCGCCACCTACCTGGTGACGTACCCACTGATGAAACCGCTGGCCCTGGTGCTCCCCTCGGTGGTGCTGTTCTTCTCGGCCCGATCGTTCGGGAGCTACCTGATCGCCCTGCTCCCGGCGGCGATCGTGGCCGCCGGCACCATCCAACGATCGCCGGGCTCCCCGGAGACGCCCGAAACCCCCGGGGATGTCAAGCCGGTGACACCGCCCCGGGCCACCGATGTGGCGCCATTGGAAATGGGTGGTCGCCGGTGGGGCAACGTCCTCGGCGGTGGCGATTCTGGTGGTGTTCCTCTATGCCGCTCCGCTGTCGATCGACATCACCGCGGTGCGCACCAGCGGGCAACTGGCGACGGTGGTGGAGATCGGGATGTCGGTGACCAACAATGCCGGAACCCAGGTGCAGCCTCACTTCAGCGTGGACAGCGGTGGCACCCTGACCTCCTTCTGGGTCACCCGGGGACCCAAGGTTCTGGCTGCGGGGCACCGCGCCAACTATGTCCTGTTGGCGCCCAACTTCTACGCCCAGCCCCCGATCACCGGCGGCTTCCAGGTGGTCGCCCTCACCAGCAACCCGGACTCGGTGAGCCGGAGCGGAACCTATCGCCCGACCACCTCACACGTGAGCCTCGATCCGGCGGCGGTCAATGCCGTGGTACCGGTGGGCCAGCCGGTGACCATCCACGCCGACCTGTTGAATTCGCTCGATGCCCCGGTGGCGGAGGCCGGCCAGCCGATCTATCTCGGACAGATCACCTACGCCCAGGAAGGGTTGCGGCTGAGCCGGGCCGTGATCAACGGCAGCGCACCGGGGCAGACGCCGGTGGTGGCCTACACCAACGCCCATGGGGTGGCGACCTTCGTCGTGGTCGGCACCCAGGTGGCCGATGACCCGGTCTACTTCGAGGCGAACCTGGTCAACCTGGGCCAGTTCTACCCGTATGGGTACTCGGACCCGCTACCGATCCGCTTCGGTCCTTGAGACGCGTGTCGGCGGGCCCGAGCGTCCTGGCGTCGAAGGCCGAGGGCAACGGAGCTGGGCCGGCCGCGATTTCGACCTACGGGCCCCCCTGGGTCGGCGGAAAGGTGTCGATAATCGGTCGCACAGCGTCGACCACTCGCCCCGCCATCTCGACGATGACACGGGCTTCGGCGGCGCCGACAACCGGAAGATCGGCGGCATCGCGGCCATCGATCACCCAGGGGTCGAGGAGATCAAGATCGTCTTCATTGAGTTCCGGTCGAGTGACTTCGGGGTACAGCGCCAAAAGCCTGGTGAGGCCGTGGATTTCGGGAACTCCCGATCGGCTGAGATCAATCCTGCCTTGAGCGCCATTTCCGCTGCCTGTTGGGACAGGAAGCACGCGATCCGGGGTGCAACGTCGGTTACGCCGAGAATGGCCCGGGCCGCGGCGAGGTCCTCTTGTGCGAGACGGAGCCAACGATTGGCCGGCGGCTCAGACGGCGGATCGCCGCTCATAGACCACGACGCCGTGATTCGCCGGCTCATACTCAGTGGACCCGATCACCAACCGATTGCGTTCAAAGTCCTCGGCGCTGGTGACGAGCAAGTCTCGAGGGACATCGACCTCTCTTGTGGCTCGCCGAAGCTCGACCATAAGTTCCCGACGTCTGTGCGAGGGTGCCTCGTTCAAGACCACCAAAAGGTCGAGATCTGAGTCGGGACCGTCGGTTCCGTCGGCCACTGAGCCAAACAGGATTACCGAGACGGGATGGAATCGCTCGACGATCAGTGCCGTGACGTCGTCCGCCCAGTCACGGAGGCTGCGCCCACCCCAGGACGACTTACCATCTCGTACCTCGTAGTCCAGCACCGGCATCCCTCCATGATGCCCCACCAGGGCAGTCGAGGTGGTTCTGACGCGGTCTCCATCCACTCAGTCAAGGAAGGCGTCCTCCAGTCCCCCGGTCGGTAGCCTTGGATCATCCAGCTGCGTGAGAAGATGCTGGCGGGTTGATGCGTCAGAGAAGTCACGGCATACTCGGGGCGGCTCGGCACCGGATTGGGGGGCCATGTCTGACCGCTACCACGCCATCGAGGACCACGCCATCATCGGCGACCTTCACACCGTCGCACTGGTCGCCACCGATGGCACCATCGACTGGTGCTGCCTCCCCCGCTTCGACTCCCCCGCCGTCTTCGGGTCGCTGCTCGATGCCGACCGGGGGGGCAGCTTCTCGGTCAAGTGCCATGCGGAACGGACCAAACAGCTGTACATGCCCGAGTCCAACGTGCTGGTGACCAGATTCCTGGGGAAGGACTCGGTCGGGGAAGTCGTCGACTTCATGGTGCCCCACGACGCCGGGCTGTCCACCACCAGCTGGCCGCACCGGTTGGTCCGGCGGCTGCAGGCCGTCCGGGGAACGGTGGAGTTCGAGGTCCGGTGTGCGCCGGCTTTCAACTTCGCCCAGGCACCCCACACGGTGCAGGGGCTCGAACACGGTGGCGTGATCTTCACCACGCCGGGGGCGGAGATGGTGCTGCGGAGCACCCGCCCGATGTCGGTCGACGGATCGGCGGCCACCGCGGTGTTTCGACTGGAGCGCGGCGAGGGCGTGGACCTCATCCTCGAATGGGGCAGTCGGATCCGTCCGCCGGTGGAGGGGGAGGCGGAGATGCTCTTCGACCGCACCTTGGAGTACTGGCGGACCTGGATCCGCCGCTCCCGGTACCACGGCCGTTACCGAGAGATGATCGAGCGTTCGGCGCTGGTGCTCAAGCTCCTGGTGTACCAGCCCACCGGCGCGCTGGTGGCGGCACCGACCACCTCGCTGCCCGAGTTCATCGGGGGCAGCCGCAACTGGGACTACCGGTATACCTGGATCCGGGACGCCGCCTTCACGCTTTACGGGCTGATGCGCCTGGGGTACATGGAGGAGGCGGCCAGCTTCATGTCCTGGCTCGAGGCCCGCTGCCGGGAGGCTCCGCCGGAAACTGGGCTGCAGGTGCTGTACACGATCGACGGAAGTCCGGACATACCCGAGTCGATCCTCGAGCACCTGGAGGGCTACCGGGGCTCCCGCCCGGTGCGGGTCGGAAACGCCGCCGCCGACCAGTTCCAGATCGACATCTACGGCGAGGTCATGGACTCGGTCTACCTGTTCAACAAGCACGGCCATCCCATCGCCTACGACCTCTGGGTCGCCCTCTCCCGGCAGCTGGACTGGCTGGAGAAGCACTGGGAACAGCCCGACGACGGCATCTGGGAGACCCGGGGCG
The DNA here is from genome assembly GCA_963770635.1 of uncultured Acidimicrobiaceae bacterium. Taxonomy (GTDB): domain Bacteria; phylum Actinomycetota; class Acidimicrobiia; order Acidimicrobiales; family RAAP-2; genus DASZIT01. The sequence goes on from CAVYQI010000006.1 coordinate 494,154, forward strand.
GCCGACAGCGGTTCACCTACTCGTCCCTCATGACCTGGGTGGCCTTCGAGCGGGCGATGAGGCTCGCCCGCCAGCGCGGACTGCCCGCCCCGATCCTGCGCTGGCGGGACTGCGCCGACAACGCCTACAACACGGTGCAGCGGGACGGCTGGAATCCCGAGCGCAACGCTTACGTGCAGTACCCGGGAAGTTCCGCGCTCGACGCCTCCTTGCTGATCATGCCGCTGGTCAAATTCGCCGGGCCCAGTGATCCTCGGTTCCTGGCCACCTTGGACCGGATCACCGAGGAGCTGGTCACCGACAGCCTGGTCCGCCGCTACGAGACCGACGGCTCCGACGGCCTGGACGGCGACGAGGGCACCTTCAATCTGTGCTCGTTCTGGTACGTGGAGGCGCTGACCCGGGCGGGCCGGATCACCGAGAGCCGCTACGTCTTCGAGAAGATGCTGACCTACGCCAATCACGTGGGCCTGTTCGCCGAGGAGATCGGTCCGGCCGGTGGGGCGCTCGGCAACTTCCCCCAGGCCTTCACCCACCTGGCCCTGATCAGTGCGGCCGCCAACCTCGATCGGGCGCTGTCGGGTTTGTCGATCGACTGACCGACGGGGGCCCGGGGGCCGGTCCGGGTCGCACTCCCTCTGTTCCCACTCTGTTCCTTCGGGAGATCCACCGATGGGGGTGCTCATGACCATGGCGGAAGGGTTCGCCATTGTCCGCCTCCGCCCGGTGCCAATATCCATTTTACCGGTCATATGTTCGGAAAACTGATACCATGCGGAGGTGGACTACGTGCATTCCGTCGAAGCTCTCATCCCCGGTGTCCAGGGCCGGGTCCTTGGGGCACTGGCTCGCACGCAAGGCGACCTGTCCATGCGCCAGGTCGCAAAGCTAGCGGCTGTCAGCCAAACTCAAGCCAGTGAAGTGCTCGGCCGGTTGGGCAAGCTTGGCGTGATACAGCGCCGGGACGTTGGCCGTTCGGCTCTAGTCAGATTGGACCGATCGAACGCCGCAGCTCAGCTAGTCGAGCGTCTCGCCACGCTACACCGGGACGTGCTTGAGCAGCTCCGAGATGCCGCTGTGGATATCGCACCTGCTCCGGCCGCGCTTGTCGTATTCGGATCGTTCGCACGTGGGCAGGCCACACCGGCGAGTGACGTGGATGTGCTCGCGGTCCGACCGAAGGGCACTGGGGCCGACGATGAACATTGGGTTTCAAGCCTTGGCCAGTGGGCCGATCTCACCGGGCATATCACCGGCAACCCGGTGAACCTCCTCGACGTGGCCCTGTCCGACGTGAGACCACGTCCGAAACTCAACGACAGATTGTGGCGGAACATCAAGACAGACGGGATCGCGCTTGTAGGACCCGATCCCGCGGAGATCGCCGAACTGTGATCAAGCGAGGCAGCACTACCCGCCCAGGCACACCTGACGACGGCCGGGCATACCTGGGCAAGGCGGCGGAATGGCTCGAGGCGGCTCAGGATGCAGATGAGCGAGGCAACCGCACAGCGACGGTCGGCGCGTGCGTACACGCTGGGATCGCCGCGGCCGACGCCATTTCTTGCGTTCTCCTCGGCGCACGATGGGCTGGTGAGCACTCAGGCGCATCGAGCCACGTCGAGACAGCCGGCACCGCTGAAGCAAAGGGCTGCGCCAGGCAACTTCGTACGTTGCTGCCTCTCAAGAATCAAGCGGAATACGACCCCAAACCGATTCCCGCCGCAACGGCAAGCAAGGCGCTGACCGCGGCCCGCCGTGCAGTCTCGAACGCCCAAATCGTGATCAGTCAACTTCCGTCAACACGGCCCCGTCGATCTTCTTGAGAGACCCCGCGGGTACATGCGCGGCGCCGCTCGCTTGATCGGCGAGTGCCGGGGGCCGGTCCAGTCAGCCGCCGGCGCCGTAGTGGGAATCGAAGATCAGCTCGCGATCACTCATCCCGATCCGGGTGCCCGGGGCGATCACCGCCGGTTTGTCGGGGTCCAGCTTGATCCACTCGGAGGAGTCCGGCCGCAGGATGCGGGTCCCGTTGGCCGAGTGGGCATCCTCGACCAGGACGTCCCATCCCTTGAGCAGGATGCGGGTGTGTACCCGTGACAGTCGCAGTTCGGGATCGTCGATCATCAACGGCCGGGCCTCCCCCGACTGCACCAGCTCGGACCCTTCGGGCTCTCGCCCGATCACATAGGCCTGGTCGAGGGCGTAGGTCGCCCCGTCGTCCAGCACCAGCACCCCGAGCGGCGGCCGGGGCCCGCTCCGCAGGTCGTGGGTCTGGTGGACCATGGAGATGCCGCACAACCCGCAGAACCGCGCCTTCGGATCGTTGAAATGTCCCCGAGAGCACGAAATCCCCTGGACCACGATCTCCCCGCTCCCCGGCTCCGACTCCGGACCGGGAGTCGGCTCCGGAGTCGGCGTCCCGATGGTGGCTCTGGGCAGTGGTCGGAGATCATCGGCGGGGAGCGGTTCGTCCAGGGCGATGGAGACGAACCCCGAATCGGCGCTGGCCGGTGCCGGCGCCGCCTGGACCGGGGCCGGCTCCGCCGGCGTGGGTGGCGCCTCCGGCTCCGCCGGGGGCGCGTGGCGAACCGGTGCCGGCGGCATCTTCGGGGGACCCGGAGGGGCGGCCGCTTCGGGCGGGCTCACCTCGGGGGCACTCGGGACCTCGACCTCTTGGGCGGGGGGAGGACCCGAGGGCGATGATGCGCTCTCCCGCGGTGAGAGGGTGATGCCGGACCCGAGAACCACGCCTTCTCGGAGGTCGACGCGGGGATCCCCTTCGGGCGCGTTGACGCCGCTGGGCGAGAGCACCAGCCGGTCGAACGGGTCCCGGACGACCCGGTCCACCCAGGTGGCCACGTCCCGCCCCGACAGCACCACGTCGTCGTGGCCGGGTTCGGCCAGGAGGAGATCCATGGAGCCGCAGAGCATCAGGGCCAGCCCTTCCTCGGACGCGGCCGCCACCGCGAACGAGCCCACCTCGTCCGGCTCGGCGCTGGTCACCAGGCCGGCCAGTTTGCGGATGAGCTTCCGCCCCGGCAGCGGCCCATAGGCGTCGCCGGCCTCGGCCACCAGGGCCAGGAGCTCGTCGTCGAACGCGGGTGTTGAGGACGTCTCCGGTAGCACGACGACGGCCCCACCCAGGTGGGCCACCAGCCCCTCTCCGGGGTGTACCCGCAACTGCAGATCGGCAATATTCACGGTGGTGTTCTCCTCCTCCGAGGCGTTTAGATGACGCGCCCGCCCCGGAAGCGCCAATGGATGGCCGGCACCCGCATCGGCCCGTTCAAGAACATCCACACCACCAGCCAGACGGTGGCGAAGGCGATGATGTAGGAGGCGCCGTTCGGCTTGACCAGGCTGTGGGGGAGCGCCTTGAGGAGCACCCACACGACGATTCCCTCGGGGATGGCCAGCACCAGGGTGAAGAGGGCCGGCCAGTCCTTCTCCCACCGGAATTGCTGGAGCCCGTGGTAGATCAGCTCCCAGACGATGCCGACCCCGATGACCAGGCCGAGCACCAGGAAGGTCGCTTGGTACTTCTGGCTGACCGACGCCGTCTGGGGAAGGAACGGGGAGATGATCAGCAACCACAACCCACCGACGACGACCAGGGAGAAAATCCGGGTCTGAATGCGGCCGGCCAATGTAGGAACCATGGGTGTCCCCTCCTCAGATCTTCTTGTTCCGGGCCCAGCGCAGCCACTGCCGGGTCGACCGTAGCGGACCCAGTCGCTTGGCGAAGCCCTGACTGATCAGGTCGTCGGCGATCTCCTGGCCGGCGATCTGCAAGCCGAGGAACGTGTCCACCCCCGGGAAGTAGCCACCCAGGGTGGAGGCGCCGGACGCGTACATCCGGCCGTTCTCGCTGCGGGTGCCCCGAACCTCGAAGCTTCTCTCGACGTCGAGCCGGCCGATCGGATTGCGGCCGGCTCCACCATGGTCGAGCAGGTCGGCCAGCAAACGATGTTCCTCGATGCCGGCTTCGAGCCCGGTCCCGTCGATGATGTAGTCGGCCTTGACTTCCAGCAGGCCCTCAGAAGTCTTGATCCGGGTGACGGTGCCGGTCGGCTGCCCGGGCATCACCGACTCGACCTCGCCGATCATGGTCTTGTACCAGCCTTCCTTTCGCCCCCGGGCGAGTTGCTGTATCCACAGTTTCCGGTGGGGAGTGTTGGTTCCGCCGATCGTCTTGTACAGGGCGGCCCGCTCCTCCCCCTCCAGTCGGCGCATCCGCGACTTGAACTGGCCGCCCCAGACCGCCTTGGGGTAGTTGAACCCCTGATAGGCCCACCCGTTCCCGCCTTTGCGGCGCATGAAGGCACTGGGGCCGTGTGACCCGGTGATGTAGGTGCGGAACAGATGGATGATGTTGGTCTGGGCGCCGTGGTAGTCCCGGTCGTCGATGAGCCGTTGGAGGATGCGGGAGGCCACGATGCCGCCCCCCCGCAGCACCACCGTCCCTTGCCGGTGCCGGAGCTCCTGGTAGACGTTCTCGTGCGGTTCGTAGGCGTTGATGACGTGTTGATAGTCGTTGTACTGCGTCCGGTATGCCTGGAGGTCGGGGAGGAACTTCAATCCCGGATAGCCCACCGCGACGTGCACGAATCGACTGCGGTAGGCGATCCGCTTGGTCGGCGAGGTGCCGGCCGGAGGGGTGAGGATGGTGAAGTAACCACCACCGGCGCGGCGGCGCACCATGCGAACCAGACCGGTGTCCACCATCTGGTCGTAGCCGATCCGATCCGACTCCCGGCGCAACATGGTGAAGACTTGGCCGGCCTTGGGGGTGTAGTAGTCGGTGAAGATGGGCTCGGTGAGCACCTGGAAGAGCGGGGCGATGAAATCACTTACGCTCTTGGCCCGGAAGGCCTCGGCGAACGCATAGGAGGGGAACCCCCAGATGCAGTCCGGGCGGGAGGCCGAGTCCGACCGCAATCGCTCCCCGGCGGGAATCTGCGACACCTGGGTGAGGTACTCGTAGGTCTGCCAGGGATAGTCGAGTTGGGTGAGCACCTTCATGCGTTCGGGGGCCACGCCGCAGATGCGGAGGTAGTCGACGGTGACGAACGAGCCGATGCCGCCGCCCACGGATACGTACTCCACGTCTCGGATAGGGATACCAGCCGCCGATACCATCTGATCGGTCCAAATGTCGGTGGCGATGAGCTCGTCGGTGAGATCGCCACGACCGGACGGCTCCACCGCATCAGGTTCGGCGACGGTGGTGCCGACCTGTCCGGGTACCGCGATCGTCTCCCGCGCCTTCATGCTGCCCTCGCTGCTCATGTTCCCCCTTCCGTGGGTTCAGGCAATCCCGTGGTTTCGGCGATGACACCCGATGGCATCGGGCCGGCGACTTCGTCTCCGCCGTTCCCGGCAGTCTTGCCCAAACTGGCGTGCTTTGCCTGGAGACGGGACAACTGGTGGGTGAGGCCCTCGTCGCTCTCGCCCCGGCCGGCTTGGACCAACAGAACCGGGCCCCCGGTGGTCTCCGCCAGGTCGCGGGTCGCGGCTCCGAGGTCGCCGGTCTCCGCCCGCAGCCAGGACGCGCTCGGCGAAGGTCAGCACCGGTCCTCCGCTCGAATCCGGCGATCCGGACTCGCCACCGTCTTGTATCTCGGCGCTCAGTCCCCCCTCAGTCAGGGTGCGGGCCAGGTGCTCCAGTCGGCGGCCCTGGCGGCGATCGTTGGTCGCCAAAACGAGTTTCCCGCCGATCCCGTCGGCGACCCGAATGGCGAACTCCAAGGCCACGTCGCCGTCGACCCCCGGACCCATCCGTACCGCCACGACCTGGCCGTGTCGGACTCCGACTCCCTCCGGGTTGCTCCACAGCGCCACAGTGGTGGTGGACTCACGGGCCAGGCGATCCGCGGCAGTCGGGGAGGCCCGGGACTGGAGGTCGGCCGGCACCAACAGTACATCGCTGCCGATGGCTTCGGCCTGGGTGAGCAGCGACTGCACCCGGTCTCCGGTCGCCTGAGACCGCACCACCGCCGGCACGCCGTCGGACTGGAGGCGCTTGGCCAACGACTGCATCTCGGCGAGGCCCGAGGCGACCTGGGCGAAGTCGAGCGTGAGCCCGCTCGCCACTTCGAGGGGCCGGCCGGACTCGATGAAGCGGCTCAACACCAGTTCGGCCGGCGACTCGTCGGCGAGGAGGGCCGCTCCGACGTCGATGAGGCCGTTGTCGGAACCCGGCTCGTCGATGGCGACCACCACCCGGTAGGCGTCGACCAGGCCGAGACTGGCTCGTTCGGCGTCGATGATCTCCCGCTCGAGCACGTCGGAGGGGTAGACCAATTTGAGGAGCGGCCCGGTCAGGATGGTGGTGACGATGGCCATGAGCACCAGGATGGTGAACAGCGACTGATCGAGGACGCCAAGGCTGACGCCCACGGTCAGAATGACCAGTTCGGTGAGCCCCCGATTGTTCATGAGGACGCCGAGGGCGCGGGCCTTCCGCCCGTTCAGCCCCTGGAGGCGGGCGGCGCCGGCGGCGCCGACGAACTTGCCGGTGATCGCCACCACCAGCACCGCCAACAACACCAGTACTCCGTCAGGGCCGAGCTTGGTGACGTTGACTCCCAATCCGGTCACCACGAAGAAGACCGGCAGCAACAGCAACACGCTGACCTGCTCGAGGCGCTCGAGGATCTCCCGGAACATCGGCGCGGTGTCTTCGCGGGTCATGGCCACCCCGAAGAGGAAGGCACCGAAGATGACGTGGAGGCCGATCCACCCGGTGACGAACGCCGAACCCAGGAATCCGGCGACCACGATGGCCAGGATGTTGGGCGTCAGCCGGCCGGCGCGCCGGTAGGCGGCCGCCAGCTGGCGCAGCAGGGGCCTGACCAGAAGGAACATCACCAGGACGAAGGCGATCGCCTCCCCCAGCAGCTTCGGCGCCTGGCCGGCGCCACCGGAGCTGGCCACCGCCACCACCACCGCCAGGGTCGACCAGGCCAGAACGTCATCCACCGAGGCGCAGGCCAACGCGATCGCCCCGATCTCGATGCGCTGCATGCCCCGTTCGCTCAACATCCGGGCCAGCACCGGAAACGCGGTGATGGACATCGACACCCCGATAAAGAGTGCGAACGGCCAGAATGACACGACCTTTCCGGCCACATGTTGGTGTTGGTGGTAGATGATCCGGGCGAGGATGATACCGAGACCGAAGGGGAGGACGACAGAGCAGACGGAGATGACCGATGCGATTCGCTCGCGACCGCGAACCAGGGTCAGGTCCAGCTCGAGCCCCACGATGAACATGAAGATGACCAGCCCGATCTGGGCCACCACGTTCAGGTACGGCCGAACGACGAGGGGGAAGAGCCCCAGGGAGGGATCCCCCGGAATTTGCCCGAGCAGGCTGGGGCCCAGCACCACCCCGGCCACGATCTCGCCGACCACGGCCGGTTGGCCGACCCGACGAGCCAGGATCCCCATGCCGCGGGCCGCCAGCACGATGACTGCGACATCCAGCAACACCACCGCCACGAGCTCGTCCGGGGTTGTCGGGTGCACGCAGTCCACCTTGCTATTTGGAAACTTGGACGGCAAGATATTCCATCGGCGGCCAAAAAGAAAGCGGTCGGCGCAGGGCTTGGACGTTGGGGGGAACAATGGTGCTGTCGATCGGTCGTCATTTCCCCGGTGTGGCCCCCTGGCGGCCGCCGCCTCGAGTTGGCCGGAAACCGAGCGCCCTTACGCCAGTCGGCGCTCGGTCAGGCGATATCTCTCTTCCGAAGGGACGGCATGGACGAGATTGCTGACTATCGATTGACCGAGTCGCTGGGCGAGGGAAACCATGGACAGTTCTTTCTGGCCGCTCCGCCATCGCGGTTGGGGGAGGACTCGGAGTATGTTGCCGTCAAGGTGCTGGCGGCACCCAGCACCGATGACGCGCTGCGACGTATCAGCCGGGAGCTCCGGGCCTTCGCCAGTGCGCCGTCGCCGTTCCTGGTCCGCCTGCTCGACGCCGGACAGGACGGCGAGCGGTTCTACTACGCCATGGAGTACTTCCCGCTGGGGTCGCTGGGCAATCCGTCCCGCCCGCTCTCCCGCCCCGAGACATTGCGAGCCGTCGGTCACGCCTCCCGGGCCGCCGATGCCCTTCACGAGGTGGGCATCGTGCACCGTGGGATCAAGCCGATGAACATTCTCCTCACCGAGGACGGGGCCAAGCTCTCGGACCTCGGACTCGCCCAGCTGCTGGCCCCCGGCCAGCAGGTCACCTCGATGGGCCCGGTCGGCTCGGTCGAGTACATGGATCCCGGCCTGCTCCAGGGTCGGCCCGGGTCCCGGGCGTCCGACATATGGTCCCTCGGGGTCACGCTCCACTGGGCACTGAGCGGCGAGAGCGTCTACGGGGAGCTGTCCAGCAGCGATCCGTTGTTGATCATCCGCAAGGTACTCACCACCAGCCCGGTGATCAGTGAGCGGCTCAGCCCCGAGGACCGGGACGTGGTAAGCGCCTGCCTCGATCCGGAGCCGGAGAAGCGCCCGGCCACCGCGGCCGAGCTCGCCGACCGGATCGATTCCCTGGGTTAGACCGAGTCCGGCCGAGCGCCGCCCCTGAGCGACCACGCGCCAACTGACCCGAAATGACCGCGGCCAGTTGGCACCCGGCCCGCTCAGAAGAGGGTGGTCATCCCAACGATCGGCTGGTTCAGCTTCTGGGCTCCGGTCGATCCCATGAACGGGGCGTCACCAAAGCTGAAGACGCCGCCGTCGGAGGCGACCAGCCAGTAGCCCTGCCCGTCGGGGGTCGACGCCATCCCGACGATCGGCTTGTTCAGCTTCTGGGCTCCGGTCGATCCGAAGAAGGAAGCGTCACCGAAGCTAAAGATGCCGCCGTCGGCCGCCACCAACCAGTAGCCCTGTCCGTCGGGGGTCGAGGCCATGGCCACGATCGGCTGGTTGAGGTGCTGGGCCCCGGTGGATCCGAAGTAGCCGGCATCCCCAAAGGCGAAGATCCCCCCGTCGGAGGCGACCAGCCAGTAGCCACCGCCGTCGGGGGTGGACACCATCCCCACGATGGGATTGTTCAGCTTCTGGCCGCCGGTGGAGCCGAAGAACTGGGCATTCCCGAAGCTGAAGATGCCCCCGTCGGAGGCGACCAGCCAATAGCCACCGCCCCCGGAGCTGAAGTCCATGCCCACGACCGGCTTGTTCAGGGTCATCGCCCCGGTGGAGCCGAAGAACCCGGCGTCCCCGAAGCTGAAGATGCCCCCGTCGGAAGCGACCAGCCAGTAGCCCTGACCGTCAGGGGTCGACGCCATGCCGACGATCGGACGGTTCAGTTTCTGGGCCCCGGTGGAGCCGAAGAACTGGGAGCCCCCGAAGGCGAAGATGCCCCCGTCCGAGGCGACCAGCCAGTAGCCGTTGCCGCTCGCCGGTGGGTTCGGCGGAGTCGGGCCGGCGGTGTACGTGAACTGGTCACGGGGGGAGAGCACGCTGGTGCCGCCGATGCCCTTGACCGTCACCGCTACCGTGCCGGTCCCCGGCGGGGAGGTGGCCGTGCAGGAGTTCGAGCTGCAGGTCACGTTGGTGGCCGGTTGGCCACCAAAGTCGACCTCGGTGGCCCCGGCGAAGCCGGTCCCGGTGATGGTGACGACCGTCCCCCCACTCGAGGGCCCGCCATTCGGGTTGACCGAGGAGACCGAGGGCAGGACTCTGGGGGCCCTGCCCGTCGCACTTGCCAGACCGGCGATCCCGAGAACCAATCCAGCCGACAATGCCAACGCCACCAGTGGAGAGCCCAGCCACACTTTTGTTCCCGTTGGTCGTACGCTCACGATGGCATCGCCTGCTCGCAGGAATCTTCGGACATCCCGATTCCATTTGGAATTCTGCATGATGCTTGCGCTCCTATCGACTGATTGGGACGCACACGAAGGCGTCCGTGACCCGAGCGGTGCCCTCGCCTTTCAGGCGACTGCAACGAGATGGTAGTGCGGAAGGTCGGACAGAACCCGGAATACGGGCGAATCGAGGGTTGACCGCTTAGAACACTCCGGGTGTTCCGGTGCGTTGCCTCATTTGTCTCGGCCACCCCGCATCCAAGCTCATAGCTGGATTCAACCAATACCACCGGATCGCGCCGTAATCCCTGATCTCCCTCGGGCCCCTGTCAGTCGGCCCGCTCAGAACAGAGTGGTCATCCCAACGATCGGCTGGTTCAGCTTCTGGCCGCCGGTCGATCCCATGAACGGGGCGTCACCGAAGCTGAAGACGCCGCCGTCGGAGGCGACCAGCCAGTAGCCCTGCCCGTCGGGGGTCGACGCCATCCCCACGATCGGCTTGTTCAGCTTCTGGGCTCCGGTCGATCCGAAGAAGGAAGCGTCACCGAAGCTAAAGATGCCGCCGTCGGCGGCCACCAGCCAGTAGCCCTGTCCGTCGGGGGTCGAGGCCATGGCCACGATCGGCTGGTTGAGGTGCTGGGCCCCGGTGGATCCGAAGTAGCCGGCATCCCCGAAGGCGAAGATGCCCCCGTCGGAGGCCACCAGCCAGTAGCCCCCGCCGTCGGGGGTCGACACCATCCCCACGATGGGATTGTTCAGCTTCTGGGCGCCGGTGGACCCGAAGAACTTGGCGTTGCCGAAGCTGAAGATGCCACCGTCGGAGGCGACCAGCCAATAGCCCTGGCCCCCGGAGCTGAAGTCCATGCCCACCACCGGCTTGTTCAGGGTCATCGCCCCGGTGGAGCCGAAGAAGCCGGCGTCCCCGAAGGCGAAGATCCCCCCGTCGGAGGCGACCAGCCAGTAGCCCTGACCGTCAGGGGTCGAGGCCATGCCGACGATCGGCCGGTTCAGCTTCTGGGCCCCGGTCGAGCCGAAGAACTGGGAGCCGCCGAAGCTGAAGATCCCCCCGTCGGAGGCGACCAGCCAGTAGCCGTTGCCGCTCACCGGCGGGGTCGGCGGTGGCGGGTTCGGGCCTCCGGTGTAGGTGAACTGGTCACGGGGGGACAGCACGCTGGTGCCGCCTGGGCCCGTCACCGTCACCGCCACCGTGCCGGTCCCCGGCGGAGAGGTGGCCGTGCACGAGTTCGAGCTGCAGCTCACGTTGGTGGCCGGCGGGTCCCCGAAGTCGACCCCGGTGGCCCCGGTAAAGCCGGACCCGGTGATGGTGACGACCGTCCCACCACTGGACGGTCCGGTATTCGGGTTGACCGAGGAGACCGAGGGCGGGGCGGCGGGGGCGGGGCCCTCGAAGGTGCCCTCGACGGCGACACCCGTCGGCCTGGTTGAGCCCGGTGCACCCTGGTGTGGTGATCGAGGGCGACGTTGCCGTTGGCCCCCGGCGGCGAACTCAGGCACCGTATTGGCGCCCCAGTTGCCCACGAACAGGTTCCCGGCGGGGTCGACAACCAGACCAAGCGGCGTCATGAGAGCCCGGAGGGTGCCCGGCAAGATGGTGGCGATCGGGGCGACATTGCCGCTGGCCCCCGGGGCGTACTCGGTGATGGTGCTGCTGGCGTAGTTCAAGACAAACAGGTTCCCCGAGGCGTTGAACGATAATGGCTACCGGGCCACTGAGGCCGGAGCTCCCGACGCAGATGGTGGCGATCGGGGCGACATTGCCGGTGGCGCCGGGGCGTACTCGGTGATGGTGCTCGTCCCGAAGTTCGCGACAAACAGGTTCCCCGAGGCGTCAATAGCCAGGCCATAGGGGACAGAGATTGGGCCCGGTAACTCCATTCACGATGGTGGCGATCGGGGCGACGTTTCCGCTGGCCCCCGGGGCGTACTCGGTGATGGTGTTGTTGCCAACGTTCCCTACAAACACGTCTCCCGAGCGGTCGATCGCCAGGCCGGTCGGAGAGTCGAGAGAGTCCCGGAGATGGTGGCGATCGGGGGCGGCGTTGCCGGTGGCGCCGGGGGCGTACTCGGTGATGGTATTGCCGCCGAAATTGGACACCCAAAGGTCGTCCGAAGTGTCGAGAACCAGGGACCAGGGTGATTGAGCCCGAGGTCCCGAGATGGTGGCGACCGGGGCGAGGTTGCCATTGGCCCCGGGGGCGTACTCGGTGATGGAGTTGCTTGCCTCGGTTGGCCACGTACAAGGTAGGCGCCGCCGGCGGCCGCACTCTGCGGAACCCCACCGACCACGGTCAGGGCGCCGCCGACCAACACGGCAGCCACCGCCGCCGCGGACAATCTCCTCACAGACCTACTCCAAGTCCGCCGGTAGTGGGTCCGATTGTTGAATTCCCATGGGTGGGGGTCCTTGCATATTGGCAGCGGAGAACAGTCCGCGTCGCCACAGTAACCCATGACCTCCCTTATAGCGGCGAATGGCGGCCCGCTCAGAACAGGGTGGTCATCCCCACGATCGGCTGGTTCAGCTTCTGGGCTCCGGTCGATCCCATGTACGGGGCGTCGCCGAAGCTGAAGATGCCGCCGTCGGAGGCGACCAGCCAGTAGCCCTGACCGTCGGGGGTCGAGGCCATCCCCACGACCGGCTTGTTCAGGGTCTGGGCGCCCGGTGGAGCCGAAGAAGGCGGCGTCACCGAAGCTGAAGATGCCACCGTCGGAGGCGACCAGCCAGTAGCCCCCACCGTCGGGGGTCGAGGCCATGGCCACGATCGGCTGGTTGAGGTGCTGGGCCCCGGTGGAGCCGAAGTAGCCGGCGTCCCCGAAGGCGAAGATGCCACCGTCACTGGCGACCAGCCAGTAGCCCCCGCCGTCGGGGGTCGACACCATGCCCACGATGGGATTGTTCAGCTTCATCGCCCCGGTGGAGCCGAAGAACTTGGCGTTCCCGAAGCTGAAGATGCCACCGTCGGAGGCCACCAGCCAGTAGCCCTGGCCTCCGGAGCTGAAGTCCATGCCCACGACCGGCTTGTTCAGGGTCATCGCCCCGGTGGAGCCGAAGAACCCGGCGTCGCCGAAGCTGAAGATCCCCCCGTCAGAGGCGACCAGCCAGTAGCCCTGACCGTCGGGGGTCGAAGCCATGCCGACGATCGGCCGGTTGAGCTTCTGGGCCCCGGTCGAGCCGAAGAACTGGGAGCCCCCGAAGGCGAAGATCCCCCCGTCGGAGGCGACCAGCCAGTAGCCGTTGCCGGACGGCGGGATCGGTGGTGTCGGGCCTCCGGTGTAGGTGAACTGGTCAGCTGGGGACAGCACGCTGGTGCCCCCGGGCCCTTCACCGTCACCGCCACCGTGCCGGTCCCCGGTGGGGAGGTGGCGGTGCAGGAGGTCGAGCTGCAGCTCACGTTGGTGGCCGGTGGGTCCCCAAAGTCGACCTCGGTGGCCCCGGTGAAGCCGGCCCCGGTGATGGTGACGACCGTCCCACCACTCGAGGGCCCGCTATTCGGGCTGACCGAGGAGACGGAGGGCGACGGGACGAGAACCCCATAGGTGAACTGGTCAGCCGGGCTGGTGAGCGAGGTTCCTCCGAGTGTGGTGACGGTCACGTTCACCGTGGCTCCAGGGGTGCCGGCCGGGGAGTTGCCCGAACACGAGGTGGCGGCCGTACAGCTGAAGCCCGGGGCGGCGGTGACGCCGAATTGGACGGAGATTGGCGGAACTAGGCCGGTGCCGGTGATGGTGACCGGAGTCCCCCCGGTGAAGAGCCCGCCCGTCGGGTTGATGCCGGTGACCGTGGGTGCCGGAATAAAATCAGGTGAACTCGTCAAACGGGGGGTGGGAAGCGAGGTCCCCGAGGGGGTGGTGACGATCACATCGAAGGGGCCGGCCAGGCCGGCCGGTGAGGTCACCGAGCACTGCGTCGCGGTACAACTCCCGATGGTGGCCGGGTTGGCACCGAACGTGACCGAAGTGGCGCCGGTGAGGCCGGTGCCGTTCACCGACACCGAGGTGCCGCCCGTCGTCGGGCCGGTACCTGGGACGACGCTGGTGACGGTCGGGACGGGGCCCGCCGACGCGACTTCCTGACCGATGAACGGCGCGGTCAGGCCGGCGATTACAAGCGCCGGAAGCAGAAAGATGAGCCCTCGTCGAACAAACTTCACCTTCGAACGGGCTTGACGTTCCATGTCGACTCCCTCGCGGCCCTTCGATTGGTCCGGTTGATCCGGGAATTCAGCGAGTCCTCACATTTGCACACTGTGCCCGCGCACTCGACCGCTAAATCGATTTCGGCTATCGATCCCGGATCTTGACGGACCGTAGGTCGGAAACTCACAACTGTCACACTACCTGTGAACAGCCATCGTCTATGGGCTGATGGAACCCACACGAGGCCCGCAACACTCTCGCGGATCGCCACAACGCCGACGGGGCATTTGAAATGTCCGGACCCGAACCTCTCCGTGTCAATCGACTGGCGATCTACATCTACGACCTCCATCTACGTCTCCATCCACCAGTACTGGGTGCCGACCTTCAACCGTTGGCTTCTCCACCACGCCGACCTCGCCTCCGTCTACCAGTGGCACCGGCATTACTTCCAGCCCATCCAGTCGCGCCATCCGGCGGGTCAATGGCTACTCACGTCTCCCGCTCGCCGCTCGTCCCTCGGCAACCTCGCCGCCGAGTACCAGACGCCATCGTCACCAGACCCATCGGGACCCGTTCATGGCCGCCTCGATCAGCGACCCTGGCTGCCCATCTTCAGGGGATGGCTACCGCCGCCCAACCAACAGTCCTTGCTGGCGGGCGATCCGGCGGGCACGGGACCGCTGACCGCTGCGAGCGGTGGACAGCCCCATCAGAACGGCAGCGGCCGCTCCCAGCAGCCCACAGATCACCAGCGAGTCGACGGCCGGCGCGGCTTTCCCCAGCACCCAGGCCAAACCGACGAACGTCACGCCGCCCAGCGCTCCGACGATGGCGAGGCGGATCCCCGAGCTCGTCCGCCACCGGCCGTTCCGTCGCAGCGATCTGAACAGCGCCTCGAGGTTGGCGCCGACAAACAGGATCAGGACGATGACAACGACGCCGGGGACCGTGGCAAAGCCGACCCCGGTAGGGGACATGGTGAACTGCTGGCTACCGGCCGGGGCGCCGTTTGATCCGACCAGTTGAAGAGTGGCGTCGACCTTGCCCGGGATGAGGTAACGGGGGGAGGCAAGCACGGTGGTGAGGTGGAGACTGCCCGACAGTCCGCCGGTGATGGCGGTCAGCGGTCCGGCGGCGGAGTTGGCGATCTCAGCGCCAAGAACGGTGAGCTTGATGCTGGCGCTCGCCGCCCCGGGGACGCCAGTGATCACAACCGGTACCGGGTTGTCCACGTTGAGTTTGACGTTGCCTCCGTTGGTGACGTCGTGCCCGGCCACGGAGACCGTGGCGCCGGCGGGAAGAGACCGCGAATGGGTGGCGGACCCCCAGCCAAGGAACGCCGCCACCACCACCAGGACGCTCAAACCGACCACGAGAAGCGACAGGACCCAGGGCCGTGGAGGGAGGTCGAGGACCTGGCGCACTGGGACCGGTGGCTCGTAGTCGGGTGAGTCGCCGCCCGGGTGGTCGGGCGACGCACCGCCCACGTGGTCGGTCACTCTCGGGCGGATGACGGCCACGTCCGGCGGGTGTCCGAAGCCGGTCCATTCCCTCCGCCCTGGCCCGGCTCTCCCGACACTCGAATCGTCTCGGGGTGGCGGCTCCCGGACCCGCCGCTGGCCGCCGATGCCAAGGGGGTAGAGGGTGCCTCGGACGCGGCCGATGCCCCGGGGGCGATCGGGACCTCGAGGCTGCTCTGGATGCGTCCCGCCGCCAGCACCGGGACTCCGGTCCGTGAGAACCAGCCGGCGCCAAATGCAGCCGAAGCCGCCTCGCCGACCGCAACGCCGAATTCCTCGGCAGTGGCATACCGTTCGGTCTGGGAGCGGGCCAACGCTCGCATGACCACCTCGGCCAGCCGGGTGGGGACGGCCGGTGCGGCGTCCTCCAGGCGGACGGGATCGTCGTGGACGTGTCGGTAGACGATGGCCAGCCCGCCGCCATCCTCCGAGAACGGGAGGCGGCCGGACAACAGCTCGTAGAGCATGACGCCGGCTGCGTACACGTCCACCGCAGGGGTCAACTCCCCACCTTCGGCCTGCTCCGGGGCCATGTAGGCAGGAGTGCCGAGGATGCCGCCTGAACCCGTCACCAGGGCGTCGTTCCCTCCCACCACCTTGGCAATCCCAAAGTCCGTCAGCTTGAGGTGCTGGGCCGAGGAGAACAGCAGGTTCTCCGGTTTGACGTCCCGGTGGAGGACTCCGTTCTCGTGGGCGTGATGCAGGGCGGCGGCGGCGGCGGCCGTGATGGCGCAGGCCTGCTCGTAGCTGATGCCCTGCTCTTGGAACCGCTCCCAGACCGTCCCGCCACCAAGGCTCTCCATGACCAGCAGGCACAGCCCCCCCTGCTCGACATAGTCGTAGACCGGCACGATGTGGGGATGGTCCAAGGACGCCAGCACCCGGGCCTCGATCACGAAACGAGCCTGGACCTCGGCGTTGTCAACTAGCCAACTTGGAAGCTCCTTGATGGCGACCGGCCGGTCCAGGCGCAGGTGCCGTCCGGCGTAGACAATCCCGAAGCCACCGCGGCCAAGTTCCCCGTCGACCTGATAGTTCGGGAGGGCGGCGGCGATCGCGTTGATGTTGGAGGTCATGGGTCAGGATGCTTCGCCGGTCCCGGCGGATGGCGCGTCCCGAGAAGGAGCGGAGGGACCCGGTGTGGTGGACGGGTTCGGTGCCGCCACCGTCGGAGGAGCCGGCTTACGGTCCCCCTTCGCCGTCGCCGGGGATTCCGAAGCCGGGCCCGCGGTCTTCGGCGCCCCGGTGGACGGGGCCGCGGTCTTGGGTGCCCCGTTGGACGGGCCCGCAGTCTTCGGTGCTCCAGCTGATGGGCCCGCGGTCTTCGGCGCCCCGGTGGACGGGCCCGCGGTCTTCGGCGCCCCGGTGGACGGGGCCGCGGTCTTCGGCGCCCCGGTGGACGGGGCCGCGGTCTTCGGCGCCCGGTCTTCGGGGAGGCGTCGCCGGAGCCCGGGTCGCAGCAGGCGCCGGGCGCGCCGGCGGGGGTCGAGCCAACTGACGCCGGCGTCGCGCCTGTCAACGCCAAGGCCAGGTCCTCATCATCATCATCAATGCCCGGGTCAGGCGTCAGGAAGCCGACCACGAACAGGATGACGGCGCTGAACACGATCAGCGGTACCCAGTGGCTTACGGAGGGAACGAAGACCCGGGTGGCCGACAGCGTGAACACCAGGACGAGACCCACCCCTAAACCGGGAACCACGAAGTACAAGCCGCGCCGGAACCGGTTGGAATGGAGCCGATGACGGGCCAGCTCCAGGAGAACCAGAACAAAGGCCAGCAACGTCAGCAGCGCGACCGCCAGACCGAACACGCCGTAGACGGAGGCAAGCGATCCGCGGACGTCCACCACCATGCCCTGGGAAGCCACTACCTGTTGGCCGGGGTTCAGGACCGACAGCGATCCTTGGATGAGACCGGTGGCCTGGCCATTGAGGCCGACGAGGGGGATGGAGTACCGGTTGGTCACCGTACTGTGCGGGGATACCGCAAACGCCACGGAGTTGTCGAAGGCGAAGAAGGTCAGACCCATCACCACGCCTCCGAGGCGGACGGTGGCCACATGGACGGTTGCCGACGAGTTGTTCTGGACGGTCACCGCGATGGTGGCCGGTCGCAACGGGTAGAGCCGGACCGGGTTGGACTGGGAAGAACCAGCCAGAGACTGGCCGTTGATGCGTCCGGTGAGGGTGACGCCGGTGGAAGCTCCCGCCGGCGTCGCGGTCTCGACCGACATCACCAATAGAAGGGCGAGGGCGAAACCGACCGCCAGGCGCCGTCCCGGGTGCCAGCCTCGATCAGGCAACGAAGAATCCCGGTTCATACGCGCTTTCCTCGCCGGAGCATCAGCTGCAGGAGAAGCAGACCGGCCAGCACGAAGAAGATCAGGATCACGAAGGCCAGGCTGTCGGGGTCAGCGTTCGTGAGCAGGGTTACGCCGAGGAGGGTGGTCAGGGTTGGGCCACAGGTGGCCACCACCGGGTACTGGCCCACCGCGAGGTTCGGCACCGTCAGCGGAGCCGAGAAGGCACCGCTCTGGTCGGCCGTCGTCTGCCCCACCACCTGTCCGGCGAAGCTCAAGACGACGATCGCTCCCGGATCACAGCCCTGCCCGGCGGCGGTGAGGGATGCCCCCGGCGTACCCGACGGACTACTGACGGTCAACTGGCGGATCACGGTCACCGTCGGCGGAGTCACCGGTACGGGGGGAATGGGGGTCGGTGTCGGAAGGACCGGCGTGCCGGTCGCGGTAGGAGGGCCAGGGGTGGGGACGGCCGGTGGCACCGGGACCGGCGTGTATCCCGCGGCCGAAGCCGGAGACGATGTGGTCGTCCCAACTACGAGGCCAAGCGCTGCGACTAAGACGATCGCCCCACAGGAGCTTCTCACTCGAACCCTTCCGCTTCACGCCAGCAGAACCAGCCAGAGACGGCCGCAGAGACTCGCTCTGGCGGCGTAGTATATCCCCGGTTACCACACCGCGTATGGCCGACGTGAGACGCCGACTCTTCAAAGGCCCAGCTCTGCTGAGGGGTTCGGGCCCGGGACACGGAGAAAGCTGCCCTGCATCGGACCTCCCCCACCGGCGGTCGGGCGGGGGCACCTCTGGCTGTTTCGCCACGGCTCCCCCGGGGACCCGAGTGAGCACGGTTTCCACGGTCACCGTCGACACACAACAACGCAGCGGCTTGGCACCCATCAAGCCCGAGCGCCGCATTCTTGGTTGCCCGAATCGGCCGGATCCGGTGCATCGGCATCGCCGCCCTCGGCCTGCAACTGGTCGGCTTCTTGGTCTGGAGCGTGCTGCTGGCCAGCCGGTACTCGCTCACCTGGGACTTTTCGACCTACCACCAGGCTCTGTACCTGATCGGTCGGGGCGACTTCAACCCCTTCATCACCGGCCGCGGGATCGTCGTCTGGCACGATCACGGCCAGTTCATCCTCATCCCGCTGGCCCTCCTCTTCGATCTCTGGCCGCACACAGTGACGATCCTCTGGATGGCGGACCTCTCGGTGGTCGGGGCGGAGCTCATTGCCTTTCTGTGGATGTGCGACGTCGTCGAACTCCACTCTTCCGCCCTGCCCCAGTGGGCCCGGTCGACGCTCCCGCTGTTCGGCGTGGCGCTCCTCGTGCTCAACCCGTTGATGTGGTGGGGGGTCGCCTTCGATGTCCACACCGAGTCCTTCGCGGTGTTCTTCTTGACCTTCGCCGCCTACGACTTCTTCCACGATCGCCGCCGGGCCTGGATCTGGGTCGTGCTCACCGCACTCTGCGGGGACATCGGCTCGACCTACCTGGTGGCGCTGGCCCTGACCCTCCTGCTCGTCGACTGGCGCCGATGGCCGCGGGTGGTCGTCGCTGGCCGCCATCGGTTTCGGGAATCTCTTCCTCCTCTCCGCCCTCCACTTCAACGAGGGCTCGATCCTGAACACCTATGTCGAACTGATCCCTGCCCGGCTGCAGGGCAAACCGCTGGGACTGCCGACCTTCCTCAAGCTGGTCGTCACCCAACCGGCCAAGGTGCTCTCCGTCGTCTGGCAGCGAAGACTGGCCTTCTTCGGCGCCCTGTCTCCGCCCGGCGTCATCGGCCTCGCCACCCGCTGGACCCTCCCCATCCCGGCCGTCATCCTCTTGGAGAATGGCTTACAGGGAAGCTACCGGAGCCCGGTTCCTCAGCCTCAACACCGCCTTCCAGAGCCTCGGCGTCTACGTCTTCGTGGCGCTCGGGGCGGTCATGATCTGCACTTCCCTGGTGGCGGCGCACCCACGGTGGCTACGTAGGGTTGCCGGCAGCGGTCATCATCGTCCTGCTGGTCAACGTGGTCGGTTGGGCGGTCGTCTGGGCGGGCACGACTCCGGGAAACTGGATCCGGGTCAGCTCGGCCAGCGCCGCGGTGCTTTCCGGCGTGAACGCACAGATCGGGCCCGACGACGAGGTCATCGTGTCACAAGGGGTGGTGGGTGCCTTCGCCGGACGGCGCTCGGTCTACCCGATCGTCAATGCGGACCCCGGCGTCTTCCCGATAAACGAGCGGCGGGTCTGGATCATCATTCTCCCCAACGCCGGTCTCGAGACGGCCAGGGTGAACAACAGCGAGTCGGCCATCGGTTTGGCGGCGGAGCTCCCTGGTGCCCACCTGGTGGCCTCGGCCAGCGGGGTCTGGGCCTTTCGGTGGGACCCTCCCGCAGGGCACCAAGAAGATCCAACTGTACGCCGGGCCCGATACGCCGGTTCCGGGCTGGACGGTCGCCGGCGCAGCTGGAAAGGCGGTGACCGACGGTCCGTTACGGTACTGGCGTACGTGGAGCACCGGCGCCACCGGGTACGTCGTCTCCGGGGACTACTGGCCGGAGACCAACGGTCAATACCTGGCTTCGGCGAACTTGTCCACCACCGGCCCGGCCAACTTCGAAGTGTGGGACTTGACGACCGACATGCTGCTGGCTCGACAGACGCTGGTCGCGACGAATGGCCCGACCACCGTGAGTGCGGCGTTCACCCTCTCCCATGCGTTGGGTCCGCAGCCTTTCGGCGGGATCTACCCCTGGAAGGCCGCGATCGGGCCCCAGCAGGCTCAACTGTCCGGAGACAGCATCGAGATCCGGATCTGGGCGCCGGCGAGCTCGCTGGTCGCCGCCTACTCGGTCCAGGTGAGCCCTCAACCCTGAGGCGCCCACTCGCGACCAGTAGAGAAAGGGGCCCACCCGGATGATGGGGTATTCCTACTCATTTCCCTTTTCCCGTCGGAGCATCAGCTGTAGGAGGAGAAGGCCGGCCAGCACGAAGAAGATCAGGATCACGAAGGCCAGGCTGTCGGGGTCAGCGTTTGTGAGGAGCGTCACCCCCAGGACGGTCGTCAGGGTCGGGCCACACTGAGCCACCACTGGGTACTGGCCAACCGCGATGTTCGGTACGGTGAGCGGAACTGAGAAGGCACCGCTCGGGTCTGCGGTCGTCTGCCCGACTTCCAGTCCGCCCAAGCTCAACAGGACCGCCGCCCCGGGATCGCAGCCCTCCCCGGCGGCGGTAAGGGGTGAGCCCGGGGTTCCCGACGGACGACTGACGTTCAATTGGCCGGTCGTAGTCGCCGTGGGCGGGTTGCCCGGTAACGGCGGCGGAATGGTGGTTGGAATCGGGGACGGCAGGGTCGTGGGTGTGGTCCCCTTCCCGGTGGTGGTCGTAGTGAGAGGCGGCGTGCCCGTGGTCGAGGTCGTGATCGTGGTGGACGGCGGCAGCGTGGTCGAAGTGGGCGGCGGCAGCGTGGTCGAAGTGGGCGGCGGCGGCGTGGTGGTAGTCGGTGGCGGCAGCGTGGTAGTAGTCGGCGGCAGCGTGGTCGTGGTGGTAGTAGTCGTCGTTCTCTGGACAGCCAGGGGCGATCCCATAGCCACAGCTGAATGGTCGACTCCTTGAGCCCCGGCAATCATTGGTAGAACGATCGCGAACCCAAGCGATACCCCGACAAAGCCAACGACAGCTTTGGTTCTCGGGCGCAAACAGACCTCCAAATTGGATTCGGTTCAAAGAGCGCCGAATCCCCGCGGTCGGATCTTATTCGTCGCGAAGGGTACTGGTCCCGGACACCTCGCCAGTCCCGACGACCACCGGTCTAACGGAACGGAGGTGAAGCTGGAAAGCGTCGACCCTCAGCAGGCCATCATCGAGGCCGTGGCAGAGCAGAACTCCGGCCACCGGGTTGTGGGGACTCGGCCAGCCTCGCGCAACAGCAATTCAACGGGTATGAGCTGGATGTTGTCCAGGTTGGCCACTGACCCTGCTCGCACACCTTCCTCTGGTCCCAGGGCGACCTCGGTGACGATTCCCCGGACCGTGCTGGTGACGGGAGCGACGAGTACCCGATGCAACAATGGGGCCACCCGTGCTCGCGTAATGACGACGACGGGGCGGATCTTGTCCAAATCCGCCCACCAGACTTGGCCGTGCCCGAGCCCCTTCACGCCTTGGCCTTTCGCCGACGGGCGGCGGCGAGCCGTTGCACGTCCTGGGGAACCTCGCCGTCGTAGGGAAGGCTTGGAGCCTCGGGAGCTTCCCAGGCAAGGTCGGTATCCTCGTCGTAGGGCATGGCCCCAAGCGCCTGGCGCTCGCGGGCGCCTTCGAGTTCGTCGAGCAGGGCGGCGAGCGCCTGGTCGAAGAGCTTGCTGTCGCTGGTGCCGAGCAGGCGGCGGCAGCGCACGAGACGATCCCGGTCAACCGTGGTGGAAATACGTTCACGACTCATGCCACACAGCATACTGCGGTCACTACCATAAATCATGCCACTTTCACTCCCGGTCGGCACCTCCGACGGCCCCTCCGCACCAAGGCGGGTGTCGGAACCGGGGCGGCTTCCCGGAGGCAATCGGTTCAGGTCGGCACCGCGGCGGTGAACAGCTGCGTGTTGTACGGCATCACGATGGGCTCCTCGAGGGTGTCGGCGAAGGCGGCGACCTCGGCCAGGAAGGCAGCCCGCTCGTCGTCGGGCAGCACCCGGACGTAGCTGCGGGAGGCCACCTGGTCGACCAGCGCCTGGCGGTCGAGCGGCTGGGTGAAGTGGAACTCGGAACGGGTGACCGGCCCGAACCGGTGGCTGGCGCCGATGATCGGGGAGAAGTCCATTCCCACCGGGTAGGGCATGCACCGGTCCCACCGGGTCATCCGGCTCAACTCGATCATCACCGGGTCGTGCTCGTCCCGCTCGTTCCAGACCAGGGACAGCACCCCGCCGGGCCGCAACACCCGGGCGATCTCGGCCAGCGCCACGGGCGGGTCGAACCAGTGGAAGGCCTGGGCCACCACCACCGCGTCCATGCTCTTCGCCCGGAGCGGGATGGCCTCGCCGACCCCGGCGATTACCGGCACCCCGGGGACCACTTGCGCGAGCATCTCCCGCATCGATGCCGACGGCTCGATGGCCACACAGTTGGCACCGAACGGGAGCAGTTCCCGGGTGAACTTGCCGGTGCCGGCGGCCAGGTCGAGGACCCGGGATCCCGGTTGGATACCGGCCCCGTCGATGATGCCGGCCACCAGGTCCGGCTGGTAGCCGGGGCGGCCCCGCTCGTAGACGTCGGAGGCGGCCTCGAACCCCACCCGCCCCTGGGTGTCCCGGGTCCGGGTGGATTGGTGGGGTTGGCTGGTGCTGCCCATCTCGGTGATGGTATGCGCATTGAGTAGCGTGCACCGGGTGGCCGCTCACCTCCCGTTGCCCGATCCTCCGCCGAATGCGGCCGATCGGTTGGCCCGGCCGTTAGCGCCGGGGTTGACGCCGATCGAGGGTCTGGCCGGGACGCGGTCGTCGGTGCGGGCTCAACCCCGGGGCTCGCGTTCGTCGGCGGTGGCTCAACTCCGCCATCCAGTACGGGTGGGACTGGCTGGCCCTCCACGGGGCCACCGGCCCCACCAGCCCGAAGGCGGCCCGGTTCGGCGCCTTCGGCGACGGGAGCTACGTGGCCTTCCCGCCGGGGGCGACCTTCGGCGAGCGGTGGATCCACATCGGGGACCACACGTTGATCGGGACCTACGTGAGCCTGTCAGCCGGGATGGTCCCGGGCCAGAAGATGGTCACCGACCCGGTGGTGCGGATCGGCGATCGGTGCATGATCGGCCGCGGCAGCCACATCGTCGGCCATTTCAACATCGACATCGGCGACGACGTCTACACCGGTCCCTACATCTACATCACCGACCAGAACCACGGCTACGAGGACCCCGGCGAGCCGGTCCACTCCCAGATGCCCACCGACCGGCCGGTGCGGATCGGGTCGGGCAGCTGGCTCGGGACCGGGGCGGTGATCCTCCCCGGGACGACCCTCGGGCGCAACGTGGTGGTCGGGGCCGGTTCAGTGGTGCGGGGATCCTTCCCGGATCATTGCGTGATCGTCGGGGTCCCGGCCCGGATCGTCCGGCGCTATGTGCCGGGAACCGGGTGGGTGACCGAGCCGACGGTCTGAGCGGCCGCTCTATTTCTTGGGGACCGCTACCAGCCCGCCGAGCCCGAGCGCACTGACGAGGCCGAACACCGTGCTGTTCACGGTTGTCTCCAAGCCGACCACCAGCCCAGAGACGGCCCCCGAGGGTTGGGAAGGTGGGACCGTCCCGGTCGGAGTCGTCGGAGCCGTCTGACCCGGGGGAGTCGTTGTCGGCGGGGTTCCGCCGGAGGGCCCGGTGCTACCGGTATTACCCGTAGTACCCGAGGAGCCGGCGGTAGAGGGCGTGCCCGTCGTCGGGTTGGCGGACGTGCTGGGGGTGATCTGGGTGGCCAGCGAGAAGGGCGACGTGCTCCCACCGGTCCCCGCGCCCGTAGACGGTGTGGTCGCCGGTGGCGTCGATGCACCCGGGGTGGTGGTGGCCGAGGTGCCACCCGTACCGGGGCGCGTTGTGTGCGAGTGGCTGGGCGGACTGGCGACCTGGGGGCCGGGCGACAACGTGAGCACGCCGGCCAGGGTTCCACCGATGGCGACCAGCCCGGCGGCGACCCCGACGCTGACCCGTCGCGAGATCCGGGTTCCGAACGACCCATGGGGACGGCGAAGATCCACCACTGCGCTGGTTCCGGCTCCGGCCACCGCTCCGGCTCCGACCAGGCCGACGCCAACCGCCGCGGTACCGACCCCGAGGAGGGCCCGGTCCACGCCGCGTCGGCGGTAGAGATCGGTGTCGGCGGCGTCGAGGAGCTCCGACGGCCGATGATGCTCGACACCGAAGGCGGCGGCGCCCCAGGTGAACTCCGGGGTACCGCCATCGGAGATCCGGTGCATGAGCGGATCGATCTCACTGAGCCCGATCCCCTGCAAGACGATGGCGAACTCGTCACCTCCGGTCCTGAACACGGCGTCCGACGTCCGCAACCCTTCACCGATGGCGTCCACCAGTGACGTGAGGGTACGGTCGCCCTCGGCGTGCCCCCGCGAGTCGTTGATCCGCTTCAAGCCGTCGAGGTCGACCGCCACCACCACCAACTCAGAACCGGTGCGGCGAGCGCCGGCCATGGCCCGGGTGAGCGCCAGGTCGAGGGCCCGCCGGTTGCCGACCCCGGTGAGCGGATCGAGCAGCGCCGCCTCTTCCAACTGGTTCAGCGATGTCCAGGTGGCGGCGTCGGTGACAATCCTCCACGCCCGGTGGTAGGCGGCGCGATCGGCCTCGGTTCCGGTGTCCAGCTCGGCATCCATCGCGGCTTCGATCTCGTCGAGTCGGCTGCGCATGAGCGACGCCGACTGATGGGCTTGCGCCCACCGGCGCCCGGCGTCGGTCAGGGAATTCTCGATGGGGCCGCCGTCGCCGTTCGACGCCCACGACAGACCGTTGGCCCCGTTCTGCGAATCACCCGACGGGTGGGAACGCGGAGCGGCGACGGCCGACCGGACCGCATCGACCACCGACTGCATTTCGTCGTCCGGCCACGGCTCCTCGAACGGAGATACGGCTTGGTTCATCACTGGTCCCCGTGAGTTGGAGGGATCGGGCGCAGCCGACAATCCGCCCCCGCCTGCTGCAAAATTCTACTTCTGCCGTCTTGTGCCCGTGTCATTTGCGTTCTACCTGGTACATGTATCGGCCAAGCGGCGCTATAACTTGATGTTATCACCGGCCGTAGTGAGGAACTCACTGACAGTGCGTACCTTGCGATCTGATCCTGACCTGGACAATTTCGCCAGGTTGACGGCACCAGTACGTTCTCTCCACGAGAGGCAATCGGCATCAAGGCCGACGGGATCGCGCGTGGGAGGTGAGCATGGGGAATCTGGGTGGCGGACGGGTACCCTGGCGCACCATCGGCAACCAACCGAGCGACTTCGAACCTCACACCCTGTCGGCGTTCCTGTGCCTAGCACCTTCCGGGTTCCCCGTTCCCGGACTGACCGAACGTCGGCGCGCTGCCCCCCTTCGGGCTCTCGATTCCCCTCATACCATCCGGTATGTCGGGCGGACGGACCGCCGGAGCCTGTGCCAACCTGCCGGCCCTGGCTCTGGCGACTTCCGGATGCTCGACATCGAGCGGGAGCATCGGAGGGGGGTGGCTCTTTCTCCGGATCGACGTCCAGGCGTGAGGGCGTCTGTGTTCTCACGGGGTAGTCGGAGCTCGGCCCCAACCCCCGGCTAAGCAGGCGGTCGAGCTCACCGAAGGGGTGACCCAACCGAACGGCGGCGGGTGGGTGGCGCGGCAGGACCGGGTCGGTACCGGTTCAGTGGTCTCTCCGAACACATCCGACCTCGCCGCCTCGATTTTGATCGGTTGATGGCCGGAATTGGGCCGGCGCCTCGGGGGTGCCCTGATCGGTGGCGGCCTCGTTGACGACATGGGCGTCCGGGTCGTGGGCAGCCTGAGCGGCGGCGGCCTGGGGAGGAAGCGTGTCGGTAGGCCGGCGGTTGGATGGAGGCGTGGAAGCTGGAACCGTGGTGGGCGGAACGGTAGGAGGCGGAGCCGCGGTGGGCGGAGGAGCGATGGGCGGGGTACTGGCTGCCGGGTTCGGCGTCGTGGCTCCTACGCCGCTGGAACCCGGGCTGGGTGTGGTCACGGCGGCCAACTGAATGCCGGTCGAACCGGCTCCGCGGGTGACGGGGGTCGCCGTCGGTCCGACCGGGGTCGTCGACGTAGCCGGTGACTGCGTGGGAGCGGGCGGGGTGGTGGTCGGCGGAGTCACCGCGGGCACGCCGGATGATCCTGACGGGCGACCCGGGTGTTTCAGCGAGAGAGCCGCGTGGTTCGCCGGTGACAGTGGGGTCACGGCGCCAACGGTGCCGGCGATGGCCACCAGGACAGCCGCCACGGCCACATTGGCCCGTCGCGAGGCCCAGGGCTTGATCGACCGGTCCGGGTGGCGCCGGCCCACAACGGGGGCGGCCCCACCGACGCCACCGGCCGCACCGGCACCGGCACCCCCGACCACTCCTCCACGGACCTCATCCCGCTCGACTCCTCGACGGCGATAGAGATCGACATCGGCGGCGTCGAGGAGCTCGGCCGGATGCTGATGCTCGGCCGTTAGCGCCGCCGCCCCCCAGGTGAAGCCCGGGGTGCCGCCGGCGGAGATTCGGTGCATGAGGGGGTCGACATCGCCCAATCCCATCCCCGGCAAGACGACCGCGAACTCGTCACCGCCGGTTCGGAACACGGTGTCGGACGCCCGCAGCCCTTCACCGAAGGCATTCACCAGCGAAGTGAGGGTTCGGTCGCCCTCGGCGTGCCCCTGCGAATCGTTGATGCGCTTCAAACCGTCGAGGTCGACCGCCGCCACTACCAACTCGGACCCGGCACGGCGGGCGACGGACATGGCCCGGGTGAGCATCAGATCGAGGGCCCGCCGGTTGCCCACCCCGGTGAGCGGGTCGACGAGGGCAGCCGCTTCCAACTGAGTGAGTGACGTCCAGGTGGCGGCGTCGCTGACTGTCCGCCATGCCCGGTAGGAGGCGATCCGGTCGGCTTCGGATGCGGTGCCCAGCTCGGCGTCCATCGAGGCCTCGAGTGCACTCAGCCGGGCGCGCATGAGCGACGCCGACTGATGGGCCCGGGCCCACCGGCGACCCGCCTCGGCCAGGGGATTGGCCATGGCCCCGCTCGTGCCGCTGGCCGCTCCCGTGCCGCGGACGGCCGACCGGACCGCGTCCATGACCAGCTGCGTTTCGTCGTCGGGCCACGGCTCCTCGAAGCGGGGACCGGTTTCCTTCACGAGCGGTTCCGGTCGGGTCGAAGGATCGGTCGCTCCAGCCTGTACGCTCGTGCCCGATTCCGAATGGTGCTGCTGCATCCTGATGGGTGTGTCATCTGCCGTCCTGCCTACTGCTCGCGGCGCACCCGTTATATTACCACGCTTAGTAGTTATATAACCACTGTCAGTGCCTATGCCAACATCTCCCAGGCACCGGACCACTTCATCCCGGAGTAGAGGCGCACAACGCTGGCCCGGTCGGTGACGTGGTCGCGTTCAAGGTGACACAGCTGTCACGGACTTCTCTGACTCGCGGGCCGACGGCGATGGCCTGGGTCGACGCGGCAATTCCAGAACGGGACCTTCGATTCCGCCTACCTGCCGCCTAGCTGCCGCCTATACCTCGACCGGCGGATCAACCGGAGCCCGGCGAGCTAAACGCTCAGCATTGGCCCAGCAAATGTTCAATGTTTGTGCACGGCTGGGTGGTGGTGGTGGTGGTCGGCGGCGGCGCCTGGGTGGTGGTGGTGGTCGGCGGGGTGGTCGTGGTGGTGGTCGGCGGATGGGTAGTGGTCGTCGTCGGCGGATGGGTAGTGGTGGTGGTGCCGCCTGACGGTGGCTTGGTGGTCGTCGTCGTCGGCCCGGTGACAGTGCCGCCGGAGTTGGACGGGGTCGAGCTCCCACCGCTGGATGCCGGCGCGGAGTTCGACGGGGAGTTCGAATGGGACGAGGTGTTGTTGCCGGGGTTCAGCGGGCCGTTGGTGTTGGCGCCGGACAGGAGGTTGGGCGCCCCGCCGCCGACGACGCTTCCGGCCGAGGCCGGAGTGTTCGGGGCCTGGCTCTTCCCGGAAGACGACCCGGTGGTCCCCGCCGGCAAGGCGGAATTCAGCTCGCCCCAGTCCTTGGCCGTGGTGCCGTGGGTGGTGGTCTGCACGCCGGGGAGGGAAGCCGAGACCGAATTGCCGGCCCCGCCCAGGACCACCCCGACTCCGAGGCTGATGACCGCGCCGGCGATGACCAGGACGGTACCCAGGCGACGCCGGAGGAGGTCCCCGACGCCGAGGGAGGCCACCGCCGCCACCCGGGAGGCGTAGACCAGGCGGGACGTCAGGGGCTCCAACCAGTCGGCGACGGCCAGGGCCGCCGAGGCGAGCAGCGTCAGGAACTTGGAGTTGGGCCGCGAGGACGCCCGGAAGGGATTGATCTCCTCCCCGGCGGCGTCAATCGCCGCCGGAATGTAGCCGCTCACGGAGTGGGCGCCGAGCGAGTGGCGCCCACGTGGCGATCGCTGCACTTTCCCTCTCTCACTCATGTGTCATTCCCCATTGCCGAATCGTGACTACCGGGCCCGCCACGCCGAGGGTGACCGACTGGTCATAGGTGCCTCCATCGGAGCCGGAGACCGAAATAGTACTCGTAAGGGTAACGCTGGAGACAGCGCCCCCTTGCGAATCGATGGCCACATTGAGGGGTGAATCGTGCCCGGTGATGGTGGCCCCTTGCAGGGGTTTCGGCATCGTCACCCCGGGGGCGATGGCGGCCCACCAATCGGAACGGTTCTGTTCGGCGGAGTGGATGCCCCCGAAATACGCCTCCAGGGAGGCAGCGGTGAGGCCCAACGGATTCGGCGACTGCTGGAAGGCCTGGGAAGTGCTCCCGGTCAGGGTCATCGTCCCCATCGGGGTCGAATTCTGGTCGAGGGTGAGCCCCTGAGCCACCAGGGCGGGCGGGGCCGGGGTGGTGTAGTTCACCGTGGCGATGGTCGGCGCCTGGAGGGGGGCGGTCGTGGTGGTCGTACTCCCCTTCTTGGTCGACTTGCTCGGCGGGGTCGGGGGATTGGCGATCAGGGCGGCGGAGACCAGGAGGCGTTGCGACGTGTAGAACAGCGCGTTGGTGGGCCAACAGGTGTCGAGCACGAGGGTCGGGGTGGCCGAGTTCAAGATGTCGGCGCCGGCGTTGACCACCTTGCTGGCGGTCATCTGAAACGTCCACGTCTGGCACTGGTTGCGGTAGGTGATCAGATCCCCGGGCTTCAGATCCCCGAGATGCACGAAGTAACTGACGTCATGGGCCAGCAGCACCGAGGTCCCGTTCTGACCGGGCCACACCGATGCCGGTGCGTGTCCTGCCGCCACGTTCAACTCGGCATCGTCGGTACCCTGTTCCACCGGCGCCGTCAACGAAAGAGCGGGGACGTCGATGACCCCGGCCAGCTGGCCCTGCTGGGGGGTCGCCTCGACGCAGGGTGCGCCGGATTGCGCAGGCGTGTGTACCTGCGCAACCAGTTGCGCGTTTGCCCGGTGCTTATGGATCGTCCATCCGGTGGCATACCCCACGAAGGCCAGCGACGCCCAGATGAGCACCGCGCCCAGGGCGGTGGCCGCGACCCGACGGGATCTCTTCATCCACGGCCGGGCACGCAGCCACTGCAACCACGAGGTATGTCCGTCGTTCCGCCGACGGAATCTGAGCCCCCTCCCGCGCCCGGTAGGACAGCCGGGAGGTGACCTCCATCGCTACCGTTGTTCGTCACCTCGACGCAGCGTCGCCATGGCGTGGGTGGTCCGGCTCACGGCGGAGGTCAGGCCACGGCGCCAGAAGAGGGCACAGCCGAGGAGGAACACGATGATGGCCAGCGGAATGGATCCGGCCCACGGCTCACCGGTGTGCACGGCGGTGACTCCGGAGATGGCTCCGGTGCCCGTGCTGGCGCCGGTGCCGGTGCCGGTTCCCGCGCCCGTGCCGCCCGATCCGGTGCCGGCTCCGGACCCGCCGCCGCCGCCGCTACCGCTGCCGGTGTAGGTGAACTGGTCACCCGGGTTGGTCGGGCTGGTGCCGTTGCAGTTGGTCACGGTGACATCGACGGTGCCGGTCCCCGGTGGGGAGGTGGCGGTAATGGTGGTGGAGTTGACCACCGTGAAGGTGGTGGCCGGCGTGCCGCCGAACTTGACGCCGGTCACGCAGGTGAACCCGGTCCCGGTGATGGTGACCGAGGTACCACCCGTCGAGGGACCGCCGTTCGGGCTCACGCCGGTGACGGTCGGCGGGGTGGACACCACGTTGATGTCCGGGCCGGTGGCCCCACACTTCGACTCCGCCACGGTGATCTGGACGGCGGTGGCCAGCACGGTGATCTTCAGGGCGTCAACCGTGATGCTGGTCGACCCCGGGGAGTTGGCCACCGTCTGGCCGTTGATGGTGATGCTCAACAAGGTGTTGAGCGGGGCGGGCAGCGACACCGGGCCACTGCTGGGGATCGGCACCGGGGTGCCGGCCGCGCTGATGCTGGCCACGGTGGTCCCCCCGGTGGATCCGTGGGCGTTGGAGGTGCAGGTCGACTCGACCGCGCCGATGGTGAGGGCGCTCAACACGGTGGCGTTGGCCAGGCTCGCCTTGCTGGTGATGGTCTCCGCCGCGGTCCCGAAGTTCGTCGAGGACGAGGAGGCGGAAGCCACCCCGGCCACCAGCACTCCGGTGAGGGGCACGGGGATCAACGTGTCCGACACGGCCGAACCGTCGGCGGGCAGCGTGACCGACGGGGTCGGCGGGATCAGGTTGGTACCGGCCAGCACCGCCTGGAGGCCGAAGGCGCTCCCGGTGCCGGAGTCGGTAGCCGCCGAAGCCGCGCCACCGAGAAACGCGAACGAGCCGAGTGCCGCACTGATAGCGAGCAACAGGGCGCCCACCAAGCGGAACATGCCAACTCGACGGAACAATCCGACACGGCGGGCCGAGTGCGCATGACGTGGCGTACGCGCTCGGGATGTGGGGGATTCAGTCATTGGAATTAACTCTGCTTTCCTCGAGGTCCCGCGGGGCCCGTTTGCCCGCTGTGGGTCAACTTACCTCAAATTGAGGATTGCAAACAACGAATGCCGTCCATCCCCAACCCGAGCGGACGGAACCGCGCTCGGGGTTTGAAGTTGGTGGGTCCCGGTGATGCCGGGTGGGGTGGTACCGGGTGGGGTCGGTTGGTGCCTGGGTTGGCCGGTTCCCACGCATGAAATACGTCTGAGACTGATTGGAATTTACCTGAAATGCATGACCGGGTTCGGGACCGGGATCGGGGGCGGAATCAGCACGGATTCAGCCGCGGACCGGACCAGCTCCGGCCCGGGCTCACGACTGATGGTGCTTGGGAGGTGGCAAATCGTGCCTGTGGGGGGATCTGTGAACTTTTTGTGTCATGCGCGTGAACGGCGGATGTCATTGGTGCGGTATCGCCGGTGGTGAATCTGGGGATGGGAGCGGCGAACCGGGTAGCTGTGCGAGGAAATTGTGCCTGGAATCGGGCAATTCGTGCCTGGGAATGGGGTCTGATCGGACCGGCTGGCGGATTCGTTCGGGTGGTGCCGGATCCGACCCCACCGGACGGCTGAGAGGAGAATGCCAATCTCGCGCTTCCCATTTGCTCCCAGTTCGCCTAATCTTTCGCAAAGGCCCTGCATCTGGGGGTCCAGGTGGAGCTGATTCCGGGAGTCGGACGGGATGAGATGCCGATAAACGGGGTTTTCGGGGACCAAGTGGGGAGATAGACGCATGGCGCTTCGGCACGATGACGTTGAGCAGGTTGATCGACTTACTGAGAACCTCTTGCATAGTCGCGCCGCCGCGGCTGCGCCTTCCTCTCCTTCTGCACCTGCCTCGGCGCCGTCCCGCGACGGATCTGTTGACGTCGCCCGTGACAGATTGCTGGTGGAGCGTTGCCAGGCAGGCGACCGAGCCGCGTTCGACGAGCTTTATGTCCGTTATCAACGCCGGCTGTACCGATTCTGTCTGCAGCGCATGGGCTCGGCCCACGACGCGGAAGATGTCGTCCAGGAATCGTTCGTGCGCGCCTGGCGCGCCCTCCCCCGTTTCGCCGGAGAGCGCCGCTTCTACCCGTGGCTGACTGTCATCGCCGCCAACCTCTGCGTCGACACCCTGCGACGCCGCTCGCGGCTGACGCCCGTCGAGGAGTCGCGGATCACCGCGTCCGACACCGGGACCTACGAAATCGAGGACGCCGTCCTCCATGAGGTCGACGCCAAGATGGTGGCCACCGCCTTCGGCCAACTGTCGACCCGGCACCAACGGGTGCTGAAGATGCGGGAAGGGTCCGAGTGGTCCTACCGGAAGATCGCCGAGCACGAGGGTGTCGGGGTCACCGCCGTCGAGACGCTGCTGTGGCGGGCGCGGCAGGCCCTCAAGCGCGAGTTCCTGATTCTCGACGAGCAGAAGGGCAAGGTGGGTGCGCTCATCGGGTTCTTGGTGGTGTTCCCGGCCCGTGCCGTGGCTCGCCTGCCGAAGGCCTTGAAGCACGGCGTGAGCCACGCGGTCGAAGGCACCAAGAACGCCGCCGCCTCCCTCGGATCCGGGGCGTTCGGTGATTTCGGGTCCGGCGCCCTCGGGGTGTTCGGACCGTCGGTGGCCGCCGCCACCGGTGCGGTGGCCATCACCGTCGGGACGGTTCTAATGCTGCCGGCCAGCGGCCCGGTGACGGGTGCCGGATCCTCGAACCCGGCACCGATCACCACCGTGTTGCCGGCCCTGGCATCACCCATCGCCAGTGCGAGCACGTCGTCCCACACGCCTTCGACCTCGACGACGGGTTCGGCGGCGACGGGTACGGCGTCGACGAAGACGGTTTCGGGATTGGCGGGGTCCGTCGGCGGAACGGGTTCCTCGATTGGATCGGTCGGTTCACCCGGACCGTTCGGCCTGGGTGAATTCGGGATCGGCACCATCCTCCAAGGCGTCGCGGCGGCCGGTCAGGGTCCAGGCGCGATCAGCAATCTCGGCTCGGCCATCGGCGGCCCCGTCGGTGGGGCGATCAACGGTGCGGGGTCAGCGGCCAAAGGGTTGGCCGGGACCATCAGCCCCGCGGTGGGAGCGGTTGTTGGCGGCGCCGAGAACACCGTCAACGGCGTCGTACCAGGTCCGGGGGCAGCTACCCCGAGCCCGGGTGCCGGAACGGGGGCGACTGGTTCTGGTACCAAGCCCAGCCCGGGTGCCAGTTCGAGCGGTCCGTTCTCCTCGACCAACAGCACCGTCAACGCGCTGACCAAGGCGCTGGGGATTCCACTCAACCTCGGCTCCTGAGGCTGAGTCGCCAGCAGTAGTTGAGTCGTCAGCAGTAGTTGTCAGCCCGAGCGCTCCCGAGCCCAGCCGATCCCTGTCAACCCGAGCCCTATCAAACGGTGCCTGGGGTCAACGGGTGGTCAGGTCCTCCGAGGTCCGCTCCGGCGGGATGGGAGGGACCACCGCCGGTTGTGACTCTGGCGGTTCCGATGCTGGCGGGTGGGCCCGGGGTTGCTGCACCGGATTGATGAGCCCGTGTCGCCGGAGGACTTCGGTTGCCTCGGTTCGGCCGGCTTCGATGAGGGCCTCCGTCTCCGAGAAGTCGGTGTAGTCACGGGGGGAACTCCCGTCGACGGAGAACACGATGACCTCGACCCCATCGGGCAGCCGGGCCAACTCGCGGCTGAATCGGGCGTGAACGGAGATGAACAGGGCGCTGAGCATCACCTCCACCGGGCGCTTTGACGGTGGCGGTATGAACGTCAGCGGCCCACAGAGGAGCACGAAGATCCGGGTGGCGCCGGCATCGATGGCCCGGCTGATCGGCACGTTGTCGACGACCCCGCCGTCGACCAGGCGGTCGCCGTCGATCTCCACCGAGGGGAAGATGGCGGGGACGGCGGCCGAGGCCAGGATGGCTTCCACCGCCGGACCGGACATCAGCCAGCGCTCCCGTCCGTCAGTGATCGAGGTCGCCACGACTTCGAAGGGGATGGTGGCATCCTCGATCCGGTCGAAAGTGATCCCGGCCTCGATGATCTTCCGGAGCCCGGTATTGGGATGGATCGAATCGCGTTGCTGCAGGTATTGCCAAGGTCCGTGTACGAACCGTGACGGGTAGATGGAATCCCCGGTGATCCCCCGCCAGATGTTGGCCATCCGCTCGACTCCAGCCACCGTCGGATCACCGGCAAAGGCCGCCCCGTTGATCGCCCCGACCGAGGCACCGTAGATGCGGTCGGGGACAAAACCGTTTTCGGCCAGCACCTCGAGCATCCCGACCTGAGCGGCTCCCCGGGTACCACCCCCGGCCAAGACCAGTGCGGTGAGCTGGTGCCCGGGGTCTCCACCCTCGCCGGCGTGGCCGTCATCGCCCTCCAGTTGACCTTCCTGGCGGGCCAACCACTCCTGTCTGGCGATCCGCCCACGTTTGAGGGTGAAACGGATAACCAGCACCGTCAAGATCAAAAAGGCCACCACGAACAGGGTGAATCCGACAGCGAACAACGTGTTGGCGGCGGCCGGAACCATGGTGAGAAGGCTATAGCGGACCTGCCACACGGATCGGGCATGGCCGGGCGTCACAGCCGTTCGCGACACTGCTCCCATGGTTGTGATCGACGTCGAGAGGGAGGACCTCAAGCTCGGAGCGGCAGATCGGACGACCGTCCTGACTCCGACCATCGCATCGGGCTGGACCCCCTTGGCCGGGGACGCCCTCCTCGACCGGCTCCGGATCACCGGGCGGCCCCGTCCGCTGGCCGACCCCGAACGGGTGGCACGACTCCGGGAGAGCATCGAGCTCGGGCTTTGTCCGAACACGGTTGCGAACCGCCGGACCGGCGATGGCCGACCCGCGGATCCCGGCCCACCCAAGCCACTGGTCGTCACCAAAGACCGGTTGACCCGGGCACTTGACCGAGAATCCCATCTCGGCACCCATTCAGGCGGGGTGCAGACCCCTTCCCTACCGATGGCCTGCGGTGCACTCGTCGATGCGCTGTTTCGGCAGCTGGTGACGACCGGGTCGATCGGCGACCCGATGAGCGACGCGATGGAAGCCCTGGCTCTCGATGACCGCCAAGACGACCTGCTGACGTGGATCGACAACCTGTCGGCGGCGGAACGAGGGGCACTGACGGCCGAAGTCGATCGTCAGTCCCTGGACCTGGCCCATCGTTGGCCCAGGCTCGACCCCTCCTGGCTCCCGCGTACCCAGGTTCCGATGCGGGTCGGACTGGCGGGAGGATCGATCGAATTGTCGGGCCGGGTGGACCTGGCCATCGGGCGACCCGAGCTGGCCGTTGCCTCGGTCGCCATCGTGGAGGTCAAGTCCGGGGCACGACGACTCGAACATCGAATGGACCTTCATTTCTACGCGCTGATGGAGACCCTGCGGAATCCCGCTCCCCCATTTGCGGTCGCGACCTACTACACCCGGACGGGCGAATTGGACGTCGATCCGGTGAGCGACGAGCTCCTCGCCTCCGCCGCCCGGCGGACCTTGGCCGGGATCGGGGCACTTTGCCGGACGGCCGGTGAAACCGTCGGGTCCGGGCCGGCGAAACGTGACACACGTCGTGCCGGCGGCTCGGGGCGGCAACGCTCGGCCGTCGATACCAATGGTCGTGGAAAATGACCCGACCGCAAGAGCTCGCCGCGATGATCCTGGCCCCGCCAGTGACACCCATCGGTCCGAGCGACCGCCGGCGGGTGCATCACCGCCTGCTTGGTGCCGTTCCGGCGTTGGTCGAGGACCTGGCTGCCGGCGATCAGATCGTCGTCACCCTTCCCCTCCTCCGGCAGGCCGATCGGGATCCGGAGTCGTTGGCCGCGCCCGAAGAGCCCTTTTCGTGGAAGCCGGCATTCGTCCGCCGGTCCCTGGGGCTGTCGGCCATCGACGCATGTCTCAACCGCCGTTACTCGACTCCCGGCGAGGCAACGGGTCCGGTTGCCGACGTAGCGGTGGCCGAGTGGAGCCGAACCGGATGGCGCACCTTTCATTGGGAGCCGTGGATGGCCGCCTTGAGTCCCGCGGCTCGCTCGGCGGTGCTGGCCGAGGCCGCCACCTGGGCGACCGCCTTGTGGTCATCGATCGACTGGCGCCCTTTCGGCCGCTCGATTCGACTCGGAGGACCAGACGATCAATGGGCGTGTCCCGCGGCGAGGACGGTTCGGCTCAAGGGGCGATGCGAGGTGCGGGTTCCCCTGGATCCGGCCCACCGCGACGGGAGGCGCGACCCGACTTCGAGCACGACGTTGATCTCGGTGGCGAGCGGCATACCGGCGAACGGTTGGGAAGCCGAGCTCGGATTTCTGGCCCTGGTGGCGTCGCTGAGGTCTCCAACCCGGCCGGTTCCCTCGCGAGTGGTTGGCGTATGGCCGGATGCCGGGGAACACCGACTGGTCGACGTCACCCCGGGGACCCTCGCCGCCGCCGTCGATCGGGTGATCGCCTGCATCGCCGTCGTCGTGGAGGCCCGCCTGTCGATGGTGACGTGACGGAGGCGGGGGCGGGGCTGGTCAGCAAGCAGACGGAGGCGGGTCAGAACGGCAGAGACAGACGGTCGGAGCAGACGGCAGGAAGCAGACGGCAGGAAGCAGACGGCAGGAATCAGAACAGGGACTTGGCCGCCTTCGAGTCAGGCTTGCCCGCCGCCGTCAGCGGGATCTCGTCCACCAGAATCATCTGCCGCGGAACCTTGTACCCGGCGACCATTGATCGACAGTGCGTCTGGATGCTCTCGAGGGTCACACCCTCCGCCCCGGATCTGGGATGGACGACCACCGCGACCTGCTCGCCGAACCGGTCGTCGGGGACACCCACGACGATGGCGTCGAACACCGCGGGGTGGGCTTTCACCGCCGCTTCGACCTCTTCGGGGAAGATCTTCTCTCCCCCCGAGTTGATCGAGGCCGAACCTCGGCCGTGCACCGTGATGGTCCCGTCCGCCTCGACGGTGGCCAGGTCCCCAGGAACCGACCATCGAATGCCGGCGGCGTCGACAGGGAAGGTGACCGCCGACTTCGCCTCGTCCTTGAAGTAGCCCAGTGGGATGCGCCCGGTTCTGGCCAGTCGCCCGATCCGCCCATCGCCCGGAGTCAGCGGCCGGAGATCGTCGTCGAGGACGGTGGTCTCCGGACCCATCGCGAACCGGGGTCCGGTGGCGGCGGTCTCGACCAGCCCCTGTGCCCCGCTCTCGCTCGAACCGAAGGTGTCGCGAATCACCAGATTGGGCAGCTGCTGACGAAGCTCGTCCTTGACCGTCTTCGAAAACATGGCCCCGCCGGATCCGATGGCAACCAAGGTCGAGGTGTCGTAGGTGCCGGGCGCCGCGGAGGCGAGGGCCTCGACCAGGGGATGGGCCATGGCATCACCCACCAATCCCATCGACACCACTCCCTCGTCCCCGACCATCCGCAATACCTCGTCGGCGTCGTACCGGTGCGAGGTGTAGAGCACCACCGTCCCACCCATCATGAAGCCGTTCCATGCCACCCACTGGGCATTGCCGTGCATCATCGGGCCCAGCACCAGCAGCACTGCCCGCTTGGCGTCGTCGACTTGCACCCGTTCGGCCAACTCTTCGGCGGCGGCGATCGGCTCCCGACCCCAGCCGCCACCGCTCATGGCGGAGAAAAAGATGTCCTCTTGCCGCCACATGACACCTTTGGGCATCCCGGTGGTGCCGCCGGTATAGAGGAGATAGAGATCGTCAGGGGACCGGGGGGCGAAATCACGGTCGGGACTGGCGGCGGCCAGGGCCGCCTCGTACTCGACGGTGGGAAAACCCGGGTCCATCGCCGGTCCGGAGCCGTCGTCGATGACGATGAGCAGACGGGGTACAACGACATCGGCGTCGGTCCCGTTCGGCGGCGCCAAGGCCTCCGCCACCAACGCCGACAGGGCACCCTCGTAGACCAGTACCTCGAGGTCGGCATTGTCCGCCACGTAGCGGAGCTCGGGAGCCACGTAGCGAAAATTGAGATTGATCGGCACGGTTCTCGCCTTGTAACAGCCGATCATCATTTCGAGCCATTCGACGCAGTTGTGGGCGAGAATTCCAACGTGGGCGCCGGGCTGGATCCCGCGATCTTGGAGATAGTGCGCCACCCGATTGGCTCGCTCGTCCAGCTCCCGATACGTCCGTCGAGCGGTTCCCGCAATCAACGCCTCGCGTTCGGGGACCGTGTCCACCACGACTTCAAAGAGGTCGGCCAGATTCAGTTCCCTGTCAGCCATCCGCGTCATTCCCCGTCTTTCCGAACCCTCACGGCCTCCGAGCTCCGGCCCAGAGCCGTATCATGCGCCACTCGGCCGGTCATTGTGTAGCACGGACGGCCCGGCGTCGGTCCGGGGGCAAAGCGAGAAGGGCCGGCGTCGATACCAGGCGATCTCAATGAGATGAGAAAGAAAGGTCAGGGAAATGGCACTTACGAACTCGGAGCGGACCGGAATCGCCGGGCTGTCGGCCCTGGTCACCGGCGGTGGCAGCGGCATCGGCCTCGGAACCGCCTCCCGCCTGGTCGCCGACGGTGCCCATGTGACCATCTGCGGGCGCACCGAGGAGAAGCTGCAACGAGCGGTGACGGCATTGTCAGCGGTAGCCGGGTCCCCGGCGCCCGGATCCGGCTCGGCGGGGGGAACCGCCCGCTATGTAGTGGCCGACGTCACCATCGAGGAGGAGATCGCCGCGGCCATCGCCGTGGCCGCGGAAGAACGCGGCCGGCTGGACATCCTCTTCGCCAATGCCGGCGGCGCCCACCACATGGGCCCGATCACCGGCGCCGATCTGGACCAGGTACGGGCGACGGTCGACCTCAATCTCATCGGCACCTTCCTGTGCATCAAGCACGGGGCACCGTTGATGGGTGCCGGGGTGGGGACCGGGATCGACGGCGGCCGGGCGCCGGGCGGATCCATCATCGGGATGTCGTCGGGAGCCGGAGCCTTCCCCCACCGCTACCTCTGGGCCTACGGCTCGGCCAAGGCGGGGATCGACATGTTGTGCAAATGCGCGGCCGAGGAGCTGGGCAGTTCGGGCATCCGGGTCAACACCGTGCAGCCCGGGATCGTGGACGATGATCTGATGGCCCCGATCACCGCCGGCGGCCCGCTTCTCGACGACTATCTGGCCGAGATGCCGATCCGCCGGCTGGGCACCGTCGAGGACATCGCCGCGGCGGTGCGGTTCCTGGCCGGCCCGGAGTCATCCTGGATCACCGGGGACAACGTGGCCGTCGACGGCGGCCATCACCTCCGGCGCGGCGCCAACTACGGGTTGCTGTTCGGCGAATGACGAGAGGAGGGCGGTCGGTGGGCGTCGGTGGTCGGTCGGTGGGCGTCGCCGCTCAGCGGAACGAGGCCGCGCCTTCCAGCGCCAGCAGTTCGCGCTTCATCGGCAGGCCGCCCCCGTAGCCACCGATGGTGCCCTCCGAGGTGATGACCCGGTGACACGGCAGGATGATGGCCAGCGGGTTCTTCCCGTTGGCCTGCCCGACGGCCCGGAACGCCTTGGGACTACCGACCCGGCGGGCGAGCTCGGCGTAACTGATCGTCTGCCCGTAGGGAATGTCGGCCAAGGCGAACCACACCCTGCGCTGGAACGGAGTGCCCTGGGGGTCGAGCGCGAGCTCGAAGCTCTTGCGTTCGCCGGCGAAATACTCGTCGAGTTGGGTGGCGGCCTCCAGCAGGTGATGGTGGATCCCGACGTCTTGGCCACCGTCGTCCTCTTCGACGCCGGTCGACTGCGGAGGTTTGGTCGCGCCGGGTAACACCAGGTGGGTCAACCCGTCGTCATCGGCGCACAGCATCAACTCGCCCACCGGCGTGGAGAGCTGCATGGTCTTGACGGTGTTCGGTCGGCTCGGTGCCCGATGGGAATGGGGTTTCGTTGCGGTCTTCATGCGGCGTTGGCTTCTCCTTCGGGTTCGATTGGCATGGCCCACAAGTGGGCCATGGCGTAGGCGCGCCATGGGCGCCACTTCTCGGCCAGTCGGTTGACGGTCTCGATGTCGTCGCGGTGGCCCAGACGGGCGATGCCTCGCCGGACACCCAGATCGGTGGGCAGAAACGCATCGGGGTGGCCGAGTGCCCGCATCGAGACATAGGCGGTGGTCCACGGTCCGATGCCGGGCAGGCCGAGCAAGCCACGCTCGACCTCGTCGGGGTCCTCACCCGGGTTGATCCGGAGGGTGCCCTTAGCGATGGCGGCGGCGAGCGATCCGAGGGTCCGGCGCCGGCTTCCCGGCATGGCGAAAACGGAGTCATCGGCGGAGATGATCTCCTCGGCGGTCGGGAACAGGTGGGTGACCGTCGGCCGAGGATTGATCAGCCGTCGTCCGGCCGCGCCCACCAATCGTCCGGTCACCGTCCGGGCTCCGGCCACCGATATCTGCTGGCCGATGACCCCCCGCACCGCCAGCTCGGCCCCGTCGACGGCACCCGGCATCCGCTTTCCGGGGGTGCGTTGGACCGACGGCCGCAGCAACGGGTCGAGGGAAAGGGTTTCATCCACCGCCACCGGATCGGCATCGAGGTCGAGCAACCGCCGGCACCGGGTCACCGCGGCGGTCAGGTCGCGGAGATCCTGCAGATAGAACGTCGACCGCACACACCCGTCTCCGGGCGTGAGCTCGACGATCCCCTCGCCATGGGGAAGGTCCAGGCTGCGCAGGAAGGTGCCGTCGATGTACGACTCGACGCCGGGAACCGCCCGAAAAGCGAGGAACTCGAACAACGACTCGGCGTCGAACGGTGCACGGTAGGGCAGCCGGAGCTGAATCGACCCCGCACTGCGGTCCCCCCGTCGCTGGCTCTTGAGCCGGAGATCGGTGGGCGTCTTGGCGAATACCTCCCGGATGGTGTCGTTGAACTGCCGAACGCTGGCGAAGCCGGCGGCAAATGCCACCTGCGAGACCGGAAGGTCGGTCGTCTCCATCAGGATCCTGGCGGTCTGGGCCCGTTGGGCCCGGGCCAGGGCCAGGGGTCCGGCGCCGACTTCGGCGACCAGCACCCGTTGCACCTGACGGGCGCTGAAGCCGAGATGGCGGGCCAAGCCGGCGACCCCTTCGCGATCGACGATCCCGTCGGCGATCAACTTCATGGCCCGGGCGACGACGTCCGCTCGCATGTCCCATTCCGGGGATCCGGGAGATGCATCCGGCCGGCAGCGCATGCACGCCCGGAATCCGGCTTGCTGGGCCGACGCGGCGGTGGGATAGAACCGGACATTGCCGGGTTTGGGGGTGATCGCCGGGCAGCTGGGTCGGCAGTAGATGTGGGTCGAGGTCACCGCGGTGAAGAACCACCCGTCAAAGCGGGTGTCCCGGCTCTGCACCGCCCGGTAACACTGCTCGAAGTCGTCGATCACCCTGCCAGTGTCGCACGCTCCGCAGGTGATGTCTGGCGGAAATCGGACATGGACGCCAGAGGGGCGAATCGGGGGCGAGAAGGGGGCGGCTCAGGAGGTGATCGGGGGCGGCGCACCGGGAGGCATCCTGCTACTCGACGCCACCCTCGGGGATCCAGCGGCCGGAGTCACGCCATTCGACCGCGGCATGAAATCCCTCATCGGCGGCCAGCTGTTGGAACCATCGGCCCTCCGGCGAGTGCCGGGTGATGCCGTCGAAGAGGGTGGCCAGGAGTTGGGTGCCGTGGAGGCCCATGTTGTCGTAGGCCTGGTTGATCATCAGCTTCTGCATCACCAGTTGATTGATCGGCACCCCGGCCATCCGATCGGCCAGCACCTCCACCCGGCCGTCCAGTTCGTCGGCCGGCACCGATTCGAGTACCAGTCCCCAGGCCGCCGCCTGCCGCCCGTCGATGGTGTCGCCGGTCAGCAGCATCCGCTTGGCTCGCTCGGCGCCGAGCCGGTAGACCCACATGGCGGTGGTCGGGCAACCCCACACCCGGGCCGGCATGTAGCCGATTCGGGCGTCGTCGGCCATCACCACCAGATCGCAGCACAGGGCGATGTCACTGCCGCCGGCCACCGCGTGGCCCTGGACTTTGCAGATGGTGGGCTTCAACGAGCGGAAGAGGCTGGTGAACTGATCGGTATTCCGCTTCATGGCCCGGAAGTCCTTGATCGGGTCCCACACCATCCCTTGGGTGCCGATCCCCCCTTCGGCGAAGTCCTTGAGGTCGTAGCCGGAACAGAACGATCTTCCCTCCCCACGCAGCACGATGACGTGGACCTCGTTGTCGTCATTGGCCTGCTCGACGGCGGCATCGATCTCGCCGGGCATGAACCGGTCGATGGCGTTGAGCCGTTCGGGACGATTGAGGGTGATGTAGGCCTTGCGGTCGGTCGTCTCGTAGCGCAGCGAGCGGAAGTTGGCAGTGTCGGTCATGCCGACTCCCCATCGCTCGACCAAGAGGCCGTCACAAGTGGTTCAGGATCTCGACATCGGGTGGTGATCACAGCCGGCGCAGCTTGTCCAGATTCCGGCGATCCCGCTTGGTCGGCCGGCCCGAACCGGGTTCCCGGAACATTGTCGGGACGACGAGCTCGGTCGGTGGCGGCGGCGGGGTGTGGTCGATCAGACACTCGGCCGCCACCGGAGCGCCGACCCGCTTGGAGATCAGCCTGACGACCTCCACGATCCGGGCCCGATCCGCCACCCGGGTCTCCACCCGGTCTCCGGGCCTCACCGCGGATGACGCCTTTGCTGTCGCGCCGTTGATCCGGACCCGCCCGCCCCGGCAGGCGGCGGTGGCCGCCGAGCGGGTCTTGTGGAGCCGGACCGCCCACAGCCACTGATCGATTCGGGTGGTTTCGATCCGACCATGCTGGCACGTGGAGCCAAGGGCGGGCGAGCCCCGGATCGTCAATGACCAGGGGTTGTCACCGTTCCCGGGTGGCTGTCGGCGGCGCCCACGTCCGGCGTCGGGACAGGCTGGCTTCGCCGCCTGGTGACCTCGACCCGGACCACCTCGGGATCCGGATGAGTGAGGATCAGCTGGCCCGTCTCACCATCGTGTGCGAGAAAGACGTCGTGCATCTCGACAGCGAGAACC
Organism: uncultured Acidimicrobiaceae bacterium; assembly: GCA_963770635.1. Taxonomy (GTDB): domain Bacteria; phylum Actinomycetota; class Acidimicrobiia; order Acidimicrobiales; family RAAP-2; genus DASZIT01. The sequence continues at coordinate 537,594 of CAVYQI010000006.1, forward strand.
GCGAGTTGGGTGGCATCCCTCGGAGCCGCCGGTTCCGGCCATTGGTCCCGGTGCCCATCCAGATAGGTGGCGGCGGCCCGGACACTGTCGCGTTCGGATCGGTCACCCGGGGACGGATAGGCGAAGCGCCATCGTCGGGCTTGCCGACTGATCTGAATCTTGTCGTCGTTGTCGAGGCCGGCAGCGGGGAAGACGCGGCAGTCGTAGGTGCGGCAGGTCCGCGGGCGGTGCGGGTAGATCGAACAGCGGTTGTCGATCAGCATCGGGCAATGCCCCCGGTCGTCGTACCCCAGCAGGACATGGCCGGGCGGGAATCGAGGTGCCGGGAACAACAGTTCGCCGGGAATGTGCGCAAGGGTGTCGGCCTCGTCCGGTGCGATGTGAATGAACTGCGACGAGGTGCAGCAGGCGGTGCAGCCGTCGCAGGGGACGTCGGCGGCGGACTCGCCGCGCAGCGCGGCCTGCATCTCGGTCATCCACGACGAGAAGACCCCGGCGTCGAGATCCGCATCGTCACCCAGTCCGTGGTCGGCCACGACTGCTCTGTTGCTCGATCGGGCGTCCACGGTTCGGAAGGATACGACCCGAGCGCCCAACACCTTGTTGGTCACCTCCAAGAAGACGTCAGGGGAGCGGGGGGCGATCCAGGACCCACCGGGTGGTCACCTGCATGAAATTGATCGAGCTGGGCCGGGCCTCATGGGTGAACAGATACCGGAATCCGGCATGCTGCAAGGCTCGGTTCGGGGCGGTGTTGAAGGCGTTCGGCTCACTGAAGAGTCGCTGCAATTGGAGGGCCCGGAAATAGGTCTCGGCCGACATTCTCACGAAATCGGCTCCGAGCCCCTGCTGCCGCCGGGTCGGATCCAGGATGTGGAGGTGCATGAAGGCCTCCTGGCCGAAGACGATGCGATCGGTCGAGCTGAACCCGACGACCCGGCCGTTGAGTTCCCACACCACCGAATAGCTCTCCCGCTCTGGCATCGGACGGGCGTAGTCCTCCTCGTAAAAGGACCGCCACGCCTCCCGAGCCGGCAACCGGGCCCGATCGACGCCCAGCGTGCGAAGGTGTTCGTCGGAGGAGTCGTGGAAGTAGTTGATCCGCAGATCCACCTCGGCCAGCTCCATTTCCCGTACCGTCAGCTTCGCCTCCGAGGCCGCCGCTCCGAATCCTGCCTCCGGGGGCGCGGAGCCGACCCGGTTCGGAGGCGGCTCGGTCAAGGTTCGTACAGACCCCGGTAGGCGTCGGAGGCCGCGTCGGTCTGCCGACGACCCTGCGCGACCGACCACTGGCGGGTGGCCCGGTCGACCGCCAAGGTCGTCCACCCCGGGCCATCCTCGTCGCTCAGGTGAATGAGCAGGGTGTGGGCGTCATGCTCGACCCGAAGCCGATGCTGGGGATTGGCTTCCTCGTGCAGGCCCCGCACCGGGCCACCCGGCACGTCCAACCCGGCCACGAATGACGTCCAACGGCCCCGGCCTTTCCGGGGTCGAGGAAGCTTGCTCTGGCCTGACCGGGTGGGCACGGTTCAACGATACTGAAGGCGAGCGGCCCGAGCCGTGGGTCGCGTCGGGCTCACGCCCATCCCAATTCCTTCAGCCGCCGATCGTCGATGCCGAAGTGGTGGCCGATCTCGTGGATCACCGTCTTGCGCACCATGTCCACCACCTCCTGGGTGTTCGTGCAGGCTGCACAGATGGTCGCCATGTAGATGGTGATGCGATCGGGTACGGCCGACATGTAGCTGTTGCCCCGCTTGGTCAGCGGGATCCCTTCGTAGAGCCCCAGCAGCGATCCGGGCGGACTCAGCTCGTCCACCACCACCGCGACGTTCTCCATGTTGGCACCCAGCTCGGGAGGGATCCCGTCGAGAGCATCGGTCACCAGTGCCTCGAATTGCTCGACCGACATCGTGACCATGGATTAGATCATGCCAAGCTCAGGCGGTGTACCTTTCACAGCATCCCGTAGGCCCGGGTGGGCGTGAGCCGGACCATGACCCGGTGGTCGTCGACCATCGCCTGGCGGAAAGCGTCCCAGTCCTCGTGCTCACCGCTGCCTTCCCGGTAGTACTCGACGAGTTCGTCCACCGTGGCGTCGTCGGGGCGGGACGCCACCGGCGAGAGCTCCACGTCACCCTCGAGAACCACGTAGGCGAAAAAGTCCTGGCGGGAAATGTGCAAAGCCGCCCAGGGCTCACGGGTCAGATTCCGGTACTTGGCCCGATCAGTGGTGATCGAAACGCGAATGAGCCCATCGTCGAAGACGACATACAGCACGTTCGACAACTGGGGGCGGCCATTCGATCGGATCGTGGTCAGGACCGCCTGGCGGTGATCGCGGGCGAAGGTGAGGGCCTTTTCGAGTTCCATAGTTTCAGTCAACCGAGCCCAATCATGGCCTATTCCGACGCGCGTCTGTCGACCGCCCTCGGTGCTGCCCCCACGGCATGTCCGGGTCCACTGGCGGCGACCCTGACGCCGGATGATCGTGGCACGACCCGAGGTGGGTCGCAACCTCCGGCGGGTGGTTGACTTGAGCGATGCCAGACTTCGAATACCTCCGGGTCGAACGAGATCAACAGCTCGACGGGCTCCTCACCATCACCCTGCACCGGCCCGAGAAGCTCAACGCCCTCAACATCGGACTTCACGACGAACTCCAGGGCCTGCTCGCCGACCTGGAGACGGATCACACCGCGCGAGTGGTGATCCTCACCGGCGCCGGCCGGGCGTTCTCGGCCGGCGCCGAACTGAGCGATCGACGAGCCGAACCGCCGGTGAACGACATCGACCGACGGGCCCGGGTCCACCTCGGGGGCCGGACCTGTGAGCTGATCGACCGCCTTCCCCAGGTCATCGTCGGCGTCGCCAACGGGCTGGCCATCGGCGGTGGGGTGGTGCTGCTGAGTTGCTGCGACCTCCGCCTGGCCGCCGAGTCGGCCTGGTTCTCGATCCCGGAGGTGGAGCTAGACCTTCCGCTGAGCTGGCAGGCCCTTCCCCGTCTGATGCGGGAGCTGGGTCCCGCCCGCACCAAGGAACTGGCCATGGCCTGCGAGCGTTTCACCGCCCAGCAGGCGGAGGCGTGGGGCTTCCTCAACCACGTCTACCCCGACGCGGAGCTCCCGGCCGCGGCGCGGGCGATGGCCGAACGGCTCCTGTCGATGGACCCCCTCACCCTGGCCATGACCAAGAGCGCCTGCGCGGCGCTGGAGAACCTCATGGTTCCCAAAGAGGTCACCTGGAGCGACGCCGAGTTGATGCTCCTGGCCAACCGCCAGGCCAGCATCCGGCGCCGGCGGGACGGCTAGGTCGGGGGGCGAACGGCGGCCGCGTCCGGGCCGGCGGCACCGGGCACCGCCGCGAGTCGTATGCGGGCTGCTGCCGTAGCTACGGCCCTCCGGCATGCCAAGGTGATGGTGTGCGTGGACAAGGGGGGCGCCACGGGGGCAGAGAGGCTGGTCACCGCGATCGGGCGCCCGCTCGGTGGCTCGCCGTCGCCGCCGCGGGTGTGTGGTTGCTGGCAGGATGCACGTTCGTTGCCAGGCACGGGTCGGCACCCACGTCCCCGCCGTCCACCGCTTCCCCGCCCACCCTCGCGACGACCACCACCACCGAGCCGCCGTTGCCGGTGACGCCGGTGGAGTGGAGCGATTGCGGTTCCGGGCTCCAGTGCGGCTCGGTCACCGTCCCCCTCGACTACTCGCACCCGCAGGGCGCCACCATCCAGATCGCCGTCGCCCGGCATCCGGCGGAGGTGCCGTCGCAGAGGATCGGCTCGCTGGTGATCAACCCGGGTGGGCCCGGCGGATCCGGGATCAACGACCTCCCGAACGAGCTGGACGTCCTCACCTCCGGGCTTCTCGACGATTTCGACATCGTCTCGTTCGACCCCCGGGGGGTTCAGCGAAGCGCGCCCGTCGACTGCGGTAGCAACGGCGGCCCTGCCGACACCACCAGCGCGCTTCCCGACCCCGCGCCCATCACCGCCGACGCCCAGCAGGCACTGCTGTCGAACGCCGAGGCCTACGCCACGCAGTGCGATGAGGACAGCGGCACCATCCTCCCCTACGTCGGGACGGTGGACACCGCCCAAGACCTCGACCGGATCCGGGCCGCGCTCGGAGACGCCCAGCTCACCTTCATCGGCCACTCCTATGGCACCCTGCTGGGCGCCACCTACGCCCAGATGTTCCCCACTCATGTGCGGGCGATGGTGCTCGACGCGGCGATCGATCCGGCGCTGAACACCGAGGAGTACACCATCGACCAAGCCAAGAGTCTGGAGGCGGTGCTCGACGACTTCCTGGCCTCGTGCCAGGGATCGTCGTCGTGCCCATGGAGGATCACCGGAGATCCGACTTCGGCGCTGCAGGCCCTCATCGCCCAGAGCCGGCAACAACCGATTCCTGGCGGCAACGGGCGGAGCGCCGGACCCGGGGAGATCTACGATGCCCTGCTCAGTGGCCTGTATTCCCAGAGCTCGTGGCCGTCGCTGGCCAGCGCGCTGGGGGAGGCCGCCGCCGGCGACTCGAGCGCCGTCCTGGAGATGTCCGATGGGTATCGTCAGAACGGCTCGACCAATGGGAGCGACGCCGCCGAGGCGATCTTCTGTCTCGACCACCCGGTATCCCGAGACACCTCGGCGTATCCGGCGTTCGCGGCCCTGGTCGGATCGTCGGCGCCGGTGTTCGGACCGCTGCTGGCCTGGGGAGTCCTCGGTTGCGCCGTCTGGCCGGCACCCCCGACCCGCACACCCGCACCCACCGTCGCGTCGGGTTCGGTTCCGATTCTGGTGACCGGTGCCACCAAGGACCCGGTCACGCCGTACCAGTGGGCGGTCAACCTGGCCCACGAGCTCCAGAACGGCTACCTGTTGACCTGGCAGGGCGAGGACCACGTCTCCTACTACTACAGCAACTGCGTGCGGACCATCGACCAGACCTACTTGATCTCGGGAGCCCTTCCGCCGCCCGGGATGGTGTGCACCGACTGACTCCCGCGGCCGACTCACTCGGCCAACGTCGGTGTGTGCGGCCACGAGGTACGCCGATGCCGCGGGTCGCGCCGGCTTCTGCGAGGCTGCAGGGCGTGATCGACATCGATCTGTTGTCGCCGGCATCCTTCGCTCACGGGCAACCCCACGACCAGTTCGATTGGCTCCGGGCCAACGATCCGGTGCACTGGCACCCCGAGCCCGGCGGCGACGGGTTCTGGGCCGTCACCCGCCTCGACGACGTGAGGGCGGTGGAGCGGGACCCAGCCACGTTCTCGTCGACCCCGACGATCATGATCGCTGACGAGGCGGGCGGGTTCAACCTCGATGATCACCAGATGATGATCATGTCCGACCCGCCCCGGCATACGGCACTCCGTAAGATCGTGGCCTCGGAGTTCATCCCCAAAGCGGCCAAGGCCATGCGTCCCCGCATCGAGCAGCTGGCTACCCGGATCATCGACGGCGTGATCGACGCCGGAGCCTGTGATCTGGTGACCGACATCGCCGGGTTGATGCCGTCGTACGTGATCGCCGACATGCTGGGGATCCCGCACGAAGACGGCGTCGCCCTCTACGCCCTCACCGAGGCCATCCATGCCGCACCGGAGAGCCAGGCGGAGGGAGCCGGGTTGGCGGCGATCCTCAACATGTTCAACTATTCGAACGGGGTGTGGGAGTCTCGGCGGTCCGAGCCGACCGACGACCTCGCGACCGTCATCGCCCAAGCATCCGTCGACGGAAATCAGCTCGACGTCATCGATTTCAACGTGTTCTTCATGCTCCTGATCGATGCCGGTGGTGACACCACCCGCAACCTGGTGTCCGGCGGACTCGACGCGCTGTTTGCCCACCCCGACCAGATGGCGTGGCTCATGGAGGATCTCGACGCCCGACTGCCGTCGGCGATCGAGGAACTGCTGCGCTGGGTAAGCCCCGTCATCTACATGCGCCGGACGGCCCAGGTCGATACCGTGCTCGGCGGGGTGCCCATCACCGGCGGTCAGAAGGTCGTCATGTACTTCGGCTCCGCCAATCGCGACTCCGACGCCTTCGGGCCAACCGCAGCCCAGCTTGACCTTTCCCGCAAACCCAACAACCACATCGCCTTCGGCGGCGGGGGCCCTCACTTCTGCCTGGGCGCCCACATCGCCCGGGTGGAGATCCACGCCTTGTTGCACGAGCTGTTGACCCGTCTCGCCGACCTGCGCCCGACCAGCCCGACCGAGTGGCTCCCCTCGAACTTCATCTCCGGGCCGAAGCACCTGCCGATCGCCTTCCGGGCGGCATCGGCCGCCAGCTGAGCCCGACCGCCCCGGGCTCTCCCTTCGGGTTTTCCGATTCGTTATATCTGTATAACAGATTGTCGGTCAGGTGATGATGTGGATTAGAGATGGAAGCACTAAGATCGGGGGATGGCCACCCCACCGGTAGTGCGCATCGCCGATCTCGAACTGTTTGCCGACTGCACCCGGGCGGAGTTGCGTCAGATCGGTTCGCTCACGACATACCTCCAGGTCCCCAAGGGTCAAGTCCTGATGCGGGAGGGCGGCCGGGCAAACGAGTTCGTCGTCATCGGCAGTGGAAACGCCAAGGTGTCGCGGCAGACGGGCCGGGGGGTTGTCACGGTGGCGGAAGTCGGAAGCGGCGACTTCCTGGGCGAAATGGGACTGCTGGCCGGGACAAACCGGACAGCCACCGTGACCGCACTGACGGACCTCACCGTCCTGGTGAGCTCCGCGAGCGAGTTCCGGACGATCTTGCATGTCGCTCCATCGGTTGCCAACAAGGTCGTGCACGCCTCCACGGTTCGAGCCGCCGGCCTGGACCTCGCGGCCTGAGCGTTGCGACAGTCCGAGGTGCAACTTCCCTCGGATCCGAAGGAGGCACGCTTCGGGTCCGGCGCTCTGGCGCCCCCGGCCGACCATCAGTCGTTGCTAACTTCGAGCCATGGTCGAGAAGATCACTGGGCCCAAGTCGTACTTCCCTTCGATCGAGAAAAAGTATGGGCAACCGATCTCGCATTGGAAGGCGATCCTCGAAGAGTCCGGCCTTACCAAGCACATGGATATGGTCACGCTCCTGAAGCGCGATCACGGCCTGGGTCATGGCCACGCCAACGCCATCGTCGGCGACTTCCGCGCCGAAAAGGGTATCTAGTGCCGCCTGGATTCAGCTTCCAACACCTGAGCGTGCCGATCGGTGGGTAGCAACAGGATCAAGCCAGTAGGCCGTTTGGACCGCAAACGACGGTCACAGAACTGCCTTCGACTCTGGTGGCGGACTCCCGTCGCTCTGCGAACATCAGAGCGCTCGTGGTTCGTACTGACCCGGCGAACAGTTACCCTGCCAATGTGGTCTTCCTCGGCGTCCTACTGATCATCGCCGCGGAGATCGCGGCTTTCGTGGTGGTGGCCGGGCAGATCGGCTTTCTCTGGGCGTTGCTGCTCCTGATCGTCGTGAGCGGGTTCGGTCCCTTCATCGTCCGGCGAGTCGGGTTCGGGATCCTGGCTCACACCCGGGAACGGTTGGAACGGGGAGAGGTGCCCACCCGGGAGCTTTTCGACGGGCTGGTGGTGCTCATCGGCGGAGTGATGATCTTCGTACCGGGATTCATTGGCGATGCGCTCGGCCTGCTGCTCATGATCGGTCCGGTGCGCCACCTCGTGATCCGGTTGTTCAGCCACCGGCTCGCCCGGCGACTCCAGCAGACTGGAACGGGGCGCTGGCAGGTAATCAACGCCCGCGCCCGACCGAAGCGAGATGACCTTCCACCTTTACCGGGGCCATCCGATCGGCCGCCGGGAGCCGAGGACTCCACTGGGAACTGAGCGTCCTGTCGCGAAATGGCACGTCGTTCGAGCGGTCGGGCGGCCGCAGACCCCATGGCGGCACCCTGAACGCGGCCCGGCTCGGCTGCCCAAAGCTCTCGTCATCAGCCACGGCCGGCGCAGGAGGCTCCTCCGCCTTGGCGACCCAAACTTGGCGCGGCTTCGGTTGCTCCATCCGTAGATCGGCCAGTTGGCACCGGGCCTGATCAGAACCGGGTGGTCATCCCCACGATCGGCTGGTTCAGCTTCTGGGCGCCGGTGGATCCGAAGTAGACGGCGTCGCCGAAACTGAAGATGCCGCCGTCGGAGGCGACCAGCCAGTAGCCACCCCCGTCGGGGGTCGACGCCATCCCGACGATCGGCTGGTTCAGCTTCATCGCCCCGGTGGATCCGAAGAAGGCGGCGTCACCGAAGCTGAAGATGCCGCCGTCGGCGGCCACCAGCCAGTAGCCACCCCCGTCGGGGGTCGAGGCCATGGCCACGATCGGCTGGTTCAGCTTCATCGCCCCGGTGGATCCGAAGAAGGCGGCGTCACCGAAGCTGAAGATGCCGCCGTCGGCGGCCACCAGCCAGTAGCCACCCCCGTCGGGGGTCGAGGCCATGGCAACGATCGGTTGGTTGAGGTGCTGGGCCCCGGTGGATCCGAAGTAGCCGGCATTCCCGAAGCTGAAGATGCCCCCGTCGGAGGCCACCAGCCAGTAGCCACCGCCCCCGGGGCTGAAGTCCATGCCCACGATCGGCTTGTTCAGGGTCATTGCCCCGGTGGAGCCGAAGAACCTGGCATTCCCGAAGGCGAAGATTCCTCCGTCGGAGGCGACCAGCCAGTAGCCAGCCCCGTCAGGGGTCGACGCCATCCCGACGATGGGCCTGTTCAGCTTCTGGCCCCCGGTGGAGCCGAAGAACTGGGAGCCACCGAAGCTGAAGATCCCCCCGTCGGAGGCCACCAGCCAGTAGCCGTTGCCGCTCACCGGCAGTGGCGGCGGCGGTGGGTTCGGGTTGGTGCCGGTGTAGGTGAACTGGTCATGGGGGGAGAGCACGCTGGTGCCGCCGGGGCCCTTGACCGTCACCGCCACCGTGCCGGTCCCCGGTGGCGAGGTGGCCGTGCACGAGTTCGAGCTGCAGGTCACGTTGGTGGCCGGGGGGTCCCCGAAGTCGACTTCGGTGGCCCCGGCGAAGCCGGAGCCGGTGATGATGACCACCGTCCCACCGGTGGATGGCCCGCTATTCGGGTTGACCGAGGAGACCGAGGGCGGCGCGACGGGAACCACATAGGTGAACTGGTCAGCCGAACTGGTGGGCGAGGTCCCCCCCGAGCTGGTGACGGTCACGTCCACCGTGGCTCCCGGGGTGCCGGCCGGGGAGTTGACCGTGCAGGTGGTGGCCGTACAGAGGAAGCCGGGAGCCAGGACGGCGCCGAAGTGGACGGAGGTGACGGGACCGAGGTTGGTGCCGGTGATGGTGACCGGGGTCCCCCCGGTGAAGATGCCGCCCACCGGATTGATGCCAGTGACGGTCGGCGGAAGCGCGGCGACATTCGCGGTGGAGATGATCAAGACGTTGGTGAGGATGGAGGGCGGGTCGTCAGAGAAGGTCGCCTTTATCGTGTAGGACCCGCCGGCTGCGTAGGTGTGGGTGCCATCGATCTCGAAACCGGGTCCCGAGCCGCAAACTCCGGCGGTCGAAGCGACCGTGCCGGTCGTCGAGGTGCCGTCGCCCCAGTCGATGGTGGCGGTGAAGTCCGAGGCGACTTGGCCCGGGTACCCCACATCGGTGTAGGCCGCGACGTGACCGCTGTAGGAGTGGCCGGCCATGAGGGCGAGCGTGCAGGGGTACAAGGACCCGAAGTCTCCCTCCTTGACGGTCACGGACCCGGTGGCACTATTGCTCTGGCCGTCTATATCGGTAACGCTGACCGTCGAAGTGTAGGAGCCTTCGTCAGCGTAGATGTGGGTGCCGCTCACGTTGTAGCTCCCAACGGTTCCTGACACAGTGCCCGCCGACGTGGTGCCGTCGCCCCAGTCGATGGTGGCGATGTAGTCCGAGGCCGTCCCAATGCCGTCCGAGTCGGTGAACGATGCGACGTTGCCGTTGAATGTCGCCCCCTCAGTCGGGGAGATGGAGGTAGGGGTTATGGAGATAGTGGAGGTGACATTTGCGGTGGAGGTGATCAAGACGTTGGTGAGGGTGGAGGGAGGGTCGTCAGAGAAGGTCGCCTTTATCGTGTAGGACCCAGTGGCTGCGTAGGTGTGAGAGCCATCGATCTCGAAGCCGGCCCCCGAGCCGCAAACTCCGGCGGTCGAAGCGACCGTGCCGGTCGTCATGGTGCCGTCGCCCCAGTCGATGGTGGCGATGAAGTCCGAGGCGACTTGCCCCGGGTACCCCACATCGGTGTAGGCCGCGACGTGACCGCTGTAGGACTGGCCGGCGGTGAGGGCGAGCGTGCAGGGGAACAAGGACCCGGAGTCCCCCTCCATAACGGCCACGGACCCGGTGGCACTATTGCTCTGGCCGTCTGTGTCGTTGACGCTGACCGTCGAAGTGTAGGAGCCTTCGTCAGCGTAGATGTGGGTGCCGCTCACGTTGTAGCTCCCAGCGGCTCCGGAGACAGTGCCCGTCGACGTGGTGCCGTCGCCCCAGTCGATGGTGGCGGTGTAGTCCGAGGCCGTCCCGGTGCCGTCGGAGTCGGTGAACGATGCGACATTGCCGTTGAATGTCGCCCCCTCGGTTACGGAGATGGGGACGCCGGTTACGGAGATAGTGGAGATCGCTTGCGCCCCCACCACATTCCAGACCGCAGAGATAGAAATGGACAGGCAGACCACTCCGACAATCCGGGCGGCAAGGCGGATCCGGCACCTACGCTGATTGAGGTTGCAGATCATTGCGGCCTATCGCATCTTTGGCGCTGAGTGATAGCCATAGAATCGCCTCCCCGTAAGAGTTCCCGGAGACAGAATACCCATCTTCTTGGGATTCGCGAGATATCACACGGTGGTCTGATAGCGGTCCTTCACATGCGCACGACCGCCGATTGATACTTCTCTTCGATCACTGGAAATGCACTCTCCACATGCCTTTGGCAACCCGCACATCGCCAAAATTATGGACCAGGGGAGTGGCCATCCAACCGCGCGCCAGGTCAGCTACTGGAACGCTCGGTTGGCCGCAAGGGGGAGGAAACTTCTGCAACAGCACCTCTGCCGGTCAGTGCGGGGCGTGAATGCGACTACCTCGCCTCGACGGACTGGTGGGTTTCGGTTCTGGCCCTACGGGCACAGTCCGAGCACCGAGTTGGTCAACAGGTCGATCCCCGGGCCCTCGTTGAGCAGCAGGCCCTGGTGTCCGCTGCCCCCGCAGCTGATCGACCCCTGCGAGAGCTCTTCGAAGCTGAGGTCCGCTCCGATGTTGTAGCTGGCGTAGACGTAGAGCTGGTTCGTCTTCACGTAACCATCCCCGTTGGTGTCGAACGTGATCGTCACGTCCTTGTCGTTGTTCTGGTAGTACTCGGCCTTACCGGTGAGGGTGCCGCCCGGGTCGGCGCCCTCGTTGGTGGTGTCCAGGCCCGCCCAGGCGCGGCCGCAAGTGAACGACAGGGTGCAGTTGTCGGTGTGCTGGCCGAACCCGAGCCAGAGGGTGTCGAACGCGAGCGGCTGGCCCGCGGGGATGAACAGGCCTGCCGGCCCCCCGCCCTGGCTCGCGCCGGTTTTGTCGCAATCGCTCTTGAGCGCGCTGCCGAAGCAGAACTCGCCGCTGATCGTGAGCGGCGTGCTTGTCACATTGCCGTTCAGGTCGGTTGGGAAGACGTGGACGGCGAACAGTTGCGGCGGATTGTCGATCAGAGGGTTGCCCTGCGCGTCCGCGTAGACCCACGGCGGGCCACAGTCCTCGACGCCGGTCGAGTAGTCGAGGCAGATGCTCAGGTTGGCGGGCACGTTGCCGAGTGCGCCCTGCAGGTAGTTGTTCTTGACGAAGCCGTCGAAGTTGACGGTTCCGAGGCTGCCGTCGCCAGTCAGGTTGCTGCTCTGGCTGTTGGCGGCGAACTGCATGGTCATCGTTCCGTCGGTGCCCGTGTTCACAGTCAGCGTTCCCGGCTGGGGATTCTCGACAGTTCCCGACAGGCCCAGTGGCGAGGTCAGTGACTGGCTGATGTAGTCGAAGGCGAGCGGTGTGCTCGAGTCGAGGTCGTACTGGAGCTTGAGCACGTTCGTCGTACTGTCGTCCAGGAAGTCGAACCCGCCGACGCTCTTGAGGTCGATGCTGATCCCCTTGGTGCCCGGGTCGTAGTAAGCGAGCTGGTCGCCGCTTGGCGCCGGGACGATCGAGTTGGTTGAGTCGGCGTACCCGACGTCGGCCGGGGTTGCCGGTCCGATCTGGTGGTTGTATACCTGCGCGATCACCTCGCCGATGTGATCGCCGTAGGTGTTGAAGTTCATCTCGCCACTCTTGTCCATGTCCATCGTCATGTGCGCAGGCAGGCAATCAACTTCGGCGTGGAATCGGTCCAGCGTCGGGGCGATGTCACCACCGACGCCGAGGGCGGCGAGCGCCGCGAATCCGCTGGCATCGGCAGTGATCTTCCCGATCGGTGCGCTTGCCTTGTAGTCGAAGATCGTGTTGCCGGAGGAGTCGGGTGCCATGCTGAAGCTGACCGATGAGGGCAAGGCGTCGATCGTGCCGTCGAACGTGCCCGAGTCAGCCTGGGCATCGACGGTCAGGTCTTGGCCGCCGGACCCTTGGCAGCCCGGATCCTGGCTCGCGGTCTGGATCGAGCCGCTCAGGGCCTCGAGCGAGTCGCCATCGCTGGTCAGCGACACGTTGAACCCGCTCAGCCCGTCGATCCGGGCGAAGGCGTTGAAGGTCGACTGGGTGTCCGTGTACCAGACGCCCGAGCCGGTCACTGCCGGGGCATCGGACCCGTCGCTGGCCAGCAGCGAGATGGTGCCGATCGGCGCCGTAGCCGACGCCGTCGACTGGGTGGTCTGAGAGCCACCGCTGCCATCCGCGAAGGTGATCGTGTCCGAGGCCGGGATCTGATCGATGTCGGCGTCGATCCGGCTGGCCCGGCTGAAGAAGGTGCCCTTGCTGTTGGTGGCGTCCACCGCGATCTCATCGATCCCCGTGCCGTGGCCGTCGAAGGTCACGGTGCCGCCGCCGTTGCTGCTCAGGTTGATGCCCACGGTGGTGTGCTCGGGCAGGTTGCTCAGATGGCCGCCCACCACGTAGCCCTGGGTGTCGTCCTGGGCGGATAGCGCCACGTATACCACCGGTGCGGTCAGGAGTAGATCGCCGCTGAACGGCTCGGCCGCGTTCAGCGTCAGGGCCTGGAGGTTGGGCAGCCGCACGCCGGCCGTCGAGGAGCCGTCGGTGTAGGCGTGGTAGGCGGCGTAGGCGCCACCCGGGGCCGAGGCGGGCACGTCACGCCCGGCGCCGTAACGCGCTTCGACCAGACCGATCGCCCCACCCGAGGTGGTGACCGCGGTCTGGGCGCCCGCCTGATCCACCGACAGCCCGGTGGGCACGCCGCGGGCGTCGAGGGCGGCGGCGGTGGCCAACAGGCCGTCGACCGTGTCGTAATACCGCGCACCCAGCGCTCCCACCGCCGCGTCCGAGGTGTAGCTCACCTTGGTGTCGCCATTGGGGTGCGTGTAGGCCAAGTCGAGCGAGCGGTTCAGCTGGTTGACGGTGGCGGCTATCTCCTTGTCATCGCCCGAGCTGATCAGACTCACGTCCGCCCCCACCGTGGTCGGGGCGGACGAGGTGACCGAGGCCTCCTGGCTGGACTGCCCCAGCTTGACGTCCGTGGTCAGGGTGGACGGCACGGGCGTGAACGAGACGTCGCCCCGCGACACGTCGGTCGGGGAATCGGGATTGGAGCCCGAGAACAGCTCGCCCAGGACGCCCACGATCGAGGGCGCCCCGGAGTTCTTCTGGGTGAGCTGAATCTCACTCCCCGCGGTGCTGTCCGACACCAGGGTCAGGGTCGCCGACCAGTCCGAGTCGGTTCCCGCCGCCAGCCCGTCCTCCCCGGCGCCCACGTACGTCCCCGGGGCCGCCGGATCCAGCGCGATCGCCTCCACCGAGACCCGGCCACCGGCAGGGAGCAAGCCCACCCGGGAGATGTCCAGGCTGAGCCCCACCTGACCTCCCGACAGGCTGGGGAGCACCGTACCGAGGAAGTCGGGCAGGCCGCTGCCGTCGACGTTGATCGGGGTAGGCACACCGATCAACGCGCGGGTGATCTGGGTCAGCGTGGTGCCGTTCGGCTCCACGTACACGGTCCGGTAGGCGTAGTCGAGCACGCCCAGCGCGCAGATCACCTCCGAGATCTGGTTCGGCACCGGCGGACTGGGCAGGGACTTGGCGATCGGGCAGCCCGCCCCAGCCAGCAGGTTGCCCAGGTTCGGGGTATTGAACACGGCGTTCAGGCTGGAGGCGGTCGTGCCCGGCAGTCCGGTCGCGCCGAGGATGCCGTTCAGCACGCCGAGGATGCCGCCAAGCCCGCCGAGGAGCGACAACGGCTGCGCCACCGCCGGCGTCGCGGCTCCCATGGGCGGCGCGCCCAGGGTGCCGTCAGAGGCGCCGAACACCGGGCTCTTGAGTGGCAACGCCTGCGCCGCCTCGGGCGTCGCGGCCCCCAAGGCTGCCGCGCACAGGAGGATCGACAGGCCCACGCCGAGCCGCCTTCGCGCCGCAGCACGCCCACGGCGATCCGTCCGCCTCACCGGGAGCAATCCGAATGCCAGGACCAGGAGCAAGAGCGGTGCCAGGGCGATCCACAACATTGGAATTCTCCTCCATCTCGTCCCCGCTACCGACCGTTCGTACCTAAGGCGTGACGTCCTGTGCCATCAGATGGCACAAACCCCTAGACGGTGGCCGGTGCATGGGTAAGACTCGGAAAATGGCTGGTGCCGGGGGCGACGGGCAGACGGTCACCTCCCTCATGGAGCAGGCCGAAGCAAATCGTCGCGCCGGGCTCCTCGCAGAAGCCCGAGCCGGGTTCATGGAGGCCGCGAAGACTGCCGAGGTGGGGGGGCAACCCTCTTCATTCGTGAGTGCAGCGTTGGGTGTTGGTGGCATCTGGGTCAACGAGCACCGCGACGTCGTCGCCCGAGTGGCCGTCGATTCTCTCTGGCAGCGTGCTCGCGCCCTGGCTCCGGCCGGCTCGGTCGAAGAAGCCCGACTGGCCGTGCGCCAAGCGGCCGAAGCCGTCTACCAGGGGGCGCCGGTAGAAGCGGTCATGGCTGGTGTTGAGGCCGTCCGCGCCTTCGGCGACGAGGCCGCGACCGCCGAGGCTCTCTCGTTACTCCACCACGTGCTGCTCAGTCCGCGGTATGCCGAGGTGCGTCTCGGATTGGCCGAAGAGGTGGTTCGCCGGGGCTCGAGCGCGGGAGACCCACTCCTCACCCTCATGGGCCTTTGTTGGCGGACGGTGGATCTCTTCCTGCTCGGCGACATGCGCGCCGGCCAATCCCTCGAAGAGTTGCGCGAGCGATCCTCAGCTGAGGCCTGCGAGGCGCTCTGCTTCGTCGCAGACGTGCTCGGGGCAATGGTCCTGGCCCGAGCCGGGCGTTTCGAAAAGGCTGAGGCGGCCGCGACGAAAGCCGCGGAGCGGGGCACGGCAGCCGGCGATCCCGATGTGCCCGCCTACTACGGTGCCATGCTCGCCGCCTTGCGGTGGTGGCAAGGCCGAGAGAAGGAGGTCATCGAGCTCGTTCGGACCACGTCGACGTCACCTCGTCTGGGATTCAACGATCACGTGTATGTGTCAGCCGATGCCTTGCTGTCGGCGGCTATCGGTGACTTCGACTCCTCGGAAGAGTCGCTCGCTCGCCTGAGTGGAATCGGCCTCGAGAGACTGCCGGAGTCGAGCAGCTGGCTGACGACCCAGTTCCTGGTGGCCGAGACCGCATATCTCCTCGGTGACGCACAGGTTGCCGCCGGCGCGGCTGAGCTCTTGGCCCCCTACGCCCATCTTCCGGTCATGCCCTCGTTGGCGGTGGTGTGCCTCGGATCGGCCGAACGAGCCCTCGGCCTGTGTGCCGCCACGACCGGTCGCCTCGACGCCGCCGCGCACCACCTCGACGCCGCAATTCGTGCCGACCGTCGACTCGGGAACCGGCCGATGGCGGTGCTCACCGAGCACACCCTCGCCGGCGTCTTGCGTGCCGGGGGAGGCCGAAGTGACCAGGCTCGAGCCGAACAACTGGCCGAGCGCGCCAAAGACCGGGCTAGCCGAATCGGCATGGTGCTGCCGGAGCCCCCCTCCTGGTTGAGGGCGGGCAAGCTGGAGGCTCCGACAACGGGGCGCTCCCGGGAAGCGTCCCTACGGTCATGCCCAGCGGGCTTCCGGATCGCAGTCGACGGTCGGGTGACGCTTTTACCCGATCGCGTCGGGTTCTCATACCTCGTCGAGCTGATCGCCCGACCGGGACGGGATCTCGATGTGTTGAGCCTTGCCTCTGGTGGCCTTCTGCAAGCATCCCGTTCGGACGCGCTCGCAGACGAGAGCGCCATTTCGAGCTACCGACGTCGCGCCCGGGAGCTGAACACCATGCTCGACCGCGACGACCTCGAGGCTTCGGTTGCCGATGGTTACCGCCGGGAGCTCGCCACCCTCACGACCGTTCTCCGATCTTCCATCGGGCTGGGCGGCAGGGCGCGAGCGTTTCCCGATGACAACGAGCGGGCTCGAACCGCAGTGCGCAAGGCGCTCGTGCGTGCGGTGATTGCGATCGAAGCCGCCGAACCCGACCTCGGCCTCCACCTGCAAACGAGCCTGGTTACCGGAATCACCTGCCGCTACTCACCGGCACCAGGGTGGAACGTCACCGCCGATGCGAGGGACAACGATCCCACCCATCCATAACCTGCAGGCGGCGGGCCGCGATTATGCCCCGATCGAGACGTGCCGATCTCGCGGGGTGGGATGTTGGGGGCAGATCAGTGCGATACCAAGATCGGTCCGCGGTGGACGCAATGGCGGAGCGACCATTCGCACCAGAGGTGCGGGACGCGGTTTCACGGCATTGGTGGCTCGATCCGCTCAAGGCTTTGCACTCGGTCGAGGGACCGGTCGAATGAGACGACCTTTCCCACTCCCGTGCTCTCCGCACAGGCAACGAGATACGCCTCGGCGAAGTCGATCCTGTCCGTTTCGTAGACCTCGATTGCTCGCAACACAAGGCCCGGATCGACACAGATGATCGATTCGGCACTGACCAGGGATCGCACCGCCTGGGCAATCTGAGCGCGGGGCGTCTCGTAGAAGGATTCGAGTACGTACACCGTCTCCGCGACCACGAGGTCGGTGAGCAGCAGGTCGGCCTCGGCCCGGAGGTAGGCCGTGGCGCGAGCGGCCATCTCGGGCGGGTCGCCGGTCAGATGCCGGACCAGGATGTTCGTGTCGACGAACGCAGTCACCGACGCGTCGCCGCCCGCTGCCTCCTCGTTCTACGAATCACCTGGTCCCAAGCTACGTTGCGCTTGGCTGCTGGGACCGTCACCGTGCCCCCGAGGTCGAGGAGGTTCGGGATCCTGGCCAAGATGGCCCGGTCTCTCTCGACACGGAACACGACCTCGTCACCTTCCTTGATCCCGAGCGCGTCCCGGACGACTTTGGGTACGGTTACCTGCCCTTTTGACGTGACCTTGGCAGCGATGTCCATGGCGGGCCTCCTTACTTATTACCCAACGTAAGGATACAGGATCGAGACCGGTCACCGATCTTCCAGTTCTGCAGCCCGGGAAGAGACGGAAGCGAGCAGATGACGGCCGATCAGTAGTCGCTGGATCTGGGCGGTGCCTTCGTAGATTTGGAACGGCTTGGCGTCGCGGATGAGCTTCTCGGTCGGGCTGTCTCTCAGGAGGCCGTACCCGCCGAGGACCTGGACCGCGTCGGTGGTGACATCCATGGCCGTGTCGGCCGCGAAGCGTTTGGCGTGTGATGAAGCGAGCGTGTTGGGTTCGCCCCGGTCGACCAAGTCGGCGGAGTGGTGGACGGCGAGGCGGGCCAGGTGGATCTTGGTGGCCATGTCGGCGATGATCATCTGGATCGCCTGGTGGGCGGCGAGCGGCTTGCCGGACTGCATCCTCGTGTTGGCGTGCTGGATGGCGAACTCCATGGCGGCGCGTGCCACGCCGGTCGCTCCTGCCGCCACCCCGGTGCGGGTGCGATCCAGCGATCGCATTGCCAGTGAGAACCCCTCGCCTGGCTCGCCGATGAGGTGATCGAGCGGCACCGAGACGTCGTTGAAGGAGATGGTGGCGGTGTCGGAGGCGCGCTGTCCCATGAGGTCGGCGCTGCCTTCTAGCGTCACGCCGGCCTCGCGAGGGACGACGAAGGCGGAGATACCGCTTATTCCCGCCTCGGGGTTGGTTGTGGCGAAGAGCGTGTACCAGTCCGCGTAGCTGGCGTTGGTGATGAAGCATTTTCGACCATTGATCACCCATCCGTCCCGATCACGACGCGTGGTGGTGGTCATCGACGCCGGGTCCGACCCCGCGCCGGGCTCGGTCAGGGCGAACGACGCCAGCCGGGGGGCTTCCGCCAGACGCGGCAGGTAGGTGCGCTTGAGGGCCTCGTCCCCGCCGAGCAAGAGCGGCATCATCCCCAGGATGTTGGCGCTGAGCGAGGTGGCTATGCCTGCGCAGCCCCAGCCGAGCTCTTCGACGATTTCGCAGGTCTCGCGGAAGGTGCGGCCCGGCCCGCCGTACTCAGCGGGCATGGGCGCGTTCATAAGGCCCCACTCCCACGCCTTGTCGATGATGTCCTGGGGCCAGGTGGCATGCTTGTCGTACTCCCAGGCCACCGGGCGGATCTCCTGTTCGGCGAACTGGTGAGCGAGCTCGGCGACGGCGCATGGCGACGCGCTCATTGGTTGGCCATCGCCGCGCGCTGTTCGCCGGCCGGGTCGCGGTACGCCTTCCCCTCGGCCTCGATAACGACCCGTGCTAAAGCACCAGGTGTGAGCTCGGCCCGACCGGCACAGTCGGGCGAGATAGGGGTCGCCCGCTGGTAGCCCACGGTGAACCCGTGGACCCCGAAGCTGACCCGGTGGGTGCGCGCCAGGTGACCTTGGCCCACCGGGAGGTCGTCGTAGTACAGGTCGACGTCCCCGGCGAAGGGTGCCGTCGGGCGGAACTCGACCCGGGCACACACCGGTCCCTCGGGGAGCTCTACGGTCGCCGACACCTTGGTGAGGGTCGTCCCGAGCAGGTTGTAGGCGAAATGGAGTCTCCCGTCGAACAGATAAGCTGCCCACCCGCCGGCGCCCGACCCGTGCGCGGCGATGACTCCGCCCGCTCCGCCGGAAGGCACCACCAGATCGGCTCGGAGCCGCCAGGCCCGGTTGCGCAGGTTGGGTGCGACGGTCTCGGGGAGGGCGCCGATGCCGGGGCGGTACTCGTAGCTGTCGCGCCGGTGGCGACGGTCCGTCCCGACGCCCACCCGGTTGGTGAGCGGGAGCACCTGGTGGCGTTCCGCTTGGTCCCACCACAAGGCGATCAGCTCGGCCAGCTTCTCGGGGCGCTCGGCGGCCAGGTTCCGGCACTCGGAGAAGTCGGTGGCGACGTGGTAGAGCTCCCAGTCGTCTTGGTCGAACGGCCGGTCGGGGCTGCCGTCGTAGG
This sequence comes from uncultured Acidimicrobiaceae bacterium, assembly GCA_963770635.1. Classification (GTDB taxonomy): domain Bacteria; phylum Actinomycetota; class Acidimicrobiia; order Acidimicrobiales; family RAAP-2; genus DASZIT01. The sequence goes on from CAVYQI010000006.1 coordinate 557,049, forward strand.
CGATCCCGGCGATGGGGTGGAACACCACCGCCTTCCAGCCGTCGTGGTACAGGGCCCGGCTTCCGAACATCTCGTAGTACTGGGTGAGGTGCCGGTTCGGGGCATCGCCGTCCTCGAGGGCAGAAGCGAAGCTCACCCCCTCGATCGGCTGCTGGGCCTCACCGTTGATCGAATCCGGGCGGGCCACACCGGTGAGCTCCAACAAGGTCGGCAGGACGTCCACCGCGTGCACGTACTGGTGTCGGGTCTCTCCCGGCCGACCCAGCCGGGTCGGCCAGTGCACGACCAGGGGGTCGCAGATCCCCCCTTCGTGGGTCTCGCGTTTCCAGCGCTTCAAGGGGGTGTTACCTGCCCATGCCCAACCCCAGGGGTAATGGTTGTTGGCTTCGGGGCCGCCGAGGAGATCGATGCGGCGAAGGTTCTCCTCGAGGCTCTCCGGTTCGAAGTTGAAGAAGTACAACTCGTTGAAGGACCCCCGGGGGCCACCTTCGGCACTGGCTCCGTTGTCGCTCATGACCAACACGATCGTGTCCTCCAGCTCGCCGAAGGAGTCGACGAAGTCGAGCACCCGGCCGACCTGAGCATCTGTGTGGGTGAGAAATCCGGCGTATACCTCCATCATTCGGGCGTAGAGGCGCCGCTCATCCTCGCCCAGCGAGTCCCAGGCCGGGACCCAATGGGGGCGCTCGGACAGGCGGGTGCCCGACGGCAGCAGCCCGCTGGCCACCTGGCGGGAGAAGGCTTGGTCCCTCCAGGCGTCCCAGCCGGCGTCGAACTGGCCCCGATAAGGCTCGATGTACTCCCGCGGTGCTTGGTGCGGGGCGTGGCAGGCGCCCGGCGCGAACCACAGGAAGAACGGCCTGTCCGTCGACACCGCTCGCAGATCGGCGATGTAGGACATGGCCGCCTCGGCCAGGTCCTCAGTCAGGTGATAGCCCGATGCCGGAGTCGCGGGAGGGTTGACCTGGTGGTTGTCGCACACCAGGTCAGGGTGGTACTGATCGGTCTCGCCGCCCAGGAACCCGTAGAACCGCTCGAAACCCCGTCCCAGCGGCCACTTGTCCTTGGGGCTGCCCATCGCCATCTCGCCGGCCGGAGCCAGATGCCACTTCCCGACCGCGAAGGTGGCGTAGCCGGCGCCCAGCAGGATCTCCGAGATCATCCCGGAGTCCTTGGGCACGTGAGCGTCGTAGCCGGGGAAACCGCTGGAGAACTCGGGGATCCGCCCCATGCCGACACTGTGATGGTTGCGTCCAGTCAACAATGCCGCTCGGGTCGGCGAACACAAGGCGGTGGTGTGGAAGTTGGAGAAGCGGAGGCCCTCCGATGCCAGCCGGTCGAAGGTCGGCGTTGCGATGTCCGAGCCGTAACAGCCGAACTGGGCATAGCCAACGTCGTCGAGCAACACGACCACCACGTTGGGGGCACCCGGCGGGCCTGCCGGCAACGGCGGCCACCACGGGGTCGACTCCTCCAAGGTCCGGCCGACCACGCCCTCGAAGGGCTTTTCCAAAGACATCGAGACTTCCCCTTGCCGCGCGAATCCCTGGCGCTCTTTGGCACTTCGCCAACGGGTGGATGCGATGAAGACAATACGCCACTATTAGCGAAACGTCAATGGGTCTTGCAGTTGGATTAGCATTCTGCTAAGTTGCTCGATCGTGAGGTCTGCCGCCGCCGAAGACGCACCGATGGAGCATGAGTTGGCTGGCCGGGAGGCCACCGAGGCCAAGCTCGAGGAAACCGCCTTGGCCCTCATGCAAGAGCATGGGGTCCTGGCCGGGCTCAATCTCAGTGACGTCGCCGAGCGGGCCGGCGTCAACCGGGGACTCGTCTACCACTACTACGGGTCGAGAGGAACACTTCTGCGCCGAGCCCTGCAGCGCCGGACCGACGCCCAGTTGCGTCGCAGCGACGCGGACCGCGGACTGCCCTTCCAGCAACGGATGCGGGAATTCCTCCGGGCCTCCATCGACAACGCCGCCGGTGTGCAGCTCTTCACCCTGCTGGTGCTCGACGGGACCGCGGGTCTACGGACCATGCCTCGGCGCCGTCAATCCCAGCGGGACCTGGCTCGCGACATCGCCGAGCACCTGGTCGACCCCGGCGTTGACCGGACCGCGCTCCACGCGCTGATCCCCGCCACCGTGTACGGCTACATCGCCTACCGCGAAGCCTTCGCGGCCGAGCTCGGTGTGCCCCTCGCCAAACTCGACAAACGAGTGACCGACCTGTTCGAACGCCTGCTCACTTCGCTTCGCCCGGATGGGCCGGGCCCGACCCACGATCCGGAGGAACCATGACCGACACCACCAACCAGGCGGCTCCCAGCGCCGTCGCCGACTGGTCCACCGACTACGACATCTTCGACTCCAGCTACGTCGCCGATCCGTTCCCGGTCTGGGACGACCTACGCCAGCGCTGCCCCGTCGCCCACACCGAGCGCTGGGGCGGCTCGTGGCTGCCGACCCGTTACATCGACGTGAACACCATTGCCCACGACATCGAGCACTTCAGCTCTCGTTACATCGGCGTACTGCCACCCGCCGAAAACGACCAGGAAGTGGCGCCTGCCGGGCTGCCCCCCATCGGATCGGACCCGCCGGTACACACCTGGACCCGGCGGCTGCTACTCCCGTGGTTCTCCCACCGACGCGTGGCCGGCTACGAGACGGCCACCCGGGACACGTGCCGGTCGCTCCTCGAGGGCTTCGTCGATGCCGGCCATGCCGACGCCGCCGCTGACTACGCCCAACAGATCCCCGTCCGGATCATCGGCTTGGTGCTGGGGATTCCGGCCGAACAGTCGGACACCTTCACCGGCTGGGTGCGGGACCTTCTCGAATTCGGCCACGACACCACTCGGCGGATTCGAGGGCGCGATGCCATCGCCTCCTATCTCATCGGGCTGATCGCGGAGCGAAAGACCGACCCGGGCCACGACCTCGATCAGCGAGCTCCTCCACTCCAACGTCGATGGCGCCCCCGTGCCCGACGAGATCGTCCTGGGCATGGCGGCGCTCACCCTGATCGCCGGCATCGACACCACCTGGAGTGCCATCGGGTCGTCGCTGTGGCACCTCGCCACCCACCCCGAAGACCGAGCCCGGCTGATCGCCCAGCCCGACCTCCTGCCCACCGCCATCGAGGAGCTCCTCCGGGCCTACTCGCCGGTGACCATGGGACGGGTCGTGGCCGAGGACGTCGACTGGGGCGGATGCCCGATGCGTGCCGGCGACCGGGTCCTCCTCAACTTCCCCGGAGCCAACCGCGACCCCGACGCCTTCCCCAACCCCGAACGGGTCATCATCGACCGGCAGCTCAACCGGCACCTGGCCTTCGGCGCCGGCATCCACCGCTGCGCCGGCGCCAACCTGGCCCGCATGGAGCTCCGGGTCGCCATTGAAGAGTGGCTGAGCCGCATCCCCGAGTTCCGCCTGGCGGACGGCGCCGAGACCACCTGGGCCGGCGGGCAGGTCCGCGGCCCGCGCCAAGTGCCGGTGGTGTTCCCATGAGAGTCGAGGTGGACCAGTCCCGCTGCCAGGGCCACAGCCGTTGCCTGGGGATCGCTCCAGAAATGTTCGAAGTAGACGACTACGGCATGTCGAGCGTCTTGTCGGGTGGCGCCGTCCCCGCCGGCCTCGAAGACAAGGCCCGCCTCGCCGCGGCCAACTGTCCCGAGCACGCCATCACCTTGTCGTTCGTTGAGGTGCAGCCCTGACACGAGGCTCGACCGCGATGACTCCCCTACCCCGATTGCGACAGGTGGCCCTCGTCACCAATGACCGGGCTCTGGTCGAAAAGCAACTGCAAGCGGCCTTCGGCTGGGCCGACCCCTTCCACGACCCCGGCGTCGCCGAGTTCGGCCTCCACAACGCCGTCTTCGCCGCCGGCGACACCTTCGTCGAAGTTCTGTCGCCGACCAGGCCCGACACCACGGCCGGCCGCTACCGGCAACGGCGAGAGGGGGACAGCGGCTACATGGCGATCTTCCAGGTCGACGACGTCAACGCCGCCCGCCAGCGGATCGCCGGCGCGGGCATCCGGACCGTCTGGCAGGCCGACCTCCCAGACATCGCCGGCACCCACCTCCACCCGAAGGATGTGCCGGGGGCAATCGTCTCCATCGATTGGGCCGACCCGCCTCAGTCGTGGCGGTGGGCGGGACCCGACTGGACCGGCCGGGCCACCGCCCATCCGGCCGGAGGAATCTCCGAGTTGGTAATGGAGGTAAACGATCCGGCCGGGGCGGCCGATCGCTGGGCGGTGGCGCTCGGCATCGTCGCCGTCGACGACGCCGACGGGGCACGGGTCGAGCTGGCCGCCGCGGCTCAAATGCTTCGCTTCAGACCTTTGTCTTCGGGAGGCAGCGAGGGCATCACCGAGGTCAGACTCTGCATCGGCACAGCAACCAATCCGGACCCACCGCCGAGCACCGTCATTGGCGGCGTCCGCTTCACCACCGAGGCGATTCCATGAGCCGAGTCGACACCGCGACGCGGGATCTGCTGGCCGAGATCGACGAAGGCGTGGCCGTACTCACCTTCAACCGGCCCCGGCACCGCAACGCGTTCACCGTAACGATGCTCGACGAGCTCGCCCGGCTCCTCGCCGACTTCGAAACCGACGACAACGTCGGCTGCGTGATGCTGACCGGCGCCGGCGGGGCCTTCTGCGCCGGCGCCGACGTGACCCGGATGGCCGGCGGTAGCGGCGACGGCCGCCAGCGCCGGTCGATCGATGACATCATCCAACGCCAGCGGCAGATCCAACAGGCGACCAGCGGCCAGCTGTGGTCGATGTCCAAGCCCACCATCGCGGCGATACCTGGTGCCGCCGCCGGCGCCGGGCTCGCCCTGGCCCTCGCCTGCGACCTGCGCTACGCCGCCTCCGGCTCGGTCTTCACCACCGCCTTCGCCCGGATCGGGTTCTCCGGGGACTTCGGGGGAACCTGGTTCCTCAACCAGCTCGTGGGCAGCGCCAAGGCCAAGGAGCTCTTCTTCTTCTCCGAGCGGTTCAGCGCCGAGGAAGCTGAACGACTTGGCATCGTCAACGCGGTCTTCGGGCCCGACCAGCTCCAATCGGAAGTAACCGAGCGAGCCCGCCGGCTGGCCACCGGGCCCAGAGTCGCCCACCGCTATATGAAGGAGAACCTCAACCGCGCCATCCACGGCGATCTTCGCGACTGCATGGACATCGAGGCGGTCCACCACAACCACACGGGTCTCACTGAGGATCACCGCGAAGGAGTTCTGGCCTTCGTCGAGAAACGGGAACCGCGATTCCGCGGCCTCTGACCAGCGGAGGGAGTGGGATTCGAACCCACGGAGACTTGCGTCTCACGGCTTTTCAAGAGCCGCGCATTCGTCCACTCTGCCATCCCTCCGGCGCCCGTCAGGGTAGTCGCAGTGTCTATCAACCAAGCGGCGCAAGCCGTGCGACTCAGCCACGTGGCGAGTCGGAAACCTCCACTTGTGCCCGCAACTCGTCGATCCAGGCGTCGGCCTGACGCCAGGCGGCGTCAACCTCCCGGCGGATGGCCGGTCCGGCCGCCCCCGCCGCCGGATACGACCCGAGGTACTTCACGTCGGCCAGCTCGGCGTGGAGATCGCGCAGGCAGTCGGCGATCACCTCGTCGGCAATGTGTCCCTCGAGGTCGACAATGAAGCAGTACTCCCCCAGCGCCTTCTTGGTCGGACGCGACTCCAGTTTGGTCAGGTTGATGTTGCGGGCCGCGAACTGACCGAGGATTCCGTACAGGCTTCCGGGATGGTCGGCGCTCTGGAAGCAGGCGATGCTGGTCCGGTCGTGGCCGGTCGGGGCGGGGATCCCGCGGCGGGCCAGCGACACGAACCGGGTCTGGTTCTCCGGATGGTCTTCGACGTCCTCGACCAGGATCTCCAATCCGTAGAGCGATGCCGCCAACCGGGGGGCGATAGCGGCGGTGGGTATCTCGGTGAGCAGCGGATCGCCCTCCCCCAGCAGCCGGGCGGCATCGGCCGTCGAGTTGGTGGCCACCGTTTCCGCCGACGGCAGCTTCCCCACCAGGAATCTCCGGCACTGGGCGGTCGCCACCGGAATCGAGGCCACCCGCTGGACGTCGCTCAATTTCATCCCGGCCGGGGCCATCAGATGGAGGTGGATGTCGAGGACCACCTCCCGCTGGATGAGCAGGTCGTTGTCGAAGACCAGGCTGTCGATGGTGTCCCGGACGGTGCCCTCGATGGCGTTTTCGATGGGGACGAAGCCCAGGTCGACCCGACCCTCCTGCACCGATTCGAGCACGTCGGCCAAAGAGTTGAGGGTCACCAGCTCGGCGTTCGCATAGTCGGGCTGGGTGAAGAGGGCCTCCTCGGTGAAGGTGCCTTGCGGCCCGAGGAACCCGATGCGCAGCTGGCCGCCCGGCTTGGAGTCCTGAGGTGCGTCCGGGGCCATACCCAGGCAGGATAGTGAACGAAATGGACGAACTCGCCCTGCAACGCCTGCTCGACGACGTGCGCTCCGGCGCCTGCACCCCCGACGACGCCGTCTTCCGGCTGCGGCGGCTGCCCTTCGCCGAGCTCGGATTCGCCAAGGTCGACCACCACCGGTCCCTCCGCCAGGGCTTCCCCGAGGCCGTCTACGGGCAGGGAAAGACCCCCGAGCAGTGCTCGGCCATCGTCGGCGAGCTGCTGGATGGGATGGCCGAGTCCGACTCGAGTCCGGTGATCCTGACCCGGGCGGATCGAGCCCAGGTCGAACGGGTGATGGCCGACCATCCCGGTGGCAACCGCACGGTGACGGGTCTGGCCACCGGCGGTGATCAGATCCGGGGCGAGCTCGCCACCGTGGTGTGGCGACCGGCGCCGTCGAGGTCGGCCCGCACCCTCATCATCACCGCCGGGACCTCGGATTTGCCGGTGGCCCGTGAGTGCGAAGCCACGCTGGTGGCCCTCGGACTCCGCCCGACCCTGCTGGTCGACTGCGGCGTGGCCGGCGTGCACCGGTTGTTGGCCTCGGCCGACGAGTTGGCCGAAACCGATGCCGTGGTGGTGGTGGCGGGGATGGAAGGCGCGCTGGCCAGCCTGGTCGGCGGCATCACCCCGGCCCCCGTCATCGCGGTACCGACCAGCACCGGGTACGGCGCCGGCCTCGAGGGGGTCACCGCGCTGTTGGCCATGCACGCCTCCTGCGCGGCCGGGATCACGGTGGTCGGCATCGACAACGGGTTCGGGGCGGCGTGCGCCGTGGCCCGGACCCTCCCGTGAGCGTCGCCGACGGCCCCCGTTCGGTGGCCTGGTTCCACTGCTTCGCCGGTATTGCCGGGGACATGGCGCTGGGCAGCCTGCTCGACGCCGGGGCGGAGTTCGACCAGGTGTTGGCCCTGCTCGAACGGCTCCCGTTCGGTGGGTGGGCCCTCGAACGCGAGTCGGTGCTCCGGGGCGGGATCGCCGCCACCCGAGCGGTGGTGACGGTGAACGACTCGGTGGTGGTCCGAACCTACCCCCACATCGTCGGGCTGGTGGAGGAGGCCCGCCTCCCCGAACGGGTCACCCGCCGGGCGTTGGCCACCTTCGCGGCGTTGGCCGAGGTCGAGTCACGCCTGCACCGCCGGCCGGTCGACCAGGTCCACTTCCACGAGGTCGGCGGTCACGACACCATCGTGGATGTGGTCGGGACCATCGCCGCCCTCGAGGTCCTCGGGGTGGACGACATCGAATCGAGCCCGGTGGCGACCGGCATGGGCATGGTGCGCACCGCCCACGGAATGCTCCCCAACCCGGCGCCGGCGGTGATGGCGCTGCTCGAGGGGATGCCGACCTGGGGACGCGACATCCCGGTGGAGCTGACCACCCCCACCGGAGCGGCCCTGCTGGCGGCGACGGCCACCGGGTTCGGGCCACTGCCGCCCATGCGGTTGGTGACCAGCGGGTTCGGGGCCGGCACCCGGGAGCTCGACGAGCTGCCCAACCTGACCCAGGTGGTGATCGGCACCCGCATCGATCAGATCGCCGGGGGCGAGTCGTCCGATGTTGTCGACGGACCGGCGCCGGGGGGAGCCGAGAGCCACGGCGGCTCGGGAGGGAGCGGTCATCCCGACGCCGACGCCGGCCAGCCGGTGCTGCAGCTCGAGGCCAACGTCGACGATGCCACCGGCGAACAGCTGGCCCACGCGGTGGCCGAGCTGCTCGAAGCGGGTGCCCACGACGCCTGGCTGTCACCGGTGGTGATGAAGAAGGGGCGACCCGGCTCGGTCGTCCACGTCTTGTGCGACCCGTCGTCCGCCCCCCGGATGCGGGCGGTGCTCCGGGCGGAGACGGGGACCTTGGGTGTCCGCGCCTCGATCGGCCAGCGGTGGCCGGCGGCCCGCAGCTTCGACACCGTCGAGGTGGACGGGAACCTGATCCGGATGAAGGTGAGCCCGGGACGGGTCAAGGCCGAACACGACGACGTCGCCCGGGCGGCACGGCGCATCGGCCAGACACTGCGGGAAGTGGCGTTCCGGGCCGAGACGGCCTGGCGCCAGCGACAGGATCGCGGCGGGACGGATTCCGACTGAGTAAGGGGCTTGCGGTGCCCCGGGGATCCGGCCGGTTCAGCCCGAGGGGCCCGTCGCCACCAACTCGTGATCGCCGACCGGCGGCGGTTGCCACTCCCACTCGTCCCCCACCCGGGCCAGGCGATAGCGCTGGTGGGTCTTGAGGTAGTGGTGCCAGTGGCACAGCCGGGCCAGGTTGGCCAGGGAGGTCGGGCCGTCGTGGCCGAACGGCAGCACGTGGTCGATCTCCAGCGCCTCCCGGATGCCGCAGCCAGGGACCACGCAGATCGGATCCCGTTCGATCAGCGCGGTGCGGATGGCGGCCGGAATGGTGCGACCGCCGTGGGCCACCGACGTCACGTCCACCCCGTCGGTGATCAGCACGCTGAGGATGGAGTCGGCGGCCAGCCGACGGGCGACGTCGACGGGGATGGGCCCGATACCGGGAATCTCGCAGATCTCCCCCGGTTCCAGATGTCCGCGCAGCAGCGCCTCGTGGTCGACCCGGACGTGGACCATGGTGGCGGGCCCCGACGAGGAGCGATCCGATCCGTCGGCGGCGTCCGGGGGGCCCGGTCGGCAGGCCAGCCCGACCAGGGCGTCGGCGGCCAGCGCCTTGGCCGGCTCGTCGCACCCGGCCCGTCGGGCGTCGGCGGCCAGGCGTCGGGCTTCGGCCTTCACCGCGGCGGCCAGGCGGGCCCCCTCGTCGGGGGTCAGCTTGGCGTCGAACCGCACAGCGCCTTCGTCGTCGGTCCAGTGGTGGAGGTAGCGGCCCCGGCGGATCTTGTCGTAGGCCTGGCGCTGGTCGATGCCGGCCGCCTTCACCCGGCGGCACCGCAGCTTGAGGACGTTGAGCGGTTGCTTGTTGGCCGCCTCCACCAGCTCCTGTTCCGCCTCGGGCTGGACGATGGCCGCCCCGGCGATCTCCTTGACCTGGGTCTCCGACAACCGCCCGTTGCGCATGGCATCGTCGGTGGCCGGGAGCGACCCCAGACACCGGGCCGCCTTCAGGGCGTTGATGGCCGGGCCCAAGCCGGAGCCGGTCGCATCGGCCACGTGGGCGGCGGCCGAGCGGTGCCCCTGACGGCGCCAGACGTTGGACGACTCCACCCGGCGGGCCGACAGCAGCTTGCCGCCGGCGGCCAGCTTCTCGATCTCGGCGAAGCCGGCCAGCATCCGGGCGGCGTCGGCTCCGGTCATCCGCTCGGGATCGAAGTCGGCCAGCCCGGTCCGCAGCTGGTCGGCCACCCGTTCCAACAGAGTGAGGTTCATCTCCAGATGGTGGCAGGAGGGTGTGACTTACTCGGCCGCTTCCGACAGCGCCTCGGACAGGGTCGGGTGCACCAGCATGGATTCGACGATGTCGGTGACCCGGAGTCCGGCCGTCGCCGCCACCGCCAGCACCGAGATGAGCTCAGAGGCGTTCTGCCCCACGATGGACCCACCGAGTACCACCCCGGTGGCCGGGTCGGAGATGATCTTGACGAAGCCGCGGGGGTCGTTGTCGATCAACGCCCGGGAGCTGGCCGCGAACGGGACCTTGGTCACCCGGATCTTCCGGCCCTCGGCGAAGGCGTCGGCCTCGGCCAGCCCGACGTCGGCGATCTCCGGCTCGGTGAAGATGGCCGACGGGGCGTGGTCGTAGTTGAGGTGGCGGTGGGCCACCGTGTGCCCGCCGACCACGTGCTCGGCGATCTTGCGCCCCTGCATGGAGGCGACCGAGGACAGCGGCAGCTTGCCGGACAGATCGCCGGCGGCATAGATGTGGGGCACGTTGGTCTGGCAGTGCTGGTTGATCGGGACGTAGCCGCCGGCATCCACCTCCACCCCGGCCGCCTCCAGGCCCAGGCCCTCGGAGTTGGGGACCGAGCCGATGGCCAGCAGGGCGTGGGAGCCGGCCGCCACCCGGCCGTCGTCGCAGCGCACCACCACTCCCGCCTCGGTCCGGTCGACGGCAACGGCCCGGGCCCCTTTCAGCAGCCGCACGCCACGCCGGGTGAAATCGGCCTCGAGGACGGCCGCCACCTCGGGGTCCTTCCCGGGTAGCACCTGCTGCCGGCTGACGATGAGGGTCACTTCGCAGCCGAGCGAAGCGAACATGTGGACGAACTCCACGCCGGTCACCCCGGAGCCGATGACCACCAGATGCTCGGGAAGCAGGTTGGGCGGGTACGCCTCCCGGGTGGTCAGCAGGCGGTCGGCGTCGGGGTTGAACCAGTCGGGGACCCGGGGGCGGCTCCCGGTGCTGACCATCAGGGCGTCGGCCTCGAAGGTCCGGGGGCCGTCGGCGGTGTCGGCCACCACGGTGTGGGGCCCGGTCACGGTGGCGGTGCCCCGGACCAGGTCGACCTGCTGGCTGCTGAGGATCTTGGTGTTGGTCTGCTCGAGGTTGTCGGTGATGGCGGTGATCCGCTTGCGCAGCAGCTCCAGGTCGAGGGTGCCGCCGGCCCGCTCCACCCCCATACCGGCGATGCGGTGGAGGTAGGACAGCGCCCCGCCGGTGGCGATCATCGCCTTGGAGGGGATGCAGTCCCACAGGTTGGCCGCCCCGCCGACCACATCCCGTTCGACGAGGGTGACCTCGACCCCCAGCCGGGCGGCATGGGTGGCGGCCTGGTTCCCGGCCGGCCCCCCGCCGATGATCACGAATCGCATGCATTTCACCCTATGGGCTGGGCGTGGTTCCGGGTCCTGCCCACCGTGGTGCCCCGGAGACGGCTACCGTTCTGCGGACTGATTCCGTCTCTCGGCTCGGCCGGAGCCGGGACCCCGACCGTCAGCCTGTCGAAAGGACCCCGAACATGTCTCCCCTGCGCTTGCGTACCGCCACCCTCGCCGCCCTGGCGGTCGGCGCCCTCGGGCTGGCGGCCTGCAGCAGCTCGCCGTCGTCCTCCTCGTCGTCCTCGTCGTCGACCACGACGACCACGGCGGGGTCCGCCACCACCGCCACGACCGCAGCTCCGTCAGGGACAACCTCCGCTCAGATCGCCCCGGTGCAGAACCCGTCACCGGCGGGCACCTTCGGGACCAAGCCGGTGGTCAGCCCGCCCACCGGCACCCCCCCGACCCAGCTGGAGAGCACCGACCTGATCACCGGGACCGGCACGGCGGTCACCGCCAGCGACACCGTGACGGTGCAGTACGTGGGGGTGGCCTGGTCGAACGGGAAGCAGTTCGACGCCTCCTGGAACGACGGCAGCGGCCAGCCGGTGTCGTTCCCGCTCAGCGGGGTGATCCCGGGATGGACGCAAGGAATGGTGGGCATGAAGGTCGGCGGGCGGCGGGAGCTGGTCATCCCCCCCAGCCTCGGTTACGGGGCCAACCCGCCGTCTGGGTCGGGGATCGCCGTCAACGACACCCTCATCTTCATCATCGACCTGGTGAAGATCGGGTAACGACGGGCCAGGGCCCAGTAACCGGGACGGAGTTCGGGGAGACTGCAAATTACCCCGTATAAGGGCAAAACGGAGTTCAATCTTTGATGAAGCGGCAAGCCGGGACATCGGGGACTGGACGATCACTACTTCCGGTCGCCCACACCCTCGACGAAGCTCTCGAAATCGTCAGGGCCTTCGTTGACCCGCTTCTGAATGGAAGCGGCAGCGGTTCATGGATACCGGAGCGCGCGATGTGGGTTCTGTGACGTTTACAGGGCGCATCTCACGTGAGGAGGCGGCATTCATAAGTTCCGACGCGGGTTGAGAACTGGATCAATCTCCTCTAGCCATCGCTCGAATTGTTCCCCATTTCTCTCACCCACTGGATGTGATCGCCGTGCAGGAACGTCTGTAGCCTGTCACGAAACGCACATCTCTCTGCCTGCCGGATTTAGCTCAGTGGGGGAAGCGCCGCGCAGGCCTCAGGTGGTGGCGGTGGCGGCGCTTCCACACTGGGCGGTGACATAGCCGGAGATGGTGGTGCCGGCATCGGTGATCGGCTTGGAGTCCGACAGGGTGGTGATGTCGGACTGCAGGGTGGTCAGGTTGGTGGCGCTCGACACCTTGGTTCTGACCTGGTTGTAGAAGTCGGTGACCGTCTTGAAGGCGGCCTTCACCGCCGCCGGGGCGGTGGGCGCCGCTGCGCTCGCCTGTTGCAGCTCCGCCTGGCTCTCGGTGATGAACGGCCCGAACGCCGTCTTGACCTTGGCCAGGTTGTTGGTATTCATGGCCGTGGTCAGGTTGTTGGAGAGGTTGGTCTCGGTCGCATTGCCGGCGGCCAGCGCCTTGCAGAAGGCGCCGTTCGGGTCGGCACCGCCGGTGGTGGTGATGGAGGTGGAGGTGGTCGATCCCGACGGCGCCTTGGTGGTCGTGGTCGAGGAGGAGGCGGAATTCGTCCCCGAGCTGCACGCCGCCAGGCCGAGGCCCGACGCCAGTACGGCAATTCCCATCAGCGTGCGCGGCCGAATCATGTGATCTCATTCCCTTGTTGCCCTGGTGCCCGAATTGGCTTCGGGTGAGCGTAGCCCGCCCCCGCCAGCCGCCCGGTTCGAGCGCTGGAGAACATGCCTGTGAGCAGGGGGTTCAGGACCCGCCGGCAGACTCCTGGGCAGTCCACCACGGGAGCCCCAACGTGGGGCCGCCCGTTACGTAGAACAGGCGCGGGTGCTTCCGGGCAGTCGGTGCCGGTAGCGGACGACCAATCGGTATCCCCGCGCCGCCGCCCAGCTCACGGGCGGCACCAGGATGGCGGCACCGGCCATCCGCCTCCAGCCCCGAGCGGCGAGCAGCGCCTTGCCCACCGCCAGGTGCCCGCGGAACCGGCGGCCATCACCGTCTACCCACCACGCCGCCTGCTGGGCGGCCTCCGGGGTGAGCCCGAGTTCGGCCAGGCCGTCTTCGCCGAGGGACTGCCAGGCCGCGGTGGTGGCCGGGACCCGCCACCGGTGGGAGACGTCGGCCGCCACCGAGGTGCAGAATCCGCAGTCGCCGTCGTAGATCAGGATCGGCACCCGTGACGTCATCACGGCTTGGAGGCTAATGCTCCGTTCCGCGAGCTCCGCGGTTCACCGAGCCGAGTTGTAGCGATAGACGTTGGTCTGGCGGGTTTCGAAACCGAGCCGGAGATAGAGCCGGTTGGCCCCCTCCCGGCTGGGCCTGGAGGTCAGATCGACAGATTTCGCCCCTTCGGCCTCGGCCCGGGCGACGGCGGCCATCACCAGCGCCTCCCCGGCTCCTGCCCCCCGGGCCGACTCGTCGACCACCACGTCCTCGATCCAGGCCCGCACCCCGGTGGGCACCCGGAACAGGGCCAGGGTCAGCGACCCGACGATGGCCCCGGTCGGGTCGGTGGCGATCAGCAGCACCGATGCCGCGGAGGCGACGATGGCTTCGAGGTCCTCGGTGCTCGGGGCGGGTGACGACGCCGACAGCTGCGGGACCAGCCGGGCGAACGCCTCCACCATCCCGGGGAGCACCGCGGTGGCCTCGGACACCGTCACCGAGCCGGTGTTGGCTGGCGGCGCCGACGACGAACCGTTCATGTCGACCATCAGACGGCTCAGACCTTGTCCGGATCGCCCCGCCAGATCGGGACACGCACCGGGTCGTACAGCACCTCGATCGGCTCCCCCCGGAGGGCGGCGAACACATGGCGACCCCAGCGCTCGGCCCCGGCCAGCGGTTGGGGAAGGTTCTCCAGCGAGAACCAGCCGACATCCGAGCACTCCAGCGGGTGGGCCTGGAGCTCGCCGCCCACCGCCCGGCACTGGAACACCAGCGAATAGAGGGGTATGCGGCTGATCCCGATCCGGAGTCCGTCGAGCACCGCGATGAGACGGACCACTTCCACGTCGATGCCGGTCTCTTCCTCGACCTCCTTCACCACCACCTCGGCGGCGGAGTAGCCGACGTCGGCCCATCCGGTCGGGTACAGCCACACCCCGGAGTCGGCCCGCTTGACCAGCAGGATCTCCCCGTGCTCGTTCCCGACCGCGGCACCGACGGCCACCTTGGGAGTCACGTAGCCGGGGACTCCCTTCCCGACCGCGGACATCCACTCCTCGACCAGGCCGTCGGCATCCTCGACCCCAACCGATCCTTCGTCAACCGCGACCCGAATGTCGGCGGCGACCCGGAGGATCTCCTCGAACCGCTCTTGCTCGTAGAGGGACTCGGTAAACCCGAGACCGGTTCGAGCGATGCCGGCCAAGGCTTCGCTCCAGCGCAACAGCTGTTTGGTGGATGGGACAGGTTCCACCCGCTCGACGCTACCTCACCACCGTCCGGGAGCCACCGCCGGCGACGGCCCCCCGGAACGCCCGTTCGGCCCCTTTTCGCCACCTTCGGACGCCCGGTGACGCCGCCGTCCGCCGCCCTGCATACCGATCAGCCACCGAATTCGGTCAGAATGGGGCGTGCCCGTCAACGAGGACTGTCGTCACTACATCATGCAGACCACCCGCCACGAGGAGAAGCTCGAACGGTGCCGCATGGGTGCCAACGAGCAGCTACCGTTCGCCTGCCCCGAGGGGTGCCTGTTCTACGAGCCGCGCAAGGTGTCGGGCGCCGGCTGGACGATCCGCACCACCGACGAGGGCTGACGCCCCGGGGTGCCCGCCCCTTGGACCTCGCGCCTCAACCCGTCTGGGTGGCCAGCACCGTATAGGTGAGGGGAAGGCGCGGATGCCCTTCCGGGGCCGACCACCGACCCGGACCGGTCTCCACCAGCCACGGGAAGACCTGGTGGACCGTCCAGTCGTGCTCCTGCAACACGTCGATCCGCAACCCCCGGTGGATGAGCGCGGTCACCACTTCTCCGATGCTGTGGTTCCACTCGTAACTGCGGGTGGGGCGGAGTGGCCGGTCGGTGTCGGTGTAGGTGAGGTTGGAATCGTCGACGAACGGGGCGGCCTCTTCGAAGTAGGAGTACTCGACCTCGAGCGAATCGTTGGCCAGTGCCCAGGCCAACGGGTGCAGCTCGTGAAGGTAGAGCCGGCCGCCCGGACGCACCAACGCCGCCGCCTGGTCGGCCCAGCGCTCCACGCTGGGTAGCCAGCACAACGCCCCCAGACTCACGTAGACGATGTCGAAGGTGACATGCCCGAGCGCCTCGGTGGCGGCGTAGACATCGGAGCACACGAAGTGGGAGCGGTCTTGGAGCCCGGCCAGCCGGGCCAACTCCTCCGCCTTTCGGATCGCCTCGGGGGAGAAGTCGAGGCCGGTGACCCGGGCCCCGGCATCCGCCCAGGCCAGGGTGTCGAGTCCGAAATGGCACTGCAGATGCAGCAGCTCGAGGCCCCGTACGTCCCCGAGGACCTCGACCTCGCGGGAGCGCGGGCCCGGCCGGCGTTGCAGCCAACCGTCGACGTCGTAGAAGCGGGAGGCGGCGTGGACGCCGACCCGCTCATCCCACTTGCGGCGATTGGCGAACAGCCATTCTTCAGTTGCCTCGTCCATGCATCCCCCCGGCGACCGGTCGCTCGCGTCGGTCAACTCTCGACGACGTCGCCACCCAGCAGATCCACCTGTACGCCTTCTCCCCGCAGCCATTCCACCGCCCGGTCGACGGAGGTCCCGTTGCCGTCGAGCTCGCAGATGATCCACCCGCTGTGCTCACCCACGTCCGCCCGCCGGATGTTCGGCACGATGTCGAGCTCCTTGATCAACCGGGCGATGATCGGTTCGCGCACCAGCTCGTCCGGGAACGTCAGCTTGACCCGGACCCCGATCATCGGTCTCCCCCCGGTGCCGAGGCCAGCGACAACCCTGCCCCCGGCCCTTCCGTGCGCCCGTCCAGAGCCTGGTTGAGATTCCCGGAACGGAAGCCGTCGAGATCGAGGGTCACGTAGCGGTAGCCGGCGGCATGGACGGCGGCGGTCACCTCGTCCCGGAGGGCGATCACCGCGGCGAGGTTCTCGGCCATCACCTCGATGCGGGCGGTGTCGCCGTAGTGACGGACCCGGAGCTGGCCGATGCCGAGCGCCCGCAGTCCGGATTCCGCCTCGGCCACCGAACGCAGGGTCCCGAGGGTGACCGGCGTGCCGTAGGGGACCCGGGAGGCCAGGCAGGCCGCCGCCGGCTTGTCCCAGGTCCGGAGGCCCAGGGCTCTCGACCACGCCCGCACGTCGGCCTTGGTGAACCCGGCATCGACCAGCGGGAAGACCGCCCCGCGTTCGGCCGCCGCCAGTTGCCCGGGCCGGTGGTCGCCGAGGTCGTCGAGGTTGACCCCGAGCACCACCGTGGGTCCTTCGCCGGCGACCCCGCCGGCCACCATGGGGTCGAGCGCCTCCAGCAATGACGCTTTGCAGTGGTAGCACCGGGAGCCGTCATTGGCCGAGTAGGCCGGATCGGCCAGCTCGTCGGTCGCCACCTCCACCATCCGCAGGCCCCACTCGGCGGCCAACTCCCGGCAGTCGGCGAGCTCTTCGGGGGCCAGCGACGGCGAGACGGCGGTGGCACACACCACGTTGTCGGGTCCCAGGGTGTCGTTGGCCACCCAGGCCAAAAAGGCCGAGTCGGCGCCACCGCTGAAGGCGACGATCACCGTTCGCATCGACCGGAGGGCTGAGCGCAATCCCTCCAGATCGCCGCCGGTGCCGGTCGGGTCGGTCGAGCCGGTCGAGGCGGGCGGGCCGAGCGGGCGTAACTCAGGCACCCCGCACCGCCGTGGCCATCACCGTCTCGATCGGCGCCACCATGCCGGTCACGAAGGTCCCGAACTCCGCGAACCGGGCCGAGCCCTCGTCGAACCGCATGGTGTACACGCAGTCCTTGAGGTCATCGGGTCGCACCCCGAACAGGGTGACCCCCCACTCCCAGTCGTCGATGCCGGTGGATCCGGTGATCAGCTGGAGGATCCGACCGGCGAAGGTGCGGCCGACCGCGCCGTGGGCCAGCATCAGGGCCTTCCGCTCGTCGAACGGCAGCGAGAACCAGTTGGAGCCCTCGGCGTCGCCGCGGCGTTTGGACATCGGGTAGAAGCAGAACGCCGGCATCCCCTCCGGCGGCAATTGCGGGTACAGCCGCTTCTGCTTCATCTCGTCGGGGATCCCGGCGGCGTACTCGGACACCTCGGTCAGGGACACGAACGAGTCGACCACCACCAGCCCGGCCGCCTGGAGGTCGGTCTGCAGCCCTCTAGCCGCCACAGGTCGGCGCCCAGCGCCATGAACCCCACGTCGGCCTTGTGGCCGAGGAGCGACACCGAGACCACCTGCACGTCGTCGGCCTCGGCCTCTTTCACCGCCCGGATCACCGCCTCGATGTCGACCCCGGGAGCCGAGCCGGTCGACGCCGGCCCGGGAGCCTTGCAGAAGAGGTGGAGGACACCCCATCCGGTGGACGGGGACAGCGGTTCGGTCACGAGGGTGAGTCTAGGGAACCGGCAGAGATGGAGCCGCCGAACACGAAAGGCGCCCCGGAGGGCGCCTTTCGTTCAATTCACTGGTGGACCCCATCGGGGCCACCGACGGGATCCCGACTTAGAAGTCGTCCATCCCACCGCCGGGCATGCCGCCGCCGTCGTCACTGGGCTTGTCCACGATGACCGCCTCGGTGGTGAGGAACAGGGCGGCGATCGAGGCGGCATTCTGCAACGCCGATCGGGTCACCTTCACCGCGTCGATGACGCCGGCCTCGAACAGATCCTCGTACTCGCCGGTGGCGGCGTTGAGACCCTGGGTCGCCTTCTTGAGGTTGCGCACCTTGTCGACGATGACCCCGCCCTCCATGCCGGCGTTGACCGCGATCTGCTTCAGCGGCTCCTCGACGGCCCGGGACACGATCCGGGCACCGGTGGCCTCGTCACCTTCGAGCTTGTCGGCGGCCTCGTTGACCGCGGTCTGCGCCCTCAGCAGGGCCACCCCCCCACCGGGAACCACGCCCTCTTCGATGGCCGCCTTGGTGGTGGACACCGCGTCCTCGATGCGGTGCTTCTTCTCCTTGAGCTCCACCTCGGTGGCGGCGCCGACCTTGATGATGGCCACCCCTCCCGACAGCTTGGCCAGACGCTCCTGGAGCTTCTCCCGGTCGTAGTCGGAGTCGGTGTTCTCGATCTCGGCCTTGATCTGGTTGATCCGGCCCTTGATCTCGTCCTCGGACCCGGCCCCCTCCACGATGGTGGTCTCGTCCTTGGTGACCACGATCTTGCGGGCCTGGCCCAGCAGGTCGAGCCCGACGCTCTCGAGCTTGAGGCCGACCTCCTCGGTGACGACCTGGCCGCCGGTGAGGATGGCGATGTCCTGCAACATGGCCTTGCGCCGCTCACCGAAGCCGGGAGCCTTCACGGCCACGCTCTTGAACGTGCCCCGGATCTTGTTGACGACCAGGGTGGCCAGGGCCTCGCCTTCGAGGTCCTCGGCGATGATGGCCAGCGACTTGCCGCTCTGCATGACCTTCTCCAACAGCGGGAGCAGGTCACGGACGGCGGTGATCTTCGAGCCGACCAGCAGGATGTAGCAGTCCTCCAGGACGGCTTCCATGCGCTCGGGATCGGAGACGAAGTACGGGGAGATGTACCCCTTGTCGAAGCGCATGCCCTCGACCAGGTCCATGTCCATGCCGAAGGTCTGGGACTCCTCGACGGTGATGACCCCGTCCTTGCCCACCTTGTCGATGGCTTCGGAGATCATCCCGCCGATCTCGGAGTCGGCCGCGGAGATGGAGGCCACCTGGGCGATCTGACCCTTGGAGTCGGTGTCCCGGGCGATGCCCCGCAGCGAGGCGACGGCGGCCTCGACGCCGACTTCGATGCCCCGTTTGAGGCTCATCGGGTTGGCCCCGGCGGCGACGTTGCGGAGACCTTCGTGGACCATGGCCCAGGCCAGCACGGTGGCGGTGGTGGTGCCGTCACCGGCGACGTCGTCGGTCTTCTTGGCGACTTCCTTGACCAACTCGGCACCGATCCGCTCGAAGGGGTCCTCGAGCTCGATGTCCTTGGCGATGGACACACCGTCGTTGGTGATGGTCGGTGCGCCCCACTTCTTGTCGAGCACAACATTGCGGCCTTTCGGGCCGAGGGTGACGCGTACGGCGTCGGCGAGCTTGTTCATGCCGCTCTCGAGGGACCGGCGGGCCTCCTCGTCGAACGTGATCAACTTGGCCATCAGGTGTTCCTCCGTGGGTTATTCGCGTGATTTTGCACTGTTAGCACTCTAGACTGTCGAGTGCTAACAGCAAACCACGCCCACCGGGAATCCGCAACCGCACCTGGGCGTAAATTTGGCCCCTCGGACCGGGTTTCGGGCACCTGCTGGGCTCAGGCCCTGGTCAGAGCCCGCTCGGTTGCCTGCCGGGGCCGGCGTTACTCGTCCAGAACCGGCTCGACGGCGTCCGGATCCGGCTCCCCGACCCCCTCGGTCACCAGGGTGTGGACGACCTCCTCCGGATCGGCCTCGATGTTGACCGGTTCACGAGGGTCGGGAACCGCCCCGCCGGCCATCGCCGATCAGCCCCCGGCCACCGCAGGCACAATCGAGAGGGTCTCCCCGTCGGCCACCGGGGTGTTCAGGCCGTCGAGGAAGCGCACGTCCTCGTCGGTCAGGAACACGTTCACAAACCGCCGCAGCTGGCCGGCGTCGTCGAACAGGCGGCCGGCGAACCCCGGATGGGCGGCGTCGAGGGCCTTCAGCGCCTCGCCCACCGTGGACCCCTCGACGGCGACCTCGCCGGCCCCGCCGGTCAGGGTGCGGAGCTGGGCCGGGACCCGGATGGAGACGCTCACGAAATGCTCCCGGTTCCCTGGCCAGAGTCGTTGGCCGTCCGCCGGGCCGAGGTCGGGTCGAGCTCATCGAACTGGCTGAAGGCGTCGTCGAAGGCGTCGAGGGTCGGCGGGATGGTGGCCGACGGTCCCACCGTTCCCGACAGGGCCTCGACCGTCTTCAGGCCGTGGCCGGTGACCATGGCGACCACCCGCTCGTCCGGGCGGATGACCCCAAGGGCGGCCAGCTTGGCCAGGGTGGCGATGGTCACCCCGCCGGCCGTCTCCGCGAAGATCCCCTCGGTGCGGGCCAGCAGGCGGATGCCGTCGATGACCTCGTCGTCGGTCACCGCCGCGCACGACCCGCCCGACTTCCGGATGGTGTCGAGGGCGTACCAGCCGTCGGCCGGATTGCCTATGGCCAACGACTTGGCGATGGTGGACGGCTTCACCGGTCGGATGGCGTCGGTCCCCTCGGCGAAGGCGGTGGCCACCGGGGCGCAGCCGACCGACTGGGCGCCGGAGATCCGTACCGAGGGTGCCTCGTCGAGCAGGCCGACCCGGCCCAGCTCCTCGAAGCCCTTGGCGATCTTGGTCAACTGGCTCCCCGAGCCGATCGGCACCACCACATGGTCGGGCGCCTGCCATCCGAGCTGCTCGGCCACCTCGAAGGCCAGGGTCTTCGACCCCTCGGCGTAGTAGGTGCGGACGTTGACGTTCACGAACGCCCACGACGGGCGCTCGCTGGTCAGCTCGGCACACAACCGGTTCACGTCGTCATAGGTTCCGTCGACGGCAATCACCCGGCCGCCGTAGACGGTGGTCATGGTGATCTTGGCCTGCTCGAGGTCGGAAGGGATCAGCACCACCGACTCCATCCCCGCCCGGGCGGCGTGGGCCGCCACCGAGTTGGCCAGGTTGCCGGTGGAGGCACAGGCGGCCACCTTGAAGCCGAGCTGGCGGGCCTTGGTCAACGCCACCGACACCACCCGGTCCTTGAACGATCCGGTCGGGTTGGCGGTGTCGTCCTTGATCCACAGCTCGCCCAGGCCGAGCTCGGCGGCCAGCCGTTCGGCCCGGACCAGCGGGGTGAACCCGGCGCCCAGATCCACCGGGGCGGCATCGGCCACCGGCAACAGGTCGCCGTAACGCCAGATGGACCGGGGGCCGGCGGCGATCCGGTCGCGGGTGACGGTGTCGGCGATCCGCTCGTAGTCGTAGGTCACTTCGAGGGGCCCGAAGCAGTAGTCACAGACATGGAGTGCTTCGGCTGGATAGGCGCGGCCACATTCTCGACAGCACAGCCCGGTTACAAAGTCCACAATGGGTCTCCTCATCGCTCGGGCATTGGCACCTGGAACTTCATTCCGGCCCATTTGGGCGGGTCGGAATTGGTTCTGGTTGCCGCAGCGTCACCGGGCCCGGTCCCTCAGCTGCTCTGGATGATGACCTCTATGTTGGACGATAGAGAGGGCGCGCGTCAATGGCGGGCCTGGGATCGGCCGCGGTGACGGGGCCGAATACAGTAGGGCGACCATGGACCAGCACCGGAGCGGAGACGACCAGACCTCGGCCGGGCCCTCCCCCGAGCGTGCTGACCAGGGACATCGCCGCTACTCGCAGGCCCGGTTCGATCCGTCGACGTTGGCCGGGGCCAAGGGCGATCGCCGGGTGTCGGTGTGCATCCCGGCCCGCAACGAAGCCGCCACCGTGGGCACCATCGTGGCGGCGATCGTCAAGGCTCTCACCGGCGTGGACGGCGGGGTGCCCCTGGTCGACGAGGTGCTGGTGGTCGACGACGGCTCGACCGACGGGACCGCCAACCTGGCCCGGGAGGCCGGGGCTTCGGTGGTACCGGCCGAGCCGGGGATCACCGGCCCGACGCCCGGCAGCAAGGGGCAGGCCATGCGGACCGCGGTGGAGGTGGCCACCGGCGATCTCATCGCTTTCCTCGACGCCGACGTCACCAACTTCGGGCCTCACTTCGTGACCGGCCTCCTCGGACCCCTCCTGGTCTTCGAGGACTCGACCAACCTGGTCAAGGGGTACTACCAGCGTCCTCTCCACGGGGCCCCCGACGGCGGCGGGCGGGTCACCGAGCTGGTGGCCAAGCCCATCATCGATCTGCTGTTTCCCGACCTGGTCGGCATCCTCCAGCCGTTGGCCGGGGAGACGGCCGCCCCTCGGTCGGTGCTCGAGAAATGCGGTCTGGCCGACGGCTACCAAGTGGAGCTGGCCCTGTTGATCGATGTGGCCGCCGATTTCGGGGCCGAGACCATCGCCCAGGTGGACCTCGGGGTACGGGCCCATCGGAACCGACCGCTGTCGGAGCTCCGCCCCCAAGCCACCGACGTCCTCCGCACGGCGCTCGCCCGGGCTGCCGTCAACCGCGCCGTCTGACCCGAGCGAAGGTCAAACCGGTCGGCGCAATGGCGCCGGCGACGGTTCGATGGGAGACCCCGGCTCCCGGGCTCCGTTGACAAACTCCGGATGACCCCGCAGATTTCGTCGTTGGCGGTCATCCGCCACCAGGCTCCGGATTTCGGAGGCGAGTCGAGGAAGAGTTTGGGGACGAGCGGCGGTGGAACGAGCCAGGGCGCGCAATCCCCGGAGGGTGCTGAAGAGCTTCGACGGGGCCACATCGTGATTGAGCACCCGCAAGAATTTCTCCGCCCCGTCGGGCTCTCGGCTGAGCCCTCGAATCATCTCGGTCACAATGTCGGGGCTGCTACCTCCTGCGCCCATGTCGTTGGCGAACCAGTACATTTCCCAGGCGTCCTCGTCACGCCAGTGCCACCATTCGTCGAGATGGCCGGCCAGATCATCTCCGTCCAAGCCCATCTCGATGGACTGGGCCAACCGCTCAGCCTGGCGCAGGGCGTCGGAGATCCCCTGCGCCGGGGTGGGGTCCTTGAAGTGCCCGGCGTCGCCGACGAGCGCCCAACCCGGCCCGGTTGCCTCGCGGAAGTAGCCATGCCAGCGGGCCATGACCCGAACCGGGCCGACCCGGGTTGCCGGTCGAAGAACGTCGACGAGATGCTCGACCTGGGCGATGCCGTTGGCAAAGTTCTTCTCGACATCAGCCAGGTAGGCGCCCCGCATCGACATCGGAACCCCAATCCCGGCCATGAACAGGCCGCCATCGGTCGGCATGGCCAGGAATCCGATGTCGCCGGCCCGGCCCAGGTCGGCGCGCCCCTTCGGCGCGGCGGCGCCTTCAAAATAGGCCCACAAGAACAGGCGCTCCGGCGCAGTGACGTGGTACTCCCGCGAACCCACGAAGCCGGCGATCGCCGAATGCGGGCCGTCGGCGCCGACGACCAGTGGCGCCCGAATCGTGCCCGACTGAGTTTGTATCCCGCGCACCGCTCCGTCCTCATAGATCAGCCCGGTCGCCGCGGTCTGCCGTCGCACCTGCACTCCCGCCCGTTCGGCAGCTTCGATGAGCAATGAGTCGAGGGTCGTGCGGCGAACGCACAGCCAGGGTGCCTCGAAGCGGGCGGCGACCCGCGGATCCAAGGTGAGATGGACGTCGTCGATGACGAAGCCACCACGGTCGAGGGGTGGGGCGCCAGTGGCAAGAAGCCTTTCCAACAGACCGAGGCGCTCGAGGCCGAGCACACCCGAGGGATGGATCATGTGGGTAGAGGGGACCTCGCTCGGAAACGATGCCCGATCGACGACGCAGACGGCCAGTCCCCGAGCCGCGAGAAACGCGGCCAGTGGGGATCCGGCACAGCGTGCCCCCACCACGATGACGTCAAAAGATTCGCCCATGCCCGGTCCTCCCTGGCACAACAATGTTATGTGATCACCATAACCACGTTATGAAAGGCTGTCAACGGTGACGGATCCCAACCTTCCCGGCCCCCGGGGGCAGCTGATCGAGGCGGCCATCCGACTCTTGGAGGAGAGCGGCCTCGAGGCGGTGCAGGCGCGCAAGCTCGCCGCAGAAATCGGCATGTCGACGATGGCGGTGTACACGCACTTCGGCGGCATGTCCGAGCTGCTCGAGTCGGTGATGCGGGAAGGATTCAGACGATTTGGCGCCTACGTGGCGGATGCGCCGATCTCCGATGACCCGATGGTGGACTTTTTCGTGCGGGGTATTGCGTATCGGGAATGGGCCCTCCGAAACCCCCAGCTGTACCGCCTGATGTTCGGACTGGCTGGAGCGTCGCTACCTCGGCGCGTCGTCCAGGACATGACCGTCACCGGAACACCGTCGCTGCTGGCCGAAGGGCAGACTGCCTTCGACGTGCTGTTCCAATCCATGGAGCGGATCAAGGCCTCGGGAAGGATCGACGCGGTGAACACCGTGGCTGCCGCCGGACAGTTCCTCAGCGCAACACACGGCTACGTACTGCTGGAGATGGCGGGTTACTTCGACGCCGACGGACAAGGGTTCTCCTGGGTATTTGCTCCTCTCGGGATGAGCGTGATGGTCGGGCTCGGTGCATCTGGCCAGGACGTCGAACGCTCCGCGGTTGCAGCCTTGGCCGCCCGGGGGATCTCTTGACGTGGGCGAGGATCACGCTGTTGTCGATTAGATAGAGAACGTTCACCGCGGGCGGAATTGACAACGTCAGGGTCGTCCAGGTCACGCAACGCTCCCGCATCCAGCCGAGCCATCGTTTCTTCGAGTTTGCGACGACGGACCATCTCCCTCAGTGCAACCCTCACCGTTTCGGCTTTGGTCGCTCGTGGCACCAGCGTCTTGCGGGCTTCCTCCATCAGCTCGTCAGGTATGTCCGGCAATGTCCTGGTCACGACCACCTCCTGCTTCTCTACCAGGAAGTATCTCGCGCTTAAACCCAATTTCATAGACCGACCAGATCCGATCCGGTCGCGAGGGAGGCCGCGACCGTCAGGGCCGCGGCCTCCCAAACGACGCTTCCGCGATGACTTAGGAAGTCGAAGATCCCACCAGATCGGCATCCCGGCACCCGGGGCGAACCAACTCCGGCTCGAACGGCCAGACTCCGTCTCCGTGTGGAACATGCGGCTCGCGGGCATCCGCCGCACCCGCACCCGCACCGGCACCGGCCGCCGCCGCCCGGGCCCGACGCCGAGCCGGGACCAGCATGGCCGTCACCGCGCCGATGATCACCACGCCGGCGCCCACCGCGATGGCCGGCTTCAGCCCGCTCACGTAGGCGGCACCGGAGGCGTAGCTGCCCGACGACGAGAACACCGCCCCGAGCACCGCGATCCCGAGCACCCCACCCAGCTCCCGGAAGGCGCTGTTGGTGCCCGAGGCCACCCCTTCCAGGCGGGCGGGGACCGAGCCCAGCACCAGGGAGGCGAGCGGGACGAAGAACAGCGTCATGCCCACCCCCGCCACCACGAAGGCGGGGACGAAGTCGACGTACGGGGTGGTCGGGCTGGTGAGCGCCACCAGCCAGAACAGCCCGACCGACTGCAGGATCAGGCCGCTGACCACCAGGATCTTGCCGCCCCACCGCTCGGCCAGCAGGCCGACCACCGGGGCCAGCAGCATGGCCATCCCCGTCCACGGCAGCACCCGCAGCCCGGCGCTCAACGGGGAGTACCCCTGCACCGTCTGGAGGAACTGGGACAGGAAGAAGATGGAGCCGAACATCCCGAAGCTGAACAGCATGGCGGTCACGTTCACCATGGCGAACGCCCGGTTCTTGAACAGCCGCACGTCGAGCATCGGATGGTCCGACCGGAGCTCCCACCAGAGGAAGGCGACCAGGGCGGCGATCCCGACCGCGAACGACGACAGCACGCCCTGGCTGCTCCATCCGTGGGCGTTGCCGCGGACCAGACCGAAGACCAGCCCGAACAGGCCGAGGCTGACCAGCCCGACCCCGGCCAGGTCGAGCCGGGACGCCGAGCCGCGGGACTCACGGAGCTTCCACCAGGCCAACGGCACCAGCACCACGCCGATGGGGACGTTGAGCCAGAAGATGTACTGCCACGCCCACCCGGTGGTGACGGCCCCACCCACCAGCGGGCCGAAGGCCACCGCGGTACCACCGATCGCCCCCCAGATGCCGAGGGCGGCATTCCTCCGCTCCGGGGTGACCGCCGCACTCAGGAGGGTGAGCGACAGCGGCATGATCATCGCCCCGCCGGCCCCCTGCACCGCCCGGGCGGCGATCAGTACGGAGATGTTGGGGGAGAGGGCGGCGGCGGCCGACGCCACCGTGAAGATGGCGATGCCGAGCACGAAGATGCGCCGCCGCCCGAACCGCTCACCGATGGCGGCGGCGGTGAGCAACAGGACCGCGAAGGTCAACGTATAGGCGTTGACCGTCCACTCCAGCCCGGAGAGCCCGGCATGGAGGTGGACCCGGATGACCGGCAGCGCGGTCGAGACCACCAGGTTGTCGAGCGAGGCCATGAACAGGGCCAGGCCGGTGATCACGATGGCCCACACCGCCATCGACCGCGCCCCCCGGCCGGAAGGCGCTTCAGAGACAGTGGGCGGCCCGCCGTCAGTGGGAGGGCCGGCGGGAACCGATTGGTCGAGGGTGAGGCTCATGGCGGTGGGCTCCTTCAGAGACGAGGCGGGCGGGGTGCTGGCGATGCGACCGTTGACGTTGACCGGGATGGCCGGGCTGGTCGGCCGGGCCCGGAGGGCGGACCGCCGGCTCCGGAACCGCCTTGGTTGTGAGTGGTTACTACCTAACCGGGGCAAAAAAAGAGGGACTGACAAGGGCTTATAGGTGTTCATGCCGATACCTCCGTATCGATGTTTGCTTCGGAGCGTCGCCGCTCCTCGAGGGCGCGACCGGCGGCGGCCGCGGCTTCGCGCTTTTCCGGTTGGGGACAGAACGACTGGGCCCAGTGGTCGGGGACCGACAGCAGGTCGATGGCCGTCATCACACTGATCATCATCCCGGTGGCGAAGAACTGGCGGACGGCCTCCTCGTCGAGGCCGAGGCGCTCGTCGACCATCTGCCACAGCACCTCGAAGGTGCGCCGGCAGCTGCGGGCGATGTCGGCGTCCCCGGTGGCGGCGGCGAAACCGTGCATCTGCACCTGGAGCAGATCCGGATCCTGCATCAGCTCGAGATACGCCCCGCCCATGGCGTGGAGGGCGTCGTCGCCCTCGAGGCCCTCGCCCGCCCGGGTCAGCTCCCGGATGATCCGGTCCCCGACCAGGTCGTAGGTGGCGATGAAGAGGTCCTTCTTGGTTCCGAACAGCCGGAACAGGTAGGGCTGGGAGATCCCGGCCCGGGCGGCGATGGCGTCGGTCGAGGTGCCGGCGTACCCGGAGCGGGCGAATTCGGTGATGGCGGCGGCCAGCACCGCGGTGCGCCTCTCGTCTGCGGTCTGTCGGGTCGAAACCATCACCCTTCCATTGTGAGTGGTTGATCACTACCTTGTCAAGTGGCCAGGTGCCGGCCTTGGAAATCGGCGGTTCGGACCCCTCCCCGCCGGGTAGGGTCGGGGCGTGGCCGCCGCCCCCCCGGTGCCTGCCGGCGACGGATCCCTCGCCGACACGGTGCTCGTCTCCAACCGGGGGCCCCTCTCGTTCCACTTCGAGGACGGTCGTCCGGTGGCCGGGGTGGCAGCAGGAGGCTTGGCCGGCTCCCTCCATCCCCTGGTTGCCGGGACCGACGCCACCTGGGTGGCCTGCGCCCTCGGCGACGCCGACCGGATGGCCATCTCCGAGGGTCTGGCCACCGAGCCCGGGCTCCGTCTCGAGCTGTTGGAGCCGGATCCGGCCCTCTACCAGATGGCCTACGACGTGGTCTCCAACGCCACCCTCTGGTTCTGCCACCACCATCTCTTCGACGCCGCCCGCCGGCCCCGGTCCGACGAGCACTGGGCCGAGGCGTGGGAGGCCTACCGGGACTACAACCGGATGTTCGCCGACCGGGTGGCCGAGGTGGCCCCGTCCGGTGGGCGGGTGCTGATCCACGACTACCACCTGTCGCTGCTGGGCTCCGAGCTCCTCCGGCTCCGGCCCGACCTGCGCACCGTCCACTTCACCCACACCCCGTTCGCCGACCCGTCGGCCCTCCGGATGCTCCCGGTGTCGGTGGCCGACGAGCTGCTGGCCGGGATGGCCGGCTATCACGCCCGGGGGTTCCACTCCGACCGGTGGGCCGCCGGGTACCGGGCCTGCCAGCTCGAGCTCGGATCCGGCCGGTGGCGGGAGGGCGACGGGATCTCCACCTTCACCTCCGCGCTCACCCCCGACCCCGACCAGCTGGCCGTCAGCGCCGCCGAGCCGGAGGTGCGGGAGGCGCTGGTGGCGCTGGAGGAGGCCATCGGCGGGGCCGACCGCCAGGTCATCGTGCGGGTCGACCGGATGGAGCTCTCCAAGAACCTCCTCCGTGGCTTCTGGGCGTTCGAGGAGCTCCTCGAGCAGCAGCCCCAACTGCACCAGAAGGTCGTCTTCGTGGCCATGGCCTATCCGTCCCGCCAAGGTCTGGCCGAGTACCTCGCCTACCAGAACGAGGTGGAGTCGACGGTGGCCCGGATCAACGAGCAGTGGTCCACCCCGGATTGGACGCCGATCATCCTCCTGGTGGAGGACGACTACCCGTCGTCGGTGGCCGCCCTCACCCGTTACGACGTGCTGCTGGTCAACCCGATCCGCGACGGGCTGAACCTGGTGTGCAAGGAGGGCCCGCTGGTCAACACCCGCAACGGGGTGGTGGCCCTGTCCCGGGAAGCCGGCGCCTTCGAGGAGCTCTGGCCCGGGGTGCTGGAGGTGAATCCGTTCGACGTGGCCGGCACCGTGTCGGTGTTGGACCAGGCGCTGGCCATGGAGGACGACGAGCGGGCGGCCCTGGCCAAGACCCTCCGCGAGTTGATCCTCAGCCGGCCACCCCGCGCCTGGTTGCGCGACCTCCTCGACGCCGCCGACTGACCCGCCAACTGACCCGTCGGCTGACCGACCGCCGATTGACCCCCGGTCAAAGGAGGCCGACCGACGCCCGGTCGGCCAGCCAGGTCAGTACCGTCGCCGCCCCCTGCGGACCGCCGACCACTACGTCGGCCGCCGCCGCCATCTCCGGCGAGCTCTCGTCATCGACGGCGGCCACCTTCACCGTGAAGATCGCCCGGGTCTCCGCGGCCCGGTCGAGGGCGGCAAAGGCCGGGAGGTCCCCGAGGTCGTCGCCCATGAAGCAGGCGGCGGCGCAGTCGCCGATCAAGTCGGCAGCCACCGAGCCCTTGTCGATGGCCAGGGGCGGCCGCAACTCGATGCTCATCCGTCCCCGATGGGTCTCGAGGCCGGTGGCGGCTGCCTCCGCCTCCGCCAGCGCGATGGCCGTCTCGGCCCGGGCCGGGTCCCGCCGCCAGTGGACGGTGACGGTCAGTCCCTTCGCCTCCACGTTGACCCCGACCGGGGCCCCGGACTCCAGGCGGGCCACGCTGTCCTCCACCACCCGGCGCCACGCCTCCGCCCCAGGGGCGGTGACCACCCCGCCGGGACCCTCCGATCGCTCGAGCCCGTAAAGGCCCACCAGCACGAGCCCCGCCTCCGGCCTCAGTCGATCGGCCAGGAACGCCACCGGCCGGCCGGAGACCACCGCCACCCTCCCGAACCGGTCAGAGAGCTGGTTGAGGATGGCGCCGACCCCGGGCAGCGGTTGGACCGCGGCCGGGTCGGTGATGATCGGGGCCAGGGTGCCGTCGAAGTCGGTGAGGATGGCGGTAGCCGCCGGGTCGTCCAACAGCGGAGCCAACGCCTCCACCACCTCCGGTGCGAGGTCGGGGCGGCCGGCGTTTCGTTGGCTCAGGACCGGGCCCGGGTGGTGGTCGTAGTCGAATGGGCTTTGGTCGTGGTGGTGGAGGCCGGTCGGGTGGTGGTGGTCGTGGTCGGCTGCCCGATCTTCGTCGCCACGTCAGGCCCGACCACCACGACCACCTGGGCGGTCCCCACCGCGCCGACCGGGGCGGAGGAGGTCAGCGGTTGGATCCCACTGCTCGGAATGCCGAGGAATTTGGCGATGGCCGCCGCCGACGGCTGGAGGCCGGCCACGTAGTAGACGACCGAGGTGCTGACGTTGGAGGTGGCGTTCTCCGCCGGGAGGATCTGCCAGCCCGCGGCTTGAAGCTCGGTGGAGATCGAACCTGCCGCCCCGGAGACATTCGACCCGTTGGCCACCACCACCGGCACCTTGGACGGCGGAGTGGTGGTGGTCGTAGTGGTGGTGGGATGCCCGGCCGGCGTGGTGGTCCCGGTGCCGGCTCCGGTGGTGGCGGAGGCGGCCGACGAGGACGGGGTGGCCGGATGGACGTAGTGGAGCGCCACCGCGGTGGCGATGATGAACACGATCAGGAGCATGGCCGCCCGACCGATCATGGGCGGACGCTCCCCGTCGGCACCTGGCTCCGACGGGGTTCCGCCATGTTCGGATGGATCGGGCATTCCGGTCCAGCCTGCCAACCAGGGAGTTCTGATGCAAGCGTTTCCGATTTGGGCGACCGGCAGGCCGGCGGTGCGGCCCGGCCAAGCCCGGGTTCACTGGGTTTGGACCGGTAAGCTTCGCCAGGGATCGGGCCTACCCGGTTCGTGGCCGGTGTGGCGCAGTTGGTAGCGCAGATGATTTGTAATCATCAGGTCGTGGGTTCGATTCCCACCGCCGGCTCGAAATTCCCAAATTCCCACCCAGGTACCGGGCCCTCATCTATGGTGCAGGCACGTGAGTCGGCAGAACGGCCACGCCCACGGAGAGGATCAACGGGTGGCCAACCCTCGAGGTGCGTTGGTCCCGACGGTGGCTGATTCCGGCGACACCGGGGATCGCCCCCTCAATCGATTCGCAATGCTCGTCTTTGGCGGCGGCGCCATCCTCCTGGCTCCCTGGATTGTGGTGCTGTACCTCAGTCAGCGGGAGGTGGCCGGTGGCTACCACCTGAGGCTGACGTCCTTGGGAATGTCGGTGTTCACCGTCGTCGGGTTGCTGATGGCCGCGGCCGCATTCCGCAAGAAAGCGCCGAATGCGGTGGTGTGGATCGCCGCCGCCGCCACCTACCTGTTCATTTCCGCCTGGTTCGACACGATCACCGCCAATCACCGCCCCGTGGCCGTGGCGTTCATCTATGAGTTTTGGGTCAAAGTACCGCTGATCGCATACTCCATCTGGTTCGCACTCAAGGCGGCCAGAAGTCGGGGAACCGGATCAGTGCCCCGGTGGTTTCCGACCGTGTGCGTAGTCGGCGTTGTGGTTCTCATCCCCCTCTTCGTCATCGTTGCCAGTGTCTCTCCCCGTACCGCCCAGCTTCACAATTTGCGTCTTTTCTGGACGGGTCTCGACATCTTCGAATTCATCGGGATGGCCCTCACGGGGTGGTTCCTCTTTCGACGCTCGCGCTATGTCGCTGTAACCGCCACCATCACCGGCACCCTTCTTTTCAGTGACGCCTGGTTCAACTTTGTGACCACGGTGGGAAAACAGCACCGGGCGGCGTTTGTGATGGCGCTCGTCGAGGTTCCGGTTTCTTTCTACTCATTCGTCACCGCCCGTCGGGAGATTTCTTCCTGGACCCTCCCTACCGCCAATGACTCATCGCCGGCGGACGAAGACGACCCCGATCGACACTCGGCGCACCGCCCGGTCGCTGAACTCGCTTCTATGGAAAGGGGAGTGATCGGGTCGGCGATGCTTACGTTGACTCGGGAAGGCGTGGGCATTGAACTTCGACGAGGCCGATTCGAGATCAGGGTCGATGACAAAGTTATCGGTTCACTCGAACTCCACGAAACCGTCGACCTCCCCGTCGAGCCAGGACATCACACCCTGCGAATCCGGGCCGGCCGCTACTCCAGCCACAATCGCTCGTTCGACGTCGCCGACGGCGAGGTCGTCAGCTTCCGCGTCCATGGCGCCATGATCTGGCCCCGGTACGTCGTGTCGATCGTCAAGCCAGACCTGGCGATTTCGCTCACCGGCCCTACCATGGCGGCACCGAAGGGCTGACCGGAGGAACGCACCCTTGTCTCGGTGGAAGCGACCGACACCTGTGTTGCCGATAGTGGCAGGCGCTGTCGCGGCCGCCCTCGCCGGCTGGTGGGTCACCGGGCTGCGGCCCTTCACCATCACCGCCTACGTGGCCGTCGGACTGTCGGTTGCCCCTCTGGTGGTGGTCGCCGTCGCCGTTCGAACCCGTCGCCTCGGCCACTCGATCGAGACGCCACGGGATGCGACCATCACCCCGGGCTCCGTGTTCCCTTGGGTGGTCCTCGGGGCACTCGGTATCGGGCTCGAGGGACTGGGCCTGGCGCTCGGAGGTCGGTCGGCCGGCGTTCCCACCCTCAGCACCGTGATCGACCACGCCCTGGTCTGGCACGGGCTCCGCTTCGTTCTGTTCTGCGGATGGCTGGCCGCGGGCTGGGTGCCCGGCCTTCGCTGGGCCTTCGGTGTGCGAGGCAGCCAGAGCGCCGGCGCCTGACATGGCCGTCACGATCCTCTGGTTGGTGCTCGCCTCTGTTGCGATCCTCTGGGAGGTTGTGTGCCACCGTCCGGGCGGACGCTGGACCAGCCTCTCCGACCTCGGGGCCCGCCTCGGTAGCCGACTCCCGGGCCGGCTCGTCCTCATCGGCATCTGGGCATTCGTCGGATGGCACGTCTTCGCCCGCTACACGCTGCCGCATTGACGCTGCGGGACACGACAACCCGGGTCGGGGCCAAGCGTGTCATCGGAACGCCGTCCTCCCCGCCCCGCGGCGGTGACCATTAGGCCGGTCGGTAGGTCAGCCGGAGGGTCCCCCATCTGACCCCTTATCCAGCCCGAGGCTTGAAACGAACCACAAAAGGGTAAGTTAAATGACTGACGGCGCACCCAGCCCCCCGTTGGCCGTCTCGACCCTGATTGCAACAGCTGAGGAGCAGCTATGCCCAATCTGTTGGCGAACGTAGACAATGTGTCCCTGACCAGCCGGTTTCTCCGCACGCGGGCGTTGACCGACACGCTCGCCGCCCCCCTGTCCGCCGAAGATCAGACGGTTCAGCCGATGCCCGACGTAAGTCCCACCAAGTGGCATCGCGCCCACACTTCGTGGTTCTTCGAGACCTTTCTCCTCGGTCCCAATTTCGAAGGGATACGAGCACTTCCATCCGGCCTACGAGTACCTGTTCAACTCCTACTACGAAGGCGTCGGCACTCCTTACCCCCGGGACCAGCGTGGGCTCCTGTCCCGGCCCGGGATCCAGGAGATCGGCGACTACCGGGCCCATGTGGACGCCGCCATGGAGCGGTTGCTGGGCCAAGCCCTCGACGACCCGACCCTCGGCCTGATCGATCTCGGCATCCACCACGAGCAGCAGCACCAAGAGCTGCTGTTGATGGACATCAAGAACGTCCTCTGGCGGAATCCTCTCCACCCCGCCTACGCCGACCTGCCGGCGCCCGGACACGGGAGCTGGGACCCACCGGTGACCAACTGGACGGAGCATCCAGGCGGAATGGTGGACATCGGACACCAGGGGACCGGCTTCGCGTTCGACAACGAATGTCCACGCCATACCGAACTCCTGAGCCCGTTCGCCATCGCCGATCGGCCGGTGACCTGCCAGGAGTGGGTGGCGTTCATCAATGACGGCGGGTACCGCCGACCCGAGCTCTGGCTATCGGACGGGTGGGCCGCGATCCGGAACCAGGGGTGGGACTCGCCGCTGTACTGGACCCGGGTGGACGCCCAGTGGCACGTCTTCACCCTGGGTGGCTCCCGACCCATCCATCCCAATGAGCCGGTCTGCCACATCAGCTACTACGAGGCCGACGCCTACGCCCGGTGGGCCGACGCCCGGCTGCCGAGCGAGGCAGAGTGGGAGACGGCGGCCACCGCCGGAGCCGAGGGTGGCCATTTCCTCGATCTGGAGAAACTCCACCCCGTTGCGCTCTCCGCGGAGGATGCCGCGGTGGGTACCGTCCTGGGCGGCGACGTCTGGTCCTGGACCTCCTCGTCGTATGCCGCCTATCCCGGGTTTGAAACCGCCGCCGGGGCGGTCGGTGAGTACAACGGCAAATTCATGGTCAACCAGTACGTACTCCGGGGCGGGTCCTGCGTCACCCCGGCCGACCATGTGCGCGCCACCTATCGGAACTTCTTCCCCCCGTCAGCCCGATGGGCCTTCTCCGGCCTCCGGCTGGCTCGGAATGCCTGAAGCCGAGGGCGGCACATCGATGACCACGGCCGGACCCACGTTCGTCCCCCCCACCCTGGACGTCCATCTCACCGACGACGATCTGCGCAACGCCCTCGAGCAGGACGTACGTGACGGGCTCACCTCCACCCCGAAGCAGCTTCCCCCCGTCTACTTCTACGACGACCGGGGTAGCCAGCTGTTCGACCAGATCACCCGGCTGCCGGAGTACTACCCGACCCGGGCCGAACGATCCATCCTCGACGCCGACGCCAAGGATATGGCCCTCCTGTCCGATGCCGACACCCTGGTCGAGCTCGGAGCCGGCACCTGCGAGAAGTCGCGGGTCCTGCTCAATGCCATGCAGGCGACCGGTCGTCTGGCCCGTTACATCCCTCTGGACGTCAGCGCCACCACCCTGTGGACGGCGGCCAACGCGCTGGCTGTGGACTATCCCGGTCTGGTGGTCAACCCGGTGGTCGGCGACTTCCACCGGCACCTCGACCAGCTGCCGAGCGGTGGGCGCCGGCTCCTGGCGTTTCTGGGCGGCACCATCGGCAATCTCGAGCCCGCCCAGCGCCGGCGGTTCCTGGTCGACCTCGACTGCGTCATGGATGCCGGTGACCGGTTCCTGCTCGGA
The DNA here is from genome assembly GCA_963770635.1 of uncultured Acidimicrobiaceae bacterium. Lineage (GTDB taxonomy): Bacteria > Actinomycetota > Acidimicrobiia > Acidimicrobiales > RAAP-2 > DASZIT01. The sequence goes on from CAVYQI010000006.1 coordinate 591,919, forward strand.
ACCGATCTGGTGAAGGACCCGCAGCGGTTGATTGCCGCTTACGACGATGCCGCCGGCGTCACCGCCGAGTTCAACCGCAACGTCCTCCATGTCCTCAACCGGGAGCTGGGCGCCGATTTCGACCCGTCCGAGTTCGAGCACGTGGCCAAATGGAACCAGGACGAGCACCGCATCGAGATGTGGCTGCGGACCACCCGGCCGCAATCGATCCACATCGCCGACCTCGATCTCGATGTCTCCTTCGCCGCCGGCGAGGAGATGCTGACCGAGATCAGCACCAAGTTCACCCCGGAGGCCCTCGAAGAGGAACTGGTGGCCTGCGGATTCGTGATCGACGCCATGTGGGCCTCCGACGGTGACGAGTTCCTCATGACCCTCTGTCATCCCTACTGCTGACCCTGCGACCTGGACACAGACCGCGGCCGGACCTGAGCCCGGCCGCGGTCTGTGTCGTTCTCTGATCATTCCCTCGGGGTCGCTCGCCCGCTGTGCTGCCCGAACCGGCTCTTCAGGAGCCGCTCCCATGGCGCATGTCGATGCTGCTCGTCGCGTTCAGCGGCGGGTCCGACACGACCTGGGGTTGGTGAGCGGTCAGGTATCGGCCGAGGAGGATGGCACTGGCGAGGGCCACCGCCACAACGACCCCAAAACCGAGATTGCCGGTGTCGGTCATCAGTTTGAGGCCGACCAGAACGGCGATGCCCGCTTCGAGAACCGGGCGCTTCCGCCAGACTTCCGGGACACTGCGCAGCATCTCCGAATCGGTCCGTTGCAGAAGGGTGCGCACGATCAGGGCGGTGGCGGTCAGCCCAACCAGCCCGCCGAAGAACGCCCCGGACCCTTGGACCCCGTTCGAACTCGAAGGCCCAGTCGTCTGCGTGTAGGACCCGAAGGCGTCCCAGGTCGAGTACCAACTGCCGGCGTACACGTGCCACGGCAGTGCGATCAGGTCAAGCAGGAGAAGGACCGCCGCACCAAGCGTGACCTTCTCCCCGATTCCCCACGAACGTTGGGTTGCTTCCATTGTCAGGTTCCTTTCCTCGGGTTTCCTTACATGGCCATCGTCCGCCGTCGGGCCACCAGTGTCCCTAGGTAGGTTGCCTAGTCTTCCGTGGGTCTTTCGTCAGGCTTTCCTTACTCTTTGGTCAGGGTCGCCGCCGGTCACGTCGGCGCCGGCGCCGGCGCCGGAAGCCGGCCTAGGACGCGGGACCGGCGGGCGACCTGTCGGCCATGACGTGCACCCGGGCCCGCTCCAACCGCACCACCACCGCCTTGGAAGTCGGGGTGTTGCTCTTCTCCGCAGTGCTGTCCAGGGGGACCAGGCCGTTGGCTTCCGGGAAGTAGGCGGCCGCGCAACCCTGGGCGGTCGGGAACGACACCACCCGGAACTGCTCGACCACCCGGTCCACCCCGTCGCTCCATTCGCTGTGGAGATCGACGCACTCGCCGTCGGCGATGCCGAGCTCAGCGAGGTCGTCGGGATTGACGAACACCACCCGCCGGCCGTTCCGTATGCCGCGGTAGCGGTCGTTGAGGCCGTAGATGGTGGTGTTGAACTGATGGTGACTGCGGATGGTCTGGAGGAGCAGGCGTCCCGGTGGGCAGGTCAGCGGTTCGAGGGCATTGACGGTGAGGTGGGCTTTGCCGGTGTCCGTATCGAAGCGCCGGTCGTCCCGGGCCGGGTGGTAGAGCACGAACCCTCCGTCGGCCCGGATGCGGGTGTTGTAGTCCTGGTGACCGGGAACGGTCCGGGAGATGTGATCCCGGATGACGTCGTAGTCCCGGGCCATGCCCATCCAGTCAACCGCCACCCGGTTGCCGAGCGTTGCCTGGGCCAGGCGGCAGACGATGGCGACTTCACTGAGCAGCTGGGGGCTGGCCGGCTGGAGGCGACCGGTGGAGGGATGCACCATGCAGACGGTGTCCTCGACGCTGACGAACTGGGGCCCGCTCCCCTGCACGTCGATCTCCGTCCGGCCCAGGGTGGGCAGGATCATCGCGCGCTCCCCGGTGACGACGTGGGACCGGTTGAGCTTGGTGGAGACCTGCACCGTCAGCCGGGTGCCGCGGATGGCGGCTTCTGCGACCGACGTGTCCGACACCGCGCCGATGAAGTTCCCACCCAGGCCGAGGAACACCCGAACATCCCCGTCGCGCATCCGCCGGATCGAGTCCACCACGTCGAAGCCGTCCTCCCTCGGCATCGGGACGCCGAACTCCGCCTCCAGCGCATCGAGGAACTCCGGCTTGGGTGACTCCCAGATCCCCATGGTCCGGTCGCCCTGGACGTTGCTGTGCCCGCGGACCGGACAGGCGCCGGCGCCGGGCCGGCCGATGTTGCCCCGCAGCAGCAGCAGATTGACGATCTCGGCGATGGTGGGCACCGCCTTGCGGTGCTGGGTGAGGCCCATGGCCCAGCAGACGATGACCCGTTCGGCCCGGACATAGCGGTCGGCCAGGGCGTCGATCTCCGGTGCGGTCAATCCGGTGGCGGCGAGCACCGCCGACGGGTCGAGGCCCCCCAGATGGGTCCGGAACGCCTCGAGGCCGTCGCAGTGCTCGTCGAGGAAGGCGTGATCGAGAACGGTGCCGGGGGCGGCATCCTCGGCGGCCAGCACCCGGGCCGACACCGCCTGGAGTAGCGCCATGTCCCCGCCCAGGCGGATCTGCAGAAACTGGTCGGCCATGGTGGTACCGGATCCAACGATCCCACTGACCTTTTGCGGATTCTTGAACCTCAGCAGCCCGGCTTCGGGAAGCGGGTTCACGGCGACGATGGTGGCGCCGGCGTGTTTGGCTTCCTCCAGGGCGGTGAGCATCCGAGGATGATTGGTCCCCGGGTTCTGACCCATGATGATGATCAGGTCCGCCCGCAGGAAATCTTCGTAGCTGACCGTCGATTTGCCGATGCCGATGGTCTCGGCCAGCGACACGCTGGTCGACTCGTGGCACATGTTCGAGCAGTCGGGCAGATTGTTGGTGCCGAAGGCCCGAACGAACAGCTGGTAGACGTAGGCGGCCTCGTTGCTGGTCCGACCGGAGGTGTAGAAGGTGGCCTGGTTCGGGAGCTCAGCGAATTGAGCTCGGAGGCCACCACGGCGAACGCCTCCTCCCAGCTGATCGGCCGGTAGTGATCGGACCCGGCCGGCTTGTAGACCGGCTCGACCAGCCGTCCCTGCTGGCCCATCCAGTACTCGCTCTGGCCTTCGAGGGCGGTGAGGCTGTGCTCGTCCCAGAACGAGGACGGGATCCGCCGGAGGTCCGCCTCCCAGGCCACCGCCAACGCCCCGTTCTCGCAGAACTCGGCCTTCTTCCGATCCGGGGGGTCCGGCCAGGCACAGGACATGCAGTCGAACCCGCCCTTCTGGTTGATGGCCCGCAGGGTGACCGCGCTGCGGCGCAGGCCCATCTCCTGGTACGACTGCAGCAACGAGTAGGCCACACCGGGCACTCCGGCGGCCCAGGTCTCCGGCTTGCCGACGGTCAGTCCGTCTTCGGTGACGTCGTCCTTCCGGGGTTTACGCGGCACGACCGCACCTCCCGCTCGGTCCGGGCCGGGCGATCGGGTGATGGCGCATCTAGCTTGGCTCCCCGCCCGGTTCGGGAGACAACCGCTCATGACCGGTGTAGACGACCATCGAAGGATCCCGCAGGAAGCCGACCAGGGTCATGCCCGACTCCTCGGCCAGGTCGACGGCCAGCGACGACGGCGCCGAGACCGCGGCCAGCAGGGGCACCCCGGCCATCAGCGCCTTCTGGGTGAGCTCGAACGATGCCCGGCCCGACACCATCAGCACGGTGCCGCGGAGGGGCAGCCGGCCCTCGCGGAACGCCCAGCCGATCACCTTGTCGACCGCGTTGTGCCGACCGACGTCCTCTCGTAGGACCAGCAATTCGCCGGGCTCCCCCTCGAACAGCGCGGCGGCGTGGAGGCCGCCGGTCTTCTCGAACATCTCCTGAGCCGCCCGCAGACGGCTCGGGAGGGACGCCAGCAGTCTCGGGGCGATCCGCAGCCGGTCGTCGCGGACGGAGAAGGTCGAACGGGTGCGGACCGCGTCGATGCTGGCCTTCCCACACAAGCCGCACGAACTGGTGGTGAAGAAGGCCCGGGCCAGGCTGGCATCGGGAGGGGCCACGCCCCGGCCCAGGGTGATGTCCAGCACGTTGTACCGATTCTCCTCGTCGGCGTCGGCCCCGGTGCAGTAGGTCATCCGGGCCAGCTGGCCGGGTCCGATGATCACCCCCTCGCTGACCAGGAATCCGGCCGCCAGGTCGAAGTCGGCGCCCGGGGTGCGCATGGTCACGGCCAACGAGCGGCCACCGACCCGGAGCTCGAGCGGTTCCTCGACGGCCAGCGCGTCGGGCCGGCGCACCGGCGGGGTCCCGACCCTCACCCGTTGCACCAGCCGGTTGGCGGCGACCGGGCTCATCGCACCCGGACGCCGGCTCGCCGCGGGTCCCAGCCCAGTTCCCAGCTCTCGTCCCGGTCCCCGGCCACACCCTCGGGGTCGAGCAGCCAGAGGTCGATGGGTTCACCCTCCCGGGCGCCGTCGCCGTCGCCGTCACCCAGGACGGCCAGGGCGTTGGCATCGGCCATGGCGCTCAGCCGGTGGCAATGGGAGCCCTCCACCGACGCCGCCCACACCACCCCGTCACCACCCCGGGTGGCCGTCACCGGTCGAACGTGCACCTTCCCGTCCGGCCGCCGCCGGAAATCATGGGCGGCCCGGCCGACGACCACCGGGCGATTGATCCGGCGGTGTCCGGCCAACCGGCGGAGTCCGGGGCGGGCGAAGAGCTCGAAGCTAACCATGGCCGAGACCGGATTGCCGGGAAGCCCGAACACCGGCACCTTGGTTTCGGCCAGGACGCCGGCCAGGGTCCCGAAGGCGAGGGGCTTCGCCGGCTTGATGGCCACCTGCATCGAGCGCATGTCCCCGCCAGCCAGTCCGCGTAACGCCAGCTTCACCAGATCGCGATCACCGACGCTGACCCCACCGCTGACCACCAGGGCATCGCAGTCGCCGGCGCCGCCGGACAGCGCGGCGGTGATCGCCTCCATATCGTCACTGACGATCCCGAGGTCGACCGGCAGTCCGCCGGCCATGGCCACCTGGGCCAACAGGAGGTGGCGGTTCGAGTCCCGGATCCCGCCCGGGCCCAACGGGCCGGGGCCCTCATGGAGCTCATCCCCGGTGGACAGCACCCCGACCCGGGGTCGGGGATGCACCCTGACCCGTTGACGTCCCACGCTGGCCAGGACCCCGACCTGGACCGGCCCGATCACCGATCCCGGCGCCAGCACCACGTCACCGGCCGACACGTCCTCGCCGGCGCGCCTGACGTTGGTACCTCTCGGCATCGGATGGACGATGACCACCGTGGTCCCGGCGGGGTCCGAACCGGCATGCTCGAGCATGCACACGGTGTCGGTCCCCGGAGGGATCGGCGCCCCGGTCATGACCCGGACTGCCTCCCCCGGTTGCACACGACGACCCGAGTGGCCACCCGCCATCACCTGGTCGGCGACGACCAGCCGGGCGGGAACGTCACCGATGGCGCCGGACCGGAAGGCGAAGCCGTCGACGGCCGAGTTGTCGAACGGCGGGACCGGGACGGTGGAGACGACGGTCTCGGCCAGCACGCAGCCGACGGCCTGGTCGATCCGGAGCTCCTGGGGAGCCAGCGGATGGCAACCGCCGAGGACGTAGTGGCGGGCTTCGTCGAGCGTGATCATCCCGCCCCTACGCTCCGGCCCCCCGAATCCGCCCTCGCCCCGCCGATCTTCCAGGCGATCCCCAGCCGTTCGAAGTCCTCGGGAACATCGGTGTCGGTGAATGTCCGGGACGAGGCCGCCGCGCTCCACACCTCGTCGTCCACGAAGGCGATGTCCAAGGTCTCGTACATGGTCTTGAAGGCGCGATACCCAGATGCGAAGAGTTCAACCAGCCGGTCGAGGTCGCCGGCCGACCAGCGGGCACACAGCGGTTGGGCCCGGCCCTCGACGACCGGTATCACCGTGGACTCGGTGGGCATCTCCGCCAACCAACGGAGAAGTCCCGTGGTCATGAGAGGTAGGTCGCAGGCCAGCACCAGGACCGGTTCACGGTGGCCGGCCGCGGTCAGGGCGCACCACCCGGCGGCCACCGCCCCGACCGGGCCCGAGCCGAGTGGCCCCTCGAGCACGTGGGGCAGGTGGCAATGGCTCGGGCCCACCTCCCACACCGGGTCGGCCACCGACGACAGGAGGGCAGCCGCCCGCGCCGCCGTCGATTGGCCGTCGACCCGGATCGAGGCCTTGTCAAAACCCATGCGCCGGCTCGCCCCTCCGGAAAGCAGCAACCCGGCCACCGCGCTCATGACGGGGACTGGGAGAGCTCTCGAGCCAGTTCGAGCGCCCGCTCCGGGGTGATACCGGCGCGTGCGGTCAGCCAGCAGCTGATGGGGGCGGCCGTGCGCTCTGACGTGTGGGCGGCCACCCCGGCCAGCGACAGCAGCGTCTCGATTTCGGCTTCGGACGGAGGGTCGACACCCAGCTTGGCCGCGAAGGCCCGGAGCCACTGCGGAGCATCCATCTCCATGCGATCGATGATAGTGACCACTTTTCGCAGGTGGGGAGGCCGCCCGGACGGCTCGGTCGGATCCGCCCCGAAGACGTACGGATACACCACCGCCGCAGTTATGGTGAGTCCAGCGCCGGGGGACCCACGAAAGGGACGGTGACATGGCAACCAACGCATTCATTCTCGGTGGGGTACGGACCCCGGTTGGGCGCTATGGAGGCTCCCTCTCCCACATCCGCACCGACGACCTTCTCGGCCAGACCATGGTGGCGGCCTGCGAGCGCGTCGGCGTCCCCCTCGACCGCATCGACGACATCGCCGCCGGCTGCGTGAACCCGGCCCACGAGGGCATGGGCGACATCGCCCGCTGGGCGGCGCTGTCGGCCGGGTTTCCCGACTCGGTGCCGGCGGTGACCATCAACCGCTTCTGCGCCTCCTCCCTCAGCTGCACCATCCAGACCGCCCACGGGATCCGCAGCGACGAGATCAACGTCGGGCTGGCCGGCGGGGTCGAGTCGATGTCCCGATCGGGATGGGCGTACATGAAAGGCGACGCCCCGTTCATGCCCCGGGGGCCGATCTTCATGCTCGACACCATGTGGGCCGGGGCCGGTGGTCCGCCCAACCCGTCGCTGCTGGCTCGCAACGCCTACATCTCCATGATCGAGACCGCCCAGAACGTCGCCGACAAGTACGGGCTCAGCCGCGAGGAGATCGACGCCTTCGCCCTCCGGTCGAACCTCCACGCCGCCGCCGCCCGTGACTCGGGCCGGCTGGCCAAGGAGATCCATCCGGTCGAGATCCCCGGCACCCGCAAGGTGCCGGGCTTCACCTTCAAGGACGACGAGATGATCAGAGGCGACACCACCGCCGAAGCCCTGGCCGCCCTCCCGGCCCAGCCGAACACCACCCAGATGACCGCCGGGAATTCGTCGGCGCTCAGCGACGGGGCCAGCGCGGTGGTGCTGGCCAGCGGAGAGGCTGCCGACGAGCTCGGCGTCGAGCCGCTGGCCCGGGTGATGGCTTCGGCCACCTACGCCCTCGACCCCCAGATCATGGGGATCGCTCCCGCCTACGCGATGCCGAAGGCGCTGGACCGGGCCGGGCTGGCCCCCGAGGACATCGGCGTATGGGAGGTCCATGAGGCGTTCGCCGCCCAGGCCCTCGGGGTGCTGCACGAGCTTCCCAAGCAGCTCAACGGCTTCGAGGTCCCCGACGACAAGCTCAACCCGAATGGGGGGGCGGTGGCCATCGGCCATCCGTTCGGTTCGTCCGGCACCCGCTACGTCCTGACCCTGGCCACCGAGCTCCGGGAGCGCCGGGCCCGCTACGGCATCCTCGGGGTGTGCGTCGGCTCCGGCCAGGGGGTCGCCCTGGTGCTGGAAAACCCGCAGGCCGCCTAGCTGTGAACTTCACCCGAGGGTTCCGCAGCCGGGGTCCCCGCGACCCGCGCCTCCCGCCGGGCCAGTACGACGTCGGCTCCGACTGGCCGGTGCTGACCGCCGAAGGCCACCCCGAAGCTCGCCACCGACACCTGGACCTTCTCGGTCAAGGGACTGGTCGAGGAGCCGATGACCTGGACCTGGGACGAGATCCGGGCGCTGCCGGCGTCGACCTACAACGGGGACATCCACTGCGTCACCACCTGGTCGAAGCTCGGGGTCACCTTCTCGCGGCGTGTCGGTCGACACACTGCTGGCCGCCGCCCGGCCGCTCCCGTCGGCCACCCACGTGATGGCCGAGTCCCACACCGGGTACACCACCAACCTGCCCCTGGCCGACGTCACCGGCGGCCAGGCGTGGGTGGTGTGGGACTTCGAGGGCGAGCCCCTGGCCCGCCAGCACGGGGGCCCGGCCCGGCTGCTCGTCCCCCACCTCTACTTCTGGAAGAGCGCCAAGTGGGTCTCGGGGCTCGAACCTGCTCGACCACGACGAACCGGGATTCTGGGAGCGCAACGGCTACCACGACCGCGGCGACCCCTGGCTCGAGCAGCGCTACCAAGGTGACTGAGCCGGAGGCGACTGAGGCGTCCCCGCCGGTCCCTCGCCCGAGCAAGTGGCAGCCGGCCACAGTGGTGGAGGTCCGAACCGAGACGTCGACGGCCAAGACCTTCCGGCTGGAGCTGGACCGGACCGCCGACTACCTCGCCGGCCAGCACTACGTCGTTGCGGCTCTGACCGCCCCCGACGGGTACACCGCCTCGCGGTCCTATTCGGTCGCCTCCGCCCCCGACGGCTCGAAGGAGATCGAGCTGACGGTCGAGCGTCTGGAAGACGGCGAGGTCTCGACCTTCCTCCACGACGAGGTGGTGGTCGGGCGACGACCTCGAGGTGCGGGGCCCGATCGGCGGTTGGTTCGTGTGGCGGGGCGACACCCCGGCCGTGCTGATCGGGGGCGGGTCGGGCGTCGTCCCGCTGATGGCCATGCTGCGCCTCGCCCGCCGCGCCGGCCGCTCCGACCTGGTGCGCCTGGTCGTGTCCGTCCGCGCCCCCGAGGACCTGTACTACGCCGACGAGATCCCCGGCCCGGAGACCACCGTCGTCTACACCCGCCGGGCTCCCGCGGGCTCGCCCCGGCCGGCCGGCCGGCTCAGCGAGGGCGACCTGCCGTCCCCGGTGTCGGCGGCCACCACCGCCTACGTGTGCGGGTCGTCCGGCTTCGCCGATGCCGCCACCGACCTCCTCCGGGGTGCCGGCGTGCCCGAGGAGCGGATCCGGGTGGAGCGGTTCGGCCCGACCCGATGATTCCGCGGACGTTCCACCGTCTACCCGTAGGACAAATGATCTGAAATGGAGCCTGGTGTGATGAGCAACCCCACCGACCGCGATCGGCAAGCCGCGGCCGCCGCCGAGTATCTGGCGCTGGCCGAACTGCTGGACACCCAGCCGGAAGCGGGGTGGGATACCCAGTCGCTCTGCGAGGGTTGGCGGGTGCGCGAGGTGGTCGCGCATATGACCATGCCGGCCCGCTACTCCCCGGAGCAATTCGGAGCCGAGCTCCAGGCGGCCGAAGGCGACTTCACCCGGTTTTCCAACACGGTCGCCAGCCGTGACGGGGCGTTGCCGGTCGGCGTCCTGGTCGCCGACCTGCGCGACGAGACGCTGCACAACTGGACTCCACCCGGCGGGGGATCCACCGGGGCGCTCAACCACGCGGTGATCCACGGCCTCGACATCACCGTGCCCCTCGGCGTCGAGCGGCGCGCATCCGACCAGACCATCCGAGTGGTGCTCGACGACCTCACCGAGGGTGGCACCCACGCCCACTTCGGCTTCGACCTCAGCGGGATCCAGCTGCAGTCGACCGACATCGACTGGAGCTACGGATCCGGGACCCCGATCCGCGGGGCGGCCGGCGACCTCGCGGCGTTCGTCTGCGGACGCACGCTTCCCGCCGGCCGGATCGACGGGATCTGATCCGGATCGACGGGATCTGATCAGTCGAGGTCTTTGAGGGCGGACTCGATGGCCCGGTGGAAGGTCGGATAGGCGTAGATCATGTGCCGGAGGGTGTGGGTGGGGACCTCGGCGTGGACGGCCAGGACCAGAAACCCGAGGACCTCCCCGCCGACCGGGCCCATCGAACAGGCGCCGACCAGGACCCCCCGGTCGGCGTCCTCGATCACTTTGATGAAGCCCTGGTTCCCGGCCTTGTGGATCCAACCCCGGGTGGAGGAGGGAACCGACGCCTTCCCGATGCGCACCTTCAGGCCGGCTTCGCGGGCGGCGTGTTCGTTCATCCCCACCGAGCCGATCTCCGGATCGGTGAAGGTCACCCGGGGCAGCGCCCGGTAGTCGGCCGGGGTCACCTCCATCTTCAGGATGTCATTGACCACGATGTCCGCCTGGTACATCGACACGTGGGTGAAGGCCCCCTTGGCGGTGGCATCGCCCACCGCCCACACTCCGTCGACCACCCGGAGGTGGTCATCGACCGGGATGGCCCGCACCCCGGGGTCGACACCCAGGGACTCCAGATTGAGGCTGCCGATGTCGGGCTGCCGACCGGTCGCCACCAGTAGGCGCTCGACCACCACCGGATCGCCCTGGTCGAAGCCGACCGAGAAGCCATGCTGGTCGTGGCTGACCGAGGTGATGTTCACCCCGGTGCGGACGTCGATGCCCTCGCGGGCGAAGATCTGCTCCAGGAGCGCCCCGGCTTCCGGCTCTTCCGGGCTCATCAGCCGCGATTCGCGCTCGAGGATGGTCACCGCGGAACCGAATCGGGAGAACACCTGTCCGAGCTCGACCGCGATCGGCCCACCTCCGATGACGGCGAGGGACTCCGGCAGCTCCTCGGTCTCGATGGCATCCCGGTTGATCCAGTAGGGGGTGGAGGCCAACCCCGGGATCGGCGGGACGGAGGCCTTGGCCCCGGGGCTGAGGACGATGGCCCGGGAGGCTTCGATGGTCTGGTCGCCCACCACCACCCGGGTGGGCCCGTCGAGGTGGGCCCATCCGCGGATGAACCGCCCGCCCTTTTCCTCGAAGCGGTCCACCGCCACCTGGTCGTTCCAGTTGTCGGTGGCATCATCCCGGATGCGCCGGGCCACCGGCGCCCAATCGGGTCGCACGGTGGACTCCCCGGCCATGCCCGGAACCCGCCGGGCCTCGGCCAGCAGGTTGGCGGCCCGGATCATCATCTTGGAGGGGACGCAACCCCAGTACGGGCATTCGCCTCCGACCAGCCGGCCGTCGATCCCGACCACGTCACACCCGACCGTCGCCAGCCGTTCGGCGACATCCTCGCTGCCCGGGCCCATCCCGACCACGATCACCTCGGCCCGATCGGTCACCTTGTCTGCGCTCATGGTGTGCTCCTTCACCCCGGCTCCTCGGGGAACATATCTGCCCTGGTCACTGTTCCACATGACATGAAGATGCGTGCAACCTGGAACGGGGCCGTGCTGGCCGAGAGCGACGACACCGTGGTGGTGGAGGGGAATCACTACTTCCCCGAATCCGATGTCCGGGCCGAATACTTCGAGCCCAGCGGGAGTCACACCTTCTGCCCCTGGAAGGGCGAAGCCAGCTACCGGTCGGTGGTGGTCGACGGCCGGCGCAACGACGATGCCGCCTGGTTCTACCCCGAGCCCAAGGATGCGGCCAAGGAGATCACTGACCGGGTCGCTTTCTGGAAGGGCGTCGAGGTCGCCGAAGTCGGCTGAGCCCCTCCTTCCGATCGGGTGGGAGGCGACAAAGCCCGGCAGCTCGACGGGATCGACGGGTGCCGGGGGCTTCGGCGGCGGTACGGTGCTCTTTATGAAGTCGACCGGAGGGACCCGGCGCCGGTGGTCAATCGCCGGCCTGCTGGCCTGTGTTGTCTGCCTGGTGGCGGGGCTGGGCGTGGCCACCACCCCGCCGGCGGGGGCGGCCACCGCGGCATCCCCACCCCTACCCATCGGGACCATCTTCACCGGACTGGCGGCCGAGATCCTCGCGCCCACCTCGATGCCGCCGGGCACCGACAACTGGAATTGTCACGTCTCCGCCCAGCACCCCTACCCGGTGGTGCTGGTCCACGGCACGTTGTTCAACGAAGCCGCCAGCTGGCAGGCCCTGTCGCCGATGCTGGCCAACGCCGGCTACTGCGTCTACGGCTTCAACTACGGGGCCACCTCGCTGACCTTCGGTCGCGCCTTCGGGCTGGCGCCCATCCCCCAGTCGGCCGGCGAGCTGGCGGCCTTCGTCTCCCGGGTCCTGGCCGCCACCGGCGCACCCAAGGTCGACATCGTCGGCCATTCCCAGGGCGGGATGATGCCCCGCTACTACCTGGAGGATCTGGGCGGCGCCGACAAGGTCAACATGCTGGTGGGTTTGGCGCCTTCGAACTACGGGACCACCGTCGACGGGTTCACCGATCTCTACCTGCCGCTGTCGTCGGCGATACCCGGTCTCTCGTTCTCCACCCTCGGCGCCCCGTCCTTCGATGAGCAGTTCGTGGGCTCTTCGTTCCTTACCGCCCTCAACCGCGGCGGTGACACCGTGCCCGGCGTCAAGTACGTGGTCATCGAGTCTCGCTACGACGAGGTGGTCACCCCTTACACCAACGCTTTCCTCCACGGTGCCGGCGCCCAGAACATCCTGCTGCAGGATCAGTGCAGCTCGGACTTCACCGAGCACATCGGCATCATCTACGACCCCGTTGCCCTCCAGGACGTCATGAACGCCCTGGGTCCCGACAGCCCTACCTTCCATCCCACCTGTTCGTTGGTGTTGCCGGTCTTGAGCGGCTGACCCCACCGCTCACCAACGCCGCGCCCGGTGTCAGTTGCGGCGTCGGGCGATGTCGAAACAGGCGATGGCCCCGGCCGTTGCCACGTTGAGCGACGACAGGGTCCCGTGCTGGGGGATCGAGGCCAGCGCATCGCAGCGTTTCCGGGTGAGGGCAGCCAGGCCGGTGCCCTCCGATCCGAGCACCAGGGCCACCGGCTCCTTGCCCAGGGGTAGCTCGTAGAGGGAGGACGGTGCCTCGCCGTCGAGACCCACGCTCCACACCCCCGCGCTCGAAAGTCGCTGCAGAGCGTTGGGCACGCCGGGCACCAGGGCCATCCGGAGGTACTCGATGGCCCCGGCCGCGACCTTGGCCACCGTCGGGGACAGGTGGGCGGAGCGGTGGCGGGGAAGGATGACCCCGGTCACCCCGGCACACTCGGCGCTGCGCAGGAGCGCGCCCAGGTTGTGCGGGTCGGTGATCCCGTCGAGCACCAGGAGGAACGGCTGCCGACCACCCGGGGAGGGTTCGCACAGCTTCTCGAACGATGTCTCCTCCACCGGTCGGGCCAGGGCCACCACTCCTTGCGGCCCCTCGGTGCGAGCCACCATATCGATGCGCCGGCGGGACACATAGGAGACCTTCACCCTCCGCTGGGTCGCCAACGCCTCGATCTCATTCAGGATGGCGGCCGGGTCCATGCCCTCGGCCATCAGCAGTGACTTGACCGGCCTCCGGTTGGCGCTCAGCAGCTCGCGGACCGCCTGGCGACCCTCCACCTGATCGCCCCCGAGCCCCGATGACTCCGGGCCCCGGCTGCCCGGTCGGTCGCGGTCGCCGCCCGAGCCCCGGCGGCCGGGCATACCGCCGCGGTTGGCTCCGTCCCGTCCCGGAGCACCGGCGCCACGCCCGCCCCGAGTGGGGATCGGCTTCCCCGCTCGAGGAGGTCCACCGCGTCCGGACGTCCCGCCCCGGGCTCCACCACCCCGCGAACTGCCGCCGCGCCCCCGGCTTCCGCCGGCCGCCGGGCTCACCCGTCCACCCCCCCGGACCCGGTACCTCCGGGAGCGTCGATGACCAGCGGCTGCAGCAGCACCACCGCGGTGCAGGCGATGCCCTCGGCCCGTCCCAGCGCCCCGAGCCCTTCGGCCCGGGTGGCCTTGACGTTGACCGGGGCCCGTAGCACCTTGCCCAGCCGCTCTCCCATCTCGGACACGTAGGGAGCCAGCCTGGGTGCCTCGGCCACCACCGTGCAGTCGGCGTTCACCGGCGACCACCCGGCTTCCCCGGCCAGCTCCACCACCCGGGTGAGGATGACCAGGCTGTCGGCCCCTGACCAGGTCGGGTCGGTGTCGGGGGCGTGGCGCCCGAGGTCGCCGAGCCCGGCGGCGCCGAGCACCGCGTCGGCGATGGCGTGGGCCACCACATCCGCGTCACTGTGACCGTCGAGGCCGCGAATGCCCGACCCGCCGATGACCACCCCGCCCAACACCAACCGGCGGGTGGGGTCGTCCGAGAACCGGTGCACGTCGATCCCCTGGCCGATGCGGAACCTGCCCGCCAGCTCCGTCATCCGGACTCGCGGTCCTGGGCGACGAGAACTTGCGCCATCACCAGATCCTCGGGATGGGTCAGTTTGAAATTCCGCGACTCGCCGGGCACCGTGCGTACGGTAGCGCCGAGGGCCTCGAGGAGCCCGGCGTCATCGGTGGCCTCGCCGCCCTCGGCATGGGCGGCCCGGAGGGTGGCGGCCACGAACGCCTGGGGGGTCTGCACCGAGACCATCCCCTCCCGGTCGACCGTCGAGGACACCCGGCCGTCGGCGACCCGCTTGACCGTGTCGGTCAGAGGCAGGACGGGGATGGCTCCCTCGACGCCATCTTCGGTGAGTGCTTCCACCACCGAGGCGAACAAGGCGGCCGAAGCCAGCGGCCGGGCGGCATCATGGACGATGATCACCGAGGCCTCCGCCGGAACTGCGGCCAATCCGGCCCGCACCGAGTGAGATCGGGTCGGGCCACCGGTGACCATCAGGTCGGCTCCCAGACCCTCACCCGTTGGGGCAGGGGCTGAATCGCCAGGCACCACCACCACGATCCCGTCCGCCACCGTGCGGGCGGCGGCAACCGACCAGGCCACCACCGGTTTGCCCTGCAACGGGAGGAACTGCTTTTGGCTTCCGAACCGGCTTGCGGTTCCGCCGGCCACCACCACTGCCCATATCGGGCCAGCTGGGCTCAGGGAAGTTCCTCGTCGAGCCGCATTTCGGCGGTTTCCTCGTCGACGGCGAGGGCAAAGGTGAGCTCGGACACCAGGATCTGGCGGGCCCGGCTGAGCATCCGCTTCTCGCCAGCCGACAGGCCCTTGTCCTTGTCACGGATCGACAGGTTCCGCACCACCTCGGCCACCTGGTAGATGTCACCCGAACGCAGCTTCTCCGAGTGGTTCTTGTACCGGCGTGACCAGTTGGTCGGCATCCGGGCTTCCTTCTTCCGGAGCACGGCAAAGACCTCTTCGACCTCTTCGTCGTTGATGACCTCGCGCAGCCCGACCCCCTCGGTGTTGTCGGAGGGAACCATCAACGTGAGGTCTCCATAGGCCAGGCGAAGAACCAGGTATTCCTGCTTCTTCCCGAATGCCTCTTTGGTTTCACGTCGTTCGACTACCGCCGCACCGTGGTGCGGATAGACGACCTTGTCACCGATGTCGAACACCGAGCCTCCTGGCGTTGCGTGCAGATCCCGGGCAGGTGCGCATCATCGGGACCGCGTAGAGCGAGCACACCAGGATACACGGAGAAGGCACTTCTCCCTCCCCTGGCCCTTCCGGCCAGCACTTCCGCGGCCGGGAAGGCCAAGCGGGCTACTGGTAGCGCTCAAAAATGCTGGTTTCGGCCAGGCGGATGAGGCCGTCCTTCACCGACCGGGCCTTCGCCACCCCGACCCCCTCCACCTGTTCGAGCTCCGACAGCGAGGCCCGCATGATCTGCTGGAGGTTCACGAACCGGTCGACGATCCGCTCGATGATGGCGTCGGAGAAGCGGGGAAGCCGGGCCAGCAGGCGATATCCCCGGGGCTCCACCCCCGAGTGGGTGTCGGTGAGGGACGCCGGCAACGACAGGATGTCGGCCACCTTGTGCACGTTGAGCAGCTCGTCGGAGCCGAGGTTGGCCAGCAGCCCGATGGCTCGATCCACCGACTCCTCGCGTTTGACCGGGTCCGTCGAGGTCAGCCGCAGGTAGTCCTGGACCACCAGCCGGAGCGACTGCTCCACGCCGTCGACCAGCTCCGCCAGCTGGAGGCGCACCAGCCGGCCGTCGTCCCCCAGCTCTACCAGGTACCCCGACACCTCCCTGGCGATGCGCAGCACCATCTCGGCCGACTGGAGCACGCCGGTCACGTCCCCGACCGACACCGTGTCCTCCACCTCCAGGGTCGACAGCCCGTTGAGGGCCACGTCGTACCGGCTGCGGAACCGCTGCAGGGTGGCTAGGGCCTGGTCGGCGCGGTCACGCAGCCAACTGATGGGCTGCAGGGTGCGCTTCTGGTCGTTGCGGTAGATGGCGATCACCGACATCGCCGCCGACACCGACAGCACCGGCACGTCGATCGACCTGGCCACCCGCTCGGCGGTGCGGTGCCGGGTGCCGGTCTCGGTGGTCGGAATCGTCGACTTGGGCATCAGGTGGACGTTGGCCCGGGCGATCCGGGAAGCGTTGGGGGCCAGGATGATGGCCCCGTCCATCTTGGCCAGCTCCGACAGTCGCTGGGGGCTGAATTCGGCGTCGACCAGGAAGCCGCCGGTGCAGATCGACAGCACCTCGGGGCCATCCCCGACCACCACCAGGCCACCCCGTTTGGCCTGCAGGATCCGGTCCAGTCCGTCGCGGAGTGGCCGCCCGGGAGCCGCCATCGCCAGGGCTTCGTCGAGAGCCGAGCTCTGGCGTGCGCTCACCACCACCGCAGGTTACCGTTCAGCGCAGTTGGTCGTCCTCGTCCAGCCAATCTCGACGATCCTCATGTAGCCACTGCCCAGGATCATCGAGTCGTCCGTGGCCGAACTGGACAATCGCCTCCCTCACCGTCTCCACCCGAATGAGCTCGATGCCAGGGGGACCGGGGGGAGACGAGGCCGGCACCACCACCCGGGTGAAACCCAGCCGGGACGCCTCCTCGAGCCGACGCGGGAGATTGGTGACCTGTCGGACCTCACCGGCCAGCCCGATCTCACCGACGGCGGCCAGGTCGGCGGGAAGCGGCACCCGTATCGACGCCGACGCCACCGCCATGGCCACCGCCAGGTCGGCAGCCGGCTCGGTCACCCGGATCCCGCCGGCGACCGAGGCGAAGACGTCGAAACCGAGGAACGGGATCCCGGCATGACGCTCCAGCACCGCGAGAATCATGGTCAGCCGGCCGGCATCCAGGCCGACCACCGAACGTTTCGACTGCCCGGTCAACGCAGAAGTGACCAGGGCCTGGAGTTCGACCAGCAGAGTGCGGCGTCCCTGCATGGCCGGAAGCACGATTCCTCCGGGGACGCCGGTGATTCGGTCCCCCAACAGGAGACGCCCCGGGTCGTCCACCACACTCAGCCCATGATCTCCCATCTCGAACAGCCCGAGCTCCCCGGTCGGTCCGAACCGGTGTTTGACTGCCACCAGGATGCGGAGGGCATGGTGCCGGTCGCCGTCGAAGCTGAGCACGGTGTCCACCATGTGCTCGAGCGCCCTCGGCCCAGCCAGGGCGCCGTCCTTGGTGACATGGCCGACCAGCACGATGGCGACTTGGCGGGCCTTGGCCAGCCCGACCAGTTGATCAGCGCACTCACGGACCTGGGTGACGCTCCCCGGAACCCCGCCGGCCCGGCGTTCCCCGGCGGTGGCCGGTCCAATGGCCACGGCCTGGATGGAGTCGATCACCACCAGTTCGGGCTCGGCTTCGACCACCGCGTTGATGACCGCGCCCACGTCGGTCACCGACAGGATCAACAGGCCCGGGGGGACCGGGCCCAGGCGCTCGGCCCGCAGCCGCACCTGATGGGCGGACTCCTCCGCCGACACCAGCAGGACCCGGTGGCCGGCCGCCGCCCGGGCAGCCAGAACCTGGAGCAGCAGGGTTGACTTCCCGATGCCCGGCTCCCCGCCCAGCAGCGTCACCGAACCGGGGACCAGCCCACCGGTGAGCACCCGGTCGAATTCGTCCAACCCCGACGGGATGGCGGCGGCTTCGGTCACGTCCACCGACGAGAGGGGCACCGGCATCAATGACAGATCGAGTTCGTTCACCGCTTGCACCAATGGATCGAGCTCCGACTCTTCGACCAGGGTGTTCCACTCCCCGCAGGTCGGGCACCGGCCCACCCACTGGGCGGAGGTGGCACCACAGTCGATGCATCGGTGACGCTTCACAGTCTTCGGCATTCCCCGATGGTAGGAAACGGCTGTGTCATGGGGGTGCGATACCGCCTGGGGTGGGCCCTTCCCGGGGGTGAGGCTGTTGAGCTGACCGAGGAGGCGAACCTCTATGTCAACCTCCCGGCATCAGACCACGGCAAGAGAACGTTCGCGGCCTTCGGCCATGCGGTGGCCGATGGCCCGGTGGGTCTGAGCCGGCACGCGCTTGTCGGTACCCTGCTCGTCATCACCGGTATCTCGGCCCTTGTGCGCGCCGTACTCACCCGAAGCCCCGTGTCGATCTGCCTCACCGAAGCCGCCCTATTGGCAATCCTCGCCGCGTGGAGCTCTGGCCCCAGGTTTGTTGGTGCTATGAGCAAAGGTCCTTCGCTGACGATGGCAATGGCCACCGGGGTCGCCCTGCTGTGTTACGCGATCCTGCTATTCGTCCCTCCCGGCGCACTTTGCGGCGCCAGTTGAGGGGATAGTCGGGCGGCAGGGGCGCCCTACCGCTTAGGGGGAGGTCGTTGGTTCCGCAGCCGATTGTGGAAACCGCAGAGCAGCCGGCCGTTTCCAAAGGTGGTGGGGCCATCTTCGGTGTAGGGCTGGATGTGGTCGACCTGGCAGTCGACCGCCGGGCGGTCGCAGTAGGGGTGGGTGCACTCCCGGTCCCGGAGCTGAATGCCCCTTCGGGTGGCCCCGGTGAACAATCGGGCCGTGGCTGAGACCTGGACACGGTCGGGGGGCTCGAAGACGGCCCGCTCGAAGTCGGACCGGTCGAGCCAGGGGATCAGGGACCCGGGGGTGAGCGCCATGCCCTGGGCCAGCTCACAGACCCGCCCGCCCAGTGTCGGCCAGTCAATCAGCACGCTGAAGAGCGGCTTCGGGGGGATGCCGTCGGGCGGGGCGGTCGCCGAGCGCTTGGCCATCTCCTCCAAGGCGTCGGCCCGGCGCTGGCTCGGGGTGCGGGCGATGTCAGCGACGGTCGGTTCATGTCCGAGCCGCGCCCCCGCCGCTTTCCAGTCCTCCTCGAACAGCTCTTGCTCCAGGCGAACGAGCTCGTTGGAAAAGATGGCCCCTCCGATGGGGTCCAAGGTCATCTTCCCGAGCCACAGGTCCCCGGCCTTGACCAGGTAGACGTCCCGCCGGTTCCTCCGCTCCTCGGCGGATTCTTCGGTGCCGTCGGGGTCGGCCAGCTGTTCCCAGTAGTCGACGGCCTTGCCGAAGTCCTCGGGGCACAGGGTCCGCCCCTGGTTGACCAGCATCTCCTCGTCGTCTTCGAAAGTGCATTGGGTCCGGGGGTTGCGGGCCCTCCCCAAAGTGTCGACGTGGGCGGCCCCGATGTCCCCCTCCCTCCAGGCCTGCTTGGCGGCCGGCAGGTGGTCGAGGGCCCGGCCCCGCCGGACCAGCCGTCGGGCCTCGGACCTCAAAAGGTTCCCCTTGGTGGCGATCCAGGCAGCCGCCGATCGGGCCCCGTCGATGGCCCAGGCCCCCCATTTGTCGAACTCACCCACCGAGGCGGTGAAATAAGCGTCGAACTCATTGCGCAAACCCAGGAGGGTCTCTATCGACTCGGGGTCGGAGACGGGTCCCTCCTCGACCAACGCCTTCAAATCCTCGCTCAACTGATCGAGCTTCATGACGCCAATTCCAACAGGGGGGTGTGACATCACAGAGGGCATTCGCCCTGGCGGGTTCAACCAGTCAACGCAACGAGCTCGGCAAGCTTTTCCGATGGTTTCATATATCCGAGGGTCTTGCGAGGCCGGTTGTTCAGCAGTGCGGCGATACGAGCCAAATCTTCCGCGCTGATGAGTTGAGAGGTCGGCCCCCTTGGGGAGGAACTGGCGCAGGAGCCCGTTGGTGTTTTCGTTCGATCCGCGTTGCCAGGGTGAGTGGGGGTCGCAGAAGTAGACCTGGACGCCGGTGGCCACCTTGATCTCGTTGTGACGGGCCATCTCCTTGCCCTGGTCCCAGGTAAGGGTCTTGAAGAGCTCGGCTGGCATCGATGCGATCGCTTTCTCCATCGCCCGTTGCACCTCGATTGCGGTGTGGTTAATCGGGAGGTGCAGAAGCATCACGTAGCGCGTCTGCCGCTCGACAAGGGACCCGACTGCGGAGCGCCCGGTCGATCCGCAGAGGAGGTCCCCTTCCCAATGGCCCGGGACCGCCCGATCCTCTACCTCCGCCGGCCGTTCCGAGATGGTGACCATGTTGGAGATGACGCCACGGCCGTCTTTGCGACCCTGCGCCCGACGACGCGCCTGGCCGGATCTCAGGCATCGGGTCAGCTCCCGCTTCAGCTCGCCTTTGCCCTGGACAAACAGTGATTTGTAGATCGTCTCGTGACTCACCCGCATCATCGGATCGTCCGGGAACTCAAGACGCAAGCGCTTGGCGATCTGGTCCGGAGACCAGAAGGTCGAAAGCCAGGCGCTGACCTGGTCACACAGCGCTCCGGGAGCCAGTTTCGGAGCCTTCGGACGGCGTGCCGCCTCATAGGCGCGTCGGTGGGCCCGCCATGCCCGGTAGTCAGACGATCCTCCGTTGGCGGCGACCTCACGACACACGGTCGAAGGGGACCGACCAATGCTCCGGGCGATCGCCGTCAGCGACTGGCCGCTCCGAATCCCGAGGCTGATCTCTTCCCGTTCCGCCAGCTGGAGCCGGGAGGGACCGGGCAACCAGAGATCCGGTGCCGGGGGCCTCATCGGCTCGTGACTGAGCAGATTCCTGACGCCCATGTCGCTGCACCCTGCCTCCCGCGCCACCGCACGCAAAGAGAGTCCCCTGCCGCTAAGTCGTCGGATGGACCGCCTTTGCTCCATCGTCAAGTGTTGGTTCGGGTCGGTCGGGCGTTTGCGGGTCATCTCGAGCTCCTCGGTTTAGGCGACAACGAAGCGTTGTCTACTCACTGAGTCGTTGCAGTGACCCCTTGAACCCGCCCCTGGTTACCTTGCACGAAACCTTGCACGAAACCTTGCACGATCCGCACCACGAAAAAAATCTTCACGAACAACGGAGCGGGTCCGGAACCCATCCAAAAACCGTCGCCGGGTTCACCGTCCCTACGAAAATAACAGCGCCGATTTCAATATCGACACGACCCCGCCGAGGAACCATTGGTGACGCACCGACTAGCCGCGCGGCGGGAAACGGCGTCACCTCATCTCCGACCGCTATTCCGACCTCTATTCCGACCTCATCTCCGACCGCCATCTCCGACGGCTATTCCGACCTCATCTCCGACCGCCCGGCATGCAGAACGCCCTGCCACCGAAGTGGCAGGGCGTTCTCAACAGCTTGATGGCGATCCGTAGACCGGTACTGGCCCGGCCGGCGGCGTGGTCAGTCGGCGGCGTCGGCGCCGGCGCCGGCCAGCTCGACCGGCGGGGGCTCCACGCCCTCGGACTCCATGCTCTGGACCGCCCGGAAGGTCAACTGCTTCTCACCGGCCACGATGGGGGTGGCGCCCTTCACGTCGAAGGCGTCGGCCTGCTCGGAGGTGATGGTCTCCACGTCGGCCACGATCGTCTCCCCGGCCCGGAACTCCTTCCACAGGATTCGCTCCGACAACGGGTCCTCGATCATCTGCTGGATGGCCCTCCGGAGAGGCCGCGCCCCGAGCTGGGGGTCGTAGCCCTTCTCGGCCAACAGCTGCTTGGCCGGATCGGTGAGCACCAGGCTGAGTCCCTGCAGCTCCAGCTGGGTGGTCACCCGCTGGATCATCAGGTCGACGATCTCCACGACCTCCTGCTTCGACAGCTCGTGGAAGACGACCACCTCGTCGATCCGGTTGAGGAACTCGGGCCGGAAGTGCGCCTTCAACGCCTCGTTGACCTTGGCCTTCATCCGCTCGTAGGTGACGGCTTCCGACGTCTTGGCGAACCCGACGGTCGACTTGCGAAGGTCGGCGGTTCCGAGGTTGGAGGTCATGATCAGCACGGTGTTCTTGAAGTCCACCGAACGGCCCTGGGCATCAGTCAGCCGCCCATCCTCCAGAATCTGGAGCAGGGTGTTGAACACGTCGGTGTGGGCCTTCTCGACCTCGTCGAACAGCACCACCGAGAACGGCTTGCGCCGGACGGCCTCGGTCAGCTGGCCACCCTCTTCGTAGCCGACGTACCCGGGGGGCGAACCGACCAGGCGGCTCACGGTGTGCTTCTCCATGTACTCGGACATGTCGAGCTGGATCAGCGCGTCCTCGTCGTCGAAGAGGAACTCGGCCAGCGTCTTGGCCAGCTCGGTCTTCCCGACACCCGTCGGTCCCAAGAAGATGAACGAGCCACTCGGGCGCTTCGGGTCCTTGAGGCCGGCCCGCGTGCGCCGGATCGAACGGGCGAGGGCGGCAATGGCCGGCTCCTGTCCGATGACCCGCTTGTGCAGCTCGTCCTCCATCCGGAGCAGCTTGGCCGTCTCTTCCTCGGTGAGCCGGTAGACGGGAATGCCCGTCCAGTTGGCCAGCACCTCGGCGATGACCTCTTCGTCGACCACGTCGAACAGGTCGGTGCCGTCGGCGCGCCACTCGGCTTCCATGGCTTCCTTCTTGTCGAGACGGTCCTTCTCCTGCTCGGCGAGCTTCTTGGCCTGATCGAACGCCTGCTTCTCGATGGCGGTTTCCTTGTCGGCCCGCAGGCGGGTGATCTCCTCTTCCAACTTCTTGTAGGCCGGAGGAGTGGTCATCCGACGGATGCGCAACCGGCTACCGGCCTCGTCGATCAGGTCGATCGCCTTGTCGGGCAGGTACCGGTCGGCCAGGTACCGGTCGGCGAGGTTGGCGGCCGCGACCAACGCCTGGTCGGTGATGGTCACCGCGTGGTGGGACTCGTAGCGGTCCCGGAGTCCCTTGAGGATCTCGATGGTGAGGGCCACGTTGGGCTGCTCGACCTTGATGGGCTGGAACCGTCGCTCGAGGGCGGCGTCCTTCTCGAGGTGCTTGCGGTACTCGTCGATGGTCGTGGCGCCGATGGTCTGCAGCTCACCCCGGGCCAGCATCGGCTTGAGGATGGAGGCGGCGTCGATCGCCCCCTCGGCGGCACCGGCACCCACCAGGGTGTGGAGCTCGTCGATGAACAGGACGATGTCGCCCCGGGTGCGGATCTCCTTCAGCACCTTCTTCAGCCGCTCCTCGAAGTCGCCCCGGTAACGGCTGCCGGCCACCAACGCGCCCAGGTCGAGGGTGTAGAGCTGCTTTCCGGTCAAGGTTTCGGGGACGTCGTTGCCCACGATCTTCTGGGCGAGTCCTTCGACGATGGCGGTCTTACCGACACCGGGCTCGCCGATGAGCACCGGGTTGTTCTTGGTCCGGCGGGACAGGACCTGCATGACCCGCTCGATCTCCTTCTCGCGGCCGACCACCGGGTCCAACTTGTGATCGCGGGCGAGGGCGGTGAGGTTGCGGCCGAACTGGTCGAGGACCGGTGAGCCGGTGGGGGACTCGGACTGGCCGCCGGCCACACCGGCGCCAACCGGCTCCTTGCCCTGATAACCCGAGAGCAGTTGGATGACTTGCTGGCGCACCCGGGGCAGATCCGCGCCCAGGCTCTGCAGCACCTGGGCGGCGACGCCTTCGCCCTCGCGCACCAGACCCAACAGCATGTGCTCAGTGCCGATGTAGCTATGGCCGAGTTGGAGAGCTTCGCGGAGCGACAGCTCGAGGACCTTCTTCGCCCGGGGAGTGAAGGGCGGCGAACCGGTGGGAGCCGAGCCCGCCAGCCCGATGGTTTCCTCCACCTTTTCGCGGACAGCTTCGAGCGAGACGCCCATTGATTCGAGCGCCTTGGCCGCGACACCTTCACCCTCGTGGATCAGGCCCAAAAGGATGTGCTCCGTGCCTATGAAGCTGTGGTTCAGCAGCCGCGCTTCCTCTTGTGCGAGCACAAGCACTCGGCGGGCCCTGTCGGTAAATCGTTCGAACACTCCACCGCCTCCGTCCGCGGTCCGTAACTAGCCTCAGTCTACAGGCACGGGTGGCACCCGCACCCTCACCCTCTGCTGCACCAACCGGCGCTCCAGTCGCCTATCGTCTCTCTAAAGTGAACCCCGTCGAGCTCCTGGGTCTTCCCGAACTGGCCAAACAGGTCCAACTCCTTGAGCCATTGCTCACTGAGTCTGTCGTCACCGGCGACGGATTCCTTGATGATGTAACGACCCATCTCATCGCAGCTGGCGGAAAACGTCTCCGACCGGTCCTGGCCCTGGCCGCCGCTACCGGCGGTTCTAGCCCGGCCACCAGGGAAGACCTGCTGGGTGCCGTATCGGTGGAATTGGTGCATCTGGCCTCGCTCTATCACGACGATGTCATGGACGAGGCGACCATCCGGCGAAATGTGGAAAGCGTCAACTCCCGATTCGGGAACCTGGTCGCCATCGTGGCCGGGGACTTCCTCCTGGCCCGCTCGGCGGAGATCGCCGCCGGACTGGGCACCCAGATCGCCGGCCTGCTGGCCGCCACCCTGGGGCGACTCTGCCAGGGCCAGGTGGCCGAGGTCCGGGCCGCCTTCCAGGTCAGCCGGACCCAGACGGACTACACCGAGGCCATCTCCGGGAAGACCGCCTCCCTCATGTCCACGTCCTGCCGGATCGGTGCGCTGACCGGGGGACTCCCGGTCCGACAGGTCGACGCCCTCACCGACTTCGGGCGCTACTTCGGGATGATCTTCCAGGTGCGCGACGACATCCTCGACGTGATCGGATCCGAAGCCGAGCTGGGCAAGCCGGCCGGCCAGGATCTGGCCGAGGGGATCTACACCCTGCCGGTCATCCTCGCCCTGGCCGACCCCGACGTCGGCCCCGAGCTCAAGCCGATGCTGGGCCAGCCGCTCGACCAGGAAGAGCGGGACCGGGCCCGGGCCATCGTGGCATCCTCCGGGGGGATTCCCACCTCGGTGGCCGTGGCCCGCCGCTACGCCGAAGACGCGGAAGCGGCCGCGGCCAGATGCCCCTCACCGCAACTGGCCGACGGGTTCGCGTTGTTGGCCCACTCGCTGGTCGACGGCCTTCCGGTCAGCTGATCGGGTTGCCGGCCCGGCCGGCGATCTCTAGGAGGTCGGGGCGGTCGGTGCGGGTACGTTGCACTTGGCTTCGATCTTCTGGGAGATCTTGTCCAACCGCGCCTTGAAGGTGGCGCTCTCGAACCGGTTGATCCGATTCTGAATCTTGGTGGCCCGGGCGGTGTTGCCGTTGGCCTTGGCCTTGGCCTCGGCCGCGGTCAACTTGGGCAGTCCGGCGGCGATCTGAGCCTCAGCCTTTTGGATGCGATCCAGCACCTTGGTGGCGTTGGCACAGTTGAAGGTCTTGCCCGTCTTCGGCGTGTTGGACGACGGCGCCGGGGTGGACGACGGGGCCGGCGGGGTGGACGACGGCGCTGGGGCGGCCCCGGCCAGGCTGACGGCTCCGAAGCTGAGGCTTCCTGCCGCTACGGCCACGGCAGTGGTGATCACGATCCTCTTCAACATCTGTTCTTGACCTCCTGGATCAACCGGGTTGTCCGGTGTGTTCCATCAGTGTCGTCGGTAAATGTGATGAATCGACCAGGGCAACATAAGGGACAGGTAAATAGTCCGAATTCTCAGCCATGCCGTGCCTGATTGCCGTTGGAATTGCGTTCGAAGATGATCCGCAGGCCGTGGAGGGTGAGCCAGGGTTCGAGGTATTCGATCTCCTCGGAGTAGGGGGCGATGAGCTCGGCCAGCCCGCCGGTGGCCACCACCGTCGACTCACCCAGCACCCCGGCGAACCGCCGGCAGAGCCCGTCCACCTGCGCGCCAAACCCGAACAGCGCGCCGGATTGGATCGACTCCACCGTCGACTTGCCGATCACGCTGCGCGGCTCGACCAGTTCGACCCGCCGGAGGGCGGCGGCGTGGGCGAAGAGGGCATCGAGGCTGACCTGGACGCCGGGGGTGATGGCCCCGCCCAGGTACTCACCGGCCGGGGAGATGGCGTCGAACGTGGTGGCGGTGCCGAGGTCGACCACCACGCAGGGCCCGCCGAACAGGTCGTAGGCGCCGACCGCGTTGGCGATCCGGTCGGCTCCGACTTCCTTCGGGTTGTCGTAGAGGATGGGCATCCCGCTCTTGACCCCCGGCTCGAGCACCACCGACGGGACGTCGAACCACCGCTGCACCATCTGGCGGAGGTTGGCGGTGACCAACGGCACCGACGAGGTCACCGCGATGCCGGTGACGGTGTCTTCGATGTTGACGCCGTCGAGATTGAGGATCTGGGTCAGCAGCAGCGCGTGCTCGTCGGCCGTCCGTTCCGCCACGGTGGAGAGCCGCCAGTGGTGGGCCAGCCCGGTCGGCTCGTGCCCGTCGCGGATACCGGTCTCCTCCAGCGGCGCGCTGATGTCGTCGGCGAACAGCCCGACCACCGTCTCGGTGTTCCCCACGTCAATGGCCAGCAGCACGTCAGTCTCCCCCGCCGAGGTCCGGCATCAGATCGAGCCCCAGGTCGAGCACCGGGGCGGAATGGGTCAGGGCGCCCACCGAGATGAGGTCAGCGCCGGCGGCCGCGAACCCCGGGACCGACTCGAGATCGACCCCGCCCGACACTTCCACCAAGGTGGTGGTCCCACTGTCCTGCACCAGGGCCACACAGGCTTTTACCTGGTCAGAGCCCATATTGTCGAGCATGACGATGGTGGCGCCGGCGGCCAGCGCCTCGGCCACCTGGTCCTCCCGGTCACACTCGACCTCCACCATCCGGCCCGGCCACAATTGCCGGGCCCGACCCACCGCTTCGGTGATGGTGACGCCGCCCAGATGGTTGTCCTTCACCAGAACCGCGTCCGACAGGCTGCCGCGGTGATTGGTCCCGCCCCCCGCTCGCACCGCCGCCTTCTCCAACGAGCGGAGTCCGGGGGTGGTCTTGCGGGTGTCGAGCACCCGGGTGTCCGGATTGGCGGCCGCCACTGCGTCGACGTAGGTGCGGGTCAACGTGGCGATGCCCGAGAGGTGGCCGAGAAAGTTGAGCGCGGTCCGTTCGGCGGTGAGGATCGACCGCAGAGGACCGGTGAGGACGGCCACCACCGAACCGGCGGTCACCGCCGACCCGTCCGCCAACCGCCATTCGGCGTTCACCGTCGGGTCGACCTGGGCCAGGGTCTCCACCGCACAGGCCCGACCGGCCACCACGCCGAGGGCCCGGCTCACCACCGCCACCGATCGGATCACCGAGGGCGGCACCAACGCCGCGGTCAGGTCTCCCAGCGGGAGCAGGTCCTCGGCCAGCGCCAGGCGAACCGCGTCCGCCACCGCCGCATGGGGCGGATCGAAAACCGATGCATCCACTGCGTCAGCACCCTGACCGTCCGCCATCATGGGGAATCGACCGCCTCGCCGGAGACGATGACCCGGCCGCCGGTGTGGAGGATCCGCCGACGCCAGCGGTCGGACGTCTCAGGAAAATCGGCCCGGGCATGGGCGCCCCGCGACTCGGTCCGGATCGTGGCCGACCGGAGCAGCGCCTCGGCCGCGGTGACCAGGTTGGCCAACTCTCCGTGGGCCCGGTCCGACGGCGTAGCGGTTCCCACCGTGGTACCGACCGACTCGATCACGGTGGCGGCCCGGTCGAGCGACTCGGCATCCCGGACCACCCCGGCGCCGTCGAACAAAGCCCGCTGCAGTCGGTCGACCGTCTTGTCCACATCGATATCGGCGACTTCGCCGTTGGTATCGCCGATCCGGTTGGTCGCCGCGTCGGCAGCCGCCTCGGCAGCCGCCTCAGCAGCCAGCTCGACCGCCCCCTCGCCGGCGGCAATTTCGCCACCGCCATGGAGTACGGCCCGCATGGCCCCGGTGGCCGACGGTCCGTCACCGCCGGCCTCGATGGCTTCCGCCAGGCGGGCGCCGAACACCATGCCCTCGAGAAGTGAGTTGGAGGCCAGGCGATTGGCTCCGTGCACGCCGGTGCACGCCACTTCCCCCGCCGCCCACAGTCCCGGCAGCGCGGTCGCCCCCGACAGATCGGTCACCACCCCGCCGGAGAGGTGGTGAGCGGCCGGGGCGATCGGGAGCCAGTCGACGTGCGGGTCGAGGCCGATCGCCTCGAGTGAGGCGTTGATGGTCGGGAAGCGGGAAGCGAAGGAGTCGAGCCCGGTGGCATCGAGCCAGAGGTGCTCCACTCCCTGGGCGCTGATCTTGGCCGCCATCGCCCGGCTGACCACGTCCCGGGGCGCGAGCTCGTCGACGAACCGGTCACCGTGGGCGTCGCGGATCAGTGCCCCGTGGCCTCGCAGCGCCTCAGAAAGCAAAGGCCGGGGCATGGCCGGATGATGGAGGGCGGTGGGATGGAACTGCATGAACTCGACGTCGGCGCACGGGACCCCGGCCCGCAGGGCCATGGCCAGTCCGTCGGCGGTGGCCTCGGCCGGGTTGGTGGTGACCGCGAACAGTTGGCCGGCTCCTCCGGTGGCCAGCACGGTGTGCCGGGCTCGCACGTCGACCACCCGTCCGGAGGCGTCGAGGGCCCGGACCCCCCAGCACCGCCCGTCCTCCACCAGGAGATCGAGGGCGAACCACTCCTCGAGGACCGCCGCCGCGGTCCGGCGGGTGGCGTCGACCAGGGCCCTCTCCACCTCGGCTCCGGTGGCGGCCCCGCCGGCATGGACCACCCGGGCGGTGGAGTGGCCACCCTCCCGGGCGAGTTCGAGCGCGCCCCCGGGCTGGCGGTCGAACTCCGCGCCCATGGCGATCAATTCGTGGACCCGGAACGGGCCTTCGTCGACCAGGACCCGTACCGCGTCGGTGTCGCACAGCCCGGCGCCGGCGGCCAGGGTGTCAGCCAGATGGAGGTCGGTGGAGTCCTCGTCCCCCCCCAGCACCGCCGCCACCCCACCCTGGGCCCAGCGGGTGGCCGAGCGCCACAACTCGGCCTTGGTCAACACTCCCACCCGCAACCCGCCACCGGTCAATGCCGAAGACGGCGCCGACGGCTTCGGTGCCGACGAGGCCAACCGGACCGCAGCCGACAGGCCGGCCACGCCACTGCCGAGCACCAGGACGTCGAGGTCGCCGGGCAATCCCGGCCCATCCGTCGGTCTCGACGGTCTCGGCGGTCCCGGCGAGCCCGACGGCATGGCGGGCGACGGGGTCACGCGTCGGCGAGGTTCTCGAATTCGGCGTCGAGTCGGGCCGACACTTCGTCGATCACCCGATTGGCCTTGTCCACGTGCACGATGGCCGGAGCGAAATTCTCGAGCTCGTCGTTCTCGTAGTCGGCGTAGGTGATGACGATCACCTTGTCGCCGCGGTGGACGAGGCGGGCGGCGGCGCCGTTGAGGCACACCTGGCCCGGTCCCCCGAGGATGGCATAGGTCTCGAAGCGGGCACCGTTGTCGATGTCGACCACGGTGACCTGTTCCCACTCGAGGATGTTGGCCAGTTGCATCAACTCGGGGTCGAGACTGATCGAGCCGACATAGTTGAGATCGGCATCGGTCACCGTCGCCCGGTGAATCTTCGACTTCATCATCCGGCGGCGCATGTTCAGTTGTTTCCTTTCGGGTGAGACGCAGAACTTGTGTGAGACAGAGAACTTGTGAGCGAAGGTTCGCCGGCATCGTTGCCGGCGGCAGAGAAGGCCAGCGGGTCGAGGTTGTCGATGAGGCGCACCCCGCCGACGGTGGCGGCGATGATGAGCCGGATGGACCCGTCCGGTCGGATCGAGTTGGCCTGGCGGAGGTCGTCGGCCTGCACCACCGCGGCGTAGTCGAGTTCGACGGTCGGCTCGGCGGCCACCGTCTCCACCATGGTGGCTTCGATCTCGATGGCGTCGGCCACACCCTCGACGACCTGAGCCGCCCCGGCCCGCAAGGCACGGGACAGCGCCAAAGCCGCCCGGCGTTGTTCGGGGGACAAGCGGACGTTCCGGCTGGACAAGGCCAGGCCGTCGTCGTCCCGCACCGTCGGGCACCCGACCACCTCGACCGGCAGCGAGAGGTCCCTGACCATCCGCCGGACCACGGCCAGTTGCTGGAAGTCCTTCTCACCGAAGTAGGCCCGGCACCGTCCGGCCATGGCGAACAGCTTGGCCACCACGGTGCTCACCCCGTCGAAGTGACCCGGGCGGGACGCGCCCTCCCACTGGTCCCCGAGACCGGCCACCGACACGGTGGTGGCCACCGGGGCGGGGAACCCGGGATACATCTCTTTCACCGGGGGAGCGAAGACGATGTCGGCGCCGACACTGCCGGCCAGCTCCACGTCGGCGTCGAGAGTCCGCGGGTAGCGGGCGATGTCGTCGGGATCGCCGAACTGGAGCGGGTTCACGAAGACGGTGACCACCACCAGGTCGCAGTCGGCGGCGGCCCGCTCGACCAGCGAACGGTGCCCGGCGTGGAGGGCGCCCATGGTCGGGACCAGGCCGACGGTGCGTCCGGCCGCCCGGGCGGCGTCGAGGGCGGTCGCACACTCGGCGATGGTCTCGATGATCCGGACGTCGACCTGAGACGGTGGGCGGTACCGGACCGTATGCAGCATCGGGGTCCTCACCGCGGGCATCAGGGTGGAGGTCATGCCACCTGCTCCACCGCGGTCGGCGCATCCGGAGCCGATTCTGCATCGAGGTTCGGGGTGTCCATCGACAGCCGGCGGGCCAGGCCGACCATGGCGTCGTAGGCGGCCAGTTCGGTGCGGCCTCCGGGCATCGACCCGAGCACCGAGCGGTGGCGGTCCAAGGTGGCCCAGTCGCCCCGCATGGCCGGCCCGGTGAGCGCCGCCCCCGGACCGAGCGCCAGCCCGTCGTCGGCCGCCGCCCGGATCAGCCCGGCAAAGGCGCTGAGCGGCAGGCCGGCGGTGGCGGCGATCCGCTCCACCTGGCCGAGCAGCGCCACCAGGTGATTGGCGGCCACGGTGGCGGCGGTGTGGTAGCTGGCCCGGAGCTCGTCGGCCACCTCGACGACCTGACCGCCGAGGGCGTCGGCCATGGCCCGAGCCGCCGGATCACCGGCCACCGCGAAGGTCACCCCCGACCGCAGGCGAGATGCCCCGACGTCGGGGTTGGGCAGCGGCACCAGCGGATGGAGCGAGGCCCGGCGGGGATGGGGGGCCAGCACGTCGAGGCCGAGCGAGCCCGACAGGTGGAGCACCACCGCATCCGGGTTCGGGCGCACCTGGGCGGCGACCTCGGCCACCGCCGCATCCGGGGTGGCGATGACCAGCACGTCGACCCCGGCGGCGGCGTCGGCCGGCGAGTCGGCGCGGTCATAGGGGTCCATCACGGAGTAGCCCCCGACGGCGCGCAGCGCCGCCATAAACGAACGTCCGGCCCTACCCGGGCCGATCACGCGGATTCTGGTCACGAAACCCCTTTGCAACGTTCCGGCCCCTGAGGGTGCCGTTCGAGTCAGAGAATCAATGAGAAGACGCTCACAGTGTACCCACCTGGATGACCTCACCACCAGCGGTTTCGATCGCCGCCTGATCGACCAGGTCAGGGGCCAGGTCGGCCAGCGGGACGAGTACGAATCTGCGCTCCCGCCAGCGGGGATGGGGAATGGTCAGCTCCGGGTCGGCGAGGACGATGCCGTCGATCCAGATCACGTCGGCGTCCAGGGTGCGCGGCCCCCACCGCACCGTGCGCACCCGGCCGGCGGCGGCCTCCAACCGGCGGCACTCCTCCAGGATCCGGTAGGGGTCGACGGTGGCGGCCACCGCCAGCTCCACCACCAGGTTGAGGTACGGGCCCTGTTCTTCCGGCCCCCCGATCGGCTCGGTCTCGTAGACCGGAGACACCGCGGTAACCGGCACCGCGCTCCCGGCCCGCAGCTGGTCGACCGCCCGCCGGAGGTGGACCCACCGGTCCCCGAGGTTGGAGCCCAGCCCCAGAAACGCCCGCACGGTGGGCGTCTCCGACAGCGGCGAGGTCATCGGCCGGTCAGCGGCGAGGTCATCGGCCGGTCATCGGCCGGTCATCGGCCGCGGGTGATGCGCACCCCCACGGTGGCGATGTCGGCGGCCAGCGGCGGTTCGAGCTTGCGCAGTCCGACCGTGACCGACCCCACCCGCTCATCCGCCAGGGCGGTGGCGGCGATGGCCTCGGCCAGCGCTTCGAGCAACCGGTACTTGCCGGGGCCGGCGATCACCGCCGCGGCCCGGTCGACCACCCCGGCATAGTCCACGGTGTCGTCCAGCGCATCGGATCGGCCGGCCACCGACAGGTCCAGCTCCAGGTCGAGATCGAGCTCGAACGGCTGGGCCTTGACCCGCTCCTCGGGGAGGACCCCGTGGACCCCGAGAACCCGGAGTCCCCGGAGCTCGATCCGGTCCCTCCCGCCCGGGTTGGTCGGGCTGGCCGGGCTGTCCGGGCGGCTCACCGGTTAGCCCTTGGTGGCGGTCTTCGAGCGAACAGCGGTCTTCGACGCGGTGGCGGTCTTCGAGGCAGCAGACGTCTCGAACCAGTGGCCGTCTTCGACGCAGTGGCCGTCTTCGACCCGGCCGCCGTCTTCGACGCAGTGGCCGTCTTCGACGCAGTGGCCGTCTTCGACCCAGTGGCCGTCTTCGACCCGGTGGCCGAACCCGAGGGGCGCTTCCCCCGCACCGCCGACCGGGCCGGCGGGAGTTGGCCGGCGAAGGCCACCAGCTCGCGCCCCGGTGGGCCCATGGCGTGACCGGTGATGTGCTCGAGCACGGTCACCGCCTGCGGACCGCTCGGCAGCCGGCCCGACCACAACAGGTACCCGGACACCACCCCGATCACCCGGTCACCCAGCTCCTCCTGGTGGATGAGCAGGCGCTCGCCGCTGACCAACCGGCCGTGCAGGTCCCGGAACAGCTCGAGAAGGTTGGTCCGCACGTCGCCGGCCGAGGGCAGCGGGAAGTGGACGCTGGACAGGTCCTGTTCCTCGTAGGCCTGCAGGTTATGGGAGGACGGCAGCAGCGACACCACCCGGGTGAACCCCTGGACCTGGAGCCAGATGATCTCCTCCTGGCGGCGGACCTTGCGGTGGTTGGGGGCGAACCCGCCGGGGCGCTCGCTGATGGCCAGGCGGTCCTTGATCACCCAGGTGAAGTTCCGGGGCGGGATGCCGGCCGCCCACTTGCCCTTCACCATGTCCGGGCTGCCGTGGAGATAGGCGTGGGGCCGACCAGGATCGCAGCCTGGACGCTGGCCGCTACGTCATGGACCCGCACCATGCCGGCACCCTGGGCCATGGCCCAGGTGGCGGTGGCCAGCGAACCGGGAAGCCGGTGGTCGACGTCCGCCGGGGTGCCGTCGGCCACCGGGGCGAGGGCGCCGAGGAAGCTCTTGCGGCTGGTGCCCACCAGCACCGGGTAACCAAGTTCCACCAGGTCGTCGACGGCGGCAAGGAGTTGGAGGTTGTGCGGGGCCGTCTTGCCGAACCCGATGCCCGGATCGATCCACACCTCGGCGATCCCCGCTTCCGTGGCCGTCCCGGCCCGGTCCCGGAGGAAGGCGGTCACCTCGGCCACCACGTCGTCGTAGTGGGGGTGGTCCTGCATGTCGGCCGGGGTCCCCTGGCTGTGCATGGCCACCCAGCCGACCCCGCAGTCGGCGGCGGCCGGCCACAGCGAGGCGGAGACGTCGTTGATCAGGGTGGCCCCGGCGTCGACCGAGGCCCGGGCCACCTCGTCCTTGGTGGTGTCGATCGATACCCGCACCTCGGGGCTGAGCGCCTCGATGACCGGGATCACCCGGCGCAATTCCTCGTCGATGGGGACCGGCTTCGCCTTGGGCCGGGTCGATTCGCCGCCGACGTCGACGATGTCGGCCCCTTCGGCGATCATCTGGCGCCCCCGGGCCACGGCCCGATCTCGGTCGAACCACTCGCCGCCGTCCGAGAACGAGTCGGGGGTCACATTCAGGATCCCCATCACCAGCGGACGTTGCTCGTTGCTAGCGGGGATCATCACGGCCCAGCGTAAACCAGGGGGAGGATCGCCGGGGCCGGAATTCCGGGCTTATTGAGGGCTTTTAGCTCCGGTTACCGCCCGTGAATGAACTGCATGGCCTCGGCCCGGGTGGCGGACTCGGTCCGGAATTGGCCGCGGACCGCCGAGGTGATGGTCAGGGTGCCGGGCTTCTTCACCCCCCGCATCGACATGCAGAGATGCTCGGCCTCGACCACCACCAGCACCCCGCGGGGCTCGAGGGCCTTCTCGATGGAGTCGGCGATCTCGGTGGTCATCCGCTCCTGGACCTGCAGGCGGCGGGCGTAGCCGTCGACCAGCCGGGCGAACTTGGACAGGCCGGTGATCCGGCCGTCCTCGCCGGGGATGTAGGCCACGTGGGCCCGGCCCATGAACGGCACCATGTGGTGCTCGCAGAGCGAGGCGAAGGGGATGTCCCGCACCATCACCATCTCGTCGTGCTCGGCGGCGAAGGAGACCTTCAGGTGCTGGGTCGGGTCCTCGTCCAGCCCGGAGAACAACTCCTTGTACATGGCAGCGACCCGGGCCGGGGTGGCCAGCAGGCCGTCCCGGTCGGGGTCCTCCCCCATGGCGGACAGAATTTCACAGATGGCCCGTTCGATGCGGGCGGTATCGACGCTCAACCTGGCTCCTCAGCGGCGGGACGGATCGCCAGTGTATGCATGGATGGCGCTGAGGTTCCGGAAGCGTTCGGCCACGTCGAGGCCGTAACCGACCACGAAATCCGGGGGGATGTGGAACCCGACGTAGCGGAGGTCGAGGGCGGTGCGCTGCTGACCGTCCTTCACCAGCAGGGCGCAGACCTCCAGGCTGGCCGGCCGCCGGGCCAGCAGGTACCGCTGGAGGTAGTTGAGGGTGAGGCCGGAATCGACGATGTCCTCCACCACCAGCACGTGGCGGTCGGTGAGGTCGACGTCGAGGTCCTTGACGATGCGGACCACCCCGGAGGTGCGGGTGGCGTTCCCGTAGGAGGAGACGGCCATGAAGTCGACGTCGACCGGCAGCTCGATGGCCCGGCACAGGTCGGCCATGAACATGAAGGCGCCCTTCAGCACCCCGACCAGCAGGGGCGGTCGGTCGGCGTAGTCGGCGGTGATGGCCGCCCCCAACTCGGCGATCCGGGTGTGGAGGTCCGACGCGGAGACCACCACCCCGCCGACCTCGCCCGCCGACTCGAGCCGGGACAGCTCGCCCACCGAGTCATCCTTGGGTGCGGTCACGGGCTGACTGTATCGGTTCGGTCCCCGGCGGACCCAACCTGGGAGAGACGGCCCCGCGAGCGGGCCACCCGGACCCCGCCGTCGATTTCGGTGGCCTTCCGGGCGCCCCGGGCCACCTCGAGGACCCGCTCGACGGCGTCGAGCGACGGCGGGTACCCGCCCTCGCCGGCCAACCAGGTCCGGATGGCCCGGCGGGCGACGGCGTCGGGAGCGTCGGCGACGGCCCTGGCGTCGACCGGGTCGACCAGCTCGGCCACCGCCTGCAACAGCTCGGCGTCGCCGGCCAGCAGCCCGGCCTGGCGGGCCAGCACCGGGACGATGTCCCGGCCGGCCAGCTCCGAGCACAGCGGCAGGAGCTCGGCCCGGATCCGGTTGCGGAGGAAGCGCGGGTCGCGGTTGCTGGGATCGTCGACCGGCTCCAGTCCCTCCTGCCGGCAGAGCGCCACCGTCTCCGACCGGCGCAGGGCGAGCAACGGGTGGCGGAGACCGGCCCGCATGCCGGCCAGCCCGTCGACCCCCGCCCCGCGGAGCAGGTTGGCCAGCACCGTCTCGGCCTGGTCGTCGGCGGTGTGGCCGGTGGCCGCATCGGGTCCCAGCACCTCGAGCCGGGCGGACCGGGCCCGGGCTTCCAGGTTGGGTCCGTCAGCCACCACCACCCGTTCGCTCCTGAACCCGCTCTTGTAGCGGGCGGCGGCGGACGCCACCACCTCGGCCTCGGCGGCGGAGCTGGGCCGGAGCCCATGGTCGACGTGGACGGCGGTCACCCGGCAACCGGCCGCGGTGGCCAGGACCAGCAGGGCCAGCGAGTCGGCCCCGCCGGAGACGGCGCACACCAGCGGGGTGCCGGCGGCGGGAAACGTGCACCGCCCGACCAGCCCGACCAGGTCGTCGATCAGCGGATCAACCGGAGAGGGCGGGGGCGGCACCAACGCGGGAGATCCACACCGAGGGATCCCGGATCTCGGTGAGGGAGGGGAGCCACTCGGGGCCCCTCCAGGCGCGGTCGAGCAGTTTCGGCCCGCCCGACTTCTCGACGGCGGCGATGAACTTCTCGCCCTCCTCGTACTGGCGGAACTTCGACTCCATCCCGATGAGCTGGAGCAGGAGCTTGGCCGGGCCCTTGGTCGAGTTGCGGCGCTGGCGGAGGACCTCGCTGAACCGGGCGGCGCTGGGGATGGCCGCCGCCCCGGCCCGGTCCATGGTCACGTCGCCGTGGCCCTCGAGCAGGCTCATCAGCGCCTGGATCCGGTGGAGCCCCTCGAGCTGTTCGGGGGTGGCCACCAACCCGAGGGCGCCGTTGTCGCGCAGCGGGTTGCGGCCGGCCCGGATCTCCTCGGTCAGGCGCTTCAACGCCTCGGCGAACCGGGACGGGTCGGGATCGAGCGAGCCGAGCCCCTCCTCCACCAACGAGAGGAAGTGGTCGCGCATCCAGGGGATGGCGGTGAACTGGCACCGGTGGGTGACCTCGTGGAGGGCCAGCCACAGCCGGAACTCGCGGGGCTCGAAGCCGTAGCGTTGCTCGAGGGTGACCACGTTGGGGCCGACGAAGTAGACGATGTCCTGATCCTCGATCGCCTCCTCGGTGAGCAGCAGGTCGTACTGGCCGAGGACCCGGGTCGAGAGCCAGCCCAGCACCACCCCCAGCTGGGACCCGGTGGCCACCCGGCTGGCGGAGGCCAGCGGGCCGGCCAGTCGCTCGGTGACCGGATTGGTGGCGGCCAGACGCGGCGGGGTGAAGCGATCGAGATGGGGGCCGACCAGCCGTTGGAACGAGGCGACGTTGGCGTGCACCCACCCGTTGCGGTCGGTGACTCTTGCCCGTGCCGGTCCCGACGCCGAACGGAGCCCGGTCTCGGTGGCCACCAGCTCCTCGGCCTGGGCGGTGAGCTCTTCGAAGTCTTCTTGCAGCAGATCGGGCCGGTAGGGCGCCGGCAGTGGATTGCGGTTGCTCACCCAACCGGCCACCCGCTCGGCCACCTCCCAGGAGATCGCCCCCGGACCCGGGCCCGGACCCGGGCCGGAGGGCTCGGAGGACACGGGGGATTCTTCCAGGGCGGAACCTGACGTTTGGGTCACGGGTCCCAGTGTAGGGATGAGCCGGGTCGGGTGCGGGTCACGCCGGCGGGGTGCCGGCGGTCGGCTCAGTGGCCGTGTTTGGCGTGCTCGTCCCGGAGGGCGTCCGCGACCCGGTCGAGCAGCGACTCGGGAACGTGATCCTTGCAACGGTTGGCGATCACCTTGCGCAACTCGGCCTCGAACCCGAACGCATCCACGCACGGCCCGCAGAGGTCGAGGTGGCGGGTGATCTCCACCCGGCGCGCCTCGGTGAGCTCGCCGTCGAGATAGAAGTAGAGCCGTTCGATGGTCTCGTCACAATTGACGAATCCGGCGATATGCGGGCCACCCGGCATGGCCGGGTTGTCGCCGGCGCCCTTGGCGCCTTCGGATTTCTGCTCTCCCACGAGTCTGTCTCCCTACTTGCCGTCGCCGGAAGCGCCGACAAGGCCGCGAGCACTTCCGAATTCGAACAACGCCTTCTGCAGGGCCTTTCTTCCACGGTGGATGCGGCTCATCACCGTGCCGATGGGTACATCGGTGATTTCGGCGATCTCTTTATAGGAGAAACCCTCGACGTCGGCCAGCAGCACGGCCAGCCGGAAGGTGTCGGGCAACGACTCGATGGCGTCTTTGACCTCGGTGTCGGTGATGCGTTCCAACGCCTCCTCCTCGGCGCTGCGCCCGAGGCCGGAAGGCTGGTCGGCGGACAGGTGGCGGTAGAGGAACAGGTCCTCCACATCCTCGACGTCGGAGATCTCCGGGCGCCGCTTCTTGGCCCGGTAGGAGTTGATATAGGTATTGGTGAGAATCCGGTAGAGCCACGCCTTCAGGTTGGTGCCGGCCTCGAAGCCCCCGAAGGCGCGGTAGGCCTTGAGGTAGGTCTCCTGTACCAGGTCCTCGGCATCGGCGGGGTTACGCGTCATGCGGAGCGCGGCCGAGTACAGCGGGGGCATGTACTCCATGGCAAGGTCGGTGAATTCCGCCTGGTCGGCCATAGGTTGCACCCTACAGCGCCGGTGGGTCACGACGGACCCCGGGTTCCGGTTGGAGGCGGGCCTCCGGCGAACGCAAGGGCTGCCTTAACCCCTATTTCATGGCTGAGTGACGGTCCGACGGAGGTCAGATGTGACCGTCTTCCCGAAGTTGCACCATCGCGATGTCCGGATGTCGCCGGACTGCTGCCTGAAGCTGGCGTTCTTCCCAACGGTCTCGGTGCTCTCGGACGACCTCCTCCCACCCGGGCCTCACCTCTGCCAGGCCTTCTACGGCCAGAAACTCGACCACATCTTCGAGAGAAGGCCTGAATCTGCGTCCACCGACTGGAAAATGGAGATCGCTGAGGGGCCGCAGAGGGCAGTCCCGGCCCGATTTCCGCGCTCGCTCCGTAAGTTCGTGGAAGTGCTCGCATTCACCGTTGACCTGGACGTGTGCTGTGGCGTATGGGTTCGCTGGCTCTCTTTCGTAATCCCAATGGACCAGCATCTGTCTCAACTCGTCATCGAGATAAAGCCCATATTGAGACTTGTCGACTGCGAGGTATGCACCCTCGGGGTCGGCTCTCAGAACGTACCCGGCGTAAAGATAGGCAGCTGGCGGTTTGTTTCCCAGGGTCAGCGGAATTGGTTTAGCGCTCAAATCTTGGCGTCCAATACCGCGAGCAACGTGCACCCTTGTAGCTTGGCGATGCGAAATGATGGCAGTCAATCTCATGCCATCAGTGACTGTTCGATTCAGAAGGTCGGTGACCTCTGCGGCAAAGCTTCTTGCCTCGGTCTCCAGATCAATCAAAGAATGGCGAAATAGCAAACCAGGCGAGACGGGCACGGTCCGATCGGAACCGTCCCGATGCCGCTTCCTTTCGGAGTGCCTCCACCGTCAAGCCAGCGCTTTCAAGGGCGCGAGAGATAGCGATCTCGACGTCCTTGTTGCTCGCAACTTCTACGGTCACCGCTGCTTGCTCTGGTGTCATCTCTCTACCTCCCCTTTGTCTCACAGGTGGAACCGCGGCTCCCTTACAGGAACTCACGGTATGGAAAGGGTGTGACGACTCCGCTAGACAAGCTTCAAGATACCACCAATCCTCAGAAAAACATGGGAATTCCACACCTTTATCCACAGGTTAAGAACATCTCAAACGGCGCCTACCTGACGGCTGGGTGCCGGTCCGACCAGGGAGCCGCCGCTTCCAGCTGGGCTGCCACCCGCAACAACCGGTCGTCTTGCCAGGGCCCGGCCACCAACTGCACCCCGACCGGCAGGCCGGAGGCGGCCATGTGCAGCGGGAGGCTGACGGCCGGCAGACCGGAGATGTTGAACACCGCGGTGAAGGCGGCCATCGACAGCACCTCGAGCGGAGGCATCTCGGGAAATTCGTGCACCGCCGTCAGGACCCCGACCGGTGGCGGCTCGATGGCCATGGTCGGGGTGACCAACAGGTCGAACTCGCTCCCCCAGCGGGCCACGATCTGACGCGAGAGCCGGCGCAGCTCGGCCACCGACTCGACGAAGGTCACGCTGTCCACCTCGCGAGCCGCGGCATAGCCGGCACGATTGTTGGGTTCGACCTTCTCCCAGTCGATGCCCGCATTCTCGGCCAGGCCGGCGAAGACCACGTGGAGGAACGGGGCCAACGACTCGGCATCGAAGACGTCGGCGTCCAGACGCTCGACATGGTGGCCGGCCTGTTCGAGCAACTTGGCGGTGGCGTCGACGGCAGCCACCGCCTCGTCGGCCACCGGGATGCCCAGGGCCGACACCGTGTTCAACGCCACCCGGAGCCGCCCGGGATCCTTCCCGAGCTCGGTGGCGAAGGGGGCCGCCGACCCCGGCACCTGCCACCAGTTGCCGGGGTCGGGCATATTCATGACATCGAGGAGCGCGGCGGCATCAGCCACCGTCAGGCACACCGCCCCGTCGGTGGCCATCCCCTGCCAGCCGGGGATCAACGACGGCACCCGGCCTCGGCTCGCCTTCAGACCGACCAGACCGCAGCACGACGACGGGATGCGGATCGACCCACCCCCGTCGCTGGCGTGGGCCACCGAGAACATCCCCGACGACACCGCCGACGCCGCCCCGCCGCTGGATCCGCCCGGAGTGTGATCGGGGTTCCAGGGATTGCGGGTGGGCCCGTAGCGGAGGTTCTCGGTGACGGTGATGGATCCGAACTCGGGGGTGTTGGTGCGGCCGGTGAGGATGAACCCGGCCCGTTGGAAGGCGCCGACGACCAGGTCGCTGTGATCGCTCACCCCGTCCGGCGCGCCCAGCGAGCCGTAGGTCAGCGGCTGGCCCTCCACCGCACAAAGGTCCTTGATCGGGATCGGCACCCCGGCAAAGGGAGGAAGGCCATCGGTGCCTTTGGCGGCGGCGATCCGGTCGCCCATCGCCTTGGCCTCGGCCCGGGCCGCGTCGTCGTTGCGCCAGATCACCGCGTTGAGCTCCGGGTTCCGGCGGTCGACCCGGCTCAGGGTGGCGTCAAGGACTTCGAGCGGGCTCACCTCCTTCCGCCGAATGGCCGCCGCGGTGTCCAGAGCAGAGGTGAATTCGTCCATGCCGCACTATTCCATGCCGGGCCGGCGGGGCGCAGGCCGAATCGTTGGTCAGGCGGCGGTCAGCCGCCCTCGTAGTCGAAGCCGAGATCAGGCGCGGTCAACAGCGCCCGGAACGGGAGTCCTTCGGCCGCCGCCATCGCCTCGACGGTTCCGCCCCGGTCCACCACCGCCACCAGCAGGACGGGCTCGGCCCCCGCCTCGCGGACGGCGTGGGCCGCCTCGATCAAAGAGGTACCCCGGGTCACGGTGTCCTCGGTCACCACCACCCGGTCGCCAGGATCGAGGGCACCGGCGATCCGCCCGCCCCCGCCATGGTCCTTGGCTTCCTTCCGCACGCTGAACGCCTTCAGCATCCGGCCCCGGCTGGCCGCCACCCCGGCGGTGATGAACGCCACCGGGTCCGCTCCCATGGTCAGCCCGCCAATGGCGGTGACGTCGTCGGGGAGGAGGGACAGGATCCCGTCGGCCACCAACACCATGGCCTCGGGTCGGCACACCGTCTGCTTGGAGTCGATGAACCAGCTACTGCGACGGCCCGACTTGAGGACGAAGTCGCCGCGCTTGACCGAGTGCTCCAACAGGTGCTGGCGGAGGGCCTCGAACTCGGTGGACGGGAGGGTGGTGCTCATCGGGACGGGAAAAGGCTAGGCCCGACCAGTTCCACCCCTCGGTCCCCCGGTTGCACCCAACCGATGACCACCGGATCGAGACCAGCGCCGGTCAGCGCGTCGATGGCGGCATCGGCGGTGTCGGCGGAGGCGACCACCACCATCCCGATGCCGAGGTTGAACACCCGAAGCATCTCGGCGTCTTCCACCTGACCGAGCCGCTGGATCTCGGCGAAGATGCGCGGGACCTTCCAGGTGTCGGTCTCGACCACCGCCCGCAGGCCGTCGGGGAGCGCCCGGGGCAGGTTGCCGGGTATCCCGCCACCGGTGATGTGGGCCACCGCGTGGATGTCGGCGGCGGCGATGGCCGCCTGCACCGCCGGGGTGTACAGCACCGACGGAAGGAGGAGCGCATCGGCCAGCGAGGTGGACGCCCCGTCCCAGGCCGGGGAGTCGAGGGTCAAACCTGCTCGTTCCAGCAGCACATGACGGGCCAGGGTGTAGCCGTTGGAGCGGAGTCCCGGGGAGGGGAGCCCGATGAGGATGTCGGCGGCCCGAACCCGCGCCGAGCTCAGGATCCGGTCGCGCTCGACGACTCCGACGGCGAAGCCGACCAGATCGAACTCGCCCGGCTTCATCACCCCGGCGTGCTCGGCCATCTCGCCGCCCAGCAGGGCCGCCCCCACCTGGCGGCAACCGTCAGCCACCCCGGCCACCAACGCCGCCATCTGATCGGGGTCCACCGACCCGGTGGAGATGTAGTCGAGGAAGAACAATGGCTCGGCCCCCTGGCACACCAGGTCGTCGACGCACATGGCGACCAGGTCGATGCCGATGGTGTCGTAGCGACCGCTGGCCTGCGCGATCAACGCTTTGGTGCCGACCCCGTCGGTGCCGGCCACCAGCACCGGTCGGCGGTACTTCTCGGTGGCGAGAGCGAACAGGCCGCCGAAGTCGCCGATCCCCCCGAGCACCTCGGGCCGCAGGGTGGAGGCCACCGACGGTCGGATCCGGTCGACGGCGGCTTCCCCGGCGTCGATGTCCACCCCGGCACCGGCATAAGTGGCCGGCGAACGGTTGGAAGCAGGAGTGGCGGGGTCCGGTGCGGCCGGTTCCGGTGGTGCCGGTTCCGTCACGCCGGTGACCCGGTGGCGACGGCACCGAGCGGATGATGGGCGCTCAGCTCGACGGGCACAGGGACGGGGGCCGGATAGTTCCCGGTGAGGCAGGCGTCACAGAAGCCGGCCCCCGGGGCATCGATGGCCGACTTCAGGTTGTCGAGGGTGAGGTACTCGAGCGAGTCGACGTTGAGGAACTCCACGATCTCGTCGGGGGTCTTGACCGAGGCCAGCAACTCATCCTTGTCGGGGGTGTCGATGCCGTAGAAGCACGGCCACCGGAACGGCGGCGAGGAGATCCGGAGGTGGACCTCGCGGGCACCCGACTCCCGCAACATGATGACCAGGGCCCGGAGGGTGGTTCCCCGCACGATGGAGTCGTCCACCACGATCAGGCGCTTGCCGGCGATGTTGTCCCGGAGGGGATTGAACTTGCGGCGGACACCGTCGGCCCGCTCCAGCTGGGTCGGGGCGATGAAGGTGCGGCCGATGTAGCGGTTCTTGACCAGGCCCTGCCCGTAGGGGATGCCCGACCCGAACGCGTAGCCCTCGGCCGCCGGCACCCCGGAGTCGGGAACCCCCATGACCAGGTCGGCGGCCACCGGCTTCTGGGCGGCCAACAGTTGACCCATGCGCCGGCGGGCACCGTGGACCTCGTTGCCGTAGAGGATGGTGTCGGGCCGGGCGAAGTAGACGAACTCGAGGACGCAGAGTTTGGGGTTCACCCGCTCGGGGGGGAAGGGATACACCGAGCGGACTTCCTTGCCGTCGATGATGACCATCTCGCCCGGCTGGAGCTCGCGGATGAAGGTGGCCCCGATGACATCGAGTGCCGGGGACTCGGAGGCCAGCACCCAACCTTCCTCGAACTCCTCGGTAGCTTCGATCCGGCCGAGGCAGAGCGGCCGGAAGCCGTTGGGATCCCGCACGCCGATCAGCCGGTCGGCATCGAGCAGCACGAAGGAGAACGCCCCTTCCAGCAACGGGAGCACCGCGGTGAGCGCGGTCTCGAGATCCTGGGCCGAATCGGCCAACGGCCGTTCGGGTAGCTCGGGAGGGAACACCTGGCCCAGCAGCTCGGCCACCAGATCACTGTCGGAGTCGACCAGACCCGGCAGCATCCCGGCCTGTTCGGCCAGCGCGTCGGTGTTGGTGAGATTGCCGTTGTGGCCGAGGGCGAACCCGGCGCGGCCGACATCCCTGAACACCGGTTGGGCGTTCATCCAGTCGCGGGATCCGGCGGTGGAGTACCGGGTGTGGCCGATGGCCAGGTCCCCGCGCAGCGCCGACAGCTTGCGCTCGTCGAAGACGGTGGTGACCAGACCCATGTCCTTCATCACCATGATGGCATCGCCATCGCTGACGGCCATGCCCGCGGCCTCCTGGCCGCGGTGCTGCAGAGCAAACAGGCCATCGAAAGTAATGTGTGCGACCGATCGCCCCGGGGCATATACCCCGAAGACTCCGCACGCTTCCTTGGCCTCCATCATCGGTTGGTCACCGTCTTCACCGGGGGTCGTAAGGCGGGTTGCCGGTCGCGAACTGCCCGCCAGGCGAACAAAACGCTCTTCCATAGACTAATGGCCAAAAGCCGACGTATGGCCATCCCGCTGTGAACCGGTCCTGAGCAGCCAAAGGTAGCCTCAACAGGAATGATCGACCTCCATACCCACTCCAACGTCTCGGACGGAACCGACCCTCCCGAGGCCATCCCGGAGCTGGCCGCCAAGGCCGGCTGTCGCGCGGTGGCGCTCACCGATCATGACTCGCTGGCCGGGATCGCGGCAGCCCGAAGC
The DNA here is from genome assembly GCA_963770635.1 of uncultured Acidimicrobiaceae bacterium. Taxonomy (GTDB): domain Bacteria; phylum Actinomycetota; class Acidimicrobiia; order Acidimicrobiales; family RAAP-2; genus DASZIT01. The sequence continues at coordinate 636,335 of CAVYQI010000006.1, forward strand.
CGGGCTGCGGAGCTGGGGGTGACCCTGATCCCCGGGTGCGAGGTCTCGTGCCGGTCGGTCAGCAAAGGTGGGATGCACGTGCTGGTCTACTTCGTGGAGGATGACGACGGTCCCCTGTCCAAGGAGCTGGCCCGCCTGCGTCATGACCGACACCTCCGGAACATCCGTCTGTCCGACAAGCTCGCCTCGTTGGGGCTGCCCCTCACCTATTCGCAAGTGGTGGAGGAAGCCGGGGGCGAGGAAGGGATCGGTCGCCCCCACTTCGCCGCGGTTCTGGTCAAGGCGGGAGCCGCCGACTCGATCCAGGACGCCTTCGACCGGTACCTGGCCAACGGCCGGCCCGGGTTCGTTCCGAAGTCCCGGCTGGAGGCGCTCGATGTCGCCCGCTTGGCCATTCGATCCGGCGGGGTCGCGGTGCTGGCTCATCCCTACAGTCTCGAACTCGATGGTGCCGATCTCGCCGCGGTGGTCGGCGAGCTGGCCGCGGCCGGGTTCGCGGGTATCGAGGCGATCTACGGTCGCTACTCCCCCCGCCAACGCCAGGATCTCTCCAACCTGGCCCGCCGCTTCGGCCTGGTGGCCACCGGCGGTTCCGATCATCACGGCGCCATCAAGCCCGACCTCACGGTGGGCACCGGACAGGGGGATCTGAAGGTGCCCGACGAGGTGCTGGCCGAACTCGAGGCCCGCCGCCCGGTCCGCGCCGCCTGATTCCGGCGAGCGCCCAGACCTCAGTTGGAGACGGCGGGTTCGAACTCGTCGAGGAGCGACGGCAAGCGGTCTCGCCAGGCGGTGGTGGCTTCCTCCACGCTGACGTCGACCAGTCCTTCGACGGTGATCCGGTCCCCGCCGGTCGACCCCAGCACCTCGAACCGCACCCCGGCGTCGGCCGCCCGGGACACCAGCTCGGTGACCTGGGTGGTGCACACCAGCACCCGGGACGGTGACTCGGTGAACAGGTCGTGGTGGTCGGGAATGCCCGCCACCCGGAGGCCGATCCCCGACCGCACGGCCATCTCGGCGAGCGCCACCCCGAGACCTCCCCCCGAGACGTCGTGGATGCCCGCCACCAGCGGCGCGCCGCCGGCCACCCCTTCACCCACCAGCGCGGTGACCAGCGACAAGAGCCGGGCATGGCCGGCCAGGTCGAGCGGGGGCAGCGTTCCGTCCCGGTGGCCCCGGAGCTCCTTCGCCCATCGCGACCCACCGAGCGAGGGAGGGGTGGGCTGGTGGGAGGAGAGTCCCGGGCCGCCGTCGAGTAGGACCAGTGACGCCCCGCGGATGAGCGTGACTCCCGGGGGTCGAACCGCCAGCCGCTCGATCAGTCCCAGGACCCCGATGACCGGGGTCGGATCGATATCGACACCGGCGCTCTCGTTGTAGAGGCTGACGTTGCCGCCGATGACCGGGAGGCCCAGGGCCAGGCAAGCCTCGGACATCCCGTCGACGGTTTCGGAGAGCTGCCACATGACTTCGGGGTGTTCGGGGTTCCCGAAGTTGAGGCAGTTGACCACCGCCATCGGGCGAGCTCCTGAACAGGCCACGTTGAGCGCGGCCTCGGCCACGGTGGCCGCGGTCCCCTGCCGGGGGTCGAGCGAGCACCAACGCGGGTTGGAATCGGTGGACAGGGCCAGGCCCCGCTCCGAGGGTGGGAGTCCCGGGGCGGCCAACTTCAACACCGCGGCGTCGCCACCCGGCGCCTCCACGGTGTTGAGGAACAGCTGGTGGTCGTACTGGCGATAGACCCAGGACGGATCGGTCAGCAGCGCCAGCACATCCGGCCCGCAGTCGGCGGGGGCCGGCAGGGCACCGGGGTCATCCGCCAGGCGGGCGTCATGGTCGGACGGTCGGGCCAGCGGCCGGTGGTAGAGCGGAGCATCCTCGCTGAGGGCCACCGCCGGAACGTCACCGAGCACCTCACCGTCGAAGCCGTCGAGGATGCGCAACCGGCCCGGGGCTCCGTCGGGAGCTTCGGTGACCCGACCCACCACCGATGCCCTCACCTCCCAGCGTTGGCACACGGCTTGGACCCGGGGCAGGTCTTCCGGAGTGACGATGGCCAGCATCCGCTCCTGGCTCTCGGAGGTCATCACCTCGTAGGCGACCATGCCGTCCTCGCGTCGGGGTACCGCGGAGACGTCGACGTCCATCCCGACCCCGCCTCTCGCCGCCGTCTCACTGGTGGCGCACACCAGCCCGGCGCCACCCAGATCTTGAATGCCGACCACCAACTTGGCATCCAGGAGCTCCAGGCAGGCCTCGATGAGTCGCTTCTCCTCGTAGGGATCGCCCACCTGCACGCTGGGCCGCTTGGATTCGGAACCGGCATCGTCTTCGCCACCGAAGCCGGCCGAGGCCAGCACGCTCACCCCACCGATCCCGTCCCGCCCGGTGGACGAGCCCAGCAGCACGGCCAGGTTCCCGATCCCCGAGGCTTGGCCCAGCACCAGGCGCTCCACCGGCAGGACGCCCATGCACAGCACATTGACCAGGGGATTCTGGGCGTAACACGGATCGAAAGAGAGCTCGCCTCCCACCGTGGGCACGCCGACCGAGTTCCCGTAACCGGAGATGCCCGCCACCACGCCCTCGATCAACCACCGCTGGCGGGCCTCGGCCGGGTCCCCGAAGAACAGAGGATCCATCACCGCGATCGGCCGGGCCCCCATGGTGAAGATGTCCCGGAGAATGCCGCCGACCCCGGTGGCGGCTCCCTGATAGGGCTCGATGGCGGAGGGGTGGTTGTGGCTTTCGATGCGGATGGCCACGGCAATGCCGTCGCCGGCGTCGATCACCCCGGCGTTCTCACCCGGACCCACCAGGACATGGGGCGCGGTGGTGGGCAGCCGCCGGAGATGAACCCGCGACGACTTGTAGGAACAGTGTTCACTCCACATGACGGCGAAGAGGGCCAGCTCCAGATGGTTGGGGGAACGACCGAGCAGGGTCTCGATCTCGTCCCGCTCACCGTCGGTGAGCCCGAGGGCCTGGTGCAATGGTGGCTGTCCGTCGGAACCACTGTTCTGTGCACCCGCTGCCATTGCCTAGAGCGTACCGGGCCGGGGTCGACCTTCCGATGGCTACGGAGGGCCAAATTAGAAGCCGAATTACAATTAGAAGGAGAACACCGCGCCGTCCTGGCTGGCCAGGAGGTACCCCCCACCGGTGCCCCTGGCCGCCACCCCGATCACCGGAGCGAGGGGCAGGCCGCCGGCGCTCCCCCGGAAGCCGGCGTCGCCGAAGCTGAAGATGCCGCCGTCACTGGCCACCAACCAGTACCCCTGACCGTCGGCCGTCGGGGCCATCCCGACGATGGGCCGGTTCAGGGGTGTCCCGCCCATCGACCCGTCGAAGGCGGCGTCGCCGAAGCTGAAGATGCCGCCGTCGCTGGCCACCAACCAGTACCCCTGACCGTCGGCCGTCGGGGCCATCCCGACAATCGGCCGGTTCAACACCGTTCCACCCACCGATCCATCGAAATTGGCGTCACCGAAGCTGAAGATGCCGCCGTCCCGGGCCACCAGCCAGTACCCGCGGCCATCTCGAGTGGACGCCATCCCGGCGATCGGTTGGTTCAGGGGTGTCCCGCCCATGGATCCGTCGAAGGCGGCGTCGCCGAAGGCGAAGATGCCGCCGTCACTGGCCACCAACCAGTACCCCTGGCCGTCGTGGGTCGGAGCCATCCCGACGATCGGGCTGTTCAACGCCGTCCCGCCCACCGAACCGTGGAAGCCGGCGTCACCGAAGCTGAAGATGCCGCCGTCGCCCGACACCAACCAGTAGCCCCCTCCATCCGGGGTGGCGGCCATGCCGACGAGGGGTTGATTGAGGGCCATCGGTCCATGGCCCAGCACCGCGTTGCTGATCGGCACCGCCGCGGGGGCGGGAGATGCCGACGGGCTGGTGGTCGGGGCGGCCGGGGGGCTGGTGGTCGGCACTGACGGAGAGCCGGCGTCCAACTGGGTGGCCGTCATGACGCTCATCACAATCGACTGCGACTGGGTCAGATCGTCACACACGCCCGAAATGCTGGGGACGACCAGCCCGTAGTAGAGGTCGAACTGATTGTCGCTGACCGGCAATACCGCCGAGGTGATCGCCGCACATTGCTGGACTCCATTGACGACGACCACCGGGGTGGACGTCGAACCCGTCCAGTCGGTTGGCGAGAGTGAGCTCGTCATCCACACGTCAAACCGGAACGAGTCGATGGTGGTTGGCTCGAGCACGTCAAAGAACATGTGCCAGGTGGTGCCAATCTGAAAGACGTACGGGTTGGCCATGCACTGGGTTCCGGGACCGGTGTAGACGATCGACGAGGAGAGCACATTCCGGTTGGCGTCCACACTGGCCACGCCGATCAGACACCCGCTGCCGTAGTAGACCAACCACTCCTGGGCGCCGGAGGGCTGGAGTACCACCGAAGGGGAGGCGACTCCCGAATGCTCTGGGTCGGGGACTTTCACCGGTTGGAATGAGCCCCAATTGATCCCATCGGCGGAGGTGGCCGACCACAATTGCCCGTTGGCGGCCAGCTGGAGGACCGTCGTGCATCCCGGCGCACCCGGTTTGCACAGCAGTGACGTGAAGAACATCGTGTACTGGAGCGAGCCGCTCACCGAGGTGATGCTCACCGAGGGATCGTTCACTTCGGTTACCTGAGGGGCCACCTGCGAGGCGACGATCTCGGTGGTCGGATCCGACCACGGCCCGGTGGGGGTGGGAGCCGTGCGCCGGTAGATGGTGTCGAATTGGCCGGAATCCACCGTCTGCTGGGTCTGCCAACCCCCGTACCACATGATGTAGCCATTGCCGCTGGGGTCGGGCAGCACATCGGGCGAGTACACGTCTCTCCCGGTGAACTGCTGCGTGCTGTTCAGCGACGGTGCGGTGGCGGCGGAAAGAGTGCCTTCCGGCAGCGCCAGAGTCACGAGGATGGCCAGGATCGGCGCCAACACCACCGCCTTCCTCGACACCGCGGAAGGCTACCACTGACCTGCATTTTTCTCCCCTGGGAATTGGGGAGGCACACTCGCCGAAAACGGATGGTTTGGCTCCCCGCTCCGCGTCCCCAGGCGACCACTCAGAGCGAACTACTCAGAGCATTGACGCCGGGATCCGGGTGCGGACGATCGAGGTCGACTGGGTCAGGTCGTCGCAGACGCCCGAGGAGCCGGGGGTCACCAATCCGAAGTAGAGGTCGTAGTGAGACGAGCCGGAGGGAAGGACGTCCGGGGTCAGTGCCCCACAGAACCGGCCACCCTGGACCACCACGATGGGTGAAGCCGTGGCCAGCAGCCAGTTGGTCAGCGAGCCGGAACTCGTGCTCCATATGTCGAAACGCACCGCGTCGGCACCGCTCGGCTCCAGCACATTGACCAACATGTGCCATGTCGAACCGGACTTCCACACCACCGGGTTGGACATGCAGCGGATGCCGTTGCCCCGGTAGGCGATGGACGAAGTGAGTACGTCCCGATTGGCACCCACGCTGGCCATCCCGATGAGGCATCCGGTGCCGTAGAACACCACCCATTGTTGGTCTCCGGATGGCTGGAGCACCGCCGACGGGCCCGATACACCCGTTCGCGCGGCGTCCGAAACCGCCAGCCGCTTGAACGATCCCCACCGCACCCCGTTGTCGGAGGTGGCGGACCACACCTCCGAGTTGGCGGCCTGCTGGGCGGTCGTCGCGCAACCGCCGGTCCCCGGGTGACAAACCAGGGTGGTGAAGAACATGGTGAACTGCCGAGAGCCGTTAGCGGTAACGATGGTCACCGACGGGTCGTTAACTTCGGTCACCTGGGGAGCAACCTGGGCGGCGATGATCGCGGTGGCGGGGGCGGACCAGGGACCGTCCGGAGTCGGCGAGGTCCGAAGATAGATGGTGTCGAGCTGGCCGGAATCGAGAGTCTGTTGGGTCTGCCAACCGGCGTACCACATGAGGTACCCGCTACCACTCGGGTTCGGATGCACGTCGGGCGAGTACACATCTCGACCGGCGAACTGCGGGGTTACCCGGATCGATGGCTGCTTTTGGTTCAGCTGCACTACCCCCACCGCCACGACCGCGACCAGCGCGGCGATCAACGCAACGTTGACCGCCGTCCCGGCATTCCGGCGGCGTCGGTCGTGAGCTTCAGCCGAATTCACCATGTCCGATAACGAAGACTATGTGTCGGTGCCGTGCCCTTGAGATCGGCCGGTTTGGATAGCCCAGATCTGAGCACCGCCGCCTCGATTTGGCACTAGGCCCCCACAGATCTGGCCCACCACTAGGTAGTACCCGTTTGCACCCTCAACTAAACAGGCTCTGGCCCACGCAACGACAACGTGAGTGGAACTCGCCTCCTGGCTCCCAGCTTTGCCCATTGATTGCCCCGTCTGCCTTCGGCACTTCCTCCCTGGGACTTCGAGGGGACCCGCGGAACGGGGTTGACCCCGCTATTTCCGCCCCTTCCATCGAGGCATCTCCTCTATCAGGTCGCACCGGGCCCAGAGTGTCGTGCGCCTCATATGGCATCATTTGGGACAAATCCGAGTCGCTCAGACACCGCCGCCCATGACGCCGACAACGCCTCCGTTCGCGTAAACAACCGTCGATCGGCGATCCCGTCTGGGGTGAGATACCGCTCCTCCGAGGTCGATTATCGGGTCAGTCGAGCACCAGCGAAGCGGCCGGTTTGATCCCTATGTCCGACTCTGGAATGCTGTATGTATGGCTACCGCACCCCCCAAGAAAAGACGTAAAAAAGAGGCGATGTCCGCGGCTCACAAGGCGGCATTGGCCAAAGGACGTGAAGAGGGAAGGGTCGTCCGCCGCTATCTCGAGGGGCTGGAGGCAGCCAAGCCGCGGCGAGGCCGCAAGCGCACCCCGGATTCCATTCGCCGCCGGTTGGCCACTATCGATTCCACCATTGGCGACGCCGATCCGCTGTCTCGGCTCCACCTCATCGAGGAGAAGCAGCGGCTCGAAGACGAGTTGAACACCACCGGGACCACCGTCGACCTACCGACGCTGGAGAAGAACTTCATCAAGGTGGCCCGCGTCTACGGGGACCGCAAGGGCATCTCCTATTCGGCCTGGCGGACCGTCGGCGTCAGCGCCGCCGTCCTGCAACAGGCAAAGATCGCCCGCACCCGGCGGTAAGCGGGCGGTAACCCGGCGGTAACCCGGCGGTAAGCGGTAACCCGGCGGTAAGGCCGGCGACTCAGGCGACGTCTGCGCTGGCGGCGTTCAGGGCCGAAGCCAGGAGCGAACTCAGTAGCTCCGCCCCGTCCACCGAGCCGGTCAGCGGGTCCGAGGCGCGTTCCGGATGGGGCATCAAGCCGACCACGTTGCGTGCCGGGTTGCACACCCCGGCGATACCGTCGATGGAGCCATTGGGGTTGTCGACATAGCGGAGTATCACCCGGTCGTCGCTCTGGAGGACGGCGAGGGTTTCGGCGTCGCAGGTGAAATTGCCTTCGAAGTGATTGATGGGAATCGACAGCACCGTGCCGGGTGAGACACCCGAGGTCAACACCGATCGGTCGGTCTCGACCCGCACGTCGACGGTGGTGCAAAGGAACCGGAGCCCGGCGTTCTTCTGCAACGCCCCGGGCAGCAAGCCGGCTTCGGTCAGCACCTGGAAGCCGTTACAGATCCCCACCACCGGTCCGCCATCGGCGGCGAATTTGCTCACCGCCTCCATCACCGGTGAAAACCGGGCAATGGCACCGGGTCGCAGGTAGTCACCGTGGGCGAACCCACCCGGGAGGATCAGGGCGTCGTACCCGGACACCGACGAATCGCCGTGCCACACCAACTCGGCCGCCCCGCCCAGACGGTGGATGGCATGGACGACGTCGTGTTCACAGTTGGTCCCCGGGAACATGACCACCCCCACCCTGGCTGCCATCAGCCCGCCGCCGCCTTACCGGTGACGGTCACCGAAGACTCCTCGATGACCGGGTTGGCCAGCACCCGTTCGGCGACCACCGTTCCCTGGGCCAGCGCGGCGGCCTCATCGTCGGCCACGATGTCGAAGCGGAACGCCTTCCCAGCCCGGACCCCGGCGATCCCATTCAGTCCGAGGGCGGGTAGCGCCCGTTCGATGGTGGCGCCCTGGGGATCGGCGATCCCCGGACGAAGACGGACCTCGACCAGCACCGAGAACGTCTCCGAGGGAGCCACCATCAGGCACCGTACCAGTCGCTCAACTTCTTCCCGCAGACCCGCTCGTAGGCGTCGATGTAACGGGTGGACGTCGCATCGACGATCTCGGAGGGAAGGGGCGGTGGCGGTGGCTTCTTGTCCCAGGGTTGGGCCTCGAGCCAGTCGCGCAGCGGCTGCTTGTCGAACGACGGTGGGTTGGTGCCCGGGGCAGAGTTGTCGGCCGGCCAGAACCGAGACGAGTCGGGGGTCAGCACCTCGTCGCAGATCGACAGCTTCCCGTCGATGTAGCCGAGCTCGAACTTGGTGTCGCAGATCACCACGCCCTGTTCCTCGGCCCGGACCGCCGCCCTCGAGTAGGCGGCCAGGCACAGCGCGGCGGCGGCTTCGGCGGCTTCCTTGCCCACCAGGTCGATGGCTTCGGCCATCCCGATGTTCAGGTCGTGTCCCTCGGTCGCCTTGGTCGACGGGGTGAAGATGGGCTCGGGCAGCCGGTCGGCGTGTCGCAACCCGGCCGGCATGGCCATGCCGTGCACGGTGCCCTGGCTCTGGTACTCCTTGTAGGCGGATCCGGCCAGGTAGCCCCGGACGATGCACTCGATGTCCAGCATCTCCGCCCGGTGCACCAACATCGACCGTCCGGCCAGGTACCCGAGCCCGCCATCCAGCCCGGCGGCACCGGCGGGGAAATCGGCCGGGTCCACACTGATCAGATGATTGGGGGCGAGATCGGAGAGCTCGTCGAGCCAGAAGACGGTCATGGCCGTCAGCACCCGGCCCTTGTCCGGGATCGGCTCCTTCATGATCACGTCGAAAGCGGATATCCGGTCGGAGGTGACCATCAACAGGCGCTCGTCACCGGCGTCGTAGATCTCGCGGACCTTGCCCGATAACAGCAGGTGCAGTCCGTCCGGACTCGATGCGGCGGTCATGGGGCCATTCCTCCAGGGTTTCGGGGCCCGATGCCCAGTGCCCGGGTGGCCGGTCTGGGACTCGGGCGAGCGTTCGGTGACGCCCTCAGGCTACCCGCTGGGTGCCGACCACTGGCTGGTCATTCCGCCCGGTTCCCCCCCTTCTTCGGGCATCACTCCGGGGCCAGGGCGGCGGCGAGAAGCGGCACGACCTCCTGCCAGTCGGCCACGATCCCGATGTCGACCCAGTCGAAGATCGGGGCGGCTGGGTCGTGGTTGACGGCCACGATGGTGCCGGCTCCCCGGGCCCCGACCATGTGGTTGAACTTGCCGGAACCACCGATGGCGAGGAACAGGGCGGGGTCCACACTTTGGCCGGTGAGCCCGACCTGCCGGGCTCGCGGCAACCAACCCTTGTCGGTGACCTTGCGGGACGCCGCCAGTTCGGCGCCGAGGGAGACGATCAGTGGCTGGAGCTTCGAGTAGTCGTCGGGAGACACCCCGGTGCCCACCGACACCACCGTGTTGGCAGTGAGGAGGGCCTCGACTTCATCGTCGCGACCCTCTCCGGTCACCTCGAGCCGGCCCCGGGGCTGGAGCCTGACCGGCTCGACCGCAGCCGAGCCCCCGGCGACCACCCTCGGGGTGCGGAGGGAGAGGATGCCGGGCCGGACGGTGGCCAGCTGCACCGGTGTGCGGGCGGTGATGGCCGCCACCAACCGGCCGCCGAACGCCGGCTTCCACGAGACCAGTCGACCGCGGTCGACCCCGAACCCCACCGCGTCGCCGGTCAACCCGGCGTCCAGCCGAACGGACACCCGGGCCGCCACCTCCCGCCCCCACAGCGTCCCCGGCACGAAGCCGGCCCAAGGCTGATGCTCGCCGCACCAGTCGGCCACGGCCGCCGCCACGTCCTCTTCCACCCCGACCCCCACCAGTTCGACCGCCGCGTCGGCGCCCCACTCGGCCAGGCTCTGCGGGTCGAGCGGGCCAGGGCCGATGGCGGTCACCACCCCGTCGAGCCCGGCGGCCAGGTGGGCGGCTTCCCCCAGGAGCTCCCGGGTGAGGCGGGCCCGCCCGGGCTCGGCCACCACCAGGATGCCCGGACCGGTGCCGCCGGAGGTCGGCTCCACCCCCTCGACTCCCGGTGCCGCCGACGCCGCGTCGTTGCCCCCGCGTCGACCGATGGCGGGGAGGGCGCCCCACGAGCTGAGAAGCCGGACCGCCTCGGCCACCTGGGCGGCGGCGGTACCCGACAGCACGATGCCGCGCCGGTCGATGTCCATCGATCGCACCGTGCCCACGTCGGTGCGGCTTCCGGCTGAACCCCAGGGGCCGGGTCCGAGGTCGGCGGCCTTGACCCGAAGGATCCGGTCGGCTGGGACTTCGGCCCGGCCCTCGGGCGGGACCTTGCACGGCTCGCACAGCCGCTCGGCGGTGGACAGCACCGTCGGCAACCGGACCAGGCAGGTCCGCCAGCCGTCGTCCTGCTCGCAGGTGACCTCGGCGACTCCCTCGACCAGCGTCAGTTGCCGGACCCCACCAGCGAAGGGGAGGTCGAGCAGCTCGGCCACTTGGGGCCCGACCTGCCCGGTATCCGCGTCGATCGAGTTCCGGCCGACCAGGATCAGGTCCCAGGTCGCGTGGTGGCGGAGGGCGTCGACCAACGCCTTGGCCGTGGCCAGGGTGTCCGATCCGGCAAACGCCGCATCGCTGACCAGCACCCCCTCATCGGCGCCCCAGGCCACCGCCTCTCGCAGGATGTCTTCGGCGGCCGGCGGACCCAGGGTGAAGACCACGCAACGGCCACGGTGGGCGGCGGCCAGCTCGACGCCCTTGCTGACCGCCCGCCGGCAATAGGCATTCATCTCCAGCTCGACGCCGTCTCGCTGGAGTCGCCCCTCGGGCGAGAGCGTCATGGCCTCGGCCTTGGGCACCTGTTTTATGAGTACGGCAATGTTCACTGGAGGCCTTTTGCGGTTCGGAGAAGACCGGGCCGCCTTCGTCGTCGACAGTTCAGGTGAGGCTGCGATTCAGCTCGTCGAGCCAGCTCTGGTGCTCTCGTCCGATTCCCCCGGAAGCGGCGGGGCTTCTGGTCGGCATTCTGTCGCTACGCAGACTCGAGCGGCTCGCCGCGGAGGATGTGCTCCACGGCATCATGTTGAAGCCCGCGTCGTCCTAGGCGTGTAAGGGCATAGCTGAAGTTCGCACCTCCGCCGGCGGGCCCGCCGACCACGGGACGGACGAGTGCGGCGTTCTCGAGAAGTTGTACGCCTTCCGCGACCAGCCGCTGGAGCCGCCGACTCTGGGTCATATCGCTGCCTTCCCGGTCGAAGGCGCCGGCGATCTGGTTGAGGAGAAGACCGCGACCGAGGGGCGCCCCACTCACGGTGACGGTGCCGCCCACCGTCACGGTGTTGTCGTCACCGGCTCCAGGCCCACCCGGTCCGAACGCGGCTTTCATCACCTCAGCCGCCAACTCAATCATCGGCAGCGCCTCCAGCCGGTCGGCCTCGGAGACCACCGCCGCAGTTGCGCCCTGCTTGTCCCTTTCCTTGTCTTCCTTACTGCCGAACACCCGCGCAGCCTAACCTTCCGACCGCCCGACGATTGCTGACGACGCGCCTCCGGACCGCTACGACCCTTGAGCCGGCAACAGCACGTTGGGGTTCAGGACGCCATCGGGATCGAGCGCCTGCTTGATCGCCCGGAAGGCGGCGATCTCCTCCGGGCTCCGCGACAGGGACAGCCATTTGCGCTTGGCCGTGCCGATGCCGTGCTCGGCGCTGATGCTCCCGCCGAAGTCACCGACCATACGAAGCACCGCCTCATCCACCCGGTCGTCGTCCGGGGGGAGGCCGGTCACGTTGACGTGGACGTTGCCGTCGCCGGCATGGCCGAACAGCCAGGTGCGGGCGGCCGGGGCGATGGCCTGCACGACGCCCGGCACCCGGTCGATGAACTCGGCCAGTGACCCGAGCGGCAGGGTGACGTCGAGTTTGTGGGGTGGGCCGAGGCTGTTGATGGCCTCGGTGTGCGCTTCGCGGTAGCGCCACAGCTCGGCCCGGCGGGAAGGCTCGGTCGCCACCACGACCTCGATCACCTGATCGACCGAGCTGGTCGCCTCGGCGAACGCCTCGGTGGGATCGGCCCGGTCGGCCACCTCGACCAGCAGGTACACCGGGTGCGACCCCGAGAACGGAGTCGGGAGACCGGTCACCGAGCCCACCAGCTCGAGCCCGGACAACAGGAAGAGCTCGCACGCCTCGAGCGCCGGAAGCGCCCGCCGGAACACCACCGACGCGTCGATCGCCCGGGAGACGGTGGCGAATGCCAGCACTGCGACGATCCGATACGGCATCGACGGCACCAGACGCAGTCGGGCCGCGGTCACCACGCCCAAGGTTCCCTCGCTCCCGCACAGCAGGTCGGGCAGGTCGTAGCCGGTATTGTCCTTGACCAACCCGCCGAGGTGGGAGATGACCGAGCCGGTCCCGAACACCGCCTCGACACCGATCACCTGTTCGCGGGTGCCCCCGTAGCGCAGCACGTGGGTCCCGCCGGCGTTGGTGGCGACCGTTCCCCCCACCGTCGCCGAGTCTCGAGCCCCGAGGTCCACCCCGTACGCCCAACCTCCGGCGGCGGCGGTTTTCTGCACCGAGGAAAGGGTCACGCCGGCGCCCGCGGTGACCTGGCCAGCCAGGGGATCCACCGGTTCCAGGGTCTGCAGGCGTTGAAGGCTGAGCACCACTTCCTCATGCAACGGCACCCCGCCGCCGACCAGACCGGTGTTGCCCCCCTGGGGGACCAGCGCCACCCCGAGCTCCCGACAGGTGGCGACCACCCCTGCCACCTCCTCGCTGGACCCGGGCCTCACCACCGCCATCGACCGGCCGACGAACCGTCCCGTCCAGTCGGTGGTGTAGGAGGCGACCACCTCAGGGTCGTCGATCACCTGCGGCCCGACCACCTCCCGGAGCCGGTCCACCACCGCCCGATTGCTGGCCATGCTCTACTCTGCCCGACGCCGACCCCCCGACGGGCGGCAACCGGACGACCGAGGCTACGGCTGACCGCCCGATGACGCGGTTCCTGCCCCTCCCGAGGAACTGTTGGTGTTCATCGGGCCGGAACCGCCCGATCCATTCGCCGTCACCGAGGTGCCCGACGTGCCCGAGCCCGTAGAGGTGCCCGAACCCGCCGAGCCCCCCGAGCAGGGGGCTTGAGGTCCGGGCATGCAGGGCACCGGCACCGAGCTCGGGGTCTGCGTCGCCGTACCCCCCGGTGTGGTTACCGCCGCTGAGACGGCTCGGGCCGAGCCAGGCCACCAGGCTTCGTACCAGCCGTTGGCCAGCGTGGCCTGGACGTGCTGGCCGTTGTCGAGCAGCAGTGACACCCCGGTCACCCCGGAACCGGTCCTCCCGTCGACCAAGGTGTAGGGCGAGGCGTCGCGGGCGGTCAGGCCGGCGGTGGAGAAGTCGATCTTCCCCGCCGCGGGCAGGCTGGCCGCCCCCTGGCTGCCCGAGATGGAGGTGAAGGTAGGACCGGTGAAGCACGTCGTACTGGAGGTGGCGGTCGTGTAGATGGCCACGGTGTAAGGCCCGCGTATGTCGGTCAGAACCGGAGCTCCTCCGGTGACGGGAAGAACCGCAGGCCGGTTGGCGAGCTGCTGTTGACACGAGGAGTCAGCTTGAGCCACCTGATTGCCGGTCGGCGGGGTGGGGGTCGGGCTCCAACCGGCGAAGGCCGGCGACGCGCTTCCGAGCACGACCACCGAGACGACGGTGGCGGTGGTGATGGCGGCTCCGGCGACCGCACCGTACGTCACCCGGGGCGACCACCGGGTGACCCGTGGCTGGTAGCTGGCCGAGTGAACCCGCCCGCTCACCTCCCCGGGGATGGAAGATGCCTTCGACCGGAACGCATCGCGGCAGGTCTGCTTCGAGTTGGTCGATCATGGGTTTTCTCCTTCGTGTATGTGAACAGGAATCCGGGGTGTGGCCGAGATCAGCGTGGATGCCTTCCGCATCCGATCGAGGGCGTGCGATGCAGTGCTCTTGACCGTGCCGATCGAGCAGCCCAGCAAGTCCGCGGTTTGTGCCTCGGTGAGGTCTTCGAAGTACCGCAGGACGAGGACGGCGCGTTGCCGGGGTGGTAGGTCGCCGACCACGGACAGCAGCACCGTCCTCGCCTCGACGTCCGTGAAGGGCTGCCGCGTGGTCGGATCCTCCCGGTCCACCGGCCCGACGACGGACGGCCCGGCGGACAGTTCGCTCCGGTGACGGCTCCGGCGACGGGAGGTGTCGAGGGCAAGGTTCACGAGGATCCGCCGGGCGTAGGCGGCGGGAAACGCCATGGTGCGCACCTGGGGCCACCGGCGGGCAACCCGCACCAGACACTCCTGCACCAGGTCTTCGGCTTCGCCGATATCCCAGACCAGTAGATAGGCGGTGCGCAGCAGGCTGTCACCCTGCCCGGCCACGAAGCTTTCGAACGAGCGGGTGGCTTCGGCCCTGGCAACGGAATTTCTCACCCCTGGCTCCTGGCCTGTTTCGTCCCCATTACTCCCCTTAACCCCCGAGAGAGCGCAAATGGTTGCCTCCCCGGAACACAATGGCCCATTTTGCAGGCAGATCCGGTCGCGCCGTTCACCCGGATGGACGCCGAGTTCCTCGGGAAGCTCGATGATGTGGGCGGGTCGGGGTAGCTCGGCCGACTACTGATAGGCGGGAATCCCGGCCTGTCCATCTGTGGTCCACGATCGGACGGAGCCGACCCTTTAGGCTTGTGACAGGGCCGGCGACAACATGGTCTGTAAGGAACATCCGACGGCCCTGATTGGCATCCGAGAACCAAAGGAGCCCCAATGGCCGCAGTTATGGATAGTCCATCGCAGACGCCCGGCCGGTGGTCGAAGCTCGCCCCTCTGTTCGCCGTCCTGTTCGTCGCGTTCGTGGTGGCCAGTATCGTCGTCACCAACGCGCCACAGTCCAACGCCTCGCCGGCGTCGATCCTCAACTTCTACCGGACCCACAAAAATCAAGCCAGCATTTCGGCGGTCCTGATCCCTCCGGCTGTCGTGTTCGGTCTCATCTGGTTCAGCTACCTCCGCACCTGGCTCCAACGCCGAGACGTTGACCATCGATGGGGCACGCTCACCCTTGTCGGGGGCATTCTGTTCGCGGTGACCGGCGGCGTCGTCGGTGGGGTCCTGGCCGCCCTGGGCGATTCCCCTGACCATCTGACCCTCTCGAGCGTGCAGACGCTCAACTACCTCCAGAACGACCTGCCGGCGATCCTGGGTTCGATGGCGTTCGGCGTGATGGCGATATCGGCCGGCGTCGCCATGCTGAAGAGCGCTCGGCTGCCGACGTGGCTGGGCTGGGTCAGCCTCATCCTCGGGATCATTGGCGTGGTCCCCGTCGGCGACTTCTTCGCCCTCCCCGCCATCGGCGTTTGGACGCTTCTCGTAGCTGGAGTCGTCTATTTCCGCGCTGACCCCGATGGACCGCTGGTCGTCTCGACCGGCGGCGCGCCGGCGCCGGTGACATAGGGCCCAACCCCGAGTCGAGCGAATCCGAGCTGCGCCGCCCTTATCCGATGGTCGACAATGCGTCGGTGAACCGGTGGATGTGGCGCAGGGTACGCGACAGGTCGAAGGCGTCGTCGAGCTGGGCCTTGGACAGGGTGACCTCCGGGTCGTCGTCGAGCACCTCCCGGAACGGACGCCCTTCCTCCCACGCCACCCGGGCGTCGCGCTGGACGATCCGGTAAGCGGCGTCGCGCCCGAGTCCTCCCGACACCAGGGCCAGCAGCACCGACTGGCTGAACACCAGCCCGTGGCTGCCTTCGATCAGATTGGCCAGCGCCCGCTCCGGGTGGATGACCAGTCCCTCCACCAGGCCCCGGGCCTTCTGCAGCATGTAGAGGGTGAGGGCGCTGGCGTCGGGCAGCACCACCCGCTCCACCGAGCTGTGGGAGATGTCCCGTTCGTGCCAGAGGGCGATGTCCTCCAGACCGGGGGACAGATAGCCGCGGAGCACCCGGGCCAGGCCGCATAGCCGCTCCGACAGGATCGGGTTCCGCTTGTGGGGCATGGCCGAGCTCCCCTTCTGGCCGACCTTGAACGCCTCTTCCGCTTCCCCCACCTCGCTGCGGGCCAGATGCCGCACCTCGGTGGCGATGGTCTCGATGGTGGCCCCCACCGACGCGCAGGCCCAGAGGTACTCGGCGTGGCGATCCCGGGCCACCACCTGGGTGGCGGGGACCGGGGTGAGCCCCAACGCCCGGCAGACGTGGTCCTCGACGCTGGGGTCAATGTTCGAGAAGGTCCCCACCGCTCCGGACAGCTTGCCCACCGCCACCCGGTCCCGGGCCGCTTCCAGCCGCTGGCTATCCCGGTCGGCCTGCAGGGCCCACAGGGCGAACTTGGCGCCGTAGGTGGTGGGCTCGGCCTGCATCCCGTGGGTGCGACCGGTGATGGGGACGTCGATCAGCTCGACGGCCCGGGCCTTCAACGCCCGCACCAGGTCACCCGCGGCGGCGATGAGCAGATCGGCTGCCTGGGTGAGGGTGGCACACAGGGCGGTGTCGACCACGTCGGAGGAGGTGAGCCCGTAGTGGATCCAGGAGCCGTCGGGCTGGCCGATGGCCTGCTGTACGACGTCGACGAAAGCGGCGACGTCGTGGTCGGTGACCCGCTCCCGCTCCGCCACCGCTTCGACGAACAACGTATCGACGTCGGGGGCCCGTTCGCGGCACACTGCAGCAGCCTCGGCCGGCACGTCGCCGACCTCCACCCATCCCTCGGTGGCCAGCAACTCCACCCGGAGCCACATCCGGAAGCGGGCCTCGTCGGAGAACAACTCGGTCATCTCTGGCGGTGAATAGCGGGGGATCACCGGGCCACCTCCTGGGTTTCGGGCGACTTCGACCGGCGGGGAGCGATGCGACCGGTCAACCATCGGGGGGCGGCGATGTCGGAGCGGTGGTGCATGCCCGGCCACCGGATGCGCGACACCTTTGCATAGGCCCGCGCCCTGGCTTCCTCGAGACTGGCCCCGAGGGCCACCACCCCGAGCACCCGACCGCCGGCGGTGACCACGTGCCCGGCGGCCACCGCGGTCCCGGCATGAAGCACGGTGGCACCGCCACCGCCGCCGCCACCGCCGCCTCCATCGCCATCGCCATCGCCATCGCCATCGCCATCGCCCCCAGCATCGCTCCGGTGGCCGACGATCACGTCCCCGACCCGGGGCGCCTCGGGATAGCCCTCCGACGCCAGCACCACGCAGACGGCGGCGTCATCGATGAACCGGGGCACCGTGCGCAGCTCTCCGGCGGCGGCCTCCGCCAACAGCGCGGTGAGGTCGCCGTCGAGCCGGGGCAGCACCACCTGGGTCTCCGGATCGCCGAACCGCACGTTGTACTCGAGCACCTTCGGACCATCGGCGGTCAACATCAGGCCGGCGTAGAGCACCCCGCGGTAGTCGATCCCCCGGGCCCGGAGGGCGGTCACCAGCGGGGCGACCGCCGCCTCCACCAGATCCGACACCAGCTCGTCGTTGACGAACGGCACCGGCGAGTACGCCCCCATGCCTCCGGTGTTGGGTCCGGCGTCTCCGTCCCGCAGCCGCTTGAAGTCCTGGGCCGGGGCCAATGCCGCCAACCGCTCACCGTCGCACAGCACCAGCAGCGAGCACTCGACCCCGATCAGTCCCTCCTCGATCACGATCTGCCGGCCGGCCTCCCCGAAGGCCTCCCCCGACAGCTTGGCGTCCACGTCGGCGTCCGCCTCCTCCAACGAAGAAGTGACCAGCACCCCTTTCCCCGCCGCCAGACCGTCGGTCTTGATCACCCACGGCCCCGGTAGCTGGCGCAGGAACTCCTTGGCCGTTTCCGGGTCGGCGAACACCCCGAACCGGGCGGTGGGCACCCCCGCCTCGTCGAGCATCTCCTTCATGAACGCCTTGGAGCCCTCCAGTTGGGCCCCGTCCGCCCCCGGTCCGAACACCAGCCGACCGGCCGCCCGCAGCCGATCGGCCAGGCCGTCGACCAGCGGCGCCTCCGGCCCGATGACGAACAGGTCGGCGTCGATCTCCTCGGCCGGGGTGGACACGCTGGTCAGGGTGTGGCCCTCCGGGGTGGTGCCGGTGATCCCCGGGTTGCCGGGAGTGACGATGACGTCGGCGGTCCGGCCGAGGGCCAGGGCCAGCGCGTGCTCCCGCCCTCCGGAACCGACCACACAGACGGTGGTGACGGCGGCGCTCACCGACGCCCCCTCATGCCGCGAAGCGGACGAACTGCTCCCGGCCCGGGCCGACCCCGACCAGCCGCACCGGGGTGCCGATCTGCTCGGCCAGGAAGTGCACGTAGTCGCGGGCCGCCTGCGGGAGGTCTCCGATCTCGGTCGCCCCCGACAAGTCCGTCTTCCAGCCCGGGAGTTCTTCGTAGATGGGCTTGACCTGATGGAACACCGACTGGTGGTAAGGAGGATGGGTGAAGCGCTCGCCGTTGGCCTCGTAGGCCACGCAGACCTTCACGGTGTCGAAGGTGTCGAGCACGTCGAGCTTGGTGAGGGCGATCTCGGACAGCGAGTTGAGCCGCACCGCCTGGCGCATCATCACCGCGTCGAACCATCCCGGCCGGCGGCGGCGCTTGGTGTTGACCCCGTACTCGTGGCCGATGTCCACCAGGGTGTCGCCGATCTCATCGGTGAGCTCGGTGGGGAACGGCCCGCTGCCCACCCGGGTGACGTAGGCCTTGGCGATGCCGATCACCTGGTCGATGTAACGGGGGCCGACCCCGGCCCCGGTGCAGGCCCCGCCGGCCACCGGGTTCGACGAGGTGACGAATGGATAGGTGCCGTGATCCAGATCGAGGAAGGTGGCCTGGGCCCCCTCCAGGAGGACATTGGCCCCCCGCTCCAGGGCGTCGTGGGTCACCCCCACCGTGTCGGCCACCATCGGGGCCACCCGCGGGGCCAGCTCGTCGAGGTAGAGGGCGCTGATCTGGTCGGCGTTGGCCGGCAGCCGGTTGTAGACCTTGGCCAGGATGGCGTTCTTCTCCTTCAGGACCACGTCGAGCTTCTGCCGGAAGATCTTCGGGTCGAGCAGATCCTGGACCCGCAGCCCGACCCGGGCCGACTTGTCGGCGTAGGCCGGCCCGATCCCCCGGCGGGTGGTCCCCAGCTTGTTCTTGCCCAGGAAGCGCTCGGCCAGCTGATCCAGCTCGTGGTGGTAGGGCATGATCAGATGGGCGTTGCCGCTGACCAGGAGTTTCGACGTGTCGATCCCCTTGGCCGTCAGGGTGTCGACCTCGGCCAGCAGGACGGTCGGGTCGACCACCACCCCGTTGCCGATGATGGGGGTGATGTGGTCGTAGAGGATCCCGCTCGGGACCAGCTGGAGGGCGAAGGTCTCGCCCTCGACCACGATGGTGTGCCCGGCGTTGTGGCCGCCCTGGTAGCGGACAACCAGCTCCATCTCCTTGGCCAGCAAGTCGGTCAACTTGCCTTTGCCCTCATCACCCCACTGGGTTCCGACGACCACGGTTGCCGGCACGCGCTACTCCTCCGTTGCGAAAAGCGGATTACGCACCAGTGTAACCGCATCCGGCCAGCTGGCGGGCTGGCGCCGGACTGGAGCGGCCCGGGAGGCCGTAGAATGGCGGGGACATGGCATTAGTGATTCCCTTCCTCCGAACCTCACCGTGGTACCTGGTCTTCGGGGTCCTCATCGGCTTCCTGAACTACCGCAGCACCGAGCGGTTCCGCCGGGTGACCGGGAGGAGCCCGTGGGGCATCCCGCCCATCGTCTGGGCGCTGGCCAGCGTGTTCATCTCCCTGTTGGTGACCGTCCTGGCCTTCATCGCCATGGCCACCAGCCAACGGCGGGGGATGCGACAGGGCGGAGGCGGGTACCCGGGCGGTTTCCCGGGTAGCGGGGGCGCGGGCGGCGCACCCGGTCCCTACGGTGGCCACGCCAGCCGGCACCTTCCCTATCCCCAGCCGACCCTGTCGACCAAGTCCAGTTCCATCCCGGCCACCGCCACCCAGGTCACGCCGGCGCCGGTCTCCGCACCTCCGAGTTGGCAGGCCGACCCGTCGGGGCGGTTCGATTTCCGCTACTGGAACGGCGAGGAGTGGACCGAGTTCGTGTCCCAGGACGGGGAGTCCAGCACCGACCCGTTCTGACCCGGTTCGAGCCCAAAAAAGCGCGGGCGCGGATCTACACTCGTTCCATGAAACGGTTCCGTGTCCAGCACCTGGATCTGGCCGCCGGAGCGGCCGGAGCCAAGCGGGTGAAACGGGTCAAGGAGTACGACTCGCTGCCGGAAGCCCGGGCCGAGTGCGACGCCCTCTGGGCGCTCCACGAGATCCCCACCCGGCAGGAGATCCGGGATTCGAAGACCGGTGATCGGTGGGTCCGGGCCCCCGGTTCCCTCGAGTGGGAGTTGGTGCGCCCGTTCGGGGACGAGGACACCGGCTGATGATCCAGGGTTAGAAGCTCGAAGGGCCAACGGTGCTCCGCGTCAGGGGGTGTGGGTACCGGTCCCGCCCCGGAGGCGGGATCCCGGTTGGTAATTGGGGCCGGCGGTGAGGTCGACCCGGGCCAGCAGCAATTCGCACGGGGGCTCGAACTCCACCGCGAACCTGTCCGCGGTCTGGCGGCCGAGCAGCTCCCACGGCAGCGTGGTGAGCCGATCGGTCTCGTCCTCGAGATGTTGGCGCCGGGCGACGCCCTCCGGGGTCACCACCTGGTCGTGGGCGAGTCCCTTGTCGGCGAGGCCTCGCCATCCGGCGGCCAGTTCGTCCGGTCCGGTCCCCCGTGAGGTCGGGATCCAGTCGGCTTCGTAGCCGAGCCAGGCATTGTGGAGGATCGACGCCTCCACCCCGGTCAGCCCGAGGCCGGTCGCCAGCGCCCAGTGGGTGTCCCCCCGCCATTCGCGCAGGCAGTTCACCGCGTGCCAACCCGACAGCACCGGGTCATCGGGCCTCGGCATGCGCAGATGGGCGGCGAAGAACACCCGGCCGACCGTAGGGAGCTGCTCGACGACCGACCACAGGCGCGGGCCCAGCGCCGACAGCGGCTCGAGGATCTCCGGGGCATGCGCCGCCAGCCCTTCGACGATGGCCTCATCCCGGGCCGCCCAGACCGCCTCGAAGGTTGTCGCCGCCTCGACCCGATCGAAGGCAAGCCGGATGCCGGACGGCGAGATGGAGCCGAAGGCGGCGATCACACTGTCAGGGCCGGCCGGGGCCAGCGGTGCGCAACGGGCGGCGATGTACCCCAGCGCCCCGGGCACACCCAGCTCGTCGTAGCGAGTCAGGGCCCCCGGATCCCAGAAGATCCAACCGACCGTGGTCTGCACCGACCGGGCATTCCGTCGGCTCGTCTCCAGCCACGCGTCGGTCGCCCCCATGCGCTCCACCCTACGGTGGGCAGTTGACGATCTGCCGATCGCGGTTTCGGCGGACTCGCGAACCCAGTTGTTCAACTGGGCGAGATGAACCCCGTCTCGTAGGCGATCACCACCAACTGGGCCCGGTCACGTGCGTCCAGCTTCATCAGCACGCGGCTCACGTGGGTCTTGGCCGTGGCCGCGCTCATGTGCAGCTCGTCGGCCAACTCCTGGTTGGACATGCCCTTGGCCACCAAGCCGAACACCTCGCGCTCTCGATCGGTCAGGGTGTCGAGGATCTCGGTCGATCCGGCCGGTTTGACCTCCCGGCTGGCGAAGTCGGCGATCAGCCGTCGGGTCACACTCGGCGCCAGGAGGGCATCGCCTCCGGCGATCACCCGGATCGCCGCCAAGAGCTCGGCCGGCGGGGTGTCCTTCAGCATGAATCCGCTCGCCCCGGCGCGCAAGTGCCTCATAGACGTACTCGTCGAGGTCGAAGGTGGTCAGGATCAAGATGCGGGGACCGCTTTCGTGATGCTGCACCGAAGGATCTGGTCGGGTCGCTTCGATGCCATCCATGACCGGCATCCGTACATCCATGAGCACCACGTCCGGACGGGTGGCCTGGACCAGTTCGACCGCTTCTGCTCCGTTGGACGCCTCTCCCAGCACCGTCGAGGTCGCTGACGCGAGTCCACCAGGACGCGGAAACCACCTCGCACCAGGGCCTGGTCGTCGACGACGACGACACCGATGGTCACTGTGGCGTCGGATCGAGGGGCAGCCGGGCGCACACCTCGAATCCGCCTCCTCGCCGTGGGCCGGCGGTCAAGGAACCACCGAAGATCGCCGCCCGCTCGCGCATGCCGATAATCCCGTGATGCGCCCGAGCTTCGTCTTTGACGTTCGGCATCGAGTGACCACTGTTGGGGTGGAAGAAGCCCTCGTCAAATACGTTGACCACACCGCACCTTCCTCGAAGTGTGATGTGCACGGTGGCGTGGGCGGTCCTCCGGCGTGCTTGGTGACGTTCGTGAGCGCTTCCTGGACGATGCGATAGACCGACAGATCCATGCTCGGTGGAAGGTTCACCCTTTGACCACTCAGCTGTAGGTCGACCTCGACCCGGCTGATCGAAATTGAATCAGCAACTCATCGATGTCGTCAATGCCCGGGGCAGGAATGAGGCTGGGGCCGTCGGAGTCATCGCGCCGCAGCACACCCAAGACCCGGCGAAGCTCTTCGAGGGCCGAGCGGCTGGTCATCTCGACCGCCGCCAAGGCCTTACGAGCTTCTTCGGGTTGCATGTCGAGCACGTGGCCGACCGACGCTCGATTGGATCGCTATGACGCTGAGGCTATGGGCGACAATGTCGTGCAGCTCTCGGGCGATCTGAAGGCGCTCTTCAGCAATGGACTGCTCGGCTCGTTCGACCTCTCGACGTTGGCGCTGCTCGGACTGAGCTGGCGAGCCCGGCGACGTACGCACGTCGGGCGCGGACACTGTCGCCCACAAACCAGGCCGCCCCGGCCACGATGATATTGGATGTGTCGGTTACCGTCTGCCGGATGCACATGGCGGCAATCCCGAGCGCCGATCAGGAGCACACCCTCGACGACGCACAGTGCAATGACCGAGGTCTCGACGTTCGTAGTGCAGTGGCCACGATGTAGAGGGCAAGGGCCACCACGGGTACTCCGGCGAAGTCTGTTCCAAGCACAAACGCTGCCGACAAGGGCGCCGGTGACCACAACGAGCACGGGAATCGGATATCTCCGACGGAGGGCGAGGGGAAGGGTGGCGACAGACACAGCGCCGCCGCGAGGAGAACGACGTGATGGGGATGACCTTGCCGTGGTTACCAACGAACAGGGAGCTAAAGCCGCCCACGAGGAACAGCACCGATAGTCCGATATCGGTCAAAAACCATTGCCGGGGTGTGATGCGCTGAAGCAGTGGGGGGCGAGGAGCCGGAGATCCCCGTGTGAAACGACATATCGCGACGCTATCGAGCCAACCGCCGCACGCATCACCCTACGGTCGTTCGCTGTACATCTAGCGATGTACGACTCCGGCGCAACACGGCCGGATGCCTACCCCGCGAGAACGGAGATGCAAGTCGCCGCCAGGGTGACGACAGGTCAACGCGACGTCGTCATGATGGTTCCAGAGGTCCGAACGACTCTGCCGTCGAGCCAAGGCACGAACTCAATCACCGAGGAGCAGCACATGATCGAAGTCACCGGCATCACCAAGCGTTACGGCGACACCCTCGCGGTCGACGATTTGTCCTTCGAGGTCAAGCCCGGGCAGATCACCGGGTTTCTCGGACCCAACGGGTCCGGCAAGTCGACCACCATGCGCATGATCATGGGACTCGACAATCCCGACGCCGGGGAGGCCAAAATCAACGGCGGTCGCCTACGGAGGTCTCGCCTGGCCGCTTCGAGAGGTCGGGCGCACTCCTCGAGGCCAAGGCGATCCATCCCGGCCGAAGCGCCCTCAATCATCTTTGGGCGCTGGCCCAGACCAACGACATTCCGCGATCACGAGTGGACGAGGTCCTCGAGATCGTGGGGCTCTCGCAGCGTGGCCACGCAAGCGCGCCGGCACCTTCTCACTCGGGATGGGCCAGCGGCTCGGCATCGCGGCGGCACTTCTCGGAGACCCCAGCGTGCTGCTGTTCGACGAGCCCATCAACGGTCTCGACCCCGAAGGGATCCGCTGGGTCCGCAACCTGCTGAAGGGACTGGGTCAAGGAGGGCCGGACGGTCTTCGTCTCGAGCCACCTCATGAGCGAAATGGCCCTGACCGCCGACCACCTGGTCGTCATCGGCCGCGGTCGTCTGATCGCCGAGATGCCGGTCGACCGACTTCATCGCCCAGAGCTGCCAGCAGTTCGTGCGGGTTCGCACTCCCCAGACCGAGAGAGTTCCGGGAGGCCATGCGGTCCGAGCGGAGCGACCGTGGTCCAAGAAGAGGACGGCGCGTTGTCGGTTGCCGGGCGTCAGCGCGGAGCAGATCGGCGACATCGCCTTCGAGCAGCAGGCTGACCCTTCACGAACTCTCGCCGCAGATGGCATCGCTCGAAGAGGCATTCATGGAACTGACCCAAGACAGCGTCGACTACCGAGGAGAGGGCGGCTTCGCCGCCAACCCGAACCTTCGTCCACACCGACGACACGGCAGATGCCGGCAGGAAAGTGAGCATCCAATGACCCTCATCACCACCACCATCCCCGCCCCGACGGCGCCGCGTTACCGCCCGGCCGGGGTGATGCGAGTCGGAGTGGACCAAGATACGCAGTGTCCGTTCGACCACGTGGACGCTCCTGTCGTTACCATCGTCCTCACCATCGGCGTCGGCATCATCGCCACGGCCACCGAGGCGACCCGGTGGGCCCACGCCGGCCCGGGCGACACGCTGAGCTTCGATCCCACGAACGTCAGCCTCATCGGCTCGTTGTTCGGTCAACTGGCCATCGGCATCCTGGGCGTACTGGCCATCAGCGCCGAATACGGGACCGGAACCATTCGCTCCAGCCTGGCGGCCGTCCCGAACCGACCGCTGTTCCTGGCTGCCAAGGCACGGCGTCTTCGCCGCCGTCGCCTTCGTGGTCGGTGAGATCGCTCTCCTTCGGCGCCTTCTTCATCGGTCAGATGTTGATCGGCGGCGGGGCTCCGCACGCGACGCTCGGCCCAAGCCGGCGTGCTGCGAGCGCGTCGCCGGAGGCGGTCTGTACCTGGCGGTGTTGGGTCTCCTGGCCCTCGGTTTGGGCACCATCATCCGTCATACCGCCGGCGCCATCGCAGCCTTTGTCGGGGTGCTGCTCATCCTTCCGTTGTTGACTCCGGCCCTTCCCCAGTCGTTCCAGAACGCCATCAGCAAGTTCGAGCCGACCAACATCGGCAGCGCCATGACGGGGGTCAAGCCGCAGTGCCATCCATGGATCGGTCATGACCTTCAGCCCGTGGGTCGGGATGGCGATCCTGGCCGGCTACGCGGCGATTGCCCTCGGAGTCGGCGGGTACCGCATGCTGCGGCGTGACGCATAGGTAGCGTTTCGAAACCCGTCGGAGGTTTCTTCACTCGACCGGCCCGGCCTTCCCGAAATTCACCGGGGAGGCCGGGCCGGTTCCGTTCCCCGGGGTCGCCCCGGGGACCATCACTCTTTCCTGATCACAGGGGGGCCGGGAATGGTGGGGTCGAGAACCTTGGCCGCCGCTTCCCGGCCGGCGACCGGAAGCTCGGAGGGGTCGAGCAAGCCCAGCTGGACGAGCACCGTCGCCTGGTCCCAATAGATGTGCTCGTAAGCAACTTTTCCGTTCTCTACCCCGACGATCACCACAAAGGCGACCGAGACCGGTCGCCCGGTCGGAGCCACGCCCGGGATCATCCATTCGATCTCTTGGGTGTGGGTGAAGGAGATGATCAGCTCATCAACGAGCCGCTCCTGCCCGACCGTCCTCGACACGGTGGTGAACTCGACATCGGGCGGGAAGAACTTTCCGATCAAACGATCGGCGTAAAAGGCCCGAACCCCTTCGAGGCCGGCACCTCCGATCATGGAGGGCACGTTGACGAGATGGGGGTTGGAGGTCATGGTTGCCAACGTTGTCTCAAGGTCTCCGGCGAGCTCGGCATCCATATGCCGATCGAACAGCTCCACCATCGCCGCTTGTCGATCCCGTTCGCTTGGCATGGGCTCACCTGCCTTTCCGATCAAACCTCCGAGATCAGACGTTGGACTCGGACCTCAGCTCGCCGTGGTGGTGGCCGGGAATCCTTGGCCGGCCAGATCGGCCCCGATGACCACCACGACGTCGACTCCCGCATCGTTCGCCACCGGGGCGGTCGCGCTCAGCGGTTGGACCGCCGCGGCCGGTGCCCCGATCTCCGAGGCCACCAGCGCTGCGGCCTGCTGTTTGGAGGGGGCGTAGTAGACGGCGGTCGTGGACGCCGACGATGTGCTGTTAGTGGGAGTTCCGACATTCCATCCCTGTTGTTGGAGGAGCTGGGTGAAATGGCCAGCCGCGTTGGACTCCTGGGTCCCGTTGGCGACGAGGACCTTGACGCTGGCATGGGCGACGGTCGACGTGGTGGTGGTCGGCAGCAGACGAGGAGCGGTCGTCGTAGTGGTGCTCGAGCCGGATTTGAAGTGGGGGCCGAGGACCGAGCCGATGTATCCCGCCAGCGCCAGTGCAACCACAGCCGCGATGACGATGCCGATGCGTCTTCCCTGGGGATCCCGCGGATAGGAGTGGAGAGGGCCCACGATGGAGAGCTTAGGCGGCGCCGGCTGGAATTCCCTTGTCAGAGCGTGTCTCGCGTCGCTCCATAGGCGGCGCGGACACCTCTAGTCTGAGGCCATGGGTCTCCTCGAGCTGGAAGGGCTGACTCGTCGCTTCGGAACCCTCACCGCCCTCGACGATCTCTCCTTCTCGGTCCCGGCCGGAGAGGTGGTCGGGATTCCTGGGCCCCAACGGAGCCGGCAAGACGACCACCATGCGGGCCGTCTTCGGCCTCACCGAGCTCGACGCCGGGCAGGGTCCTCTGGGACGGGTCACCCGGTCGGCCCGGTGCGACCGGCGTCGATTCGGGTACATGCCGGAGGAGCGAGGGCTGTATCCGGCCATGCTGGTGGGCGAGCAGCTCGAGTACCTCGGGAGGCTGCACGGGATGAGCGCGACCGACGCCGAGGTCGCCACCAAGACATGGCTGGATCGGCTCGGGGTCCTCGACCGGGTGGAGAGCAAGGTGGAGGCCCTCTCCCACGGGAACCAGCAGCGGGTCCAGCTCGCCGCCGCCCTGGTCCACGGTCCCGAGCTCCTGATCCTGGACGAGCCCCTGGCCGGATTGGACCCGTCGGGGATCGACGCCATCGGAGGGGTGCTGGTCGAACAGGCCCGCGCCGGGTGCTGCGTGCTCTTCTCCAGCCACCAACTCGACCAGGTCGAGGATCTCTGCGAGTCGGTGACCATCATCGACCACGGCCGCCTGGTGGTGACCGGGAAGGTGGACGACCTGGCCACCAGCGGACCCCGCCGCCTGGTGGTGCGGGTGGAGGGGGACCGGGAGGCGTTCCTGGGCGCAAGGCCTGGAAGGTGTCACCATCTCCGAGATCGACGGCGGCGCGGCGCGACTCGTGCTGGGCCCGACGGTGGACAGCCAGACCGTCCTCGAGGCGGCCATGGCGACCGGGCGGGTCACCGAGTTCGTATTCGAGCGCCGCCGGCTGTCCGAGGTGTTCCGGGAGGCAGTGCAATGAGCGGCAAGGACATCCGATTCATCCTTCGCCGCCGTGGTGATCCTGTTCGCGGCGGTGAGGATCGGGTTCCGGCTCAGACGGCGGTCAACCCGCGAGCCGGGAGCCGGCCGCACCCCCCGCGCACCCCGCCAACCCCGCCAACCCCGCCAGCCCCGGCCTCGGAGGCTCCCGGGCTACGGGCCCTTCAGCAGTGACGTGGGTCTGGTGGCGGCCCGGGAGATACGGGAGCGGTTGCGAGGCCGGATCTTTCGGATCGGGACGGTGGTCATCCTGGCGGTGGTGGCGGGGGCGATCATCATCCCCACCCTTACCAAGTCAACGCCGCAACCCCAGCGAGTCGGGGTGGTCGGATCGCTGACCGCACCGCTCCATGCCGTGGTGGTGGCGTCGGCCAAGACCATCGGCACCGCCGTCCAGTTCGTGCCCGAGCCCAACCAGAAAGCGGCTGACGACGCCGTCCGCTCGGGGAGCATCGACCTCGCCATCATCAACGGTCAGAAAATCGTGGTGAACAAACCGATCGACGCCAACGACAGTACCGGCACGGGCCAGTTGGCCACGAACCTGGGGGTGGCCGCCGCCGTCCAGGCGGCGCATCTCACCCCGGCCCAGTCCGCGGCGTTAACCGGTGCCAAACCGCTTCCGGTGAGCAGCCTCCAACCCGGCGCCGCCCAAAAGAAAGTGCACCCCACGTCCTTGATCGGGGTCATCCTCATCTTCGTGATGCTCACCCAGTACAACACCTGGACCCTGATCGGGGTCATGGAGGAGAAGGCCAGCCGGGTCATCGAAGTGCTCCTGGCCGCGGTGCGCCCGATCCAGTTGCTCACCGGCAAGGTGCTCGGGATCGGTCTGGTGGCCTTCGCCCAGGCGGCCCTCATCGTGGGGGTCGCCCTCGTCCTGTCCGCGGCGGTCGGATCCACCCTGCTGCACGGCACCGGTCCTCTGGTGGTGGTGAGCACGCTGGTCTGGCTGGTACTCGGCTACAGCTTCTACTGCTGGGTCTTCGCCGCCGCCGGTTCCCTGGCGCAGCGGCAGGACCAGGTGCAGAGCCTGGCCTTCCCGTTGAACCTCCCGATCATCTTCGGGTACATCATCTCGCTGACCGCCGCCGCTTCGGGAAGCCCATCGGTATTGATCAAGGTCCTCGCCTATCTGCCTCCGACCGCGCCTTTCGCCATGCCGGTGCTGGTCGGCTTCGGTTCGGTCACGTGGTGGGAGTTCCTCGCCTCGGTGGCGAT
Source organism: uncultured Acidimicrobiaceae bacterium (assembly GCA_963770635.1). Classification (GTDB taxonomy): domain Bacteria; phylum Actinomycetota; class Acidimicrobiia; order Acidimicrobiales; family RAAP-2; genus DASZIT01. Next base: position 665,313 of record CAVYQI010000006.1, read on the forward strand.
CAGCATTGTGGGCACCGTGTTGGTGGCCCGGTTGGCGACCGCTATCTACACCCGGGCCATCCTCCGGACCGGCAAGCGGGTCCGGATCAGCGAAGTTCTCTCCCGGACCGCCGGATAGCACGCTCCCCCGCCACACTCACGACCGTTTCGCGTTGGCGGAAACGGTGCAGTGGTGGTCAGTACGCCGGCCCGAGCCCCGTGATCATCGGGAAATGGCGAACGTTCATGGTCAGGAGATCCGCGTGAGTCGCAGTGCAGTGGCGGCGATGAGATAGTCGGCAGCATCGATCCCGCTGTACGCCGATCGGTATCGACGTGCGAGCTCACCGGCGGCGGGCGAAATATCTTCGTCGACGGAGACCCAAGTGAAGGCCGACATGAACCGTTCGATGGAATCGATCTCCCTGTCTCGCGCTCCAGCCAATAGTTCAAAGCGGACAACCTCGCTGGAGATCACCGGCTCGTCTCCGTCAACGAGCTGCCGAAGGAGATCGACGGCGGGCTGGGCGCCACGCAGATGATCGATGGCGACACTCGTGTCCAGCAGTTCAACCCAGACCGTGTTTATTCAGGCGTTCGTTCAGGTCACCGCGAAGCGCATCAACGTAGTCGGCGCCGGTCACCCGCCGACCTCGAAACGATCCTGCAGTTTCCTCGAGGGCTCGGATCCGCTCGGCCTTGGTCGGCTCGCCGAAGGTGCTCCGGATCGCACGCCGGATCAGCTCTGATCGCGACGCCCCAGTCGCCCGGGTCACACGGTCAAGAAGCTCCAATTCGTCGTCGCCAAGGTAAATCTGGGTTCGTCCCACGACACCATTATTCACCTCCATATATCTTGCCACCCGTACTCAGCCCATCGGGCTGGCGGCCGAACTAAGCGCTCAACGCGCCGGTGGGATGTTTTGGTTGAGATGAAAGACGTTGTCGGGGTCAAACGACGCCTTGATCTGCTGGAGACGCTCGTATTTGGGACCGTAGGCACTCCGGACCCGATCTTCGTCGTACTCGGTCATGAAGTTTACGTAGCTCCCGACCCCGACCGCGTGGTCGACCAGTGCCGACCAATAGTCGCGCGACCACGCCCGCTCGGCGTCGTAGTCATCCGGCGACATGGCGGTGGCAGAGACGTTGACCACGAACCGGTAGTCACGGCTCCCACCGAACGAAGTGGCGTTGTCGTCGGCGGTTCGGTAGGCGCCCCCCAACGGGAAGATGGGCACGAACGACAGCGGCGACATCTTCTTGGCCTGGTGCTCGACGATGGCATCGATGGCGCCGTCGGAGAGCTCGGAGAGGTAGACGGCCTTCTCGTAGTTGTGCATCCCCCAGGGAGCCGAGGCGTCGAACATCTGCTGGAGACCGACGTAGGGGATGGGGGTGATCAGCTCCACGATGGGGGAGAGCGCCTGCTGGATCGGCTCGATGAGCCGGGCGTGGTCCGCTTCGTCGCCGAGCCCGACCACTACCAGGCCGAAGACCGGGGAGAAGTGCAGGTCTTCGGGCACGAACGGCTCCGGCGGCGCACTCAGCCCGGCCATGAACACCCCGCACGCATCCGGCAGGGTCTCCACGAAGTCGCGGGCGAACCGGAACATCTCCTTGCCCTGGTCGGGGCGGAACAGGAACAGCCCCAGCTGCAGGATGGGCCCGACCGGGTGGAGCTGGAATTCGAATTCGGTCACCACCCCGAAGTTGCCACCGCCGCCCCGAAGGGCCCAGAGCAGATCCGGGTTGTCGGTCTCCGAGGCGTGCAGCACCGTCCCGTCGGCGGTGACCACCTCGGCTCCCACCAGATTGTCCGCGGACAGCCCAGCCAGCCGGGACAACCAGCCGAACCCGCCGCCGAGGGTGAGACCGGCGACCCCGGTCCGGCTGATGAAGCCACCGGGTACGGCCAGACCGTGCTCCTGGGTGGCGGCGTCGAGCTCGCCCCAGGTCGTCCCGCCACCGCATTTGGCCCGGCGGGCGTCCGGGTCGACGCTCACCGTCTTCATCGGCGTCAGGTCGATCATCAGACCGTCTTCGCACAATGAGAAGCCGGCGTAGTTGTGACCACCGCCGCGCACCGACACCTCGAGCCCCTGCTGTCGGGCGAAGGCCAGGGCGGCGGCGACGTCAGCGCTGGTGGTGCAGCTGGCCACCACCGCCGGCCGGCGACTGATGGCGGCGTTCCAGATGTTGACCGCCTCGTCGTAGGCGGCCTCGCCGGGCCGCGAGACGGTGCCATTGAGACCGGTCTGCAGTTCGTCCACCGCGCCATCAACGATGTTCGCCACGATCGTTCCTCCCAACCCAGGACGGCTACTACGCCGAGATTAGGTGGCACCGCGACGGATGGCAATCAAGGTTGGCCGGGAAGCGGGGGCGAGGCGCCCGCCCGGCCCGACCCACGGGTTGGCGGTTGGGCTGGACCGCCCCCAGGGTCCCCGGGAGCGTTCCAGCACAGTCATAACGGTGGCGGCGTCGGGTTCTTGCGGGAGAGCCCCCCGCAACCGTCAGGACAGGACGATCGCCCCGTCCTTCTCGTCGACGGTGACCGTCGAACCCTCGGGGTAGCGACCCTCCAACAGGGCCATGGCCATCGGGTCCTCGACCTCCCGCTGGATCACCCGCCGCAATGGCCGGGCCCCGTAGTCGGGGTCGAACCCGGCCCGGGCCAGGTACGCCTCGGCCGCCGGGGTGACAGAAAGCGACAACCGCCGCTCGGCCAGCCGGCCCCGCAGGCCGTTGAGCTGGATGGAGACGATGCGCTCGAGGTCGGCCTCGCTCAACGAATGGAACCGGACGATCTCGTCGATCCGGTTGACGAACTCCGGCTTGAAGTACTCCGACGGCTCCCCCACCAGGTTGGAGGTCATGATCAGCACCGCGTTGGTGAAGTCGACCGTCCGTCCCTGGCCGTCGGTCAGCCGGCCGTCCTCCAGCACCTGCAGCAGGATGTTGAACACGTCGGGGTGGGCCTTCTCCAGCTCGTCGAGCAGCACGACGGCGTAGGGACGCCGGCGAACCGCCTCGGTCAGCTGGCCGCCCTCCTCGTAGCCCACGTAGCCGGGCGGGGCGCCGACCAGCCGGGCCACCGAGTGGCGCTCGGTGTACTCGCCCATGTCGATGCGGACCATGGCCTTGGCATCGTCGAACAGGAAGTCGGCCAGGGACCGGGCCAGCTCGGTCTTGCCCACCCCGGTCGGCCCGAGGAACAGGAACGACCCGATCGGGCGGTTGGGGTCAGAGAGCCCGGCCCGGGAACGGCGGATGGCGTTGGCCACCGCCGAGACCGCCTCGTCCTGGCCCACCACCCGGGCATGGAGGGCGTCCTCCATCCGGATCAGCTTCTCGACCTCACCCTCCAGCAGCCGGGACACCGGCACCCCCGTCCACCGGCTGACCACCTCGGCCACGTCCTCGGCGTCGACCTCTTCCTTCAGGAACCGCTGCTCAGCCTGCAGGGAAGCCAGCGTCTCGGTGGCCGCCTCGATCTGGCGCTCGAGCTCGGGGATCTCCCCGTAGGAGATGGCGGAGGACTCGGCCAGGTTGCCGTCCCGGGCCAGCCGCTCGGCGTCGCCGCGCTTGGACTCGAGGGAGTTCTTCAGATCCTGGATGCGGGCGATGGCCTCCTTCTCCGACTGCCAGTGGGCGGTCATGGCCACCGACTGCTCGGACAGGTTGGCCAGCTCCTCCTCGAGGGCGGCCAGCCGGTCGGCGGAGGCGGAGTCGGACTCCTTCTCCAGAGCCATCTTCTCGATCTCCAGCTGGCGCATCCGGCGGGTGACGACGTCGAGCTCGGTGGGCATCGAGTCGATCTCGATGCGCAGCCGAGACGCCGCCTCGTCCATCAGGTCGATGGCCTTGTCAGGGAGGAAGCGGCCGGTGACGTACCGGTCGGACAGGACGGCCGCGGCGACCAGGGCGGCATCCTGGATGCGGACCCCATGGTGCACCTCGTACCGCTCCTTCAACCCCCGGAGGATGGCGATGGTGTCCTCCACCGACGGCGGCGGCACGAACACCTGCTGGAAGCGGCGCTCGAGGGCGGCGTCCTTCTCGATGTACTGGCGGTACTCGTCGAGGGTGGTGGCGCCGATGAGCCGGAGCTCGCCGCGGGCCAGCATCGGCTTGATCATGTTGCCGGCGTCCATCGCCCCCTCCGACCCGCCGCCGGCCCCGACGATGGTGTGCAGCTCGTCGATGAAGGTGATGATCTCGCCCTCGGCGTCGGTGATCTCCTTGAGGACGGCCTTCAGCCGCTCCTCGAACTCGCCGCGGTACTTGGCCCCGGCCACCATCGAGCCCATGTCCAGCTGGATCACCCGCTTGCCCTTCAGGCCCTCGGGGATGTCGCCCTCCACGATGCGCTGGGCGAGGCCCTCGACGATGGCAGTCTTGCCCACCCCCGGCTCGCCGATCAGGACGGGATTGTTCTTGGTGCGGCGGGAGAGCACCTGGATGACCCGCCTGACTTCCTCGTCCCTCCCGATGACGGGGTCCATCTTTCCCTGCCGGGCCAACGCGGTCAGGTCGCGGCCGTACTTCTCCAGGGCGGCGAAGGTGGCCTCGGGGTCGTTGGTGGTGATGCGCTGGCTGCCGCGCACGTCACGGAGCGCGGAGAGCAGGGCGTCGCGGTCGACCCCGATCCGGTCGGCCATGGCCAGCACCAGGTGCTCGACCGACAGGTACTCGTCGCCCATGTCGGTGCGCAGGGAGTCGGCCGACTCCAGCACCTCGCGGAGGGTGCGACCGATCCCGGGCTGCTCGCCGCCGAAGGCCTGGGGCAGCCGGGCGAGCTCGCCCTCGATGCGGTTGAGGACGACGGCCGGCTCCACCCCGACCCGGCTCAGCACCGCCGGGGCGATGCCGTCGGCCTGGTTGAGAACGGCGGCCAGCAGGTGGTCGGGGGTGATCTCCGCGTGGTTGGAGGACTTGGCCAGCTCGGCGGCCTTACTGAACGCCTCCTGGGTCTTCAGGGTCCATCGGTCGGGATTCATGGTCATCGCACGACACCTCCCCTCGGGGTGGGCCGGCCCTGAGGCCGGGTGGCCACCATCGTCTTGGTCACCGGCACCAGCTCGCGCCGGTACTGCTGGTGGGCGCGGGCCACCGCCTCTCTGGCCTCGATCACCGAGGCGGCGACCTCGGCCTTCAGCCGGGCCACCTCCCGCTCGAGCTCCATTACCCGGCGGACCCCCTCGAGGTTGAGGCCGGCGTTGGTCAGCTCCTGGATGTGGCGGAGCCGGGCCAGGTCCTCCTCGCTGAACCGGCGGCTGCCGCCCTCGGTGCGGACCGGGTCGAGCAGGCCCTTGCGCTCGTAGACACGGAGGGTCTGGGGATGGACCCCGGCCAGCTCGGCGGCCACCGAGATCACGTAGACGGCACGGGTACGCGGGTCGCGGGAGTCGTCGGCCATCGCCATCACACCCCCTCGAAGTCTCTCGGCGGCTGGTCGAGCAGCTTGGCCAGTTCCTCCACCGTCGTCCGCTGATCGTCGGTGAGGGTATCGGGCACCACCACCTCGGGGGTGACCAGCAGGTCGCCGGCGGGGGTCTTCTTGCCGGCGGGCACGCCCCGGCCCTTCACCCGGAAGGTCCTCCCCGACGGGGTCCCCGGCGGGATGCGGAGGGTCACCGGGTCGGTGAGGGTGGGCACGGTCAGGGTGGTGCCGAGCACCAGCTCGGGGTAGGTGACGGGAACGCTGAGGGTCAGGTTCCTCCCCTTGCGCCCGAACACCGCGTGGCGGTTGACCCGGACGACCACGTAGAGGTCGCCGGCGGGCCCGCCGTTGCGCCCGGCCGCACCCCGGCCCTTCACCCGGATGCGGGAACCGTCGTCCACCCCCGGCGGGATCCGCACCTTCACGGCGCGGTCGCGGTGCTCCACCCCCGACCCGTGACAGGTCGGGCAGGGGGTCTCGACGATGGTGCCGCTCCCCTGGCACTGCGGGCAGATCTGGCTGAGGGAGAAGAGGCCCTGGTTGTCCTGCAGGGTGCCGGTGCCGCCGCAGCGCGGGCAGGTGATCGGGTGGGTGCCGGGGGCCGCCCCTGACCCGTGGCAGGTGTGGCAGCGGGCGTCGGTGGTGAGGTGGACCGAGGTGGTGACCCCGTGGACGGCGTCCTCGAAGGACAGGTTGAGCTCGGTCTCGACGTCGTTGCCCCGCTGGGGCCCGGTGCCGGTGCCGGACACGTTTCGGTTGCGCCGGTTGCCGCGGCCGAAGAGGCCGCCGAAGAGGTCCCCGAGGTCGCCGACGTCGTCGACCCGGAAGGTGGTGCCGCCGGCTCCCCCGAAGCCGCCGGGGAACCCACCGGCGCCGGCGCCGGCCATCGGCCCCATGGCCCGGACCTCGTCGTACTCCTTGCGGGTCTCGGCGTCGTTGAGGACGTCGTAGGCGGCGGAGATCTCCTTGAAGGTCTCCTCCTGGCCGGGGTTGGTGTCGGGGTGGTTTTTCTTGGCCAGCTTCCTATAAGCGCTGGTGATCTCCTTGGGCGTGGCCGTCTTGGAGACCCCGAGGGTCTTGTAATAGTCCTTCTCGAACCATTCGCGCTGGGGTGCCACTGTCTTAGCCGTGCACCATCACCATGGCCGGACGGATGACGGTGCCCTTCCAGCTGTAGCCGGGCCGCATCACCTGGCCCACGATGGGGCCGTCGTGGGGCGCGGGCGCGTTCGAGTCGTCGGCGGCGTCGGCCCCAACACTCCCGGCCGCACCATTTCCATTCCCGTTCACCGCATCCGCCGGCCCGGGCTCGGCAGGAAGGTGCCCCACCGCTTCGTGGGTGTTGGGGTCGAAGGGTTGGCCGACCGGGTCGATGCGCTCCAGACCTTCCTTGGCCAGGGCGCCGGTAAGCAGCGAAGAGGCGGCCACCAGGGCCCGGGCGTCGTCGGAGTCGGGGTCGCCCACGTGGGCGGCGGCCAGATCGAGGGCGTCGAGGACCGGCAGCAGCTTGCCCACCAGGAGCACCGCCGCCCGCTCCGCCTGCTCGCTCTGCTGCTTGGCCACCCGCTTGCGGTAGTTGTCGAACTCCGCCTGCAACCGCCGCAGCGAGTCGAGGTACTCGTCGCGTTGGGCGGTCACCACCGTCAGCGGGTCGACGACTTCGCCTTCGACCACCTCGTCGTCATCGACCCTGCCCTCGTCGCCGAAGGTGAGGTCGTCATCACCGAAGCTGGGCCCGACCTGCGGTCCGGCCACGCCGAACTTCCTGGCCCGGGACGCGGCGGCAGAACCAGAGGGGATCTCCCCCTCTGGTTCTTTCGCTCGCATCCGGTCAGGCGTCTCATGGCTACCGGTCATGGACGATCAGCTCGTGGCGGCGTCAGGCTCGGGATCGACGATCTCGGCGTCCACGACCTCGTCATCGGAGATCTCGTCGGCCGGTCCCCCGTCCGAGGCGCTGGCCCCGGCGGCATTCTCCCTCGACGCCTCCTCGTAGAGGCGCTGGCTGAAGCCCTGGCTGGCGGTCAGCAACGACTCGGTGGCCGTCCTGATGCCTTCCACGTCGGTACCGGCAAGCGCCTCCTTCAAGGCGCTGAGGGCGGACTCGACCTTCTCCTTCTCGTCGCCCTCGAACTTCTCGCCCTGGTCCTTCAGGAGCTTCTCGGTCTGGTACACCAAGGTGTCGGCATTGTTGCGGACCTCGGCCTCCTCCTTGCGGCGGCGGTCGTCCTCGGCGTGAGCCTCGGCGTCCTTGACCATGCGGTCGATGTCGTCCTTGGCCAGTGACGACTGGCCGGTGATGGTCATCGACTGCTCGTTGTTGGTCGCCCGGTCCTTGGCCGACACGTGGACGATGCCGTTGGCGTCGATGTCGAAGGTGACCTCGATCTGCGGCACGCCCCGGGGCGCGGGTGGCAGGTCCACCAGCTGGAACTTCCCCAGTGTCTTGTTGTACATGGCCATCTCCCGCTCGCCCTGGAGCACGTGGACCTCGACCGAGGGCTGGTTGTCCTCGGCGGTGGTGAACACCTCGCTCCGCTTGGTCGGGATGGTGGTGTTCCGCTCGATGAGGCGGTGCATGACGCCACCCTTGGTCTCGATGCCCAGCGACAGCGGGGTCACGTCGAGGAGCAGGACGTCCTTGACTTCGCCCTTCAACACCCCGGCCTGGACGGCGGCACCGATGGCCACCACCTCGTCGGGGTTGACACCCTTGTGGGCCTCTTTACCGGTCATCTGCTGGACCAGCTCCTGGACCGCGGGGATGCGGGTGGAGCCGCCGACCAAGATCACGTGGTCGATGTCCTCCTTGGTCAGCTTCGAGTCGGCGATGGCCTGGTCGAACGGACCCTTGCAGGCCTCGACCAGATCCTTGGTCAACTCGTTGAAGGTGGCGCGGGTGAGCTTCACGTCGAGGTGCTTGGGGCCCTCGGAGGTGGCGGTGATGAACGGCAGGTTGATCTGGGTCTCCTGGAGGGAGGACAACTCGATCTTGGCCTTCTCGGCCGCCTCCTGGAGGCGCTGGGTGGCCATCTTGTCGGTGGAGAGGTCGACACCTTCGGTGTCCTTGAACGTCTTCACCAGCCAGTCGATGATCCGCTTGTCCCAGTCGTCCCCACCGAGCTTGGAGTTACCCGAGGTGGACTTCACTTCGAAGACGCCGTCGCCGATCTCGAGGATGGACACGTCGAAGGTGCCACCACCGAGGTCGAAGACCAGGACCGTCTGGTCGGCACCTTCCTTGTCGAGGCCGTAGGCGAGGGCGGCGGCCGTCGGCTCGTTGATGATGCGCAGCACCTCGAGGCCGGCGATGACGCCGGCTTCACTGGTGGCGGTGCGCTGGGCGTCGTCGAAGTAGGCGGGGACGGTGATGACCGCCTGGTTCACCGTGTCACCCAGGTACGCCTCGGCGTCCCTCTTCAGCTTGCCGAGGATGCGGGCGGAGATCTCCTGGGCGCTGTACTTCTTCCCGTCGATGTCGACGGTCCAGGAGGTACCCATCTGGCGCTTGACCGAACGGATGGTCCGATCGGGGTTGGTGATGGCCTGGCGCTTGGCCACCTCACCGACCAGCACTTCGCCGGACTTGGCGAAGCCGACAACTGACGGGGTCGTCCTGCCGCCTTCGGCGTTGGGAATGACGACGGGCTCGCCGCCTTCCAACACGCTGACCACCGAGTTGGTGGTTCCGAGGTCGATTCCTACTGCTTTAGCCATCTGGTGCTCCCTTTTCCCTGTTCAGCGCCCTTCCTCGGAGCGCCTCTGGCCTGTGTTGTTGCTCTTCTGAGCTAGACCTTATTCTGGTTCCCACACAAGTATAGCAAAGTTGATGGTCTTGTGTATAGGTTTTCTTCAATATTCTGCTCATGTACTTTGAACAGGGACTATACCAGATCGTGGCTGCACTGCCGGCATACCAGGGGTGCCCGAAAGGCCCTGAACTGGAGGTCCTTCGGCCCCTGGACCGGGCTTGTCCCAGGGAGTTGACTTGACATATGACAGAAGTTCCCGACTCCCGGGACACGGACCTCGGCTGGATCAGGCATCAACTGCAAGGCCTGGTCTGCGAACGCCTCCAGCACCAACTGAGCCATGACGAGGAGCTGCGCTTCCGCCGTCTGTGCGAGCGAGAGGGCACTCTGCTTCGAGCCAGGGCCGACGAGGCAGTCGTACGCCCGAGACGACTACCACGCCGGCAGCGCCAACGTCGCTGTTTCTCAGCTTTGGGCACCAAGCCCGCAAGCCAGTCGAGATACGCTCGCCCCCATGCCCGACCTGGTCCTCCTCCGCCATGGCCAGTCAACCTGGAATGCCGAGAATCTGTTTACCGGATGGCATGACGTCGATCTGACCCCTCAAGGGGAGGCCGAGGCCATTGAAGCGGGACGGTTGTTGGGGTCGGAGGCAGACCTCGATCTGCGGGTGGTCCATACGTCGGTGCTTACCCGAGCCATACGCACTGCAAACTTCACACTCGACGCCGCTCAGAAGAGTTGGTTGCCGGTGCGTCGCCACTGGCGGCTCAACGAGCGCCACTACGGGGACCTCCAGGGTCGCAACAAGAAGGAAACCGCGGCTCAATACGGCAAGGAGCAGCTCAACGCTTGGCGCCGCGGCTATGCCACCCCGCCTCCTCCGGTGCCACCGGGCGACGAACGCCACCCGGCCGGGGACCCCCGCTATCGGGACGTGCCGGCGGAGGCGTTGCCGGCCACTGAGTGCCTGGCCGACGTGGTGGCCCGGGTCGTCCCCTACTGGGAGGACGCCATCGTCCCCGACCTGTTGGTCGAGGGGCCCCGGGGCGGAGCGGTGCTGGTGGTCGCCCATGGAAACAGCCTCCGGGCACTTCGCAAGCACATCGACGGGATCAGCGACGATGACATCGTCGAGTTGGAGATTCCGACCGGCATCCCGTTCCGCTACCGGTTAGGTGACGACCTCAGCGTGGTGTCCAGTGAGTACCTGGGTGATCCCGAGGCGGCCAAGGCGGCGTCAGAGGCGGTAGCCCGTCAGGCGGGCTGACGCGGAACGGTTCGCCAAGTTACCGGTTTGATTCTCATCCCAACGGAACCCAGGGCCAAGCGATGAATGGCCGACCCCCGAAGGAGCCGGCCATTCATCTACACGGGGTGCCGTGGGGGGCATCGGCACCCGGTTGGGTCACAAGGCGTCGCTACCCCGCTCCCCGGTCCTCACCCGCACGACGTCCTCCACGGGGAGGATCCAGACCTTGCCGTCGCCGATCTTGCCCGTGCTGGCGCTGTCGACCACCGCGTTGGTCACATCCTCCACCTGAGCGTCGTCGACCAAGATTTCGAGACGCACCTTGGGGACGAACTCGACCTCGTATTCGGCGCCCCGATAGACCTCGGTGTGACCCCTCTGGCGCCCAAAGCCCTGGGCCTCCGTCAGGGTCAATCCGTGGACACCGAGGGTTTTGAGCGCCTCTTTCACGTCGTCAAGTTTGAACGGCTTCACTACCGCTACGACGAGTTTCATTTTTGAATTCCTCCTTGGATTCGTAGTGGTCGTGTCAGCTGGGTTCCACACCGGACGGTGGACCATCGTCCGGTCTCTCTAACGTGGCAACGCTCCCACCCGACGATCCGCCGCCCGATCCTCCGCCGCTACTGGCCGAGGAAGAGGAAAGGGATCCGACCCGCGTGGCCAGCGTCTCCTCCGGGAACGCCTCCTCGCCGTGGATGGCCAGGTCGCCGACCTCGAGGATCTCGTCCTTGTACCTGACTCCTCGGAGAACGAGTTTGATGAGATTCATCAGGATGAAGGTTATGAGTGCGGACCAGATGATCACGAAGATGGCCGCTCGGAACTGTTCCCAGAGCTGGTGGGCCGAGCCGGTGTAGACCAATCCGTTCACTGAGAACGGTACGCAGGTACCGTGAGAAGCCGCGTATGTACCAACGGTGGTATTGACCACTTGCCCGTTGGCATCAAGGTGCCCGCAGCCGTACTCCAACATATTGGGGTTGCCGAAGACACCCAGGAGCAAGCCGCCGAACAGCCCGGCAATGCCGTGGGTGTAGATGACTCCGAGCGCATCGTCCACCTTCGAGAATGGCCGCACCTTGGAGAGGTAGTTCCAAGCCACCCAGACGATGACGGTAGCGATTCCGCCCACGGCAATGGCGCCCTCGCCACTGACCCAGCCTGCGCACGGCGTGATGGCGACCAAGCCGCAGATCATGCCGTTCACCCCACCCAGGAAGGTGGGTTTCTTCTCTTTGGAGAGCCAGGCGTCCATGCCGATCCACACCATCACCCCGACCGCGGTGGCCAGGTTGGTATTGACCACTGCGGCAGCAGCGTCGACGCCGGCATAGTACGGGTCACCACCGTTGAAGCCGTTCCAGCCGAGCCAGAGGATGCCTGCCCCGACCGCGGCCATCACCAGGTTGTTGGGTAAAGCATGCTGTCTGTCTCTCAACAGTCTGGGGCCGAGGACCCAAGCCGCGACGAAGCCGGAAACACCGGCTGACATATGGATGACGTAGCCACCGGAGAAGTCCAGCGAGCCCTCCTGGGCGAAGTAACCGCCGCCCCACAGCAGGAAGGCATCGACGCCGTAGACGAAGGTCGACCAGAGCGGGACCAACAGGCACCAGGCACTGAACTTGATCCGGCCCACCACACTCCCCAAGAAGAGCAGAGGGGTGATCGCCGCGAAGACGAACTGGAAGTACGCCAGCGTCGTGGTTGGGAAGTGGAATGGAATGACGGTGTTGGCCGCCGACACCGCCTGGCTATTCTCATTGCCGGCGCTGTAAATGCCGCCGGGTTTACCGGCAAAATTCTCGAAGAAGTGCTTGAACCAACCCGTACCCGTGAGCTGGGTTTGCACCCCGTTGTGCACGCCTCCTCCGAGCGAGGTCGCACCGAAACCTATCTTGTATGACCACAACACCCACGCGATCAGTACCAGTGAGAACCCGGAGAACATCATGGTCAGAACGTTCACTGCCCACTTTTTCTGGACGATCGACGCGTAGAGCACCGCCAAACCGGGGAGGCTCATCAGGCCGACGAACGTGGCAGCTACCAACTGCCACGTGTTGTCACCGTTATTCAGCCAACTCGGATACGGGACTTGCGTGATTGCGGCTAGCACGGTTTGGGTGCTCCTCTCGTGAGATAACTAAGTCCCAGCGCTCCCGTGTCACTGCTACGGGCCCACCAGATGTGCCAAGGCCAAGCCAGGCAGCTTTCGCACTGCCGATGCAAACAATGCACGAGTGGGATTTCGTCACGGTCACGCCCGTGTTACCAACGCGTTAACGGTGCGGGTAGCAGGCAGAATGCACGTCGCAAGAACCCGGTTTCGACTCGGAAACAGAGCCGCGTAGATCTTCAAGAATGGGCTCTTGGAGGGACCGGGCTACGGGATACCGCTCGCGAAAGTTGCCGCGGGAGGCGGGGGTCTTCGCTTCGCTTAGGGGTGGGTCAGGTACCCACCCGGCTTCGGCGTTGGGTCAGCTGGCCTTCCGCCGATTCGGCGGGGTGTAGCGCTTGGACTCGAGCCGGGCCGTCGTAGAGGTGTTGGCCTCTTTCAATTTCTGCTGGAACCGGTAGGCGCGGACCAGCAACCAGGCGCCGGCAAAGATGAATGGAATCCCAAAGCCCCAGAAATGGAGATTGAAGATCGAGAGCCCGTAGAGAGCCATGACGATCCCCAGGAAGAGGCGCTTGCGGAAGTAGGCCATCGCCAGCATCAAAACAGCCAGAGCGACGGTCACGGCGCCAAGCTCGAGGTAGAGCGACGGGTTCACGTGCAGCTTGTTGACCCCGCCGGTGGCCAGGAGGGCCTTGGGGTCCTGGTTGATCAAGGTCCCGGTGATGATCAGCCCCAGGGCAGCGGCGATGGGTGCGGCCAACAGGCCGAGGAGACGTTCCTTGTCGTCAGCCCGTCCGACCGCCTCTTCCAGCTCGTCAACGGTCTCCGGGACCTGGCCGTTGTACTTCGTCCCGGTTCCCGGGCCACCTTGGCCGTCGGCGGGCGGCTTCAGGAAGGCAGCGCTGAAGCGTTCGCCGAGCGTTTCCTTGTCCGGGTCGGGGCGGCGGGCCATGGTGCAGGCTAGCTCCTGTGGTCGATGGCGGGTGAGTGTGATCCTGTCCGGATGTGGTCAGCACGAGGAGCCCCACGGACCCGTCGGCGCCGGACGAACAGCACCCCCAGTATGACCGCCAGGAAGACGAGCAAGATCACCGGGATGGTGAACACCGTCCAGGACGGGTGTTCAGAGGCAACCTGGCTGGGCGTCGACACCAGCGCCGGATCGCCGGGAACGGCGATTCCTCTGAGTATCGTCCCCGGGATCTCAAGAGTATTTCCGGGGAGGTTCTCGGAGTAGGTCCGGCTATCCAACGTGAACGTCCCTCGGCAGTCATAACCGGCCGCATTGCTGCCGCTGCCACCCAACAGCCCCATGCAGCCCGACACCTTGATTTCGACCGGGACCCCGTTCTGACGCAGCGAGGTGACCTGCGCGTTCTTATCGAATCCGGCCACCAACAGGATCACGGCGAGCACGGCGACACCCACGAGGGAGATGCCGATCACCACCTGTCCGACCCGACGGATGTCGACGTCGACGCCAGCCCCGCGGAGGGTGGTGAGAGGTCCCTCAGGAGGGTCGTTATCCCCGGTCGTCACCTGAGCGTCCGCCGGGGCCGGGCCTTGAGTGCCGTTGGCTCTGGAGCAATCATTGGCTGTCCATCCCTAGGCTTCACATGCGTTCGCTACCCGGCGAATGTCCTCCCGAGATCGAGAGATGGTAGCAGCGGACGCCCGAACATCGTCACCGATCCACGCCGGCGCCGAACCTGCCATCACCTGGCGAACCACCCGAGCACCACCCGACCATCGGCACTCCGGCACGTCGGAGGCCCTCTGTGTAGCCTTTGCGCCATGGCATCCCACCCGAAAGCGTTGGATCTCAAAAGCGTGTGGCTCTTTTCGAGTTGCACGAACAACGAACTGAAGAAAATCCGAGGATTACTCGAAGAGGTGAACGTCCCGGCGAAGAAGTTGCTGGTCGAACAGGGCACCATCGGACGAGAGTTCTTCCTTATCGTGGACGGCGAAGCCAATGTCGTCCGCAACGGAAAAAAGATCGCCAGACTCGGGCCCGGCGCCTACTTCGGCGAGCTCGCGCTCCTGGACCGCCACCCCCGCTCGGCGTCGGTCATCTCCGACACCGATATGGATGTGCTGGTGATGTCCCAGCGCCAGTTCAACGGGGTACTGGATCTGGTACCGGCCATCGCCCACAAGCTGTTGATGGCCATGGCCGCCCGCCTCCGCGAGTCGGACACCAGGGCGTTCCACTAAAGCAACGGCTAACCCGGCTCCACCGGTCCGTCGCCGGCGGCACCCGTCTCGCCAGCTGACTCCGTGTCCATCGACGGCGCCCCCACCGACACCGGATCACCCATCGACTCCTCCAGGAGCTGGGACAGGTCGAGGACCCGCACGTCGTCTTCCTTCTGGTGGGCCCGCACCGCGTCGTCGAGCATGATCATGCAGTAGGGACAAGCAGTCGACACGACGTCGGCCCCGGTGCCGAGGGCCTCCTCGGTGCGCTCCATGTTCACCCGCTTGCCGATGTTCTCCTCGAGCCACATGCGGGCGCCACCGGCACCACAGCAGAAGCCCTTCTCCCGACAGCGCTTCATCTCGATGTTCTTGGCGCCGGGAATGGCGTCGATCACCGAACGGGGCTCGTCGAACACCCGGTTGTGCCGACCCAGGTAGCAGGGGTCGTGGTAGGTCACCGACCCCTTGTAGCCGCCACCGGGGGTGAGCTTGCCCGCGGTCACCAGGTGGTCGAGGAGCTGGCTGTGGTGGATGACCTCGAAGTTGCCTCCGAGGGCGGGGTACTCGTTGGACAGGGTGTTGAAGCAGTGAGGACAGGTGGCGATGATCTTCTTGGCCCCTACCCCGTTGAGGGTATCGATGTTGGTTTGGCACTGCTCCTGGAAGAGGTACTCGTTGCCCAATCGCCGTACTGGGTCTCCCGTGCAGCTCTCCTTCTTTCCCAGAATGGCAAAGGAAACGCCGGCCCGGTGGAGCATGCGGGCGGTGGCCTGAGCGCCCTTGCGGGCCCGCTCGTCGAGGGCGCCGGCGCAACCCACCCAATAGAGGTACTCGATGTCGGCCGGGATGGTGTCGGTCACGACCGGCACTTCGAAGTCGAGAGAGGCGATCCAGTCCTCCCGCTTGGCCGCCCCGAGTCCCCAGGGATCGCCCTGGTTCTCCACGTTGCGGAGCATCAAGCCGGCCTCGGACGGGAACCGCGACTCGATGAGCACCTCGTAGCGACGCATGTCGATGATGGTGTCGATGTGCTCGATGTCGACCGGGCACTCCTCCACGCAGGCGCCGCAGGTGGTACACGACCAGAGAACGTCGGGCTCGATCACCGACGGGACCAGAGTCTCCCGCTCGACACCGGCAGCCCGGTTTTTGGCCATGATCTGATCGGCCTCCGAGAACAGGTTGTCGCGGAGGCTCATGATCAGGAGCTTGGGGGAGAGCGGCTTGCCGGTGTTCCAGGCCGGGCATTGCGACTGACAGCGCCCGCACTCGGTGCAGGTGGCCAGATCCAGTAGCTGCTTCCAAGAGAGGTCCTCCACCCGCCCGGCTCCGAAGACGATCTCGTCCTCTTCGCCGACATCCTCCATGCTCATGTCCGGCGTGGAGGCCAGGGCGCCGAGGGCCCGGGGTCGACGGGAGGTGGCCACATTGATGGGAGCCAGGAAGATGTGGAGGTGCTTCGAATAAGAGATGAAGACCAGGAAGCCGGTGATGATGGCGATATTGGCGAGCAGAGCGACGGTTTCGATGACACTGTTGACCCCGGTCCCGAGGGGATGGAGCCACCTGGCGATCCCGTGCGAGGCGAAGGCCCAATTGCTGTATGGGAAGTTGCCGGTATTGACCTGTGCGGCCCGGTAAACCAGTAGCGAGATCATGACGCCGGCGATCATCAGCAGCACCAGATAGGCGGCCGTGGTGTGGGATCCAAAGAAGCGCGACCGCCGCTCTTCTCGCTTTGGTGAACTCACCACTCTGATGACGAAGAAGACGCAAAGGGCCAAGAGCACGGCCAGTGCGAAGAAGTCCTCCACGAACCCGATCCAAGACCAGATGCCGATCCCCGGGATGTGGAAGTTGCGCTGGAAGAGGTCTCCGAACGCTTCGATAATGGTCAGGAAAAGGATGGTGAAACCCCAGAAAGTGAAGGCATGGGCGAGCCCCGGTACCGTCCACTGAAGAAGCTTCTTCTGACCACCCACCTCGACGAGTTCGGCCTTTACCCGGGAGGAGATGTTCTTGAATCTGTCGGGTGCTGGCTGCCCGCTCGAAACCAACTCGAAGATCCACAGGAAACGCCGACCAGCGATGGCAAACATGATCGCGGTGATGCTGAGACCAACTGCGAGTCTGACTACCACTCTGGTTCTTCCTCCCTCAAGGTTACTGGTGAGTAACTAGCGAATTAGCGTAGCTGGGTTACGGCTCGGGGGATTGTTTACCCCGAAAGTGCGGTTAGGAACGGAAATTGTCCGAATACCGGCTCGGGGTCGGGCCCCATTGTCCCTGGTACTTGGACTTCAGGCCGTCTGATCCGTAGGGCTTGTCAGCCGCAGTGGTCATCTGCAGAAACGAGATTTGGCCGATCTTCATGCCGGCATAGATGGTGATGGGTAGGTTGGCCACGTTGGATAGCTCAAGGGTGAGGTGGCCGTCCCAGCCGGCGTCTACGAAACCGGCGGTGGAGTGGATCAACAGACCGAGTCGGCCAAGGGAAGACTTGCCCTCCAGGCGGGCGACCAGGTCGTTGGGGAGAGTGATCTTCTCCAAGGTCGAGCCGAGGAGGAATTCCCCGGGGTGGAGGATCAGGGGGTCCGTATCACCGATATCCACAAGCTCGGTCAGATCCTCTTGATCCTCCCGGACGTCGATCACCCGACTGGTGTGGTTCCGGAAGAGCCGGAAGTACTTGTCCACGTGAAGATCCACCGAGGAAGGTTGGATACAGCCCTCCCCGAGTGGCTCGATGGAAATGGTGCCGGCGTCGAGCGCCTCACGGATTGAACGATCGCTGAGAACCATGCCGGGTAGACGATAGTGTGGCCAGCGCATGCGGGCGTAGATCGTCCGCTGTTGCGGGCGTAGTTCAGAGGCAGAACATCAGCTTCCCAAGCTGAGAACGCGAGTTCGATTCTCGTCGCCCGCTCTCTTCGTGTCGCTGCTCTCGAGCCCAAGCGCCGGCAGAAACCGTCGACCCGAATCGCGACGCTCAGGCAAGACGCCAGGCAGTACGTTGTCCACGTGGATGACCGCCAGAAGCTAATACGCCTGACCGCATTCACGTTCCTCCGCGATCTGGTTGAGCAGTACGGCGAAGTGATTCCGACCGGGCCGCTTAGAGAGGGGTTCCTTTTCGAGGGCCGACGGGTACCACTCCAGGGTCCCCAGGGCATCTTCAAGCCGGCCGCCATGGACTCCCCCCTCAGCATCACCACCGCTCCCGTCGTCGCCGGGCACGGCCGACCGTACGACGACGAGCTGGGTCCCGATGTTCTCCGATACCGGTACCGCGGTAACGATCCGAGTCACCGGGACAACGTCGGCCTGCGGAACGCGATGCGCGACCAGGTTCCTCTGGTGTACTTCCACGGCATTGACCGAGGGCGTTACCTTGCTCAGTGGCCGGTGTTCATTGTCGGGGATGACCCCCGCGCCCTCACCTTCACCGTCGTTGTCGACGACGCTCTCGCTGTTGATGAGGACCTGATGGGAGACCCGGCGAATTTCGCCCGGCGCGCTTACGTCACCCGCTTGGCCCGTCAGCGACTGCACCAACTCGCTTTCCGACACCGGGTTATCCGCGCGTATCGGAGTTCGTGCACGATGTGCAGCTTGCGTCATCCCGAGCTGTTGGATGCCGCTCACATACTCCCGGATTCGGACCCCGGAGGCGAGCCCGTTACGTCCAACGGCCTGTCACTGTGCAAGCTCCACCACGCCGCCTTCGACCGGAATGTGGTCGGCATCCGCCCGGATCTGGTAATCGAGGTCCGACAGGACATCCTCGACGAGATCGACGGCCCGATGCTGCGCCACGGGCTCCAGGAGCTTCACGGCCGCGAGCTCCGGGTCATCCCCCGTCACCAATCAGAAAGACCGGGGGTGGTGTACTTGGACGAGCGCTACCACCGGTTTTTGGCCGCGGGCTAATCGGAACCGCCGTACCTCCCGCTTGATCGGCGGGGCCGGCATTCGGTGGCTACGACTCGGCATCTAGTACTTCGGATCCCGATCCGGTCACAGCAGGCTCAACAGTGACAAGACGGTCAACGGGAGCGCCGTCGAGGGCACATTGCCAGCGCCGGGCTCCGGTCGGCGAAGACGGCTCCGTCCCGGACGGATTGCGGATGAGGACCGCCGCCAACAGCCCGCCAGCCGCGCACACGATTCCGGCGATGACCATCGCTGTCCGGAAACCGGGTGCGAACTGACGCGGGCTGAGAGCACTGGTCCCTGCAATACCCGCAGCAAATGGAAGCACCGCCACTGCGATGAGTCCGGCGGCCCGGGCCACCACGTTGTTGATCGCAGATGCCGCCCCTGCGTGCTCAGGTGGCGCGGCTCCCATGGCCGTGCTGGTCAGCGGGGCAACGGTGATGGCCAGGCCGATCCCGAACACAATAACGGCCGGTAGCACGTAAGTGGCATAGCTTGCCCCATCGGTGGCGCGGGTAAGGAGGAGGAGTCCGGCACCAACGACGACGGGGCCGACACTCATCTGAAGCCTAGGTCCGATGCGGGACGCAAGTTGCCCCGAATATGCGGAGAACATCAACATGATGAAAGTGACCGGTAGAAGAGCCAGCCCGGAATTAAGTGGGGTGTAGCCAGAGACGAGCTGAAGTTCCACCGGCAACAGGAACAGTGCGCCTCCCAGGGCGCCGTAGACGACGAAGGTGACGGCGTTGGCCGCGCTGAACTGCCGGATGCGGAACATTCCGAGGGGCAACATCGGGCTACGTCGGGTGGATTCCACAACGAGGAAAACCGGGCCGGTAACAACCGCAATGATCATCGCGGTCAGAACAACCGGAGACGTCCAGCCCCGCGTCGGACCTTCGATGAGCGCATAGGTGAGTCCGGTGAGAAAGACAACAGCAAGCGGGGGGCCGACGATATCGAGCCTTCCACTTACCGTCGGATCGTGTGTCTCAGGTACGTGCCGGGCGGTGAGCACAAGCACGCCAACGGCGACCGGCAGGTTGATAAAGAATACCCACCGCCAGGACCCGGCGGCAATGAGGTAGCCACCGATCAGTGGTCCAGCCGCCGCCGCCACCCCGCCGAGACCGGACCACGCACCTATGGCCCGGGACCGATCTTCGGATCGAAACGACGCCTGGAGGATGGCCAGACTTGCCGGCGTGATAAGCGCGCCCCCAATCCCTTGAAGAACGCGGGCGCCAATGAGTATTCCGGCGTTGGGAGCCACGCCACAGAGGGCTGAGGCGAGTGCAAACCAGACAATTCCGACGGAGAAGACCTTCTTGCGCCCGAACCGGTCGCCGAGCGAGCCGCCAAGCAAGAGGAACGCGGTCAGGGTTAACGAGTAGCCGGTGATAACCCATTGCAGGGTGCCCAAACCGCTGTGAAACGAGCGGCCGATGGGTGGGAGGGCGATCCCGACCACGGTGGCGTCGAGCGTTGCGATCCCGGAGCCGAAAACCGCCGCAGCGATGACCCACCGACCACGGGCAGTGTGGTAGGCGATCTGATCGCCGGCCACGGGTGCCGCGGAATTGTCTGCCATCAGGTGGCCATCTCCACGTACCGGCACAAGCCGTTCACCAGTCGCAACTGGTCGATCGACCGGCACTTGACCGTCAACAGTTTCGGGCTCCCGACCACGATGGTCATCGCCTGTGCCCGCGACACAGCGACATTCACCCGGTTTCGACTGTAGAGGAACTCCATCCCCCTAGGAATGTCCTCCAGGTTTGACGTGGTCAATGAAACGATGACCACCGGGGCTTGTTGACCCTGGTATTTGTCAACCGTTCCGACCAGGGCACTGGGAGGCAGCTTCTGCTTCAACATCCGGACCTGGGCGTTGTACGGCGCAACCACCATCACGTCAGCGGCGGTAACGGGAAGGCGGACGCCATCCTTGTCAGTGAAGGTGCGGCCGAGAAGCGCTCGGTAGCAAGCGCCAACTTCGTCAGCCTCCTCGGGAGAGTCAACTCGGTTGCCAATGTGGTCCACCGGTCTCCACCGAAGCCCCGAGCCACCCAGCTCGTCGTCACCGCTGACGGCTTGCCGTTCACAACCCGGTTCGGACTGGAGGCGCCCTTCGTAAACGATCTCGGAGATGAATGCACAGATCTCTGGATGCAGGCGATGGGTTCGATCAAGGAAAATCCCCAGCTCGTCGGGCAGGGTGCCGGCATCGCCGAGGATGTGACCCAATGCGGAGGCGTTGGCCCCTGTCGGATGGGTGCCTTTCGAGGGTTGGGCCAACTGAAGCGGGTCCCCAACCAAGACCAGGTTCTTTGCGGCGGTGGCAACGGCCATCGTGTTGGCCAACGAGAACTGTCCGGCTTCATCGAGGATCAGATAGTCGAGGCTCTGGTCAAACTGGTCACGGGCAAACATCCAGGCAGTTCCGGCAAGAATATCGACCCCATCGGCCAGATCGTTGGCCATGTCGCCATTGTCTGTTCGTTGCGTCACCGACGAGTGCAACGAGAAGTTCTTGCCGTTGCTCTTTTGGGATGCCCGGAAGTCCACCTCGGCCTTGTCGGCTTGATCACCGATCTCGTCTAACAGATTCGT
The DNA here is from genome assembly GCA_963770635.1 of uncultured Acidimicrobiaceae bacterium. Lineage (GTDB taxonomy): Bacteria > Actinomycetota > Acidimicrobiia > Acidimicrobiales > RAAP-2 > DASZIT01. The sequence continues at coordinate 686,621 of CAVYQI010000006.1, forward strand.
GATCACCGCGTGTCCGTGGGCGGCAATGCCCACCGACTTGCCTGCATCTATCAGGGCGACGGCCAGCGCCGCAGCAGCTCTGGTCTTCCCCGATCCGGGAGGTCCCTGCACGGCCAGACAGCCGTGATCGAGTTGTAGGCCAACACGCACCACCGCATCTCCAGCAGCTTCATAGGCATTGACCAGCTTGCCTTCCGCCAGTGCCGGGTAGGTGCGAGCCGGCCTCCGAAGCAACAGGTCGCGTGCCGCCCGGTAAGGCCCATCCCCGTCAATGCCATCCCGGATCATGCTCACGGCGATCCGCTGCAGCGCGTCCCGTTGGTTCTTGGTGTCGAGGGGCCCTCCAGGAATCAAACAACGGGGATGGGGGGCCAAAGAATTGGTCCCTCTTGACAGCTCCAAGATGCCGGCGTCGGCATCGAGCGAAATCAACGAGCCGGGACCCGGGATCTTGGTCTCATCGGTCCGATTGGCGCGAACCGATTCGGGATTAGAAACTGAATCTTCTGCCTTGATCTTGAACTCTTGGGCAGGATCAAAAGTGTATCGATGGATGATCGACCTCTTCTGGCTCCCTGCCTCGCCTTCGTACTCGAGCCCGGCGATCGACTCGGTATCCAGATATAGATCATCCTCGTCACAATCGAGCGCCCGGTGGTAATACATCCACCATTCCGGCTTGTCTTCCCGCCGGTGCCAGTCGAGTAGGTGGCCGAAGAGCTCGCTCGCCTTTTCCACGTCCGCGCCGGAGCTGGCTGCTGACCCAGCCAGCCCGATCCGAAGTGCATCGTTCAGCTCCATCTGTTCGGTCACCTCGGGTGGAGCATCTGCAATCGCGCGGTTCGGGCGCGGGAGCGCCTCCCCGAAAGTGGAGGCGAACTCGGCTCGCCGCCACTCGAGCCAGTCGCGCAGCAATCGAGTTGAATCACAGTCGACCCGGTTGTACTCCTCGATGTCATCAAGGATCTGCTGGACGGGATCCGCCAGCCACCGCTCGTACTCGATGATCGACGAACCCGCGTCAGTGATTGCCTCGGTCCGAGGCGGCATGTAGAGCGCCTCAAGTTTCTTCAGCGAATAAGAGGGTGTCCCGACCCGCACTCCTTGCCGCACTATCCGATACAGGTCCACCAACACCTGGCCCCGAAGCAGGAGATCCACCTCCAGCTCTCGGGTTCCGTACCGACCCATCAGCTTGCCGAGGGCGAGCGGCTCATAGGCGGCGTAGTGGTAGATGTGGAGGTCCGGGTATGCCTTCAGGCGGTCCATGACGAAATCGATGAACGCTTCGAAGGAGGTTTTCTCCTCCTCGGGGGTATGGGCCCAGAACGACCGGAAGCCAAAGCTCTGGTCAGCCTCCAGCCAACCGACGCCCAACAGGTACTCGAGACCACCGTCACCGACAAAGGGATCGCCTTCGATGTCGAAGAAGAGATCACCGGGCGAGGGCTCCGGTAGGGCGCCCAACCCGAGCCCAGGCTCGTTCACCTCCAGGAGCTCGTGAGGCGGGGGTGCATCTGGGTGGGCGCGGGCCTGGACCTGAAGGGTGGCCTGGCGGCGCAGCTTGTGGAAGGTCGATTGGGTGATGTCGGGAACCTGATCTTCGACGCAGGCAGCCAGTTCTGCCACCGTAGAGATACCGGCTCGTTCAGCGAGTTTGCGGGCCTGATCAGTTCGAAGCCCGTAGACCAGTGTCAGCCGGTCGTCCTGGATACGGACGTCATCGCACTGGATCCGCCACGCACAGACAGCGCAATGTGCGACCGGATCGGGGTAGGCCTCGACCCCATTGATGCAGGCGTCGACGAAGCGGGCCTTGGCCGCCCGGAAGTAGGCGGCGAACTCGGTCAACCGGAGCTTCACCGGCTTCTGCCCGCCGAGGACGACGTGAATGTGCTCGGGAGGGTGGCCTTGGAGTCGGGCGAGCTGTTCCGCATACTCACAGAGTTGGAGCACCGCCGAGGGCCGGACGTGCCGGGCGAGTTTGGTGTCCTCCGGTTCGTAGGAGTAGCCGCCGAAGTCACTGGGCGCCGAGACCCTGGTAAGGAAATCGGCGTGTCCTCTCCAGATCGGACCCTTTCCAGCGGAGTCGACGAAGGTGGCCTGGTAGATCACGGCCGGGCCCTCGGCCAGCGCCTGATTGGTGAGCTGCACCCGCTTGGCCAGATCGTCGGAGCCGGGAATCTCGGTGACCTCGAGCCCGTCGGCACGGAGCCGGGCCAGGTACTGTTCCTCGTGCACGATCCCTCGCTTTTGGACGACTGCCATCTCCGCGTCGTCGCCGGTGGGCTTGTCCAGAAGGTGGTAGGCGACTTGGAGGGACAGCTCGGTGAGATGGTCGCAGTAGAGGAAACCGACCAGGTCGGTCGGGCTCAGGACCAACCGTTCATCTTCGAGATACATGCGACTCCTTCCTGGCTCGATCATGCCAGCCGTCTGTGACTTTCGCGGGCCCCATCCACCCTCCGCCATCGCCTACCAGCCAATATGTGGTCCGGGCAGGCCAGCGCCCTAAAGGGTGCGCGGGGTCGGACCGATATACGAGGTATGGATGGCGTGAAGAGCGTGCCTCAGCGAATGCATGATCAGCATCGACTTTCCCCGCAGACCGGGATCTGCGAGGAGGACGGTTGGTGCAACCTCAAGAACCGGGGCCAGGTCCTCGAACATGAGGATCTCCGCTCCAATTTCGAACTCCTTCTGGCCCAACACGGGATCGAATGGCCTCGGGTTGGTGGTACTGACGCCTCGGATTTCGCTTCGGTCGTCCCTGCCGAGCCTCTCGATGTCGGGCGCCGGCCTTTCGTCCCCGCACCGCCCCGGGGCCCGGTGTCGGTTCCTGACGTCTTTGCTGCGCCGTCGGGTCTCGCTTCTGTTTCATCCGGGCCGGCTCCGAGCCAGGCCCGCTTCGAGGGCTCATTGGTCGTTTTGCCCTCCACCCGATCCTCTGGCCAGGGGGTCAAGGCTCAGGCAGTCGTGCAGAAGAGGACGGCACCGGTCCGCACCTTCGTGAGCCGCCTCCTCGGGGCGCCCCCCGAGAATCACTCGTCCCGGGTGGGTTCCGATGGCGAGGAGCAGGTTGCAAATCAGCTGGCCAAACTTCCCACTGGTTGGCGCGTCTTCCACTCGCTGCCTGCTGGCTCCCACGCCTCAGATATTGATCACGTAGTGGTGGGCGGCGGCGGAGTCTTCATCATGAACACCAAGCACCATCCGGGAGCCACTATCTGGGTTGATGGCGACACCTTCATGGTCAACGGGACCAAGCACCCATACGTGCGCGATGCTCGGCATGAAGCTGTGCGGGCCACTCGGACTCTCACTGAGTTGGCAGGATTCGCGGTCCCGGCCATTGCGGTCGTCGCGGTCGTCGGAGCCCACGAAGGACTTACGGTGAAGTCACAGCCTGGTGATGGCGCCGTCCACGTGGTTCCTCGCCGCAGCCTGGTCAACTGGCTCGTGGGCCACCGGACGATCTTTACTCCGCAACAGGTGGAGGTTGTGGCCGAAGCAGCTCGGCACTCTTCAGCTTGGTCTTAACGCCGTGACTCGCTAGGCCCAACATTTCTCGCACTTCTGGAGGACGCCGCCGCCGATACCGGAGCTCGCCCATTCCTCTAGCGCGGCGATGGTCGGCGAGCACACTTTTATGTAACCCACCGTTGTCCATGGCGACTGAGTTCCGTTGATCGTGTAGCAGTCGGCCCAATGAAGCAACAAGTAGTCGGCTGTCGGGTTCCGGTAGAAATTGACGACGTACCCGCGGGAATTCTGGCGCGTCCAGAAGAGGTCGTCGAGGTTCCCGGGCCAGACGACCGCTTCATCACGACAGCTGTAGAAGTGTCACCCGAAATTTGTCGCCATGCGCAAATCACACCCATGTAACTGTCACACCCTCTGCCCATACTGGTTACAAGAAGCAATGGCAAAGGAGCCAGACCATGAGGATGTTTGACATCGAGGTAGAGGTTGGCAATCAGGTCGAAATCGGTGGGCTGAGTGTCTTCCCGATCACCAGTGCGAACAAGGTCGGTCCGGCCTTCCTGACCGGGCCGGAAGCATTTGAAGCCGGATTGATCGAGGTGAGCGAGCTCGACCCCCCGGAAGTGCCGTCTCTGGCGATCACCAACAACGCTGACGTTCCGATCCTCCTGGTGGAGGGCGAGATGCTTGTCGGCGGCGACCAGAACCGCACCATGAACGTGACGGTGCTCTGCCCGCCCCACGCCAGAATCGTTGTGCCGGTTTCTTGCGTCGAAGCCGGCCGCTGGGGGATGAGGCGAACGGTTTCGGAGTCCAGCAAGCATGCTCCGGGGTCGCTCCGGGCCACCAAGATTGCGAATCTCGAGCCGCGAATGGGCCCAAACCCCAGCAGGCAGTCGGACCAGGGGCGTGTGTGGGACGAGGTCGCCCGTCAGTCAATGGCCCATGATGTCTACTCGGGGACATCCGCGCTCGATGATGTCCAAGAGGAGGTCGAAGTTCGTATCGCCGACCAACTCGACAAGGTCAAGTCCCTTCCGGACCAGATTGGGGTGGTCTGCACCATCGGCGAACGGGTGATCGGCTTGGACCTCTTCGACAAGCCCGCCACGTTGGACAAATACCTGCGTGGCATCGTCGCCGGGCATGCCCTCGATGCCCAGTCGCCCGGGTCGGATTCCGCCTCGGTCAGTGCCATCGAGCGCTTTCTGGCCCAAGTCGATGCCTCAGGACATGACGCCGGCAAGGGAGTGGGTCTTGGTGACGAGATTCTCCTGCACGGGGAGATCGCCGGGATCGGACTCTCCTATGAAAAGTGCCTCATCCACCTTGCCGCGTTCCCAACCCCCACGGCGTCACCGAGCTGATCCGGCCATGAGATACAGCCGGTATTACACCAAGAGAAATAGAGACGGCAGCCGGACGGTGGTGCGACTCGGGCCTGCCGCGACGCTCGCCATCTTCTTCAAGGAAGCGTTCCTCGGTGCCATCTGCGGTGGGTGCTTCATCATCGCCCTCAAGGTCCGCACCATCGACGCGCAGGAGGCGATCATCTGGCCGCTGATGGTTCTGTTCCCGCTGCTCGCTTGGATGAAGCGTCGGGCAGCCAGGCGACAGCCGTGATCTTCGCCGGTAACCGGGTGAATCAGAACGGGCCGATTGGGCTGTGCAGCGACAGACCGCCGTCACAATCCAGGATGTTGCCGGTAACCCAGTTGAGTTGATGGAGGGCGAGCACGGCCTCGGTGATGTCGGCGGGTTCGCCGATCCGACCGAGAGCCGTACGGCCGGCCACCTCCTTCAGAAACCCAGTCCCGAGCGGTGCCCCACCGATCATGGGAGTGTCGGTAACTCCCGGAGCCACGGCGTTGACCCGGATGCCGTGGGGTGCCCATTCGCGGGCCGCTACCTTCACCAGCATGTCGAGGGCGGCCTTGGAGGAGCAGTATGCCCCCATGGTCCGATCAGCCAGCCGTGAGCTGATGCTCGAAGTGACCACGATGGATCCTGGAAGCCCGGCGTCGATCATCACTCGCGCGGCGGCGCGCATGACCAGCCAGGGACCCCGGGCGTTGACGGCCATGACCCGATCCCACTCGTCCGGCGCGAGGTCGAGGAGTGGTCCAGCGTGGCCTATCCCGGCCGAGACTGTGACTTGATCCGGTGCGCCGACCCGTTCGACGGTGTCGGCCATGGCTGCGCCAACTTGCTCCGGGTCGCGGATGTCGCAGACAACGTCATTCGGTTTGGCGATGTCCCAAACCACTACGGCCCGGCCGGCTGCGCGCTGTGCCGCGGCGACGGCCGCGCCGATCCCGGAAGCGCCTCCCACCACCACGCTGGCATCAGTCATCGCGGGATGCCCTCGTCGGTATGGCTGTCGAGCATGAGGGCGAGCTCCTCTCGGTGGGGCACGAGTTTCAATCGAGGAAGGTGAACAGGGAGACCTGAGTGGCGTACGCCACCAGTCGAGGCGGGTCGGCCTGGTTGGCCCCGAAGTCCCACAGGGCCATGTCCGCCGAGGCATACCCGTCGCCGGCATACCGGGCCCGGTTGTGAGCCAGGACCCACGAGGAGCGGCAGTCATCGAGGAGGTGAACCGTCAGGTCGACGCTCGGAGCGAACCAGGGACGATCCTGCCGGCCGATCTTCTCGCCGATCGCGCCTGGCATGGTGTCGATCAGTACCACCAGAGCCAGCGGATCAATCGTCCCGTCTGGTAGGAATGGCGGCTCGTCGAACCGGTACCAGGTGGCCGCCTCCGCGCGGTCGGGAACCCAGTCCTCGTCCCAGCGATGCCCCCGTGCCCGCCTTCCCTCCACCCGCTTTTCCCAGAATGGCATGGGCTCGAAATCGACGTCTTCCGGCACCGGGTCGCGGTATGACGCGCAGTCCCCCGGGGGCGGAACGTTTTCTGGGGGTGCCAGATCGGTGAAGGCGAAACCCTCCCGGGTCGACCCGAACACGCCGGTGGTGAGATGGCCACGCTTGGCGCCGACGTTGGCAACCTCGGCCCGCAGGTGGGACATGGTCCGGCCCCGCCGCAGCAGATCCACCTCGACGCTGACGTCCCCCGCCGCCACCTGGGCAATGAACGCAGTATGCAATGTCCGAAGTCGTTGGGTCGGATCGTCGAGGGCATCGCTCATCGCCCGCAGAGCCAGAGCGGTGACGATGCCGCCCTGGGGGAGCGGCCGGAGGTTCCACGACTCGTCGATGGACCCCTCATAGCTGCCCTCCGAGCCCGTCGGGCGAACTGACGTCGTCTCGAAGAAAGGGTTCCCCACCGAGCGCATGCTCGCAGATCCGGCGGAATCGGACAAACACAGTGGGCGGTTCGATGCCGCCCGCCGGCCGAGTTCGGAAAAAATGATGGCGGGCCCCGAAGGGTCCGCCATCATCACTTCGCGGCGGCCGCTAGGAGCCGCACCTCTTACTCGACGGTGAAACCTGGGTAGACGTCGGTCATCAGGTTGTAATAGAGGTTCACCTTGTAGGCGTAACGCATGACCCGAATGGTGTACGCCCTCCAATTCTCTGGCCACTTGCCGGTGAAGAGCACCGTGAAGAACGCCACGATCATCGCGACGTAGACCCCGAGGATGTAGACGAACAGGACGACGAATGCGGGGATCGCCAGTAGCCACTTGATGAAGATGAGCCCCCGGCTCAGATTCCGCGGATACTCGGAGATGGAGAAGGTCGCCGGGTCGCCTCCCGGATCGGCCAGGGTGCCCTTCACCCCGAATTCCGGATACGGCTCCCGCATGAAGAAGTAGAAGGTGCTGACCCGCCACTGGTACCTCATAACGCCGGCGGCGAAGTCGTACATGGACTCCGGATACTCACCGGTGAACAGAATTGAGAACCAGGCGATGACGGTGATCACGCCCATCACGATCTGGAGCACGAAGAGGTACAAGAAGTGGGGAATCGCCATGATCGGGTTGCCGATCACCCGCCAGTTGGCCACCTCGAGCGGTGCATCGAGGTCCATCGTGATGGGTGAGGGTCCCGACGGCGTCAGGAGTCCGCCTCCAGGCGGTGGTGGTGGTGGTGGGGGCGGTGGCGAAACGTCTGTCATTTGGTCCCTCCCAAGGGGTTTCGGATTTCAGTGGGTTGTCTCTGGTGCCTGCCCAAGAAGCCGCCGATCCGGTTCCTGCAGCAAGAGTGTGGCAGGTTCTGGTTTGCCGTGCCGGGATGGTGGCACTTTCGCCTCGACCCGTCTTGAGCAGGGATCTTGAGAGATACTGCCCCCATGGAAGATCGAAACGTGTTGGGCGGCCCGCTGGAGGCCTGCGGCAACGACCCGGTGACCGGATTCTTTCGGGACGGCTGTTGCCATACCGGTCCTGAGGACCTGGGCAGCCACACCATCTGCGCGGTGGTGACCGCCGAATTCCTCGAGCACCAGCAACGGATCGGGAACGACCTGAGCACCCCGATGCCCCGATTCGGGTTCCCCGGCCTGGTCCCCGGGGACCGCTGGTGCGTGACCGCGGCCAACTGGTTGCGGGCCCACCAGGACGGGGCGGCCGCCTACGTGGTGCTGGCCTCCACCCACGAGCGGGCCCTGGAGATCGTGCCGCTGGCCGCCCTCCAAGAGCACGCCGTCGACGTCCCGGCCAGTACCGACGGCCTCGACGCCTGAGCGCATGGTGATATCCGCGTCCGGGCCGGAGAGTGAGGCCCTTACCGACGAAGACCTCGCCATCCTCTCCAAGGAGAGTCCGACGGTGGTCGGCCACGTCGGAAAGGTGATCGTGGTGGGTCCCACCTTGTCCGTCGACGATCTCCGGGCCTCGCTGGAAGCCAGGATCGCCGCCCTCCCCTCTCTGACCCGCCGGCTGGGCGGCCCTCCCGGTGCCCCGGCGTGGGTACCCGACACCGGCTTCCATCTCGAAGATCACGTCGTCGACGCCACCAGGCCGAACTCCCTGACCACCGCCGATCTCAACCACCAGATCGCCGAGCTCTTCGCCCAGCGCCTGGATCGCAGCCGCCCGCTCTGGCGGATCGACGTGCTCGGCCCCCTCGAGGACGGGAGCCGGGTGCTGGTATGGCGGGTGCACCATGCCCTGGCCGACGGCCAGACCGCGGTGCGCTTCGCCACCGCACTGCTGTGGGATGTGGGCACCGGGCCGACACCCCTGGCGTCAGCGTCAGCGTCAGCGTCAGCGGCGGCCCGGGCCACCGCGACCGCCGAGCTCCACCATCGTCGGCACCGTCAGAACCTGGTCGGCTTCCTCGAACGCGAGTTCCGTCGTGACCGCGGCCCGTCGCCCTTCGATGGACAGATCGGCGCCCAGCGCTCGGTGGCGTTCGCCACCGTGCAACTCAACCCCCTCCGACTCAGCGCCCGCAGCGTCGCGGGGGCAACGGTCAATGATGCGGTGCTTGCCTGCGTCACCGGTGGATTGCGTTGCTGGATGGAGAAGGGTGGCAATGAATCGCTCCACGACCTGCGGGTCAAGGTGCCGGTGAGCATGCACGATGCCACCGACACCTTGGGCAATCGCGATTCCTTCTTCTATCTCGGCCTTCCCCTCGGGGAGCCCGACCCGGCCGACCGCATCCGGCTCATCCGCCAGGAGTCGGCGATCAGAAAGACACGGCACGACGCCCAGGAGATGGACCGGGCGTTGGCGGCGTTGTCCCGGGTGTCGCCCCGGCTGCGCCAGGTCTGCGACCGCTTCCTGATGGACCCCAGGGAGTTCGCCGTCAACGTGTCGAACGTTCCTGGCCCGCGGAAGGCTGTCTCCGTCGTCGGCCGACCCGTGCAGACCATCCACGATCTCGCCGACATCGCCGAACGCCATGCGCTTCGGGTGGCGGCCGTCACCTACGCCGGCCAGCTCGGCTTCGGCCTGTGTGCCGATGCCGCCCTGATTGAGGACCTGCCGGGCCTGGCCGACGCCATCCAGGCCGAGGCGGATGACCTCATCGCCTTGGCGCCTTCCAGCTGACCGCGATTTGCTGTTGGACCACTCGAAACTCAATAGGGAAGATCTTCGGGGCGGCAGTTGCGATAGTCGGGCTCGAGTGACGTCTCGAATCGCACCGCCGCGATCGTCGAGCGCCCCTCCAGGACGGCCCGGGCCACCCGGTGCATCCCGTCCATCACCCGTCCGTCGGAGCCCAGGATGATCGGATACGACGTGTCGACCTCTTGGATCAGTCGGGTGTGCTCCACGACGGCTCGGACGGTGGGCGCCAGCTCGTCGGTGAACCAGTAGACCGAGTCGACCTCGTCGATCGATTCCAGTGGAATCTGTTCGACCGGGAGCCCGGCGCTCAGCCGGACCAGTCGATCGACGTCCCAGGCGTCGAGACCCTGCTCACCGGGCCAGAAGTGGTACTGCTTGCGCACGGTTGCAGTCTCTCTCAGCCATCCCGTTGGCGGGCCCTACGGGTGTGGCCGCTCCAGATACGAAGGATTGGCCACCCGCAACTGATCACGGGCCGAAGCGGCCAGGACCCTTCCCACCCGTTGCCAGTCGTCATCGAATCGGCCTGCGCGGATGGCGGCGACGAGTTCCCGGTCGCTGTCCACTCCCAGACCCGCCAGTCGGCCGGCGTGGTCTCTGCCGATTGCCGGGCCCAACCGCATCTCCCGCTCGGCGATCTGGAGGGCGTTGCGGGCTACCCGGGCTTCGAAGGCCACCCTCCCCGTGCTCTTCTCCATCACCCCCGACTCGAGATACTCGGAGACCGCTTCGACCAACTCCATCGCCGTCGGTCGACCGAAGGGAGCCGTTGTCGCTGGGCTCCGATCCGGTTCCGGCTCTGCGCCCACCAGTTCGTCGGGTTCGATGCCCATCAACGCCAGCAGGTCCCACTCGCTCTCACAGATGCGCCGCCCGATGGCGGCCAGCTCCACCGACCGGGTGCTCCCGCTCAGATGGGCGGAGGCCTGCAAACTACAGACCACCGCCCACTTCATGGTGCCGTAGGCCTCCCACCACACCACCTCGGCCGGATCGACGGCTCGGCCGCCCGCCGCCTCATACGCCTCGAGCAGGACGCCCAGATCCCCGAACCCACCGACTCTCGCCGCCCCTCCGAACCTCCAGGCCGGAGCGCAGAGCCAGCCGATGTCCTCCACCGGATCGCCCCGATGGGCCAGCTCCCAGTCGAGGACCGCCCGCAGGCCGTCGGGGCCCACCAGCAGGTTCCCGAGACGGAAGTCCCCGTGCACGGTCCGGGGCGGTCCGGCGGCCGGCCGGTGGGCATCGAGCCAACGGGCGCCGAGCTCGAGGGCAGGACGCACCTCGCTCAGCGCGTCCAACAACGGCAACGGATCGGCCAAGGGATCGGTGGCGCTGAGACCGGGAACCGACTGCGGCTCGATGGCATGGATGGCGGCCAAGGCCCGGCCGCACTGGGCGGTCAACAGCTGTCGAGCCTGTTCCCACTCGGGATCCCGGAGGATCTTGCGGGGGATGGTCTCCCCCTCCACCCGGGTGACCACCAACCATCGGCGGCCGAGACCTTCTCCTTCCCCGGAGGCCACCACCTCGGGGACCGGCACCCCGCCTCGGTGAGCGGCCGCCAGCAACTCGGCTTCGGCGCTCACCGAGCCGTTCTGGGTGGCGCCGTCGCCCCGGTCCTGCTGGATGATCAGGGGTCGGATTACGCCGCCGGGATCGATCAGGTCGAAGGAGGAGGTGACCCGTGACGCCCCTCCCGACAGGCGCCGGAGGTTCTCGACCCGGCCCCCCAGCAAGGCTTCCAATGTATCGGCGACGTCGTCGGTTGCGGCGCTCACCTTCAGTCGACGGGGACGACCGGCTTGCCGCTGTCGTCCAGCTGATGCAGGTACTCGCAGATCCCGTAGCCGGTGCGATCCTCGTAGGTCCAACGGGCCAACCCCTCGTTGACCACCGTGCCCCGGCCCTGCCCGATATCGGCCACCCGCATCACGTCGCCGCGCAGGTCGTAGGTACGGTCCGACTTGTCCAGGACCTGCATGTGGACCACCCGGTGGGTGTACCCGTCGTCCTCGAGCTCGGTGCGGAGCCGCCACTCGGCGACGCTCGTCGCCCGGTCGCCGTTCCATACCCAACCCCGGTGCAGATCACCGGCCTCGGTGCCGAGCCGGATCCCGCCGAAGTGCATGTCCTCGCCCACGTTGATGCTGAACCAGCGCCACATCTTCGGCCCGCCCCAGCGTCGGGGACCCCACGACCGGTCGCGGTTGCCGTGAGCGTCCTTCCACTCCGACCGCACGCCGTCGACCTCCAGCCACCCGGTCCACCGGCCGGCCTGCTCGAGGTGGCCCTTACCCACCGTGCCGGCCGCCGCGGCCGCCTCTTTCGAACGGGTACCCCGGGGCTGTCCGTCGGTGCCGATGGCCGGGGTCACTGCGTCGAAGCGGACGTCGAGAGCCACATGGGCGGTGTGGGTGGACTCCGCCCCCGGGGTGGTGTCCCGGGTCGGGATATCGGTGTCGGCGGTCAGGCGCCATGACTGGAGGGGCTCGAGCATCTCGTAGCGAACCCCACCCACCTCGAGAACGGTGTCGACCATTTCGTGTTGCTCTTTCACTCCCCGGTGTTCGGCCAGACCGCCTCCGGGAAGCCACACCGACAGTCCGACGTCCATGGTCCCCTCGTTGGGCCGGACCCCGATGCGGGTGAAGAAGCCCGAGTCGGTACCCGGATCGAAGGCGTTGAAGTAGTAGGACTCGCTCCAGGCGGTATCGCCTTCGACGGGATGGGCGAGATCATGGCGGGCTTCGAGAATCGGCATGCCTACACCATGGTCTGTCCGGCGCTGACATTCAACGCCTCCCCGGTGACGCCTCGGGCATCGTCGGAGAGAAGCCAGCAGATGGCAGCGGCGATCTCCTCGGCGCTCTGCAACCGGCCCAAGGGGATCTCCCGGGCGATGAAGGCCGCCAGCCCGTCGGGTCCACCCATCAATTGCTCGAACAGCGAGTCCTTGTTGATCAAGTCGGTGTCGACGGTGCCAGGGCATACCGCGTTGACCGAGATGCCCGACGGCCCGAGCTCGGCGGCCATGGTCTGGGTCAGCAGGATGATGCCCGCCTTCGCCGCGCAGTAGGCGCCCAGAAACGGGAACCCCCGCTTCCCGGCCTGGCTGGAGACGTTGCAGATCCGTCCCTTCTGGTCGGCGGCGATCATCTGGGTAGCGCACGCCTTGGACACCAGCCAAGTGCCGACGACGTTCACATCGAGCACCCGCCGGAACTCCTCGACCGGAACGTTCAGGAGGGGCCCGAGTCCGAACCCGGGTCCGCTGCCGCCGGCCACATTGGCCACCAGGGTGACGGTCCCCAGCTCCTCGCTGACCTTGGCCACCGCCGCTTCGACCTCTTCTTCGACCGACACGTCGGCCACCGCGGTGGCCACCTTCGCCCCCAGGGCGCGGAGCTCGTCGGCCAGCTCATCGAGGTCACTGGGGCTGGCGGTGCCGTGGGCCGGAGCGTTTTCGTAGGGCCGGGCGATGTCCAGACAGGCAATGTCGGCTCCGGATCGGGCCAGTTGGACGGCGGTGGCCCGGCCGATCCCCCGGGGACGGGCAGCGCCGGTGACCAGCGCCACCTGGCCGGACAACGGGAGGGAGGCCTGTGACAAACTCATCTCGTCAACGTAGCGACGATCGGGTCGGGGGTCGATCGGGCGAGGGGGAGGACGATGGGCGCTGTCGATCAATCACGGCTGATGGAGTTGGTGGCCCTGCCCGCCCAGCCCGCCGGGGTGCCGTGGCCGACCACCGAGTGGCCGACGGGCACGCTCCCCTCCGGGGTGCAATTCGATGGGTTGATGGACCGGATGTTCGCCAACGACGGGGGCCTGCTGGGGGTGACCTTCGCGGTGCTGGCGGTCCACCGTGGCCGGTTGGTGTTCGAGCGCTACGCCGGCGAGCTGGCCCACTTCGACCGCCCGCCCGATCCGGTCGAGGCCGACTCCCGTCTCATCAGCTGGTCGATGGCCAAGTCGATGCTCCACGCGGTGGTGGGCATGCTGGTGGCCGAGGGCCGGCTCAACCCCGACGCCCCCGCCGACGTTCCCGAGTGGTCGGCACCCGGAGACCCCCGCGGAGCCATCACCCTGCGCCAGATGCTGGCCATGCGCGACGGTCTCAACTGGGCCGAGGTCTACGAGGATGCCAGCGGCTCGGATGTCATCGACATGCTGTACGGGTCCGGCCAGTCCGACGTCGCCCACTTCGCCGCCGATCGGCCGCTGGCCGTCCCACCGGGTTCGCGGTTCAACTACTCGTCGGGGACGTCCAACCTCATCTCCAGGATGGTGGCCCGGGTGGTGGGGGCCGGCGAGCCCTTCCGGAGGTTCCTGTCCGAGCGCCTGTTCGGGCCCATCGGGATGGCCAGTGCCGAGCCGGAGTTCGACCCGACTGGGACCTGGATTGCGTCGTCGAACGTGATGGCCACCGCCCGGGACTACGCCCGGTTCGGGCTGTTGTACCTGCGGGACGGGGTATGGGACGGCACCCGGCTCCTCCCCGAAGGTTGGGTCGACTACGCCCGCACCATGGTGTCCGAGGACGAGGACGGCGTCCCCTACGGCGCCCACTGGTGGGGGTTGGCCGGCGACCAGCTCGGCACGTTCCGGGCCGCAGGGTACGAGGGACAGTCGATCCTGATCTGTCCGGCCCACGACCTGCTGATGGTCCGGCTGGGCAAGACGCCGGAATCCGATGAGAGCAAGGCGGCGCTCGACCGGTGGAGGAGGGACTTCCTCGACGCCTTCACTTCGGGGTAGGGAGGGCAGCGTGGCGATGGCCAACATCGACGCCGACGTGTGCGTGGTTGGCGCTGGATATGCAGGCCTGACCGCCGCCAGGGATCTCAGCCAGGCCGGGAAGACGGTGGCGGTGCTCGAGGCCCGCGACCGGGTCGGCGGTCGGATCTGGACCCAGGGGCTCGCCGGTGGGTCTTCCATCGACCGGGGTGGCGCTTGGTTGGCTCCCCAGCACGACGCCATCTTCGGTCTGGCCCGGGATGTCGGCGTCTCCACCTACAAGACCTACGTGAAGGGTTCCCATCTCCTGCTCGGTGACGGGCGCACCCGCCGCTACACCGGCCTGATCCCGAAGATCAGCCCGCTGGCGGTGGCCACCATCGCCTTGGCCCAATTTCGGCTGGATCGGCTGTCCAAACAGGTCCCGGTGGATATGCCCTGGACGGCGAAGCGGGCCCGGGAGTGGGACGACCGATCGATCGCCTGGTGGCTGGAACGCACCCGGATCCGTACCCCCATCGCCCAAGACCTGTTCGAAATGGCGGTGCGGGGCCTGTTCGCCGCCGACCTGAACCAGGTCTCGTTCCTGCACCTGTTGCAGTTGGTGCGCGCCCACGGGAGCATCAACACGCTGTTCTCCATTGAAGGTGGCAGCCAGGAGAACATGGTCGACGGTGGTGCCGGTTCGATCGCCCAACGGATCGCCCAGACCTTGGGTGACGGGGTACACCTCAGCACGCCGGTGCGATCGGTCAGCCAGCAGCGCGACCGGGTGGTAATCGACGCCGACGGGCTCACCGTCACCGCGTCTCGCGTGGTGGTGGCCACGCCTCCGGCGCTGACCCTCGACATCGCATTCGATCCGGTGCTCTCCGACGATCGTCTGACGCTGTACAAGAGCGCGGTGGGCGGGATCGAAACCAAGACGATGGTGGTCTACGACGCGCCGTTCTGGCGGGACGACGGCTTCAGCGGTCAGAGCGCGGAACCGGGGTCGGCCGCCGAAGTGACCCTGGACGCCTCGCCGATGTCGGGCACCCCCGGGGTCATCGCCTCGTTCACCTTCGGGCCGGTGGCCCAACGGGTCGACGCCCTCCCGGCTGCCGAGCGCCGGCGAGCGGTACTCAACGCTCTGTCTGCCCGCTTCGGTCCCGAGGCCGCTTCACCTGTCGAGTTCATCGAGACGGCCTGGTGGACCGAGGAGTGGTCCCGGGGCTGTTCGATGGCCCATCTTCCCCCCGGGATCCTCACTCGCTACGGGCCGCTCCTGCGTGAGCCGGTTGGCCGGGTGCACTGGGCGGGAACCGAAACCTCCACCGTCTCCCACGGGGCCATCGACGGCGCCGTCCGATCCGGCCAGCGGGCGGCGGCGGAGATCCTCGAAGCGGGCTGACTTGGAGTCCGGTGTCCGACTCGGATCGCCATCGTCCCTGGTAAGGCTCGCCCCACGATCGCCTTGATACACCCCCGTGTCATCCTGTGTTCATGGCGTTGGCCACCGAGCAATCCACCACCACCGAACTGAACCAGGCATTGGCCGCCATCGCCTCGTTCGTGGAGTCCTTCGAGCCCGGCCGTTATTCCGGAGGGGACGCCTCGGAGTTGGTCGGTGTCTTCGCCAAGGGGGAGCGGCTGTGTGCGGCGGGGAAGACCCTGGCCGCCCGCCGGGCCGCCGATGCCAACTGCCATCAGGGGGGCGGTCACCGGACCCCGGCCCACTGGCTGGCGGAGGTCACCGGGGAGAGTCTCGGGGAGGCCATCGAGGTGCTGTCCCTCGGGGACTCCCTCGCCACCCATCCGGGGATGGACTCCGCCTACCGGGGCGGGAAGCTCTCCCGGTCCAAGGCCAAGGCCATCGCCGGGGCGGTACGGGTCAACCCGGAGGCCGAAGACGAACTGGTGGCCACGGCCGAGGGGGACACCGCCCGCCAGAACCGGGAGCGGTGTCAACGGGCCAAGGCCCAAGGACGGTCCAGGCAAGACGCCAAGGCCCGCTATGACGCCATCCACCGGGACCGGTCCTGTCGGACCTGGACCGATACCGAGACCGGGGCGTTCCGCCTCGATGCCCGGCTCACCCCCGACGCCGGGGCCGCCCTCAAGGCGGCCTTGCAGCTGGAGTCCGACCGGGTCTTCCACCGGGCCCGGCGGGCGGGGGTCAAAGAGTCCCCCGATGCCTATGCCGCCGATGCCTTAGTGGCGTTGGTCACCCGGGACCCGGCCCGCTCCACCGGCCGACGCTCGGACGACCAGACCTCCAATGACGGCCAGCCGGGCACCAAGGGATCCAGGGGCACCCGGGCCCTCGTCCATGTCCGGGTCGACCTCGACGCCCTGCGAACCGGGGTGGTCGGCCCGGGTGGGATCTGCGAGATACCCGGGGTCGGCCCCATCCCGGTGGATAGGGCCCGAGAGCTCATGGGGGACGCCCTCTGTGAACTGGTCATCACCAACGGGATCGACGTCACCACCATCACCAAGATGGGAAGGGCCATCCCCGCCGCGCTCCGACGGGCCCTCGACGAACGGGATGCCACCTGTGTGGTCCCTGGCTGCGATGCGGTCACCGGCTTGGAGATCGACCACCGGATCGTGGAAGTCCGAGACAACGGCCCGACGGCGATGTGGAACCTGGCCAAGCTCTGCAGCCATCACCACGACCTCCGCCACCATGGGGGGTTCACCCTGGCCGGAGGACCGGGCAACTGGCAGTGGATCCCGCCCGGGGTTGACCCCGACCCGCCCGAACCGCGAACCAAACGGTCGAAGAATCCATCAAGGTCGCCATCGACGCGCTCCGGCACCGGGCCGGCCAATCGAAAAGGTAGAAGGCGAGCGGGCCACCGATCGGATCCATCGAAGACCGCGCCTCGGCTCTTCCCGAAACAGGAGTGAGCCCGGGCGACAGCCCGACCGAGGTTGACCCGGCAGAGCTCCAGTTAGTGGAGCCGGGTCAAAGCCTTCCTGGCCAGCCTGACGATCGCGGCCGAGTTCCCTCGACGCCGGCTCGAACTAGGGAATGAGCGAGGTGGAGAGCCCGCCGCCGACGAACGGCAGGCAGGGTGGAGGCGAACTTGAGTAGCTGACCTGGTCGAGGGAGGTCGGCGTGCTGGTTCCGGCTCCGGTGGTGACCGACAGGTGCACGGTGGCCGATCCCGGCGGCGAGGTGGCCAGCAGGTAGTTGCCGGACAGCACCTTCACCGAGGTGGCCGGCTTGGTCCCGAACTTGACCGAGGTGGAGGCGTCGAAGCCGCTGCCACTGACCAGGATCTGCCCGCCGCTGAGCGGCAGGGTGGACGGCCCCACCAGGTCGACGTTGGGGAGCTGGCGGGCCAGCAGCGACCGCTGGGCGGGTTCGATGCCGGCGGAGGAGAGCAGCGCGTCGGGGGCCTGGCTGGGCGGCAGGTCGGTACAGATCAGATGGGTAGACGAGGTGACCACATCGGCGACCGGGAAGCACGGATACAGCGGGCCGAGCTGGCTGAAGTAGTTGCCGGTCACCCGGATGTGACCGACGGTGTGGCAGCCGCCGGTGGAGAACGAGTCGACCGGCTGGTCGTAGACGACGTTGTCGGCGACGGAAATGAACTGGCTGCCGGTATCGGTGTAGAGACTGAAGTCGGTGTTGGTCCCGTTGTAGGCCACGTTGCCCGACATCACCAACTCGTCGGCGAATCCCTGGGCCTGGCCGCCGTTGGTGTAGATGGCGCCACCATCGCCCAAGGTCTGCATGTAGTTGAACATCAGGTTGTCGGTGATCTGGTTTCCGGTGTTCACATTGGGATCGTTGTTCGGGCTGAGCAGGTCGCTGTGCCAACCGCCCCAGCCGATGGAAATGGCGGTGTAGGGAACGTCATCGATCTGGTTGTGGGAGATGGTGGTGTGCTGCGAGTAGCCGACCCAGATCCCGATGCCGCCGAGGTACTGGATGGCGACGTGGTGGATGAGGTTGTCGGTGATGACATTCCCGGAGTTGATCTCGCGGTTGTCAGCTCCGATCGCTGACGGCAGCGGGTCGTTGGTGCTCCCGAGTTGGATACCGGAAGCGGCGATGTCGGTGAACTCGTTCCCGGTGATGACATCGCCCTGGCTGCCGTACTCCACATCGAGGCCGGCGCCGCCGAGATGGGTAAAGGTGTCGCCCTCCATGGTCACGTGGTGGGTGGCGGAGAGCACGACGTTGGCCGGAGTACGGGTCCACGACGCATACGGGCAGCTTCCTGCCGGGGTCGAGTACGTACACGTGCCCTGGGTGGCAGCGGCGTTGGGCCCGGTAAGGGTCCAGTCGGCCTGCATCTCGGCGAAGCCGTTGGCGGAGTCGGGGGCGGTCCAGGTGCCGTAGGAGAACTGCAGCCCGGAGAAGGTGAGGTCGTGCACCGGGGCGGCGAGGGTGCCGGCCACGTCCACCAGGGTCGACTGGACCGGGACCACCACCGAGGCAGTGGCCAGGTTCTGGCCGGCGGTGGCCATGTAGAAGATCTGGTGGGAGGTGGTGTCGATGGACCAGTGCCCGGGGGTGAGCAGCTCGGCGGCGTTCTGGAAGAACGACGGTTGCGCCAGCGGGGAGAGGCCCCCGAACCCGCCCTGGGGCCCGTAGACCCAGGCGACCTGCTGGCTGCCGAGCTCGGGGAGGTGGAGGTTGGACCAACAGGGTTGGGCCACGGTGATGGCGACCGAGGTGATGGAGGTCAAGGGGCAGGAGGGTTGGGTCCAGGCGCCGTTGCCGCCGGCGAAGACCACCGAGATCGATGACGGGTCCTTCCAGGACGCCATCGAGGTGGCGGTGGTGATGAACCCGGTCGGGGTCTGGACGAACAATCCTGCCGGCAGTCCCTGGGATTGGGGGACGCTCTGCCCGTTGATGTAGAGCTGGCGGGTGTCGAAGCCGGCCGGCACCGAAGCCGTCCAGGTGGTGGTCGAGCCGGGGGCGAGGTGCCAGCCGGTCAGGGGTCGCCCGCCACTGAGGATCGGATGGGCTCCGGGGGCGGCGGTGTAGACGACCTGGAACCCGTTGGTGCCGGAGTCCTGGGGCCCGAAGGCGAGGGTGTGCTGGGAGACGTCGTAGGTGCCGTCCTCGAGGGTCACCACGATGTCGCTGTGCATGTCGGTGTCGAGGGCGCGAGCTCGTTGCTGGGCGGTGGTGAGGGAGCAGGGTGTGCTCTGGGTGCAGGCGGTGCCCTGGCCGGTGGGCGAGGCGATCAGGGTGATGGGTGGTGGCGGTCCGGTCGTCGCGGCGTCGGCTGACGCAACTGCGGGGGCGGCGAGGAGAGCGACCGCGGTGATGAGGGTGGCTGTCAACCTCACCGGGAGCCGGGTGGTTCGGCGCCGGGTCCCCCCTCTGGTTCCACTCAATGGGTGCGTCCTATCTGGTCGTCGAAGGAGACCCGGCACTGGCCCGCTCGGCGGCACTGGCCATGAGCGACACCATCAACGCGGCGGTGTCGTCGATGAGCTCATCCAGGTTGCCGTCGAGCTTGTTGTCGAGCCAGGCGATCACCAGCTCGCTGAGCCCGCCCATGAACAGATGGGCGGCGACCATGGTCGTCCGGTCCGGTTGGGTGGGCCCACCCCACTGTCGGCGGGCATACCCGTCGATGACCTGGGCGGTGGCGTGGAGGGTGTCGAGGCGATGGCGTCCCATCCGCTCCTCGCCCAGGGCCTCGACGAACAGGATCCGGGCCCGCCGGGGATCGTCGGTGACGAAACGCATCAGCGACCCGACGATGGCCTTGGCTTGGGCGATCGGGGTGGCGTCGGCTTCGGCCAGGGCGGCGGTGGTCAGGGCATTGACCTGTCCCATCAGCTCGTCGAACACCGCCAGCAACAGGGACTCGAGCCCGTCGAAGCTCTCATAGAAGTAGCGCGGGTTGAGCCGACTGGCCTCGCAGACCCGGCGGACGGTGGTGCCCCGCCAGCCGTCAGTCCCCAACAGTTCGAAGGCGGTGGCCAGCAGGATCGAGCGGCGCTCGGCGCGCCGGTCATCGGGGGCGATGCCCCGCCAGGAGCGCGGGGCGGGCTCGGCGTTGGCTTCGTTGGCGTCGGTGTTGGCCGGGGCGGAAGCGGCGGACGGGGTCATCGATTCCTCATTTGGCAACGGGCGTTGACATACTCTACAGTTGGCAACGCCCGTTATCAACAAGGAGTGGATCGGAGCCGCGGGTGACGGATTCGGCGGTCGAAGACACAGCTGGCGACGGCGCCGCTGGCGACGTTGTGGTGATCGGGGGAAGCGTGGCCGGGATGGCCACCGCCCTGGCCCTGGGTCGGATCGGCCACCGGGTAACGGTGATCGAACGAGATCCGCTCCCGCTGGTCGCCGACCCCGAGACCGCCTTCGCCACCGAGCGTCGGGGGACACCCCAGTCCCACCAGACCCATGGGTTTCTGGCCCGGATGACCAAGGTGCTGCGCGAGCGGTTCCCCGACGTCTACGAGTCGATGCTGGCGTCCGGCATCGAGACCATCTCCCCGTTCGATTCGTGGGAGGAGTCGGATCCGAGCGACGACGAGTTGACCATCATGATCGTGCGCCGCACCACCTTCGAGTTGGTGCTGCGCCGGGCGATTCTGGCCGAGCCCGGGATCACGTTGCGTTCGGGGGTCGGAGTCGAAGGGCTGCTGTCGGCGGAGAGAACCGACGGGATCGCCGAGGTAACGGGGGTGACGTTGGACGATGGCACCGTGGTCCACGGCTCGGTGGTCGCCTGCACCGGTCGGCGCGGGGACGTCCCGAAGTGGTTGGCGCCGTTGGGGGTCGAGGTCCCCGAACAGGTCACCGATACCGAACTGATCTACCTCACCCGCTGGTACCGCCGACAGGTGACTGACACCGAGCTCAACCCGCGGCTGGGCGGTGACCTCGGGTTCGTCAAGTACCTGGCCATTCCCGGTGACGGGGACACCCTGTCGCTGACCCTGGCCATCGGGGCCAAGGATCCCGAACTG
This sequence comes from uncultured Acidimicrobiaceae bacterium, assembly GCA_963770635.1. Lineage (GTDB taxonomy): Bacteria > Actinomycetota > Acidimicrobiia > Acidimicrobiales > RAAP-2 > DASZIT01. The sequence continues at coordinate 707,776 of CAVYQI010000006.1, forward strand.
CGCCGGGCGCTGCTGCAACCGGGACAGTTCGACCGGGCCTGCCGGCTGCTGCCGGGACCCCGCGACTTCTTCGAACCGGAGGGTGCTCTGACGGGGCTGGGCGAGGTCCGGCCGATGGGCGGGTTCGTCAACCGGCTCCGGAGTTTCATCGGGCCCGACGGGAAGCCCACCGTCCTCGGCTTCCACGCGGTGGGGGACGCCCACACCTGTACCAACCCGTTTTACGGCCGGGGCGTTTCGCTGGCGCTGGTCCAGGCGGCGCTGCTGGCCGACGCCTTCGCCGCCCATCCGACCGACGCCGCCGCCCGGGCGGTCGCCTATGAGGCGGCCTCGGCTCGGGAGGTCGAGCCTTGGTACCACGCCTCGGTGTTCTCCGATGCCCAACGCGTGAACCCCGACCCGGCCTCGGATGCCGACCAGTTCAACCGGCGGCTGGGGGCTCTGGTCCTCGAGGTGATGTTCGGGGCGGTCCCCGACCCGGTGGTGGCCCGGGGGCTGATGCGGCTGCTCAACATGTTGGTGCTGCCCGACCAGCTGTTCGCCGACACCGAGTTCATCGGCCGGGCGTTCGCGCTGCTCAACGACCCGGGCGGTTTTGCATCATCGGCGGCGCCCGTCGGGGTGAAGCGGGACACCTTGTTGAGTGAGCTCGCCGCCTGAACCAGACAAAAGACGAACCGCAGACACGAACTAAACGAGACCGAAGAAAAAGGAGCCCTCAATGCACGATCTGGTCATCCGGGAAGGCACCATCGCCGACGGCACCGGCGCCCCCACCTTCACCGGCGACGTCGCCATCGACGGGAACCGGGTGGTGGCGGTGGGCGCCGTCGAGGAAAAGGGTCGCCGGGAGATCCACGCCGACGGCCTGTTGGTCACCCCCGGCTGGGTAGACATCCACACCCACTACGACGGCCAGGTGACCTGGGACCCCGAGGTGTCACCGTCGGGATGGCACGGAGTCACTACCGTGGTCACCGGCAACTGCGGGGTCGGGTTCGCCCCGGCCCGGGCCGCCGACCGCGACTGGCTCATCCAGTTGATGGAAGGGGTGGAGGACATCCCCGGCAGCGCCCTGGCCGAGGGGATGAGCTGGAACTGGGAGTCGTTCCCCGAGTACCTCGACGAGGTGGAGCGCACCCAACGGGTCCTCGACGTGGCCGCCATGGTCCCCCACGGCGCGCTGCGGGCCTTCGTGCTCGGCGAGGGCCGGGGCAACGACGAGGCCAACTCCGAGGAGATCGCGGAGATGGCGGCGCTGGTCAAAGAGGCGGTTGGTGCGGGGGCCATCGGCGCCTCCACCACCCGGACCATCCTCCACCGGGCCAAGGACGGGGAGCTGGCCGCCGGCACCTACGCCCCGGCCGACGAGCTGATCGCCATCGGCGAGGCGCTGGGCAAGGCCGGCCATCGGGTGTTCTCCCTGGCCAGCGACATGATGGACCTGGACGGCGAGTTCGCCTGGATGTCGGAGATCTCCCGCCGGGCCGGGGTGCCGGTCACCTACCAGGTCCTCCAGCCCGACTTCGCCCCCGACCTCTGGCGCGAGTGGGTGGACCGGGGGGTGGCCGCCAACCGCCAGGGCGCCTGGCTGGTCCCCCAGGTGGCGGGCAAGCCCACCTCGCTGATGGTCGGGTTCGAGTCGAAGACCCACCCCTTCTCCCACCACCGGGCGTACGCGGAGATCGCCGATCTGCCGCTGGCCAAGCGGGTGGCCCGGCTGCGGACCCCGGAGGTGCGGGCGGCGATCCTGGCCGAGGACCCGACCCCGGGCGGATTCGTGGCCCTGATGCTGGCCAGCCTGCACAAGCTGTTCCCGTTGGGCGACCCGCCCGACTACGAACCGGCCCCGGAGTCGGCGGTGGCGGCGGTGGCGGCCCGGGAGGGACGCCCGCCGATGGAGGTGCTCTACGACCTGATGCTGGCCCGCGACGGCCACGAGCTGCTCTACCTGCCCATCCTCGACTACGCCGCCGGCAACCTCGATGCCGTCCGGGAGATGCTCATCCACCCGGCCACCGTGCTCGGGCTGGGCGACGGAGGAGCCCACTGCGGGGTGCTGTGCGATGCCAGCCTGCCCACCTTCATGCTCTCCCACTGGGCCCGGGACCGCCATCGGGGGGAGAAGCTCCCGGTCGAGCAGGTGGTCCACCTCCAGACCCGCCGCACCGCCCAGCTCTACGGGTTCGGTGACAGGGGGGTACTGGCCGCCGGCTATCTGGCCGACGTCAACGTGATCGACCATGAGGGCCTGGCCCTCGAGGCCCCCGAGCTGGTCTACGACCTCCCCGCCGCCGGCCAACGCATGATCCAGCGGGCCCGTGGGTATATCGCCACGGTGAAGTCGGGGACGGTGGTCCGGGACCACGACGCCGCCACCGGGGCCCTCCCGGGGCGCCTGTTGCGGGGTCCGCAGCCGGCCCCGAGCCGGGCGTCCGGCGACCAGTAGAACCGGTTCTAAACGGCCGAAAATCAGGCCATTTCGAAAGTTACCGCCAGGTACACCGTTCTCCCCGTAGCTACAGTGAGGGGAAATCGTGTCAGGGGGAAGGGGGAGAGTCTCGGTGATGCGTGCATCGCGCCTCGCAGGGTCGCAGCTCGGGGGCGGACCACAGAGATCGGGACTCCGGAATTATCTACGCACCGCCGTCGCCCTGGTGCTGTTCGCCGCCACCACCCTGACCCTCATCGCCACTTCTCCCGGAGGCGCCTCGGCCGACACCGCTGCCTTCTATCCGGGCACTTCCACCGCCACCGCCTCCGCCCTGCAGCTGGTGCCGTCCACCGCCGGTCTCGGTTACACCATCACCCTGTCCACCGCGGACGCCGAGTACGAGCAGGCCCTGGCCCGGGCCACCTCCCAGACCCTCAACCTCGGGGTGATCGGGACCATCTTGACCACCGCCAGTTGCAACAAGCCGCCGGACGTGCCTGCCTCCGCTCTGCCCCAACCGGTCGCGCTGGAGAACAACACCGCTCCCCCCAACCAGACCCTCACGGTGGCCGGCACCTTCAACGGGACCGGCGCCGGCGCCGGCATCGAACAGGCCTCGGTGACCCAGACCCCGTCGGCCAACGCCACCACCCGGGGCGGCGACTTCAACGTGGCCGGCGCCCTTGACATGTCCGGTCTCGACAGCACGGCAGTGGCCCAAGTGGTCGGGGGCAATACCCGCGACGTCAGCTCCACCGCCGACGTGGGCCAGATCTCGTTGTTGGGCGGGCTGGTCGTCCTCAAGGGGCTCCATTGGGAGGCCAGCCAGCAGTCCGGAGCGGCCTCGAGTTCGGCGGCATCGTTCTCCATTGGGTCGGTGGTGCTCGCCGGAGTGGCGATGCCCGCCCCGACTCCGGCCCAGCTGGCCACCGTGATCGGCATTGTCAACACCGCGCTGGCCCCGACCGGGTTCCACATCGACCTGCCGGTGGTCACCCTGACCGCCAACACCCATGACGGCAACGGCGCCACCAGCAAGATCTCCCCGCTGGTGATCGGGATCGACAGTTCGGCGCTCGGGGCCGCGGTGATCGGGAGCCAGCTGACCAGCATCCAGCCGCTGAAGACCGCCATCGATGACGCCGTCATCGCCGCCAACTGCCAGCTCTCCGGCGCGGCGCTGCCGATCGGCGACATCGCCCTCGGGGTCCCGGCCGGTGGCGGCGGTCTCGACGTCGACCTCGGCGGCGCCACCGTCAACATCAACGATGATCCCCCGGTCAATGCCTTCGGGAGCTTCGGGCTGGCCGGCAACACCAGCCCGACCGACACCGGCGGCTCGAGCCCGGTCTTCACCCCCGGTGACGCCGGCACCCCGTTCATCCCCGGCACCTCGGGCTCGACGGGTACTTCGGGCTCCTCGACCCCGTCCGCTTCCTCGGGCCCCTCCGGTGCCCAGTCGCTCGGGCCCACCACCAAGACCTCGGCCTGCGCCAGCCTGAGCGCGGCCGGCGGCTCGTGTAGCGGCGGCGGGGCGGCGGTCTGGATCGGCGTGGCTGCCCTCGCCCTCCTGCTGGCCGCCTTCGCCTGGGATTTTGTCCGACAACGCCGACGACGCCTGATGAGTATCGGAGAGACGCCATGACCGACGCTGCCGCCACCCCCGGCTCCAACGGGACCTCCAAGCTGCGCCTGCCTACCTCCCCGGGCGAGCTCCGGCTCCTGAAGGGGTACGGCCCGCTGGCCGCATTGTTGGTGGCGTTCGCGCTGATGGCCGCCTTCGTGCCCAGCGTGGCCCCCCAGCAGACGACCGTCACCAAGACGAGGGGTGGGACTGGCTCGGGGGTCGGCGGCACCAGCGCCAGCGGGAAGGCCGGGACGGCCGGCGCGGCCGGAACCGGCACCGCCGGCTCGGGTGGCACCGGCGGGACGGCGGGATCGTCAAGCGGGGGCAGCAGCGGGCAGGTGGCCGGCGGCACCTCGACCCCGTGCCCGGGCAAGACCCTCCAGGTCACCGGCGACCCCTACTCCCCGCCGTGCATCGCCTTCTCCGGTAACAACGGTGGGGCCACCTCCCAGGGGGTGACCGCCTCCACCATCACCGTTACCTACCGGCAGACCAGCGACCCCGGCTTCCAGCAGACGCTGGCCCAGATCGGCGGGGCCCAGTTCCTCGACAGCCCGGCCGACGTCATCCGCACCGTCCAGGGCCTGGCCGACTACTTCAACAAGAACTTCCAGCTCTACGGACGCAAGATCAACATCGTCCCGTTCAACGGCCAGGGCAGCCAGACCGCGGAGCTCCTCGGCCAGGGCCAGCAACAGGCGGACGCCGACGCCATCACCGTCGGCCAGCAGTACCACGCCTTCGCCGAGCTCAACGGCTCGACCGAGCCCTACGACACCGCCCTGGCCCAGCAGCACGTCCTCTCCTTCGGTGCGCCCTACCTGTCGGCCTCGTTCATGGCCCAGTACGACCCCTACATGTGGAGCATCGCCACCGAGGGCAATGACGTGGTGGCCGCCGCCGCCCAGGCCGCCATCGTCCAGCTGGCCGGCAAGCCGGCCGCCTACGCCGGGGGCTCATTGCGGAACCAGCCCCGGAAGATCGCCATCATCGCCCCGGACAACCCCTGGTACCAGTCGAGCGCCAACGTCGCCGTCCAGGAGTTCGCCGCCGCCGGCCATCCGGTCGCCGATGACATCCAGTACCAGCTGAACCTCGGCACCCTGTCGAGCCAGGCCGCCACCATCGACGCCAAGCTCCAGAACGACGGGATCACCACCGTGGTCTGCGGCTGTGACCCGGTGATGCCGGTCTACCTCACCTCCCGGGCCCACGAGCAGTCCTACACCCCGGAATGGAACGTGGCCGGGGTCGCCCTCACCGACAACGACATCGTCGGCCAGCTCTTCGACCAGTCCGAGTGGTCCCACGCCTTCGGCATCAGCTTCCAGGGCCCGACGCTGCCGAAGAACGCCACCCTGGGATATGCCGCCTACAAGTCGGTCCGCTCCGACGAGCCGGCCAACATCGTCGACCTCATCTACGCCCAGATGTACCAGATGGTGATCGGCATCCAGATGGCCGGGCCCAACCTCACCCCCCAGACCTTCGAACAGGGGGAACGGGCCTACCCGGGCAGCGTGGCCGGGGCGCCCAACGCCGAGTTCGGCACCTGGCTGATGCCGGCGGGCCACTACTCACCCCAGGTCGACTTCCAGGAGATCTACTGGGACCCGAACAAGACCTCCAATTACAACGGGAAGCAGGGCGCCTACGTCGACATGGGCCCGCGCTAAAAGTTCGGGACCGTCCCCCCCGGTAATCCTCCGTTACCCGCCGGCTTCGGCTCCGGTAACTAGGCGGGACGGGTAGGCGGAACCGTGCTGCGTACATCGACGATCCAGATCCCGTCGTTCTTCACCGGGCTCTCCAACCGCGTGCGGGCCACCCTCGGGGTAGTGCTCGGCGCCCTGGTGGTGGTGTTCGTGGTGCCGGCCATCTGGCCGCACGACGCCCCGCTCGGCCTGTTGTTGCAGGGGGCGGAGCTGGGGGCGGTCAACGGGTTGCTGGCCCTGGGGCTGGTCCTGACCTACAAGTCCACCCGGGTCATCAACTTCGCCTACGGGGCCATGGGCGGCCTGGCCGGCACCGTCGGGGTGATGCTCGACATGGGCGAGCACTGGAACTGGTTCATCGCCCTGGGTGCGGGGCTGATCGTCGGCGGCCTCATCGGCGCCGGGGTGAACGTCCTGATGCTCCGGTTCTTCAACGCCCCGCGGCTCATCGTGCTGGTGGCCACCATCGGCCTGGCCCAGGTGTTCGGGGGCATCCAGCTGCTGGTCCCGGGCTGGTTGCACGGACCTCCGCTGGTCGGCTGGCCTGCCGACCCCGCTCACCCGGTTCCACGTCAACATCCACCCGGTGCTGTTCGACGGAGACGACCTCCTGATCGCCATCATGGTGCCGCTGGTCCTCATCGGGCTCGGCTGGTTCCTGTTGCGGACCGACGCCGGGGTGGCCATCCGGTCGGTGGCCGACAACTCGGAGCGGGCCATGTTGTTGGGCATCCCGGTCAAGCGGTTGTCGACGCTGGTCTGGATCATCGCCGGTGCCCTGGCCGCCCTGACGGTGATGGTGAATGCCCCGTCCCAGGGCTTGACGTTGACGGCCGCCGCCGGACCGACCCTGTTGCTCCCCGCCCTGGCCGCCGCGGTCATCGCCCGAATGGAGAACCTGCCGCTGGCCTTCGGGGCCGGGGTGGTCCTCGGCATCGTGAACTCGGTGGTCGGGTTCAACGTGCGCCAGGAAGCGGTGACCGACGTGGTCTTCCTGGCCGTGATCCTGCTGGCCCTGCTGCTGCAGCGTAAGAAAGCCGGACGGGCCAACGACGCCGGTGACTCTTGGCTGTCCACCGGGGTGCTCAAGCCGATTCCCGAGGCGTTGAGGCGGTTGCCGGAGGTCATGGCCGGGCGGGCCCTCATCGGCGCCGCCATCGCCGCCGTCCTCATCGTCACCCCGTTGCTGGCCGGCCCCGGCACCACCCTCGAGTTCACCGTGGCCATCGTCTTCGGGATCGTGGCCGTCTCGCTGGTGTGCCTGTCGGGCTGGTCGGGGAACGTCAGCCTCGGCCAGTTCGCCTTCGCCGGGATCGGCGGGGTGATCGCCGGCGACCTCATCGAGAAGTCCAACCTCGACTTCTTCGTCTCCATCCTGGCTGGCGGCGGCGGGTGGGGCGGTGCTGGCCATCCTGGTCGGGCTGCCGGCGCTGCGGATCCGGGGGATGTTCCTGGCCGCCACCACCCTCGCCTTGGCGGTGGCCGTCGACTCCTTCTTCCTCAACCCGACCAACTTCTCCTCGGACATCCCCCAGGGTTTCCTCCGCCCGGTGCTGTGGAAGCGCTTCGACCTCGCCAACGGCCGCACCTACTACTTCTTCTGCCTGGCGGTGTTGGCGGTGGTGGTGGTGTTCGTGAAGGGTCTGCGCAAGGCCCGGGCCGGTCGGGTGCTGCTGGCCAACCGCGACAACCAGAACGCCGCCTCGGCCATGGCGGTGCCATCGGTGCGGGTGAAGCTGGTCGGCTTCGTGCTGTCCGGCGCCATCGCCGGTATCGCCGGCGCCCTCTACGCCACCTCGCTGCGGGCGGTCGGCTTCCACACCTTCGACTCGTCGCTGAGTCTGGTCGTCTTCTCCATGGCCGTCATCGGTGGGTTGGAATCGATCAGCGGGGCGTTGCTCGGGGTGGCGTTGATCGAGATCGCCAGTGACGCCTTTCCGCAGTATCAGCTGCTGTTCACCGGATCCGGCCTGTTGATCATCCTGCTGGTGCTGCCCGGCGGTTTGGGGGCCGGCATCCAGTACGTGCGGGATCGTCTCCTTCGGGTGATCGCCGAACGGCGGGGCATGATCGTGCCCTCGTTGGTCGCCGACCGCCGGGACGACTCCGGTTCAGGGTCGGGGAACGGCGCGGGGTCGGGCTCCGGCCACGATGCCCACGCCCCCCAGGAGGAGTCGTTGCTGGCGGCCGCCCTCACCGGCGATGGTCCGGTGGCGGTTCCGAGTGGGAACGGGTTCGCCGCCTCCGGGGTCGGTACTGGGGCTGGGGCCGGCGGCACGGGTGCCGGCATGAGCGTCGGGCTGGGTCCCGACGGCCCGGCCGACATCCCCGCCTTCACCGGCGAGCCGACCGACGAGTTGGAGACCGCCCTCGGTCCGGAGTTCGAGCACACCCGTCCCTACGCGCTCCGGTGCCAGGCGGTGGAAGTCTCCTACGGCCCGGTCCAGATCCTGTTCGGCATCGACCTCGACGTGGCCGAAGGCGAGATCGTCGCCCTGCTCGGCACCAACGGGGCCGGAAAGTCCACCCTGTTGAAGGGCATCACCGGCCTGGCCCGGGTGGGCGGCGGCTCGGTCGAGTTCGACGGCAAGAACATCACCAACAAGGCCCCCAACACCGTCGCCCATCTCGGCCTCTCGCTGATGCCCGGGGGCCGGGGGATCTTCCCGACCCTCACGGTGGAGGAGAACCTGCGCCTCGGCGCCTGGCTGGTCCGCAAGAACCGGGCGATGGCCACCGCCGCCCGCAAGCGGGTCCTGCGCCTGTTCCCGATTCTCGACCAACGCTACAACCAGCAGGCGGGGAACCTGTCCGGCGGCGAGCAGCAGATGCTGTCGTTGGCCATGGCCCTGATGGTGACGCCCAAGGTGCTGATGATCGACGAGCTGTCCCTCGGGTTGGCGCCCACCATCGTCGCCCAGCTGATGGACGTGGTGGCCATGCTCCACCGGGACGGCACCACCATCGTGGTGGTCGAGCAGTCGGTCAACGTGGCTCTCGAGCTCGCCCAGCGGGCCGTCTTCCTCGAGAAGGGCGAGGTCCGGTTCAGCGGGCCGACCGCCGAGCTGTTGGAGCGACCCGACATCCTGCGCTCGGTGTTCATCGCCGGCGCCGGTGCGGCGGGCAACGGCGGCCAGCCGTCTGCGGCCGGCGAGGGGCGCCTTCGCCGACACCGATCTCAACACCACCCATGAGGTGCTGGCCGCCAACCCGGCGGCGGCCCTGGGTGGCAGCGCCCCCGCCCGGGTGGCCCCCGACGCCGATGCAAAGGTGGTGCTCGAGTGCCGCGGGATCGTCAAGCGGTTCGGTGGCATCACTGCGGTCAACGACGTCCACATCGGGCTGCGCGACGGCGAGATCCTCGGCCTCATCGGCCACAACGGGGCCGGCAAGACCACCATCTTCGACCTGATGTCGGGCTTCCTGCCGCTGGACGGGGGGCAGATCCTGCTCGGCGGGATGAACATCGGCACCTGGCCGGCCCACATGCGGGCCACCGCCGGTCTCGGCCGCACCTTCCAGGAGGCCCGGCTCTTCCCCTCCCTCACTGTCCAGGAGACCATCTCGGTGGCCTTCGAACGCCACCTCTACTCCCGCGACCTGATCGCCGCCGGTCTGCAGCTTCCCGCCTCCCTCGACTCCGAGTACGACGTCAGCCTCAAGGTCGACGAGCTGGTGACGCTGATGGGGCTGCGGGCGTTCGCCGAGAAGTTGGTGGGCGAGCTGTCCACCGGTACCCGGCGCATCGTGGAGTTGGCCTGCGTGCTGGCCCAGGATCCGGCGGTGCTGCTGCTCGACGAGCCGTCCGGCGGGGTGGCCCAGCGGGAGACCGAGGCGATGGGCCCGCTGCTGCAACGGGTGCAGCGCCACTCCGGATGCTCGATCCTGGTGGTCGAGCACGACATGCCGTTGCTGACCACCATCTGCGACCGGATGATCGCCCTGGAACTGGGGGAGATCATCGCCGAGGGAACCCCGGCCGAGGTGCTCGACCACCCGCAGGTCGTCGAGTCGTACCTCGGGACCAAGGATTCGGCCATTCAGCGCTCCGGGGTCACCGCCGTCCGCTAGCTGTAGTGACCTGGGCGACGGGCGGAGGCCCTGGTGCCGTCAGCCAGCGGAAATCTAGATTCGCTAGGTTCGTGTTACATGAGAACTCTTCATCTGCCCAACGTGCCTGATGAGGTGGTCGAGCGCTTGGAGAGGCTTGCCGCTCGACGGGACTTCGGTCGAAGCAGTGGCGGTTAAGGAATTGGCCGATGTGTCCCGCCGGGCCGACAACCCCGCGCTCCTCGGTGCCCTCCCTGATTTGGGCGTGAAGGCTTCAACGATCATAAAAGACGTGGACGCCGGGCGAGTCGAGAGATGATCGTCGTCAATGTGTCGGGTGGCGTTGTCAGCACTGCTCGACGCTGGCCAGCCCCGGCATTGCCCCGTCACCGTGGCGCCCGGTTAACCCTCAGGCAATTCACGCCTGTTGGGACATCACCGCGGCTTCCATCACCTGGAGGTCGGAAGGATCGATGGCCAACGGACCACCGGCCACCGGGACCTGCCAGACATGGGTCATGTACGGGGTCCGAGCCGCAGTGTGGACCGAGCCGGGTGCGCACGGGGTGAACCCGACGATCACGTGGGTGGTGGTCGACGTGCACAGGTTGGTGTGGGCGTGCCACTGGACCAGGCACCCGTAAGGCATCGGACCGTTCTCGTCAGTGGGCAGGAGATACATGGCTGCCACCAGCACCGGCCCGGTCGGGGTAAACGCGTAGACCAGCGAGTCGACATGATTCGGGTCCATGACGTCCTGGTTGTTCATGTACGCCGGATTGAGGTAGTGCACGATCGGGTAGGCCGGGTTGGTGATCGGGCGGTACCCGGCCGCGGTTGCCACGCTCAGCGTCTTGTACTTGGCCACCGCCTCCGAGGTGGCCTGCACGTACTGCACCGCCCCGAGTACCTGGGCGTCAGTCGGCGTCGTCGAACAACTGGGGGTCTGCATCTGATGCCCGGAGTCGGTGGCGGAACCCACCGAGGTGAGGAGTGCGGTCTCCCCGCTCGACAGCGCTGGGCCGGTGTACTTCCAATTGGGATCGGTGACCCCGAGCCCAGCCATCCCGGACATATTCATCGAGTTGGCGGTGGCGCCGGTTGCCGTCGACATGCCGGGCATCGCCTTCATCGCCGAGGTGGCCGGGGCGGTCGTCGTGGTGGTGGAGCCCGAACCGGACATGGTCATCGATTGCATGTTGGAGGTCCCCGCGGCCGCGGCGGCCGTCGGGGCCTCGGGCATGGCCGCGACCACGGCCGGCACGATGGCCAAGGCGACGACTCCCAAGGTGGCCCAAATCTGGTGGCGGCCGAAGGCCACGGTGATGGGCACCGGTGCCGTTACCGGGTCGAGGACCCGGGGTAGGAACGCCGCCCCCAGCACGATGAGCAGCGGACCGGCGTTCGGATCGGTGGCCATCCCGGTCATGATCCCACCCATGGCCTGGCCGGTGACCCAGAACAGCGCCGCCACCCCCATGCCGATCCCGATGAAGATGTCCGGCCGCCGGGTAACGAAAGGACCCAGACCGATCAGGAGGAACAAGGCGGCCAACAGGACCGCCGCCGGAGTCCCGGCTCCGGTGAAGGCATGACCGAGCGAGCGCAGGAAGTGCCCGTACCATCCCGGTTGCCCGTCCGCCATGCCGGTCAGGGAGTCGGAGAGCCAGCCCGATGTCCGGTTTTGGGGCAGAAACTGGAGCACCGCGAAGAACACCCAGACTGCCGCCCAGATCCAGAGGCCTCCGAGACCGCCGAGAGGTCCATGGCCGGCCGCCGAGGAGGCGAGACCGGTCCGCTGTTCGTCATGCTTCCGGTCGGCTGCGGAGCCATCGACAGCCGGGGCGTCCGCCGCCGTCGGCCAGACCAGTATCCCGATGAGGGCGTAGAGGAGCACGGCACCCGGAGCTCCCATCAGGGCGCTGGCGTGACCGGTGAGGATGGAACCGAACCCCTCGCCGAACCACCACACGCCGAAGGCCCAGGCGATGGAGGCAGCCAGGGCGACCTTGACGGTGCGTCGCCGCAACAGGCCGATCCCGATGGCCAACTGGGTGAGCCCGAAGACGGTGTTCCAGCAGCGCGACGTCCCGGGAGAGGAAGTTGGCCATGTGGGTCACCGATGAGGCGATGGCCGACGGCTGGCCGGAAGCGTTGGGGGCGATGACCATGGAGACGAAGTCGGAACCGAACATGCGGGGTTGGAATTGCAGCCCGGCGTCGATGATCCAGAGGACCCCGAGGACGATCTGGATGGTTCGCTTGTTGATGTGCCAGCGCTCAGCCAGGGTGGGGCGGGCGGCGGCCTCGCCGACATCCGACCTGCCCCCGGTGGATAGGGCAGCGGTCATGTTCCCTCCCTCGTTTTGGCGACCTCCCCTTAGGCCACCAGGACAAACCTACCGTGATCCGCCCCCCGGATGGCCTCGGCCCCATCCGGTGGTCCGTCGGTAGGGTCATTGTGTGCCGGTCCTCGTAGCTGCTCCTGACAAGTTCCGGGGCACCGCCACCGCCGCACAGATTGCTGAAGCTACGGCCCGGGCCGGGGCTCGCCTGGGCTGGTCGGTGATCGAATCCCCGCTCTCCGATGGAGGCGAGGGGCTGCTCGAAGCAACTCGCCGGCCGGTCGATCAGCTGGAGACAATGGCGGTGACCGGTCCGCTCGGACCGCCGGTGACCGCCGCCTGGCTCCGGGGTCCCGACCGGTGCGTCATCGAGATGGCCCAGGCTTCCGGCCTCGCCCTGGCCGGCGGACCGAGCGGCAACCGGCCGATGGAGGCGACCACCCGGGGTACCGGTCAACTGCTGGTGGCCGCCGCCCGGGCCCTTTCCGCTGCCGGGTCCACGTCAGGCCCCGACCGATCACCTCCTGTCATCATCGTCGGGCTGGGGGGGTCCGCCACCACCGATGGCGGGTTGGGGGCCCTGGAAGTGGTGGAAGACGCCGTTGGACTCGGCCAGGTGGAGCTGGTCGCCGCCTGCGACGTGGAGGTGGGCTTCCTCGATGCCGCCCGGGTCTTCGCACCCCAGAAGGGAGCCACCCCTGAACAGGTCAGCGAGCTCACCGAACGGCTGGATCGACTGGCGGATCAGTATGAGGAGCGCTTCGGCGTAGATGTCCGCGACCTCCCCGGCGCCGGCGCCGCCGGGGGTCTCGGTGGCGCGGTGGTGGCGCTCGGCGGTCGACTCGAGCCGGGGTACCGGGTGGTGGCCGAGCTGGTCGGACTCGGCCGGGTACTCCAGCAGGCCGACCTGGTGATCACCGGGGAGGGTGCCCTCGATGCCACCTCGTTCACCGGCAAGGTGGTCGGAGGTGTTCTGGGCGACGCGTCGGCGATCGGGGTCCCGGTCCTGGTCATTGTCGGACGGGCGACCGCCGACGCCGTCGATCTCGCCGGCGGGAGCGGGGCCCGGGTGATCTCACTCACCGACCGGTTCGGCGAGGCGCGGGCTCACCGTGACACCGTTGGCTGCATGGAGGAGGCCGTCACTCGAGCCCTCGAGGCCTCCGGCAGCGCTTAGAGGGCGAAGCCGGTCACACCCGGGTGGGATCGAGCGGTCGATCTTCGCTCGGCAGCGGACTCGACGCCTCGACATCGACTTCGATACCCAGTTTGGGCACCACCCGGTCCAACCACGAGGGCATCCACCAGTTGGCATCGCCGATGAGCTCCATGATGGACGGAACCAACACCATGCGCACCAAGGTGGCGTCGATGAGGATGGCGGCGGCCAGGCCCAGACCGAAGACCTTGAGGACGTGCAGCGGGTCGCCGATGACGAATGATCCGAACACGCAGATCATGATGGCCGCCGCCGCGGTGATCACCCGCGCCGTCTTGGCCAATCCATCGGCCACCGCCGTCGCGTTGTCATGGGTGAGCCGCCACTCCTCCCGCATTCTCGACAACAGGAACACCTCGTAGTCCATGGAGAGGCCGAACAAGATGGTGAACATCATCAGCGGGATCCACGGGTCGATGGGGCTGGTCGCCCCGATCCCGATGAAGCCACCCAGCCACCCCCACTGGAATACGGCCACGATCACCCCGTAGGCGGCACCCACCGACAGCAGGTTGACCACTGCGGCCTTGATCGGGATGGCGATCGATCGGAATACGGCCATCAGCAGCAGGAACGACAAGAGGATCACCACACCGATGACCCAGGGGAGACGGGCGACCAGATACGACGATGCGTCCACCGAACCCGCCGTCTCCCCACCGACCATCGCCTGCACACCGGTGCCGGCGGTGGCAGCGGGAAACACCTGGTTGCGGAGCGTCTGCACCAGCGCCTGGGTCTGGGCCGCCTGGGGCGAAGTGGTCGGGATGGCGATGATCATCGCCGCCGCGCCCGACGAGCTGAACTGGGTCGGGGCCACGAAGGCGATCCCCGGGGTGTTCCGGAGGGCGGTGCCGAGACGGGCGAGATCGGCGCCCCGGCCGGGCGGAACGGTGGCGACGACGACCAGCGGCCCGTTGAAACCGGGCCCGAAGCCGGTGGCCAACGCATCGAAGGCCTGTCGGGTGGTGGCGTTGGGGGGATCGTTCCCGGCGTCGGTGAAGGCGAGTCGCATCGAGAAGAGCGGTAGGGCGAGAACGATCAGGATGAGGAGGGCGGCGGTGCCGGCCACCAACGGGTGGCGTTGGATGGTCCGACTCCACCGGTACCAGAACCCCCGGGCCGAGGGCACGGCCGCGCTCTGCAGAAGACCCGGGACGTGCCAGTTTGTCGATGGCCCGACCGGAAAAACCCATCATGGCGGGAAGCAAGGTGATGGCCGACGTCATCACCAGCACCACCGCGGCGATGGCGCCGATGGCCAGTCCCCGCATGAACGGAAGTTGCAAGATGAACAGGCCGAGCAGGGAGAGGATCACCGTGGTTCCGGCGAACACCACCGATCTTCCCGACGTCGCCAGCGACATGGTGATGGCTTCTCGAGGTTCCCGCCGTTCGGCCAGACCTTGTCGGTACCGGGTCACCACGAACAGGGCGTAGTCGATGCCCACGCCGAGCCCGATCATCGCCATGATCTCCGGCGCGAACGTCGGGGTGGTCACGATGTGGGACAACAGGTCGAGGACGGCAAACCCGATGGCGATGCCGAACAGGGCGGTGATGATGGGGAGGCCCATGGCCACCACCGACCCGAAGGCCACCAGCATGATGATGATGGCGGCGAAGATGCCGATCCCTTCACTCGAACCCGGTTTGCCCCCGGCCACCAGCCCGATGGCCTGGCCCCCGACCGCCACCTGGTAGCCCGGGGCCTTGAACGACTGGGCGGTGTTGATCAGATTGTTGATGGCGGCGGTGGGCAGATTCCCCGCCTGCTGGTCGAACTGGACGCGCACGTAGGCGATATGCCCGTCAGGCGAGATCTGGTGGGCGCCCGGCGGGCGACAATGGGCTGACCACCGCGGACACGTGGGACAGCCGGCGGAGGGCGTCGACCAGCTGGGTTGTCCGGGCCTGATTGGCGGGGTCGGTGAACGGGGTGCTGGTGGTGATCACCACCTGAGCCGGGCTCCCGGCCTGGCTCGGAAAGTCGGCGTTGAGGATCTGTTGGACCGTCTGCTTGCCCCCGGTGAGGTTGTTGGAGAACGCGCTGCCCGCCGCCTGCGCGAACACGTTGGTGGCGATGAGCGCCACCAGCCAGATGATCAGCACCAACCAGCGGTGGTCATGGCACCATCCGGCGATCCGGGCCAGGGCGCTCTCCTGCGCCGGCTGGGATTGGGGCCGGACCGGTACCGGCCGCTGGTCGAGGGCCTCAGAAGTGACCGTCATTTGATGCCTCCATCGTGAGAAAGAACATGCCTGGCGTCACTGGTGATCTCATCTCCTTGTCACCCGTCGGACCTCATTGTCACCCATTGGCCGACGGAGCGGCAACGGGGTCTTGGAGGTCGGACGGAACTGGCGGGCCAAAGTAATCGGCCGATGGCCGCGCAGTGAGAGGGACGATTGAGCTGAGTCAGCTGCCGAGAATGTGACACAACCAATTGACCCTGCAACTGGCGAGAATGTGACACCGCCGGGGCTCTGCCCCGGGTGACCTGCTGACATCGAACCGACGGTGGCGGCTGCCACAATGGTCCGGGCACCTTCCAGATCGGAACCGATTGACACATCGACGGCGAGCGCTGGGCGTCATGTTGGCCATCTCGGCGATGGGTCTGGCCGCCTGCGGGCTCGGCGCCGGCGCCACCACCGGTGCGCATTCGACCGGTTCCACCTCCTCCACCACGACCACCAGCACCGTCCCACCTCCTCCGCCGGGATTGCCGCCGCCGTCCGCATTGGCTCCGCTGGTCTCCCCGCCGTTGGCCGGAGAGGGCCAGTGGACCGCAGCCGGGCGGAGCGTCGACGGGCCACCGCTCCTGTACATCACCACCCTGCCGCGCTGCGGGCTCGGACACCCCAGCCGGGATCGCCTGGATGGACGCCAGCCGGCTCCGGGGCAACCTCTATTCCGGCAGCATCAGCCCCGGGCAAGGTCCCTGGACCTACACCGCCCCCATCTCGCCCACTGCCGCCCTCACCCTGGTGTCCGCGTTCAACGGCGGGTTCAAGTTGGCCGACACCCAGGGGGGCTACTACGCCGAAGGCCGCTACTTCGCTCCGCTGGTCACCGGCGCCGCGTCGCTGGTCATCACCCAGGACGGCACCGTCACCATCGGGCAGTGGGGCCGGGATGAATCGATGGCCGCCAACGTGATCGCCGTGCGCCAGAACCTCACCCTGTTGGTCGACCAGGGCGCCCCGGTACCGGGATTGAACCCGAACGACACTTCGGCTTGGGGATCCACCCTCAACTACGTACCCCAGGTCTACCGGTCGGGCATCGGTGAGACCGCCAGCGGCGCCCTGGTCTACGTGTCCGGGCCCTCGCTCAACATCGTGCAACTGGCCGGCCTGCTGGTGGCGGCTGGCGCGGTGCGGGCCATGGAACTCGACATCAACCCGGCGTGGGACACCTTCACCTTCTACACACCTCCGACGCCGACCGGCACCGCCGCCCCGGCTAACGGCACCGATCTGCTGGCCTCGATGTCCGGGGGTCCCACCAGGTTCTTCGACCCGTCGTGGGCGCGTGACTTCATCACCATGTCGACCCGCTGACCGCCGCCGGGGAGCCGTCCGACGTGGGGCGACCAGGTCGGCTCGTATCCTGGGCGCCATGCAACCGGATCGGGTGGCCGAGGCCCACGATGCGGCCGTGGCCGCCGGTCAGGCCGGTTACAGCGATCCCGACACCGGTCTGTTCGTGCTCACCGCCACCTACCTCCGGAACCGGGGGACCTGTTGTGGCAACCACTGCCGACACTGTCCCTACGAAAACGGCGATCGTCCCAGCTCTGCCTAAGTGTCACGGGTCCCGCCATATTCGGCACCAGAGGCGGTCATTCATCAAGTAGACGGTGGTGGGCGTCGATATTGCCCCTATGGCTAGAACTGGTGGCGACGAGAGGGATCGGCGCGAGGCACTTTCCGCGCTCGGCCACGCATTGGCGGATCGATCTGAAACCGTAGCCACTTCGATCGCGGATCGATGGAGGGAATCCGGGGGATTCGAGGGGACGCCAGGGACTGACGGACTCCGGTCGGAGATCGAGCGGTTTACCGTGTTGGCCACCGACGCCGTTGCCCACTACCTGATCACCGGTGAGCCTCCGACCCAGGAGGTATCCCACGCCCTCTCCGCTCCCGGTCGGGCTCCGGTCGACGACCGCCTGTCCCTGTCCGGTCTCACCAAGCTCTACCTCTTCTGGCGTGATGCCGCCGAGTCGGCGGTCCGCCAGGAGGCCGAGCGCCTGGAGTCCCCACCGGCGGTCGTCGGCGAAGCCGTCTCCATCGTGCGGGCCGGGGCCGACGGGAGCATGGTGGCCATGGCCAAGCAGTTCGACCTCGCCTACGGCGAGCTCCGGGCCCAACTGGCCGAGGAGCAGGCCCGGTTGGGCTTCTTGGCCCTCCACGATCCCCTCACCGGCCTTCCCAACCGCGCCCTCTTCATCGAGCAGCTGACCCGTGCCCTCAGTGCCTCCGACCGTCTCCACACCCAGGTCGCCGTCCTGTATCTGGACATCGACCACTTCAAGTTGGTGAACGACTTGGCCGGCCACTCGGTGGGAGATCAACTTCTGATTTCGGTGGCGACCCGGCTCCAGCGGCTGGTCCGGCCTGGCGACACCGCCGCCCGCTTGGGCGGCGACGAGTTCGTCATCCTCTGCGAAGGTCTTCGAGGCGGCAACGTCGGGGCGGCGGCGCTGGCCGCCAGGATCGGCGACGCCATGGCCGAACCGTTGGACATCGGGGGAAGAGACCTCAACGCGACGGCCAGCATCGGAGTGGCGGTGGCCTCGGCCGGCGACGACCCGGGAGTCGTCCTGGCCCACGCCGACGGCGCCATGTACCTGGCCAAGCAACGGGGTCGGGCCCGTTACGAGATCTACACCCCAGTCGACTGAAGCTGTCCGCCCTCAGGCGGTGAACCGGGCGGATGCCCCGGCGTTCACATCCAGCACCGACCCGGTGACGTGCCGGGCCCCGTCGGAAACCAGATACACCACCGCGGCGGTGATCTCCTCCGGCTCCAGCCAGGGCACCGGCTGGGTGTGGAGCTCCGCCATGACCGGGGCGACATCGTCGGCGGTGGCGTGCTCGAGATCGGGGCGCATCAGCCCGTAGAGCTGGTCGTTGTGGATCATCGGCGTCGACACGTTGCCCGGAGCGATCACATTGACGGTCACCCCGAACCCGGCCAGCTCGTAGGCCGCCGACTTGCAGAGTCCGATCACCCCCCATTTGGAGGCGGTATAGGCGGGGATCGCCGGCTGGGAGAACCGACCCAACATCGAGGAGATGCCGATGATCCGGCCGGACCGCTGCTTCCGCATGTGGGGCGCAGCTGCCCGGATGGCGTTGAAGACACCGGTCAGGTTGATGTCGATCACGTCGCCCCACTGGGAAGCGGTCATGTCGCAGACCGAGCCGATGGCGGTCACTCCGGCATTGGCCACCATGATGTCCACCGACCCCAACGAGGCCTGGGCCTCGTCGACGAAGGCGATGACCGCCGCCAGGTCGCGGACGTCCACCACCGCGGACACACACCGCCGGCCGGTGGCGTCGACCAGCTTGGCCGTCTCGGCCAGATCATCACCCGTGGACAGCGGGTACCCGATGGTGGCGACGTCCTCACAGAGATCACAGATGGCGATGTCGGCCCCGAGCCGGGCGAGTTCGAGGGCGTGGCTGCGCCCCTGTCCTCGGGCCCCTCCGGTGATGACGGCCACCCGGCCGAGCAACGGCTGGGCGGTATCTGCCTCGGTCATATGTCTCCTTGTCATTCGTCGACCGACCCGTCAGGAAGAGCTCGGGCCGGAGTTAGGCGGTGCGACTCCACTTCTCGAGGACCGAGCGATAGCCGGCGTCCCAGCCGTCATACTGCTCTCTCAACCTGGTCCCCGGCCAGCCGGCCGGCAACAGTTCGGCGGGCAACAGGGGATCGGCTTGCAGGTGACGGAGGACCGAGGCCGACAACTCGAAACCCGGGGCCAGATCGGCGGGCGCCCGGGTCGATCGGGCCTCCATGGCGCTCATCAGCTGGCGGGCCCGACGTCCCCACCCCTCCAGGTCCCAGAGCCGGCCCGCCAACGCCCGGGGGTCGCCCTCGGGTCGGGCCAGGAGGAGGGTGGAGTCCTGCCCGACTTCGGGGTCGAGTCGCACCTCGAGGTTGTCGGGTCGCATCCATACCCCCTCCCGCAGCTCCCCCAACCGGGCGAACCGCAGGGCGCTGCGCCGCTTGGACCGGGTCTCGGCCGAGCTGCCCGAGGTGGTCACCACCACCACCCGCCACTTCCCCGACCCGCCACCGGTGTGCCCGGCCCGGCTGGCCAGCTGGCGCGCTTGCCGCTCGAGGAGGCGGCCGGCCAACCGGTACCGCCCGGGGCCGTCGGTGGTCGCTTCTCCCGAGGCCACCATCCGGCTGAGGGCCACCCGGGCCCGGTTGTCGTTGATCCCGAACAGACCGGCCACATGCACCAGGTAGGCCACCGGTAGCTCCGGGGGGTCGACCCCCAACAAGGTGCTGGCCAGGACCGATCGGGCCGTCAGTGGGGCATTACGCTCTTGATCCATTTGTTTTTTCACTGTAATATAAACCGCATGACAGCCACCATCGTGCCCGATGAGGCCGTGCGGCCGTCAGTCCTGCCCACCGACCGGCTGCTGGCCAACGGAATGTGCCGGCCCGACCTGCGCCAAGAGCTCCGGCAGATCAACGATTTCCGCAACGCCCTGACCGTGATCGGCCTCTGGGCGTGGGTGGCGGCCATGATCGGGGTGGCGGTGTGGATCAACAACCCGTTCCTCTACCTGGCGGTGTTCGTGCTGATGGGCCCGATCCACGCCCGGTTCGCCATCCTCATGCACGAGGCGGCCCACAAGCTGCTCTTCTCCAACAAGCGGGTCAACGACTGGGTCGGAACCTGGGTCATCGCCTATCCGGCGTTGGTGCCCATCCAGATCTACCGGCGTGGCCACTTCGCCCACCACCGTCACGAGTTCGGGCCGGAAGAGCCGGACATGGCCTACTACGGCGGCTACCGGTGCGACCACCGCACCCTGGCCCGGCGGCTGGTGCGCGATGCGGTCGGCATCTCCGGGTGGAAGAACCTCTACCCGTTGCTCAAATCGGTCAAGGTCCCGACCTATCGGAAGATTTCGGTCCCGATCATCAGCACCCAGGTCGGGCTGTGGGCCGTCGCCTGGGCGGCCACCGGCCGGTGGTGGATCTACCCGGCGTTCTGGCTGGCGCCGTGGATGACCCAGTGGCGGGTGATCAACCGGCTGCGGGCCATCGCCGAGCACGGCGGCATGGAGGCGGGTGAGGACCGCCGGGTCACCACCCACAACGTGCGCCAGTCCTGGCTGGCCCGGTTCTGGATCGTCCCCTACAACACCGGATGGCACCTGGCCCACCACGTCGACATGGGCGTCCCGTTCCGGAACCTCCCGAAGTACTACGCCGAGTTGGAGCAGGCCGGCTATGTCACCCCGGGGATCACCTACCCCAACTACATCTCCCTCTGGAAGGACCTCGCCTCGGCCTGAGCCGCCGGCGCCGGCGCCGGCGGTCGCTACACCAGAACGGAGCCGAAGAACTGCTCCAATGCCTTCCAGTGCCGCTCGGCGGCGTCGGCGTCGTAACTCGGGTTGTCGGCGACGGCGAAGCCATGGTGGGCCTGATAGGTCTCGATGGTGTGGGTGACCCCGGCCTGGCTCAGGGACTTCTCCAGCAGATCCTTCTGCTCGTCGGAGAAGGACTGGTCCTCGATCGCCCCCGCCACATAGACGGCCGCCTTGATGGCACTCGCCTTGTGGTGCGGGCTGTCAGGGTCGTCGGCCTTGGCGAGGTTCCCACCGTGGAAGGAGGCCGCCGCCGCCACCCGCTCCCCCAGGTTCGCGGCGGTGATGAGCGAGAGCCGGCCGCCCATGCAATAGCCGGTGGTTCCGACGCCACCCGGCTTCTTCTCGGCCAGCGCGTCCAGGTAGTCGACGAAGGCGCCCGCGTCGCGCACCACCTGGTCGGCGGTGTAGCCCCGCATCATCCCCATGATCTTCTCCGCGGTCTCCTTGTTGCCGAACGCGGTGCGCATGTCGACCGGGTCGTAGGGGCCGTTGCGGTAATAGAAGTCGGGTACCAGGACCACATAGCCCAGATCGGCTAAACGCTCGCCCATCTGACGCATGGTGTCGCGCATCCCCCCGGCGTCGGCAAACATGACCACCGCCGGCCACGGCCCCTCTCCAGCCGGAAGGCTGAGCGCGGCCGGGCAGATCCCATCCGCGGTCTCGATCTCCACAGAGCGTTGCGTCACGGTGACTCCCTTCGTCGTACTCCTTCTCGGACCCTACCGGTAGCCGCCGCCACGGATCGACGCCGGGTGCGAAGGCCACGCCCGTCGGACTTCGGCGAGCCCATCGCACCACCGGTCAGGAGGCGTAGCCGCTGGCGAGCGACGCTCGGAACGGGAGGCCGTAGAGCGAGAAGATCGCCTTGGCTTCGGCGTTCGCCCACCGCCAGGCCCCGGGTTGAAACCCGGGACAGGGGGCAAGGGAGGGCCCGACTGCGGGCGCATTGTTGGTGAGCGACGCGACACAAAAGTGCCCGTTGGTGGCGAACACCAGATTGGTCCTCATGCCGTGCACGACGGGGCCTTGGCAGACACCACCGCGGATCTCCAGATTGGTACACGGCATCCTTGTCGGAGTGCCGCCGGCGGGAGAGACGCTCAGACTCGGCGAGTTGACGTAGGCGACCCGATGGTTGTGATAGCTCCTGACCAGCGATTGGAGTCGGGTGGCGAGATCGTTGGCGGGGTTGGTCGTCGATGGATGGGGAGGAACCGGCGAGATGACCAGGACGTGCTGCACCGTTCCGGCGAGGAGCAGATTGATGGCAACGCCCATGTCCGCGATGGTCAGATCCTCCAGTGCTGCCGGTGAAAGGTGAGCCGCGGGATCCGTACAGGGAGTAAAGCCGTCTCCACCGAAGAACATTGCCACCACGTCGGCGTTCGCCGCCGACTCCATGGTTCCATTGTCGATCCAGTCGCACACCGCGCTGCCGGGAAAATCGTGGGGAGTGAATGCCGTGGTCACACCACCGGCGTCCCGCAGGGCACCGCCGAGGAACTGATCGGTCTCGGCTCCCTCGGAATCACCAAACCCGACGACCGAGAGCGTTTGGGACAGATCGCCCTTCGCGTCGCTCCAGGCTGACGAAAGCGATGACGACACCACCAGCTCGCCATCGTTCTGAACGAGAAGACCCAGACCTTGGGGAACGCTCTTGGATCCGGAACTCCACACCACGGGTCCACCGGGGTGGAGGTACTCCACCAGGTCACCGGCCTTCGTCAGCATGAGGCGGGGGTTCACGTCAGACCCGCGCACGCCATTCGACCAGAGGAGCCGTGACTTCGGGCCGTCCACCACGAGTGCGCCGCTGTGCAACAATTCCGCGGAGTAACGCCGATTTGATGAAACCAACCGCGTCAGCGGCCGCAGCACCTGGAGGGGTCGTAGCGAATGAATGATGGCGGGCGGGCTCGCCTCGGCTACCGTCCCCAACGGGGTGGGAATGAGCACCACCGACAGGGTGACGACCACCACCGCCACCACGCGCGCCACGATACCCCTCCGGCTCATGGCGACAATTCGCCCACCTACGGGGTGCGGCTCCGGAGCCGGCGGTAATCGCGCACCAGCTCGGCGGTGGAACCGTCCTGATCGGAAAGATCCGGCTCGTCGTGGTCGACCAGGGCCGGCGCCAACTGCTTGGCCATCACCTTGCCCAGTTCCACCCCCCACTGGTCGAACGAGTCGATGCCCCAGATGACCCCCTCGGTGAACACCGTGTGCTCGTAGAGGGCGACCAGCTGGCCGAGCACCGACGGGGTCAGCTTGGGAGCCACGATGGTCGAGCTCGGGCGATTGCCGGGCATCACCTTGTGGGGCACCAACGCCGGCGGCGTCCCGTCGGCGGCCACCTCCTCGGCGGTCCGGCCGAAGGCCAACACCTTCGACTGGGCGAAGCAGTTGGCCATCAGCAGGTCCTGCTGGTCACCGGTCTCGTGGGTGGAGTTGACGAAACCGATGAAGTCACAGGGGATGAGCTTGGTGCCCTGGTGGATCAGTTGGTAGAAGGCGTGCTGCCCGTTGGTCCCCGGCTCCCCCCAGAAGATCTCGCCGGTCTGGCCGGTGACCGGCGAGCCGTCGCGCTTGACCGACTTGCCGTTCGATTCCATGGTCAGCTGCTGCAGATAGGCCGGGAACCGGGCCAGCCGCTGGTTGTAGGGGAGCACCGCATGGGTCTGGGCGCCGAAGAAGTTGTTGTACCAGACGTTGAGCATCCCCTGGATGACCGGCAGGTTCGACTCGAGCGGGGTGGTGAGGAAGTGCTGGTCGATGGCGTGGAAGCCGGCCAGCATCTCGGCAAAGGCCTCCGGGCCGATGGCCACCATCAGCGAGAAACCGATGGCCGAATCGTAGGAGTAGCGGCCGCCGACCCAGTCCCAGAACCCGAACATGTTGGCCGGGTCGATGCCGAACTCGGTGACCCCCGGCTCGTTGGTGGAGACGGCCACGAAGTGCTCGGCCACCGCCTCCTTGCCCGCCCCCAACCCGGCGAGCAACCAGTCCCGGGCGGCGGCCGCGTTGGTCAGGGTCTCGAGGGTGGTGAAGGTCTTGGAGCTGACCACGAACAGCGTCCCGGCCGGGTCCAGGTCCCGGGTCTTGTTGTAGAGGTCGACCGGGTCGATGTTGGAGACGAACCGGCAGGTGATGTCCGGGGTGGCGTAGTCGGACAGCGCCTCGTGGGCCATGGCCGGGCCGAGGTCCGATCCCCCGATCCCGATGTTGACCACCGCCGAGATCCGCTGCCCGGTGTGGCCGGTCCACTCCCCCGACCGGATGCGCCGGGCTACCTCCCCCATCCGATCCAGCACCTGGTGGACCTCGGCGACCACGTCCTCCCCGTCCACCACCAGCTGGGCGTCTCTCGGCATCCGGAGGGCCACGTGGAGCACCGCCCGGTCCTCGGTGGTGTTGATGTGCTGGCCGGCGAACATCGCGTCGCGTCGTTCCTCCACCCCGGCGGCCCGGGCCACCGCCATCAGCGCCGACAGGGTCTCGTCGTTGGCCCGGTGCTTCGAATAGTCGAGCCGGAGATCGGCGGCGCTCGCGGTCATCCGGGTCCCGCGCTCGGGATCGGCGGCGAACAGCTGGCGGAGGGTCTCATCGCGGAGCTTGTCGAAATGACCGGTCAGAAGGCCCCACTCCGAGGTTGCGGTGATGTCCTCTACTGCTGTCGGCATGTCGGCCTCCGTTCCCCCTGCGATCGGACAGACCCGGGATTCCGGGTGCCCTCCGCACCGTAGTGCGGACGAATCGGACCCGGCGGCCGGCTCAGCTTGTCGGGGTCAGCGTGGGTGCGTCGGCCGGTTCTCCCGGCGGTTGGGGCTCGGGGACGGCGCCGGATGCCGCAGTCACTCCGGCCACCCCGGCCACACCCGCCTCCCGTTTGGCCGCCGCCTCGGCTTTGGCCAGGTCGCTCGATGCCCGGGCGTTGGCTTTGGCCTGGCCGGGGCGGACCATGGTCTCGGCGGCATCGGCGTCGCTGATGGTGAGAGCGACCAGGGCCCCTATGAGGGCGATGCCGGCGGCGGCCAGGAAGGCGGCGTGGTAGGCCCAGAGATTGGCGCCGACGTGGCCACCGACCACGTGGGTGGTGCCGACCAGGGCCAGTACGGTGGTGAGGATCGCGACCCCGACCGCGCTCCCGAGCTGGCGTTCGCTGTTGTACAGCGCCGAGGCGTTGCCGGTCTCGGCCCGGGAGATGGTGGCGAACGACGCCGCCTGGCTGGGGATGAACACCTGGGCCATGCACAGCCCCAAGGTGAACATCAGCAGCCGCATCCACCACAGGTCGGTACCGAACCCGATGAGGGTCATCAGACCGATCGAGATCGACACCCCGACCAGCCCGGACGCGACCAGGCGGCGTGGCCCGATGGTGGGGTAGAAGAATCGGCTGGCCAGCTGGGCGCCGACCATGATGCCGATGGCCTCGGGGAAAGTGTTCAAACCCGACTGGAGCGCCGACAGCCCGAGGGCCAGCTGGAAGAAGAGGGGCACGGTGAACAGCACCCCGAGAAACGCCATCACCGCCAGGATCAGCACCAGGCTGGTGGAACGAAAGAGCCGGTTGGTGAACAGCCGGAGGTGGACCAGGGGCGCCTTGGTCCGCAGCTCGACCCGGATCATCACCGCGATCATCACCGCCCCCGCCGCGATGGCTTCGAGGATCAACGGGGACCCCCAGCCCCGGGTCGGGGCGTCGCTGATCCCGAACATCAGCAGCGCAAAGCCGAACCCGGCCAGGATGAAGCCCAGGATGTCGAAGCGTCCGGCCGACGGCTCCCGCTGCTCGTCCAGGAAGACCAGGCCGAACAGGAAGGCGAGAATCCCGAGGGGGAGGTTCACGAAGAAGACCCAGCGCCACGACAGGTCGGTGACCAACAGTCCACCCAGCACCGGGCCCACCGCCGGGGCGACCGCGGTCGGAACGACGAGGATGCTCGAGGCCCGCACCCTTTCGGCCGGAGGAAACGCCCGGAACAGCAGGGCCATCCCCACCGGGGTGAGCATGCCCCCGCCCACTCCCTGAATCACCCGGTAGAGGACCAGTTCGGAGAGGGAGCTTGCGGTCCCGCAGAGCACCGAGGCGGCGGTGAAGATGGCAATGGCGGTGAGCAGCACCCGCTTCATTCCGAACCGATCCCCCAGCCATCCGGCCGCGGGGATGAAGACGGCCAGGCTGACCAGGAAGCCGATCGCCACCGAGTCGAGGCTGGCCGTGCGCTCGTGGAACTGCCGGCCGATACTGGGGAGAGCCACGTTGACGATGGTGATGTCCATGATGCTCATGAACATGGCGGAGACGAAGACCACGCTCACGGCGATCTTCTGGTTGATGTGAATCCGAGGCATTGAGGTCCTTCGACTAACTGGTTGGTCGTCCCGGCGCGACAACCTGCGGGACTACAACAGGTCTAATACCACCAACGCCGCAGGTCCGCCGATCATTCCGCGGATCTTGGGAGCTTCGACCCGGCGCCAATCGGCGTCATCGGGCCACGAAGGATGGGAATCGGCCGTGGAACCGGGTCATCCCGCCTGAACATCGGAGGCTCTCCCCTACGATGCCCGAAACGGTGTCGAATTCTCGACTTCACACTCGTCGGAATGGGGAGAGGGGCCGTACTATCCGGTCCTCTGGGAATGCCAAGAAGCCGCCACGACAGGAAGGACGGACATCATGGAAGAGATCGGCGCACTTGCTCCGTCCGCATCCTCACCCGGAGACGAAGGCCACAGCCCGCCCGACTGGCTGATTCTCTCCCTGGTGTGCCTGGCCCAGTTCATGGTGATACTGGACGTCTCCATCGTGAACGTGGCCCTGCCTTCCATCCAGCGGACCCTGGGCTTCTCCGAGGTGAACCTGCAGTGGGTGGTGACGGCCTATGCCTTGACCTTCGGCGGATTGTTGCTGTTCGGCGGCCGGCTCGCCGACATCTTCGGCCGCAAGCGCATCTTCCTGCTCGGCCTGGTCCTGTTCACTGGGGCCAGCCTCCTGGGCGGATTTTCTCAGAACCAGGTGACCCTCATCATCGCCCGTTCCCTCCAGGGAGTCGGGGGTGCGGTCCTCTCCCCGGCCACGTTGACCATCCTGACCGTCACCTTCACCGAGCCTCGGGCCCGGGCCCGGGCGTTGGGGGTCTGGACGGCGGTGGCCGCGGGTGGTGGAGCCGCCGGAGCCCTGTTCGGAGGGATCCTGACCGATCTGCTTTCGTGGCGGTGGATCCTGTTCGTCAACGTCCCGATCGGCATCGCCGCTTTTCTACTGGCCCGCTTCTACCTGAGGGAATCGAGGGCCGAGGGCGAGCGCCAGCGGCTCGACATCGCCGGGTCGCTGACCGTCACGGCCGGGCTGATCGTCCTGGTCTACGGCATCGTCAGCACTGACCGCCATGCCTGGGGATCGTCCCAGACCATCATCACCCTGGCGATCGCCGCCGTCCTGCTCGCCGGCTTCGTGCTCATCGAGGGCCGGTTGGCCACCCACCCGCTCATGCCCCTCCGGCTGTTCCGATCCCGGGCCCTGCGCGGGGCCAACATGGCGATGTTCCTGGTCGGGGCGGCCATATTCGCGATGTGGTTCTTCCTCACCCTCTACCTCCAGCAGGTGCTCGGCTACAGCCCGCTGGTCACCGGGCTCACCTTCCTGCCCCAGACCGCGGCCATCGCCATCGGGTCCACCCTGGCCGGCCGCCTGGTGCCCAGATTCGGGCCCCGACCGCTCATCGTGGCCGGCGGCCTACTGGCCGCCGGCGGGCTGTACTGGCTGTCGTTCATCAGCGCCACCGGCACCTACTTGACCAGCGCCTTCGGCGGCGGCGTCCTGTGCACGCTGGGTATGGGCCTGGCCTTCACCCCGATCGCGGTGGCCGCCACCGCCGGGGTTCCCAGGGAGGAAGCCGGGCTCGCCTCCGGGGTCCTGAACACCAGCCGCCAGATCGGCGCCTCGCTCGGCCTGGCCGTGCTCTCCACGCTGGCGGCCAGCCGGATCGCCTCGATCGAGCACGGCCATACGGCCGGCGTTCAGTTGGCCCGGACGGCCATGACTGCCGGTTACGCCCGCGGCTTCCAGATCGGCGCGCTTTTCGCCCTGGGGGCGGTGGCCGTCACCTTCATCATCCCGGCCATCAACCGCACCCCCCAGCCGGCACCGTCCGCCGAGGTGGCCGGCGAACTGGTCGGCGAACCGGTCGGCGAACTGGC
This sequence comes from uncultured Acidimicrobiaceae bacterium, assembly GCA_963770635.1. Lineage (GTDB taxonomy): Bacteria > Actinomycetota > Acidimicrobiia > Acidimicrobiales > RAAP-2 > DASZIT01. The sequence goes on from CAVYQI010000006.1 coordinate 736,019, forward strand.
GGTGGCGGGCGAAGGCGTTCCGGCTGGGTCGTAGCCGTCCCGGGCAAGGAGCCGGGCGTCAGCCCGCCACGAAGCTGAACCGCACCGTCCGGTGGGGGTTGTCCTCATTGGTGTCCACCAGCACCACCCGCTGCCAGGTACCCAGCTGGACGACCCCGTCGAACACCGGCAGGACCATCGACGGGCTGATGAACACCGGGAGCAGGTGATCGGCCCCGTGGCCGGTGGAACCGTGCCGGTGTCGGTACCGGTCGTCCCGGGGGAGCAGCCGGTCAAGCGCCTCGACCAGGTCGGACTCCGAGCCCGAGCCCAGCTCCATCAAGGCCACCCCTGCCGTGGCGTGGGGGGCGAACACGTGCATCAGCCCGTCACCCCTCCCCCGGCAGAACGAGGCCACCGCGTCGGTCAGGTCGGCCACCTGCCGGCTCGAGGTATCCACCCCGATGAGCTGGGTCTCCATCTCCGCATCCTGCCACCTGCCTGCACCGCCGCTCTACACTTCTGGAGGGCGATGGAGCTCGCCACAACCGCCGGAGACGGCTGATGGCTCCTACCGGAAGACCACACGTCGTGACCCCGGAAGGAGAGGCAGTGCCCGCACCGAAGCCGAGCGCCACCGAATGGCCCTCCTTTCCGGTGCGTCGCCTCCTGGCCATCGCCGTCGGCGGCGCCCTCGGCACCCTGGCCCGCTACGAACTGGCCCAAACGGTGGTGGCCTCCGTCACCGGGTTCCCCTGGGCCACCTTCGCCGCCAACATCGCCGGCTCCTTCCTGCTCGGGGTGATCCTCACCGTGGTGGCCGAGCGGTGGCCGCCCACCCGCTACGTGCGCCCGTTCGCGGCCATCGGGTTCTGCGGCGGGTTCACCACCTTCTCCACCTTGATGGTCGAAGCCGCCCGGCGCACCCAACTCGGGGACCCGGGAGTGGCCATCATCTACCTGTTCGCCTCGCTGGCCGCCGGGGTGATCGCGGTCGGACTCGGGGTGCTGGTGGCTCGCCGCGGGCCCGGCCAGCTGGCCCACCTGATGAGCACCGACCCGGATGCCGACGCCGGCCCCTCGGCCGGTCCGCCCGATCTCGAACCCGCCCTCGACACCGACCAAAGGACAGTCCCATGACCACTCTCTCCGGACCCGCCGAGCGCCTGACCATCTACATCGGCGAGTCGGACCGCCACCACCACGCCGCCATGCACGCCGAGATCATCCACCGGGCCCACGCCGCCGGCATGGCCGGGGCCTCGGCCTGGCGGGGCTTCGAGGGCTACGGGGCCAACAACCACATCCACACCACCCGGATCCTCAGCCTCAGCGAGGACCTGCCGATCATGGTGGAGATCATCGACACCACCGAGAAGATCGACGCCTTCCTGCCCGAGATCGAGGCCCTGGGGGTCAGCGGCCTGGTGGTGCGGGAGCCCATCCAGGTGGTCGCCTACGGCACCGACCCCTCCCCCGACCCGGGAGCCGCCGGGTGATCATCGCCGGGCTGATGATCGCCGGGGCCGCCGGAGCGGTGCTCCGCTACCTGGTCGACCGGTACGTCCAGGGGAAGGTCGAGTCCGACTTCCCTTACGGGACGGTGGTCATCAACGTGACCGGGTCCCTGGTCCTGGGCTTTCTGACCGGGTCGGCCCTCCACCACGGGCTCTCCGCCCCCTGGGTCACGGTCCTCGGGACCGGGCTGTGTGGCGCCTACACCACCTTTTCGACCTTCACCTACGACACCTTCCGGCTGCTGGGTGGCGACGCGACGACCGGTGCGGCGGCAAATGTCCTGGTCAGCGTGGTGGCTGGGCTGGGGGCGGCGATGGCCGGGCTGGCCCTGGGCACTCTCATCTGAGCCTGGGCGGGCCCGGAAACGAACTTGAGTGGGGAATACTCAGATTTCCAGTCTGTTTACATAGCAACAGTTACGAAAGGTAGCTGTAGCGATTGGAGCAACAGTGGAAAAGACCGCCCCAGAAACCAAAGAGAACAGCCAGAATTTGCCCCTGCTTCCCCTCACCTCGGGGGTGGTGCTGCCCGGGATGGTCTTCACCATGGGCCTCGAGTCCGACGAAGCGCGGGCCGCGGTCGAGGCGGCCGAGCTGGCCGGCGGCCAGTTCGTCATCGTCCCCCTGATCGACGGGCGCTACTCAACCGTCGGAGTCATCGCCGAGGTCATGGAGAGCGGCGAGCTGCCGGGCGGGATGCAGGCGGTGGCAGTGCGCGGCATCGAGCGGGCCACGTTGGGCACCGCGGTGCCCGGGACCGGCCGGGCCCTGTGGGTCCAGGTCGAGGTGATCGAAGAGCCGACCCCCTCCGATGGGGTCAACGAGCTGGCCCGTGAATACCGGGCGGTGATGGAGAACATTCTGGTCAGCCGCGGCGCGGGCCGGTTCGCCGAGCGTCTGGGTGACGTCACCGGTGCCGGTCGGATCGCCGACGTGGCCGGGTACTCCCCCGACCTGACCCTCGAGCAGAAGGTCCAGGTGCTGGAGACCATCGACGTCGAAGACCGGCTGCGGCTGGTCCTGGGCTGGGCCCGAGAGGTGCTGGCCGACATCACCCTGCGCGAGCGGGTGAAGACCGACGTCGAGGAAGGCATGGAGAAGACGCAGCGGGAGTTTCTGCTGCGGCGACAGCTGGAGTCGATCCGCAAGGAGTTGGGGGAGATCAACCCCGGCGGCGAGGAAGCTCCCGACGATTACCGGAAGGCGATCGAGGACCGCGACCTGCCCGAGGCCGTCCGCAAGGCGGTCGAGCGCGAGATCGGCAAGCTCGAGCGCACCAGTGAACAGAACCCGGAGAACGGTTGGATCCGTACCTGGCTCGACACCGTGCTGGAGCTCCCCTGGGGCAAGCTGTCCGACGACCGGTTGGACATCGAAGAGGCCGCCCGCAATCTGAACGAGGACCACGACGGTCTCGATGATGTGAAAGAACGCATCCTCGAGCACCTGGCCGTGCGCAAACTTCAGGCCGAGCGCGGCCTGAAGGAAGTGACCGGACGGGGCAGTGGCGCCATCCTGGCCCTGGTGGGTCCGCCCGGAGTGGGCAAGACCTCCCTGGGTGAGTCGGTGGCCCGCGCCCTGGGCCGCTCCTTCGTCCGGGTCGCCCTGGGTGGGGTGCGGGACGAGGCCGAGATCCGGGGACACCGCCGTACCTACGTCGGTGCCCAACCCGGCCGGTTGGTGCGCGCCCTGCGCGAAGCCGGGACCATGAACCCGGTCATCGTCCTCGACGAGGTCGACAAGTTGGGCGCCGATTACCGCGGCGACCCGTCCTCGGCCCTGCTCGAGGTGCTCGACCCGGCCCAGAACCACACCTTCCGGGATCACTACCTGGAAGTGGAGCTGGACCTGTCGCGGGTGCTGTTCATCGCCACCGCCAACATGATCGACACCATCCCCGGCCCGCTGCTGGACCGGATGGAGATCATCCGGCTGGACGGCTACACCGAGGAAGAGAAGGTGGCCATCGCCAAGCACCATCTGGTTGCCCGTCAACTGGAGCGCGCGGCGCTGCGTCCCGACGAGGTCGTCATCACCGACGACGCCCTGCGCAAGGTGGTGGGCGACTACACCCGGGAGGCCGGGGTCAGAACGCTCGAACGTGAACTGGGACGGTTGCTGCGCAAGGTGGCCACCCAGATCGCCTCGGGCGAGAAGACCGCGCCGGTCACCGTCGAGGCCGAGGATGTCACCGGTTGGCTGGGTCGGGCGCGCTTCTTCTTCGAAGCCGCCGACCGGACCGCGGTGCCCGGTGTCGCCACCGGGCTGGCCGTCACCGGCGTCGGTGGCGACGTGCTCTACGTCGAGGCATCGGTGAACGACGGGCCGGAAGGCCTGACCCTGACCGGTCAGTTGGGTGACGTGATGAAGGAGTCGGCGGAGATCGCCCTCTCCTACGTCCGCTCCCACGCCACCGATTTGGGCATCGACAGCCACGTCTTCGAAGGCAAGCGGTTCCACGTCCACGTTCCCGCCGGGGCCACCCCCAAGGACGGGCCGTCCGCCGGGGTCACCATGACCACCGCGCTGGTCAGCCTGCTCCGGGGGGTTCCGGTGCGGTCGACGGTCGCCATGACCGGGGAGGTCACCCTCCAAGGTCGGGTCCTGCCCATCGGTGGCGTGCGCCAGAAGGTGCTCGCCGCCCACCGGGCCGGTCTCACCGAGGTGGTGCTTCCTGCCCGTAACGGGCCGGACCTCGAGGATGTACCCGTTGTGGTTCGGGACCAGATGACCTTCCATCTGGCGGCCGAGATCGGTGACGTGCTCACCGCCGCGCTGGACGGGCCGGACACCGTCGCCGATGTACTCGGCGACGCGCCCGGTGAGTTGGTGGGCTCCGCCGCCTAAGGCTCAGCCCGCATCCAAGAAGCTGCCGAGTATCCGGGCCAGCTCCAGGGGTTGGTCTCCCTGGATGCTGTGCCCGGCTTTTTCCACCACCATGACCTCGGCGTCGGGGCGCCGGCGGCGGAACTCCGCCACATCGGCGTCGTCGACCACCGGCGAGAGCGCACCGCGCACCAACAGGGTGGGCGCGGTGATGCTCCCGAGGTCGTCCCACAGCGAACCGAACTCCACCGACTCGATGTGGAGGCCCGAGGAGCCCGCCGGCCGGCCGAGCTGGTGGCGCCACGTCCAGCTGCCGTCGTCCCGCTGCACCGCGTTGTGGAGCACCCCGCGCCGCAGCGACGACTCGGTCCGGGTCGGGTTGAACTGGATGGTCCGCTGGAGGATCTCGTCGAAGCTGGCGAACGAGTCCGGCCCGGCCAGGAACGCCCGGATGTCCGAGCTCTTCTCTTGGTCGACGCCGGGGGTCACGTCGACCAGCACCAGCCGGGGGACCAGTTCGGGATGACGGGCGCCCAGGGCCATGGCGGTGATGCCGCCGAGGGACATGCCCACCACCATGCGGGCCGCCGGGGCCAGGGCTCGGATGGCCACCGCCACGTCGTCGGCGATGAGGGCGGGCTCGAGGGCCCGGGCGTCACCCGGCCAATCGGAGTGACCGTGGCCGGGGAGGTCGATGGCCGCCAGCGGGCGGTCGAGGGCCAGGGCCACGGTGTCCCAGGTGTGGGCGTTCTGCCCGCCACCGTGGATGAGCACCAGCTCGGGCGGCTCGGTGCCCCACACCAGCGCGCTGAGGTTCCGGCCGGGGGCGACCTCGACCGTCTCGCGACGGACCACCGGGTCGCCCTTCCAGGGCAGCCCGACTTCGGATGCGTTGTCGGCGAACATCGAGAACTCGTCGTAGTCCTGCGCCGGTTCGGTCGTCACGTCGGACCTCCTCTTGGTGAATCCTGGTCACGCCCGACGTTACGGGAAGGCCGGCGCACCCGGCACCTCGGCTGGGTAGGGTCGGTGAAGCAGCACGGTTGCCGCGGACCGTCGGGCGGTCGAATTCGCGCCACGTTTGAGCGAATGGGTCGGCGGTTCGCTCAAGCGTGGCGCGCAGGGCAGTGGCCACGGCCCTCGGCCACCAATGCCGGTCACCACGGAGAGGAGTTCGATGCCAGACCAACCTGCGCCCGGTACCGCGACGCCAGACCACCCCACGCCGGATACCGACGAGGGCTGGGTCGAGACGGTCCTCAACTCGGACGACCATCAATACGAGCTGTGGCTCGACGATCGGCTGATCGGCATTGCCGCTTACCGCCCGAGCCCGGGGAAGATCGAGCTCCACCACACCGAGATCGAACCGGAGCTGGAGGGGCAGGGCCTCGGGGGCGAGTTGGTGGCCGCCGCCCTCGATCACGCCCGGGCCAGCCAATTAACGGTGGTCCCCACCTGTTCGTTCGTGGCCCATTACATCCGCCAGCACCCCGAGTACGCCGACCTCCTGGCGAGCTGAGCCGCGTGGCGCACCGCCGACCGGTCTGCGCGAAACCGCGGCCCGGTGGCACACTGAGGAACGATGCCACCTCGAATCTGCACTCCGGCCGAAGCCGCCGCCCTGGTCCAGGCCCGGGATACCCTCGCCTTCGGCCTGGGCCCGGCCAATCCCGACGCGCTGCTCACCGCCCTCGGGACGAGGGACGACTGGGAGGGACTCACCATGGGGGGCTCCCTGTTGCTCGGGTACTACACGGTGTTCACCCACCCAAAGGTGTCCTACCGCTGCGGGTTCTTCGGGCCGTCGGAGCGGGTCCTGTTGGGCCAGGGCTACAACGTGGAGCTGGTGCCGGGCGGATTCCGGCAGTTCGCCCCCATCCTCCGCCGCTTCTCGCCCCGGATCATGACCGCCGCCGGCGCCCCACCCGATGCCGACGGCAACGTCAACCTCTCCCTCCACCTCGGGGGCACCTACGACGAGCTGGTCCTGGCGGGCAAGGACCCCGATCGGCTGTTGATGGTCGAGGTGAGCCCCAACTTTCCCCGGACCCGCTCGCTCCCCCCCGGGTACACCAACACCCTGCCGCTGGATCTCATCGATGTCCTGGTCGAGGCCGATGGTCAGCCCTATGCCCTGGCCGACGCCGCCCCTGACGAGATCGACCACGCCATCGCCGACCTGGCCATGGGCTTCATCCCCGACGGGGCCACCCTCCAGATCGGGATCGGCGCCATCCCCAACATCGTGGCCCACCAGCTGGCCGCCGGGACCGGCGGAGGCTACGGGATCCACAGCGAGATGTTCACCGACGGCATGATGGGTCTGCATCTGGCCGGCAAGGTCACCAACACCAACAAGGGGATCTTCGACGGGGTGTCGGTCACCACCTTCGCCCTCGGGTCCGCCGCCCTCTACACCTGGCTCGACGACAATCCCGATGTCGCCTTCCTACCCGTCGAGGTGGTCAACGACCCCGCCACCATCGCCCACAACCACAAGTTGATCTCCATCAACGGCGCCCTGAGCCTCGACCTCTACGGCCAGGTGGTGGCCGACAGCATCGACGGTCGCCAGATATCCGGGGTCGGTGGCCACGAGGACTTCGTGTCCGCCGCCGCCCTCCGGTCCGACGACCACTCCCTGATCTGTCTGCGCTCCACCGCCACCGTCAACGGCGAGCCGCGATCCCGCATCGTGGCCACCCTCCCCGAGGGGTCGGTGGTCTCCACCCCCCGCCACCACACCGGGGTGGTCGTCACCGAGCACGGGGCGGCCGACCTCTACGGCCTGACCGTCCGGGAGCGGGCCTACGCGCTGGCCGGGATCGCCGCCCCCGAGTACCGGGGGGAGCTCCAGGCCGCCGCCTCCACCCTCGGCCGGCACTGACCCCGCTGAAGTGACCGACCCGGCGCAGCTCACCGTGGCCACCTTCAACGTCCACTGCGGCGTCGACGGCTGGGGCCGACCCTTCGACGTGGCCGCCGAGTGCGCCGCCCTCGACGCCGACGTGCTGGTGGTGCAGGAATCGTGGACACCGGCCGGCGGCGGCCCGAGCACCGCGGCGGTCGTCGGCCACCAGCTCGGCTACCAGGTCTACGAGGAGCAGCTGGCCACCGGCCGGATCTTCCCTCCCCATCCCTCGGCCAACCACCGGTGGGGGCCCCGGCCCCGCAGCGCGAGCATGGTCTTCCGGCTCGATCACCCCGGGCGGCGGCTGCAGCGGAAGGTCGATCGTCTCCATCCCGACTACGGCCTCGGCACCTTCGGACTGGCCGTGCTGACCCGGGTACCGGTCATCCACCGCGAGGTGATCCCGCTGGGCCAGCTGAAGACCGACGCTTCCATCCGGTTGGCCGTCGCCTCCACGCTGCCGGTGGGTGAGGGGACGATGACGGTGGTCGGCACCCACATGTCCCACCTGCTGCAACGGTCACCGGTGCAGTTCAAGCGGCTCCGGGCGGCGTTGCCCGACCCCGCCCAGAGCGCCGCCGTCCTCACCGGCGACATGAACATGTGGGGCCCGCCGCTGTCGGCGTTCTTCCACGGCTGGCGGCGGGTGATCCGGGGTCGCACCTGGCCGGCCTTCCGCCCCCACAGCCAGCTCGACCACCTACTGGTGACCCCGTCGGTTGTGGTGGTCGATGCCCGGATCGCCGAACGCACCGGGTCCGACCACCTCCCGGTCCGGGCGACCCTGGCCCTGGCCCGTCCCCCGGCCGGCGAAAGCGTGAGCCAGACGGGTCATCGCCAACGTCCGGCCGGGTGACCGCCGGTGTCCCCGAGGTGTCCCCGAGGTGTCCCTGACGGGGGTCGGCGGCGGCCATTAGCTTTCTTCCATGGTTGATCCACTGGACGGATTCGAGAAGGGCCCCTTCAGCGCCGAAGGCAAGACCCGGGCGGTCTACCGGATGGGTTCGGGACCCGCGGTGATCGTCATCAGCGAGATGCCCGGCATCACCCCCCACGTCGCCGATTTCGGTCGGAAGGTGGCGGCGATCGGCTGCACCGCGGTGCTTCCCCACGTCTTCGGGGACGACGGTCGCCGACCCACCGCCGGGTACACCGTCGGGTCGCTGGCCCGGGCGTGCATCTCGAGCGAGTTCACCTGCCTGGCCCTCAAGAAGACCAGCCCCATCACCACCTGGCTACGGGCGCTGGCCAAGGCCGAGCACGAGACCTGTGGCGGGCCCGGGGTGGGGGCGGTCGGGATGTGCTTCACCGGGGGGTTCGCGCTGGGCATGATGGTTGACGACGTGGTGGTCGCCCCGGTGCTCAGCCAACCTTCGGTGCCGTTCCCGGTGAGCAAACGTCATCGCTGGGATCTCGGGATCTCCGATGCCGACCTCAAGCGGGTCCAGGAGCGGGTGGCCGCCGGGACCTGCGTGCTCGGCCTACGGTTCACCGGCGACCGGATGAGCCCCCCGCAACGGTTCGAGCATCTGCGGGAGGTGCTGGGTGACGGGTTCATCGCGGTGGAGATCGACTCGTCGGCGGGGAATCCCTACGGCCACAAGTCCATGGCCCATTCGGTCCTGACCGAGGACCTCGACGACCGGGAAGGCACCCCGACCCGGGCCGCCCTCGACCAGGTCCTCGCCTTCTTCACCGACCGGTTGCTGGCATGACCGCCGCCTCCGACCAGTGGGAGCGTCGGGGCGGACGGATCCCGCTCGCCGGTTACGAGGTCTTCGTGGTCGACATCGACCCGGCGGACGCGGCGGACTCGGCGGACGCGGCCGAACAGGAGCCGCTGCTGATCATCCACGGCTTTCCCACCTCGTCCTTCGACTTCCACCAGATCGTCGACCGGCTGGCCCGGGACCGGAGGGTGGTCCTCTTCGACATGGTGGGCTACGGGCTGTCGGCCAAGCCCGACCTCGCCTACACCGTCGACATCCAGGCCGAGGTGGCGGTGGCCCTCACCGAGCGGCTCGGCCTCGACCGGATCTCCCTCCTCACCCACGACTTCGGGGACACCGTGGGCGGCGAGCTGCTGGCCCGACAGGAAGAAGGTCGTTGGCCAGTGGAGATCGTCCGCCGGGTGATCACCAACGGCAGCATCTACATCCAGATGGCCCATCTGAGCGACGGGCAGAACTTCCTGTTGAGCCTCCCCGATGCGCGGCTCGACGATACCGCGCCGATGGATGCCGGCACCCTGGCCGCGAGTCTGGCCGCCATCTGCAGCCCGTCATCGGCGGTGAGCGCCGAAGAGCTGGAGGGAACCTCTGAGCTGGCCGCCCGTTCCGGTGGCCTCCTGCTCCTCCCCCGGACCATCCGCTACATCGAGGAGCGGCGCCGGAACGAGGCGAGGTTCACCGGCGCCATCGAAGACCACCCGTCACCGCTGCACGTCGTCTGGGGCGCCGAGGATCCCATCGCGGTGGTGGCCATGGTCGACCGCCTGCGGGAAGCCCGGCCGGATGCGAGTGTCGAGATCCTCGACGGGGTCGGGCACTTCCCGATGATCGAGGCTCCCGACCGGTTCCTGGCCGGGGTGCAGCGCGGGTTGTCCTGATTCGGACCCGGTGCCGTCCATCGGCCGGGTCATACGGTGCAGATGACTTCCCCGTGAAGGATGCTGAACCATCCGTCGGGCTCGGTCGACCAGTCCCGCCAGGCCCGGGCAAAGCTCTCCAGGTCCCCTGGGGTGGCGATCCCCCGGGCCAGCAACTGGTCGGCCAGCGATGACTTGGTGACCCGGTCGGCCCAGAGATCGCCCCACCAGTTCCGGTCCTCGGGGGTGGCGAAGCACCACACCGACGCGGAGGGGACGACCGAGGTGAAGCCGGCCCGGTTGGCCCAGCCGAGGATCTTCCGCCCCGCGTCGCACTGGGCGCCGTTGGCCAGGGTGGCGGCCCGGTAGGCCTCCAGGCTCCTTTCCAGCTCGGGGTACGTGGGATAGGCGATCATGGCCGGGTAGTCACCGTCACGGGCCGCCACCAACCCTCCCGGCCGGCACAGCCGTTTCATCTCGACCAGCGCGGCCACCGGGTCGCCCAGGTGTTGCAGCACCTGGTGGGCATGGACCACGTCGAAGGTCCCGTCCTCGTAGTCCAGGTCGAAGAGGTCACCCACCTCGAAGGACAACCCGGCCGGTCCGCGCCCGGCCAGCGTCCGGGCCTCGTCGATCACCTCGGCGGACGCATCCAGGCCGACCACCCGTCCCGGTGTCAGCCGGGTGGCCAGATCGACGGTGATGGTCCCCGGTCCGCATCCGACGTCGAGGAGGGACATCCCCGGCGCCAGGTGGGGAAGCAGGTAGCCGGCCGAGTTCTCGGCGGTGCGCCAGCGGTGGGAGCGCAACACGCTGTCGTGATGGCCGTGGGTGTAGGGGACGTTCGACATCCTCCCAGTGTGGGCGGCAATCTTGACATTAGCAAAGAGGTATTACTGAAGGCTGATATAAGCTAACTGAATGGCAGCATCCGAGTGGCTCCGCACCTTTGTCGCCATCTACCGGTCCGGCTCGGTCACCGCCGGGGCCGCCCTGCGTGGCCTCTCGCAACCGGCGGCCAGCCAACAACTGGGCGGGCTCGAGCGGAGCGCCGGCGCTCCCCTCTTCATCCGGACCGCCGGTGGCGTGGAGCCGACCCGCCGCGGCCGCGATCTGTACGCCCAAGTCGCCGAGCAACTCGATCGACTCGAGCCGGTACTGGTCGGTCTCGATGGCGGAAGGACGGCGCCTCCCCCGCCGACCATCCGGTTCGGTTCCTCCGCCGAGTATTTCTCGTTCGAACTCGTGCCCAGGTTCGATCCGTCCGGACCCGCGATCGTGGCCACCTTCGGGAGCGACGACGAGATCACCGACCTCCTCGAGCGGGGGGAGCTCGACGTGGCGGTGACCAGTACCACCCCGGCCCGACGGTCGATCGCCTCGGCGCCCATCGACACCAAACGCTTCGTGCTGGTGGCTCCGCCCGACATGGTCCCGACCCCTCCGCTGGCCTCGATCGAGCACCTGTCGTGGTGGCTGGTGGGAAAACACTGGGTGGCCTACAGCGCCGAGCTGCCCATGACCCGACGGTTCTGGCAGTCCGGGTTGGGGCGCCCGTTTGGCGCCGATCTCCGGCTCATCGCCCCCGACCTTCGGGCCGTCGTTCGCGCCGTCGAGTGCGGACACGGCATCAGCCTGCTCCCGACCTTCGTGTGCACCGAGGAACTGGCCCGCGGCAGCATCGTCGAGCTCTTCCCGGTGTCAGACAGCCTGCCGGAGGAGCCGTGGTTCGCCTGCACCCGGGTCGGGGACCTGGGCCGCGATCACATCGGCACCTTCACCCGGAGGTTGGGAGCGCCGAGGGCGGCTGGAGCAGAAGCTTCGCAGGTGAGGCAGTAAGCGACCGTCCTCCACCGTGTACCGTCGGATGTAGTGACCGACTTCCACCATGTGGCTGAGGAGTACGACCGGATCGGCCCCGAGTACCAGGAGTCGAAGCTGCTCCCCTTCCGCCTCCACATCGAGGAGCACACCGCCTTTGGGCTGCTCCCCGACCTGGCTGGGGTCTCGATCGTCGACCTCGCCTGTGGCGACGGCATCTACGCCCGGAAGCTCATGCGTCGGGGGGCGGGCCGGGTGGTCGGGGTGGACATCTCACCGGAGATGATCGCCCTGGCCCGACGAGCCGAGGAGGACTTGCCGCTCGGGGTCGAGTACGTCCTGGCCGATGTGGCCAACGTCGACCTCGGAGAGCGCTTCGACATCGCCTTCTGCTCGTTCCTGTTCAACTACGCCACCAGCCGGGCCGAGTTACGCGCCCTGATCGAGAGCGTGGCCCGACTGGTCCGGCCCGAAGGCCTGGTGGTCGGTTGCAACGACTACCCCGAGAACCCTCCGGCCAACTTCCACCGGTACCGGCCGTACGGGTTCATCAAGATCGGCGCCGCCGACCCGGTTGAAGGCAGCCCGGTCACCTACCGCTTCTTCAACCTTGACGGCAGCGCGTTCGAACTCGACAACTACTTCCTCCCCGCCGAGGCCTACCGGGACGAGTTCGCCACCGCCGGGTTCGCGTCGTTCGATTGGGTCATGCCCACGGTGTCTCCGGATGGGCAGGCCGCTTTCCCCCCGGGGTTCTGGGACGCCTATCTCGAGGCGCCGCCCATGGTGGGCTTCCGGGCCGTCGCCGGAGCCGGGGGCTGAGGCCCAGCCGAGACCGCCGCCGGGCGGCGGACGGCCGCGGAGTCGCCGCCGGGTCATAGGCAGGCAGCCCCCGACGCTCCTAGCTGCGATTTCGCGCTGATTCGCCCTCACTGAATCGCGCCGAAATGCCGATATACCCCTAGTGGCAAGCAGCCGCATTGAGCCTGCCCGAGACAAGGGACTCCAGAGCGTGACCGAACCCAGAGGACGATTTCTACGGCGATGGGAGGACTGGGGCCTGCGGACCAAGGGGCTCGCCGTCGTTGCCGTTCCCTTGGCGGCTTTGGCCCTGGTCGGCGGCGTGTTCGCCGGCTTTCAGCGAGAAGGCCAACCGCCAGTCCAGCTTGTCAACCAAACCATCTGGTTCAAGGTGGCCGTTTTCGTCCTGATCGGCCTCGGCCTCGCCGGCGGGGTCGTCGCGGCTCTGCTCTTCGGCATCAGCGTCTCCCGGCGGGTGAGACGGCTCCAGGAGAACGCCGATCGCCTGCAGGATGAAATCCCCCTCACCGATCTGCCATTGGGAAATGACGAGGTGGGCCGCCTGGGCGCGGCATTGGGGAACGCCGGCGTGTTGCTCTCCGAAAAAAGCCGGGGCCTGCGTGAGGCACAGGACTTTCTCGATCATCTGATCACCGCCAGCCCGGTTGTGGTGCTCCGGGTCGCCCAGGTCGACGAGAAAACGGACGACTGGCGCGCCGTCTACGTCAGCGCCAATGCGGAACGGATCTTCGGCTACCCCCCGGACGAGATCGTCGCAGATCCAGACTTCTTGTCACTGGTCCACCCTGACCATCGTCGTAGCTTGGATGAAGCCTTCCTGGCCGCGGTTCAGGACGACGAGGCCGAGCTCGAGTTCCGGCTTCGCCGCAAAGCCGGCGACTACCGCTGGGTGCGCGCCACCCTCCATAGCGAACCGGCGGAATCCGGGAGGACCTTCGCCATGCTCGGCTACCTGCGGGATGTGACCGAGCGCAAGGCCATGGAGGCGGACCTGGTCGATGCCCGGCGGGCCGCCCTCGAGGCGGCCCGGATCAAGTCCGAATTCCTGGCCAACATGAGCCATGAGATCCGTACGCCGATGAATGGCGTGATCGGGATGACCGGACTGCTGCTGGATACGGACCTGACTCAGCCGGAGCAACGGGAGTATGCCGGCACGGTGCGCCGCTCGGGGGAGGCGCTGCTCCCATCGTCAACGACATCCTCGACTTCTCCAAAATCGAGGCGGGAAAGATGGGGATCGAGACCCTCGACTTCGAGTTGCGAACCGTGGTGGAGGAGGGAGCCGACCTGTTGGCCGAGAAGGCTCGTGCGAAAGATCTCGAGCTGTCCATCCTCATCGACCCCGACGTGCCCTCCGATGTGTCGGGAGACCCCGGTCGGCTGCGCCAGATCCTGCTCAATCTGGTCAGCAACGCGGTGAAGTTCACCGAGTCAGGCGGGGTGGTGGTGCGGGTCCGGCTCGACCACGACCAGCCTGAGGAACCGGGCCTGGTCCGTTTCGAGGTGACCGACACCGGGATGGGCCTCATCCTCGAAGACCAGGCCCGGCTGTTCCAGAGCTTCTCCCAGGTCGACGCTGTCCACATCACGGAGATTCGGCGGCACCGGACTGGGCCTGGCCATCTGCCGCCAGCTGGTCGAACTCATGGGCGGGCGTATCGGCGTGGAGAGCCGGCCCGGGCGGGGCTCGACCTTCTGGTTCGACCTCCCCCTGCCCGCGGCTCCGCCCGCCCCTCGTCCGCCTCCGCGGAATTCCAGCTCCAAGGGCGTCGGGGTCGCTTCGGCACCGGTCGAGCACCGCCCCCGTGTCCTGGTGGTGGAAGACAATCCGGTGAGTCAGAGGGTGGCTTCCCGGAACCTCGAAAAGCTGGACTACCGGGTGGACGTGGCCGCCAACGGCCTCGAGGCCCTCGACGCGGTGGACAGGCAGTCTTATGCGTTGGTGCTCATGGACTGCCAGATGCCGGAGATGGACGGCTTCGTCGCAACGGAAGAAATCCGGCGGCGGGAGGCCGGCGGCGCCCACCTACCCATCATCGCTCTGACCGCGGGGGCGATGATTGAAGACGAGGAGCGGGCGTTGGCGGCAGGCATGGACGATTACCTGGCCAAGCCCCTGATGGTCGAAGACCTGGCCGCGGCGGTCCAGCGGTGGGTGCCGCTCCCCGACCCGGACCCGGCCGACACGGTCGCCGGCCCGACCCCCATGAGGTCCCGAACATGACCGATCACCCAGACGGCGACCAGGCCGACCTCGACCCAGAAACCATCAGTGACCTGCGCGACCTCGGCGGGACCGCGCTGCTCGACGATCTCGCTTCGCTGTTCCGCGAAGATGTCGACCGCTATCTCGACGGGTTCGCTCGCACGCCTCGCGACCACGACCCCATGGCCCTCCGACGGGCCTCGCACACCTTCAAGGGGAACAGCGCCAATTTGGGTGCCGTCCGGCTGGCCGAGATCGCCGGCCGGATCGAACGACTCGGGGAGGCCGGAGACCTCGATGGAGCCAAGTCCCTGCAGCCCGGGCTGACCTCGCTCTGCCGTCGGGCCCTCGACGCCCTGTCCGCAGAGACCCGGCGGTCGCTGTCCTCGCCGCAGAGTTAGTCCACCTCAACCCGCCAGCGGATCGAAACGCGCTCGCCGGCTCGGATCAGATCCGCGCCATGTTGTCGAAGCGGGCGTACTGGCCGATGAAGGCCAGGCGGGTCGATCCGGTGGGCCCGTTCCGGTGCTTGGCCACGATGATCTCGGCCATCCCCTGGTCGTTCGAATCCGGGTTGTAGATCTCGTCCCGGTAGAGGAACAGGACCACGTCCGCGTCCTGCTCGATCGAGCCCGATTCACGGAGATCGGCGAGCATCGGGCGCTTGTCCTGGCGGGCCTCCAGGGCCCGGGACAGCTGCGAGAGGGCGACCACCGGCACCTCGAGCTCCCGGGCCAGGATCTTGAGCCCCCGGCTGATCTCCGACACCTCGACCTGGCGGTTCTCCGCCCCGTGCCGGCCGGTCATGAGCTGGAGGTAGTCGACCACCACCAGACCCAGGCCTTCCCGGCTCTTCAATCGCCGGGCCCGGGCCCGGATATCCATGACCGTCAGGTTCGGGTTGTCGTCGATGAAGATCGGGGCTTCGCTCATCCGGCTGATGGCGTTGCCGATCTTCGTCCAGTCGGCGTCGTGGAGTTTGCCCGTCCGCATCCGGGAGGCATCGACCTTGGCCTCGGAGCAGAGCAGGCGCTGGGTCAACTCCATGTGGCTCATCTCCAGCGAGAAGAGGAGAACCGGCTTGTTCAGTTTGATGCCGGCGTTGGCCACCATCCCCAGAGCGAAGCTGGTCTTCCCCATGGCCGGACGGGCACCGACCACGATCAGGTTCGAGGGTTGCAACCCGGCCAGCTGCTCATCCAGATCGGTGTAGCCGGTGGCCAGGCCGGTGATGGCCTCGCCCCGGCTGAACAACACCTCCAGATGGTCGAGGCTCTGGCCCAGGAGATCTTTGAGGAGGGTCATCGAGTCCACCACCCGGCGCTGGGCCACGTCGAAGACCAGGCTCTCCGCCCGGTCCAGCACGTCGGACACATCCTCGGGAAGGCTGTAGCCGAGCTCGGTGATCTCCCCGGCCACCGACACCAACCGGCGGAGGAGGGCGTGCTCTTCGATGATCTTGGCGTAGTTCTCGGCGTTGCCGATCGACGGGGTATTGGCTTGCAGCGAAACGAACACCGAGGGGTCGCCGATGCTCTCGAGCAGGCCCCGGCGTCGGAGCTCCTCGGTGACGGTCACCCAGTCGGCCGGCTCCCCCTGGCTGTAGAGCGAGGTGATGGCCGAGAAGATGTGGCCATGGGACTGCTTGTAGAAGTCCTCCGGATTGCAGTACTCCATGGCCGAGGAGATGGCGTCGCGGGACAGCAGCATGGCTCCCAGCAGTGACTCTTCGGCTTCGAGGTTGTGGGGCGGGATCCGCCCTGCCGGTCCACCTCGGCTGCTCGGAGAGGAGATGAGCCCGCGCGGGCGGATGTCATCGAATGCCTGAACCATGGTGCTCTAACCCTGACTGGTCAAGCCTGTGGACGTTAAGAGCGTCTTCCTGCGGATATCAGGCGTCGGGACTGTGGACCGGTGGTGGACAGGTTCCCGCCCATGGGGACATCTTTTGATCATGTTCCGATGATCCCGGGAGGGTGTGACATCGCGTCCGGCGCGGCCGCCAGCATCCGCTGAATGGTGGCGCGTAAAGCGACTGCGGGAATCGAACGGCATCACCGCCAGCGACGCCTCCACGAAGAAATCTTACCGACACCCGCGCCCTGATCGAGGGACCCCGTTCATCTCGCCAGCAGGCAATCAACGACCCAGCGGGCGGGATCAGGCTCCGGCCGTCACCTCGACGGTCAGCTCGAAAACGACCCCGCCGAGCAGCTCGACCCGGACGCTGTGGGTGCCGACCGTCTTGATCGGTTCGTCGAGCACCAGGTTCTTGCGGTCGACCACCGCTCCGGTCTGCGCCTCGACCGCCTTCACGATGTCCGCGGTGGACACCGAACCGAACAGCTTGCCGCCGGGACCAGCCCGGGCGGGCAGCGCGATGGTATTGCCGACCAGGGTGCGGGCGACCGTCTCCGATGATTCTCGGTCCCGGGCATCCCGTAGGTCGCGCGACTTCCTCATGGCTTCCGCCTGGCCCTCGGTGCCGGGGGAGGCGGCGATGGCCTTGCCGGACGGAAACAGGTGGTTGCGGGCAAATCCCCCCGACACGTCGATGATGTCGCCGCGCTTTCCCACCCCGTCGACGTCACTGCGCAACAGGACCTTGACGTTCGCCATCTCAGCCCTCGCCTTCCGGGCTGACAGCTTCCGCTTCGGCTTCGGCTACGACCTCGGGAGCACCGGCAGCGCGGCTGCCGACCGCACTGTCGTCGTCCAACCCGGCATCGATGACGGCCTCATCACCCGGAGGCCCGAAGGCAACCTCGTCGGTGATGGCGGCCACCGCGGCCAGCGTCCCCTGGGTGTCGTCGGAATCGGAGCGGGGCCGGCCCCGGCCCTGCCCGCCCCCATAGCCGCCGCCTCCGTCCCGGTCCCGGCCCCGGCCCCCGCGTCCCCCCGGGCGCTCGGTGGTGGTCCGCTGGGTATAGGGCAACAGCACCAGCTCACGGGCGGTTTTGATGGCCAGGGCGATGTCGCGCTGGTGTTGGGCACAGTTCCCCGACACCCGACGAGCCCGGATCTTCCCGCGGTCGCTCATGTACTTGCGGAGCATGTTGACGTCCTTGTAGTCAACCCACTCGATGCGGTCCTTGCAGATGGCGCACGGCTTCTTCTTGATCCGTCGGCCGGTGTCCTTGGGGGCGCGGCGGGTGTTGCTGTTGCTACTGCTTCCACGATCGTTGTTGCGGGGCATGGTTAGAAGGGCTCCTCGCTGTATCCATATCCGGCATCACCGGTGTTGCCACCGCCCGACGGCGCCGGGCCGCGGCCGCCACCTTCGGGGGCGCCGCCGCCTCCGCCCTGGCCCCCCTGGCCGGGGCTACGGCGCTCGTTCTTGGTGATCTGCGCCGTCGCCCACCGGATGCTGGGGCCGATCTCGTCCGCCACCACCTCCACCTTGGACCGCTTGTCGCCGTCCGGGGTTTCCCAGCTGCGCTGCTCGAGACGCCCGGTGACGATCACCCGGGAACCGCGGCTCAGGCTCTCGGCGACGTTCTCGGCCATCTCTCGCCAGCAGACGATGTCGAAGAACGAAGTGGCCTCTTCCCATTCCTGGGTCTGGCGATTCTGCCAGCGCCGGTTGACGGCCAACCCGAAGCTGGCGGTGGCCTGACCGGTGTTGGTGAACCGGAGCTCGGGATCGCGGGTGATGTTTCCCACCAACGAGACGGTGTTTCCGTTTGCCATTGCTCAACCCTCCTTCGACGACGCGGCCGCAACTGCCGCGCGCTCAGCCCGTCGGCCGGCCACCTTGTCGGGCAGCCGCATGACTTTGTGACGGATCACCTCGTCGGCCAGGACCAGGATCCGCTCCATGTCGGCCACGGCCGGCGGTTCCGCCGTCAGCTCGATGACCACGTAGTAGCCCTCGCGCTTGTGATCGACCTCGTAGGCGAAGGTCCGCTTGCCCCACCGCTCGACCTGCCCGGAGGTGCCGCCCTTGGCCTTGAGGGCGGCCAGCGCCCGGTCAAGCACCCCGTTGACCGAGGCCTCATCGGCCGCGGCATCAAAAATAACCATTGCTTCGTATGGCCGCATCAGCGGCTCACCTCCCTCTGGATCGGGTGACTGAACACCCGAGCCCCACCGATGGGGGCAGGTCGGAACTGAACTGGAACTGCGAGCCGCGCCGTAGGCGTGGCCGGAACAACTCAAACACTCTAGCCGGTGGCCGGTGGCCAACCTCCGAAGGGCCGGGCCGGGTCCCTAATGGTAGACCTCGGCGTCGGACGGGAACGCCCCGGATCGAACATCGGCGGCGTAGGCGGCGATGGCTTCGGTCGCCTCGGTCGCCAGCTCCGCGTAGCGCCGGACGAACTTGGGGGTGCTGGCATTCAGGCCGAGCAGGTCGTGGAAGACGAGGACCTGGCCGTCGCAGGCGGGGCCCGCACCGATCCCGACGGTGGGGATGTCGAGTTGTTGGGTGAGGGTGGCGCCCAGACCCTCGGGGACTCCCTCGAGGACGATGGCGAAACACCCGGCGGCGGCGATGGCCTTGGCGTCGGCGGCCAGGGCTTCGGCGCCAGCGTCATCTTTCCCCTGCACCCGGTAGCCACCCATGGCGTGGACCGACTGGGGGGTGAGCCCGAGGTGGCCCATCACCGGGATCTCGGCGGACACCAAGGCCTCGATCATCGGGACCCGCTTGCGGCCCCCTTCCAGCTTCACCGCCTCGGCACCGGCCCGGATCAGCGCGGCGGCGTTCCGCACCGTGTCGGCGGTGTCGATGTGGTAGCTCAGCCACGGGAGGTCACCGACGATCAGGGCCCTCGGCCTGGCTCGAGCCACCGCCGCGGCGTGGTGGACCATGTCGTCGATGGTCACCTGCAGGGTGTCCTCGTAGCCGAGGACATTGTTGGCCAACGAGTCGCCCACCAGGATGACGTCCACGCCGGCGGCGTCGGCGATCCGAGCCCCCGGGGCGTCGTAGGCGGTGACCATCACAATGGGCTGGTTGCCGTCGCGGCGCTTGGTGGCGCGGAGGGTGGGAACGGTGATCGGCGCCGGGGCCGGCGCCGTCGGGGTGTCGGGCATGGATTGTCCTCCTGGTCGGCCGTCCAGCGCCTTTGGGGCTGCCGGCGGCATGGTCGACACCCGGAAGGTGTCGCAGAAGAGTGCTGCAGCCCCAGGCTACTTGCTGGACGATGTCGAGGTCGGGTCGGCTGGCCTCGAGCTCACCCCTTCCGGGCGGTGCAGACCCACCCGAGGTCGTAGGTACGCACCCGGACCGAGCCGAAGCCGGCTGCCATGAGCCGGTCCTCGAGCCCCTCGGGGTCGATCGGGTTGTAGGTGTCGCCCTGGTGAAAGCTCGCACTGCCCTCGCTGTAGGTCCCGTCGGCGGCGACGAGCACGCTCCCGGGTATGAGAACCCTGGCCAGTTCGGCGAAGACCCGGTCCTGGGCCTCGACTGGCGCGATGTGGTGGAGCATGTGGAATGAGGCGGCGCCGGTGAATCTCCCCGGCCCGAAGTCCAAGGCGGTGGCGTCGCCGACCACAACGTCGACGTTGCCGCCGGCCAGCCGCTCGGTCAGCGCCGCGGCCAGCCCCTCGTCCACCTCGACGGCGGTGAGCCGTCCCGTCAGAGTCGACAGGATGTCGGTGGTGAACCCGGGTCCCGGGCCGATCTCGATCGCCTCGTCGCCGAGCTCCACGCCGCGCAGCGCCACCGGCAAAATCGTCTCGTGCACCAGGGTGCGCCAGTCGTCGCTGGCGCAGTACGCCATGTGGCCGGGGTTCATGGCGGGGCTCAGCCGCGGGGTGTGGCAGCCCGGGCGCCGAGGGCCGGGCGCTCCACCGCCTTCACGCCGGCGCCGGCCGGGTACATCCGGACAAGGTGATTCCAGCGGCAGCCGTTGCATACTTCGATCACGTAGCAGACCACCGGGTCCTTCCGGCGCCAGTAGCGGGTCAGTTCGGCCCGGGAGGTCACGCAGCGGCCGCCGGCGGGAAGGCGGGAGCCGAACACGAAGGTGACGTCCACCAGCTCCGCTTCCTCACAGATCGGGCAGTCGGCGCCGGTGGGCACGCCCAGATGCTGGGCCGCCCGCAGGAGTTCGGGATGCGCGTCGCAGATGTCGATCCTGGACAACCGACTCTTGCGGTAGTCGCTGACGACGGAGTTCCGGGCGAGGCGGTACTCGACCTGTCCTCCGGCCGGGGATGTCTGGACACCACCGAGCCCTCCCTGTCGAAAGCTCACGCATCTCAGGGTAACGCTTCGGCCCGATCAAGGTACGGCCATCGGGGCCTTGACATTTCGCCCCGGAAGGGGTCCGCGATCGCGGGTCTGACCGGTCACCTTGACCCGGGTCTGTAAGCGGGACCGACAGCCACGATCGGTCAGCGGGTTGCTTCCGGCCTTCGGAGGCTGTCTCTCTCGAAGACCGCTCAAAGAGGGCCGGACCTTCCCCGATCGACGGGCCAGGCAAGATGGTGGTTTCGGAGCGGATAGGAACGCGCTGACCACATATGTTGCGTTGATATATCGGCCTGATATATCATGTCGGAATGAAGGTTGCCGATCCCTACTGCCCGCCCGCCGCCGCCGGCGCGCCGGACCGGAGGAATTGAGTGCTTGACCTGGCCATTCTCGGCCTACTCTCGGAACACGAGTTCCACGGCTACGAGATCCGGAAACGGCTGCGGGATGAGCTCGGGCTGTTCGCCAACATCTCGTTCGGGTCGCTCTATCCCGCCCTGTCCCGCCTCGAACTGACCGGCGCGGTGATCGGTACCGAGTCGAGCCCCGCCGTCCCGCCACCCGCCCCGGCATCGGCCCCGATCCCATTGACCGGCTCGCTCGGTGGCGAGAAAGCCGCCCTCCGGTCCCGCCGGGCCGGTGCCGCCCGGGGCTCCACCCGGGGCACCAAGCGTTCCCGCAAGGTCTACCGGATCACCGATACCGGCCGCCGGATGTTCGAAGAGCTACTGGCCGGCGAGGAGCCGGTGGGGACCGATGAGGCTCGCAGCTTCGGCCTCCGGCTGGCCTTCGCCCGTCATCTGGCGCCTCAGGCCCGGCTCGGCCTCCTCGAGCGGCGGCGGGACCAGCTGATCCGTCGACTGGCCGCCGACCAGGCGCGGGCGGCCGCCGGCGGTGACTTCGACAGCTACACCCGGTCGCTGGTGGAACACACCACGGAGACCACCAAACACGACATTTCGTGGCTGGACAATCTCATTGAGTCCGAGAAGTTGAAGCAAGCAGCACCCCGAACCGACAGCCGCAGCGCCCGCACCGTCGGGACCGGCTCCGCAGCAGCGAAGGGAATTGAGTTATGAGCACCATCCGAGTGGCGATAGCCGGCGTTGGCAACTGCGCCAGCTCACTCATCCAGGGCGTCGAGTACTACAAGGACGCCGATCCATCTGAGACGGTTCCCGGGCTCATGCATGTGGAATTGGGCGGCTACCACGTCCGCGATCTCCAGTTCGTGGCCGCCTTCGACGCCGACGCCGCCAAGGTCGGCACCGACTTGGGCAAGGCCATCTTCGGCGGGCAGAACAACACCATTCGCTTTGCCACCGTCGGCGAGCTCGGGGTGATGGTGCAGCGCGGCCCCACTCTTGACGGCTTCGGCAAGTACTACCGCGAGACGGTGGAGGAGTCGCCGATCGAACCGGTCGACGTGGTGGCGGCGTTGCAGGACTCGCGGGCCGATGTCCTGGTCAGCTACCTCCCGGTCGGCTCGGAGGACGCCCAGCGCTTCTACGCCGATGCCTGCCTCCAGGCCGGGGTCGCCTTCGTCAATGCCATCCCGGTGTTCATCGCCTCGGACCCGGTGTGGGCGCGCAAGTTCCGGGATGCCGGCATCCCCATCGTCGGTGACGACATCAAGAGCCAGGTCGGCTCCACCATCGTCCACCGCATCCTCACCCGCCTGTTCGAGGACCGCGGCCTGGCCCTCGACCACACCTACCAACTCAATGTGGGCGGCAACATGGACTTCAAGAACATGCTGGAGCGGAGCCGGCTGGAGTCGAAGAAGGTGTCGAAGACCCAGGCCGTCACCAGCCAGATCGAGGACAGCGTCCTCTCCGAGGACGATGTCCACATCGGCCCGTCGGACCACGTCCCCTGGCTCAACGACCGGAAGTGGGCCTACATCCGGATGGAGGGTCGGAACTTCGGGGACGTTCCGCTCAACCTCGAGCTCAAGCTCGAGGTCTGGGACTCCCCCAACTCGGCCGGGGTGATCATCGACGCCGTCCGCTGCGCCAAGCTCGCCCTCGACCGGGGCATCGGCGGCCCGCTGCTCGGACCGTCGGCGTACTTCATGAAGTCGCCGCCGGTCCAGTACCACGACGACGAGGCCCATGACCTGGTCGAGGCGTTCGCCGCCGGTGACGCCGGCCCGGTGTGGCCCGAGGACTGATCAGCCAGGTCTGAGCGCGACCCGCCGGGCGGCGGGTCGGAGGGACTCAGCCCTTCGACTCCTCTTTCCACCAGGCGGCCAGGCGCTTGGTGGCCTCGGCTTCGCCCAACGGGCCTTCTTCCATCCGGAGCTCGAGCAAAAAGGCCAGGGCCCGCCCGACCTCGCGACCGGGCGGGATCCCGAGCTGTTCCATGATCTGATCCCCGTCGAGGTCGGGACGGATGGCGTCGAGCTCTTCCTGCTGGCGTAGCTCGGCGATCCGGGACTCGAGCTCGTCCATCCGACGGCCCAGGGCCTTGGCTTTGGCCTCGTTCCGGGTCGTGCAGTCGCACCGGGTCAGCTCATTGAGCCGATCGAGCAGGGGCCCGGCGTCTCGCACGTACCGCCGCACCGCCCGGTCGGTCCACCCCAGGCTGTAGGTGTGGAAGCGGAGGTGGAGGTTGACCAACTCGGTCACCACCTCGATGTCGTCCTTGGGGTACCGGAGCGCCATCATCCGCTGGCGGGTCATCCGGGCCCCGACCACCTCGTGATGATGGAAGGTCACTCCCCCATCTACGAAGGCGCGGGTCTTCGGCTTACCCACGTCGTGGAACAGGGCGGCCAGCCGGAGCAGCCGGTCGGGGCTCGTCTTGTCCACCACCGCCAGCGTGTGGGCGAGGACGTCCTTGTGGCGATGGATGGGATCCTGCTCGAGGGACAGCCCCGGGAGCTCGGGCAGGAACTCGTCGGCCAGGCCGGTCCTGACGACGAACCACAGCGCCGTCGACGGCACCGGGACGACCATGATCTTGTCCAACTCGTCCCGGATCCGTTCCGCCGAGACGATCGACAGCCGGGCATGCCCGGACGTGACCGCCTCCACCAGCGCCGGATCAGGCTCGAGGTCGAGTTTGGCGATGAACCGGGCCGCCCGGAGCATCCGCAGCGGATCATCGGCGAAGGAGACGTCCGGGTCGAGCGGGGTGCGCAGCCGGTGGACGGCCAGGTCGGCCAAGCCGTCGAAGGGGTCGATCAGCTCCAGGTCGGGAAGCCGGAGGGCCATGGCATTGACGGTGAAGTCGCGACGGGACAGATCATCTTCGATCCGGTCGCCGAAGGCGACCTCCGGCTTGCGCGAGTCCGGGCGGTAGGCCTCCGCCCGGTGGGTGGTGATCTCGTAGCGCTGACCGTTGCGGATACATCCGATGGTGCCGAAGCGCTTGCCCTGGGTCCAGACCGCGTCGGCCCATCCGGTGACGAGCTCCTCGATGGCATCCGGGCGGGCATCGGTGGTGAAGTCGAGGTCGTGGTCGACCCCGGCGGCAACCGGACCGTCGCCGGCCACGATGGCGTCGCGCACCGAGCCCCCCACCAGGTAGAGGGTGTGATCGGCCTTTTGGAATCGCTCAGCCAGGTCGGCGGTCGCCTGCACCAGGGGCCTCAGTCGCTCGGGGAGCACCCGCCGAGGGTACTGCCCCTGGCGTAGGCTGCCGTGCGAGGTGAGCCGGGAACCAGGCAGTCTGTGCCCACGTGGTAACCGCCCCCGAGGCTTCGAGCCGATCGGGGACGGACCCGCCCCGGTCATCGGGGTGGGGCTGCGTCGTGCCCGTTCTGTGCCTCTTGTTCTGGCACTGACGGCGGTGCTGTGGGTGACGCCGATCGAACCCTTCGCCTCCGCGAGACCCGCGGGTGCCGCGGTGCCTGCCCGCCCGGCGTTGTCCATGGGTGCGCCATCGGCGGCGTCCGGGTCGCCGGCGGTAGCCGCAGCCGCCGGGTCCTCCTCCGGGTCGTTGACCCTCACCTACCAGACTCCCTGGGTCACCCCCGGACAACCCTTCGACCTCAAGCTCCGGACCGGCTCGGGGGTGCCGGCGCCGGCGGTCCTGGGGGTGTCGGTGTCCGTCTACGGGTGCCTGTCCTCGGTGTCCAGCTTCGACCAGGCGGCGACGTCCTCCAGCCCGTCCGGCACGTCCATCTCCCGGACCGAAACGCCACTGGCCTGGAGCTCCCTCCACGCTGACGCGGTGGGCACGGACCTCTCGCTGGGAGTGGACACCTCCAGTTCGGCCAGCAGCACCATCAGTTCCCCCAACCCGACGATGGACATCCACTCCACCAACAGCTCGTGCCAAGAAGGCGTCTTCCCGGTCCGGCTCCAACTCGTCAACACCAGCTCGGGAGACACCATCGCCTCACTCACCACCTTCATGGTCTACGTCACCGCCCCGGCCGGGCAGAGGCTTCGCTTCGCCATGGTGGTGCCGGTGTCCAATCCGGTCGGACCGGCATCCCAACCATCCGCGTCCAATCTGTTGGCCAACCCGTTGACCGCGCTGGCCCGGCCGAGCGCTGCCACTCTCACCGACCTCAATCAACTGGTGGCCTCCCTCGACACCGGCCCCAACCCCTCGGTTCCGGTCACGCTCGCCGCCAGCGCCCAGACCCTGCAGGCCCTGACCTCCACCGGCCACTCGCCGTCGGTGGCGGCGTTGGCCGCGCTTTCGGACAACCCGGCCCACCAGTTCGCCTCGACCCCCTATACCCCGGTGGACGCGTCGGCGTTGGTCGATGCCGGGCTCGGGAGCGAGCTCGTCGCCCAACTCGGGCGCGGCTCCCAGGTCCTCACCGACGACGGGATCGTCCACACCACCGTCCCGCCACCCCCGGGGGGATCCGCTCCGTGGATCACCAACGACGGGCTCGACGACAGCACGCTCGCCCAGTTGGCGACGTCGGGCTACAACCAGCTGATCCTTCCCCCCGCCGACGTCACCTCCTCGCCGGTCAACGGGTCGGGGGCCGAACCCTTCACTATCGACTCGACGCACGGTTCGTCGTTCCTCGCCATCACCTCCAACACCGACCTGGCCTCCCGGATGACCGCCCATCCCGGGGATCCCGTCCTGGCCGCCTCGCAACTGCTCGGCGAACTGGCCCAGATCTATTTCGAGTACCCCAACCTCTCCACCCCCCGGGCGGTGGTGGCGGTGCCGCCGACCGGTTCGACCCCCAACCCGATCATGCTCGCCACCCTGCTCACCGACCTGTCCAACAACCCGTTCGTGGAAGGGGTCACCACCGCCAGTCTGTTCCAGACCCTCTCGACTCCAGCCGCCTGCCACGGCGGGTGCAAGCTCGCCTCGTCATCCGGATCGTCGAGCTCCTCCGGATCCTCCAACACGTCCAACAGCTCGGGGCTGCCGGTCAGCGCCATCCGCACCCAGCGAAGCCGGATCGCCGGGCTCGCCTCGGCCATCCCCGCCACCTCACCGATCGCCCACGCCCTCCCCCTCCAGTTCAGCGATCTGGTGCTGGCGTCCGAATCCGAGAACCTGAAGCCGTCGCAGCAGTCATCGGTCATTCACAACACCGGCGCCGCCCTCAACGCGCAACTCTCACAAGTCTCGGTATCCGGCGACCAGTCGATCACCCTCACCTCGCGCAACGCCCAGATTCCGGTATCCATCGCCTCCCGGGCCCCGTATCCGATCACCGGCACCTTGACCCTCACCAGCGACGAGTTGCTGTTCGCCAACGGCACCCGGCGGTATTCGAGACAGGTCATCCTCACCACGGTGAACACCCCCGTGTACATCACCGTGCAGGCGCGCAGCTCGGGTGAGTCCAAGCTGGAGATCACGTTCTCCAGTCCGGCGGACGGGATGGTGATCACCTCCGGGGTGATCACCGTGCGTTCGACCGCCACCTCGGTGGTCGGGGTGGTGCTCTCCCTCGGGGCGGTGGCCGTGCTGTTGGCCTGGTGGCTACGCACCAGCTTCCGGCGCCGGAAGCGGCGGAGGACCCACGTCGTCGCAGGATCGTCGTGACCGACACCGAGCTCGGCGGTTTTGTCCCCGAGGGCCCCGGACTCCCGGCGGAAAACAGCAAGGGCCTGGCCGGTGCCACCGTCGGGATGGCCATCGGGACCACCCTGTCGCGAATCACCGGCGTCGGCCGGCTCATCGCGTTGGCCGTCGCCCTCGGCCAATTCGCCTCCGCCGACGCCTACAACCTGGCCAACACCACCCCCAACATCATCACCGACATCGTGATCGGGGGGGTCCTGTCGGCGACCTTCGTCCCGGTCTTCGTCGACCGGCTGTCCACCCGCCGGACCCAGGAGGCGTGGCGGGCCATCTCGGCGGTGACCACCGCCACCATCGCGATCCTGATCGCCGCCACCGTGGCCTTCTGGTTCCTCACGCCCGCCATCATCGATCTCTATACGGTGTCCAACCACACCGACGTGGCCCAACAGCGGCAGGTGGCCATCAGTCTCCTGCACTGGTTCGTGCCCCAGCTGGCCTGTTACGGGCTGATCGGCCTGTTCACCGCGTTGCTGAACGCCCGCCACCGTTTCGCCGCTCCGATGTTCGTGCCCATTGCCAACAACGTGATCGTCATCATCGTGTTGCTCTGGTTCCACGCCCTGGTCCCCCACCCCACCCTGGCCGCGGTGGCCCATCAGCACGGCCCGCTGGTGTTGCTCGGACTCGGCACCACCCTCGGGGTGGTGGTCCAAGCCGCCTTGTTGCTTCCGTCGCTCCGGCGGGCCCACCTCCACATCCACTTTCATTGGGAACCGGCCCACGAAGCCATGCGGGTCATCGTGCGGCTGGCCGGCTGGACGTTCGGCTTCGTGGTCTCGAATCAGGTCGCACTGGTGGTCATCCTGGCCCTGGCCGACGGGATCAGGCCTCCGGGCCAGGTGTCGGCGTACACCTACGCCTACACCTTCTTCCAGCTGCCCTACGGGGTGGTGGCCGTCTCGGTGATGAGCGCGGTGACCCCGTCGCTTTCCGCCCGCTGGGCGCTGCGGGACACCACCGGATTCCGCCACCGCCTGGCCTTCGGCATGCGGGGGATGCTGGCCATCATCATTCCGTCCGCGGTCGGGATGCTGATCCTCGCCCGCCCGCTGATCGACCTGGTGCTGGTCCATGGGTCGGAGACCTCGGCCCAGGGCAACAACACCGCCGCCGCCCTGGCCATGTTCGCACTGGGTCTGCCCGGGTTCTGCCTTTTCCTCTACATGGTCCGGGTCCTGCAATCGATGCAGGACACCCGGACGGCGTTCTACCTTTACCTGGTCGAGAACGGCGTCAACATCATCTTCGGGGTGGCCCTGGTCGGCCCGCTCGGGGTGCGGGGACTGGCCCTGTCCATCTCCATCGCCTACACGGTGGCGGCGATCCTCGCCCTCAGTGTCATCCGCCACCGGATCGGTGGGCTCGGCGGTGACACCCTCACCCGCCCGATCAAGCGGGTCATCGGGGCCTCGGCGGTGATGGCGGTGGTCACGGTGCTGGCTGTCAACGTGTCCAGCGCCACCCACGGGGTCGGGTTGCTGGCCCGGGTGGTGCTGGCCGTGGTGGCCGGGGCTCTTGCCTACGTGGTCAGCGCCGGCATCGCCGGGAACCGGGCCGATCGGCGGTCCGGCGGCGGCGCGATGTCCGGCGCCCCGGCGGGTGACGGCCCCCGGCGGTACCCGCCGGAACCGACGCCGGGTGGACGCCGGTACCCGCCCGGGCCGGGGCCAGGCACCCGACCCGCCCAACCGACATCCGCGGCGTTCCGTGGCAGACTCGAAGCCGAACGGCCCGGCCCCCGAGTCCGCAACATACGGAGGATCGAACCGGCGCCGGGGGATGATGAGGAGGATTTCAATGGCCCGGGTGCGGGTGGTAACCGATAGCGCCTGTGACCTCCCGGCGGCACTGGCCGAGGAAAAGGGAATCACGGTGGTACCGCTGTCGATCAGGTTCGGCTCGGAGGAGTTCGTCGACGGCACGTCCTTGTCGGCCGACGAGTTCTGGGCCCGGTGCGCGGCCAGTCCGATCCTTCCCGAGACCTCCGCCCCATCGCCGGGCGCCTTCCAGGACGCGTTCCTGGCCGCCGCCGCCGATGGGTACGACAGTGTCGTCTGCATCAATATCTCCAGCGCGTTGTCCGGCACCCAGCAGTCGGCTCGTGCCGCCGCCGACGCCGTTGCCGACCGCATCCGGGTGCTGACCGTCGATTCCCGATCGGCCACCATGGGTCAGGGATTGATCGTCCTCGACGTCGCCGAGCTGGCCGCCTCCGGCGCCTCCGCCGAGGAACTCGTGGCCAAGGCGGAATCGCTCATCGGACAAACCCTGGTGTTCGGGGCGGTCGACACCCTCGAGCATCTCGAAAAGGGTGGCCGGATCGGGGGGGCCAAGGCCATGCTCGGCACCTTGTTGTCGATCAAACCGGTGGTGACCGTCGTCAACGGGGTCGTCGAGGAAGAGTCGAAGCAGCGCACCCGTTCCCGGTCGCTGAAGTATCTGGCCGGCAAGGCCCAAGCCGCCGGCCAGATCAGCCGGATCGCCGTGAGCAACGGCGCCGCCACCGACATCGACGAGTTCGTGGCCATGCTCGACGGGGTGAAATCCGAGCATCCGCTGGTGGTGGTCGACCTCGGTCCGGTGGTCGGGACCCACACCGGGCCCGGCACCATCGGGCTCTGCATGATCGCCACCGGCTGAGCCGGATCGGATGGCCAAGAACGGTGGATCCGACGTGTCTCCCGGCTATCCTGCGCCCATGGATCAGCCGCCGCGCCAGGTACCGACACTGAACTCAGAGCCCTCCGGAGCTGGGGATTGGCCGGCCCGGGGCGCCGATCTGGTCGAGACACTGGTCAGCCTCCTCCGGGACAAGACGGTGCGGCCCCTGACCCTGGTGGCCCGGGCCATCGTGTTCGGCATCATCGTGTTCGCGGCGGCGGTGACCACCGTGACCCTCGGGTCGATCGCCCTGGTCCGCCTGCTGACCGTCTACGCCTTCGCCGGCCGGGTCTGGGCGTCCGATTTCCTGATCGGGGCGGTGTTCGTGGCCATCGGCATCATCGCCTGGAGCCTGCGGACGGACCGAAAGGCGGCGAGGTCGGCCCGATGACCGAGTCGAGGCAAGTGGTCATCATCGGGTCGGGTCCGGCGGGGCTGACCGCCGCCATCTACTCCTCCCGCGCCCGGCTGTCCCCGCTGGTCATCGAGGGCGAGCCCTCCTCCACCAGTGACCAGCCCGGCGGGCAGCTGATGCTGACCACCGAAGTGGAGAACTATCCGGGGTTCGTCGACGGGATCATGGGCCCCGAGCTGATGCAGACCTTCCGGGAGCAAGCCGCTCGCTTCGGCACCGAGTACGTCTCCGCCAAGGTCAGCCGGGTGGACCTGTCGGCCCGGCCGTTCGGACTCTGGGTCGGCGATCCGAATGCCGATGCGCCCACCTACGCGGCCGACACCCTGATCGTCGCCACCGGTGCCCAGTCGCTGATGCTCAACCTGCCCGATGAAGAGCGTCTCCTCGGCTACGGGGTGTCCACCTGTGCCACCTGCGACGGCTTCTTCTTCCGCGAGAAGGACATCGCGGTGGTGGGCGGCGGTGACTCCGCCCTCGAGGAGGCCCTGTTCCTCACCCGGTTCGCCAGTACCGTCACGCTGATCCACCGGCGGGATGCGCTCCGTGCCTCCAAGCACATGCAGCACCGGGCCTTCGACCATCCGAAGATCTCGTTCCGCTGGAACACGGTGGTGGAGGCGGTGCTCGGAGAGGACAAGGTCTCCGGGGTCGGCCTCCGAGACGTCACCACCGACGAGACCTCGACGCTGGACATCGCCGGGCTGTTCGTGGCCATCGGGCACGAGCCCAACACCTCGCTGTTCAAGGGTCAGCTCGAATTGGAGGACAACGGCTACATCCGCACCTTCGACGGCACCCGTACCAACGTCGAGGGGGTCTTCGCCTGCGGCGACGTCCAGGACCATTTCTACCGCCAGGCCGTCACCGCCGCCGGCTCCGGATGCATGGCCGCCATCGAGGCCGAACGGTGGCTCGAGGACCAGGCCGGGGGGCTCTGAGCCCCTCCCGGATCGATCGTCCCTGGCCACGGGAATGAAATGAGCCCGGGGTTGTTGGTAGTGGTGCACCCGAAAATGTAAGGTGCACGGTCGACAAATGACCAGGAGGAGCAGCACCCATGAGCGATACGATCACTGCGTTGAGCGACGCTAGTTTTGACGAGCATGTCAAGTCATCAGACGTGCCTGTGCTGGTGGACTTCTGGGCAGAATGGTGTGGCCCGTGCAAAATGATCGCTCCGGTGCTCGAGGAGATCGCCTCCGAGCAGGCCGGCAAGCTGAACATCGCCAAGTTGAACATCGACGACAACCTCGATGTCACCCGCCGGTTCGATGTGATGAGCATCCCCACCCTCATCTTGTTCAAGGACGGCGAGCCGGCGGCCCGGATCGTGGGGGCCAAGGGCAAGGGTCAGCTCTTGCAGGAGTTGGCTGCGCACCTCTGATGGCGGGTGCCCCGAAAGGGGCGCCATGACGTCGGTTCTGCTGGTATCGAGGGCGTGAGTCCCGGTTCTGCTATTCACCTGGCCGTCGGTGACGTCGGCCCAGCAGTCGCCGACGTCCAGCACCGGCTTCGGGCCGTGAGCCTCTCGATCGGGCTCGACACCGTCGGGTCGTTCGGTCGCGGTACCCGGACCGCGGTCGAGGCGTTCCAGTACCGCCGGGGTCTCCGGGTCGACGGCGTGTGCGGCCCCCAAACCTGGTCGGCCCTGGTCGAAGCGGGTCGTCAGCTGGGAGATCGCTTCCTCTACCGGCGCACCCCCATGCTTCGGGGCGACGATGTCGCTGAGCTGCAACAACGGCTGAGTGCCCTCGGGTTCGACACCGGCCGGGTGGACGGGATCTTCGGTGACCTCACCTCGGCCGGCCTCGGTGACTTCCAGCGGAACGTCGGCCTCCCGGTCGACGGGATCGCCGGGGCATCGACGGTGGCCGAACTGATCCGGTGCGGGTCGCGTCACGGGGGCACCGAACTGGTCGGCTCGGTCCGGGATCGGGAGCTACTCCGCCAGGCCCCCCGAACCCTGGCCGGCCGACGGCTGGCCATCGGCGAGGAGGGCGGCCTCGACGCCACCGTCGGCGCCCTCCGGCGCCTGCTGGTCGGGCGGGGAGCCCTGGTGACCACGCATCACCACCCGGATGGCTCCGTTCAGGCCTCCGAGGCCAATGCCAGTCGGGCCGAGGTCTACGTCGGGCTCCGACTGGACGTCGGCAAACGACACTGTTCGACGGCGTACTACACCGGCTACCGCTACTCCTCCCCGGGGGGTCGGCGGCTGGCCGAGCTGTTCCAGAGCATCCTCCCCGCCAAACTCGGGGTCACCGACGCCGGCAGTCACGGCATGTCGCTCCCGGTCCTCCGTGAAACCCGGATGCCGGCGGTCATCTGTGAGGTTGGACCCGCGTCGTTGGTCGTCGAGCACACTCCGACGTTGGCCCGGGCCATCGTCGACGCCCTCACCGACTGGGTCGGCACCCCCTGGGACTGAGTTCCTGCCGGTTTAACTACTGTCATCCGCTCTGACAACTCTCGACCTCAACCGCAGACCCTCGTGAACATAATCCACAACTTCATGCACAGGTTGTGGACGAGTCTCTACTGACGGTTAAGGAACGATCCTCACTTTGGGTAAGCATAACGCTCGACTTTACCCCATTATGTCAAGCATCGGCCACTCTACGTGAGTTTTATCCGGCTACTCCACTGCTCTCCTGTGCATTAACCATCAATTTGTAAATGCGCTCGAGATCTTCGAGGGTGGCGAACTCGACCACCACTTTCCCCCGTTTGGCAGTCATGTCAACTTTGACCCTGGTGTTCAGATGGGTTGAGAGTAATTCCTCGAGCTCGAGGATCCCCGGAGGTGGCAATCGGCGCGGTTCGGCCGGGTCCGGCTTCTTCGCACCTTTGGTCGAGGTCGATCTCCCCTTGACGTCGGGATCGGTCGCCTCCGCCGCCTCGCTGGCTGCCGACCGCTCCCTCACCAGTTCCTCGACGGCTCGGACATTCAGGCTGTCCGCCACGATCAGCTTGGCCAACGACTCCTGGTAGGCCCGGTCCGGAGTACCGAGCAGGGCCCGGGCGTGCCCGGCGCTGATCTGACCCTCGGCCAGCAGGCGCTGGACGGCCGCTGGCAACTGCAGCAACCGGAGGGTGTTGGTGACCGATGTGCGGCTCTTCCCCACCCGGGTCGCGACTTGATCATGGGTGTACTTGAAGTCCTCGATCAACTGCTGGTAGGCGGCCGACTCCTCCAGCGCGTTGAGATCTTGGCGATGGAGGTTCTCCACCAATGCCTGTTCGAGGCTGTGGGCCTCATTCGACGCCTGGACCAGTACCGGCATGGTCTGGAGGCCGGCTCGTCGGGCGGCCCTCCACCGGCGTTCGCCGGCAATCAGTTCGAACTGGTCGGGAGCTCCCCCGACGACCTCACGGACCAGCACCGGCTGCAGGATCCCCAGCTCCTTGATGGATGCCGCCAGCGCTGACATGGTGTCCTCGTCGAATTGGACTCTCGGTTGCAGCGGGTTCGGCTTGATGCTGGTCAGCGGTACCTCGCGGAGCGCCGATGACCGGTCGCTCACGACCTCGTTGGGGATCAGCGCACCAAGTCCTTTCCCCAGTCCGCTACGTCGCGCCACCGCTGACCTCCTTCGCTAGTTCCCGGTAGGCGGTCGCCCCTCGGGAGGCTGGGTCGAATGCCGTGATCGGTTGGCCAAACGACGGTGCTTCCGATAGCCGGACGGTTCGAGGAATGACGCTCCGACACACCCGGTTGCCGAAGTGCTCCCGCACCTCGGCGGCCACCTGGTCCGAGAGTTTGGTCCGGGCGTCATACATGGTCAGCACGATGGTGGAGACATCCAGCCCGGCGTTGAGGTTGGATGCCACCAGATGGACGTTGCGCATCAGCTGGCTCAGTCCTTCCAGGGCGTAATACTCGCACTGGATGGGCACCAGGACCTCGTCGGCGGCGGCCAGAGCGTTGACGGTGATCAGCCCCAGCGACGGGGGGCAGTCGATCAGCACGAAGTCGAAATCGTCGATCACCGTTTCGATCGCCCGCTTCAACTTCATCTCCCGGCTGAACGCCGGCACCAGCTCGATCTCCGCTCCGGCCAGGTCGATGGTGGCCGGGGCCACGAACAGGTTCTTGGTGCTGGTGGGTTCGATGCAGTCCTCGAGCGAGGTGTCCCTCATGATCACGTCGTACATCGATCGCTCGAAATTCCGGGCGTCGATACCCAGGCCGGTAGTGGCGTTCCCCTGCGGGTCGAGATCGATGACCAGGACCCGGAATCCGAGCTCGGCCAGGGCGGCGCCGAGGTTGACGGACGTGGTGGTCTTGCCCACCCCGCCCTTTTGGTTGGCAACGGCCAGGATGCGGGGGAGCGGGTTCTTCGAAGCCGCCTGGACCACCGACCCGTCGGTTTCCGCCGGAACGGGACTGGCCCCCGCCGCGACTTCCGGTACCGCCTTCGCCGCCGCTCTGGCCGGCACCGGTTGGGTCTCCACCCGGGTCTGGGCCTGGGCGGGGCGAGGGGCTGGGGCCGCCCCGACCGGGGCCGGCTCCGGTTCAGGCTCGACTACTGGCTCGGGGTCCTCTCGGACCTCTGGAAAAGTCTCAACCTCTGCGGGAGGTGTCTCGACCGATTCGACCACGCTGACGGGTGATTCCGACGGCGGATCCGTCGGCCCCGAGGAAGGATTCGGATCCCTCTTTCCTCGCAGGGACGACTGATCTCGATCTCTGCGGCGGCCGCGCATCATCGTCTCCTCAGAGCATCAGGGGTCAAGGACCACATACTCCCTTCCATTGGAGGGCAGGTCAAGTCTTTCTGGTGCAACGTTTCACGTGAAACGAGATGTCACTCCGATTAGCCCAGGTCAGGCCCTTGCGCCCCATTTCGCCTCGGTCAATCCGCCTCTCGAGACCCGATCACACTGGCTCCGATCGCCGGATCGCTCAAGTTGGTCGGGAGATCCCCGGACCGCGGACCGGAGGCAGAAGTTGGGAAACCCCGAGTCACATGTTCCACGTGGAACCCGGAGGCTGGGTACCCGCGAGGCCGGGTCAGAAGAGCGGCCGCTTGGCGGGAATTCCGGTCCGTCGGGGGAACCGATCCGGCGTCTGAACCTGCTTCGCCATCACCTGATAGCCGAACCTCCCCCGGTGGCGGCCGTCTGGTATGGGTGCCAGCCCCAGCTCCTTGAGGCCCTCGACCGGCCACCGGGCTGACGAGTCTCCATCCGGTGGTTCTGAGACCACCAGGATTCCGCCGACCTCGAGGAACGGAGCCGCACACTCGGCCGTGACCGCCGGAGAGCCGAACGATCGCGCCGCGACCAATTCGAATCTCTCCTGCAACGACGGGAGCCGGCCGGACTCCTCGGCTCGTCCTCTGACCACCCTCACCCGATCAGATACCCCCCAGACCCGGATCTCCTCGGCTAGGAAATCCGTCCGGCGGTGGTTGGCATCGAAGAGCGTCAACTGCGTTCCCGGCCACACCGCCGCCAACACCAAGCCCGGGATCCCTCCACCCGTCCCCAGGTCGAGGGCGGTGTTCGGACCTCTACCCAGATAATCCTCGGCGACTTGGCAGAATCCGAGGGAGTGGTCGATCTGCTCGTCTATCGCCATCCCGCCCAGGAACCCTAAACCGACCGAACGCTCGAGGATCGGTCCCACTACCTCCGTGAGGTCGTGGTTGGCTCGATGGAGATCGTCGGGGAGTCGGGGCATTGTGGGTTCCGGTAATGCAACGGGATGGCCGACTTCGGCCTGGAAACAACAATGGCACCGGGCTGAGCCCGATGCCATTGAGAGGTCTATGCGGAGGAGCCGGGAATCAAGAGACGGGCTCGATGACGACGTACCTCGTCGGATCATCTCCCTCGGATCGGGTTTGGACCCCGTCTATGTCATTCACGGCGTCGTGGACGACTTTGCGATCGGCGGCAGTCATCGGCTCCAGCGCCCGCTCCGAGCCCGACTCCTTCACCTCGGCGACGATCCCCTCGGTGAACCGTCGGAGCGCGGCCGACCGCTTCTCGCGGTAGCCGCCCACATCCACCAGGATGCGATCGGTGCGACTCTCCGACTGGCGCTGCACGAAGGTTCGGGTCAGGTCCTGGACGGCGGAGAGGGTTGCGCCCCGGGGGCCGACCAGCAGACCCAGGTTGTCGCCGGACGCCGCGACTTCCACGGTCTCTTCGTCCAGCTCCCGAACATCGATCTCCGCCTGCAGTCCGAACTCGCGGATCAACCCGGCCATGAAGTCCTTCGCCGCCTCCCCCTGCTGGCCGATGGTCAGTGACTCCTCCACGATGCCCTCCTTCTCCTCCGGTCCTCGTCCGGATTGTTGCTTCACAGCTTGGCCCGCTCCTGCGGGTGACGAACCGTTGACGGCCGCCCCATCCCGGCTCCGCCGGTTGGGATCCGCTCCGTTGGTGGCTTCTGACTTGCCCCGCCGGGAGCCATTGCGATTCCGGGCTTGAGATCCGTCTTGGCGCGACTGGGTCGCCTGCCGCCCCATCTCGCCCGACCCCGTCTTCCGCGCCGTTCGGTCGCCTGACGATGAGCTCGGACTGTCGCTCCCGGACCGGCGGCGCTCCGGGCGCTGGCGCCGGCCTCGCTTGGGTGGGGGAGTGACCGGCCGAACCCGGGCCTGCACTCTCGCTTCGCCTCTCAGGCGGCCGAACAGCCCCGCCTTCGGCTCGCTGAGCACCACGAACTCGGCGTCATCTTCCGCAACCCCCAGCAGATCAAGGGCAGATTCCCTTGCCTCACCGAGCGACTTTCCACTGGCTTCCACCCACTCCACAGCTCATCGAGCCTTTCGTTCGCGTTTCGCCTTCGACCGAGGATGTTCCTTCGGTGCGGTCCCTTCCCCCGGCGGCGAGCTCCCTGCCCGACTGGGGTTGTTTCTATTGCCCCGGGTGGCCGACCCCGGTTTGGGGTTGCGGCTGGCTCCCGATCCATTCGACCCGCTTCCCTTCGAGGTAGCCGGCTTGCCGACACCCGGAGCAGAGCCGTTCCCGCCCGATGCTTTGGCCCGGCCGTTGGCGCCGTTGGCGCCGTTGGCGCGGGCATTGGCCGGCGTCGACCTCGGACTCGGCTTGGCTGTCCCCGACCCACCCCGCCGGGTGGTGCCGGCGCTGGGCTTCGAAGACGAGGGGGGTCGGGATCGAGCGATCTCTCGCTCGCTCCGGTCCGACTTGGAACCCGAGGGTCCTTTCGGCGGGATGGCTTTGGAGCCGGCCGAGGGGGCTGGCGGGGGACCGCCCACAACTCCCCGGCGGAACAGCACCTCCTGCGTCCCGATACGGATGGCGCTCGAGAAGATGAAATAGACGTTGATGATAGCGGCGATATTTAGGTAAATGAGTCCGAAGATAAGCGGCATGTATTTCTGCAGCATCGCCGCCTGGGGGTTGGCTTGATTGGCCCCGGGGTTTCGGGCATTGAGCCGACTCATTTGCAAGTATTGCAGTCCGACCGAGGCCACCACCAACAACAGGTACGGGGCGCCGGCCAGGACCGAACTGTGGTGCGAGAACAGTTTCAGGGCAAAGTCCATGCCGAAGGCATTCAGCGATCCCGCCGGCTTGGCATGGGTGATCGCCGTGTACATCTTGGTGGCGTGGCCGATATACCGGGGTTCGGCCACGACGTGGGCGGGCACAAAGGTCTTTAGTCCGCCGACAATCGACGATTTGGCCGGAATGGTAACCGTGTTGGTAATTCCCCGAATTACATCGTAGAGAATCAGGAAGAAGGGCAGCTGTAGCAACATCGGGAGACAGCCAGAAGCCGGGTTCACTTTGTGCTCTTTGTAGAGCTTCATCATCTCTTCATTGAGCGCCGCCCGGTTCTCAGGCCCCTTGTACTTCTGCTGGAGCTTCTTCATCTCCGGCCCGAGGGCCTGCATCGCCGCCATGTTCTTGGTGCTCTTGACGGTGAGCGGGGTCAGCACCGCCATCACGGCGATCGTCAACAGGGCGATGTCCACCGGGTAGACCGGGATGACGGAGTAGAGGATGGCCAGCAGGTCGGCCACCGCCTTGAGAAGCGGCTGGAAGATCGACCCGATGTCGTGGCTCAAGGAGCTCATGGCATCCTCCCTTCAGGCACCGGGTCGACCCCATGGCCTCCCCAGGGATGGCAGCGGGCCAACCGCCGGGCGGCCAGGGACATCCCCCGGATCGGGCCGAAGGTGCGAATGGCCTCTTCCGCGTAGGCGGAGCAGGTCGGGAGGTACCGGCACCCGGTCGGGCGGCCCGCCCGGAGCTGCTGATAGGCGTGGATGGCCGCCAGCAGGACCCGCGTCACCAGGCCCGGCGTCGAGGCGTCGCCGGGCGTCTCCACCGGCGTCTCAGCCTCCTGAGTGATTGGCATCAGTTCCCCTTATCTTCCCGTTGGCGGGGTCTGACTCCCGGTTGGCGGTCGCAACCCGCACAGCTTGGCTCATGGCCACCCTCAATTCGTCAAAAGAGAGCCCGGTGGCGCCCGGGCCGGCGCTGACCAGGTAGGCGCCTGGGGATAACCCGACGTCCCGGGTCGAGACGATGGCCCGGAGGCGGCGCCGGAGGCGATTCCTCTCCACCGAGCCTCCCAGCTTCTTGCCCAGTGCGTAAGCGACCTCGGCCTTTGACCAGGAGTTTTGCCGCACGAACTTCACGCGAAGGGGGCCGGAGGCGCCAGAGGTGCCCGAGGTGCGGAACTGGTCGAAGGTACGTTGCGACCGGATTCGCCCCACTCCTACGCCGGCTGGTTGGACAACCGACATCGCCGGTCTCAGGCCGAGAGCCGTTGCCGGCCCTTCAGGCGGCGCGACTGAATCACGGCCCGCCCTGCCTTGGTCGACATCCGCTTCCGAAAACCGTGGGTCTTGGCGCGCTTTCGCACGTTTGGCTGATACGTCCGTTTCACAATTCCACTTCCTTCCTCGCCCTGAACCGTGGACTTGAACGCCCGGTGCGGCAGGGGGGCCCGTCAATTGACTCGGGCAATTCCGTACATAGTAGGCGCGAACAGGAGCGACGCTCTAGTCGGCGATCTCGTCGGCAAAACCCCTGCGCACGGTGTACCGTTCCGTCCACAGCAGGAACGCCGGCCTCGGGCGGCTGCCCGTACCTTCGTTCCCTGCCGAATTGAACGACATGCAGCAGTCAGGTACAGCGGTCCCCGGCCCCTCCAAATTACGGATGAATCGAGATTCGAGAAGCAGTAATCCACAGATGTGGATTTCCTTGTGGACCGCTTTGGCTGCTCAAGGGCGGAGGCCCACGTGAACGACACCGAAGGCTTGTGGACCCTGTGCTCCAAGGCACTTCGAGAGCAGGTGTCAGACGCCAGTTGGCAGGCTCTCCTGTCCGGAATAACACCGATCTCCATGGCTGACAACGAAATCGTGCTGGGGGTGCCCAACACCCTCATCCGCGACCGGGTGGAGGCTCGATTCCTGGGTCTGATCAAAGACACGGTGGTCAGCACCGTCGGCGCCCCCCTGGAGATCCGGCTCGAGGTGGTGGCTCCGCTGCACGAGCCGGCCGAGGAGCACCTGGCCGGCGTCGAGCTCGAAGACGTCATCGGCACCCTGCCGGAGCCGGGTGCGGCCAGAACCTCCAATCGCCGCGGCGAGCGCGGGCACAAGGACCGTTCGCCGTCGGTCGCCCCCGACAGCCGCTACACCTTCGACACCTTCGTCATCGCGTCGTCGAACCGCTTCGCCCACGCCGCCGCCCAGTCGGTGGCCGAGACGCCGGCCCAGTCCTACAACCCCCTCTTCATCTACGGCGACGCCGGACTGGGCAAGACCCATCTGCTCCATGCCATCGGGAACTACGTCCTCGAGAACTACAAGAGCCGGCACGTTCGCTATGTCTCCACCGAGACCTTCATGAACGAGTTCGTCGACGCCATCCGGACCAACACCACCACCGCCTTCAAGCGCGGTTACCGCGAATGCGATGTCCTGCTGATCGACGACGTCCAGTTCATGGAGGGAAAGGAGTCCCTGCAAGAGGAGTTCTTCCATACCTTCAACTCCCTCTATGGGGCGTCGAAACAGATCGTCCTGACCTCCGACCGACCCCCCAAGGCGATGGCCACCCTGGAGGACCGCCTTCGCAGCCGCTTCCTCATGGGGCTCATTACCGAGGTCCAGCCGCCGGAGCTCGAGACCCGGTTGGCCATCCTCCAGACCAAGGCCGAGCGCGAGCAGGTGTTCGTCCCCGACGAAGTCCTCCAGTTCATCGCCACCCACGTGAAGGACAACATCCGGGTCCTCGAGGGCGCCCTCATTCGGGCGACCGCCTTCGCCAGCCTCAACCATCAGCCCCTGACCCTCGAACTCGCCGAGACCGTCCTGGCCGACATCGTCTCCGCCGATCAACCCCGACGGATCACCCCACAGATGATCCTCGAAACCACCTCGGAGACTTTTGGATTCAGCATCGACGAGCTTCGCGGACCCAACCGGCGCCGGCCCCTGGTCACCGCCAGACAGGTCAGCATGTATGTCTTCCGCGAGCTCACCGACTTCAGCTTTCCGGCCATCGCCCGGGAGTTCGGCGGCCGTGACCACTCCACGGTGATGCACGCGGTGCAGAAGATCACCAACCTGATGAAGGAGCGCCAGCAGATCTACAACCAGGTGACCGAGTTGATCCTCCGCATCAAGAGCGGCACCTGACCCGTGTTCAGCCCTTCCGTCCCTACCGGCGTGCCTCCTCACGCCCCTTCGCCGGGCTGCACAGGTCCTGTGGACATTTGGTTGTCAACCTGTGGCAAATCTGTGGAGTTCGGCATCCTTGTCCATACCTTGTCGCCTCCCAGCCCAGCCTCCAGCCACCCCCACGGGAAACAGGGGATGGACGGTGGAAACAGAAAGGTGCCCTACGCTGCACCGACCGACATGGATCCACAATCCACAGCCCTTATTACCACCACTCTTAATTTTAAGTACTTAAAAGACAGTCAAACCGACAACACGGGAAAGGACTCCTAGGTGAAGTTCCGCTGCGAACGCGATTCCTTGGTGGAGGTGCTGACCACCGCCGGGCGAGCCGTCAGCTCACGTACGACGACCTCGATAGCCCTCAGCGGGGTCCGGATCGAGTCGGAAGGTAACCGGCTGATGGTGGTGGGCACCGATCTCGATCTCACCGTGCACGTGTCGACCGAATCCATCGGCCTGTCCGACGGTGTATGTGTGGCGCCGTCCAAGCTCCTCACCGACATCGTGCGCTCCCTGGAGCCGGGCGCGGTCACCGTCGAATCCGAGCAGGACAAAATCGAGATCGCCGCCGCCCGCTCGCGTTTCAGTTTGCGCACCTTCCCGGCCGATGACTTCCCCACCCTTCCGGAGCCTCCGGCGCCAACCACCCTGCTTCCGGCCACCAGCCTGGTCAA
This sequence comes from uncultured Acidimicrobiaceae bacterium, assembly GCA_963770635.1. Lineage (GTDB taxonomy): Bacteria > Actinomycetota > Acidimicrobiia > Acidimicrobiales > RAAP-2 > DASZIT01. The sequence continues at coordinate 777,355 of CAVYQI010000006.1, forward strand.
CGCCCTCCGTCAGGTGGTCCGGGCCGCATCCAATGACGACGCCCGCCCGCTGTTGACCGGGGTGCTGATGGCGGCGGAGGGGTCCGGCATCCGGCTGGTCGCCACCGACTCCTACCGGCTGGCCCTTCGCGACATCGAGGGCAAGAACGAAGCCCTCGAAACCACCCAGATCCTGGTGCCGGCCCGGGCGCTGGCCGAGCTCCAACGCCTGTCGGCCCTGGGTGCCGACGGCAAGGACACCAAAGCCGGGGCCGACGGCAACGGTGCCGGTCCGGGTCCCACCGTGGGGCTGTCCATCGGCGAGCACGATGTCACTTTCACTGCCGGGGACGTCCAGGTGAGCACCCGGCTGCTTGACGGGAGTTACCCCGATTACCGCCAACTGATCCCCGCCGAGTACCCGAACCGGCTCCATGTGGGCAAGGACTCCCTTCTTGATGCCCTCCGCCGGGTCCGGCTGCTGGTCCGCGACAACACCACCCCGGTGCGGCTGTCGATGCGGCAGGGCGGGGTGGATCTCACGGTCGTTTCCCAGGAGGTCGGGGATGCCAGCGAGACGGTGGATGCCGATTTCGAGGGAACCGATCTCACCATCGCCTTCAACCCCACCTACCTGATTGACGGCGTTGACGCCGTCATGGGTGACGAAGTCATGCTCGAGACCATCGATGCCACCAAGCCGGCCACGGTACGAGGGGCGGAACAGTCCGAGTTCCGTTATTTGTTGATGCCCGTCCGTGTGTCGTAAGCCATGATCGGCAGGTCCCCGGTGGTCGGCCCGTGTACCTCGCCTCACTGAGTCTCTCCGATTTTCGGAACATCGCCGAGGCCGCCATCGCGCCGGATCCGACCGGGACCACGGTGATCACCGGCCGCAACGGCGCCGGCAAGACAAGTCTGCTCGAGGCCATCGGCTATCTGGCCACCCTGCAGTCGTTCCGCGGCGCCCCCAAAGAGGGGATGGTCCGGCTGGGGGCCGACTGCGCCATCCTCCGGGCCGTCACCAGGGTCGGCGACCGGTCGATGGACATTGAGGCCGAGTTGGCGGTGGCCGGACGGTCGCGCACCATGGTGAACCGTCAGACCGTTCGGCGCCGGACCGACCTCGGCGATGCGCTGCGGGTCACCGTCTTCTCTCCCGAGGACATCGGAGTGGTGCGGGGGGGCCCGGCCGAGCGCCGACGCTTCCTCGACGAGACACTGGCGGTGGTGGCTCCGAAGGCCACCCAGCACGCCGAGGAGACGGAGAAGATCCTCCGGCAGCGGGCCGCACTCCTCCGCCGGGGCGGCAACCGCCTGAGCCCCGAAGTGGAATCCACCCTCGATGTCTGGGACGCCCGGCTCGACGCCGCCGGGACCGCGCTGGTCGAGGCCAGGGAGACCCTCACCCAGCAACTCACCCCGCTGGCCGAGCAGCACTACTCCCGCCTGGCCGGAGCCGACGTGAAGGTCGGCCTCCAGTACCGGCGGTCGTGGACCGGGGCGCTCGCCGAGGCGTTGGCCGCCTCCCGGGCCGACGACCTGGTCCGGGGGATCACCCTGGTGGGCCCGCACCGGGACGAACTGGAGCTGACGGTGTCCGGCCTGGTCGGTCGGACCCACACCTCGCAAGGGGAGCAGCGCTCGCTGGCGCTGGCCATCCGGCTGGCGACCCACCAGCTGGCCACCGAGCGGCTGGGGTCGGCCCCGGTACTCCTCCTCGACGACGTGTTCTCCGAGCTCGACCCGTTCCGGACCCGGGCACTGCTGGAGGGCCTGCCCCCCGGCCAGTCGATCCTCACCACCGCCCTCCCTCCGCCCCCGGAGGTTGCCGCCGCCGCCACCTACGAGGTGAGGCCCGGCGGGACGGTAGGAGCCGTTGTGAGCGGCCCCGGAGAAAGATGACGGCCCGGGGGAGGGACGACAAGGGGCCACGGTCGATCGACGCTTCCCTCGACGCCCTCTCCAACCAACTCGGGCTGGGTGGGTCCCTCGGTCTCGGGCGCCTGTTCGCCCGGTGGGAACAGATCGTCGGGCCGGCCATGGCCAGCCACGTGCAACCGGTTCGCCTGGACGCCCAAAGCCTGGTCGTCAACGTCGACCACCCGGCCTGGGCCACCGAAGTACGTCATTTCGGCGACGATCTTCTCGACAAAGTCGCCGAGGCCACCGGCACCCCGAGACCCGAACAGCTCGAAGTCCGAGTCCGCCGCTGAGGCCCCAGGCAGGGGGCCCACCATGAGCCTGAAGATGGGCCTTATCCGGCTACAATGGAGCATCGGGAACAGGGGATTCGGACCCGCTCAGAACGGTGCCTTTTGCGCCACGGTCCGGACACCCAGTTTCCCCGTTATCCAGACGAGGTTTGAGAGGACGCGCCTGTGGCGCTGAAATCAGAAGACAAGCGAATCGTGTCCAAAGGCAGCTACGGCGCCGGAAGACATCACCGTGTTGGAGGGTCTGGACCCGGTCCGCAAACGGCCCGGGATGTACATCGGATCCACCGGCCCGACCGGGCTTCACCACCTGGTGTGGGAGGTGGTGGACAACTCGGTGGACGAGGCCATGGCCGGCTTCGCCAACCGCATCGACGTGACCCTGCTGGCCGACGGGGGGGTCCGGGTGAACGACGACGGCCGGGGTATCCCCACCGGGCCGATGCCGAAATACAAGGGCACGCTCGGCGGCCGAAGTCGTGCTGACCGTGCTGCACGCCGGCGGCAAGTTCGGGGACGGCGGCGGCTACAAGGTGTCCGGCGGCCTCCACGGAGTCGGGGTGTCGGTGGTCAACGCCCTGTCCAAGCGGCTGCTGCTCGAGATCGACCGCGACGGCGACCACCACGAGATGGAGTTCGTCGACGGTGGCAGGCCGGCCGGCAAGCTGAAGGTGACCGGCCCGGCGCCCCGGGGACGCACCGGTACCACCATCACGCTTCTGGCCGGACCCCGCCATCTTCGACGAGATCGAGTTCCGGGCCCAGACGGTCATCGAGCGGCTCCAGGTGATGGCCTTCCTCAACAAGGGCCTCGAGATCCGCTTCGTCGACGAGCGACCGGACGGTAAGGCGTCCCAGACCTTCCAGTACCAGGACGGCATCATCGACTTCGTCCGCCATCTGAACACGTCGAAGGAGGCGCTGTTCCGCAAGGTGGGGTCGTACGACCCGGAGCGAGGAGACCATGGAGGTCGAGGTCGCCCTGCAGTGGAACACCGGCTACTACGAGAGCATCCACTCGTTCGCCAACGGGATCTCCACCATCGACGGCGGGATGCACGAGGAAGGGCTTCAAGAAGTCCCTCACCAACGTGGTCAACAAGTACGCCCGGGCCAAGGGCACGCTGAAGGAGAAGGACGAGAACCTCCTCGGCGAGGACATCCGGGAGGGGCTGACCGCCATCATCTCGGTGCGCCTCCAGGACCCCCAGTTCGAGGGCCAGACCAAGGCCAAGCTGGGCAACGTCCCGGTCCGGTCGCTGGTCGAGCGGGCTACCAACGAGAAGCTTGGCCGAATGGTTCGAGGAGAACCCCCGCGAAGGCCGACCAGATCGTGCAGAAGGCCGCCTGGCCGCCCGGGCCCGGGTGGCCGCCCAGTCGGCCCGGGACCTGACCCGTCGCAAGTCGGCCCTCGACGGGCGCCGGCCTGCCCGGCAAGCTGGTGGACTGCTCGTCCCGCGACCCCCGGGAGAGCGAGCTGTTCATCGTGGAGGGCAACTCGGCCGGCGGCTCGGCCAAGGACGCCCGCAATCCCCGGACCCAGGCCATCCTGCCCATCCGGGGCAAGATCCTGAACGTCGAGCGGGCCCGCATCGACAAGATGCTGAAGAACACCGAGATCCAGGCCCTCATCGCCGCCATCGGCGCCGGTCTGGCCGAGGACTTCGACGTCGCCAAGGTCCGCTACCACAAGATCATCATCCTGGCCGACGCCGACGTCGACGGCTCCCACATCCGCACCCTGCTGCTGACGTTCTTCTTCCGGCAGATGAAGCCGCTGGTGGAGGGCGGGTTACGTCTACGTCGCCCAGCCGCCGCTGTACTCGACGCTGGTGGGCAAGGAGAAGATCTACCTGAAGGACGACGCAGCCAAGGACGCCTTCCTGGCCGAGCATCCCGAACCACAAGGACGACTTCCAGCGGCTGAAGGGGCTCGGCGAGATGGACTTCGACGAGCTGCGGGACACCACCATGGACCCGGCGCGCCGCTCGCTGCTGCAGGTCGACGGTCGAGCAGGCGGCGCTGGCCGACGAGGTCTGCTCGGTGCTGATGGGCGAGGACGTCGAGTTGCGACGCCAGTTCATCCAGACCAACGCCAAGGACGTGCGGTTCCTCGACATCTGAGTCGCCGGACCGGCGGCAGTCCGGCCGGCGGTCGTCGAGACGCTCAGTACGGAAGAACAGAGGACAGGAGGACCATGGCAGGACGACGACGACGACGGAAGCGGTCGGAAGCGGGGTCGGCACCGACGAGGCGGTGTCGGGCGTCATCGAGCCCATCGAGATCCAGGAGGAGATGGAGCGCTCGTTCCTCGAGTACTCGATGTCGGTCATCGTGTCGCGGGCCCTGCCCGACGTGCGCGACGGGCTCGAAGCCGGTCCACCGCCGGATCCTCTACTCGATGTACGACCAGGGGCACCGACCCGACCGACCCCACACCAAGTGCGCCAAGGTGGTCGGCGACGTCATGGGGTCGTACCACCCCCACGGCGACTCCTCGATCTACGAGGCCCTGGCCCGCATGGTCCAGGACTTCTCCATGCGCCACCCGCTCATCGACGGCCACGGCAACTTCGGCGGCACCGGTCCCGACGAGGGCCCGGCCGGCCATGCGCTACACCGAATGCCGGCTGGACGCCCTGGCCCTCGAGCTGATGGCCGGGATCGACCAGGACACGGTCGACTTCACCGCCAACTACGACGGCACCACCGAGGAGCCGATGGTCCTCCCCGCCCGGTTCCCGAACCTGCTGGTCAACGGCTGCCAGGGCATCGCGGTGGGCATGGCCACCAACATCCCGCCCCACAACCTGGGCGAGGTCATCGACGCCACCATCCACCTCCTCGAGCACCCCGACGCCACCCCCGACGACCTGATGGAGTTCGTCAAGGGTCCGGACTTCCCGACCGGCGCCCTCATCCTCGGCCGCCAGGGCATCCTCGACGCCTTCCGGACCGGGCGAGGCTCGATCAAGATGCGGGCGGTGGCCGAGATCGAGGAGGGCAGCGACGGCGCCACCCGGATCATCGTGTCGGAGATGCCGTACCAGACCTCGGTGGCCACCGTCTCGAAGAAGATCGAGGATCTGGTCCGGGCCGGGGACCTCGACGGCATCGCCGAGATCCAGGACGACTCGGCGGGCGGGAACACCCGCCTGGTCATCCGGCTGAAGCGGGACGCCAACGCCAACGTGGTCCTCAACAACCTGTTCAAGCAGACGCCGTTGCAGACCACCTTCAGCGTCAACGCGGTCGCCCTGGTGGACGGGGTGCCCCGCACCCTGAACCTGGCCCAGATGCTGACCTACTACGTGGCCCACCAGGTCGAGGTGGTCACCCGCCGGTCGGAGTTCCTGCTGGACAAGGCCCGGGCCCGGGCCCATGTGGTCGAGGGTCTGCTCAAGGCCATCGACATGCTCGACGCGGTCATCGCCACCATCCGGGCCTCGGACGACCGGCCGGCGGCCCTCGAGGCACTGCAGGCGGCGCCGTTCGAGTTCTCCGAGGAGCAGGCCAACCACATCCTCGACATGACCCTGGCGCGGCTGACCCGGCTGGGCCGGGCCAACCTCGAAGAGGAGATGGCCAAGCTGCGGGAAGAGATCGCCGAGCTCGAGTCCATCCTGGCCGACCCGGTGAAGCTGCGGGGGGTCATCGCCGACGAGCTCGGAGCAGATCCGGGAGAAGTTCGCCAACGAGCGCCGCTCGGTGATCACCCACGACCCCGGCGACATGAACGTCGAGGACCTGGTCGACGACGAGGAGCTGGTCGTCACCATGAGCCGGGCCGGCTACGTGAAGGCGGTCTCCGCCGACGCCTTCCGGACCCAGGGCCGGGGCGGGCGGGGAGTGCAGGGGGCCAGGCTGAAGGAGGAGGACCTCATCGACGACGTCGTCCACACCTCTTCCCACGCCCACCTGCTGCTGTTCTCCAACCGGGGACGGGTCTTCCGTCTCCGGGCCCTGGAGATCCCGATGAAGGAGCGCACCGCCCGGGGGACGGCCATCGTCAACCTGTTGCCGCTGTCGCCCAGCGAGAAGATCCAGGCGGTGATCGGGACCCGCGACTTCTCCGCCGACCACTACCTGGTGTTCGCGACCAAGCTGGGCCAGATCAAGAAGACCTCGTTCAGCGAGTACGACAAGTCGCGTCGCGAGGGGTTCATCGCCATCAACCTCCGGGAGGGTGACGAGCTGGTGCGGGTGGTGGAGACCGGCGGGGATGACGACCTGTTCCTGGTGACCAGCTCGGGGATGACCATCCGGTTCTCCGAGCACGACGTCCGGCCCATGGGACGCGACGCCGCCGGGGTGCGCGGGGTCCGGCTGAAGGAGGGGGACCAGGTCGTCTCGTGCGACGTGGCCCGCGACGACGCCGACATCCTGATCGTCACCGACGCCGGCTTCGGGAAGCGGACCAAGCTCGAGCGCTTCAACCGCCAGGCGCGAGGCGGCCAGGGAGTCCGGGGGATCAAGCTCACCGCCAAGCGGGGGAAGGTGGTGGCCGCTTTCATGGCCGCGCTCGACGACGAGATCCTGCTGGTGTCGACGGGCTGGGGTGGTGATCCGGATGCCGGTCCGGGAGATCGCCTCGCAAGGCCGGGACGCCACCGGGGTCCGGGTCATGAACCTGGATGAGGGCGACGCGGTCGGTGCTGTCGCCCCGGTCGAGTCGGAGTCGGCCATCGACGAGTGAGCACGGCGGCACCGGTTGGCCGTGTCGGCAGCGACAGGCCTTGGTGTAGCGTCGCGATTCTGTTTGCGGGGCTATAGCTCAGTCGGTTAGAGCGCAGCACTGATAATGCTGAGGTCGGAAGTTCGATTCTTCCTAGCCCCACCCGAGCCCTCCTGGTCAGAGCGTTTCTCGCCGGACACTGCTTCTCGCTGCTTTGATTCCATCGCGCGTCCATCGCGCGTGACTTGCATCAATCGACACTTGCATCAATCGTCGTCCAACTCGGCGAGCTGCATTGCGATCGCCGGTGCCGGTGACCTGCGCGTAGAGACCGAGGGTCACCTGCGGACTGGCGTGACCGAGACGGGTCTGAGCGGTCTTCACGTCGACCCCTTCGGCCACCAGAGCGGTTGCCGCCAGGCGTCGGAGGTCGTGGAAGGTGAGATCCGGGAAACCGGCCTCGAGGCATGCTGGAGCCCAGTGGCGCTTGCGGAAGTTGACGTACTCGAGATCGGCACCGTCCGGGCCGGCGAAGACCCGGGTATCGGAATCGGAGACCGTCAGACCCCGACGACTGAGGTGGGCGGCCAGCATGGTCATAAGCTCGCCGGGCATGGCCAGGGTCCGGCGCCCCGCCCGTGACTTGGGCGGCCCTTTGACGCTCACCCCCTTGTAGCCCCTGGTGATCTGCTCGGCCACCGTCAGCGTGGAGTGAAGGAAGTCGATGCGGCCCACTCTGAGACCGGCGCACTCACCCCATCGGAGTCCGAGCACCGCCGCCACGTAGACCATCGGTGTGAGCTCCGGGCCGATCGCTTCGGCCAATCGGACAAGCCCGCCGGCGTCGGGAAGGAGCCGGTCCTCGTGCTCCATCGACGGGAGCTTGATTCCACGGCATGGCGACCGGCCAATCGAATCGATGGCGGTGGCATGGTCGAGGATTGCCCGCAGAACGGCGTAGTGACGCCGCACTGTCGCCGCGGCGTACCTGGCCGACCACGTGTTCACCAATCGCTGGATGTCACCTGGGGAGATCCTCCCCACGGCATAATCTCCGAGAGCCGGCACGAGATGAGGATGGGCTACAGACGAATCGCGGGCCACGGTACCGGATCGCTTGCCCGGGTTGCCATCGAGCCACTCCTGGGCGACCTCGGCGAAGGCGGTTTCGGACGCCGAACGTCGAACCACAGACCGCGGGATCGCTCCGCCCGCTGACCCAACTCGAAAGCCTCAGCCTCCCTCTTGGTCCGGAACGTGCGGTTGTAGACGCGACCGGAAGGTTCGCGGAGGCGAACGTCATAGCGAGAGTCGCCATTGCGGGTGGTGCGACGGGTGATGCTCATTGGGCGCGGCCCTTCGATGCGGGCAGTCAGTCGGTGGTGGGGTTGGCGGCAGTGGTGAGCCTTGCCGCAGCCTCACGAGAGCGTGAAGGACGTCGGTAGGAGGCTAGCTCCCCGGTGTGTCGGCGTGTGTTCCGTGGCTCGAGAGAGGCTGCGTAGGCGACCAGGGCGTCCGGTTTGTTGGAGTCAGGAGCAGTTTGGGACTCGTGGTTGACATCGGTCCTCCGTTCACAGCGAGGAGGAATCTCCTCCCCCAATTAAAGAGGCTTTCAGCGACCCCCATTTGCGACATCTGTGGCCGAAACGAGCAACAGAGCGGACCGGCGCACAACACGGCGCACATCGCTCGGACCGCCAGGCGCATGCCACCGCCCACCGCCAATCCTCGCTCCAGCGAGCCGTAATCGGTCATCTGACGTCCCTGACACACAGCAAGAACGAGGACATGATCAGCGATGGAAACCACACCGAATCGAACGATCAGCCACGACCAGAATTGAGGAAGTTCAGAGGGAGTGTGCGCGGATTCTCTCTACTACATCAAGCCGCCCCGCCGTCGGACGGCGGCTTCGCCGCCGCCTCGGCAGGCGGTAACCATGGGCGCCGAGACCGTAGTTCAGCTCGAGGTTGCCCTGCCGCACGGCCACCCCGTGGCCGATTGGCCGAGGCACAAGGGTTTTTCACTGCCTTGAACCGGCTGGGCGCACGCCCGGCGTCGCCGAGCAGTGTTTATGGTAGCGTGACACCATGACGAAGAACATCACGGTGCGCCTACCAGACGAGTTGGCCGCCGACGCCGAGGCATTGGCCCGGGTCGAGGGCACGAGCCTGAACGAGACGGTGAAGCAGTCCCTCCTCGAGGCAGTGGAGCGCCGGCGGAAGAGCCCGGAATTCAAGGCCAGGCTGACTAGGATCATCGAAGAGGACCGGGAGATTCTCGAACGCTTGGCGAAGTGAGCGTCGAGTACCCGGATCTCTCCGATTACCTGTCTGTCGCATCGGCGGTCACCGGGTTCGAGCCTGCAACTCTCTTGCGCAGCATGAGGCTCGAGTTGGCGGACTCGGCACTCCACGCCCCTGCCGGCAGCTGGGGCGGCGAGGACTTTTACCCAGACTTCGTCGACAAGGCGGCCTTGCTCCTCGTCCGCCTGGCCAAGAACCACCCGCTCCTTGATGGCAACAAGCGAGCCGCTTGGGTGACCCTCCGCCTATTCATCGAAATGAACGGGTGGGCGTGGGGTGACTACCCGGGTGTCGACGAAGCCGAGCACGCGGTGCTCGCCGTAGCGAGCAGTGAGTGGGACGAGGAACGGACTGCGGCGTGGCTGCGTCCTCGCCTTGTCGGCCCACCCCCTCCGGATTGATATACGTCACTCTGCCGGCGATAGGTGACACCCTCAGAGGGAGCGAAGGCCGCGCGTTTGGGGGCACCCTTCGGGCACCTGCGCCGTGAAGCAGTCCCCCGGGTTCGGAATCTGCGTCACGTCGCACCACTCAGACCCGTGAGGAGGTTGTCTAATGCCGTCACGGACTGCTCTCGTGCGGCAAGGGGGTCACCGGCGTTGACGATGTAGAGGGCTGCTTCGTCGGCAGCCGCGAGCAGAATATGTGCGAGTGCAGCACTTGGCTGGGGGGGAAGTGACCCGTCTGCCATGGCGAGTTCGAGCATGGCCCGGATGCCGCCCAGGCCATAACGCGCTTCGATGGCACGCCACTCCTGCCAGCCCAACACAGCCGGCCCGTCGATGAGTAGAACCCGTTGGACCTCGGGCGTGAGTGAGGCGTCGAGGAAGCCGATCAAGCCTGCCCGCAGCAGTTCGAGTGGCGACAAGTCGTCTGCCAGGCTCGCGCCGGCTGCTGCGACGAGGTCCTGTTCGACGGCCTCGAACACAGCGACGAAAAGTGCCCGCTTGTCGGCGAAGTGGTGGTAGAGCGCGCCCCGGGTTCCGACGCCGGCCCGGGCGACGATCTCCTCAGTGCTGGTTTCGTGATACCCGCGCTCCACAAAGAGCAGGCGGGCCGCTGAGACGATTGCGGCCCGAGTGGCTTCAGCCCGCTCCGCAACCGCTGCTGATGCCGGGCGAGGTGCCGGGTCGTCCGACTGCGATTGACCCGTTGTCATGCACACAGTATGGTCCACATACAGTCGGTATGTCGCAGGTCAACAGAGTGGCGGGGAGAATCCGATGGCGGATGCGATCGAGGTGGTCACCAGCTTTTGCGACGCGATGAGCAATCGAGACCCCGATGCGCTCCGTCCTTATCTCGCCCCAGGCGTCGTGTACCAGAACACGGGGATGCCTGCGAAGAAGGGGATCGACGACGTCCTCGCAGACCTGGCTGGCCAGTTCTCGATGTTCCCCGACACCTATGAATACAGGACCGAGAACATCGCTGCGAACGGCAACGTGGTCCTCACCGAGCGCGTTGACATGATCAATGGCTTCGACGGCAGTCTCCACGGTGTGCCGGTCATGGGAACCTTCGTCGTCGAAGATGGCCTGATCGTCCGGTGGACCGACTACTTCGACACCGGACTCATCGGCAAGATGCTGAGCGGCGAGGACTACGCCGGCCTTGTGCCTGAATCCGCTTGATGCCTGAGCCAGACCAGAACGGCAGTGTGGCTGCGCCAACTGCAGCGGACCCGCGGCGCTGGAAGGCGCTGGGGGTGCTCGCCCTCATTCAGTTCATGCTCAGCCTCGACATCACTGTCGTGAACATTGCGCTCCCTCAGATGCAACATGATCTCGGGTTTTCTTCCACCGGGCTCGCGTGGGTGGTCAACGCCTACGTGCTGATGGCAGGAGGACTGCTGCTGCTGGGCGGTCGAACCGCCGACTTCCTTGGTCGACGCAAGATCTTTCTCATCGGCGTCGGCCTCTTCGCCGTCGCCTCAGCGGGCTGCGGGGCTGCCACCGATCCGAAGTTTCTCGTCGCCGCGCGCTTCGTGCAAGGCAGTGGTGAGGCGCTCGCCGCGCCAGCGGCGCTCGGCCTCATCGCCGTTATGTTCACCGACCCGACCGAACGAATGAAGGCACTCGGGCTCGCCGGCGGCATCACTGCCCTCGGGGGCGTATTCGGCACGGTAATCGGCGGCATCATCGTTGACCTCGCATCCTGGCGCTGGGCCTTCTTCATCAACCTTCCGATCGCGGCGCTGGCGCTCATCCTCGTCCCAAAACTGGTGTCCGAGAGCCGCATGCAGGGCCGCCAGCGACCCAATCCGATCGGGGCCATCATCGGCACGGTTGGTCTCATCGCGGTTGTCGACGGCCTGCTCGCCGCAGCCACCCACCCGTGGGGCTCGCGGCAGGTCCTTCTCCCGCTCCTCGGCGGCCTGGCATTGCTCGGGCTCATGGTCGCGGTTGAAGCGCGTTCGCAATCACCGCTGATTCCACTTGACTTCTTCGCGAACCGCACCCGCGTCGTGGCGAACTTCGTGACCCTGTTCCTCGCCGCCGCGTTCATCAGCTATTTCTTCCTGCTGACCCTCTACGAGCAGCAGGTGCTGGGCTTCTCCCCGCTGCGCGGTGGGCTGTCCTATCTGACCTTCGGCGTGGGGATGATCGCAGGCATCGGCATCGGAGCGCTCGTGATGCCCAGAATTGGTGTGAAACCTGCACTGGCAACGGGCTTCTTCGGAAGTGCGGTCGGTCTCTGGCTGATCAGCGACCTGACCACGCACTCCACGTACTGGCACGACATCGCCCCAGGCATGTTCATCCTCGCGTTCTTCGCCGGTATCGCCTTCCCAGCCCTCAATAACGCTGCCCTACACAGGGTCACGGGCGAGGACTCATCCCTCGCGTCCGGGGTGCAAATCTCGATGCAGCAAATCGGCGGCGCGATCGGGTTGTCTTGCCTGGTCACGCTGGCGCTGCGCCACGCCGCCAGTCAGGTCAACCACGGCGTCCCCGCCCCAATCGCTTCCACACACGGCTACGACCTGGCCTGGCGTATAGGCGCGATCCTCTGCATCGTCGGCGGTGTGATGGTCATCCTCCTGCTCGAACGTGTGAGCGGTGAACTGCGAATAGCGGACCCCCTCGCCGATATCGAGCCTGCGGTTCCATAGCTCACATCCCATCGGTACTGGCGAGGCGCACGCTGCCGACGATCGTTCGGCCAAGACCCTCCATTGACTCCTACGTGCAGCTGCACGCGGTTGGATCAATGGTCTTCCGGGGACCTAAGTGCCCCAAAACACGCGAGCGACCTGGGGCCGACAGGTAGCTCCGTTGTGTTGGTAGGTGACGGTCCAATTGCAAGTCCAGATTTCGGCCAGCCGAAGCGTGCCTGAAGGTGCGGGCTCAGCGTTGAAGAGACGGCTCCATCGCGCGTCCATTGCGCGTCCGCTGCGTTTCGGAGGTGTTCGCTGAGGATCGCGTCATGCCCTGACCTGCTGTTATTGTTCGTCAGTGTCCGCCGAAATACCCGTCCATCCGACTGATAATGCTGAGGTCGGAAGTTCGATTCTTCCTGGCCCCACGTCGTACGAACTTGCCTTGCCGAGCCTCCGAGTCTGGCCACGTGGTCACGGTTGACGAACTCGCTCAGACGCCCCGTAGCTACTCGCCGGTAACGCGAAATTCCGCCTGCCAGGATGGTCCGAATGGACGACCTCTCAATAGCGCTCGGCGATACGCGCCGGGTCAAGGGAGGTGCCGGCAACGATCTGTCCGGCGATCGTGAGGGTCGCCACGCGAATGCCATCCGCCTCCAAATCGGATCCGAGCATCGTCGCGGCCGACCGGGGGGCCGCCTTGCCGAGGGAGACGGTCCCGAGGGCCGGGATGGGATGATCGGCAAACCCGCCTCCCGTGACAATGAGTGCCGGACCCGGCGGCTCGCATGGCTGGAGCGGCGACCTGGGCGACGACGATGGCACCAATGACGTCGACCGCATAGGCCGTCTGCAGATGAGCGACGCTTGAGCTCAGCAGTCGATCCGGAGCTCCCATAACCGCGCTGTAGACGATGAGGCCGGGGGCGCCTTGGTCGCGGTAGAGGGCACCGATTCGAGCCCCCAGGCCGTCGGGGTCGCTGGCGTCTGCCGAGATCGTGTCAACCTGGGCGCCAGTGTCAGCCAGGGTTTTCGCGAGCTCACCGAGACTGTCTGTGCTGCGAGCGACCAGGGTCACTCGGTAGCCCCCCTCGGCGAATCGGCGAGCCACCGCCATGCCAAGGCCCGGCCCGGCGCCGACCAACAGCAGGTGACGGTCGTCGATTGATCCGGCGCCTACTGCTTCGTAACCGACGTCGGCACCCGCACTCCGCGTGTCAATGTCGCTTACTCGGTCGTCGGGCATGAGCCTTTTCCTTTCGCAGCGATTTCGTATACTTACAGGATCGAGGACTGCGGCAATGCGTCGGCTCCGCTGCTCGTAATGGCCCTGCTTCGTTCAAGGACGACAAGATCGTCGAGCATTGGCGTGAAAACGCACCCACTACTGACCACCAACCCGGGAATAGGTGACACGATGTGGTTCTGGACGCGGACTTCTCCGGCTGTTCACCTATCAAGCAGATCGATCAGCCATCCGGGTCTAGCCACGTCTGCTCCCAGGGCCTCGGCTCGCTGGCACAACGCGCGATCCGCTGACACCAGTGTCACCTGATCGGTCGTACCCGCTGCGATCGCGAGCAGCGTGTCGTCACCGCTACCGGGCGCATGAACAAGAGTGACGCCGTCGGCCACGCCTGGCTCGACGCCAGCGCGAGCCCTCCCTTCGAGGACTACGACGACGGGTTGAGCCAGTCGTCCCGCCCCCGCTAAAGCACGAACTCGCTCCACGAACGCTCGGGCTGCTCCGGGTCGATCCCGCCACCAGCCGTTCGGACGTGAGCCGATGACATTTGCCGCATCGATCAGAATCACTGCTCCAGTGTGACCGGCCTGGTGTTTAGGGACAGGGATCGAGGCTGGACTGGGTCTGACATTCGTCACACGACGCTCTAAGGTCTCCTGGTATGCGCGCTGCGGTCAGTCTCCATGTCAACGCGCCGCCAGACAAGGTCTGGGGGCTCGTCAGTGACATCACCAACATGGGCGAGTACAGCCCCGAGGTGATCGAAGCCGAGTGGATCGACGGAGCCACCGGCCCAGCGTTAGGCGCGCGCTACCGCGGCCACGTAAAGCGGAACGAGAACTGGCCCATCCTTTACTGGACCACCTGCAAGATCACCGAGTGCGAGCCTGGTCACGTCTTCGAGTTCGCGGTCGTCATGCGCGACCGGCCGGTGAACACCTGGCGCTACGAGTTTCGCGCCACGGACGACGGAGGCACCGATATCACCGAGTCATTCGACCTCGGCGACAATCTCTTTACCAAGATTTGGCGCCCGCTCGGGGGGCTCCTGCGTGAGCGTCGCAACCAGCGTGACATGCTCCGCACCCTCGAGCGGGTCAAGGCAGTCGCCGAGGGTTCGTAGTCGGCCGTGTCGCTGCGGGCCATTGGCATCCACAAGATCCACCCGCATCGGTCGGGGGAAGTCCTTGAACAGCGGAGACCGGACCCCCACCCGGTTCCATGGGGAGGCGCTGGCAGAAATGTAGCCTTGACCGACTCGCGTCCTTAAGTTTACACTTACCGTTAGTGGTCACTTACCAAAGTGCGGACGGGTTGGGTGCGCTCGGAGACCCCACCAGGCGTGCGATCTTTGTCTCCCTGGCCGAGCGGCCGAGAGCAGTTGGCGAGCTCGCCGCGGAGCTGCCGGTCAGCCGGCCAGCGGTATCTCAGCATCTGAAAGTACTGAAGGACGTGGGACTGGTCACCGAGCGTGCCGCTGGCACCCGTCGGATCTACCGGCTGAATCCGGTTGGGGTGAGCGCATTGCGCGACCAGCTGGACACGTTCTGGAACCGTGCCCTTGCCAGCTTTCAGGAAGTCGTTGAACAACCGATAGAGGAGGGGTCATGACCCAGGCAGCGACCGCGAAGGTCCGCAAGCAGATCGTCGTCGAGGTGCCGATTGAGCGGGCCTTCACCGTATTCACTCGAGCGGTTCGGCGACTTCAAGCCACCGGAGCACAACTTGCTCGGTTCGCCGATCGCCGAGACCGTGTTCGAGCCGCGGGTCGGCGGCCACATCTACGACCGCGGTGTCGACGGCAGTGAGTGTCGCTGGGCGCGGGTTCTCGCCTACGAGCCGCCGGACCGGGTGGTGTTCAGCTGGGACATCAGTCCGCAGATGGCAGATCGAGACCGAGCCGGACAAATCAGCGAGGTCGAGGTCCGCTTTGTCGGCCGAAACTCCGGAGCGCACCCGAGTGGAGCTGGAGCACCGCAATATCGATCGACACGGCCCGGGGTGGGAAGCCATCACCGAGGGCGTCGAAGGCGACGCCGGATGGCCGCTGTACCTGGTCCGCTACGCCGCCCTGCTCACCGAGGGCAGCTGAGTGGCACCGATCACCACCAGCATCGAGGTGGATCGCTCGGCAGAAGACGTTTTCGCCTACGCGACGGATCCTTCCCGCTTCTCCGAATGGCAGACGGGCGTTGTCGACGGCCGCATGGTCGACCCGGGTCCCCCGACCGTCGGGGCGCGTTGCTCAACCACTCGGCGAATCGGCTTCGCCAATCGACCCAGCGTCTCGGAGGTGGTGTCGGTCGATCCTCCCAGGACGTGGAGCGTGCGGGGTATCGACGGACCCATCCGGGCCATCGTCGACGTAACCGTCGATTCTGCTGCCGACGCCCGAACCCGCCTCACCATCTCCGTCGACTTCGAAGGCAACGGCATCGGCAAGGTCCTCGTCCCGCTCGTAGTACGCAGCCAGGCACGGAAGGAGATGCCCGCCAACCTGGCGGCCTTGAAGCAGCGACTGGAAGGAGCGCCGTAGCCGGGGTTGGTACCAGCACGACAACACACCGCGGACGCCAACCAAGCTCGAGGTCACCTCGTGCACTAGGATTCACGTTCGGCAAGCGCTTTGATCACCGAAACTGAGGTCGCATGAGGCTCTCTGTGAAGTGGCGTCCAGCACTGGTTGGGATTGGGGTCGCGGTGGCCGCCGCCTCAGCTCTGGCCGCCTGTAGTTCGTCGCCGGCCACCTCATCGAGCACGACTGGATCCACGGGGGCAGCCACGACCGCCCCGGCAGGCTCGAGCACGTCGACCAGCGCGGCGCCGACGACCACCTCGGCCAGCACCGCCAACTTCAATTCGTGCTCGGTCGTCACCCAAGCCCAAGCGGCCAGTGCCCTCGGGACGTCGGTGACCCCCGGGGTGCTCGGCACCGCCACCGTCGAGGGAGGACTGGCCTGCGTGTTCTACGGGCCCTCGGCGCCCTCGCCGACGACCCCGGACACCGCCCAGATCGACTCGGTGCGGGTGGTAGTGGTCAAGGGAACCGACGCGTTGACCTGGTACAACAACTACATGAGCTCGCCCCAGGTCCATGCCCAGCCGGTGTCGGGTCTCGGCGACCAGGCCTACTACGACGGCTACGCCTCGTTGAGTGTGATGAAGGGCGCCTATTACCTGAGAGTGGCGGTGGCTCCCAGCGGTGCCCCGCCGAGCCTGACCACCGAAGAGTCGCTCGCCACCGCCATCCTTCCCAACCTGAAGTAGGCAGCGACCGCCAGGACGTTCAGGCCGGAGTCGCGACCGCCGACGACAAGGGCACCGGTCGGGCCAGGCTCCAGCTGAAGGTCTTGGGGATGTCGTCCAGCGAGACGGTGGTGGCCAGGTCCGCCACGGTGGGCCCGACCCGGTCGGCGACCGCCTGCAGTCGGGCAACATCGAAGCCGTAGACCCGGGCCGCGTTCAGGCCGAGCATCCTGCGCACATCCTCCTCGGGCATGCCGCCGAAAACGTGTCGCAAGATCAGCCGATGGACCGGCGCCGCCCCCTCCAGATGGGGATAGTCCGCCCCCCACATCAACCGCTCGACGCCGATCTCCTCCCGCATCTCGGCTTCGTAGCGCTTCATGAGCGACGCGCCCAGGAACACGTGTCGGTCGAAGTATTCCCCCGGGCGGAGCTTGAGGTAGGAGCGGACCGGCGCGGCACCGTGGGTGTCGAAGAAGTTCTCCATGTCCCGGATCAATGAAGGCAGCCACTGTGCGCCGTTCTCGGTGACGGCCACCTTGAGATTCGGGTGACGGTCGAATACTCCGCCGAAGATCATGAACCACAGCGGGCGCCGGGTGAACACGAACACCTCGTAGAGCCCGAGAAAGCCCCCGTGCTTGGCGTCGTAGAGTTGCTTGGAGTCGGTGGCCATCCCTGACGCGCCGGTGTGCAGGTTGACCACCAGGCCGTTGTCCTCGCAGGCGCTCCAGAACGGCTCGTAGTACTCGTCGGCGTAGCCCGGCAGTCCGGACTTGATCGACATGGCCGGCAGCATCACCCCACCGAACAGTCCGGCACCCCGGGCCCAGGCGACTTCTTCCACCGCTCGGTCCATGTCGTGGAAGTCGATGGGGATGCATCCGGCCCGCCGCCCCGGAGCCGCGGCGCAGAACTCGGCAAGCCACCGGTTGTAGGCATGAAGAGCCGGCCACACCGGCTCCAGACCCTTGCTGGTCTGGGAGCCGAGGTACATCGCCGGCGACAGTCCACCCGCCAGCACCGGACCGGGGAAGGCCACCTCGGCATGGATCCCCTGGTCCTCGAGCACGGCCAGCCGCCGGCCACCGGCGTCAGAGGCGTAGACCCAGTCGGTGCTGTAGTTCTCGAGCCACTCCGCGGCGGCGTCGATGTCCACCCCCATGCCCGCGAGCCGGCGGCTGGCCACGGCCCGGACCGGATCCGCCTCGTCGATCTCCCCGGGATCGACGCCCCCCAGCATGGGGATGGCCACCGAGGAAAGGTCGCCGAAGGCGGCCACCGCCTCGCGGTGGGTGGGGTCGACGTAGGACAGGAACTGATCCAGGTCGTCCGGCGCGGCATGGGCGTCGGCCGTCACCACCACGTAGTTCTTCCCGGTTCGGAGTTTTCCAGCTGTGTGATCGGTCAACCGACTCGCCTCCCCCAACGTCGATAGGCAGCACCGGCGTCCTAGGCAGGCTACTGCGGGTCACTTCGAGCCGGCGGGGCGTCAGACGCCAGCCGGGACCTCCAGGGGGGTAGCAGTTCGATCAGTTCCGGTCCCGATCAATGCCGTCGGTGCCGGTTTCCTCGGTCACCAGGGATGGCCGTAGCGGTCCCGGTAGGCGCGTTCGCTCAGGGGCAGACGTCGAGGCCTCCCCGGGGGCCGACTCGGCCAGCCGATGGGGACGATGGCCATCGGTCTCGCCGTCGACGGGAGATCGAGCAGCGCCCGCAGGTCGTCAACCAAGAGGGTGGCCAGTGTGGTCATCGTGGATCCGAGGCCGATGGCGGTGGCCGACAAGAGGAGGTTCTGGGTCGCCAGGAACACCGAGGATGGGAGAGTCACCTCGAGCCCGATGCTGGTGTCGCCGCACACCACCACGATGACCGGCGCCGACCCGATCCCGACCTCGGCACCCCGCTCGACCTCACGCAGGAGGGACTCCGGCAGTCTGCCCTCGGAGTGCTGGCGGCCACCCTGTCGCCAGGCCCGGCGATTCAGGTCGCCGATGCCCGCTCGGATTCGCGGGTCGCGGACGACGACGAACAACCACGGCTGGAGGTTCTCGGCACTGGGGGCGTGGGTCGCAGCCCGCAGGCAGAGATCGAGCAGCTCGTCACTCACGGGCCGATCGGTGAACTGCCGGGTGGCGCGCTGGTTGAGCACCACATCGAAGTATCCCGGCTGCGGGGTCGCTCCGTCTCCGTCGAGCATCCTGTCGAACCTAGCCGGGTCCATCCCGGGTGGCAGGCTCAGCGCGGCGATGGCGGGGTCGGTAGAGTCGCCCACGACCGATCGGGAACGGGTTCGACAAAGGCTTGGCAGGCCGGTCCCGAACGGGCCCCAGACCGACCCCGCGGAGGAGCACCTCATGGCCACCGAACTCGGGACCGACTCGATGTCCAGGAGCGCCGTGACCCCCGTAGTCAACAGGAGCCCACGTGGCTGACCGGCTGCCCGACCAACTGCGGTGGATGGCCTCGGCACACCCGGACAAAGTGGCCTACCGCAATCTGGGCGACGAATCGTCGATCAGCTTCATCCAATGGGAACGCGAGTCGAACCGGCTGGCCCGGGGCCTTCAGGCCCGCGGGGTGGGGAAGGGCGACCTGGTCGCCATCCTGCTCGAGGCCGAGCGGATCCTCGACTTCATCGTCACCTACGGCGCGGTGCACAAACTCGGAGCGGTCTCGGTTCCGATGAACAACCGCCTTTCCCCGCCCGAAGTGCGCGCCATCCTTGAACACGCCGAGGTCACCGCCATCGTGACCAGCGGCGCCTACGACGAGGCCGTCGCCCCGCTGGTGGGTTCGCTTCCCTCCCTGACCACGGTGGCGACGGTGAGCCCCTCGCGAATTGAGAGCCTCATCGACGTCGGGGATCTGAAGAGTGCGGACGATGGCGCCATCCAGGTTCCCATTGACGAGGACGACCTTGCCGATGTCATGTACACGTCGGGGACCACGGGACGACCGAAGGGCGTCGCCGTCCGGCACCGCAGTGTCGCCCTTCTGCCCAACGCCGAGCCGACGTGGCAAGGAACCACATGGCTCACCGCCACCCCGGTCTTCACCTTTGCCGGGCTCGGATTCATCTACAACCCGATGAAGGCGGGGATGACCGTCCTCTACCTCCCGAAATTCGATGCAGGCCGGTGGCTCGAGATCGTCGAACAGGAACGGCCGGTGATCGCCTTCGTGGTGCCGGCGATGGCTCAGCTGCTCATCCACCATGCCGATTTCCAGTCGGCCGACCTCTCCAGTCTCAAGAGCCTGATTCTGGGCAGCGCGCCTCTGGCCCCCGACACGTTGCTGCGCCTGCAGGCCCGGCTGCCCGGAGCCGTGGTGTTGAACAGCTATGGGATGACCGAAGGCGGCCACGCGACGTTCTCGATGGATCCGGAAGGGTCCCGCACCCGACCGGGGGCGGTGGGGCGTCCGAGGCCTCCCATCGAGGTCCAGATCGTGGGTGAGGACGGGACACCAATCCCGACCGGTGGTGTGGGCGAGGTCCTCACCCGAAACCCGAGCGGACACCGGGAGTACTACAAGGATCCGGAGGCAACCGCCCGGATGTGGGAGGGCGGCTGGCTGCACACCGGTGACCTCGGTTACCTCGACGCGGACGGCTACCTCTACATCGTCGGTCGCAAGAAGGAGATGATCGTCCGGGGTGGGATGAACGTCTACGCCGACGACGTCGAGGCGGCGCTCCAGGCGCACCCCGCGGTGGTCGAGGCGGCGGTCGTCGGCGTTCCCCACGATGTGCTCGGGGAGGACGTCGCCGCCTATGTTGTCGTCCGTCCGGGGGAGAACCTGTCGCGGGACGACTTGGAGCGTTTCGTCGGAGAACGGCTTGCCGATTACAAGGTGCCGCGTCAGATTTCTTTCCTCGCCGAGCTGCCGAGGAACGCCGGCGGCAAGGTGATGAAGGCACAACTCCACCGCGGCGTCGGCCGAGGCGGCTCCGGCGGGTTGACGAGATGAGAATTCGCCAAAGGTTCAATCGGACGACATTCTGAGAGACAGAGGGGGAGGGAACATTGCAAGACCACAATTTCGATTTCGAGGTGGAAGGGACACCCGAAGAGGTCTGGGACGTGATCTGGGCCCGGACCCGGGTGGGCATCGAGACCGACACGGTGAAGATCGAGATCTACCACCCGGGTGACGAAGAGGGCAACGGCCTGGTTCGGCACTGCCACTTTCCCGTTCCCAAGTACCTGCTGACCGGGGGCAAGGCGCAGTCATGGGAGTGGATCACCGAGGCGAAGCGTCCGGTGTCGTGGAGGTACGACGCCATCGGCAAACCACTGTGGTCAAAGGCGTCGGGGTGGACCCGGCTCGAGGATCTCGGGGAAGGGAAGACCCGGGTCTACTTCCGCGAGACCTATCACGTCTTCAATCCCATCACCCGGGCCCTGCTCGAGAAACGGGTACACCACTTCATCTCCAAGGACAATGACAAGCTCATCGAATCCTCGTTGGTCAGGTCGCTCCAAAAGCTCCACGCCCGAAAGGGCAACGTGGCCTGAGGGGGCGGCGGCGATCGGTCTCCGGGGAGGCTTTGGTTCCGTTGAATCCGGCCCAACCCGCCGCTACCGTGGGTGACGGTGGACGAGGGCGCGTTTGCTCGGAATGCCCTGACGGACATGCTGTGCGCGTCCCGGGCCATCACCAGTCCGGCGGTGGAAGCCGCGATGCGGGCGGTTCCCCGGCATCTGTTTCTGACCGAGGTGCCGACTGAGCGCGCCTACGCCGATCGGGCGGTGACGATCAAGTACGACCAGAGTGGCGCGCCGATCAGCTCGGCGTCACAACCGGCGATGGTGGCGCAGATGCTCGAGCAACTCGAAGTGGGGGAGGGTGACCGGGTACTCGAGATCGGAACCGCGACCGGCTACAACGCCGCGTTGCTCGCGCACCTCGCGGGACCCGCCGGCCGGGTGGTCACCGTCGAAATCGAGGATGACCTGGCCGAGCGAGCCGGCAAGAGCCTCACCGAGACGGGCTATGGGCAGGTGCGGGTGGTTCGGGGCGACGGCCGCGTCGGTTTTCCGGAAGGTGCGCCCTTCGATCGAATTGTCGTCACTGCCGGGGCGCGCCAGCTGGCTCCCGCCTGGATCGACCAGCTGGCCGAGGGAGGCCGGATGGTGGTCCCGTTGGTCAACCCCTCCGGTGACGGCATGTCGGTCATGTTCGAGATGGTCGACGGCGAACTGGATGCCCGCAGCGGTCGACCCTGCGGGTTTGTGCCCCTGCGGTCACCGCCGGACTGAGCCCGCCAACCGGACCTCCCGCCCGGGCCTGCTGGCGTCGGACCCGGTCAGTGGGGCCGGACCGAGCCAACCGGGGGCATCTTGGCCGGGGGCTGGCTCGAGCAGGCCAGTGAACCGCGGTTCTCGCCGGATGCCGGGAGGGCGGCGATGGCCGAGGGGCTGAACGTAGGTTGACCACTCTTCATGGCACCCACGTCGAGGAAGTCCAACAGGTCGTTGGCGTTGGCGTCGCGGTAGGTGAGAGCCGGCAGGTTCCACTTGCGCTCCACCATGGCCAGGATCGACGTGTGGTCGTAGACCGTGTGGCTGACGTAGTTCGGCTTGGCGTAGGGGGACACCACCACCGACGGAACCCGGAACCCGTACCGGGCGAAGCCTTCATAGGTGGACTCGCCCGGCTGTACCAACGGCGGGATCAGATCCGGAGGCAGGGCCACCGGCGGTGGTACGTGGTCGAAGTACCCGCCGTGCTCGTCGTAGGTGATGATCAGCAGTGTCTTCTCCCAGTTGGGGGACGCACCGATGGCCTTCACCACCGAAGCCAGGAACGTCTCACCGACCACGATGTTCTGCGGGTCCTCCTGCGACTGGGTCGAGTAGTCCATGTCGACGATGCAGAACTTCGGCAGCGTCCCCGCCGCGGCAGTTGGTGAAGAACTGCCCGATCGGTGTCTGGGCGGCCAACGCCGCCAGATCGTTGACGGGGTAGAGGGCGGCGGTGCAGCCGAGCGGGTAGCTGGCGGTGTAGTCCAGCCAGCTGATCCCGTGGTCGCTGAGGGTGTCGAAGATGGTGCCGCCGAGCGCCGGGAGCACCAGGCTGACGTCCGGAATCACGTTGCCCGCCGAGGTACCGAAATCGTCGGTCATCCCCATGGCGGTGGCCGCGATCAAGAAGCGGCGGTTGGGGTCGGTTTGCCCGAGTAACGAACAGAACCAGCGGTCGCCGACCGGGAAGGTGTCGGCCAGGGCGTAGGTGAACGGCAGGTCGGCACCCGTCCAGTAGCCCATCGACACCGGACCGCTGTCCGACTCCACGAAGCCGTTGCAAGCCCCGCCGGCGTAGGAATCGTGGCTGGTCTTCCATTCCTGGCTCGGCCCTCCGGTGTTCTGACAGGTGGAAGGCATGTGGAAGGCGAGCTGGATGTCGCCGTTGGCGTAAGGGTTGGTGAAGGTCGGGGTGCCGTAGGGGTTGAAGGCGGTGGGGGTCGGATCGTCGATGACGAACCCGTCACCCCGCGGCGTCTGGCCCGGGGCACGGCCGAGCATCCCGAAGAAGTTGTCGTAGGAGTGGTTCTCCAACATGCAGACCACGATGTGCTCGATCTCGGGCAGGGTGTCGGTCCCCGGAGGCAGGTTCGGGAACGGAACCGACCCGGGTGTCCGGAGCGAGCTCTTCCCGAGCGCGGCCAGGGCCTGCTTCTGGACCGAGGAGAGGATCGACCCGGGGTTGGCCACCGCGGCCGCCGCCGGCCGGGCTGCCCCCAGTTGGCTTCCCACCACCCCGGCCGTCACTGCTCCGGCTCCGGCGGCCAGGAACCGCCGGCGGCTCAACGGCTTTCGAATGCCGGGATCCGCCGCGTCCGGCTCCAGCGGGGAGGGGCTGGAGTCGGGCCGGTCGCGGCCGTTCCGGGGTTGACTCACGGTCATATAACGCTGCAGGGTGCCGCATCTGGCGAGATTCGTCCACTCACTGCGTCACCCGCGGTCACTTCGCAGTGGCGGTCCCCCGAAAGCTAGCCTCGGAGCCGTTCACCTTCGGGAGGAGTCTCGGTTTGCCCAGAACACGGGTCAGCGCCGTGGTGGTTGCGGTGGTGTCGATGGTGGCGATGTCGCTGGTGACGACGACGACTGCCGGCCCGGCGTCGGCGGCACCCTCGCTCGCGATCGGGGGTTCGATTCCCGCCCAGGTGGTGGCGGCCAGCGCCGCGGCCGGGACCGGATGGAAGCCGGAGGCGGCGACCTACGGAATCGGCCAACGGACCGACGTTCCGGTCAAAGCCAGCGACGGCACCCTCCTGAGCGTCAACGTGTACTACCCGACCAATGCCAGCGGTAAGCAGGCGGCAGGCAAGTTCCCGGTACTACTGACCCAGACCCCGTACGGCAAGGGCACCCTCGGGTCGCTCCCGGGCACCAGCGGCTCCCAGACCGGCGCCAACGACTACCTGGTCCAGCGGGGCTACATCGACGTGGTGGCCGACGTGCGCGGCACCGGGTCATCGGAGGGCACCTTCGGGTTGTTCGACCCGGCCCAGACCGCCGACGGAGTCACCCTGGTGAACTGGGCGTCGAGGCTGCCGGGTTCCGACGGCAAGGTCGGTCTCTACGGCGCCTCCTACCTCGGCATCAACCAGCTGCTGACGGCCGCGGCGGTCGGGAAGAACAGCCCGCTCAAAGCCATCTTTCCGGTGGTGGCGGCCAACGACATCTACAAGGACACCGCCACCATGGGCGGCCTGATCGACATCGAGTTCGACGCTTTCTACCTGGGGTTGACCGGCGGCCTCAACACCGAGGGCCCGTTGCTCGACGCCCTGGAGAACCCGCAGAACCTGGTCGGCGACCTGAGCGTGGCCGAGCTGGAACACCTGGCCGACCTGGGCAGCTTCGATGTGCCGTTCTCGGCCGAGACGCTGGCCGGCGGGGCCCCCGCCTACGACGGCGCCTACTGGCAGGCGCGCAATCCGGTCAACGTGCTCCAACAGATCGTGGCCAACGGGATCCCCGCCTATCTGGTCGGGGGCGAGTACGACCTCTTCCAGCGGGGCGAGCCACTCAACTATGCCGGGCTCCAGAACGCCTACGCCGGCCGCCCGGTCACCGCGCCGATGCTCGCCAACCAGCCGGCCACCGGCCGTTACCAGTTGCTCGACGGCCCGTTCACCCATCTGAGCGGTGCCACCGCTGACCTCGGGGCACTGCAGCTCGAGTGGTTCGACACCTGGCTGAAGGGCGAGAACACCGGCATGGGGCAAACGCCGACCCCGCTCCACTATTACGACCTCGGCACCTCCAGCTACAGCGAGCACGCCCAGTACCCGTTCCCGGCGGCCACGCCCACCCGCTTCTATTTCAGCGGCGCGAAGAGCAGCTCGGCCTCCCTCTCCTCCAACAACGGGACCCTGACCACTACCGCACCGTCCGCGGCGGGCACTGACACCGTGCTGTGGTCCCCGGTCGGGAACCCGTGTGGCCGGCCCACCGACCAGTGGATCGCCGGCGCCCTCAGCCTGGTCGCCTCCTTCTTCACCGCCAACGCCCCCTGCATCAACAACGACGAGCCCGGTGAGCTCGGTCCCGACCGCCTCACCTACACCACCGGTCCCATGGCCCACGCCGAGACCATCGAAGGTCCGATCGACGCCACTGTCTATGCGTCGGCCACCACCAAGGACACGGAGTGGGTGGCCGAAGTCGACGACGTAGCCCCCGACGGGACCTCGACCCCGCTCACCGAGGGGGCACTGCTCGGATCACTCCGAACCCTCGATCCGGCCACCACCTGGACCGCCTCGAACGGTCAGATCCTCCAGGCCGGGCATACCTACAGCCAATCGAGCGCCCAGGCGGTGGTGCCCGGCCAGCTCACCCGTTACGACGTCGAGGTCTTCCCCACCTACGACACCGTCGCCGCCGGGCACCGGATCCGGGTCACCCTTTCGACCGACGACACCCCGCACCTGGTCCCCACCGTCCCGGAGCTGGCCAACCTGCTCGGTGGCGTCTACATCGTCCAGCACAGCCCTGGGGCCGCCTCGGCCATCGAGGTGCCGCTCGCCCCGGCCGGATCCTGACCGCGGCTCGACGCCGTCAGCGTCAACTTCGGGCCGGGACCTCTTGCACCGACCAGCGATTGCCGTCAGGGTCGGCGAAGAAGATGAACTTGCCCCAGGGGAACTCCTGGACCTCGCCGACCTCGATGCCCCGTCCGGTCAACTCGGTGTGGGCGGCCTCGATGTCGGAGACCACCAGCTGCATGCCCTGCACCGATCCCGGTGCCGCCTCGGTCAGGCCTTGGCCGATGGCGATCGAGCAGGCGGAACCCGGAGGGGTGAGTTGGACGAAGCGGACATCGTCGCTGAGCCGGAAATCGCCGTCGGGGTTGAAACCGACCTTGTCGGTGTAGAAGGCCTTGGCCGCATCGACGTCGGAGACGGGCAGTATCACCAGCTCGAGCTTGAAGTCCATGGCGGGTCCTTTCACTTTGATGAGTAGAACGGACTGATTGTTTGATCAACCGGGCACGGACAAGCGGGTCAGCCTCCGACATCGCGGGCCATCGCGTGGGCCGGGATCACCTGGCGCACGACACCGGTGCCGACGTCGTAGCGCCAGCCCTCGACCTGGATACCGCCGGGCAGGGCCTCGCAGGTGCGCACCGCGTCGACATCGGCGGCCAGCGCGGCGTCAGGGTCGGGCATGGCCAGGAACTCCCACCCCCGCGATCCTTCCCGCTGCTGGGGGCTCAGCCCGGACCGGACGTCGGCGTCGTCCCGACCGGCCAGCGCGCAGTCGGTGTGGTGCATGACCGCCACGAACTCGACGCCAAGAAAGGTAGTGGCCAGCACCAACGACCGGAGGACGTCGGAGGTGACCCGGCCGCCGGCGTTGCGCAGAATCTTGGCGTCACCCGGGGACAGCCCGAGCATCACCAGCGGCTCGATCCGGCTGTCCATGCAGGTCACCAGGCCGAATCCCTTGCCGGCGGCGCCGGGGATGCCCTGGAGGCTGAACCCCGAGGCGTAACGGTGGTTGGCGGCGAGCAGTTCTTCGAACATCGGGTCAGTTTTGCAGACGCGCCCGGCAGGGCTGGAGCCCGAGAGCAACGGCAGTACCATGCGTCACCGTCCCGACGGGCGAAACAGCCGACGGTTTGGAGGATCTCGTGGCGACACAGCCGGTGGATGTCCCCTTCGAGGAGTTCACCCGGGCCGAATGGACCACGCTCGGCGATTCGGCCGAAAGCCGCCTGTCGCCGACCGAAGTGGCGACCCTGGCCGCCACCGGTGACCCGGCCGCCCTCGACGAGGTGGCGGACGTCTACGTCCCCCTCGCTCAGCTGCTGGCCGTCCACTCCTCCGCGGTGCAGGAAGCCCGCGGTCGGGTCGACGGCTTCCTGGGCCGGCCGACCCGCCAAGCCCCGTTCGTGATCGGGGTGGCCGGCAGCGTGGCCGTGGGCAAGAGCACCACCGCCCGCCTCCTCCAGGCGGTGCTCCAAGACGGCCCCGGGCACCCGCGGGTCGAACTGATCACCACCGACGGGTTCCTGTATCCCAATCCCGAGCTCGAGGCCCGGGGCCTGATGGACCGGAAGGGATTTCCCGAGAGCTACGACCGACGCCGCATGATCGGGGTGCTGTCCGCCATCAAGGCCGGGCGCACCCAGGTGAAGATCCCGGTGTACTCGCACGTGACCTACGACATCGTGCCCGGCGAGTTCCAGACCGTCGAGAACCCGGAGATGGTGATCGTCGAGGGGTTGAACGTCCTCCAGGTCAGCACCACCGACGTCCCGCCCGACCACATGGTTGCCTCGGACTTCTTCGACTTCTCGATCTACGTCGACGCCGACGAGGCGGACATCGCCCGGTGGTTCACCGACCGGCTCCTCGAGCTGCGCCAGAGCGTGCTCCGCGATCCGCGGTCGTACTTTCACGCCTTTGCCGGGATGTCCACCGACGAGGTCTCGTCGATCGCCCACAACATCTGGTCGGACGTCAATCTGGTCAACCTCCGCGAGAACATCGCCCCGACCGCCGGACGTGCCAACCTCGTCCTCGAGAAGGACGGCGAGCACCGGGTCCGCCGGGCCCGGTTGCGGAAGATCTGAATCCGGTCGACTCGTGTGCCTTCTGATCGCCGTCTCGGGAGTGATCGACGACGCCCCCCTGCTGGTGGCGGCCAACCGCGATGAGTTCTACGCCCGGGAGGCGGTATCGATGACGGTGCTCCACGATTCCGGTCCGAGGGTCCTGGGCGGACGGGATCAGGAGGCCGGCGGCACCTGGATGGCGGTGAACCAGCACGGCGTGGTGGCGGCGTTGACCAACAAGCCGGCCGAGGGCGGGCGCGACCCGGCCAAACGGTCCCGGGGGGAGATCCCCATGCTGTTGGCGGACCAACCGTCGGCCGCCGCCGGCGCCGAAGCGCTCCGGTCGACGTTCGTCCCCCGCGAGTTCAATCCGTGCTGGGTACTGGTCGGTGATCGGTCCGGCCTCTACTACGTGGACATGACCGGGCCGGGCCCGGTCGAGACCCAGCTCCTCGCGCCGGGCGTCCATATCCTCGAGAACAAGCCGCTCGGGGATCCGAGCGCCAAAGTGGATCGCGTGCGCGACCGGTTGGGCGACTGCCGGTCGCAATCGGCTGACGGGGTGATCCGGAGCCTGGGGGTGATCGTGGCCGACCATGTCATGCCGTTGAAGGCAGTGGACACCAGCGAGACGGCCGAACGCCAGGCCAAGGTCTCCGCCTGTTGCGTCCACACCGATGTCTACGGCACCCGCTCGTCGATGCTGGTGTGCGACCCGCCTTCGGCCTCGGATCTCCCGCGGGTGTGGTCGTCGGACGGGCCCCCGTGCACCCACCCTCTGTTGCCGGTCGGGTTCGACCGGCCGCCCCCGGTGGTGGAGGCCGGCCGGTAACCGGGAGTG
The DNA here is from genome assembly GCA_963770635.1 of uncultured Acidimicrobiaceae bacterium. Lineage (GTDB taxonomy): Bacteria > Actinomycetota > Acidimicrobiia > Acidimicrobiales > RAAP-2 > DASZIT01. Next base: position 806,045 of record CAVYQI010000006.1, read on the forward strand.
TCCAGAACCCGGCCGACCACCCGACCGACGGGCCTGTCTGACTTCACGTCGGAGCGATTCGCCGAGTTGGTTCGCTCAAAGGTGGCGCGAAACAACCACCGGGACCGCAGACCGCCAATGCTCACGGGCTCAGGATGGGGCTGGGCGTTCCCGAGAAGCACCCCACCGCGTAGGGATACTCGAGGGTCATGTCGTAGTGGTACATGGTGACCATCTGGCCGTGCCAGGGCACCGGGCTGGTCCGGCCGTGGCAGGCGTCGAGGTCCTGGTTGGTGAGCAGGTCGCCGTTGCTCCCGTACTCCACGTAGATGCCGAAGCCGTCCCGGGCCCACCCCACCTGGGTGGTGGTGGAGAGGGCGGCCGCCGACAGCAGGCACGGCGAGAGCGAGACGTAGTGGTAACCGGTGACGCCGGGGCTCCCGTGACAGGTGTCCTGGGTCTCCACCGCCCCGGCGTCATTGCCGTTGGCGTCCAGGCCGTCGAAGAGGATGACCCCGTTGGTCATGACGCCGACCGCCGCGTCACCCGGGACGCAGGTGGGCGTGGGGTTCTGGATCGGGTCGTTCGGGACCGTCAGGGCGAAGTCGTGGACGCTGATCGAGTTCAGGTCCGGGTTGAAGGCGTGGGCGGGATCGGCGGGGTCGACCGGGAAGGTGCCCGACCGCGGGGGCAGGTCATTGCCCCGGAGGACGAGGTTCGCACCGGAGTGGGTGACGCTGAAGCTCGAGTTCCAGTTGACGTCCCCGGCCACCGCCGCCTTGGTGGTCATGTTCCAGGTGGAGGCGGCGACGTCGACCCACGGCGGGGTCTTGACCGGCAGGACGCCGGTCATCGGGTTGCAGACGTGCTCGGCCCCGACCGCGGCGATGGTGGTGGAGTAGACCTTGCTTCCCAGGGGCACCGCCTTGAGGTCGAGGGACGACTTGGGCATGCCGACCGACTGGTCGGTGGTGGTGCTGGCCGAAGTGGCCGCCGGGAGGGTGGTCGGCGACGCCGACGACGGCGACCCGGTCCCGCATCCGGCGAGCAACCCGCCGGCGATCACAGCTGCAGCTAGTCCAGCGATGCCGATACGGGCTCGATCGGGCCGGTACAAAAAAGGACCTCCAGGTGGTTGGGGATCATCGTAGGTCGGCACCTCGCGGAAGTACTGCCACTAGCCGACGTCCGGGCGATCGAGGAAACGGACGACCTCCTGGTTGAAGGCGTCGGGCTGATCGATGTTGGAGGCGTGTCCGGCATCGGGGAGGACCGCCAGCCCGGCGTCGGGGATCCTGGCCGCCATGTAGTCGGCCGCGGCCCGGAACGGCTTGTCGTTGGCGCCCACCAGCACCAGGGTCGGGACGGCAACCTTCGGGAGCGACTCGATGATCCGGGCGTCGCGCTGGGTGAGGATGCCCCGGGCGGCCCGGGCCAGCCCGGCCGGGTCGTGCTGACCGGTGCCGACTTCGGGACTCGCCGACAGCGAGCCGAGGCCCTCCGCGCTCGAAGCCGGCGGCTGGTCGATTCCGCGTAGCCGGTTCCACTGGGTGCGGGCGGCATCGTTCTTGAACCCGGGACCGGTGTCGAACAGCAGCAGCGCGGCGACCCGGTCGGGGTGGGCCAGATAGAAGGCGAGGCGACAGGTACCCGCCCAAGGACAGCCCGCCGACCACGGCGCCCGGTCGACCCCGCACGGCGTCGAGGACCGCGACCATGTCGTCCACGCTGGCGGCCTCGGAATAGAGGCCCGGATCCTCGGGCGAGCCGCTCGCGGCCGTGGCCACGGATGTCCCAGGCGATCACTGGCCGGTGCGGCGCCGAGGGCGGCCAGGTTGGGCGTCCCACATGGCCGGTGGACGACGAGTACCCGTGGGTCAGCAGTACCGGGGCCCGCTGGGTCCTGCCCGTGGACCTCGTAGTGCGATGCCGACGCCGTCCCGGTCGAGAGAGCCCATGCTCAGGCTCGCGCCGGTGACGAGGCAGGCACCGATTCAACCACGGGTGTTCTTGGGCACATCGCGGAACGGTAGCTGGTGGGAGGGATCGGGTTCGCGGGGCAGGCCGAGGACCCGCTCGCCCAGGATGTTGTGCTGGATCTCGTCGGTGCCGCCGGCGATCGACACCGCCGGGCACCGACACGAGGATCTCGGCGATGGTCCCGTCCAGCGGGCTGTCGGGGCCGGCGAGCATGGCCGAGGCGCCGGCGATCGTGGGTGTGGACCCGGCCGGCGGCCCGGGCCACCTGGCTGGCCGCCAGCTTGCCGAGCGAGCCCTCCGGGCCGGGCGGGCCGCCCGAGGGCGCGGGCGGCCCGGGCCCGCTGCGACGTCCAGCCGGCCGACCTCGCCGAGCGCCACGCAGCCCGGCGATCTCCTGGCGGACGACCGGATCGGTCCCCGCCCGGTGGCTGCGTGGCCCGCTCGACGACCAGGTCGACCCGCCCGGCCCGCTGCGGGTACCAGCGGTACGGCTCGGAGACGCGGCCCGCTCGGCCCGACGGCCTCGCGCACGGCCCGGCCGCCGGCGTCGCGGCAGCGGGGCCGCCGACCCGATCACCGTCGAAGCGGCGCTCGTGCGCCAGCGTGGCCTGAGCGCGACCGTCCACCCGTCGCCGACCTCGCCGACGACGTTGGCCACCGGGATGCCGGGCGTCGTCGAGGAACACCTCGTTGAACGAGGCGTGGCCGTTCATCTGGCGCAGCGGCCGCACCTCGACGCCGGGCTGGCGCATGGGGAGGACGAAGTAGGTGATGCCGTGGTGCTTGGGGACGTCCCAGTCGGTCCGGGCCAGCAGGAGCCCGAAGTCGGCGTGGCGCGGCCGACGTGTTCCACACCTTCTGGCCGTGGACGACCCACTCGTCGCCGTCGAGCACCGCCCGGGTGGTCAGCCCGGCCAGGTCGGAGCCGGCCCCCGGCTCGCTGAACAGCTGGCACCAGGCTGATCTCGCCGGTCACCGTCGGTCGGAGGAATCGTCGCTTGAGGTCATCGGATCCGTGCTCGAGGAGGGTGGGAGCAGCCAGGTGCATGCCGACGCCCGTCAGGGCACCCCCACCGCCCCGCGCCCGGGCCAGCTCGTCGGACACCAGCGTCGGCCGCCGAGGCCGGGAGTGACCGCGCCGCACCACTGCCGGGGCCAGGTCGGGCACCCCCACCCGGAGTCGGCCAGCCGGGTCCGCCACTCGACCAGGCTGAGCTCGGGGTCCCAGTTGGCCTCGATCCAGCCCCGGACCCCGGCCGCGTCGAGCGGCTCCGCCCGGTCGGTCACCGCCCTTCGAAACGGGGCGGACGGCGCTCGGCGGTGGCCCGGACCCCTTCGGCGAAGTCGGAGGTGGACAGCAGCTTGGCCTGCTCACCCGCTTCCCGAACCAGGGCGGCCCGGACCCGGTCGGCCAGGTCGCCGCGCATGGTCTCCCGGATCGCGGCCACCGCCAGCGGGGCGGCGGCGGCGAGCTCGGCGGCGAAGGCGTGGGCGGCGGCGGCGAGCTCCCCGGTGGCGGCCAACCGGTCGCACAGGCCGATGGTGGCGGCCTCCTCGCCCGAGACCCGGCGCCCGGTGTACAGCATTTCCCAGCTCCGTTGCTGGCCGATGATGGGAGGCAGGGTGGCGGTCAGGGCGAAGCCCTGGTGAAAGCCGAGCTTGCGCGAAGTTGGCCGCGAACCGGGCTTCCGGGCCGGCCACCCGGAAGTCGGCCGAACACGCCAGCCCGAGGCCACCGCCGATGGCGGCGCCCTGGACGGCGGCCACCACCGGGGTGCGGCTGTCGAACAGCCGGGCCGCCTGGGTGTACAGCTGATCGACGCCCCCGTCGCCGAGACCCGGCTCCGGCCCGGCCGGCCGGCTGCTGAAATTGGCGCCGGCGCAGAAGTGCTTGCCCTCCGAGCTGAGCACGATGGCCCGGCAGGCGTCATCGGCATCGAGCGCCTGGTAGGCGTCGGCCAGCGACCGGATGAGGGCGACGTCGAAATAGTTGTTGGGGGGGCGGTGGATCCGGACATCGGCGACGAAATCGTCGCCGATGTCCACTGTCACGTCCCCGAATTCGGAGGCCGTCGGTTTCCCGGCCAACGGCCCGTCGGTCGAAGGTTGGGTCGCAGCGGCGGTCACCGGCGTCATGCTACCGGCCGGCCGGTGACCGGTGGTTGGGACCGGGGGCGCACCACCAGCTCGAGCTCGACGGCCAGATGGTCGGACAGGCGCGGGAGCCGGGCGTGGTCGGGGGCGTCGGCCGGGCGGGGGAAGGCCCGACGCCGGGGTCGCCCGACCGCGACCTCCAGACGGTGCTCCAGGGACGCCGACTGCACCCAGATGTAGTCGATGCGCTGGCGTTCCGCCCCGGCCCCGCCCCGGTCGGGATCGTCCACCAACCGTCCCGGACAGTTGGGGTCCTCCTCGTCGAAGATGTCCTCGGCCCGCCCGTAGGTGGGCCCCGGCCCCACCCCCCGCTCGACCCAGACGTCGACCAGGCCCAGCCGGGCCATCCTCGCCGCGAGGTCGAGATGCCACCGGTCGGGGCGCAGACCCTGGGCGGGGTCGCGGGCGGGCACGTTGAAATCACCGACCACCACCACCAGATTCTCCGGCCGGTGGGCACCGGCGACGAAGGCGACCAGCTCATCGACCTGCTGCATGCGCAGCTGGTGGCGGCGTTCGGGGTCGACGGCGTGACGGCCCGGGAGCAGCCCGGTCCCGAACAGCAGGTGGGTGCTGTAGATCTCCACCTTCCCCGCTGACCCGCCCAGGGGATCGACCTCCACCAGGAGCACCCCCTTGTTCGACCAGGCGTCGGCATCGTGGCGTCGGTCGCCGCGGGTCTCGAAGCGGAGCCGGTCGGTGCGGGTCACCGGCACCCCGTCGGCCACCGTGAACAGACCGCTGGAGGCGAAGGCGGCCGGACCCCGGGGCGGGAAGGTGCGTTCGGGTCCGGCCACCGCGGTGACCCCGGGACGGTCGCCCCAGCCTTCCAGCACCCACCGGCGCTCGATCGGGTCGAACACCTCGGTGAGGGCGGACACCTCATAGGCGCCGGCCAGGGCCTGGCCGATGGCGACCGCCCGGTCGGCGACGGCGGGAGCCGCCATCTCGCCCACCGCCGGTAGGGGCAACCCCCAGGGGATCAACCGGGGGCAGAGGAGAAAGGTGTTCCAGGCCACCAGCCGGAGCCGGTACCCGCCGGCCGCTTCACCGTCACCGGGAGTGGGCCGGTCGTCGGACATCCCTGCACAGTACGCTCCGACGATGGGCCATCCCGGAATCGAGATCGTGACCAAGCTGCTCGCGGATGCCGGGCTCCTCACCGGTCCCATCGAGGACCAGCGGGCGGCCATGGACGCCGCCGCGGCGGGGGCACCGCCGCCGGAAGGGGTGTCGGTCGAGATCGCCGAGCTGGGCGGCCGACCGGCGGAATGGCTGACGCCGGGGGGAGTCGGCCGGGACGCGGCGTTGCTCTACCTCCACGGGGGCGGCTACTGCGGGGGGTCGCTCAACAGCCACCGGGACCTGGCCGCCCGCATCGGCATCGCCTCGAGATGCGCGGTGGTCACCCTTGGCTACCGGCTCGGGCCCGAAGACCCGTATCCGGCCGCGGTTGACGATGCCATCGCTGCCTACCGGCAGTTGGTGGCCGACGGGATCCCACCCGAGCGGCTGGTGGTGGCCGGTGACTCGGCCGGGGGAGGGCTGACCATGGCGTTGCTGCTGGCCTTGCGGGCCGAAGGTCTCCCGCTGCCTGCCGCCGCGGTGTGCCTGTCACCCTGGGTCGACCTCACCCAGTCGGCGCCCTCCTATCGGGAGCTGGCCGACCGGGACCCGATGGTCAGCAAGGAGAATCTCGACGCGCTGGCCGACGCCTATCTGGCCGGGACCGATCCCCGCACCGAGCTGGCCTCGCCCCTGTTGGCCGGTGACCTGTCCGGGCTCCCGCCCCTCCGGATCGAGGTGGGGGCCGACGAGGTGCTCCTCGACGATGCCACCCGGCTGGCCGAGCGGGCGACCGCGGCCGGCAACGACGTCACCCTCACCGTGTGGCCGGAGATGATCCACGTGTTCCAGGCGTTCCCGGGGGTGATCCTCCCCGAGACCGACCTGAGCGTGGCCGGGATCGGGGAGTTCGTGGCCGGGCACCTCTCGGGCTAGGCGTCACAGCGCCCGGCGGAAGCCCCAGCATGTCTCCGGGTGGAGGCGGCGGGTCGCTAGGCGGTGGAGGTGAAGGTGTAGGTGAACGGGGTGTTGGCCGGGGTGTTCAGGAAGGCCGGCTTGCCGTTGATGAGGATGCCGACTATCACCGCCGAGCTCCCGACCTCCACGGTGATCGACTTGTCGGCGTTGAACGACTGCTCCTGCCCCGGCTGGAGGTCGCCCTGCATCTGGGGGGTGGGCGACGACGAGCCGATGACCTGGATCCAACAGACGTCGGAGGCGGCCAGCTTCAGGGTGAAGTGCTGGCTGGCCACGGTGAACTGGCCGAAGGTCGAGCCGTCGGTGGTGGTCTCGACCACCGGGTCAGCCGGGTGATGGGCCGGGGCGGCGACGGCGGGGTGGGCAGCCGGCGGGAGCGGGGTCCCGCCGGGAGTGGTGACCCGCAGGATGTGGGACTCGACGAACCAACGGGGTTGCGCGCTCTGGATCACGGTGCCGGCCACCACCACCAGCACCAGCACCGCCGCCACCCAGGTGGTCACCTTCAACGGGGTGGCGGCCCGCCGGCGCCGCCGGGCCCGGGCCATGGCCCGCTTGGCGTCCTTGAACTCGGAGGCGGGGATGGCCGGGATCATGCCGGTGGGTGGGCCCACCGCCACGCCGTAGCCGTAGGCGCCGGACCCGGTGCCCGCCGTGGAGGTGGCGAAGCCGGCCACCCGGGGGACCTGCCCGGTCTGGGTGAAGGCCCGCAGGTGCTCGGGCCCGCTGGTGACCGCGGCCACCACCCCGGTGAGCCCGCCGTTGTCCCGCAACCGTCGCCGGCCGTTGGCCGCCGGAGCCGTCGACCACGCTTCCATCAGCTGGAGGGCAAGGGCATCGCCGTCCAGGGTCAGAAAGGCGGCGTAGCGCCGGAGGGTGGACAGGGCCATCGCCTGGTCGGGCATCGAGCGCAGGTCGCCGGACTCGAGCCCTTCGAGCTGGGTGATGGGCCGGCCGAGCCGGTCGTGCACCGTGACCAGGTCGAGACCGCGCTGCTCCCTCGTCTCTCGGAGCATCCTCCCGATCTCCTGGGGGGAGGAAGGGAGTGGGTGCTGCTGTTCGCCGCGTCGGCGTGTGGCGCCACCACGTTGCCGGGTCACTGTGTCTCCTGACTCTTCCCTACGGGGTAAGAGTACCTGGACGGAATACTATTCTGCCTTCGCGACGCCGGTTTCCTCCACGCCATCGACGGCACCCGTCGAGCGGCGGTCAGCGGCGATCGTCCGGCGGAAAGACGCAGTTCAGCTCACCGCGGCGGTCACCGCCTCGATCAGCGAGCCGGTCCGCGGATCGCCGGACAGCCCGAGGCGCATCTGGTTCATCACGTAGGCGAAGGCGACCCCGGAGGCGGGATGGGCGAAGCCGACCGAGCCGCCGGCGCCGTAGTGGCCGAAGCTCCCGGGCCCGAGGAAGGGCGAGAAGGGGGAATCGCACAGCATGCCCAGCCCGAAGATCGACTCGGCTCCGAGCACCAGGTCCTCGCCGGAGGTCCGGGGCGTGATCATCTCCGCCACCGTGCCGTCGTCGAGGATCCGGACCCCGTCGACCTCCCCGATCAGCCCGGCGTACATCCGGGCCAGCGACCGGGCGGTGGTGATCCCGTTGGCCGCCGGCACCTCGGCGGCGTGCAGGGCGCGGGTGTTGAACGGCCCGCTGCTGTCGTCGAACCCGCCGAAGGTGCCACCCAAGAACAGGGCCCGGGTCCCGAGGCCGTCGGGCCCGAAGTTGATGGTCATCCGCTCGAGCTCTTCGGGGGGCATGTCGGCGACGTGGTCGAGCGACATGTTGAGCGGGGCCACCCGGTGCTCCTCGGACTCGGGGAGGCCGATCCAGAACTCGAGGCCCAGCGGGCCGGCCACCTCGTCGGCGAAGAAGGCTCCGAGGCTCTTGCCGGAGATGCGCCTGACCACCTCGCCCACCAGCCACCCGTAGGTGAGCGCGTGGTAGCCGTGGGCGGTGCCCGGCTCCCACAGCGGCTTCTGGGCGGCGAGGGCGGCGACGATCGGGTCCCAGGCCAGCGCTTCGGGCAAGGTAAGGGTGACGTCGATGGCCGGCAGCCCGGCCTGGTGGGTCAGCAGCCATTCGACCGGCAGGCCGGCCTTGCCCTCGGCCCCGAACTCCGGCCAGTACTCGGTGACCGGAGCCGAGGGATCGAGGAGCCCCCGCTCGATGAGGAGGTTGGCGCACACCGCGGTCGCCCCCTTGGTGGTCGAGAACACCAGCTGGAGGGTGTCGGGTCCGTAGGCGAGCCCGGTGCGGCGGTCGGCCGTCCCTCCCCACAGGTCGACCACCGGGACGCCGTCCTTGTACAGGCAGAACGCCGCCCCCTGGTCACCGCGTTCGGCGAAGTTGGCGGCGAAGGCGTCCCGCACCCCCTCGAATCCCGGCTCGACCCGCCCTTCGACGGTCGCAGGATCGGTATCGGTCATGACTCCCCCACTCTCATCCGGCTGGTCGCCACCGGTGGTCGACCCCGGCGAACGATACCGGTGCCGGCAGGTCGGGGGCCACCTCCCGCCGGTCGAGGGTCAGGGGCCCTCGCCGCCACTGGCGGTGCACGACCGGGGATCCCAGGGCTGGAGGGGGGTCACCGACGGGGACGGGGGCTGGAAGTCGCCGTTGGCGGTGGTGGTCGGGGTGGTCGAGGGGGCCGTGGTGGCCGCCCCGGTCCCGACGGTGGCGGCGCTGCTCGACGCGGCCGGCGGGTTCACCGCGAACTGGGTGCCGGTGACCACCGTGATCTGGGCCCCGCTGGTGACCTGGGTCGGGTCGAGGGCCATGATCACCGCGCCGGACATGGAGTTGGCCACCAGTTGGGCGGCGGCTTCATTGGCCGCGGTGGCCTGGGCGTAGTAGACGACGGTCTCGGCTTGCTGGCCGACCGGGGTCACATCGCCGATTCCAGTCATGTTGAACCCGAGGGCTCCGAGGGCGGCGGAGGTGGTGGTGGCCTGGTTGTAGGCCCCCGACCCGTTCTCCACCGAGACGGTGACCGAACCGGGGGCCGGAAGCTTCCCACCGTGCATCGAATCGGTGGTGGTGTCGATCCCGAGGAACTGGCGGATCACCTGCTGGTCCTGGGCGGCGGCCGGGAACTCGATGGACCCGTAGTCCCCGCCCTTGTAGATGTAGTCGCCGATGTTGCTGACCTCCACCGGGAGGGTGTACTGGGGGGCGGTGGCAGCGTTGACCCCGTGGAAATCGAGGACCAGGTTGATCATGTCGCTGATGGAGAACGTCGAGTCCACCGACAGCTGGGAGGCCACCCCGTTGACCAGCTGGGTGTCGGTGATGGGGTTGGACAGACCGTTCTTGGCGACGGCGGTGGCCAGTACCCGCAGGAACTCGTGGTCGCGCCGGATCCGGGCCAGGTCGCTGGAGTTCTCGAACGGCCAGTAGTTCGGATTGCTGGTGGTGACCCCCGGCCCCTGGTACTGGAGGTGCCGGGCCCGCACCACCTGGAGGGCGTGGATGCCGTCGAGGGCGACGCACCCGGTGGTCTGTTGGTTGAGCCCCGAATAGGCGTCGAACACCGGCATCGGGAAGTACATCTTGACCCCGCCCAGCGCGTTGATCACATTGGCGAAGGTGTCGAAGTTGAGCACCACGTAGTGCTGGATGGGAATCCCGAAGTCCTCGTTGATGGCCGCCACCAGCTGGCTCGGCCCCTGGTAAAGGGCGGCATCGACCTTGTTGGCCCCGGTGGTGCGGGCATTGGGGATGAACAGGTCGCGGGGGATCGAGAGGATGGAGACGGTGTGCTTGTTCGGGTCGAGGTGGAGGATCATGATCACGTCGCTGTTGACCCCGTTCACCCCCTGGGAGCAGAGCCCGTAAGCGGGATTCTGGACGGTGAGGGCGCACCGGTCGGTGGACCCGACCATCAGGATGTTCTCGGTGCCGGCGTCGGCCCCGGTGGTGGGCGAGTCGATGAGGCCCTTCACGTCCAGCCGGTGGAGCTCGTGGTTGAGGTAGAAGCCGTAGCCGGCGATGCTGCCCGCCCCCGCCACGATGAGGATGACCAGCACCAGCACCACCCGCTTGGTCTTCTTGAAGCGCTTGGGCGGCTTGGTGGCCCGGTGGGAGTGTCTGCGTTTGCCGTTCTTGATCTCCTCGCCCAGCTTCTGGAGGCCGGTTTCGTCGAAGGTGCCGGTGCTCTTGATGGTGCCGGCGCGGACCACCGAGGCGTCGGGCGGCGCCTCGGGGACCGGCCCGGGTGATTGCCCGGGACTGGAATTACCCTCGATCATCGAGCCGAGGGCGCGGAGCCCCTCCTCGTTGGGGATGCTTCCGCGCCGCGGCTGACGGGTGGGGTCGGTAGCGGGTCCCTCGGGACCGCTGCTGGCCATGGCCGTTAACGGTAGCAAGAGAGTCGCCGTCGCCGGAGTCAGCCCCGGGCGGGTTCCAGCCGTGCGACGGGTGGCGGGGGCCGGGTGACGCTAGAGCTTGTCCGGACCTAGCAGTCCGGTCACCGCCAGCGCGGCCATGATGGTCAAAGGGACCATCACCAACCCCACCGCGGCTGTAGGTCCGCACCGAGGGGAAGGCGCCCTCCCGCTTGGCCACCTGGAGCCAGAAGATGGCGGAAAGTGAACCGGTCACCACCAGGTTCGGGCCCAGGTCGAGGCCGATGAGCAGCGCCCTCGGGTGCAATGGCGCCCTCGACGACAGCAGGACTGCGGCGGGCAGGTTGTTGACCAGGCAGGCGGACCCGGCGGCAATCCACGAGGACGCCACCGGCCCGGCCACCCTCATCAGATGACCGGGGGCGTCCCACACCCGGGCCAGATACCCGAGGGCCACCGCCACCAAGAACAGCGCGGCCAACACCGCGGGGTTGGCCGCGCGGGTGGCCACCGAGAGGGAAAGCCTCCCGCTAGCCAGCTGGACGATCACCATCGCCAGGCCCAGAGCCAGCACCGGGACCGCCGGATCGGGGAGGGCGAGAACCATCACCGCGGCTCCGGCCACCCCGACCATGCCCGCGCCCCGCCGGGGGGCCACCGGCTCGATCGGCGGGCGGTCGGGAGAGGTCAGGTCCTTTCGCCTCCACGCCACCAGCACCGCCAGGGTGACCACCACCGCGGCCGCCCAGGCCGGGGCCATGCCCGCCGCGAACGAGCTGCCGTTCACGTCGCGGCCGTGGAGGACCAGGAGGTTGGTCAGGTTCGAGCCGGGGAGCAGGAGGGATGCCGAGTTGGACATGAACACCGCCCCGTAGAGGAAGGCCGTCTCGCCCAGGCGCCGGCGGCGGGCGGCGTGCAACAGGATGGGGGTGAGGAACACCACCGAGGTGTCGAGGTTGAGGACGACCGTCACCCCGACGACCAGGGCCATCAACGATGTGAACAGCACCAGCCCCCCGCCGGGCAGCCGGGCCGCCAGGGTGCCGGCCGCTTCGAACAGGCGGTCGGAGGCGGCCACCACTCCCACCAGCAGCAGCCCGGCGATGAGCACGAACGGGGGCCAGGTCTGGGCCAGCGTGTGGGAGAGGGCGGTCGGCACCGTCACGAATCAGAGGTCATGCGGAGCTGCCGGTGCCTGGGAGCCGCGGCCCAGCGGTGGATCAGGCGGGCGCCTGGCGAGCCAGGATCGGTTGGTCGTCGGCGGATGCCGACGCCGCCGCGGGGCTGGAACCGTTCGGCCGGCCGCCGTCGACGGCGGAACCCGCGGTGCGCACCGGGAGGGCGGTCACCCGCAGGTCGTCGGGCTGCAACCACAAGGTGTCGAACCAGTAGCGCACGGTCCAGGTCGGCCAGTTGTTGGTCACCCGTCCGGCCGCCGTCTTGTACCAGCTCCGGCACGAGTTCACCCAGGTGGTCCCCAACATCAGCCGTTGCACCCGGGCATCCTCGCGGTCGTAGGCCGCGGTGGTGACCTCGACGGTGGCCGGGACGCCGGCGGTGCGGGCCTCGGTGTCGGCGGCCAGCGCCTGGAGCACCACGTTGAGCTGGCGTTCGACCATGAAGAGGATGGAGTTGTGCCCGAGGTTGGTGTTGGGCCCGTAGAGCAGGAAGCAGTTGGGAAATCCGGCCACCGAGATCCCCAGGTAGGCCCGGACCCCGCCCTCCCAGGCCGACGCCAGGGTGCGACTGCCGCGGCCGGTGACGGGAATCGCCGACAGGAAGTCGGTGGTGTGGAAGCCGGTCCCGAAGATCAGCACGTCGGCCGGCCGCCGCTTCCCGTCGGCGGTCACCACCGCGTCGGCCTCGACCCGCTGGATGGGCTCGTTGACCACCTCGACGGTCGGCCGCAGGATGGCCGGGTACCAGTCGTCGGAGATGAGTATCCGCTTGCACCCGACCGAGTAGTCGGGGACCACCGAGTCCGCCGGCATCCGGTCGGACACCACCCCGGTCACGATGCCCTTGGTGATCACCTTCCGGAGGTAGCGGCCGGCCCAGCTGTCCTTTCGGAACGCCAGCCATCGGGCCTCCAGCGACCAGTAGATCCGCCAGCGGTAGGCGAGCTCGTAGGCCCGCACATGGTCGAGCAGCCACCGCTGGAGGGGACCGTAGACCCGGTCGGGTTTGGGGACCACGTAACTGATGCTGCGTTGGAAGACGGTGAGCTGGGCGGCCTGGGCGGCGACCGGCGGCACGAACTGGATGGCGCTGGCCCCGCTCCCGACCACCGCCACCCGTTTCCCGTCCAGGTCGACCCGGTGGTCCCACCGGGCCGAGTGCCAGCTGGGCCCGGCGAAGGTGTCGAGCCCGGGAAGGTCGGGGATGGAGGGGCGGTTGAGTTGCCCGCAGGCGAAGATGACGGCGTCGGCTTCGAGCACTTCGGCCTCCCCGCCGGTGGAGGTCACCGAGACCCGCCAGCGGCCGGATCCTTCGTCGTAGGCGGCATGGTTGACGGTGGTGCCCAGGCGAAGGTGGCCGGCCAGCCCGTGACGGGCCACCAACTCCTCGGCGTAGTCGAGGATCTCCGGCTGTTCGGCGAAGCGACGGGTCCAGTCCGTCTTGGATGCGAACGAGAAGGAGTAGAGGTGGGAGGGGACGTCGCAGCCGCTCCCCGGGTAGGTGTTGTCCCGCCAGGTCCCGCCGACCCCGTCCGATTGCTCGACGATGGTGAAGTCGGTGACGCCGGCCCGCTTCAGCTGGATGCCGGTTCCGAGCCCGGACATCCCGGCCCCGACGATGATCACCGACGGCGGCGGTTGCCCGGCCAGCCGGGCGGCCCTCACCGCCCGCTGCATCCGCCTCAGGCCGATGTTCAACGCCAACTCGACACCCCCCAAGGTTGTCCGGCCGTTCCGTCCGTAGGGAAGGACCGGGTCCTCAGGTTACGGGGTGGGCGGCTCCGGCCCCAAATCTCCGGACCCGCGGGCGGGACCCGGCGAGTCGGGCGTACCAATCGGTCAGAGGAGAGTGGCGAGCGGTGACCACTCCAGGCCGTGGGCGTCGGCCACCGGCTGGTAGACGATGCGGCCCCCGACCACATTGACCCCGTCGGCCAGCGCCGGGTCGGCGCGGGCGGCGTCCTTCCACCCGTGGTCGGCGATGGCCAGGGCATAGGGCAGGGTGGCGTTGACCATCGCGTGGGTGGAGGAGTGGGGGACGGCGCCGGGCATGTTGGCCACGCAATAGAAGAGCGAGCCGTTGACCTCGAAGGTCGGATCCGAGTGGGTGGTGGGTCGGGTCGACTCGAAGCAGCCACCCTGGTCTACCGAGATGTCGACCAGCACCGACCCCGGGCGCATCTGCGCCACCAGGGCGTCGGACACCAGGATGGGTGCCTTGGCCCCGACCACCAGCACCGCGCCGATCACGATGTCGGCGTCGATGCAGGTCTCCTCGATGGCATGGGCGCTGGACGCCACCGTCTCCAGCGCGCCGCGGAAGTGGTGGTCGGCCCGGCGGAGACGGTCGACGTTCCGGTCGAGGATGTAGACGTCGGAATGCATCCCGACGGCCATGGTCGCCGCGGCCCAGCCCGCCACCCCGGCACCCAGGATCACCACCCGGGCCGACCGCACCCCGGGGATGCCGCACACCAGCACCCCCCGCCCGCCCGCCGGGCTCATCAAATGGTGGGCCCCCATCAGCGGGGCCATCCGTCCCGCCACTTCGCTCATCGGGGTGAGGAGGGGGAGGGAGCCGTCGCCCAGCTGGACGGTCTCGTAGGCGATGGCGGTGGTGCCGGCGGCCATCAGCGCTTCGGTGCACGACCGGGAGGCGGCCAGGTGGAGGTAGGTGAAGAGGACCTGGTCCCGCTGGAGGCCGAGCCGGGGGTACTCCTCGGGAACCGGCTCTTTCACCTTCAGCACCATGTCGGCCCGAGACCAGACGTCCACCGCGTCGCCCACCACCGACCCCCCGGTGGCGACGAACTCGTCGTCGCGTATGGAGGAGCCGGCCCCGGCCCCCGCCTGGATCAGCACGGTATGGCCGGCGCTGGTGAACTCCCTGACCCCGGCTGGGGTGATCGCCACCCGGGATTCGCCGTCCTTCACCTCTGTGGGCACGCCGATGATCATGGGGTACCTCCCAGTGCATTGTGGCATTGGCCGAGGTGGAGGCGGTGTTGGGGACCGACTCGGCTCGGGATGAACAGACGGGCGGTGAACACATCGCCGGGTTCGACCGTATCCCCAGGGTACGAACTCGGAAAGGGACGCAACGATGGCTTATCTCTCGCCTACCCGGCTCCCCCGGATCCCCGGCGCCCAAGAGCTGGTGGCGGTAGGTGCCTTTGCCGCTCTGGCCGCGGCGGCCGGATGCCCACCGGATCGGTGAGCCCGAGATGAACGACGCATCGACGACGGAGGATGTCCGCCCAGGGTCCGGTCGGCTGGCGTCGATGACTCGGGATACCGTCTCTGGTGAGGGGCCTCGCCGGCCGGGGCCGACAGCCATGGCAACTGACGAGATCGAACTCCGGGCCGCCTTCGTGGCCCACAGCGGCGAGCTGGTGGCGTTTGCCCGCCGGAGCCTCGGGGACGCGGCAGCTGGCCGAGGAGGCCGCCCAGGAGACGTTCGTGCGGGCGTGGCGACATCGGGACCGGTTCGATCCGTCGCTCGGCTCCATGCGCACCTGGCTGTTCGCCATCGAACGACGCCTGGTCATCGACCTGGCCAGGTCCCGGGCCATCAGAAAGACCGAGGTGCTGCCGCCCGACGCCGAAGATCCCGACGACAGCATCGAGCGGGCCATGCAGGCGTGGCAGGTCGAAGAAGCGGTCAGGCGGCTCCGCCAGGAGCACCGTCACGTGCTCATCGAGATCTACTACCGGGGGCGCCCCAGCCGGAGCGTGGCCGACGAGCTCGGGATCCCCGACGGCACCGTCCGCAGCCGTCTCTTCTATGCCCTCAAAGCGCTGAAGCTGATGCTCGAGGAGATGGGGTGGGAACAATGACGGGCGCCGAATGCGAACGGTGGCGAGGCTTGCAGGCCATGCACGCCATCGGCCGGCTCGAGCCTCACGAGGAGAGCCAACTTCGCGCCCACCTCGAGGAGTGCCCGGCGTGTCGGGTCGAGACCGTCGAGCTGGCCGGACTGGAAGCGGCCCTCGGTCTGGTCGACGTCGGCCATCTCGGCGACGGCCGGGAGCCGGCGATTCCGCTGGAGTCGGCCCGGTGGGAGCGGGTCCGGTGGGACCGCCACCGGCGGGTGCGGATGACGGCCACCCGGTGGGCGATGGCGGGGATGGCCGCGGCCGCGGTCGCGGCGATCGCATTGGTGGTGGTCTCCGTACAGCAGTCGCCGTCGCCGACCAAGACGGTCGCGCTCAGCGGGACCCCGGGAGTCCGCGCCTCGGTGGTGCTGGCATCCAAGGTGTGGGGCACCGAAGCGACCTTCAAGGAATCGGGGCAGCAGGCCGGCCAGGTCTGGACGGTGACGATGGAAACAACGCCGGGCTCCTGGTGGGTCGCCGGGAGCTACCGGACCATAGGCTCCAGAGGCCAGGTGCAGGTCACCCTGTCCTGTGCGGTGCCCGCCGATCAGATCACCCATGTGTGGGTGAGTGACGGTGCCGGGCACACCGTGCTGCGGGGCTACGTTCAGTAGCCGGTCGGACCGTCAGGCGACACGGGCCGATTCGCCTCCCATGGAGACGACATCGCCGAGGCGCAACTGGCGACCCCTCCGGAGCTCGACCTCCCCGTTGACCCGCACCGCGCCGGAGGCGATCTGCAGCCGGGCGTCCGACCCGCGGTCCGCCAGATCCGCGAGTTTGAGGAACTGGCCCAACCGGATGGTGCCGTCAGTGACCGTCACCGCCTTCGGTTCACCCACCGAGCACCTCGGCCAGCACGGCAGCCTCGCTGATCTCCGCCTGCTTGGTCGCGGTGAGCAGCGTGACGGTCCGTTTTCTGGCCAGTAAGTAGAGATGGTCGAGGATGGCAGCCCGTTCCGGCTCCTTGAGCTCGACCCGGTACCGCCGGGCGAACTCCTCGAACCGTTCGGGGACATGGCCATACCATGTTCGGAGCTCGGTCGACGGTGCCAACTCCTTGCACCACTCGTCCAATGCCGCTCGGGCTTTTGACAATCCCCGCGGCCAGAGGCGATCGACCAATACCCGTGCACCGTCGTCGGATCCCGGCTCCTCGTACACCCGCCCTATCCGAACCCTCGGCTTCGTCGCCATGGTTAGGCCCTTCGCGCCGTCGCGGTTTCCGCCGGCCCGGCATGGTCGTCGAGTCCGGCCCAGAGCATCTGGAAGTCGTCGGCCAGACGGGCCAACTCCTCGATGTGCTGGGCGGAAAGGAGACTGAGGGCGGCGCTCCCCTTTCGAGTGAGGACCAGGTGGATCACCCTTCCGTCATGAGGGTCGGAGCGGCGTTGGATGATCCCCGCAGCTTCGGCTCGCTGGGTCAGCTCCACCGCGCTCGTGGTGGCGCAGGAGGAGGGATTCCGCAACATCGCCGATGGTCGGACCGGTGGGGCCCGTGTGCCCGCGAATGGCCAGCAGCAGCTGGTGCTGAGCCGAAGTGAGCCCCGCGGCTCGAGCCTGCACTTCACTCCAATGGAGGAACCGACGGAACCCGGTCCGGAAAGCCAACAGCTTCACGTATTCATCAGTTCTGAGGGGCCTCGGTGCCACGATAGGGTTTCGCTCCATGTATCTCGTACTACGACCTAATGTACCGCGGGGAGCGCCGGAGCCGAAAGGGTCTGAGGTTGATCACCCGTTGACGGTGTCCGGGGCTTGCACCGCGAGGGCCGAAGCCGAGGCTAGTCCCAGGCGGCCGCGGCGGTGAGGGTCTCCGAACAGGCGGCGCAACCGCGTTCTGCCGAGCACCTCGGTGACTTCACCATCACCTGGGACTCGGTGCGGATCACCCCGTTGGCATTGGTGATCGGGGCTATGGCCGTGGGGGTGGCCCTCGGCCTGCTCGACCTGATCGGGCTGATCACCCACCTCATGTACTACCAGGACGTCGGTGTGAGCCTGGTGGCTCCGACCACCGCGGATCTCGGCCCTTGGACCATCGCCCTCCCCGTCTTCGGGGGGCTGGTCATCGGGGCCATGGCCTACTTCGGCTCCGAGCGGATCCGCGGTCACGGCATTCCCGAGGCGATGGAGACGATTCTGGTCGGCGGGAGCAAGGTCGAGCCCCGAGTGGCCGTGCTCAAACCCCTGTCCAGTGCGGTGAGCATCGGGACCGGCGGACCGTTCGGGGCGGAGGGCCCGATCATCCTCACCGGCGGGGCGCTGGGCTCGGTGCTTGCCCAGTTCTTCCACCTGTCGGCCATGGAACGTCGGATCCTGTTGGTGGCCGGATCCTGTGCGGGTATGGCTGCCGTGTTCGGCACGCCGGTCGGGGCGGTGTGCTTCGGGGTGGAGCTGCTGATCTTCGAGCTGAAACCCCGATCCCTGGTCCCGATCGCCCTGGCCACCGCGGTCGCCCAACTGGTCCGGAATGTATTCGCCTCGCACCACGTGATCCAGGCGACTCCGCTGTTCCCGGTCCCGCCCCACGGAACGTTCTCGGGAGTCGACGTTGCCGCGGCTGCCGGTATCGGCCTCGTGATGGCCGGTTTGGCCTGGGTGCTCACGACCGCCTGCTACTTCATGGAGGATGCCTTCACCCGGCTGCCCGTTCACTGGGCGTGGTGGCCGGCCATCGGAGGGGCCATCGTCGGTGTCGGTGGGCTCATCGATCCGAGAGCTCTCGGGGTCGGCTACTCCACCATCGGGATGGAGCTGGCCGGCCGGCTGACCATCGGGGCGCTGGCCCTCCTGTTGATGGTCAAGCTGGTGATCTGGTCGGTGGCCCTGGGATCGGGAACCAGCGGCGGCATCCTGGCTCCGTTGCTGATGATGGGGGCCGCCCTGGGCGGCATCCTCGGCCCGGTGCTCCCGGGGGTGGGAGCTCCACCTGGGCGCTCCTCGGGATGGCCGGGGCTCTGGCTGGTGTCACCCGATCGCCGCTGACGGCCATCGTGTTCACGTTCGAACTGACCCACGACACCGGGTCATTGCTTCCGCTGCTCGTCACCTGTTCGATCGCCCATCTGCTCAGCACGCTCATCCTGAAGCGCTCGATCCTGACGGAGAAGGTGGCGCGGAAGGGCTTCCACGTGGTGCGGGAATATGCGGTCGACCCACTCGAGGCCCTCTTCGTCCGCGACGTGATGGAGACCCAGGTGATCACCGTGAGCCCGGGCTGGACGGTCAACGAGGCCTTCGAAACCGTCGTCCTTGAGCCGGGCCTCCTGCGACAGCGTCTGATCCCCGCCGTCGACCCCGATGGAAGCGTGGTCGGGGAAGTCTCTCTCGCTGAACTCCGCCACGCCCGTGACGACGGCGGAGGAGTCGGCCGGGTGGCGTCCATCATCCACCGC
Organism: uncultured Acidimicrobiaceae bacterium; assembly: GCA_963770635.1. GTDB lineage: Bacteria > Actinomycetota > Acidimicrobiia > Acidimicrobiales > RAAP-2 > DASZIT01. The sequence goes on from CAVYQI010000006.1 coordinate 824,999, forward strand.
GAGGGTGGGGTTGGTGCATCCCGACGAACCCCTCCGAGGCGTAGCCGACCGGATGGCCGGCGAGGGGGTCACGACCTACTTCGCCGTCGCCGACGCTGTCCAACGAGCTGGAGGGCTTCATCATCGTCGAGCACCTTCTGGCCGGACGTCAACGCCAGTTGGTCGAGGAGCGGGACAAGGAGCGACCGCTAAGATTCAGACGATAAGTGGGTGACCATGATGGACGCGAGCAATTTGGAGCCGGCGATGGGTGACGACCAGGGCGGGGACCCGGCCTGTTGGCTTCATCAGGTGTGTGACACCTGCGGGGCGTTGGTCGAAGGTGGAGAAGAGCACGACTGCGGCGTGCGGATTCGGAACGCCACCCGCCCCACCCTGAGCCCTGGGCTCGATGTTCCAATTCTGCTCGGCGGCCTCGTGCGGATTGAGCCCCTATCGATGGAACACGCGTCGGACTTGACCGCAACGGCCGAGGACGACCGCAGTTCCTACGGGTTCACCCGGGTACCGCGTGGATCAGAGGAGGTCGAGGAGTACATACGGGATCAGCTCGGTCGCTGCCGACGAGGGCGAAGTCATTCCCTTTGCCCAAGTCCGGCTGGCTGACGGTCGAGCCGTCGGGAGCACCTCGTATCTCACCCTCCGGTTCCGGTCGGGAAGTGCCGTTCCCTTCGCGGTGGAGATCGGTTCGACCTGGTTGGGCGCGTCGGCTCAGCGGACCGGCATCAACACCGAGACCAAGCTCCTGTTGCTGGAACACGCCTTCGAGACCTGGTCGGTAGCCCGGGTCGACCTCAAGACGGATGCCCGCAACACCCGGTCCCGGAACGCCATCGAGGGACTCGGTGCTCAATTCGAAGGCGTTCTGCGAAACTGGCAACCATCGATGGTCGTCGGCGAGGAAGACCGGTATCGCGACTCGGCGATGTTCTCCATCCTGGATGGTGAATGGCCGGACACCAAGGCGCGACTCCTAAAGCGGCTTAGCCTCTACTCGGCCGGCTAATGCCCACTTACAAACGACGAGCTGTCGGCAGCCTGGATCGCGATCACTGATCGACCGCGGTGTCCCGATCGATAGCGATGCGAAGCTGGTCCAGCGAATCGTGTAGAGCGTCGATGATCGGCCACAGATCAGGGACACTCGTCGGACACGCAAGCAACGAGACGCTGAGCGTCCCCGCGTAGCTCCATGCCGTCATGTTGAGGCCGATCCCCTCCAGGATCGGCCCCACTGAGTAGAGCGCTTCGAGTTCGATGGGACCGAAGAAGATCCTGTTCTGTGGTCCGGCCACATTGGACAACACCACATTGAGTGGCGGATGCACTCGGTCAGCGATGTGCGAGCGGCTCCAGATCCTCACGGTCGAGCGGTAGATCTGAGGTGGGACGAAATCGGCTCGCTGCGCCAGGACATCGTGACCGAGAAGTCCCCGCACTTCTTTGGACGCCTCCATTCCCTTATGGATCTGTCTTAGGCGCCTGAGCGGGTCGGCAATGTCGGTGCCGATGGATACGTAGAGAGTGTCGACCCGGTTTCCCGACATCCGGGCCACGTCAGCATCAGTGGAGACGGGGACACTGGCCACCAGCGGTCGGTCGGGTAGCTCCCCGCGGTCGGAGAGGTACTTCCGAAGGGCACCTCCGCACACGGCAACATAGACGTCGTTGAGGGTGGTACCGGCGGCTCGCCGGATGGCTTTGAGCTCTTCCATCGGCAGGCTGGTCATCGCGAAGGTCCGCTCGGAGGTAATCGAAACATTGAACGACGTCTTGGGGATGTGGTGGAGCGGGAGTGGCGGCTTGGGCGCGAAACTCCGTCGGCGCAGTTCGGAGGCTCGAGCCTGTCTCATAGAACGCCGGACAAGCTGGGGAAGGCCCTTCCAGCGTGTGATCTGGTCGTGTCCGGCTATCGAGAGCAATTGTCGTCGTGTCGGTATCGGCTCGGGATGCCATGGATCATCGATAGGCTCGATCGACGGTTCGACGGTGACGCCTCGAACCGCGTTTCGGAGGAGTGCGACCGCGGCGGACCCGTCCGCCACTGCGTGGTGGATCTTCACCACCACCGCGATCCGAGTCCCCGACAGACCCTCGAGGACCAGAAGTTCCCAGAGGGGCTTGTCCCGAGCCAGAGGCGTACTCGCGAACGCACCCACGGCCGCGGCCAGCTGATGATCGTTGCCCGGATGGTCGAGCACCTGCCGACTGATGTGGCGCTGCAGGTCGAACTCCGGGTCCTCTACCCAGACCGGGTGGCCGAGACCCCCAGGCACCGGAACGATCCGTTTGCGGAAGGGCGGAAGTCGAACGAGCAGCTGCTTGAGCACCTCGGTCAATGTGTCGTAAGAGAATCCGCCCTCGACGGCCGACACATTGGACACCGCCACCTTGATGGTGTGCATATGGGCGGTGGCGGTCTCGGAGTAGAGGAACTTGGCATCCAGTCCCGTCATCGTCTCCACGGTTCAGCTCATGACGGCTTCGGCAGCACCAGTCATCGAACGCTCGCGGAGGGATTCGACCAAGAAATCGGAAACCTGCTTGGACCAGAGGTAACCGACGTGGTTGCCCGAGTACCATGAGATGCGAGGTTTGTCCCAGTGCTCCCAGAGACGCTGTGCCTGCTCGGGACAGGCCAACCGGTCCCCGTAACCGGCGAATATATATCGACGATCCTTCGGGACCTTCGGATCGAATCTCAGAGGGGACACCACCCGGTAGACGTTCTCGGCTGCCCCTCCCATGACCTTGTGCTCGATCGACCGGGCCCGGATATGGCGAGGGCTGTGGCGATGGAACAATCCGGGGAAGTCCGACACCGGGATGCCGGCCACCACCGCATCGATGCCCTTTTCGATACCTGTCACCAGGGATGCGGTGTAGGCACCCAGCGAGACACCGTAAAGGCTTATCGAGGGCGCACCTTGGTCGCGCACCCAATGGATCAGCCGTCGTATATCCCAAACGGCTTGGGTCAGACCGTGCACCGCGTTCATCAACTCGAAGGAGAGGAACGGTTCTCCACTGACCAGGGTGACCCGGCGTGGTCCGTGCAACGGCAGCGCCGGCATCGCCACGTTCAACCCCAATTCGCGATAAATCCGGGTGATCTGCAGGCCCTGGAAGTCCATGAAGGGGAACCCCATACAGAACCCGTGCACGGCGATCACCCAGGGCCGAGGTTCACCAGCATGACGGAGAACGACAGCCGAGGCGGTCCGGTTGGGTCCGAACGCCATCCATCGGCCACTGCCGGGTTCGCCGGAATGAGGCTCAAAACCGCTGTCCCAGCTCAACCGGTCGTAGCCGAGGCCCACCGCCCAGCCCCGGCTCTCGGTCACATCCTGATGGGCAAGGGGCGGAGGCGTCCGATGATACGAGAGAGGGTCCTCGATCCAGCCGTTCCAGTTGTAGAGGTCTTCTGCATGAGCGAGTTCGGCCGCCACCCGGGCAAGGTCCCCGGGGAGCGGGAGCCGACTGGGCGTCATGGCCATGGCCAGAAGAGCCTCGTCCATAGCCACCTGAGCGGCGAGCCCGACGGATAGATGTGGAGCGGGCAGTGAGTCAGCCACCTCCCCGAACAGCAGCGCAGATCCGACGAACTGGAAGGTGCGCGGTATGGCCCGGGTGGCTCGGATCAGGGCCCGACGATGCAGAAAGCTGGTGGCAGCCCGGAGCCGTCCGGTGACGCGATCGACCATTGACGGGGAGATACGAGGCACCGTCCCGTCCGGTACCGCGTCGTGCGTGAGACTTCGATCGTCGGCCCTCGGTGTCAAACTCGACCTCCCCCACGGGCGCCTTCCACGGCGGCGATGCGCCGCCGCCGATGGGCGGGTTCACCACCTGGAATACTACCGCTTGTGGGGCTGCGGACAGCCTCTTCGGAAGGCCCGTCGACGATTGGGAGAGCCGTGGAGTTCAATCTTGCCGATCTCTTTGAGAGCGTGGTCGACCAGGTCGGGACTGAGCCGGCGATGGTGTCCGGCCCGCGCCGGCTCACGTTCGACGAGTTGGACCAACGTGCCAACCGCCTCGCCCACTACCTCGAGCGGGTCGGGATCGGCGCCGGGGATCATGTCGGTCTCCAGCTGGCGAACGGAACCGAGTACATCGAGGCCATGCTCGCATGCTTCAAGATCCGTGCCCTGCCCATCAACGTCAACTATCGCTACCGGGCGGGCGAACTCGAGTACCTCTACAAGGACGCGGAGCTGGCGGGCCTGATCTTCCACAGTCGCTTCGGGGCGGCGGTGACCGACGCTCTCGGTGCGGTTCCGGCGATGCGTGCCGTACTCGAGGTCTCCGACGGAAGCGACTCCTCGGGGCTCGCCGTCGACTACGAGGCGGCGCTCGAGACCGCCCCCCTCACCCGGGGGTTCCCGTCGCGGCGGTCCGACGATCTCTACTGCGTCTACACCGGGGGGACGACGGGCATGCCCAAGGGCGTGCTTTGGCGCCACGACGACATCTTCTTCGCCGCCATGGGTGGTGGCGACCCACTCTCGCTCGGCGACCACATCGCCCGTCCCGACGAGCTCGCTCAACGGGTCTTGCATCCAGGCGTAACCGCGCTGGCCATCCCGCCGTTCATGCATGCGGCCGGGCACTGGTTGGCCTTCTCCACCCTGTTCGGCGGGGGCAAGATCGTCACGGTCGAGAGAGGCATCTTCGATCCACTCGAGGTGTGGCGGCTGGTAGATGTCGAGAAGGTCAACGTGATCGCGGTCGTCGGCGACGCGATGGCCCGTCCGCTCCTCGACGTCCTGGCGGCCGACCCCGATCGCTTCGACCTCTCATCGCTGATGGCGGTGGGGTCGGGTGGTGCGGTGCTGTCGCCGTCCACCAAGGCCCAGTTGGCTCGCCTGTTGCCCGGTCGCGTCGTCGCCGATCGCTTCGGGTCCTCGGAGACCGGCCAGGTCGGCGGCCAGGCGCCGGCCGGAGATCCCTATGGGCCACCTTGTCTGCAGGTGGACGGGCGAACCGCGGTGCTCGATGCCGACCTCCGCCCGGTCCGGCCCGGCTCGGGCGTCATCGGGCACCTGGCCCGGGGCGGCCATGTCCCGATCGGCTATCTCGGTGATGAGGCCAAATCGGCAACGACCTTCGTCGAGCACGATGGGCAGCGGTGGGCGCTTCCGGGAGATTTGGCGTCGGTGCAGACCGATGGGACCATCACCGTGCTGGGCCGAGGCTCGCTGTGCATCAACACGGGCGGCGAGAAGGTGTTTCCCGACGAGGTGGAGGCGGCACTGAAGGGCCACCCGGACGTCCGGGATGCCATCGTGATCGGCATGCCCGATGCCGTCCATGGCGAGCAGGTGACGGCGTTGGTGCAGCCGAGGGCCGGATGCCGGATCGACACCGAGGGGCTCCGACGATTCGGTCACGAGAGCTTGACCGGCTACAAGGTACCGAAAGCGGTCCTGGTCGTCGACGAGATCGTTCGCTCACCGAGCGGCAAGCCGGACTACGTGTGGGCGCGGTCGATCGCCGAGTCGGTCTGCGGCGACGGTGGTCAGAATGGCGAGGGAGACCGGCCCAGCTAGCCGAGGATCGGAAACCGGCGCTCGGCGGCGAGCCGGTCGAGCGTCACCTGCATGGTCTCGACGATCTCGTCGTAGCACTTGCGGACGATGGCATCATCCTTAGCGGCGTCGGGCCCGTATTCGGACCAGCGGATTGGTTCGCCCAGCTCCACGGTGATCTTCGCCGGAAGGGGCCATGTCGGTATCCCTCCGGGAACGAGACCGAGTGGCGGGCCGAACACAAGGGGCATGACCTTGATACGGAACATGCGGTCAAGCCCGAGCCGTTTTGCGATGTGCTGCCCCCGAGCCAGAACGATGAGGGTCTCGTGGGTGCCCACCGAGACTGACGGAACGATCGGAACCTGCGTCCGGAGGGCGAGTCGGACGAATCCGAGCCGACCTCCGAAGTCGATGCGGTTCCGCTCCCACCACGGCCGAAAGACGTCATAGTCACCGCCCGGGTAGTCAAAAAGGATCCCCCCACTGCGGAGGATCGCTTCGGCATCCACCGGCCCGGCTTCGACCGCGCCCGCCCGTGCCAACAGGGCACCCACACCGGGAATCCCCATCAGGAAATGGTGGAACATTGCATAGACAGGCTCGTCCTCGCCCCGCTCGCGCCACCACGCGGTCAAGAGGACGGGGATGTCAGGTGGCATCTGGCCACCCGAGTGGTTGCCGATTACCAGGAGGGGTCCGCGGTCCGGCAGCCGCTCGAACCCCCTCACCTCTGACCGGAAGTACGCCGTATACAGGTCGAGGATCGGTCGAACGGCGCGAAGGAAAGCCGGGTCACGGGCGGAACCCACCCGGGCAGACGTGACGTCACGGCCGTCAACCATTCCTGAACTATGCACCGCTCTGGCCGCATCGACCTGCCGGGTTGCCGAGATTCCTTCTTGTGTGGTGGTGATGGTCGTGGTCGTGGTGGGGTTGCGACGAAACTCACTTGACCAGGGAGAGGCGTGCGCCGCGATGGCGACTTCCCACGATATTGCTCTCGACTTCCTACGTTCTTGTCGTTGCAACTATGTCGAGAATTCCTGTCAAGGTGCGGGCGCTCAGTGCTGCCAGACCCTCACGTAGTCGACTTGCATGGAGGCAGGTGCGGTGTTCGGCGACGTGATGGCCGATGACAGCGCCAGATTCAGGATCAGGTACATGGGCGCCGAGGTGATCCCCGAGGTGTCATTCCAGACTGGGGTTCCGTCGTAGTAGAAGGTGAGCGACCCGGGCTCCCACTCGGCGGCGAAGGTGTGCCACCCGCCCGAGTAGTTCCCCGCTGCACAGGCGCCGGGCCCGCCGGCCGGGTTGTGGAAGTGGGCGCAGGCCTGGCCGCCGAGCCCCTCGAGGGTGTCGATCTCCCCGTCGGTGGGCCAGTTCTGGCCATCGGCCCAGAAGGCCGGCCAGTCGGCGATGCTGCCGTTACCGGGCAACCAGATCCGGGCCTCCATATAGCCGTAGGTGAAGCTGAAGTTCCCGTCGGTGGTCACCATGCCCGAGGCGTAGGGATGGGCGGCCCCGCCGCAGGTCTCCGAGCGTGCCACGGCCGACAGGACGAGCGAACCGCCGGTCACGCTCACCTGCGAAGGGTCATAACACTCCTGCTCGGAGCCACTGACGCCGGTGGTGATGCCGGAACCGAACCACCCCGTGGACCACTGCGAGGTATCGAGCGAGGAGCCGTTGAACTCAGAGTCGAAGACCAGGTTCCACGGACCGGCGGCCTGGCCGACCGGCTGGACTGCACCTGACGGCGTGGGAGTCGGTGTGGGGGTCGGCGTGGGGGTCGGCGTGGGGGTCGGCGTGGGGGTCGGCGTGGGGGTCGGCGTGGGAGTCGGCGTCGGAGACTTGGTCGGAGTGGTGGTCGGAGTGGTGGTCGGAGTTGGCGACTTGGTCGGAGTAGTGGTCGCAGTGGTGGTCGGAGTGGTGCTCGCTGCCGGCACGGTGGTTGTGGTGGTGCCGCCTCGGTGCCACCGGTTCGAAGATGACCGGGCAGACGCCGACGGAGTGGTCGGAATCCCGACTACGACGAGGGTCACTGCAGAGACGGCGGCGATACCGGCAAGTGCGATGCGCCTTGGTCGAAGTACCCTCGTTGCAACGTCTGCTTCGCGATTCCTGCGCATACTTCCTCCCAGATCCCGAGACGCGGGGGGGTCGCTGGAAAGAGCTGCGCTTCGTTCGCTACTTTCGGCAACCCAGCCGACTCAGAGAGCCCCGTTGGCTTTGCGTCCCCCCCTCGCGGGAGGTTTGCCTTTTCGTTATCGCTACGTTCGAGACGAACGCTGAGAGTGACATCGGCAGCTATTGGTAACTACTTGAGGACCACTCAAAACGTTCAGGGAATCCCCGTGTGGGTACTTCCTGAACTTGTCCCTGCACTGGACCTTGCGAGCATTCCAACAGTTGGTTGAATCGATGATCGAGGGACTTCCAGCTCAACCGGATCGGCACGCCGGCCGGATAGGGCTACTACCTGCTGGTCCGGTCCGCGGCCAGGCCCCCGGGATCGCCCGTCGCCGGACCCGAGCCCTCGGCGAGCGGCTTCGCGAACCGGTCGCCACCGGGCAGTCCGGCCACAGGTAGTTCCGGACCGAACCTGCCGACCGCCGCCTTGGAGAGGCGATCGCACCACCGCAGCGTTGTCGTGGTGGGCTACCGACATAACGCGCTGGACCTGCACCGACTGTGCCCAGATCGGAGCCACATGCCACGCTATTGCTTGCGATTTCCCACATTGTTTGTCTATGCAATCAGTCACGGATAGCCCCTGGTCACGGTGACGGATGGGGTTCTCGGCACTCACACGGTTCCTCCGAAGGACCTGGTCGGGACGGTTTCCGCCGCCTCGATCGGATATTGCCCTCGAAAACCCTACGACATTCGTACCTGAGCACGGCAGGGTCATCCCCCGGGAAAATGTAAAGCACAATCATTGTCCCGCAAGACCGTTACCTCCATACGGGTGGCGGGGACCACCCAAATACGGGGGAGGCCATCTGTGAAACCAGCGAAACGATTTGCGATTGTTGCCCCAAAACGCTGGGTCAGCGAGGGTTATCAGACCGTGACTGACCGGTACTTCGGAGATCGTCCGCACGGGTTTGCTGGGTTCGCTAGCTTGGCGGAACGAATCTTTGTTTTTGCAGCAGGCGGAAGGCCGTAGCCGGTCGAAAGGAGTTCACCGTGTTCCGTCTCAAGGGCTTCATTGATGGCAGCGGCAGGATGTTCACCTCCACATTGAGACGACGGACAACGGCCGTGGTCACGGCGGCGATCCTGGTTTCCGTCTCGCTGCTCGTTGCCCCGTCCGCAGTCGCGTCCGCCACGACCCCGACGGTGGCGGACCATTGGGTGGCGAGCTGGACAGCAAGTCCCACCGACTCGGTGACGCCGGTCGACGCCGCCGGCTTTCTCGTCCCTGAAGTCCTCGTCAACCAGACGCTGCGCATGATCGTCACACCGCACCTCGGCGGCACGGAGTTACGCCTCCATCTCTCGAACCGTTTTGGTTACGCGCCGGCGCAGTTCGGGAACGTGACCGTCGGCGTCGAGGGGAGCGGGGCGGTCTCCGACCTCTCCCCTGTGACGTTCGGGGGAAGGGCTCAGGTCAGCGTCCCCGTTGGCCAAGACGTCGTGAGCGATCCCGTCGCCCTCACGTTCACGGCGTTCACACCCCTGGCTGTCAGTATCTTCATGCCGGGTGTCCAGAGCTTTCCGACCAAGCACTGGAATGCCAACGCCACGTCCTTCTACACGCCTCCCGGGGCGGGTGACCTCACAACGGTTGCCAGCAATGGTCCCTTCTCTCTGCGGACCGAGGCGTGGCTGTACATCGACGGGGTCGACGTCGAGGCCCCAGCCTCCACCGCCGCCATCGTGGCATTCGGCGACTCCATCACTGACGGGTTCGTCGCCTCTACGCCGGTGAGCCTGCCCACCAGCTTGGCAATCGCCGACAAGAACGGTCGCTATCCCGACGACCTTCAGCGCCGTATCGACGCCGCCGGTATCCCGATTTCGGTTGTGAACGCGGGAATCAGTGCCAACCGCCTGGTCAGCGACGGTTATTCCCTACTCATGGGTGTGAGCGGCGTGCACAGGTTCCAACAAGACGCCCTCGATGTGCCGGGTGTAAAAGGTGTGATCCTTCAAGAGGGGATCAACGATTTCGGCATCCCTCCGGCCATCACCACCCCGAACCAGCTCATCGCCGGCTACGAGGAGGTGATCGCCATGGCCCACGCCCGGGGCGTGAAGATCTGGCTGGGGACGCTACTCCCCGCCTCGAACTCCATCATCGACGGCCCAACGAGCGCACCTCTGAGCGAAATCTACCGAGAACAGGTGAACGCCTGGATCAGAAGCCAGCATCTCGCTGATGGGGTCATCGATTTCGATGCCGCACTGCGAGATCCGAATGACCCGACGGTGCTCAATCCCCGCTATTCCAGTGCGGATCATCTGCACCCGAACCTCCTTGGCTACCAAGAGATGGCCGCCACTGTGAAGCTCTCGCTCCTTGAAGCTGCTCTGTCCTAGCGGGTGGAGTGATCCGTCGTAACCCTCCGTCTGCGTGTTTCATGTCCGCCCAAGTGGCGGGTAAGTCCAGCGCTTCTTCACCAGAGACCGGTGCCAGCCGAGGATCGTCTCCGGCGCGATGAGGACGACCCCCCAGCGCTCTCGGGGCACAAGACCGGCCAGGAGAGCGCTGAACGCACGATCGGACCAGCTGAATCGCGGACGGACGAGCTGGCGACGAAGCGCGATCAGCTGATTGCGAAGTACCATGATCCAGCGTCCTTCGCCCTGGCATCCAACCGATGGACACGAACGGCCTCGAACACGCGCCGGACGAGACGGTAGAGAAAGAACAGGGCCATGGAGGATGAGCTTCGCCGAGCGAGTTTCGGCTGGTCAAGCCAGGTTGGGGAGTTTATGGACCCCTTCAGGCCCAGCTGGCGACCCAAGGGTCCCTGATCGGGTCTGTGTGGCAGTTGGTTCGGCATTTTCGGGACGCGGTTATGCGGCGTCCAACTAAACAAACTGGGACATTTGACTTCCGATGAGCGGTATCGAGCGGGGTGTACGCCTCCTCGGCGGCGATCCCGGGGCTGGATAACCGGCAATCGCGGATGGTCGAGTGAAGAGGCGAGCGGCTACGCGACTGCCTTGCCAACTACATACGTGCCGATCAGAGCTGCGGCCATCAGAACGACCCAGACGTCCGTAATGCGGCAGAGGAACAGGGGTGCGCCCCTGACTTCCATGAATTCTCGCATGATGATTCGCACCTTGACACAGGCCAAGCCAATGGCAGCCACGGTGACAACCGTGCTCGCCACCACAAGTCCACCCTTGTCGACGGAATGGTCCATCCAGAGGTAAAGCAGGGAGATCGCGACCAAAACGAGCCACACCGTAAAGAGCCGCTTATCGAAAGCAACTTTCATCACTCACCTCACCACGTACAGCAGAGCGAAGATCAGGACCCAAAGGAAATCGACGGTATGCCAATACGTCGCGCATGTCTCAACCGTCTCTTGAGACCGCTTCTTTGGAGCCGATAGCTGATTGACCAGGACGCCAAGAACGAAGAATCCCATCAGCAAGTGGAGGAGGTGGATACCCGTCAAAAAGAAGTAGTACTGAAAGAACCCGCTGCTCGTAAGCGTGTGACCCGCATGGATGAGCCTGGTCCACTCGATGATCTTGAGCGCCAGGAAAAGAATGCCGCATCCGGCCGCGAGTAGCACGTCCCGTCTGGCCTCAACGTATCGTCCGGCGCGGGCGTACTGAACGCTCCGAGCCACTGCCCAAGAGCTGGTCAGAAGGACGACCGTTTCGAGAACCCCGAGTCCGAGTAAGAGGTGGGACTGGGACTGAAGGAAGGCGCTTTCGTGCTGGGTGCGAACAAATAGGTAGACGCAGAAATACGAGGTGAAGACCAAAGATTCGAACAGTACGAAGAACCACATGTCCGGCTGACCCGGAATGTGCTTGGTTCGCCCCGCCTTGTCCTCGACCACCTCAGCAGTGGTTGTCACGAAACCACCGCCTCCACCGCAGCAGGCGTGGGAATGCCCTTCGGTGGGTGGTCAGGCATGGGGCCGACGCCGAAGTCATCACGAAGGACGACTTGCCTGAGTAGGTAGATGAACACGGCGGTGTAGGGGGCCCATACGGCGACGTCGATCCACCAAACAACGGCGCCGTTCCACGCAAAGGCTCCTCTGTAAAAGATCCACGAGGCCGCGGTGACCACCTCGGTCAGGGCGTTACAGAGGTTCCAGTAGCCGAACCATTTCGGGAACACGCGGTTCGTGTCGAGCAAGATCGCTGCCATCCAGATCAACGAACCGACGAGAAAGACCCCCATCGTCCCCGCGAACGACAGAAAGCCAAGGTCATATAGCCATTGTTGGATGGCCGGGTCGCGGGCTGGGCGCATGGCACCGGTTGTCATGGCCACGCAGATGAAGAGGAAGCCCGGCACCGCGCTGACCGCGTACAAGAGGAGATACGAATGGGCAAAGGCGCGGCTGACGGACATACGCCGGATCGAGTAGGAGATCAAGGCGATCGCCGTCGCGGAGAGGCCTCCGGTTACGAAGACCAAAGCAAACCCGATTAACAACCTGTCGTGACGACCGGCGAACCATTGCACAACCTCCTGTTGATTGAGCCACGGCTTGCCAGGAGGTTGCGTCCGAGTCACGACGAAGAAGAGGAAGCCGTAGAGACAGTAGAAAGTGACCGTCGAATACCACGCGAACCAAAGCTCGCGCTTCGGGCCATGTCGCCAGGCAAGGAGCGTCACGCGAATCCCTCGAGCAGTTTGTGATCCCGTTCGACCGCCCGCCCCAAGACGATCGCCATCACGACCAGCCAAAGGGCAATGGCGATGTTCTTCAGCCAGAATCCAAAGAAGCCGTTCCAGGCAAACGGCCCGCTGAGAGTCAATCCAGCGAAGCCCGCCGGCACGAGGGCGATGGCGATGGCGACGTTGAAGTACCCGACCCATCGGGGGAACACCGGTACCGCCTGTTGGTCGAAGTAGATCGCCAGCGCCAGGAACAAGCATAGGCAAATGAGGAACGGCACTCCACAGGTGAAGGTGATCCACCCGAGATCGTTGTAAAGCTGTGTGAGGGCGGGAGCCCGATCCGGCCGAAAGGCGGCTAGGAGCCAGAACACCGTCGCGGTGAGAAATGCGATGGGCGCAGCAGCGGCGACGCCGATCACGCAGTAGCGCATAACCGGCGTGCGATGGGCCATTCCACGCATGCGCTCGACGATCAGCATCATGATCGGAATCAACGCTACGCAGAACCAGTTCAGGAGGATCATGCTCCAACGAACGCTGGAGGTGTGTTGACTGTAGAAGGCAGCGACCGCTCTAGGGGACATCAGGGGAGACATGGGTGGCCGAAAACCGGGAAAGAGGAAGAATGCTGCGATCCATATGATCGCAACGAACGGCAACGTCCAGAACATGACCCGTTCGCCGGCGGTGCTCTTTGCCAGCGGCGGAGTCGCATCGTTGGTGAATGCGCCGCCGGTCAACGGTTCTCCATCCGGGCCCCCAGCCTTATCCAATGCAGCCGTGGATAGACATCTGACTACCCGGTGGCAGACTATACATATGACTATCCTGCATTCAAGTGAGGAGCGCCACCAGGGTTCAACGGGCGTTAGCCCTAGACAGAGGCCCAGCGTGACTTCATCGAACCCCATAGTGCGCGCTTCGGAACCCACGGCTGCCCAGTGGCGAGTCATCACCGCTGCCCTCAAGCTCTTCTCCGAGCACGGCGTTGGCGGCACGTCGCTGCGCATGATCTCCGCCGAACTTGGTGTCACTGTCGCGGCTGTGTACCACCAGTACCACACAAAGGACGAGATCATTTTCGCCGCTGTTGAGAGTCAGCTGCGCCGCTTAAAAGATGTTGTGGACGCCGCCGAATCCGAGCCGACAACCTTGCGTGCTCGTGAGGCGTTAATCACCGGGATCGTCGAACTGGCGATCGGGGTTGGCGGGAGCATGACCGCGGTCTTGAATGACCCTGCCGTGACGGGGTCCTTTAGCCGCCATGGTGGCTACCGGGAACTCCTGCGCCGCATCCGTTCGGTGCTTATGGGTGAGGCCAATACGAAGGAGTCACGAATACGAATCGCCACACTTCTGGCAGCCATCAACGGCACCGCTACCCACCCCCTTGTGGCTCACTTTGACGATGAAACGCTGCGCGCCGAGCTTCTTAACATTGCCCACCGACTCGTACCGCGTGACTGAGTGACCCCCCGGCAGCTGTCGAGATCTTCACCTCAGGCTGACCATACGACATGTGCCGCCCCGCCCCCCCTCGGGATTCGGTCCGCATCCTGGTTGGGTGGGTGGTTGGTTGGTATTGGTGGGCTACCGACATAACGCGCTTGACCGGGGTGTAAGACAACCCAGTCAGAGCAATTTCCCACGCTATGGCTCTCGATTTCCCACATTGTTGCTACTGCAACTAAATGCGTGAAGTCCCTTAACGGTGAACGCTCTCGATCTGAGTGCCAACCTATTGGGTCTGGCTCAGACGGATCTCACTGTGGCCTCGTCGCAGAGCGACATTTCTGGCTGCTCATAGCCGGACCGTTCGATCCGTTGTGGTTGCCCCGACTGACAAGGAGGTGCTGGAGGTGCGGTGGGAAAGGGTTGGGCTCATGGTTGGAGCCTCGCTTGCTGTGGTGATGACGACGGCATGTGGATCTCCCAAGGTCCATGCGACCACCGCGTCGACAACAACAACGACCATTCCCACTCAGGTTCCCAATAACCCAAGCGTGCGCCAAGAAGTCTCGGTGACTTCGTGCGCAGATTCGCCGGGCGGCTGGGAAGCTGGGGGGACGGTCACGAACCGATTGAATCACACCGCGACGTTCAAGATCACCGTTTTCTTCACGAACAGCGGCGCGACGGACCTTGCATTTGGGTCGATCTCTGAGACAGTGGGTAGCGGCAAGGCCATGACCTGGCTGACGAAGGCAACGTTTAGTGCTCCTACCACGGTTCTCTGCGTGTTACGCGGAGTCGACACGACCTGACTCCATGTGGGAACTAATGAGTCGGCTTATATAACCGGCCGTATCGCCGCCTATCGATCAGCGCACTCGGTCTCAGTCTCCCCTACCGAACTCAAACTGACGACGCTTCACGGCGGAATCGAGCATTCTCGTCGCGGCCACCTCAGTAGTACTTTTTTGACTCGGACCACTGACAACCCCCTGAAGACTATGGACAACAACTTCTGTTCGGACGAGTTGCCATTGGCAACCAGTGGCGAAGCGGTGAATCCGCCAACCAAATGGTGAGGACGCATTTTTGCCCATAAGATCCTCCGGGCACCCAGCGGAGAGCGGAGGTGCAGGTTTGTCTTACAGCCTGGGAGTTGATCTGGGAACGACGTTCACGGCGGCGGCGACGTCGGTGGACGGTCAGCCGGAGATGGAGATCCTCGGAAACCGGTCGGTGTGCATCCCCACCACGGTCTACGTGGCCGCCGATAGTTCGGTGCTCATTGGGGAGGCGGCGAGTCGGCGTGGTTTAGACGACCCTTCGCGCTTCGCCCGGGAATTCAAGCGTCGGGTCGGCGACGCCGCGCCGTTGATCCTCGGGGGATCCCCATACTCGGCCGAATCGTTGATGGCCCGCGTCCTCGCCTGGGTGGTGGCTTTGGTGACCGAGCACCACAACTCCGGACCCGAAGTGGTGGCCGTGACCCATCCCGCCAACTGGAGAAACTTCAAAAAGGGGCGGCTGGCCGATGCCATCGCCTTGGCCGGCCTGGGGAACACTAGCCCGGGCGGTCAGCGGCTTATCATGCTTTCCGAGCCGGAAGCTGCCGCCCGGTACTACGCGTCGATCGAGCAATTGAACCCGGGTCAGCTCGTCGCCGTCTATGACCTGGGGGGTGGCACCTTCGACGCCACCATCTTCGAGAAGACTGAGGAGGGATTCCGGATCACGGGGGCGTCCCAAGGGATCGAGCAACTCGGAGGGATGGATTTCGACGCCGCCGTCCTGGGACACGTCGACCGCGTCTTGGCCGGTGCTTTGAGCTCGATCAACAGCGACGACACACTGACGCGCGACGAAGCTGGCCAGGGTGGGGTTGAGCTGCATCGAGGCCAAAGAGGCCCTGTCCACCACTTCGAGGACCGTGTTCCCGGTCTCGCTCCCTAACACCGAGACCGAAGTCGCCCTGACCAGAGCCGAGCTCGAAGCCATGATCCGGGCACCCCTCGTCGAGAGCGTCGACGCATTGCGTCGAGCCCTGCGGTCGGCCGAGGTCGCTCCCGCGGACCTCCATGCTTTACTCCTCATAGGCGGTTCGTCGAGAACCCCCCTCGTCGCCGACTTCGTCCTCCGGGAGTTGAACTTGCGTTCCGTGGTGGGTGTCCATCCCAAGAATGCGGTCGCACTCGGAGCCGCACTGGCCGCAGACCGCCTGGGTTCGCCCCCCCAAACCCCGAACGCAGCGACAACCCCAACTCATCCGCCCCAGCCGGCAGGGCCATCGGCAGAAAAGCTCCCAGATCCGCAGCCCAGGTCCATGCAGACACCCAAACCCGAGTTCGCCGGTGCGCCCACCGGCGAGACACCCAGCACTCCCGCCGTGGACGAGCAGACCATCGATGACGATGTTCAATTCACGGTCTACCGTCCATCGGCCATCCGACCCAGTATTTGGTACACGATGCTGGCGTTCGCACACAAGACCGAAGTGTTCGTTGACCAGGAGACGGGTCCAGTCGATCCCCTGGCTGAAGTTGAACATCGAGCGGAAGAACGATTGGGAGAAGACTTCGATCGATACCTCAAGACTACCGGCGACATCAAACGTCCGCTCCCCAGCGGATCGGAGATACGGTTCGTGCCTGACGTCGACGGCGTTGAGTTCAATCCCTCTCAGTGCATCTTCCGCTGGACTGAGCCGATTCACGAGCAACAGTTTCGATTTCGCGGCGGAAGCTGCGCTGGAAGGTACGTGGGCCCGGGGAAGGCTGGCCGTCTACTCCGGAATCGTACTTATTGGCGAAGTGAGCATTGCTGTTCGCGTTGGTCAACACGCGGATGAGTCGCCCCACGGCCGCTATCAACGCGGTAATACCTACCGCAGGATCTTTGCGTCGTACTCGCATCTTGACGCTGACATCGTTGTGCGGCTCGAGCAAGGCGCCAGTACTCTTGGCGACCGCTATCTCAGAGACGTCAGCCAGCTGCGTTCGGGGGAAGAGTGGGATCCGAGGCTTCTCGAGCTGATCCGTGAAGCGGACGTATTCCAATTGTTCTGGTCATCGAATTCGATGGTGTCGGAGTTTGTGCAAAGGGAATGGGCTTACGCGGTCCGACATTGAATCGACCTGATTTTGTTCGACCAGTGTTCTGGGAGGATCCCCTTCCAGAGGTCCCCGAGAAGAATCTCCCGCCCGACGAGTTGCGCCGATTGCACTTTGCGCGGTCTCTCACCTGAAGTCAGGGGTCCGGCCGTCGAAGCGGACCCGGAGCCCTCAGCGGTCGAGAGCCCGCCGGATATGAACGGCCCGTTACTCCCGCCACCTGGGCTACCCCCCCGTCCTGCAGCTCCGCCTACGGCATCGCCGATGGAAATGCGGCCGTATGATTCTTCCGGTCAACCTATTCAACGACAACCCGGACGTCTAGGGTCGCTGAGAACTCGGATCGCATTGGCATCGACTGCTGTCGTGGTGGCTGGTGGCATCGTCGTGACAGCTCTCGCATCATTTCCTGAAGCTACGAGCTCCACAACCACCACAAAGGCCCCGGCATCCTCCTCGACGACGACTCCTCCAAACTTGCTCACACAAGTACCAAAAGTGTTCGCGGCCCAATGCACCAATGAGGCGTCGTCAGACTTTCTCAATACGAATCAGACCGCCCAGGTCGTATGCAGCGGTAGCAACGTGCCTGATGCCGACGTCCTCATCTATGAGCAGTTTGACACCTCCGCCGACGCCGACAACTACTACAGCAGCACTCTTCTCGGAGCGAACGGAATGCAGGACGCCCAAGGCGCCTGTATCTCGGCGTCGCTCTCGGGGTCGACCGCCAACGGCCGCTATTGCGAGGCTACCGTTTCACGCAACGGAAAGCCCATCGGCAATCTGTTCCTATTCAACGGAACCGACCTTCAAGTTGGATCCGGCGCCAGCCTGGCTTCCGTCCTGTCTTCACCATCGCCGATCTGCGCAAACACGAATGCCGGATTCGGAGTGGTCGGCTGGACTGTTGACAGTAAGAACCTCGCCGCACTTGCCGTCACATGCACTAGCGACATCGGCACTCTTCAGAACATCAATAGGGACTATTTGGCTAACAATTACGACCTTGGCTCGTAAGAGGAAGATCGCCACGCATGCATCAGTCTTGTCGGCGGTCCACGACACATGTTAGAAGTGGGCGGAGGAAGGTCCGTAGCCGCGCCCGTGTCCCGAACCGTCACGGCTATCGGTACTGGTGCTCGCCGCCCGGTGCTCGAAAGTGGGACACGTCAACGTGACGTCCGTTATCTCGCTCCCCGATACTCGTCCACATGACCATTCGATGGGTCCGCGAAAGCCTCTTCATAGAGGGGGATGCCCTGAACGTTGGCGCGCTTCCTACCGGAATGGGAGGACAGCTACCACTTGGAGGAGCGAGATGCCGGCGGCCCTAGGTGGCTGCATGGTGTGGGAACGAAACCGTGACCTTCGCGGCAGAGGGTCATATAGTCTTTAATCATGTACGCGTGGATGCTGAGGACTCTTGCTGATGCCCCAGCTCCGCAGTTTGGCCATAACTATCATCCCAACAACAACTCCGGGGACCTTGCTGTAATCGTCGTGGTAATTGCGCTACTCGTGCTGGCACTCGTTGTAACAGTCCTTCTGCTCCGCAGGCGAAAGCGACATCAGACGGATTGGAGAAAGGGCCGTGCGGTACCACCGGACGCGCAATCCGAACGACCGCCCGAATAGCGAGGCCGAGGACCGGTTCCCAGAGTGATTTCAGGGGTCTCGCTCCGTGGGGAACTGTTGGCACTCGGACTCACCCTGTCCTTGGAAGTGCCGATCTATTCGGCACTCCTGTGGCGGTGTCTAGGGCTAGTCCGATGGCGCGGCGCACTCGCAGGTGCTGCTGTCAACGTAGTGTCCCAACCACTATCTTTCCTTCTCGTTGTGCCCCGGCTCCAGCACGCCATCGGAACCGTGCCGAGCATCATCTTGGTCGAGATTGGGCTGGCATGGCTTGGCGAGTTCATTGCGCTGTGGATTTGGAGCCGCTCGGAACCCGGGATCCTTCTTGGGATCAGCGCCGTGGCGAATTTCGGTTTCCTTGGCCGCAGGTCTTCTCGCCATCAATATCTGGTCACGTTAAATCCTGTTCAGGTTTCCTTGGTTGGGCCAATGACCCTTCGTTTTGGCGCGGATGCGCTTCCCCTCGTGTTTGCCAAACTTCGCTGCATGATGGACGAGCAGAACAAGCGGCTCTGGGCCGGGTCGCGGCGGATCGAAGAGGGCCGTGCGCCTCATCTGATCGGCACGGGTGCTTCGATCACCGTTGCCGAACGCATGAGAGACGGCGTCCACGGTCGAGTTACCGATGCCCTGCCTGTGGTTGAAGGGTACCGATGGGAGTGGGCCCTATCACCCAGCCGCCGTTCCCATTCCCATTCCCTCTCCAACTTCCATGACCTAATGGCCTTCGCCGCATCCATGGATGTAGCGTTCCAGCCATCCGGCGGAATGAGGATGCTTCGTACGTGAGAATCCCTAAGGCCAGTTCAGCACAGGCGATTACCGTGCCCCTGGAGCTCAGGGTTCTTGTGACCGGCGATGGAGCCATTGCCCTTGGCGGTCATACCGAGGCTGTTCATGACTCC
This sequence comes from uncultured Acidimicrobiaceae bacterium, assembly GCA_963770635.1. Taxonomy (GTDB): domain Bacteria; phylum Actinomycetota; class Acidimicrobiia; order Acidimicrobiales; family RAAP-2; genus DASZIT01. The sequence continues at coordinate 844,464 of CAVYQI010000006.1, forward strand.
CTCCGATCCGTGCTGACAAGCATCAGAGACTCCGTCGGGTCTGTACTCGCGATCCATAGAGATGAAGCGGGTGTCATCCCGGAATGCCGCCTGTCTCTTCTGGCTTTCGGATCTGATGCCACCGGGTCCATTGGGCCCGGCATCGCCGAAGCATGCGGTTACGACCTGTCCGTGATTGCACAATCGCCGGTCGCAGCTGTTGCAAATGAGGTTCGGGTTGTCACCTTTGGCTATGACGCAGCCAAGACAGATGCGTCACATCTCGGGAGAGCAGTCAAGCTTCGCGACACCGCGGCGCTGCAGTTCTCGGACCTCGTGGTAGTTGTCTGGGACGGAGTTAAAACGGACGACTTCATCGACGGCACCTTTCGCATCCTCCACGGGGCACTCCTCGCACGAAAGTGTGTGATCTGGATCTCTCCGTCTGCCTCGCCGGAAGTCAAGATCTCAAGTCTTGAAGGCCTGGCGAGAGTCGACGTGTTGAACTTTCCCGAGGAGCCCGACCGAGACTCTCTGGTGGCTCTTTTCGTTGCCTATGAAGAGCATCACGACCCAAACCTCGAAACCATAATCGACCTCCAAACCAGCAGCGCTGCGTTGGATCAGATCCAGAAACTGTTTGACCGAAGAACCTATGTCCGTCGACCGGGACTGATCGATCGCTACGCCCGCAAACTCATCCTCACAAAGAGAGATAGGAGCAAGTACAACCCGCGCTATTCGTGGCCGGTGCTGCCGGACACGGCGTGGGGCGCGGTACCGGAATTCGACGATCCTTTCGAGAAGGCGGACGTTGCCGCCAACCTCGCGGCAGGTAAGTATCGCAGTCGAACGTGGCTGCTCTACCTCCTCGGTGCGTTGGCCGTGATCTTGGGCTCCATCGGAAATGCCCTGATAGACAGATCGCGCACTCAGTTTTTCTTCCACTTGGGCGAAGTAGCAGCCGTCGCCGGGGTGCTCCTCGTTTTCGTGACTGGAAGAGGCCTTCATCAACAGTGGACGGACTTGCGCTCTTTCGCCGAGCATCTCCGCTATCAGCGCTTCGTCTATCCGTTGGCCGGCACGATCGCTCCGTTGCACCAACCGCTTTGGCTCATGGACAGCGACGGTGCCTTACAGATCAATCACTCGACAGCCTGGCTCCTACACCGACTCAACGTTGCTGCCGGTCTCCCAGCGCTCGGTCGCCCAGTTCTCGATATCGCCGCCGCGCTTCAAGAAGATGAACTGAAGGACGAGCTCATCTCGGTGGTCAAGAGTCAGCTGACGTATCACAAGGCGAAGATGAAGAGCGAAGGTCGCCTTCACCGTCATTTGGAAGTGGTGTCATTCTCTCTGTTCTTTTTGACGGTTGCTGCGGTCATAATTCGCCTTATAAATCCACACCACTTTGTTATTCCGTCCGCCGTCCTCGGAGTGCTCGTTGTAAGCCTTCCTGCGTTGGCATCTGCCCTCTTTGCCATTGGCGCACAGCTTGAGCTATCTCGCATCGCCAAGCAATCTGAAGAACAGGCTGAATCTCTTGACCAACATCTAAGGGCCATAGCGCAAATCCAGCAGAGCGCGAATCGCGATCCGTGGCTCACCGCGATAGAGGTACGTCGCCTCCTCATCCAGTCAGCGGACCTCATGGTGTCGGAATTTGCCGCTTGGAGGGCCCTTGTTCGTTCCCACCAGTTGTCACTGTGAACCCTGCCGACCTTGCGGCGAATCCTCGCCGCCGCAAAGTGCGCAAGCGTCCCATTCCGGTCTTGGTGACCTTTGCCGAATCTGGAGGTACCCTCGAGACGCTTGAGGGCTCCGTCCCCTATGAGGCTGGGGACGCGATACTGACAGGGGTGAGGGGCGAGCGCTGGCCCGTGACACGGCAGACCTTTCTCGATCGCTACGACCCTTCGGTCGGTACTGACGCTGGGCGCGACGGGAGCTATACCCGTCGTCCGGAGATCCTCTTCGCCGTTCAATTGGCGCCTGGGGACGATCCAGTGCAGATCACCACCGACTCCGGAGGACTCCTCACGGCACGAGCCGGCGACTGGGTCGTCCAATATGCTGCAGAGGACTTCGGGGTAGTGGCGCCAGATATCTTCGAGGAGACCTACGAAGACGTGCCTTGAAGTCTCGCCGTAGGTTTGCGAGCGAGTTGAAATGAGGCGTTCTGCCTCAACCTAGGGCATGGCACTCTTTGAGGAGACGGAGGGGATGTCCGGTTGTTCGACGATAACGACGGATGCTCCCGCGCACCCCTCAGGCGCACGTCACACAGAATCGGGCTGCGGGCAGGGCCTCGAGCCGTTCCGGGGCGACCAAATCTCCACAACCTTCGCAGCGCCCGTAGATGCCGTCATCGAGGCGCTGGAGAGCGCTCTCTACCTCCCCCAATGCCTCCTGCGCCTGCACGGTTGGCGATTTGGCCTCCCCTCGCCATGATGCAACCTTGCTCGAATCCGGCGTCCCCTGTCCGCCCGTAGTGACACCCCCTCCATCGGCTGAGAGCTTTCGCTGGAGCAGTGATCGCTCCTCCTCGAGCAAACTCCGGTAGTCGATCTCGTCGGCGGGAGTGGGTCTTGTCGTCACATTCCCTGAGAATATCAAGGGCGGAACCCCGGTTGTATTCAGCCACCTGCGCGGCGACCAGCGCAACGCTTTGCAAACCGAGAGCGGGGGTTTGATTCGCCCTGGGTTTGACGGAGGCTGTGGGTCCTGAAAGGGGAGTGGTGACGATGTAGAGGATCGCCAGCATGAACCGTGCTGTGCCAGGGATGGAGGTAGGCCCTCCGGGTTCGCCGAACAGGCGGAGATCCCAAACCGCCTCAGTGTCATGCCGGTCAAGAGCCGGGGTGGCAAGCGACTGGGGAGAAGGTCCGCTACCAGCGGGTCAGGTGCGCAACGAGAAGACGAACGTGTGTGAACCACTGCTGACGCATCGTGAAAAACAACCTTGACATCGAAATCGGGACTGGGTCTCTGTCCCGGGAAGAGTGTCGCGTCCTTTGACCCCCGAGCACGCCTCACAGTGCAGCCGAAGACCTGCCATCCGCACCTGGCGGGCGAAGCTCGGGAGCTGAGCGGATAGCCGAGCCGCTTGAGCTCGTCATAGAGGGCCGAGGCCCACAGATGAGGGTCGTCGACCCAGGAGCTGCCCCACGAATCGCCGGAGTGGCACGCCATGTATGCCACCTTGCGCAACTCGAACGAGGGCATGAACGGCTTTATCAAGGACGGGGCCCGGGAGGCCGTCGACGACCCCGAGCGACGAAGGATCCGGGAGTCGCGGCTCAAAGTTTGCTGGTGGCGTTCCAGTTGTTCGCCGCCAACGTCCGCAAGATCGAGGAATTCCTCGCCCGTAAGGAGACCGAGGCGAAAAAGGTCCGCAAGCTTCCATCCCGCCGCCCCACCAGGTCTCTCGCCACCTGGGCTCCGGAGGCGTCTCCCAATGTCGCCGCCACAATGGATGACGTCGCGAGCGACCCCGATCCTCCCCTGACCGCCTGACGGTCCCAGCCCGAGTTCAGTCACCCCGGATCGCAGAGCCCCGCCCGGGGAGCAGTCCATCTGGGCCGGCATGAACCGAAATGTCCGATCGCCCGCGCCTGAACCAGCGGAATCGCCCGACCACCGGCCATTCCCCCGACTTTGGTGCCGTCGCACCCCCACCGACCCGAGTTTTGTCGACGCGACCCGACGAGTTTTGTCGGTACCCCTTGGTGGGCGAGGGGGGACTTGAACCCCCACATCCTTTCGGACACAGGAACCTGAATCCTGCGCGTCTTGCCAATTCCGCCACTCGCCCGAGCGACCGAACGAGATTACCCGAAGAACCCGGCCCTTCCTACCAGGGCATTCGTGGCGAAGTGGTGCGCGGTTGGGGGTAATTCAGATGACCCGTCCGAGCGATGACAAATGCGCCCGCCGTCTACGGGATCGGCGTTGGCCCAGATAGGCTGTGGCCAGCATGGGACTTCAGAAGTTCGAAGGGCGCCTTGAGCGCATTGTCGATGGCACGTTCTCCAAGGCCTTTCGGGGCGAGCTGCATCCCGTGGAGATCGGCCGTCGCCTCACGAGAGAGATGGACCTCCGGCGCCGGCTGGGTGTCCATGGGCTGATCGCGCCCAATTACTTCGAGGTGTCCCTGTCGCCGGCCGATTTCGCCCGTTTTGAGAGCTTTATAGACGCCCTGGTCAGGGAGTTGGAGGAGGCGGCCCGCGAGCATGCCCGAGCGGAGGACTATGTGTTCGTCGGGCCGGTGACCGTGACCGCCATCGAGGATCCCGGCCTCCGGCGCGGCCGCTTTTCCATCTTGTCCGAAGTTCGCGAGGGTCCGTCAGGCCTCTCGACGGCATCCATCGTGTTGGCTGACGGTGAACGGATTGTGCTCGGGCCGGAGGCCATCACCATTGGCCGGCTCCCCGAGAGCACCGTGGTCGTCACCGATCCCAACGCCAGTCGGCGCCACGCCGAGATCCGGCGGGTCGGGAACGACGTGGTGGTGGTGGATCTCAATTCCACCAATGGCACCCGGGTCAACGGTGCCGGCATTCAGGAGCGCAAGCTGGCTGATGGCGACGAGATCGTGGTCGGAACGACATTTCTCCGATTCGAGACGTCGTGATGGCGGCGGACTCCTGATCCCACATGCACCTGTATCTCGTCTTGATTCCAGGGCAATCCAACAATGCACCCGTGCTCCGTGCGCTCGAGTACGTCGTCATCCTTCTGTTGTGGCTGTTCTTCATGTGGGTGGTCCGGGCGGTGTGGGTGGAAGTCCGCCCACTCAAGCGGAAGCGGCGTCGCGAAAAGGATGACGATATCGACCCGGCCATTGCCGGAAAATCGCGCAAAGGGAAGCGGCTCCGGCTCCACGTTGTGCGCCCGGAGGACCATACCGGGACCACCTACGAAATAGGGGCCGAAGTGACCGTCGGTCGGGCTGCCGGGTGTGGCGTCCCCATCGATTACGACACCTTCGCGTCGAACCTCCATGCCCGGCTATTCAGGCTGGACGGCGACGTATGGGTCGAGGACCTGGGGTCAACCAATGGCACCTGGGTCAACACTGAGCGTATTCTCGAACGAACTCGGATCGAAAAAGGCGACCTCTTGCAAGTAGGCGGCACCGTATTCGAAGTCGGTAAGTGAGATGACGGTCCTCCGGTCCGGCTCCGCATCCGACGTAGGTTTGGTTCGGTCCACCAATCAGGATCTGGCCCTGGAAACCTCCAGCCTGTTTGCGGTTGCCGATGGCATGGGCGGCCACGCCGGCGGCGAGGTGGCTTCACGGCTGGCGATCGACGCGCTGACCGCCGCCTTCGGCCGCCAGCCCACCGGAGTCGGATTGGCCGAAGCCGTCAGTTCCGCCAACGCGGTTGTCTGGGCGCAGAGCCAGGAGAACGCCGACCTGCGGGGGATGGGAACCACGCTGACCGCGGTTGCGCTGGTCGATGAGGGCGGACACGACGTGTTGGCGCTGGTCAATGTCGGTGATTCGCGCTCCTACCGATTTCACGACGGTGAGCTGACCCAGATCACCAAGGATCACAGCCTGGCCGAGGAGATGGTCCTCAGCGGTGAGCTGACTCCGGCCGAAGCCGCCTTCCACCCCCACCGTCATATCCTCACCCGGGCCCTGGGGGTGTCTCCCGACGTCGACGTCGATGTGTGGCGGATCCGACCGATTCGCGGCGAGCGTTTCCTGCTCTGCAGCGACGGACTCACCAACGAGCTGGGCAACAACCAGATCATCGAAGTGCTGTCGACGGTCGCGGATCCCCAAGCCGCGGCCGATCTGTTAGTTCGGGCGGCCCGGACCCATGGCGGGAGCGACAACATCACCGCGGTGGTCATCGACGTGATCGTCGGGGACGAGGACACCGGATCGGTTCCCGCCGTCGCCCCGATGTCGGCGGATTTCGTCGACCCGACCGGCTTGGCCGGCGATGGCGCTTCCGCCCCTCAGCCACTACCGGTTCCCGAGATAAGGATCCCGAACCGCCGGGATCGGAGGCGGGCCAGGCGCCGGGAGCGCCGACGGGACCGGGGTCGACGGCTGATCACCTTCCGGACCCTGCTGTTCATGATCCTGTTCGTGGCCATCGTCGGCGCCGGCTACTACTCGGTTCGCTGGTACAACACCAACTCCTATTACGTCGGTGTCAACCACAATGAGCTGGTCATCTACCAGGGCCGGATCGGTGGCTTTCTCTGGTACAAGCCGGTCGAAGTCCAGCGGACCGGAGTGACCACCGCTGACGTTCTGGAGACGTACTTGCCGGAGATCGAAGCCGGCGTGGCGGAATCGACCCTGTCCAAGGCTCAGAACTATGTGACGAACGTCAAGAAGCCCAACAACGCCACCACCGTCCTTCCGACCCCGAACACGACCGCCCCAACAACGACCACCACCACCACAACCACAACCGTGCCGGGGACGCCCTGATGGAGAAGCGCATCCGCCGGCTGGGCGTCTTCATGCTGCTATGTCTGATCGCGCTGTTCGTGCAGCTCAACAACATTCAGATTCTGAAGGCCAACTCGTTGGCCACCAATCCGGCAAATCCCCGCGTCCAACTGGCAGCGCGGAACCAACCTCGGGGTGACATCATTTCCGCCGATGGCGTGACTCTGGCCACCTCGGTACCGACCACAAGCGGGTACTACAAGTACCAGCGGTTCTACAACCCGAACACCGCGGTGTTGTTCTCCCAGATCGTGGGATACGACTCCATAAAGTACGGCAACTTCAATGGGGTGGAGTCCGAATACAACAGCTTCCTGGTTGCCCACAACCGGCCGGCCAAGTCGCTGCGGGATCTCCTGACGAACAACACGGTCGTGGACAACGTCACCCTCACTATCAATTTCCAACCTGCAGAGAGAAGTCGCCCAGGCCGTCGACAGCGGCGCCCCCGGTGTCAACGGCGCCGCCGCGGTGGTCCTCGACCCCACCACAGGCGCCATCTTGGCCATGTACTCGAATCCAACCTTCGACCCCAACCCGTTGGTGTCGACCAACCTGGACACCGAGACCGCGGCGTGGACGGCCGAACTGGCCGCGCCCGGGAACCCGCTACGGGCCGGTGCTTACAATCAGATCAACCCGCCCGGATCCAGCTTCAAGGTGGTCACCACCTCCGCCGTCCTCCAGGGCCGCCCGGATCTGGCCGCGGAGGTCTACCCGGTGCAGGCTTCGACCCCCCTGCCCGACACCGGCAACCCGCCGCAGGTGTTGACCAACTATCAGGGCGGCCTATGCGGTGGAAATCTCGAGGAAATCGTCATTCAGTCGTGCGACGCCGACTTCGCTTACATCGGTGAACAGCTGGGGGCAACCGCACTGGTCAACCAAGCCCAGGCGTATGGATTCAACCAACGCATCCCGCTCGACGTCCCCTCCGACACGGTGGCTCCGTCGAACTTCGGGACGGTGGCGGACTTCTCCCAGTCCGGTCAGAGTGGCATCCCCGGTCTGATGAAGTCGGCCATCGGCCAGCAGAACGTAACCGCCTCGGCTCTGCAGATGGCCATGGTGGCCGGCACCGTGGCCAACGGTGGAGTGGAGATGACCCCCCACGTGATGGCCCAGATCCGCGACTCGCAGGGAAACCTGGTGGAGACCTACACGCCCAAGCCGTGGCAGCGATCCATTTCGAGTCAGACGGCCGCCACCCTCACCACCTTCATGCAGGGAGTCGTCACCAGCGGTACCGCGGCCGGCGTGGGCTTCCCGGCAAGTTGGAATGTGGCGGCCAAGACCGGCACCGCCCAAGTCGGTTCCTTCGGACCGAACCCGCTATTGACGACGGACTGGTTGATCGCCTTCGCCCCCAACGGCGCATCCAAGGTCGCGGTGGCAGTGGTTTTGCCCAACCAGCCGGGAAGTGCCACGGGTGCAACGTACTCCGGCCCGATCGTCAAAGAGATCCTTCAAGACATTTTGGGAAACCAACCAAACTCAGGCAACGGGCAATGAGATCATCCGACAATCAGAATCGTAGGAATAGGCTTTGACCCACATGGACGAATCCCAGGCACCTCGCGTTTTCTCTGAGCGGTACGAGTTGAACCACCTGATCGCCCGCGGCGGCATGGCCGAGGTGTATCGCGCTCATGACCGCCTCCTCGATCGGCCGGTGGCGCTAAAGGTCCTGTTCCCAGAGTTGTCGGTGGACCGGTCGTTCGTCGAGCGCTTCCGGCGGGAGGCTCAGGCCGCTGCCAACCTCTCCCATCCCAATATCGTGCCGGTGTTCGACTGGGGCGAGGACTCGGGGGCGTATTTCATCGTCATGGAGTTCATCGACGGGCGGCCGCTCTCGTCCATCTTGAAGACAGCCGGCCCGCTGTCGGCGGATCGGGCCGCCGATATCGGCTCCCACGTGGCCGCCGCACTGGGTTACGCCCATAAGCACGGCGTGATCCACCGCGACGTCAAGCCTGGCAACGTGTTGATTACTGACGAGGGCCAGGTGAAGGTGACCGACTTCGGCATCGCCCGAGCCATCAACACCGAAGAGAGCCTCACCCAGACCGGCGCGGTGATGGGAACCGCCACCTACTTCTCTCCCGAGCAAGCCGAGGGCATCGGGGTCGACCCCCGAAGCGACATCTACTCGCTCGGCGTTGTCCTGTTCGAGATGGTGACCGGGCGAGCCCCATTCCTCGGGGACACCCCAGTGGCCGTCGCCTCCAAGCATGTGCGCGACATCCCGCCCGTCCCCCGCGAGATCAATGCGTCAATTCCGCCCACCTTCGAGGCCATCATCCTGAAGTCGATGGCCAAGGATCCCGATCATCGCTACGCCACCGCCGAGGAGCTCCGGGCCGATTTGCTCCGGTTCAACGAGGGCCGATCGGTGCTGGCCATGAACGACCCGACGGCGATGCAGGCGGCCCTCGGCGCTACCCAGGTGGTGGGGACGGTGGGTGGCGCCGACGTCACCCAGGCGATCTCCGCCCAATCGCGGGCGGCGCGGGTGGACCGGGTGACAACGGGATTGCCGCCACCGGCAAGGAGCGCAACCGAACCCGAACCTACGTGATCATCCTCGTCATCCTGCTGGTGATCCTGGCCATCGTCGGCGTGCTCCTGGCCCGTCAGCTCGGGTATCTGGGGGGCGCGTCGTCGTTCAACCTCCCCAACGTGGTGGGCAAGACCCAGGCCGAGGCCACCACCACCTTGAAAAATGACGGCCTCACCGTGTCCTCGACTCCCCAGGCCACCACCCAGTACGCGCCCGGGACCGTTCTGAAGACCGACCCCTCGGCCGGCGCCCTGGTGAAGAACGGGAACAATGTGACCCTGACGGTGGCCTCGGCCCTGCCCGTCGCCAAGGTCACGGTGCCGGCGGGCATCACCAATACCGACGTGAGCACGGCCGAGGGGATCCTGACCCAGGCCGGTTTGCAGTACACCGTGCAGAACACCGCCAACAACGCCAACCAGGGCCAGGTGTTGAGCGCCAATCCCTCTTCCGGGACGTCGGTGAACAAGGGGTCCACTGTCACATTGACGGTGTCGTCCGGGCCCAACCAGGTCACGGTGCCGTCGGTCGCCGGACTGAGCCAAACCGCGGCGGCGAACCTGATCGGCAATCGGGGTCTGTCGCTTTCCGGGACGACATCCCAATCGTCGTCGCAGTACCAGGCAGGCGTGGTCGTCGGGTCAGATCCGGGCGCCGGTACGTCGGTTCAGCCCGGCTCCGGGGTCACCCTGATCGTGTCTTCGGGCCCGCCGCCTCCGACCACCACATCCACCACGACGTCACCCACGACGACGACGACAACGACGACGACGACGACAACCACCAGCACGACCCTGGGCGGTGGGCTCATCCGGAAACCGCGCTAGAAACGGGCAGACCCGGCCCGGTTGGTTGCTGTGGTTCTCGGACTGGTCGGTCAGACCCGGGCGGCAGCGGCGAGGAAGTTCGAGAGCAGTGACGGCCCCGACGGCGTCAGGATGGACTCCGGGTGGAACTGCACCCCTTCGATCGGGAGCTGGCGATGGCGGAACCCCATGATCACCCCGTCGGCGGTGGTGGCGGTGACCTCCAAAACCTCCGGCAGTGTGCTCGGCTCCACCACCAATGAGTGGTAGCGGGTGGCGACGAAGGGATCGGGGAGCCCCTCGAACACACCCGACCCGTCGTGGTGGATGGACGACGTCTTGCCGTGCATCAGGGTGGGGGCGGCGACGATCTCTCCTCCGAACACGTGGCCGATGGATTGATGCCCCAGGCACACCCCCAGAATCGGGTAGGCCCCACCGAGTTCGGCGACGACCGCCTCACTGATACCGGCATGCTCGGGTCGCCCGGGGCCGGGGGAGATGAGGATGGCATCGGGCGAATCGGCCCGTATCTCGGCAATGTCGATCTCGTCGTTTCGGAAAACGACAGGGTCGGCGCCGAGCTCACCGAGTTCCTGGACGAGGTTGTAGACGAACGAGTCGTAGTTGTCGATGACCAGCACCCGGGGGCCCATAGTCCTACCAGGGTACTGGTCGATCGCGTGGGTCTCCCCCGGACCCAGTCGGTCGAAAAGGCTGGCTATTCTTGCGGCTATGGCAACCAAGGCCAAGGCCGGCCCCGGGAGGGCGACGAAGAAAGGACGGTCCGTCCGCGGCCGCACCACCCCGCAAGCCTCCCCTGCCGCCAGCCACAGTCGTTACACCCCGCCGATCCCGAAGAAGACCAGGGTCAGCCCCCGATGGATGGGCCTTTCCATCATCGCCCTCTTCGTCATCGGCGTGCTGGTCATCATCCTCAACTATGCCGCCGTGCTCCCCGGAGGAGTCTCCAATTGGTGGTTGGTCGGAGCCATCGGCTCGATCTTCGCGGGGCTGATGGTGGCTACCCAGTACCACTGACGCTGGCCCCATCACCGGCCCCGAAATAACGCGGCCAACGACGCGAAGAACCGGCCCCGAAGGGCCGGCTCTTCTTCCATGTGCAGATCGGTCGAGTGGCGGCGGTAGGGCCGCGGCTCGAGCGGGCGGGTCAGCCCAGGCGCTCGATGATGGTGGCGTTGGCCATGCCGCCGCCCTCGCACATCGTCACCATCCCGTACCGGCCGTTGGTGCGCTCCAGCTCGTTGAGCAGGGTCGCCGCCAGCTTGGCGCCGGAAGCCCCGAGCGGGTGACCAAGAGCGATGGCCCCGCCGTTCACGTTGACCCGGTTCATGTCCGGGTGGTGCTCCTTCTCCCAGGCCAGCACCACCGAGGCAAACGCTTCGTTGATCTCGATGATGTCGAGGTCCTCGATGGTCAGCTTGGCCCGGTCGAGGGCGATCTGGGTGGCGGGGATCGGTCCGGTCAGCATCTTGATGGGGTCGCTGCCGATCACCGCGAAGCTGTGGAACCGGGCCCGGGGGGTGAGGCCGAGCTCGGCGGCCTTCTCTTCGCTCATGATCAGCACGGCCGATGCGCCGTCGGTGATCTGTGAGCTGTTGCCGGCGGTGACTCGCCCGTTCTCCGGCCGGAAGGCGGGCTTCAGGTTGGCCAACACCTCGACGGAGGAGTCGGACCGGATGCCCTCGTCGGCGGTGACCAGCTCGTCGGTGTCGGCACCGTTGTCATCCTTGGTCGCCACCGGGATGATCTCCCGCTCGAACCGGCCTTCGGCGGTGGCCCGGGCGGCGTTGTGATGGGACCGCACCGAGAACTCGTCGAGGTCCTGCCGGCTGATGTCCCACTGCTCGGCGATCAGCTCGGCGCCTTCGCCCTGACCGACCAGCCCGCCCCGCTCGGCGTAGCGCTGCATGACCCGGGGACCGAACGGGAACCCGAGGTCACGGACGACCGATGCACCCATCGGGGTGCGGGTCATCACCTCGACGCCGCCGGCGATGACAATGTCGTAGGCGCCGGCCATCACGCCCTGGGCGCCGAAGTGAAGGGCCTGCTGGGACGAACCGCACTGGCGGTCGATGGTGGTGGCGGGCACCGACTCCGGGAACCCGGCGGCCAAGGCGGCGTTGCGACCGACGTTGAGCGCCTGCTCGCCGACCTGCATGACGCAGCCCATGATGACGTCGTCGACCAGAGCCGGGTCGAGCTGGTTGCGCTCGATGAGGGCCTTCAGCGGCTCCGAGGCCAGATCGGCCGAGTGCCAGTTGCGGAACTTCCCGTTGCGCTTGCCACCGGCAGTACGCACCGCATCGACGATCACCGCTTCGGTCATGATGGGACTCCTCTCTCGGTCCGGCGGAGCCTCGTGCCTGCCGGCCTTACCTACTGTTGCGGACCCTCGGTCGGTCCGTCAACTGTACGGGCGGAAAACTTGACCACCTGGTCAATATTCTATCCTGGTCGCCTCCGCCGTCAAACTCGGGCATCCGGGCCAGGTCGAGCTCATGTCAGGAATCCCGGCTCGGTATCGACGCCGACCCACCCTTTCGCTACGGTCGGCCCGGTGAGCACCCGGGTCAAGGACATGGACCGATGGTTGGGCGACGGCGGGATGGAGCTGATCGGCACCGTCGGCGGGTCGTTCGACGACTACGGGGTCGACGGAGAGGACCTGGGCTGGGCGGTGGGGGTCTTCACCCCGCTGCCGCCGGCCTGCAACCCGCACGGCATCGTCCAGGCCGGGGTCCACAGCCTGCTGCTGGATGCGGCGATGAACTTTGCCATCAATGCGGCCCTCCCCGGGCGTGACCGCACCAAGGCCACCCTGGAGATGAAGGTCGAGTGCATGCGGCCCGCTCTGCTGGGGGAGTCGTACCGAATGCGGGGCGAGGTGGTGCGCATGGCCGGCCAGGTCGCCTATGGCGAGGCCACCGTAAAGGACGAACAGGATCGGCTGGTCAGCCGGTCCACTGGAACCTTCCTGCTCCAGCGCTCGGAGCCCAAGCGCGCGCCTGATGGAGCCGGTCCGGTGGCGACCACCCTGACCGACTGAATTTCGAAACGGCTCACCTTCGCGACGGGTCGGTCCGACCGACGTCGCCGGAAACCGATACCGGCGGCACGCCGGTTGTCCACAGGAGCGCGTGGCTTTGGGCGCGACACGGCTTGGATTCAGCGTCTGCAGCCTCTGTGACGGACCTACCCAGTTTGGATTCGGGCTCTGCTTCTGTTGCACGACGCTGGTCAGCCAGTTGCGGATGCCGTTGGCTCCGGTGACCGCGGTCACCCCCTACCGGGTGGGCGATGGGATGCACCGGCTGCTCCGCGGTTACAAGGACGCGCCGTCGGTCGATGCCCGAACGGCGTCGGTGGCGCGATTGGCGACCATGCTCGACCAGTGGTTGGGCGAACACCGCGGGAAGCTGCTGGCCCGCACCCGAGGACCCTGGGACCTGGCGGTGGGGGTCCCCTCCTCTCATCGGCCGGCCGGGACCCCGGTGGACACCCTCATCGAGGCGGTCCCGGACCTGGCTCGCGCCCACCGACATCTCCTGGCCCGGGGGACCGCATCCACCGATCATCTGGTCGCCGCCCGGTCGGGGTTCACCGTGACCCGGGACGGCGGTGCCGGGACTGAGACCCGAGGAATGCGGGCCCTGGTGGTGGACGACAGCTTCACCACCGGAGCCCGGGCCCAGAGTGCGGTGGTGGCATTGCGGATGGCCGGTATCCGGGTGGTGGGGGTGCTGGTGGTGGGTCGGGCCGTGGCCCCCGAGTCCGCACCCTGGCAGGCGGCCTACTGGGACTCGACGGCCCGGGTCAGGCGGGCGGCCCTTGCCGCCTTGACGGCCGATCATCGGCGGCCGGGCGCCAGACCACCAGCCTGACCAGGGGAGTTGTCCGGGGAGCGGCCGTGGAGTATAGTTGCTTGCTACAAGCAGTTAATAGGACAGGGATCGGGGTCGGGATCCCCGGGCCTCCGTAGCCGACAACCCAGATGAGAGGACGATGGCCACCACCTCGAGCCGGACAACCCCCGGAGCTACCGATACCGCCACCAAGGCGGGCCCGGCGCCGACGTCGGGCGCCGGCCGCTCGGTTCCGGCCGACCTCGAACGGGCGTTGACCCAGGTGGCCCGCGCGATCATCCATCTCGGCATACCCCGGCACGCGTTGGCTGAGGGTGAGTCGATCGACAAGGCGGGCTACTGGCTGCTGGTCCGGGTATCCGAGAACGGGCCGGTCCGTCTTTCGGATCTGGCCGAGACGGCCGGGCTCGACCTGTCCACCGTCAGCCGTCAGATGGGTGCCTTGGTGGAGGGCGGATTGATTACCAAGGAGCCCGATCCCCACGATGGGCGAGCGTCATTCTTGAGCCTGTCGGCCCGGGGTGCGGCGGTCCTGGAGTCGGTTTCCGAGGCCCGTCGCGAGGCGTTGGCCGATGCGCTCACCGACTGGTCGGACGACGAGCGCGCCACCTTGGCGACCGGGCTCTTCCGGCTCGCCTCCGGGTTGCAGAACTCGCCGATGGCCACCCGATGACCATCGACACACCGCCCAGGCCGGTTGACGGGGCCGATCCTCCGGCGACCGCCCCGGCGCCACCGATTCCGGGCGAGGGGCTGTCGCATCGGCAGATCCTCATCGTCTTCAGCGGCCTGATGCTGGGGATGTTCCTGGCCGCTCTCGACCAGACCATCGTCGGCACCGCCCTCCCCACCATCGTCAACAGCTTGCACGGGCTCAACCACATCAGCTGGGTGGTGACCGCCTACCTGTTGACCTCGACCATCTCCACCCCGCTGTACGGGAAGCTCTCCGATCAGCTGGGTCGCAAGGGGATCTTCCAGTTCGCCATCGTGATCTTCCTGGTCGGGTCGGTGCTCGCCGGCCTCAGCCAGAACATGGGGGAGCTCATCGCCTTCCGGGGGATCCAAGGCATCGGGGCCGGCGGGCTGATGGCCATGGCCATGACAATCATCGCCGACGTGGTCGCGCCCCGGGACCGGGGTCGATACCAGGGGTACTTCGGGGCCACCTTCGCGCTGGCGTCAGTGGCCGGGCCGCTGCTCGGCGGAGTGTTCACCGACAACCTGAGCTGGCGGTGGATCTTCTACATCAACGTCCCCATCGGGATCGTCGCCCTGGGTGTGACCTCGGTGGTCCTCAAGCTCCCGTTCCGGAGGCAATCGCACAACATCGATTACCTGGGGGCGGTCCTGCTGATGGTGGCCATCACCGCCACCCTGCTGGTCACCGTCTGGGGCGGGACCCAGTACGGCTGGGGTTCGCCGGAGATCATCGCCCTCGGCATCACCGCGGTGGCGTTCATCACCTCGTTCATCTTCTGGGAGCGACGCGCCTCCGAGCCGATCCTCCCTCCCAGCTTGTTCCGGGTCGGCATCTTCCGGGTGTCGTCCGGGGTGAGCTTCCTCCTGGCCATGGTCATGTTCGGTGCCATCATCTACCTCCCGCTGTACCTCCAGCTGGTCGACGGGGTCTCCGCCCTGGTGTCGGGGCTCCTGCTGGTGCCGTTGATGGTCGGGCTGTTGGCCACCTCCATCACTTCCGGCCAGATCGTCAGCCGTACCGGGAGATACAAGATCTTCCCGATCATGGGTTCGGTGCTGGTGATCATCGGGATGTACCTGCTCTCCCAGCTGGGGCTGCACACCTCGCACGTGGTGATGAGCCTCTATGTGATCGTGCTCGGGGCCGGGATGGGCATGACCATGCAGCTCATGGTGCTGGCCACCCAGAACGC
This sequence comes from uncultured Acidimicrobiaceae bacterium, assembly GCA_963770635.1. GTDB lineage: Bacteria > Actinomycetota > Acidimicrobiia > Acidimicrobiales > RAAP-2 > DASZIT01. Next base: position 860,072 of record CAVYQI010000006.1, read on the forward strand.
GGTGGCGCCCACCCAGATCGGGACGGCCACCGCCGCGGTGACCTTCTTCCGGTCGCTCGGGGGCGCCTTTGGGACGTCGCTGTTCGGAGCCGTCTTCATCGCCGGCCTCGGCCACTGGATTCCGGTGCTGGTGCCGGGGGCGGCAGCCAAGGGCATCCATGTCACCGGCAGCTTCTCGATGAGCCCGACCCAGCTGCACGGGTTCCCGGCAGCGGTCCAGCACGGGATCCTGGAATCGTTTGTCCGGTCCCTCCATACGATGTTCCTGGTCGGTGTGCCGGTTCGCGGTGGTCATGTTCGCGTTGACTCTGCTTCTCAAGGAGGTGCGGCTCCGCACCAACTCGGGTCTGGAGCGGCCGAGCGAGGATGTGGCCATGACCGGCGCGATGGCGGGTTCGGCCGACGCCGAAGCCGACGCCGAAGTCGAAGACGGCGCCTTCGGCACCGGGGTGGCCATCGGCTAGCGGCAGGCGCCGGCACGGCTCCGTCCCGATCGCGGACGGTTGTACTAAACCGGGATCATGCTGTTACGAATCTTCACCGAGCCGCAACAGGGCGCGTCCTACGACCAGCAGGTGCGGGTGGCCCAGCTCGCCGAGCAACTCGGGTTCGATGCCTTTTTTCGGAGCGATCACTTCCTGGCGATGGGCGACACCGACGGCCTTCCCGGTCCGACCGACGCCTGGATCACCCTGGCCGGTATCGCCCGGGAGACCAGCCGGATCCGGCTCGGGACCTTGATGACGTCGGCCACTTTCCGACTTCCGGGTCTGCTGGCGGTGGCGGTGGCGGAGGTGGATGCCATGAGCCAGGGCCGGGTCGAGCTGGGTCTCGGGTCAGGGTGGTTCGATGGCGAACACACCGCCTACGGGGTTCCCTTCCCGCCCCTCGGCGAGCGGTTCGAGCGCCTCGAGGAACAGTTGGCCATCATCACCGGGATGTGGGCATGCCCGTCGGGTGATCAGTTCTCCTTCCACGGACGCCATTACCAACTGGAAGACTGTCCCGCCCTCCCCAAACCCGTGCAGCGTCCCGGGCCGCCGGTGCTGATCGGGGGCCACGGACCGAAGCACACCCCCCGGCTGGCGGCGACCTATGGCGCCGAGGTGAACGTACCGTTCGTGTCCGAGGAGGACACCGCCGTCCAGTTCCGGCGGTCCAAGGCGGTATGTGAATCCATCGGTCGCGATCCGGGTTCGCTGGTGTGCTCCGCCGCCCAGGTGGTGTGCTGCGGACGAGACGAAGCCGAGCTGGCCCGCCGGGCTGGTGCGATCAGTCGGTCGGTGGACGAGCTTCGTCAGAACGGCCTGTGCGGCACGCCGGACGAGGTGGTCAAGAAACTCGCCAGCTTCGCCAACGTCGGCACCGATCGGATGTACCTGCAGTTTCTCACCCTGGATGATCTCGAACACCTGGAACTGATCGGCGCAGAGGTGTTGCCTCACGCCGCCCAGCTGAGCTGACCCGTCTGCTCAGTCCGCAGGGGTCGAGAGGCTCAGACCCCGGGGCCCTCGGTACGGAGTTTGTCCACCTCGCTCATGGCTTCGCGCAGCTGCCCCAGCCATTCGTCGCTGTGGCTGCCGACCAGCTTGACGCACCAGGCGAGGGCGTCTGACCGGGAACGGGCGATGCCGGCATCGACCAGCGTGTCCAGTACCCGGCGCTCCGGTTGGCGCAACCGGGTCATGGCCGGGACGGCGATGTGGGTGAAGAGCTGGGTGGTGTCGCCGATCCGCGCACCCCAGGCGACATTGCGGCCATACCGCCCTTCCATCTCCTTAGCGATGGCGACCCGCTCGTCGCGGGTGTCTTCCCGGAAGCGGGTAATCCGTCCTTCCAGGGCCGCCTCGCGGCCCCCTTCGTCGGTCGCCTCGGGGGGGCTGAGCTCACCAATGATGGAGATTTCTTCCCGGTCGATAATCACCTCCGGGGAGGAGACGAACCAATCGTCGGGAAGCCGCCCGGCCAACCAGGCCTCGGCGTCATCGGCGTTGGGAAGGTCAGCCTGCTGCCATCCACCCCGGCCGTGGCCGCCACGTCGGCCCCCCGGCCGGCCCCGCCGACCGCCAAAATCTTCTCTGTAGGCACCTCTCATAGTTTCTCCTTGCGTTGGTATTACTTCATTACTCAGTTACATCATTACTATAGCGGACTCGTCTCCGAGTGGTTCAATGGCCGCCAGGCGATCTATCCCGGCAGGTCAGAGGGCCTAATCCCCCAGGAACCGCGGATCCATCCGATTCGTCGGGCCGGCAGCGTGTGGGCAGGTTGCCGGGATCCGGGCGGGACGGAGGTACCGCCGAAGGAGGCCTACCGGGAAGGACCGTCAAGGACGCCAGCGGTGATCAGAGCCCGCCGGGCCTCGGAGACTCCGGCGACCCGCACTCCCGAGAAGCCGGCGGCGATGCCCCCGTCGACATTGGTCAGGTTGTCATCCAGGAAGAGCACCCGGTGAGGCGGCAGACCCACCTGGGCGGCGACGTAGTCGAACGCCCGACGGTCGGGCTTGAGCGCGCCGATCTCGAACGACAGGAAGCGGGTCTCGAACATCCGGACCAGCGGCCATCTGGCGAGGTGCTCGTGCCAGTGCAGCGCGTTGGTATTGGAGAAACATCCCACCGGAACCTGCACCATCACCTCCGCGACCAAGGCTTCAGCCCCGGGCAACGGCCCGGACGGCCACGTCCGGAACTCGTCGAGGAAGGCGGTCGGGGAGATCGACAAACCCCAGTCGTCGACGACGCCCCGGGCGAAGTCCTCGTCTGAGCACGCACCGCTCTCGAAGCGCCGGACCCAGGGGCAGCCGAGCCAGCGCCTCCAAAGCTCGTCGTCGCTGGAGATGCCGGAGAGCTCCCGCATCGACGGGACCCCTCGCAGCTGCAGCAGAACTCCACCGAGGTCGAACAGGACCATCTCGACCGAGTCGGTCATTCGAAACTCTACGTCGGCACGGTCCATACGGGCACGGTCTACACCGGCACGGTCGGCGAAGGGATTGACGGTAGGTTGGCCGGGTGCAGGATGACTTCGTGCTGCTGGCCGGGTCGGCGAGCCGGAAGTTGGGCCAGGCGATTGCCGACTACCTCGACTGCCCTCTGGGTGCGTCCGAGACCGTGAAGTTTTCCGAGGGGAACCTGTTCGTCCGGGTACTGGAGAACGTGCGCGGCCGTGACGTCTTCATGGTGCAGGGGACGGCGTTTCCAGCCAACGACAATTTCATGGAGCTGCTGTTCTGGATCGATGCGCTGAAGCGAGCCAGCGCCACGTCGGTGACCGCGGTGATCCCGTACTTCAGCTACGCCAAGGGGGACAAGAAGGACGAACCGCGGGTGTCGATCCGGGCCCGGGTCTGTGCCGATGCCATCGAAGCGGCCGGGGCCGACCGGATCGTCACCCTCGACCTCCATGCCCCCCAGGTCCAGGGGTTCTTCAAAGTGCCGGTCGACGATCTCTACGCCCTCCCGGTGCTTTGCGACGCGATCGCCGCCAAGGGCCTCGAGGACCTGGTGGTGGTGGCCCCCGATGCCGGGTACGCCAAGAAGGCGCGGGCGTGGGCCGACCGGCTCCAGGCCCCGACCGCGATCGCCGACAAGCGACGGGTGGATCACTCCGAGACCGCCGAGATCATGGAGCTGATCGGCTCGGTGGAGGGTCGGACCGCCCTCATTGTTGACGACTTCACCATCACCGCCGGAACCCTGGTCGGCGCCGCCCGGGTCCTCACCGAGCGCGGGGCGAAATCCGTGTACGCGGCCGTGAGCCACGGGTTGCTGGCCGGTGACGCCAACCGGCGGCTCGACGACAGCTCGATCGAGCGCCTGTTCATGACCGACAGCGTCGAGACCCAACCGATGCCGCCTTCGTCGAAGGTCGAAACGGTGTCGGTGGCTCCGCTGTTCGGTGAAGCCATCCGCCGTATCTTCCGCCGGGAGAGCATCTCCGACCTCTTCCGATAGCCGGCGACGGGGCGGCCGCACCCGCTCCGCCCTCCCACGACCCGGCCCGACGCCGACGGCGGCCGATTCCGGTAGAGATCTAGGCGGCCGACCCGAAGAACTGGCTGGAACCGAAGCTGAAGATGCCGCCGTCGTTGGCGACGAACCGGTAGCCGTTCCCCCCCGGCGACGCCTCCATGCCGACGATGGGTTGGTTGAGCTGCAGGGCTCCGGTCGAGCCCTCGAACGGGGCGCCGCCGAACGAGAAGATGCCACCATCGGCGGCCACCAACCAGTACCCGTTGTTGACCGGATCGGCTGCCATGCCCACCACCGGGCGGTTGAGCGGAGACCCGCCCATCGAGCCTTCGAACGGCGCGTCGAAGGCGAATATCCCGCCGTCGGAGGCGACGAGCCAGTACCCGCCGGTGGCGCGGTCGACGGTCATGCCGACGATGGGCGCGTTGAGCGCCAAGCTGCCGGTCGAGCCGCGGAATCGGGCGTCACCGAACGAGAAGATGCCGCCGTCGGAGGCCACCATGAAGTAGCCGCGGCCGTCGGGGGAGGAGGCGATGCCGACGATCGGATGGCTGGGCGTCACGCCGGCTGCCGGCAATGAGCCGTAGTACCCGGCGTCACCGAAGGCGTAGATCGAGCCGTCCTGACCGACCAACCAGTAGCCGTGGCCGTCGGGGGTGGCGGCCATGCCCACAATCGGAGCCGCCGGAGGCGAGGACAGCGCCCCGTACCCGGTCGAGACGAAGCCGCAGCCGTCCACCTGGCCGCCGGTATTGGCGATCCAGTATCCGCCGTCATCCGGGCCCGCGGCCATCCCGGTCACGGTGCCGGAAGCCAGGGGGGCGCAGGTTTGTGCCGATCCGTAGTAGGAGAATCCGGGAGGTGGCGGATCGGCGTCGACCACCACCGAGGTGGAATTGGTCAGGTCGGTGCATGAACTGGACGAGGGAGCGACCAGGCCGTAGTAGAGGTTGATCTGGTTGGCGGAGATTGGCAGCACGAAGGGAGCCAACGCCGAGCAGCGTTGCACCCCGTCCACCTGCAGCACCGGTGTAGATGGCTGCGTCCAGGTCGTGGCCGACGGCGAACTGGTCTCCCAGATATTGAATCGGGTCACATCGTTGAGGAGGGTCTCGATGACGTTGAAATACATGAACCACTGGGAGCCGCTCTGGATCACGTCGGGATTGGCCATGCACTGCCCGCTGGTGCCCCGGTAGGCGAGATTCGAAGACAGCACATTTCGGTTCGCATCCACACTGGCCACCGCGATGATGCAATCGGCGCCGTAGTAGACCAGCCACCGCTGGGCCCCCGATGGCTGGAGGACAACCGACGGTGACGACGCATCCAATCCGTAGGGATCAGTGAACATCAACTGCTTGAACGACCCCCAGTGGGCGCCATCGCTGGAGGTGGCCGACCAGAGCTGGGTGGCGCAGCCGACACCACAGGACAACCCGGTGAAGAACATGGTGAACAGGTAGGACCCGCCGATCGACGAGACACTTACTGACGGATCGTTGACTTCGGTGATCCCGAACGACACCTGGGAGGGAACGATATCGGTGATCGGGTTGGACCACGGTCCATCGGGGGTGGGAGCGGTCCGCTCAAAGATGGTGTCCAGTTGGCCGGCATTGACCGCCTGTTGGGTCTGCCATCCGCCGTACCACATGATGTAACCCTGGCCATTGGGACTGGGGATGACGTCAGGCGAGTAGATGTCCCGCCCGGTGAACTGGGTGCTGCTGCCGGCGGCTCCGGCCGACCCCGACGGGATCAGCGGCGCGACCGCGGTCGCGGCGAGCAGCATCGCCGCTGCTGAGATCCCGATCGCCAACCGGCGCAATCGCTTCCGCATGACCCCCCTGGGTTTCCAAGTGCTGCGTTACCCTAACGAAATTCGGCTGCCTTGTATCTTCAGCAGCACTATCGGTTACGGAACCATCGGCACCTGCCGGCCGGTTCCCAAGTCCCGGGCGGGACAGCGGGGGTGTCCTACCCGGACTCGAACCGCCGTACTCGCCGCGTGACCGGCCGGAGGGGAGAAACGGCGCTTGACCTGGGGGCAACCCGCCCCCCACACTTATCCCGCCGGCCCGCTCGGGCCGGGGAGGAGCCGATGTCATGGGCGATTGGACCAGAGCCGAGCTGGAGTCGGCGTTCGAGGCGTACCAACTCAGGGCGGAGGAGGCAGGCCGCAGCGGGAACTGGAAAGCCTGGGCTGACCAGTTCACCGAAGATGCCACCTACATCGAGCATCACTTCGGGACGTTCAACGGACGGGCGGCCATCGCCGAATGGATCAGCTCTTGCATGTCGGACTACCCCGGAAACTCGATGCCGGAGTTTCCCATCGGGTGGTACGTCATCGACGAGGAGCGCGGTTGGGTGGTGTGCCAGGTCTTCAACCGGATGATGGACCCCGGGGACGGAACCGTGCATCAGGAGTACAACTTCACTTTGCTGAAGTACGCCGGGGATGGCCTCTGGTCCTACGAAGAGGACGTCTATAACCCGATGCGGTTCGGCGCCATGGTGGCGGAGTGGGAGAAAGCGAAGGCAGCGGCGTCGACCGGTTAGTCCCGACGCCAGGCCCGGTGGCGCCGAAGGGTCCGGCGTCATAGCGTCAAGGGGAGGACAGGCCGGGGGGTGATCGAGGAGGGGCGATGATGACTCCCGAGACGATGAGGGCGTGGGCGGTGGACACTCCCGGGCCGATCGACTCTCATCCCCTGCGCCAGGTTGATAGATCCATCCCGATTCCGGGACCGGGCCAGATACGGGTGCACGTGCGGGTGTGTGGGGTCTGCCGCACCGATCTCCACCTGGCCGAAGGGGATCTGTCGCCCAAGGGGCCACTGGTCATCCCCGGGCATGAGGTGGTCGGGATCGTCGACGGCCACGGTGCCGGTTGCACCCGCTTCGCACTGGGGGACCGGGCCGGCGTCCCCTGGCTGGGCCACACCTGCGGGATCTGCCAGTTCTGCCTCGCCGGACAGGAGAACCTGTGCCTCCGGCCCCGGTTCACCGGGTGGGACGTCGACGGGGGCTACGCCGAGTACGTGGTGGTGGAGGAGGGGTTCGCTTATCCGATACCGGACAACTTTAGTGACCAGGATGCCGCCCCCCTCTTGTGTGCGGGCATCATCGGCTACCGCGCCCTCCGTCGGTCGCAGCTGCCGCCGGCGGGCCGGCTGGGTATCTACGGCTTCGGTGGCTCAGCCCACCTCGCCACCCAGATCGCCATCGCTGAAGGAGCCCGGGTGCACGTGATGACCCGGGCACCGGAGGCCCGCGAGCTCGCGCTCGAACTCGGGGTGGCCAGCGCCCAGGGGGCCGCCGACCCGCCCCCCGAACCCCTCGACGCCGCCATCCTCTTCGCCCCGGTGGGAAGCCTGGTGCTCCCGGCACTCGAAGCCCTCGATCGCGGTGGGACGCTGGCCATCGCCGGCATCTTTCTGACCGACATCCCGTCCCTCAATTACGAGCGGCACCTCTTCCAAGAGCGGTCGTTGCGGAGTGTCACCGCCAACACCCGTCACGACGGGAACGAGTTCCTCGACGTCGCCGCTCGCATCCCGGTGCGGGTCACGACAACCACGTACGGGCTCGACCAGGCGAACACCGCGCTCGCCGACCTGGCCCATGGCCGGGTCAATGGCGCGGCCGTGCTTGTCAACTCCTCTGGCTGGTGACGGTCTTAACGCCGCCACCCGCCGCTCTGGACGGTGACGGGCGTCGAGCCGGGTCGAGGACACAGACCGTTTGCACGGAGTTCATTTCAAAATTGCGTGGAGTCCGGAACACGGGGACATTTTGATTGAGGTGTGTCGATGAAACGCTTCGATTGGCGATCAGTCTTCGGGAAGGGCGGCAAAATCACGTTTGGTTTGTTTGTACCAGCCCATTCCCGCAACGGGATGCTTCCACCTACCCTTCATGTCCTTCAAGGCACCGTCGTGCGTGTCATCGCCTCCGGCGACCGCCTCTTTCACATGCTTATCCTGCGCTTTTATGACCTCATCAGCGGTATCTCCATGGAGTTGCAAATCGCATGGTCCCCCCAATTGCCTACACGTCATTGTCTTCATAATTCTCGCTTCCTTTCATAGTGCGAACACCTAACTCGGACGAGTTGAACCGGATGAGACATCTCGTCTCGGTGCCTCACGATGCCGTCTGTGCAAGTCACGACCGGATTCGCCCGACGGCGTAGCTGAGCTGCGGAGACGGCAACGACCATGCGGTAATCATAAGAAGACCGACCGGCGACGTGCTTCTCCGTTTCTGCTCCGTGCGCAGCCCTGGTGTTTCACTCCGGTGTGCGGGCAATCGCCAGCAAGTGCCCGCTGAGTCCGAGCAAGGATGGCTCGGACTCGATAGCCCTGGCCGCGTAGAGGATGACCGCCTTACCGGCTTCGGTTTCCCATTCCTCACGGAGATTGCCGAGCCATCCACCAAGACCCTCGAGACCGACGAGCTCGGTCACATTGAGACCTGCCATCTCAAGCTCGTTGCGAAGCTGCTCAGGGTGGTGGAAGAAGGCGGTCGTAAACCAGTGTGGGCGGTCACCTGGGTTTCGATGCTGGCCTTCCGCCAAGTCTCGATCAACGATGCTTCGGAAGTCCGAATCGAAGATGAAGCCTCGGGCAAGTCCATCAAGAAGAGAGGCGAAGCGGTTGATAGCCGCCACGGCCACCAGGCCACCTGGCCGAACGACCCGAATCGCCTCCTGGAGGGCTCCCTGGCGGTCGTCACGATCAGTTAGGTGGTACATCGGACCGAGCTCCAGAACGACATCCACGTTCCCGTCGGGCACGTTGAGGTGCCGAGCGTCGCCTACTTCGGCCGTCACACCGGCTGCACCGAGCTCGAGGCGGATCTTTTCAACGTGGCTTGGGGTTAAGTCGATGACGTGAACGAGGTACCCGTCTTGGGCGAGCCACGATGCATGAATACCGGTGCCACCTCCGACGTCCAGTATCCGTGCAGGCGGCGGTGGGAGATGGCGCCGAAGTACCTCTTGGGTCCTCACGAGCTCGAGCTGGCCGAGTCCCGAGCTGATGCGATCTTCTTCCCGAATCGCCTCATAGTGCCTCGTGACGTCTTCCTGTTCGCCCACCTCAGAGACGATAGGCGACCGTCGGATTTGGGTCATGGGTGGCCCCCTCGTATGGGGGCCGTTCGGGACCGAAGTCCTATGGCCATACCGGGTCACGGTCGGGTCGATGACCTGGGGGAGAGTCAAGAGCACAGCCAACGGGCTGACCCGTCGGCGCCAATCGGACCGATCTGTCACGTTTTGCCGTCGCACGGGGTCATTGAGGTTGGAAGCCCCGAAACGTAAAGGAGATCACGATGGACGCTCGACTCGACTTCTACAGCAATGCCATGGCTGGCAAATTTGCCAAGTACATCAACTCATCGGGCGCGGTCTTGACCGGGTCGTCCTTGCCTGACGCGACCCAAGAGCTGGTCAAGATCCGAGCCAGCCAGATCAACGGCTGTGCCGGCTGCCTGGACATGCACACCAAGGACGCCGAGCATCGCGGGGAGAGCTCGGTGCGGCTCAACCTGGTAGCCGCCTGGCGGGAGGCGACGGTCTACACCGAGGCCGAGCGGGCTGCTCTCGAGCTCACCGAGCAGGGCACCCGGCTGGCCGATGGCGGCGGCGTCTCCGATGAAGCCTGGGCCAACGCGGCCAAGCACTACGACGATGACCAGCTCGGCGCACTGGTGTGCCTCGTCGCCCTCATCAACCTCTACAACCGCCTCAACGTCATCACCCGCCAGCCCGCCGGTGACTACACGCCCGGGCAGTGGGGATGAGGGTGTAACGAGCCACCGCCAACCATAAACTCCGAAGCGTCGCCTCGTTGTCGACGAAAGTAGGATCTCGGCAACTCAGAAACAAGGGAGCCATCGTGGAGGAAGGTCGGGCGATCTCGTACCTTGCATTGGCAACGGGCACTCCGGTTCTCAGTTCCTCTGGCTCGAAGTTTGGGACCGTCGCCCATGTTCTGCAAATACCCGAGTTGGACGAGTTTGATGGAATCGTGGTCTCTACGAAGGAGGGCCATCGATTTGTCCACCGGGACCAGATCACTGAAATCACCACTACCGGCGTCCGATCCAATCTCTCGGATGCGCAGACCGCGTCGTTGCCCGCACCTGACGGGCCTCCGGTGCTTCACCTTGACGCTACGTACGATGAGGGCCCATCCCTCAATGCCCGATTCGCTCGACTGTTCCGACGTCCCCACTGGAAAGAGCTCGAATAGGGTCGGAATGTCTCGCGGATCCGGCGTTGTGGGGGCGCCCAGCCCGCCGGCTATCTGCCCGTGCGCTCGCGATGCCCGCACCCTGGCCAGCAGCAGGGGCGGCGCTGGCCTTCCTCGAGCTCTTCCTGGGTCCGGCGAATGCGGCGTTCTCGGGTCATCTCCTGCTTGGCGTCCTCCACCCAGCAGATGAACTCATTGCGGGCCAGGGGCGTGATGTCCTTCCATGCATCGAGTGCCGTGGTGTTGGCGATCAACGCCTTGCGCAGGTCTCCCGGGAGCTTATGCACCACCCCACCGGGGACTTGCGGGCCGCTCATGAGACCACGGTAGCGGCTCAGGGCTGAGCCCTGTCACCATCCAGGCGGCCCTGACCGCAAGATTGCAAAGCTGCTACCGCATTTAGAGGATCTGAGTCCCTCTGAACTGGACCGGGTGAGGCCGACACCTCGAGGAGTGGTCACTGCCCTCCCCGAGGCAGTGGTGCGATGATCATTCGAATGAATCGATCGATGACCGCCGGGGTTGAGCCTCTGGTGACGCTGAGACGGGTGTGGCGTCCCTTGCTCGGCGCATTTGTATTGTCCGCCGCGCTGGTCGGTTGTTCATCCGGGAGCGCCCCGGCTCCTGGAGGCGGACCGGTGTCGGCAACTGGCTCCGGCTGGAGCGGTACCGACCTGTTGTGGGACGCAATCGGGGGTGCGAACGGATTCACCGCGGTCGGCAACAGCGGCGTGGTGGTGACATCGACCAACGGGGGTCTGTGGCGGCAATGGCCGGTGGCTACCCACCAGACGCTGCGCGGGATCGCCTCCGACGGTACGACGACGGTAACGGTCGGGACCGGCGGCGCGCTGGTGTCGTGGCCCACCGGCAATCCTGGACAGGCCAGCGTGCATCCCACCGGCACCGATCAGACTCTCCTCGGGGTGGCGAATCGCGACGGCCTGTGGGTGGCCGGTGGTGGCGTCGGCACCGTGATCACATCGTCGAACCTCACCGATTGGACCCGTCGATCGTCGGACACTCAGGGTGACATCTTCGCTATCGCTTACGGGGCCGGCCGCTTCGTGGCGGTAACCGACAATGGGAGCATCGTGACCTCACCCAACGGGGTGGTCTGGTCCCAAGCCATGCCGCCCGACGGGGTCTGGCTATGGGGTGTCGTCTACGGCGGCGGCCAATTCGTTGCGGTCGGGGCGGGCGGTGTGGTTCTGAACTCCCCGGACGGTATGACCTGGACAAGTGAGAAGTCCGGGACGACCCAGGCACTGAGGGGTGTCGTCTATTCACGCGGCACCTTCGTGGCGGTTGGCTCCGATGCCACTGTCCTCTCCTCACCCGACGGACTGAACTGGGTTCCACACGACACGGGTGACGTGGGTGCAGAACTGTGGCGCCCGGCGGCTACCGCCGGCCAATGGCTGGCGGTGGGAGCCGGAGGGACCCGGTTGGTCTCAACCGACCTGGCCACCTGGACAGGGGTCGATACCACCCGCAATGCGTTCTATGGAGTTGCCAACGCCGGGACGACGACTCTTGCCGTTGGTGTCAACGGGGTCGTCGCTCGGCTGGACAACGATGGCCATTGGAGCACTGTCGACATCGACCCCGGCATGCGCGAACTTCGCGGTATCGCCCACATCGGTTCGACCTGGTACGTGGTCGGCGGGGGCGGCACAATCCTCACCTCGACGGATGGAACCACCTTCACCGCCCGTCATTCGGGCTCGACGGCGGAGTTGTGGTCGATCGCGCCCGCGGGTGGTCGGGTGGTCGTGGTTGGCGCCGGAGGCACCGTCCTGGTGTCCGAGGACAACGGTGTCACCTGGCACCCAGGCGCCAGCGGAACCAAGGCGACACTGTTCTCGGTAGCGTCGGGGCCGGCAGGGCTCGTAGCTGTGGGCGTCGATGGTTCGGCGCTCCACTCCGTCGACGGTGAATCGTGGGAACCTGTAACGAGCGGGGTCCGCACGACGTTGCGGGCCGTTGCTTCCGGGTCGGGCGGCTACGTCGCAGTTGGCGTAGCGGGGGCCGTCGTCCGATCGCCGGACGGGGTCCATTGGAGCACCGTCGCACCCATCACGGCCGAAACGTGGCGCAGCGTCATCCTCACGCCGGCTGGATGGATCGCGGTCGGGGGCGGCGGTGCCGTTGCCCGGTCGACCAACGGGTTGATGTGGCGGGCGACGGATTCGGGGACCTCGGAGGAACTGTTCGCCGTATCGTCGTCCGGCTCCGGGTGGGTGGCGGTGACCGGGGTCGGGGTCACCGTCACCTCCCAGGATGGAGTGCACTGGTCGGTTGTTCTCTGATCAGGCACCGACATCATCGGTTCGGACCGCGTGATCTATGGCGCCAGTGGGACGCAGGTACCGGAACCAGCGTCGCCCAGGAACCGAATCCGGGCCGAGTAGTGGGACACGGGTGGCGGAGCCAGAGTCAGACAGACCTACCGAACTCTCACATGACTAGGGAAGA
>CAVYQI010000007.1:0-401801 GCA_963770635.1 uncultured Acidimicrobiaceae bacterium
TCGGCGTCATACGTTTCGTCGTCAGGAGAGTTCGCCGAACTCCGTGAATGCGAATCGGGCGACAACTACAGCGACGACACCGGCAACGGTTACTACGGCGCCTACCAGTTCTCGGAGCAGACCTGGGAAGGCCTCGGTTATTCGGGTCTCCCCAGTGATGCGACGCCTTCCGCTCAGGATCAGGCGGCCGAGCAACTCCAGGCCCGCAGCGGGTGGGGCCAGTGGCCGGCGTGCTCGGCCGAGCTCGGGCTCAGCTAGCCGGCCCGGGAGTTCTGCACTTGGTTGCCTGCGCCATCTGCGGCAGGCTTCGGGGGTGACCGCGTCTGACACTCCCGGCGTGATCGCCTTCATCTGTGCCATGCCGATGGAGGCGCGCCCGCTGGCCCGGAAGCTCTCCCTCCACCCGGACCGGGCCGGCGACGTCAAGCACCGGTCCGGGAGTCTGGCCGGTCACCCGGTGGTGGCGGTGGTCACCGGGATGGGGACCCGGCTGGCCACCGGCATGACCACCCGCCTCCTCGATGCGATCACCGTCGACCGGGTGGTGGTGGTCGGGATCACCGGGGCGGTAGACGACATCACCCCGATCGGGACCCTGGTCCTCCCCGAGGTGGTGGTGAACAGCGCCACCGGGGCGGAGTACCGCCCGGCACCGCTGGGCGGGGGGGCGCCGGCCGGCAAGATGTGGACGACCGACGTGCTACTGACCGAGCTCGAGGTGATTGCCGGACTCCGGGCTCAAGGGGTGGTCGCCCTGGACATGGAGACCGCCGCCATCGCCGAGGTCTGCGAGGGACGGGGTATCCCCTGGTCGGTATTCCGGGCCATCAGCGACCGGGCCACCGACGGGAGTATCGACGAGGAGATCTTCCATCTGAGCCACCAGGACGGAACCCCCGACGGGCCGGCGGTGGCCCGCTACGTCCTGAAGCATCCGGGGCGGATCCCCCAGATGACTCGCCTGGCCCGGGGGCGAAGCTGGCCACCGAGACCGCCGCCGACGCCGCCATCCGGGCCGTCTCGTCGATCTGACCTCGCCCGCCCGCGGGCATCAACCGGCTCCGCCGAATCGCTCGTCGAGCCAGTCGAACACCACCTGGGCCGAGAGCCGGATGTTGTCCGACTGGCAGTGGGTCGACGCCCCGTCGTCGACCCGGAACCGGCGGGCGGTGATCGGTCCGCCCACCCCTCCCACGAACGTCTCGAACTGGGCCAGCGGCTCATCTCCTTCACGATCACCGACCAGGGCGAGCACCGGACACCGGATGGCGCCGAGCACCTCGCCCAGCCGGTACCCGGCCATGGCCTCCCGCCAGGCGGAGAACGACGCCACCCCGAACCGGCGGCAGATGGATTCGATCCCCCACTGCATCTGCTTGGGCATGAGGTCCTCGGGCACCCCGGCCACGTCTTCGGGCCGGATGTCCCGGGTCATCCCGAAGACGTCGCGTCCCACCCACGCCTCCATGTAACTGCGCATGTCGACAATGGGTGGATTGGCCACCAACGCCCGGACCCGTTTATCGTTGCCGGCGCTGCGGGCGGCGAAGTACGAACCGAAGCTCTCCCCCACCAGCGCCAGCCGGTCGGGGTCCACGTCGTCGCGGCCACCGATCACGTCGAGCACTGCGGCGATCGGAACCTCGTAGTCGGGTCGGAACGGCAGCGCCGGGTCGAGACGCATGCAACCGGGTTGTCCGGGCCCGTCGAAGGCGAACACGTTCCATCCCCGCTCCGCCCCCGGCGCTCCGTAGTGGAAGTAGAGCTCTTCGGCACTGGAGTCGAAGCCACCCACGCACACCAGGGTGGGGAGCCGTCCGAGGCGGCCGGCACCCGGTCCTCGCCCGGCGCCCGACCCCGGCCGGAGGAAATACCCGGGCAACCGGGAGCCGTCGAAGGGCACGTCGACCAGCTCGACCGGCGGCTCCATCAGGGATCCGGCCTCGGCGAAGCAGGCCCGGCTCCGCTCGCCGGTGCGCCAGGACGCCTCGGTGGCCGGGTCCACGTAGTACTCCGCCGTCCGGTAGTAGGTCGACGCCCGCAACAGATGATCCCGCCCGCTCACCCGATGACCGGCCTCCAGGCACCTCCGGGCGGTCGCCTCCACCCGACGGGCCAACTCGTCGAACCCCCGGGCCCAACTCTGGGGGCTCCCGTCGGTGATCTCGTCAGCCACCGCCAGACACTCCCCGACGGTGGAGCCGCCGTAGTCGGCCACCCCGATGGCCTTGATCAACTGGTAGTCGAACTCCTCGTCGCGAAACCCCTCCACCCGGATGGCACTGCGGATGATGTCTGAGTCTCCAAAGGACACGACGGCTCGATTCTGCTCGGTTGCTTCCCGGTTGCTGCTCGGCTGCTGCTGGCCGACCGACACCCTGCGGGCGTCGCCTTCTCCCGGGCAGACATTGTGCCCGACGACAGCTAGCGCCGCGACCGACAGCATTGCCTGCTGTCTTCGGAGCTCATTTGCGCCGCTACTGGCGCCCGAACCGTCGATCCTGCGCGTCGGCACACGGAAACTTTCGGTATTCGGCGCGCGGTTCTGGCCACCCCGGGAGCGACACTTTGGAGACCCCGCGGCCCACCCTTCAAGCATCGATGGCGCTCGCGCTCGCAGAAATCTCCAGTACTCGAACATCTACGAGCTCGATGCCAACGGCGCGCTGGTTCTCGGCATTGCCAACGATGTTCGCTCTCATCGACTCGGCCGCGCCCCAGGTCGCGTACGTGAGCATGACGAAGCTTTCGGAAGCGTCTCTGTCCAGGGCCCAAGTTCCAGCGATGAAGCCGGGATGCTGTCGGACGCTCGGCGCTGTTCGGCCTCGCGTGTTAGGTCCAGCCGGAAGGTGGCAAGCGTGGCGTACGTGGGTTCCGTCACTTCGCCCATCCTTTGCGGGTGCACAGAATAAGGGTGCACAGAATAACGTTCGCACTCGGACACCCAGGCACTCCGAATCGCGGCTCGGTATTCCCACTCGCTTCTCAAGTGGGACGGCGAAGGGCGACGGACACAACCGGTGACGGCCGCGAGGTCAGATGATGTCTGAGTCTCCGAAGGACGCGACAGCTCGATTGTGCTCGGCGGCTTTCCGGTCACCACCAAACGGCGGCTGCTCGACGACCGCCATCCGGCCGCCGTCGACTTCTTCCGGGCAGCCATTGTGGGGCGCGACCGGTACCGGCACCCCGGACCGCGGTGGCGATCGAGGCGCCGATACCGCGATCGGCGATCCCGTTCTCGGCGCTCAGCCCCAACCGGTGCCGGTCGGCGTCCTCTACCATCGCCCCGTCCAGTAGAGCCGCCACCCGCACATCCCACACCGTGACCTGCAGGCCCCGGGCTCGAGGCGATCGGCGGCCTGCTGGCAGGCGTCGACCATCTTCCCCACCCCCAGCAGCTCGGACCTCTCATGAACATTCAAATCCATTGTGATCCAAGCCATATTGACAATTACGTATAGACGGTGGATCCATCTGTCCGTTGAGGTCGACTGACCGTCCGAATGTGCTCCCCGGGACCGTTTGGTCACCGCCGTAGCATGTCGGCATGAGGGTTGCGGCCATCCAGACGACGGCGACCGCCGACCGTGCCGTCAACCTGCGTGCTGCGGCCGAACTGGTGAAAGAGGCAGTGGCGGGCGGCGCCGAGCTGGTGGTGCTCCCTGAGTACTTCTCGGTGGCGGGCGACCCCGACCACCTCCGGGCCCACGCCGAGTCCCTGGAGGGCCCGACCGTGAGCTGGGCCTCCGACCTCGCCCGTCGTCACCGGATCTGGTTGCTGGCGGGAAGCTTCCCCGAGGCGCCCCTGGTCGGAACCCCTGCCAACCCCGTTGCCGAACCCCGGCTGAGCAATACCAGCTGTCTGGTCGATCCCGACGGGAACATCGCCGCCACCTACCGGAAGATCCATCTCTTCGACGTCAGTGTGGCCGGCGCCGCCCATCGGGAGTCGGACACCATCGCCCCGGGAGACGCGACGTGCCTGGTTCCGCTCCGGTCCCGGCCGGGCGCCACCGACGCTCCCGCCGTGCTCGGTCTCTCCATCTGTTACGACCTCCGGTTTCCCGAGGTCTACCGGGCGCTGGCCCTCGGTGGCGCCACCATCGTGGCGGTTCCAGCCGCCTTCGCCGCCGCCACCGGGCCGGGCCACTGGGAGGTGCTGTTGCGGGCCCGCGCCATCGAGGACCAGGTATTCGTCATCGCCGCCGATCAGGTGGGAGTGCTGCCCCCGGGGATGCCGGTCTGCCACGGCCATTCGATGATCCTCGATCCATGGGGCTCGGTGCTCATCGAACGGACCGACCCATCGCCCGGCGTGGTGGTTGCCGACCTCGATTTCGACTTGCAGCGGCGGGTCCGCCTCGAGCTCCCGGTCCTGGCAAATCGGCGACCGGGCACCTACGCTTCACTCGATGACAACTCAGAGCGCGAAGCTCAACGCGCAAGGTAACGGTGACCGGAGAGTTACCAATAACGTGATCCCCGTGGAGATGTCACCGGTTCCCGCCCCCTACGAGGTCGGGGAATTCGATTCGGGCGGCCAGCGCCTGTACTACGAGATCCATGGCCACGGGCCGAGGGTGCTCGTCTACCTGCACGGGATCCTCCTCGATGCCAACCTCAACCGCCGATTGGCCACCGACCTGGCCGCCAAGGGCAACCGGGTGATCCTCCTCGACCTTCCCGGCCACGGGCTGTCGGACAAGCCGAGGCGGGCGTCCTTCCACCGGATGGACACCTACTCCCGCCACGTGGTGGCCCTCCTCGATCATCTGGGCATCGATACGGCGGTAATCGGGGGCGTGTCACTGGGAGCCAGCGTCGCCTTGACGGTGGCCGCCCAGTCTCCGGAACGGGTGCAGGGACTGGTCATCGAGATGCCGGTGCTGGAGTGGGCAATGCCGGCCGCCGCCCTCACCTTCATCCCGCTGCTGTTGGCCGTGCACTACGCCGCCCCGCTGGTGCGGGCGTTCGCCAGCGTGTTGCGCCGCCTCCCGCGCACCGGCGTCGGTTCCGTCGACAGCCTGATGAACACCCTCTCCAACGAACCGAAGGAGACGGCCGCGGTGCTGCACGGGGTTCTCGCCGGTCCGATCACCCCGACCGTCGATGAACGGGAGGCCATGAGTATGCCCACCCTGGTCATCGGGCACGGCGCCGACCGTATCCACGCCTTTCACGACGCCCAACAGCTGGCCCGCCGGATGCCCAACGCCCGCCTGGTCCGAGCCAGCTCCGTCCTCGAACTCCGGGTGCGGCCTGAGCGGCTCACCAATGAGATCGCCGATCTCCTCGACCAGGCATGGGACCCGGCCGAGCCGGTCGAGCTCGCCGCCGGCTGCTGATCGACACTTCGGCTCCTGACCCGCCCACCTAGGGACCTCAGGTGGAGAACGCGGTGGGCTACTCGTCGATCTCGACGTGTCTCGTCCAGGTATCGACCACGATCAGCGTCTTGGTCCCGGTGACCCGTCCGCTGCGTCGGAGCTGCTCGATCACCTGACCGAGCCGTTCCACGTCGGGCACCCGGAGCCAGATCAGCGCGTCGGGATCCCCGGCGGTGGCAAAGACGGCCAGCACTTCGGGCAGGGTGCCGGCGGTCGCCCGGATCTCCTCGAGGTCAGCCGTCCCCGAAAACCGAACCTCCATGAACGCCTGGAGCGGCCGGCCGGCCTTGGCATGGTCGATGACCGCGGTGTAACCGCTGATGACCCCCTCCCGCTCCAGCCGCTCGACCCGTCGGGTGACCGCGGATGGCGAAAGCGAGACCCGCTCGGCGATGTTGGCCATCGTTCGCCGGGCATTGCGGGAAAGCAGCTCGAGAATCTGATGGTCGGTGTCGTCCAGCTCGTGCTCGGCCACGCCTGGAACGGTAGTGGAGTCCACCAAAACGCACAATAGATGCGGTTGCAATGCCAAATCCGGGATTCCAGTGCGTATGAGTGCACGTTTGCTGAAAATTTTCATTTATCGACCTCTGGCGCGCCGTTAAATAGGCGTATGGGCGTTACCTCAACTGTGAGTACGTTGACGGACCCGGTTGCGGAGGTTCGGACAGAGCGGCTGGCCATCGCCCACGATCAGGCCACCGGCATGCGAGCTGTCATCGCCATCGACGACACCACCAGGGGGCCGGGCCTGGGCGGCGTGCGCTGGAAGCCCTCTACCGACCTCGATGCCGCGGTCGCCGAGGCCAGCCGGCTGGCCCGGGGGATGACGCTGAAGAACACGCTGGCGGACCTGCCCTACGGAGGGGCCAAGTCGGTCATCCTCAGCCGCGACGACGGGGCCGATCGGACCGCGGTGCTGCGGGCCTTCGGGCGGATGGTGGCCGACCTTCACGGCGTCTACATCCCCGGTGTCGACATGGGGACCTCCATCGACGATCTGGCCGTGATCGGGACGGTGGTCCCGGATGTGGCCTGCAGCCATGCTGACCCGTCGCCGTGGACCGCCCTCGGGGTCTACGCCGGCATCGTGGCCACGGTCCGCCACCTCGATCACACCGATCTCGATGGACATCGGGTCGTCGTCCAGGGCGTCGGCCACGTCGGCTCGAGCCTCGCGCTCCGGCTGGCCGATGCCGGCGCTGACGTGCTGGTGACCGACATCGATCCCGACAGATCCGAACGGGTCGCCGCGTCGGTAGGAGGCCGATCGGTGGAGCCCGAAGAGGCGCTCGCCATCCCCTGTGACGTGCTGGCACCCTGCGCCCAGGCCCAGGTGATCACCGCCGCCGACGCGCCAAACCTTGGGGCTCGCATCGTGGCCGGTGCGGCCAACGACATGCTGTCCGAGCGATCCTGCACCGCCGAGCTGGCCGCTGCGGGGATCACCTACGTGCCCGACTTCTTGCTGAATGCCGGAGGAGTCATTCACATCCATGCGATCCGGTCAGGGTGGGATCATCAACAGTTAGGGGAAATGGTGATGGAAATCGGTCATCGAACCGCCGAGGTCCTCGAACGGGCCGATGCCTGCGGGCGTTCACCTCTTGACATCGCCGAGGAGATGGCCACCGACCGGCTCGGGCACCCGGTTTCCGTACCCCTCTGAGCCGGCCATGTCCACCATCTCGTTCCGACCACCACTGCGTCCAGGCCGGCGGGCTCCGCGGCGCCAGGAGTCGGACGAAGAATCAGGAAGAGAACGGCAATTTGGAGGCACCGATAGCGTCATCGACCTGGTTCCGCGCCCAATCCACCCCGAACGCCGGGTGACGCTGAAGGACAAGTACTCCGAGCCCGAGGGGCGGGTCCTGCTGTCGGGCATCGACGCCATCGTCAGAGCCATCCTCGACCAGCGTCGTCTGGACATCAGTCGGGGCTTGGACACCGCCGCGTTCGTCAGCGGTTACGAAGGTTCCCCACTCGGCGGTCTCGACCTCGAGATGCAGCGAAACCAAGCCCTGCTCGACGCGGCCGGCATCGTGATGAGCCCCGGCCTGAACGAGGAACTGGCGGCCACCGCGGTGGCCGGCACTCAACTCCTCGTCGAGCTCCCCGGACGCCGCCACCGCGGGGTGGCCGGATTCTGGTACGGCAAGAATCCGGGGCTCGACCGGGCGGCCGACGCCATCCGACACGGCAACTTGTCGGGGACGGCGCCGCTCGGGGGGGCGGTCGCCTGGATCGGCGACGACCCGACCTGCAAGTCGTCGACCGTCCCGAGCTCGTGCGAATTGATGGCTCAGAGCCTGATGGTTCCCCTGCTGGCGCCGTCCACCGTCGCCGAGATCCGCGAGCTCGGGCTCCACGCGGTGGCCCTCTCCCGCTTCGCCGGCACCTGGTCGGCCGTCAAGGTGGTGTCCGACGTCGCCGATGGGGCCGGCACCGTCGACCTCACCGACGCGGCCGGGTGGATCCCCGCCCCCGACCCCTCCCGCCAGTGGCGACCCGCGACGTTGCTCGGGGCCCAGTCGATGGCGGCCGAGCAGGACCTGATGGAAGTGCGGCTCCCGAGGGCGGCGGAGTACGCCGCCGCCACCTCATTGAACCGGATCACCTACGAGCCGGTCCGTCCCCGCCTCGGGCTGATCGCCTCCGGCCAGGCCTACGCCGCCGTCCGCCGGGCCCTGGTCGACCTCGGGATCGATGAGGACGGACTCGAGAGGCTGGGCATCCGGCTGGTGAAGGTGGCCATGCTCTGGCCGGGGGATCCCGAGAACCTGAGACGATTGCTGGGCGGGCTCGAAGAGGTGGTGGTGGTAGAGGACAAGACGGCATTCCTCGAGACCCAGGTGAAAGACGCGTTCTACCGGCACCGCCACACGCCGCGGGTGGTGGGCAAGCGCGACCCCGAGGGCCGTCCGCTGGTCCTCGATCACTCGGCGGTGACCAGCGACCTGGTGGCCAGGGTCCTGGCCGCCCGGCTCGGGGACGAACTTCCCCAGGCCGCCCGCCACCATGTGGCCCGACTGGACAGCGACCGAGCGGCTCCGGGTGGGTACGGCTCCCCTGGCCTCCCGGACGCCCTACTTCTGTTCAGGGTGTCCGCACAATCGTTCAACCCAGGCCGGCGACGATGCCCTCGTCGGGATGGGGATCGGGTGCCACATCATGGCGTCACTCGACCCCCACGGTCGGGGTCAACCGGTCGGCTTCACCCAGATGGGGGGCGAGGGCGCGCAGTGGAACGGGCTGTTCCCGTTCACCGACGACAACCACTTCGTCCAGAACCTCGGCGATGGGACGTTCTTCCACTCCGGCTCCCTGGCCGTCCGGGCGGCGGTGGACAGCGGGGCCAATATCACCTACAAACTGCTTTACAACCAGGCGGTGGCCATGACCGGCGGCCAGGACCCGGTCGGCATCATGCCGGTGCCCGAGCTGACGCGGTCCCTGGCGCTCGAAGGGGTGAAGCGCATCGTGGTGGCCACGCCCGATCCCACCGCCTACCGGGGCGTCGCCCTCGACGCCATCGCCCAGGTCAGGCACCGCGACGAGCTCGATCAGATCCAGGCGGAGTTGGCCGCAGTCGGCGGCGTCACGGTGCTCATCTACGACGACCGCTGTGCCGCCGAGGAACGCCGATTGCGCAAGCGCGACAAGCTCCCGACGCCAGCCATGCGGCTGTGGATCAACGAGCGGGTGTGCGAGGGGTGCGGCGACTGCGGTGAGAAATCGTCCTGCCTGTCGGTGGTTCCCGTCCACACCGAGTTCGGCCGGAAGACCGTGATCCACCAAGGGTCATGCAACCAGGACTATTCGTGCCTCCAGGGCGACTGCCCCTCCTTCGTCCAGGTCTTCCCCAAGCGGCGGGCAACGGCGGGAGCGAATCGTTCGGCCGTCTCCGAGCCGCCGATGGAGTTGGTGCAGCCGGTCGAAAAGGTTGCCGGCGACGACCTCCTCATCCGGATGCCCGGTATTGGGGGGACCGGGGTGGTGACCATCTCCCGGATCCTCCAGATGTCCGCCCTCCTCGACGGGCACTTCGCCGCCGGGGTCGAGCAGACCGGGCTGGCCCAAAAAGGTGGCCCGGTGATGTCCGACCTGCGCATCTCCTCCCACCCGATCGATGCCGCCATCCGGGCCGGGGGCCGGAGCGTCGATGTCCTGCTCGCCTTCGACCCCCTGGGGGCGGCCGATCCGAACACCCTGGCCACCGCCGACCGGCGGCGGACGGTGGCGGTGATGAACACCGCCGAAGTCGCCACGGCCCGGATGGTGACCGACTCCACCGTCACCTTTCCCGACCCAGGCAAGCTGGTGGCGCGGGTCGAGCGTGACACTCGCCGTGCCGACAACCTCTACCTCGACGCCGACTGGATCGCCGAGAAGATCTCCGACCACCTCGCCACCAACATGGTCCTCACCGGGGCAGCCTTCCAGCACGGGTGTCTGCCCATCACCGCCGGGGCGATCGAAGAGGCCATCCGGCTCAACGGGATCGCGGTGCCGGCGAACCTCGCCGCCTTCCGGTGGGGGCGAGCGGCGGTCATCGATCTGGCCGCCGTCCGCCGGGCGTTGTCCCCGGCCGACCGGAGGCCGTCGCCGACCGGAGAGGCCGCCCAGCGGCTGCTCGCCGGCCACGTCGTCCCTGACAGCCTGCGACCCACCCTCGAGCGACGGGTCGACGATCTGATCGCCTATCAGAGCCGCCGGTATGCCGACAGCTATCTGCGCAAGGTGCTGGCGGTGCTGGCCGTCGAGCAGGCCAAAGCGCCGAGCCCGGACCTTCCGGTCACCGCCGCATTTGCCGTCGGGCTGTACAAGCTCATGGCCTACAAGGACGAGTACGAAGTGGCCCGGCTCCACCTCGACGCCTGGGAACGGAGCAAGCTGAACGACGAGTTCGGACCGGGGGCCCGGGTGCGGGTCATGCTCCAACCTCCGTTGCTGAAACGGCTGGGGTTGCGCCGCAAGATCAGCCTCGGCCCGGCCACCCGGCCGGCATTTTGGTTGCTGCACGCCGCCCGCCGCCTCCGGGGCACACCCTTCGATCCCTTCGGCCACTCCAAGATGCGCCGGACCGAGCGAGCGCTGGTGGGCGAGTACCTCGACCTGGTCGGCTGCGCCATCGACCATCTGAGCCCGGCGAGCGCGGCACCGGTGGCGGCGGTGGGCGAGCTCCCCGACCTCATCCGCGGCTACGAGGGAGTCAAGCTCGATGGCATCGGTCGATTCCGGACCGAGGGCGCGTTGCGGCTCGCGGCCGTTTCCGACCCCGAGCCTGCCGCCGCGTGGTCGGCCTGAGCCCTTCGATCACTCGTCGAAGGTCGGGCGCCGGGCTCGTTTCCGTTCGGACTGCTGGCGCTTGTCGCTGAGCCGACGCTCCTTGGCTCCCTTGGACGGCCGGGTGGGACGACGGGGCTTGTCGATATGGAGGGCGGCGGCCATCCGTTCCGCGAACCGTGTCACCGCCAGCTGGCGGTTGCGCCCCTGGGACCGCTCGTCATCGGCGACCACCCTGACCTCCGAACCCAACTTCTGGAGGAGACGGGACCGTTGGCGGGGTCCGAGGGATGGAGAGCCGGCCACGTCGAAGCGGAGCTCCACCCGGGTATTGACCTTGTTGGCGTGCTGGCCGCCGGGCCCGCCGCTCGGGGTGAAGCGAAACTGGAGCTCGGAAAGTGGAATCGAGAGCGAAGAGGTGACCCGCACCCGGTCGGGACCAGCGGAGGAAGCGGGCATGGCTAGGCGGGGCCGTCCCGATCCGAGCCGGGTTCGTCGACCACCGGATTGGACAGCCCACCGATGCCTTCGACCTCGATCCGCACGGTGTCGCCGGCGACGAGCCAACGAGGCGGGTCGTGGCTCGCCCCCACCCCGGCCGGTGTCCCGGTCGAAAGGATCATGCCCACCTCGAGGGTGAAGGCGGTCGACAGGTGCTCGATCATCTGGGCACAGGTGAAGACCATGTCGCCGGTGTTGCCGTCCTGGCGGAGCTCGTTGTTGACCCAGGTG
Organism: uncultured Acidimicrobiaceae bacterium; assembly: GCA_963770635.1. GTDB lineage: Bacteria > Actinomycetota > Acidimicrobiia > Acidimicrobiales > RAAP-2 > DASZIT01. The sequence continues at coordinate 11,409 of CAVYQI010000007.1, forward strand.
CGCACCGACAGCCGTTGTGGATCGCCGAGCTCGTCGGGGGTCACCAGCCAGGGTCCGCTGGGGCCGTGAGTGTCGAAGCCCTTGCCCAGCATCATGGTGGGAGTCCGCCACTGCCAGTCCCGGACGCTGACATCGTTGACCACCATGAACCCGGCCACCACGTCGAAGGCCCGGTCGGCGGGCACGTGGCGGCACCGTCGGCCGATGACCATGGCCAGTTCCCCCTCGTAGTCGACCTGGGTCGACACCCGGGGAACCTCGATGCCCGCACCGGGTCCGATCACACAGGTGGGCTGCTTGGCGAACCAGGTCTGGAACTCCGGCGGGGGGCGACCGAGCTCACGGCTGTGGGCCTCGTAGTTCTGGGCGATGGCCAGAAACGACGGTGGGCGGGGCACCGGCGCCACAAGAGGGGCCGAGGCGATCGACCGGCGGCGAGCGGCGGTGGCCGGCGCCCGACCGAGCGCGTCGGCGGCGTCAGGCCCCAAACTCAACAACGCGACCATGTCGCCGGGAAGCCCGACGACCGGATCGGTGAGATCGACGATCTCGTCGCCCACCACCCGGCCGGTCCGGATCCCGTCGTCCAGCATGCTCACCAGTCGCACGGACAGACCGTACGCCACTCATCGGCTTACACTCCTCCAATGTCCGAGATCTCCACCCCCGCCGGCGCCGCCACCGGGCCATTCCTCGACGGCCAGGTGGCGCTGATCACCGGCTCGTCGTCGGGAATCGGCGCGGCTACCGCCTACCGGCTGGCCGCCGAAGGCGCCACCGTGGTGATCAACTCGGTGCGCTCGGTGGCGGCCGGCGAAGCGCTGGCGGCAGCACTCCCCGGGGCAGACTACGTCCAGGCCGACGTGGCCGACATCGAACAGGCCCACCGGCTGATCGACACCGTGGTCCAACGGCACGGGCGCCTCGATGTCCTGGTCAACAACGCCGGTGTCACCGAGGTCATCCCCCACGGGGACCTCGAAGCCGCCAGCCCGGAGATATGGCGGCGTATCTTCGATGTCAACGTGATCGGTACCTGGCAGCTGACGGTGGCGGCGGTCCCCCACCTGGCCGCCTCGGGGCGAGGGCAGGTGGTCAACGTGTCCTCGATCGCCGGGGAACGTCCGACCGGCAGTTCCATCCCCTACGCCTGCTCGAAGGCGGCGCTCTCCCACATGACCAGGCTGCTGGCCAATACCCTGGGTCCCGATGTCCGGGTGAACGCGGTGGCTCCGGGGTTGGTCGACACCCCGTGGACGGCGGAGTGGGACACCGTCCGGGCGTTCGTGAACGCCCAGGCGCCATTGCGTCGGACCGCCACCTCCGAGGATGTCGCCGAAGTGATCGTGGGCCTGATCCGCTCCTCCTACGTCACCGGCGACGTGGTGCTGGTCGACGGCGGGCTCCATCTGCGCTAGTCAGGCCCGTGACTCCCACTCGTCGCGGCCCAGTCGCCAGATCCCGTGAGGCGACTCGGGGAAATGGGACATGACCCGTTGTTCGACCAGGGTGAAACCCAGGCGGGTGGCCACCGCCTCCGATCGCCGGTTCTCGGGGAGGATGACGCTGAACACCTCCTCGGCCCCGATCACCTCGAAGGCGTAACCGACCGCACAGCTGCCGGCCTCGGTGGCGTACCCGTGTCCCCATTGACGGGGATCGAGGACCCAGCCGACTTCGATGCCGGGCCAATCCGGACGCTCCGGCCGATGGAGGCCCGCCCGACCCACCAGAGTTCCGCTCGCCTTGGTGACCACCGCCCATTGCCCGGTTCCCCGAAGCTCCCACTGACCCAGCCAGCTGACCATGCCCGACCAGGCGTCCGCACGCGAGAACGATTCCGGGAGGTGCAAAGCCGCATGCACTTCCGGGGACAGAAATATCTCGGTGAAACCATCGAGGTCGGACTCTAGGAACGGTCGGAGGATGAGCCGCTCGGTGGTGAGCGTCGGACAGGCGCCCACCGTTCAGCCCAACACGGTGTGGATGGTCATCCCGGCGACCAGCGTGCGGGTGACCGGCGTCCGGTCGGCGATCTCCATCAGCCGTTCCGTCTGCTCACTGGTGAGCTCCACCCCGAAGCGGATGGATCGCTCAACGTGTTCCTTCTTGGTGGCTCCTTCGCCCTCCCGCATCAAGATGGACCGCACCCGGATCTCCCCCAGGTCCCACTCCTTGCGTTGTCCGTACATGCGCAGGGTCGCCGAGGTGCACTGGCAGAGGGCGGCCATCAGGAGCTGGTACGGGTTCGGACCCTCGTCGTTCCCGCCCACCTCCAGCCCCTCGTCGGCCACGAATCGGTGAGAGCCGGCCCGCACCTCGCCTCGGAATCCGGCCGCACTGGTCAGGGTGGCCATGGCGATCGCCTCGCCGTCGAATCCGTCGGGCCGGTCATCGTCGTTCACGACGGTCAGACTAGCCAGGCGACAACCGCCGCCAGCTTGCTACCCGGTAGCCAGCCCGCGAAGGTAGGCGGCCTGCCCGACGTGCTGCAGGTCGTCGGAGATCACACTGACCAGCCGCACCCCGAGGGTGACCGGGGGATCCCACCGGTCGTCGACCACCCGGCTCAGCTCCGGATCGGTCAGCCTGGACACGAATTGGGTGGAGGCCTGAAAGACGGCATCGTGGTAGCCGATCAACAGCTCCCCCGAGGTGACCCTCACCTTGGCGACGTCGTCGGTGCCGTGTCCGTACCCGGTCTCTTCCGGATCGACATCAAGCCCGAACCGATTGAACCAACCGTCAGATGTCCAGGCCTGTTCGGTGTCAGCCACCGCGGCCAGGTGGTCATCTTGAATGCGGGTCAGGTGCCAGATCAACCAGGCGATCGAGTTGGCATCCTTGTCGGGGCGGTAGCACAGCTGGTCGCCGGTCAGACCATCGACGGCGTGATGCACCAACTCGTGGATCCGCTCGAAGGCGTCTCGCAGCAATTCGGCAGTCGTCATACCCAAACTCCCTTCGACTCCACAGTAATCGGACCGCGCTGCACTTCATCAAGGGCGACCGAGGCCGACCCGGGCAGGCGGGGACAACTCGGTAACATCGGCAGTTATGACGGACTCCAATCGCCCCAACGACATAACGCTGCTCGGGGCCACCGGGTTCACCGGTCGGCTGATCGCCCGCTATCTCGACGAACATGCGCCGGCTTCTACCCGCATCGTCCTGGCCGGTCGCAATCCGGGCAAGCTGACGTCGGTCACCGAAGACCTGGGTCGAGACGTCGGAGTGGCCCGGGTCGACGTCACCGATCCACCCTCCATCCGGGCGTTGGCCGAGTCCACCCGGGTGCTCATCACCACGGTGGGGCCGTACATCGAGCACGGCGAGCCGGTGGTCGCCGCCTGCGCAGTGGCCGGCACCGACTACCTCGACCTGACCGGCGAGCCCGAGTTCCTCGACCTGATGTACCTCAAGTATCACGCCGCCGCCGCGTCCACCGGTGCCCGGTTGATCCACGCCGCCGGATTCGACTCCATGCCCCACGACCTCGGCGCCCAGTTCACCGTGGAGCAGCTTCCCGAGGGCGTCCCCCTCACGGTGACCGGGACGGTGCGAGTCAAAGGCACCTTCTCGGGCGGAACCGCGGCATCGGCTCTCACCATCCTGTCCCGGTATCGTCCGGCGAAGTTGGTCCACGCCGAGCGGATGCAGATCGAACCCATGCCCCAGGGCCGGAAGGCCCGGGCGGTCACCGCCCGCTTCGGCAAGAACCCGGACGGCGACGGCTGGGTGCTGCCGATGCCGACCATCGATCCGGAGATCGTGGTGCAGTCCGCTCGGGGCCTCGCCCGCTACGGGCCGGATTTTTGCTACTGCCATCAGATGGCGGTGTCCAACCCGGTGGCCGGGGCCGGCATCGCCCTCGGGGCCGGGGCGCTGTTCGGACTCGCCCACCTCCGAACGGCCCGGGAAGCCCTGCTCAAGTTGCGGCCGCCGGGCTCCGGCCCCACCGAGGCCCAGCGAGCCGCGGCGTGGTTCTCGGTGAGGTTCGTCGGCGAGGGAGGGGGAAAGCAGGTGCTCACCGAGGTGGCCGGCGGCGACCCCGGCTACACCGAGACGTCCAAGATGATCAGCGAGGCCGCACTCTGCCTCGTCCACGACGACCTGCCCACCTCCGCCGGCCAGGTCACCACGGCCATCGCCATGGGTGGGACCCTCCGAGGCCGCCTCGAGCGGGCCGGCATGACCTTCCGGATCCTCTGACGGGAAGCTATGGCTGACTACAAGATCCTGGTCCCGCCCCCCGCCGGCGTCGGCCGTTCCTCATCGGGGGGGCTGCGGTCGTCGTGGTCATCGTCGCCGTCGCGGCGGTTCTGGTGGCGACCCATCGGGACCACTCCAACAACGCCTCGTCCTCCACCAGCACGTCGTCCACCGTCGCCGCCCCACCCCTGACCATCGTCTCCACCACCCCGGCGTCCGGCGCCACCAACGTCCCCACTGACACCACCGTCGCCGTCCAGTTGTCGGCGCCGATCGCCAGCGTCGCCGCCATGCCGGCTCTGGCCCCACCGGTGGCCGGGACCTGGAAGAAGACCAGCGCCACCCTCGCCACCTTCGTCCCCAGCTCCGCCTTCTTGCCCACCACCGTCGAGTACCTCACCTTCCCGGCCGGGCCCAGCGGGTTGCGGGGGGCGGCCGGCGGGGAGCTGGCCACGCCGCTCACCGTCACCTTCACCATCGGCCAGGCCAGCACCGAGCGGCTGCAACAACTCCTGGCCCAGGAGAATTACCTGCCGTTGTCGTTCACTCCCAGCGCCCCGCTGAGCTCGCCGGCCGAGACGTTCATGCCCCAGCCCGGGACGTTCGCCTGGAAGTGGCCGGGCACCCCCCCGGACCTGATGGCGTTGTGGACGGAAGGCTCCGAGAACGTGATCACCAAGGGAGCGGTGATGAATTTCGAGAACCAGCACGGACTGACTGTCGACGGCTTGGCCGGCCAGAAGGTGTGGACGGCGCTGGTGACCGACGCCGCCGCCGGGAAGACCAACGCCAATCCGTACACCTATGTGCTCGTCTCCAAGAACCTCCCGGAAAACCTGACCCTCTACAACAACGGCGCGGTCCAGTTCGCGGCCATCCCGGTCAACACCGGGGTCCCTGGAGCCGATACCACCGACGGCACCTACCCGGTGTTCGAACACGTGACCTCCTCGAGAATGCAGGGCACCAACCCGGACGGCTCGACCTACGACGATCCTGCCGTCCCCTGGGCCGCCTACTTCAACGGTGGCGACGCCCTGCACGGCTTCGTGCGAGGCAGCTACGGCAGTCCGCAGAGCAATGGGTGCGTGGAGATGGCCATCGCCGACGCCGCCGAGACATGGCCGCTGACCCCGATCGGCACCCTGGTCACGGTGACAGGTCCGGCGTCCTAGCATCAGCGTCCGTGCACCGGGCCACTGTCGACACCTACAACGACCGCGGCCTCGAGTGGGCCGCCAGCCACCGCACCCCGCGCCGCCGGGCCGACGCCAAACGGTTCGCCGACAAGGTCGGCGCCGGATCGATTCGCCTCGATCTCGGGTGCGGCGCCGGGCGGTATACCGATCTTCTCGGAAGGCCGGTGATCGGGCTCGAACGCGTCGGCCCCGATGCTCGACGAGTGCCGGTCCCGGGTACCCGACGCCCTCTACCTCCAGGGCGACATCGAAGCCCTCCCCTTGGCCCGGGAATCGATGTCCGGAGCCTGGTCGTGGATGACCCACCACCACATCGCCCGCGACCGGTTGCCGATGGCTCTGTGGGACCTCCACCGAGTGCTGGCAGTGGGGGCGCCGTTCGACCTCCAGGTCCTCCACGGCGACTACGAAGGCAACGACCTCGGCGACGATGAGGTGGTCGGTCGCTTCTTCGCCTCGTGGATGCCGGAGCGGTTGATGGAGGTGATGCTCGGCGCCGGGTTCGACGTCGACGAAGGCTCGGTGGCGGTGTCCGGCGACGAGCTGCGACTTTCGGCGGTGCGGGCCCGCACCCTGGCCGACACGGTCGGGCCGGGCATGCGCCTCCTGATGTGCGGGTCGAATCCCAGCTTTCATTCGGCCGACGCCAACCAGGGGTACTTCAAAGCGGGCAACCGATTCTGGGCGGCGGCGCTGGCCAGCGGCCTGGTGACCAAGGACCGGGATTCCCTCGATGCCCTCCGAGCCCACGGCATGGGCATGACCGATCTGGTCAAGCGCCCCACCCGCACCGCCGGCGAGGTGATTCCCGACGAGTACCGCCAGGGCCTGGGTCGCCTGGAGCGGTTGGTGGAGTGGTTGCAACCGAAGGCGGTGTGCCTGGTCGGACTGGGCGGGTGGCGAGTGGCCGCCGACCCCCGAGCCCAGCCCGGGCTCCAGGAGGCCCGCCTGGGTGGACGCCCGGTCTACCTGATGCCGTCGACCAGCGGGCTCAACGCCCGCACCTCCCTCGACCAGCTGGCCGACCACCTCCGGGCGGCGATGGGGGTGGCCGACCGGGCCTGACGGCGGGCCCAGGCGCGGCGCGGTAGCGCTCAGTCGTACAACGCGAGGATGGCGGAGAGCACCCCGTCGACCTGGGCGGACGGGAGGAGGCTCCCACCGTCGACCGGGAGGTTGATGCCGGTCACGTAGGCGGCCATGTCCGAACAGAGGAAGGCGATCACCGACGCCACGTCCTCGGCGGTACCCACCCGGCCCAGCGGAGTCTTCCGGTCGAAGCCGGCCCGGATCTTCTCGTCACCCATGATCGGGGCGGTCAACGGGGTTTCGATCAGGCCCGGAGAGACGCAGTTCACCCGGAGGGTGGGCCCGTACTCGAGGGCGGCGGACTGGGTGAGGGCGATGACCGCCGCCTTTGAGGCGGCGTAGGGGGCCTCGCCCCGGGTCGGCCGCATCCCGCTGATCGAGGCCAGGTTGACGATCGATCCCCGGCCGGCTTCGAGCATGACCGGGGCGGCAGCTCGGATGCCGATGAAGGTCCCCTTCATGGACACGTCGACGATCCGCTCGTACTCGCTATCGGTGTAGCGGTGCATCGGCTTGACGTTCCCGACACCGGCATTGTTGACCAGGATGGTCAGGCCGCCCAACTGTGCGGCGACCAGCGGTACCGCCGCGGCCATAGCCTCACTGTCACAGACATCGGCCACCACCATCGGGGCGTCTCCGAGTTCGGCCGCCATCGCCGCAGCGGCATCGCCGTCGATGTCCAACACCGCCACGGTGGCACCCTCGGCTTTCAATCGGAGGCAGGTGGCCCGACCGATTCCCGACGCGGCTCCGGTGACCAGCGCCTGATGACCCTCGAGCAGTCCCATCAGGCCAGGCCCTCGACAGCCGCCAGGTGGACGACCTCAGGAGGCGCCTCGAAGTAGGACCCGATGAGCGCCCGCCACCGGGTGAAGCGTTCGGACTGCCGGAATCCGACGGTGTGGTCTTCGAGGGTCTTCCACTCGATCAACAGAACGTACTGGTCGGGCGTTTCGATGCCTCGATGCAGCCGCAAGGAGACGAACCCGTCGGATTCTGCCACCACCGCCTGAGCCTCACCGAGCGCGGCCTCGAACGCTTGATTTGTCCCAGGACGGATGTTGATCACCGCATGCTCGAGAACCATGGCACGGCACGTTAGCCCCCCGGGCTCGATTGGTTCCGGTCCGGAGCCGCCGCTACCCAATAGCAGCGGGATCGCTGGTCAACAGTTGGTCAAGCCGGGCCAACGTCCGCTCCATATCCCTTCTCGTCTTGTTCCAGTAGATATTTCCCAACTTCAAGAGCACCCGCTGATGGTCGGTGGTGATGTCCCAACTCTCCCGTACCCGGGTCCCGCCCTCTACCGGTTCGAGTTCGTAGGACCAGACCCTCCCGCCGACCAGATGTCCCCAGGTCCCCTCGGGGCCGGTCTTCCAGGCGACCTTCCGGTCCGCCTCGAACTCGACGACCCGGTTCACCGTCGAATAGCGGACTCCGAGCTTCATGTTCATGCCGAACGTCATTCCCAGGGCCAGGCGCTGCGAGGGTCCCGCCGGAGCGCCTTGCAGCATCCCCGACCCGTCGAACAAGGTGTGTTGGCCGGAATCGGCCACCACGTTGAAGACGGCTGCCGGTGGAACCGCAATGGTCCGCTCCACGGTGAGGATGTTCCCGTTCATCGCCGCCTACCGTCACGCCCGAGGAGTGGTCTCGGGACCGGATGACCCTCGGCTATTGGTGGTGGAAGGACCGCCCGACGCCGGGGTCGTTGACTCTGGAGGCCGGGCCACCGGGTCGGGACCCGCCCACGAGGATTGGGGATCGCTGGCCGGAAACGACTCCTTCTCGGCCTCGTCGATGGCCTCATCGATGGGATGAACGCTCGAACGGGCGTGGTCATCGAGCATGTCGGGGCTCCTTCATCCGGGTGGTCGGGTCACCATCCTGTCACGTGCCATTGCCTGCCTGGCCGGGCACCCGGAATACCCCTCCGGAGCCCAACGTTCCACACTCTAGAGGGTTGAGGTTGCATATCCACCACCAGGTGGGTCACAGCGATGGACTCTGTGGTTCCTTCCAAAGAGCCAAGGAGCCCATCACCGTGACACCAGCAGAGATCATCTACCAGCGACGCATTGCCGTGTTGGACCATGCCGCCCAAACGGAGAATGTGTCTGAGACCTGCCGGATCTTCGGCATTTCCCGGACCCGCTACTACGAATGGAAGGGCCTGGCCGACCAGTACGGTCTCGACGCCCTCATGCCCAAGGCGCGGCGGAAGCCCCAGATGCCCGGGGCCACCCCCACCCACGTGGTCGAAGAGCTGCTCACCCTGGCCGTCCTCGAGCCCACCATCGGCTGTCGCCAGTACGCCGATCGTCTCGGCGACCGGGGCTTTGCCATCGCCAAGTCGACGGTGCAGAAGATCCTGGTCACCCATGGTCTGGGGAAGCGGGGCCAGCGGTTGGCCAAGGCGGCCGCCATCACTGCGGCCACCACTGGACTTCTGACCGAGGCGGTGCGCAAAGACGAGCCCCTCGGCTTCTGTCTGGCCGCCGGCGGTCCGGGCGAGCTCGTCTGCTTGGACAGCTTCTACGTCGGCAAGCTGAAGGGGGTGGGCAAGGTGTACCAGCTCACCGCCATCGACGTCTTCACCCGCTGGGCGGTGGTGATGATCGTCCTCGGCCCCGTCACCGGCGCCCACACCGTCCGTTTCATCGACCACGTACTGCGCTCCTACCGGCGCCTGGGCGTCACGGTCCGGGCGGTCTTGACGGACAATGGGCCCGAATACGTTGCCTCGGGGTTCCGGGCCCATCTGGTGGCCAAGGGACTCCGCCATGAGCGCATCCCGGCCCGCTCGCCCAACCACAACGCCGTCTGCGAGCGATTTCACGGCACCATCCTCCAGGAATGCTGGCGCCCGGCCTTCCACCGCCGGCGCTTCAGCTCGATCCGCCAGCTCCAGGCCGAAACCGATTCGTGGCTCACGACCTACCACCACCGTCGTCGCAACCACGGGGACTACATGGCCGGTCGGACCCCAGCCCAAGTCCTCGACAGCTACAAGAGAAACAAGGCAGCATGACAACCATCAACCACAGATCCCATCTGAGAGCCGCGGGATGGCGTCTATCGGAAGAACTGAGGACCCGAACATGCTGGTGGAGATCTGGTCGGACGTGGTGTGCCCGTGGTGTTACATCGGGAAGCGGCAATTCGAGACGGCTCTGGCGTCTTTCCCGCATCGGGACGAGGTCACCGTGGAGTGGCGCAGCTTCGAGCTCGATCCGAACGCCCCGACCCGGCGCCAGCTGTCAACCAAGGAGCTGCTGGCCAAGAAGTACAGCATGACCGAGGATCAGGCTCAGGCTGCCACCGACCGGGTGACCGGCGTGGCCACCGAGGTGGGGCTCGACTTCCGGTGGGGCGACGCCAAATCCGGCAATACCTTCGACGCCCATCGCCTCATTCACCTGGCGGCTACCCAGGGCCTCGGTGGCGCCGCCAAGGAAGCCCTGATGGCCGCCTACTTCACCCACGGCGTGCCGATCGGCGAGCGAGCCGCTCTTGAGCAGGTGGCCAAGGAAATCGGACTCGACACCGATGAGGTAGCTGCCGCCCTCAACAACGGCGCCTTCGCCGACGAGGTCCGGGCCGACGAGCAACTCGCCGGGGAACTGGGCATCGAGCGCGGTGCCCTTCTTCGTGATCGATCGGGCGATCGGGGTCCCCGGTGCCCAAACTCCCGATGTGTTGCTGTCAGCTCTCGAACAGGCGTGGTCGAAGTCGCGCCCGCTGTCCATCGTGAGCGGCACCGACGATGGCAGCGATATCAGCGACTCCGGAGAGGCATGCGGCGACGGGAGTTCCGCGATCTGAACCGAGCTCCGGGCCGGGAGCGGGAAGCCTCTACCGTGCGGTCTCGGCCACCAGGTTCTTCGATGGGAGGGCGGCCTCTTCGGCTCCTAGCGCTGCTGATGGGCTTTCGAGGTGGGCCTTGAGACCCTCGGCGTCGACGTCGCCAATCACCAGGAAGGTGTCATCAGCAATGCCGTTCTGGGTGCGTGCCTGAAGAGTCTCGATGTTGACGCCCTGAACCTGGAAGTACCGGCAGATTGCCGCCAGGAGACCTTGCTCATCGGGAGCGACCACTCTCACCATCGATCGATCCTCAGCTCCCTGGACCGTCACCGTCACGTGGCGGAGAGATCGGAGCCCCAGAGACGGCGCCGTGTCGGTTGCCACCATGTTCTGCAATTGCTTTCCCAACGCGTCCCAGGCCGCACTGCCGAACTGGGCACCGCCCCCGACGATGAATGAATGAAGGGCAAGATGTTGCTGCTCCCAGGTCGACGCGGATGCGTTCGCGATGGACATGCCGCTGGCAGTCAAGACGGCGGCGCTGTCGGCGAGCAGACCTCGCCGATCCCGGGCAACGATGGTGAGCCGGACCAACGTCGAGGCCTCGATGCGCCGGGCCAGAGCTCTCACCTCGCCCTTTTTCAACTTCGGTCGGCACAGCACGAGATCACCGGCCAGGGCCGGTGCCGAATCGCTCAGGAGCCACAGCGGGGCAGCCGACCCCAGCAGGGCTTTGATAGCTCGCTTCGAGAGATGAGTCCCCTTTAGCAGGCGCTCGACCTCGCTTCTCCGGTCGGCAGCCCTCGACGCTTTGTGCTCCGCCACCTGCACATCGACCGTGGAGGCAAGCACCTCTCCAAACGAGTCCGGATCGACGAGTAACCAGGCATGGCCGCCGCTAACGACCCGACGATCGGCGCCCACGGTGTTGCACACCGCCTCAAACGCGGAACGGGGAATCACCGTGTCCCGGTCACCGGTCAGCGCGAGCACCGGTACCCCTGACTTCTTCAGCTCGGCTAACTCAAGACGGAGGTCGACGCGCTGGGCGAGGAAGCCGGCCCGGGCCAATCCAAGTGGATTTCGAAGGAAATTGGGCACGAGATCGGCTCGCATGGCGAGCATCAACTCCAGCGTGTCGGAAGGGGGCCAGAATTCCCGGCCGAACCCCATTGCCCACTCCCACGGCCGCCGTGCGTCCACACCCCCGATGGCGTTGAGCAGCACCAGATACCGGACGAGCGCCGGGTGGTTTCGGGCCAATTTGATGGCAACGCCACCCCCAAACGAGTGGCCGATCACCAGAGCCGGCTCCTGGATTCCAACCTCGGACATGAACGAGGCCACCCAGTCGGCATAGCCACCGATGTTCATCTCGTCGGAAGGAAGGTCGGCCGTACCCCCAAACGAGGGCAAGGCGGGGGCGAACACCCGGCATCCGCGGGAGGTCAACCGCCGTATCGCCCGTTTGTAGGCCCGGCTTCCGAGGGCCCACCCATGAAGGAACACGACCGGGGGCCCATCGGCTCCCCCGACGCCAAAGACGGCGCGCCGGCCCGCGACCATCGATCGGTGCCAGGTCAAGTAGTCGTCTGACTCCGCCTCCCTCGACAAGGGTCGGCTGCCGATTACCCCCACCTTGAGAGAATGGACGCCTCAGATTTCGGCCCGGTTACGGCCGGATGAACTTGATGGGTCCGGACCTCGGCGGAGAGCGCTGAGGTCGAGGACAGTTACCGCTCCCGGACTGCGTAAGTCAGGTGGGTCACCCGCTGCGTCGGCTCCGCTCGGACCGGCTCTAGGGCCACGCGGCCCGCGTCCACGCCCTCGAACAGGCGGATTCCGGAGCCGAACAGCACGGGTGAGAGCGCGATCGAGAACTCGTCGATCAGGCCGGCGTTCACGTGCTCCAGGATCGTTGCGCCTCCGCCTGCGATGCGGACGTCTCGGTCGCCGGCGGCCTCGCGGGCCTGGTCGAGCGCGGTCTCGATGCCGTCGCTGACAAAGTGGAAGGTGGTCCCACCCGGCCGCTCCCAGGGGTCACGCTTCTCGTGCGTCACGACGAACACCGGCGCGTGGAAAGGCGCCTCCTCCGGCCACATCTGCTCGCCGGCGTCGAACATCCGCTTTCCCATCACGCTCGCGCCGGTCCGCTCGAACGTCTCCTGCGCGATGTCGTTGTCGCGCCCTTCCTCGCCGCCCTCGCCGAGCTTCAGGTTCTCCCGGAAGAACCGCTGCGGGAAGATCCACTGTTGCAGTTCCTTCCACTGCTGCCCCATCAAGTCCCCGATGGACCCGGGCGCGATGAACCCGTCCAACGACATCGAGACGCTGAAGAACACCTTCCCGGCCATCAGCCCTTATCTCCCTTCCGAACGATCTCGGGGACGTAGTCAGCCAGCTTGCTCAGGGTCTGCTGGCCGCCCTCGATCGCGTGGTACTTCTCGACCGCCTCGTCGCGCAGCTCTTTGCTGGGGAACACCGTGCGCATCTCGACCCGGGTCGCCGCCCCGTCGGGCGCCAACGTCAAGACCGACTCGAAGGCGTTCGGGTCGCCGCGGGACTCACCGTGCAGCAGCGCGATCCGCTCCGGCGGGGCGATCTCTGTCCAGAAGATCCACTCCTGGTAGTCCGACCCGTCCGGTCCGTGCATCACGAAGTCCCACTCGCCGCCGACTCGGAACTCGAACGCCCGCGTGGTGGTGGTGAACCCCTCCGGTCCCCACCACTGCGACAGGTGCCGCACCTCGGTGAACGCCTCGAATACCAGCTCCCGCGGGGCACTGATGACCCGGGAGATCACGATCTCGCGGTCGTCCATCGCGGACTGCGTCCGCGCCCCTCGTCCCGTCGCTCTCATTAGCTACTCCTCCTGCCTTGCCTGCTTGAGGTCCTGCACGTACTCGTCTAACCGGTCGAAGCTCTCGTTCCAGAACCGCTCGAACCCGCCGGTCCACTCGTGAACGGGTCGCAGCCCGCGGGCGTCAAGGCCGTACAGGCGTTGCTTGCCTGCTTTGCGGTCCCGCACCAGTCCGACCTCCCTGAGCACCCGCAGGTGTTTGGACGCCCCCGGCTGGGTCATCCCCAGCTCCTGGGCCAACTCGTTCACCGCCCCCTCACCCGCCCGCAGAAGCACCAGGATCTCCCGGCGCTGATGCTCGGCGATCGCGTTGAAGACGTCCGACGTCGTCGCTGCTCGTGCCATGGTGCAATCATATTCTGATATCGGCATATGTCAAGCGAGAGGATGAGTCGGGTCTTGTCCGTAAGGCTGATACCCATGTCTTCACCCAGGGTCCGACGCTCCACTGAGGGCACCTCGGGACCTGGCGCTCAGACGACAAGGAGAAGTAGCGCCAAGAGCGCCTTGGGGATGGTGCTTGGACTGCTCACTTTGCTGTGGATTGTCCAGGCCATCAACAATGCCCTGGGCTACAAGCTGTCGATCAACTATGGGATTGAACCGCACGTTGGATCATCATTGCCGTACATATTCACGGCACCGTTTCTTCATTGGTCGTGGGTTCACGTCGAAGGAAACTCGATTCCATTCCTCGTCCTGGGCTTCTTGGCGGCTCTGAGGGGCATTCGAAGGTTCCTTTGGGTAACGGTTGCGGTGATCATTGCCAGCGGCCTGTTCGCCTGGTCCGTCAGCCCGGTCAACGCCGACACGGTCGGAGCCAGTGGGGTCATTTTCGGCTGGTTCGGCTACGTGATCGTGCGCGGATTCTTCAACCGCAATAAGGTCGACCTCGTCATTGGCTTCGTGGTCGGGATTTACTATTTCTCCTTCTTATCCCTGCTCTTTCCGGCACCTCATCTCAGCTACGAAGGACACATCGGCGGAATCTTGGGAGGCCTTCTGTGTGGTTGGGTCTTTCGGGAACCCACTGATGACCCAAGACATGCCCAAGGGAACGCCATACATGGTGCCCCGCCTCCTCCGGCCCTATCCACCTCTCCCAGCCACATCGAGGATGAGCTGGCGGCATTGAAGGCTGAACTACGGGATGAGAGGCAATGAGCCGAGGTGGCACTCGGTTTCGACGTACCCGCAATCAGCTGAGATCGCTATCTTCCCCGGTCCGAGCGGGTGGAGGCGGCGCATTCGCGGCGCTGACCGTCAAATGACGAACGATCCGGCCTTCAACGCCACCGTCCGGCCGATCAATTCCTCGGTGACGGCCTGGGCGGCCACGTCCGGATCCCCGCTGATGGCCACGCACCGCCGCCCGTCCTCGGCGTCACTGAGCACCACCGTGCGCGACCACCGCGGGGGGTCGTCGTCACCCGCCCCGGAAGAGCCGTCCGGCGTCACCGTGTAGGTGACCACCCGGGCCTGACCGGTGTACTCATCGAGGGTCCCCATCACCTCGACCCAACCGGACGCCCGGGCCGCCTCGTCGGCCAGATCCCCGAGTAACGGGGCCTGCCCGTCGGGCGAGGCCGACCAGACCGCCAGGCCCGGCTTGGTGAGGAGCCCGCTCACCGTCGTCACGACGCCCAGCCAGTCCGGCTCGGTCCGGAGGGCACTGGCCATGGCCGCGGTGGCCTGCAAGACGAAGTTGTTGAACGGTCCACCGGCAAAGGCCATTCCTCCGGTCAGCGTCGGTGTGCCCTCGGTGTCGAGACCGAGCTCGCGCTGCTGCACCCGCACTGCGGCCGGAAAGCAGCTGTAGACCTCAATGAGTTCGGCCTCGGCCATCGGGCGGCCGATCCGGTCCGCCGCCGCTTGGCCCAGGACCCCCATGGCCGGCCAGGTGTGTGGTCGCTCCCGGCGGAGCAGCGATACCGCCTGGCTCGATTCGATCCCCACCCGGGGGAAGATCCACCGATCCGCCGAGATCCCGAACCGCCGGGCCGCCTCTGCCGAGCAGAAGAGCAACGCGGCGGCCTGATTCACCGTCCACTGGGTGGAGTGCCACTTGTTGTACGGGAAGGCGAGCGGTCGGTTGCCCGGCGAGGGGCGCCCGATCTCCTCGGCCGTCATGGGGTGGGGGAAGGCGGCCCGCGGGTTCCCCTGGGCCACCAGGTTGAACCGGGCCCACAACTCGGCCACTTCATCCCGGTGGGCTTCGATCGACAACCCGTCGGCGGCCCGGAGGGCGTTGTCGATCATGGCGTACTGCTGGACCGGGTCCCACAACCGGGTGGCCACCTCCACCGGCTCGAGCAGGGTGCCGGTGCGACGGCGGATCACGTCAGGGACCGCGCCGGGCTGGCCGGTCTCGACGGCATCCGGCCCCCGGGCCCATCGCTTGGCTTCGCCGCCCACCACCGCTGCCACTTCCGACGAGCCGTTGAGGATGGCCGACAGCGCCTCGTTGATGAGGCTCTGTTGCGGAATCCCGAGCTCGACCAGATGGGTGCGGGCCCGGGCGCCGCCGACGCCCTCGGCCACCAGTCGACCCGGGTCGGGGTAGTCCCAGCTGCCTTGAGGCACCGCCACCCGGTCGATCGCATCGAGCAGGCCAGGGGCGCCGGCATCCCGAGCCGCCTCCTGCAGGGCCAACGTCATCAGTTGGGTGGCCTCGGCGGCTTCGAAGGCAGAGCCCACCCCGACCAGGACCGGGGTGCGGGGGTCGATGGAGCCCACCTTCGGCTCAGACGGCCCGGGGGGAGGCCGCCTCGGAGGCGGCGGTGCGGCGGTCGCGCATCATGCGGCCGATCTGGCGCCAGGTGACGGGCACGGCTCCGTGCCCGAGGGCGTCGGCCCTCAATCGCTCCGGAACGTCATAGTGGGCCTGGTAGGGGCGACGATGGTTGTACTGGAACCACGTCCGACGCATGCCGAGTTGCTCGGCGAAGGCATGGAGTTCTTCGTGGGTGTCGGCGACCAGATGTGACCACCGGTCGTTGACCGGTCCGAGATGGGCGTGCTGGCGCCAGTCGTCGAGGTAGACGGTCATCCGGATGGCGTCCTGGTCACTTCCCGCTCAGGTGATCTGACCGGGGGTGCCGTCGTCGGTGACCACCGGCAGCCCGGCGATTTCCCAGGCCGTCATCCCTCCGTCGAGATTGTGGACGTCGATACCGGCCTCCAGCAAGGCGGTGGCCACCGACCCCGAACGGCCGCCCAACCGGCAGACGCAGACGACGGCCCGATCGGTGGGGATCTCGGCGAGCCGCTCGGCAACCAGCCCCATGGGGATATGGACAGCCGATGGGGCGTGTCCGGCCTCCCACTCGTCATCCTCCCGGACGTCGAGCAGGTACGCCCCGGACTCGACGAACGAGTTGGCCTCGTCGGCGGTGATCTCGGAGATCTGGGTCGGCTGGGTCATGTCATCACGGTATCCGAGGCCGCCCGCCCACTGTCCGGCCTCCGTCGACCACTTTCCCGGCCCTGATCTCCAGGTTTCGGGGTCTGGGCCAGGGGGTACATCCCTCTACGCGGCCGGACGGTGCTCGACCTGACGGCGGGAACGGACAACACTGGACGCCATGAAGACCATCGGCCGCTTTGCCGTCGGGCTCGAAGATCCGGCGCAAGCCGGCGACGCCGACGATCCGGCGCGCCTCCGCCCGGATTCCGGCGAGGAGCTGCCCCCCAAGCGGCCGCACCTGGCCATGGCCGTGTTGATGTCCATCCTGTTCCTGACCTTCCTGGACAACACCGTCATCAGCGCCACCCTGTCCAACATCCAATCCGGCCTCCACGCCGGGGTCACCCAGCTCCAGTGGGTGGTGAGCGGGTATGCCCTGACCTTCGCCTCGCTCATGCTGATTTGCGGGACGTTGGGTGACCTGTTCGGCCGCAAGCGGTTGATGCTGATCGGGGTGGGCGTCTTCTGCATGGGATCGGTGGTGGCCGCGGTGGCCACCTCCTCCACGCAGCTCATCGTCGGGCGGGTGGTGATGGGGCTCGGAGCCGCGGCCTCCGAGCCCGGGACGCTTTCGATGATCCGCCATCTCTACCCCGACCGGAAACGGCGGGCCCGGGCCCTCGGCATCTGGGCGGCCGTCTCCGGGCTGGCCCTCGCCCTCGGTCCGGTGATCGGTGGCGTGCCTGGTCGGCTTCTGGTCGTGGCGGGCGGTCTTCTGGTTCAACCTCGCCTTCGGAGCGGTCGCCCTGGTGGCCGCGGCCATCGTGCTGCCCGAGCAGGCCGACCCGGTCACCGGCCGCCTGGACTGGGGCGGGTTCATCCTCGGGGCCGCAGCCCTGGCCACCGCGACCTTCGCCACCATCATGGGCGAGACCGCCGGCTACATCACCTGGTGGGTGATCCTCCTCTACGGGCTCAGCGTCGCCACCATCATCGCCTTCGTCCTGGTCGAGCTCCGGGTGGAGAACCCGATGCTCGACGTCCGGTTCTTCAAGCGGCCGCCGTTCGCCGGTTCGACGGTGGTGGCGTTCGCCACCTACTTCGGGATCTTCTCCATCTTCTTCTTCGTCGCCCTCTACCTGGAGGTGGTGGGCAACGCCTCGCCCTACGCCCTGGCCCTCGACTTCATCCCCATGACCGTCGGGATGGTGCTGGCCTCCCTGCTCACCGGGCGGTGGGTGGCTCGGGTCGGGAACCGGACGCCGATGACCATCGGGTGCGTGGTGGCCGCGGTCGGGATCATTCTCACCGACGTGGTCATCTCCCCCAACTCGAACATCTGGTCGGTGGGCTGGACGCTGGCCATCGCCGGGATCGGTTTCGGAATGGCCATCGTGCCGGTGACCTCCTCGTCCCTCAGCAGCGTGCCGGCCGAGCACTCGGGTATGGCCGCATCGATGACCAACACCAGTCCGCGAGCTGGGGGCGGTGGCCGGGGTGGCCATCCTGGGAACCATCGTCAACGGCCAGCTCACCGTGAATCTGATCACCCGGCTGGCCGCCATCGGCATCCCGCCCGCCTTTCGATCCCAGGTGATCGCCGCGGTCACCACCGGCTCGCTCGGGTCCCAGGCCCGGGGTTCAGCCGGGAAGGGCAACGCCAGCATCCAGCAGATCATCAACGAGGTGGTGAGTGCCGCCTACGGTGCCTTCGGCCACGGCCTCGACCTGGCCCTCACCGCCTCGGGAGCGCTGCTGCTGGCCTCGGCGGGGGTTGCCTATCTTCACGGCCACCTCGGTCCGACGCCGCCGTTCGGGTGAGGGCGACGGCTCGTCGGTGGTGGCGGCCGCGGAGCCCGGTTGACGTTGCCACCCCCGCCCGACGATCCCGAGCCCGATCCCGACTCTGGGCCCGAGACCGAGACCGTCTACGGTATCGCCGACGAGGTCGAGGACCGGCTGCCCTTCCCGCTGACCCCGGGCCGGGGCGGACGATTCAGGTCGCTGCTCGGCTCCAACCTGGCCTTCACCGGCGGTGCCCCGTCGGAACCGGCCACCTCGACCCCGTTGGCCCTGGGCGAATCGGAGGGGTCGATTCCGCCCGGGCCCCTGTGGGCGATGAAGTATCTGCGACACGGGCAGCACGGCCCGTTGACCGGCCACGATGCCCCCGAAGAGCTGCGGTTGGCGGTCAGCACCGGGGACCAGACCGTCTACGTCATCGACGACGGGGCCTCCCACTGCATGGTGGCCCGCCGGGTCGGATCGGCACCCGACGGGTGCCTCTACTGCCTGGTGGGGAGGGTCAAGATCGACGATGTCCAAGACGTGCGGGACGGATGGGCGCCGCTGTCCGGGCTGTTCTCCCTCGGGCGAGAGCTCACCCTCTGCGGTGTGGTGGAGGGCTCGGTGTCGAACGTCGTCCAGGTGGCCAGCTTCCGCAAGTACCGTGACGTTCCCGAGGAGTACCTGCCGCCGTCGCCGTTCATCGAGTTCCCTGACACTCTCTGACCGCGATTTCAGCCGGCTTTCGGAGATGCGGCCGAACCCGCCGGTGAACCGGCATCGGCCGCCGACAGCCGGTCGGCCACGAACCCGGCCACCGCCTGGAACACCCGCCGGCTGGCCTCCGCCCACGGCATCAGGATCGGAAACACGTGGAACATGCCCGGCTCCTCCAGGGCCACGGTGTCCACCCCGGCCGTCTTCAAGTGGGTTACGAATTCCCGGATCGGGTCGCGGAACATCTCGTCGGCGCCGTAGGCCACCAGGGCCGGCGGCCAGCCATCCACGTCCTGGTCGACGGCCGACACCGAGGCGTCCCCCGGGTCGCGACCGTGCAGGTAGGCGGCGGTCGGGATGTTCCAGGGGAGGATGTCCTTGCCGGCGTTCTCGGTCAGCGATGGCTCATCCATCCGGAGGTCCACCTCCGGGGAGAACAGCATCACCCCGGCCAGCGGCCGGTGGCGGATCCTCTCCATCGCATAGACCATCGTGGTGACCAGGCCACCGCCGCCCGAGTCACCAGCCAGGAAGCACCGGGCGGGATCGACCCCGTTGTGGAGCAATCCCTCGAGCACCAGCACCCCGTCCTCCAGCCCGGCCGGGAACGGGAACTCGGGGGCGAGCCGGTAGTCGGCCACGAAGACCTCGCATCCGGTGTGGTGGCAGAGCCAGGCGGTGAACGCCGCGTACATTCTCGGGGAGGTGCCCACGTAACCGCCGCCGTGGAGATACAGGATGGTCCCCACCGGCTCGACGCCCCGGGTGCGGTAGCGGACGCCGGGCACCCCGGCGATGACCTCGGGGTGGCTGGTGGCGCCGATGGCCCGCACCACCGGCGGCATCACGTACCGGCACAGGTCGTCGAGCACCATTTCAACCGAGCGGAACTCGTCGATGGGGAGCGACGACGAGTAGCCCATGAACGAGCGGATGGTCTCCCGGGTGACCGCCACCGTCAGGTTGTGCTGCGGCGAGCCCTCGCCCGCCCAGGGGCTGCGGAACGGCACCCGCACCATGGCGGTGGCCAACTGTCCGGCCAGCCCGGCCAGATCGGTGACCGCGATCGGCCACGACGACGTCGCCACCCCGGGTCGACGGCCCATCACCATGGCGGTCTCATCGTCAGCATCGGCTCAACCTAGGCCGATCCGAGGGCTCCCGGTGGTCTCCCGGTGGTCGCCCGTTCAAACGGCCCTGGTGGTCAGGAGTCAAAAGGGTGTAAAACAAAGGTAGTAATAAACTTCCGCCTTCTACAGCGAGGGTTCGGATGGGCCGGCCAGCGGCCGCCTGTGGAGTCCTGGGAGGTTCGGCCCAGTGTCGGGATCCTCGTTGTCGGCTGCGAATTTCTCACCGCCAGCCAAGACAAAACGTCGTACCCACACGGCCGGACACGCACTTCCCGACGACCCGGATAAGGATGTCCAGAAGGTCCGTTCTCTCTTGGGCGTCGATGCCAGGCCGTATGCCGAACGGACGGTGATCCTGGAGCAACTGGCGGGGGCGGGGGCGAGGATCGAGATATCGCTCTTGGGCACGTTCGAGGTGCGAATCGGAAAATGCGGGTTCTCGCTGACCTCCCAATCTTCCAAGCGGCTCCTGGTGTTCTTGGCCCTTCACGATCGGATCATGGCCCGGGTTGCCATCGCCGGAACGATATGGCCGGAAGTCTCCGACGAAAAGGCCGGAGTGAGCCTCCGGTCGTCCCTTTCCCGGATGGGTGCCCCAATGCGGGACGCAATCGTCGCCGCTCCAGCTGACCTGCATCTGGCGACCAATGTGACGGTCGACTATCGCGAATCACTGGCTTTGGCCCACCGCCTCCTCCAGTCGGAGACTCCTCCGAAGGCGTCCGACCTCACTTCCGATGCCGTCTCGACTCTCTCTGGAGAGCTGCTTCCCGACTGGTACGACGATTGGGTGGTTGCCGAGGCAGAAGACTGGCGACAACTACGGATGACCGCACTGGAGGCTCAGGCCCGGATACTCACGGCCTGCGGGCGCCTTCCCGAAGCCGCCGGGGCGGCGAGGGCGGCGATGCGAGCCGAACCCCTGCGAGAGAGCGCTCACGCCAGTCTGGTTCGAGTCCATCTGGCGGAAGGGAACCAGTCGGAAGCCTTGCGAGTCTACGAGCGCTACCGGGCGCTGTTGATCGCCGAGCTGGACCTCGAGCCGACGCGGCTCCTATCGGATCTCGTGGCCAGCATTCGCAGGTAATCAAACCTGGTTGGCCCAAGTCGAGGCGGCGAATACCCGCGTTTTTCCCGTCGCGCCGGAATCGCACCGTTCGGAATGGCGGTCGCGCGGTCACGGGTTTGTCACGATCCGATCACGGTCACCGATCAGGATGCCGTCATGAAGGAATCAGGAGTCCGGTGATCGCACCCGCGGATGCTTTCGAACTCCACCCTCCGGTGGTCACCAAATTGGCGCGCCCCAGTAGCACCTTGCTCACCGGAACGCTCGTTGTGATCAGCGCGTTTGTAGCGTCATTCTTCCTGGTACTGGTCTTGGGGGCCCTGCGTGGCAACGCGTTTGCGGCAACGCCGCCCGCCGTCACCGCGCCGGCCGCCTCCGTTGCGTCAGTGCCATCGCCACCCGGATCCGGTAGCGCTACTGGCGCGCCCGCAACTCCGTCAGCCGCTGGCAATGTCTCCCCCACCAACACCCGGGGCTGGGACCCTGCGCCAGCAACTGCGATCGCGCCCGACCTGGTTGTCGCCCCCTCAACTGCCACTGCCGCTCCCGCGTTGGCGGCGTCAGGTTCGGCGTCGCCGCCGACGGTTGTCGCCGCCGCCGAGTCCTACAGCCGTGCCTGGGTGCCCGCGGCAAGCGCCATGGCTGCGTCGTCCGCGCCCGATCCGGGCGCTTCGTCGGTGGCCGGCGTGACGATCTCACCGGCGATCGCTTCCCCTTTCGTCACGCCTCCAGCTATCAACCAGTGCAACGGGACCGACAATGCCGGTGGGCAGGCCGTGGCCTGCTCGGTCGGGGTCATCAACAATCTCAATCTCGCCACCGGGTTGACCAGTTCGACGCTGACGGTGACCGAGTGCCATGGTGCAGCCGGTGCGCCTCCCACCTGCGTGACCACATCGACGACCTCCACCGTGCTCATCACTTCGGTGACCCAGTGTGACGGTTCTGGCAGCGGCGGAGGAGGGACGGTCACCTGCAACGTTGCCATCGTCAACAACATCACCGGCGTCGTCACGCCCGCCCCCGCCACCGTGAACCAATGCAACGTATCCGGACAGGGCGGCGGCACCGCGCCAACGACCCTGTGCAACCCACTCGGCAACACGACAGGCGCCACGGTCACCCAATGCAACAGCTCGGGCAATGGAGGCGGTGGCACCATTCGAGTCCAGTGCTCGGTGCTCCCATCGACACAAACCTCGGCGCTGCCTGTCACCGTCGATCAATGCAATGGATCGGGAAACGGTGGCGGGGCGACCGTGACCTGTACGGTCTCCTTGACCAACAACATCGTGACGGCACCGGTCACCCCTCCGGTCACCCCTCCGGTCACCCCTCCGGTGGTGACGCCCCCGGTGGTGACGCCCCCAGTAGTGACGCCGACGGGGATCACCCCGTCGGGTGCGACGCCGACCGGTGGAACGCCTGCGGGTGGGACGCCAACGGGGCCTGCCGCGGGAGCGGGGGCAACGGGTACCGGGCCCACCGCGGCCACACCGCCGGGGGCCACGCCGGGGTCGGCGGCTTCCGGCGGTCCAGTGCCGGCCGGCACCTCCCTTAGCCCGGGAGCGCCAACCGCAAGCCTCATCCCGGGTGCCAGCAACTTGTCGGGAGGCCTTGCGACCAGCCCGCAGGCTGAGGGCGCCACCTTGGCCTTCACCGGATCCAACATCGCAATGATGGTGCTAGTGGCCCTGATCGCGGTGACGCTCGGCGGCCTGCTCATCCTCCTGGCGGTCCGGCGGCCGCGTCGCTCAGTCTCCGGCGAGTGATGGGTGCGCTGGAACGGCGCCGGAGCGGCGGATACCCCGGTCAGACGGGCTCGGCGGCCAGAGTCGAGCCCAGCCGAAGCAGCTGCTCGGTGGCACCGCCCAGTGTCAGCTCGATCTGCTTGGTAAGCAGAAAGAAACGGTGCAACGGGTAGTCCCGGTCCACTCCAACGCCACCATGGAGATGGACGGCAGCATGGACAACCCGCTGGCCTCCGTCCGCCGCCCAGAACTTGGCCACCGCCACCGCATCCTCGGCGGGAAGCCCCTCGGCGATTCTCCAGGCCGCCTGCCAGGCGGTGAGCCGGATGGCTTCGGCATCGACATAGGCGTCGGCCGCCCGTTGCCCGACCGCCTGAAAGGTGGCGATCGGCTTGCCGAACTGCTCGCGGGTCTTGGTGTACTCCGACACCAGTGCCAGGGCCGCGGCCGTCACCCCCGCCTCTGCCACCGAGAGGGCAGCGGTGGCCCGGAGCACCAGCCACTGCACGATGGTTGATCCGTCCTCGACGGAACCGAGGAGCGCGTCTGACCCCAACGACACCCCGTCGAAGGTGAGGACGGCCTCGGGACGACCGGTGTTGGTCACCTGGGTCTGACGGGCGATTCCGGGCAGGGACAGATCCACCACCAGCACCGCCACCGTTCCGTTCTCGGTCACCGCCGGGACCAGGGCCACGTTGGCCACCGTTCCGGAGGGGACACACGACTTGGCGCCGGTCAGCGTCCACCCGTCCCCGGCCCGCTCGGCCCGCGCCGCCGGAGCCAGGGGGGAGCCCAGCAGTTCCACTAGGGCGGTGGTCACCACCGTGTCCCCGGTGATCACTCCGGGGAGCCAGCGCTGCCGCTGGGCATCCGACCCGAACCGGTCGATGGCGGCGGCACCGGTGGCCAGGGTCTCGATCACCGGCACATAGGCGGCGGTGCGGCCGGCCGCCTCCACCATCAGCGACGTCTCGATGAAACCGAGGCCAGCACCACCCACATCTTCCGGCAGCGCGATACCCAGCAAACCGGCGGAGGCCAGCTCGGCCCAGAGCTTGCGGTCGAACCGGTCACCGTCGGAATCGGCCTCGAACTCCCGCAGCCGCTCATGGGTGGACAGATCGGTGAAGATCCGATCGGCCAGCTCCCGGACCGCTTCTTGCTCTTCATTGAAGGAGAAATCCATGGTTCGTTCCTCAATCCTCTATCGCAGCGACCGGGGCAAGCCCAGGCCGAAGATGGCGATCAGGTCGCGCTGGATCTCGTTGGTGCCTCCACCGAAGGTGAGGATGACCAGGCTGCGGGCGTACATCTCCAGCCGTCCGGCCAGCACCGCCTCGGGGGTCCCCCGGGTGAGGTAGCCGGCTTGGCCGACCACCTCCATCATCAGCTTGAAGGCTTCCATGTAGAACTCGGTGCCGAACACCTTGTTGGTCGAGGCGTCGGCGACGTCCAGGTGCCCCTGGGTGGCCGTCCACGCCACCTTCCAATTGATCAGCTTGAGGAACTCGAGCTTGGCGTGGATGCGGGCCAGGTGGACCTGGACCCACTCCTGGTCGATGACCCGGCGCCCGTCGGCCAACTTCGTAGCCTGGGCCCAGGCCCGGGTGTCGGCGAGGGCCCGTTCGATGATCCCCGGCGAGCACAACGTCACCCGCTCGTGATTGAGCTGGTTGGTGATCAGGGTCCAGCCGTTGTTCTCGCCCCCCACCAGGTTGGCCGCCGGCACCCGGACGTCGTCGTAGAAGGTGTAGTTAATGTTGTGCCCGCCCAGCAGCTGCATGGGCACTACCCGAATCCCGGGGGTGTCCATGGGCACGATGAACATCGAGATCCCCTTGTGTTTGGCAACCTCGGGATCGGTGCGAGTGGCCAGCCAGATGTAGTCGGCTCCTCCCGCCAGCGAGGTGAAGATCTTGGACCCGTTGATGACGTACTCGTCGCCGTCCCGCACCGCCCGGGTCTGGAGGGAGGCCAGGTCGGTCCCGGCGTTGGGCTCGGTGTAGCCGATGCAGAAGTGGATGTCGCCGGCCAGGATCCGGGGGAGGAAGTCGGCCTTCTGTTCCGGCGTCCCGAAGTCCATGATGGTTGGCCCGACGGTGTTGATCGTGAGCATCGGAACCGGGGCCCCGGCCCGCATCGACTCGTCGAAGAAGATGAACTGCTCGATGGCCGAGCGGCCCTGGCCCCCGTACTCCTTGGGCCAGCCGATCCCCAGCCAGCCGTCGTCGGCCATCTGCTTGACCACCCGGCGCATGTCCGGTCCGATGCCACCACCCACGGCCAACCGCTCTTCCACCTCGGGAGTGAGCAGCTCGGCATAGTAGGCCCGGAGCTCGCGCTGGAGGGCCTGCTGCTCCTCGGTGTAGCCGATCTCCATCCGGGCCCCCTTTCAGCCGCCTCCCCCACCGGGAAAACGGAACACGTTCTATTCTTGCTGATCCCCGACCCGAACGCCAACACAGCCGGATCACCGATTCGCCTTCGCGGCGTCTTTGGCTGCCAACTCCGGCGAGACGGTATCGTGGCCTCCGCAAAGGGTGCCGGGCCGTCGCCGGCACCACTGCCGACGTCCAGTGCGGTCGAGACCGCCACAACCCCAGGAGTTCCCCATGCCCGAAGCCGTCATCGTCGCCACCGGTCGCACCCCGATCGGACGGGCCGTCAAAGGATCGCTGAAGGACTGCCGGCCCGACGACCTGGCCGCCCTGGTGATCAAGGAGGTGCTGGCCAAGCTCCCCCAGCTCGACCCGCAGACGGTGGAGGACGTGCTCCTCGGCTGTGGCCAGCCCGGCGGCGAGGCCGGCTACAACGTGGCCCGGGTGGCGGCGCTGATGGCCGGTCTGCCCAACGTGCCCGGAGTGACGGTCAACCGCTACTGCTCATCCTCGCTCCAGACCATCCGGATGGCGGCCCACGCCATCCGTTCCGGCGAGGGCGACATCTTCGTGGCCGCTGGCGTAGAGGCGGTCAGCAGCTACCGCCACGGTGCCTCCGACACCGGCCCCCACAACCCCCTCTTCGCCGAAGCCGAGGCCCGCACCGTAGCCCGCACCCCGAAGGCCGGTGACCCCTGGACGCCGCTCGACGGCCTGCCCGACGTCTACATCGCCATGGGCCAGACCGCGGAGAACGTCGCCGAGTTCAAGAAGGTGAGCCGGCAAGAGCAGGACGAGTTCGCCCTGGAGTCGCAGCTGCGGGCGGTGGCCTCCCAGGAGTCGGGCTTCTTCGATCGGGAGATCATCCCGGTCACCACTCCGGACGGGACGGTGGTGACCAAGGATGACGGGCCCCGCCCGGGCACCACTCTCGAGGGCCTGGCTGGTCTTCAACCCGTGTTCCGCGAGGGTGGCACCGTCACCGCCGGCAACGCCTGCCCGCTCAACGATGGCGCCGCCGCGGTCATCGTGATGAGCGACTCCAAGGCACACGAGCTCGGCGTCACCCCGTTGGCCCGGATCGTGGCCAGCGGTGTGACCGGCCTCAACCCCGAGATCATGGGCCTTGGCCCGATCGACGCCATCCGCCAGACCCTGAAGCGCGCCAACATGACCATCGACGACATCGACCTGGTGGAGATCAACGAGGCCTTCGCCGCCCAGGTGGTCCCTTCGGCCCGGGAGCTGGGCATCAGCTACGACAAGCTGAACGTCCACGGCGGAGCCATCGCCCTCGGTCATCCCTTCGGCCAGACCGGTGCCCGCATCATGACCACCCTCCTCAACGGCTTGGAGGACGCCGACAAGACTTTCGGCCTCGAGTCGATGTGCGTGGGCGGGGGCCAGGGCATGGCCATGATCGTCGAACGCCTGTCGTAGCCAGCTGGCTCCACAGCGAAGCGGGCGCGGATACGCGGCGCCGGACACCGAATATGCGTACGGCTCATGCCATCCCTCAATGGGCCGCCAAGCACAGGTCAGTCGTCTCGGGGTCAGCCGGGCCTTGGTGTTGATTGGCACGTCCGCTGGCTACGCCCGACCGTGTCAACAGTTGGTGGAATGACTGGGCGTGCGAAGCACTCGACGCCAGGACACCGCTGCCCCTTTGCTACGAGGCGAATGTCGTCACGTGTGGAGCATGATCCGAGCCGCCTACGCCGTATCTCAGCTTGGATCTTGACTCGATCAAGAAGTGGTATGTCCGGTCGATTCTCAAATACGTCCACCCTCTACCTCCTCACGACCGTCACCATCGACGGCCACCGCCCGGTCTCCCTGCCGGCCGACACAGTCGACCAGGAGGGCTCAACCCGTCGGCACCGCTCCGACGATGTTGGTGACATGGACACCAAGGCCGGGCAGTGAGCCGAGGAAGGTGGCATCGCCGAAGGCGAACATCCCCCCGTCCCCCCCGATGAGGAGGTAGCCCTTCCCGTCGGAGCTCGGCACCATCGAGACGATGTTGGCGACATGGACCCCGAGGGCGGGAAGGGACCCGAAGAAGCCGGCGTCACCGAAGCCGAAGACCCCGCCGTCAGGTCCGGTGAGCCAGTAGCCCCCGCCGTCGGGGGTGGCGGCAATGGCGGCGACCTGTCCGGTGGCGCTCCCGTAGTTGGTGGCGTCCCCGAAGGCGTAGACGTGGCCGTCGGACCCGACCACCCAGTAGCCCTTGTCGGTGGGGGTGGCGGCGATGCCGACGATATTGCTCACCACGGTGCCGATCCCGGGCAGGGATCCCTCATAGGGGGCGTCACCGAATGCGAACACCCCGCCGTCTCTGCCCACCAGGAAGTAGCCCTGGTCATCCTGGGTGGGGACGATGCCCACAATGTCGCCCAGGTGGACGCCGGTACCGGGCAGGGATCCCTCGAAAGGGGCGTCACCGAAGGCGAACACCCCGCCGTCGGATCCGACCAGGAAGTAGCCCAGGTCGTCGGAAGTTGTGACCAGCCCGACGACGTTGGTGACGTGAACCCCGAGGCCGGGGAGGGAACCGAAGAACCCGCTGGGGTTCCCGAAGACGAAGACCCCACCATCGGATCCGACCAGGTCATAGCCACCCGCCGTGGTCGGCGGGGGTGGCGTCGGGGTCGGTGTGGGGGTCGGGGTCGGGGTTGGGGTCGGCGGGGTGACCTTGTTGACCGTGAGGGTGACCGAGTTGGTCGAAGCCGAGCTGGCAAAGTTGTTGTCGGCGGTGACGAAGTTGGCGGTGATCACATAGGTTCCGGCGGGGAGGGTCGCCGAGGTCTGACAGCTCGAGGTCGTGGCCGGCAGCGTGAAGGAGCACAACACCAGGGATCCGGAGATGAAGGTGACCGATCCGGTCGCGGCGGAGGGCAGCCCGGGATCGCCCAACGTGGCGGTTTGCCCAAAGTTGATACTGGCCGCCGTCGAGCCGTTGACGGAGATAGTGAAACTCGTGGGTGTCGGTGTTCCCCCACCCCCACCCCCACCACCGCCCGAGGTGACAATCAGGGTGAAGGTCTGGGTGGCATTGGTGCCCACCCCGTTGGAGGCGGTGATGGTGAAATTGTAGGTGCCGGCGACCGGGGTGGCTCCGGCCAGGGTGGCGGCGCCGTTGCCGTTGTCGGTAAAGGTGACCCCGCCGCCACCCAGCCCGGTCTGGCCGACGCCGGTGGTGGCGGTGAGGGTCGGGATCGGGGACCCGGTGGTGGTTACCGTGAAGGTCCCGGCACTGCCGGCGGCGAAGGTGGTGGCGTTGGCGCTGGTGATGGCCGGGGGGGAGTCCACCGTGATGCTGTAGCTCTGGGTGGTCGTTGCCCCGACGGCGTCTGTGGCGGTGACGGTGAAGGTTTCGGTCCCGGTCGCGGTCGGGGTCCCGCTCAGCGCCAGCATCCCGGTGCCGGAGGCGGGGATGCTGAGGCCGGGGATGGCATTGTTGATATTCGAGACCACCAAGTCGACTGGGGCTGTCCCGCCCGAGGCCGTGATGGTCTGGTTGTAAGGGGTATTTATGGTGGTGCCCGGAAGGGTGGTCGGTGACAGCAGGACCGCCGGCGCCACCGTGATGCTGTAGCTCTGGGTGGTCGTTGCCCCGACGGCGTCTGTGGCGGTGACGGTGAAGGTTTCGGTCCCGGTCGCGGTCGGGGTCCCGCTCAGCGCCAGCATCCCGGTGCCGGAGGCGGGGATGCTGAGGCCGGGGATGGCATTGTTGATATTCGAGACCACCAAGTCGACTGGGGCTGTCCCGCCCGAGGCCGTGATGGTCTGGTTGTAAGGGGTATTTATGGTGGTGCCCGGAAAGGTGGTCGGTGACAGCAGGACCGCCGGCGCCACCGTGATGCTGTAGCTCTGGGTGGTCGTTGCCCCGACGGCGTCTGTGGCGGTGACGGTGAAGGTTTCGGTCCCGGTCGCGGTCGGGGTCCCGCTCAGCGCCAGCATCCCGGTGCCGGAGGCGGGGATGCTGATGCCGGGGATGGCATTGTTGATATTCGAGACCACCAAGTCGACTGGGGCTGTCCCGCCCGAGGCCGTGATGGTCTGGTTGTAAGGGGTATTTATGGTGGTGCCCGGAAGGGTGGTCGGTGACAGCAGGACCGCCGGCGCCACCGTGATGCTGTAGCTCTGGGTGGTCGTTGCCCCGACGGCGTCTGTGGCGGTGACGGTGAAGGTTTCGGTCCCGGTCGCGGTCGGGGTCCCGCTCAGCGCCAGCATCCCGGTGCCGGAGGCGGGGATGCTGAGGCCGGGGATGGCATTGTTGATATTCGAGACCACCAAGTCGACTGGGGCTGTCCCGCCCGAGGCCGTGATGGTCTGGTTGTAAGGGGTATTTATGGTGGTGCCCGGAAGGGTGGTCGGTGACAGCAGGACCGCCGGCGCCACCGTGATGCTGTAGCTCTGGGTGGTCGTTGCCCCGACGGCGTCTGTGGCGGTGACGGTGAAGGTTTCGGTCCCGGTCGCGGTCGGGGTCCCGCTCAGCGCCAGCATCCCGGTGCCGGAGGCGGGGATGCTGAGGCCGGGGATGGCATTGTTGATATTCGAGACCACCAAGTCGACTGGGGCTGTCCCGCCCGAGGCCGTGATGGTCTGGTTGTAAGGGGTATTTATGGTGGTGCCCGGAAGGGTGGTCGGTGACAGCAGGACCGCCGGCGCCACCGTGAGCGTGTGGGTGGCATCGGAGCTGCCTGTGAAGTCTGCCCCGGGGTTGTAGACGGCGTCGATGGTGTAGGTCCCAGCGGGGGTGCCTGCGGGCACCGTGTAGCTGACACTCGCATCACCGGCACTCACCGTTCCCGAGGTGGTGGAAGCTCCGATCATCGTCATGCCCTGTTCGAGCGTGAAGGTGACAGTCCCCTCGTTCACGCTCCCCGCCGAGGTGACCGTTGCACTGAGCGTGACGCTCTGGGACGACGGGGAGAAGGTGGCCGTGGTGTTCGCGGCTGTAGTGGTGGTGGTCCCGGCGACCGTCTCTGTACCGATGCAGGTGGCGGACCCCTGGTTGTTCGACCGGTCGCCAGAGTAGGAGGCGTACCACGAGTATGTGCCCGGAGTGGTGATTGACACCGAGGAAGAACGCGCCGACGCTCCCGTCGGTCACGTTGCCTGAGCTGGCCGACATGTACACGCTGCCCGTGCACCCGCTGCCGGAGTAGATGTTGTAGGTGACGGTCCCTCCGGCGCTGCCCACGTTGTCGCCCAAGAGGCTCGCCGTGGCGCTGACGGCGGTGCCGGGTGAGACCGTGATGAACGTCCCGGACTCGGAGGTGCTCGTCAGTGAGCCGGAGAGGGCAGTCGGGGTCCCCAGGGAACCGTTCTCGACCTCCCAGATATAACGGCCCTGCACGGGCGAGTCCGAGGCGGGGACGCTAACGGGCGTGTCGCTGTTCAAGTCGTTGTAGATGAGGCCAGTCGAGCTGTTCGAATCGATGAAGGCGCCGTTCGTCTGTGAGCCCGGCAGCTCGTAACTCTTCGTGCCCGTCGCGTTCGAGAAGCCGACGACCGCCGCATCGGCATCGAGCGTGCTCTGGCAGATGGGAGCGGAGGTGGTGCCGTCGCTGGCCTGCCCAGCGTCCCACTGGATCTGGTCGTAGTTGTACTCGATCTGGAAGTCGCCGGTGCCCAGGTCGGGGCGGTCGATGAGGATCACTTCGAAGGCATCCGTGACCGACGACGACGACGACGAGTCCTGGTAGCAGTCGACGTAGGGCCACTCGGCTACGAAGACGGGATGCCCGTCGAGGGTGCTCTCGCCGTACTGGACCGTGTTGCCGTAGAGGGTGTTGACGTCGGCGAAGTACGGGGCGACGATGTCCATGCCGACGTTGCCGATTCCGGACGGCGTGTACGACGACAAGGGCCCGGCGAAGGTGAGGTCACCGTTGGCGTTCACGTACACGGAGGTGTAGGGGGTGCCGAAGTAGTCCATCGTGAAGCCGAGGGGTGTCTGCGGACTGCTGCCGTCGTCGGTCGGGCCGAGGTCCATCAAGCCCCCGAAAGAAATAAACGCGCTTCCCGGAGAGGCAGCCGCCGGCGGCGACATCACGGCCTGACCCGCCAGGAGCGCTAAGAGTCCCAACCCGCCAACGAGGGGGATGACCACCCACCGCCTTGGCGACCATACCCGACGAATCCAGCCCCTCGCTTGGCCTTTTAGAGCAGCCGACATCGTGGACTCCTCTCTGGATGGGCCAACAGCAGCGGGCCGTACGATGAAGCCTAACTGATCGGTTGCAAAACGTCCGGCGCCCGTCGCGGCTGGCGCAATCTGGTATTCCCAAAGACTGAGCTATCGACGAAGGAACGAATTTGGGTGTCGTCCGACGAAGACGATGGCTCTTCGCCGCTGATCTGCATTCGCTCAACGGGATTTCAGAATGGGGGACCCGCGGTTTCATGGGGACAGATTGATCCGTCTGCACTGACCCTGGAACTCAGTAAGGGATCCGAAACCCGAGCAGACCGACGGACCGGGTGCCAGCCCGCGTCCGCTGATTGCACGGTCTCCTAGTCGGCGATCTCCTCGATGGCATACTCCGGGCAGTTGGCCATGGCCAGCCGGGCCTTGTCCTCGAGGGCCTCGGGCACCGCCCCGTCCCCGATGACCGACGATTGCCCATAGTCATCCACGTCGAACAGTTCGGGGGCGAGCGCGTAACAGCGGGCGTGACCCTGGCACTTGTCGGGATCCACCCGGATCTTCAACCGAACACCACCGGCAGGATGCGGGGGCCCCTCACCTGGCCACCGGCCCAGGTCACCTCGGCCGGGTCGGCGAGGTGGAACTCGGGGATCCGGGCCAACCACTCCTCGAGGGCGATCCGCAGCTCCATCCGGGCGAGATTGGAGCCGGCGCAGCGGTGGATGCCGGAGCCGAAGGCCACGTGACGGTTGAGGGCCCTGTCCAGCACCACCCGATCGGCGTCGTCGAACGCCTCCGGGTCGCGGTTGGCGGCGGGGAAGTTCATCAGCACCTTCTCCCCCGCCTTCATCGGGCACCCCTCGAACTCGATGTCTTTCGCCACCATCCGAGCCATGGTCACCGGCGAGTAGGCCCGCAGCAGTTCCTCGACAGCCAACGGCATCAGCGAGGGCTCGGCCACCAGGCGGGCCCGGTCGTCGGGGTGGGTGGCCATATGCCACAGCGAGGATCCGATGGCGCTCCAGGTGGTGTCCACGCCGGCGATCAGCACCAGGGCGGCCATGCCGAGGACCACGCTCTCCTCGAGCGGCTTCCCCTCGACCTCGGTGTGCAGCAACTCGCTGAGCAGGTCGTCACCCGGCTCGGTGCGCCGCTTCTCCACCTGTTCGATGAAGAAGGTGAGGAGGCCCTCGACGCCGCGGGCCCGCCGCTCGGCGTCGTCGGCAAACTCGAGCACGTCGCGCACCCAGCCGGTGAAGGTGTCGGCCAGTTCGGTCGGCACGCCGAGGATCCGGGAGATCACCCGGGCCGGGATCTGCTGGGCATAGTCCGCCGCCGCATCGGCGTGGCCATCGGCCAGGAACCCATCGATGAGACCAACGCACAACTGGCGGGTGAGTTCCTCGTACCCTTCGACCCGGTTGTGGGAGAACCACGGGAGCAAAATCCGCCGGGTCCAGGTATGGAGGGGCGGGTCGGCGGAGATGGGTGGGAGTCCGTAGAGCAGGACCGGATCCTCGGGCTCCTCGCCGTCGAAGGGGATGACCCCCACCTCCAGCGAACTGAAGTGTTCGACATCGTGGGCCAGGGCGACGACGTCGTCGTACCGGGTGGGAAGCCAGGTGCTCCCCCGGCGGTCGGTGTGGGCCACCGGGCAGGTGGTGCGCAATTTGTCCCAGATGGAGAAGGGATCGGCGATGTAGCCGGCATCGAGAACGTCGAAGTCGATATCCCATCCGTGTACGGCTTCCGTGCGTGCCATAGCTGCGACGCTACCGGACCCCGGCTCCGATGGGTGGCCAAGCCGA
The DNA here is from genome assembly GCA_963770635.1 of uncultured Acidimicrobiaceae bacterium. GTDB lineage: Bacteria > Actinomycetota > Acidimicrobiia > Acidimicrobiales > RAAP-2 > DASZIT01. The sequence continues at coordinate 44,786 of CAVYQI010000007.1, forward strand.
TGTGTCCCTACCCGAGCGCCGCGGCCCGACCGTGCTCCTTGAACTGGTCACGGAGGTCAGCGACCTGGGCCGCACCCAGGGGCTCGTAGGGCCCATTCCGCACCGGTTGCCAGAACACCGGGTCCGATGTCTCCCACCTGTCGCTCCGCAGCGACTGCTTCTGCACCTTGTTCGAAGCGGTGAGGGGCATCTCCGGCACGATCCGCACGAACCGGGGCATCCACTTGGTCCCGAGGTCGGGCTGGGCGACGAGGAAACCATGGAACCCGGCCGGATCGAAGGTCGAACCCGGCTCGAGTTCCATCGACACCATCACCTGGTCGCCGGTGCGGGCGTCGGGGACCGGGTAGACGGCCACCATCACCGCGGTCGGATAGCGAGAGAGGATCCGCTCGATGGGAGCAGCAGCGAAGTTCTCGCTGTCCACGCGGAGCCAGTCCCCGCCCCGACCGGCGAAGTAGAACCATCCGTCCCTGTCCCGGTAACCGAGGTCGCCACTCCAGTACCATCCGTGCCGGATCCGCTCGGCTTCGGCCTCGGCGTTGTTGTAGTAGCCCTCGAACGACCCGGCTGCGTTCCGTCCCACGATCTCCCCGATGGCCTCGTGGCCGTTGAGCAGCCCGCCCTCGGCGTCGAAGCGGGCCGGCGGGCACTCGCGGCGGGTGACGGGGTCGACAACCGCCACATCGCTTCCGGGGCGCGGCATTCCGATGGAATTGGCCGGTGCCCCCGCCGGCTTCTCGGTATTGATGGCGCCTTCGCTCGAGCCATAGTTCTCCAGCAGCTCACAGCCGAACCGGCGGGTGAACGTCTCCATGTCCCGAGCCGACGCCTCGGTCCCGAAGCCCAGCCGCAGCGGATTGTCGGCGTCGTCGGCGGCTTCGGGGGTGGCCAACACGTAGGCCAACGATCGACCCACATAGTTGAAGAACGAAGCCCCGAACCTTCGCACATCGGGAAGGAAACCGGTAGCGGAGAACTTTCTGGCCATAGCCATGGTCGCCCCCCGCCCGAGGACCGGAGCCCAGTTGGCCATCAACGCGTTTCCGTGGAACAGCGGCATCGACTGGTAGGTGACCGTGTCCCGGGAGATACCGAACTTGTCCGGAGTCGTCGTGGCGATGGCGGCCAAACGCCTCTGGCTGCAGACCACCGCCTTGGGCGCCCCGGTGGAGCCGGAGGTGAACAGCAGCAACAGGCGGTCGGCGGGGTGGATCTCGATATCGGGAAGCCCGGCGCCGCCGTGAGCGGTCACCGATTCGGCGTACGAAGCACTGTCGATCAATAATGTCCGGCCGGGCGCGACGCCGGTGTCAAGTCCCTCGAGGAGCGGGGCGTGGTCGGCATCCGTGATGATCATCTGACAGTCGGTATGGCGGATGTCGTGGGCCAACTCGTCCCCGCGGCGGGTGGGATTGATACCGACGGTGGTGGCCCCGGCCAGCGCCGATCCGGCGATCCAAAACAGGAACTCGGGAAGGTTGTCGAGGAGGATGCCGATGTGGAAGGGTCCCTCCGTTCGGAGGCCGAGGGCCATCTGAGCCCGCCGGCTGCCGGCGTCGACGAACTCGGCCCACGAGTAGCGCTCGTCCTCGAAGAGCAGCGCCGGATGGCTGTCATCCGCCCGGCTCAGCAGGAGCCCGGCGACGGTGTCTTCGCTCATTCCCCTTTGTTACCAGGGTTCGGCCTCGCCGCTCGGCGTCGACCTCAGATGGTCAGGCCGCCGTCCACCGACAGCACCGCCCCGGTGGTGTACGACGACTCGTCCGAGGCCAGGAAGGCGACCGACCCGGCCATCTCGGCCGGAGTGGAGAACCCCAGCGGCGACATGATCCTTTTGAGCTCGCTGAAGTCGCCCCCTTCGGGAAGCTCGAACTTCCCGACCAACGGGGTGTCCACCCCCCCGGGGGCGATCACGTTCACCCGCACCCCTCGGCTCAGGTACTCGGCGGCCAGGGCCTTGGAGAACATGAGCACCCCGGCCTTGGAGGCGCAGTAGGCGGCCGAGTAGGCCTGGCCCATCAGTCCGGCATTGGACGCCACGTTGACAATGCACCCGCCGTGCTCGAGGAGGTGGGGAAGGGTGGCCTTGCAGACCAGGAACGTACCGGTCAGGTTGACCGCGATGATCTTGTCCCAGCGGTCGAGGGGCATGTCGACGGTATTGAAGAACCCGCCGATGCCGGCCACATTGCACACCACCGTAGGTGGCCCGAACGCGTCGACCGTCGCCGCCACCGCCGCGATCACCGATTCCTCCGAGGTCACGTCGCAGGTGATGGCGGCTGACTGACCGCCGGCGGCGGCGATCTCCTCCACCGTCGACTTCAAACCCTCCTCGGCGATGTCGAGCGCGGCCACCGCCGCTCCCTCGGCGGCCAGGCGCTGCGCCACCGCTTGGCCGATGCCCGAGCCCGCCCCGGTGACGACCGCCACCTTGCCGGTGAAGCGATGACCGACGAAGCCGCTGATGGCGGCGTTGGCGGCATCGTGTTCGCGGCCGCCCTGGCCCAGCGTGACTCGTTTAATCGGGCTCATGTCGTGCTCCTTGTTCTCGAAGACGGCGCGAACTCTTCACGCAGTTTGTGTTTGAGAATCTTCCCGGCCGGATTCCGCGGCACCGCTGGAACCAGTTCGAGTTGTTCGGGGATGGCCTGGACTCGCAGGCTCCTCTCCTTCAGGAAGGACACCATGTCGTCCAACGAGAAGCTCTGGCCCTCCTTGACCGCCACCACCGCGCAGGCCCGCTCCCCCGTCTTGGCGTCGGGCAGGCCGATGATGGCCACGTCGGCCACCGCCGGATGGGAGTAGAGCAGGTCCTCCACTTCCTTGGCCGAGATGTTCTCGCCGTTGCGGATGATGATGTCCTTCAACCGTCCGGTGATGGTGACGTATCCGTCGGCGTCGACGATCCCGAGGTCACCACTCCGGAAGAACCCCTCATCGTCGAAAGCATCGGCGTCGAGGGAAGGATCGAGGTAGCCGGTGATCACCTGGGGTCCCTTCACCCGGATCTCGCCTTCCACGCCGGCGGGAGCAACGTTCCCATCGAGGTCCACCACCTTGAGGGTGACCCCGGGGGTGGCGGGACCTTCGGTGTCGGCCAACTTCTGATCCGGATCGAAGGTCCGGGCCATGACCACGATCGGGGCCTCGGTGAGCCCGTAGCCCGAGACGATGCCGATGCCGCCGATCTCGGACTTCAGGTCGTAGTGGAGTTGGGGGGGCTTGGGGGCGCCGCCGCCGGGAAAGGAACGGACCCGGGGGAAGATCGATTCCTTGCCGGCCGCCCGTTGGGCGGTCAGGTAGGCCAGGTGGAACGGGGTGCCGGAGCCGGCCACCGTGACTCCGTTGGCGGCCAGGAAGGACGGCGTCGCCGTCGGGTCGAACGCCTCGGTGACCAGCAGGGTGCAGCCGGTGAACATGGCCGCCATCAACCAGGCGATGCCACCGATGTGGGTGAACGGGAACACCAGCGCGGAGACGTCGTTGGCGTTCATGTCGAGGCATTCGGCCATGGCCAGGGCCGAGGCCATCACCGTGAGGTCGGTGTGCTGGGCGCCCTTGGGGTCGGCGGTGGTTCCCGAGGTATAGAACAGCCACCGGATGGGCGCGTCGGCGGCGAACTCCGGCAACGGTCGCACCGGGGGAAGATCGGTCGGGTCGCCCTCCGGCAACGATCGGTCGGCTACCAGCACCCGCATCTCCGGTCGTTCTGCCGCCAGCTCACCGGCCATGGCGGCGAAGTCGAAACCCCGGTAGACGGTGGGAACCACCAGCAGTGACGCTTCGCTCTGCTCGGTGATGAACCCGACCTCCCGGCTCCGGTAGATGGGGATGAGCGGGTTCTGTCGGGCCCCCAACCGGGCCAGGGCGCCCACCAACACCAGGGATTCGATCCAGGTGGGAAGCTCCCAGCTCACCGACGTGCCCTCGCCCACCGAGAAGTCGGTCCACAGACCCGCGGCCGCCACCAAGCAGGCTCGGCGGTACTCGCCGTAGGTGATCTGGCGTCCGGTGTCCTCCCGGGCCAGGACCGCATCCGGCGTCCGGGCCGAGCGGCGCTCGATCAGTTCCCACAGCGACGCCGCACCCACCCATCCCCGACCCGTGGTCCGTTCCGCCAGCTCTTCGATGAAGTCGGTCATGGGTCCTCCGTCCCGAGCCGGTGCGCGTGGGTGTGGGTGTCGAGAGCGTACAGAATTAGGTCAGAAGTCGTGGGCTCGGCCTTCAGCTTTCCGACCACAACTGATCGGTATAGGTGTCGGTCCCGGGAATCGTCCCGATAAACGGGGAAGCCCACAGCAGCCGGCCCAAACCCGAAGACTCCAACGCCTCCCCCTGGCCGGCGAAGACCTGGCCCCACGAGTCGCCGGGCGTGTCGTCGAGGAACCACAGCAGCAGCAGACGCCGGTCGGCCGCCGCATCCCTGGGCACGTCACCGGGCGCGTCGGCCAGGAGGGGGAGCGGGGAGAACGCCAGCACAGTGGCCGCCGGCGACCCCGGGAGGACCGAAGGGAGATAGACGTCCCGGTACCAGGCGCCCAACTCGGCCGGCTCCACCCCGTCGACCGGCTCGGCGAACACCGACACCATGCCGGCAAACCGGTGGTCGAGGGTCAACTCGGCGGGAACCCCGTCGCTGTCACGACGCTGCTCCCACTCGAACCGGTAGAGACCGGTGTGGATGTGGTCGCGCTGGTCGAACATCCGCCCGGCGGCATGGAGCACGTTGACCTGGTCCACGGCCCACCGGTTCCACTCGGCGTGATGGCCGTCGAGCACGTAGTAGATACCCAGGTAGGTACCGATCTGGGGGTCAGCGGTGATCGGCGACGCGCCCTCGGGCAGCCGCAACTCCTTCAGGTCGGAGGTGGCCACGAAGCGGGCGCCGGAGAAGTTGTAGGCGCCGATCTGACATCCGGCGTAGAAGTGATCCCGCTCGTACCAGCGGTTGTAGGTCACCTCATGCCCCTTGTGGGGCTCGACCAGCGTGTAGAGCATGGTGCCCAACCGGATCGGGTCGTCGGTGACCCCGCCGGTGGCAGGTACGGAGCGGTCGGTCATGGATTCCTCGCTGTGGTTGTGGTTTGCAGATGATGGTTGCCGCCGGCCGCCTCGGCCGCCGGTCCGGCCAGGGCCGGCTTGTCCACCTTCATCATCGAGGTGACCGGCAGGGAGCCGACCACGACCAGCCGGTCGGGCGACTTGTAATCGGCCAGCGAGCCTGCCGCCCAGGACCGGAGGTCGGCCAAGGACACCTCCGACTCGGGGTCCGGCACCACGAAGGCCACCCCGATCTCGCCGAGCACGGGGTCGGGAGTCCCCACCACTGCCACCTGGGCGACGGCCGGATGGGCGGAGAGCACCGACTCCACCTCGGCCGGATAGACGTTGTACCCGCCGCGGATGTACATCTCGTTGGCCCGCCCGACCAGATGGAGGTTGCCGTCGGCGTCGACGAAGCCGAAGTCGCCGGAGGTCAGCCAGCCATCGGCGCCGAGCACCGGGCGGGTGGCCACTGCGTCGAACACCACGCCACCGATACCGGGGCCGGTGGGTGGCCCGCCCCAGTAGCCGAGCATCACCGCCCCGGACCGGATCCGCACCCGGCCGACGTCGCCGGCCGCGACCTCGGAACCGCCCTCGTCGACGATGGCCAGCGACACTCCGGGTACCGGGCGACCGACGGTGGTGGCGACCACCTCGTCGGCGTCCCCGGGGACGGTGCCGGTACCCAGCGAGGCCTCGGTGGAGGTATAGCGGACGACCACCGGAACCCCGAACCGATGTCGCAGGGACGCCACCAGTTCGGCCGGGACCCGGGAAGCGCCGGTTCCCACCACCCGGAGCGACGAGAGGTCGGCTGCGTCGAGACCCGGCTCGGCCAACAGCAGGGCCCACTGGGTGGGGACGCCCTGGCCCACAGTGATCCGTTCTTCGACCATCACCGCCAGGCAGTCGGCGGCTTTCCAGGGGGTGGGGGTGATGACGGTGGTCACCCCGTGGATGGCCTCGTCCCAGGTGCGGGTCATCGAGCCGACGTGAGCGAACGGCAACGGGGAGAGCCGACGATCGCCGGGCTCCGACAGGACGTCGGTTCCGGCCGCCACCGCGGCCAGCCGTCGATGGTCGAAGACCGCGCCCTTCGGGAGCCCGGTGGTTCCACTGGTCCAGACCACCGCCACCGGATCGGTCGGCTCCAGGTCCGGCCACCGGGGCGGCGGAGGGCCATCAAAGGCCCGGCGGATTTCGGCCCGGTCCATCACCGCGCCGGCGGGCCCGTCGAGGCGCTCGGCGCCGTCGGTGACCGTCACCGCCGGTCGGGTGCGCTCGAGGATGGACCCGACTTCCTGACCACCGAGCCGGGGGTTGATTCCCGAGGTGATGGCCCCCAGACGGGTGGCGGCAGCGAAGCCGACCATGTAGTCGATGGAGGACGGCAGCAACAGGCAGACCACCGAACCCCGGGTCACTCCCCGTTCGGCCAAGAGGCCGGCGACGCCATCGGCGGCCCGGTCCCACTGCCCGAAGGTCAACGCCCGCCTCGGAGAGGGCCCCACTGCCGGCTCTACGTAGGCCTCGACGTCGGCGTTGACCGAAGCGGCGGCCCGCAGCACGTCGACCACGGTTCCGAACTCCCCCTCAATCTGACGCGCCGTCATATCGTCGCTGACTGTAACAGGGGCGACCGGGCGCCGATCTGCGACCTCAGAACCGGCGACGGGTCAACTGGGCGGTGCGGTTTGTCCAGTCAGATGAGGCGACGATGCGGAGGAACGGCCCGGTCGGGCGCGGCCGACTCGGTTACGAAGGCACGTCCAGGGTGCTTTCCCATGGCTCGGGTCTGGGGGTGGCCGGTGGCGATGGGGGAATCTGGGAGGTCACGGGTGCAGCGGCGACCTCATGAGGCCGGTCGTAGTACTTGAGCAGGTGGAGGCGGTAGAAGATCGCCAAGGTGTCGAGGACGATGCCCCGGACGGAATGGATCGAGACGGTGCTCGAGAACCGCTCGCCGATCTCCACCGGTGCCTCGATCACCCGCCGGTACCCGAGATGCCGGGCCACGACCAGGAGCTCGAGGTCGAAGGCGAAGCGCTTCTCCAGCATCCTCGGCACCACCGCCGAGAGAACGTCAGAACGGACAAATTTGATGCCGGTCTGGGTGTCCCGCACCGGCAGGTGGAAGAGAATCCCGATCAGGACCTGGTAGCACCATGAATAGATGTGCCTCAGTGCCGGGTACACCACCTCGGACTCCGGGTGCCGCTTGCTCCCGAGGATGATGTCGGGCGCATCGTCGCTTCGGGTCAGCTCGATGAATCGGGTGATGGTGCGGGCAGGAATGTCGCCGTCAGCATCGATGAACCCCACGTACCTGCCCCGCGCCTCGACCATTCCGGCCCGCAGCGCCGAGCCCTTGCCGGCGTTGCTGGCCATGGTGATCAACCGGACACCGTGCGCGGCGAATTTGGCCACCACCTGCTGACTGGCTTCCGTACTTCCGTCGGAGACGGCGATGACCTCGAACGTCGATCCCGAGCCCTCCAAGACGTCAACGATGTCGGCGAGGTGGGATCCGAATCGCGGGCCGGGATTGTAGAAGGGGACGATGATGGTGACGTCACACCCATCCGCGTCTCCGGCGCCAGCCTCGTAGAGACTCATCGGACGGAGATCACTTGCCGCCAGGAGGCGCCGACAGCCGGGGCCACGTCCTCCGGTGGGTTCCTCTTCGTTTGACGTGCGTCATGATCCCCGGATTCCGATGGAATCGACGAATGCGGCGGTCGATTCCCAACCGACAGTGCCCAGCTGCGAACAACTTGCGAACAACTTGCGAACAAAAGGGTAGTGCAGGGATTGCCCGGAACCACCGCGACCGTCGAGCCACCCGGGCGCCACCCGGGCCTCCGAAGTGGCGCCCCTCATGCAGGTGCGGTGGCGGCGGAACTCAGCTCCCCGACTCCGTCGTTCACCTCGCCGATCAAGACTTCCAAGAGCTCCAACACTCCGGCGATGAGAGACACCTCCCGGGCCCGGAAGGCCAGCGGGGTGAGGGTGGTGGGATCGGCAGCCAACTCGGCTCTCCGTCGGGTCCGAAGGTCGGCGGCGACACTGCTGACTCCGGCCACCGCGTCGGCAAGGTCCTCCTTCCCGACCCGGGACGGGTCCGGGGCCCGGTGCTGGCGCAAGGCTTGGGACAACTCGGACAACGCCTGGTCGGCGTCCCGCCGGGCCCGGTCCAGTCGGGGGCGGGGCGGGGTGTCCCGGCCCTGGCCCAGGTGACCTTCGAGCGAACTGGTGGCCAGGAACGTCCGCCGGGCGGCGTCGGTGACCGACCACAACGCCTCCGCCTGGCGCCGGCTCCGGGGCGGTTCACCCAGAAGGCGCTGGAAGGCGGTCTGGGCGTTGGCCACCGCCAGCGCCGCCTTCTCGTGCAAGGTGCGAACCGCCGCAGCCGCCGGGGCGTCGGCGGGATGCACCGCAGCTTCCAGCACCGCCCCGAGGTGCACCCGGTCGGCTTCCAGCGCACCGGCCAGCTCATCCACCAGCTCGCCGCGATCAACCTTCGGCCACAACAGATACCCGCCGAGCAGGGCCAGACCGCCGCCGATCAGCGTGTTGAGGACCCGGTGACCGGCCACACCCCAGTCGCCGGGCTGGCCGGTCGAGATCAACACGATGACCAACGGGGTGAGGAAGACCACCCCGAGTCCGTAGTTGAGCGAGATCAACGAGAAGGTCAGCAGGGTGAGGACGAAGATGGTGACGATCAGGCCGACCGACTGGTCCTCGGCCACCAGGATGGCAGCCCCGAGGGCCGCCCCCAACATGGTGCCGGCGAGCCGCAGGATCGTCCGCTGCAAGGTGATCGCCGCGTAGGGGCGGAGGACGACGGCGATGGTGATGAGCACCCAGTAGCCCTTGGTCAGATGGACGGCCAGCACCAGGGCCTCCCCGACCGCGCAGGTGCCGCCCACCCGGAGGGCGTGGCGCAGCACCGCCGACTCCAGGGTCAGGTTGGAGACCAGGATCCGGTAGGTCCCCCGGATCCGGTCGCCCAGGCGGACCTCCTCCTTCGGGGCCAGCCAAGAGCCAGCGTCGGCGGGCGAGCCGGCACCGTCCGTCCCGCTCTTCCTCGCGGTCCCGCTCCACTCGGAGGCGAGGAGGGCGGTGGTGGTGACCAGATGCCGCTGGACCTCGACCATCGGCCGGAGGGTGGCGATGGCGTCATACAGCTGGATCCGGCGGATCGAACCTATGAGGTCGTCGAGCTCGGCCATCTGGGTCTCGAGGGCATCGACGGGACGCCAGTCCAATCCGGCATCCGGATGCTCGATGGCATCGGCCATCGCCATCAACGCCGCCGCGACTCCGTCGAGGGACCGGGCGGTGGAGGCGATGATCCCCCCGGAGTCGGGCAGCCTCGAGGCCATCTCGCCGAGGGTGACCATGCCCTCGGTCCGGTCCACCAGTGATCCCGCCCCTTCCAGTAGCTCGAGCAACACGGAGCCGCGAGCACTGTGCCCTCGGCGCCGGGTCCGGGTGAGGGCGAGCACCGAGCGAGCCGCGGCGATCTTCTCCCGGGCGGCGAGGGCGGCGGCGGTCAGCTCGATGGCGTCGGTGCGGTCGCCGGACCGGACCCGTTCGGCCACCGCCCGCACCAGGGCGGCGACCGATTCGAAGCTGCCGGCCACCCCGTCACTGGCGGCGGCGTACGGGCGCACCGGCCACACCACCAGCGCGACCGCCACCGACCACGCCCCGCCGACCAAGGCCAGCCAGAGGCGCTGGGCGGACACCGCGCCGTCGCCGGGAAGGCCCACCCCGAGAATGAAGAGGATGGACACCACGAACCCCACGTTGGAGGCCACGTTGCCGTAGAGGTTGACCATGGCGCAGACGAACGTCACCCCGAACATCAACGGCACCGCCGTCCCGATGTGGTTGCCGGCCAGGGTGCCGGCCGCCAGGGCCAGCGCATTGAAGACGGTGGCGGCGGTCATGGCCCGCCAGCGGGTGCTCTTGGCTCCCCCGCTGTCAGCCATACCCCCGTTCAGGGCGGCGAGGGCGACAATGGTGGTCGGGCCGACCTGGCCGAGCCCGACGCCGACGGCGAGCGGGACGATGAGGATGATGGCCATCCGCAGACCCAGGGCATACGCCGGCCGGCCGGGTTCGAGCCGGACCAACGTCGACAGCAAGTTCGGTCGGAGCTGGCCGAAGCGCGAACTCGGGCCAATGCCGGCGGCGGTGGTATGGGTCGCGGGGGGCGGAGACCGCACGCCCGAGCTTCGCACAGCCGTTCCCGGACGCGACGAGGAGCGGCGCGGCGGCGACGGGTTACGAACGGGATTACCACTGCGCCGGTGGCGAGGTCGGCCGGCGGGTACGGCCGGGGCGATCATTGAATCTTTTTGATGACCCCATCCTGGACCAGGCCACCGGCGATGTACCCGGCGATCCGCTTGTGTCCGGCCGCGGTCGGGTGGAGGTGGTCGAAGATCCGCGGGAAGACCCAGTGGGCCGACAGCGGGTCGAACACCAACAAGTCGGGCACCACCGAACGGGCGGCGGCGATAATTGTCTGGTCGGTGGAGAACACCGAGAGGGGAATCGGCCCCGGGTGGGTGGAATCGAAGTACCCGACCAGTCCGACCCGGGCCTGGGGGGCCTCCTGGACGATGGTTCGGAACAGGTAGAGGACGGCCTGGTTCTCCACGTCCGGCGACACCGCCTGGTCATTGTGACCGCCCTGGATGAGGATGATGGCCGGATTGAGGGTGGTGATGTTGACCGCGGCCAGGAGTTGGGAGAAGGGGCCCATGTCCCCGTCCCCGAGCGCGACGAAGCCGGCTCCGGGGTCGGCGCTCACCACCACCCGGTAGCCGATCCGCCGACCCAGGATGCCCGGCCAGGCGGCCTGCGGATTGAGGTTGACCCCGACCCCGGCCGCAAACGAGGCGCCGATCACCAGTAACACCGGCTGGTTGCCGGGTGGGATGACCGGCCCCGGCTCGGACGGCGGGGCCTGCCCGGGCGCCCTCAGAGTGAGGGCGGGGATATGGACCTTGGACGGGGACACCACCCCGGCGGCCTCCAGGGCCAGTGCGACGTAGTTGGCGATGGTGGCGTCTCCGGCCGCGGTCGGATGGAAGTTGTCGGGCGCTCGCTGGAATGTCCAGTCCGAGTCGATGGGGTCCATGATCACCGGTTTCGGACTCGCCCCTTGGGCGGCGTCCAGGATCGTGCTGTTCACTGCGCTGACCGCCGGAGTCGGCGAGCCCACCACGTCGGGGGCGAACACGCCCATGATGACCAAGGTGGCGTACGGGGCCTCCTGGTGGATCGTGTTGATCAGGGACACCACCGCGGCGGCCTCCGCGAACGGGTCGCTTCCGGCGTCGTTGTGGCTTCCTTGCACGACGACCAGGGAGGGACGGAGCCGAGCCAGATCCAGGTTGGCGAGGAGCACCGAGTAGGGCCCGTTGTCCCCGTCACCGGTGCTGAGGTAGCCGGCCCCGGTGTTGGCGCTCACCGCCACCCGGTCGCCGAGATAGGAGCCGAGTTTCTCGGGAAAGCCGGACGTTACGTTGTTGGTGGAAATCCCGGCGGCGAACGAGTCTCCGATGACCGCCATCAACGGGGAAGATGGGGTTCCGGGGGTCAACGAGCCCTGGAGGGTTCCCTCGCCGATGGCGGTGTAGGACGCCCGGGACATGACGAGCGGGGTGCCGGTATCACCTTGACCGCCCGCATCGAAGGCCCCCAGGGTCCAGCTCAGCAGCAGGGCCACCGCGACCACGAGTGCGGTCCCCCCGAAAATCACCACTCGGCGGCGCCTGCCCATTGACGCAACGTATCAGCGCGGCCAGATTTCCTTACGTACCCTGGTCCCATGGCGACCTCCCCGTACGTCATCGACTACGAGGGAACCTTCCATCTCGATCTCCCGCCCGACGAGGTGTGGGCCATCATCTCCCGCACCGACCGATTCGAGGACTGGTGGGGCTGGTTGCGGGAATTCGAGACGGAGGGGAGCGGCCTGGAGACGGGGTCGGTGTTGCGGGGGGTGGTCGTCCCGCCCCTCCCTTACCGGATGCGCCTCGAAGTCGTGCTGGCCGACAGTGCCCGGCCCCGCCGCATCGACGCGGTGGTCAACGGCGACCTCCGAGGGACGGCCACCCTCACCTTCGCCACGGACGCCGGCGGCACCGAAGCCACCGTCAGCTGGACCATCGAAATGATGCAGAAGCCGATGCGGTTGGCGGCCCGGCTGGCCTATCCGCTGCTGCGATGGGGCCACGACCTGGTGGTGCAGGCAACGGTGGACAACTTCCGGCGGCTCCTGGCCGCCGAAGCGCGGGCGCCGGGCCCGCCGGGATCCGGGGTCAGTGGCTCAGGCGAGCCAGGACCAGGCTGACCGCCAGCGCCACCGTCGTCCAGGACAGCGCCCGCAGCGTCTTCTCGATCGGAGCCAGGAGGGTGGAACTGTCGAGGACTTCGACCCGGCCGTCATCGAGGACCATTCGTCCCTCGATGGAAACGGCATGACGCCGGATGGTACGGGCGGGGGTGGAAAGATGGCGCTGGGCCGCCGACAGCAGGGTGGCGGCCGCCGCCAGGACGATGGCCGAGATCGGCAGTGACCGCTCCTGGGCGAAGGCGGCGGTCAGCACCGGGAAGGCCCCCCACCCCAGCGCGAAGCCCAGCCCGGTGTGGACCCGGCCCCCGAACAGTTCGAGGTTGTAGGCCAGGACCAGAAATGCCCCGATGACGATGAACACTGCCAGCCACGGTCCCAGCCGGTAGAGCCCGACGATGCCGATGGCGACCGCGCCGGCCAAGGCGACGGCGGCGGCCCCGATGAGGAAGCGGGTGGGGAGCAGGGTGCCGAGCGGCCGGCCGCGCAGTTCGTCGAGACAATGGGCCGACACCCCGACCGCCAAGAAGAACGCCAGCACCGTTGCGCCCATGGTCGCCCAGTTGACCCGCGGACCGATGAGGGAGCCGATCACCACGTAGGAGAGGTGCCAGGCGGTGTAGGGCGGATGGAGGATGGCCTGCACATCGCGCCGCCAGGTGTGGTCTCCCGAGGCGTAGTAGGCGGGGCCCTGGGACGCGACCCCGCTACCGGTGTCGCTTCCGTGGGTAGTGGTGCTGGGGTCGCGGCCGATGCCGGGGGGCCCACCGCCGAGACCGGCCGGCTCAGCCGGCACCGGGCTTCGTCCCCCACATCACCAGTCCCCCTCCGAGTGACATCAGCCGGGACCCGACATCCTCGATACCGGCCCGTTGCCAGGCACCGACCGTCCACGCCAGCGGGTAGCGCCGGTAGTGGCGCGAGATGCTCGGGCCCAGGAACCGACCCACCTCGAACCACTCTCGACCGCCGGTCAGCCAGCCGGCCACCGGCAGCACCAGCCGGGTGTAGCACCACCACAGCCCCCGCCACCATGATGCCGGGGGCAGGTGGAACTCGAGGTTGGCCAGCACGCCGCCCGGTCGCACCACCCGGGCGAGTTCGACGAGGGTGGCGGCGGGGTCGGCCACGTAGCGCAGGAGGTAGGTGAAGGTGACGGCGTCGAAGGCCCCGTCTTCGAAGGGCAGCTCCTCGCCCCTTCCCTGGACCAGGTACACACCGTCCTCCTGGAGGGAGACGAGGTTGTGGCGGGCCCGCTCCAGCATCGGGCGGGTGAGGTCGATCCCGACCACCTCTGCACCGGTGGCTGAGCGGATGGCCAGCGCCACCCCGGCCGGGCCGGTGGCCACGTCCAGTACCAGGGCGGTGGGCCCCGGGCCCGCGGCCACGTGACCCACCATCTCCTTGCGCCAGCGGCGGTCCTGGCCCAGGGACAACAGGGCGCCGAGCCGGTCATAGCGGGCGGGCAGGCCATCGAAGAGCTCGGTGGCCTGGCGGTTCGGGGCAGTATCGATCCTTCCCACCATTGAAGCCAGCGTAGGGCCAAGGTGGCCCGGTTGTTGGCAATTTCCAACCTCACCCGCTACAACGGATGGGTGGCCACCGGAGTGAAGCCGTATGACGTCGTGGTGGCCGGCGCCGGCCCCGGCGGGAGCGTGGCCGCCTTCGAATTGGCCCGCGCCGGGGCCCGGGTGGCGCTGGTGGACAAGGCGACCTTTCCCCGGGACAAGGCCTGCGGTGACCTGGTCGGGCCGAGGGGGGTGGGGCTGCTCGACGGGCTGGGGATCGTCCCCGACGGGACGGTGTCGTTGGGCGACATGGCGGTGATCGGGCCGTCGGGTGGACGGGTGGTCCTGCCCGCCGTCCCCGGGCTCACCTACCCGGGATGCGCCTGGGCACTTCCCCGCAAGGTGTTCGACGACGTCGTGTACCAAGCGGCAATGAAAGCCGGTGCCGAGGCCATCACCGCCCGGGTCGGCGCGGTCGAGATCGAAGACGATGGTGGCGCGGCCGGAGTCCAGCTCGACGATGGGGTCCGCCTGCGGGCGGGGTTTGTCATCGGTGCCGACGGTGCCACCAGCGCGGTGGCCGGATCGGTGGGCCTGGTCCGGGCCGACTGGGTGCAATGGGGCTTTGCCGTCCGTACCTATGTGGAAGCCGAGGTGGAGCTCCCGGTGATCGTCCTCTTCGACGAAGAGCCCGGCGTGGGGTTCCCCGGCTACGGATGGATCTTCCCGGGCCCGGACGGGATGGCCAACGCCGGAATCGGAGTCGGGACCGGTTCCGACCGTCGGGCCGGCGCCCGGGCGACCCGGTACCTCGACACCTTCCTCGGACACCTCAACCACATGGGCCTGCTCCCGTCCGACGCGGTAGCCGGACCGCGGCTGGGTGGTTGGCTGAAGATGGGGATGCTCGGAACCTCGCCGGTGTCGGGGCCGGTGATGCTGGTGGGTGACGCCGCCGGGCTCGTCAATCCCCTCCAGGGCGAGGGGATCGCCCAGGCCATGCTCAGCGGGAGGGCGGCGGCCTCGGCGGTGTTGGGCGCGGAGGGCGGCGGTTGGGACGCCGGTCGGGGGTACGGCCAGTGGCTCCGTGAGCACCAGAGCGCCTACCAGGGGTCGACCGCCTGTCTTCAGGGTCTGATGCTGACCAGTCCCCGGATGGTGTCCCGGGTCGGGAGGGTGCTGACCTGGCCGCCGGTCGGTCGGCGACTGGCTCCGGGTTGGGCGCTCTATTGGAACGACCTGGTCAACGGGGCAGCTCCCGGGCGGGGTCGACGGCTGGCCCGGGCGGCCGGCGGGGTCATCCGGGGGGCATCGGCGGCGTCGTCCTCCCGCCGGAAGCTGGGCCGGGATCTCACCGGAGGTCGATGAGCCACCGCTCGTCTGGGCGGTCGCTATACGGCGAAGATTCTGACGTCTCTGTTGTGCGCTGATGGCCTCGGCGGCGCCTACCCGGCTGGCGTAAAGTCCACCCATGGCACGACTCGACATACCTGAAGGTGACGGTGGGGATGCCGTCCAGCTGTGGTCGCTCCGACCCGAAATGGGTTCGGCGGTCAACCGGCTGGTGGACGCCGCCTACAACAAGAGCATTCTCCCCGTCCGGGTGCGCGAGGCGGCCCGGATGCGGATCGCCCAGCTGAACGACTGCTCGGTGTGTCTCGCCTTCCGGGCCGACAAGGTCAAGGCACAAGGGGTTACCGAAGAGTTCTACGGCCATGTGGGAGTCCACGACGACGGCGCCAGCTTCAACCAACAAGAACGTCTGGCCATGGACTACGCCGAGCGGTTTGCCATCGACCACCTCAGCATCGATGACGCCTTCATCGAACGGATGCGGGAGTCGTTCACCGACCCGGAGATCCTGGATCTGACCATCTGCCTCAGCGCCTTCCTCGGGCTGGGACGCACCCTGCGGGTGCTCGGCATCACCGAGACGTCGCTCACCGACGTGTAGCCGTCCAGTCGACGGGGATCGCCGTCGGCCACCTATGGTTCACCTGAACAATCGTGACCGGTCGCCCGACCTGCTGAGGAGCCCCGATGGACGTAGTGCGCACTCCCGACGAACGCTTTGCCGACCTCCCCGACTTCCCTTTCTCGCCCGGCTACGCCGATACCGGCGACGGGCTCCGGGTGGGCTTCATCGACGAAGGCCCGACAGACGGCCCGGTGGCCCTCCTCCTCCATGGCGAGCCGTCTTGGTCGTTTCTCTACCGAAAGATGATCCCCGTCTTCGTCGGCGCCGGCTTCCGGGTGGTCGCCCCCGACCTGATCGGCTTCGGACGCTCCGACAAACCGACGGCCCAAGCCGACTACACCTACGCCCGTCACGTCGAGTGGATGCGTTCAGTCCTGTTTGACACCCTCGACCTCTCCGGCATCACCCTCGTCTGCCAGGATTGGGGCGGCCTGGTAGGACTCCGCCTGGTCGCCGAGCACCCCCAGCGGTTCGCCCGGGTCTGCGCGGCGAACACCGGACTCCCCGACGGCACCGTCCGGCTTCCCGAGGCCTGGTGGCAGTTCCGCGACTTCGTCCAGCGCACCCCCGACCTGCCCATCGGAATGCTGGTCTCCGGCGGGGTGAAGGTGCCGCTGTCGGAAGAAGTCATCGCCGCCTACGACGCCCCCTTCCCCGACCCCTCCTACAAGGCCGGCGCCCTGGCCTTCCCCGACCTCATCCCCCAGAGCCTCGACAACCCGGCCACCCCCGACAACCAGAAGGCGTGGTCGGTGCTGGAGACATTCACCAAGCCGTTCCTCTGCGCCTTTTCCGACCAGGATCCGATCACCAGGGGCGGCGACCGAACGTTGCTGGCGCGCATCCCCGGGACCAAGGGACAACCTCACACAACCATCGAAGGTGGTGGCCACTTCTTGCAAGAGGACCGGGGCGTCGAGTTGGCCGAAGTCGTGATTGACTGGGCGCGGGCCGACTGAGCGGCCCTGAGGCCCGCCGCCTGTTCTTCGGAGACGCCGCGGTCCAGCTCAGGTCTCCGCTGCTGAATCTCCCACCTTCCCCTAACCTAACGACATGTGCCGCAACATAACCACGCTGAGGGGTCTGCAACCTGAGGCGTCAGACGAAGAGATCACCGCCGCCGCCCGTCAGTACGTTCGGAAGGTGAGCGGTGTTCAGACGACATCGGCCGCCACCGAGGAGGCGTTCGAGCGGGCGGTCCGCAAGGTGGCCGCAGCGACGACGGAGGTGCTCTCCGACCTGCCGCGGCGGAAACAACCGCCACCCACACTGCCACCCCTTCGGCGACCCTCGGTCCGGGCCAGGGCCGCCGCCAACGGCTAAGACCGAGTTCGCCGGGGTCGAGCCCTTGACGCCGGCGCTGATGCAATTCAACCCGCGGCCACCAGTCGCCACATGACGATGTGCGGACCGATGTCCGGATCGAGCCACTCCTCGCCATAAGTGGTGAACCCGGCCCGCCGGTAGAGCCCGACCGCGGGGACTCGAGCATTGCACCACAACAGGCCGCCGCCTTGGGCGGCCACGTGATTGATGGCCGCCAGGAGCACTGCGGTGCCGAGGCCCCGGTTACGGGCATCCGGTTGGGTCGCCATCCCCTGCAGCCGCCATTCCGGGGTCCCGGCCGAGGCCAGGTCGCCAGTCGGGAACGGCGCGGCTTCAAGGGTGACACGGGCCACTGAAAGCAAATCGCCGGTCGCATCGACAGCCGCGAAGGCGGCCGTCGTTGGATCATCGTCTCCCGGGAGGGCGACCTCGTCGATCGTTTGATGCGGACGGAGCACCGCCTGGCGAAGGGCCAGGGTGTCACCTACTTCGACCCGGGTCACGGTATAGACGATGGACTCACCGTTCGGCGGCGGTGCGACCGGTTCGTCCCCTTCACCTCCGGTGGGCCTCATGGCCAACTTCGCTCGCGGGCGGACTTCCTCACTCGCCCGTGGTCCCGTCGAGAAGCTCACGCACCGCGTCGGCGTGACCGGCATGACGGGCAGTCTCGTTGATCAGATGGATGAGGACCCAGCGGAGATCCCGGTCCTGGCCCCGGAGGCAAGGCACATCGAGACTGGGGATCGACCGGACCGCGGTGTCGGTGGCCGCCGCCCGCGCCCCGTACGCAGCCAGCGCCGCCTCGACGGTCAGCTCCGGACCGGGATGGAACTCTTCTTCGTGGCGGGAGGTCTCTTCGCCGAGCATTCCCCCCGTCGATCCATCTCCACTCCACGTGGGTGAGGTGATTGACGATGCGCAACAGCGGAATCAGTCGCCCGTCAGGCGTCCAGCGGCCATCCGGGTCGCTCAGGCCATCGACGTTTCGGACAATCGCCCCCCGTAGGTACCCGAGCCAGCTGAGCAGCAGCTCTCGCTCGTCGGGGTCGCCATGGGGAACATCTATCTTGGGGATCGTCGCCACCGAGCCAAGGTAAACCGCGAGCCGGACCGACGTCGATCTCCGACCTGCATTGCGGGGTTCATCAATATCGTCTGAGCGCCCCTGGGGTGACGGGCCAGAGGTGCATTCTTCGGTATCCCTCAACGGCACTTTGGTCACAGCCCAGAGCGTCCAATATGGTCCCTATCGCACCACTCGGTAGGTGAGGTGCGTGACTTCAGGGGCGGAGATAACGCTGTCGATGGCGAATTCGCTGTGCCCAGGCCCATTGTCTTCAAGGAGTCGGACCCCGGCTCCAAGGGTGATGGGAACCAGATTGATGATGATCTCGTCGAGAAGCCCGGCTCGGAGGCTTTGCTGGACCATGCTCGCCCCCATGAGCACCACATCCTTCCCGGCTGCGGCACGTTGGGCTTGCTCGATGGCGCTCTCGATGCCACCTGTGACGAACGTATACGGCAGGGGACCTTGAGGAATGCTGTCAGGTGGCTGATGCGTCACTACAAAGAGCGGCAGGGGACCCATTGGGCCATTTCCACCCCAGGCATCGGACACGTCGTAAGTGCGCCTCCCGGAGATGACAGCACCGCAACGGCCAACGCCCTCGTCGAAGAAACGAGCGCTTTCCGGCGCCATCTTGAATGCAGGATTCAAACGGCTCGGGGTTTCTCCAGTTTGGAGCCAGGTCTGAAGTCGATCGCCGCGATATTCCGCGTCCGCGATGAACCCGTCCAATGACATGGAGTGCGCAGACGTTACCGATCCCATTTGATTCTCCATTCTGGTTGCTTTCCGATTGAGACGTAGCACAACCACGAAAGTCATCGCTCCGGAGAAGGCTCTCCATCGCTCTAGCGGCCATGCCGGGGGTGCCACCTACCGCCGGCTGGGAGACCCGTCAAGAGTGACGTTCTGGAAGAGATTGCCTGACCCGGGCTGTGACGGCACCGCTCTCGCGGGGACACAAGGCCTACGTGGCAGGCAGGGCCCTCCCGGTCTCAAGAAGGGTCTTCAGACTCGACAGCACAGCAGGCCAGCCCTGCGAGATGGCCGGTAGGACGCTGCTCCCGGCCAAAAATCCGTCGTGGACGACCGTCAGTTTTGCGACCCCCGTTCCGACATCCTCGATGTCGAAGGTGACCTTTGAGCGGGGCTCGGCCCGCCAGGTATCAGCGGTTGCTTCATCCATCCCAACTTCGGCGGCCCACTCGGGCGTGAACGAGTGCCACGTGTAGGAAAGCTGGCGGATCGGTTTCGAGGATCACCTGCTCGGGGTCGCTCACGACGAGCCCGACATCTTTGTGTTCCAAGTCCCAGGTCGAACCCTTCTTCCAGTCAGAACCCAAGGTCTTCGGTCCAGCTACGTGGTGCCGCCAGTAGCGCTTCGTGAAAATAGGGTCGGTGAGGCCCTGCCAGACCTGCTCGGGCGTGGCGTGGATGTACGTCGTGTAGCTAAAGGTCGTCATCTTGTCGCTTCCGTTCATCGGCTTGCCTCCAATGGTCGGGTTGCCAGGTTGGGTGTGGTGCCAATCCTTGAGGGAGACCCTCATTCCCCGACTGACTCATATATGAGGTGAGCGAGGTCACCGACGGTCTCGGTCTTGACGAGGCGCATGGGCTTTTTGTCGCTCGTCTCGCCGAATAGGCGCTCGCCGGCGCCAAGCACAACTGGGTAGACCATTAGCCGCACCTCGTCGACGAGGTCGTGCTCGATCAGGGTCCGTACGAGCTGGAAGCTGGCGGCTACGACGATCTCCCCGCTGAGCTCCTGCTTCAGCTTTGAGACCTCGGTCACCGGGTCGCCCTTGAGGACCGTGGTGTTGTTCCATTTGGGATCCTCGAGCGTGGAGGACACCACGTACTTGGGCATGCTGTTGAGCCTGTCCGCCAATTCGCCGCTCCGGAATGGCCAGCGCGCGGCCAAGAACTCGTAGCTCCGCCTGCCCAGCAGCTGGACCTCGGCACCCAGCGCCTCATCGAGCAGGACCTTGGCCGCCTCCTCGCGACCTCGGTCGCCGATACGACCGACCCAGCCGCCGCGGCTGAAACCCTCGTCGCCGACAGGGTCCTGGATGACTCCGTCGAGCGAAACGTTCTCGCTGATGACGACTCTTCCCATTTCAGTCCTCTCTCGTCGGTGTCCTATACACACTGACGGTTTCGAATGAGGGTCTCTGTGCCGAAGGCTTCCTAGTCAGCGTTGGGCTCACCTTGGCCAGTCGTGATCAGTCGCCGGAGGCTGTTGTTGATGTAGAAGCTCCAGGCGCTCGAGCACTTCTCGTAGCACTCGAAGGCTGGGACGAGCCCCGTGTGGGTGAACCGAACTTCTGTTTGCTCGTCTTGCTGGGTCACCTCGAAGGTGACCTCGGTACCCGTCCACTCGTTCGGATCCTCGGTGAAGTTGAGATAGGCGTCGAGCACGCGCCAGACGACTCTCTTGTTCGGGACGAACTCGGTGATCTGCTGCTTGCTGTAGTGGACGTCCTGGTAGCGATACGTGAACTCTGCGTCGAGTTCATCGGTCGCCCCCTCGATCTGTCCGGACCACCAGCCCCTTACGTTCTTGATGGCAGCGAAGGCCTCCTCGGGGCTCTGGTCGACCAGGAAAGCGGTACTGAAGTTCTGGCTCGTCATGTCTCCGGTCCTCCGATCTGGTTCTTTCACGCAACTGGAAGCAACCTAACATGACCGGTCGCATGATGCAACCAGAAATGTTAGGATTAGTCCATGCTCGGAAATAGCTACGAGGGCCAGGTCTGTTCGGCGGCCCGCTCGCTCGAGGTGGTAGGTGAGCGCTGGAGCCTGCTCATCATCAGGGATGCGCTTTTTGGCGGCGTGACCCGGTTCAGCGACTTCGCCCGGCGCCTCGGACTAGCCAGGAACATCCTTGCTGCCCGGCTCGACGCTTTCGTCGAAGCGGGGATCATGGAGCGCTTCTCCTCGGAGGGCTCGGCCTACCAGGAGTACCGCTTGACAGAGAAGGGACGAGATCTGGCACCAGTGATCATTGCCCTGACCGACTGGGGAGACCGCTGGGCGGCGCCAAACGGGCGCCCGATCATCTATCGCCACGTCGATTGCGGCGGCGAAGTCGAGCAGCAACTCGTGTGCAGTGAATGCCGAGTGGTCGTGGAGCAAGACCAGGTCGGTATCGAGCTCGGGCCTGGAATGACTGGTGCTGCGTGATGCAGGGATACCGAACACGCGCCCCAGAACATGCAGTGACTCCCTCGCCTGAAGGTAGCCCATAACGCCGGCTCGGAGGGCAGACCCTCGACCTTTCTGCGGGCGGGCCTCCGGCCGAAGGCGGCACCATTTAGCCGATGGAGACGATAACCGGTTTAACGGCGACTCCAACCCAGATGTCGCCGTTCGGTTCGCCGAAGAAAATCAGGTAATTGCCAGTTGGTGCCTGACTCTCGATGCATCCCGGTCCTGATATTGGACATTCAAGTTGGTTCCACGAAAAGGGGTAGGTCTGCGACCAGCCGCTGGGGATGGGGCCCCCGATTCCCGGGCTAGCGCAGGAAATGCCTCCGTCGGTGTTAGCCGTGGAGTTCCAGACAGTCTGCCCGCTGGCGTTGGTCGCCACCAGGTAGGGACAGCCCTCAAGCACGTCGGCATTGCCGCCGCCTCCGAAGCTTTCGCAGGGCTGGCCGACGTTGATAATCGAGAGCGTGATCGGGATGGTCTGCCCCTTGGCAAAGGTGCTACCGCTGGTCGTTATCGCCGCGGCGAACTGGGACCCGACGCAGGCGGGCAGCCCAGCCGTGGCCGATCCATGGAACCCGGCGTCGCCGAAGGCGAAGACACCTCCGTCCGACGCCACCAGCCAGTAGCCCTGCCCGTCGGGAGAGGTGGCCATGCCCACGATTGGTCGGTTGAGTTGCAGGTTGCCGGTCGAACCGTGGAAGATGGCATTCCCAAAGCTGAAGATGCCCCCGTCGGCCGCGACCAACCAATAGCCGGCGAAGTCGCCGGGGCCATGTGAGCCGCCTCCGAGATTCGTCGCAAATGCCATCCCGACCATCGGCTGATTGAGGCGCAGTGACCCGGTCGAGCCGTGGAACTGAGCGTCTCCAAAGTTGAACACGCCTCCGTCGGATGCGACCAGCCAATAGCCAAGCGCGATATCAGATGTCATCCCCACGATCGGCTTGTTCAGGCGGAGCGAGGCTGTCGAACCGTAGAATTGGGCGTCGCCGAAGGCGAAGACACCCCCATCGGACGCCACCAGCCAATAGCCGAGGCCGTCGGGCGAGGCGGCCATCCCCACGATCGGTTGATTGAGATGGAGGTTGGCGGTCGAGCCGTGAAAGCCGGCGTCGCCGAAGGCGAAGACACCGCCGTCCGAAGCCACGAGCCAGTAGCCGCCTCCCGTCGCCGCCATCCCGACCACTGGTGCTGCCGGGATGACCCCGGCCTGGGGCAGTGAGCCGTAGAAGTGAGCGTCGCCGAAGCTGTAGATGCCGCCTCCGGCCTGAGCCAGCCAATAGCCCCCGCCCGACGGGGTGCCGGCGATGGCCACGAAGCTCCCCGGGTTGACATTGCCGCAGTAAGGCGAGCAACCTTCCGTCGGTGCCGCAGCAAGGTGAGCAACCATGCCATCCGCCGCTCGGGTCGATGCCGTCGCCTTCGGTACGGCGCCTCCGAAGGCAAGCCAGCTGGCCCCTCCAACGAGGATCGCCGTGGCCCACATTCTGGCCCGGCCATGCCAACCCTGCAGTTGCATAGCTCTCCCTTGGTCGGGCAGATCCACCCACAAACGCACAAGAAGATGACTGGACGGCTCGACAAGCGTTAACTCCTCGCCCATCTTTCCACGATGCGCACCATTGAAGGAGATCGTTTCGGATCCGTCGCGATTCGCTGTGCGACGTGTGGAATGTCACCTGCCCCCTACCGCCGGCATGTGGGCACTTCGGACCCGCAGGTCTGGTCCCTCTGCCCACTCGCGCAGCAGGGCCAGGTCCCGCTCGTGGGTGTCGCCGATCGTTGAAGCGAATTCCACGGCAAGCCAGACCAAAACGTGCGTTTGACGATGCCGGTCGAAGCACGCAGCGTGTTCGGACTGTTACCCCGCCGGAATGTACGGACATATAAGTGGCGGCGGCTCCCAACTTGCGATTCCAACGATCGGCTTGACCAGGCTGTGACCCGATTCGGAGCCGAGGAACTGGGCATCGCCGTAACTAAAGACGCCACCGTCGGCGCCGACCAGCCGGTAGCCGCCGCTGGCGGGGCCCTGGGTGGGGGGTACGCCCGGATTACAGCTCTGCATGGATGGAACCGCGGCTATTCCCACGATCGGGGCGGCGAGATGTGTACCACTTGCAGACACTTGCGTTGCCGGATATCCGAAGTTGTAGACGCTCCCATCGGCGCCCGCCAACCAGTAGCTGTCGGCCATGGAGGGCACCGCGGCGATCCCCACGATTGGCCCGGGTAACAGCTTGCCTGCCGCCGACCCTTGGAATTGGGCATCTCCGAAAGAGAACACCCCGCCATCGGCGCTCACCAGCCAGTAACCCAGCCCATCGTAGGTTGCGGCCATGCCTACGATCCGAGAGTTGAGGGGATGCCCGGCCATCGAGCCGTAGAACGGTGCCCCTCCAAAGGAGAAGACACCGCCGTCTGCGCTCACCAGCCAGTAGCCGCCATAGAGCGATGCGGCCATGCCCACCATGGGGGCATTCAGGTGAAGTCCACCCGCCGAGCCGTAGAACGGTGCGCACCCGAAGCTGAACACCCCGCCGTCCGCCCCGACCAGCCAGTACCCGAAGGCCGTTGGTGCGATTCCCACGATCGGTGCGTCAAGACGCTGGCCGGCCATCGACCCGTAATAGTTG
This sequence comes from uncultured Acidimicrobiaceae bacterium, assembly GCA_963770635.1. Lineage (GTDB taxonomy): Bacteria > Actinomycetota > Acidimicrobiia > Acidimicrobiales > RAAP-2 > DASZIT01. The sequence continues at coordinate 68,940 of CAVYQI010000007.1, forward strand.
GCCGACCCGAAGCTGAACACCCCTCCGTCAGCGCCGGCCAGCCAATAGCCCTGATTCGTGTTGCCTCCACACACCTGCGGCACCGAGTGGGGCGACGATGCGGCTTGAGCATCAGAGACCGGCCCCGACAGAGCCAGGATCGACCACACGCACAAGGTGACAGCGAACCAGGAAAGACCCCTCACCCATTGACGGTTTCCGAGTTGCATTTCAGAACTACCTTCCTCGTCTGATCGTACTGCCCATGTGGGATAGCGAAGGGGAAACTTGCCAGAAAGCCAGCGCACCCTCGTATCCATCTTGCGGAATTCACTTCGGACTTACGTTGCCCCAGATCGCCGGCTCGGTGGGATGGCGTCAGTGCCTACATCTCACACGGCTGTTTACTGCTCCAGCCAGCGAAACAGAGCCGGACTCGAGGTGTAGCGTTCCCACACAGACCGTAGGGGCCATGGTGAATTCTTTGATGCGAAAGATTGTCGTCGCGTTCTCGGCAGCTGCGGTGTCTGTGGCCCTGGGAACAGTCATTGTGGGGAATGATGTCTCGTCGAGCGGAGCGGCCGGGACTGCTCCTTCGGGCGGAACGGGAATTACGCCCGGGTGCGCGTGCGGGGCAGGGTCAGGCTACTACTACGAGGTCGCGAGCGACGGAGGCGTATTCGCTCCCATGACCGCTTTCTTTGGTTCCATGGCCGGCCAACACCTCAATGCGCCAATCGTCGGTATGGCCGCACCTCCAGACCGCCCGGGCTACTGGTTGGTGGCGCAGGACGGCGGTGTTTTCTCATTTGGCATTGTGGACTTCCATGGCTCCACGGGAGGCATGACGCTCAACAAGCCCATCGTCGGGATGGCGGCCCCGAATAGCAGCGGTTATTGGTTGGTGGCGTCGGACGGCGGTGTCTTCGCGTTCGGGAGCGCTCGATTCATGGGGTCGACCGGGAGTCTCCAACTGAACAAGCCCATCGTCGGCATGGCGGTGACGCCGGACGGTGGCGGTTATTGGTTGGTGGCGCAGGACGGCGGCGTCTTCGCATTCGGTGACGCGTCCTTCAACGGGTCAGGCGTCTGCGACACACAATGCACGCAGGGGTCACCGGTGGTCGGTATTGCTGCGGACCCCGGCGCCCCAGGCGGTTACTGGATCGCTCAAAGCGACGGCGAGACAAGGTATTTTCCGAACAATCCCGCCGATTTCAACAACGGATCCTTCGGACGGAACTCGGCCATTCCGGGCCTCGTCCAACCGGTTGTGGGTATTAGTGCATCGGGTTTGGGTTACTACTTGGTGGCCGGCGATGGCGGCATCTTCGCTTTCGGTGACGCTCCCTTCAAGGGCTCCATTGGTGGTCACCCGCTGAACGCGCCGGTGGTTGGCATGGCTGCCATCTAATCGCGATTACAACGCAAAATCTGGAGAGGACGTTTACTCCTGGGCGGCAACGGCGAGCAGGCCTGAGGAGAAACCGAGGGGTGCCACCTAACGCTGCCGGTTCGGAGTCCCCTATTCAGCCCCTAACCGGCTGTCGCGGAGGCGCTGCCGGACGGTGGGAGAGGCCTTCTGGGCTCTCGTGAGTACGTCCCTCCCCCGTCATCACCGATTCCCCTTGTGATCGCCTGACGTATCCACCAGCTCGCATAGGTCGAAAAACTGAAGCCCTTCTGCGTGTTGAAACGAAGAATCGCATCGACGAGGCCCCCTTCGCCCATCCGAATCAGCTTTCCCAGCCGGATCGCCGAATCCTCAGAACGACCCATTCCATCGGTCCGCCGAACATACTTTTTCGCAACCGCGACAACGAGGTGCCGAGATGCGTCGAAGAGCTCCTTCCTTGCGGCCTCGTCGCCATGCTGCGCACGGGTTGCGAGATCGGAGATCCGAGTGCGATCAACGGGTGGATTCGCCCCAGCCACTCGCACGTACGCATCGACCCAACCGTCGTCGTCACCCTCCGTCACCCGTTTGAACCTACCGGTTTACGGGCGATCCAACAGTCGCCTCCCGCAGTGCAGATCACGGCATCAACCTCCGTCGGCACCCTGCCCCCGAACGCCGGCACTGGGTGCACCTCAGGCCGAGCGCAGTGGAGAGTGGCTCCGAGCGGGCTTCTCATGACGTGTTCCCGACCTGTCTCCCCTTCGCCGGGCTCGCCGTGACCCAGATCGCCGGCCCGGAGTAACACGCCCCTTAGAAGAAAGCCGTAGCTCAGCCGTCGGCGGGCGATCCCCGGGAACGAACGATCACCGCGATCTGGCGTCCTCTTACTCCGGCAACGTGTACGAGTGCTCGAATTCGTCCTGAAGGACGGTTGCCACTCTGTCAGTGGTATCGACCACCAGCTCCGTGCCCAGAGTCCGGACGCGGTAGACCCAGCCGTCGGGCAGCGCGAGTCGATCACCTAGCGTGAGGAGGCTCGCCTCGTCGGTGGTCGGATCCACGGCCGAGCAGTAGGCCTGCATCACGTAGGCGAGCCCGTCGGGGGAAACCAGCTCGTATACGGGTTTACCAGAATCGAAGAAGAAAACGGCACCCCGATGTACATGTTTTTCGGTGTACGGGGAAGTCGACGGGTCGTTGCCAAGGTCGATGAGGGCCAAACGACGCACCTGCAGGCCGTTGAACTCGCGCATCACGGGCTCCAGAGTGTTCACCTTCTGTCCGATGCCGTCGATGACCCAGTGCCGAGGACCGTTGAGCTTGACCACCAAGGCACCGAGATCAGCCGCGATAGCCGAGACGTCGAGGCCGTCCCACAATTCTTGGGGACAGTCGTTTAAGAACTGGGTGCCAAACACCTCGGCCTCGAAGTGGCCATCGCGCGCGAATACCGCGATGACCTCGCCGTAGCGGACGCCACGTACCTGGTCAATCAGCCTGGGGATGTCTCCTGCATCATCACTCACCGTCTTGGGCCCTTCTCCTGCTCGTCTTTGGGGTGGACCAAAGATAGTAGGAGGGGCAGAGGGTCCTCTGGGGGCTCCTCGGCAACCCCATGAACCTTGTCCTCGACGCCGGCTCGGCGGGACGGTCTCCACGCCACTGCCCAATAAACACGACCCCTGGCGATACCGGACGGGCCGGACCCCGGTCTGCACGCTGCGGACCAGCCCCGTAGCCGGCAGTATTTCCCGATTCAAGCGCGGTCATCGCAGGCGGTCGACCGTTATGCTCCCGACGGGGTGGCGACAATCGCCACGAAGCTCCCAGGGTTGCATGTCACTGCCGAAGCGGTTATCGGACCGTACCTGAACGGCACTTCGAGGGCGGGCCTTAGGAGGCTACGAGGTGCACTGGCAGTTCTTCGTGGCGGCGGACCATCAGGCTGTTTACCCACCTCGGCGGCCGCTGAGGATCAAGGTCGATCTCACTCGTTCGGGCGAGCAGAATACTGAGCACGTTCCTCGCCTCAAGCCGAGCAAGCGGCGCCCCAACACAGTGATGGATGCCTCGACCGAAGGCCACATGTCGCCGCGGCGTCTCTCGAGTCAGGTCGATTGTTTCGGGGTGATCAAACATGGCGGGATCACGGTTGGCGGCACCCCAGAGCAGCAGGACCGTTGCTCCGGCCGGGATCTCCACACCACCGAGTGAGGTGTCATTCGGCACGTGGCGCATGTGATAGCGGAATGGTGGCTCCAACCTCAGGGCCTCTTCCACGAACATCGGGATCAACTCAGGACTCTGACGAAGTTGGCTCTGGACCTCTTGATCTTCAGCCAGGATACGGACAGCATTCCCGATCAGGCTCGTAGTGGATTCACCACCAGCGCTCAGCAACGTGTGGAGGATGACGACCGCCTGGACTTCGGAAAACGCCTGATTGTTGACACCTTCGGCTACGGCCCCGAGAAGGTCATGGGTCGGCCCGCGCATGGCGGCTGAGAGCTGAGGGGATACCCACTCCTCGATTTCACCTGTCCGGGTGATGTTGGCGACCAACTCCTCGTAGGACAGGGTCGACCCCAGCATGGCGGTGCCGTCGAAGGCTGCATTCAACAACTGGTCGAGGTCACTGTTCTGGAATCCTATGAGTCGGCTGATCATCGTGATGGGTACGACGTTGCCGATGGCGGCCATGAAGTCCACAGATCCTTCGTTGAGGGCCTGGCCTACACAGTTCTCGGCGATCTCTATGACGTCGGGTTCCAAAGCAGCCATTCGCTTGGCGACAAGTTCAGGAAATACGGCTCCTCTGTGCAATGCGTGCATCGGTGGATCTGCCGTCGCCAGCGCTTGGACTCCGGCATCGCCGAAGGAGAGCCGACAAGGCATGCCCCGGGCGTCTCGATACAGGAGGCAGTTCAGATTTGACGAAAAGTCCTCCACCCGGCCAGCGGCTTCAGCGAGAAGTTCGAAGGTGGCCACCGTGAAGATCCCAGTGCCGGGTACTTCCCACACCGGCGCATCAGTCCGCAGCGCCTCATAGAAACCATAAGGCTCGTCGATTACGCCTGGATCGAGCAGGTACGTTCCCGAGATCGTTGGCGCCATACCGACAAGTTTGTCACTTCTCCCTTGGAGGTGACCCGACCGCCGGTGTCGTCAGCCGGTGGGACGCTGCGTCATGTCATGAGGGTAACTGCGGTAGATCACCCGGAAGGAGGTCAGGACCTGAAACTCTGAACCACCACCGCCATGTCCTCCTCCTGGTGACCGGCGTCGGCAACCGCCTGGAACTCCCGGTGCAGGGCATCCATCAGTTGATCATCGGTACCAATGGTGCGCATCGCCTCGGCGATCAGCGTCGAGTCCTTGGCTGCACCGGCCAGGGTGAAGGCGGGCGGAAACTCCCCGTCGATCATCATCTTCCCCTTGAGTTGGCCGTAGGCGCAGTCCAGGGCGCCCCCGGAGATGGTGTCCAGGAAGATCTGAGGGTCGAGCCCGAGCCCGCGGGTGAGCGCTATCGATTGGGCGATGCCGCCAACCACCGAGAGCAGCCACGAATTAGCCGCCAGCTTCAGCCGGTGCCCGTCGCCCGGCTGCTCCCCGACCCACACCGTGCGAGCCCCGATGGCGTCGAACACCGGCGTGACCGCCTCCCGCAGTTTCTCCGGCGCACCGGCCAGGACGGTCAGCGTGCCGGTCTCCGCCGGCTGCCGGGTTCCGAGCACCGGGGCATCGACGAACCCGATTCCACGCCGCTTGGCCTGCTCGGCCAGCCGGGCGGTGCCGTCGAGCCCGACGGTTGCGCACTGGACCCAGATGGCGCTCGATTCGGCCGCGGGGAGGGCGACGTCCATCACCTGGGCGGCGGCGTCGGCATCGAACAGCATGGTCAGGATCACGTCCGCCCTCGCCACCGCCGGGGCGATTTCCCCGGCCACGATGGCCCCGAACTTCCCGAGTGGGAGAGCCTTGTCTTTGGTCCGGTTCCATACCGTCACCTTCAATCCTGCGTTCAGCAGGCTGTGGGCTATCCCGGATCCCATGATGCCGGTCCCCAACACGGTTACCTCGGTCACCTGGTCCTCCCGTCCTCGTGGTTCCGGCGATCGACCGGTTCCCCCTGCGGATACCCCTCCGGGCACGTCCCCACACCTGGTAGGCATGCCGGCAAGGGATTCCTGTCGTAGATGTCGATTTCGAGGTACCCCGTTCGAAGTGTCCGTGGAGGATCGGCACTCCGCCGTCTCCGACTGGGAGGAGAAGGTCATGAAGCAGTATCTGTTGTCGGTCCACATGGTCGAGGGCCAGGCGCCCCCAGCGCCTGAAGAGATGCAACCCCGCTACGACTCGGTCGACGCCTTCAACCGGGAGTTGCAGGACAAGGGGGCCTGGGTGTTCGCCGGTGGCCTCCACCCGCCCGACACCGCCACCGTGGTCAGCATCAAGGACGGCGAGGTCCTCACCACCGACGGTCCGTTTGCCGAGACCAAGGAGCAGCTGGGCGGATTCTGGATCGTCGAAGCTGAGGATCTCGACGCCGCCCTGGCATGGGCGGAGAAGGGGAGCCAGGCCTGCGGTGCGCCGGTCGAAGTTCGCCCGTTCCAAGAGCTCCCCGAGGGCTAGAACTCTTCGGTGCCGTTCGACGTCGACGAGATCTTCCGACAGGAGTACGGACGCTCGGTGGCCACCCTGGTCCGCTCCTTCGGTGACATCGACGTTGCCGAAGAAGCCGTGCAGGAGGCCTTCCTGGTCGCCATCGAACGTTGGCCGGTGACCGGCCTCCCGCCGAGCCCGGGCGGGTGGATCACCACCACTGCCCGGAATCGAGCCATCGACCGTCTACGACGCGAAGCCTCCCGCCATGACCGCCATGCCCAAGCCGCCCTCCTCCACGAAAGCCAGCAGCCGCCGGAGGCGGTGGGTCCGGTGATCGACGACCGACTCCGGCTGATCTTCACCTGCTGCCACCCGTCGCTGGCCCCCGGCGCCCAGGTGGCGTTGACCCTGCGATTGCTGGGCGGTCTCCAGGTCCCGGAGATCGCCCGGGCCTTCCTGGTCCCGGAGCCGACCATGGCCCAACGGGTGGTCCGGGCCAAGCGGAAGATCAGTGCCGCCCGCATCCCGTATCGCGTCCCTGAGGATGCCGAGCTCCCCGACCGGCTCCGGGCGGTGCTGACCGTGATCTACCTGGTGTTCAACGAGGGCTATTCCGCTTCGGTCGGCGATACGCTGGTCCGGGAGGAGCTGTGTGACGAGGCCATCTGACTCGGGCGACTGCTGGCCGAGCTGATGCCCGATGAACCCGAAGTGGTCGGGTTGCTGGCCCTGATGCTGCTGACCCACTCCCGTCGCCATGCCCGGTCGGCTCCGGATGGGTCGCTGGTGCTGCTGCCGGATCAGGATCGGTCACTCTGGGATCGGGCGCTGGTCGAGGAAGGACAAGCGCTGGTCCGGATGTCCCTCCGGCGCAACCGCCCGGCCCCTATCAGATTCAGGCGGCCACCAATGCTGTTCATAGCGACGCGTCCACGGCATCGGAACCGACTGGGCCCAGATCCTCGAGCTCTATGACCAGCTGATGGACCATGCCCCTACCCCGGTCGTCGCCCTCAATCGGGCGGTGGCGTTGGCCGAGGTGGTCGGGCCCGCCGAGGCGCTGGAGGCGATCGACGGTCTCGACCTGGATGGCTACCACTTGTTTCACGCCGCCCGGGCCGACTTCCTCCTGCGGCTCGGTCGGTCTGCCGATGCCGCCTCGGCTACCGCGCCGCGCTGGCCGTCGCCACCAACGACGCCGAGCGGACGTTCCTCGAGCAACGCCGGCAAGCTGTCACCGATCGCTGATGATCATCGCCCCCGGGCGGAGGCTAGAAGACACGAAGAACCTCGGGATCGCCGCGTTCGTGGCGAGCGAAGGTCCGCATAACCGCGACATCACCCGACCGGGCTCGAGCAAGCTCGAGGAAGACGGCGAAGGTCACAGAAGCAACACTATCGGGCATCACGATTTCTGTGTCCACGCTGACGGCCAGGTCATCGGCATGGACGGCGAGTTCAACCACCCGGGTGCGTAGGTAGTCCGACAGGTACGTTGCTCCACCTTCAATACGCCAGACGGGGACCAGTCGGGTCATCGGTAATCCGGCCAACGCCGGTCCAAGCCTCGTGACCAGCGCTTCAAACTTGCCGACGACCGCGGCCGGACCTTGTCCGGCCAGCTCGGCGGCGTGAGCCCGGATCGCGACATTGAATTCGTCTTGGAGCTGTGCGGGGTTATCGACTCGATTGAGTCCATAGAAGGTAGTGAGGCTATCCACCCTCGGGTAGGTCGCCTCCGGCTTCTCGAGCGCCGATTCGAACAGTCGGATCGCCGAATACAGATGGGCCGCCAGGGCACCGACGGTAAATCCTTCGAGGGCACTCTCGGATGTCCACCCATCGGCGACCGCGTCGGAGCCGACTACCTCCAGAACCATACGGCAGGCGCAGAAGAAGGCGTCGGTGAGATCATCGCCAAATGCCGGTTGGGTGGAGGTCATGGGAATCTCCTTCTCCGCGAATTCCCGGATTCCAGCATCTCCGCTGCGTTTGTGGCATCCAGGTGCCAAGCATCATCCGGGCGTCGGGTCACCCTCCCCCGCTTGCCAGCAACCGCTCCACGTCGTCGGCGGTGGCCTCGACCAGATCGACCAGCAGCGACACCCGCGCCCTCGGGTCGTCGGTTTCCAACAGGCGCTGCGAGTCCAGCGCACCGCAGGGCGCCAATTGACAGAGCTGCCACAACTGATCCTCCGGGCCTCCATCCGGACCCTCATCGAAGGGCATCGGAGGGGCAGCTCCCAGCTCCGAGAGCAGCCCTCGGCAACGCCGGACCGCGGTCTCCGCGGTTTGGACATCCGCCGTCGACAGTGGCGGGGTGACCGGGACATCAGGGATCTGGGTGACCGCGGCCACCGGGTAGGGATCTTCGTCTAGCCATTCGACCACCCGGAACCGACCACCGCCCCGGGCGAGGAGGAGCCGACGGCCGTCCTCGAAGGTCGAGGAGTCGACGATATGGGCGACGGTGCCGACACCCACCCGATGGTCTCCGCCGCCGACCTCCGACCCCCGATCGATGAGGACCACCCCGAACTGACGATCGTCGGCCAGACAGTCGGCGGCCAGCGCCCGATATCGGGGCTCAAAGACATGCAACGGCAACATGGCCCACGGGAACAGCACCGCCGAGAGCGGGAACATCGGGAGCCGACGCACCGATTCGGGCATCGCGAGACTCTGCCACGCGCCGGTGGCACCCGCCACCTCGCCGGACCGTCCGGCCTTACGAGAAGTGGGTGGCGGGCCGGGCCGAGGGTTGGCCGTCGACCGAGATATCGACCTTCTCGTTGTAGAAGGCGACCAGTCCGGCGATGGGCAGGAGTTGGCGGGTGGGGAAGTCGTAAGCCCAGGCGAGATCGGGGACTTCCCGGTCCCCGAGGCGGACCGACCAATAGGCGCTGGTCTGCCCCTTGTAGGGGCAGGACGTGACGGTGTCGCTCGGGACCAGAAACTCGAAGTGCACTTCCGTGCGATTGAAGTAGTACCGGGTGGGCAGGCCGGTCTCGAAAACCATCACCGTGGAGGACGACCGGGCGAGCTCGACACCGTCGAGTCCGACCGTGACCGTGCGGGTCGAGCGAACCGCGTCGACCCACGAATAGGGATCGCGGGGGTGCACGAACACCTCCTCGTCCTCCTCGAACCAGCTGTCGAAAGCCGCCCAGTCGAAGCGGACCCTGCCATTGAGGCCGTCGACCTTCGAGTCGGTGTAGAGATGGGCCACCCCCGGGCGCTCATGGTCATCGACTTGGAGCCCGTAGCGCTTGGCTGTCCCCCGTTGCAGGTGCTCCTCGTGCTGTTCGTCGACCAGGAAACTGGCGTCGATGTCAGCCATCGGGATGTAGTACTGCGGAAAGTAGGGCAGCTCCCACACGTAGACGGCCCCGGTGGTGTCGATGACGACGCGGTGCCCGAGGACGGCTCGAATCCGTCGGGGAACCGGCTCCACATGGTTCACCGGGACGATGGTCTTCGGGTAGTCGCTCACGATTGTCTCCTCGGGCTCGGCCCCACCGTCGTAAGGGGTTGGATCTCATGGTAGGCACCAAGGCGGCCGGCCGAGCCATCCGGCCGGCGCACCGGAAGCAGCCGTTCCGGGGTTCGGAAATTGGAAGATCCCCAGTAGGCTCACAGTCCACGCCCTCGCGGGAGCGGCGTGGTCGCACGCCGGACGGAGGAGGGACCGATGACGAGCACCGACCTGCTGGTGGACGCCTTCGAGAGGATCCGCGACGCGGTGCACCCGGCGGTCAACGGCCTGTCGCTCGACGAGTTGGCCTTCCGCCCGGACGCCGAGTCCAACTCCATCGCCTGGTTGGTATGGCATCTCACCCGAATCCAGGATGACCGCGTCGCCGGGCTCGACGACAGCGACCAGGTGTGGACGGCCCAAGGCTGGGCCGAGCGGTTCGCGCTTCCCCTCGACCCCCTCGACACCGGCTACGGCCACGACCCGGCCACGGTGGCAGCGGTCGTCGCTGACGCCCGATCTCTACTCGGCTACTTCGAGGACGTCCACGGCAAGACACTCGGGTTCGTGCGCTCGCTTACCGAAGTCGACCTCGCCCGGGTGGTGGACCGAACCTGGGATCCCCCCGAGACGGTGAGTACCCGCCTGGTGGCCGTCATCGTCGACGACCTCCAGCACGTCGGCCAGGCCGCCTATGTCCGCGGCATCATCCAGCGCCGGTAAGCCCTCCTGGGCCCAATGCCGCGGCGCAGCGTGAAGGCACGGGGTATCGGCTCTGGAAGCAGATTCTGATGAAGCGTGCTGCTCGCGCCGCAGGACCGCGCGAAATCAGAAGGTGAGCACACCCCGGGCCAACTTGCCCGCCTCCATGTCCTCGACGATCTCCCGGAACCCCTCGAGCGGCCGCGACTCGGTGACCAACTCGTCGAGCATCAACTGGCCCGACAGATACAACTCGACCATCAAAGGGATGTCGTGGTGCGGGCGCGACGACCCGTAGCGGCAACCCAGCAGGCCGCGGTCGACGTAGGCCAGCGCATTCACGTCCACCGACACCTCGGTACCTTGGGGAGGGATACCGATGGCCAGGGCATTGCCGCCCCAGTCGAGAACGTCGAGGGCATTGCGCAGGACGGCCTGGTGCCCGACGCAGTCGAACGACCAGTTCACCCCGCCGGTCCATCCGAGTGCACCGCTCACCCGAGCCGGTCCCGGCGGACAGATCCCCCGGATGGCCGCCACCGAATCGGACGTCGACGCGTCGACGAAATGGGTGGCGCCGAACTGGCGGGCCAGCCCCTCCTTGGATGACAGGGTGTCGACCGCGATGATCCGGCTGGCACCGGCCAGCCGCAACCCCTGAATCACATTGAGTCCCACACCCCCCACCCCGAACACCGCCGCGGTCTCCCCGGCCTGCACCTTGGCCCGGTTGAGGACCGCACCCACCCCGGTCAACACCCCGCAACCGATCAGGCAGGCCGAGGTCATCGGCACGTCTTTGGAGATCTTTACCGCCTGGACCTCTTGGACAATCGTCGATTCGGCAAAGACCGAGGTGGCGGCAAAGTTGGAGGCCGGCTCACCCTTGTAGGTGAAGGGTTGGGAGACATTGCCCAACGTCTTCACACACCAGGTGGGATGGCCGGTGGAGCAGGCCCGGCAGGTGCCGCAGCTGGCCAGGGTGGCGATGACCACGTGGTCGCCCGGTTTCACCGAACGCACTTCGGATCCCACCGCCTCGACCACGCCGGCGCCTTCATGACCGAGCACCGACGGCGCTTTCCAGGGGATGGTCCCGTTGAGCACCGACAGGTCGCTGTGACAGACACCGGCCGCGCCGATCCCGATCTTCACCTCGGTGGGTCCCGGGTCGCCCACTGACAACTGGTCGGTGACCTCTACGTCATCACCGGTATATACGATGCCGCGCACGGCACTCCCCTCTCTTTTGCCTGCGGTGTCTACAGGGCTGGTTGTCGTCGACTCTCTCTAGCCAACCTCGGCGTTGAACAGCTCGCGCAGGTCGCGCTTGAGCACCTTCCCCCCGGCATTGACCGGCAGGGAGTCGACGATCTCGACGAACTTGGGCGCCTTGAAATTGGCCAGGTTCGCACGGGCCCACTCGGGAAGCGTGCGCACCGTCTCATCGGACGGCTCGCCGGGTGCCGGCACCACGAAGGCGCAGCCCACTTCGCCCATCCGCTTGTCAGGGACCCCGACCACCGCTACCTGAGCCACGCCCGGGTGGTTGCGGAGCACCGCTTCGACCTCAGCCGGGTAGACGTTGAAACCACCGGTGACGTACATGTCCTTCAGTCGGTCGGTGATGTCGACGTTCCCGCCCGCATCCATGATGCCGACATCACCGGTGTGCAGCCACCCGTCGGCATCGATGGCCTCATCGGTGGCGTCGGCGTCGTTGAAGTACCCACGCATCACGTTGTAACCGCGGACCACGATCTCGCCCGCCTCACCCCGAGGGACCTCTTCCCCGTCGGGCCCGACGACCCGGACCTCCACGTCGGGGATGGCCCGACCCGAGGTGCCGGCGATGACCTCGGCCGAGTCCCCCTGCCGGCACATGGTGACGGTGCCGGTGGCCTCGGTCAGTCCATAGGCGGTGAGCACCGTCTCGATGCTCATCTCCGACCACAGCCGGTTCACCAGTTCGACCGGGATCAGTGCCGCGCCGGTGACCACCAGACGCAGCGACGCCAGGTCGAACTTGTGGCGGTCGGGGCGGTCGAGAATGGATTGGAAGATGGTCGGCGGTCCCGGGAGCACCGAAATCCGTTCGGTGGCAATCCGATGGAGCAGCACGTCGACATCGAAGATTGGCTCCGCCACCATGGTGGCGCCGGTCATCAGGCAGGCCAGGATCCCGGCTTTGTACCCGAAGGTGTGGAAGAACGGGTTGACGATCAGGTACCGGTCGCCCTTGCGCAACCCGACCACCTCGGCCCAGGTGGCGAAAGTGCGCAGCGTCTGGGCGTGGGTGCTCATGGCGCCCTTGGGGTGCCCGGTGGTGCCGGAGGTGAAGATCAGATCGGACATGTCGCCGCTGGTGATCGAGGCGGTTCGTCCGGCGGCGACGTCGCTCGCCACACAGGCTCCCTCTTTGAGGAACGCCTGCCAGCTGACGACCTGGTCGCCCTTCTTGGGCCGGCCAACCGGCCCGTCACCGCCGGTATCGCCAGACTCCTCGGCTTCGCCGGTCCTCAGCACCACCACGCGTTCGAGGTCACGAAGACTGGTCCCCCCGGCAACCGCTTCGGCCAGCATGGCCGGGTAGTCGATGCCCAGAAACCCCTGCACGGTGAACAGGAGCCGGGCCCCCGACTCTTTGAGGATGTAAGCGGCCTCGTCGCCCTTGTAGCGGGTATTCAGCGGGACCAGGAGCGCTCCCGCCCCCACTGCCCCCAGTGCCGCGATCACCCATTCGGCACAGTTGGGCGCCCAGATCGCCACCCGGTCCCCTCGCCCGATGCCATTGGCCAGTACCGATCGGGTGGCGGCCGCCACCTCCTCCGCCAGCTGGTCAAAGGTCAGCCGGGTAGTGGTCCCGCCGGGTCCGTGGGCGTCGACCAAGGCTTCGGATTCGCCGAATCGGGCGGCGGCGTCCTCCACCAGGCCGGGGATGGTTCCCCACTGGAGATCCCCGCGGGGATCGGAAATATCTGACACTCCGTCAGGGTAGTGCATTGGTCGGATTGTTCTGTTTGACCGGCACGTCCTCTTCCTCCGGATCACCGGGACCGGGCTCGGTGGGCTCCCGCTGCTCGATCACGGATGCTGGCTGCTGACCGACACCACCTCGCCGGTCATGAAGGTGGCGTAGTCGCTGGCCAGGAACACGATGACGTTGGCCACCTCCCACACCTCGGCCCCCCGCCCGAAGGCTTCCCGTTTGGTGAGCTCGGCCAACTCCTCGTCGGGCATCACCTTGTTGAGGAACGGGTGAACCGCCAGACTCGGTGACACTGCGTTGATCCTCACGTTGTGGGCTACGGCCTCCACCGCCGCGCACCGGGTGAGCGCCATGACCCCGGCCTTCGCCGCCGCATAGTGGGATTGGCCGGCCTGGGCCCTCCAGCCCAGGACGGAGGCATTGTTGACGATCACCCCACCATTGCCTTGGGCATAGAGGTGGCGAAGGGCGGCCCGGGTGCAGCGGAACGTCCCGGTCAGGGTGATATCGAGGACCAGCGCCCACTGCTCGTCGGTCATGTCGACGATGTCGACCTTGCCGCCCAGCCCGGCGTTGTTGACGGCCACATCGAAATGGCCGTGGTGCTCGACGGTGGCGTCGTAGAGGTGCTGCACATCGGCCTCGTCGGTGACATTGCATCGGAGGGCCAGTGGGCGTTGCCCCGACAGCTCAGGCATCTCGGCCAGCGCATCCGCCGCCTCGTGGAGACGGCGCTCGTGGGCGTCGGAGAGGACGACGGTGGCCCCTTCCTCCACACACCGCTTGGCGGTGGCGAACCCGATACCGGTGCCCGCCGCCGCAGTGACCACCACGATCTTGCCGGTGAGGAGCCCGTGCCCGGGGGAAGGGGTGGGAGCCTGCGCGATGGAAGGGGTGCCGTCGGTCATCGGATTGCTCCCTTGGGTTCGGGCGGCAGGCCGAGGACCCGTTCGCCGATGATGTTCTTCTGAATTTCGTTGGATCCGCCGTAGATCGTCTCCGCCCGGCTGAACAGGAACGTCCGTTGGAACTCGTCGAGCTCGTAGGGGAAGGCTTCGGCCACCAACCCGGCCGGACCCAGCACATCGATGGCGAGTTCGCCCAGGCCCTGATGCCACGTCGCCCAGTAGAGCTTGATGATCGATGCCTCCGGAGGCGCCACCGGTCCGTCGATGCTGGACAGGCTGCGCAGCGTGTTGTAGCGGAGGATCTCGAGCTCGCCGTAGGCCCGGGCCAGCCTCTGCCGGATCACCGGGTCCGCGATGCGGCCGTTGGTCCGGGCCGCGTCCACGACGTGATCGAGCTCGCGGCGGAATGAGACCTGGTGGCCGAGCATGGCAACGCCGCGCTCGAAGGCGAGGGTGGCGAGGGCGACCCTCCAGCCGTCTCCCACCTCGCCGAGCACGTTCTCCTGGGATGTTCGGGCTCCGTCGAAGAAGACCTCGTTGAACTCGGAGGTCTTGGTCAGCTGGGTGATTGGCCGAACCTCGATCCCTTCCTGGTCCATCGGCACCAGGAGGTAGGAAAGCCCATGATGACGGGTTGACCGGGGTTCGGTTCGGCAGACCACGAAGCACCAGTCGGATTGATGAGCCAGCGACGTCCAAATCTTCTGGCCGGTGACCACCCATTCGCCGGTCTCCTGGTCGAGTGCCGCCTTGGTCTGGACATTGGCCAGGTCGCTCCCGGCGTCGGGTTCGGAGTACCCCTGACACCAGAGCTCGGTGCCGGCCACGATGGGGGGAAGAAATCGGGCCTTCTGTTCGGGGGTCCCGTAGTGGATGAGGGTTGGACCGATGAGCCCCTCGCCGAGAACGCTGACCCGGCCGGGGGCCTTGGCCCGGACGTACTCCTCGTTGAAGATGACTTGGTGGGAGATCGACGCCCCCCGGCCGCCGTATTCGGTCGGCCACCCGAGACAGGTCCAGCCGTCGGCGGCGAGGACCTTCTCCCACTGGAGGCGGGTCTCGAAGCCGTAGGTCTCGTCCCCCGAGCCTCCGCGGCCGCCGAGGGCGGCGAATTCGCCAACGACATGGTCATGGAGCCAGGCGCGCACCTGGTGGCGGAAGGCGTCGTCCTCGGGTCGGTCTCGAAGGTCCATGGATTGGTATGTCCTGGTCAGGTCGCTGGCCGGTGGGTCCAGGGGGCCTGTCGGTCCAGAGGGCGCCTCGCGGGTCTGGCGAGATCTGACGCGACGTTAGCAAAACCGAATTTCGCCGGGTTTCTAGGGCCTACCGGGGGAACACCCTTATGGAAGCGGGCGTTCTACTTTATGTATGGAGCCAAAACCCGCGGCTGGTGTAGCCGCGGCCGTCCGGCCCCGAGGAGACAAGCGATGAGTGACACGACAAAGCCCGAGGCCGTTGAGCCGGTGGAGTTGAGCGACGAGGAGTGGCGGGCGAAGCTGTCGCCCGAGCGTTACGCGGTGCTGCGCCAGAAGGGCACCGAGCCGGCCTGGTCGGGAGAACTCCTCCACGTCGAGGGCACCGGCATGTTCACCTGTGCCGGTTGTGGGGCCGATCTGTTCCCGAGCGACACCAAGTTCGAGTCCGGTTCGGGATGGCCGAGCTTCTATCGGGCCCTCGACCAGGGAATCATCAACGAGCACGAGGACAGGAGCTTCGGCTCCATTCGGACCGAGATCACCTGTGCCCGTTGCGGGGGCCACCTCGGCCACGTCTTCCCGGATGGGCCGGCACCCACCGGGCTCCGCTACTGCGTGAACTCGCTCTCCCTCGACTACAAGCCCGAGTCACCTTCTCGGTCCTAAAGGGCCGAGCTTGCAAATCGCCGAGGACTAGCGGGCCGTTAGGACTCACCGAGGTGAGGTTCCCGAGGGAACGCGGTCCCATGGACTATGCGGCTAGTTCGGTGTTGCGTTCGGTAGCGTGACTCACTACCCAGCCGTCTTCGCCACGTTTGGCGATGTTGACGGCTGCGTTCCAGTCGGCCGGCAGCGACAGGCCACAACTGGTGCAGAGGAACGTCGCCTGATCGGGCCGGTTCCTCTTCGAGACGTGCCCACGCCCGGAGCATCCCTGCGAGGTGTAGGCGGGATCGACGTAGACCACCGGCACGCCAGCTCGGATTGCCTTGTAGTCGATGAACGACCCGAGCTGGTGGAAACTCCAGGAGTGCAGCGTTGTCCGCTGGGGCTTGCGGGACCGTACCCGGTCACGGATGCCTTCGAGATCTTCGAGGGCAATCCCATGTCCGGTGCGTTCAGCCTCGGCAACGATCGTCTTGGAGATGCGGTGGTTCACGTCCTTGGCGAACCGGTCCTCCCGGCCGGACCTCTTCGCCAGGAGGCGTTTGGCAGAGCGAGTTCCTTTCTGTTGGAGCTTCCCCCGGAGCCGGCGATGCTGGTGGCGGACCCGATTGACGTGGGAGCCGGAGAAGTTGGTGCCATCCGACAAGGTGGCGATATTCACGATCCCGAGGTCGACGCCCAGGAAGCCGAGGGGGTGTTCGTTCATCGGGGAGTCGGGGACATCGACGGTGGCGTAGAGGTACAGAGCGCCTTTCCGGTAGAGCAGGTCCGATTCCCCAATCCGGCATTGCTCCAAGAGCCTCGCCTGCCAGTCAGCGCAGACGAATGGCACCGACTTGGCCCGGCCGTTGACAGTCCAGATGCTCACGGTCCCGTCGGCAAGGTCCCACGACAAGTTGCGGGCATCGAACGGCTGGGCCGAGCTCCACCGGAAGGAGCGCTTGGCGGTGCGCCGGTGCTCGGGCCGGCCGGAGTTGTAGGCATCCGCCACCTTCTTGATCGTGTGTTGGGCGGCCTGAGCTCCGAGCGAGAACCTGGCGCGTACGTCGCCATAGGTGACCGAGCGGAGGGAAAAGTTCCGGAAAATGCGCCGGTCCCAAGCGATCTGGGCCACGTGGTTGGCGGCGGCATTGCAGACTCGAAGGGTCGCGGTCAGGTCGTCGGTCACGTGACGGTCGGCCACGAGTTTCACCGGTATGACGATCTTGCTCATGCCCCCAGCTTCGCCGGAAGGTGTGACATCTCCCTGGACTCCAGTTGGTTGGTCTGTGCGACCAAGCCAACTACCACCCGGGTTTCGTAGGGGAAGAAGTGTTGTCTCCCTGCTCCATGTTCACTGGGCGCGGATTCAGGAGCGATAGATATTCCGTCGGTGGCCGATCCGGATCACCTGAACGACCAGTCGATCGTCGAAAACCTCATAGACAATCCGGAAGTCGCCAACCCGCACCCGGTACGCGTGGGGCTCGCCGACCAGCGCCACACATCCGGGTGGACGGGGTTGTTCGGCCAGCAGGTCGAGAGCGGCCCGGACCCGTTGCTGATCTCGGCGTGGAAGGGTAGCGAGGGCCTTGAGCGCCCTCCGGGCGACTTCGACGCGACAGGTGGTCAAAGGAGCCCGAGATCGGCCCTGACCTCGTCCCACGGCACAAAGTCGTCCTCATTCCTGGCCGCATCGAGCTCGACCCGATCGATGGAACTCTCGACGGCTTCAACCAGATCGTCGTAGGCGTCCGAGTCGACGATGACCGCCACCCGCCGGCCTCGCCGGGTCACGTACACCGGTTCGCCCGTTGTTCGAACTCGATCGATGGCTTCGGCCAGATGCTCACGAGCCTCACTCACCGGCATTTCTCTCATGTACGAATCGTACAGAAGTGTGGCCTTCGGCACAACGGCTACCACCCGCCTCCGGGTCATTCCGGGGCCTCGTGCCGGCCGAGGGCGGCCTCGGATTTGGCGGCACCTGAGTAACCGGGGTCAGGCCACCGAGGCCAAGCGTTGCTCGAGGAGCTCGAACAGGTCGCCGAGGGCGGTCGCCTCGGCGATGAGCCCCGACTTGAGCAGGACCCGGTCGGCGTCGGCCAGTGCCTGGCAGGCGCCGAATGCCTCGGCCTTGCTCAGCGACACCGACGGGGCGAACCGGATGCGCTCAACGGTGGCACCGGAATCGAGGGGAGGGTTATTGCCGGTCTGAGTCACGGTCATGGTCAGGCTCCTCTCCGGGATGAACAATCGGAGGACGAGGTTCGGTGGCGAGGCCTGTTCCGCATTCGGCTGAGGCCAGACCGGTGCAGGGTGAGTCCCGCCGCGGCACCCATGGTGATCGTGGCCGCGGCGGAACTCACGATGTCGGCGAGGCGCCAGGCCATCAGCCACGAGATGGCCCGGGTGTCGGCATCGACGATCAGCCGCCCCACCAGTTGATTGCCGCCGGAGAGTCTCCAGCTCGCCCAATGGGCCATCACATTGACGTCAATCGCGGGATGCATGACACCTCCTTGCTGGGTTGACCGTGGCATTGACGCTGGGGCCCACCGCCGATCAGGCGTCAGCACCGACCGTCTCGTCGGCGCCAAGGTCGTCGAGGTTGGTCTCATCGCCGCCGGATCCGTCCTCGTCGGACATGGGTTGATGACGCTCCACCTTGTGGACATCGGCAGTCGCGAATCTCAGGCTGGCCCCGACCTCGTCGGCCACGATCTCCACCTTGAAGCGCCGGTCTCCTTCCTCGGTCTCCCAACTGCGTTGCTCGAGCCGACCGGTGACCACCACCCGGGTTCCCTTGGTGAGACTGAGGGCGGTGTTCTCGGCGAGTTCGCGCCAGCAGACAACATCGAAGAAGGAGGTCGACTCCTCCCACTCCTTGGAGTCGCGGTTCTGCCAACGGCGGTTCACCGCGACACCCAGTGAGGTCGTCGCCTGCCCGTCCCGGGTGTAGCGGATCTCCGGGTCGCGGGTGAGATTGCCGGTGATGGTTGTAGCGGTTGTGCTCAGCATGGTCGTGTCCCTTCACGTCGGCACCGGAGTGCGCTTCCGTCCAGAGCTCAGGAGGAGCCCGGAGCGGGTCACCCGCCCTGGGTGACCCAACCATGATGAGGATGTGACATGCCGTTCACCTTGCCCGAGGCTTTTCCGGCAACCTTGCACCGGTTCGCAAGAAGTGGCCCGCTCGAGAGTTTCCTCAGTGAAAACCGGCAGGCCTTCACCCGCGCCTCGGAGGCTGGCGCACCGTGGGGAGATGCCGCGGCCGCAGCCGACAAGGCGGACACCCCGGAGGTCTGATGGGCAAGCGAGACAAGCAGGGAGACCTGGAGCCACCACCCGGGGCCATCACCCGGCGGGATGTCCTCAAGGGTGCGGCGGCCGGGGTCGTCAGTGCTGCCGGGGTGGCGGCGGCCGGGGTCGTCGGTGCTGCCGGGGTGGCGGGATTGGGCGCCGAGGGCGGGAGCGGACTCCGGCCGGCGCACGCCCGGCTCATCGATGCCGCGTTGGCCAACTCGACCTCAGGGGGCATCGGCGACATCGAGCACATCGTGATCCTCATGCAGGAGAACCGTTCGTTCGACCACTACTACGGCACCATGCCGGGAGTGCGCAACTTCCGCGACACCCGCTCGTACTCCTCCTACGCCGGCGGTCCGTCCACCAATCCGGACGCGGTGTTCTCGCAGACCATGTTCAACGGCCGGGGGAAGTTGCTCTACGAGCTGGCCAGCGGCGAGAAGTTCCTCGATCCCTTCCAGCTGGTGAGCAATCCCCCCACCGTGGCCGGCCAGACCACCAACGACATCACCCACGACTGGGGACCCCAGCACCTGGCCTGGAACAACGGCGCAATGGACCAGTGGGCCGCCCAACATCTCATCGAGGACGGCGTCTCCAATTCCAGCTCAACAGCCTGGCCGGCCTTCCCGTGCCGGGTCCCTCGACCGTGCCCATCGGACTGACCACCATGGGGTACTACCGCCAAACCGACCTGGCCTTCTACCGGGCGCTGGCCGACGCCTTCACCATCTGCGACGGCTACCACTGCTCGGTACTCGGGCCCACCGATCCGAACCGGCTCATGTTCATGTCCGGCAGCCTGGGGGCGCACTCGGCCGACAAGGGCGGTCCGATGCTCACCACCTACGTGACCAACCGGTTGCAGCTCTACGGAACCCTGGACTGGCCGACCATGCCCGAGCTCCTCACCGAGCACGGTGTCACCTGGAAGGTGTACCAGGATCCGGTTTCCAACACGTTGTTCAATGTGCTCGATTACTTCAAGGGATTCACGGCCCCGGCCAACGCCGCCCAGTCCCAGAACGCTACCCAAGGCCTGCTTCCGGTCTACCCGGTGGAATTCCAGGCCGACGTGGTGGCGGGCACCCTGCCCAAGGTGTCGTGGATACTCCCGCCGCTGGAGAGTTGCGAGCACCCGGCCGTGCCTCCCGAGTACGGCGAGTCCCTGGTCTCGGACATTCTCGAGACCTTGCTGGCCAACCCGGCGGTGTGGGAGAAGACGGTGTTCCTGGTCGTCTATGACGAGAACGGCGGGTTCTTCGACCACGTGGCGCCCCCGACCCCGGGGCCGATGGTGACCAACCCGGCCGCCCTGCCCTCGGCCGCCCACGCCGGCGGCAACCTCGACGGCGAGTACGTGACGACCGGATACCCTCACAACTCGGCGGGGGCCCCTCCAGACGACTGGGCCGGTGTGTTCGGGCCGGTCGGGCTGGGGTTCCGGGTCCCGGCCCTGGTGATCTCCCCGTTCAGTGCCGGGGGGTGGGTGTGTCCAGACACCTTCGACCATATCTCTACGCTCAAGTTCATCGAAAAGGTGTTCCTGAAGAGCGGGTCGATCATGGGAAGTAGCGGACTCCACGTCTCGCCGTGGCGCTACAACTCGGTCGGCGATCTCACCTCGGCGCTGCCCAACCTCTCGTCCCCCAGCTACAAGGTCCCCGCGCTTCCGCCCACGTCGATCCTGTTTCCCGATATCGCCGCCCAGGCGCTGGTCAACGCGTTGACCGGGACCGAGGATCTCGGCCAGGCCTACCCGCCGCCGCCCAAGAATCAGGGGGTCCCGAAGCTCGACGCGGATTCCATCACCCGCAGGCCGACCCCGACCTGACGGTTTGGCGGCCAGTGGCCGGTTGACGCCGGGCCGGGTTCAGCGCAAGTCGGAGGCGAGCTCGGCTCGGGTGGCGTCACTCAGCACCACCCCGGGCAACCCGTCGGGGTAATTGGGGTGGTTGACGACCAAGGTCACCGGGCCCAGCGCGAACGCCTCCACCTGGGCCGGGGTCAGGCGGAACCGGACATAGTGCACCGCCGCGGTGGTCTCCTCCCGGGTCAAACGCGCATCGTGGCCCGCTTCGGGGGTCGATGACACCGCATCCTCCGCGTCGGAACCAATCCGCAGTTCGACCGAGCGCTCGACGCCCACCAGCTTCGGCAGCCAGTTACGCAGCTCGGCTTCGCTGGTCAACTCCACGAACAGGGTGGCGGAAAGCTCGCCGGGAGATGGAAGCAGGCGGTTGTAGACATCCAGCTCGTGTTGAATCTGCTCGTCAGTCACCATCTTTTCGGCCCGGGCCATCTCCTGGATCTGGAACCGCATGGTCAACCGACTCTCGAAGGTGAGGGTGATCACCGGACCGATCGTCACCCGGCGCACCTTCTTGGCCGCGATCACCTGGCGGCGGAACTCGTCGCGCTCTCGCTCATAGGCCCGTTGATCGGCGATGTCGTCAAGGTTCAACTCCCCCCGAGGGCTCATCGGCGGTCTCCTTCCTCGGCGATCCCGTAGGCCCGGGCCATCAATTGCATGGGATGGATCGGGCGGGTCCCGGTCTCCTGTTGGATGGAACCGTTGGCCAGATGGCAGTCTCCGCACACCACTTGGTTGCCGGCCGCCTCCACCTCCCGCTTGAGGGGCTGGGCCAGCTGGCGGGCCAACTCGTAGTTCTCGGCCCGATACCCCCAGGTGCCGTCGATGCCGGAACAACGTTGGACCAGGGTGGCGCCGACCCCGGCCACCTTCAACAGATCTCGACTCTTCAGGCCGATCTGTTGGGCCTGAAGATGGCAGGCCACGTGATAGGTCACCGTGTCCGGCACCGCGCCGGACTCCCGTCCGGGAAATTCGGTGTCGAGTTGGGTGCCGTCCGCCCGGTGGAGGGCGACCAGGTACTCGGCCGGGTCGGCGACGTGTGCGGCCACCAATTCGGCATCGGCGGCCTGTGGGGTGTGGGCCAGATACATCGGGTAGTCCTTCCGCACCACGTAGGCACACGTCGGCTGCGAGACGATGACCTCGTTGCCCGACCGGACCTCGTTGACCAGGACCGCCACATTCCGTTGCGCCGCCTTGGTGAACTCCTTGACGTTTCCCTGGTGCAGCCACGGGGCACCGCAGCACTGGGTCCCCTTGGGGAGCGAGCACTCGACTCCATTGTGTTCGTACACCTTCACCAGGTCCTTGCCGATGTCCGGTTCCATGTACTCGATGAAACAGGTCGGGAACACCGACACCGAACCCTGTCGATCAGTGGCCCGAGCCGGGGGCCGGCGCTTGAACCAGGTGGAGAACCGTTGGCGGGCATAGGGAGGCAGCAACCGCTCCGAAGCCATCCCCACCGTCTTTTCCATCATCCGCCTCGAGAACGACCCGGTCCGGCCGGTGAGGGCGTTCACCACCGGGGCGGCCTTGGTCGACACCTTCCCGAGAAGATCGGTCCGGGCCAGGAACTGGTCGGTCAGCCGCGCCTTCACCGGCTCGCCATTCGAGTGGCGTACGGCATGGGCCCGCATCATCAAGCGAGGGAAGTCGAGCTCCCATTCGTGGGGTGGCACATACGGGCACTTGAGGTAACAGAGCTTGCACTGGTAACACTCGTCGACCACCTTGTCCTGTTCATCGGCGGTCATGGCGCCGACGTCGCCGTCCCGGGCGTCGATAGCGGAGAACAGCGTCGGGAAGGACGGGCACAGGTTGAAGCACAACCGGCATCCGTGGCAGAGATCGAAGACGCGCTCCATCTCCACCCGAAGGTCTGGCTCTTCGAAGTAGTTCGGATGGCTCGGGTCGTAGGTGGTGGTCATCTACGTCTTCGTCCTCTGGGGGCTCGAACGGAATTTTCCGCGGCTGGCATCACCCGGCTGCGTCACCGGGCGGCGCAACGACTCGGCCCCGGCGTCACACCGGGGCCGGCCGCTACGCCATGGGTTTACAGGCCCAGAGCCGAGGCTCGAGGCATTCCCAACGACTACGAAACCGAGGCCAGTCCTTCCGAGAACCGACCGGCGTGGCTCTTCTCCGCGCGGGCCAGCGTCTCGAACCACTCGGCGATCTCGTCGAACCCCTCGTCCCGGGCGGTGCGGCGAAAAACCCGGGTACATCTCGGAGTACTCGTAGGTCTCGCCCTCGACCGCCGACTTGAGATTGTCCTCGGTCGGGCCCACCGGCACGCCGGTCACCGGGTCTCCGGTCTCCCGCAGGAAGTCGAAGTGACCGAACGCATGGCCCGTCTCGCCTTCGGCCACCGAGCGGAACAGGGCGGCGACGTCGGGGTAGCCCTCGACATCTGCCTTCTGGGCGAAATACAGGTACCGGCGATTGGCCTGGCTCTCGCCGGCGAACGCCTCCTTCAGGTTTGCCTCGGTCTTGGTGTCTTTGAGTGCAGGCACGGTGTTCCTTCCTTGGGTTTGATGGCTAGACAGATGGTTGAAGCGCCGACTGTTGACATTCGGGGCAGAGTCCCCGGAAGACGATCTCCGCGGATCCAACTTCGAAACCGAGATCGGCCCCGCGTGGAATCCGCAGGTCCGGGAAGGCGGCCACCAGGTCGCGAACCTTGCCGCAATGCCGGCACACCAGGTGGTGGTGCGGATCGTCGACGTTGGGATCGAAACGGATCATGCCCGTCCCCACGTCGAGCGAGGCGATCTCCCCCAGGTCGGCCAGATCGTGCAGGGTCTGGTACACCGTCTTCAGCGAGATGGTCTCCATCTCCCGGACAGCGGCCGAGTGGACCGCCTCCGCCGAGGGGTGGCTGACGTCGCCTTGCAGGACCCGGAAGATGCACTGGCGCTGGGCCGTGACCTTGCGCCCGTTGGCCCGGAACACCTCGGTGAGTTCCTCTGGCGTCTTCATCGCTCGCCACTATATCACCAATGATTGTTTATCAACACTCATTGTAGATATGGTCGGAAATCGCCCCGGCTGGGCTGTGGCAGGCTTCCAGCGTGTCCGACGGCCGTGTCCCGCCCCTACCCGATTCTCCACCGGGAAACTCTCCGTTCAACCGCGACCGCGCCCTTGCCCGGTTGGCCTCGGAGGAATTCGACGTCCTGGTCGTCGGCGGCGGCATCACCGGGGCCGGGGTGGCCCTCGACGCCGCCAGCCGGGGGCTGAAGACGGCCCTGGTGGAGAAAGACGACTTCGCCTCGGGCACCTCCTCCAAATCGTCGAAGCTGGTCCACGGCGGCCTCCGGTACCTCCAGCAGAAGGAGTTCCGGCTGGTCTACGAGAACCTGGCCGAGCGCCAGCGGCTGCTGGACAATGCGCCCCACCTCGTCTCCCCGCTGCCCTTCCTCATTCCGCTGTTCGGGCGGGGTGGGGTGGTCAATCGCGGCGTGGCCCGCGTCTATCGCACCGCCCTCTGGCTCTACGACCTCACCGGCGGCGTCCGCATCGGCCGCCGACACGAGAAGGTCACCAAGGAACAGGCCCTCGCCCACCTACCCACCTTGCGCACCGATCATCTGGTGGCCGGCTTCCTCTACTGGGACGCCCGCACCGACGACGCCCGGCTGACCCTGACGGTGGCCCGTACCGCGGTACTCGACTACGGGGCGGTGGCGGCCAACCACACCCGGGTCGTCGCCCTCACCACCGGGCCCGACGACCGGGTCTCCGGGGCCCGGGTCGTCCCCGAGGGTGGCCAGCCGTTCGACATCCGGGCGTCGGTGGTGGTCAACGCGGCCGGGGTCTGGGCCGACGAGGTCCGCACCCTCGACGAGCATCACAACCCCCATTCGATCCGGCCGGCCAAGGGGATCCACATCACGGTTCCGGCCGAGGCGTTCCCCTGCGACATCGCCGCGGTCATCCCGGTCCGGGAGGACCACCGCTCGATCTTCGTGGTGTCGTGGGACGACCAGGTCTACCTGGGCACCACCGACAACGAATATGACGGGCCCCTCGACGACCCGGACTGCCTGCCCGAGGACGTCGATTACATCCTGGCCGCCGCCGACGCGGTGGTCACCCGGCCCATCACCCGGGCCGACATCACCGGCATCTGGAGCGGGCTCCGACCGTTGCTGGCCCCGGCCGAGGGGAAGCACGCGCTGAGTGAGCGGACCGCCGACCTCTCCCGCCGCCACACCGTCCGGACCTCGGCCACCGGGGTGGTCACCGTCACCGGCGGAAAGCTCACGACCTACCGCAAGATGGCCGAGGACACCGTCGACGCGGTGGCTCGGGAGCTCGGTCGCCGGTCGTTGCGGTGCGTCACCAAGAACCTGCGCCTGCACGGTGCCGGCGCCGGCCAGCACACCCCGCCGATGCCCGGAGGTGCGCCGCCGAACCCACCCGAGGCCGGGCGCACCCCGGCCGAGGCCGCCGCCGATCATCTCGCCGCCCGGTTCGGCACCGACACCCCGTCGGTGATGTCCATCGCCGACGAGCATCCCGAGCTGCTCGAACCGCTGGTTCCCGGATTGCACTACCTGAAGGCCGAGGCCATCTACGGGGTCCGGGAGGAGATGGCCCGGTCGATCTCCGACATCCTGGATCGCCGCACCCGGGCCCGCCTCCGGGATGCCCGAGCCAGCGCCTCGGCGGCTTCCGCGGTGGCCGCGCTGATCGGGCCCGAGCTCGGGTGGGACGGAGAGCAGTGCCGGCGGGAAGCCGAGACCTACGCCGCCGGGATCCGGGATCAGCTCACCAAGGCCGGCCTCGAGCCAGTCCCCACCGAGTCTCGAGACGGACGGGTGGCCACCGAGTCATCGTGACCGACTCGACCTACGCCGGCTACCAGCAGCTGAGATTCGAGCGCCGCGACAACGGCATCCTGTTGATGACGCTCGACCGGCCGGAGAAATACAACGCCGCCGACGAGACCATGCACGGCGAACTCGCCCGGGTGTGGCGGGACATCTCGTCCGATGTCGACACCCGGGTGGCGGTCGTCACCGGGGCGGGCAAGGCGTTCTCCGCCGGTGGCGACCTGGCCATGGTGGAGCGAATGATCGGTGACAACGACCGGGTGACCCACATGCTCGCCGAGATGAGCGACCTGGTCTACAACATCATCAACTGCGACAAGCCGGTGATCTCCGCCATCAACGGGATGGCGGTGGGCGCCGGTCTGGTGGTCGCCCTGCTGGCCGACATCTCCGTCTGCGCCGACGACGCCCGGCTCGGCGATGGTCACGTGAAACTCGGGGTGGCGGCCGGTGACCACGCCGCGATTGTTTGGCCGCTCCTGGCCGGGATGGCCAAGGCTCGTTACTACCTGCTGACCGGAGAGATGCTGACCGGGACGGAAGCCGAGCGGATCGGCATGGTCACCATGGCGATCCCCCGGGAGCAGGTCCTCGATGAGGCGCTTCGGATCGCCGACACCCTCGCCACCGGCTCCCAGACGGCCATCCGCTGGACCAAGCGCGCCCTCAACAACTGGCTCAAAGCCGCCGGACCGATCTTCGACCAGTCGGCCGCCTACGAGATGATGGGATTCCTGGGTCCCGACATTGTCGAGGGGGTGGCCGCCTTGCGCGAGCGGCGCCCGCCGATCTTTCCTTCCACCGTGCCCACCGGTTCCGCCTAAGTTTCCGGTTCCGGAGAGCAAAAGGACCGCCATGAGCCAACCCACCCCGGTCACCCCCATCGACGCCGAGCCCGATGCGGTCACTGACCGGATCGGTGGCGCCAAGGTCAGGATCGATCCGGAACTGCGCAACCGGCTGATGGACGTCTGTGACGAAGTCAGTGACGACGATGCGGAGCGGGCGGAGGCCGGACGTGACTGGTGGCCGCTGGCCATCGGATGGGCGACCCGGGGACAGGTCCCGGCCCGACCGGCGCTGGTCGCCCGCCCCACCGACACCAAGCAGGTGGCTGCGGTCCTGGCCGCCTGCAACGAAGCCCGGGTGCCGGTGACCGCCGCGGGTGGTCGCAGCGGTGTGTGCGGGGCCTCGGTCCCGGTCTTCGGGGGAGTCTCGCTCGACCTGTGCGGACTGTCGGGCATCGGCAACGTCGACACCACCTCGCTGGTCGCCGATCTGCGGGCCGGCACCTTCGGACCCGACGTGGAGTCGGGGCTCCAGGACGAGCACGGGGTCACCCTCGGGCATTGGCCCCAGTCGATGGACCTGTCGACGGTGGGCGGATGGCTGGCCTGCCGGGGTGCCGGCCAGTACTCCAACCGCTACGGGAAGATCGAGGACATGGTCATCGGTCTCGAGGTGGTGTTGGCGGACGGCACCGTGGTGCGCACTGGTGGTCACGCCCCCCGCTCGGCCACCGGGCCGGATCTCACCCAACTGTTCGTCGGCAGCGAGGGCACCCTCGGGATCATCACCGAGGGTCGCTTCCGGGTGCACCCGATGCCATTGGGTTCGGGACGGCGCGCCTTCGGGTTCACCTCGTTCGCGGACGGGCTCGACGCCTGCCGCCACATTCTGCGGCGCGGTGCCACCCCGGCGGTGCTCCGGCTCTATGACGCCACCGAATCAGGGCGCTCCTTCGAACTCGGCGAGACCAACGTGCTCATCGTGCTGGACGAAGCCGACCCCGCCTTGGTCGAGGCCACCCTCGCGGTGGTCGACGACGAGTGCCGCAACGCCGATCGGCTCGACGATGAGCTGGTGGACCACTGGCTGGACAACCGGAACGACGTGTCGGCACTGGCGCCGTTGTGGCGCCACGGGATCGTCGTCGACACCGTGGAGGTGTCGGCGCGCTGGGCGCGCTTCCCGGCCTATACCGGGCGGTGGTCGATGCCCTTGCCGGTATCGACGGGACCCTGGCCGCCTCGTCCCACCAGAGCCATGCTTACACCGACGGCGCCTGCCTCTACTTCACTTTTGCCGGTCGCCCTCCCGACCGC
Organism: uncultured Acidimicrobiaceae bacterium; assembly: GCA_963770635.1. Lineage (GTDB taxonomy): Bacteria > Actinomycetota > Acidimicrobiia > Acidimicrobiales > RAAP-2 > DASZIT01. The sequence continues at coordinate 96,966 of CAVYQI010000007.1, forward strand.
GGCGACGTCGAGCACGATGCCTGGGTCGAGCGCTATTACACCGAGGCCTGGGACGCCGTCACCCGCGCCACCATCTCGGCCGGCGGGGCCATCAGCCACCATCACGGTATCGGGATCAACCGGTCCCGGTTCTTGCCCGGCGCGCTCGGGGAACGGGTTCGAGGTGCTGGCATCGGCGAAACGGGCGCTGGACCCGAACGGGATCCTCAACCCCGGAAAACTCGGCCTCCCGTCGCCGTTCGGAGAGTTGGCCTGGCCGGTGATACCCGGGGGCGGCGTCGGCCCGGGTCCGGGGGAACCGAAATGAGCATCCTGGTCGTCGACGTGGGGACCTCCGGGGTTCGGGGCGCCATCGTGGAAGCCGACGGGTCGGTGCACCACGTCCACCACGTCCAGGTCCTGCCGAACACGCCCTTCCCCGGGCTGGTGGAGTTCGACCCCTCGGCGATGGCCGAGGCCGTCCTCGACGTCGCCGGTCGCTCGCTGGCCGACGGGGGGCCGGTGGAGGCGGTGGGCGTCGCCAATCAGCGGGCGTCGACCATCGTCTGGGACCGCGCCAGCGGCGAGCCGGTCGGCCCCGGCATCGGTTGGCAGGATCTCCGCACCGTGGGGACCTGCCTGGAGCTCCAGGCCAAGGGGTTCCGGTTGGCTCCCAATGCCTCGGCCACCAAGGTGGCCGCCATCCTCGACCAGTTCGATCCCGACCGTTCCCGGGCCGAGCGCGGCGAGCTCGCCTTCGGAACGGTCGACTCCTGGGTGGCGTGGACGTTGTCCGATGGCCAGCTGCACATCAGCGACGCGTCGAACGCCGGGGTCACCGGCCTGGTCCACCGGGACGGCACCGTGTGGGATAGCGCAGTCCTGGAGGAGCTCCGCATCCCGGACGTCATGCTCCCTACCATCGTCGACTCCACCGGGGTAGCGGGCGAGGCGGTGAAGCTTCCCGGCCGGCCCCCGATCGCCGGCATCGCCGGCGATCAGCAGGCGTCACTGGTGGGCCAGGGGTGCACCCTCCCCGGGCTCGCCAAAGCCACCTTCGGCACCGGGGGGATGCTCGACCAGTGCGTAGGCGCCGCCCGACCGTCGTTCGCGTCGCGTGGCGGCAACGGGACCATCCCTATCGTGGCCTGGCGGCGGGGAGGTGAGGTGACCTGGGGGATCGAGGCGATCATGCTGTCCGCCGGCACCTGCGTGGAATGGCTCCGCGACGACCTGGGCCTCATCGACACCGCGGCGGAGTCCGATCCGGTGGCAGCGGCCTGCCCCGACACCGGCGACGTCTGGTTCGTCCCAGCGCTGCTCGGACTGGGTACGCCGGTGTGGGACTTCGGTGCCCGGGGCACCTACGTCGGCATCACCCGCGGAACCGGGCGACCCCAGATGGTGCGGGCGGTGCTCGAGGGGGTGGCCCACCGGGGGTGCGACCTGCTGCTGGCGGCCGAGGCCGACTCCGGCCTGCCCATCGAGGCTCTCCGGATCGACGGCGGGATGTCCGCCAACGATGTCTTCACCCAGGCCCTGGCCGACGCCTGCGGGCGACCGATCGAGATCTCCCCGGTGCTGGAGGCCACCACCTTGGGGGCCGCCTTCCTGGCGGGTTTGGCCATCGGCACCTGGAAGGACGAGAACGACATCGCCGGCACCTGGACACCTCGCCGGGTAGTGCAGCCTTCCATCTCCACTGAGGACCAGGGCGTCCGGCGGGAGCGCTGGCTGCGGGCCCGGGCCCGGTCCGAGGCCACCATCCCCGAACTCTCCGGGCTCGACTTCTGATCGAGATCCGCCGCCGTTCGGCTCGAGGCAGGCAGGCGGTGTCGGCCGACTAGTGGGAGCCGGGCCCCGGCAACGTGGGCGGGGGTACGGGCGGTGACGCCGGCGGATCGGGTACCAGAGAGGGCGGGGCGGGTTCGGGTAACGGCGGCTCGATCTCCCCGTCGAGCGGCTTCGACCGCGGCGTCAGCGCGGTGATCGGAGCCAGGCGCGGGCGAAGCCAATCCCGGAGGAGTTGTTGGATGTCCTCGCGCACCGATTGGGCGGTGGGCGCCGCGGCTTTCGAGGGTGTCCCGTTGGATCCGTCGACGAGAGCATCGACGAGAACCCCGATGACCGCCGGGATGTCGGCCAACTCGACCGGGGTGGTGGCCACGCATACGCCCTGTCGCCACTGGCTGAAGACGACCACTTGTCTGGAGGCGTGCCACGAGACCCGGAGGTGTCGATCGCCGTGGCGCGGATCGTCGATCTGCAGGTGCGCAGGGTCCGCGCTCATCCCCGAAGTATGGACCCCCGTTCGAGGCCCTGTCGACCGCCAGCGGTCCAAAGACGTCCTTGGGGAGGCCATTGGGCAGGGATCGAGCGCCATGCTCAGCCTCAAGGTCGATCCGGCCGATGAATAAAGAAGTGGACCGGTAACGTGAGAGGGTCGCGAGCCGGCCCGGACGCGGCATGGAACCGGGCGGGCCGGGAACAGCCCGGTGCAGACCGGAACGAGGGACCTTATGACCACGGAGGCAGGGACCAGCATCGGGATCGGCACAACCAACGCCGGGCCGGCGCCCAGCCCGCCGCCGGCAACTGGAGCCGCCATCGATTCCCGGGCTGCCTTTGGCGAGGCGGCGGCGCTGGCCCAGGTCCTCCATGCCTCCCTGTCCGGAGTCCTGCTGGGCACCCCGGACGCCGTGACCGTGGCAGTGGTCGCCGCCCTCTCCGGCAGCCACCTGCTGATCGAAGACGTCCCCGGCGTCGGGAAGACGGTGCTGGCCCGCGCCCTGGCCACCACCTTGGGGGCCAAGCTGTCGCGAATCCAGGGGCATCCCGACCTGTTGCCGTCCGATGTCACCGGGATCACCGTCTACGCCCAAAACACCGGAACCTGGGACTTCCGCCCCGGGCCGGTCTTCGCCCACGTGGTGCTGCTCGACGAGCTGAACCGGACCCCGCCCCGCACCCAGTCGGCGCTGCTCGAATCCATGGAGGAACAGCAGGTGTCGGTGGACGGGGAATCGTGGCCCCTCCCCCGCCCCCATCTGGTCATTGCCACCCAGAACCCGGTCGGCCAGCTCGGAACTCATCCGCTGGTGGAGAGCCAGCTCGACCGTTTCGGCTTGTCCACCTCCATCGGCTATCCCGACGCCGCCACCGAGGCGAAGTTGGTACTGCACAATGGCGGTCGGTACGCCCTCGACGCTCTCGAACCGGTGTGCCAGCCGCGCCAATGGGAACAGATCATCGAGACCACCGCGTCGGTGGACGTGGTGGCGCCGGTCGCCGAGTACGCCGTCGCACTTGTGCGAGCGACTCGATCGGCGGGCACCGTCCGGCTGGGGGCAAGTCCCCGAGCCGCGATCTCGCTGATCCGGAGCGCGCAGGCCTACGCCATCCTCTCCAACCGCTCCTACGTCACCCCCGAAGATGTTCAGGCGATGGCGGTGGCCTGTCTGTCCCACCGGTTGATCATCGACGGATCGCCGGGGGACGGGCGCGATCTGGTGCGCGGTGTCATTGCCGCCGTCGCCGTTCCCCACCCTTGAGCGCGGCCACGACGGTCGCGGCACCCCCGCGACGGACCCGCCGGCTCCCCACCGGACACCCCCTCCGCAAACGGGTCCACGCGCTGTCCTGGTACGGGCCGGTCGTCGGCAGTTTCATCTCCGTGGTCGCCCTCTCGAGCGTCGCCCACTCCAGCGGCTCCGGTTGGGTCCAATCGGTGGGAGCCCTGTTGGCGGCGGTGCTGGCCACGGGGCTTGTCGCTCCGCTGTTCTCCGCCCGCCGGGCCCGGGTCACCTGCACCTCCTGCCCGTCGGACACCGTGGCGGGCCGGATCACCGCGCTGACCATGACCGCCAACGGACCCCACCGGATTCAACCGCTCCTTCCGCTGGGCCCTGAGGTCCGAGCCGGGGGCCGGGCGCGGGGCCCACGCCAGGTGACGGTCGAGGTGGCTCCCGACCGACGCGGGGTGGTCCAGTCGGTGATCGTCGAGGTCGCCTCGTCGTCGCCGTTCGGCATGCTGTGGTGGGCCACCGAAGTTGTCGTCCCCCTGCCCCGGCCGCTCCACGTGGCCCCCCGGATGGGACCTCTCGGTACGGCTGACGAAAGAAGCGACGACCGTTCGGGGATGGCCGCTCGGCGCACCTCCTCGGTCACCGGCGACGCCCGGGGCATCCGTCAATACCAACCGGGAGACCTGAAGCGCACCGTCCACTGGCCCGCCACCTCCCATACGGGCACCCTCATGGTCAGCGAGACCGAGCGGGCCACCGACAGCCAGGTGCACCTCGACGTCTCGCTGCCGGCCGACGCCCAGGCGGCGGAACGGGAGGCGGAACGGGCGATGGCGGTGGTGTCGGGGTACCTGTCCCGAGGGGTCCCGGTCATGGTCTCCAGCCTCGAACCGGGTGGGCCCACCGTCGGCCTGGTGCTCGACCGGATCGAGCTGGGACGGCGACTGGCCCGGGCGGTCTCACCCCCGTGACCCTGTGGAGCCGGGTGGTGGAGGCCAATCGGCCCGGACCGGCGGAGCACTCCGTCCAGTTCCGGGTCGCCTCGGCGCTGGTCGTGGTCATCGCCGTCGCCGCCTGCTGGAGGCAGGGCGAACTTAGCCCTCAGCTGGCCGTCTTCGCCATCGTCGCCACCATCGTCGGCAACGCCCTCTCCTACTGGCGCCGCGAATATCCGTGGAGGGCGGTCAAACCCATCCTGGCCGCCTGCGTGGTCGGGGGGTTCGTCTGGTTCATCATGACCGTGACCCGGAGTGCCACCCCCGGCGACATCTCCACGGTCGAGGCGCCTCTGGCTGCCCTCTTCGCCTGGGTCCTGTCCACCCACTCCTTCGACGTGCCCGCTCGCCGCGATGTCGCCTACTCCTTGGCCGGCTCCGCCGCCCTGATGGCGGTCGCCGCCGCCCAGACGGTCGACCTCTCGCTGGGGATCTACGTGGTGGCCTGGCTGGTCTGCGGTCTCTGGGGCTTGGTGTCGATGTGGCAGTCGATGAGCGGGGCCGACGGGGTCCCGTGGATCACCTTGGGGGCTGCCGGGCTGGTGGTCGCGGTGGCCACGGTGATGCTGGTGGCTCTGCTGCCCGCCCCCCATGTCTCCACCTCGCTCATCTTCCCGTCTTCGTCGGCCGGAGCCCCACCGGTGGACAGCCCGAGCAATCTCTCCGACGGGGGAGCCGGGCTGCCCGCCCACGCGGCCAGTCCCACCGGCAAGACCGGCGTCGGCGGTTTTCTTGGCTTCGCCAAGTCCCTCAACACCGGGGTGCGGGCCGCCCTCGGCGACCAGGTCGTCATGCGGGTTCGGGCCACCCGGCCGTCCTTCTGGGTCGGTCAGACCTATGACACCTGGGACGGGCAGAGCTGGGCGCAGTCGACCAATCCGACCGATGGCCCGGCGGTGCAGAAGCTGACGTCGGGATCCCCGTTCGATATTCCGCTGGCCAGTGACCAGCAGGCCGGGCTGTCCCCGGCCACCACCGACATCCAGACGTTCTATCTGGCCCAGTCCGGTCCCAATCTCGTCTTCCACGCCGACAATGCCCAGAGGGTCTATGTCGAAGCCCAGCATCTCCTGGTCACCAACGACGGGACCATCGTGTCGGGCACATCGATGGGCAGCGGCACCGTGTACACGGTGGTCTCGGCCGACACCACCGCGACCGCCTCCCAACTGGCCGCCGCCACCGCCGGCGCTCCGGGCGACACTCCGCCGGCCACCCTCAGTCCCGACCAGCAGCAGCGGTACCTCCAACTCCCCCACCCCGATGCCCGGGTCACCGCCCTGGCCCGACAGATCACCGCCGGCATCGGCAGCCCCGGCAACGGCGACCCGCACACCGAGGCGAAGGTGAGCGCCATCGAGGCCTGGATGTCCTCCCACATCCACTACTCGACGGATATCCCACCCCTGGCAGCCAACCAGGATGCCGTCGACGCGTTCCTGTTCGGCTCCCGGGTCGGCTTCTGCGAGCAGATCTCCACGGCCACCGTGGTCATGCTCCGGTCCCTGGGCATCCCGGCACGCGAGGCGGTCGGGTACGTCCCCGGCTCCTACAACCCGATCACCGACCTCTACCAGGTGGAGGCCAACGACGCCCACGCCTGGGTCCAGGTCTGGTTCCCCGGTTACGGCTGGCAGAACTTCGATCCGACTGCGGACGTGCCGCTGGCCAACCCCTCCCCGGGCTCGGTCATCGCCGCCAGCACCGCCCACCTCCTCGGCCACCTCCCCTGGATCCCCATCGGCGCGGTGCTCGTCGTCCTGGCCGCGTTCGTCGAGGTGCGGCGGCGGCGAATCCGGCGACCTGCGACCTGGGCCCACCGGGCCGCCCTTGATCTGGAACGGGCCGGAGCCCGTTCGGGTATCACCCGCCGGCCCGACGAAACCCTGATCGCCTACGGCGGGCGGCTGGCCGATGCGGCTCCCGGCTCCCGTGACCAGTTGCTGGCGGCCGCCGCGGTCATCGAAGCCTTCGCCTACGGGGGCATCGAGCCGTCAGCCGACCAGATCGAAGCCGTGGCCACCTTCGCCCGACGGTTCCGGGGCGGGCGGCCGCCGCCGACCGGCGGCCAAGGCCGGAATGGGGGTCAGCCTTTCGAAACCTCGAGGGCCTCGTCGAACGACGCCGCCGAGGCGAGTAGCGGCCGGTAGGCCATCAGCTGGCGGGCCCGGCTGATGCCCAGGGCCGCCGACAGCCTGTCCCCCCGCCGGTAGAGAGCCACCAGCTTGCGGTCCTCGGCGCTCCCGTCCACCACCACCACCTCGTCCTCGGGATCCGGGCGCCCGAGGACCTGGATCTTGGCCTGGTACTGGTCCGACCAGAAGAACGGGACCGGCGTGTACGACTCGGCCGCCGCCGAGCCGGCGATCAGATTGTGGGCCGCCAGCGCCCCGCCCTCGGCGGCGTTGGTCCAGTGTTCGATCCGGATGTCCTCATCCAACTGCACGTGGGTCCACCGGGCCACGTCACCGGCGGCCACCACCCGGTCGGCGGCGAACAGACGGTCCGAACACATCACCCCGTTGGCCAGGGTGAGGCCCGAATCCTCCAGCCAGTCCACCGCCGGGGTCACCCCGATCCCGACCACCACCAGGTCGGCGTCGAGCACGGTGCCGTCGCTGAGCTGCACCTGGATGGGAGCCGCGCCATCGGGGGTGGGGACCACCTTGTCCACCCCGACACCCAACCGGAGGGCCACCCCGGCGTCGCGGTGCAAATCGGCGCACACCTCCCCCATCTCCTGACCGATGGCACCGACCAACGGGGTGGTGAGGGCCTCGACAACCGTGACGTCGGCCCCGAGGCCCTGAGAGGTGGCCGCGACTTCGGCGCCGATGAACCCGGCGCCGATCACCACCAGTCGGGCCCCCTCGCCGAGCCGGACCAGGTCGTCGCGCAACCCCGAGCTGTCCTCCAGGGTCCGCAACGTGCGGACGCCGGTCATGCCCTCGGTGCCCGGGAGCCAACGGGGTTTGGCCCCGGTGGCGATGATCAGGCCGTCGTAGTGAACCTGGCTGCCGTCGTCACAGCGCACGGTCCGATCCTTTATGTCGAGCCCGGTAGCCCGGGAACCGAGCCGGAACTCGAGCCCGAAAGCGTCGAGCTTCTCCGGCGTGTGGTGATGAATGCGCTCGACGTCCCACTTCCCGGCCAGGAATTGCTTCGACAGCGGCGGCCGGTCGTAAGGAGGGTGGATCTCTTCCCCGATGATGACGACTTCACCGGTGTGCCCCAGGTGGCGGATCTCCTCGGCGGCGGCATCCCGGCCAGTGAGGCTCCCACCACCAGGATGGTGGCGTCGGATGGCAGCGGTTGGCTCATGGCATCGGTCGGCTCAACGCATCGGTCGGCTCAACGGCCGAACATCGTCATCCACTGCTCCGGGGTGGACAGCCGGTACACGTAGTTGTGCTCACGGGTGGCGCCCAACGAAGCGGAGGGTTCGGGGGAATAGAGGTGGCCGGGGTACAGAATCGTCTCATCCGGGATCCGGGCCAAGCGGGTGGTCAGCGACTCGTACATCTCCTCGGGGTCCCCACCCGGGAGATCGGTCCGACCGCAGCCGTCGAGGAACAGGGTGTCGCCTGAGACCAGGCGGCCGTCCACCAGGAAGCACTGGCTGCCCGGGGTGTGGCCCGGGGTGTGGATCAGGGTGATCGGCACCCCGCCGACGGTCACCACGTCGCCGCCGTCGTGGGTGACCAGGTCGCCGGCATTGACGCCGGTCGACCGCTCCACCCACCGGGCTTCGTCGGCCTGGACGTGGATCGGCACCGGGGCCGACTCGAGCAGGCGGGTGATGCCTTCGATTCCAAAACCCATCATGTCCCCGCCGACATGGTCGGGGTGGTAGTGGGTGGCCAACGCCCCGCGGCATTCCATCCCGTCGGCCTTCAGCAGGTCCAGGAGCTCGTCGACGCCATAGGCCGGGTCGACGATCAACGCCTCGCCGGTGGACCGGTCTCCGATCAGGTAGACGAAGTTCACCATCTGTTGGGCCACGGCGTCGCCGACCGCAAAGTCCCGTCCCGCTCAGCAGTTGCCGGAAGTAGAGACGGTCGTCGGACGATTGGCCGGGGTCGGGAGCCGGAAAGGTCGATTCGGTCACCTGTACACCTTACGGGGGAACACACCATGGGGACCCTCGACCCGATCGAGAAAGACCAGGCCGTCGAGGTGGTCCATCTCGTGAAGCACGGCCCGGGCCTCGAAGGCGTCCACCTCTAACCGGCGATGCTCGCCGTCGGGAGTCGATGCCCGAGACCGTCACCTGGGTGGCCCGGGATACGTCGCCGGTGAGGTCGGGCACGCTCATGCACCCCTCCCGGGCCGTCTCCGGGACGGAGGCGGCTACGACCACCGGATCGAAAAGCACGAACGTCGCCGTGACAGGACCGCGCCAACCGGTGGCCGGTGACATCGACGACAAAGGCCCGGAGATCCACCCCGATCTGGGGCGCAGCCAAGGCCGACACAGCCCGGAGAGGCTCTCATGGTGTCGACCAGATCCACCGGCCAGCGACCGGGCCTCGTCGTCGATGGCTCCCACCGGGTAGGCCGGCGTGACCAGGATGTCGTCGGGCAGCGTCAGTACCGGACGGACGGGCATCGAGCGGTGCAGGTCCTACCGGTCAGAGGACGTCGATCTCGACCCGGTGGGCGTGGCACTGCACACCGAACGCCTCCACCGACTCGCGGACGGTGGCCGCCGGCAACCTCGGCGTCGACCCGGGAACGAATCCCACCGTCAACGTCAGCACGTACACCGGCTTGGTCGTCCGATCCCACCAGGCGGGTGGACAGGTCGATGATGTTGCCGCCGACCTCAGCCAGGGCCTCCGCGGCGCGGTGGACGATGCCGGGCCGATCGGCTCCGTGGACGGAGAAGGCGAACACCTCGCTATCGGCGTCGGTTCCAACCTCCGAAACCCCACCGGTTGTCGGGGTGGGCACCAAAGGACGCACCACGATGGTCAGGTCCAGCCGGTCGGCCACCGGGGCCAACGCCGCCTCGATGGCTAGGGCGTCCGCTTTCGGTCGGGCACCGCGACCACCAAGCAGCACGGCGAACTGGCCATGGAGGATGCTCATGGTGGAGTCCTCGAGGTTGCAGCCGAGGTCCATGAGGACGCCGGTCAGCGCGGCCACGATGCCCGGTTGGTCGGCTCCGACCGCCGTCAATGCCACATGTTCCACGCCTGCGCCCCTTCCGTCCCGCTCGTCGTGCCCCCGTTGTAGCACTGCCCGGTGCGATCGTCAGCCAGACTGCCCGGGTTTGGGCCTAGCAGTTTGCCGTCATGACCGCAGACAACGTCGATCATCCCAGCCCTGCGGAGTACCGGACGGTCTCCGGGATGCTCCGCCAGTTGGCGGCCTCCCAGCCCGACGCTCCGATGCTCACCGCCGGCGATCGGACGCTCACCTGGGGCGAGCTCTACCGAAAGGTCCGGCGGGTGGGCCAAGCCCTCTCGGCCAAGGGCGTGGGTCGCGGAGATCGGGTGGCGTTCCTCGATCGCAACAGCATCGAGTTCTTCGAGATCTTCTTCGGCTGCGCCCTGATCGGCGCGGTGAACGTGACGGTGAACTGGCGGCTGGCCCCGGCCGAGATGGCCGGCATCGTCATGGACGCCGGGGCGGTCGCCATGTTCGTGGGCACCGACTACGCCGACGCGGCCAAGGAGATCGCCGCGGTGGCGACTTCGGTACGGGAATGGGTTTCGTTGGACGGGCTGGCGAGCCTGGCTCGACGCCAATGCCGATGACGACCCCGACGACCCCGGGTTCGAGCCCGCCCCCGACGACGTGATCACCCAGCTCTACACCTCGGGCACCACCGGCCTTCCCAAGGGGGTGATGATCACCGGGCGGAACATCTCCTGTCTGCTCAACGAGGCCGATCAGGTCTTCCACATCGGCGCGGACACGGTGTCGATGGTGGCCATGCCGCTGTTCCATATCGGCGGGAGCGGTTGGGCCCTGGCCGGCATGTCCCGGGGAGGCCACTCGATCATTGTCCGGGACATCGATCCGGCCGCGGTGCTGGGCCTTATCGCCCGTCACCACATCACCGAGACATTCGTGGTCCCGGCGGTGCTGATGTTCATGCTGGCCACCCCGGAGCTGGCCACCACCGACGTTTCATCACTGCGCACCGTCTTCTACGGGGCTTCGCCGATCAGCGAGGACGTGCTGGTCAGGTCGATGAAAGCCCTCGGCTGCGATTTCGCCCAGGTCTACGGGCTCACCGAGACCACCGGAGCCATCACCTCGCTGCTTCCCGAGGACCACGACCCCGACGGACCCCGGGGCCGCCTGCTGCAGTCGGCCGGCCGACCCTTCGACCACGTCGAGCTCCAGATCATCGACCCCGATACCGGGGAAGTGCTCCCGGTCGGCAAGGTCGGCGAAGTGGTGACCCGATCCGCCCAGAACATGCTCGGCTACTGGAACCAACCCGAGGCCACCGCCGCGGTGCTGTCGGAGGAGGACTGGTTCCGAACCGGGGATGCCGGCTGGCTGGACCCGGACGGCTATCTTTTCCTCCACGACCGCCTGAAGGACATGATCGTGTCCGGCGGGGAGAACATCTATCCGGCCGAGGTGGAGAACGCGCTGCTGTCTCATGCTGCCATCGCCGATGCCGCGGTCATCGGGGTCCCCGACGACAAGTGGGGAGAAACGGTGAAGGCCATCGTGGTGAAATCACCGGAGGCCGGCACCGACGACGAGTCACTGGTGGAGGACATCCTGGCCTTCTCCCGGGAACGGCTGGCCCACTACAAGTGCCCGTCCTCGGTCGACTTCATCGATGCCCTCCCCCGCAACCCGTCGGGCAAGGTGTTGAAGCGGGAGCTGCGCAAGCCGTTCTGGGTCGGCCGGGAACGCAACATCCAGTAGCCGGGGTGGATCTGGGTCCGGCTTGTTTCGTCCGGCGGGGTCAGAACAACCCGGCTGGGCCGTCGGCGTCGGACCGTTCGTCCATGGTCATCTCGGCAATGAGCTCATCGTCGCCGTATTCGTCGCCGTCTCCAGAGTCGGCCGGGGCCGCGGGCTCGCCTCGGCCGATGGCCTCGAGCCGGGGCACGAGCTCCTCGACCTGCATCCGGGTCCGCCGGAGCCGGCGGTCGAGCTCGTCGACGATCGAGGTGGCCCGCTCCAGCCGTTCGACCAGGCGGTCGACATCGATGACGCCCGCCTCGAACTCCCCGATGATGGCGTCCAGCTCCTTGCCGGCATCGGAATAGCTCAGCTGCGTCACCGCGGCAGCCGGTGGCTGGCCGCCACCGTCATCCGCGACCTTCTCGTTGGTGGCCATCAGTGTGTCTCCTTGGTTCGATCACGTTCGTCTGTCGCGTCGCGGGCCACGTCCACCACGGAGTGCACCTCGCCATCTGCCAACCGGGTGACCAACCCGACCCCGGCCGCCAGTCCCGCCGTCGACCGCAGGACGGCTCCGTCGTCACTCCGGGTCACCGAGTAACCCCTCTCGAGCTGTCGTTGGTAGTCATAGGCGCCGAGCAGCTGGGTCCACTGGCGGATCTGCCGATCTTCGGTCTCCAGCATCCGCTTCGGCAGGGCCGCCAGCAGCGTCAGTCGTCGTACCATCGAACGATCGGCTTCGTCGAGGTGGCGTTGGGCGGTGCCACCCAACGTCTGGGCCTTCCGGTGGAGCCCGTCGGCATGCCGGCCCAAATGCATCCGCGCGCCCATCGAGACACGGTTCCGGCACCGGTCAAGATGGAGGCTGGCGTCGCCGGAGACGAGCGCGGCCAGGCGAGCAGTAGCCATACCTCGTTGGATGACCGACTCCCAGTAGTCGAGGGCCAGCCGGGCCAGCTCGCCACCGCAGTCGGTCGGCGTGATGAAGGCACGGTTGGCGATCTCGTCGGCCACCGACTGATCTCCGGTGTGGCCGATCCCCGTCCATACCGGGATCTTCGAAGCGGCGATCGACCGGGCCACCAACTCGCTGTCGAAGGTGGACAGGTCGGATTTGGATCCCCCGCCCCGCACCACCACCAGCACATCACATCGCTCCGACTGGAGGCCGGCGATGGCCAACGCCACCGACTTCCCGGCCGATCGACCCTGCACCTGGGTGGCCACCACCCGGACGTCGAAGGCCATACCCGAGGCTTCGAGCTGGCCGATGAAGTCCCGGTACCCCTCGGTCCCGGGGCTGGTCACCAACCCGACACGGAGCGGAAGCCGGGGCACCTCGAGCCGCCGGTTGCGATCGAACAGGCCCTCGTCGACGAGGGCCTTCACCAGCCGGGCCCGCGCCGCCGCCACCTTGCCCAGCAATGCGTCGGTATCCAGCTCCGACATGATGAAGCTGACATCGCCCCGGGGTTTGTAGAACTCCACCTTGCCCCGGACCCTCACCACCAACCCGGTATCGAAGGCAATTCCGAATTGGTCGAGGGTGGGCCGGACCCGGCTCCAGGTTCTCGACCAACATTTCACCTTCAGGACCGGCGAGGCGGCGTCCTGTGCGTGTCGGGGATCGACCAGGTCGATGAAGCAGTGACCGCGGGGGCTCACGTTGAAGGAGCGGACCTCGCCCGATACCCACAGATCGTCGGGAAACGCCTTCCGGAGGGTGCGGTCGATGCGACCGTAGAGCTCGCCGATGGAAAGCGCGGGCCGCTCGGGTCCTTCTGATCCCACGGATCCGGGTCCTCCCCGGAGGGACCCAGCCGCCGCACTCGGAATAACTTCCACGGCGCCAGACTAGGGCGAGGCTGCCTCGAGGCTGAGTAATCCCTGCCAGTCTGTGGGATCATGAGGCCGACGGTGAGTCGGCCAGGTGGCCGCGGCTCGCTCCGGGAGGAGGTCACCCCTTCAACCGGGGTCGGGTCGAGGAAGGTCGGGACTCCAGAGGGCAGGGTGCTGGCTAACGGCCAGTCAGGGCGACCTGCAGGACAGTGCCACAGAGAACAGACCGCCGATGGCGACACCTCCGGGCGTCGCACAGGTAAGGGTGAAACGGTGCGGTAAGAGCGCACCAGCGTCCGGGGTGACCCGGACGGCTCGGTAAACCCCACCCGGAGCAAGGTCAAACAGGAGGTTCGGGCTGCCCGCCCGGGGTTCCTTCGGGAACACCGCCTCCAGGTAGACCGCTCAGATGGATGGCCACCCATCCCTCGCAAGAGGGGGGACAGAATCCCGCCTATCGGCCGGCTCACCGTCACTTAGCCTTTGACCTGGACTATGTGGATCAACACCTACCGTCTGACACGTATCCGACACACCAGCACTCCCAAGCACCTGATCGACGGCGGCTCTGGTCGAGTCGTCGGAATCGATCCAAAGGTGCGAGTAAGGATCAAGTGTCGGCGCTGTGATTGATCGTCCTATTGCCGCAACCCGAGCAAGGCGTAGATCACGAGAGATCATCCTTGCCGGGAATTTTTCGCAAAGCTTCGAGGAACTGCCCGAGATCGGTTTCTAGGGCCGTCGCGAGCGAACTGATCTACGACTAATGGCTCTCACCAAGCTCATCTACTTCAGCTTGAACCCGGCCCTGAGCGAGGGCTGCCGCCTGAGTTGCCGTCGAGAGACCTGCGCCAACTGACCGGGAATGACCCGCAGTCATATTGGCACCAAACCCGGTCAGAACAGGGTGGTCATCCCAACGATCGGATTGTTCAGCTTCTGGGCTCCGGTCGATCCCATATACGGGGCGTCGCCGAAGCTGAAGATGCCGCCGTCGGAGGCCACCAGCCAGTAGCCACCCCCGTCGGGGGTCGAGGCCATCCCCACAACCGGCTTGTTCAGGGTCTGGGCCCCGGTGGAGCCGAAGAAGGAAGCGTCACCGAAGGCGAAGATGCCGCCGTCGGATGCCACCAGCCAGTAGCCCCCACCGTCGGGGGTCGACGCCATGGCCACGATCGGCTTGTTCAGATGCTGGGCCCCCGTGGAGCCAAAGTAGCCGGCATCCCCGAAGGCGAAGATCCCACCGTCGGAGGCGACCAGCCAGTATCCACCACCGTCCGGGGTCGACACCATGCCCACGATCGGATTGTTGAGCTTCTGGCCGCCGGTAGAGCCGAAGAACTTGGCATTCCCGAAGCTGAAGATGCCCCCGTCGGAGGCGACCAGCCAGTAGCCCTGGCCTCCGGGGCTGAAGTCCATACCCACGACCGGCTTGTTGAGGGTCATCGCCCCGGTGGAGCCGAAGAACCCGGCGTCCCCGAAGGAGAAGATCCCCCCGTCGGAGGCGACCAGCCAGTAGCCCTGACCGTCGGGGGTCGACGCCATGGCCACGATCGGCCGGTTCAGCTTCTGGGCCCCGGTGGAGCCGAAGAACTGGGAGCCGCCGAAGGCGAAAATCCCCCCGTCAGAGGCGACCAGCCAATAACCGTTGCCGGACACCGGCGGTGGTGGCGGCGGGTTGGGGCCTCCGGTGTAGGTGAACTGGTCATTGGGAGAGAGCACGCTGGTGCCCCCGGGGCCCTTGACCGTCACCGCCACAGTGCCGGTCCCCGGCGGCGAGGTGGCCGTACAGGTTTTCGAGCTGCAACTCACATTGGTGGCCGGCGGGTCCCCGAATTCAACGTCGGTGGCCCCGGTGAAGCCGCTCCCGGTGATGGTGACGACCGTCCCACCACTGGATGGTCCGGTATTCGGGCTGATCGAAGTGACCGAGGGCGGCGCCGGCGGCGCAGCCACGTTGTAGGTAACACTCGCGGTGCCGGTGAGCCCGTCGCCGCTCGTGGCGGTGACCGTGAAGGTGTGGGTGCCGGTCGTGGAGGTGTCGATCGCCGTCCCAGACGGATGGCCGCTCTGGTCGAGACAGCTCGCTATCCCCGGTCCCCCTACACCGTCTGTGCAGGTGAAGGACGAGTTGACCACCGATTCGTATACATAGGCAGCGCCGTTGGCTGGCGTGGTGATCGAGGCGGTTGGTGGCGCAGGTGTCCAAGAGATCGTGATGGATCCGGCACCACCGTTGGACGTGACGGGACCACCGTTGCTCGCCGGTCCGTACGAAGTCACACCTGCCGGCCCGATGCTCCCCCCTGCGCCGCCGCCGCCCCCAGCGTTGACCGTCTCGTGGCCACTACTACCGCCGCCAAAACCCCCGCCGCCCCCGCCGTAGCTGCCGACGAACCCGCCACCGTCCCCGCCGCCCGAGACGCCGGCGCCGCCGGGTTCACAGGTACCGCCGCCGCCGCTACCGCCGTTGCCATTGCCGCCATTGGTGTCAAGACCCCCTAGTCCGGTCGTGCCGCCGATTCCCCCCTGGCCTCCGACGCCTCCGTAGCTGCCGGCACCGTTCCCGCCGACTCCCCCCGCGCCACCACCGCTGCCGCCCGTGGCAGCGGGGGGGGTCCCGAGTCCGTTGCCGCTGTTGACGCCGCCACCGCCACCGCCACCCGCGATGATGCGATTCGTGAGGTCCGTCGGATCGATCGTGCTACTTCCGCCACCAGAGCCACTTTGCAACCCGCAATTCGTAAACGATCCATTCCCGCCGACGAACAGGGTGAGAACCTGACTCGGTGTGACGGCGAGCGTGGTGGTGACCATAGCCCCATTGCCCCCCGTGCCTACGGAGGCTCCATAGGCGCCGTTCCCGCCCCCCCCGCCGCCGCCGATGGCGACAATGTTCAGTGACGTGATGCCTGGCGGCACGGCGAATGTATCTGCACCGACGGTCGAATAGGTGCACTTCGCGGCCCCGTTGAACACGCCGCTCGTACCGCAAGGTGACAACCCCCATGCCACCGACCCCGGGACCGACAACCACAGGGACAAGGATGTTGAGACCATCGCAGCGAACACCAATATCGACACACGCTTCATCGGGATCCTCCGAGCAATGACCGAAATTGGCGCCGATTGGAACAGGACAGGGTGATTTGAGGTCACAATAGCGCAACGGTTCGGCTGCGTGATGAACGCAGAAGGAGGTGTTCATGTTCAACCGGCCTACGGGGGCAGGCGATAAATGCCCATTCTGAATCCCGCCTATCGGCCGGCTCACCGTCAACCACTCGCCGTCGTGACGGGCGGTGCCTTCTTGTTCATCGCTGGGAGTTCAAGGAGAGGGCGCGGGAGACCCAAACTTGCCTTGGTTCTTGACGCCGCCTCCGGCTCCTCAGGCCTCCGAAGGGACGGGGCTCCCTAGTAATCCGCTCACCTCGAGTTGCGGACGATCCCGTCCGGGCCGGACCAACGCCCTCTATGTGCCAAGGTCATAGTCGTTGGCCAAATAGTCCTTGTTGATGCTCTGAAGAGTGGCGACGTCGCTACTGCAGGTAATAGCAAGCGCCGCCAGGTTCTTAGCGTCAACAGTCCAGCCGACCACTCCGAATCCAGCATTCGTGTTCGTGCAGATCGGCGGGGGTGTCGACAAGACGGTAGAAAGACTGACGCCAGATCCAACTTCAAAGTCGGTTCCATTGAAGAGGAAGACGTTGCCGACCGCCGCGCCGTTGGCCGTCACGTTGGTTTCGCAATAGGTACCGTTTGTGCTCGTACCCGAAAGCGTCGCCGAGGTGCAGTCGCCTTGGCCGCTCTGCATTCCGTTGCCAGAGAGCAGCGTGCTGCTGTAGTAGTTGTCGGCGTCGGCGGAGTTGTCAAACTGTTCATAGACGAGGACGTCGGCATCAGGAACGTTGCTGCCGGCGCAGACGGTTTGGGCTGTCTCGTTGGTGTCGATAAAGTCCGACGAACCCTCATTGGTGCATTGCGAGGCAAACGCTTTTGGCATTTGCGATAGCAAGTTCTGGGGTGTCGTCGTCGTTGACGGGGCCTTTGTGGTGGTTGTAGAGCCCGACGAGACCTTGACCGTGCAGGCCGCCAAGCCAAGACTGGCCACGATAAAGGCCACTGCGGTGAGCCAAGTGAGCCGCCACCTCGACCGAGCTGAACCACCTGAATGAGGGAAAGACATGGCGACCTCCTTTGTGGGCCGTTCGATAAGGCAGAAATCTGCTGCTACAGAATGCCCTAAATGCGAGCGCAGGGTCGGGTCCAAGCAACTCGGGGCACCAAGCGGGCCGAATGTCGGCCAACGCCCGGTCCGTTCGACCTTCAGAACATGCCACCGAGAGGCGGCCGGTGCGACACCCTCGGGTGCCGCACCGGCAACGGTGAATGGTTGTCGCCCTCCCGAGCCGAGGCGCAGCCGAGCGTTCAAGGACGCCCGGCTACACCTCTGATGCCCGGCCTTCCTAGAGGATGACCGATCCGAGGAGGACGACCAGGGAACCCTTGGCCGAACTCGGCGCATAACTGCCACCGCCGGCGAAGTTCGCTTGATATCCAAATGCGAGCAAGGTGGAGAGGGCCGACCCCGCCCCACAGGTGGCAGTTCCGGCAGCATTGGTGGTGGCCGTGCACAGCGGCGAGCCTGACGGGGTGGTGAAGGTGACCGTCTGGCCCGCAAGCGGGACATTCCCGGAACTCAGAGTGGCAGTCGGACCAGCCAGCAATGACACCGAGGGGAGCAGCTCCAACACCGCCGGCTGCGTCACCAGAGAGGTGGCCGATGGACCATTGAACTGAACCGCGGGGATGTAGTAGGGCGCACCGCCACCGTTGATCGACCAGCCGCCGTAAGCACTGGCGCAGTTGGCCGGGTCCGAGGGCGGCGGCGAGTCAAGACGGAAGGTTCCAACTCCCGCCGCCCCGTTGTCGCAGTAATAGGGGCCGTAGGTCGTGTTCTGGTACAGCTTGCCCGGGTAAACGTCCGATCCGGCGGTTACCGCGGTGGCGTCCGAAGACAAGCCGACGTTCAGCGAGTCGTACCCACAGCCGCCCGATGCCGCGTGACAAGCGGTGCTATCGCCGTAGGGAGCCGGCCCGTAGTCCGAGGTGTTGTACTGGATCCCGTAGATGAGGGAGCTCGGAAGCGTCAGGTGCTTGGCACTGAGGTCGAAGGTTATGTTGACGGCCAGACCGTTGTGGCAGGAGGCGTCGGCTGCGTCATACCACTCCCCCAATGTCCCCTTCGCCTTGGTGCAGTTGGTGTTGTCCGCCGACGGGCGAAAGGGGATGGCGAATGTCTGTGTATCGCTTCCGATCTGGCTTCCGACCGCACCGTTCGCACCCAGGTTGTAGAGGTTCAAGGTGATCGGGGTCGAGAAGGTGGACCCTGGGGTAGTCACGCAGGAGCCATCGGTCCAGGTCCCGGTTTGGCAGCCCCAACTGCTCATCGTCACCACAACGTTGCTAAGCGGCCCGGATGAAGTGAGGTTGATGGCATTGCCGAGCTCACTGGTCTGTGTGGCTTCGAAACTCTCACTGACCACATTTCCCGGAAGGGGACTGACGATGCTGTTGTAAAGCACTGGTGAACTGGCGGCGCCGGCAGTGGATGGTGCGAACACCATCAAAGTGGCCATTACGCCGAGCACCAGACCGCAGGACGCGGCCAGTCGCTGGACTTTGGATCTCATCATTTGACGCTTCTCCCCGCTTTTGGCACAAGCGCCTGATCTTGGTACTCGTACTGGGGCAACGGGCTGGCTGCTCCTCACTTGCGTTATTGTCCGAGATTCGGCAAAACCAGGGGTGGTACGGCAGGATTCGCCCTCGGAGATTCGCGCCTCGACATTCCCGAAATTGACGAGAACGCCGCCGCTGCATGCAGCGGGCAGCCGGAGTTCATCGTTCCGACGAACGACCGAGAGAGCTCCTGGATGGTCGGCTCGAACGGAGCAACCTACAAATATGGATGCGATGAAGGTCGGATCGCGGCCCAGTATCGGCGTGGTACTAACCAGAGTGTGTTGGGTGCGGTTCCTACTGATGTTTGATTCGGGAGAACCCCGCTTGTCCCAACCGGGGCCGTGTCGTGCCGGCGCAGCGACTCAGAGATAGGCCAGGTGCACGGCGGCTTCCGGCGTGTTGATCCGGAACGACAGGCTTTCCTCGATATAGAGGTCAACCGAGGCGGCATCGCTGGAGCGGTAGCCGATGGAGAAATCCTCGCCAACGGTCAACTCGAAGTCCCCGCCCCGCTGGCTGAGCACCACCGCCCCGTCCACCGCCGGCGCCCACACGATTGGACCCTCGAGGATCTGCCGGATGTGCTCGAAGACAGGGTAGCCGCCGTGTTCGGTGGTCTCGGTCACCCCGGTGTAGCACCGGGCTCCGAGGGCGATGGCATAGGGACCGGCAATGTCGGCGGCCCGAAGGGTCGCCACCGCCTGGGCCACGTGCTCGGGATAGTGGCTGTAGTCGTTGCTGATGGCCACTGCTCCGTGGGGTGAGGCATTGGCCACGCCGGTAACCGCCCCCGATTCGTAGCCGTGGAAGACCATGTGGTCTTCGGCCAGGGCCGCCGTCCGCCCGGCGGCGATCACCGCCGCCAGATCGATGTCAGTGGCGCCCCGCTCGGCGGCGGCCAGCTCGATCCGATCGAGCGAGAACGCCGACCTCACCTCGATCAGGGGCGTGACCTTGCGCAGCGCCGCCTCGACCCCGTCGAGCGGACCACTGTCCAGCGGGTCGATCCGCCCGACGTCGACGGCGGAATGGCTCCACCCCAGTGGGCCGGTGAAGTCGACCAGTTTGCGGGCGGCCAGGAAGTGTTTGATCGAACGGCTGGCCTCGGCGTCGATCTGCTCCCAGGCCTCATCGGCGATGGGGGCCAACTCTCGCATCAGATGGTTCATGGGAGCATCCTGCTTTCGCTTCGTAGGTTTCCGATGCCCAGGCCTCCACTCGGGCTCACACCCGAACTTCTACCCAGACTTCCGTCATTGATGGCCGCCTGGGCCAGGGGATTGGGGGTTGGAGGTCCGATTCGGGTCAGGGTATTGCGGTCGATGTGGGAGAAGGGCTCGTCCCGATCGGGGATGTCCAGCACCCCCTCCTCCTCGTACGACCACATGTCGTCGGGGTGGATGCTGACGCTCATCCGGTAGCTGAGAGTCCGGAACGCCTGATCGAGAAACGGGTTGGACAGAATCCCGTAGACCTCGGAACCCAGCGCGGCCCGCACCTCGAACTCGGTGGCGTCGGGCTCGGCCGTGCCGCCGGCCAGCAGGACCTGACCCCGGGGGATGCCCAGGGTGAGGGTCACCGTCTTGGTCTCCGGCTCCCAGAGCCAGTAACCCACCTGGTCGTGGAAGGTCTCCGCCTCGCCGGGCTTGACGATGTGGGTGTGATAGCGGAGGCCGTAGAAGAGCTGGGGACCGTTGGTCTGCCGGTCGATCGGCTGGAGCTCATAGCGCTCGTGGAAGGTGTTGGCCTCGGTGCCGTTGACCACCGGATGCTGGTCGGCGCCGGTGGCGCTATCCCAAATCCCCGCCATCGGGGCAAGCGGACCGAGATTGGCCAACGTGTCGGGATCCCCATCGGGCTCGGTGTAGATGTCGTCCCCGTAGGGTTCCACTCCGGTCCAACTCATGGTGAGCCAGTTCCCTTCATTCGCCTGCTCGCTCGTCGGGTCGCCGCTCGGCGCCGGCGGCGGGGCGACCAGTTGACCCACGCACGTCGGAACCCCTGATGGTGCAGGACAAACAGCGCCTGGTCAAGGATCCTATCGTCGCCCGTATCTTGTCGTGCCGGGCTCCGGGGCGCACGATCGCCAGGCCGTCGCGCCAAGAGTGGATCAGGCCGGCCTCGACCATGGGGTGTCGTTGAACCGGTTGAGTACCGGCCCGTTGGCACCCCAGGACACCCGAGTGATCGAGGCGGTCGCCAGGTAGAGCCTCCAGGCTCCCTCATCCCCCAGCCCCAGCGACCAGCAGGTGGCCGACTTGATGGGCGACACATGGCTCACCACTACAACATCACCGTCGCCCCTGGCACCGTCCCCGTCGGTGGCGAACAACTCGTCGCACGCCTTGCGCACCCGGATCCCCACCGCCGCCAACGACTCACCGCCGGGGGGCCGGTAGTGCGCATCCTCCCGCCACCGCACCCAGACGTCGGCCGGCACTGCCCGCAGAGGCTGGCCGTCGAACTCGCCGTAGTCGACTTCGATCCATCGTTGATCGATCTCCACCGGCACCCCCAGCCCCAGCGCCTCGGCGGTGTCCCGGGCCCGGGACAGCGGGCTGGAGATCAACCGGGTGACACCGGTCAGGGACGACCCGAGGGACCGGGCCTGTTCGAGACCCCGCTCGGTAAGGGGGGCGTCCAGGCGGCCGAGGAGCAGCCCGTCGGCGTTGCCGGTGGATTCCCCGTGGCGGACCAGGATCAGCACCGGCCGAACCGTACTGCCGTCACGATCTCAGTGGACCAGGATGCGACCACACTGGTCGCAAGTGGCGAACTCCTCGGGTGGAAGCCGGCGAATGCGCTCGACTTCCTTGGATGGCAGGGTGAGATGGCACCCGTCGCACCGGTCCCCGACCAGGCGGGCCGCCCCCACCCCGCCGAGGTGGGCCCGTAGCTTCTCGTACTGCTCGGCCAGATCGGAGGGCAGCCGGACGGCCTGTTCAGCCCGTTGGGCCTCCTCGACCACGATCGCCTGGTCGATGCGGGTCACTTCTTGGCTGATGATCCCTTGGAGCCGGTGGGCATCCGCCTCCAGCCGCGCCGCCGCCGTCTCGTTCGCCTCGAGGGCCGCGTCGAGCGGGTCTTCCTCGTCGACCAGCTCGAGTTCGAGCTCCTCCAGTTGTGCCTGCCGCTCGGCCAGGTGATGGACCTCGCCGTCCATGGCCTGCAGATCCCGGGAGGCGGAGACGCCGCCGGTCAACATCCGTTGCTCGATCTCGTGCCGCCGCTTGGTGGCCGCGGCGATCTGCTCCTCGAGGGAGGCCTGCCGGGATTTCAAGTCGTCCACCTGGGTCCGCACCACTGTCCCCTCAGCGGCGACTTCCAACCGCCGGGCCTCGATCTTGGCCAGTTCGGCCTGCTCGGGAAGGGTCTGGCGTCGGTGACGGAGCTGGTCGAGGGTGGTGTCGTGCTGCTGGACTTCCAGAAGCGTGTCGAACGGCTCAGCCATCGCGGGTCCTCTCACTCGTCTCGTTCACCCCCGGGATGGGCACCGAGGTATCGATGACTCTATGGGCCGCCCGCAGAGCGCGCCGAGTAATGAGTCGTCGGCCATCTCCTCCGCCTCGGGCCAGGTGAACCAAGCCACCTCCTGGCTCTCGTCCGGAGGGGGCGCGGGGTCCTGGTCGGGGGCGAACATCAGGTACCGGACGTCAAGGTGGACGTGACCGTTGGCGGCCGGATGGACGTCCACGTGCACCATCACCGGGCCGTGAGGCGGATGGGAGAGACTCAGGCCGGTCTCCTCGCCCGACTCCCTCAGGGCGGCGTCGGCCGGAGTCTCACCCGGCTCCATATGCCCCCCCGGTTGCATCCACATCTTCAGCCGGCGGTGGTTGTGGAGGATGACCCCCCGAGGGCCGACGACGATGCCCGATCCGGTCACGTGGGTGAGGTCGGCGTTCTCGTCGAAGGGCCGTTCGAGGCTGTTGAGTTCAGCGAGGAAGGTGGTCCGCGACTCGGCTTCCCGCTTGTCGGCGGGTTGATGCGCCTCGATGGCCGACCGGAGCTCCTGGACGTCGTTCACTGGCCGCCCCCGGTATCGATGCCGAGCTCTGCCCTCACTGCGTCGAGGTCACGGCGCAACGCCGCCACCTCACCGGACAACTGTTCGATGCGCTGGAGGGCAGTCAGCCCCTGGCTCGGGCGGCTGTCTCCGTCTTCGTCTCCGGGGACCGTCGTCGAGCCCCGGGGGGCGGAGGGAGGTTCGGCGACCGACAGCAATGGGTCGGTGCCGAGCAGATGGACGAAGCGCCCCTCCTTCTGGCCCGGGCCCCGGGGCACCGGCGCCACCAGACCGCCGGCATGCTCCTCCAACAGGTCCAGCTCGTGGGCAACCTGTCGGAGGTCGTCGAACTCCGCCATCCGCTCCGTCCGGGTGCGGATCTCGCTGACGGTCTGGGGGCCGCGGAGCAACAGGACGGCGAGGATGGCCAGTTGCGGCTCGTCGACGCCCAGGGCGTCGCGGAGCACGTGCTCGTAGCGCAGGACCGACCGGCCGTGGGTCGGATGGACGAAGCGGGTCAGGCCCTTCTGCTTGAGGGTCCGGACGGCCAACTCGGCGGTGGCCTCGTCGTAGGAGACCACCGGATAGCGGTTCGAGGCCTGGTTGCAGGCGAGGGTCAGCCCGTTGAGGGTCAAGGGATACTGCTGGGGGGTGGTCAGCTGCTTCTCGATGAGGCAGCCGAGCACCCGGATCTCTTCCGCGGAGAGCTCCGGCCGGTCGACCCCCACGGCGATGGTCATCGGTCTCCTGTCTTCAACGGGTCCCACCGGAGGGGCTTGCCGGGGGCGGCCGGAATCTAGGTTGGACGCGTAGTGTTCCTGTCGCTCCCTCGAAAGCACCGGAGCCGGGGTTCCGACTCCACCACCCCGGATCAGGCAGACTTGCGACGCTGACGGTGGATCCGGCGGCGTTCGCGTTCGGTGGCCCCGCCCCAGATGCCCTCGCGTTCCCGGCTGGCCAGCGCATGCTCGAGGCAGGCCTCCCGGACCGCGCACTGATCGCAGATAGCCTTCGCTTCACCGGCCTCCTCGTCGGAGATCGGGTAGAAAACATCTGGATCGATGCCCCGGCAGGCTGCATGCTTGCGCCAGGTGGCACTCATGGGAACGTCACTTTCTCACTGTGATTAGGGTACTGGTCGCTCCGCCGGGTGTACGCACCGGTGACCAGGGAGTACGCGGTCTACCGGTGAAAGAAGGCGGAAAAGACAGTATGGCCCAGGAAGTGGCCGGATGTCCACCCATAGCACCGATTTCGCATCCCGAGTGCCGCAAGGGACCGCCGTCCGGGTTTGGGCGCCCGGGGAGGCCCGATCCGACGATCCCTTAGGCTCGCAAACGTCGGATCCCGTGGTCGGGATCGGGGACAGAAGGCGGACGACGTGCCGGCTGAACCATTGAGTGGAAAGACGATCGTGATCACCGGGACGACCGGACAGGTGGCCGAGCCGGTGGCCGTCGCCCTGGCCAAGGCGAACGAGGTGATCGGGGCGGCCCGGTTCCGGGACGACGCCGCCGGGCCCGCCTGGAAGCGGCCGGGATCCGTTGCGTCCCCATCGACCTGGTCACCGGCGACGTGTCAGGGCTGCCGGCCGACGCCGATTACGTCATCAACTTCGCGGTGACCAAGTCGAACGACTGGAACACCGATCTGGACGCCAACTGCGGAGGGTTGGCCGCCCTGATGGAGCACCACCGCGGGCCATTGCCTTCCTCCACTGCTCGTCCACCGCCGTCTACAAGCCGATGGGTCACCACGTTTCGAAGAGGACGACCAGTTGGGCGACAACCATGCCGTGTGGCCCTTCCTCCGCACGTACAGCATCGCAAGATCGCCGCCGAGGCCACTGCCCGGTGGGCAGCCCGCCGGTTCGAGCTCCCCACCACCATCGCCCGGCTGTCGGTCCCCTACGGCGACCGGCGGGGGCTGGCCGGCCATCCACCTCGAGATGATGCTCAACGGCAACCCCATCCCCGTGCACATCGACGCCCCCAGCGTGTATCACCCGCTCCACGAGGACGACATCATCGGGATGGTGCCCGACCTCCTGACCGCGCCACCTGCCGACCACCATCGTCAACTGGGGAGGGGACGACGCCGTGAGCATCGAAGACTGGTGCGGCCTACCTGTCCGAGCTGACCGGGGTCGAAGCCAAGTTCGAACCCACCGCCAACACCATCGACAGCGTGCAGATCGACCTGACGCTGATGCACCAGCTGCTCGGTCCGACGACGGTGGAATGGCGCGACGGGTTGCACCGGATGGTCACCACCCGCCACCCCGAGCTCCTGAACAACTGAGTCTCAGGCCCATGGGCACAGCACCACGGGTGAGGGCCAGGTTCCGGGTCCGACCGATGCAATCGGCTTCCTGCCAACATGCGTAAGTACGTCATCATGGGGGTCCAGGGGAGCGGGAAGGGCACCCAGGCCAAGCTCCTGGCCGATGACTTCGACCTGGTGCACATCAGCGTCGGCGACATCTTGCGGTCCCACATCCAGTCCCATACCAAGCTCGGGGCCCGGGTGAGAAGGATCGTGAACGACGGCCACCTGGTGGACGACGATCTCATCGAACACGTCGTCCAGACGCGCCTGGCTGAGCACGACTGGAACTTCGGGTTCATCATCGACGGATTCCCCCGCAACTCGCGCCAGGCGGAGTTCTTCCTCGAGAGCTACGACATCGACGGGGTGATCAACCTCCACCTTCCCGACGCCGAGGTCAAACGCCGGGTCCTGGCTCGTCGTGTCTGCGAAGGCTGCGGGCTGGACTACAACCTGATCGAAAGCCGCCCGGCCGAGCCGGATGTCTGCGACGTCTGCGGGGGCCGGTTGGTGGCCCGGGAGGATGACACCCCCGAGGCGCTGGCCATCCGCATCCGGGAGTACCACGAGCACACCGCTCCGGTGCTGCAGATCTTCGAGCGCAAGGAGTACGTGGCTACCATCGACGCCACCGAGTCGATCGAAAAGGTCCAGGCGGCGATCAGGGCCCGGTTCGGGCTCCCACCGATGTCGACGAAAACGAAGTAGGTCCTTGGCGAGGACGAGGGTCAGCCGATGACGATGTGTCCGTAGGCGCTGCACAGGCCCAGCCCCTCGAGGACGAGAAACGTGGCGACGAGGCCGGCGACCACCGGGACCTTCCATCCCCTGACCGGACGGGCCAGACCCAGGGGCATGTACCACTCGGGTAACAGTCCCGGTGACTGGGCTAGATAAACGTCCATCGGCATCGCATCGGCCCCGAGCGGTGCGTCGGGATCGGCGGCCAGGGCCAATTCGATCAGCTCGGAATCCGTGGGCCTCCGGTCGTCGGCGTCATCATCCACAGCTCAACCTTAGATCAGTTTTAGGGTCAGGCCGAGGTGAGTGGGGAAAGCTGATCCGGTTGGCCGGCTTCCGGAGCTGCCGGTGCTGGCTGGAGCGAGACCCCGACCGGTCCGGCGACGCGGCCGGGGTCCCGTGGCTGGCGCGCCGGCTCAGGAGGCCAGGCTCCAGGCCCGTACGTATTGGATCTCGGTGGTGGCCGGCAACGGCGTGATACCCGGTTCGAAGTTGTTGGTGTAGATCCCGAGGGCCTGGGTCAGGTTGATGAAGAACGGTTGGTTGAAGGGTTGAGGGGCGACCAGGGGCGAGGACGGGATCCAATGGTCGACCAGGCAGGTCTGGCCGTTGTAGAGCATGGAAATCGAGGTCGGCGTCCACTCGACGACATAGTCATTGAAGACGTTCGGGTTGATGGTGCAGGAGTAATTGGTGGTGATGTTGGTATTGGTCGAGGCGTTGGCCGTGCTCGGGTCGTAGTTGTAGTGGATGGTGGGGATGGCGAGGGTCGGGTACTCGCTGTACATCTCCGCGATGTCGATCTCGGCCGGCGTCCCCGTGGTGTCCTGGGGGACGAGCCAGAGCGACGACTGGAGTCCGGCCACTGTCGCCGGCGGGATCTTGGCGCTCACCTCGAATCGCCCGTAGGTCTGGGTGAATAGACCGTAGGTGCTCACCGTCCCACTGGTGTACTGGGTGGTGAAGTTTCCGTAGGGGTCGGTGCAGGTGAACGGCGCGGCTTCCTCCCGGGCGGTCAGGCTCAGATAGCCGTTGCCGACCGAGATGTTGTTGGGAGAGTTCACGAAGCACGCGACTCCGGAGGTATAGCCACTCGCCGCGGTGGTGATCGGCATCCACTGGTCGGGATTGAGCGACGTACCGGTGAACTCGGTGTCAAAGCTGCAGGTCCAGGTGGATCCGTCGGCCACCAGGGTCTGTTGATTGCCACAGTTGGTCCCACTCGGGGTGGTGGTTGTCGTGGTCGTCGGAGTGGTTGTCGTGGTGGTGGTCGTCGTCGAAGTGGTGGTTGTGGTCGTCGTCGTCGAAGTGGTGGTCGTGGTCGTCGGAGTGGTGGTGGTGGTCGTGGTGGTGGGTGGCGGCCTTCTCTGTGGCGGATTTGGGAAATAGCTGGCCGCTGGCGAACTGCCGGGTCCGGCCGCAAACGAGGGGGCGGCGAGGAGCACTCCGACGAGGGCTACGGCGAAAAGAAGGGCGGAAAAAGTCCAAAAGCGTGATCCGGCTGACTCGCCCCCTGGCCTGAACCGAGTTGCTATTGACCGCTTGACTGGAAGTGGCATGGAGTCAACTTTCGATCGATCGCAGTTCAACTAGTCACAAATGTCGGCCGGATATTTCTGGACCTTGAGGACTTTCGTTCCGGAGTAGGGATCCGGGTTCCTGCCGCACAGGTCTGCACCAGCGTGAAATTGGGGCCGCACCGGCCCCACGGCATTGAGGAAAGCATGATGTGAGAATTGGCACCCGTCAAGACCGAATCAGGAGTTCAGCTTCCAGACCCGCACGTATTGGACTTCGGTGGTGGCCGGCAATGGAGTGACCCATGGGTTGAAGTTGTTGGTCCAGACGCCGAGGGCCTGGGTCAGGTTGATGAAGAACGGTTGGTTGAAGGGCTGATTTCCGGTCAAAGGCGGGGACGGATCCAATTATCGACCAGGCAAGTCTTTCCGTTGTAGAGCATGGTGATCGTCGTGGGTGTCCACTCGACGACGTAGTCATTGAAGACAGCGGGATCGATGGTGCAGGAGTAATTGGTGACCATGTTGGTGTTGGTCCGGGCGTTGGTGGTGGCCGGGTCGTAGCTGTAGTGGATGGTGGGGATGGCCAGTGTGGGGTACTCGCTGTACATCTCTGCGATGTCGATTTCGGAAGGCGGCGTCAACGCCTGGGGGACGAGCCATAAGGACGACTGGAGTCCGGCTATCGTCGCCGGCGGGATCTTGGCTCTGATGTCGAATCGCCCATACGTCTGGGAGAACAGGCCGTAGGTGCTGATGGTTCCGCTGGTGTACTGGGTGGCGAAACCACCAACGGGCATGTTGCAGAAGAACGGAGCGGCCTCTTGGCGGGCGGTCAAGCTCAGGTAGCCATCGCCCACCGAGATGTTGTTGGGGGAGTTCATGAAACACGCCGTCAGGCCCGAGATATAGCCGCTGCCGGCGGTGGTGATCGGGGTCCACTGCTTGGTGTCGAGTGATGTGCCGGTGAACTCGGAATCGAAGCTACATGTCCAGGTGGACCCGTCGGACACCAGGGTCGGCTGGCCGCCGCAGGAGTCACCGGTCGGCACATTCGTAGATGGTGAGCCCGCGGCGGGAGCGGCCGACGGTGCGGTGGCGCCCGATGCAGACGTCGACGTGGTGGTCGTCGGGCTCGGAGATATGGTGGTGGAGCTGGTGGTGGTCGAAGTGGTGGTGGTCGGCTCCGTCGTCACCGGAGTGTGCCGTTGGCTGGTTGGAAGCGTCGAATTCGCCGCAACCAGGGAACTTCCGGTGTGGGACGGATCGAGGCCGGCATCCGAAGCTCCCGATCGGGCGCTGCTGGAAGGCACCAGCGCCAAAAGGGTGACGAGTGTCAATCCTCCCAGGGCCGCGGACGATCTCCAGGCACGGGGTCGGGATCGCACGGGCGTGACTGTACTGAATGATTTCGGCGTTTCCCAGTTCCCTGTCGCCCGCCGCATGAAATCTCCTCCTCGCACGCTTACCGCCCGACCGGTTGGCCGCACCCGGCTCGAGCGTGACAGATAACATATACATCCAGGTCAGAAGCTCTATTTTTTGGCAGACGCCCTTACGTCTTTTGAGACTTTTCGGCTCGGCGGGAGTCCCGGGTCGGCCCTACCCTGGTGTGTCCAATCCAAACCGCTTTCACCGAAATCTGATGGTTTAGGTGGTCCTATGCCGTGCTGCAGGTGTGGATCCCAGCTCTTTGATAACAACCCGAAGGCCCGGATCTTGCGTTTGGGCGCACGCCGAGCCAGGCGAGTTCCCCGAGACGGCTCGGCTGACCCGGAATATCAGTGGTGGGAGTCGCAGATCCTCAACGACGTCACTCCGGCGTGTCCAGCGCCGGCTGCAACCCGCCGGTCGCAAACCCAGTTACGAGCAGCCGCTGGTGGTGCCGCAGCTCCCGCAGACATAGCAGGAGCCCGCCCGCTGCATGGCGTTGCCGCACTGGTAGCAATACGGCACGTCCCGAGGCTCCATCCGGACGATCGGCTGTTGGGCCGTTGGCGATCCCGCCGACACCAGTGATGCCGACGGTCCCTGTCCCTCGGCCCCGGAAGGATCCGGATCGCTACCTTCGACCACGAACGCCGTCAGCGGGTCCTCGAGGTCGATTCCGCTGATCCCCCGCGACTCGGTCGCGGTTTCCTCCACGCCGGGAAGCGTCGGCTGCATCCGCTCGGCCGTGGACAGCACGCCCAGCTCAATACGCTCGGCCGCCGGGAGGTAGTCAACGGCCAACCGCCGGAAGATGTAGTCGACCAGGCTGGTGGCAATCCGGAGCTCGGCATCATCGGTGATCCCCGCCGGCTCGAACCGCATGTTGGTGTACTTGCGGACATAGGTGGCCAGCGGCACGCCGTGTTGCAGGCCGAGGCTCACCGAGATGGAGAACGCATCCATGATGCCGGCCAGGGTCGAGCCCTGCTTCGACACCTTCATGAAGACTTCTCCCGGGCGCCCGTCCTCATACTCCCCGACGGTGACATATCCCTCGCAGTCCGCCACCCGGAAGGCGAAGGTGGACGACTTGCGCCGGCGGGGCAGGCGCTCTCGCACCGCACCCACCAGCACCGTGTCCGCCGCCCGGGCCTGCTCGTGGACCAGCGCCCGCTCGAGACCGGCGATCCGCTCGGTCAGCTCGCGGGCGTGGGCCTCCGCCTCCGAACCCGCCGGGGCAACGTCACCACCTTCGGAGGCGGCACCGGCGATCACACCGGCAATGACGTCATCGATGATCGCCACGTCCTTCTTGGTTGTCGATAGGGGCTGACCGACCTTGCAATTGTCGCGGTAGACGGCCACCGCCTTGATCCCCATCCGCCAGGCGTCGATATGCAGCTGCTCGACATCTTCCACGGTGACGTCCTCGGGCAGGTTGACCGTCTTGGAGATGGCTCCGGAGATGAACGGCTGCACCGCCCCCATCATCCGGACGTGGCCGAGGTAGTGGATGGTGTTGTCGCCCATCGAGCAGGCGAACACCGGAAGGTGGTCGGCGGACAGGTACGGAGCGCCCACGATGGTCTTGTGCTCATCGATGTAGGCGATGATCTCGTCCACCTGGTCCGGTGAGTAGCCCAGCCGGGTGAGGGCACGCGGCACCGTCTGGTTGACGATGGACATGGTGCCACCGCCGACCAGCTTCTTGGTCTTGACCAGGCCGAGGTCGGGCTCCACGCCGGTGGTGTCGCAATCCATCAGCAGCCCGATGGTCCCGGTGGGGGCCAACACACTGGCCTGCGAGTTGCGCACCCCGTACTCCTCGCCCAGCTCCACCGCCAGGTCCCAGGATTCCTGGGCCGCTGACAACAGGTCGGTCGGCACCATCTCCTCGTCGATCTCGGCGACCTCGTCACGGTGCATGCGCAGGACGCCGAGCATCGGCTCGACATTCTCGTGGAAACCGGCGAATGGTCCCATCCGGGCGGCGATGCGGGCCGAGGTCGAATAGGCGTGCCCGGTCATCAGTGCGGTGATGGCCGCGGCCCAGGCCCGACCCTCGTCGGAATCGTAGGGAAGTCCCTGGGCCATCAGCAGCGCGCCCAGGTTGGCGTAGCCGATGCCCAGCTCGCGGAACCGCCGGGAGTTCTCGGTGATCTTCTCGGTCGGGTAGTCGGCGTTGCCCACCAGGATCTCCTGGGCGGTGAAGATCACCTCGACGGCGGCCTTGTATTCGTCCACGTCGAACGACGAATCCGGGCGTAGGAATTTCATCAGATTGAGGCTGGCGAGATTGCAAGCTGAGTTGTCGAGATGCATGTACTCCGAGCAGGGGTTACTTCCGTTGATCCGCCCGGTGTTGGAGGCGGTGTGCCACTTGTTGATGGAGGTGTCGAACTGCATACCCGGGTCGGCGCACTCCCAGGCTGCGTGGGCGATCTGACGGAAGAGGTCGCGGGCGGGCACCGATCGGACGACCTCGCCGGTCCCGCGGGTGGTCAGCGGCCAGTCGTCCCCGCTCACCACGGCATCCATGAATTCGTCGGTCACCCGTACCGAATTGTTGGCATTCTGGTACTGGAGGCTGATGGAGTCCTTGCCGTCAAGGTCCATGTCGAATCCGGCGTCGCGCAGCACTCGCGCCTTGCGCTCTTCGATGGCCTTGCACCACACGAAGTCTTCGATGTCGGGATGGTCGATGTCGAGGATCACCATCTTGGCCGCCCGCCGGGTCTTCCCACCCGACTTGATGGTGCCCGCCGACGAGTCGGCACCCCGCATGAAACTGACCGGCCCCGACGCCGTCCCGCCGCCTTTCAGGAGCTCGTGGGAGGAGCGGATGCGGGAGAGGTTGACACCCGCCCCCGAGCCGCCCTTGAAGATCACGCCCTCTTCCGTGTACCAGTTGAGGATGGAGTCCATGGTGTCGTCCACGGCCAGGATGAACACGCGCTCGATTGCTGCGGCACCCCGGCCACGCCGATGTTGAACCACACCGGCGAGTTGAATGCCGCCTTCTGGTGGATGATCAGATGCTTCAGCTCGGCCCGGAAGGTCTCCGCCTCTTCGTCGTCGGCGAAGTAGCCGTCCTTGGTGCCCCAGTCGGTGATGGTGTTCACCACCCGGTCGGCCACCTGCTTGAGGGACGACTCGCGCTCCGAGGTGCCGGGGGTTCCCCGGAAGTACTTTTGGGACAGGATGTTGGTGGCGTTCAGGCTCCAGGTCTCCGGCACCTCCACATCCAACTGCTCGAAGGCCACCGCGCCGTCTCGGTAGTTGGTGATCCGGGCGTCTCGCCGTTCCCATTCGACCTCGTCGTAGGGATCGACATCGGGGTTGGTGAAATGGCGACGGATGCCGATACCGAGCCGCTGGGGTGCGATGGCCATAAGTGTTCCTCTTTCCTCTGGCAGTTCTTTCTACTGACAGGCTGTGACGTTTGCTGTGATTGCTGTGGATGTTGATTTGGAGTCGGCTTGACCGGAAGAACAGTCTCTAAAGAGAGCAACCCCCCCAACCCGCCGCTTCCGCTGGTTGTTCTGACTCCGACACTGGGGAACTTTCGGCCGATATCGCCCCTGGATAACAATATATAGTGGTCGACGTCCCCCCAAGCACGAGATAGTGGGTTCATTACAGCAGCGTAGTTACACCCCTGTCAATGAATTCATCCGAAATTCTCACGAAATTTGGCGGGAAGATCTCCTGCTCGGAGGCCGTTCGCGAAGGTTCGCACAACATTGCGCTCCGCGAGCACTTCTGGGCGCCCGAATCGCCCCCGGAACCCGACGGCTGGCTATCGTCCGATGGTGGCCTCACCTAACCCCGTCGTCATCGCCATCGACGCCGGCACCACCGGGGTTCGGGCCCTGGCGGTGGATGCCGGGGGCTCGGTAGTCGACAGCGCCTACGCCGAGTTCACCCAGTACTTCCCCCGTCCCGGCTGGGTGGAGCACGATCCGGACGAGATCTGGTCGGCAGTGCAGGCCACGCTGGCCGAAGTGGCGGGACGGCTGGGCGATGCCGGCCGAACCCCGGTCGCCATCGGTATAACCAACCAGCGGGAGACGGTGGTCGCCTGGGACCGGCGCACCGGTCGCCCCCTCTCCCGCGCCGTCGTCTGGCAGGACCGCCGGACCGCCGCCTACTGCGACGCCCTGATCGAAGCCGGCCACCTCCCGCTGGTGAGGGAACGGACCGGGCTGGTCCTCGACCCCTACTTCTCGGCCACCAAGATGCACTGGCTGCTGCACGAGGGCGGCGTGGTCGATGACGACGGTCTGGCCCTGGCCACCGTCGATTCCTGGATCCTGTGGAACCTCACCGGCGGGACCGATGGCGGGGTGTTCGCCACCGATGCCACCAATGCGTCTCGAACCCTGCTGTTCGACATCGTGGTGCGCCGGTGGTCCGACGAGCTCTGCGATCTCTTCGGTGTCCCGGCCGCCGTCCTCCCGGCGGTCCATCCTTCATGTGGCCGGTTCGGAAAGGTGGCCGGTGGTGCCGTGGGAAGCAACTCCGTACTGTCCGGCCTCCCGGTCAGCGGCATCGCCGGCGACCAGCACGCTGCCCTCTTCGGCCAGGCCTGCTTCGCTCCCGGCATGACCAAGGTCACCTACGGCACCGGGAGCTTCGTGCTGATGAACGCCGGCCCGGTATGCCCGCCCCCCGTCGACGGGTTGCTCACCACCCTGGCCTGGGACCTCGACGCCGACGCGCCGCACTTCGGCGGAGCGGGGACCGGGCAAGGTCCCGGGTCGGCAGTGTCCTATGCCCTGGAAGGCTCGGTGTTCGCCTCGGGGTCGGCCGTCCAGTGGCTACGTGACGGCATCGGCATCATCGACGCGTCCTCGGACCTCGAGCCGCTGGCCAGATCGGTCGAAACCAGCGAGGGTGCCGTCTTCGTGCCGGCGTTCACCGGTCTCGGGAGCCCCTACTGGGACCCTTATGCCCGAGGGACCATCGTCGGGCTCAGCCGGGGGATCGACCGCGCCCACCTGGCCCGGGCGGTGGTGGAGGCGATGAGCTTCCAGGTGCGCGATGTCCTCGACGCCATGTCGGCGGCCGACCAGTACGCCGCCTTCGGTGCTGAGGGTCGACGGTGGCGCCTCGGTCATGGGCCTACTGCTCCAAATGCAGGCCGACCAGACGGGGATTCGGGTGGCGCGCCCCCGATCGGTCGAGACGACCGGTTTGGGTGCGGCCACCCTGGCCGGACTGGCCGAGGGGGTCTGGGGATCGCTGGACGACCTCGCCGCCCTGTGGACCGAAGACGTGTCGTTCACCCCGCAGGTCCCGACCGAGCAGGCCGACCTCGCCCATCAGGCCTGGGCCCGGGCCCTCGACCGCTCGCGGCGCTGGGTGGCGGACGCCGACCTCTAGCCATCGATTCGCGGTCGGGCCGGGCGGAAATCGGGCGGAAATCAGTAATTGATCGACCGGGAGGTGAGCTCACCCCAGCGGTGATCGGCGAGTTCCGCCATGGTCGAGATCCGGAGGCGCTCCCCGGGACGGAACACCAAATCGGCGCGGCCGACCACCAGCACCACCCGGGCCCGGATCAGCCCGATGATGGCCAGATGATCGTCCATCTCGTCTGGCGGGATCACTTTGTGGGCCAAGGCGACCAGATCGACATCGGCCGGAGCCTCACCGTCCATCGCCAGCGGCCACGCGGCCTCGGGGTCGAGGATGGCGGCGAAGCCCCCCTCCAGGCTTCGCCGAACCTGGGCCGCCAGGTACTCGAGCACCCCGGTCGGGGTGGTCTTTTGGAAGAGGGTGGTGGCCGTCTCCAGGATCTCGGCATGCCGGTCGGGCGGGGCCCCATCGACGAACCGCAGGGCCTCGAGCGACACCCCGTCGACTTCGAGGATCTCCGCCTTCAGCAACTCGGTGAGACCGTCATCGGGCAGGACGACCCCGAATTCGTCCACCACTTCGCCCCCTCCGCGCTGGAGGATGTCGATCGACACCATGTCACCCCCAACCGACCCGATCCGGCTGGCTACCGCCCCCAGGGCACCGGGACGGTCGGGCAGCCGCAACCGAATCAGATAGGTGGCCACTTGATCAGAGTAAGGGGCGGATGTGAACGCCCGATTTCCTATCGGTGAAGAAACGGCTACGACGCCACATTGACGGTGCCGCCCTCGGGCTTGGGCCGCGTGGCGCTGGCGCTGGGGCTGGCGCCGCCCGGCGTCGCCGACTTCGGCGCCTTCGACCGGTTGGCGTACTCGTCGACGTACTCCTGGCCGGACAGTGCGGCGATGGCGTGCATCAGGCGGTCGGTCCACTTCCGCAATATCTCTTGCTCGCTCTCCGGGGCCGAGCCGTTGGCGCTCACCTCGGCCGGCGTTATCCGCTTGCCGGTCGACGCCTCGGCTTCGGAACAGTTCAACGGAGGACCGAATCGAACCGTCACCGGATGGAACGGGCGCATGAGGCGGCGTCCAGGAGGCTGAATGGCCCGGGTACCGACGATCCCGACCGGGATGATCGGCACCCCGCAGCCGATGGCCAGGCGGGCCACCCCGGTATGGCCCCGGTGGAGGCGGACGTCCGGGGACCGGGTCCCCTCCGGGTAGATGCCGAGCAGGCCGCCCCCTTCCAGCACCTCCTTGGCGGTGTCCAGGGCCCGTTGCGACGCGTCCCCTCCCCCACGGTTCATCGGGATCTGGCCGGCCGCCCGGAAGAACCACGCCGTCTTCCAGTCGTCGAAGTACTCGGCTTTGGCCACATAGGTGACCCGGCGCCTCATGACCAGGGGTAGAAAGAAGGAGTCGCAAAACGACTGGTGATTGGCCGCCAGCACCGCCGGTCCGTGCTTGGGGACGTTCTCCCGCCCCTCGATCTCGACTCGCCACAGCACGAAGAAGATCGGGGAGAGAATCACCTTCAGGATCCAGTAAGCCACCGGGCCACGGTATCGCTGCCTGTGCTGTACTGCACTCCATGACCTCGGGATCCCTCTCCGACCGACCGTCGGCCATCGCCGACCACTCCCCGGAGGCAGCGTTGGAGGCCCCATCGGAGGCCGCCGGGGAGACGTCGTCGGGGCCCCTGCCCGAGCCTTCGTCGTGGGAGGTGCTCGGGCGCCGGTTGACCGCTCCGGTGGAGGTCCGCCGGGCCGGTCAGTGGTCGGTCCAGTATCTGGTCCCGAGCGCCGCCGCCCAGCGCCTGGTCGATCCCACCGGGCTCACCGTGACCGGTCCGCTACCGGGAAAAGCGCTGGTGGCCTTGGCCGTGTGCCGCTACGACGACACTGACCTCGACCCCTACCACGAGGTGGCCATGAGCTTTGTGGTCCGGACCCACGACGCCCCGCCGAATCCGTCCGGCCTCGAACGGCTGAGGGAGTTCGGTACCGGGGCCGTCGGTGTCTACATCCACCAGCTCCCGGTCGACCAGGAGTTCACCTGCGCGGCCGGACGGGACATCTGGGGCTTTCCGAAGTGGATGGCATCCATCGACATCGACGAGGCCTCGCCCACTGACCCGGGTCGATCCGCCGGGTCGGGCACCACCGTGCGCCTCGTCGACGGCGGACAGCATGTGCTTTCGCTCACAATGACCGGCGGCGGGCGGCTGAAGCTGCCGTCCAACGCGCCGCCCACCTACTCATTCCGGGATGGAGTGCTCCGCCGCACCACCTGGACGACATCCTCGGAAGGGGTGTCGGGCCGGTTGGGAGGTGCGACGCTCATCCTCGGAAATCACCCGATGGCCGATGAACTCCGCTCGCTGGGACTGCCCAAGCGTGCGTTGTTCTCGTCTTCCACTTCTTGGATGCGGGCGTCGTTCGATCCGGCGACGGTGGTCCGGGTCGCGGATCGCGCGGATGCCGGGGCCAGCTGGTGACCGATGCCGCCTCGGACGCCTCGGCGTCCGACCCCGACCCGTCGGGCCCGTCCGAGCCGGTGGAGCCGGCGGCCCCGGTGGAGCCGCTAGCCCCGGTGGCCCGCCGCCTCACCCCCAAAGGAGCCAGACGCCGGCAGGATCTGATGGACTTCGCCGCCCATCTGTTCGCCACCGAGGGTTACCACACCACGTCGGTCACCGGGATCGTGGACGGGCTCGGGGTCGGCAAGGGCGTCTTCTACTGGTACTTCGATTCCAAGGACGAGCTCCTCCGCCAGATCCTCATCGACGCCCAGCACGCCATGCGGCTGACCCAGCGAGACGCCATCGCCGACGAGCCCGATCCTGCCCGCCGGATCGAACAGGGCATCCGCTCATCGATCCATTGGCTGAGCGAACATCGCCATCTGTTCGCCATCATGGAGTTCGCCCGCACCGAAGAGCCGTTCGCCGAGATGATCCGCCTGGGCGAACAGCAGGTGGTGGCCGACGCCCTCCCTCACGTCACCGCCGGGATCACCGCCGGTCTTCTCCGGCGTGAGGACCCCGTCGTCCTGACCACCGCGATTCTGGGGGTGACCTCCCACCTGGCCCGGGTCTTCGTCCTGGAACGGGGCGAGGATGCCGGCCGGGTGGCCGAGGCCGCCATCGCCTTCTGCCGCCAGGGCTTTCTGGCCACGGAATAGCCGGCCTCGCTCGGGCTCGCCCCCGATCGCCTTGATACACCCCCGTGTCATCCTGTGTTCATGGCGTTGGCCACCGAGCAATCCACCACCACCGAACTGAACCAGGCATTGGCCGCCATCGCCTCGTTCGTGGAGTCCTTCGAGCCCGGCCGTTATTCCGGAGGGGACGCCTCGGAGTTGGTCGGTGTCTTCGCCAAGGGGGAGCGGCTGTGTGCGGCGGGGAAGACCCTGGCCGCCCGCCGGGCCGCCGATGCCAACTGCCATCAGGGGGGCGGGCACCGGACCCCGGCCCACTGGCTGGCGGAGGTCACCGGGGAGAGTCTCGGGGAGGCCATCGAGGTGCTGTCCCTCGGGGACTCCCTCGCCACCCATCCGGGGATGGACTCCGCCTACCGGGGCGGGAAGCTCTCCCGGTCCAAGGCCAAGGCCATCGCCGGGGCGGTACGGGTCAACCCGGAGGCCGAAGACGAACTGGTGGCCACGGCCGAGGGGGACACCGCCCGCCAGAACCGGGAGCGGTGTCAACGGGCCAAGGCCCAAGGACGGTCCAGGCAAGACGCCAAGGCCCGCTATGACGCCATCCACCGGGACCGGTCCTGTCGGACCTGGACCGATACCGAGACCGGGGCGTTCCGCCTCGATGCCCGGCTCACCCCCGACGCCGGGGCCGCCCTCAAGGCGGCCTTGCAGCTGGAGTCCGACCGGGTCTTCCACCGGGCCCGGCGGGCGGGGGTCAAAGAGTCCCCCGATGCCTATGCCGCCGATGCCTTAGTGGCGTTGGTCACCCGGGACCCGGCCCGCTCCACCGGCCGACGCTCGGACGACCAGACCTCCAATGATGGCCAGACCTCGAATGACGGCCAGCCGGGCACCAAGGGATCCAGGGGCACCCGGGCCCTCGTCCATGTCCGGGTCGACCTCGACGCCCTGCGAACCGGGGTGGTCGGCCCGGGTGGGATCTGCGAGATACCCGGGGTCGGCCCCATCCCGGTGGATAGGGCCCGAGAGCTCATGGGGGACGCCCTCTGTGAACTGGTCATCACCAACGGGATCGACGTCACCACCATCACCAAGATGGGAAGGGCCATCCCCGCCGCGCTCCGACGGGCCCTCGACGAACGGGATGCCACCTGTGTGGTCCCTGGCTGCGATGCGGTCACCGGCTTGGAGATCGACCACCGGATCGTGGAAGTCCGAGACAACGGCCCGACGGCGATGTGGAACCTGGCCAAGCTCTGCAGCCATCACCACGACCTCCGCCACCATGGGGGGTTCACCCTGGCCGGAGGACCGGGCAACTGGCAGTGGATCCCGCCCGGGGTTGACCCCGACCCGCCCGAACCGCGAACCAAACGGTCGAAGAATCCATCAAGGTCGCCATCGACGCGCTCCGGCACCGGGCCGGCCAATCGAAAAGGTAGAAGCCGAGCGGGCCACCGATCGGATCCATCGAAGACCGCGCCTCGGCTCTTCCCGAAGCAGGAGTGAGCCCGGGCGACAGCCCGACCGAGGTTGACCCGGCAGAGCTCCAGTTAGTGGAGCCGGGTCAAGGCCTTCCGCATACCCCGGATCGCCTGGCCCACCCGCTGTTCATTTTCGATGAGGGCAAACCGGACGTGGCCGTCCCCGCCCGGGCCGAACCCAACGCCTGGCGATGTCGCGACATCAGCCTCCTGCAGCAGGTACTTGGAGAACTCCAGGGAGCCCATCTCCTTGTACGGCTCCGGGATCGGCGCCCAAACGAACATCGTCCCCTTCGGCGGAGTGATCTCCCACCCGATTCGGTTCATCCCGTCACAGAGTGAGTTCCGCCGCGACTGGTAACACTCGTTGATGTACTTCGGATAGTCGGGCGCTTCGTTCATGGCCACGATGGCGGCGATCTGGACGGGCTGGAACGTCCCGTAGTCGAGGTAGCTCTTCAGCTTCGTCAGCGCCTGGACAATCGGGGCGTTGCCGACCATGAAGCCGACCCGCCACCCGGCCATCGAGAACGACTTGGTCATCGTGTAGAGCTCGACCGCCACTTCCTTCGCCCCAGGGACCTCGAGGATGGAAGGCGGCCGGTAGCCATCAAAGGCGATATCGGCGTAGGCGAAGTCGTGGACCAGGACGACGTCGTGCTCCTTGGCGAACTCCACGATTCGGGTCATCCAGGCCAGATCGACGCATTCGGT
The DNA here is from genome assembly GCA_963770635.1 of uncultured Acidimicrobiaceae bacterium. Taxonomy (GTDB): domain Bacteria; phylum Actinomycetota; class Acidimicrobiia; order Acidimicrobiales; family RAAP-2; genus DASZIT01. Next base: position 136,673 of record CAVYQI010000007.1, read on the forward strand.
GGTCGGGTTGTGGGGGAAGGACAGGACGATGACCCGGGGCTTCGGCCAGGCCGACTCCCACGCCTCCATCAGGTTCCCGAAGAACGTCTCGCTGGGTTCCTCATCACCCGCATCGTTGCCCCCGAGCAGAACGTGGCGGACGTCGGCACCCGCGAACAGCGGCGCGTAGATGTGGATCGGGTAGGACGGCGAGGGGACCAGCGCGGTGTCGCCCGGACCCACCAGCACCCACATCAAGTGGGACAGCCCCTCCTTGGCGCCGATGGTGTTCACCACCTCGGTCTCGGGGTCGATGGCCACATCGAACTTACGAAGGTAGAGGTTGGCGATCGCCTGGCGGATCTTGGGGATCCCCCGGCTGGCCGAGTACCGGTGATTGCGGGGGTTGTGGACGGCTTCCGCCAGCTTCTCGACGGCCACGTCCGGGGAGGGCAGATCGGGATTGCCGAACCCCATGTCGATGACGTCCCGGCCGTCGTGGCGGGCTGCGGCCTTCAGGTCGTTCATGGTGGCGAAGACGTAGGGGGGCAGTCCGTTTATCCGGCGAAACTCCATCGGCAAAGGCTACCCGCGGCTCTGGGCACCCCCGCGACACTCAGCGGAGGGCGTCGGCTGCCTCCGCGATCACCTCGAGCGACTCGGGCCAGGCGCACACCGCCCAGGTGGCTCCGGCGTCGGCCAGCTCCCTCAGCCGCGCCTCAACCTGCTTGGCGTTCCCTTTCAGCGGACCGCCCCAAGTCGTCTCGCATCCGGCCGAGGCAGTGGTGGCCACCTTGGCCGTCTCGGCTTCCCACAGGTTCACCGCCCCCCCAACGGTGCGGGCCAGGTCGGAGGTGGAGGGAAGCCCTCCACCCACCCACACCTTGATGCCGCGGGCCTCGACCGCCACCGCCACCGACGCCAAGCGGATCTGCCGCTCGGCGGCGGGCTCATAGGGGATCCCGAACGCCAGGTTCTCCGCCCGGCTCAAGTGGTCGCCGGTGCCCAGGCCGGCGATCAGCCGACCATTGGAGATGGCATTGAGGCTAGACAGCACCTCGACCAGCACACCGTCGGGGAGCAGGCCGACCCGCGCCACCAGGTATCCGACGTGGATAGACGACGTCGACGCCGCCACTGCCCCGAGGAGCGGCCCGGAGGAGAGGGCGGGGCGTCCGGGTTGACCCATCGGCCACAGGTGGTCGAAACAGAACACGCCGTCGAGGCCCAACTCCTCCGCCCGGCGGGATGCGGCGATGGCGCTGTCCCCTTCGTCGCGGAACTGCGGCAGGGTGATGCCGACGTTCATGCGGGTTGGCGGTTCACGCCCGCCGACACCGTGGCGCTCCCCATCGGATCACGCCGGTCACGCCGATCACGCCGATCACGCCGGTCACGCCAGCGATTCGACCCGGACCTTCAGATCCCGGAGGGCGATGGACATGATCCGGCTCTGCGCCCGCATCTTGATGAAACCGGGAAGCGGCACCTTCATCTCCACCTCCAGGTGGTAGGTGACCTCTGTCCCGCCGCCGGCGGCCGGCTCGAAGACATAGCTGCCGTCCAGCTTCGAGGTGATATCGCCGCGGGTCTGCACCCACGAAAGCACATTCGGTGCCGCGCTGTAGTCGTAAGCCAGCGTGTAGCTGGTGCTGCGGCCGAAGGCGGCGGCCCGGAAGGTGACCAGTTGCGGACGGCCCTGATCGTCGCGATCGTGGACGGTGACCTCTTTGATGTCCGCCGCCCACTGCGGGTAGGCGTCGAGGTCGCTACTCACCGCGAAGCATCGTTCGGGGGTGGCCGACACGGTCATCCGCTCGGTGGCTACTTCCGCCACGTTCTGTCCTCCTGCTTGGGTCGGGTGTGCTGCACCGGTTGCGACACCAACGGTCAGCCTTCCACGTATGCGAGCGCCGCGGCCAGCCTAGGGGTGAGGTGGTCATAGTCGAAGGATGCCACGGCTCTCCGACGCGACTCGGTGCCCATGCGCTGGCGCAACTCTGCATCGTGCAGCAGTCTTCCGACGTTTCGGACCACCGTAGCGACATCGGTGGGCCGCCTGACGACAAAGCCGGTCAACCCATCGATAACGGCTTCCCCGGCTCCCCCTGAATCCCCGGCCACCTGCGGAACTCCGGCGGCGGCGGCCTCGACGAAGACGATGCCGAATCCTTCTTGCTCGAGACCGAGCCACCGGTTGCGGCAGAGCATCACGAAGACGTCCGCGGCTCCGACCAGGCGCGGCAGATCTTCATCGGATACCGACCCGAGCAATCGAACTGGAGCCTGGCGTTCGCCGATCTCCCCGACCAGTCGATCCCGGTCCCGGCCACGTCCGGCGATCGCCACCACCAGATCGGGAAACTCGGTCCGCATCTCAGCGGCGGCCTGGATCAGGATGTCCATCCCCTTCCGGGGCACCAGCCGGCTGACGCTCACCACCAGGGGTCCGTCGATCGGGAGCCCGAGATCGGCACGGGCCTTTGTCCGCTCCGACTCGGACAGCGGGCGGAACCGGTCGAGGTCGACCCCCGGCGGGATCTCGATCACCGGGGGCATGCCCCGACCTCGCAACGCCCGGTCGGCTTCGGACTCCGGATAACCCCCGGCCGACACGGCCAGCACACTGCGTCGCAAGATGGACGCCAGCAACTCACGGCTTCCCGGGAGCCGTCCGGGTATGGCCACCTCCGCGCCGTGGAGTACCACGGCATAGGGGATGCCGAGCCGGGGGCCGATGATCCCGAGCGGAAAGGCCGGGTCGATGACCACCAACGAGGCGCCGACCCGGCGGGCGGTGGAGCGAATGCGGCGGACCAGCCCGGGGCTCGGGGCCAGGATCCGGCCCGGGGCCCGCTCGATCCGGATGCCCCGATCCGCCTGCTGGCGATCGAACTCCTCGGCTCCGGGGCTGGACGAGGCGGTCAGGACCACGAAGCTTGAAGGGTCCATCCGGCGCCACAGCTCCCAGAGGTAGGCCTGGATCCCTCCCACCTTGGGCGGGAAGTCGTTGGTAACCAGAAGGTGGGTCATACCGTCACGCCGTCACGCCGACGCCGTCACGCCGACGCCCACACGCCGACGCCCACACGACTGACGAGGTCGTCCCGTCCCAATTTCCGGGCCGCCCAGGTGGCGTGTTCGGTGATCATCGGATCGGGGTCGTCGAGGGCGCGGCGAAGGGCCGCCTCGGTGTCCGGGTCGTTCCCGTCCCCGGTATTCCCGAGAGCCACCAGCGCATTCCTCCGCAGGTACCTCGGCTCGCGGTCGGCGATGTACCAGCGGCCGTGGCGGTCGAGCAGATCGGCGTCGGACGAGTCCAGGAGGCCGAGCAGGTCGACCCCGGCCTCGGTGTCGCTGTCGGGCTCCATCGGCGGCGGAGGATCCCGGCGCTCCGCCAACCGGTTGATGGGACACACCGACTGGCACTCGTCGCATCCGTAGATCCGATCCCCGAGCGCATCCCGGTACCGCTCGGGAAACGAACCGGGCGCCTGCACCAACCAGGCCAGGCATCGTCGGGCATCGACCACGCCTGGGGACACCAGCGCCCCGGTGGGGCAGGCCGTCATGCATCGGGTGCAGGTCCCGCAACCGCTGCCATGTTCGAGGCGGGGGGTCGGCGCCAACGGTGTTGTGCGCTCTGGTCCTCGGTCTGGTCCTCGCTCTGGTCCTCGTTCTGAGTCGAAACCGAGAGGAGCATCGGTGACCACGGTGCCCAGTACGAACCACGATCCGAGTCCCGGAAGCAGCAGCAGCGAATTCTTCCCGAACCAACCGAGCCCGGCACGGTGGGCGGCCGCCCGGTCGACCAGCGCATTGTCGTCACAGACGACTATGGCCCGCCAGCCGTCCCGCTTCAGCCGGTCGGCCACGGCGGTCAGAGCCAGGCGCAGGGAGGCGTAGTGGTCACGCTGGGCATACCGGGCCACCCGGGCTCGGGGGCGCTGTGGCAACTCCGGTTGACCATCTTGCTGATCTTCCCGCTGACCTTCCCTCCGGTATCCCCAGGCGCCCACCACCAACGAGCGAGCACCGGGAAGGATGCGCCTCGGATCGGTGGACCGTTCCGGATTCCGGTAGGTGAACTGCATATCGCCGTGAAGACCTAGCCGGCGGCGGTCGAGAAGGTCGCTGAGGGTTTCGGCAAAGACCTCGGCGTCGGTTACCCCGACCGCCGCCAGTCCGCGGTTCCGACCGATGGCCACCAACTCATCGACCAGTCCGGCGCCGACGTCAGTCGTTATCTCATCTCGTGGGTCGGCCAGGGCCATGCTCCATGCTGGCACGGCCCTCGCCAGGAGGTTGCCCCGGGCGAGACTCGCCGGTTTAGCCGGCGTCAGCCCGCCTCACGGGAGTGGCGAACCCCGGGGACCAAGCCGGCCTGCTCGAGGAGGCGCACCGCCCGGGCTTCAGCGGCGTTGATCACCACCGCGTCGTCGGGTTGCCGATCCATGATGAAGCTGACCACGCAGTCGTCACACACCGTGGTGTGCTGGTGTTGGCAGTCGGCGCAGTCGATGGTGAAGGCTCCCGGCAGGGAAGGCCGAAGCGTCCCGTACACCGGCGGTGAAACCCTGGAATCTCTAGGGGTAGGGGTGACGATCAAGGTACGTCCTCCTCTGGCTGATGTTGACGGGATAGGTTCCATGTCCAAGTCAGCATGAGCCGAGGGTGTGACATCAGCCGGATGTTCGGTATTTATCCTGGTCAACGCCTATATAGAGTGCCGACCCGGAAACCAGCCGGTCGGTTCAGTACCCGGCAGCCACGTCCACCAGTCCGACGAGTTCCTGGCCGGCTGCATACCGCTCGACGTTCTCCCGGATGCGCTCTCCCAACAGCGGGCGGATCATCTCGATGGTGTCGGCGGTATGGGGGGTGATGATGCAGTTGGGAAGGTCCCACAGCGGGTGACCGTCGGGTAGTGGTTCCGGGTCGGTGACGTCGAGGGCGGCGCCGGCGATCGACCCCGAACCGAGGGCGGCTACCAACTCGTCGGTCTTCACGTGGCGCCCACGGGCCACGTTCACCAGCCAGGCCCGCTCGTCCATCAACTCGAGCTCCGGCGCCCCGATGATCCCGGTTGTGGTCGGGCTCAAGGCCAGGGCCAGGAACACCACCAATGCCCCGGGGAGCACCTCATGCAGCTGCGACATGGTGACCGTGCGAGCCGCACCCGGGACCGGCTCGGCCTGGCGCCTGACCACGGTCGCCTCCACTCCGAATGGCGCCAGCTGCTCCAAGAGGAAGTGGGTGATCCCGCCGCCGCCCAGGATGGTGACCTTCTGGTCGTAGAGACTGGTCCCGGCCGGCGTGCCCCATGACCGGGCCCGGATCCGGGTGGGGAGCAGCCGCAAACCCGCGAGGGCGAGGGTGAACGCATGCTCGGCCACCGGCCTGCCATAGGCGCCCTTGGCGCTGGTCCATGTCCGATCCGGGGTGAGAACGCCGGCCTCGACGAACTTCTCGACTCCGGCGAACGGCAACTGCACCCATTTCGCCTGAGGTGCTTTCTGCAGCGCCGCAGCCAGCCCGGATGCGTCGGCCGCATCCAGCCAGACGACCACTTCGGGCTGGTCCCCGATATCGACTACGGTCCCACCGCCCTTCTCGACGGCGGCCACTGCAAATCGCCCGGGCTTGGGTCCGATGGCAACGCGAGGAATAGCCATTCCCGCACGTTACCGAGTCCGGTTGCCTCTGGCCGCGCCGACCGGCGGGACAGCTGACCATGGATCTGCCGCATCGAGCGCGTCACCACGACATTTGCTTCAATAGGGGCACTTCGGCTGGGGTGATGGCGTGATCGGGAGGGTGATGGAGTTGAATCGATGATCGTCCAGTTCAACGTACGGGACTTCCTCGATCGCGCCGAGTCGGCATATCCCGAACGCCAGGCCGTCGTCGACGAGCCGGATCAACCGGCCACCTCGTGGGGGACGATGACCTTTGCCGAGATGGCCGAACGAGCCCGGGCCCAGGCGGCCGGGCTCGACGCACTGGGAATCGCCCCGGGGGACCGGGTGGCGGTGGTGTCGCACAACTCGGCCCGCCTACTGACTTCGTTCTTCGGAGTTTGCGGGTGGGGGCGGACTCTGGTCCCCATCAATTTCCGCCTGGCGCCGGCAGAGGTGGCATACATCGTGGAGCATTCCGGCGCGTCGGCGTTGCTGATCGATCCCGAGCTCGACGATGCCCTGGCCGACATCAAGGCCCCACACCGATTCGTCATGGGCGCCGACACCGATCCGACCCTCTACCTGTCCGGGGTCGAACCCCGGCGCTGGGATGGCAGCGAAGACGCCACCGCCACCATCAACTACACCTCGGGCACGACGGCCAGGCCCAAAGGGGTGCAGCTCACTCACCGCAATTGTTGGGTGAACGCGATGGTATTCGGCTGGCACACCCAGGTCTCCGATCGCGACGTCTACCTGCATACCCTGCCGATGTTCCACGCCAACGGATGGGGCATGCCCTGGGCCACTACCGGCATGGGCTGTCCGCAGGTGGCACTGCGCAAGGTGGACGGCACCGAGATCCTCCATCGGGTCGAGCGGCACGGGGTGACGCTGCTGTGCGCGGCGCCCGCGGTGGTCAACGCGGTGCTCGAAGCGCTCCCCACCTGGGACGGACCCGTGCCCGGCCGGGACAAGACCCGGATCGTCGTGGCCGGTGCTCCCCCGCCGAGCCGGACCATCGAACGGATCGAGGCCGAGCTGGGGTGGGAGTTCATCCAGATCTACGGATTGACCGAAACCGCGCCCATCCTGACCATTAACCGGCAACGGGCCGAATGGGATGATCTCTCGTCGGGTGAACGGGCCCGGAAGCTGATGCGGGCGGGGGCGCCGGCGTTGGGGACGGAGCTGTCCATCAGCGCGGACGGTGAAGTCCTGGCTCGCAGCAACGTCGTCATGGCCGGATACTGGCAGCAGCCCGATGCCACCGAGACCGCCATGGAGGGAGGGTGGTTCCATACCGGGGACGGTGGCTTCCTCGACGACGAGAATCACCTGCAGATCCTCGACCGGAAGAAGGACGTCATCATCACCGGAGGCGAGAACGTCTCCTCTATTGAGGTCGAGGACGCCATCTTCTCGCTGACCGGGGTGGCCGAGGTTGCGGTCATCGGCATCCCCCACGACACCTGGGGCGAAATGGTGACGGCGCTGGTGGTGACCGATGACGGGGTCACCATCACCGAAGAGCACGTGATCACCCACTGCCGAACGCTCCTGGCCGGGTACAAGTGCCCCAAACAAGTGGAGTTCCGTGACGAGCTTCCTCGCACCGCCACCGGCAAACTTCAGAAGTTCCGGCTGCGGGCCCCGTATTGGGAGGGTTACGAGCGCCAGGTCAACTGATGGTCAGTCAGTAGCCGGTCGTCGCGCCTACTTGCCGCCGCTCCGGCAATATCGGCCAGCCGCGCGGCAGCCGCGGCGATGCGCTCGCCAAGAGGTGAGCAGGAAGTAGATTCCGCCTCATGCCGGGTCCGTTCGCACCGCCGATCGAGCGTCAATGGACACGGGTGTCGCCCCGGCTCGCCCTGATGCGGCGCGCCGAACTGGCGACCTTCGGAATACCGGTGGCTGCCGGCGTCGCCGTTGGCTTTTCGTTCGTCTCCACGTTCGCCGGCGTGGCGGGGGGGATCGTCGCCCTGGCCATCGGCGTCCTGGCCTTTATTTCGATCGGCCGCAATTGGAGATCGTGGGGATACGTGGAGCGGGTCGACGACCTTCTGGTCACCCACGGCGCCATGTTCAAGAAGCTGACCGTGGTTCCCTTCGGGCGCATGCAGCTGGTCGATGTCGAGGCCGGTCCGATCGAGCGACTGTTCGGTCTCGTCCGGGTGAAGCTCCATACCGCGGCCGCGACGACCGATGCCGAGGTGTGTGGTCTCACCCCCGATCTCGCCGGCGCCCTCCGCGATCAGCTGACCGCCCTCGGCGAGGCTCATGCCGCCGGGCTCTGACCCTGCACCGGGTTCGGCCGGCTCACCTCTTGCTCCCCCGCCTCTCCCGGTTTCACCGCCTTCCGCACCCGCCCCACCCCCGCCTCCCCCGCCTTCCGCGCCTTCCGCACCCGCCCCACCCCCGCCTCCCCCGCCTTCCGCACCTTCCGCACCCGCTACGCCTCCCCCGCCTTTCCCGGTTTCACCGCCCACCCCGGGTCCTCCGGACGAGACATATCGGCTTCACCCGCTGACCCCGATCGCTCTCGGCGGACGAATCCTGGGACTGGTCGTCGTGTTCTCGCTGTTCAGCCTCAGCGAACAGCGGACCGGCACCGGCGGAGGAGGACTGCACTGGCCCACCTTCGCCGTCTACGGCGGGATCGGCTTTCTGGTCATCGTCCGAGGGCTGATCACGGTGGCGGTCACCCGCTATCACCTGGTCGGCGGCGAGCTCCGGATCGACAGTGGTCTGTTGCAGAAGCGGTCGAAGCGGGTCCGGCTCAACCGGGTGCAGAGCATCGATGTCCTCGAGCCACTGGCCGCCCGGATCTTCGGGCTGGCCGAAGTGAAGGTGACGACGGCGGGGAGCGAACACTCTTCGGTGCGGCTGCGCTACCTGTCCCTTCCCGTCGCCCAGGCGCTCCGGGCCGACCTGCTGGGCCGGTCAACCGGGGTGGGGGAAGGGGCCCCGGAAGCGCCGGAGCGACTGCTGATCGTGGTGCCCCATGGTCGACTGGTTGCCGCGGTGCTCCTGGAGATGATCTCGTGGCGCCTGGTGTTCCTGGCCATCGGACCCGGGCTCGCCGCCATCGGGTCGAGCAACGGCCACCGAGGCACCAGCGTGGCCGGCATCGCCTTATTCGTCGGTTTGTTCATCGTGTTCGCCCACGCCGCCTGGCAACGGGTCAACTTACTGTGGGAGTTCACCGTTACCGAGTCCCCCGACGGCCTCCGGATCCGCCACGGGCTCCTCTCCACCAGTCGCCTGACGGTACCGCCGGGTCGGATCCAGGCCATCCTCATCCACCAACCGTTGTCGTGGCGTCCGATGGGGTGGGTGCAGGTTCGGATGAACGTGGCCGGCTACGGCCGGGCCTCCACCAAGAACACCACCCTGATCCCGGTTACCGATCGCGCCTTTGCCGAGTCACTGGTGGGCTGGGTGCTGGGGGGGATCGACCTCAACTCCATCCCGCTCACCCGGCCCCCCCGCCGGGCCGCCCTCCGAGCCCCGTTTTGGTGGCGAGGGGAGCTGGCCGGATCCGACGAGAGGGTCTTCGTGGTCCACCACGGGATGCTGTCTCGCACCATCGACCTGGTGCCCCACGCCCGCACCCAGAGCCTGCGACTGACGGCCGGGCCCATCGAGCGCGCCCTCGGGCTCGCCAACATGCACCTCGACTCCACCCCGGGTCCGGTGAGGACCCGCGCCGCCCGCCGGGATGCCGACGAGGCCAGATCCATGCTCGACCTTCAGGTGAGGAGGGCCCGTGACGCTCGCCGGCTCGATGCGGCTTCGGTCCTCCCGGAACAGCCGCAGGTCCTGGCCCCGCAGTCCGTCTCGGAGCTGTCCGTCCGTCAGCCGCGAATCCGGAGCTAACGGCCTTATGTCCCGGTGGCCCGATCGTCCCTGTGGACAGGCCACGGACAACCCACTGACAACCCAGCGATCAACTCGCGCCGCACTTACCGAGCGAAGGGGCGCTAGGCACCGACTGACGCCGAGGCTCGGACGGCTGAGGCACCCTCGGCGCCCAACCAGCGGGCGATCCGTTCGAGCGTCCACACCGGTGCCTCCATCATCGGGATGTGGCCGACGCCGGTAGCAACATCGAAGGTCCAGGTTGGCTTGGCCCAACTCACCTGGCGGGAGGCGGCCAGCGGGACCAACCGGTCGGCGTCACCGTGGAGTAACAAGGCGGGCTGTTCCACGCCCCGGAGTCGTTGCGCGAACGCCCGCGGCCGGAGGAAGTGCTGAGACAGTGAACGCGCCGACGACAGGTAGGCGCCGTCCAGAGCCGCCCGGTCGGCGCCGTTGAGGAATCCGACCTGGGCGGCGACCAGGTCGGGCGGGATGCGCGACCGATCAACGCAACAGGCGTCCAGCACCCGATGCACCGCCTGCTCCGGTGAGAGGTACTTCCGCCGCTGGGTCAGGAACGTTTCGCCGAGGCCCGGCGTGGCCCCGAGCAGGAACCCGACGATCGACCTCGGGTGGGTCCAACCCCATCGGGAGGAGGGCAGCGCCGGATCGACGAGTATCAGCCCCGAGACGGAGTCGGGCTCTTCCATCGCCTGCAGGGTCGCCACCAACCCGCCCATGGAGTTGCCGACCAGGATCACCGGGCCGTCGGCCACGGCTCGCAGAAATCCGCCCACCAACCGACGGTGGCCGCCGATGTCGGCGCTCCGGCTTTCGACCGGCGTCCGGCCGTGACCAACCAGGTCGAGGGCCAGGACCCGGGCGTGGGCGGCCAGCGAGGGGGCGATGGCCATCCAGTTGAGATGGGATCCGCCCAGACCGTGCACGCACACCAGGGTCGGACCGTCCTTCGGCCCATCGAACTCGACGAAGTTGACCGGACCTTCGACGTCAACGGTCAGCGAGGTGGGGATGGTGACCGGAGGCGCAGCCATGGGGCGACGATACCGGCTGTGGCATCATCTGGACTGTGACCGGCCCCGATGACGAGTCCGGCAAGACCGCCTGAATCGTCATGGCCGCGACTCGCAAAGATATGGCCGATGCGGCCAAGGCGTTGAGTCGGAGAGATCCGGTCCTCAAAGTTCTGGTCAAACAGTATGGCTACCCGCCGGGTCGACCCCACGTTCCGGCGTCGATGCGGTTCGCGGTCCTGGCCCGGTCGATCCTCTACCAACAACTGGCCGGAAAGGCCGCCGCCGCCATCGAAGGTCGGTTCGTCGCTGCCCTCGGCGGCATGGTCACGCCCGAACGGGTCTTGGCCGTCTCGACCGACGTCCTTCGGTCCAGCGGTCTGAGCGGCGCCAAGGCCCGGTCCATCCAAGACCTGGCAGAGAAGGTCTCATCCGGGCAGGTCTCCCTCGATCGGATCGGTCGCCTGTCCGATGAGGAGGTGGCGGACCACCTGGTCCAGGTCCGGGGAATCGGGCACTGGACGGCGGAGATGTTCCTGCTGGGAACCTTGGGCCGGCTCGACATCTGGCCGGTCGGGGACTACGGGGTGCGGGCCGGGTACGCCCGGTGCTGGCAGCTGCCGGAGATCCCGACCCCCAAAACGCTGATGGTGCTGGGCGAGCCGTATCGGCCGTTTCGAAGCGTGGTGGCGTGGTACTGCTGGCGAGCCATGGACACCCGCCTCCCGGAGTAGCCCGCCCCGGCCCAGCCCCGCCGCCCGCCCCGGCCCAGCCCCGCCGCCCGCCCCGGCCCAGCCCCGCCGCCCGCCCCGGCCCAGCCCGCCGCCCGCCCCGGCCCAGCCCCGCCGCCCGCCCCGGCCCAGCCTCGCCGCCCGCCCCGGCCCAGCCCCGGCCCCCAACCCAACCCCCAACCAATACCAACCGCCCCCACAGCACTCCGCGGTCCACCGACCGCCGTGGGTGATTACGATTCCGCTGTGCCCCCTCCCAGCTGGAAGCTCGCCCTGTCGAGGACGATGATGTCCGCCCTCCACACCGCCACCCGTTTGCAAGACCGGAAACTCCCCGCCTACCCCCTGCCCCCCGACGACCCGTTCTACGCCTCCCGTGAGGACCTGGCCGAGGTCAAGCCGGGCACCCTCCTCGATTGGCGGCCGATCCCGGTGCGGGGGACCCGGCTGAAGGTGGCTGCCGACGGTTGGCAGATCCGGTTCCGGAGCACCGATACCGGCGGGGAGCCGATCTCCTCGGTCGCCACCCTCCTGGTCCCGCAGACACCGTGGCAAAAAGGCCCTCGGCCACTGCTCTCCTACCAGTGCGCCATCGACAGCCTCGGCGCCAAGAGCGACCCGTCCTTCACCCTGCGGCGGGGCAGCCAGCGGGAGGCGTTCCTGATGGCGTTGGCCCTCCGTCGCGGGTGGGCGGTGGTCACCTCGGACTTCACCGGTCCGCGCCACGCCTACGGGGCGGGCCTGATCGCCGCCCGGATCAGTCTCGACGGTATACGCGCCTCGTTGGCGTTCGGACCTGGCGGCCTCGACCCCAACGCGCCGGTGGGTGCGTGGGGCTATTCCGGGGGTGGCCAGGCCACTGCCTGGATCGCCGAGCAGCAACCGACCTATGCGCCCGACGTCCGCCTGGTGGCGATGGCGGCGGGAGGCGTACCCACCGACCGGCGTGCCCTCCGGCGGATCGACGGCGGCTTCTTCTCCGGCTTGGCCCTCGGCGCCGCGGTGGGCATCGACCGCGAGTACCCCGAGACCAAGTTGGAGGTGATCCTCAACGACGACGGCCGGCGGGTCGTCAACGAGATCGCCGACATGAGCGTCGATGAGCTGGTGGCCTACTTCCCGTTCCGGAGCCTCCGGGAGCTCACCACCGAGCCGGACCCGTTCGACACCGATGGCACCCGGGCCACCAATGAGGAGCTGAGGTTGGGACAGCGCCTGCCAGCCTGCGCCGTCTACCTGTATCACTCGAGGCACGACCAGCTGATTCCCATCTCCGGGGCCGACGAGCTGGCGTTGATCTACCGGAAGGGTGGCGTCGACGTCACCCTGCGCCGTACCCACCTGGGCGAGCACATCGGCGCGGTCCTGAGTTCCACCCCCCGAGCCCTGCGCTTCCTGTCGGCCCGACTCAACGGCTGAGCCTCGCTTCGCCGAATCCAGATCAGTCCCCTGGGCCGCCGTTGCCGTTGCCGTTGCCCTTGCCACCGCCCCCGTGTCCGGCCCCGGGTCCGGCTGCGGTGGTCGGGGTCGTCGGCGGGACGGTGGTCGGCGCGACGCTGGCCGCACTCAGACCCAAGGTTGAGGCGAGGGTCGAGAGGTCGGCCTGGAGCACGGTACCTTCCGACGCCGCGATGGCACCGCTCTGGGTGCCGTTGGCGATCGACGTCGCCGCCTGCTGAAGGTCGTTGGCCGCCTGCTGGGGCTTCCCGGCGACTTCGTCGGTGACAGCCTGTTGGGCCTGGGTGGAGATCATCTGGCCGACACTGGCTGAGACCGTGTGGGCCGTCACCCCGGAGGCGACCTCACCGACCAGGGAAGCCAGCGCCTGGGCCGACGTCGGAGGACTGGTGGTGGGCGGTGTCGACGTTGTCGTCGCCGGCGGTCGGGTGGTGGCCGTCGAGTTGCTGGTCGGGGTGCCACCGGGGCTGAAGGCGAGGACCAAACCCACCACCAGCGCCGCCGCCAGCAGGACCGCCACCGCCGCCAGCCGCTGACGCCGGGCCCGTGACAGGCGGGTGCCGACCACGAGCGACGGTGGCGCCACCCGGGTGTCGGCAGGATGCACCTCGGCGGTACGGCCCACACCTGGTGGCGGACTCACCATGGTCATATCGTCGGCCTGGGTGGCGGCGAGCTGGTCGGTGGCCGGACCGTGGGAAGATTCCCAGGGTGCCGCCAGCGCCGCGGTGTCGAGCAGGTCCGCCACCTCGCCGGCACCGAGCCGTTGGTCGGGTCGATCGTGGAGCATCCCACTCAGGAGCACCTTCCAGTGAACCGGGAGATCGGCGGGAATCGGGACCGGGCCCGCCAACCGTTGCGCCATCATCTCTCCCGGTGATCCCCGGTAGACCTGCGCACCGGTCAGGCATTCCAGGAGGACGAGGCCGAGGGACCAGATGTCGGCGGACGGCCCCACCTGATGGTTCTCGAGTTGTTCGGGCGCCATGTAGGCGGCGGTCCCCAAGGTGGTCCCGTCGAGGGTGAGGGTCGAGACGTCGATGAGACGGGCGACCCCGAAGTCGCCCAAGCGGGCCTGGCCATCCGGCGTCACCAGGATGTTGGCCGGCTTCACGTCGCGGTGCACGATGCCCCTCCCGTGCACGTAGGCCAGGGCGCTGGCCACCGACGCCCCCAGGTCGGCGACGACATCGGGTTGGAGTCGACCTCGACGGAGGATCTCGGCCAGATTCGATCCGTCGACGAACTCCATCACCAGATAGGCCTGGTCACCGGTGACCCCGGTGTCGAGGAGGCGAACCAGTCCGGGATGATCGAACCCTTCGAGGGCCCGGGCCTCCTGGGCCAGGCGCCGGGCCAGATCGGGGTCGCCCGAGCGAACGATCTTGACGGCCACTTCGCGGCCGCGGTCCTGATCGACCGCCAGGTAGACGTCGGACATCCCACCCCGACCGAGGAGCCGACCGAGCCGGTACCTCCCGGAGAGAATCTCGGTCGTCGGCGTCATGGTCGGTGGTCGGTCGTGGTCATAGCCGTGTCGGTTGGGTGGCGAACCTTTCACCGAGGGTGGTGGAGTTCGCGGCTTCTCGATCCGAGTTTCCCCCATCCGTCGTCCGTCGCGCCAGGGCGGGGCACCCCCCAAGGCCACTCGCCGGTCTCGGTGTTTGTCGACCCCGCGGGGGGGTACACCAATTGACGGGTTCGTTTGGCCCCGGGACAGCGGGACGTCCCGCGCCCCCGGAACTCAGTGAGAGGAGTCGGGCATGACGACTGCTATCAGCGGAAACAACCAGTGGCCGGAGACGATGAGCGGGAGGCGCACCCGTTCGACCAGCTCGGCCGGAGAGCTTGGCCTCAATCGAGCCACCCGATCGTTGTCGGCCAGCCTGTGGTCGCTCGGGGTGATCACCCTGCTCATCTCCGCATGGGGCGGGATCATCCCCTACCTGGGTCCGACCTTCAGTTTCAGCGCCGACGGCGCCAATTCTTGGCAATGGAGCTTGACCCACTCGGTGCTGGGCCTGGTCCCCGGGGCCATCGGCTGCTTGGTCGCCTTCTCGTTCCTCGCCCCCCTTTCGCCTGATGGCGTAGCCAGACGACGGGTGAGCCTGACCGTTGCCGGATTGGTGGCCGTGGTGTGCGGGGCCTGGTTCGTCATCGGGCCGTTGGCGTGGCCGATCGTCGACAACACCGGCCAGTACTTCGTGGCGGCGGACCCGTTGCGTGGCCTGGCCAACCAGGTCGGCTACTCCTTCGGACCCGGATTGATCCTCGCCGCCTGCGGTGCCTTCGCCATCGGGTGGGCGGTCCGCCACAACCGACCACTCGAAGCCGTCGGTGCCAACCAGTCACTCGAGGTGGAGGAATCGGTGTCGATCGTGCGGACGGAGCCGCCTGCACCCCTGCTGACATCGCCGCCAGTTGCCGCCCCGGCCGCCTCCGCGCCGTCGGCAGAATCCGCGGCTCCGGCCGCGCCGGCCGGGCCCTCCGAGTCCATGGCCACCGAGACGATGTCCTCTGCTGACCAGATGGCGTCCGCCCCACCCATGAAGCCGGTGCAGTCGGGTATTCCCGGTGCCAACGAGGCCAAGCACGGCTGACGATTCCTCATCAAGCGCCTTCCCGGCCCGCCGGCTGACCGACTCCGCGTGTCAGCTGCCCGGTAGCCGACTTCGGTGGCGGGGTAGACATTGGCGATGCAGCTCGGTCCCAGCCTCTGGAACCACCGGTGAGCGCCGCCCCCTCCGGCGAACAGTTCGAGATCGCCCACGGTGAGCAACGGGCGACCATCGTCGAGGTGGGGGGTGGCATCCGCACCTACGCCGTCGGTGATCGACACGTCCTCGACGCCTACCCGCTCGACGCCATGTGCGACGGCGCCCATGGCGCGGTGCTGGTGCCCTGGCCCAATCGACTCGCCGACGGCCAGTATCGCTTCGATGGGGTCGACTACCAAGTCGCCATCACCGAGCCGGCCAAGCACAACGCCATCCATGGGTTTCTGATGTGGCGCCCATGGCGGCCCCTCGAGCGTGAACCGGGCCGGGTGGTGATGGGGACACGGTTGCACCCGATGATGGGATACCCGTTCGACCTCGAGGTACGGGTCACCTACCAGCTCGACGGCGGCGGCTTGACGGTGATCACGGACGCCACCAACCAGGGCACGGGTCCCTGCCCCTACGGCTGTGGCCAACACCCCTACCTCTCCCCCGGCACCGGCTTGATCGATGACTGCCGGCTCGAGCTCGACGCGGCCACCCGGATCGTCACCGACGATGTCCGCCAGCTCCCAACGGCGAACCAGGCGGTCGACGGCACCGTGTTCGACTTCCGAACCGCCAGGGAGCTCGGCGACCAGCCCATCGACTTCGCCTTCCAGGACCTGGCCAGGGATGACGACGGGCGAGCCTGGGTCCGGTTGACTGCGCCCGACGGTCGCCGGGCTGAACTCTGGGTCGACGACAGCTACCCGATCATCGAGCTGTACACCGGCGACACCTTGGAGCCGTCGCGCCGTCGGCACGGCCTCGGCTCGGAGCCGATGAGCTGCCCTCCAAACGCCTTTGCCAGCGGGGACGGGTTGGCGCGGCTCGAACCCGGAGACACCTTCACCGCGACGTGGGGAGCGCGCCTCAGCTGACCGCCGGCCGACATCGTCGATCCGGACCATCGGCGTGGGATCATTTCCGGATGGCCGAGGACGCGGCGTGGCTCGAGGAGCGCCCACCCGAGCTGATTGAGGTGGGTGACCGCGTCCTGGTCCGAATGACACCGGGTGATGGCCCGGCGTTGGTGACGGTGGTGAACGCCAGCCTCGCCCATCTCCGTCCGTGGATGCCCTGGGCCCAGGATCCGGCGACCGCCGAGTCGATCGGGACGTTTCTCGGGAACGCCGAGACGCAGTGGGACGGATTCGAGGAATTTCAATACCTGATCCGTCAGGCTCCCGCCGGGCCGATCCTCGGAACCTGCGGTCTCCATGCCCGGGTCGGAGTCGGAGCCCTGGAGATCGGCTACTGGGTCCATGTCGACCACACCGGGCGCGGCGTGGCTACGGGCGCCGCCGGTGGTCTTACCGACGCCGCCCTCCGACTTCGGGGGGTGGAAAGGGTGGAGATCCGCTGCGACGCGGCCAATGCTCGCAGTGCCGCCATTCCACCCAAGCTCGGGTACCGGCTCGACCGTATCGAGACCCGCCCACCGACGACGCCGGGAGAAACCGACTCTCATATGGTCTGGGTGCGCGATCGGCCATGAGCAAGCGAACGCAACCGCCATGACCGCCCTGCCTCCCGACTACGACGACGACCCGGATCGATGGCTCGGCCTCGACCGTTCCTGGCAGGCCTTCGGTGACGCGCACGAGCCGGTCGCGGCTCGCATCGTAAGCGAGCAGCTGTCGCCGGTGGTCGACATCGGCGGTGGTGACGGGAGGCTGGGCACGTGCCTTCCCGCCGGGTGGCCGTCGGTGGTAGTGGAGGCCTCACCCAGCCAGCTGGCTCGCGCCTCCCACCCAAAGGTGCAGGGTGACGCCCTCGATCTGCCCATCGGCTCCGAAACGGCCGGAGCCGTCTGCATGCTGTGGATGCTGTACCACCTGGAGGAGCCGGTGCGGGCGATTCTCGAAGCCGAGCGAGTGCTCCGTCGGGGCGGGCTCTTCGTGGCCTGCACCGCGGCACGAAACAGCTGCCCGGAATTGACTGACGGCTATCCGCCGTCAACCTTCGATGCCGAAGAAGCCGGCGACCTGGTGGCCGAGGTGTTCGACCAGGTGGACACCGAGCGCTGGGATGCGCCGATGACCCACCTGCTCGATCAGGACGCGGTGAAGCGATTCTGCCGAACCCATCTGCTGCCCCCGGAATCCGCCGATCGGGTGCAGGCTCCGGTCTGGATCACCATGCGCGGCTGTCTGGTGTGGGCTCGGAAACCGTGAGGAGGCGGCACCTTTGGGTTGACACGTGACCATATAGTCACCTATTGTACGACCTGTGGACGCGGTATTCAGAGCCCTCGCCGATCCGACCCGGCGAAGCCTGCTCGACGAGCTCTTCCGGGAGGACGGGCAGACGTTGAGTGCGCTCGAGGAGCGCTTCTCGATGACCCGCTTCGGCGTGATGAAGCACCTGAAGCAACTCGAGGAGGCCAGGTTGGTGATAACCAAACGGCGGGGCCGCGAGAAGCTCCATTTCCTGAATCCGGTCCCGATCAGGCTCGTCCACGACCGGTGGGTGAGTAAATATGCCGAGCCCTGGGTGGCGACGCTCAGCGACCTCAAGAACAGATTGGAGAGTCCCATGGAGAAGGTGTTCGAGATCTACATCCGGACCACCCCCGAGCGTCTCTGGGAGGCCGTCACCGACCCCGAGATCAGGGCCAAGTACAACTTCGGAGCCGGAGTCACCTCCGACTGGAAGCCGGGCTCGCGCCTCGAGATGGGCACCTTGGACGGAGCCGGACACCTCCTCGGGGAGGGCGAGGTCCTCGAGGCCGATCCGCCGCGTCGACTCGTCCACACCATGGTTGCGCTCTGGGGCGAAGACGTAAAGAGCGAAGGAACCTCGAGGGTCACCTGGGACATCGAGCCGATCGGAGACTCCTGCCGCCTCACCCTGACCCACGACCAGTTGCGCGAGAACGGCAACGATCAGATCTACGGCGGCTGGCCGATGATCCTCTCCGGCCTGAAGACGTGGCTGGAGACGGGCGAGTTGCTGACCACTCCGGGGTCGTTGATGTACAGCTCCTGAGTAGCCGATCAGCGCGGGATCCTGTGGCGATCAGGCTCGGGGTCCGAAACACGTTCTCTTATTCAGTTCTGTCGGTATGACTCTGTAACTGGTGACGTCCCGATCCACCGGGGCGTCAGTAGCCTGCGCCCATGGGAAGCGGCAAAGAGCGTCTCGTCGACCGTCTTCCTGGATGGGTCACCGCC
Organism: uncultured Acidimicrobiaceae bacterium; assembly: GCA_963770635.1. Classification (GTDB taxonomy): domain Bacteria; phylum Actinomycetota; class Acidimicrobiia; order Acidimicrobiales; family RAAP-2; genus DASZIT01. Next base: position 155,355 of record CAVYQI010000007.1, read on the forward strand.
CGTCGCGGTCGAAGCAGGATCGCCCTGCTGGTGTTCGGTGTCGCGGTGTTGATGATGTGGTTGTTGCCGGCCGCCGTGGGCGGCCGGACCCCGTCGGCAGCGGCCACAGCTGGCAGCAGCTCCTGGACGGTGTACCACCAGGCCCCGGCCGGCACCGGGGTGGACACCTCCGCGGCGGCGGTCAACACCTCGAGCCGGGCATGGACGTCGCCCGAACTCGACGGCCAGATCTATGGGGAACCGCTGGTTTCCGGCGGACAGGTCTTCGTGGCCACGGAGAACGACACGGTGTACGCGCTGTCATCGGCGACCGGTGCCGTCATTTGGTCGACTCATCTCGGCACTCCGGTACCTTCGGGATCGCTCCCCTGCGGAGATATCAGCCCGACCGTCGGTATCACGGGCACCCCGGTGGTCGACCCGACCCGATCCGAGATCTTCGTCGTGGCTGACGAGCTGCAGAACGGAAGTCCCGCCCATGTCCTGGTCGGCCTCGACACCGCTTCGGGTCGCACCGAGATGACCCAGAACGTGGACCCAGCCGGCGCCAAGCCGGCTGCGCTCCTCCAGCGAACCGGCTTGACGCTGGACGCCAACCAGGTGGTATTCGGATTTGGCGGCAACTACGGGGACTGCTCCACCTACCGAGGTTGGCTGGTGGGGGTGAACGAATCTGGGGGGACTCCGGTTGACTTCGGTGTCGACTCCGGGCCGGGCGAGAGCCAGGGTGCGATCTGGATGGGCGGCGCCGCCCCGGAAGTCGACAGTGGTGGGAACCTCTGGATCGGAGTCGGAAACGGATCGGTGACCACCGCCGGGCACGCCTACGACTACAGCGACTCGGTCCTCGAGCTGTCCTCTACGTTTCACCTGCTCCAGTACTTCGCCCCCACCTCCTGGGAATCAGACAACGCTTACGACCTTGACTTGGCAATGGCGCCGGCGCTGTTGGCCGATGGCCAGGTGGTGGCGTCGGGGAAGTCGGCGCACGCCTATCTATTGAATGGCAGTCATCTGGGAGGAATCGGTGGGGAGGAGTCCGATCTGGCTTCGGTGTGCGGTGACGATGTCGACGGAGGGACGGCGGTGATGGGGACGACGGTCTTCATTCCCTGCTTGAGCGGCATCGTGGCTCTGCAAGTTGGGTCTTCGCCGGCCCGGCTCCAGGTTCTCTGGACCTCGCAAACCGGTGGCGGACCGCCAATCATTGCGGCCGGTCTGGTGTGGACCATTGGACAGAACGGCATGCTCAGCGGGCTGAACCCGACTACCGGTGCAGTACAGCAGCAAGCCACCATCGGTACGCCGATCAACCACTTCCCAACTCCCAGCGTCGGGAGCGGGGTATTGCTGGCCGCGGCCGGCTTACACGTCGTCGCCTTCAACGCTTCCAGTTCGGCGTCATCCCCCAGCTCATCGACCACCAGCCCGACGACCCTCCCTCCTGCTCGGTCGCCCGCTCAACATGGCGGAGGGTTTCCGGTCGTTGCCATCATTGCCATCGTGGTCGCCGCCGCGATTCTCCTCGGAGTGATGGTCTGGCTCGTTCGCAGAAGTACGCGACGTCGTCCGGTTTGACCGGACGGTGTATGGAGGGGATGCGGGCACATCACCGCCACGCCGGTGGCCAGCCCGGATCGACTGCCTGGTACACGACCTCCTCCGGTTGGCACAATTCCGGCACCTCCTACTCTTGACATTGTGCCATAGTGGTGCCAAAGTGATGCCATGGATCTACGGATGTACATCGAAAACCTCCAGGGCCAGCTTGCCGTGGCCGCGGAAGCCGGCGGCGAAGAAGCTCGTGCGCTGGCTGAACGCTTGATCGCTCCCCTTGACGCCGCCATCCGGCTGACGTTGCTCGATGTTCTGGCCGCGGCCACAGAAGAGATCACTTGTGATCTGGCGCCGGGCTCAGTCGAGCTCCGACTCAGGGGACGTGACCCGGAGTTCGTCGTAACCGCCCCACCCGCCGACCCGACCGATGACGACCCGGCCTATGGCGGCGACGACCGGACACCGGACGACCGGACACCGGACGACCGGACCCTGACCGCCGGCTCCGTCCCCGCTACCGCCGATGGCGACGACAGCACGATGTCGCGGATCAACCTTCGGATGCCCGATCCGCTCAAGGTCAGGATCGAGCAGGCGGCGGGCGTCGAAGGGCTTTCCGTCAACGCCTGGCTGGTTCGAGCCGCCACCGCCGCGTTGGAGCGGACCGACCCCGACCGTCCACGTCAACGGCGCTCCCCGTATGGCGCCCAGCGCTACACCGGCTGGGCGCGCTAGCCGGGCGGAGCCAGAAATTCATCGCACCAGGATCCTCAACCGGGGATACCCCGTTAACCGACTGGAAGGAATGTCATGACTACGTTCGATACTCCCGATCCCATCTCCGTCACCCTGGAACTCAGTGTCGGTGACGTCCGCATCGTGGCCAGCGACCGCACGGACACCTCCGTGGAGGTACGCCCGAGTGACGCATCCAGGAAGTCCGACGTGACCGCCGCCGAAGCCACCCGGGTCGACTACGCCGACGGCAGGCTGCACATCACATCGCCGAAGGGCTGGAAGCACTACTCGTTCCGGAGCGGCCGCGAGTCGATCGACGTGCAGGTCGAGCTCCCCACCGGCTCGAACGTACGCGGTGACCTCGGGATGGGCCGATTTCGCACCACTGGTCGCCTCGGCGAATGCCGCTTCAAGACCGGATTCGGCGACATCCACCTTGACCGCGCCGGACCGGGACAATTGGCAACGGGCGCCGGTGACATCACCGTGGATGAGATCGCCGGGAACGCGGAGATCACCACTGGATCCGGCGGGTTGCAGATCGGCCGGATCGGCGGATCTGCCGTCGTCAAGAACTCCAACGGCGACACCTGGATCGGCGAAGTCGCCGGCGACCTCCGGATGAACGCCAGCAACGGCCGGATCGCGGTCGACCAGGCGCACGCCACGGTTGCCGCCAAGACCGCCAATGGCGATGTCCGGCTCGGTGAGGTGGAGCGGGGCGCCGTCGTCGCCCGGACCGCCTACGGCAAGGTCGAAGTCGGCATCCGGGACGGCGTCGCCGTCTGGCTTGACCTCGACACCGCCTTCGGCAACGTGGAGAACTCCTTGGACCCCACCGGGCGTCCCTCGACCGGCGAGGACACCGTCGAGGTACGGGCTCGGACTTCGTGCGGCGACATCGCCGTCCACCGCTCTCTCGCCAGCCAGACCGGGTAGGACCGGCGGGGACCTCCACGGCCTCCGAAACCGGCCATCGCTAGGCCACCAGTTCCGGATCTGCCCAGGCAAAGCCCTCGCCGTCGACCAGCTCCGCCTCCTCGCCGTCGTCGCCACCGTCAACAGTGGCCGCAGGACCCTCGGCGGCGGCAGCCTCACCCGTCTCCCCCACCGGGGCGGGCAGGTGAACCAGCGTGGCCACCATGATCAATGCCACCAGCCCGAACAAAGCGCCGGCACCGAAGGCCACATCGAGCCCGTGGACCAAGGATGCCCGGGCGCCCACGCCGGTCCCCAGTTGTGAATGACCGGCTGCCGCCGTCAGGACCGTCACCAGGACAGCCAATCCGAGAGCCGCCCCGACCTGCTGGATGACGTTGACCAGTCCCGAGGCAGCCCCGGCGTCGCTGGGCTCCACGCCCGACAGCGATGCCGTGGTCAGGGGCACCAGCGCCGTCCCCGAGCCCAGGCCCAGGAGGACCAAGGTGATCAGCACCCTCGGATAGGAGGTGCCGGCATGCAGCTGGGTCGCAAGCACCAGGCTCACAATCGTCATGCTGATACCCGACAGCATCAGCACCTTGGGCCGGATCCGATTGACCAGACCCTTGCTGACCAACTGGGATGCCAGGAATACGGAAATCGGGATGGGCAGGAAGTCGATGCCGGTCCGGAGCGGTGAGTACCCGTCCACATCCTGGAGGAACTGCCCGAGGAAGAAGAACATCCCGAACATGCCGGCGTACATCAGCCCTCGGGAGACATTGGCGGCGGTCCGGGTCCCGTTGGCCAGGAGCCGTAGCGGCAGGATCGGCTCCTTGGCCCGGGTCTCGACCCGTACGAATACGCCCAGCAGGAGGGCACCTACCGCCAGGGCGCCCAGCGTCACCGGGCTCGTCCAACCGTCGGTGCTCGCCTCCACCAGGCCGAGCACGATTGCCCCCATACCGAGAGTGGATGACAGGGCGCCGGCCACGTCGAAGTGGCCGTGTCGGCCCTCGGTCTCCTGCAACGCGATCCGACCGATTGCCCAGACCACGATTCCGATCGGCACGTTCACGAACATCACCCAACGCCAGGACACCAGCTGGGTGAGCACCCCGCCGGCGACCAGCCCGATGGCACCCCCCGCCGCCGACACGGTGGTGAAGAGTCCGATGGCACGGACTCGCCGGGGCCCGTCGGAGAACACGGTGGTCAGCAGGGCCAGTGACGAGGGAGCGGCCAGGGCCGCGCCTACCCCCTGGAGGGCGCGGGCGGCCAGGAGCATCCAGCCGGCGACGGCAAACCCTCCCAGCAGCGAGCTCATCGAAAAGACGGCGATGCCGGTCAGGAATGTCCGACGTCGGCCGAGGAGGTCCCCGGACCGGGCGCCCAGAAGGAGAAGCCCGCCGAAGGTGAGCAGGTAGGCATTCAGGACCCAGGAGAGCCCGGTTCCCGAGAACCGGAGGCCGGCCTGGATGTGGGGTAGGGCGACATTGACGATCGTCGTGTCCAGCACCACCATGAGCTGGGCAGTCAGGATGACGAAGAGGAAGACGGTGGGGCTGGTGAGCCGGCGCCGTGAGGCACTGGGGGGTCCCGGATCGGCGTTTTGGGCACTTCCGGGGCGCGTTCGAACAAGAGACAGAGGGGACATGGTTTGTCCGACCTTTCGGCTGATATGGTGTTGGGAGCAATCGGAAGCTCCCTCCGGTTAGTATACGGAGGGATCCTCCGCTTCGCAAGTCTGGACAGATGGATCCCGGAGGGATGCAGAGAATGACGGATCAACCGAGGCTGGCAACCGCCACCGTGGATGATGTCGACTCAGATGGCGAAGACGGCGATCCGGGCCGCCCGATGCGGGCGGATGCCCGCCGCAACTACGACAAGCTGGTCGTCGCCGCTCACGATGTCTTCGCCCAGCAAGGCGGGGGGGCGTCGATGGACGCCATCGCCAAGGAAGCCGGGGTGGGGGTCGGGACGCTGTACCGCCATTTCCCGAGGCGGATCGACCTTGTCGAAGCCGTCTACCGCGAGGACGTCGACGAGTTGGTCGGCACCGCCGAAGCCGCGGTCGCCAACCTGGAGCCGTGGCCGGCCCTGGTGGCCTGGCTCGAGGCCTTCATCCGCTACGCCGGCGCCAAGCGGCGGTTCCTGAGCGAGCTCCACGAGGCCTTCGAGAAGAACCCGGAGCTACAAGTGGCATCTCGTGAACGCATCAACGGAGCATTGAGCATCGTCCTCACCCGGGCCCAGGATGCGGGCGTCGCGCGCAAGGACCTCGACGGACCGGACCTCATGCAGCTACTGGGCTCGATGTGCATGAGCGCCACCCTGACCCCCGACCAGAGCGCGCGGTTGCTGATCGTGATCCTGGATGGGCTCCGCCCCCCGAACTAGCGAGATTCATCGCCTGCCAGTGCTTCGATAGGGATCCCGTCTCGGCGTCCGAGAGGCCGAGGCCGGAGGTCGCATCAGTCAGCAGGTTCATCAGGCGCTTTCGCCGGGATCAACTTCGGGAACAGCCGAGCCGAGATGCGATGGACGATGTCGAGCGCGAGGGCCGGCGACACCTCGGCATCCGGGTCGGCGGGCGCCGACGGGATCCCTTTGGCCAGCTCCTCGGTGTGCAGCAGGAGGCCATGGCAGACGTGCCGGCCCAATGTGCTGATGGCGCCGCGCTCGGCGGCCCAGTGCTCTTGGTACGCCGGGACCGGTCGCGGGGATACCTCGGGCCACGTCGCGACTTCGCGAGGTCGGTCGAGGCTGTAGACGTGATCGAACGTCCGGGCCGCGGCGTCGCGTCTCGAAAACGGCTCTCCGAGCTGCCAGACCTGGCGCAATGTGGCAATCATCGAGGTGTGCCGGAACTCGTCGGTGAAGACCGAGTGTTCGGGGATCCATGGCGAGACGGCCAGGGCCGGCACCCGGTAACCCGAACGGTCGAACTCGAACGCCGGGACCCCCTTCGGTATCGCAGCATCCGGTGGCGGCACAAGACCCGGCGGCACGTGGTCGTAGGTACCGCCAGGCTCATCCCAACCGATGAACAGGGTCGTGTTGTACAGGTTCGAACCGCCCGAGGTCGGCGCCGCCTTCACGGCGTTGTAGATGCGGGCCAGGAACGCCTCGCCGGCCAGGATCGAAGACGGGGGATCGATGTCGACCTCCAACCCCGGGAACAACGCCCGACCGAAGGCGGGGTGATAGTCGCCGTGACCGGCCAATAGATTTGGCTCGATGAGCGAGAAGTTCGGCAGCGTTCCTTCGGCGGCGTCGCGCTCAAACTCAGAGAACGGAACGAAGTGGGTCGCGAAGCGTTCTCGGAGACGGGACATGTGGATGACCCCGGTGAACGAGATCGGGTCGGGCTCCAGCACGTAGACCTTCCAGGTCTTTCCATGCTCCTCCAACCGGTTGAAGATCGTCTCCGCGTTGTTGTGGTGCATGAAGTGGCTCATCGGTCGATTGACGACGAGCCCGGACGCCGTCGCCGCGGTCCAAAACGACCGATTCGTCATCGTCTGGGATGGAACCTCGCAGAACCAGTGGTCGAACACGCCGAATCCCCGAGCGATCGAGCTAATGACCGGTACCTGCTCGGGCGTGAAGCCGGTCATGATCTGTTTGTACTCGTCATAGGTGGGCTGACGGCCCATCTGGACGGTAAAGAAGCTGATGTAGTCAGTGACGAAACCGTCCATCGTCGGCTCTTGGCCGGGGGCGGGGGCATTGAACGGCGCCACCATCTCGGTAGCGTCCTTGAACCGGTTGCGTTCATCCAACACGTTGAACAGCTGCGTGTTCGTATGTTGGAACTCCTCGCCGGGATCCGGATTGGGCGAGTCCATGCTGGTCGCCACCCCAAAGGGGACGACGTGTTTCTCAGCCCCGTGTTCAGCCCATTCGGGAATCGGGTTGGACAGATTCTTGCCGATCACCCCTTCGAAGGAAGGGACCTCGCCTGGTTCGTAAAGGTAACCAAGCAGGTTGTCGAAGGACCGATTTTCGAACAAGACCAAGACCACATGGTCCATGGCATTGGCACGGTCGGGGGGCATTAGATCTCCTTCACGGGCCGTCTACGTGCATCGTTCATTCAGGGGGCTCACCCTCGAGTGAATCCTGTCGCGGCCGCAGACCACCTTTGGAGTCCCCACACGATGGAGGGAGCCTACCGGTGGAGGCCCTTTTTGGAAGATCGACCTACCGGCGCGGGAGTTCTCACACGGTTTCGACTTCCGACCGGGTACGTCGGTGAAGGTCTCGGAGGAGGTGAGGAGGAGGTGAGGTGTCGAGGTTCGGCACCCGTGTCCCAGAGAGGAGGAGGTGAGGTGTCGAGGTCTCGGTGGGCGCTGGGGGACTCGAACCCTCGACCTGCTGCTTGTAAGGCAGCTGCTCTAACCAGCTGAGCTAAACGCCCGAAGGCACAACGCTACCCGCCGACGCACTCAGCAATTCCGACAACAGAACATCAGTGGCGGCGGCCACCGGCGTGCGCCGGTCGGTGTGGGACAAGGTGACCAAGGCCCGGTCCCTCGATTCCCCGACCGCGGCACCGGCCTCGAGACAGACCAGCATGCCTCCCAGGTAGTCCCAACTTCCGAGCGAGGAACCCCCGACCACCGCATAGCCGTCGAGGGCACCGTCCGCCACCGCGCAGAGGTCGAGGGCGGCGGCGCCGAGGGCCCGGTACTGGGACCAGCCCAGATAGGTGGGCGGGTAGCCCGAAAATCCGATGATCGCTTCCCGTAACAGGGTGCACCCCGATGGCTGGATCGGACTGCCGTCGCGCCGGGCACCCCCTCCCCGAAGGGCCTCGAACCGCACCCCGGATGCCTGGTTGACCACCACCGCCGCCCGCGGCCCGTCCGCGTCCACCGCGCACAGGCTGGTGGCATACCAGGGGATCCCCCGGGACGCGTTGGTGGACCCGTCCACCGGGTCGAGGGCGACCACGATGTCCCGATCACCACCGTGGATCCCCGACTCCTCGGACATCACCCCCAACCCGGCGTTGTCCAGCACCGCTACCGCCGCGGCGTCGGCGGCCAGATCCGACCGGTACTGGCCCTTCTTGGTGCCGGCCAGCCCCCAGTCCCCCAGCCCGGCCAAAGCCTCGGCCACCGCGCTGGCGGCGTCGTGGAGCACGGCGAGGAGCGAGCCATCTTCCATGGGGGTGGACGCTACCGGAGGCGATCCGGGGCCGGTAGGGACCGGTAGGCTGGCTTTCCTGTGGCAGTCATCGATGTGGCCGGATACGTGGCCGATCTCAAGGATCACTCTGTCGATCATGGTTTCCATGTGCACGACGAGCGTCACTTCGTTGAGACCTACTCGCTCCGCCAGGTCTGGGAGGTCGAGCTCCATCCCGAGGACGGCTGCGGCGGGCCTCTCGACCTTCATCTGGCTCTGGAAGTCGACCCTCGTACCCTGCTTTCGTTCGAAGACGCCGTCTTCGGGCTCGCCGAGGACGAGGACCCTCCCGACGAGTTCCACTTCCCGCTGACCTTCACCTGGGCGCTTCCCCCGCTCCCCCACGGACCCGACCTTCTGCGCCTGGCCATCGACCTGGCCGGTATCGGCGGGATCGAGCTCCCCCTCGAGGTCTCCGCCATCGATTCCTACGCCTCGGCCACCGATGCCGCCGAGCGCCGGCTCACCATCGTGGCCCGTTCCCCCGTCTCCCTGACCCGAGTCCTGGCCGGTGAAGAGATGATGTGCAACGTGTTCGACCGGTGTCTGGCCGTCAGCCGTTACCTGCTCGACTCCGCGGGTAGCTGGTTGGGTTGACCAGCCTCGGCTCCCGACGGACGGCATCTGGCTGGGCGACCGGCATTGTGATCATCGTCGGGTGCGGGCTCGGGCTCGCCGCCTGCGCCGGGAATGGCCAGGCGCTGGCCCAGCAGGCCTGTGTCCACGTCGGCAAGTCGATCAGCCTTTACAACCAGGCCTCTGCCACGACGGATCCGACCCGGTCGGCGGCCCTCGACCAACAGGCGTATATCCAGCTCGTCGATGCCCTGCCCCTCGCCGCCCAGGCGGCGGGGAAGGACTCCCAGTGGCAAGCCCTGATGACCACGGTCTCGGAGAGCAGCCGGGTCTCCGAGTCCCACCTGATCGGTGCCCTGACCGACCAGTGCAGCATGGCCAACCAGTCGAACCCGTTCGAGCCGCCTCCAACCAGGCCCGTCCCCCCGCCGGCCTCGATTCCCCCGCCGGCCACCGCTCCCGGCAGCCCCTGAGCCTGAGCCGTCAACCCGACTGCCCGCTCGGGTGAGCAGTCAGAGGCGGGAACGACCCTGACGACCCGTAGTACCCGCTAAAGGTAAAAGAGGCCTAGGACGACGAGGACGACGATCCCGAACCCGGCCGCGCCATCTGCAGCCGGCCGAGTCGAACGACCTCGGGCAGCACCCGGGCATCGAACCACTGCCCGGCCGCATCGGTCGGCACGATGTGGATGCCGTCGGCATCACGGATCTGGACTCCGTCCAGCGACAGCGCGAAATGACCGCCCGGGCAGACCAGCGCACCCAGGTCGAAGACCTCGGTGTTGGTCGGATGTTCGGAGCCGACCTGGCGGAGAATGGTGTTGTACTCGGACAGCCGAGTGGCCGAGTCCTCGGGCCAGGGCTGGCCGTTGTCCTGTTCGCCCGAGTCGAAGCACGGGGCGGTCATCAGCATCACCTCGGCCCCGGTCGACCCGGCGACGTTGACCGCCTGCTCCAGCGACTGCCGCAAGATGGTGTCGTAGGCCGGCTCGCCGATGTGCATCCACTGGCCGTTGATGAGCCGGTCGTTGATCTCCCAGCGACCCACCAGGACGGCCACCACGTTGGGATGGAACTGGGCCAGGTCCCCGGCCCACTGGGCCGGCCACTGCTGGGAGGCGGGGGTGCTCGAATTGCAGGACGAGGCCATCAGGTTGGCCACGCCGTGGGCGACGTATTCGGTACTCCGGACCACCCCACAGCCGACCAGCGCGTCGTTCTCGAGGTCGACGTCGTAGCCCTGCTGCGGGTTGTTGAGCGACATGGCCAGCCCCAGCCGGGAGGCCACCGAGTCTCCGAAGACGGCCAGCTTCACCGCGGGTCCGTTGTACTGCGAACCGGCCTGCCGGCCGATGGACGCCGGGGCAGCGTCGGCCGCCGACGGCAGGGTGGCCACCACCGTGACCACCACCACGCTGATGACCGCCCCCGCGGTCATCAGCCACGCCCGCCACTCGGTGAACGAGCGCATCCGGCCCCGACGGATGGGCTCCTCCACCACATAGAAGGAGACGCTGGCGACCAGCAGAGTGACCCCGATCCGTATGACCATGAGCGGATAACCGATCAAATGGACGCTGGAGGCGGACAGCATCGCGAACAGGGGAAAGTGCCAGAGGTAGGCCCCGTAGGAGATCTTCCCCACGTACTGCAAGGGTCGGACGCCGAGAGCCCGGGACACCGAGCCGAGCTGGTGGGTCACCGCGGTGAAGATCACCACGGCCACCCCGACGGCCACCAGAAAGAAGCCGCCCCGGTAGAGGAAGATGGTCGGCTGCGACAGGTGGGACCAGGTGTAGGCGAAGATGGCGATGACCACCCACCCCAGCCCGCCCAGCGCCGTGCGCCATCGGCCGGCGTCGAGCTCCCAGGCGGCGATGGGGGTGACCCCGGCCACCCGCTGTCGGCGGAGGTCCCGCCGGTGCAGCTGCACGGATCCCGACCCCGCCGAATCCGACCCGCGTCCCACCCCGCCGGCCGGCCCCGACGACTCGGGGAGGGCTGGGCGGTGCTGGGCCCAGATGGCCATGCCGATGGCCAGGGCGGCGCCTACCAACATGTCCTGGCTGCGGGTGTCGGTGCCTTCGTAGACCCGCATCACCGACTGCGGCCCGTGGTAGAGCAACGCCATGTCCACCGCCGAGGCGATGGCGCCCACCACTGCCACCGCGAACACCGGCCACAACCGGCGGACGGGCCGCAGCTTGTTCCCCAGGTACAGCATGGCCAGCACCACCGGCGGCCACACGATGTAGAACTGCTCCTCGATGGAAAGCGACCACATGTGGCTCAGCGGCGACGGCTGGGCGGTGAGGTTGAAGTAGTTGGTGCCGGCGAAAATGAAGTGCCAGTTGGCCACGTAGAACAAGGTGGAGAGCGAATCCAGGCGCAGGTCGGCAAATTCACCCGGCGCGGCGAAGACCTTGGAGTAGATGGCCACCGCGATGAGCATCACCAGGAGGGCGGGCAGCAGCCGCCGGGCCCGCCGGGCCCAGAACTGGCCGAGATGGATGGTCAGCTTCTTCCGCCACTCCCCGACCAGCAGCGAGGTGATGAGGAACCCCGACAGGACGAAGAACACATCGATGGTGAGGAACCCGCCCCCGAGGATCGGGACCCCGCCGTGGTACATCATCACCCCGAGGACGGCCAGCGCTCTCAGACCGTCGAGGGCAGGGATGAATCCGAAGGTGACGTTCCGGCCCCGGGCCGCCGCGGCGGCGACTGCACCCTGGGTTGGCTCTTGGCCAGCCGCGTCGGCAGCAGGACTCATCGGGGTAGGCGCCTCCGGGCTCGATCGAAAACCGGTCTGGGCAGGCCGGCAGGTTGAACGCCACAGTTTCGCAGACCCACCGGTACCCCGGGGAGCACCCCCTCACCCCTCGACCGGTGGGAGGCCCAGGTCAGACCCCCGGTCAGATCACCCGGTCAGGCCGCCCGAGACGCCCCGGTCAGACCCCCGGTCAGACCCCCGGGGTGTAGCCGGCCGGGAAGTTGATGACCTTCTTCTCCAAGAACAGCTCGAGGCCGTCCTCGCCGAACTCCCGACCCACCCCCGACGCCTTGTAGCCGCCGAAGGGTGAGGAGAAGTCGATCGGGATGTTGGAGTTCACCATGTAGGTGCCGGTGCGGACCTGGCGGGCTACATTCAGCCCTCGGTCGTTGTCGCCGGTGAACACCGCGCCGCACAGCCCGTAGTCGGAGTCGTTGGCGATGCGAACGGCATCGGCTTCGTCGTCATAGGGGATGACCGACAGCACCGGCCCGAAGATCTCCTCCTGGGCGATGCGCATCGAGTTGTCCACGTCGACGAAGACGGTGGGATCGACGAACCAACCCTTGTCGAGCCCTTCCGGCCGTCCGCCGCCGATGGCGATCTTGGCTCCCTCTTCCTCCCCGAGGCGGATGTAACCCTCCACCCGGTCGCGCTGGCGCTCGGCCACCAGCGGGCCCACCTCGGTGGCCGGGTCGAGGGCGTCCCCCACCTTCAGGGCCCGGACCTGCTCGACCAGCGCGTCGCTCACTTCCGCGTACCGGTCCCGCGGGGCGAGGATGCGGGTGAGGGAGATGCAGGCTTCGCCGTTGTTCATGATGGCGTTGGGCATCATCAGCGGCATGGTGGCGGCGAGGTCGACGTCGTCGAGCAGAATCGCTGCCGACTTGCCCCCGAGCTCGAGACTGACCCGCTTGAGATTGGCCCCGCAGGCGGCGCCGATCTTCCGGCCGGCGGCGGTCGAGCCGGTGAAGGACACCTTGTTGACTCCGGGATGGTTCACCAAGTAGTCACCGACTTCGCGCCCGGCCGGCACCACGCTGAGCACCCCCTTGGGCAACCCGGCCTCGACCAGGATTTCGGCCAGCACGTTCCCGTCCAGCGGGGTCTCCGGCGCCGGCTTGAACACCACCGTGCAGCCGGCCAACAGCGCCGGGGACAACTTGGCCGCGGCCAGGAACAGCGGGACGTTCCAGGGGGTGATGGCCGCCACCACCCCGACCGGCTCCTTGGCCACCATCACCGGCCCCATGAGCCCGTCCTTCACGGTGTCGAAGGCGAAGGTGGAGCCGAGCCCGGCGTAGTAGTCCATGATCATGGTCGGAGCCAGGACCTGGGCCAGCATCCCCCACGACACCGGCGAGCCCATCTCGTTGGAGATCAGCTCCGAGATCCCCTGCATGTCGTTGCGGATGGCCTCGGCCGCCTTGGTCAGGACCACCGCCCGCTCGGCGGGGGTCATGTGCGGCCAGGGGCCGTGGTCGAACGCCTCCCGGGCGGCGGCGACCGCCTTGTCGATGTCGGCGTTCTGGGCCTCGGGGACCCGGCCGACCAGCTCCTCGGTGGTGGGCGAGACCACGTCGAAAGTGGCCGATGAGGACGGCTCGACCCAGTCCCCTCCGATGAACAGACGGTCGTACGACTTCATGGGCCCTCCCTAGATGGAACCGGTTCTACTCCCCCGATCGTAGCCAGGAGGGACCCGGGAGGGACAGCCGGGGGTGCGGGCCGCTCCGACCCGGCTTCCAGGCAGCCGATACGCTCCCGACTGTGCTCTCCCCTCTTGACGACTACCCGGTCCACCAGATCTCCGAGCCGATGCGGTACGTTGCCACCTCCGACCGGAACTTCTACGACCGCTACTACTTCAACATCCACGGGAACGGCGACGTCCACGGCACCGACCAGGAGTTGTTCGCCGTCATCGGGGTCGGCCACTACCCAAACCTCAGCGTGGCCGATGCCTTCGTCTCGGTGCTGTGGGGGGACGACCACCGGGTGATCCGCTCGTCCCGGACGTTGGGCGCCGACCGGATGGACGCCTCGGTCGGGCCGATCCGGGTCGAGGTCCAAGAAGGGCTCCGGCGGGTGCGGGTGGTGGTGGAGCCCAACCAGCACGGCATCGAGCTCGATGCCGTCTACGACGGGTTCTCCGAGGCGCTCCTCGAGTCACGGCATTTCGATCGCCAGTTCAGCCGGGTGACCTTCGACTCCACCCGGTTCGCCCAGACCGGTTCGTGGACCGGGGTGTTGAAGGTCGGCGACCGCGAGATCACCCTCACCCCCGACCGGTGGTGGGGGTCGCGTGACCGCTCGTGGGGAGTGCGACCGGTGGGCGAGGCCGAACACCCCGGGATCCGGGTCACCGACACCGGTGCCGGGTTCTTCTGGATCTATGCGCCGGTCCGGTTCGACGACCATGCGCTGGTCACCATCATCCAGGAGCGGCCGGACGGTGAGCGGATCATGAGCGATGCCCACCGCGCCTTCCCGGTGGGCTCCGGCCGGGAGCCCGAGTGGCTGGGGCGCCCCGAGCACGACCTGCGGTTCGCCCCCGGCACCCGCCGGGTGGTCGGCGCCACGCTCTCCTACTTCGGCGCCTGGGGGAAGAAGACCGCCGAGGTCGAGGTGGAGACATTGCTGCCGTTCCCGCTGCTGCTGGGGACCGGCTACGGGCTCGAGGCCGACTGGAAGCACGGGATGTACCAGGGCGAGCTGGTGGTGCAAGGCCAGCAGATCCCCCCCGCCGACGCGTCGTACATGGACTGGGGCCTCACCGAGTACGCCGCCAGGTTCACCTATGAGGGAAAGGTCGGCTACGGGATGTTCGAGTGCGCGGTGATGGGGCCCCACCAGCAGTACGGGTTCACCAGCTAACGCGGCGAGTTGGTCAGTGGCCCTCCAGGATGAGATCCGAGCGTGGTGGGACGAGGACGCTGCCACCTATGACAACTCGGCCACCCACCGTCCCCGCCACCCCGCCGAGCGAGCCGCGTGGACGGCGGCACTCGCCCGGTTGCTGCCGGCTCCGCCGTCGCGGGTGCTCGATTGCGGGGCGGGTACCGGTTTCCTCAGCCTGATCGCCGCGAGGCTGGGCCACGACGTAACGGCCGTCGATCTGTCGGGACGGATGCTGGCCAAGCTCCAGGAGGCTGCGGTCCGGGAGGGCCTGGCCATCAAGACGGAGGAGGGACCCGCGGACGCGGTGCCGGCCGGCCGCTACGACGTGGTGATGGAGCGCCATCTGCTCTGGACCCTGCCCGATCCCGAGGCGGCGCTGGAGGCCTGGAGGACTGCGGTGGTGGCCGGCGGGCGGCTCATCTCGATCGGGCATATGCGGGAGTCGCCGGGCCGGGCCCGGGTTCGCCGAGGGCTCCACCAATGGCAGGGGCGGGCGCCCGACCACCACAGCGAGTATCCCCGCACCATCCGGGCTGCCCTCCCGCTCGCCAACGCCAGCATGGATCCGTCCCTTTCGGTGGAGATTGCCATGCGGGCGGGCTGGCAGGCACCGCGGCTCGAGCGCCTCCGAGACGTGGAGTGGGCGGAACTGCTGTCGGTTTCTCGGCTCGAGGGCCTCCTCGGGGTCCCGCCCAGGTATGCCGTCGTCGCCGGCAATCCCTGAAGCCATTTGCCCTGGCCTGTCTCACCAATGGGAGACTGATCCGGTGCGCACCATTCTCAACGTGCTGTGGCTGGTGCTGTCGGGGTTCTGGCTGGCGGTGAGTTACGCACTGGCCGGCGTCATCATGTGCGTGCTCATCATCACCATCCCGTTCGGCATCGCCTCCTTCCGTCTCGCCGCCTTCGTGCTGTGGCCCTTTGGCCGGACCGTGGTCCGACGACCGGACGCCGGCGCGGCGTCGACGATCGGAAATGTGCTCTGGTTCGTGCTCTTCGGCCTGTGGATCGCCATTTCCCATGTCATCCTCGGCGCCCTTCTCTGCGTGACGATCATCGGGATCCCGCTCGGAATCGGGAACTTCAAACTGGCGGCGGTGGCCATCGCCCCCCTCGGCAAGGACATCGTCCTGACCAGCGACCCCCGCGCCGCGCTCGGCACTGTCTCCTTCTGATTACCCCGGAAGGGGGAGCGAAAGTCCGTTGGCACATTCCCGGTCATGGCCGTGGCCGTCGCCTACGCTCTCGATGGGTCCCCACGGGCCCGAGCTGAGGGGGTGATCAGCGTCGGCGACCGACATGGCCCACCGCGCAAACCGAGTTCGCGGCTACGTGGGCGCTTGATCCCGGCCGCCGTCGCTATGGTCGTGCTCGCCATCGCCGTCTGGCCGCCGGGGGCATGGGCGGCGCCGCCCTCCACCACGCCGCGGGCGACCCCCCCGCTCAACATCGGGGGAACATTCACCTGGCAGGACTCCACCACAAGCGTTTCTGGCAACTTCACCGGGAGCCTCGTCCTCTTCCCTCGAATCGCGCAGGTGACCTGCAATGCCGGGGCGGCGGTCGATACCTCCCACCCACAGGGGTCCACCGCCCCTGGCGGCCCGCCGCACCCGGGCTTGATCGTGCCCTTCCCCTTCAGCGCGCCGGGCGCCGGTCACCCGCTGGCCGCCTATATCGACATCACCAGCTATCACGGGCCCGGTACGTACACCAACACCTCGTTCGCCCACCAGACCTATGCCTACCCGGCCGGTGTCCACTATCAGACCAGTCCGGCCGACAACCCCGGCACCGCATGGTCGATCACCATGGCTTCGGACGGCTCTGGCCGCCTCATCTACTCGGGGCCGGCCCAGGACTCCGGTCCACTGGGGCCGAAGATCCAGATCAACTTCAGCATGATCTGGCAATGTGACGATGCAGCCACGCCGGTCGGGGCCGCACCGGTCCGCCCGGGCGCCTCGACCACCACCAGCGAAGGACTGCCGCTGCCACCGGTCCCTGGGCGCAACGGCCATCTGAATGGCGTCTCGGTGCTGCTCGACGCCGCCGTGGTCGTCCTGGTCCTGGCGGTGTTCGGCGGACTGGGTGGCTGGCTCTGGCGTCGCCGTCGTCGACGCCGTCCCGCCTGCACGTGCTCCGGTCACCTCGTCATCAGCGGGAAAGACAACCTGACGGTGTGCGAGTGCTCGCATCTCAGCTGGAGGCTGATCGTCGTCTCCCGTACCGCCGTCCATCTCGTCGCCAGCGCTCCCGATGGACGCGACGCCTTTGCTCGCCAATATGAAGCACAGTTGATCACCGAGTGTGAGGGAGGGGTCGATCTCCAACCGACCATCTACGACTGGTCGCTGAAGGCCACCGGGGTGTCTGTAGTGCTCAACGTGGCCGCAACCCAGGTGGGAACCTGCGGGGACGGTTCGACGTGCGTGGTAGCCGAGCATGGCACCTTCCCCATCGGGCTCCGGGCGCGACCCTGTCAGGTGGCAGTGGTGATCGCCGACCATCATGGAATCCTCCAGGTAAACCACGCGGCCATGCGGATCACGTGCGGCGAGTACGACAGCATCTTCGACTACGGGCCCTCCGTGACCGTCAGGCTCCTGAACATCGCCGGCTGCCCCGGGGTGGTCGAGTGCCACACCTCGGCGACTCCCGATGAGAGTCTCGGCAACGACCTCCACGGCTTCGAACCCGGAGTCGACCTCCGTGTCTACAAGCTTCCCAACGTGACCTGTGCGATGTGCGACGGGTTGCGGACGTACTGGCTCGGGCTGATGGCATCTCCGGGCACCTACAACGTGGCGACCAACAACTGCGTCACGCACGTAGCCGAAGCCCTCGCCGCGGTGGGCTACCCGCCGCTCACCGATACCGGGCATGACCCCGTGAGCCCCACCGCGCTGGAACGGATGCTCTCCGAACAAGGCGTTCAGCCAGAACCCCTCCCGGTGCCGCGATGAGCGTGCCGAGCCCGACGCCAGGCAGCGGCCCGTGTCACGAGTGCGGCCGCCCAGCCGACGAGGTCTGCGAGGTCTGTCTCCGGCCCACGTGCGCCACCGACTACGCCGAGCGTGACCATCTGGGACTGTGCCAATGTTGCGCCCGTGAGATCGATGCAAGCACCCTGACCCTGCGCACCTGGCCCCATCGGTTGCGTGCCCCCTTCCCCGTCGTTCCGACCTCTCCAGCGCAGTCGCAGCGGACATCGCCACCCGTCTCGGAATTTAGGCTGCAGGACGGCCCAGTCATCTTGCCTACGGAACCAGAGCCAAGCGATCCGGACACCCAAGGACCGGCCTAGCCGCGCTTTGGCAGCACAAGAAAGCCGCGCTTTTCGGTTGCATTGAGGTCATGGCTGATGAAGTCGTACGCTGGAGCGATGACGGAGGGCAGTTCAGGCTCGGAGGTACTCGAACGGGTAGGTCGCCGGCTCCATCTCCGCATCACGACGGCCCACTTCACCGGCGCCCTGCTGGCGGTCGGGTCGGGCGCGCTGACCAGCGCCAACATCCGGGGTCAACATGGCTTCGGACGAGTTGACCTGATCACCCTGGCTGTCTACCTGCCGCTCAGCATGGTGCTGGCGGGTTGGACGTTTGGCCGTCGGACCAGGAAGGTCACCACCTGGATGGTCGAGGAACGTCCACCGACGACCGCCGAGCAACGTTCTACCCTTGGCCTGCCCTTGTACCTGGCGGCCGGGTCCATGCTCTTGTGGATCGGCGCGGCGATCATCTGGGCAGTGCTGACCATCCTCACTCATCACGATGGCGCCTATACGGTCCGGGTCGCCCTCTCGATCCTCCTCGGCGGCCTCACCGCCTGTGGCTTGACCTACCTGCTGGTCGAATGGACCATCCGGCCGATCACCGCTCGGGCCCTGGCCGGCAACGTCCCTGAAGGCGTGATCGCCCCCGGCGTCCGGACCAAGCTGCTGCTCTCGTGGGCCGTAGGCGCCGACGTCTTCCTGCTGATGATCGGGCTCAGTTTCGTCGGCCGCCCTGCCGACGAACCGCCGAGCGCCGTCGCCATCTGGTTCATCATCATCGCGGGACTCGTAGCCGGATCACTGGTGGTCTACGTGGCTACCCGCTCGCTGGTCAACCCGCTGCTCGAGCTGCGACAGGCGGTCGGGAAGGTTCAGCGGGGCGATCTGGATGTGAAGCTCGACGTGAATGACGGAGGCGAACTCGGACTGCTTCAAGCCGGCGTCAACCAGATGGTCCTGGGCCTCCGCGAGCGGCGCACTCTCCAAGACCTCTTCGGGCGGCATGTCGGGGAGGAAGTTGCCCGCCAGGCCCTCGAACAGGGAGAGGTCGCGCTGGGAGGCGAGCGCCGGGAGGTGGGCATCATCTTCGTCGATGTCATCGGTTCGACCAACCTCGCCCAGAGCCGGCCTCCCGAGGCGGTGGTGGAGCTGTTGAACCAATTCTTTGCCACCGTAGTGGAGGTCGTCGCCGCCGAAGGTGGTTGGGTCAACAAGTTCGAGGGCGACGGCGCCCTCTGCGTCTTCGGGGCCCCGGTGTCCCAGAGCGATTTCGCCGTCCGGGCGCTACGGGCGGCGAGGGTCCTCCGGCGGGAGCTGCTCGGCCTGGCCGCCGCCAACCCCGAACTGGACGCGGCCATCGGGGTCTCCGCCGGCAGCGTGGTGGCAGGAAACATCGGGGATGAGCGGCGCTACGAATACACGGTCATCGGGACACCGGTCAATGAGGCAGCCCGATTGACCGACGAAGCCAAGCACCGGCTGGGCCGGGTCCTGGCCAGCGAGGAAGCGGTGTCCCGCGCCGGCGCCGAAGCCAGGTCCTGGCTGGTGTCCGGAGAACTCCAGCTACGCGGCATCAGCGAAGCGGTCCTGGTCTACGAACCGGCCGGAGGGATCGAGATCCGCCAGCCCGTGCGCTGAGCCAGTTCGAGGGCCGCGACTCAGGCGCGGCCGGCGAGGATGGTCAGACCTTCCCCGGTGAGCTCACTGTCAGCACCGGTGCGGCCGGTCATGGCCATGATCAACGAGATCAGCGGGCCCGAGACTTCGGGGCCGTCACCCCAGACCCAGTCGCTGTCGGTGGCGTTCAGCTTGAGGCCGGCGATCCGTCGCTTGGCACCCAGGAGGATGTTGGTCTTCTTGTAGTTGTCGGCCAAGGCCACCAGGGCCGCTTCCGGAGCCCGATGCTGCAGCCCCAGCGGGCGGCGGATGTCTTCACCGTGAACGATGATCTCACCGAGCATGGCCATCACTGGAGCCGGCGGGTGGTTGGTGGTGGTGGTCCGGGCCTGGATGCGCCGGATCAGCTCGTCGGGACCGATGGCGCCCAAGCGCTTGGCCGCCCGATCGGTGAAGACGTCGAATTTGAACCCGGCAGAGATCAGTTCCTTGTAGAAGTTCACCGGCGTCTGTTCGGCGGCGGCGAGAATGTGTCCGGTCGCCTCCTGCACCGTCCACCCTTCGCACAGGGAGGGGGCGGCCCACTGGTCGCTGGACAGGGCGGTCAGGGTCTCCACCATCTGGGCCCGCTCACCGTGGATGTATTTCCAGGTCTCTTGCGACTTCATTGGATGCCCTCCTTTCCCTGCCGGCCCGGTTCAAGCTACCGCCCGGCCGGGAATTTTGCCGTCCGGAATCAGACCGAGCGAACCGCGTCGACCTCCCAGTAGGCGCGCAGGGCGGCAATCTTTCCCTCCGGCGATGCGCGGTAGGTGTAGACCCCGTCCACTTCCACCGCCGAGCCTCCGGCGAACATGATCCGGATTACCCCGACATTGGCGGCTTCGTCGCCACACAGGAACGACTGGTGAATGGTGAACTTGATCGACTCATTGGCGGCGATCACATTGTCGTAGAAGGCAGCGATGGCCTCAGGCCCGCGATGGCCCTTCCCCTCCGGATCGAACACCGATGGCCCGATCGGGTCCTGGACGACCGCATCCTCGGCGAAGAGGGCGAGCCACGCCTCCCGGTCGTGAACCTCCACCGCCGCCATCGAGGCTTTTCCCAGATCCTGGGCTGTCGTCATGCGTCCACCTTTCTGATCACCTGGTCGGCGAAGCGATTGAGGTTGTCCAGCTTTGCCTGCAGTGTTTCGGTGTCGGGCCCGACCGCGTACGGCCACCGGAACCCGACGATGACGTCGGTGACCCCCTGGTCTTCGAGACGGCGGATTCCGTCTACCGAGAACGCCTCCATCGAGATCACATGGACTTCGAAGGTTCGATCGGCGTTTCCTTCCTCTTGGCGGATGCGGGCCAGTTGTTCGAGCAGTCCGGGGAGATCGGCCGGGTCACCCCCGCCGTGCATCCACCCGTCGGCTCTAGCCGCCCGCCGGAGGGCGGCCGGAGCGTGGCCGCCGACCAGAATCGGGATCGGCTGGGTGGGCGTGGGCGAGATCTTGACCGACGGCAGGTCGTAGGCCTCGCCGTGGTGACTGAAATAACCGCCGGCGGACAGCCCGCGGACGATGGCGATGGCCTCATCCATCCGGCGTCCACGGCCCTCCCAGGGGACACCGGTCTGTTGGTAGTCCTCCGGCCACGGGCTGGAGCCGACTCCGAGGGACAGCCGGTTGTCGGTCATCACCGCCACCGACGAGGCCTGCTTGGCCACCAGCAGGGGGTGGCGCATCGGAAGCTTCAAGACAAAGGTGATGAACCGGATCCGCTCGGTCACCGCGCCCATGGCCGGGATCAGCGAGAACGGTTCGATGAACGGCTTGTCCTCCAGGAACTCCCGGGTGTGGTCGGGGGAGAACGGGTAGGTCGAATCGGACACCTCGGGGTAGCAGATGCTGTCCGGCACCACCATGCCGTCGTAACCGGCGTCCTCGACGGCCCGGGCCAACGGCAGGTACATGCTGGGGTCGATCATCGACTCGGCGTAGGAGAATCGCATCAGGTGTGACTCCATTCGATGTGGGCGGCAACCGCGCCGTCGCTGGCGATCCACCCCTTCGAGGCGGCGAACTCGATCATGGACGCGAAGTTGGCTTCCCATTCGACCGGGAGTGGGTGCCCGGCATCCGACGCCGCCTGCCGGGCCAGGATCCTTACGTTGTCAGGCGGGATGAAGACGGTCCCATCGGCATCCAGCCGGCCGAGGGCATGATTGCGCAGCGCGGCGGCGAGGGCATCGAGGGCGGCCGGCGACGGCCCCCCCGCCACATCGCGACGGGGAGCTACCGCTCGGACGGCAAAGTGCGCCATGTCGTCCGGCTGGTGGAGGACGACGCCTGCCGTTCCCAGGTCAACCACCACTTCCATCCATCCCCCCGATCCGAGTCCACTGGTTACCGCAGGGGACCCTACAACAGGGCGTTGTCGAACTCGGGCGCCAGCCCGTTTGAGGCGACCTCGGGTAGCAATTGTGCAATCGTGGGACCGTGACCCAAAAGATCGGGCTGCGCGAGCTCCGGCAGAACGCCAGCGAAATCGTCCGGGAAGTGGAGGCAGGCGAGACCTTCGACGTCACCGTCTCCGGTCGTCTGGCGGCCCGGTTGGTACCCGCCCTGAGATCCCGGTCGCACCGGCTCGAGGAGATAGCCGACCTGTGGGACGGGGAGAACGATCCCACCTTCTTCGACGACCTCGACCAGCCCGTCGGTCCGGTGGTCATTGATCCTCACGGCCCGTCTTCATGAAAGCGGTCATGGACTCCTCGATCATCGTCTCGGCTGACCCGCCTCCCTTCGGCGACGACGACCTCTACGTCACCGCGGTCACCTTCGCCGAGCTGCACGCCGGGGTGTTGCTGGCGTCCAATGACGCCGATCGGGCCAGGCGCCTTCGCCGATTGACCAAACTGACGGCACTCTACGATCCCCTGCCTCTCGATGCCGGGGTGGCCATCGCCTATGGCCGCATCAACGCCGAGCTGGCAAGGAGGAACGACCGGCGGCGAGCGGGACCGATGGGTCTCCTCATCGCCGCCACGGCTCTGTCCAACGGATGCCGGCTCTATACCCGCAAGGTTGGGGAATTCCACGGACTCGAAGACGTCTTGGAGGTGATCGAAGTATGAGCGGCGTGAACATTCCGCCGGCGATCGAACCTGGGCTCCCCAGCCGCTGTATCGCGGTCGGTTCGGACGTCTACCAGCCAGAAAGGTCATACTTCCCGCATGCCTGAGACCACGCACCGCGACCCGTCGGAGACCAGCGCCACCTTGGCCGAGTGGGTCGAGGCCCACGTCGAGGACGCTTCTGATGTTCAGGTCAGCAATCTCGAAGCCCCGCCCACCAATGGGTTCTCGAGCGAGACCATCCTGTTCAACGCCACCTGGGATGAGACCGGAGCCCCAGCCGTCGACCATCGCCTGGTGGCCCGGATAGCCCCGACCGGGTACACGGTGTTCCTCGACCCGGACTTCGTCGGGCAGTGCCGGGTGATGCGGGCGGTGGCCGAGGAGACCGACGTTCCCATGCCATCGGTGCTCGGTATCGAGGAGGATGCCTCGCGGCTCGGGGCTCCGTTCGCGGTGATGGAGTGCATCGACGGGCAGATCCCCACCGACAACCCGCCCTACGCCTCAGGCGGATGGTTGATGGATGCCGGACCCGAGGAACAGGAGCAACTGTGGTGGAGCGGATTGGAGGCCATGGCCAAGGTCCACGCCACCGACTGGAAGTCCCTCGGACTCGGATTCCTGGACGCCTCCGGGCGCGGCTCGATCGGGATGGAGCAACAGCTGTCGTACTACAAGGACTTCTACACCTGGGCGGCAGAAGGGAGGACCATCCCGGTGGCCGCCGCCACCCTCGACTGGCTGGAGACCAACCGTCCCGATGAAGACGCCCCGCCGGCGCTGCTCTGGGGGGACAGCCGCATCGGCAACATGATCTTCAACAACTTCAGTTGTGTGGCGGTTCTCGATTGGGAGATGACCTGTCTCGGACAACCGGAGATGGATCTCGGGTGGTGGCTCTACTTCGATCGCCAATTCACCGAGACCATCGACCTCCAACGACCGGCAGGGTTCCCGAGCCGGGAGGCCACCATCGCCCACTACGCCACACGGCTGGGACGGGATGTCGAGAACGTCGAGTACTACGAAGTCTTCGCCGGCTTCCGGTTCGCCGTCATCCTGGCTCGCCTCGGCGCGCTGCTGAAGGATTCGGACATCCTGCCGATCGATTCCGACTTCGAAACCAACAACCTGGCTACCCAGCTGCTGGCCACCATGCTCGACCTGCCCGCTCCGGGCTGATGTCCGTGCCGGTGCCCGTCCGGGTGGTCCGCCGGGTCAGCCCGACGCGGTTGGTGCCGTTGGCGGCACGCCGCTCTGGCGGAGCCGATCTGCCACCCAGGTGATCCCATCGGGTTTGGCCATTTCGGCTTCCCAACCGATCATCACCTTCTCCATCTCCTCGCGGGCGGGGATGTAGCCAATGACGGTGACCACCACCTCGTCAATCGGAATTTGCTCGACTTCGACGTCACCGAACGGCGTATAGGAGCCGGCCCCGGGAACCATCTCGAGCATGGCGTAGAGCTCACCGGTGTCCTCAACCCAGCTGAGCTCGTATCGGTTTCCGGCGGCGTCGTACCAATTGGTGCCCAGTTCGATCTCCGCTGACTGCCGGCGCCGCTCGTCGGCACTGTAAAAATCCTCGATATTCATCGGACTCCTGTCTCTGGGCCCTCGGCCTGGCTGCATGGTACGTCGGCTGGATGGTGCACCGAGGTAGGGGCGACGGCCCGCCTGGTAGCCGGGAACGGGGGGGTCGGATCCGGCCCACTGCCCACGTCAGCGTCCAACTCCCGGCGACGCCTCTCCGCGACCAGGTGGTTCGGTGAACCCATCCGCCGGTTATGATCTCCATAATTCCTAGTAAATCTATTGATTTGACAAACACGACCTTCTGAGTCAGGAATAGTGCCATGCAAATCTCATTTCGGCCATCACCTCGCGCCACCAGGCGGCTTGCCGCCGCCCTCGCGGTCCTCTCGATCTCTGGGGGCCTGGCCGCCTGCGGCTCGAACAGCGGCGCCAGCGGAACTACGACCACTGCTGCCGGAGGGTCGTCGGGCGCCCCGGTCAGCGGCTCGGTCGACCTGGTGGCGTACTCGACGCCCAAGCCGGCGTATGCCGCCCTGATCAAGGCGTTCCAGGCCACCAGCCAGGGCAAAAACGTCACGTTCTCCCAGTCCTTCGGCGCCTCCGGTTCGCAGGCGACATCGGTCACCTCCGGGCTCCCGGCCAGCGTGGTGAACTTCTCCACCGCCATCGACATGCAGAAAGTGGCGAAGGCCGGCGACGTGGCGACCTCGTGGGCGAACACCCCGACCAACGGCATGGTCACCGACTCGATCGTCTCGTTCATCGTCCGGAAGGGCAACCCGAAGAACATCAAAACCTGGGCCGATCTGGTCAAGAGCGGCGTGTCGGTCATCACCCCCAACCCGTTCAGCTCGGGCA
This sequence comes from uncultured Acidimicrobiaceae bacterium, assembly GCA_963770635.1. Classification (GTDB taxonomy): domain Bacteria; phylum Actinomycetota; class Acidimicrobiia; order Acidimicrobiales; family RAAP-2; genus DASZIT01. The sequence goes on from CAVYQI010000007.1 coordinate 180,436, forward strand.
GCGCCAAGTGGAACCTGATGGCGGCCTACGGCGCCGAGATAGCCCTAGGCAAGACCAGTGCGCAGGCCACTGCCTACCTGACCCAGCTGCTGAAGAACACGGTCGCCCAGCCCAGCAGCGCCAGCAGCGCCCTGCAGACATTCCTCGGCGGCCAGGGTGACGTCCTCCTCGACTACGAGGACGACGGGCTCTACGCCCAGACACAGGGCGAACCCATCACCATCATCACCCCGCCCCAGACGATCCTCATCCAAAACCCGATCGCGGTTACGACCAATGCGTCCAGCCCGGCCGCGGCCAACGCGTTCGTCGCCTTCCTGCTCTCCGATGCCGGTCAGAAGATCTGGGGCCAGCAAGGTTACCGACCGGTGGTCCCGGCAGTCGCCGCCCAATTCAAGTTCCCGACGCCTCAAAAGACCTTCACCATAGACAGCCTGGGCGGGTGGACCAAAGTGAACACCACCTTCTTCGATCCGGCGACGGGCGTGGTGGCCAGGATCGAACAGGGGCTCGGCGTGTCGACATCGAGTGCCTGACACCTCCCCCGCCGTCCTGGTCGGACCGCGCCCATCGGTTTTCGCCCAACCGCCCCGCCGGGGCCCTCATGGCCTGCTGAGGCGCGCCCTCGATCGGGCGGGCGGGCCGACACTGGCAGTCACCTACCTCAGCCTGCTCGTGCTGCTGCCACTCGCCGCGGTGGTGAGCAAGGCGTTCGCCGGAGGCTTCGGGACATTCTGGCGCGCGGTCAGTCAGCCCGAAGCCGTGGCGGCGCTGAAGCTGACCCTGATCTGCTCCCTGATCGTGGCCGTGTTCAATTCGCTCGCCGGGGTCACCATCGCCTGGGTCCTGGTTCGGGACGAGTTCCCGGGGAAGCGAATGGTAGGGGCCATCATCGACCTGCCGTTCGCCCTTCCCACGGTGGTCGCCGGGCTCACCCTCCTGACCCTCTACGGTCCCACCGGCCCATTCGGGGTGAACGTGGCCGATACCCGGATCGGAATCATGCTGGCCCTGGCCTTCGTCACCCTTCCGTTCTGCGTCCGGTCGGTGCAACCGGTCCTCGCCGAGCTGGATCGGGAGACCGAGGAGGCCGCCGCCTCACTCGGCGCCTCGTCGGCCGGTGTCCTCCGCCGGGTCATCCTGCCCAGCATCGTCCCGGCCATGCTGGCCGGTGCCGGGCTGGCCTTCGCCCGGGCGGTCGGCGAGTTCGGGTCGGTGGTCCTCATCTCCGGCAACCTGCCGTTCAAGACCGAGGTCGCATCCTCGTGGATCTACAGCCTTACGCAGAGTGACGCCTTCGGCAGTGCCGCCGCCGTGTCGGTGGTGTTGATCGTCGTCGCCCTGGTGGTGCTGTTCGCCATCGGGATGCTCCGGCGTCGAATCGACATCAGCGAGTCGATATGACGGTCAAATCGCGGTTGCCCATCCGCTACCTGGCGCTGGGCTATATCGCCCTGCTCATCGTCGTTCCGGTCGGATCGGTGTTCTACCAGGCCTTTCGGCGCGGGTTTCTGGTCGCCTGGCACGCGGTCACCACCGCGGATGCGCTCCACGCCCTGTGGCTCACCCTTCTGGTCGTCCTCATCGCGGTCCCGCTCGACACCGCCTTCGGCGTCGGGGTGGCGCTCATCCTCGCCCGGCGGCGGTTTCCCGGGGCGTGGCTGCTCGACGCCTTCGTCGACCTGCCCCTGGCGGTCTCCCCCGTCGTGGTCGGCCTTTCCCTGGTCCTGGTCTACGGCAAGACGGGCTGGTTCGGGAACTGGCTGGCGGCTCGAGGGATCCAGGTGATCTTCTCCTTCCCCGGCATCGTGATGGCCTCAGCCGTCGTCGCCCTCCCCTATGTCGTGAGGGAGGTGCTGCCCGTGCTCCAGGAGATCGGCACCGAGCAAGAGCAGGCGGCGGCGACACTGGGAGCCTCCCCCTTCGCCGCCTTCTGGCGCATCACGTTGCCGTCGATCCAGCGTGGCCTCGCCTACGGGGTGACCCTGACCACCGCGCGGGTGCTCGGCGAATTCGGTGGGGTGATCGTGGTGTCGGGCAACGTCGCCGGGCGAACCCAGACCCTGACGCTCTTCATCTCCGACAGCATCGAGAACCTGAATCCGGTCGGGGCCTACGCCGGTGCGGTGATCCTGGCCCTTCTCGCGTTGTTGGTCCTGCTTGTCCTCGGAAAAGACAACGAAAGGAGGATCCACAAATGGCGATCACCATCAGATCAGTCTCCAAGCGATTTGGAGGAGTTGTCGCTCTCGACGACGTCAGCCTCGATGTCCCCGACGGGTCCCTGACGGCACTGTTGGGCCCGAGCGGCGGGGGCAAGTCCACCCTGCTCCGGGTGATCGCGGGTCTGGAGGGACCCGACACCGGCAGTGTCGAGATTGACGGCGAAGACCTCACCGGCGTGCCGGTTCGCCAGCGGGGGGTGGGATTCTGCTTTCAGCACTATGCCCCGTTCCGGCATCTTACCGTGCGCCGGAACGTGGCCTTCGGGCTGGAAGTGCGACGGCGCCCCAAGGCCGAAATCCAGGAGAAGGTCGACGAGCTGCTCGACCTGGTGAAGATCGGCCATCTGGCCGACCGACTGCCGGCTCAGCTCTCGGGGGGACAACGCCAACGCATGGCCCTGGCCCGGGCGCTAGCCATCGAGCCGAGGGTGCTCCTCCTCGACGAGCCCTTCGGCGCGCTCGATGCCCAGGTCCGCCAACAGCTCCGGGTATGGCTCCGCGAACTTCACGAGAAGATCTCGGTGACCACCGTGTTGGTGACCCACGACCAGGAAGAGGCCATGGAGGTGGCCGACCGGCTGGCCATCATCAACGATGGCCAGCTCGAGCAGGTCGGCGGGCCCGCGGAGATTTACGACCATCCCAACAACGAATTCGTGCTCAAGTTCCTCGGCCCGGCGACCCTCCTCGACGGGGAATGGGTCCGCCCTCACGATCTGGTCATCCACCGCGACGAGAACCTCGGTGGCCGGGCGGCGTCGGTGGAACGGGTCACCCATCTCGGCTTCGAAGTGCGGGTGGATTTGCAGCTGGCGGGAGACGGGGCGTGTTGGGTCCAGCTCAGCCGGGGCGCGGCCAACGAGCTCAATCTGCTACCGGGCGAGAAGGTATGGGTGGCCCGTTCCGGGGCCATCGCGGCGTTCCGGGACCTGTCTGTTGCCGGTAGCAGGTGAGGGGGAAGTAGCCGGCGCTTGACGACGATCGGTGTCAAGCGTCACCCACTACTCCGTCAATGATCAGCCGCTACTACCGCCGAATCAGTGGAGCCAGGAGGGATGGAACCCACGAGCGAGGGATTATGAGTCCTCGCCAATGGGTGGCCTGATGTGGCAAGGACTGCGCTTCACCGTCCGCACCGACGCCGTCCGACTCCGGTTGAGGCGATTCTCAGGGGCCGATCCGGAGCCGGTAGCCTTCCCCCGTGTCAGCGAGCCAGCGAGTGGGAGCCGTGGTGATCGGCGCCGGCCCCTACGGCCTCGCCGCCGCCACACATTTGACGCAGCGCGGTGTCGAGCACCGCATATTCGGGACGCCGATGGGCGGGTGGTTCGAACACATGCCCAAGGGCATGTTCCTCAAGTCGACCGCCGGAGACTCGAGTATCGGCTCTCCCCATCCGAAGGTCGGCATCGGCGCCTGGTGCGCGGTTGCCGGCATCGACCCCTACGACAAAGACGGTGGCGAGACCCCCATCCCGGTCGACGAATTCGTCTCCTACGGCCAATGGTTCCAGGAGAGCGAAGTGCCCGAGCTCGAGGAGATGCAGGTGGCAAGCGTCGCCCGCGTCGGATCTGGGTTCGAGGTCGAGCTCGCGTCCGGTGAGCGGTTCAGGTCCGGGACGGTGGTGGTAGCGGTCGGAACGGCTCCCTTTGCCTACGTGCCGCCCGAGCTGAGAGGCGCCGGACCTACGCCGGACTGGGCAGACGGGCGCATCAGTCACTCCGCCGACCATCCCGACCTGTCGGTGTTCGCCGGCAAGAACGTCGCCGTGCTCGGGCGCGGTCAGTCGGCACTCGAGACCGCCGTGCTGCTCCATGAAGCCGGTGCGACGGTGCACCTCTTGGTCCGGTCGCCGGCGCTGAAGTGGGGCGGACCTCCGCCTCCGGCTACCAACGACCTGAGCCCCTTTCAGAAGTTGAAGACACCGCCTTCGCAACTGGGCAACGGCTGGAGCCACTTGTTGATCACGCGTTACACGGGGGCATACCGCTATCTGCCCGATCGGGTCCGCCTGGCCGGCATCCAGAAGATCCTCGGTCCCTTCGGGGCATGGTGGCTGAAGCTCCGGTTCGAGGGGATCGACGTCCGCCTTCGGACCTGGGTCACCGGCGCAGGTCCGCATGAGGACGGCGTCCGGCTGGACCTCGTGGACCAGGACGCCGCCCACTCGCAGCTCGACGTGGACCATGTCATCGCCGCCACTGGCTACCGCGTCGATGTGCGCTCCCTCGCTCTCCTCTCGGAAGAGCTCGCTAGCTCGGTCAGGACGGTCGCGGGATCGCCGCGGCTCAGCGGGGGCTTTGAATCGTCCGCCCCCGGTCTCTTCTTCGCGGGGCTGACCTCGGCAGCGACGTTCGGCCCGATGATGCGGTTCGTCTGCGGGACCGAATTCGCCGGTCCGCGGATTGCCGCAGGTGTGACTGCCCGCCTACGGGGTGCCTGAGGAACGGGTCCGCCAGCCTGCACGGCCATGGTGATGAGGGGGCGGAGGCCCTCCCGGCGGCACCCAGCCAGCCGAAGTTGTTCTATCCGCCGGGAAGGCCAGCGGGCCACGGCTCGGTGCCGTAGTACCGGCGAGTCGCCAGCTCGAGGTTCTCGGCGAAGAACCGCTCTTCCTCGACCAGATCGCGGGTAACCGCTGCTCAACCCTGCTCACCGCCCCTACGGGCACGCATCGCTCACGAAATCATCGACTCGCACCGGCAGCGGCATGGGGATCGTGCCACAGCTGGGGGTGGCCTTTATATGGGGGGATTCGCAGGTTGGGGCTAGGGACCTCCCGAGCGTGGACCCAGCGGCGCCACACTCGGGTGCTTATTCTGGGGCCATGGAACCGTGTGACGTACTGACACTCGATCAGATCAACCTGTCGGACATCGAGTTCTGGTCCCGTCCCTGGGAGGAACGGGAGCGGGCGTTCCAGATGTTGCGCCGGGAGCGCCCGATGGGCCACTTCGAAGACCCCGAGATCCCACCGGAAATGGCTTTCATGGTGCCCAACAAAGGGAAGGGTTACTACGCCCTGACCCGCCACGCTCATATATCCGAGGCAAGCCGGCATCCGGAGATCTATCAATCCGAGCAGGGCGCGACGTCCATGATCGACATGCCGCAGGAGATGCTCGAGTTCTTCGGTTCCATGATCAACATGGACAACCCCCGCCATGCCCGGCTCCGGCGCATAGTCTCGGCTGCCTTCAACCCCCGCAGGATAAAGAGCATCGAGGACCGGATTGAGTTCGTGGCCAACGACGTGATCAACCGGGTGGCGGAGCAAGGTGGGTGCGACTTCGTGGTCGAGGTGGCGGCGCGCCTCCCGCTCGAGATCATCTGCGACATGATGGGCATTGCGGCCGCCGACTACAACACCGTGTTCAACGCCTCCAACGTCATCCTCAGCTCGGGCGACCCGGAGTACATCCCGGAGGGCACGGACGCCATGTTGGCCTTTATGACGGCCGCGCAACAGCTCAACATGCTGATGACTGATTTGTCGGAGTTCCGCAAGGGAGTCCCCACCGACGATGTGACCTCGGCCCTCGTCAACACCAATGTCGACGGTGAGGCGCTGACGGCTTCAGAGATCGCGGCGTTCTTCATCCTTCTGGTCGTGGCCGGAAACGAGACCACCCGCAACGCCATCAGCCATGGACTCCTGGCCATGACGCATCATCCCGACCAGCGCGCGCTGTGGCAAACCGATCCGGCCGGCATCGCAGCCACCGGGGTCGACGAGATCGTGCGCTGGGCTACCCCCGTCATCTGGATGCGGCGCACCCTGGGCGAGAACGCGGTGCTGGGCGGCGAGGAGTTGAAAGAGGGCGACCGGGTGATTCTCTTCTACAACTCGGCCAACCGGGACGAGGACATCTTCGAGGATCCGTACACCTTCGACGTACGTCGCAACCCCAATCCGCACATCGGGTTCGGGGCGGCCGGCCCCCACTTCTGCCTGGGGGCTCACCTGGCCCGCCAGGAGATCGACGTGATGTTTCGCCAGCTCTTCGAACGCATACCTGACATCGAGAGCGTCGGCGAGCCGGATCGCCTGCTTTCGCCCTTCATCAATGGAATCAAGCACCTTGACTGCAAGTTCACCCCGGTGGCCGTCGCGTGCTGAAGATGTGGGGGTGCCTCATGCGGCACTTCGACCAGCTACTGCGATTCACCAAGCCGGAACGGTCTACGCACTTCGATGAGTTGTGAGTTTGGACTTCGAGTCGTGGGCTGTGGTGGGGCAGGCAGTGGTGGGGCAGGCAGGGATCGAACCTGCGACCGAGGGATTATGAGTGCTCGCGAAAACCTTGCTTGGTGTGGCGGGCATTTGCAGGTTGTTTCAATTTCGCAGGAGAGCGACAACAGCCGGACTGGCGATGCCATCAGCGCGAACCACCGCGACATGATGAAACGCACTTGTTGGGAGCGTGTTGCCGGGATGACCCGAGGGCTCACATCGGAAATGGCCGGCCGGCCGTGTTGCCACCAGAGGTCTCGAGGACCCAAACTGGGGACGCCCTCGGCCTGCTTGGGCCCAGGCTCCATCTACCCTTGAGCCCGGCTCTCGGGGGCCGATCACCAATGAGGTTGTATCTAGTCGAACACGGGTAGGAATTGTCAGCGCTACATCTCAGCGCAACAACTGGAGGCAAGGAAATGTCTGAACGCATCGACCAGGTGACGAGTTTTACCTACACCACCTACATCCAGGCCACGCCGGAGCGGGTCTGGGAGGGCCTCACCGACCCCGCATTCACCAGACGCTATTGGCGGCACCAAAGCGCCGGTGAGAAGACCTTCCGTTCGGACTGGAAGAAGGGCTCCACCTACGACTTGGTGCACGAGGATGTCGAGCTCGTCGTGAGCGACCCCGAACAGGTAATCCTCGAGTCCGATCCCCACTACAGACTGGCTTACACGTGGCACACGTTCACGCCCGAGTGGGCCGCCGAGGTCGGTATGGACGAAGCCACCGCGGACGCCTGGCGGGCTGAACCCCGCTCCAAGGTCGCCTTCGACATTGCAGACCTCGGGCGCGGCGTAGTCAGACTAACGGTCGTCCACGACGGCTTCGATACCGGTAGCCACGTTCTCGACGCCATCTCTGAGGGCTGGCCTGCTGTTCTTGCCAGTCTCAAAACCCTCCTTGAGACTGGTTCGGCCTTGCGGACCTCGTAGGGGTGCGCGGCCAGAGCGAGGAGCATTCGGTCATCGACGGTCGGGGGGCTAGTCGCCCTCAAATCCAAACCAAAACCGAGCACGCGAGGCGCCTCATGGCTGAAACCCCCTAAGAATACAACGCCAAGGTGGTCGGCGAATTCCGGGCCAACAGCGGACGAGTCGGGGGCATGTGGGAGGGAACGCCACTTCTGTTGCTCCACCACACCGGCTCGAGGTCCGGTGTGAGCCGCGTCAACCCAGTCGCGTACCTGCCCGACGATGGGCGCTACTTCGTCTGGGCTGCGAACGGAGGAGCGCCGAAACATCCGGCCTGGTATCACAACCTAAAGGAGCACCCGGTCACGAGGATCGAGGTCAATAGCGAGACGATTGACGTTAAGGCGGAGGAAGCCACCGGCAACGAGCGCGATCGCCTCTTTGCGAAAGCAGCCGAGCGCTATCCGCAACTCGATGACATTGCGCGGACGACCGAGCGCATTATCCCCCTGGTGGTCCTCGCGCCCAGACTGGACTCATGAGTCTTTCCGGCAGCCGCCAATCAGCAATTGGCAAGGCATCGGACCCTGCCGTGTCGATCTACTCGAGCATCGCCTTCGCAAATCCGGCGTTTCGTTCAGATTCCAGTCTCCCAAGAAAAGGGTCTCCGAGCGTTTCTGGATCGTGCCGCTGAGGAAGCAGGCCCTTCAAAGTAACGAAGGGCGCGATCCATGTTCTGCCAACGCAGGCAACTCCCGTCAATTTTGGAGGAGCAAATGGGACTTTCAATTTTAGATTGAACCGGTGGGACTGGTGGGGCAGGCAGTGACGGGGTTCAGGACATAGGAGACCGCCGGCCTGGTGGGGCAGGCAGGGATCGAACCTGCGACCGAGGGATTATGAGTCCCCTGCTCTGACCACTGAGCTACTGCCCCGCCCCGGAAAACGTACACGGCGGATCACGCCCTGGCCGCTACCCAACGAATGACTATTCGGGCTCCTCGTGAAGACCGGTCGATTCAAGGGAGCCGTCTCTGGGGCGGAAGGGAAGTCATACGCTGCCTGCATGCACCCCTCCCAACCTTCACTTCGAGCGCTGGCCAGCGAGATCACCCAGTGTCGAAAATGCCCTCGACTCGTTGCCTGGCGCGAGCAGGTAGCCCGCGAAAAGCGAGCGTCCTTCAGGGACCAGGAATACTGGGGTCGCCCGGTTGCCGGTTTCGGTGACCCTACGGCCCGAGTGCTGATCGTCGGACTGGCACCCGCCGCCCACGGTGGCAACCGCACCGGGCGGGTGTTCACCGGCGACCGGTCTGCAGATTGGCTCTATGCATCGTTGTGGCGAACCGGGTTCTCCAATCAGCCCACCAGCGAATCAGTCGATGACGGACTCGAGGTGACCGACGCATTCGTGGTCGCTGCGGTCCGATGTGCCCCACCCGGCAACAAGCCAACCCCGGAGGAACGGGATACCTGCTTGCCGTTCCTCCGGCGGGAACTAGAGCTGCTCGCCGAAGTCAAGGTGGTCGTCGCACTCGGGCAGTTCGCCCATCAGATCATGGCAGGTGAGCTGGGGATCTCACCCCGGCCGAGGTTCGGACACGATGTGCAGGCGATGGCGCCCAACGGCGTCGTGCTGGTCAGCTCCTACCACCCCAGCCAACAGAACACCTTCACCGGCACCTTGACCGAGACGATGCTCGACGCCGTATTCATGCGAGCGCGGGAAGTGGCGGGAATCGAATAACCACATTTCCAGGATCGCACCGGTCATGCGCCGGCAGGAGGTGCGCTGTTTACCAGGAGCGAGGGATCGCCGGTGGGCTCGAGCACGGCGGCCAACTGGGCAGAATCCAGGCTCTTCTGACCGAGGGCAGCGTCGAGGAACTTGACGGTATCCGCTCGCATGGCAATGGCGGAAGGTGTGTCGTCCAGGAACGTGTCCAGGTGATCACCGCCGGCTGCCGATACGAAGACCTTGGCCATGTTGGCCGACTGATACACCTGGTAGGAGTCGGAATACAGGCCGTATTCGTCGTTGGTCCCGACCGCCACCATCAGGGCCCCCGGTGTGGACGCGTCCCATGGCCCGTCCACCCCGTTCGGAATCTGGCTCGACAGCGACAGATACGCCCGAATCCGGTGATCGGCGAAGGCCGGGTTGAGCGCCAGCACCGCCACGTCGCTACCTCCATCGGAGTGACCGGCCACCGCCACCCGGGAAGGGTCGACCTTCCCGGCGGCGCCGTTGAGCATGGCGGTGATCACAAAGGAGATGTCCTGGGCTTCCTCGGTAAAGCTGGTTACCGGGGTTCCCGGCTGGGTATCCGTCGAATCGGGAAACGTCGGTGCGGCGACCAGAAATCCGGCCGACGCCCATTCGTCCAGCAACGTCTCATAGGCCAGCGGGTCGGAGTCCCACCCGTGGGCAAACACCACCAGCGGGAGAGGGCCGACCGCGCCCACCGGGCGACGGATCACGGTGGTCAAGACCCGACCGGACTGCGTCGGGACGTCCCCTCGTGCCTCGGTGTCCCGGCTGAAGTCAGTGAGGGAGACCGTCTCGTCCTGAACCGCGAACGGTGGCTGAGGGGTGGGTCCGGGCGGGGTGGTCGAGCTGTTGGAGGATCCGGCTCCCGAAAGGCTGCGAGTGGCTCCTGCTCCCCCCGCCTTGGCTGGACCCTGCGACCAGTTCTGGACAATCGCAAACGAGGTGGCCCCGGCGACCAGCAGAATCGCCAGCACGATGACCGCTCGGCGGCGCCGACGGCCCGACCGAGATCCGGGGCGCTCACGGTGGTTGCCTCCGAGTGGCGGTTCCGGCACCTGTACCCCTGTCTCCCGATCTCCGGACAGCTGGAATTTCCGACCGGATCAGGTCGGTATTGATTCCTGGAAACGGTAACGCGTCGCCACGGGTCGCTGGCAGTCGGATGCAAGCCACCGATTGGGCGCTTCGCGTAAAGCGATTGGCTCCGCCCAATCAATCGGTCGAGAGATAACCTTCCCGGGCCCGGCTCCGGAGATCGGGGTCTTGGGCCGGCACGGCCACCCTCTGACGCAGCCCCTCGAGCCGGACGGTTTCTAGTTCGGAGGTGACAGTACGGATCTCGGTGATCGTGCCGTCCAGGTCGTCTACGGCCCGGCTCACACGCTCCATCACCTGAGGCAGGTCGGCCAGATGGGTAGCACCTTGAAGCGTCATTCCGACGCCGAAAATGCGCTGGATCACCCGGTCGTGAAGATCATGGGCGATACGATCCCGGTCGTCGACGACGCTGAGCGATTCGACCTCATCATGGAGTCGGGCGTTCTCGATGGCGATCCCAGCCGCCAGAGCCAAAGCCTCGGCAACGGCCACGTCCTCTTCACTGAAACCATCGGCATTCTCTTTGTCCGTCAGGAAGAGGTTGCCGTACACGCTCTCGCGGACCCGGACGGGCACTCTCAGGAATGATTTCATCCGAGGACGGTTGCCCGGAAATCCGGAGCCTTCCGGAGGTTCCGCAAGGTTGTCGAGGCGCAAGGACTCAGGTTCGGTGATGAGGAGACCGAGGACCCCACTTCCGTCGGGGCGGAATCCAATCTCGCCTTCTTCGGCGTTGCTCAAGCTGACAGTGAGGAACTGCTCCAGCGTCGTCCCAGCCTTGTTCAGGACCCCAAGGGCACCATAATTCGCTTGGGCCAGGGAAAGCGCCTCTTCAAGCAGATGACGAAGAAGGATCGGTAGCTCCAATTTTGACTCGATCATCAAAACTGCCTCCACCAGTCGACGGAGCTTGACTGGGTCGTCGATCCGGCGATCGGGCAGGTCTTTCATGGTGCGGGCCGGTGCTGACGGGGAGCTGGATCGATTCCCGGGACCTCGATCCCAGCCCAGCCGGAAACTCTGACGTCGGGCAACAACGTCTCTGGGCCCTTTCCCTGAGCCCAGAGGTCCGAGGTGTCAGGCATGACCTGATCCCAAACCCCTCGGGGGGCCCGGTGGGCAAAACGACCTGGATGCAGTGTCTGATTCACGCCGGGGCACATCGCCCTGCCACAATGGAGTCGTGACAATTCGCGTATTCCTTCTCGATGACCAGGAACTGGTGCGGGTCGGCATTCGCACCTTGCTCGAGAGCGACGATGAGATTCGAGTCGTCGGCGAGGCTTCGAGCGTTACTGAAGCTCTGTCCCGGATCCCGCTGGCTCGGCCCGATGTCGCTATCCTCGACGTCCTCCTGGAGGACGGGAATGGCATCGAGGTCTGCCGAGATGTGCGGTCGACAATGCCGGACTTGGCCGTCCTGATGCTGACGAGCTTCGCCGACGACGAAGCCCTCTACGCCAGCGCCATGGCCGGTGCTGCTGGATATGTGCTCAAGCAAATCAAGGCTCGCGATCTCGTAGATGACGTGAAGAAGGTGGCCGCAGGAACTTCCCTCATGAGTCCGAAGGAAGTCGCGGCGGTTTTCGAACGACTTTCCAACCCGGACAATTCCGACCCTGTGCTCAGCTCCCTCTCCCCGCAGGAACGCCGGGTTCTGGACCTCATCGCCGAAGGAAAATCCAACCGGGTCATTGCAGACGAGCTCTTCCTCAGCGAAAAGACAATCAAGAACACCGTCACCCGCCTGCTGGCCAAACTCAACATGTCCAACCGAACCGAAGCGGCAATCCTCGCGATCAGACGTCAACCCGGGTCCCCCGGCGCAGATGGGTAGCCCGACCTGACCTCTGCGTATGGAGGGGAGAGGGCATTCGGCATTGATGGCTCCTCTACAGATTGAAGAGGTTGCCGGCCAGGTCATAGCCGAGCGTGGACTCGAAGCTCGACTCGGTCATCGTGCCGGTCACATCCAAAACGGGGTGCTCGTTGTTGCCACTGACCTTCCCCGGGACGAATACAACCGGGAACACGAAGGACCCCTGCATTTGCGACTGAGACGGTGGCCCGAGATTTGCGCATTGGTCCTCTTCAACGAACGGCCGCTCAGGGAAGGGGTCTCATCTGTGCCGGCAATCTCTAGATATCCCTCTGAGTCGGTTGACACATTCAGTATGCGGCAGCCGAGAGCGATATCTATGGGGAACTAAGTCCCTATTTCCTCGGACCAGACCGAATCCTTGCGCTGCGAGGTGTCCAACGAAGCGACCCACCACCGCCAGCCACGAAGGACGGTGTACCCCACTGCCGGGCTCAATATGTGTTCCGGCAGTTGAATTTTCGTCGTCTCACGCGTCGCTCGAACAGCTCCTGAGTGGAACGGGACCGGGGGAGTTGATCATGGAATCGAGTGACCGTATGCGCGTCGGCGGGGTGCAGTTGGCGCGTCGGGACTTTGGTCCCTAGCTACACGAATTCTTCGTCTGCCACACTGACTCAGACATCTTGAACTCTTGAGCAAGGGGTGTTTAAACGGGTGGAGGTCTGGCAGGGCTTCCACGGGCATCACCATCGCAGGACCGTGGAGGACGACGTGACGCAGACCGAAGTGTTGGCCGTAACACCCAACGAAGTGTGGCAAATGAAGCCATACCGGCTCAACGATGACGAGCCCGCAGTGCGCGCGGCTCTTGGCCAAATTGACCGGACACCCCAGGTTCTACTGGGAGGAGGCCGGTCCGAACCGACGGTCAGCGTGGTGATCCCAGCCATGAACGAGGCCCTCAACCTGCCCGCAGTGTTTGCCGCTTTGGACCCTGACCTCCACGAGGTGATCCTGGTCGACGGAAACTCCACCGACGACACCGTTGAGGAGGCCCGCCGCCTTCGCCCTGACATCATCATCATGGGCCAGAACCGAAAGGGGAAGGGAAACGCACTCGCCTGCGGCTTCAAGGCGGCCTCGGGGGACTACATCGTGATGCTCGACGCCGACGGATCGACAGATCCGGCGGAGATCCCTCGTTTCGTGACTGCCCTCAAAGAGGGAGCCGACTTCGTGAAGGGCTCCCGCTTCTTGCCAGGGGGCGGCAGCAGCGATATCAGCCGGCTCCGACAAATGGGGAACTTCTGGTTGAACAAGATTGTCAATCTCCTTTACGGCACCCGCTATACAGACCTGTGCTACGGCTACAACGCCTTCCGTCGCCAATCCCTCTCGTCAATGGATCTCGATAGAGGTCACATTGAGGGCATCGATGAGGGCGCCATGCTGTGGGGTGACGGCTTCGAGGTAGAGACGTTGATCAACGTGCGTGTCGCAAAGGCTGGCCTGCGGGTGGCTGAGATCCCGAGCTTCGAACATGAACGCTGCCACGGTACTTCCAACCTCAATGCGTTTTCCGACGGGATCCGAGTGCTGCGAACCATTTACGCCGAACGCAAGCGCGGCGCACGTCGCACGGCTGTAGCAGTTCGGGCATCTCAACAACAAGAAGGGGCTTTCGCTCCGATCATGAGCGCGGCTGCCTGACCGGAACGGCGCGTATCCGCGTACGTGCCCTTCCCGTCTGGGATTCTGACGATTGCGAAGTCTTCAGAACCCAGAACAGGAAGGCACCTACGAGATGGAAAGTACGAGCATCGTCCCCGTCATTGTGGAATCCGGAGGCGACCAGGTCGTTGGCCATGTGGGGCTCGGCGCGTTGGGAGACTTTGCTGACCGGATGGCCTCGGTGGGCACCACCGAGGAGGCTAAGGTCAAAGCCATGGGTATCTCCCACCAAGTGGGATTCGGAGAGCGGCGAACGGTAGCCTCCAAAACGCCCCAACTGGGGGAGTTCGGTTTGAACTTTGTCGGTGACCCGCTGCTCTTCGCCTTTCGCCGCCAGTTTGTCGACGAATTGGACCTCAGGTACACCGCGTTCGAGATCGAGACAGAAATCACGGCGCACGCCGTGCCGTTCGGCCCGCCCGCGTGACCGACGCGCCCGGAATCGAGCTCCCCCGGCGAAGCGGCTCCTCGAGCCTGCGCACTTTCAGGGACGGGGTGAGGGTCCTACGGACCTTGTTCCATAAGCGAGCGAGTGCGAAGCTCGAACTGGGCGGGAAAACGAAGGCGAGGCGGGGCGGCGGAGTAATCACCGAAGACCAGGCGCAAGGCGCCGTTTCATGACCTCGGCCAACCTCGTCCCCGACAGCGGCGAGCTATTCGGCCTACCTGTCGGCGTGGCCGACGTCGAGCTAACCGAAGGGCTGGCGACCTTGCGCCGCGCTGTGGGGCCGCAATGCTCGGGGCGGACGCTGTTCGTGCTCATTAGACTGCACTCCCACCCGATCGGTTGCGTCGCCCTGGCCGACGGTGCCGAGAACCCGGAGCGCAGCTGGATCACAGCTGTGCGGACCTCCCTGGCCGGGTCGATTGACCGGCACCTGCTCGCCGACGGGCTCGACCCAGCCTCGTTCGACCTCTGGGCCGGTGGAGCCACGCTGGACGACCCCCCGTGCCTCGAGGAACGACGTCGTACCCTCGCGGCCCGGAAGCCGGTGACCGTTATCATCGCCACGCGCAACCGGCCCGAGCGACTCGACGCGTGTCTCGACACCGTTTTGGCACTCGACTACCCCGCGTTCGACATCGTGGTTGTCGACAACGATCCGACTACCTCGGATACGGCCGAACTGGTGTCGGCCCGAGCGACGGCGACCGGGAGGATCAGCTACCTCCGCGAGAACCGTCGCGGGCTCGGCGCCGCCCACAACCGTGGGCTAGCCGCCGCGAGCGGGTCCATCGTGGCGTTCACGGACGACGACGTTGCCGTGGATCGGCACTGGCTGAGCGAGCTTGCCGCTCCCTTCGTGGCCTACCCAGAGGTAGCAGGAGCAACCGGACTGATCATGCCCGCTGAGCTCGAGACCCCAGCACAGCTGATGCTCGAGGTCAACGGCCGCTTCGGCAAGGGATTCGAGACCCGCCTGTACGACCTCGGACCGAATCGACCCGACGACGTGTTGTTCCCCTTCGACGCCGGCAAGCTCGGCTCGGGGGCAAATATGGCGTTCGACACGGCGTGGCTGCGGAGCATAGGCGGCTTCGACGCCGCAACGGGAGCAGGTACGGCGGCGCGCGGCGGCGACGATCTGCTTGCGCTGTTCCAGCTCATCATGTCGGGGCATACACTCGCCTACCGGCCGGGCGCGTTGGTCCGCCACTACCATCATCGTGATCCTGCCGCCGTGTCGCGACAGGTCTACAACTACGGCGTCGGCCTCGGCGCGTACCTGACGAGTGCCGTGGTTCACGAGCCCCGAACCCTGTTTTCGATGATGCGCCGAGCCCCGGCCGGGCTGGCCTATTTCAGCGGCCGCAACACCGCCTCGGGGATCCAGCCGGCCTCGTGGCCTCGCCGTTTCACCCGCCTCGAACGCCGAGGCCTGCTGTACGGTCCGCTCGCGTACGCCATCAGCCGGGCGCGAGGGCGGCGGGTCGAGGCGCACCGACTGGCACCGTGACCACGGCGGACACCGGCCGGGCGCTCTCCGTCTCGGTCGTGATCTGCGCCTACACCGAGGCGCGTTGGGACAACCTCGTCGCCGCGGTCCGCTCCGTGCAACGGCAGGGCCCGCCAACGGCCGAGGTCATCGTCGTGATCGACCACAATGAGGCGCTGTTTGACCGCGTCCGTGTCGAGATCTTGGGGATCAAGGTGATCGTCAACACGGGTCGGCGGGGGCTGTCCGGCGCTCGGAACACGGGCGTGGCCGTGGCGACCGGCGACATCGTGGCCTTCCTCGACGACGATGCCGAGGCCGAGGACCAGTGGCTGCCGCGACTCGTCGAGACGTATCGGGACGGGGACGTGCTTGGAGTGGGCGGGTCGGTGACCCCAGGGTGGACCGGGACGCGACCCCGATGGTTCCCACCCGAGTTCGACTGGGTGGTCGGCTGCTCCTACCAGGGGATGCCCGAGACGAGAGCCCCCGTCCGCAACTTCATCGGGACCAATATGTCGTTCCGCCGCGCCGCCCTGGTGGCTTCGGGCGGGTTCGATTCAGAGCTGGGACGGGTGGGGGCGGACGCCAGCGGCTGCGAGGAGACAGAGCTCTGTATCCGGATGGTGGGCCAGGGCGGCGGTCGCCTGATCTACGAACCGTCCGCACGCGTCACTCACCAGGTGCCGGCGACACGGGCGACATGGCAGTATTTCACCCGACGGTGTTACCGGGAGGGCCGCTCGAAGGCCGTCGTGGCACGCCTGGTCGGACAGGACCAGGCCCTTGCCACCGAGCGGTCGTATCTCCGCGGCGTTATTCCGCGCCGGTTGGTGCGATGCCTGACCCCGACCCGCCGGGCGGGCGGCGGCCTCCCGATGGCCGTCGCCATCGTGGTCGGCGTGGTCGCCGCTGGTCTCGGCTATGCCACCGCCACCCTGGCGGCACCGTGACCACGGCGGACACCGGCCGGGCGCTCTCCGTCTCGGTCGTGATCTGCGCCTACACCGAGGCGCGTTGGGACAACCTCGTCGCCGCGGTCCGCTCCGTGCAACGGCAGGGCCCGCCAACGGCCGAGGTCATCGTCGTGATCGACCACAATGAGGCGCTGTTTGACCGCGTCCGTGTCGAGATCTTGGGGATCAAGGTGATCGTCAACACGGGTCGGCGGGGGCTGTCCGGCGCTCGGAACACGGGCGTGGCCGTGGCGACCGGCGACATCGTGGCCTTCCTCGACGACGATGCCGAGGCCGAGGACCAGTGGCTGCCGCGACTCGTCGAGACGTATCGGGACGGGGACGTGCTTGGAGTGGGCGGGTCGGTGACCCCAGGGTGGACCGGGACGCGACCCCGATGGTTCCCACCCGAGTTCGACTGGGTGGTCGGCTGCTCCTACCAGGGGATGCCCGAGACGAGAGCCCCCGTCCGCAACTTCATCGGGACCAATATGTCGTTCCGCCGCGCCGCCCTGGTGGCTTCGGGCGGGTTCGATTCAGAGCTGGGACGGGTGGGGGCGGACGCCAGCGGCTGCGAGGAGACAGAGCTCTGTATCCGGATGGTGGGCCAGGGCGGCGGTCGCCTGATCTACGAACCGTCCGCACGCGTCACTCACCAGGTGCCGGCGACACGGGCGACATGGCAGTATTTCACCCGACGGTGTTACCAAGAAGGCCGCTCGAAGGCCGTCGTGGCACGCCTGGTCGGACATCAGGCCCTTGCCACCGAGCGGTCGTATCTCCGCGGCGTTATTCCGCGCCGGTTGGTGCAATGCCTGACCCCGACCCGCCGGGCGGGCGGCGGCCTCATGATGGCCGTCGCCATCGTGGTCGGCGAGATCGCCGCTGGTCTCGGCTATGCCACCGCCACTCTGGTGCCGCGGTCCAGCCGGGCGACGGTGCGTCCGGGCTCATGGCGCGGCTGGCTGGTGCTGGCCGTGATCGCCGCGCTGTGGGGATCGACCTTCGCGTGGTCGGTCCGACTCGACCGCATGACCGACTTCGGCCTGGTGTCGGTCTTGCCCGTCGTCTATTGGGCGGCCGTGGGGCTGCTGACCGTCAGCTTCTGGTGGTGGGTGCGCTGGCGGCGGGCCAGTCCGGCCCTGCTCGCTGGCCACGTCGTGGCCCTGATCGCCTTCATGCACGCCACTCCGGCGATCCTCTATGGGACGACGCGCTACTCCTGGTCCTACAAGCATGTGGGGATCGTCGACTACATCGTGACGCACCACGGGGTCGACCGAGCAATGCCCAACCTGACCGCCTACCAGGACTGGCCGGGGTTCTTCGGGCTCAACGCCCTGTTCGTCTCAGGGTCGGGCACCGCCTCGGCACTCTCGTACACGGTGTGGGCACCCTTCGTGAACGAGCTGTTGCTGCTGGCGCCGCTGGTGCTGATCCTGCGCAGCTTCACCGCTAACCGGACCGTCGTATGGGCGGCGGTGTGGCTGTTCTACCTCGGCAACTGGATCGGTCAGGACTACTTCTCACCGCAGGCGTTCGCATACGTGCTCTACCTCACAGCCGTGGCGGTCGTGCTGCGGTGGTTCTTGCGACTGCCCCCGGCGGCACGGACCCGATGGGCGTACCTCCGGCAGAGACGTGGGGAACCTGCCGCCATGGTGACCAGCGGCGGTGCGATCGTCGAACCGTACGCGCGACCGAGCTCGGCTGCCATGTATGCAGTGGTGGTGGTGGTGGCCACCACCATCGCCGTCAGCCACCAGTTGACCCCGTTCATGCTCATCACGGCCCTTGGCGGCCTCCTGGTGACACGGCGCCTCCGCTCGCGGTCGCTGTTGGTCGTCGTGACGGCGATCAGCGTGGGGTGGATCCTCATCTGGGGACTTCCCTTTCTCCACCAGCAACT
Organism: uncultured Acidimicrobiaceae bacterium; assembly: GCA_963770635.1. GTDB lineage: Bacteria > Actinomycetota > Acidimicrobiia > Acidimicrobiales > RAAP-2 > DASZIT01. Next base: position 199,039 of record CAVYQI010000007.1, read on the forward strand.
GCCGGCGGTGATCCAGACCATCGGCCACCCCTACGACAACACATCGGCTTCCCTCGCCAATCTCAGCGTCGCCAGCCCCGACCAGGTGGTGGTGGCTTATTTCGACCGGGCCCTCACCCTCTCGCTGTTCGGTCTGGCCCTGATCGGAGCGTGGTACGCGTGGCGCTCGGCGCGCTGGCGCCGGTGGCAGCCCGCCGCGTGCCTGATTGTGACACCGGTGCTGGCCCTCTTCGCCAGCAGCTATGGGACAGAGGTCGCGTTCCGCGTCTTTCTGTTCGGGCTGCCGTTTGTGGCCCTCTTCGCCGCCTCGGTCCTGGCCCCCCGCCCGACGGGCACTCGCCGCCGCCGGAACATCCGGTGGGTGGTGGGGTTCGCGGTGGTCTCGGCACTCACCGTCTCGTTCTTCTTCGCCTACTACGGCAAGGAGCGCCAGAACTACATGCCGGCGCCCGAGGTTACGGCCATGGAGCGCCTCTACTCCCTCGCCCCGCCCGGGTCGCTGATGATCGGGGCCACCGGCAACACGCCTTGGGCATTCACGCACTATGCGGACTACCAGTACCTGTGGTACCTCGGCGATACGGCCAGCGTCGCCAACGCGGTCACGACCCACCCCGTGTCGGCGCTCGTGAATCTTATGGAGTCATATCCTCACGCGTACCTCATCTTCAGCTCCACGGATGCGGCCCAGATCGAGATGACCGGAGCGCTGGCCCCTGGCAAGTACCAGGCCATCGAACAGGACGTTCGCTCCTCGCCCCAATTCGAGACGGTGCTGTCGCAGGGAGGGGTGCTCGTCATGACGCTCGGGGTGGTCGCGCCCCCATGAGAGCGATGGCCGGCGTCCGCCGGAACCTCCCGGCACTGGTCCCCTGGGCGGCGGTGGCCGTGGTCGCCCTCCATTTCCCCACACCGGTGCGCGCCGTGCTGGTGGTGGCGGCGTCCGCCTGGGCGCCGGGTGCGGCCCTGACGTGGCTGCTCGAGAGTGCGGACCGGCTGGAACGGGCGGTGCTCACGGTAGCCGTGAGCCTCGGCGTCGCCACCCTCGTGGCCGTGGTGCTGTCGCTCTTCCACGTGATGACAGCCCTTCACGCATTGGCCGTGCTCGCCGTCCTCAGTACCGTCGCAGTGACGTTCCGCGAGCTCCAGGTCTGATGAACCGACATCCATGCATCACCGCTCTCGCTTATCCTATATCTACATGCGAGGAGTGGCGTTGCCCATAGAGCGGTCGCCCGTACCGATCCCCATCCTTCTGTACCACGCAGTGACCGACCGTCCTGGTCCGGATCTGGCCTCCTGGTCCGTCACCCCGGCGCGGTTCCGCGAGCACCTCGACTGCCTGCGCGACTTAGGGCGTACCCCGCTCACTGTGTCGAGTTTCGTCGCCGCCATCACCGGCGACCAGCAACTCCCCGAGCGTCCAGTCGTCGTGTCCTTCGACGACGGCTACGCCGATTTCGTGCGTGCCGCCGAGGAGATGGCGGGGCGGGGAATGGTGTCGACGCTCTATGTGACCACCGGTCCCCTCGTCGGATCGCCCACGGTCGGGATGCCGACCGCCCCCATGCTGACGGCCGAACAGCTCGCCCCACTCGAGACCCTGGGGGTGGAGATCGGCGCCCACTCCCACCACCACCACCATGTCGACGTGGCCCCGAGGTCCGTGGCTCTCGATGAGATACGACGTCCCAAGGCGATCCTCGAGGACCTGCTGGGCCATCCCGTCGCCAGCTACTCCTATCCGCACGGCTCCTACCGGGCAGCCGTGCGCGAGCAGGTACGGGCGGCCGGCTACACCTCGGCCTGCGCTGTGCGCAATGCCTTCAGTTCGGCCGCCGACGACCCGCTTTCGCTGGCGCGACTGACGGTGCGGGAGTTCACCACGACCGGCACGGTGAGGGATTGGCTCCAGGGCAGAGGCGCACCGATCGCCCGGGACCGGGAGCTGCTGCGAACCAAGGTGTGGCGAGTGCGCCAGTGGGCGGCTGCCGGTGCCGCCCGACAGCAGGCGCGCGGGCGATGAAGCGGAACCCGCGCCGCCTCGCACTGGCCTCGGCGGTAGTCGCCCTGTCGTTGTTCGGCGCGTTCGTGGCCTTCAACACGGGCTCGGGAGCGCCGAAAGGCGTGGCGGCTGTCCACGCGGGTACCACCGGCCTCCCCGGCGGCACCGGAGGCCTCGACGGCCCCGACGGCCCCGGCGGCCCCGGCGGCAACTGGAAACCCGTGTTCTCCGACCACTTCGGCGGCACCGTCCTGGACTCTGCCCACTGGTCGACCTGCTACTACTGGGACTGCACCAATCGGGCTCAGCCCGAAATTGAGTGGTACCAGGCCTCGCAGGTTTCGGTGGACAACGGCACGCTGTCCCTGACCGCCACGCCGGAACAGACGCACGGAAAGCAATACGTATCGGGGATGATCTCGTCGTATGGCAAGTTCAGCTTCACCTACGGCTACATGCAGGTCGTGGCCGAGCTACCGATTGGGCAGGGCTTGTGGTCGGCGTTTTGGACCCTCCCTGAGTCCGGAGTCTGGCCCCCCGAGATAGACGTCATGGAGAACTGGGCGGAGGGGCAGACGATCAACGTCTTCGTCCACGACAACCAATCGGGTACGGAGCAAGACTCCCTGCTCGTGCCCTCCATGTCCGATACGTTCCATACCTACGGCGTGGACTGGGAGCCGGGATCGATCTCGTGGTACGTGGACGGTACCCTGCAAGCCCATTTCGCCATCTCCATCACGGCGCCGGAGTACCTGCTCGCCAACCTGGCGGTGGCCTCGAACCCGGGCCCCAACAGCGCAGTCCGGTTCCCCCAGAGCCTGAAGATCCGATCGATCGAGGTGTGGCAGCACCCACCAGCGGCCGTCTCCCACTCCGCCTCGTGACGCGAGTCGCCCGGGGGTCGGCGTCGCAGGCGCCCGAAGCTGACTTCGACCGTTCAGTTCCTGTGGTCCTGCTGAAGATCGGCCGGTACCCCGTCCACCACGGCGGCGTCGGAGCCATCCGCTCGCTTGGGCGGGCGGGCGTGTCGGTATACGCCGTCATCGAGGACGCGCTCACTCCCGCCGCCCTGTCGCGTTACGCCAGGGGGACGGTCATCTGGCCGACATCGGGTCGTGAGCCGCAGGAGCGGCTCGTCGAGGGACTGGTCGCCGTTGCCAGACAGCTCGGCCAGCGCTCCGTGCTGTTGTGCACCGATGACGAGGCGGCGGTGCTCATCGCCGAGCACATAGAGGTGCTGTCCGAGGGGTTCATCCTGCCGCCAGTCCCGCCCGACCTGCCGCGCCGGCTGACCTCCAAGCGAGCGCTGGGTGCCCTGTGCGAGGAGATCGGGATTCCCTCGCCGCGAATCGCTGCACCCCGGACCCCAGAAGCGCTCGAGGCTTTCATCGAGGAGGCGGTCTATCCGGTGGTGGCCAAGAACGACGCCGCCTGGACCCGGCTGTCGGCCCCGGCGGTGCAGGCCAGCACCGTGGTCCGCAGCCCGGAGGAGCTGCGGAAGATGGCGACCGTCTGGGTGCCGCCCTACGGGGTTGCTCTTCAGGAATACATTCCGTCCGACTCCGCCGAAGATTGGTTCTGCCATGCATGGGTCGGTGCAGATGCTGGGTCAACGGTCCTCTTCACCGGGGTCAAACTCCGCCAGTGGCCCCCAGAGGCCGGGGTCACCTCGTACGCGCAGACGGTGGACAATCCCGAGTTGACCGCATTGTCCACGGATGTCTTCCGGAGGCTGGGGTACCGGGGCATAGCCGACCTCGACTGGCGGTTCGACCGGCGTGACGGGCGCTACAAGCTGCTCGATTTCAATCCCCGCATTGGTGCACAGTTCCGGGTATTCGAAACGGACACCGGGATCGACGTGGTGCGCGCCGCCCACCTCGACCTGACCGGGCGTCCGATCCCGGCCGGCCACTCGTTAGTGGGCCGGTCCATAATCGTGGAGCACCTCGATGTGTTCTCGCGCCTGTCCCGCCGTCGCCGTGCCGAGGTTCCGCCGTCGGTGACAACCTCGAGTAAGCGTGGCTCGCGGACGCTGGCCTGGTTCGCCAAAGATGACCCGCTGCCCTTCGTCGCCATGCTCGCGCGTGCTGCCCGGATGCTCGGCGCCAGGCTCTGGCCCCGGCGGGGGGCACCGTCACCGTCCGAAGGGTGCCTCGACGACCCGCCGGAACCCGTGCTGCGGCAGCGGAAGCGATCGTCAGCCCAGCGGACGTCCTTCCGCAGCGAGTTGGGAATACCGCTGTTCCGGAACGGACATGCCCTCGTGCTGGGCGCGGTAACGACGGGCGTGATCGGCATGCTGTTCTGGGTGCTGGCGGCCCGGCACGCGTCGCCGTCCATCGTGGGGCGAAACATCGTGGCCATCAACGTGCTCACGACGATCGGGGCCATCGCCCAGCTGAACCTGCAGGAGCGCGTTGATCCGGTTTGTGCAGCCGGCCGGACGGCACACCCGCCGGCTGGTGGTGGGGGTCTATCTGGTGAGCGCGGCGGTGGCGCTGGTGCTGGCCGGGGCGTTCCTCATCCTGCTGCCCCGCGTCTCTCCACAGTTGGCGTTCCTGCGCTCTTCTCCCGGCATGGCGACGTGGTTCGTTGCCGCCGCGGCGATCTGGTCGATCATGGTCCTCGAGGACGGGGTGCTCACCGGGCTGAGGAAGACCCGCTGGGTGCCGGTCGAGAACGGCGGGTTCGGGTTGCTCAAGGTGGGGATGGTCGTCCCGTTCATCGCGTTGTTCCCGGTGGCGGGCATCTTCTTGTCCTGGACGGTGGCGGCACTCGCCACGGTCATCCCGACCAACGTCTACCTCTTCGCCCGGGCCATCACCCAACACCAACGGTCGGCTGGCGACTCCGGTGGCGTCACCATCCGGGAGTTGCGCCGCTACGTCCCGTACGACTTCGTCGGCAACCTGTGGTGGGAGGGCCTGATACTCGTGCTGCCCCTGATCGTCCTCGTCGAGACCGGCGCCGCTACCAGTGCGTACTTCTCTCTTGCGTGGTTGATCGTGGGCATCATCTACCTGGTCCCCCTGGCGATCGGGGACTCGCTCGTGGTGGAGTTGTCGATCGACCCGTCCGACTTCGAGGCCCAATGCAAGCAGGTGATGGTCCATTTGCTGAAGATCCTGGCGCCGGCGGTGGCACTGCTGGTCCTGGCCGCCCCCTGGGTGCTGCGGATCTTCGGACCCTCCTACGTGGCGCACGGGACCGGCGTGCTCCGACTCCTGGGGCTGTCGGCGCTACCGTTCATCGTCAACGGGACGGCCGTGAGCAGCGGCCCGCGGCCAGCGGCGGACCTGGCAGGCGATGGCTGTGTTCGCTGGCCTGTTCGCGCTGATCGTGCCTCTCGGGTTCGGCCTTCTGGCGGTGGCCGGGATCACCGGAATGGCACTGGCCGTCCTGATCGGCCAGGCGGCCATGGCCGCCGTCCTGCTCATCACGAGACATGGCTGGATGCGGGGTCCGGTCGTCCCGGGGGAGCACCCCGCCCCGCTGGCAGCCGAGGTGCCGTAACGGAGCGACCGCGGAGGGCGTTCGAGGGGATTGCGAGGTGACGCGATCCCTGACTGCCGGCGAGGGTCCTCGGCGGCAGTCAGGGATGCGGGCGCTCAGTGCTGCCAGACCCTCACGTAGTCGACTTGCATGGACGCCGGTGCGGTGTTCGGCGAGGTGATGGCCGATGACAGCGCCAGATTCAGGATCAGGTACATGGGCGCCGAGGTGATCCCCGAGGTGTCATTCCAGACCGGGGTTCCGTCGTAGTAGAAGGTGAGCGACCCGGGCTCCCAGTCGGCGGCGAAGGTGTGCCACCCGCCCGAGTAGTTCCCCGCTGCACAGGCGCCGGGCCCGCCGGCCGGGTTGTGGAAGTGGGCGCAGGCCTGGCCGCCGAGCCCCTCGAGGGTGTCGATCTCCCCGTCGGTGGGCCAGTTCTGGCCATCGGCCCAGAAGGCCGGCCAGTCGGCGATGCTGCCGTTACCGGGCAACCAGATCCGGGCCTCCATATAGCCGTAGGTGAAGCTGAAGTTCCCGTCGGTGGTCACCATGCCCGAGGCGTAGGGATGGGCGGCCCCGCCGCAGGTCTCCGAGCGTGCCACGGCCGACAGGACGAGCGAACCGCCGGTCACGCTCACCTGCGAAGGGTCATAACACTCCTGCTCGGAGCTACTGACGCCGGTGGTGATGCCGGAACCGAACCACCCCGTGGACCACTGCGAGGTATCGAGCGAGGAGCCGTTGAACTCAGAGTCGAAGACCAGGTTCCACGGACCGGCGGCCTCGCCGACCGGCTGGACTGCACCTGACGGCGTGGGAGTCGGCGTGGGAGTCGGCGTGGGGGTCGGCGTGGGGGTCGGCGTGGGGGTCGGCGTCGGGGTCGGAGTCGGCGACTTGGTCGCAGTGGTGGTCGCCGTGGGTGGGGTCGGAGTGGCGGTCGACCTGGTCGGAGTGCCGGTCCCCTTGGTCCCCTTGGTCAAGTCGGTCGCGAATGTGGGGAAGACCACGCCGGTGCCGTCAGTCTCCACCAAGGTGTAGCCAAGAGTTGGCGGGCTGATGATGATACCGATGATGGTCTTGCCACTGCCGCCAAGGGAGCCGTAGAACTGGGCGTCACCGAAGCTGAAGATCCCACCATCGGACGCCACCAGCCAGTAGCCCTGTCCGTCGGGGGTGAGCGCCATGCTCACGATGGGTTGGTTCAGGTGAATGGCGCCGGTGGACCCGTAGAACTGGGCGTCGCCGAAACTGAAGATGCCACCATCGGACGCCACCAGCGAGTAGCCCTGTCCGTCGGGGGTGGACGCCATGCCCACGATGGGTTGGTTCAGGTGAATGGCGCCGGTCGACCCGTAGAAATGGGCGTCACCGAAGCTGAAGATCCCACCATCGGACGCCACTAGCCAGTAGCCCTGTCCGTCGGGGGTGGGCGCCATGCCCACGATGGGTTGGTTCAGGCGAATGGCGCCGGTCGACCCGTAGAACTGGGCGTCGCCGTAGGAGAAGATGCCGCCATCGGACGCCACCAGCCAGTAGCCCTGTCCGTCGGGGGTGGGCGCCATGCCCACCACCGGCATGGAAGGTCGGATTCCCGAAAGGGCTGGGGACCCGAACACAGGCGCCCCGCCGTAGGACGCGATGGCACCGGCAACGGTGACGGTCCAGTAGCCACCGCCCGGATCCGCCGTCATCAAGCGGCCACCGCTGTAGGCCGAGGGCGTGTTGCTTGAGGCCGGGGTCGTGTTGGCTGGGGCGCCGGTCGCGGCCTGGCCCAAGCCAATCTGCCCGAAGGTCATCGTGGCGACAACCACGCCACAGGCGGCTGCAAGGATTGCGATGCGCCTTGGTCGACGTGCCCTAGTTGCAATCTCTGCTTCGCGATTCCTGCGCATACTTCCTCCTAGATCCCGAGACGCGCGGGGTCGCTGGAAATAGCTGCGCTTCGATCGCTACTTTCGGCAACCCAGCCGACTCAGAGAGCCCCGTTGGCTTTGCGTCCCCCCCTCGCGGGAGGTTTGCCTTTTCGTTATCGCTACGTTCGAGACGAACGCTGAGAGTGACATCGGCAGCTATTGGTAAAGACTTGAGGACTACTCACGAAGCCCAGCAAAATCCCCGTGTGGGTACGTCACTAAGCTGAACTTGTCTCGGCCTCGGACCTTGCGAACATTCCGGCAATTGGATGACCGATGGTCGTTGGATTCCCAGCACAACTGGATCCTCCACGCTGGCCGACTTATGGCTACGACCTGCGACTTCTCGAACGAAGCGCCTTTCCGCGAGCGCAGAGGCGGCCCGGTGGGTGACACGCGATGGGTATCGGAGACGGGAGCTCACGCCGACGGCGCACATCGACCGGCCCGCATCTCGAAGTCACGGTGGAAGTAATGAGAACTATGTCCACGCGTGTTGTAACGGGACTGAGAAAAACTCTGTTTCCTCTCGAAAGGAGATAAGGATCGATCAATGACGCCACCGGTGACCGACACAGCGGGTGTAGCGACCACTATCCGTGATGGCTGGCCAATGACACCGTCTTCCCGGGCGAACCCGCACCGGCAGCGGTACCTGGGTGAGCCGTGATGAGCAAGGCCCAGCGTTATCCCAAGAAACTGAGATTGAGAGGTCTCAAGGGTTCAACTCTGCCTGCCGATGCTAAAGGCACGCCTCGCCGGAAGGAATGGGCAAATGACCGAGCAGATGTACGCACCCCAAGCAGATCCCCTCGTTCAGGACTATTTGATGGATCTCATCGACTGCTATGCCGGTCTGCATCCCGACGAACCTCGGCGGAACGCTCTACTACACGCCATCACCACTGTCTTCAGTCCCGAGGATATGAGCACTGTAAATGCGACCATTGAAGGGGGTTCAGATCCGATTCTCGGTGAGGAAACTGGTGCCAAGTTCATTTTCCCCACTGAATCTCGCTTCGAGGATCGACGCGAGATTCACGAATACGCATATGCGCGGGCTACGCAGTACATGGTCGAAATCGAACGCCGAGGCACACTCGATGCCGTCAGTTGCGCCTTTGCCTGGTCGATGGACGAGACGTACGCGGCCATGTGTATCAACGCATACCGAAATGAAGATGAGGACAATGGAAACCGTCTTCTTTTCGGCGCTGCAAACATGATCGTCCAAATCGCAGCGAATGCTCACACAAGTACCGGCGAGCGGATCAAACTCGATCAGGCGATTCGCGCAGTGCGTACCACCGCCAACCGGCACTCACAGAGTGGCGACATCGCCCAGTGGTGCCAGATGTTGGTGTCGTGTCTCCAACGAGCTGTTCAGCGGATCTCAGGCGGTTGACCTCAAGTACGCCGCATTGGCGGTCGATGACTTCTTGGTGACGCCCAAGCGTTGGTTGGCCCTATCCGCGGTCATGATCGCAGTGGTGGCTGTCCCAATGACCGCAGGATTGGATACTTCCCCGGCCGCGGCGGCTCCGACCATTCCGATCAGCCTGCAGGGTCTCGACGGAAGTCCGAGTCCGGCTAGTTTCTGGTTGGCCTCGAGCACCGGCGGGGTATGGAACATGGGGCGAGCTGCGTCCTACGGTCAGTTGACCTCTCCACCGACCAGGCCAATCGTCGGCATCAGCCCCACCCGTGACAAGGCCGGGTACTGGTTGGTGGCCAGCGACGGTGGCATCTTCTCCTTCGGTGACGCCGCCTTTTACGGCTCCACTGGTTCACTGGTATTGAACCAGCCGGTGGTGGGTATGGCACCGACACCCGACGGCAAGGGCTACTGGATGGTTGCCCGCGATGGCGGCATCTTCTCCTTCGGTGACGCCGCCTTCTACGGCTCCACTGGTTCCCTAGTGCTGAACCAGCCGGTGGTGGGTATGGCCCCGACACCCGATGGCAAGGGCTACTGGCTGATCGCCAGTGACGGCGGCATCTTCTCCTTCGGCGATGCCATCTTCTACGGCTCCACGGGCTCTTTGACGTTGAGGCAGCCGGTGGTGGGGATGGCTCCGACCGCCGATGGCAAGGGCTACTGGTTGATCGCGGCCGACGGTGGCGTGTTCACCTTCGGCGACGCCGCGTTCTACGGCTCCATGGGCGCTGCTCCGACCCTCGACCCCGCCGAGAAGGTTGTCTCGTCGAACAGTGGTCACGGCTATTGGATTGTCGACCAGAACGGCACCTCGTGGGCATTTGGCGACGCGGGTGCGGCGCCACCTATCCTCGGGCTGATGTTCGAGCCCGTGACCGCGGGCGACCAGGCCGTTCTCTTCGCCTTCGCCCAGCTGGGCAAGCCGTATATCTGGGGCGGCAACGGCCCGGTCGGCTACGACTGCTCAGGCCTGGCGTTGGCCGCGTGGGAGTCTGCCGGCGTGGGCTTCGCCCGCATCGCCAATGATCAGTACAACACGGCGGGCGTGCCGATCGCGATGGCCGACCTCCAGGCCGGTGACCTTGTGTTCTGGGGGTCGGATCCGACCAACTGGACCACTGTCGATCACACCGCGCTCTACGTTGGCGGAGGACAGATCGTCGAGGCGACCGGCGACCACGTCCAACTCAACTCGCTGGACCAGTGGGGCGCGGACGGCCTCATGCCCAACGGCCGCCACCCCTAACTGACGCGGCTCCATCGAAGAGAGCGCTGGGCCCGGGAGCGAGCGAACAGTCAGGAACCCCCTATTTGCCGTTTCTGCCGGCTCACGCGGCGCTGTCGGAGAGCGACTCGGTGTGCTGGCTGCCGTTCTGGGTGATCACCAGCGGAATCGAGCCTCCGGGAGTCCATCCGCCGAACTGCAACTCCGCCGTGTCTCCACCCGCCAGGGAGATGCCGCTATGGCTGAAGTTGCTCACCTGACCGGAACTGTCGTCGTCCCGCTCCATCGCCAGGGTGTAATTCCCGTGGGCGGAGTTCGCGGTACCCAGGGTCAGCGATCCGCCCTCGCCCGGCAGGTCGATCGTCGTCGTCCCGCCCGCGGGGACCGAATCGCCCTTCACGTCGAAGGTGTAGTCGGCAGAGTCGTCGGACACGCCGAGGCTGATGTCGGGTGATTGGACCGACGACGCCGAATACGTCCAATGGGTGGCGTCGGCGCCGATGTCGAGGGTGTCCTTCTCCTTGGGCTGGAGGTTGATGTTGTCCACCTCCAGGTCGAAGGTGGGACCGATTACCCCGACGGACTCCTGGTCAGCCTGCTTCAGGTCCGTCCCGTCGAGGGACACGGTGAACTTGGTCCCGTCCGGCACGTAGTAGTTCGGCTCCTCCGCGACCTGCCAGTCCTCGTCCGAGAACTGCTCCTCGACCTGGGCGCCGGGGATGTTGTTGACGAGTTCCCCGTTGACGATGCCAGTCTGGTGCCCCTGGTCATCGGTGATGACTAGGTGGCCGTGCCCGGTGTCGCTTCCATCGAGCCAGATCTCGTCCATGGCTGCGCTGGTCGTATCGTCCGTCAAGGTGGCGGTATTCGCCGCGGTTCCGGACCGTGCCGCCGAGGTGCTCCCAGTCGCGCCGGAAGCTGCGGTGCCACTGAACGGGTTGGGCTGGGTGCCGAGACCTGGCGTGGTCGGGTAGAGCGACATGGACATGGTGTTGGCGTCACCCTGGTAGAGCTCCGACGGCGAACTCGGATTGACGGCGGCGTTGTACTCCCACGTGTTGGCGTTGGTATCGACAGTGATCTCGCGGGTGATGCCCGGGTAGTTGTTGTCGTAGATCAGGATCTTGTCGATGCCACCGCCGGCATCCTCGATCGCGTACGGCGTGACCGCATGGCCACCGGTGCCGTCAGCCTTGAAGATGGCGACGGTGTACGTCTCGGTGGGATTCGGCTGGAGCACCGTCTTGAGCTTGTTGACGATGTCGACCGGCGTTCCCTTTATCACGCCGTTGTTGACGGAGGGCAGAGCCTGAAACGCCCACGTGTAGGCGATGTCCTCCTGCAGTGGGGCGTTCCCCGGGATCGCCAGGGTCGGCGTTGTCGCTGCGCCGAAATTGCTGGGGTTCGCCGTTCCTGTCCAGAACAGCTGGGCCGCCACGGAAAACCCGAAGCAGTGCCCGCCCGCCATTGACGCATTGGTCTGGTCCATCCAGGCTTGGGCTGCCGGGTTGAGCGTGCAGGTCGGGGCAGTGGCATCTACGCAGACACCGTTGCCGTAGTACGTCTGCATCTGGGCCGGGGTGAGATTCATGGGCTTCGAATTGTCGCTCAGGACGTCGCCGTAGTTCGGGGTGCCGAACCCGTTGGTCTGCGGGCGGAATCCGTCGTCGGCGAGCAGGGGCCCGGTCGGGGTGTAGGCGCCCTGCGAGGGATCGCCGGCTGACTGGTTGGCGGGATCGCCCAGACTCCCCGTCTTCGGGGATGACGGCGAGGTGGTGGTCGACGCCGAGGTGCCGCTACTCGACGAACATCCGACGAGGGCGAGGGAACCGACCAGCACTGTCGCCAAGAAGAGCGCAGCTGACGTGGTTAATTTCTTCTGACGCATGAAAGGCGACCTCACTGGGTTGGCGTTCCGCTTCCTGTCCCGCCAGCTCCGGTTCGAACCACATGCGTTCTGGGAATTGGCACACGGTAGTGCACATTGCGGTCGGGCGCGAAAGGAGGGAAATACCGACGTGGTCATTCCAGCTCTCTGGCCAGGGACAATGCTCCGGGGGAGAGACTCGAACTCTCAACCTAGCGGTTAACAGCCGCTCGCTCTGCCGATTGAGCTACCCCGGACCGCTCATCCGTTCCAGGTTCCCGAAACGGCGTGCCAGAGGACATTAGCCGCGGATCAACGCGCCCTTTGGCGGTGTTGCCGGGCTCGGGGCGGGTTGCCGGTCCACCCGGCCTGGTCAAAGATGCAAACCCCCTTCGATCCGGTCACAATGGTCGGGTGAAGTTTCGGATCGCCACCGCCGTCGCCTTCGGGCTCGGCTATACCCTCGGGACCAAGGCGGGGCGGGAGCGCTACAACCAGATCATGAAGGTGACCGGCCAGGTCACCCGGTCGGCGCCGGTTGCCGGGTCCATCGGCATGGTCGGAGACAAGGCCAAGGCCGCGGCCACGCTGGGAGTGGAGCGGGCCAGGGACGCGGTGAGTTCCCGGCTCGGGTGGCGTGACGGCGACGATGCCGCTGACGCCATCGCCGCCACCATGGCCAACGACGTGGCCTCGGCCCTCAATGGCCATCGGGCAGCGAGACCCCACCACTGACGCCGTAACCGCGAGGTGATTCAGGCTTCGTCGAGGTAGTCGCGGAGCAGCTGGGCCGAGTCGGGACGCCGGAGTTTAGCCAGCGTCTTGGCCTCGATCTGCCGGATCCGTTCGCGGGTGACGCCGAACGCCTTGCCCACTTCCTCGAGGGTCCGGATCTTCCCGTCGTCGAGACCGAACCGGAGACGGACCACATCCTCCTCGCGGGGGCTCAAATGCCCCAGCGCCTCCCGGACCGCCTCGTCGAGCATGATCCTGGCGGCAGCATCGTCGGGAACCACGGCGCCGCGATCTTCGATGAGATCGGACAGGCTGAAATCGTCCTCGTCGCCCATCGGTTGCTCCAGCGACACGGTGTCCTGGTTGATGCGCTGGATCTCCCGCACCCGCTCGATGGTGAAGTCAACCCGGTACGCCACCTCCTCGGCAGTGGGTTCGCGCCCGAGCTCCTGCAGGAGTTGGCGCTGCGCCCACACTACCTTGTTGATGGTCTCGACCATATGGACGGGAATGCGGATGGTCCTGGCTTGATCGGCGATCGCGCGGGTGATGGCCTGGCGGATCCACCAGGTGGCGTACGTCGAGAATTTGAATCCCTTGGTGTGATCGAATTTCTCCACCGCTCGCATCAAGCCGAGGTTTCCCTCCTGGATGAGATCGAGGAACGCCAGGCCCCGGTTCCGGTATCGCTTGGCTATGGACACCACCAACCGGAGGTTGGCCTCGATCAAGGCCTCCTTGGCCTGTTGCCCCCGCCTGACCAGCATCCGGTCCTCGGCGCGGTCCTTCTCCGATCCGACCAAAGAAACGCTGCCGGCAGCCATCAGTCGGTCAGCGGCTTCGGTTCCGGCCAGGATTCGCTCGGCCAACTCCACCTCCAGCGAGGCATCGAGGAGCTTTACCTTGCCGATCTCCTTGAGGTAGGTGTGCACCGGGTCGGCGGCCGCGCTCCCGAACCGGTCACCGCCGTTGTAGCTGTCGCTGGAAGCCGGTTGCCGCGGGGATCGGACCCTCTTGGCGACCGCACTCTCGCCCACCGGGTCCATCTCCCGGTCCGGCGATACCTCAACGGCGATGCCGTCGGCAACCAGGACCGCACCGAGGCCACCGGTCGGCACCGATGCCACCGGATCGGGATCGCTCCGAAACGCTTTGACCGGCCCATCGAGAATCGCGACTTCCTCATCGGGTTCCGCCACTGGGGACATCGGCACGATGGTGGTCTCGCCGGTGTCGTAGGTGAACTCGATGCCCTCGGCCCGGATGCGGGTCACGATGTCAGTGATCAAGTCCGCACTCAGCTCGACCGACCTGAGCACTGTCATCACGTCGTCCTGAGTGAGATAACCGCGCGACTTACCCAGCCGGATGAGCCCATCGAACATTGCAACAGGAAGCTCCTCCAGCGGACCCGTGACCACTTGCACCGTCTCGTCAGCCGTCAAGTGTCACCGGGGACACGCTGTCTTCGTTCTTCACCACCAGCCAGGCTACCAACCGGGCACTCGCCGCCGCCGCCGAGCCCGGGTCATCGAGCTCCTGGACCCACACGCTGGCCGCGGCGGCCTCGGCCGCCGCTTCCGTCGAGGTGCGAGCCTCCCTGGTGGCCAGGCTCAACTGCCGCCGGACCGCGTCCCTCACCAGCTGAGAAACCACCTCATCGGGCTCCCCGGTCGGCTCCTCGACGGTCAGCCGCACCAGCAGGGCCCGTACCTCCGGGGGTGAAGTGTCGATGGCCTGATGGAGATCGTCGCTCGTCATCAGGGCCAGGAACGCGGTCCGCTGCAAGTTGTCGCTGAACAAAGCCGCCTCGAGACGGTGCGCCACATCCTCGGGCCGATGGATGGCCAACCGGAGCGCCTCGAGGCCCGGTCGAAACGACCCGTCGCCAGCGGAACCACGCCCGTTGGTTCCGGCGCGTCGGTCGCTCGGCCTGCCGATGCCGGCGTCGTCGTCAGTGTCCCACCCCTCATCTTCCGGATCCCGGATCCAAGGACCTCCATCCGGTCCGTTGGCGGTCGCCGGCAGATTCGGGCGTCGGGTGGTGGCCCCGCCGGACCCACGCGACCCCCGCTTGTCGCTTTCGGGTTTCGGGCCTTCCTGGCGCAGGCGCTCCAGCCGTTCCCGCAGTCGGGCCGGCTCCATCCGACACCGCTCCGCCACCTGCATGACGTACTGATCCCGCACCAGATCGTCGGGGTGCTCCGCCACCGCGGTGAGGGCGGCGTCGGCCGCCTTGGCCCGCCCCTCGGGCGTGGAGAGATCGGCCGTCTCCAACACCCGCTCCACCCGGAACTGGAGAAACGGCTTCGCCTCGGCGATAGCCGCTCGGAAGGCCTCCGGGTCGGCCCGGGCGAGGTCGGCGGGGTCGGCACCGGCGGGAAAATTGGCCACCACCACGTCGACTTCGTGGCGACGTTCCCATTCGTAGAACCGGCCGGCGGCCGACTGGCCCGCCCCGTCGGCATCGAAGGCCAGCACCACCCGCTTGGCGAAGTTGCGCAGCAGCCGGAAGTGGTCGTCGCCCAGCGCGGTGCCGCAGGTGGCCACGGCCCGTTCGACGCCGGCGACGAAGCAGCCGATCACGTCGGTGTAACCCTCGCACACCACCACCTCGCCGGTCTTGATGATGTCGCTCTTGGCCCAATTGAGCGCGTAGAGGATCTTCCGCTTGGAGTAGATCGGGTTCTCCGAGGAGTTCTTGTACTTGGCCGGGTCGGAGCTGCCGGGGAGGACCCGGCCTCCGAGCGCCACCGGGTGGCCGGAGGGATCACAGATCGGAAACAGAATCCGGGCCCGGAACGCATCCTGCAAACGCCCCCGGCGGTTGACGAAGCCCAGACCCGAACCGACGGCCAGATCGTTGCTCAGATTGAGACCGGTGCACAGGGCATCCCAGTCGTCGGGCGCCCATCCCATCCGGAACCGGCGGACCACGTCGCCGTCGTAGCCCCTCGACCGCAGGTAGTCGCGGGCCTGACCGGCGTCGGCCCCGGTGAGCAGGCGCTGGTGGTACCACTCGGTGGCCTGCTCCATGGCGTCGACGAACACTTTTCGTCGTTGGCTGTCCCGGCCGGCGTTGGCGTCCTCGTGGATGACGATCCCGGATTTGTCGGCTAGCCGGCGAACGGCGTCGACGAAGTCGAGGTGTTCGGTCTTCCGGACAAAGGTGATGGCATCGCCTTTTTCTTGGCAGCCGAAGCAGTAGTAGAAGCCCTCTTCGGCGTTGACGCTGAACGACGGCGTCTTCTCGCCATGGAACGGGCAGAGGCCCACCCAGCGCCGTCCCTGCCGTTTCAGGGCGGCATGTTCCCCGATCAGGGCCACAATGTCGGTCGCGGCTCGGACCCGGGCGACGTCCTCGTCAGGTATGCCCATGGGCTCGACGGTACCGCGTCGCAGGCTCGATGATTCGGGTTACTTCTTGGCCTTGCCGCTGCCCTTCGACTTGGGTGGCATCGATCCGGCCAACACCGCCTGGGCACAGGCCAGCCGCGCAATCGGCACCCGGAAGGGCGAACAGCTCACGTAGTCGAGCCCGGCCTGGGCGAAGGTGGCGATCGACTCGGGATCTCCACCATGCTCACCGCACACCCCGATCTTCAGGTCCGGACGGGTCGAGCGACCCCGCTCCACACCCAACCTGACCAGCTCGCCGACCCCGTCGGGGTCGACCACCTCGAACGGGTTCCACTTGAGAAGCCCCAGGCTGAGGTACTCCGACATCATCCGGCCTTCGACGTCGTCCCGACTGAACCCGAAGGTCATTTGGGTCAGATCGTTGGTCCCGAAGGAGAAGAAGTCGGCATCCTCGGCGATCTCGCCGGCCAGCAGCGCGGCTCGGGGCGTCTCGATCATGGTGCCGATCAGGACCTCCAGCTTCCCGGCCATCGAGGCTTGGGCCCCCTTGCCGGCCCCTTTGGCCCTCTTGGGCCCCTTCTTGGCCGGGCCGGCCAGGGACGTGGCCACCGCATCCTCCACCCAGGAGCGGGCCAGGGCCATCTCCTCGCGACTGACGGTGAGCGGAATCATGATCTCGACGATCGGCTGGCCTCCGGCCGCCACCCGGTCGAGGGCGGCCTCCATCAAGGCTCGGACCTGCATGGCATAGAGCCCGGGCTTGATCACCCCGAGCCGCACCCCGCGGGTACCGAGCATCGGGTTGAACTCGTGCCAGGCCTTGGCCGCCTCGTAGAGACGGGTCTCTTCCGGGGTGAGCCCGGTAGTGGCCTGCTTGATGGCGAGTTCCTGGGTGTCGGGGAGGAACTCGTGGAGGGGTGGATCGAGCAGCCGGATGGTGACCGGCAGCCCGTCCATGACCTCGAGGATCTCTTCGAAGTCGGCCTTCTGGGCCACCCGCAGCTGCTCGAGCGCCGACTCCTCGTCTTCCGGGCTGGAGGCCAGGATCATCCGGCGCACGATCGGGAGCCGATCCTCGCCCAGGAACATGTGCTCGGTGCGACAGAGTCCGATGCCCTCGGCCCCGCGGTTGCGGGCGTTGGTGGCGTCAGGCCCGTTGTCAGCGTTGGCCCGCACCCCGAGATGGCCAGCCCGGATCTCGTCGGCCCAGCCCAGGATGGTCTCGAACTCGGCCGGAGTCTTGCCCTGGGACAAGGGCACCTGGCCAAGCACCACCGTGCCGTTGGTGCCGTCGACGGAGATCCAGTCGCCCTCGTTGACCACGGTGGCACCCACGGTGAACGACGAGCCGGTGATCTTCACCGCCTCGGCGCCCACCACCGCCGGCTTTCCCCAGCCGCGGGCCACCACCGCCGCGTGGCTCACCAGGCCGCCGCGGGCGGTGAGAATTCCCTCGGCGGCGAGCATGCCGTGGACGTCCTCGGGCGAGGTTTCGCTCCGGACCAGCACCACCTTCTCACCCCGAACGGCGGCCGCTTGG
This sequence comes from uncultured Acidimicrobiaceae bacterium, assembly GCA_963770635.1. Taxonomy (GTDB): domain Bacteria; phylum Actinomycetota; class Acidimicrobiia; order Acidimicrobiales; family RAAP-2; genus DASZIT01. Next base: position 216,620 of record CAVYQI010000007.1, read on the forward strand.
GCGTCGTCGGCGGTCAGGTACACCCGGCCGACCGCGGCCCCCGGCGAGGCGCCGAGCCCACTGGTCAGCACCGTGTAGCCGGAACCGGCGAACTGCGGATGGAGGACCTGGTCGAGGTGGTCCCCGGTCACCCGTTCCACCGCCTCCGCCTTGGTCAGGTTGATGGTCCGCTCCCCCACCATGTCCACCGCCATCCGGAGCGCGGCGCTGCCCGTCCGCTTTCCCACCCGGGTCTGGAGCATCCACAACTTGCCCTGCTCGATGGTGAACTCGGTATCGCACATGTCGCGGTAATGGGCCTCAAGGCGGGCGAATATACCGAGCAGTTCCTTGTGGATGGGTGGGAACTGATCCTTGAGGGCGGAGAGGGGCTGGGTGTTCCGGATGCCGGCCACCACGTCCTCGCCCTGGGCGTTGACCAGGTAGTCGCCGTACTCGCCCCGCTTTCCGGTGGCTGGGTCCCGGGTGAACCCGACTCCGGTACCCGAGGCGTCGTCCCGGTTGCCGAACACCATGGCCTGCACGTTGACCGCGGTGCCCAGATCGTGGGAGATGCGCTCGCGATTGCGATAGGCGTTGGCCCGCGGCGAGTCCCACGAACTGAACACCGCTTCGATCGCCCCGCGGAGCTGGTCATCCGGGCCTTGGGGGAACGGCTTCTTGGTGTGGCGTTCAACGATCTGCTGATAGGCGTCGACCAGATAGCGCAGGAGCGGGGTGGGGATGCCGGCATCCGAGGTGGTGCCGGCCAACTCCTTGGCCGCGTCGAGGAGGGTGTCGAACTCCTCTCCGGGGATGTCGAGCACGATCCGCCCGTACATGGCCACGAACCGCCGGTAGGAGTCGTAGGCGAATCGCTCGTCGTCGGTCTGCTTGGCCAGACCCTCCACCGATTGGTCGTTGAGTCCGAGATTGAGGACGGTGTCCATCATGCCGGGCATGGAGAACTTGGCCCCCGATCGCACCGAGACCAGGAGGGGGTCGGTGGGGTCGCCGATGCGCTTGCCCATCGTCTTCTCCAGCCGGGAGCGGGCTTTGGCCACCTCGGCGGTCAGGCCGTCCGGCCAGCCGCCCGCCATGTGGGCCCGGCAGGCGTCGGTAGAGATGGTGAAACCCGGAGGGACCGGCAGCTCCAGTACCGACGTCATCTCCGCCAGGTTGGCGCCCTTGCCTCCAAGGAGGTCCTTCATCTCCATCGGGGGCTTGCGGTGCTTGTGGTCGAAGTCGTAGACGAACGGCATCGGGAAACGTCTCCTGGGTGGTGGTGGGGGTTGCGTTCCTGCGCAGGCGCAGGCATTCGAGCCTACTTGCATCACCCGTCGACTCCGAAACCGCCCGGGAGGCCGAACCGGTCGACAGCGGACGGTCAGACGTTGGAGAGACGGCCCTGCAACTCGGCGACCAGCCCGTCGACCGGGACCCGGACCTGGTCGGTGGTGTCCCGGTCCCGCACGGTGACGGCGCCATCCTCGAGTGAGTCGAAATCGACGGTCACGCACCAGGGGGTGCCGACCTCGTCCTGGCGGCGATACCGCCTGCCGATTGCCTGGGTGACGTCGTAGTCGCACATGAAATGCGGCTGCAACGAACGGAGGACCTGGCGGGCCAGCGGCTCGAGGGTCTCCTTCTTGGAGAGGGGCAGCACCGCCACTTGGTAGGGAGCCAGCTTCGGATGGATCCGGAGCACGGTGCGCGGCTCCCCACCGATCACGTCCTCGTCGTAGGCGGCCAGGAGGAACGCCATCATCGTCCGGGTGGCCCCGGCCGCCGGCTCGATCACATAGGGCGCATACCGCTCGTTGGTCGATGGATCGAAGTAGTCGAGCTTCTCCCCCGACGCGGCGGCGTGCGCCTTCAGGTCGAAGTCGGTGCGGTTGGCGATCCCCTCGAGTTCATCCCACCCCCACGGGAAGAGGAACTCGACATCGGCGGTGGCCGCCGAATAGTGGGAGAGCTCGTCAGGATCGTGGTAGCGGAGGCGGAGCTTCTCCGCGGGCATGCCCAGCCCGAGGTACCAGTCGAACCGTTCGGCCAACCAGTACTCGAACCACTGCTGGGCGTCGGCCGGCGGGACGAAGAACTCCATCTCCATCTGCTCGAACTCGCGGGTCCGGAACACGAAGTTCTGCGGGGTGATCTCGTTGCGGAACGACTTGCCCACCTGGGCAATGCCGAACGGCGGCTTCTTCCGGGTGGTCTGCAGCACGTTCACGAAGTTGGTGAACATCCCCTGGGCCGTCTCCGGCCGGAGGTAGGCGACCGCACCCTCGTCCTCGACCGGCCCGGCGTGGGTCTTGAACATCAGGTTGAACGGCCGGGCCTCGGTGAACTCGGTGGACCCGCAGTTGGGACACACCCCCTCGATCTTGTCCTGCCGCCAACGCTGGCGGCACTTGCGGCAGTCCACCAATGGGTCGGTGAAGTTGGTCAGATGTCCGGAGGCCTCCCACACCGCCGGCGGGGAAAGGATGGCGGCGTCGAGTCCGACGATGTCGTCACGACGCTGGACCATGGCTTCCCACCAGGCATTCTTCACGTTCCGCAGCAGGTTGACCCCGAGCGGCCCGTAGTCGTAGGTCGAGCGGAACCCGCCGTAGATCTCCGCCGACTGGAAGATGAACCCGCGCCGCTTGCACAGGCCGACCATCTTCTCCATCAGATCGCCAGCCTCGGGCGTGTCAGTAGGGGGCTCCGGCTCAGGCATGGGAGAAGAGCGTATCGGACCGGCCGGGGATCACCGCCCGGCACCCGGGCGCCCGAGGTCGGGAATGGTTAGGGTGGCGCGGTGGGCGTTGGGGGACGACTCCGCATACGTGGCGCGCCGGTAATGGTGCTCGTGCTGGTCGCGCTGGTGATCACCCTGTCCCTGGGCTTCGCGTCACCGTCATCGACTCTTGAGGCCGCGGCTACGAACCCGGCTGCCGGTCAACCGGTCGGTTTCGGGAACGCCGGCAACTATGGATCGGCGGCCGGCCAAACCCTGGCCGCCCCGGTGGTGGGGATGACCGCCACCCCGAGCGGACAGGGCTACTGGTTGGTGGGCACCGACGGCGGCATCTTCGCCTTCGGTGACGCCCAGTTCTGGGGCTCCACCGGGGGCCAGCGGTTGAACCGCCCGGTGGTGGGGATGGCTGCCACCCCCGACGGGAAGGGCTATTGGCTGGTGGCCTCCGACGGCGGCATCTTCGCCTTCGGTGACGCCCAGTTCTTCGGCTCCACCGGCGGCATGGCCCTCAACAAACCGGTGGTGGGGATGGCTGCCACCCCCGACGGGAAGGGCTATTGGCTGGTGGCCTCCGACGGCGGCATCTTCGCCTTCGGTGACGCCCAGTTCTTCGGCTCCACCGGCGGCATGGCCCTCAACAAACCGGTGGTGGGGATGGCTGCCACCCCCGACGGGAAGGGCTATTGGCTGGTGGCCTCCGACGGCGGCATCTTCGCCTTCGGTGACGCCCAGTTCTTCGGCTCGATGGGCGGTACCCGGCTGCAGGCCCCAATGGTCGGCATCGCAGCAACCCCGAGCGGGCACGGCTACTGGCTGGCCGCCGCCGACGGTGGCATATTCACGTTCGGGGACGCACCGTTCCTGGGATCGATCGGCGGTGCGTCGCTGGCCAATCCGATCGTGGCCATCGCCGCGGTCCCGGGCGGAGGCGGCTACTGGATCCTGCCCGGGGCGCCCCCGCCACCGATGGGCGGGCCGTCGGTGGCCGGGCTGATCATCTACAACCTGTCAAACCTTCCCGGGGGGATCTACCCGGTCGGGGACAAAGTCGCGGCGTTGACCTTCGACGACGGTCCGAATCCCGTCTATACGCCCCAGATGCTCCAGGTGCTGACCCAGTACCACGTGCCCGCCACCTTTCAGATCGTCGGATCGGAGGGCGCCCAGTACCCCGGGCTGCTCCAGCAGGAGGTGGCCGACGGGATGACCCTGACCAATCACACCTGGGACCACGTCGATTTGACCAGCCTCAGCCCGGCGGGGTTTGTGGCGGAGGTGGACCGGGACACCAACCTCATCCAATCGGTGACCGGGCAACAGGTGAAATGCGTCCGTCCCCCCTACGGCTACACCAATGCTTCGGTGGTGGCGCAGTTGGCCCAACGCGGTCTTGGCGAGTTGTACTGGGACGTCGACCCGTCCGACTACCTGATGCCCGGAGCCGGCGTCATCGCCAGCCGGGTGCTCTCTGCCCTCCACCCGGGGGCCATCATCATCATGCATGACGGTGGGGGTGATCGGTCGCAGACCGTGGCCGCACTCCCCACCATCATCAGCGGCATCCAGGCGGCAGGCTACACGCTGGTGCCGGTGTGCAACTGACGATCAGCCGCTGACCTCGGATACCAGTCGGGTGGTGACGGCGTTGGCCAACAGCCGGCCTCTCACCGTCAGCACCGCCCGGCCGTCGACCCGGTCGACCAGGCCCTCGAAGTCCGGATCATCGGGCAAGGAATCGGCGGGCACCCCGTACCGGGTACGCAGGCCGAGAGCCAACGATTCGAACCGACGTTGCTCGGAGGTGAGCAACTCCTCCCCGGCGGTGGCACTCCTTCCCGCCCCGATCTCCTTCACGAAACGATCGGGCGTGCGCACGTTCCACCACCGGCGCCCGTCCCGGTGGGAGTGGGCGGCGGATCCGATGCCCCGGTACTCGCCCTGGTCCCAGTACAGGCGGTTGTGGCGGCAGGCATGACCCGGCAGGGACCAATTGGAGATCTCCTCCCACTGGTAGCCCGCCTCGGCGAGCATCTGGTCGGCCATCTCGTAGCGGCGGGCCTGCACATCATCGTCGGGATATCGGTCGGGGTGAGCCGCCAATGGGGTGCCGGGCTCGACGGTCAGCAGGTAGGCGCTGATGTGGGGCGGAGGCCACGCCAGGCCCAGCAGGTCGTGCAGGCTCTGCTCCCAGTCATCGTCGGTCTCCCCCGCCCCGCCGACGATCAGGTCCATCCCCCAGGAGACGAAGCCCGCCCCGGCCACCGCCTCGGCTGCCTTGGCCACCGCGTCGCTTCCGTGGCGTCGACCCAGACCGTTGAGCACATGGGCAACCGTCGACTGGACGCCGAGCGAGATCCGGGTGACGCCGGCCTGGCGGTAGGCCGCCAGCCGGTCGGGCTCGGCATCCTCCGGATTGCACTCCACCGTCACCTCGACGTCGGCCGAACGGGGGATGGCGTCGAGGATCGAGACCAGCAGGTCGGCATCCAGCCGAGACGGCGTCCCGCCCCCGAAGAACACCGAGGTGGCCGGTGGCATCCCCTCGGTGGTGACCGCCCGTTCGACTTCGGTGATGCACGCCGCCGAGTAAGCCTCCATCAGGTGGTCCCGGTCCGTGTAGGTGGCAAAGGCGCAGTAGTCGCAGCGGGATCGGCAGAACGGGATGTGGACGTAGACCCCGAACGGCGTCGCCGGCGCCGGGCTCACGACGCCGGGCCCGACCGCACCGATCGGAGCCGCCGATCGAGGTGCACCTCCATGGCCTCGGTGGCCAGCACCCCAACCTCGTCGGTGATCGCCGACCGGGGCTCGGCCAGCACCCCGGCCAACCCCCCACCCAGGACCCGCTTCAGCAAGACCAGGCCGTCGGCCGACAGGGGACGCCCCCGCCGGCAGTTCCGGCACAACACCCCGCCCTCGACCAGATCGAAGGCCACCAGCTGGGTGACATCCTCCACCCCGCACGAGGCGCAGGCATCGAGCATGGGCTCGGTGCCCTCGAGGGCCAGGACCTTGAGGAAGAAGGCCGGGGCGACCATGGCCGAATCCCGTTCCGCCAGGGCCGAGAGCGCCCCCACCAACATGGTGTACAGCCGCGGGTTGGCGTGACGCTCCTGCCCCACCTGGTCCACCACCTCGAGCATGGACATGGCCGACGCCATCCGGTCGAGGTCCTCCCGCACTGGACGGAAGGTGTCGATGACCTCGACCTGGTTCACGATGTCGAGGTCGCCGCGGCCCTGCCAACCGAGGAGGGCCACGTGGCTGAACGGTTCGAGACGGGACCCGAATTTAGAGGTGGTGCGCCGAACCCCCTTGGCCACCGCCCGCACCTTGCCGTTCTGCTCGGTCATCAGGGTGACGATCCGATCGGCCTCCCCGAGACGAATGGTGCGGAGCACCACCCCGTGATCGTGGAAGAGGGTCATCCCGGGCCGGCGGAGCCCCCGCCATTCGGGCGGGGCTGCCGGTCGGTGTCCGACGTCTCTCCCGACCGGCCGTTCACCACCGGGCCACCGGAAGCCGGCGGCACCATGCCCCGATCGGTGGGGCGGATCGGCCGGGCCGGGGGCCGGGGCCGACGCGGGCCGCCGAGCAGGCTGTTGGCCCCGATCAAGCCGACCAGGACGGGCGGGATGACCACGAACGGGAGGATGGCGCTGAACCCGGCGACCAGCATGATCAGCATCCCGGCATATAGCACCACCCCACCGGCGATCCCGATGCCGATCCACAGCCCCCCGGCGTCGCCGCGGTGACGGAGGTCTCCGATCGGCTGGACTCCATCGGCGGCCTGCCGACGCTTCATCTTCCCGCCACCCCGCCGTAGGTTCGTTGCCGCCGCTGGTACTCCTGGATGGCCTCGAAGAGGTGGTGGCGTCGGAAGTCGGGCCACAGCACACTGGTGAAGACGAGCTCGCTGTAGGCCAGCTGCCACAACAGAAAATTGGAGATCCGGTGCTCGCCGGAGGTGCGGATCATCAGATCCGGATCCGGTTGGTCGGGGTAGTAGAGGCGAGAGCGGATGGCCTTCTCGCTGACCTTGTCGGCCGGGACCCCGTCGGCCACCAACTTGGTGACGGCGTCGACGATCTCGGCCCGCCCCCCGTAGTTGAACGCCATGGTCAAGGTCGACCGCCGGTTGCCCGCGGTGAGCTCGACCGACTCGTCCATCCGGCGCAGTACCCGTTTGGGCACCCGCCAGTCGCGCCGTCCGGCAAAGCGGATGCGAACGCCCTTCTCGTTGAGCTCATCCCGCCGGCGGGCCAGCAGGCTCTCGTTGAAGCCCATCAGGTAGCGGACCTCGTCGGCCGGGCGACGCCAGTTCTCGGTGGAGAAGGCGTACATGGTGATCCAGGGGATGCCGAGATCGAGGGCGCCCTCGACCGCGTCGAGCAGGGCTGCCTCCCCGGCGGCATGGCCCTCGGTGCGGGGCAGTCCCCGACGGCTGGCCCAACGACCGTTCCCATCCATCACACAGGCCACATGAACGGGGATGGGACCATCGGCGACATCCGACGCCACCAGTGGTGTCGACGCGGTGCTGGAGGCGCCATCAGCGCCCGAGGGGTCCCGTTCCACGCTGCGAACTTATCCCCTCCACTGCGGCGCCCGTAACCGCCGACCAGGCCGTCGGCGGGGTCCCCACCTTGAGCGACGCGGCGATGGGCACTAGACCCTCTCCATGTCCCCGTGGGCCGCCCTGGCAATATTCGCGGCCGGATTAGCCGCCGGGACGATCAACACCATCGTCGGGTCCGGTTCGCTGGTCACCTTTCCCACCCTGTTGGCCCTCGGGTACCCACCGTTGCTTTCCAACGTGTCGAACAACGTGGGGTTGGTGCCCGGAACCGTCAGCGGAGCCTTCGCCTACCGACGCGAGCTGACCGGTCAGCGATCGAGGGTGCTCCGGCTGGGCACCGCGTCGCTGTTGGGCGGGGTGGCCGGCGCCGCCCTGCTCCTCGGGCTCCCCGGCACGGTGTTCCGCTCGGCGGTGCCGGCCCTCATCCTGGTGGCCGCCATCTTGATGGCGCTCCAACCCCGGCTGTCGAAGATCCTCGAAGCCCGGGGCGACCGGAGGCTGCACGGCGGCCTCGGCCTGTTCCTCGGGGTGTTCTTGACCGGGGTCTACGGCGGCTACTTCGGGGCGGCCCAGGGGGTGATCCTCATCGCCCTCCTGGCCATTTTCGTCCATGACGACCTGCAGCGGCTGAACGGCACCAAAAACGTGCTGGCCATGGTGGTCAACACCGCGGCCAGCGTCCTGTTCATCATCTTTTCGACCCTGTCTTGGTCGGTGGTCGGCCTGATCGCCGCCGGGTCCGTCGTCGGCGGGCAGCTGGGCGCCCGGATCGGGCGGCGGCTGCCGGCCGCGGTGCTGCGTTGGGTCATCGTGACCGTCGGAGTGGTGGTGGCCTGCATCCTGTTCGCGGAGTGGTACTGAGCTCGGCCCCGACCGCGGCCATGGCCCCATTTCGGCCGGACAGGCCCCCGGGTAGGGTCAGTCAATGGCCGACGAGGTAAGGGAGGCAGTTGCCCGGGTGGCCGGTTCGCTGCCCGGGGGCGGCGAGACCCGCGAAGGCCAGATGGAGATGGCCGGGGCGGTTGGACGGGCCCTCGGCTCCGGGCGCCACCTGGTGGTGCAGGCCGGAACCGGCACCGGAAAGTCACTTGCCTACCTGGTCCCGGCCGCCCTCTCCGGCCAGCGGGTGGTGGTGGCCACCGCCACCAAGGCGCTGCAGGACCAGCTGGCCGGCAAGGACTTGCCCATGGTGGCGGCGGCGGTCGATGCCGGTCTGACCTTCGCGGTGCTCAAGGGTCGGAGCAACTACCTGTGCCGGCAGCGGGCTTCCGAGGTGGGTGGCCAGGGGCAGCGGCTCGATCTCAACGATGCGGCCGTCGATCCCCCCGACGCCGACGACACCCTGATCCCGGCCCGGGAGGAGGGGATCCCGGATACCGGCCGGCTCGCTGAGCAGGTACGCCGCCTGCTCCGGTGGGGACAGGACTCCCCCACCGGGGACCGGGCCGAACTCGACTTCGAGCCCCATTTCCGGGCCTGGGCCATGGTGTCGACCACCGCCCGCGAGTGCCCGGGGGCGTTCCGGTGCCCGTCCGGGCAGGACTGCTTTGCCGAGCACGCCCGCAACCGGGCCGCGGAGGCCGACGTGGTGGTGGTCAACACCCACCTCTACGGGGCCCACCTGGCCAGCGGCGGGGCGGTGCTGCCTCCCCACGACATCGCCGTCTTCGACGAAGCCCACGAAGTCGAGGAGGTGATGACCGACAGCCTCGGGGTGGAGATCGGCCCCGGGCGGTTTCGGGCCCTGGCCACCGGCGCCCGCGGGGTGGTGCCTACCGAGATGGCCGGTTCCGACGATGCCGTCGGCCAGGTGGCCGAGGTGGCCGACCACTTCCAACGGGTGCTCCGCCCGCTGGCCGGCACCCGGGTTCCCCAGTCCTCGCTGGTCGGCACGGAGGAGGGCATCGAACCGGGCGCCAACGTCCCGGCCGACGGACCCGGGCTCAGTGCGGTGGTCGCCCTCGCCACCGGACGGGTCGCCCGCCTGGTCGGCCTCGTCCGCCAGGCGGAGCGAGAGGGTGCGGACGACGAGTCGGCGGCGGAACGAACCCGGCGGGATCGCATCCTGCTGGCGGCCGGGCATCTGGCCAGCGACCTGGCCAAGCTCGCCGCGCTCGGCGACGACGAGGTGGCGTGGGTGGACGGAGGTTCCCGCTCGCCGAGCCTGCGAGTCTCCCCCATCGACGTCGGGCCGCTGCTCACCGAGCACCTGTGGAGTGCGGTCACCGGGGTCCTCACGTCGGCGACGGTGCCTCTCGGGCTGGTCGACCGGTTGGGCCTCCCCGGGGACGCCACGGACGAGATGGATGTGGGAAGCCCGTTCGACTATCCCCACCACGCCATGCTGTACGTGGCCAAGTCCATCCCCGATCGTCGGCGACCGGAGTCGGAACCGGCCATCCACGATGAGCTCGACGCCCTCATCACCGCGGCGGGAGGCCGGACCCTGGCCCTGTTCACCAGTTGGCGGGCGATGAACGCGGCGGTGGAAATCCTCCGGGAGCGGCTCCCGTTCCGGGTCCTGGCCCAGTCCGACCTGCCCAAGCCGGCGCTCATCGAAGCCTTCCGGGCGGACGAGTCGACCTGTCTGTTCGCCACCCTCGGATTCTGGCAAGGGGTGGACATACCGGGGCCCACCCTCAGCCTGGTGACCATCGACCGGATCCCATTTCCCCGACCCGATGACCCGGTGCTCCAGGCCCGCCGGGACCGGGCGGGGGCGGGGGCCTTCAACGCCGTCGATCTGCCCCGGGCCGGGACGTTGCTGGCCCAGGGGGCCGGCCGATTGATCCGGTCCGCGGAGGACAGGGGAGTGGTGGCCGTGCTCGACAGCCGGTTGGCGACGGCCAGCTACCGGGGGGCGTTGCTGGCCCGGGTTCCTCCGATGAAGCGCACCCTCGACCGGGTCGAGGTCGAGGCCTTCCTGGAGAGGGCGCGGGCCGACGCGTCGGTGGCCGCGGCCGTCAGGCCCGGGTGAATCGGGCCTGGATGTCGACCCCGGTATCCATGTTGGTCATCCCCATCCTGGTCCAGGCGACACCCCACTGGGACCGGTCGATGACCAACGAAGCGGTCAAGGTGGCACCCGTCTCATCGAGGTCGGCCACGGTGGCTTCCCACGAATAGGGGTGGGACTGTCCGGCGATGGTCAGCTCGCCGGAGATGTACAGCCGATCGTCGTCCTTCACCGAAACATCGGTGGCCAAAAACGTGATGTGGTTGTTGGTGGCGGCATCGAAGAAGTCGCTCGACTTGAGATGGGTGTCCCGCTTGGCTTTGCCGGTGTCGACGGAGGCGACCTCGATATCCAGTCGCCCGGTGATCGCGCCGATCGGGTCGACGGTGGCTTCGCCCTGCGCCCGGGTGAAGCGACCTTTGACCTTGACCAGGCCCCAGAGGCTGGTCGACCGGAACGCCACCTTCGTCCGTTCCGGGGCCAGGACCCATCTGCCGGCGAGAGACCCGTCTTTCAGTCGGTCGGTCAGGTTCGCGGTGGCTGCCACGGTCGGTCTCCTTTTCGCCTCTTCCCCCGGCGTTTGCCAGCAACTCCAAACCTACCGGCGGGCCCGGCGGGGACCGACGACGACGACCAGATCCGGCTCGGACTCCAAGGTCGAGGGTTCAGATCCGCGGACAATGCTGTGACCGGCAGCTTCGCGTGGAGGCGGCGACACGTTAGGAACCCGATTGTACCTCCACTCGTGCCAATTTGTCCGCGAGGTCAGTGAGCACCTGATCCTGAGCGAGTGGGTGCTCTTGAAGCTTCACTGCCTCGTGGAGCACCGCGTCGGCATCGTTGTAGGTGGCCTCGGACCGCTTGTCGGCGGCGGCCGCCAGTACGTTCTGGCCGACGATGATCACGGACAGTAGGACCAATTGGAGGAAGGTCTGAGAGATCCACGACACCAAGGTCACCGCGTTGTGGCTAGTGATGGCCTGGGGCAGGCTGACAAGGGCCAGGGCGGCAAAGGCGTAGGCGCACCACATCGTGCCGACCCCGTTGGTCACCTTCACGGCGAACCAGGCGTTGAACCGAGCGGCGGCGTTGCCGGTTGGGAGTTGGTCTACAACCTTGACAGGCTCTGTAGCCAAGCCCTCCAACTTGGTCTTCGTCCGGTCATGCGGGACGTAGTCGTATATGGCATGGTCGGTCATCTCATGGCTCCTTTTGGTGGCGATCGGCTGCCGGGTCAGCGTTCACGGCCAGGAACATCATGACCTGGGCTCCGGGCGGCACCCTTCCAGCAGACCCACGCCGATCACTACCCCGATGACAAGCAGAACGGCTCCGCCGACCAGTTCGGCCCGCTGCCCAGCCGCGCTCCGAGTCGCCCTCCGATCTCCAGGCCCAGCAACGAGAGCAGGACGCTGACCGCCGCGATGGTGACTGCGGCGACCATGAGGTTGACGTGAGCAGCGCGATCACCTTGGCAACGTAACCGGCTTCCTGGCGATGGCGTACTCAGGCTGGCCGCGTCATCGCTCTGATGCTCCGGACGCCGCGGGTGATCAGCCCAGTTAGGGTTTGGTGATGGGGCGCGAAGTGGTTACGGGGTACTGCTGGCCGCAATCAGTTCGCCCGGGCGGCCAGGTCGGGGTGCACATGTCGTCGTCGGGGGGACGGCCGGTGCGGGTCGAGGTGGTACGGGTCGGCAGGCACCGGGAGGTGGTATTCGCTTCTGACGCGATCGCCGCCGACGAGCACGAGACGCCCACGGACGCTTCCTCGAAAGGGTGCGGTTGGCCCGTCGCACTCACGCTGGACGTCGACCCGACGTGGCGGTCGGGCTACTACGAGGTGGTCATGGAGATCGACGTCGGCGAGAAGGTCCGGCGCGACTATGCGTTCTTCGTCGTACGTCCGTCTTCGGGGACGCGCATCGTGGTCGCGCTGGCGACCAATACCTGGCACGCCTACAACGACTTCGGCGGGCCCAACCTGTACACCGGCGGCACCCGGGTTGCCATGCAGCGGCCGATGGCGGCGGGCTACCTCTACAAACCCCCCGGCAAGGGACGACGCGTAACCGGGACGGGTGCGCCCGATCCGCAGAACGCCGCCCATGTCGGCTACGTCCAGATCAACCATCTGTCGGGCTATGCCGGGTCGGCGGGTTGGCCCGACTGGGAACTGCCGTTCATCGAGTGGGCCGAACGCGAAGGGTTCGAGATCGGTGTGTGTACGAATGCCGATCTCGAAGAACACCCCGAGGTGTTGGATGGCACACGTCTGTATCTCTCCGTCGGCCACGACGAGTACTGGTCGGGCGGAATGCGCGACACCGTCGAGGCATTCATCGCCAACGGCGGCAACGCGGCGTTCTTTTCGGGCAACACGTCGCTGTGGCAGGTGCGCATCGAGGGTGACGACCGCGACGTGATGGTCGGGTACAAGGGATTCTTCAAGAATGACCCCCTCATGGGAACCGACCGCGAAGTCGAGGTGACGACGTTCTGGTCCGACGTCGTCATCGGTCGTCCCGAGAACCACATGACCGGCGTGTCCTTCACCCGCGGCGGCTATCACCGCATAGGTCGCAACGTGACCGCCGGCCTCGGTGGCTACACGGTGCACCGCGCCGGGCACTGGATATTCGACGGCACCGGGCTCGGCTACGGTGACGTGCTCGGCGCCGGGGCAACCGTCGTCGGCTACGAGTGCGACGGGTGCGTGTTCACCTACCGCGACGGGTTGCCGTACCCGACCGGCGAGGACGGCACGCCGGCGACCTTCGAGATCCTCGGCACGTGTCCGACGCAGCACTTCACCCGCGAGACCGCCCCTCGTCCGCCCAAGCCGGGCGAGCCGAGCGAGTTGGAGTACATCGCGTCACGGGTGTTCGGGACGCGGGAGCCCGAGGCGATGGAACGCATCCGTCACGGCCACGCAGTCCTGGGTGCCTACACGAACCCGGCGGGCGCCACCGTGGTGACGTCGGGGTCGACCGACTGGGCTCACGGGCTGGCCGGGCGTGACCCGCAGGTCGAACAGATCACCCGGAACGTGCTGACGCGCCTGGGCTAGAGCGGCTCCACGGTTTGATGCGTTCACACCCCCTCCACAGGCGGGGTACAGGGAGTGCACAAGCACGGCTGGCACTCTCGGCGTAACCGCATGAGTTACAGGAGCGCCATCATGAACGATTGCGAACCCGCCAACCCCCACGAGACCCTTCCGGCTCGCCTCGCACCGGGCGCCACATCTGGGCAGTCAGCCCCCGGGTATCCAGGCGGCGCCGGCACCGCACCACCTCCCCCCCGGCAACGTCTCCTCCAGACGGGTCGGCATCGGCGTCCTCGGCCACGCCGGCCCGGCGGCCACCGGTACGGCGATGGCTGTCGAAGCGGAGAGCCGGATGGATCATGGCCGTGGCCGTGTTGTGCGCGGCGATCGGTCTCTCGGTGAGTTTTGCCACCTCCACCTCCCCCTCGGCCAACGCCACCTCCCCGTCGACAACCGCGGGGCACGCCGGGCCCGGCCGCGGCTCGGCGGGCCGGCTCGGATCCGGCGGCGGAGGATCCAACGCCCGGTCGGGGCCGGCCGCCGGCGGGACCTCCGGCACCGTCGCCAGCGTGTCCACCTCCGGCTTCACCGTGTCGACGTCGGGAGGTCAGAAGGTGACCGTCGACGAGGCGTCGTCCACCACCTACCGGAAGGGAACGGATTCGACCACCGCGAGTGCCGTCACCACCGGCCAGCGGGTCCTCGGCCTCGGGACGACCAGCGAGACGACCATCACCGCCACCCAGGTCACCGTACAACCGACCGGTAGCGGATCGGCTTCCTCGGCGGCCCAGGTGGTGCCATTCCAGCCGGGCGCGCCGACCACCTCAAAGCAGGTCGGTCAGATCCCCGCCAGCTACAGCCAGGGGTCGGGGACCATCGTGAGCGGGACTGCCGCCAACCAGGCCACGGAAGCGGCGCTGGCCGCCTACCCCGGAGGCGTCATCGACCGGGTGGTGCAGCTGAGCAACGCGAGTACGAGGTCCACAACATCGGGGTCAGCTGGCCGCACCACATCTTCGTCAACCAAACCTTCACGGTCGTCGGCGCCGATTGAGGCGCCGGCGTCCCGAACCGGCGGGAAGCCCGATGGCCGGAGGGGCTCAGAATCCCAGGCGGTCGAGGGCGTCCTCCCGGTGTTGCCACCGCTTCTCGACCCGCACGAAGAGCTCGAGGTAGGCACCCGGCGGCATCTGTTTCCGCACCGCGGTGCCCACCTCTTTGAGGGTGCTGCCGCCCTTGCCGATCACGATCCCCTTTTGGGAGTCCCGCTCGACCAGGATCTCGCACCGCACCCGGGGCCACTCCCATTCGGTCACCCGGCAGGCGATGCTGTGCGGCAGCTCGTCCTCCACCCGGAGGAGGAGCTGTTCACGCACCAGGTCGGCGACCCAGAACGCCTCGGCCACATCGGTGACCATCCCTTCGGGGTAGTACCGGGGGCCCTCGGGCATCCGGGAGAGGACCGCATCGACCAGCGCATCGACGCCATCGCCCTCTGAGGCGGACACCGGGAAGTACTCCACCGGCACCGGGACCGAACCGTCCTCTTCGGCCAGCGATTCGATTACCTCCGACACCGCGGTCAGGTGGGTGAGCACCCCGTTGTCGTCCACCCGGTCGATTTTGTTGACCACCACCAACAGGGTCGGTTGGCCGACTCCATCGCCACCGGTCCCTCCGACCTCGCGTTCGAGATCGGCCACCCGGGCCAGCGAGCGGACCCGCCGGCTGGCCTGGGTGAGCACCATCCGGTCCCCCGGCCCGATGGCGCCGGTGGCCTCGACCATGGCGATCACCACGTCCACGTCGTCCATCGATGACGACGCCGAGTCGTTCATCCGCTCGCCGAGGGCGGTGCGGGGCTTGTGGAGGCCAGGTGTGTCCACGAACACCACCTGGGCGCCAGGCCGGTTCAGCACCCCCCGGACCTGGGATCGGGTGGTGTTGGGGCGGGGCGAGGTGATGGTTACCTTGGTGCCGACGATGCGGTTGATCAACGTCGACTTGCCGACATTGGGGCGGCCGACCACCGCGGCAAAGCCGGATACGAACTCCGGAGCCTCGCTCATTATCCGGCGGCCAGCGAGGACAGCGGGATGATCCGGACCCGCTCGATGCGGCGTCCCTTCACCCGGTCGGCCACCAGCCGCAACCGGCCGACGTCGACCGACTCCCCCTGCTCGGGGACGTGCCCGAGCAGGTCGAAGAGCAGTCCACCGACGGTGTCCCAGGCCCCGGTGGGCAGCGTGGCGTCGAAGAGCTCGTTGGCCTCGGTCACCACCATCCGCCCGCTGACCGTCGCCTCGCCCGACGGGAAGCGCTCCACCGGGGGCTCCTCCACATCGAACTCGTCGACGATCTCGCCCACCAGCTCCTCGATCAGGTCCTCGAGGGTGACCAATCCGGCCGTCCCCCCGTACTCGTTGATCACCACCGCCATGTGGAACTTCTCCGCCTGCATCTCCCGCATCAACGCCGAGACCCGCTTGGTCTCCGGCACGAAATGGGGGGACCGCACCTGCGACCCGACCTGATCGTCCTGGTGACCGGCGCGCACCGCTCGGATCAGGTCCTTGGTGTAGACGACACCAGCCACATCGTCGACGCCTTTTTCCAGCACCGGGAGCCGGCTGTACCCGACGGCCAGGGCCTGCTCCAGGACGGCCTCGACGGTTTCATCTGCCTCGACGGTGACCATGTCCGGACGGGGAACCATCACCTCCCGCACCACCGTGTCCCCGAATTCGATGATCGAATGGATGAGCTGGCGCTCCTCGGTCTCGATCACCTCGTCCTCCAGAGCCACGTCGGCCATGGCCAGCAACTCCGACTCGGTGACGTCCGAGCCATGGCCCAGCGCCCCCTCGCCGATGAGCAGGTTGGCCAATCCGATCAGCGCCCCCGAGGCGACCCGGATGGGCCAGAAGGCGACCATGGCCGCCACCAGCGGCGCACTGAACAGCGCGGCGCGCTCGGGATGGTGGACGGCCCAGTTCTTCGGCACCGCTTCCCCCAGCACGAAAATGACCACGATCTCGAACACGGTGGCCACCACCACCCCCCAGGCGCCGAACCACTTCTGGGCCAGGATCCCCACCAGCGTGGCCACCACCAGCTGACAGATCAGCACCAGGAGGAGCACCGGATTGAGGAACCCCTGGGGGTTGTCGGTCAGTCGCTCGAGCACCTTGGCCCCGCGCCGGCCCTCGTCGACCAGCGCGGCCGCCTTGGCCCGGCTCATCCGGACCAGGCTGGTCTCGGCCAGGGCCAGGATCGCCGAGGCGGCCAGCAGGATCACCACCACCGCCAGCACCACCCCGTCGATGGGCTTGAAGCCCTGAGTGGCCAGGAGCCGAAGCAGGTCGGCGGTCATGAGCTGACCTGGTAGTAGAGCGCCAGCAGCTGTTGCTCGCGTTGCTCCATGCGCTCGGCCTCGGCATCCACCTGGTGGTCCATTCCCAGCAGATGGAGAATCCCGTGCACCACCAGCAGCGCCAGCTCGTCCTCGAAACTGGCGCCGTGATCCGCCGCGTTGCGGGCGGCCACCGCCGGGCAGATCACCACGTCGCCGAGGAGCAGAAACCGGTCGGAGTCGGACTCGACCGATCCGGGGCCGGTGCCGCCCTGGTCGGGAGAGCGACCGCTGCGTTCGACCTCGTCCTCGATCGGGAACGACAGCACATCGGTCGGGCCCGACTTGCCCAGAAACCGCTCGTTGAGGGCGGCGATGGACGGCTCGTCCACGAACAGGAGTGACACTTCGGTGTCGCTGGTGATGCCTTCCGCCATCAGCGCCTTCCGGGCCAGCTCCGACCAGCGGTCGATGGCTACCGGGAGGTCAGCTTGTTCATCCGCCGCATAGATGGCAACGCTCATCGAGCTCCCGAGTTCGTACCCTCCGGGGCCGGTGACCCCGACCCGCGTTCGTAGGCGGCGACGATGTCGGCCACGATGCGGTGGCGCACCACATCCCGCTGGGTCAGGTGGACGAAGGCCAGGTCCTTGATGCCTGACAGCACCGGCTCCAATCCGACCAGTCCGGACCGGCCGCCGGGGACGTCGATCTGGGTGATGTCGCCGGTGATCACCGCCTTGGAGCCGAAGCCGATGCGGGTGAGGAACATCTTCATCTGCTCGGGCGAGGTGTTCTGGGCCTCGTCGAGGATGATGAAACTCGAGTTCAGGGTGCGTCCCCGCATGAAGGCCAGGGGGGCGACCTCAACCGTCCCCCGGTCGAACAGACGTTGGGCGCCCTCCGGCTCCAGCAGATCGTGGAGGGCGTCGTAGAGAGGTCGCAGATAGGGGTCCACCTTGGCCATAAGGTCGCCGGGAAGGAATCCCAGCCGCTCGCCGGCCTCGACGGCCGGACGGGTGAGGATGATCCGGCTCACCTGGTGGGCCTGGAGCGCCTGGACGGCCAGGGCCACCGCCAGGTACGACTTGCCGGTACCGGCCGGCCCGATCCCGAAGGTGACGACGTTGGAGGCGATGGCGTCGGCGTACGCCTTCTGACCGGCTGTCTTCGGCCGCACCGCCCGTCCACGCGACGACTTCAGCAGTTCCGCGGTCAGGACCTCGGAGGGTCGGACGTCGTCGTGCATCATGTCGATGGTTCGTTTCACCTGGGCCGAGTCGAGGGTCTGGCCGGCCTCGAGGACAATGATCATCTCCTCGAACAGGCGTCCGATGCGCTCGGCATCGTCACCCCCGATGGTGATCTCGTTCCCTCGAACCGAGATGTGCGCGTCCGGGTTCTCTTTTTCGATCAGGCGCAGTAACTCATCCTGCTGACCCAGGAGACCCGCCATCAGGTGATTGCCGGGGACGAGGATTTTGACCGGGGAGGATTCCACGTGCACTCTGCCGATGACCCTACCAGTGGGCGGCGGGCGGTCAGCCCGTGTCCACTCAGCCCGGGGGCCAGTCGAAGGTGCGGCCACCCAGCAGGTGGAGATGAAGGTGAGGGACCGAATTGCAGCGCGTCGGGGCCCACGTTGAAGACAAGCCGGTAGCCCCGGTCCTCCCCGGCGATGCCCTCGGCCGCGGCCACCTGTTGGGCGGCGAGCAGGAGGGCGGTCACATCCTCGGCGTCGGCGGCGGTCACCGTCGACGCGTTGGTGATGTGCCGGCGGGGGACGATCAGGACGTGCACGGGGGCCTGGGGATTGATGTCCCGGAAGGCCACCGTGCGCTCATCGGATCGGACGATGTCGGCCGGGACGTCCCCAGCCACGATGCCGCAAAACAGACAGTCGGTCACGGGATCAGCCGGAAGCGGCCGTGTCCTGGTCCGAGGTCCCCCGGTGCCGGGCGTTGCCCTTCAACTCCGGATACAGGTGCTCGAGGCTGCCCGGGGGGATCCGACTGTCGTCGATGAACCGCACCACGTCGGCCTCCTGCAGGCGGATCACCCGGCCGAATTTGTAGGCGACCAGATCTCCCTCGTCGATGAACCGGTACAGGCTCCGGAGGGTGATCCCCAGCCGTTCGGCGGCTTCTTTCGTGCTCAACCAGGTGATGGCATCTGTCATGGTCATCCTGTTATACCCGGCAAGCGACCATTTCCAACGTCGGTCCCGGCCCAGGTCAGGCGGCGACGAGCAGTCCGAGTTCGTCGAGACGCTGGCCCATGACATCCGGCGTGACACCAAAGAGGCAGGCAATCGCCCGGAGGTCCTCGGCCCGGATGGTGATCATCCGCCCGTTGAAATCCTGACGGTGGACCTGGATCATCGACAGGAACCGCCGCAACAGGTCACGTTCGGGGCCGCTCACCGAATGCAGCTTGGTCAGATCGAATGTCACCTTGCCGTTGGCGGGAGCCGCGGCCGGGGCCCGACGGGCACTGAGCGGCGCAGTCTCCGCCGAAGCCCCGCTGGCCCCCCAGCGGGTGGAGGCGTCGCCATCCGGGGGGAGTAGCTGGTCGACCGGCACGTCGTACAGCTTGGCCAGGCGTTGCAGCCGGGGCACCGAGATGGCCCGCTCACCCCGCTCGTAAGCGCCGAGCACCGACGCTTTGAACTCCTGCTCGGAAGTGGCCTCCACCGCCTGCAATGACAGATGCATCTGCTTGCGCATAGCTCGGAGCCGGGCCCCGACAGCACGGGCGTAGGCGATCCGGGCCGTCTCTTCCTGTTCGTCGTCATCGACCATGTCGACATGCTTTTCGACCACTGACAAACCCATCCCTGTCGTCCTCATCTCGATTTCCCGACTTCGCCCGCCGTTTTCCGGCGGGCTGCCGGGTTTCCCCCGTTCCGAGGCTCCATCGTCAGTTTCGCCCACGGAGCGTGGTTATGCAAGGGGCAATCAACACTGACCGTAGGCCACAGAGGAGGGTCCCGGCGGCGATGGCGGCCGTCTCCGCCCGCAGGACGTTGGGTCCCAGCCCCACCGTCGGCCATTCACCGTCGAGTTCGTCGCCGTCCCAACCCCCCTCGGGGCCGATGGCGACGACCGGGTGATCGAGCGATGGAGGAGGCCCTCCGGGATGGGCCAACGACGGCCGGCTACCGGTGAGGGCGGCCAGGTCACCCAGCGAGCAGACCGGACCGATGTGCGGGAGCCGGGTGCGGCGGCACTGGGCGGACGCCTCCCGGGCCACCCGGGCAAGGCGCTCCAGCGCCCGGGCCTCCCGCTCCCCTTCCCAGCGCACCACCGAGCGGCGGGTGGTGATGGGCACGATGCGGTCGACCCCCAGCTCGGTGAGCTTCTGCAGCACCCACTCGGGCCGATCGCCCTTCACCGGGGCGAAGGCCACCGTGAGGTGGGGTCCGGCCACCGGGGTCACCCGCACCGCTCCGTCGGGCTCCAGGATGGCGGACAGGTCTCGACGACGGGCATCCCCGCCGGCCACCGCCGAGGTCACCCGGCACGGCACCCAGGAGCCCGATCCGTCCGAAGCCACCACCAGCTCGCCGGGCCGCAGCCGGAGCACGTCGACCAGATGATGGGCACTGTCGGCGTCGAGCCGGGGAGCGGCCGGGTCGGGCACGAACACCATGGCCGCCGCCGCCACCAGCACCGGATCGGGAGCCGTGGCCGACGGTCCGGTCGGACCGCCCACCAGGTGTTCTGGCATGTTCAGCTGAGGGCCGACCGCAGCTTGGAGAAGATGCCCTCTCCCTGAGGGGCGGCTCCCACCGTCTCGTCCCGGGACGCGGCCAGGGTGGCCAGCAGCTCTCGCTGCTCGTCGGTGAGCTCGGTCGGCGTCTCCACTACCACGTGCACGAAGAGGTCACCCCGTCCCCGGCCACGGAGCCTCGGGATCCCGAACCCCTTGAGCTGGACCACCGCGCCGGTCTGGGTCCCCGGGGCGATGGTGATGTTCTGCGGCTCGTCCAGCGTGTCGAATTCGATCACCGTCCCCAAGGCGGCCTGGGTCATGGCCACCTGCACCGAGGCATGGACGTCGGCGCCGGAGCGCTCGAAGACGGGATCGGGCTCGACGGACAGATGGACGAACAGCGAGCCGTTGGGACCGCCCCGGAACCCGGCCGGGCCGTGGCCCGACAGTCGCAGCGTGGTCCCGTCGTCGACCCCGGAGGGGATGTCGACCTCCAGCGTCCGCTCCTCCTCGTGGCGACCGTCACCACCGCAGACCTCGCAGGGGCTGGCGATGGCTTGGCCGGTTCCCTGGCAGCGAACGCACGGCACCGCGGTCACCACCTGGCCGAGGATCGACTGACGGACCCGCCGGAGCTCCCCGGCGCCCTGGCAATCGGGGCAACGGATGGATGAGGTCCCCGGACGGGCACCGGTCCCCTCACAGGTGTCGCAGTGGACCGGCGCCTTCACCGTCACCTCCCGGTGGATGCCGAAGACGGCTTCCCGGAAGGTGAGTCGGAGCACGATCTCGGCATCGGGCCCGGGCATCGGCCCCGAGCGGCGGCCGCGGCCGCCGGTGGTGGCACCGCCCATCCCGTTGAAGAAGGCATCGAAGAGATCGCCCAAGCCCCCGCCGAACGGGTCGCCCTGTCCCCCACCGAAGCCGCCTCCGGCGGCGGGCCCGAACACCCCGGCGGCGCCGTAACGGTCGTACTGGGCGCGCCGTTCGGGATCGCGCAGGACCTCATAGGCCAGGCTGACCTCCTTGAAGCGGTCCTCGGTCATCTCCTCGCCATGGTTGGCGTCGGGATGGTGCTCCCGGGCTTTCTGCCGATACGCCCGTTTGAGTTCCTCCTCGGTGGCGTTGCGCCCGACCCCGAGGATCTCGTAGAGATCGGTCTCGGTCATGGCCGGGCCTCGCTGAGGGTCTGACCCAGGCGGTTGCCGACCACCCGGGCCACGGCCAGGGCCTGGGGATAGTTCATCCGGGTCGGGCCGAGCAGGCCGACCGTGCCGGTGATCTCACCATCCACCCACACCGGCATGACCACCACCGCACACGACGCCAGCGGCTCGACGCCGTGCTCGGCGCCGATCGCCACCGACAGACCCTGGTCGAGGACGTCACGGAGCAGGGTGACCACCACGAGCTGTTGCTCGAGGATGGTCAACACCGATCGCACCGTTTCGACCGCGTCGAAGGCGGCGGCCATGTGCGAGGACCCACCCACGAACAGCTGCTCGCCGACTTCGGCCGAACCCAGGCGGCGGAGGCCTTCGACACCGACGGCGGTCACCGCGTCGGTGACGGGATCACCGGTGCTCGCGAGACCGGTGTCGATCTGGGACAGCGCCCGACCCAGGGAATGGGCGGCGAGATGGCGGCCGGCGTCGGCCAAGCGGGCCTCATCGACATCCTCGGGCAGATCGATGGATTGCTTCTGCACCGCGCCATCGGCCAGCACCACCACCAGCAGCGCCAACCGTGGACCGAGGCCGACCAGCTGCACCGATCGCACGGTGGCCGACTCGTGGGACGGTCCCACCACCATGGCGGTGCAGTCGGTGAGATCCGACAGCAGCCCGGATGTCCGCTCGAGCATCGACTCGATCTCCCCGTGGGCGTGATCGAAGAACTGCCGGACCCGCTGGCGGCCCGCCGGGTCGAGGGCACCGGGGCCGACCAGATGGTCGACGAAGAACCGGTACCCCTTGTCGGTCGGGATCCGGCCGGCGCTGGTATGGGGTTGGGCCAGGTACCCCTCCCGCTCGAGGGTGGCCATGTCCGCCCGGATGGTGGCCGAGGAGACGTTGACCCCGGGGGCGTCCATCAGGTGCTGGGAACCCACCGGTTGGGCGGAACCGATGTACTCGCTGACCACCGCGTTGAGAATGGCCGACTTCCTGACGTCGAGAGCCGAGGGGTCGTGTCCGGCCCCTTCGTGTCGGCTGTCGTCGGTGGTGTGCATGGCTTCGGTTCGTGCCTCGTGAGAGCCCTTCCGGCGGCCAGGTGCCGCCGATCCTCGGGCTGTCGGCCCGTTGGCACTCCATTGTACTGAGTGCTGACCAGGCTGCGGCGGCTGCCGGGCGGAGTGCCTGGTCAGACCGCAGCCACGAACAGTTGGTGGGTGATGGCCGGGCCGAGGGCGATGGTCGAGTTCCCGACCACCAGGGTCAGGGTGCCGTCAGGCGCTTTGGCCTGGATGGTGGCGGTCGCCCCCGGCGTCAGCCCGTGCTCACCGAGATAGGACAGCGAGGCCGAGTCGTGCTCCACACTCTCGGTGATCCGCTCGAGGCGCACCCGGTCACCGGGCCGGGAATCGGCCAATCGGTGCTGGGCGGGCCCGGTGGGCGCCATCCCCGGGATCGGATTGCCGTGGGGACAGGTGGTCGGGTTCCCCAACAGGACGACCAGGCGTTCCTCCACCTCGTCGGAGATCACGTGCTCCCAGCGGCCGGCCTCCAGATGGGCCTTTTCCCAGTCCAGCCCGATGATGTCGACCAGGAGCCGCTCCGCCAACCGGTGCTTGCGCACCACCCCTTCGGCCAGGATGGCGCCCTTGGCCGTCATGGAGATCTGCCGTGCGCTGCGCACGATGAGGTCATCCGCCTCCAGGCGATCGAGCATTTCCGATACCGAGGGGGCGGCCTTGTCGAGCCGTTCGGCGAGGCGCGCCTGGATGACCGGGATGCCCTCCTCTTCCAAGGAGAAGATCGCCTCGAGGTACTCCTCGACCGGCGGATGAAATCGGTCGAGCATGGAAATGATCCTACGGCACCGCCGAAGCCGATGGTTCGGCCAGCGGAACTACCGTGGTAGGCGTGGCTGACATCTTCGGGGACGACGAGACGCCAACCGGCGACAGCCACGAAGCCGACGGGGTGGATGAGGCGGTGACCGGGGAGGTCGAGACGGCCGGCGACGAACCGACCGATGCCGGCCCGACCCGCTTCGAGAAGGTGAGGCGGTCGAGCGCCGGGGTGATCATGACCGGCATCGCCCTCGGCCTCCAGGATGCCCTCCAGCTGCCGAAGAAGGAGCCGGCCTTCGTCATCAAGGCCACCGGGGAGCCCGACGGGGACCAGGGCCCGATCGACCTGCAGTTCGACCCCGACGATCCGTCGAACACGGTGGCGGTGATCCGCCCCTGGCTGGCCGACGGTCAGAAGAAGGAAGCCCCGCCGAGGTAGCCGGGGGCTCAGTCCTCGAGCCGCAGGGCGGACACGAACGCCTCTTGGGGGACCTCGACCCGGCCGATGCTCTTCATCTTCTTCTTCCCCTCCTTCTGCTTTTCGAGAAGCTTCCGCTTGCGGGTGATGTCGCCGCCGTAGCACTTGGCCAGCACGTCCTTGCGACGGGCCTTGACCGTCTCCCGGGCCAGGACCCGGCCACCGATGGCGGCCTGGATGGGCACGTCGAACATCTGGCGCGGGATCAGCTCCCGCAGTTTCTCCGTCATCCGCCGGCCGTAGAAGTCGGCCTGGGATCGGTGGACGATGGTGGAGAAGGCGTCCACCGGGGTGTGGTTGATCAGCAGGTCGACCTTGACCAGATCGGCGGTGGCGTAGCCCTCGGGCTCGTAGTCGAGGCTGGCGTACCCCTTGGTCCGGCTCTTGAGCTGGTCGAAGAAGTTCACCACCACTTCGGCCAGGGGAATGGTGTAGACGAACTCGACCCGTTCCGGCGACAGGAACTCCATCCGGGTCATCTCCGCCCGCTTCCCCTGGCACAGCTCCATCACCGTCCCGGTGTACTCGGCCGGGGTAAGGATGGTGGCCCGCAACATCGGCTCGTCCACGTGGTCGAGGTGGGTCGGTTCGGGAAGGTCGCTCGGGTTGTCCACCTCCACTTTGGTGCCATCGGCCAGGTAGGCCTCGTAGGCCACCGACGGGGCGGTGGCGATGAGGGACAGGTCGAACTCGCGCTCGAGCCGCTCGCGAACGATCTCCATGTGCAGGAGCCCGAGGAACCCGCACCGGAAGCCGAACCCGAGGGCGCGGGATGACTCGGGCTCGTAGGTGAAGCTGGCGTCGTTGAGCCGGAGCTTCTCCAGCGCGTCGCGGAGGTCGGGGAGCTCATCCCCGTCGATCGGGAACAGTCCGCAGAACACCATGGGGTTGGGGTCCCGGTATCCGGCCAGGGCAGCGGTGGCAGGGTGGGAGGCGGTGGTGACCGTCTCCCCCGAGCGGGCGCCGCCCACGTTCTTGATGCCGGCGATGAGGTAGCCGACCTCACCCGGGCCGAGGTCGTCGACCGGGACGGTGACCGGCGTCCTCACCCCGATCTCCTCGATCTCGTGATTGGAGGCGGCGTTGATGAATCGAAGCTTGGCCGTCGAGCGCAGCGTGCCCTGCATGACCCGGATGGAGCTGACCACCCCCCGGTACTGGTCGTAGGACGAGTCGAAGATCAGCGCCTGGAGGGGAGCGTCGGGGTCCCCGGTGGGTGCGGGGATGCGCTCGACGATGGCATCCAGCAGCTCCGGTACCCCTTCCCCGGTCTTGGCGGAGATCTGGAGGATGGTGGACGCTTCGATCCCCAGAACGTTCTCGATCTCGGCGGCGGACCGCTCCGGGTCGGCGGCGGGAAGGTCGATCTTGTTGAGGACGGCCACCATCTCGAGGTCGTGCTCGAGAGCCTGGTAGGAGTTGGCCAGGGTCTGGGCCTGGATGCCCTGGGAGGCGTCCACCAGCAGTACCGCCCCCTCACAGGCCGCCAGCGAGCGGCTCACCTCGTACCCGAAGTCCACGTGACCGGGGGTATCGATGAGATGGAGGGTGTGGTCCTTCCACTGCACCCGGACGTTCTGGGCCTTGATGGTGATCCCGCGCTCCCGCTCGATGTCCATCGAGTCGAGGTACTGCTCCCGCATGAGGCGGGGGTCGACCGCCCCGGTGAGCTCGAGAATGCGGTCGGACAGGGTCGACTTGCCGTGGTCGACGTGGCTGATGATGGAGAAGTTTCGAATGCGGTCGACGGGAAGCACGGGGTAGCCAGCGTATCGTTGGCGGCGGGGATGGCTCCCACCGGCGGGCGACTGCTAGTCTTGTCTGTCTCCCCTGGACGTCCATCGGGTGCCCGGGAGCCGATCTTCAACCGGTTGGCGGCGCCGCCGGGCCGATACTCCGAGGACGATAAGGATCATTAGTGGCAAACATCCGCAGCCAGATCAAGCGCAACCGACAGACGGTAAAGCGTCAGGCCCGCAACAAGGCGGTCCGCTCCGAGTTGCGCACCCGCACCAAGACGGCCATCGCCGCGGTCGACGAGGGTGCCGAGGACGTCGAGGAAGCGCTCCGTTTGGCCATCAAGCGGATCGACAAGGCCGCCGCCAAGGGCGTCATCCACAAGAACCAGGCCGCCAACCGCAAGTCCCGGCTGATGAGGCGGGCGGCGGCACAGGAGACCACCGACGCCTGACCCTCGTCTCCGGTGCGCCGGGCTGACGATTCGACTGCCCGGTTACGGTGTCCAGATGGCTCCGACAATCGGTTGGGCCAGGTGGATATTGCCCAGGCTGCCATGGAACGGCGCATCCCCGAAGGTGAACACTCCCCCATCGGACCCGATCAGCCAGTAGCCCTTTCCGCTGGGCGTCGGCACCAGGGCGACAATGTCGTTGACCGACAGGTGGTAACCCGGGAGGCCGCCATAGGCGGGAGCGTCGCCGTAGTTGAAGACACTTCCGTTTTGCTCCGCCACCCAGAGTCCCCGGCCATCGGAAGTGGCGACGATGCCGACCACCGGGCTCGAGCCCGGTGGTGGTCGGCCAAAGAACGGGGCGTCGCCAAGGGCGAAGATTCCACCATCCGACCCCGCCAGCCAATACCCCTTGTTGTCGGCGGTAGCTGCGATCCCGACGATATCCGTCACGTGAATGCCGAGGCCGGGCAATGATCCCTCGAACTGGGCGCCGGCAATGGTGAACACCCCGCCGTCGGCACCGGCCAGGAGGCCACCAACCCCTTGCCCCCCTTCCTCGGTGATGGCGACTCCGACGAGGTCGGTGGCGCCGATCCCGTTCTGGGCCGCGGAACCCCTGAAGGGATAGTCCCCGAAGGCGAACGCCCCACCGTCGTAGCCGAGAAGGCCGTAGCCTCGGTAGTCGGGCGATGGGAGCATCGTTCTGATGTCGTTCACTCTGACACCCAGCGCCGGCAGCGAGCCTTCGTAAGCTGCGTCCCCGAAGGTGAACACCCCGCCGTCGGCCCCGACCAGGTCGTAGCCGCCCGGGGGCTGGACGTGAGGGGCTACCGCCCCGGCGGGAGACCGCGTCGCCAGGCCCAGGGCCCCCACCGAGAGGACCGTCGCCAGAGCCAGCACCGCCGCACCGCCTCTGGCCCTTCGTGATCTGAACAGGCGCATAGTCCTCCCGGGTCGTCCCATGGCCGCGTTCGGGCCATACAGGGAACGCCGGTCGGGATGGATTCTTGCGCTCCCGGGGCTGCTCAGGGGTGTGTGGGGCACCGGACAGGCTGGGATTGCCTTAGGTGGTGGCGCTCAATGTCTCATCGTTCACCTTGGCGATTCCGAACACCGCGCCCTGGGAATCGGCGACCACCGCGCCCCGACCGAAGTCCATATCGTTGGGCGGCATCAGGACCGATCCACCCAGGTCGGTGGTGGTGGCGGCCGACCTGTCGCAATCGTCGACGGCAAACCACACCGACCAGGCCGGGAACTCGCCCTCACCCGCCGGGTGAGCGCCGCAGACCATCTTGTCGTCCACGCTGAAGGCGAGGCCGTTGCCGTCGGGTGCCGAAACGCCCCAGCCGAAGACCGAGGTGTAGAAGTCCCGGGCTGTGTCCAGATCGGTGGTGGCCAGCTCATTCCAGGTGAAGGTCCCGTGCTCGTTGACGAGGGTGGCGCCGATGTGCTCACCCGGTTGCCAGATGGAGATGAACGACCCGACCGGGTCCTGGATCACCCCCATCCGCCCGGCGTCGAACACGTCCATCGGGCCCATCACCACGCTCCCACCACCGGCCGCGGCCCGGTCCAGCGCGGCATCAGCGTCGTCGACGGTCACGTACACCGACCAGTACGGCGGCACCTCGGGATTCATCTGCGGGCCAAGCCCGGCCACATTCTTGCCCCGGAGGGTGAACATGCCGTAACCACCCGCCTCGGGGCGGGGATCCATCTCTGCCGTCCAACCGAACAGCCCGCCGTAGAAGGCTCCGGCCGCCGCGGCATCAGGGCTGCCGAGGTCGACCCACGAGGGGGTTCCGGGAAGGTACGAGGTCTTCTCGGCCATGGGGATCTCCTATCCGTCCCAGCTCAAGACGTGCGCCCTGCACGCCGGCCGCCAGGGAAAGCCGCGGCTGATCGAATCGTAGCCATCGACCTGGGTGAACGTCTCGTGAACGAGGGGGATACCGGTCAGCCGGGAAGGGGCTCCACCAACTCCGGGACATCGTTGCGGACGTTCCCGACCCGGAGGTCCACCGGATGGTGGTGCAAGGTTTCCAGCGGGGAGGCCCGCACCATCGCCTCGAGCTCATCCCGATCGTGATTGTCCGGATCCAGCCACGGGTCGAGCGCGGAGGCTTCGAGGATCACCGGCATCCGGTCGTGGATGGCCTCCATGTCCGGACCTGCGGCGGTAGTGATGATCGCGCAGGTGAGGATCGCCTTACCGTCCCCGGTGTCGCCGTCGTCGTCCGGAGGGCACCACCACTCCCACAGCCCGGCCATGGTCATCGGTTGACTGTCGGCCCGATGGAAGAAGTAGGGCTGCCGGTTTTTCCCGACCCCGGGTCCCCATTCGTAGAACCCGTCGGCCAGCACCGCCACCCGACGGGAGAGAAACGCCGAACGGAACGCCGACCGATTGGCCAGAGTCTCACCCCGGGCGTTGAACATCCGGCTCCCGACCTTGGCATCCTTGGCCCGGGGTGGGATCAGTCCCCACCGGAACGGCTCGATGACCCGGGCCGGTTGGACGTCGGGGTCCGAACCCGGCCCGGCCGCCACGATCCCCAGTACCTGCTCGGTGGGAGGCACGTTGTAGACGGGGTGGCCGTCGGTGTCGATGCCCAGGGCCAGCTGGGCGTCGAAGATCCGGGACAGTCGGTCCGGATCCGTATACAGGGCGATGCGTCCGCACATGGTGACCGGGAGACTACCGGTCGGCGAACGGGAAGTGCCCCGGTGGATTCGGACCGGCTACGCCTCAGGTGGGCTTGGTTCCGGGGGGAAAGAAGTAGGGCTGGTCACACCGGTAGCCATTGGTCGCACTGTTGATGGGAGGGTCGTCCACCCGGGTGATGGTTCCCTTGATGATCTGACCGATGATGTAGCAGTTGCCCGGTAGTTTGCCGGCCGGATTGGCGGTGGCGATCAGACCGCTGGCGTTGAAGGACTTGATCGAACGGAGGGCCTGCAGCACCGAGCCCCGGGTCGGATTCGGGCCGGCGGCTTTCAAGGCCTGCACGAACAACTGGCCGGAGATCCAGCCGTACATGGTGTAGAGATCCGGCTTGAAGCCCGGCGACGCAACCTGCACCCAGTGGAGGAACAGGTTGACGGCCGGGAGGGAGGCGGCGTCCTCTCCCAGGTAGAGGGAGGTGTTCTGCTCCAGGTAGGAGCCGTCGGTGGCCGCCGCGCCACCCGACGCGGGTATCAGGGCCTCGCTATAGGTGGAAGCGCCGAGAACCACCACCGGGTGGAAGTTCTGCTGGTTGAGGGCCTTGAACACCGCCGACGCGTAGCTCTCCGGCATCTGCTCGATGAACAGGATCTTCACCCCGTCCTTCCGCATATTGATGACATAAGGGGTGAAATCGGTGGTGGTGATCTCGAAGGTCGGGTCGTAGACCACCTTGTAACCCTGGTTGGCCATGGCCGCCTTCTCGCCGGTCCAAGTGGCGGTGGCCGACGGCTGGTCGGCGATCAGGGCACCGGCATGGGTGACATCACTGGGGAACTTGCTCTTGAAGTAAGCCAGCGGCCCCAGCTGCCAGCCATCTGCGTTCGGCGAGGGGCTGAAGGAGTTCGGGAGGTTGTTGGCGACGGAACTGAGCGACACCGTCACGTTGGGCACCGATGGATTGGCCGCCAGCACCTGGGCGCCATACTGGTCATTCAGGGAAAAACTGCCGACCATGGCGAAGTCCTTGGCGATGTCGGCCTGGGTGAGGGCCTTGTTGTTGGCCCCGTTGTTGTACCCGTCGTCGGCGCTGTCGACGACGATCTTTCGCCCGTTCACTCCCCCGGTGGAATTGACATAGTCGGCGTACGCCTGGAGCCCGGTCGGGGCCCCGGTGAACAATCCGATGGTCTGGGTGGAGATGTTGCCGACGCGGACGGATGTGGCGGTGAGACCCGTGGTGCCCTGGAATGCGGCCGGCGGAATGGTCGCATTGGAGGAGGAGCCCGACGACGCGGGGGTGGCCGTGGACGAGCAGGCGACCAGGATGGTGGCCAGCAAGCCCACCGTGAGGGTGACTGCGAACCGCCGCCGCCGACCCGGCGACCCACCTACCGTTGACGTGGACGTCATAACAATTCCCCCCCTTTGGCTTACCGGAAGCACGATGATGTGTTGCCGGGCCTGACCGTTTGACGACTCTACGGAAATTTACCTTCCTCCGCCACGGCGATGCATCGACGCCAACCCTGATCGGTCCATGGTGGTGAACTCACCCACCGCCTCGACGGTCACCACTCCCGACTGGATCAGCTGGCCCCGGCTGTGGATCCGGCGGCCCTCGATCGAGGTGACCCACCCTTCGAAGCGGGCCGGGCGGTCGAGAACGGTGGGATGCAGGTATCGGATGGAGAGGGTCACTGTCGGCCCCGCCGCGCCGGTGATCACGTTGGCAGCGGTGAGGACCAGGTCGAAGGCGCCGGCCAACGCCGCGCCGTGCACACATCCGGGTGCTCCCTCGTAGGGGGCGGTGAAGGTGGCGTGGCCGATGGCCTTGGGCGGCTCGAACTCGATGGTCAACGGCAGTGCCACCGGGTTGCAGGTGCCGATCACCACGTCGAAGGGCATGACGTCGGCCATGTCGAACTTCCGCCCCGATTCGAGGTCGTGATCGGCGTACCGATCGGCAACCATGCCGTCCCACTCCGGAGCGTGGCGCTCGAGCCGGTCCGCCACCGATGACAGGTCGCGGGTGACATCGGTCAACAACTCCGCCGGGGCCAGTGACGTCACCGTGGCTGCCATCAAGCGACGGACGGCGGCGGCCAACGCCTGGCGCTCGGCGCTGCCCGATGGGCGGGCCGGGACCGGCACCGGTCCGTCGTCGGCCCCTGTCATCTGCCGAACCGGCTCAGGTAGCCGGAGTGGGCGTCGAGCACCTTGAGCATCTCGTCGGCCGGACCGGAAGGGACCCGGAGCACAACTTCATCGACGCCCAGCTCCTGATAGTGGGCGAGTTTCTGATCGCTCGGCACGGTGCCGAACGGAACCACCCGGGCTGACGCCGGGTCCCGGCCCCCGGCTTCGAAGGCCTTCCGGAGCTCGGGAAGCGCCGAGGTCAACCCCGCCCCCCCGATCGGCATCCAGCCGTCGGCGTATTCGGCGATGGCCCCGAACACGCCGGGGAACGGCCCCCCGCCCACCAGGGTCAGCACCCGGGGCTGCTGCAGCGGTTTGGGCCAGCTCCAGCAGGGGTCGAGGTCGACGTAGGCGCCGTGGAACTCGGGTTGCTCCTCGGACTCGGACCACAGCGCCTGCATGCAGAGGACGTGCTCCCGGGCGACGGCTCGCCGCTCGGAGAACTCCACTCCGTGATCGCTGGCTTCGGCGCGGTTCCATCCGAACCCGAGTCCGAACACCACCCGGCCGTGGCTCAGATGGTCGAGGGTGGCCAGCAGCTTTCCCAACACGATGGGATCGTGCTGGGCGGCCAGAACCACCCCGGTGCCCAACGAGATCCGAGAGGTCACCGCCGCCGCCATGGACAGGGCGACGAACGGATCGAGACTGCGGCGGTAGTCCTCGAGGTGGACGCCCTCCACCAGCGCCGGTGGCGTGTCCGCCCGTACCGGGAGGTGGGTGTGCTCGGGTAGGTACAACGAGTCGAATCCCCGGTCCTCGATGGCTCGGGCCAGGTCGGCCGGACCCATGTCCCGGTCGGTGAGAAAGGCGGTGATCCCGAGGCGCACGGGCTCAGCCCTTCAACCCGGAAGTCAATCCCGACCCGGGATTGGTGGCAGGGTCGGAGAACAGCGCGGCGAAGGCTGACTCCTCACGATGCCGGGCCGCCGAGATGGCCGGGCGAAGCCCTTCCATCATCAACCGCTTGATCTCCATCACTCCCTGCGGGGGAAAGGCGGCAATCCGCCGGGCCAGCGTCACGGTTTCCTCCAGCACGGTGCCGGCCGGGACCACCCGCCAGGCGATCCCGCTTTCGACCGCCTGGTGGGCGTCGATCCACTCCGACGCCAGAAGGACGGCGGCGGCCGGTTGCCACCCCATCCGCGCCGGGAGTAACAGGCTGCTGGCGGCTTCGGGGGGCACACCCATCTCCGCAAACGGGCAACGCAGCCGGGTGGTCTGATCCACCAGGACCAGGTCGACGTGACCGAGGATGGTGAATCCGAGCCCCACCCCCACCCCGTGCACGGCCGCCAGCAACGGTTTCTCGAACGATTGCAGGGAGTCGAGAAGGTGGGAAAAGCCCTTGCCCGCCTCGGGCCCGGCGGCGCCGGTGGCGATGGCCGCCATCTCGTGGAGATCCTGGCCGGACGTGAACCCCTTGCCCCGCCCGGTGAGGACCACCGCGTGGATCGAGGTGTCCGACGATGCCTCGTCCAGCGCCGAGGAGACCGCCTCGTACATCAAGAGGTCGAAGGCGTTGCGAACCTCCGGTCGGTCGAAAGCGATGACCCGGACACCATCACCGTCCTCGACATCGATACGGTGGTCGGTCACGGAGCTTGGCTCACGACGACTCGGTCGGGTGGCGACTGGCGATGACCCGCTCGGCGACTTCGTTGGACCTCGGATCGCCACTCGAGTTGGACATGTGTCTGGAATGTAATGTGGACACGTGACTTCCCGCAATGTGAATCAGTCCGTCGGGTCGGAGGGCGAAGCTGTCCGGGTCGGTGCCGGGCTGGCCGACTACTCCGGCGAGTTCATTGCCGATTTCCAGTACGAAGACCTGTCGAGAGAAGCACTGGTCCGTCTGGTGCGCGAGTACGCGCAGGCCGTCCACATTCTCGACCGCTCGATGTGTGCGGCGATCGGCATCTCCCACGGAATGCAGGAGATGGAGCGGCTGGCCATCGAGGAGTGGCGGGGGGCGAGTCCGGTCTACGGTGACCGCCTTCGCAAGATCATGGGCATCGAGGGCAACGACGTGGAGGCGATCTTCAAGGTCCTCCAGCTCGACCCCGGCTTCCCCCATCACTACCTCGATGTCCGCTACGAGGTGGTGGACGAACGACATGGGTTCTTCGAACTCGCCTATTGCGGTGCCCTGATGGATGTCGAGCCGTTCGGCGACAAGATGGTGACCAGCATGTGTCACCACATCGAGGACGGAACCTTCGATGTCACCGCCCAGGCCATCAACCCGAAGGCCCACATCCGGCACGTTCATCGGCCGCCGAGAGTGCCCACCGGTCGTTCCCCTCATTGCCGGTGGGAGCTGATCATCGACGAAGACAACGAGCCCCTGGACGAGGCCGACATCACCAAGATCACCCGGCTGACCACCGCTGCCACCTTCGAGTTCCCCCCCATGCGCGACGGGACGCCACATGTCCCGGGTCCAACGGTTTCCGCATGACCGATGCGCCGGTCCTCGAGGCCACCCGAAGGCGCCTGACCGAACGCCAGGCCGAGGTGGTCCAGCAACTGGTCGACGCGACCGCCGCCGAGGTTGACGAGGACGGCTATGCCGGTCTCACCGTCCGGAACGTCGCCCGCCGGGCCGGCGTGGCCCCGGCCACCGCCTACAACTACTTCAGCTCCAAGGACCATCTGTTGGCCGAGCTCTTCTGGCGGCGCATGGCGGCGCTGCCTCCGGTTGACATCGCCTCCGACCGGTCGATGGTCGAACGTTTGGCCGAGACCGTGCGGATGATGGTCCTGCTGACCTCGGAGAGCCCGGACCTGGTCGGCGCCTGTACCACCGCGCTGCTCAGCGCCACGCCCGACGTGAAACACCTGCGGGACCGGATCGGCGCGGTGATCCATCAGCGGATCGTGGCCGCCCTGGGGCCCGGCTTCGACCCGACCATCGTGCGGGTGCTCGAGACCACCTATTCGGGGGCGCTGCTGATGGCGGGCATGGGGCACATGACCTACGCCGAGGTTCCCGCCTTTGTGGGGGAGGCGGCCCGGTTGATGACCGGCACCGGAGCGAAGGCCTGAGCTGATGTCCCGGTTCGCTCCTCACCCCGAGCTCCGACCGGCGGTGGTCACCGGCGCATCATCGGGTATCGGACGGGCGACCGCCATCGCCATCGCCGACCTCGGCCACCCGGTGGTGCTCGGCGCCCGACGGGTGTCACCCTGCGAGGACACTGCCGCGGAGATCCGGGCCAACGGCGGCGACGCCTTCGCTATCCACCTCGATCTGTCCGATGGGGATTCCATCAAGCGGTTCGCCGCCGCCGCCACCGACACCCTCGGGAACGTCGAGATCCTGGTCTCCAGCGCCGCGGAGAACCGGCCGGGCAGCGTCCTCGACACCGATGCCGACTCGTTCGAGCGGGTGCTCGGGGTCAATGTGGCCGGTACCCACCGATTGATCCTGGCCATGCTGCCGGAGATGACCGACCGAGGCCGGGGTGACCTCGTCTTCGTCACCTCCGACGTGGCCGTCTCGCCCCGGCCCTCGATGGCCGCCTATGTGACCTCCAAGTGGGGCCTCGAAGGCTACGCCCGCTCGCTCCAGATGGAGCTCGAGGGGACCGGCGTCCGGGCCACCATCGTGCGCCCGGGTCCCACCCTGACCGGGATGGGGATGGACTGGGACCCCGAGGTCACCGCCGAGGTGATCGAACAGTGGGTGTCATGGGGATTCGGCCGTCACTCCAACCTCATGCGACCCCAGGGTGTGGCCCAGGCCATCGTGGCGGCGGTCACCCTGCCCCGAGGCACCCACGCCACCACCATCGAGCTGCAACCGGAAGCTCCGATTCGCGAGATCGAGTCATGACCATGGCGACGACCCAGTCACACGACAACCAGGAGGACTGAACCGATGCCGTCGTACCCACGGGCCGAGCTCGAAGAGATGGTGGAGCGGTGGATGGAGACCAACCGCCGCTGCGAAGAGGCGCTCGACTGGCTGCCGCTGGCCGATCTCTATACCGAGGACGCCACCTACGGGTGGAACGTCGGGCCCAAGGACGAATTCATGGCGGTCGGCCGGGATCAGATCCGCGAGTACGCGGTGGGTTTGGAGATGGAGGGGCTCGGCGGATGGACATATCCGTATCAGCGGGTCCTCATCGACGACGTCCAGGGAGAGGTACTGGGACTCTGGAGACAGATCGCCGACGCCACCCGGCCGGACGGGAGCCACTACGAGATCGCCGGGCTGGGCGGCAGCTGGTTCCAGTACGCCGGCAACTTCCAGTGGGGCTGGCAACGCGACTTCTTCGACGTCGGGAACGCCACCGCCACCTTCATGGAGATGATCGCCGCCGGCACCCTGACGCCGGGGATGCAGAAGCGGCTCGAGCAGGCGGCCTCCGGCGAACGCGCCCCCGGCCATTACCGGTTGGGCGAGGCGCCGGTCGGCCTGTGGGACGGCGTCTGAGCCGCACAGGCCACGCAACGGGTGGCGCCGGGCAAGGCGACGAGTCGCTCCTCCCCGATTGCCGCGCCGCAGCCCTCACACCGTCCATAGGTTTCGCCGGCCACCCGCTCCAGGGCGGCCTCCAGGTCTTCGATCTCCTCATGGGCGCGGGCCAGGAGCGCACTCACCCGGGCTCGCTCGTAGCCGACGGTCGAACCTTCCGGGTCGTGCTCGTCGTCGGGCACCGAGGCGGTCGACTCCCCGATGGCCTCAAGCTCACGTTCGAGATCGGCCCGCAATGTCACGACCCGGGACATCCGGGCCCGAAGCGCCTCCAGAAGGAAGGGGTCCGTGGTTGAGTCGGCACCGGCCACCCGACGGACCCTACCGGTGTCACCGCACAACGTTGGCGTGCCGGATGCCCATCCCCGGGATCAGGTGAAGTCGGATCCGCCGTCGATGTTGAGGTTGGCCCCGGTCATGTAGGTATTGGCCTGGGAGCAGAGGAAGGCAATGAGTGGACCAATCTCACCGGGGTCGGCCGCCCGGCCGAGATGAGCCGGATGGCCGAAATCCTCACTGATCACCCGCATGGCGTCGACCAGGCTGTCGGGGTCGACACCTCGTTCGGGAGGGAGGGCCCGCAGGTACCCCCGTAACCCCTCGGAGAGGAACGTTCCCGGGGACACGGTGTTGACCAGGATGCCGTCGGGAGCCAGGGAGGCCGACAGGTTCTTGCTCAGGCTGGTGAGAGCTGCCTTCGCGGCGGTGTAAGCGACCAGCCCGGTCGACTGCCGTTTGGTAGAGTGCGCGGAGATGTTCACGATGCGTCCCCACGGGGCTGAACGCATGAACGGGACCGCGGCGCGTACACACCGGGCCGCGCTCAAGGTGCCGATATCGAAGGTCGCGTGCCATTCATCGTCGTCGATGGTGTCGAATCCCCCGATCCCCACACCCACCGGGCCCGCCGCGTTGACGAGCACGTTGATCGAGCCCCACCGCTCTCCCACCGACCCAAAGGCGCGGTCCACCGACTCCCGGGAGGTGAGGTCGGTGGCGATACCCAGCGCATCCGGTGACCCGAGGGACGCCAGCGCGTCGACAGTTTCGTCCAGCGCCGTTTGGGTCCGGGCCAGCACCGCGACCCGGGTGCCCTCCCGAGCCAGGCTTTCGGCCGCCGCCCGGCCCATGCCTCGGGAACCCCCGTTCACCACTGCGGTGGCGCCCGCCAGCCCGAGATCCATCGCCTCTTTACCCTGGAGTTCCGGCAGAAGTCAGGTGCAGGCGGCGGTTACTCACTCCCACGGCTCGAAGAGACCTTCGAACTCGAGCTTTGCGTTCCGGACCCGGCCATAGAGGAGCCAATCCCCCCGGAACATGCCGTGCTCGTGGGGAGCGCAGGCGATGTGGGTGCGGGGTCCGCCCGTCGTGCTGGGCATGAAGCGGATCCTCTCGAGCCCGTCCTTCAGACCGGGGCCGGAGAGGGTCGGCGCACGAAACAGGCCTTCGGCGAGCACCCGGGCGGTGTCGAAGGCCAGGACCGGGATGGCGTTCGGCCACAGCGGAGGGCTCTGCCCGTAGCGGGCGACAAACCTGTCATGGAATCCCTCGGTGAGTGGGTTGTCGGGGTTGAACTGGTCGATGCCGACCCAGCCCTCGAATTTCTCGAACCCCATCAGGTAGAACATGAAGGCGGTGCTCATGATCCGGGGCGGATCCCAGTCCAGTTCGTCGAGTGCTTTGCGCAGCAATCCCTGTAAGGCCAGCATGCCGTACCCCATGTAGCAGAGCGCGTCGGGGTTCGACTGGCGAAGGTTGTCGAGGTTGTCAGCCAGGCGTGCCGGGTGCTGGCTCACTGTCTCCAGGGCAACAATGCTCAAACCGCGCCGTCGGCACTCCTGGCGGAAGAAGCGGAAGTACTCGTCGCCGTTGGGAGAGACCTCACTGAGGACCGCCACCCGCTTGTAGCCGTTGCGGGCGAGCCAGGCGACGCACAGGGCGGCATCACCGCCGCAGTCGCCGTTTCCGAGTCGGAAGCAGTAGTCGCCCGCCAGCCGCTCGGTGCCGGCCCAGCTGATCAGCGGAACCTTGAGCTCATTGGCCAGCGGCGCCACCACGATGGCGTTGTCGGAGCTGTAGGCACCGGCCACCCCGATACAGCCCTGATCGACGAGGTACTTGAACCCGTCCACCGCATTGCGGGCCGAGCCGTTGGGCAACCCGTTCTCCGCGTGAAGGATGAACTCGACTGGCCGGTCGATCAGGCCCTGATCGGCGGCCTCATCGAAGGCCATCCGATGGATCTTGTTGTAGCCGCCGTCGGGGCCGTCGAGCGCGGATCCCAGCCATCCGATCTTGATGGGGTCCGCGGCCCCCTGCCACTGGTTCGGGGTTGATTCGATGACCGGGCTCCTTCGTCTTCACCGGCGCACCTGCGCCGAAGTAGGCCTAGAACAAGCAGATTTCATACTGTATGCGACCCGGGTCGGAGGATGCATCCCCGGTGGCGTGACGTTCGGGGCGCGGTCATTCGACCGGGCCGGATTCGCCCTACGTCCACGCTTCCACCACTTCGTCGGCCGAGGCCACGGTGGCCACCAACGACAGGGTGTGGGCCACCACCTGGCGTCCGTAGTCCACCGGTACGCCGACCACCGCATCGGACACCACCACCGCCTGATACGAGCGATTGACCGCGTCGAAGACCAGGTTGGGAATGGCCACATTGAGGGACACCCCGACCACCACCACGGTCGTCACCCCGTCGTTGCGAAGGAGACTGTCGAGCGGCGACCCCGTCATCGGGCTGAGCCCATGGTAGCGAGGGAGCACCACGTCCCCGGGCTCGGGACCGAGTTCGGGGATCGGCCGGACCGAGTCGGATCCGGGGGCGTTCTCCATGCCGGCCTTGCGAGCGGCCGCGAAGACCCTGGCATTCCGGTTGACACCGAAATCGCCACGCAGGTTCTCCGCGGTGCAGTGCACCACCGTCACCCCCGCGGCCCGAGCGGCCCTCACCACCACGGCCACCTTCTCGATCAGGCCGATGGACGCCCCGGCCTCAGCCAATGCCGGAAGGCCGGCGGCGGTGCCCACCACCCCCGGCTGCATCTCCTGAACCAGCACCGCCGACGTGGAAGGGGTCACCAGCTGGGCAAGACGGTCGGCCTTCCGGCGGACAGGGTCGGCGTCGGCCTCGGTCATCTCTGGCTAGGTGGCTTCAAGCCGTCGGGCTCGGGTCGAACGGCCCGCGCCCCATCTGGTCGCGGACCGTCACCACCGACGGATTGGTCAGTGTGCGGCGCTGCCAGTTGGCGCCATCCACCACCAGCGTGTGGCCGGAGATGAACCGGGCGTAGGGGGA
Source organism: uncultured Acidimicrobiaceae bacterium (assembly GCA_963770635.1). Lineage (GTDB taxonomy): Bacteria > Actinomycetota > Acidimicrobiia > Acidimicrobiales > RAAP-2 > DASZIT01. Next base: position 255,342 of record CAVYQI010000007.1, read on the forward strand.
GGCCAAAAACGTCGCCGCCCAGCCGAGCTCACGGAGCCGGCCCACCCGTAGGGCCGGCTGACAGGCGTCCTTCTCGCTGGTGCGGTCCAGGTTTCCGGTGATGTCGGCGGTCATGTCCTCGTGGGGGAAGAGGCCCGGCACCAGACCGTTCACCTGGATGCCGTAGGGCCCCCACTCCACCGCCAGGGTCTCCACCATGTTCTTGACCCCGGCCTTGGCCGCGGCCGAGTGGGCGAAACCCGGCCCACCGGTCCAGGCGTAGGACGCCCCGACATTGATGATGGATCCCGGTGTGCCGGCCTCCAGGTGCCGCCGGGCGAACTCGCGGGCACAGAAGAAGGTGCCGTTGAGGGTGATGTCCACCACCGTCCGCCAGGCATTCGGCGACATGTCCTCGGCCGGGACGGGAAAGTTGGCCGCCGCATTGTTGATGAGCACCTCCGGCAGGCCGAACGTCGAGACGGCCGCCTCGAAGGCGGCGCTGATCTGCTCGGGGTCGCGGATGTCGCAGCTGACTCCCAGCACCCGGGAGCCCAGCGCCTCGGCCGACTCCCTCCCGGCGTCGAGATGCTCCGGCTTGCGGCTGGCGATGACCAGGTCGGCGCCCAGCCGTCCGAACTCGGCGGCGATGGCCTTGCCCAGGCCGGTCCCTCCCCCGGTCACGAACACGCAGGTCCCGGCGAAGGTTCCTTCGGCGAGGGCCGAGCTTCCGGATGGTGGCGGCTCACGAAGTCCCATGAGTTCGCTCAACGATCAGCTCCCCGTGTAGTGCGGCGCACGGCCTTCGGCCGCGGCCGCCTTCATCTCGGCGATATCCGACGATTTGTTGACGAAGGTCTGATAGATCAGCTCGTCTTCCATGGAGGAGCGGATGCCCGGCTCGCTCAGGTGCTGGAGGACCCGGCGGGCCATCTTGATGGTGACGGCCGGCGCGGCGGCGATCTTGGTGGCCATCTCCCAGGCGGTGTCGTCGAGCTGCTCCGGGGGGACGACCCTCGAGACGATCCCATGGGCGAACGCCTCGTCGACGCTCATGGTGCGCCCGGTGAGGACCAGATCACTGGCGACACCGGTGCCGCAGATCTCGAACAACTTCCCCATCCCACCGGTATCGGGGATGACACCGTGACCGACTTCAGGAAGCATGAACCTCGTACCTTCAGCGGCGATGCGGATGTCACAGAGCAGGGCCCGCTGGAACGATCCCCCGATAGCCCACCCGTGAATAGCCACGATGATCGGCACGTCGAGGTCGAAGACCTGGAGGATCCCTCGATGGCCGCGGGTCATGAGCTCGTGGTGGCTGAGCGGGGTGACGTTGTTTCCGATCACGGAGACGTCACGACCCGACGACCACGCCTTCCCCTCGCCCCGCCAGATGACCGCTCGGACGTCGGGATGCTGTTTGAGCTCGGTCAGAATCTCGAAGAGACGTTGGTCCATCTCGTCGTCAAAGGCGTTTCGCTTGTCCGGGTTGTAGTTGGTGATCACCGCGATCGAGCCGCGTATCTCCAGCAGAACCTTGTCGGTCATTGATGCCCCCTTAGAAATCGGAGAAGGTTCCCGGATGGAGGCCAGAACAGATGATCTCCTGGGAAGACGTTGGTCATCGGCTATATCGCATAAGATATGTAGGTGGTGTCTTCCTCTGGCAATTCTCGCGGAACAGCTTCGCAGCGCTCGACGGTGAATCGTGGCATGAGAATAGTGCGCACCAGCAGTGCCGAACATATCGCATTGCACATCCGGACTCTGATCTTCGACGGCGTCCTTCTCCCCGGCATGCGGGTGCCACAGGATGCCATTGCCCAGGATCTCGGTGTGAGCCGAATCCCGGTACGCGAGGCGCTCATCGTTCTCGAACGCGAGGGCTGGGTGACCATCGAGATGCACCGGGGCGCCTTCATCAATTCGCTCGACAAGCGGGCTGTCCACGACCATTACGAGCTCTTTGGGCTCATCTATGGTTTCGCGGCCAAGCGGGCGCTGGCTCGTGGAAGCAAGGACCTGCCCGACGTCCTTGCCGACATCCAGAAGGAATTCTCCGCCGCCACCGAGCCCGAAGCCCAGCGGCAGCTGTCCATCGACTTTCACGGTGCAATTCTCAAGGCTGCGGCTTCTCCCCGGATCATGGTGGTGTTGCGGGCCATGTCCGCCTTGGTCCCGGGCAACTTTTTCGACTTGGTACCCGGAGCGCTGGACGTGGAGAAGCGGGGTTTGGCGGCGATTGTTCGGGCGATGCGGGACAACGACGGAGAAAGGGCTTCGGCTGAGTACGCCAAGATGATGCGGCAGGTGGGAAACAAGGTGACGCTGCTGTTTGACCAACGGGGGCTTTTCGATCCGGAGCTGGCTTCGGTCTGACTGCCCTTTCCGCCGCCGCGCACCTTCTCTGTTGGCCAGGACTGATCACCCGCTCGGGTCGGCGGAACCCGGTCCGGCGGGGCCGGATGGACCACTTTCTTCACCCGCCCGGGTGATCAACTCGCGGCGTAGGAGCTTTCCGACTTCGCTCCTCGGTAAGGCGCCGAGGCGCCGGAAAGCAACCGGGATCTTGTAGGCGACCAGGTGATCCCGGCACAGGCGCTCGAGCTCATAGTCGGATGCGGAGCCCACCACGAAAGCCACCGGCACTTCTCCCAGCCGCTCATCGGGAACCCCGACCACCGCCGCCTCGCTCACCTGTGGCGACAGGCACAGCACCTCCTCCACCTGCCCAGGGAACACTTTGTTGCCGCCCCGATTGATCAGGTCACTTACCCGGCCCTCGATCCACACGAATCCGTCGCTGTCCACCCGGGCGTAGTCACCCGTACGTACGTACCCGCCTTCGTCGACCCGATCGTCAAGACTGCCGCCATCGGCGTAGCCGGACGCCATACTCGGTGGCTTCACCAGAAGCTCGCCCACCGCGCCCGCTGGGGCTACCGATCCATGCTGGTCGACTACCTTGATGGCCACTCCCGGATGGGGCCGCCCGACTGCGCCGATTTTGCCGGGATGCTCACGGGCATCCGCGGCCGTCCACCCGATGACCTCGCCCATCTCCGCCTGGCCGTAGCCGTTGAGCACGGTGACACCGAACTTGTCGGAGAAGCGACGCGCCGACAACGGAGACAATGGAGCGGTGATGCTGCGAACGTACCGAAGGGGAGCCAGATCGGTGACACCTTCGTCGTCGGCAAGCATCACGATCGCCGCGGGCGGCAGCACAGTGGAACGGATGGAGAAGCGGTCGACCAGGGCGGCGAATTCGGAGGTGGAGAATCGATCCATGACCACCAATTCTGCCCCGGCGCGCAACCCGAACAGAACGTTGTAGATCCCCGCATTGAGAGCCAGCGACACGGGCACCAGGTTGGGAGACGGGGGTCGAGCCGGATCGGCCGACCGCCCCCGCAGTGGTCCGAGGACCCTGTCCAGCAGTTCCAGGTAGCCGGAGTGGGTCTGCAGAATTGGCCTCGGTCGTCCGGTGGTTCCGGATGTCCAGGTGACAAAGGCGGTGTCCGGACCGTAACGGGTCGGTTCCACCCCGGCATCCCGTAACCCGGCCTCATCGATCACCACCGCGGGGGCGGTGGCCTCGATGACGTGGTCGAGTTCGGCAGTTGGTTGCCGGGGGTTGGCCGGCACGAAGACTGCCCCGGCCATCCAGACCCCGAACATCGTCGAGATGAACTCCGGACCGTTGGGCAGTTGGATGACCACGGCCTGACCGGCCTCGACTCCCAGGGAATTCAGCTGTCCGGCGATGACGGCGGCCCCGTGGCGAGCATCACCGGCCGTCACCGAACGACTCACCGTACTGATCAGCGGGTTGGCGTCGGGAAACGGGTGATCGGCCAAAAGTCCAGCCAGTTGACCCGGGCTGGTGGTCACGGGACAGGCGATCGGTTCGAGAGCCGTTCCACCCGGGCAGGTTCCGGGAACAGGCGGCCCACACAATCGAACGAATCGGACACCTAGCATCCTCTCTGACGGCTTCGTCCTGTCCCCGCCCGCCCGATGGCGACTGTACATTATATTCGACTTAGGCAGTCGCCCGATGAACGGCAATTGCCAGATCGGTAGAAGGGAATCTACGAGGGTGACGGACCACGTCTGGACAAGTGGCGCGCAGTGCACGATCCCGTCCCTGTTCGAAGGCCGCCTCGCCGATGACCCTGACGGTGAGTATCTGGACGTCTGCGGGACCAAGCTGAGCGCGGCGCAGGTGGTTCGAAGCGGTCGGCGATTGGCGGCGGCACTGGACGACCTCGGGTCGGCGCAGCACGACCGGATCGCCACCATGTTGGAAAATTCCCCCGAGGCCGTGGAAGCCTGGGCCGGGATCGTGTTGGGTGGGCGGATCGCGGTCCCGGTCAACACTGCCTACAAGGGCTCCTATCTGCACCATCAGCTGGCCGACTGCGGCGCCAAGGTAGTGATCGTGGCCAGCAGCCTGGCCCAACGCCTGGTTGAGGTGGTGGACGACCTCCCCGAACTCGACCACGTCTTCGTTCTCGACGATGAGATGGCGGAATCCAACGCCATTGCCGGCCGGAAGGGCGATCTTCCAGATCTCCGCCGGGTTGCCGTCCATCGGTGGGCGGATCTGCTCGGCATCCAGGACCGAGAGCCGGGCGTGACCATCCGACCATCCGACCTGGCCACCTTCATCTACACCGGAGGGACCACCGGCCCATCCAAGGGTTGCATGCTGACCCACAATTACCACGAGGCGCTGGCTCGACAAATCGGCATCTGCTGGCAGCGAACCGCGGAAGACGTGGTATGGACGCCGCTCCCCCTCTACCACTTCAATGCCGTCACCACGGTGGTGATCGGCACCCTGCTCTTCGGCGGGCGGGGGGCGATCTACCGGAAGTTCTCAGTGTCCAATTTTTGGTCCGAGATGAATCGGGTGGGGGCGACCATCACCTCCACCCTCGGCACCATGGCCTATCTCCTTGCCCATGACCCCGATCGACCGGAGATGCCACGCTCCGGCCGCCCTGAGGCGAATACCACCCTTCGCCTGCTCGGCGCCGCCCCGATGCCCGTCGAGGTCGACGACGTCATCCGGGAGCGGTTCGGGCTCAAGACCTTCAGTGGCGCCTATGGGGTCACCGAGGCCAGCCTGGTGTCGTGGCAGCCCCCCGGGGTGGCAAACAAGCCCAACGCCGCCGGCAAGATCAACGACGAGTACTTCGACGTCCGCATCTTCGACGACGATGACACCGAGGTGCCCCGTGGCGTCGATGGCGAGGTGGTGGTTCGCCCCAAGCGCCCCCACGTGATGTTCGAGGGGTATTGGGGCCGGCCGGAAGTGACGGTGGAAACCAGCCGTAACTGGTGGTACCACACCGGCGACATTGGCCGGATCGACGACGACGGGTATCTCTTCTTCGTGGACCGCAAAGCCGACTACCTGCGGCGTCGGGGGGAGAACATCTCCAGCTTTGAGGTGGAGAGCGTGCTGATGAGCCACGGAGACCTGGCCGACGTGGCCGTCCATGCCGTGCCCAGCCAGTTGACCGAGGACGACCTGAAGGTGACGGCCACCCTCAAAGACGGAGCCGATCTCCAACCCGAGGAGCTGTTCCGGTGGTGTGTGGAGCGTCTCCCCTACTTCGTCCTCCCCCGCTACGTCGAGTTCCGGCTCGAGCTACCCCGGAGCCCGGTTGGGCGGGTTCTCAAACGCGACCTGCGCGACGAAGGGGTGACCCCGACGACCTGGGATGTCGAGGCGGCTGGCATCACCTACGAGAAGCGCTGACCGGTGTCTCCCGACGGCTCGCGATCTCGACCGACATTGGTCCTGGTCCACGGGGCCATGACCACCTCGGTGATGTGGGACGGGGTCATTGAGCACCTCGAGCACGACGCCTTGGCCGTCGACCTCCCGGGTCGGCGCTATAAGCCCGCCGACCTTGGCACGGTGACCCGCGCCGACTGGATTCAGTCGGTCTGCGATGACATCGAGGCCGCCGGGCTCGATGAGGTGGTGCTGGTAGGGCATTCCCTGGCCGGATTCGTGATCCCGGGCGTGGCTGCCCGTCTCGGTGAGAGGACCCGGGGACTGATCTTCGTCACCGCCAACGTCCCGGCGGAAGGACGGCCACCGGTCGAGTTCATGCGGACCGACCTGCGAACCCGGACGATCGAACACCATGACTCGATCGTGGAACGCACGTCCGGACGCACGCTGGGCGGATTGCGCCCGGGGGAACCACCGATCGTCACCGACCTCGAATTGGTCGACAACGGCCCAAGGCTGGGCCTCGAGGCACCCGGCCCGTTGTTCGAGCCATTTACCTGGGATGGATTTCCCACCCACCTGCCCCGGACCTACATTCGCTGCCTTCGGGACACGATGATCACGCCGGCGTTGGTCGACACCATGATCGCCAACATGGGCGGCGCCAAGCTGATCGACATCGATGCCGGCCACAATGTGGCCACGCACGCCCCCGCCGAGCTCTCTGCACTTCTCGACGCCTGCCGCGGCGGCATGAGATCGGCTCGTGGATCGGTCAGTATGGTGGCATCGTGAGGGCAACACCATGAGTCGGTTCCCGTTTCCGATGCCGTTCGGGTGGTTCAAGGTGGCGATGCCCGACGAAATCCCCGAGGGCACGGTGGTGACCCGGCGATTGTTCGGCACCGACCTCGTCCTGTGGCGGGACGCCGAGGGCTCGGTCGTCTGTCAAGAGGCGTTCTGCGCCCATCTCGGTGCCCACCTCGGAGTCGGCGGCACGGTGGAATCGTCATGCATCCGGTGCCCGTTCCACGGCTGGGCGTGGGGTCCGGGCGGGGAGAATGTGGACATCCCCTACGCGGCACGTCCCAACCGGAAGGCCAAGTTGAGGATCTATCCCGCCCGCGAGCATGTCGGCATCGTCTTCGCCTGGTACCACCCAACGGGGGCGTCTCCCCTGTGGGAGTTGATGAGCATCCCCGAGTACGAGGACCCCGAGTTCGGGGAGTACCAGGTATTCGACTTCACCATCCGCACCTGTCTCCAGGAGTTGGGGGAGAACGGCTTCGACCATGCGCACTTCCAGTTCGTCCACAGCCATCCAAAGGTGGGCACCATCGAGAAGATCGAATTTCGAGGATTTGATCGAACGGTGCTGTCCTCCCAGAAATTCCCGTCGTCAAAGGGTCCGGTGGATGCCCGGATCGACATCTTCGGTCGTGGGCCCGGCATGGCGGTCACCCGCTACCACGGCCTCATTGACGCGTCGCTGATCGGGTGCAGCACCCCGATCGACGACGAGACAACCCACCTGACCTTCCTGTTCTCGCTGAAGAACCCTGACCAGGACGAGCACGTGGCCAATATCGCCCGGGCATTCGTCAGCTCGGTCAATTCCGAGGTGGGCCAGGACATCCCCATCTGGGAGAACAAGCGGTACCAGCCGGTCCCGGCCCTGGCTTCGAGCGAGAAGCCGATCACCCAGTTCCGCCAATGGTTCAAACAGTTCTACATCGAAGAAACCGGAGCGAAATCATGATCAGCACCAACTCGGATGGCGAAGCTGGCGGAGCCGCCTGGGGTGCGCCGGACGGCCTGTACTGGGATCCGTTCGACGAGTCATTGAAGGCCGACCCCCATCCCATGTGGCGGCGCATGAGGGAGGAAGCGCCGGTCTACTACAACGACAAATACGACTTCTGGGCCCTCAGCCGGTTCGAGGATGTGGAGCGGGCCCACCGGGAACCCAAGCTCTACAGCTCTGCCCACGGCACCGTTCTGGAGATGATGACGGAGGAGGCGCTACCCCAGGGAATGATGATTTTCCTCGACCCCCCTGAGCACACCGTCCTCCGGAGGCTGGTGTCGAAGGCATTCACGCCCCGGCGGGTGGCAGAGCTCGAAAAGGAGATCCGCACGCTGTGTGTCCGGCTTCTCGACGCCCAGCGCGGACAGGCCAGCTTCGACTATGTACAGGACTTCGGTGCCCAGCTGCCGGCTTACGTGATCGCCGCGCTGCTCGGAGTGCCACCGTCCGACCGCGACCCGGTCCGTCACCACATCGATGAGATGTTCCATATCGAGCCCGGGGTGGGAATGGCCAATGACGTCTCCATGGCTGCAGGCATTTGGCTGGCCGAATACATGGACAGCCAACTCAACGAGCGGCGAACCCGTCCTGGTGACGACATGTTCACCGATCTGGTGCAGGCAGAAATCACCGATCAAGCCGGCACCACCCGGCGCCTGACGCCAGAGGAGAGCACGGAATTCGCCCTCTTGATCATCGGGGCCGGGACGGAAACCGTTGCCCGATTGCTGGGATGGGCCGGACTGCTGCTGGCCGACCATCCCGATCAGCAAGCCGAGCTGGCCGACGACCCGACGCTGATCCCCAACGCCGTCGAGGAGCTGCTCCGCTATGAGTCGCCTTCGCCGGTCCAGGGCCGATGGTTGACGGAGGAAGTGCAGCTCCATGGGCAGGTCATCCCGGTCGACTCAAAGGTACTGTTGCTCACCGGGTCCGCGGGTCGCGACGACCGGGTCTACCCGGAGGCGGACCGCTTCGACGTTCGACGCACCTTCAAGCTGCACGTTGCCTTCGGCTACGGGATTCACTTCTGCCTGGGTGCCGCCTTGGCCCGCATGGAAGGCAAGGTGGCGCTGGAGGAGACCTTCAAGCGATACAAGTCGTGGACGGTTGACAAACCGCGCGCCGTGCCCCTCCATACCAGCACCGTCCGCGGCTACAAGGAACTGCCCATCAACGTCTGACCCCCGTGCCATCCGGGCTGGGTCGGGAGGTCGTCTCGGTCGCTCAGGCCGTGGCCTCGGCGGCGATTCTCGCCAGATCCGCACCCTTGCCGCTCCGTTCGATGCGGCCGGTGTCGAAGGATTGGATGGACACGTCGTGGCCGGCGGACTCGGCCCGCAGCGCGGCCACCGTGCTCTGCTCCCGGGAGCGGTGCGCGAACGGGTCGAACGAGAACCAGCGGCTGGCGTTCTGCCAGGTGATCTTGTCGAGCTCAGCGTCGGGAACGTCGACAGCCACCGCAGCCAGCTCTTCGGGGGCGTTGGGCCACGACGAGTCGGAGTGGGGGTAGTCGCACTCCCAGGCGATGTTGTCCATACCGATGTGGTGGCGGAGTTCGACCCCGATCGGATCCGAGATGAAACAGGTGAGAAAGTGCTGGCGAAACACTTCGCTTGGCAACTTGTCGCCGAAGTCCTGCCCCGTCCATCCCCGGTGCATGTCGTAGGTCCGATCAATCCGATCGAGGAAGTACGGGATCCAGCCGGTTCCCCCTTCCGACAACGCGATGCGGATGTCCGGAAACGACTTCAGTACCCGTGACCACAGCAGATCCGATGCCGCGCTGCAGATATTCATGGGCTGCAGGGTGATCATGACGTCGATGGGGGCGTCGGGTGCGGTGAAGGCCAACTCACCCGACGAGCCCAGATGGATGGACAGCACCACCTGCTCATCGCAGAGCGCCTTCCACAGCGGATCCCAGGATTCACTGTGAAAACTCGGGAAGCCGAGCTTGTGCGGGTTCTCGGTGAAGGTGAGGGAGTGGCACCCTTTGGCCGCCACCCGGCGCACTTCCTCGGCGCACAACTCGGGGTCCCACAGAACCGGGAGTGCCATGGGAATGAACCGACCCGGGTACGAACCGCACCACTCGTCGATGTGCCAGTCGTTATAGGCCCGAAGCACTGAAAGGGCTAGCTCCTTGTCCTTGCAGGCGGCAAACAGCCGGGCGCTGAATCCGGGAAACGACGGAAAGTTCATCGAGCCCAGGACGCCACCGGCATTCATGTCCTTGATCCGCTCATGGATGTCGAAACATCCGGGCCGCATCTCATCGAAGGCAGTCGGCTCTATCCCGTACTCGTCCTTGGGCCGACCGGCGACGGCATTCAGCCCGATATTGGGAATCTTCGTCCCATTGAACATCCAAACGTCGCTCCCGTTCGAAAGGCGCTCGACACGGGGAGCGAGATCCTCGAACTTGGCAGGGAGTCGACCGTCGAACAGGGTGGGTGGCTCGACTACGTGATCGTCCACGCTGATCATGATCAGCTCATCGGGGTGCATGGCCAACTCCTTCCTGATGGTGATCGGGTTCTACTTTTGAATCATAGTTCGAAATCCTGAATCTGCAATCATTGTCCGAGCCATCCGGTGGCCGCCTACAGCCGACCATCGGTTCGCAGCTCTTGGGGGACCCAGGAGGGTTGCCGCCTCTCCTTGAAGGCGAGCCATCCTTCGACACACTCCGGGCCGGCCAGGCTGTCCTCCATCGACATCCGGTCGTAACGGCCATAGCCGTCGTTGATGACTCGTTTGACGACCGACCTCGCCTGCGGCGCACTCCGACAGCATGCCTCGAGTGCCTCAATGGCCTCCTCCAGCACTCGGTCCGGTGGAGTGATGCGGGAGACGATGCCCCATGCGCAGGCTTCGGCGGCGGTGACCGTCCGGCCGGTGAAAAGCATGTCTCGGGCGCGGGCCGGGCCTATCTGGGCGGGGAGGTAGGCGGCATACCCGGTATCGGCGATTCCCCGATACAGCTCCGGACATCGGAATGTTGCACCCTCGCTGGCCACGGCAACGTCGGACAGCATGGCCATGAGGAGCCCGCCGCCCTGGCAGATACCATTCACCGCGCTGACCACCGGCTTCCGCGAGTTCCGGATCGCCTCGAACGGCACGGTGTCCATGCCCAGCAGCCGGGACACCCCTCCCCAGTCGTCGACGGTGGCGCCGCCGAGGTCACCCCCCGGAATGAAAACGTCGCCGGTGCCCGTAAGCAGCATTCCGGCCAGGTCCGGATCGCGATTGACGACGTCGACGGCGTAGCGGACGGCGAAGTACATCGAGGCGGTCATGGCGTTCCGAGCCTCGGGACGGTCAACGATGCAATGCGCCAACGAACCATGTCGCTCGAATCGAACGAAGGGTGTGCCCAGCCAGTCGCCATCGGGCGGGCGGGGCGTGTTCTCGGTCATCGGGCAACTCCTTTCAGCCCGCTCGTCGGAGCGGTCATACTTCAAATGCCCGGGTGACCAACTGGTGGAGTTCCCCCAGGGGCAGGCGCTCCGGCGCGTCCGGATCGTCCGAGATCACCGATGGGTCCAACGCTTGATACGAGGCGATGAGCCCGCTGAAGAGGTGGGCGAGGACCGCGGGGTCGCCCGGGTGAAAATGGCCGGATCGCTGCCCGCGGCTGATCAACTCGGTTTGCAGTCGCATCGATTCGTCATAGTTCCCGGCGATGGAAGCGTCCAGCTCACCCGGCTCGGACACCAGCGCCACGTTGGCGTACCGCAAGAAGAGACGCCCGAACTGAGGATGCTCCCGAAAGAATCCAACCTGGAATTCGACCAGGCGGTGCAACTTGTCCGCCGCCGAGCCCGTTCCTTTCAGAATCGCCCGCATCCCCGGCATGAATTCGTTGCCCCGACGCACGAATACTTGGCTGAACAGGTCTTCTTTTCCCTCGAAGAAGGAGTACACCGAACCCACCGAATATTCCGCCAGTTCGGCGATCTCGTTCAGCGTGGCATCGTGAAACCCCTTTTCACCGAAGACCCGCTCGGCCGCGTCAAGGAGTTGGGCGCGGCTCAACTCGTGATGGCGCTCACGACGGAGACCCCGCCGACTCGGTGATTCAAGCCGATTCGCCGTCATCGCTGCTGCTCCATACGTTTTCGCATTGTTCAGAAGAGTTCAAGCACCAAAGCCTGCGGTTGAGTGCTGGTTCAATCTACTTCATCGAGGTTCCAGCCACGCTCCAAGGGACGCGTCGCCGGCGGTCAAGGCCGCGAGGGAGATCGAACTCAGACGAGGTCGAGGGATCCCAGATCCCTCACCGCCGCGCACGACCGGCGCGCCATGGCGATGAACATGGCGTCTGATCGCCTGGTGCGCGGAGTGCCGGCGTAGATGCAACCGATGACGGTCATCATCGGCCCCTGCAACTGCCCGATGCGGTAGTCGTGCCAACAACCATCGAAGCCGTAGGTGCTGACGCCGTTATCGAGAAGAGCCGAGTGGTAGGTACGGACCAACGACTCCTCATGGGCTGCCCTGTCTTCAATTCGCAGGCTCGTGCCCAGGAAGTAGGCAACGTCTCGCAGGGGCGGACCGATTGCTGCGGTCTGCCAGTCGACCGCCGTCACCTCGCCAGTCACCGGATCGAACAGAAGATTGTCGAGCCGGTAATCCCCGTGGATAAGCGAGAACGGCGCGGGCTCGGCGACCTGCCACCGCTCGATCACGGTGCACACCCGACCCAGGGTCACGACGTCCTCGGGAGCCAAATCGTCGGCGTAGCGCTCGATGAACGCATCGCAGGCCTGCGCCATGACCTGCGCCATCATCGCCGCCGTGCCCTCGTGTGGGCGCATGAGGAAGTCCATGTCGCGTAGGTTCGGATCGTCCCACCATGAGACGTGCAATCCGACCAGATTTTGCAGCGATGCCGCGGCTTGCTCGACGGTGCACCCTTGAGCCTGAGTGCCCGGGGTGGCGGGGAGCATGTCTTCGAGCAGCAGGGTGAAGCGTGTGTGGTCGTCGGTGATGGCGCCATACCAGGACCGCGGCGTTCGGACCTTGAGACCTGGAGCCAGCGCCGAGTAAAAGCCAACCTCGGCGGCGTACCCCGGAGCGACCAGAGCCCGCAGCTCTTCATCCTCGCCGGCCAACTTCGCGATCAAGGTTGGGGGCCCGTCCAGGCCCTCATAGGACAGGTCCAGGCGGTACGTCGTGCCCATCTGGCCGGACCCAAACCGTTCGAATCGAACGTCGGACACGGTGAAGAAATGGCCCGAGGCGTGAAGGGCTTCGGAGAGCCATTGTGCCGAGAGATCCTCGGGATGGTCGACCACTGATTCCATCAGTTCCCACCTGCGGGGTCTGCACGGCTCTGGCCGGAGTGCTCACCGAATGCCCGGTACGCGGCGAGAATTGGCGAAAGTTCCTCCGGTGTCGCTCCGTGCATGATGACTCCGTCGCAGCCGAGATCGAACTGGTTCCGGATGGCAGTCACGCACCGCTCCGGACTGCCGACGGCGGCGGAGGCGAGCCAGTCGTCGGGGATCAAGGTGGCAACGTGTTCGAGTTGTTCCTGGGTGCCGACGACATCGAGGCCGCGGCTGCTCTGCACGACCGGATCGGCAAGGAACCGGCTGAGCACATCGGGGTCCCAACCATTCGTCCGAACCAGGAGCTCGCCGTAGGCCTGGAGGTAGGTCGCGAGGCGTCCGACCGTCTTCATGAGCCGTCGGTCTTCGGGGATATGGTCGCCGATGGTGGCAAAGCACGACCACACTTTGACCGAGGCGGGATCCCGGCCGGCATTCACAGCCGCGTCCTTGACGGTCTGCACGCACCGAGCCGTGGTTTCGTCGGTGAAGTAGGTGTGGAGCACGACCTGGTCGAAGCTACGCCCGCCGAGCTTTAGGGTCTCGGGCCCGAAGGCGACGATGCCCATAGGAAGGTACTCGTTGAGGCGTTCGTCGAGGAAGAGGACGGGCCAGGACCCCGCGGGGCCGTCATGGCCGATGATTGCCTCGCCGCGGAAAAGCCGGCGCATGAGACCGGCAAAGTCCTCTAGCTGCGCGGTGGTGATGCGGGGGATGCCGTAAGCATCTTGAGCGAGTGGGACGCCGCGGCCCAGCCCGAGAACGAAGCGGCCGCCGGTAAGGCTCTGCATGGTCCGGGCAAAACCGGCGGTCACCATTGGATGGCGAGTGTTGTGGTTCGTTGCGGCTGTCTGGATCGTGATCCGTTGGCTGACGGCTCCCGCGGCGCCACAGAGGGTGACGGCTTCCTTTCGGTCGTAACGCTCGGAAATGAAAGCGGTGCCGAGTCCCATCGCTTCACCGTCGCCGATCTCCTGCACGATCGCCCGGGACGAAGCCGGTTGGCCGGCAAGGGCATAGAAGCCGAGCTCCTCAAGGACAGACGTGCTCACCGAGCTGCCCTCTCAAGCGGTTGGACCTGGGGTTTGAGAGGCTGCGATCCAAGTTGGTGGGTGGTTTCAGATGCCAATCGGATCCTCTGTCTCTTGGGTCACCTGCTGTGCCGACGGCCGCGGCAGCTATCTTACAACTCGACATCAAACTGTCAATCCGTAATATAGTTACCCCATGCGGCGCCGTGGTTGGGCTGGCTCCCCCCCAAGGGACGATCAAGAAGCGAGGGGCCGCATCGTCGAAGCGGCCACGCGTTGCGTTGACCGGGTTGGTCCGAGCGCCTTTTCCTTGTCGGCGGTCGCCAACCAGCTCGGGGTCAGCCGCCCGACCGTCTATCGGTACTTTCCGAGCACCGACGAGCTCCTGTCTGCCGTGGGTCAGTTCGTGATGCAGGAGTTTTCAGACCAACTGCGGGCCCATCTCCGCGAGATCACCGACCCGGCCGACTGGATCGTGGAGGGAATCGCCATTCCCGTCGAATGGCTACCTTCCCGACACCACCTCACGCTCTTGCTCGCCGCCGGGCGTTCCGAACCGTTCGCTCGCGGGTTCACCTCGCCGGTCGCGGTCGACATGACTCGCCAGGCTTTTCGCCTTTCGTCAATCGACTGGGATGCTCGAGGTTTCTCTCAGCAAGATATTGACGAGCTGATCCACCTCATGCTGCGGCTGATCGCTTCCATGCTCATCGACCCACCTGAGCCTCCCTATACGAAGCCGGAGCTTCGCCGATACCTGCGGCGCTGGATCGGTCCGGCGGTTGAGAAGATTGCGGCGCCGTGAGGCAACAGAAGGTGGCTGGAACGCACAGTCGGCATCCGAAGGTGAACACCTTTGGAGTTCACCGGCATTGACATGAGGGCAGCGCGCCTTCGCAGCCTGTCCCCGCTGCCAAGGAACGGCAATCGCTTCGGAAGTAGAGTGCCGATCGGGGTCGCTCTACTGTCATCGGGAGGGAGTTCACCATGAAGAGCCGGGCAGCCGTCCTCTGGGGGGTCAAAGAGGACTGGCAGATCGAGGAGATAGACATCGGGGAGCCGGCCCCGGGTGAGGTGCTGATCAAGTGGCAAGCGGCGGGTCTCTGCCACTCCGACGAGCACTTCGTCACCGGGGACTTGGTGATGCCGGATGAGGTGCGCCAACAGACCGGGCTGGCGAGCCCCTTCCCGATAGTCGGTGGCCACGAGGGCGCGGGTCTGGTGGTCGAGGTGGGCGCCGAGGTGAGCTCGGTCTCCGTTGGGGATTCAGTTGCCGCCTCCTTCATCCCCGCCTGCGGCCAGTGCCGCTATTGCGTCACCGGTCGCCAGAACCTCTGCAACCAGGGTTCCCAGCTCATGCAACTGGGTCAGATGGTCGACGGAGTCGTCCGCCATTTCTGCCGAGGGGAGCCGCTCAACCTCATGTGCAAATGCGGCACCTTCGCCGACCACACGTTGGTCTCGGAGCAGTCCGTCATCAAGGTCGATTCCGACCTGCCTCCGACGGCAGTGGCCCTAGTGTCGTGCGGCGTCGCCACCGGCTGGGGCTCTGCCGTGCACCGGGCCGGCACCGTCGCCGGCGATGTGGTGGTGGTGGTGGGTGTGGGTGGCGTCGGCATCAACGCGGTGCAGGGTGCGGTGATGGCCGGCGCTCGGGTTGTGGTCGCCGTCGATCCGGTGGAATTCAAGCGCCAGACGGCCCTGCAGCTGGGTGCCACTCATTCCGCCCCCAGCATGACCGAGGCCATCGAACTGGTTCGGGAGCTGACCCGAGGCGAGATGGCCGACCGGGTCATCATGGTCCCGAGCGTGATGCTCGGAGACCTCATGGCCGAGGGGATGGCCTTGACCGGCAAAGGTGGAACCTGCGTTGTCACGTCGGTGGGCCCGATGATGCAGACCGAGGCTTCCATCAGCCTGTTGGACCTGGCCATGATGAACAAGGAGATCAAGGGGACCATCTTCGGCTCGGGAAATCCCCGGTTCGACATACCCAACCTGTTGGCCATGTACCGGTCGGGCACGCTCAAGCTCGATGAGCTGGTGACCCGGACCTATTCCCTCGACCAGATCAATGAGGGCTACCAGGACATGCGGGACGGGAAGGTCATCCGCGGAGTCCTAACTCTTGATTGACACCGGGATCCGAAGCGAAGCCCAGGAACGTGGGGGCGCCAATGGACGGTGACATCGTGCTGCGGGGCGGGACACTGGTCGACGGCAGCGGAGAGCCGGGACGGACCGCGGACGTGGCCGTCCGGGGCGGGAAGGTCGTGGCCATCGGCGACGGGCTGTCGGGCACCACCACCCTCGATGCATCGGGCCAGGTGGTGGCCCCGGGCTTCATCGACATCCACACCCACTACGACGCCCAGGTGTTCTGGGACCCTGACCTCACCCCCTCGTCCTTCCACGGGGTGACCACGGTGGTGGCCGGTAACTGCGGGTTCTCCATCGCCCCGATTCGTGCCGAGGGGATCGAGACCCTGGTCCGCACCCTCCAGCACGTCGAGGACATGAGCTTCGACACCTTGATGGTCGGGGTGCCCTGGGATGAGTTCGAGACGTTCGCCCAGTACCTCGACGCCGTCCAGCGACAGGGGGTGGCCCTCAACTACGGCTGCTACGTGGGCCACACCGCCGTCCGTCTCTTCGTCATGGGCCCCGACGCCTACGAGCGGGCCGCCACCGAGGACGAGCTGGCAACCATGGCCGACATCGTCGGCGAGGCCCTCGACGCCGGGGCGATGGGCTTCGCCTCCAGCTGGGCCCCGACCCATTTCGGCGACCACGGCCGGCCGGTGCCCTCCCGGATGGCCGACTTCGATGAACTCGCCGCCCTCCTCGAGCCCATGCGCACCCGAGACCGCGGAGTGGCCGCCCTGCTCCCCGGCGGGGTGCTGTCCCACGACCGGATGTTCGAGCTGCAGCGCCACATCGGCCGGCCGTTCACCTGGACGGCACTGCTCACCTTCGCCGGGTCCGACTACCACGAAAAGATCATGGTTGACCATGCCGCCGCCCGAGCCTCGGGCGTGGACGTCTGGCCCCAGGTGTCGTGCCGGCCGCTGACCAGTCAGATGAACCTGGCCGAGCCCTTCACCCTCAACACCTTCCCCCGCTTCGCCGCCCTGCTGGACGCCCCGGTCGAGGAACGAAAATCGGCCTACCGTGACGCCGGTTGGCGGGCCCTCACCCACCAGCAAATGAGCGGCGGCGGGATCCTGTTCAATCTGGCTTCTCTTTCGGTCGCGGAGTCAGCCACCCGACCCGACCTCATCGGGCGCTCCGTGGTCGACCTCGCCGAGGAGCAGGCCGTCACTCCCCTGGACGTGCTCCTTGATGTGTCCCTCGCCGACGACCTCACCACCCGATTCACGTCGGTGCTGGCCAACAACAGCCCCGACGGCATTGCCTACCTGCTGCCTCGGGACGACGTCCTGTTGGGACTGGCCGACTCCGGTGCCCACGTGAGCCAGCTCTGCGATGCCTGTTTCGCCACCGACCTGCTGGGCACCTGGGTCCGCGATCGCGAGGTCCTGACCTTGGAGCGGGCCATTCACAAGCTCACCGCGGAGCCGGCCCGTGTCTACGGACTTTCCGACCGAGGGTCGGTGGAGGTCGGCAAGGCCGCCGACCTGGTGGTGTTCGATCCGGACACCGTGGCCCCGGGTCCGATCCGCCGGGTGTTCGACTTCCCGGCTGACGGCGAGCGGCTTACCGCCGATGCCCCGGTGGGGATGACCCACACCCTGGTCAACGGGGTCCCCATCCGGGTCAACGGCCAGTCCGTCCCCGAGGGGCTCCGGCAACGACCGGGCGTGGTGTTGCGCTCGTAAACCCAGATGGCCGGCGCCTACCCAATGGTGATCTCCCGGCGGGCCAGCCGCCAGGCGTCGCCCTGGTGGACGAAGGTGTCGTGATAGGCGCCCATGTTGAAGATGGTGGGTGACGTCGTGGTGTTCTGCAAGAACACGAAGTAGGAATCGGCCGTGGCCCGGTCGGCGTGGTCGACCCGGACGGCCACGGTGGTGATGAGGTGACGGGTGGCGGTGCCCGGGCCGGTGGTGCCATCCGCCCGCCTGGCTTCGGCCCCCGCCCGGATATCCGCACGTCCGTGCCGAGGTGCGGGGGGAAACCCCCACACCGCGTCCTCGGTGAACTGCGCGATGTACTCGTCGAGGTCGCCCTGGTCGGCCAGAAGGGCGATCCGGGCAATGACGTTCCGGATCTCCAACTCGGCCGCGACCCGATCGGAGCCCGCCTCGGTCACCGCGGGTGACTTCGGGTGCTGGTCGCCGCCGGGCGGGCGGGAGTCGTAACCCGGCTGACCACGCCGGCGGCGATGAGCTCGTCGATGGCCTTGTCATCGAGGCCGAGCACCGTGGTGAGAACGGACTCGGTGTGCTCGCCCATCAGCGGGACGAATCGCTCCGGGCCCTCGGCGACCCGAGACATCTTGATCGGGTTACCGGCCACCAGCACCGGTTGGTCGACCCCGTCGGTCCGCTCCACCTCGACCAGCATGTTGCGCAAGGCTACGTGCGGATCGGCGGCCACGTCGGCGGCCGAGCTGCAGGGGGCGGCGGCGATGCCGCTCTCGGCGAAGGCCCGCGCCGCCTCCAGGTTGGTCTTGTCGGCGGCCCAGGCTTCGACCGCGGGGCGGATGGCCGTCTCGAAGTGGTCACGCCACCCCTGGCGGGTGGCGAACCGGTCATCGCCGACCCACTCCGGGTGCCCGACCAGGTTGGCCAGCCGTTCAAACTGATGCTCACGCACGACCTGGACGATGAACCAGCCGCGGGCACTCGGGAAGGAGTCGAGAATCAGCGGGAGGTCGAACTCCTCGTCGGGCTCACGATACTGACCCATCGACCAGTAGTTCACGGCCAGGTCGCAGATCGAGACCATGGCGTCGAACATGGACACGTCGACATGCTGGCCGAGCCCGGTGGCATCGCGGTGGCGGAGCGCAGCCAGCACCCCGATGATCCCGAACAGGCCGGTCCCGGTGTCTCCCAGTCCCCCCACCGGGTTGATGATCGGAGGTTGATGGGGGCGCCGGGCGTACTCGTAGATCCCAGACATTGCCTCGGCCACCGACGCATAGGCGGGCCATTTCTCGTAGGGCGAGAGTCCATCGTTGCCAAAGCCGGAAATGGACAGATAGATCACTTCGGGGTGGTCCGCACTCATTGCCTCGTAATCCAGGCCGAGGCGTTTGGCCTTGCCCGGGCCCAGGTTCTCGCAGACGATGTCCGCCGTGCGGCTGAGATCGAGCACCAGCTGGCGGCCGCGATCGGACTGGAAGTCGATGGCCACGCTCTGCTTGCCCAGGTTGTTGCGGACAAAGGTAGCGCCCACCTTTTCGCCATTTTCCCTCGTCATCGACGGCGTTGCTGTCCGGCCCGAGTCACCCCGGCCGACCTCTTCCACCTTGATGACCTCGGCACCCAAGCGGGCCATCAGCTGGGTGGCGAACGGCAGCGCCTGCATCTGTTCGAGAGCGATCACCCGCACCCCGTCGAGCGGGCGGCCGAACCCCCGGGCGCTTTCGTTGGCGGTGTCACCCAGGCGCATCCGTGTCCCCCGGCGTCATGCGGGGATGGTAGCCGTGGGCCCGACCCCTCCCGACCGCATCCGGTGGCACCTCCGGAACCGACCTACCGCCCGGTCCACTGAGGCGCTCGCTTCTCGATGAACGCCGCCACTCCCTCGCGGAGGTCGGCCGAACCCGCCACCTTGCCCATTGCCTCCCGGGAGACGGCGAAGGCTTCGTCATCGCCCAGATGGGTGGACGCCAGCACCGCCCGGCGGCTCTCTCTCACCGCCAGTGGGCCGTTGGCGATGATCCGCTCGGCCAGCGTCAGAGCGGCGGCCACCGCGCCCTCCTCCCCTACCAATTCGTTGACCAGACCGAAGTGGGCGGCCCGGGCCGCGGAGATGGGATCGCCGGTGAGCGCACACTCCATGGCCACGTTCTCGGGAACCTTTCTGGGTAGTCGGAACAAGCCGCCGGCGCCGGCCACCAGCGAACGCTTGACCTCGGGTATGCCGAAGGTCGACCTTTCGGTGGCCACCACCAGGTCGGCGGCCAGGACCAACTCCGTCCCCCCGGCCAGCGCCGGCCCGTCGACGGCGGCGATGAACGGCTTGGTCCGCTGGCGGGCGGCAAAGCCGCCAAACCCACCTCGCTCGGTGAACAGCCCACCCGCGGTGCCCCCCTGGACCTCTTTGAGGTCGGCACCGGCACAGAACGCCGGTGGGGTGCCGGTCAGGATGCCGACCCACAGCCCGTCCTCCGCCTCGATCCGATCGATCCCCGCTTCGATGCCGGCGGCGACCTCGGCGTTGACCGCGTTACGGGCTTCCGGCCGGTTGATGGTGAGGATCCCGCACCGTCCCCGGACCTCAAAGGTCACGCTCATGTGGTTGCCGCCTCACCCAGCTGCTCGACCAGGGGCGTGAGAAGGTCGGCCAGCAGGCGTCGCTCCCGCGCGACCCGATCGCGTTCGGCGCCGGGGTGTCATAGGACATGGTGTCGAGAAGCTGCTGGCTCAGCCCGAACCCGCGGATAGTGAGGAAGACCGTCTCGAAGAGATCCGGGGTGGCGGCGGCTGGCCCGAGCGTGTCGTTGACCAACCTCCGGATGTGGACGGCGGATTTCGCTGCCACCTCGCGCATGGTGTCGCGAACCTCGGTGCCGGTGCGGGGGTCACGATCCATGCTGAGGAGCACCTGCAGGTCGACCAGGTATTCCGGCCGGGCATAGCAAGCCGCGAAGAGATCGACGAGCTGTCCCATCCGTTCCCGGACGGTGTCGCCCTCGATAGCCACTCCCTCCACCATCTCCACGAAGTGGCGGTTGCCGTTCTGGAGTACGGCAACCATGAGCTTCTCTCGGGTGCCGAAATAGTGCTGAATGACCCCCCAGGTCACCCCGGCGCGGCGGGCGATCTCGTTGGTGCTCGATCGGTAGAACCCCAGTTCGAGGACGCAGGCAACCGTGGCGTCGATCACCCGTTGCCGGGTGGCAATGTCGCCATTGGCCGATGGGCCGCGTTTGGAGGGCGGTCGTTTGATCGCGGTTGGCGATTTGGGTGCACTCACGGTCGTACTCTACGGCCCCTCTTGTCGCTAATGACCTCCTATGCTACCGTGAACATTGTAGTTACTATGGTTGCCGGGTCCGAGGCCACCCCCCTAAGGGTCCTCGGAGCCAGGCGCGAGGGAGGGACCCATGACGACCCGACTGATCTCGGTGGATTCACACGTGAAGATCGTTCCGGACCAGATCAAGGCGAATATGCCCGCCAAGTACCACTCGGCTTGGGATGACGCGGTGGAGGCCGAGCGGGTCAAGCACCTGGAGGAAATGGGAGGCGTCGACCCCTCGGTACTGGCCATGGGGTTCAGCCACGAGGCCTTCAGCGACCCCGGCTACTACGACCCCGCCGCCCGCCTCAAGGCGATGGACCGTGACGGGGTGGACGCCGAGATTCTCTACAGCGAAGTCAGCGCCTTCCGGCACTACCCGTACATGCGCGAGGGCTGGATGGAAGCCTCGGAGGCTTTCAACCGGGTGATGCTCGACTTCGCCTCGGTCGACCCGAGTCGGTTCGTCCCCGCCTACCAGGTACCGCTCATCGACATCGATTTTGCCGTCAACCAGGTGAACGCACTGGCGGCGCAGGGCGCCCGCGCCGTCCACATCCCCACCTTCCCGTCGGAGGTGGGCCTCCCTGAGTACCACGACTCCCGCTATGACCCGGTGTGGGCAACCATCTCGGAGTCCGGGATGTCGATCAGCCAGCATCTCGGCCTGGTCCAGTCGCTGTGGGACCTGTTCCGGCGCGACCCGACACCCAACAAGGGCATCTTCACCTCCCAACCGGCGCTGCGGCTGGCCGAGACGATCGGGTTCTGGATCCTTCCTGGCGTCCTGGCCCGGTTCCCCGAGCTCAAGATCGTCCTGGTGGAGCCCAGTCTCGGATGGGTCCCCTCTTACCTGGACATGATCGACTCCATGTACGAAGGCCCCTACGACTTCCCGATGTTGGACGACAAGCCCAGCAGTTACTTCCACCGGCAGATGTATCTGACGTTCGTCGACGATCCCCGAGGCCTGGTCCACCGCCACGAGCTGGGCGTCGACCGGATCATGTGGTCGACCGACTTTCCCCATCCGGCAACGTCGTGGCCGAACTCGCAAAGCGTGGTCGAGAAGAACTTCGCCGGGATCCCCGAGTCGGAGCGGGACCTGATCGTCGCCGGCAACGCGGCTCGCCTCTACGGGGTGTAGCCACTGCTCGCCGCCACATCCCATGATCGGCGTCGATATCGATTACTTCGCTCCCGGTGGCGTCTCTCCGGACTCCCTGCGGGACACCTATTGGCTCACCTTCTTGGGGTCGGGTACTCCCTCGGGAGTCCCTTCGTGGTACTCGACGAACTCGATGAGGTAGCCGTCGAAATCTTTGACAAAGGCGATAGTTACCGGCCAGCGTTCGAGGCGGCTGGGCGTCGAAACCGACTCGCATCCAGCAGACACTGCTCTGTTGTACAGAGCGGCACAGTCATCGGTGTTGACATAGAGCTTCCACATCGCGCTCCCCATGTCAATGGGTCCTTTGTGGTCGTCATGCTCGGCGAGCTGCATGCGACTTCCCCCGGCCGGTGACTGGAGCACCGCCTCTTTGGCGTTGGGAATCTCCGTTCGGCTCTGCACCGGAATACCGACAACCCCTTCCCAGAACTCGATCGCCTTCTCGAGGTCGCTCACGTTTATGCAGTACTGCGAAAGGATGGAAACCATGATCTTTCCTATCTGTCGGTCTTCGGGAACACGCGCGGTCAGGGATTTTTGTCAGTCGGTCTCGAGGTCATCATGTTTGCCTGAAGTAGGTACTCGGGATCGCTCCTCTCGATCTGAGACGTGGCTCGATCCCGGATCTTCTGTTCTTGCGGAGCACTGGGCGCGGTGATCCAGAACGTGTCGTTGATGATGCCCCGAAAGCAGATATCGGCCACCTCCGACAGCGGTGCGAACTGCACCTCCATCCCTGCCGCGGCCATGCGTTGGAGGTAAGGAGTCAGAGCGTCACGTCCCTCCTTCGGTGCAGCACCTGGACGGTCGTACTTGCTCGGACGATTAGCGCCCGGCCGCCAGATGCCGGTGTTGAGCATCCCCGGTGAAGTCGTCGACGGGTAGAACAGGGAGGCGCTGACTTTCGCACCCACTTCGCGCAGTTGGCCCCACAGGCACTCCGTGATGGTGGTGACCGCGGCTTTCGTGGTCGCATAGACAGCGCTATTGATGAGCGGCGTGAACCCTCCGTTGCTCGAGGTGGTGTTCACAACATGGCCATCTTCGTCTTGAGCGAGCAAAGTAGGCACAAAGGCATTGATCCCATTCACTACGCCCATCACATTGACGTCAAGGGACCAGCGCCAATCGTTCACATGGTGCTCCCAGATCTGACCTTCGGATCCTGACCCGATCCCGGCGTTGTTGCAGATCAGGTGGACTGCACCGTATGCCTCAAGTGTTGCATCGCGCAGCGCCTCGACCGATGCAAGCGACGTGACATCGGTCACAACGCCGATGACATCGAGGCCCTGGTCACGCAACTCGCCGGTGGTCGCCTCCACCAACTCCGGGACGACGTCCGCGATCACCACCTTCATCCCCTCGGCACCAAACCTCTCTACCATCGCCCGTCCGATGCCTTGTCCCCCGCCGGTAACCACCGCAACCTTGTCGACCACGTTCCTCAACGGCGTTCTCCTTGTTTCAGCCTCCGGCAACCACTGCCCGCTGCCAACCTGAGGCTTGGGCCTGAACCAGTTCTTATCCTCGTGCGCAGGTCTGAGTGCGCCCGACTCCCCCACCCACTGGTTGCGCGGCGCGACGGCGCCCAATAGGGTAGCTCTCGAAGATTGGTCTGCATAAGATATGTAGTGCCCAGCTGGGGGAATCGTATGGTGACGCTTGCCGGTGACCGTTACGTTGTCATCTCGTCCGACGGGCACGCGGGTGGCCAGATTCACGAGTACCGGGACTACCTCGAGACAAAGTATCTCGCCGACTTCGATGAGTGGGCCAAGACTTATGTGAACCCGTTTGCCGATCTGATTGGCGAGACGGCCTACCGCAGCTGGGACTCGGCGTCTCGGCTTCGAGAGCTGGAAAACGATGGCGTTGTCGCCGAGGTGCTCTTCCCCAACACGGTTCCGCCCTTCTTCCCAGCCGGTAATCTCTTGGCTCGGCCGCCGGCGTCGGCCATGTACGAGTTGCGCTGGGCAGGCCTCAAGGCCCACAACCGATGGCTCGCCGATTTTTGCGCCGATACGCCAGGCCGGCGCGCCGGTATGGCCCAGATCTTTCTCAATGACGTCGACGACGCGGTCGCGGAGATCACCTGGGCACGCGAGAACGGGCTCTTCGGTGGGATTCTGCTACCCGGCGTCCCACCCGACTCAGGGCTCCCACCGCTCTTCGCTCCCGACTACGACCCGATCTGGGCCGCGTGCCAGGACCTCGACATGCCGGTCAACAACCATGCGGGTTCGGCTGGACCTGAGCCGGGTGAATACCTCGCGTCTCTGGCGGTGTTCGTGGTAGAGCTGGGATGGTTCTCCCATCGGGTGTTCTGGCATATGGCGCTGGGCGGCGTGTTTGAGCGATACCCGCGGCTCAAGCTGGTGCTCACCGAGCAGTCCGCAGGCTGGGTCCCGGCCGTTCTGCGCATGCTCGACCACCAATACGACCGGTTCGGCGATCCGATCAACGCTGAGTCGCATTTTGGGGGGGCGCTGGTCAAGGAAGTTCCCAATCCTCCGAGCCACTACTGGAGGACCAACTGTTTCGCGGGAGCCAGCTTCTTCCGTCCGTCAGAAGTACCGCTCAGATATGAAATCGGCATCGAGAAGATCATGTGGGGCCAGGACTACCCCCACGTCGAGGGTACCTATCCCTACACCACCGAGGCGCTGCGTAACACGTTCGCCGGGATCGACCCTGACGAAGTGGCGCCGATGGTGGGGCTGAACGCGGCTCGCGTATACGACTTCGACCTCAAGAGTTTGTCGACAGTCGCAAACCGGGTGGGTCCGCGGGTGGACGAGGTAATGGTGCCGCTCGACGAGGTGCCCGACTCGCACTCGATCGCCTTTTCCGGAGAGGAGCTGAAGCCGTGGTGACCAACCGATACCTGATCATCTCGTCGGACACCCATGCCGGTTTGCCTGACTCGGAATACGAGGCGTACCTCGACCCCGAGTACCGGGACGCGTTCCATGGCGACCTGGATCAACGGGTCGCCATGCGAGAACGAATCATCGCCGAAAAGGGCGAGATCGAGTTCGTACAGGAGTGGTACGAGCAGAACGAGGAAGGCTTGCGAGGTGGCTGGGACGCGGCCCGGCGCGACGCGGAGCTTGATGCCGACGGCGTGGTCGGCGAGGTGATCTTTCCGGACGCTGACGCGGTTCGGGGCGGCGCATCAGCCCCCTTCGGTGCCGGCCTCGCCGCCAGTGGCGAGTTCGACCCCACCCTGCTGATGGCCGGGGCTCGCGCCCACAATCGATGGCTGGCCGAGCTCTGCGCCGACAGTCCCGACCGCCGTCGGGGCCTGGCGATCGTACCAATCCTCCACAACATCGAAGACGCCGTCGCCGAGATCCGGCGGGCCAAGGAATCGGGTCTCGGGGGGATCCTCATCCCGGCGATGTGGCGTCCCTACCCTCCCTATAACGATGCACGATATGAGCCGGTCTGGACGGCGTGCGAGGAACTCGAGATGGTCGTCCACACCCACACGGGACCCGCACCCCGTGACGAGATCGGCACCGACATGGGCATCTATGCCAACGAGACCATCTTCTGGACCATGCGACCTATGTGGTTCCTGCTCTGGTCCGGCGCCTTCGAACGTCATCCCGGGCTCAAGTTCGCTATCACCGAGGGGGGATCCTGGTGGGCCGCGGACTTGCTTTGGAAGTCCGACACCGCCTACATGAACGAGCATGCCACCAAGAAGATGGGTGACATCGCGCCGAAGCTAACCATGCTGCCGAGCGAGTATTTTGATCGAAACGTGTTCATCGGCTCGTCGAACACACGCCGACGCGAGATCGCCCGTCGATTCGAGATCGGTGTCGGTAACATCATGTGGGGCAACGATTTCCCGCACCCGGAGGGGACGTGGCCACATACTCGCAAATGGTTACGCGAGACGTTCTGGGATTGTCCGGTCGAGGATGCCAGACGCATGCTCGGACTCAATGCCGCTGACGTATACGGCTTCGATGTGGGAAAGCTGCAGCCTTTGGCGGACCGGATTGGACCGACTCCAGAGGATCTCGGACAGACCAAAGACGTGGACCTGAGCAAGTGGGAGGCTATCGAAGCGGCGGGCCGCCACTGGCTCACCGATGCCGACGTGGTGCCCGTCGCCGTCGGAGATTGAGAAGACCACTGGGTCAGAACGGCTTCCCAGTTCTCGAGTAGCCGTCAGACGAGTCATACCGGGAGTTGGAGGGAATCGGTCCAGCGGACGAGCCGATCCCACAGCGCCAACCGGGAATCGGCCAAGTCGTGGTTGTGGCCGGTACCGGCCAGCGTGAGCAGCGTGAGGTCACGACAAGCCGGAAGCTGCTTCGGAAGTGCCTCGATGGTCCCGGCGATGTCGTGGTCTCCGATGGCAACCAAGGTCGGGACGTCGATCCGGGCCAACTCGGGTTGGATCGAGCCGGGGACCAACGCGGTCATGCCCACCAGCCCCAGCAGCCGGCCACTGGCCCGGTCGATGGCCGCCTGTACCGGCGCCGGGTGGACGCTGGCGGTGTCGAGGCCCGTACTGGGGTTGGCCAGCAACGGTAATGGCTCCCCGAACCGGGCCTGCACCAGGTCTGCCAACACCGCGGCGAGCTCTTCGGGCCGGTCGGTGAAGGCAGCTTCCTCGGGGGTGAGCACCGATGGGAGGCCGCGGTTGGAGAACCCGAGCAGCGCCACCGCGTCGAACGTGCGGCCACGCCCCTGCTGACACGCCACCAGGAGGGCGCCGGCGGAATGGCCGATGCCCACGGTCGGAGCACACGAAGTCGGGGACACCCCATCAAATGCGCCTTCTGCCAACCGGTTCCTCACCTCGGCGACGACATGATCGAGGGTGTCAGCCAAGGATCGGGGGGTCAGTTGATAGCCGTCGTCGGGGGCATCACTTCCTCCGATCCCGGGCGGATCGATGGTCAGGACCACCTGGCCGCGATCGGCGGAAAACCTCGCCATGCTGTAGTCGCCGGAGTCGGGGGGCACATCGAGATCGAAGTAGGCCCGGTTGATTCCGCCCCCGGGTACACAGCACCACAGCGCCGCGCCGGCTTCGATGTCGGCCGGGATGAAGAGATCGCCCTCCATCGGACGACAACCCTTCGGGGCCCGCCCGGTGACATCCACCGTCACGGTGATCTTGTGCACGGCGATGGCTACGGCCGCTGGAGGATGACGCCCGTCCGGCTGGCCGATACCAGGGCGGTGGTGGCGCCGTCGACCTGGTTCACCGACTCGCCGCGCAACTGGCGGACCGCCTCGAGGGTCAGATTCAAACCGTGGATGTATCCCTCACCGATCAGCCCACCGTTGGTATTGCAGGGCAGGCCTCCCTTCAGGCCGAGGTGCCCGTCGGCGATGAAGTCCTTGGCCTCGCCGAAGCCGCAGAAGCCAAGGCCCTCGAGCTGCATAAGGAGGATGGGTGAGAAGGCGTCATAGATCATGGCGACATCGACATCGGCACGATCGATCCCGAACCCGTCGAACAGTCGCCGGGCCAGCACCACCGATCCGTCCATCATCTCGAGGTTGGGCCGGTAATGGTTACTGGCGATCTCCTCCTCGAAGAGTCCCGAGCCCGCCGCCGCGGCGATGAGGACCGGGCGATTCGAGTCTCGCGACCGGTCGGCCCCGGTAATCACCACCGCCACCGAGCCGTCCGTCTCCTGGCAACAGTCGAACAGCCGGATGGCCGGCTCGGCGATCCAACGCGACGCCTGGTGGTCGTCCAGGGTGATCGGATGCTTGTAGAAATGGGCGTTGGGGTTGTTGGCCGCGTAGGCACGGAGTTCGACCACCGCCCGGCCGAAGTCGTCGCTCTCGACGCCGTAGGCGTGCATGTAGCGGGTGGCGTTGAGCGACATCCACGATGCCGGCGTCAAGACTCCGAAGGGGGAGCACCACTGCATGGCCGTGGAGCCCGAGTGTGACGACGTCGGACGTCCGCCCACTTCGGCACGACCGAAGCGCGCCCCCGAGCGGGCCTTCACCGCCCGGTAGGCGACGACGACGTCGGCGGCGCCTGACGCCACCGCCGCGGCGGCCTGCAGCACGACGCCCTGGGAGCCACCTCCTCCATACGGGACCCGGCTGGAGAAGCCGATCTCGTCGAAGCCGACCGCCCGGACCAGCTCGGTCTCCTCCACCGGGTCGATGGTGTAGCTCACCAGCCCATCGACATCACCGGTTGAGAGTCCGGCGTCGGCGAGGGCGGCGACGATCGCTTCGCTGGCCAGTTGGGTCTCGCTGCGCCCGGCGGCCTTGGAGAACTCGGTCTGCCCGACACCGACGATGGCGGTGGTCGAGGCCAGGCCCTGGCTCATCGGTCGCCGCCTCGGGGCGCGAACACCGGCACGGCCATCTCGTCCCGGGTTGGCACGAATCGCACCTCGACTGGCATACCGATCTGTACGTCTTCCGGCTCGACGTCGACCAGGTTCGAGACGATACGGACGCCCTCGTCGAGGTCGATGAGGACGGCAACCACGGGATAGTCGAACGACGGGTGCTGGGGATGGTGCAGGATCGAGTAGCTGTAGACCACGCCGGTCCCGGCCAGCTCGACGACCTCTTGCTCGAGGCCATGGCACGACGGGCACATCGGCCGCGGCGGATGACGTAGGCGCTCACAACCCGCGCACCGCTGGGTGACCAGGCGGCCTTCCCGGGCCGCGTCCCAGAAGGCATGGTTGTCCTCGGTCAGGATCGGGGCGGGTCGCACGACTGCAGTGGCGTCACTCACGAGCGGTCCAGGGCGGCGTCGAGAATCGCCTTGTCGGCGACGAGGGCGTCGATCTCCTCATCGACGTAGCCGTGTTCGAGGAGGATCTCCCGGCTGTGCTCGCCGCACATCGCCGGACCCCGTTGGATCACGCATGTCGCCGGTGACAGGTTGACGAGCAGTCCCGCATCCTCGAACCGCCCGACGCTCGCCCGACCAGGTGTCGGTCACGAGTTGTGCCGTCCTGGCCTCCGGGTCGTCGAAGATCGTGCGACAGAATCCTTCGTCGACGATCTCGACCGGCACACCGGCCCCGTCGAGCAGGGCAAACCACTCGGCCGCGGTCCGGCTCCGAAACGCTCCGGCCAGCAACTCGGCTTCTCGTTCGGAGTTGCCGGAGACCGCCTCGAGTCCGTCCATTACCGCCACAGCCGGGCCCGCTCCGCGTCCGACACCGCCGCCAGGAACAGCCAGGTCTCATCCGAGCACTGGTACATGCCGGTAGAACGGCGACAGCCCGAACTGGTCACCGTCGACGTGGCCCCAGTCTCCCGGTGTTCCGTCGGCGTGGATCCAGGCATACGACGTGTGGAGCAAACCGGCGTTGACGATCGAGGTGCTGACCGCCTGGCCCTCGCCCGTCTTGTCGCGGTGGTAGAGCGCCGCGATGATGGCGATGGCCGCCAGCAGCGCGTTCCCGGTGTCGCCCATGTTCGAGCGGCTCCACAGCGGCGGGTTCCCGGCGTCACAGGCGCCGTCCTCCCACTCGGTGCCGGTGAGGGCGGCGGCGTTCTGATCCGTCCCGGGCAGCTCCGATCGCGGCCCCTTCTCGTAGCCCCGGGTGTTGCAGTAGACGAGGCGCGGGATAGCGCCGGTGCGAGGGTGTCGTAGTCGATGCCCGAGTCGAGCCGCGGCACCCGGCCGCCAGTTGGTGGTGACGACGTCGGCGGTCTCGATGAGCCTCTCCAGCGCGTCGCGGCCGCCCTCGTGCTTGAGGTTCAGCGCGATGCTCCGCTTGCCCCGATTGGTACCGAGCCCCATGTGGGTGCCGGCCCAGTAGGTGTCGTGCAGCGGCATTGACCTTGATCACGTCGGCACCGAGGTCGGCCAGCACCCTCCCGGTGATAGGGCCCGGCGACACCGAGCCCCAGGTCGAGCACCCGGATGCCCCGCAACGGGTGGGTCAACCCGCGGTCGGCATGGTCGAGGAAGGCCGCGGCCGGCATGGCCCCGGCCCGTTCGGCTTCGGCCCGCACCTCGGCGGTGTGCTCACCCGAACGCGGCGCCGGGCCGGATACTCCACCGGGGGTGGCCGAGAACTCCAGCAGCGGACCCACGTGCCGGATGCGACCGACCTCCGGATCGTCGACTTCGACCACACAACCATCGGCCAGGAACGATTCATCGGCCAGCGCTTCTGCGGGAGAACGGACGGTGGTGACGCCGATGCCGGCCGCCTCGGCGGCCTTCTCCCATTCCGCCGACGGGAACTTCTTGAATGCCTCGGTCAGCAAGGGGTGGAGGAAGATCCCGGTGAGGAGGCCGTCGGGCTCCATCGACACCCGGTCCGGGTCGTCGCGATAGGCGGCATCGAGCTCCACCGCGCCGAGTTCGTCGTTCTCGGCCGACTCCAGCACCCATCGGGGCCGGACCGTCCAATGGTGCACCCACCGGCCGTCGGCGCACTGGTAGATCCCCTCGATCGACCTCGAGTCGATCGGCCACATCCAGTACAGCGGAGCGTCAGGGTTCTCCACCCGCTGCCAGTTGAGGGAGACGGCGGCCAGGGCGCCCTGGAGGAGCGAGGTGGTGACCCGCTGCCCTTCCCCGCTGACCTCCCGGGCCCGGAGGGCGGCGGCGATGCCGAGGGTGGCGAAGTAGGTCGCACCGATGCTCGGCCACGGAGTTCTCGGGAAGACCGGGCCCTCGCGGTCGGCGCCCCGGACCAGCCCTTCCGGACCGTCGAACTCCGGGTGGGGACCGGGACGGCCGCAGATGTACTCCATGGCGGAGCCCCTCCGCCCTTTCTGGTCGTAGAGC
Source organism: uncultured Acidimicrobiaceae bacterium (assembly GCA_963770635.1). GTDB lineage: Bacteria > Actinomycetota > Acidimicrobiia > Acidimicrobiales > RAAP-2 > DASZIT01. Next base: position 286,358 of record CAVYQI010000007.1, read on the forward strand.
AGTCCGGTCCGGGCGGCGACCAGACCGTCATAGCCGGGGCGGTCCCGGTGCTGGGGGTGGTCTCCGTACCCGGTGATGGAACAGGTGATGAGACGGGGATTGATCTGGATCAGACTCTCATGATCGACGCCGAGCCGGGTGGCGACGCCAGGAGAGAAGCTGTCGACCACGACATCGGCCGATCGGGCCAGCGCCAGAAATGTCTGGCGGCCGTCCTCGGAGTGGAGATCGAGGCGAGCGCTGCGCTTGCCGCGATGCCACACCCGGTAGCCGGACTGGTCCCGGAACGGATCGCCATCCGGGGGCTCGATGCGGGTCACCGCGGCACCGTTGTCGGCCAGGAACATCGTCGTCATCGGCCCGGCGCTGCCCCAGGAGAGGTCGAGGACTTGCAGACCTTCGAACACACCAGCCATTCGGCGCCTCCCTCTTCTCACATGCGTTGCCCAGCACCATAAACCATAGCACTTACTATGGCAGCTGGGACCCAGCCGGAGGCGGAAAGGCGTCCGCCCAGGTCAGCGTCGATCGAGGCCCAGAAGGCGGATGGCATTGCCCCGGGCGAGTTTGTCGATCACCGGCTGGTCGAGGTGACCGAACTGCTTGGCCGCCTCGTGCCGGGTGAAGGGCCAGGTGCCGTCCTGATGGGGGTAGTCGCTCTCGAAGATCACATTGTCCTCGCCGACCCGGTCGAGCAACTGGATGCCCACCGAATCCTTGAAGAAGGTCGAGTAGACATGGTCCCCGTACATGGCGGAGGGCTTCTCCTTGGTGTACTCCTGGCTGTGGCTCCACCCGCGGTGGGTCTCCCACACGTCGTCGATCCGCTCCAGGAGGTAGGGGATCCAACCGATCTGCGCCTCGGCGTAGAGGAGCTTGAGGTTGGGATACCGGAGGAAGACACCGGAGTAGAGGAAATCACTCATCGAGCCGACGCTGTTCCCGAAGATGATGGTCCCGGCCACCGCGTCAGGAGCATCCGGGCTGGTCTGAGGCGTCTTGGTGCCCGACCCGATGTGGCACGCCACCACCGTCCCGGTCTCGGCACAGGCGGCGAAGAAGGGATCCCAATGCCCGGAGTAGATGCTGGGGAGCCCCAGGAACGTCGGCAGCTCGCTGAAGCAGACGGCGGGCACGCCCCGGGCGGCATTGCGGCGGACTTCGTCGGCGGCCAGCGTGGGATCCCACAGAGGCACCAGGCACAGGGGGATCAGACGCCCGCCGCTGTCCCCCGCCCACTCGTCCACCATCCAGTCGTTGTAGGCCTTGACGCAGAGCAGGGCCAACTCTTTGTCCTTGGCCCGCATGAACAGCTGCCCGCAGAAACGCGGGTAGTTGGGGAAGCACAACTGGGCGTCGATCCCGTTGAGGTCCATGTCGGCCAGCCGGTCCTTCGGCTTCCAGCAGCCGGGACGCATCTGGTCGAAGGTGATGCCCTGCATGGAGATCTCGTCGGCCGGATAACCGGCGGCGGCAATCAGCCGCTTGACCGAATACCGGTGGTCCTCGTAGAACCACCACGCCACCGGAGGGCCCTCGGTGCCCGGCTCCTCGATGTAACCGCCGCCTTGGAGGACCGGCGTTCCCCCGGGGAGGTACTCGACACGGGGACCGATCTCCCGGTACTTGGCCGGGAGCCGGCTCGTCCACACGTCCTCGGGCTCCACCAGATGGGCGTCGAGGTCGACAATGGGCGGGATCCGGGCCAGCAACTCGTCACTGACATCGGGGCGGGGGCCAAACGCAGAGGTCATCGGAATATTATATACGGTTGGTCCGGGCGGGCTCGGACCTCGGCCCGCCGGCTTGGCGTCAGCTCCGGGGGACCTCTCGCCAGGGAGACTTCTGCCAGGGGTCGGGCTCACGGGGAAGCCCGAGGACGCGCTCGGCAATGATGTTCTTGTTCACCTCGGTGGTTCCGCCCTCGATGGTGTTGGCCCGACTCCGCAGCATCCCCTTCACCTCGTAAGGGAGCGACTCGGCATAACGCTCCCCCGCGTCGTTGACACCGTTGGCCCCGACACTTTCGCCCCGTCCCACCGACCAGGCGACCGCACCCGCGCCGAGCAGGTCGGTGGCCAGCACCTGCATCCGCTGGTTGAGGTCGCCCTGGTGGACTTTGCCCACCGAGCTCTCCGGTCCCGGCGAGCGGCCGGCCTTGATCCCGGCTCGAATCCGTTGGTTGGTCCAGTTGCGGATCCGCTCCTCGCTGAACACCTGCATGAGCTTCTGGCGCACCTTCGGATCGTCCCAACCCCCGGGGTGCCCATCGGCGCTGATCCGCCGGGCCAGGCGGACCAGCCGCTCGGCCCCGCCCCCGCCGATCCGGTCGACACCACCCGAGCCGGAGCCCGAGACCATCTGTCGCTCGCCGGAAAGGGTGGCGTTGGCCACCTTCCATCCGGCGTTCACCTCCCCCACCCGTTGGGCGTCCGGGATCCGGGCCCCGTCGAGGAACACCTCGTTGAAGTCGATCTCGCCGGTGATGTGCCGGAGCGGGCGGACCTCGACGCCGGGCTCGTGCATGCCGATCGAGGAAGTAGGTGATCCCCTGCCGCTTCGGAGCCTCCACGTCGGTGCGGGCCAGCAACACCCCGAAGTCGGCCAGGTGGGCCCAGGTGTTCCACACCTTCTGACCGGTGATCACCCACTCGTCGCCGTCCCGTTCCGCCCGGGTGGCCAACGAGGCCAGGTCCGAACCCGCACCCGGCTCGCTGAACAGTTGGCACCAGACCTCCTCGTTCCGAACGATGGGAGGGAGATAGCGCAGCCGCTGCGCCTCGGTGCCGAAGGCGAAGAGGGCGGGCGCGGCCAGGCTCAGCCCCAGCGGGTTGAGTCGGCCCAGGTTGTACGGCGCCAGTTCGACTTCCACCGTCCGGGCCTCGGACGGGGTCAGACCTGCCCCGCCGTACTCCACCGGCCAGGTCGGCGCCACCAGGCCCGACGCCGCGAACACCGGATACCAGGCTTCGTAGTCGGCCCGGGGCCGGACTTTGCGGATGGCGGACGCCCCACCTTCGCCGGCCGCCCGGCGCCAGGCCTCAGGAACGTGAGCGTCCACCCACTGGCGGGCCCGGGCGGTCAACTCTCCGGCGGGTACTCCGGTCACGAAGGTCCTCTCCTCCGTGGCGGCCATCAGCGTCCTTTGAATTCCGGAGGCCGGCGGTCCTTGAACGCGCCCAGACCCTCACGGAAGTCCTCGCTCCGGGAGGAGATCTCCATCGCGAACCCTTCGTTGCGAAGCTGCTCGTCCAGCGGCTGCGACGCCCCGGCGTGCAGCAGCCATTTGGTGAGCCCGAGAGCGACCGTCGGTCCCGCGGCCAGGGTGGCCACCAGCTCGTCGGCCACCTGGTCCACCTCGCCCGCCGGGACGGCCCGGTGGACCAGACCCCATTCGGCGGCCTCGGTGCCGCGCAGTTTGCGGCCGAGCAACAGGAGCTCCCGGGCCCGGGCCATCCCCACGGCTCGCGGGAGTAACCAGGTGGCTCCGCTGTCGGGGGTGAACCCGCGGGAGGAGAACGGCTCCCAAAACGTCGCATCGTTGGCCGCCACCGTGAAGTCGGCGGCGGCGGCGATCTGCATCCCGATGCCCGCTGCCCATCCCTGGACCGCGCACACCACCGGGACCTGCACGGTGCAGAGGAGGGGAAGCAGCCGGTGGGCCTGGGAAGGCAGCCGGCGCTGGATGCCGCCCACCCGGGGCCGGCTCTGATCGCCGGCGTTGCGGGCCACGATGTCGGCGCCCCCGCAGAAATGGTCGCCGCGGCCGGCGATGTGAATCACCCGGACACCCTCATCCCGTCCGGAGGCGTCCACCGCCTCGATGAGGGCCGCCATCATGGTGTCGTTGATGGCGTTGCGCTGGGCAGGGCGGTCGAGCTGCAACCGGAGCACCGCGTCAATCACCTCGACCGACAGGCCATCGACCGGTCGATAGGGCTCGACCGTCATCGGAGCGGCGCCGCGGTGCCGTCGGCGAAGTCGAAGGCGATGGCCCGGAGGGCCCCGTCGAGGTCGGTGGCACCGCCCGGCGGATCGGGAAGAACGACCGGACCGTGCTCCCGACTGGGAAGCATGATGGTGGCATGGCCCGGGGTGGTGATCTCCCCGCGTTGGTTCTGGGCCGACAACTCGAGGTCGACCACCGGACGCCCGCCTTCGGCCAGATACTTCCTGCTGACCGTTCCGCCCAGCCACTGGGTGTCGCCCACGAAGTTGAACTTCCGGAATTCGCAGTCGAGCTTCCACAACCAGGCGTCGTCACCCATCCAGTCGGTACACAGATGGATGAGCCAGGTCTCCCGCATCCTCCCGTAGTCGAAGGTGGTCGGATTCCCCGCCCGCTGGGCGAACTCGGGGTCCCAGTGAACCCGCTGCATCACGTCGGGGACGTTGAGGTCGTCCCGGTGGAAAAAGCGGGGAATGCGCTTGCGGTTCCGGGCACCCAGCCGGAGGGGCTTGACGCCATAGAGCCCCATGCCCATGCCCACATGCCAGCAGATCATGTCGGTGACGGTGAGCGGCCCCTTGACCATGGGCCCGACCGGGTCTCCCTCCGCGACGTCCTCCCACCAACGGGGGGCCGAGCCTCTGGGGCCCTCCCCGCCGTACTGGGCGTCGATGGCTTCGATCTCCTCATCCGTATAGGGGCGACGTTCGAGGGTGTCGTCCGTCTTCCTTTTCTCCCGCGCCTTGGTCCGCTCGGTGCGGATCATCAACCGGTACTGGCCGGAGAGAATGGTGCCCTGGTCGTCCTGGAAGACTTGGCCGGTCCACTCGTGGACGGCTCGCTCGGCAAATTGGCTCGGCTTGTCGAGGACGCCCACCAGCGCATTGCGCCGCGCCACCCGCCGGCCCGGACGGAGAGGGGCCCACCATTCTCGGGCGCTGGCCGAGTAGAAGGCATGCACGCCGCGGAGCGGGTCGCCCCGCATCAGGTCGCGGACTTCGGGGGCCACTTCGGGCACCTCATCGACGCCGATCAGGGAATCGCCCCCCACCAGCGGCGGTGGGGCGATGACTCCTTCCCACACGGTGGCGCCGGCATAGTCCTCATCCCACCACAAACGGTTGTCATCGCCGTAGCACTCGGCCACGTGACGGAAGGCATCGACCCCGGGGCGGGTGTAGTGCGGAGCCACCGGGTGCGGCTCGGGGATTCCGATCCGCTGTCGAAGCCGGTCGATCGCCTCGTCGGTGATCCTGCCGCCTTCACTCACGACAGGACCTCGAGTCTCTCGAAACACCGCTCACAAGCCAAGGAGTATGGCACAGGCTCGAGGCCGGTGGACAGGGTGGATACGGATTCAATAATAAATACATTCTGCCGGATCGAACCATAATTCCTGGTCATCCACTCGTCGCCGGGGACTCACTGGCCGCCTCCCGGAGCTACCTGCTCAGGTCCATCCTTCTGCCCTCGAGCGGAAGGCGGTGACCACCGGGGCGAGGTACTCGACGGCGGCCTGTTCACCTCGGGGCGGCTTCAGCCCAATCCGGAAATCGGTGACCCCCGCCTGGTGCAGCTTCGGAACCGGCTCCATCGTCTGCTCGAGATCGAGGGCGCCGTCATCACCCTTCACCGCCCGCAAGGTACCCACCACTCCCAGGTCTCCTGGATCGCGGTCACGATCGGCGACGGCAGCTCGCATCCGGGCGATGCCCGCCTCGATGTCGGCGGCGTCGTCTCCCCACGGGATCCACCCGGACCCATAGCGAGCCAATCGATCCATCGACCGGGGGTTGACCGTCCCGCTCACCCAGATCGGCACCCCTCCGGGTCGGGTCGGTTTGGGCATCTGGTGGATGTTCGCAAACGACAGCTCGGGACTGTCGTAGCTTGCCGTCTGGTTCTGCCAGAGGGCCTGGCATACCTCGATGGTGTGGTTGAGCTGCCGGCCCCGACCCTCGAAGGAGAGCCCGGCCGCCTCGTATTCCTCCCGTTGCCAGCCGACCCCCACGCCGAGATCGAGACGACCCCCGGACAAGACGTCAATGGTGGCGGCGGTCTTCGCCAATGCCACCGGTCTCCGCAAGGCCGCCACCAGGATGCTGGTGGCGAACCGGGCTCGGGTGGTCAACGCCGTGAGGTGGGCGATGGTGGCCAGAGGCTCGAGCCAGGATCCGTCGGGGCCGGTGGGTTGCCGACCGCCCCGAGATCCACCGTTGGACGGATCACCGTAGGCATCGAGATGCTCGCCGAACACGATGTGGTCGGACATCACCAACCGGTCGAAGCCGGCCTGGTCCGCCGCCCGGGCGAATTCGATCACCTGCGACCAATCCTCGGGTTCCTCCGCGGCGAAGGTGGGCAGGCTGGTTGACAGTTCCGGGGGTTTGGTCATGATGGCGTCTCCGATCGGCCGAACTGGACCCTAATGGGGATCGACCAACGACCTCAGGCCAGCGCGCTGAAGGGCACATCCTTGTCGGTGCGCGGTTCCCGGGGCAGGCCGAGGACCCGCTCACCCAGCGAGTTCCGTTGGATGTTGTCGGTCCCACCGCCGAGTTTCGACATCCACTGATTGAGGAAGGCGGTCTCCCAGGCGCCGCTGTCGATGGCACTGCCATCGGCCAGCATGCCGTTGGCGCCGACCAGCTCCATGAGCAGGTCGCCGGTCAGGCTCATGTGCTGGGACACCAGCAGTTTGGTGGTCGCCGCCTCCGGGCCGGGCTGGCGCCCATGGGAAAGGGCGGTCTGCACGCGGTAGTTCATGAATCGGAGCAGTTGTATGCGGGTGTAAAAGGCGGCGACGTGCTGCCGAACCAACGGGTCGCGGTTCCCGCCCAACCGGCGAGCCAGGTCCAGGACCTGGTCGGCGGTGATGCCCTGTCCGGCGCCACCGATGAGCGTGCGCTCGTTGCTCAGCGTGGTGTGGGTCACTGCCCACCCGTTGTCGATGGTCCCCACCACGTTCTCCACCGGGACGGCCACATCGGTGAGGAACACTTCGTTGAAATGGGCGAAGCCGGTGATCTGGCGGAGCGGGCGGACTTCGATACCCGGAGTCCGCATGTCCAACAGGAAGTAGGTGATGCCCCGGTGCTTGGGCAGGTCCGGATTGGTGCGGGCGATCAAAATGGCCCAGTCGCTGTGCTGGGCACCCGAGGTCCATACCTTCTGGCCGTTGACGACGAACTGGTCGCCATCGCGTTGGGCTCGTGTCTTCAGACCGGCCAGATCGGACCCGGCGTCGGGTTCGGAGAACAGCTGGCACCACACCTCTTCGCCCTGGAGCATGGCCCCCAGGTGCTGCTGCTTCTGCTCCTCGTTGCCGTGGGCGATGAGGGTCGGCCCGCACATGCCGATGCCGACGGCAAAGGCACCCACCGAGACGTCGTACTTGGCGGCTTCCTGATTGAAGATGGTCTGGTGCCACGAGCTGTCCCCCCGGCCGCCGTACTCGGCGGGCCAGGTAATCGCCCCCCAACCTCCTTCGTAGAGGGAGTACTGCCACTCCCGGCACCGCTTCACGTAATCCGGGTGCTCGTGGTTGCGTGACCAGTCGTCGAGTCCGGTGCGAAGTTGGGCGTGATCCGCCAGCCAGGCCGACACCTCGCGCCGGAACTCAGAGTCGTCGGCGCTGTCGTCAAAGTTCATGTGCAAATCCTTCCGAGGGCCAACCCGCAGGTCAACGATCGAGGTCGAGGTCGAGCATCCGGATGGCGTTTCCGCGGACGATCTTGTAGATCTGCTCGTCGGAGAGGTCGGCCATCATCTCCTCCGCCACCTTCTTGGTGTCCGGCCAGGTCGAATCGGTATGCGGGTAGTCGGTCTCGAAGGTGACGTTGTCGACACCGACCCGGTCCAGCGACTCGAGGCCGTGCCGGTCCTTGAAGAAGCAGCCGAACACCTGGCGGTAGTAGTAGGTCGACGGCGGCTCGGGTACCAGGTCGTGCGACCCGGTCCAGGCCCGGTGGTCCTCCCACACGTCATCGGCCCGCTCGAGGATGTAGGGCAACCAGCCGATCTGGCCTTCGGAATAGGCCAATTTGAGGGACGGGAATCGGATCAGCACCCCAGAGAACAGGAAGTCGGCCAGCGAGGCCATGGCGTTCCCGAACGACAGGGTGGCCGCCACCGAGGCGGGGGCGTCGCCCGAGGTGGCCGGCATCTTCGACGACGAGCCGATGTGCATGCAGACCACGGTGCCGGTCTCCGCACTGGCGGCGAAGAACGGGTCCCAATACCCTGAATGAATACTGGGCAGGCCCAGGTGGGGAGGGATCTCGCTGAAGCACACCGCCCGGACACCCCGGGCTGCGTTCCGGCGCACCTCTTTGGCCGCCAGCTCGGCGTCCCACAGCGGGATCAGGCACAGCGGGATGAGCCGGCCGCCGCTGTCGCCGCACCACTCCTCGACCATCCAGTCGTTGTATGCCCGGACACAGGCCATACCCAGCTCGCGGTCGGTGGTCGCCTCGGTGAAGGTCTGGCCGCAGAAGCGAGGAAAGGTGGGGAAGCACAACGACGCCTCCACGTGGTTCAACTCCATGTCGTCGATCCGGGCCTTCGGCTGGTAGCAGCCTGGGCGCATCTCGTCGTAGGTGATCGGGCTCATGGTCATGTCATCGCGGTCGAAACCCACCGCGGCCACATGGCGTTTGTGCACATAGACCAGATCCTCGAACAGCCAGCAGTCGGCTTGGGGGCCGTTGGGGTCCCAGCTGACCTCATAGGTGCCCCCACCGACGTGGACCATCGGCCCGATACCCCGTCGTTCGATGCGGGGGGCGCGATCGACGAACTGGCTGGGCATCCAGTCCTTCCAGACGTGGGAGGGTTCGACAACATGGTCATCGACGCTGATGATCTTCGGAATAGTCGGCATCGCCCACACCCATTCTCTGTATCTGACGGTGCGTCAGAACTTGCCTTACCTTACCCCTGGCGCTCGACGTGCCCAAGCTGACGAACCACGAAGGAGCCGGCGATGCGACCACGCCGACCGATGGATGCGTCGAAGTACATTTACGGACCGAGGAGGACACCGTCGACGGTGTCGCTTGCATCGCAACCCGGAGGAGACCGGACATCGCACCCGACCAGATGGCCAACTAGCGGTGGCCCACCCGTTTCACAACGCGGCCATCGCCGGCGTCTCCAACACCGTCCAGGCTCGCAGCCTGCCTGACCACGATTCGCTGTCCATTGCCATCGAAGGGGCCCTCGGGGCATTGGACGACGCTGGGCTCGGGGTTGCCGACGTCGACGGAGTCATCGGCGAGCGAGCGGGCGAGCTCGCCTACGAGCTCCGTCTGGGTCCCTGCCGACGCTCGCCCAATGGGTTGGGCATCCCCGCCGTCCTCGAGGCTGCCGCCCTCATCACCACCGGACAGTGCCAGGTGGTGCTGGTGGTCGGCGGAAGTGCCGGCATCTACACCGACCGGGCGTCCACCGCCCCCTGGACCCGTCCCACCAACGAATTCGTGGTCGGCTACGGGATGTTCACCGCGGTCGAGTTTGCCTTGATGGCCAAACGGCACATGCTGACGTTCGGTACCACCCCTGGGCAGCTGGCGGAGGTGGCGGCCACCATCCGCAACAATGGGCACCTGAACCCGGAGGCCGTCTACTTCGAGCGCGGCCCGTTCGCCCCCGAGGACATCCTCGCCTCCCGGCCGATCGCCGAGCCGTTCCATCTGCTCGACTGCTCAACCACCTCCGAGGGGGGCTGCGGTCTGGTCTTGACCACCGCCGAGCGGGCCGCCGACCTGAAACAACCGGCGGCGTGGATCCTGGGGGGCGGCAGTGACGCCTACGGCCCCTCCTACCAGCACGGTCCGATCTGGGACTTTACCGGCCGACCCGGCCAGGACGTCCCCGCTGGCTATGTGGGGCGCCGGGCGGCAGCCGCGGCGTTCGTCACCGCCGGACTCTCCCCCACTGACGTCGACGTCTGCGAACTGTACGACCCGTTCTCGTTCGAGATCATCCGCCAGCTCGAGGCCTTCGGCTTCTGCCCGGATGGGGAAGGGGGCGCGTTCGTCTCCGACGGCACCATCCGCCCCGGAGGACGGCTCCCGGTGACCACCGACGGGGGCACCATGTCCTTTGCTCATCCCGGCAACTCCACCCAGATGCTCCAGCGGGTCATCCGGAGCGTCCAGCAGGTCCGGGGTACCTGCGCCTCCGCCCAGGTGACCGGCGCCGAGGTCGCCCTGTGTTCCAACGGGGGCTCGGGAGCGCTCTTCAACGACGTCATGCTGGTCGGCTCGGTGCGGCCATGACCCGGCTCCGCCCCCAACCCCCGGGCACGCCGGCCCCGGTGCCGTCGAGGTTCTCGGCGCCGTACTGGGAAGGCTGTGCCCGGGAAGAGCTTCTGTTCCTCCGGTGTTCGAACTGCCACCTGGCCATCGCCGACGCCGCCCGCATCTGCTGGCGCTGCCACAGCCGCATATTGCGGTGGGAACGGAGCCGGGGCCGGGGATGCCTCTACAGCTGGACGATCGTCTGGCGTCCCCAGACCCCGGTCTTCGAGGTTCCCTATTCGGTGGCCATCGTCGAACTCGACGAAGACATCTGCGTGGTGAGCTCGGTCATCGGCTGCGAGCCGGACGGCCTGGCCGAAGGAATGGAAGTGGCCGTCGAATTCCATCCCGTCAACGACGAAATCAAACTCCCCTACTTCCGGCCGGTCGTCGATGGCGGTTCGTCATCGGGGTGAGCGGATCAGAGCTCCGGCTGCCCAGGTCGGATCCGGCTCCGCCTCCCGATCCAGTTCATACGATATACAATCTGGCCCGGAGCGGCGAGGTCGACAAGGTCGGTATTCCGTGACAACAGGAGAACCCATGAGTAGCCGCACCGAGACCGGGCCCCAGACCAAGGACACCGGCGAGACCCTTGTCATCGAGCGCCACGGACCGGTCGGTTGGCTGATCTTCAACCGACCCGGTTCGGCCAACGCCATGAACGCGGCCATGCTCGACGGACTCGAAGTCGCCTGGCGGGAGCTGGACGCCGACCCGTCGGTGCGGGTCATTGTGAACACCGGAGCGGGTCACGCCTTCCAGACCGGGCTGGATGTAGTGGAGTTGGCCAAGGACCCCGATGCCCTTCGGGAGCAGTCCCGCCGGACGAAACGGGCCGAGCTTCGGCTGACCGCATGGCACAACCGGGTCTGGAAGCCGGTCATCGCCGCGGTGAACGGGGTGTGTGCGGGAGGAGGGCTCCATTTCGTCGCCGACGCCGACATCGTGATGGCCTCGTCCAACGCCACCTTCCTCGATCCCCACGTCTCGATCGGTCAGGTCACCGCCTACGAGGCCATCGGGCTGCTCCGGAAGATGCCGGTGGAGGCGGTGATGAGGATGGCGCTGGTCGGACGGTACGAGCGGATCAATGCCCAGCGGGCCTATGAGCTGGGGATGATCAGCCAGATCATCGACCCGCCTGAGCGGCTCCGGGAGGCGGCCCAGGAGCTGGCCGAGAAGATCGCCAAGAACTCCCCGGCGGCGATGGCCGCCACCAAGCGGGCCCTGTGGGGGGCGTTGGAGCTCGGGCTCACCGACGCCTGCAAGGCGGGCGCCACCGAGCTGGTGGGCATGTGGGGCCACCCCGACCAGGAAGAGGGGCCGCGGGCCTTCGCGGAGAAGCGAGAGCCCCGGTGGGTGGAGCCCGGAGCGTCGGCGCCCCCGACGTGAACGATTTCGATCGTCGGCGCCGCGCCGAGATTTAGGAGGAGCACATGCCGTACTCGAGCTACGAGTGCCTGACCGTCGAACGCCATGGCAAGGTCGGATGGTTGATCAACAACCGCCCGGAGCAGCTGAATGCCATGAACGCGCGGATGCGCGACGAGTTCGCCCAGGCCTGGATCGAGCTCGACCAGGACCCCGAGGTGCGGGTCATCGTGCACACCGGCGAGGGCCGGGCGTTTCAGACCGGGGTGGACGTGACCGAAATCGCCGGCGACGGCGTCGGCATGGAGCGCTACCGGGAGGGACTCGAGGATCTCGACATCCATTTCACCGCCTGGCACCAGAAGGTGGCCAAGCCAGTCATCACCGCAGTGAACGGCATCTGCGCCGGCGGTGGTTTCCACTGGGTGGCCGACGCCGACATCGTGATGGGAGCCTCCGACGCCACCTTCTTCGACCCCCACGTGTCGGTCGGCCAGGTGGTGGCCATCGAGGCCATCGGGCTGATCAGGAAGATGCCGGTGGAGGCGGTGATGCGGATGGCCCTGGTGGGACGATACGAGCGGATCGACGCCCAGCGGGCCTACGAGCTGGGGATGATCAGCCAGATCGTCGACCCGCCCGAGCGCCTTCGGGAGGCGGCCCAGGAGCTGGCCGAGAAGATCGCCAAGAACTCCCCGGCGGCGATGGCCGCCACCAAGCGGGCCCTGTGGGGGGCGTTGGAGCTCGGGCTCAGCGACGCCTGCAAGGCCGGCGCCACCGAGTTGGTCGGCATGTGGGGCCACCCCGACCAGGAAGAGGGGCCGCGGGCCTTCGCGGAGAAGCGAGAGGCCCGGTGGGTGGAGCCGGGCGGAGGCCAATGACCCGCAAGCCGACCCACCGATGAAGATGCCCACGATCCCGTCAGTGGTCCGGGCCGCGGCCGAGCGGTTCGAGACCCGAGAGGCGGTGGTGGAGGGGGCATCCCGGCCCACCTTTGCCGACATCGCCGCGTCCGTTGAGCTCGTCGAGCGGGCGCTCATCGCCAGCCGCGTCCAACCCGGAGACCGGGTCGGCATCTGGGCGCCGAACGGGCTCGACTGGATCGTCACCTCCTTCGCCGTATACGGCGTCGGCGGCATCCTGGTGCCGATCAACACGCGGTACAAAGGGGAAGAGGCCGCCGGTCTGCTGCGCGCCGCCGAAGTGACCATGCTCTTCACCGTCACCGATTTTCTCGGGACCAATTACGTGGAGTTGCTCGACGGGCGCGAAGGTCTCGACGGCGTGCGCGAGACCGTGGTCATGAGTGGACCGGTCCCGCCGGGGTCCACCTCCTGGTCGTCGTTCATCGACCGGGCCGACCAGGTCACCGCGGAGGAAGCCGCCGCCCGGGAGACCGCCATCGACCCCGATGACCCCAGTGACGTCATCTTCACCTCCGGGACCACGGGTCTCCCCAAGGGAGCCGTGCTCCGCCACGGTGCCAGCGTGGAGACCTACCTCCAGTGGTCGAGGGGGGTCGGCCTCGGGGAGGGTGATCGGATGCTGGTGGTCTACCCCTTCTTCCACACCGCCGGCCTCAAGTCGGGGGTGCTGGCCGCGTTCATCCGGGGGGTCACCCTGGTGCCCCACGCGGTGTTCGAAGTCCAATCCGTCGTCGATCGGGTCGCCGAAGAGGAGATCACCGTCTTGCCCGGACCGCCGTCGATCTTCCAGTCGATCCTCAACCACCCGGACTTCGCCTCGTTCCGGCTCGACTCGCTCCGGCTGTCGGTGACGGGTGCGGCGGTCGTGCCGGTTGAGCTCATCGCCCGGATGAAATCCGACCTCGGGCTGGACACAGTGCTCACTGCCTACGGGCTGACCGAGACCCACGGCACCGTGACCATTTGCGAGCCGTCCGACACCATTGAGACGATCGCCACCACCGTCGGCCACCCGCTGGACGGCCTGGCCCTCCGGATCGTCGACGACGACGGGAAGGATCAGGCCACCGGCCAGCCGGGTGAGGTCCTGGTGCGCGGGTTCAACGTGATGAACGAGTACTTCAACGCCCCGGAGGCGACGGCGACGGCCATTGATGCCGGGGGTTGGCTCCACACCGGAGACGTGGGCTACCTGGGGGAGGACGGCTACCTGCGCATCGTGGACCGCAAGAAGGACATCCTCATCGTGGGCGGGTTCAACGTCTCGGCCGCCGAGGTGGAGTCCATCATCCTGCGCCGAGACGATGTCGCCCAGGTCGCGGTGGTCGGCGCCCCGGACGAGCGCATGGGCGAGGTGGGAGCCGCCTTCGTCGTCCCCCGGTCCGGACAGCGCCCCGACCCCGCCGAGCTCATCGCCTGGTGCCGCGAGCAGATGGCCAACTTCAAGGCCCCCCGCTACGTGCAACTGGTTGAGGCCCTGCCCACCACCTCGACCGGCAAGGTCCAGAAGCCCGAGCTACGAAGTCGAGCCGAGGAGCTGGTCCGCACCGGCGCCCAAAGCCGACCGGCGCCGCACAAGTCGACAGACAAGGAGACAACGCCATGATGACCATCCGGTTCGACGACATCGACGCGCTCAACGCCGCCACCAGCGACGAGTTCGGGGAGTGGGGGCCGGAGCTGACGGTGACCCAAGAGATGATCGACCAGTTCGCCGAGCTCACCGGCGACCGGCAGTGGATCCACGTGGACGTGGAGCGGGCGCGCCGGGAGAGCACCTTCGGCGGCCCGGTCGCCCATGGCTTCCTCACCCTCAGCCTCATCCCCCACCTCATGGCCGGCGACCAGATCAGGATCACCGGGCAAACCAATGCGGCCAACTACGGTGCCGACAAATTGCGGTTCGTCGGGCCGGTGCCGGCCGGCTCCCGGGTTCACAGCCGCAACCGGCTGGTGGAAGCCGTCGCCCGGCCCAAGGGCACCTTGCTCACCACCGACATCGAGATCGCGGTGGTCGGGGCAGATCGGCCGTCACTGCTTTACTCCATGCAGACCCTTTATATGTAATATCCCATCGGTCCGCGGCCGACCGAAAGGGTTGACGGGGCCCAGACCCGCCTGCCTCGTCGTGGCCTCGGATCTCAACTACTGACAAAGGAAAGTCGATGCAGCAGTTCCTGGCAGGAAAGGTGGCCGTCGTGACCGGCGCCGGTCACGGGATCGGCCGGGGCCACGCCCTGGAGCTGGCCCGCCGAGGGGCGACGGTGATCGTCAACGACGTCGGCGCCGCGGTCGACGGGACGGGACGCGGCAACGATGCCGACCTCACCGTGGATCTCATCAAGAAACAAGGCGGTACCGCCGTCGCCAATTACGGTGACGTGGGCGACGAGGGCGCCACCGAGGAGCTGATCGGCCAGGCCGTCGGCACCTTCGGTCGGCTCGACGTGTTGGTCAACAATGCCGGCATCGGCCGCGACCGGGCCATCTGGAACATGTCGCCCGAGGACTTCGACCTCGTCATGCGGGTGCACGTCCGCGGCACCTGGCTCCTTTCCCACTTCGCCGCGATCCATTGGCGGGAGCGGGCCAAGGCCGGAGAAGCGATTCATGGCCGCATCATCAACACCACCTCCGGTGCCGGTCTGCAGGGGAATTTCGGGCAGAGCAACTACGCCACCGCCAAGGCAGCCATCGTCGGCTTGACCCAGACGACCAGCCTCGAGCTGGCCAATATCGGGGTCACCGTCAACGCCATCGGCCCCGGCGGTTTGACCCGGCTGACGGCCACCATCGGCGGCCAGGGGGACGCCTTCGAGCCCGACGAGCTGGCCGAGGACCAGTACCACCCCATGGATCCGGCCGGAAGCTCGCCCCTGGTGGCCTGGCTGGCCAGCGACGAGGCCCAGTACGTCACCGGTCAGGTGTTCCGGGTGATCCACGACAAGATCTTCCACATGAAGGGCTGGCACGAAACCGCCACCATTTCGAATGGCGAGCAGCGTTGGAACGCCGAGAAGCTGGGGGCGTTGATGGCCATCGATATCTTCGGGAGCCGGGCCCCGGGCATCCGGGCGTGAATCCGTGAACAACAAGGTGTACATCCACGAGTTCATCGACATCATCGGGCACCACCGGGCCGACTACATGCACCACATGACGGCCAACTTCAGCCCCTCGGCCCAGGAGGAACGCAACCAGCTCTGCTACGGGGTATGGGGAGTGGTGGGGAGCACCCGGAAGTGGCCCGAGGTGGTCAACCTCTGGGAAGAGGAAGGTCTCGACGGGCTGGCCACCTCGTTCCGGTACGAGTTCAACCACACCACCTTGCAGGACCCAAAACTGGCCAAGTGGTGGGCCACCGCCGCCAACTTCCGATCCGGTGGGATCGATCGCCTGTTGTCCCCCGCCCCCTGGACCCGGACGAGCGCCGAGCTGTGCGCCGATGGTGTGACCGGCGAGACCTACGCCCACGAGTGGATCCGGGTACCACCCGGCACCTCGGCCGAGTACCTGGAGGTCGTCCGGCAGGAGGCCATCCCCGTCTACGAGGAGTTCGGCTGGGAGCTGGCGGGCGCCTGGGAGACCCTGATGATCGACGACTCCGAGTGCTTCTTGCTGTGGGCCATCCCGACCTGGGAACAGTGGGCCGAGTTCGAGAAAGCCCGGCGGACCCATCCACCGCTGGTCAAGTGGCGACGCCGGAACCTGGTGGAGACCACATCGGTCCAGCGGTTCCTCTTGGTGGACGCGCCCCTGTCCCCGTTCCGGACCCAGCGCCAACCCGACCGCTCCGATCAGGTCGACTGGGAGGAATAGGTCGGATCATCAATCCGGTATTGGTGCCCGCCGGCTGAGCCACCGGAACGCGACAG
Organism: uncultured Acidimicrobiaceae bacterium; assembly: GCA_963770635.1. Taxonomy (GTDB): domain Bacteria; phylum Actinomycetota; class Acidimicrobiia; order Acidimicrobiales; family RAAP-2; genus DASZIT01. The sequence continues at coordinate 302,784 of CAVYQI010000007.1, forward strand.
AGCGCCCCGGAGGGCGCCCTGTCGCTTGCAACATTTGCTGAGTAAGGCACTGGGTCCCCTACTGCGCCGGGTGGGATATGGGCCCGGCTAAGTCGCCCAGTGGGTGCTGGCTGGATTTCGCCAGGTGGTACAGCGGGCCGCCTTAGCGGCCAGTCACCTCCAGGATCCCAAAACGTTGATTGTGCAGTTGGACCACCTCCTCTCTCTGGTGGCCACATCGTATCCAGCCGGTCGGCTCATGTGGTGCACATCAGAGAAATTTTTTGAAGATCTTTTGCCGAGCCTTCGAGGATCGCGATGAGGTCTCACCAAGGCACCAGGAAGCCGCGAAAATCCGGACCCGCGCCCCGCCGGGAAGGCCACCGAAACCCGCCGGGGCACCCATGCCGGCGACGGACTACTGTACGAACATATGTTCGTATCATCGGCCAACCCTCAGATTGGTGCCGCTCTGACCAGGGAAAAGACCAAGGAGTCCCTGGCCATCCTGGCCGAGCGGACCCGGCCGACCTCGTCGAGCCAGACCCGCCTGCTGCCGGTAGCCGCACCTCTCGACGCCCTGTTCCCCGACCGGAGTCTCCGGCGGGGCAGCACCATCGTCGTCACCGGCGGCGGCACCGTCGGCCCCACCGATGGGACCCGCGGTGGAGGGGTGGTCGGCGGCGGGGTCACCCTGGCTCTGGCTCTGCTGGCCCGAGCATCGCAAGCCGGGTCGTGGTGCGCGGCCGTCGGGATCCCGGGGGTGGGCGCGGTGGCCGCCCGCGACCTCGGGATCGATCTGGTCCGGTTCGCCCTGGTGCCCCGGCCGGGCCCGGCGTGGGCCGAGGCCACCGCGGCCATGATCGACGGGGCGGACCTGGTGGTGCTCTCCCCGCCGTTCCCCCCGCGGCCGGCCATGGCCCGGCGGCTGATCGCCCGGGCCAAAGAACGCCGGGCGATCCTCATCGTGCTGCCCGGGCGGGCCGGGTGGCCCGAGTGTCCGGACATGCGCCTGACCATCGATGCCGTCCACTGGGACGGCATTGGAACCGGTGAGGGATACCTCCGCCGACGGCGGATGACGGTGACCGCCACCGGCCGTCGTTCAGCGACGCGCCCGGTCGTACAGCAGCTGTGGTTGCCGTCACCCACCGGATCGATCGAGAGCCTCGAGGCCGCGGCCACGGCCACGGCCACGGGCTGAACATGGACCGCCTGCTGGTTATCCGCTGCCCCGAGCTCCTCGAGGAGGACGAGGGGGGAGCCACGCTCCGGCAGTTCATCCAGGTGATCGGCGCGGTGGAGGCCTACTGCCCGTGGATCACCGTCGTCCGACCCGGGATCTGTTCGCTCCCGGCCCGCGGGCCAGCCCGTTATTTCGGGGGCGAGGAGGCGCTGGTGGTGTTGATCGCCGCGGTGGCCGCCGAGGTCACCCCGGTCGAGGTGGGCATCGCCGACGGGTTGTTCGCCGCGGTCCTGGCCGCCCGGGTCGGCCTGGTCGTCCCCCCCGGGAAGACCCGGGAGTTCCTCGCCCCGTTCCCGGTGGAGGTACTGGGAAATCCCGAGCTGGCCGAATTGTTGGAGCGGTTGGGCCTCCGCACCATCGGGGACTTCGCCGCCCTCCCCGAGCCCCACGTCCTCGGCCGCTTCGGGGCCGACGGCGTCGTCTGCCACCTGGTGGCCTCCGGGCAGAGCGGCGAGCTCCGCGAGCCGGGGGAGCTGCGCCTCTCGGCCACCGGTCGGCGGGTCGACCGGCTGCGCAACGGGGGCCCGGTGGTGGCCGGCCAGTCCGGGTTCTGGGGAGGGGTGAGTGACACCGATGCCCGCGCCGCCCGCGCCCTGGCCGCCGTGCAGCATCTGCTGGGTCCCGACAGCGTGGTCACCGTCCGGCTCCAGGGGGGACGCAGCCCGTCCGAACGGGCCCGGTTCGTCACCTGGAATGCCCACGAGGCGCCGGACACCTCCGCCGTCCACGCTCCCTGGCCGGGTCGGATCCCACCTCCGGCCCCCGCCACCGTCTATGCCGATCCCCTCCCGGCCGAGCTGGTCGACGGGGACGGGACCCCGGTGGCCGTCTCCGGCCGGGGTCTCCTCACCGCCATCCCCGGCCGCCTGTCGGTGGAACGGCATCCCTGGACGGGGGTGACCGCCTGGGCCGGGCCGTGGCCGTCCGACGAACGGTGGTGGTCCCGCTCCCGCCGGCGGAGTGCCCGCATGCAGGTGGTGACCGGCACTCATGCCTGCCTCCTCCTCGCCGAGCGGGGCCGGTGGTGGGTGGAGGCCACCTACGACTGACCCGACCACATCCCTCGAGAGACCATTGACCTACGCCGAGCTGCACGCCCACTCCAACTTCTCGTTCCTCGACGGTGCCAGCCACCCCGAGGAGCTGGCCGCCGAAGCCGTCCGGCTTGGCCTCTCCGCGGTCGCCCTCACCGACCATGACGGTCTCTACGGCGCCGTCCGGTTCGCCGAGGCGGCCCGCGCCTTCGGCCTCCCCACCGTGTTCGGGGCCGAGCTCACTGTCACCGGGGCCGGGACCCCGGCCCCGTCCCGCACCGGTGTCCCCGACCCCGACGGCGCCCATCTGGTGGTGCTGGCCCGGGACCCCGAAGGGTATGCCCGTCTCAGCCGCGGCATCGCCGAGGCCCACCTGGCCGGGGGCGAGAAGGGGAAGCCCATCATCACCCTCGATGACCTGGCCGACCGCCACCACGGCCACTGGCAGATCCTCACCGGCTGCCGGAAGGGGGCGCTGGCCACCGCCGTCACCACCGGCGGCCCGGCCACCGCCGGTCGGGTTCTCGACCAGCTGATCGACCGGTTCGGTCGCGACCGCATCGCGGTGGAGCTGTGGGACCACGGCGATCCCATCGACACCACCCGCAACGACACCCTGGCCCTGTTGGCCATCGAGCGGGGGGTCACCCCGGTGGCCACCAACAATGTCCACTACGCCGTCCCCTCCCGCTTCCCCCTCGCCACCGCCCTGGCCGCGGTGCGGGCCCGGGAGTCGCTCGAGCACCTCGAGGGTTGGCTGCCCCCCTCCCCCAGCGCCTGCCTCCGGGGTGACGCCGAACAGCGGCGGCGGTTCGCCCGCTGGCCCGGGGCGGTGGAGCGGGCGGCGGAGATCGCTGCGGAGTGCGCCTTCGACCTGCGCCTGGTGGCGCCCCGGCTGCCCGACTTCCCGGTGCCGCCCGGCCACACCGAACAGACCTGGCTGGTGGAGCTGGTCCGCCGGGGCGCCACCGACCGCTACGGCCCGCGGGACGCCGAGCGGGTGGCGGGGGCCTGGAAGCAGCTCGACCATGAGCTCGACGTCATCGGTGCCCTCGGGTTCCCGGGCTACTTCCTCACCGTGTGGGACATCGTGACCTTCTGCCGCCAGAACGACATCTTCTATCAAGGCCGTGGCTCGGCGGCCACCTCCGCCGTCTGTTACGCGCTGGGCATCACCAACGTCGACGCCGTCTCCCTCGGATTGCTGTTCGAGCGCTTCCTCTCCCCCGCCCGCGACGGGCCACCGGACATCGACGTGGACATCGAGTCGGGCCGGCGGGAAGAGGCCATCCAGTACGTCTATGAGCGGTACGGCCGGCTGCACGCCGCCCAGGTCGCCAACGTCATCACCTACCGGTCGAAGTCGGCCATCCGCGACATCGGCAAGGCCCTCGGACACTCCATGGAAGAGGTGGACGGGTGGTCGAAGTCGGTGCAGCGGGGTGAGCCGGTCGGCGATCGTGACGATCTCCCCCGGCTGGTCCGGGAGCTGGCCACCGAGGTGGTCGACTTCCCCCGGCACCTGGGCATCCACTCGGGGGGCATGGTCATCTGCGATCGCCCGGTGGTGGAGATCTGCCCGGTGGAATGGGGCCGGATGCCGGGCCGCAGCGTGCTCCAGTGGGACAAGGACGACTGTGCCGCCGCCGGGCTGGTCAAGTTCGACCTGCTCGGACTGGGCATGCTCACCGCCCTCCACCACATGGTCGATCTGGTGCGCGAGTACCACGGGGTCGAGATCGACCTGGCCCATCTCGGCCAGGAGGACGAGGTCTACGACCTGTTGTGCCGGGCCGACACCGTCGGGGTGTTCCAGGTGGAGTCCCGGGCCCAGATGGGCACCCTCCCGCGGGTGCAGCCCCGGTGCTTCTACGACCTGGCCATCGAGGTCGCCCTCATCCGTCCCGGGCCGATCCAGGGGAACGCCGTGCACCCCTACATCCGGCGACGGAACGGGACCGAGGACGTCACCTATCTGCATCCGTTGCTGGAGCCGTCGTTGAAGCGGACCCTCGGCGTCCCCCTGTTTCAGGAGCAGTTGATGCAGATCGCCATCGACGTGGCCGGCTTCTCCCCCGCCGAGTCCGACGAGCTGCGCCAGGCCATGAGCGCCAAGCGGTCAGGGGAGCGGATGGAGCGGCTCCGCGGCCGCCTGTTCGCCGGCATGGCCGCCCGGGACGTCGGGGTGGAGGTGGCCGAGCAGGTCTTTGCCGCGCTGGCCGCCTTCGCCAACTTCGGCTTCCCCGAGAGCCACTCGGTGGCGTTCGCCTACCTGGTGTACTCCAGCGCCTGGTGCAAGGTGCACTACCCGGCCGCCTTCACCGCCGGGTTGTTGAATGCCCAGCCCATGGGGTTCTGGTCGCCCCAGAGTTTGATCGCCGACGCCAAGCGGCACGGGGTGGAGATCCGCCGTCCGGACGTGAACGCCAGCCGGGCCGGGGCCTGGCTCGAGGACGGCGGCGGGGGCGGCCGGGAGACTCCGGCGATCCGGCTCGGGTTGTCGTCGGTGCGGGGGATCGGCGACGAGACGGCGGAGAGAATCGCCGACGGTCAGCCGTGGTCGGGGATGGAGGACCTGGTGCGCCGGGCCGGGGTCAGCCGGGCCCAGTTGGAGACGCTGGCCACCGCCGGGGCCCTCGATGGCCTGTCCACCCATCGCCCCGGCCACTCGTCGGCCGACTCCCCCGCCGGTGGGGACGGCACCGGCACCAACGGCAGTTCCGGAAACGGGCGGGCGGGCTGGGGGCGGAACCGGCGATCGCGGGTGTGGACAGCGGGGGCGGCGGCCCAGGCCACCGCCGACCGGCTCCCGGGAGTGGTCACCGGATCGGAGCCGCCACCGCTCCCGACCCCCACCCCCTTGGAGGGGGTGGCCGACGACCTGTGGTCGCTGGGCATGGCCCCGGACACCACCGCCATGGAGCTGATGCGGTCCCGGCTCGACGACCTGGGGGTGACCCGGACCGACAAGCTGGATGCCGTCCCGGCCGGCAGCCGGATCACCGTAGGCGGGGTGGTGACCCACCGGCAGCAACCCGAGAGCGCCCACGGTGCCGTCTTCCTGAACCTCGAAGACGAGACCGGGATGATCAACGTGGTGTGCTCCCGGGGGGCGTGGGTCCGCTGGAAGTCCGTCGCCCGGTCGTCCCGTGGACTCCTGGTGCGGGGCCGGCTCGAACGATCCGAGGGGGCGACCAACCTCATCGCCGAGCGGATCGGCGCCATCGAGCTGGGCCCGGTCCCCGCGTCACGGGACTTCCGGTAGCCGCCAACGCCTGGCAAGTCCGACGGCTACGGGGTATCGGACCCCGACTCGCATCACGAGCCAGCAGCTGCGACGATCAACCCGTTGAGGTGAGCGGCAGAAATGCCACCGTCATTCGGCGCGTCGCCGTAGGCGTACACCGTTCCATTGAACGTAACCACCCAGTACCCCCCTCCATCTGAGGTGGCAAAGATCGCTGAAGTGGGATTCGAGAACTCAATTTGGCCAAATGGGCTCCCCAGATAGGCCGCATCGCCGTAGGTATAGATCTCACCGTTGGAGAAGAGAATCCAGTAGCCGTTTCCGCTCGGGGTGCGCACGGCCGACAGAACCTCCGTTGCGTACGGCAAGTAGGACGCAGGTTCTCCGTAGTTGGTGGCGTCACCGAAGGCGTAGACGTCGCCGGAATAGGTGACGACCCAGTACCCCTTGCCACTGCCGTCTGTCATCACCGCGACGACGCCACTCGAGCAGCCTCCGATACCTGGGCACGATCCCTCGAATTTGGCGTCCCCGAAAGCGAAGACACCGCCATCGGCGGCGACCAAGAAATAGCCGCGGCCGTCATATGAGGGAACCATGCCCACAATGGGGCCGTTCAGCCTGGGCAGGATGGGTGAGTCGTCAGGTGCAATGCCCAGACCGGGAACCGAGCCGTAGAAGTTCGCATCTCCGAAGGAGAAAACGCCGCCATCTGATGCCACGAGCCAGTATCCGCCACGATCAGCCGCGGGCGTGATGCCAACGACCGGCGATTGAAGGTGAAAGTTGGCCGCTGAACCGTAGAACTGAGCTGATCCGAAGGAGAATATTCCGCCATCGGACCCCACCAACCAATAACCGTGCTCTCCCGAGGTAGGCGCCGGTCCTCCTATGTGGGGGCTTGTGAAGGTCGCGACAACGGGCCCAGCGGAAGCATTCGGAACAACGACAAAGATACCGAACAGTGCCGCCACCGGAAGCAACAAGACGATTCCGCGATTCAGGCACTGTCCCGCCGCCTGAATCATCCGCACTCTCCTCTTGCCAGTCCCTAATCGCAACGTAGCAGCCACTTGAAGGTACGGCTATGGCACGCTGGTGCCGATGCCACCGGAGTTGAATCGGGACGACGCCATTATGCGGGTCGTCGATGGAGACACCCTCGAAATCATGTTCGCCGGCATCTCCGACGCAAAACGAATTCCGCTGGCTTGGCTCGTCGTTCAGGTCCACCCAATGCGCAAGAAGGGCTTCCAGGTTCAGATCGGCTCCAGCAATGCCGAACAACCTCTCTATTCCTTCGTCAAGAAGCCCACGATTCCCGGCAAGAGTTACATCGTGCCCATCAGGGCTGAAGAGGAATCGGAATTCCGGTCATTCTTCACTGAAGTGGCCGAGCTGTGCGGACGCTCGGTCACGGCTGAGGAAGCCTGACCAAACCATTCGCCCGCCCTCCCGGCAACTGGGTGATTCCGTGCCTCGTTCGACGCGCTCGGACCTTCCTTGGTTCCGAGGGACAACCGCTTCGGCCATGCCGGGAACTAGGGATTCTGTTTAACTTGCCGGTGCCTTAGAACACGTGGAATGCGTCACTTTCACCGATTGAACTCCGATCTCGATTTGGAAGGACATTCAGTGATCACGTCACCGCCATGGCACCGTCGAGCATGAGCTCGTTCAAGAATCCGGCCTGGCTTCCGTTCTCGGTGAGCGAGGCGGCCTCCGCCGGCGATGCCAACGGCCAGGATCTCGAGTCCGGTCAGGCGTGGAACCACCTGCTGGACACGCTGAAGAGGACCGGCGAGGTCGTGCTGTCCGACTCCGTCCCCCACGACCCGGTGGACATGGCCTCCGGCTTCCGTCACCTCCTCGTCCTCTTGGGTGTCGGGATCGACGAGCTTCTGCGACGGGGGCTGGACCAGGTGCCGGCGGTCAAGCCCTCGGGCATGGACGCCGCCTACAAGTGGGGCATGGAGTGCCCCGACTGCATCTACGTGGGCTCGGCGCTCAAAGGCGGCTCGACCTACCGACTGTGGGGCAACCGGGGCTCGGCACGGTACGTGGGGCTGCAGGTCATGGCCGGGATGGGATCCACGTCCAACGCCCTGATCGACGAGTTCGAGCTGGGCCCGGACGGGGAGTTCGAGATCATCCTCTCGGCCGAGCCCCACGAGGGCAACTGGCTCCCGCTCGATGAGGACGCCACCATGCTGGTGGTCCGTCACTTCTTCTACGACTGGGAGCACGAGGTTCCCGTGACCATGTCCATCGAGCCGCTTTCGGGTCCCGCCGACCATCGAGGAGCGCACGCCGGAGGAGCCGAAGGCGGCCATGGCCCGTCAGGTGATCGCCCTGGGCGACTTCGTGGAGGAGAACCTCAACTTCTTCCTGGGTTTCTCCAATCCCGAGGCACCCAACACGTTCCTCCCTCCGTTGGACGGAACGGCCATGGGGGCGGCGGCCGAGAATCGTCCGGTCATCGGCTCGTGGAAGCTGGCACCCGACGAGGCGCTGATCATCGAGGTCGACGCCGCCGGAGGGCCTGTACTGGAGCTACTCGCTGGGGAACATCTGGTGGGAGACGATCGACTACGGCAATCGCCAGTCGAGCCTCAACGGCTACCAGGCCGTGGTGGACGATGACGGGAAGGTGCGGGTGGTGGTGGCCCATCAGGACCCGGGCGTCGCCAATTGGCTCGACACCGCCGGGCACAGCGAGGGGCCGATCATCCTGCGATGCGTCCGTACGGAGACCGCCCCGGTGCCGACCACCAGGCGTGGTGCCGTTCGACCGACTGGCCGAGGAGTTGCCGTCGGACACCCGACGGGTGTCACCGGGCGAACGGGCCGCCGCCATCGACATCCGCCGGAAGGCCGTGAGCAGGCGGTTCGCCCGATGAGCCTCGACGTCGACCGGATCGAGGAGGACGCCCGGGCGCAGACCGGCCTCGACGACACCGGCGGCGACTACTACCGCGAGGGACTCGAACGCCTGGTGGCGTCGATGAACGAGGAGGGCGGACTCACCGAGATGGGCGAGGCCATGCAGCAGATGCGGCTGACGCATGCTGCTGGCCGCCCGGCTGGGGGTCGAGGAGACCTACCGACTCCATCCCGAGATCGACGACCGAGGTGGTCGACGGACCGGTGTTCGTCATCGGACTGCCCCGCACCGGCACCACCGCCCTCAGCCAGCTGGTGGCAGCCGACCCGCAGTTCCGGTCGCTCCGGACGTGGGAGTCGGGCTCGCCGGTCCCTCCACCGGAGAAGGCCACCGAGCACACCGACCCCCGGATCGCCGCCACCGAGCAGGGAATCGCCATGATGAACGAGGCCTTCCCGCTCATGCAGACCATGCACCACACCGAGGCCACCACGGCCACCGAGTGCCAGGACCTCATGGGCATGAGCTTCCGGACAGTCCACTTCGACGGCTTCGCCCGGGTGCCGTCGTACCTGGAGTGGGTCATCGACACCGATATGGAGGAGACCTACCGCTACCACCGACGGGTGCTCCGCCTGCTCCAGTGGCACTGCCCGCCCACCTTGTGGCACCTGAAGACGCCGGTGCACATGTTCGCCCTCGACGACCTGGTGGAGGCCTACCCGAACGCCCGCTTCCTCTGGAGTCACCGGGACCCCACCAAGGTCCTGGGCTCGGTCTGCAGCCTCATCCACTACACCCGGAGCTGGAGCAGCGACCGGGACGACTCCATCGAACTGGGTGCTGAGGAGCTCGACCGGTGGTGGGTCGCCGTCCAGCGGGCCATGGAGTTCCGGGAGCGGATGGGCGACGACCGGTTCGCCGACATCTCCTTCGCCGAGCTCCAGACTGATCCGGTGGCGGCCTTGGAAAAGGGCCTGACCCGGATCGGTCTCCCTTTCGACGATCGGTCCCGGGCCTCGGTGGCGGAGTGGGCCGGCACCCACGAGCCGGGCGCCCACGGCACGCACTCCTATCAGCTTTCCGATTTCGGCCTCGAGCCCGATCAGATCAGAGAGCGCTTCGCTCCGTACTACGCCGCCTTCGACATCGAACCCTGACCGCCGGGCTGACCTCGCATCAGCTCCGATGCCTCCATCTGTTAAAGGCCCTAATTCCCGCGCCACCCTGCGGTGCCATCGGCTAGGTGGGGATAACCCCGCCGGCCTCCTCCACAACCTCCCGCATCCGGTCTTGCTCGCTTACCGACATGTGGGGATCCGAGACCTTCCATGCCACCACGTCACCAAGGCTGCGCTTCACGACATCGACGTCGAAGGGGCGAAGGAAGCTGTTGATCAGGACTGAGCGGGCGCGGCCGAGGACCCTTCCGAGCAACCACCCGGTCGGCACATCGCCGGCCGCCATCAGGACCCAGGCCAACGCCACATCGACGGCCGGATCGCCCCGGCATGCACCCGTCCAGTCGATGACAACCGGGCCTCGAGGGCCGAGCATCACATTCAGTGGATGCAGGTCGAGGTGGAGCAAGCGATCCCCACTCCCGACGGGAGCATCGTGGAGCCAATCCGGTGCCGGCAACTCATGAAGTTGCCGATGGAGATCGGCCAGTACCCTGCCGTGCCGAGGGATCGTCCAGGGGCGCTTGCCGATTGCGGCCACCATATCCATGCCCTCGATGCGCTCCATGACCATGTCGGCGCCGTCGTCGCTCACCTCCTCGACCGCAGGTACGGGGTATCCCTGCGATCGGACGTACTCCATGACCCGGGCTTCTTCGGTCAGAGATCGGCCCGCCCGAGAACGTCGGAGCACGAGCCCAGGACCGTATTCGAAGATATCGGCGTCCCGACCGGCGGCCAACAGGGGTCCGGGCTCCATCATCCGACCCAGCGTAGGTGCACATGGGGCCAGAGCCGTCTCCAACCGTGAGGCCCACCCGCCCATCGCCTGCCTCGAGGAAACCGGACTCGACGGTTTGGAGTCCCACCTTCTCGATGTAGAACACTTTGGCCCGGCCCAGGTCCTGGGCTGGCAGCGCCGCCGTAATCCCGGACGCCTTCATGAATTCCCTCGTCTGCGCGGGTCGGGCAACGGTTAGGGTGCCGTCATGAAGAGGCAGGTTGTGATTCTAGGGGCCGGCTTCGGGGGGCTCGAGCTCGTTAGCCGCCTGTCTGAATCGGTGCCCGATGAAGTTGAGATCACGCTCATCGACAAGAGCGATTCGTTCATGTTCGGCTTCTCCAAACTCGATGTGATGTTCGGGCGTCGGCCCGTCTCTGAGCTGTGGCATCCGTATCGCAATATGGACAAGTCAAGTGCGACGTTCCGACAGGAAACCGTGCTCTCGATCGATGCCGGAGCTCGACAGGTCGTTACCGACGGCGGCACCTACGAGCCAGACATTCTTGTCGTCGCACTCGGGGCCGACTACGACACGTCGGCGACGCCCGGCCTGGAGGAGGACGGCTATGAGTTCTATTCCGTGGCCGGAGCGGAGCGGGCCCGTGACGCTCTGGACGCCTTCGGTGGCGGCGCAGTCATCATCGGAGTGCTGGGCGGGACCTTCAAGTGCCCCGGGGCACCAAATGAAGCGGCATTGCTCTTGCACGATTACCTCTCCCGGCGTGGGATACGGGAATCATCGAGTATTCATTTGATCAGCCCCCTTCCAATGCCTATTCCAATCTCCAAGAAGACGTCGGACGCCATCGCCGCGATTCTCCAGGACCACGGGATCGAGTACCTGCCCTCGACGAAGGTCACCCGACTCGATCCTCAGACCCACGTAGCCCATCTCACCGACAATCGCGAGATCCCTTACGACCTCTTCTTGGGCATACCCGTCCACTGTGCACCAGACGTCGTACTCACATCTGACCTGGCCGAGGACGGGTGGATCCCAGTCGACCCCGCCACCTTCGCGACCCGACACCCGAACGTTTTTGCTGTTGGCGATGTCACCAGCGCACCGGTTCCTCGGGCTGGCGGCATCGCGGAAGGCGAAGCCGCCACCGTTGCTGACGTTCTCATCGCCGAACTCGCCGGCGGCCCCCCGGCTCCCGCCTACGACGGCGCCGGCGCCTGCTATGTCGAGCTCGGGGACGAACTCGTAGGGCGCATCGATGTCAACTTCCTCAGCTACGACACCCCCGTCGCGAAATTCACAGCTCCGACACCCCAGCTTTTCGAAGAGAAGCGGGAGTGGGGGGCCACTCGGGCGGTCCGCTGGTTCGGCCCCTAGAACGTCCTCCGGGATTGGCTGTCACCCGGCTTCGGCCATGTCGTCGAGCTGCCGGTCAGCCCCTCGACCGCCGCACCAGCCGGCTCAACCGGGCCACCAGCACTTCGAGCACCAACTCACCGGACAGGGCGGTCGCTCCTCGGAGATCGAGGTCGGCGTCGGCCAGCAACTGCACCGCCCGGGCGATGCCGGGCGTCCCCAGCCGTCGGCTCTGGGCCAACGCCTTCTTGGCCATGAACGAGCTCTGGACTCCGAGGGCGGCCGCGCCCTCCTCGGGAGAGGTGATGCCCGAGCCGTCCAGCCGCAGCATGGCCCGGAAATGACGGTGCAGCACGCTCATCACCACCAGCGGGTGTGACCCCGATGCCGACAGCATCCGGTGCAGCACCCCGAGCGCCTTGGGGGTGTCCCCGGTATCCAGGGCGTCGGTGAGGTCCCAGGGCAGGACGGATCCCGCCTCCCCCAGAAACGGCTCGAGGTCGATGAGTGACACCGTCGATCCCTCGCCGTAGGCGGAAGCCAAGGATCCGAGCAACCCGGACAGGCGACCCATGTCCTCTCCCAGATGCTCGGCCAGGCGGTCGGTCGCCGGGCGGTCGAGTCGGACCGGGGCGTCCTTCAGATGGGTCTCCAGCCACTGGGTCCTGGCCCTCCCCCTCCCGACCGCGGTGTCGACCACCTCCCCCAACGCCCCCACCCGCTTGGCCAGCCCCGCTGGGACGGCGCCACCGCCCCCCATCAGCACCAGCGTGGTGGTCGGGAGCGGATCGTCGAGATAGGTCACCAATCGCTTGCCATCGGCCGCCGACAGCTGTCCGGCATCCCGGAGGACCACCACCCGCCGCTCGACCAGAAACGGCGGGGTCGTGCAGGCGTCGATCAGGGCGCCGATGTCCAGGTCGTCCGCCGACGGCCCGCCGAACTCCTCGACCATCAGCGTCGGGTCGCCGCCCCCGACCAGGGTCACCACCAGCCGGTGGGCCTCCTGGGCGACCAGAGAGGGATCGTCCCCCTTCACCAGGTACACCGGCCAGATCTCGGTGGCGGTGGTCGAGCTCATCGTTCGGGTCGGCCGGTCCGGAAGATGGCTTCCAGCGCGTCACACGCCTGACGATTCCCGGCGACGTCATGGACCCGGACGATGCGGCAGCCGAGGGTCACCCCCAACGCGGTGGCGGCCAACGACGCGTCGCCGCGGTCCCCGATCTCCAGGCCCAGGGTCACCCCCAGGAAGGTCTTGTTCGACGCCGAGAGCAGCAGCGGGTAGCCGAGCGATGCCAGCTGGTCCGACGCCCGCAACAGCATGAGCGATTGTTGAGCGGTCTTCCCGAGGTCGAGACCGGCGTCCAACACGATCCGATCGGGGGTGAGTCCACACTCCCGCGCCCGGTCGGCCCGCTCCAGCAGGAACGCCCGCACCGCTGCGACCACGTCGTCGTAGACCGGTTCCGGATCCGGCACCCGGGGAGCCAACCGGATATGGGTGGCCACCACCGTGGCGCCGGCATCGGCCGCCACCCTCAGGTACTCGGGGTCGCCGAAACCGCTGATGTCGTTGCCGACCACGGCCCCGGCCGCGTAGGCCTCCTTGGCCACCGACGCTCTCCAGGTATCGACCGACAACGGGATGGCGAACCGGGCGTGGAGGGCCTGGATGGCAGGAATGACTCGGTCGAGCTCCTCGGTCTCGGTGACTTCGGGACCCGGTCCCGCCTTCACCCCCCCGACGTCGAGCAGGTCGGCGCCGTCCTCCACCAACTGCTCCGCCCTCCGGATCAGATCCTCCAGACCGAAGGTGGCGCCCTTGTCGTAGAAGGAGTCGGGAGTGCGGTTGAGGATCCCCATCACCAGGGACCGGTCGGTGATGTCCAATTTCTGATCGCCCAGCGAGAGGGTGGCAACGCGGACGTCCGTGACGCTACCTTCCGCCACCCTCTCCATCCGAGTCAGAACAGCCGGGCGGCCAATGCCTTGCGGTAGTTGGAGGTCCGGGGGTCGTCGGGGCCCAGGGTCTCCAGCAGGTCGACGAATTCCTGGCGGGCGTCGGGATCCTCTTTCACCCGGTCGAGGAGTCCGGAGAGCAGGTCATCGACCCCGACATCGGACACGTCGACCTGGCGGGAGGCCAACCGGGCCGCGGCCAGCAACCGGCGGGTCTCCGGGGTCTCCGGGATCCGGCCCAGGACGGCGATGGCGTCGTCGGTGTCGCCCTTTTCGATGAGCAGGCCGGACAGCCCGGTGATGGCGCCGGGATGGTCGGGTTGGAGCTCGAGCGCCCGCTTCAGCAATTCCTCGGAACCGGCGGCGTTCCCCTCGGCCACCAGCTGGTCGACTTCGGAAGGTGCGGCCAGCAGACCGGTGACGAACTCGGTCACCGCCGCCTCGGGGAGGGCCCCGATGAAGCTGTTGACCACGGCCCGGTCCTTGATGGCGAAGACGGCCGGGATCGATTGGACCTGGAAGCTGGCCGAGACCGCCGGGTTCTCGTCCACATTGACCTTGGCCAGGGCCACTGCTCCACCGGTGGCGTCCACCGCCCGCTCGATGATCGGTCCCAGCGTCTTGCAGGGTTCGCACCAGGGCGCCCACAGGTCCACCACCACCGGAACTTCGGCGGAGCGGACCAGGACCTCCTGGTCGAACGTGGCATCGGTGACGTCGATCATCGCCATGACCATACCGGGACGGGACCGAATCGGAGCCTGGCCCGACGTCTCAAGTAGCGTCTGGCCATGGGTACAGCGCCGGCGGACCGAGCCAAAGCCGAGGTGGTGGAGGGAATTGACGTCCCCTCGGTGTCGGCGTGGATCGCCGCCGAGGTGCCGGGCACCACCCCTCCGTTCTCCTTCGAGCTCATCGCCGGCGGACGCTCCAACCTCACCTACCGGGTGGTCGACGCGGCCGGTCGAGCGATGGCGCTACGGCGGCCCCCGGTGAGCCACGTGCTCCCGACCGCCCACGACATGAAGCGCGAGCACACCGTCATCACCGCCCTGGGCCCGACCGACGTCCCCGTCCCGGAGACCCTCGGGCTGTGTGTCGACGACTCGGTGAACGGCGCTCCCTTCTACGTGATGTCCTTCGTCGAGGGCCACATCGTCCGGGACGAGGCGGCCGCCGCCGAGATCAGCGAAGCCGCCCGGGCCCGGGCCAGTCACTCCCTCATCGACACCCTGGCCAAGCTCCACACCGTGGATGTCGACGCCGTCGGCCTGGGCGAGTTCGGGCGGCGCGAGGGGTACATCGCCCGGCAGCTCAAGCGGTGGCACGGGCAGTTCGAACAGTCGACGGTGGACGGCGTCCCCGGGCCGGCGGTCGTCGACCGGGTCCACGAACTGCTGGCCAAGCAGATTCCCACCCAGCAGACCATCGCCATCGTCCATGGGGACTACCGACTCGACAACACCGTGCTGGATGACGACGGGAACGTGGTCGCCATTCTCGACTGGGAGATCTGCACCCTCGGCGACCCGCTCGCCGATCTGGGACTGCTGATGGTCTACTGGGCCGAGGCCGGGGACAAAGAAGTCGCGCTGGCCGGGGTGGCCCCGACCACGCTGCCGGGATTCGCCACCCGGGCCGAGCTGTTGGCCAGGTACGCACACGCCTCTGGGCTGGATGTTTCCGGCGTTTCGTACTACATGGCATTCGGTCTCTGGAAGCTCGCCTGTATTCTGCAAGGTGTGTACGTCCGCTATGCAGGAGGCGCGGCCGCCGGTGACCGGTCAGGCGTCGACCAATTCGCCGCCAGCGTGGGAAAGCTGGGCGAGCGGGCGCTCCGCGAAGTGGAGTCCCTGTGACCGACCAATCCAAGCCGGGCATCTACCAGATCGATCCGGGCTGGGGTGAGCCCCCCGGCGACCGGGTCGATCGGCCGGTGCTGGTCATCGCCCTGGACGGCTGGGTCGATGCCGGTCTCGGGTCTTCGGCGGCCATCACCGAGATGCTGAGCGCCTCCCCGACCATGCGGGTGGCGTCGTTCGACACCGAGGCCCTCATCGATCAGCGGGCCCGCCGCCCGATCGCCCGCATCGTGGACGGCATCACCACCGAGCTCAGCTGGCCCAACATCCGGGTCCTGGCTGGGAAGGATCGGGTCGGGGCCGACATTCTCTACCTGACCGGACCCGAGCCCGACTTCGGGTGGCGATCGTTCATCGACGGGGTCGTCGATCTGGTCCGGCGCCTCGGCGTCCGCACCGTTGTCGGCCTCGGGGCGTTCCCGGCTCCGACCCCCCACACCCGACCGGTGCGGTTGGCGTCCACCGTTCCGCCCCAGTCGGCGGAACTGGCCGGGCGGGTCGGATTCGTGCAAGGCACCCTCGAAGTTCCGGCCGGGGTGCAGGCCGCCTTGGAGATCGCCCTCGGAAACGCCGGGGTGCCCACCATCGGGTTGTGGGCCCGGGTTCCCCATTATGTGTCAGCCATGCCGTTCCCCGAGGCCAGCGCGGCGTTGATCGAAGGCATGTGCGCCATCACCGGCATCGTCTTCGACACCTCGTCGTTGCGGGCGGCCGGCGAGGCATCCCGCCACCAGGTCGACGAGCTCATCTCCGGGAATACCGAGCACACCGCCATGGTCCAGCGCCTCGAATCGTCCATCGACTCCGAAGAGGGGGATCCCTTCGGGTTGTCGGACGAGGTGCCTACCGGTGACGAGATCGCCGCCGAGCTCGAGCAGTTCCTCAGAGGCGAAGGGTCGTAGTCCCGGTCGGGCTGCCCGGCCGCAGGACGACGGTCGTCCGGGTCATCGAGGCGCCCGAGTGGTTGTTGTGGTTGTTGGCCACGTGGGCGGCGTAGATCGACAGGGCCACGAACAGCGCGATCACCACGACGAGCAGAATGATCAGTTTCGTCCATCGGTTGGACCGGCCCTGGGCGGCAATTCCCGACGTCCGGGCCTGGACGCTACCCGGCACGACCGGGAGGTCGTCAGGCTTCCCGGTGAACCGCGAAGGTCTCCCGGGCTTGGTCGGCGTCGATGCGGTGAAGATCGGGAGCTCGGTGACAATCGTCTTCATCTCGTCGATGGTCGACGCCACGGCCAGATCGCCGAGCCGGGTCTCGTAGTCGTAGGGGCTGAGCAGTCCGCGTTCCATCGCGCTGTCGAGGAGACGGCCGTAGGTCTGGCGGTCTTCATCGGTGACCTCTGCCTGCGGATCCGCCGGTCGGTTGTCGGCGGGGCCGACCGGCGTCGCACCGGGCTCGGCGAGCTCCGGGATCGGCAGGGGGCTCGCGCCGTTGTCGGGTTTGACCCCATCCCCCTCGTCATCGACCACCTGAGGATTGTCGGCCATCGCCAGGGCTGGCGCAACCACTACGGTGTCGTGCCATGGAAATCGACGGAGGCATCGGGATGGATCCGGCCGGAGTCATCGAGGCGGCCACGCGGGCCGAGCTGGTCGGCTACGACGGGTTCTGGGTCCCGGAGACCAACCACGATCCCTTCCTCCCGCTGGCCTTGGCCGCCGAGCACACCGAGCGCATCACGCTCGGGACCGGGATCGCGGTGGCCTTCGCCCGCAACCCGATGAACCTGGCGGTGGTGGCCAACGACCTCCAGACCCTTTCCCAGGGTCGGTTCATCCTCGGCCTCGGGTCGCAGATCAAACCCCATATCGAGAAGCGTTTCTCGATGACCTGGTCCCATCCCGCCCCCCGGATGCGTGAGCTGATCTTGGCCATGCGGGCGATATGGGCCAGCTGGTCCGACGGGAGCCGGCTCGCCTTCCGCGGCGAGTTCTACCGGCACACGCTGATGACTCCGATGTTCGACCCGGGACCGAATGCGTTCGGCAATCCGAAGGTCTTCTTGGCCGCGGTCGGCGAGGTGATGACCGAAGTCGCCGGCGAGGTTGCCGACGGGCTGTTGGCCCACGGCTTCACCACCGAGCGGTATCTCCGGGAAGTTTCGATCCCCGCCTTCGAGCGGGGCCTGGCCCGGGGTGGGAAGAACCGGGCCGATGTCCAGATCTCCTATCCGGGCATGGTGGTGACCGGCCCCACCGAGAAGGAGTTCGCCGCCGCGGCCGCCGCGGTCAAGCGGCAGCTCGCCTTCTACGGGTCCACTCCCGCCTACCGGCCGGTCCTCGAGCTGCACGGCTGGGGAGACCTCCAGCCCGAGTTGAACACCCTGTCGAAGCGGGGCGAGTGGGCGAAGATGGCCGATCTGATCGACGACGACGTCCTCAACACCTTCGCGGTGGTCGGCGAGCTCGACGAGATCCCCGGCAAGATCCTGGCTCGCTTCGGCGACCTGGTCGATCGCTTCAGCTTCTACACCCCCTATCAAGTCGAGCCCGAGCGATGGGCCGAGGTGCTGGCCAAGTTCAAGGTGTAGGTCGGCCTTCGAGCCCGCCGCCGGTCAGGGGACGACGTTGACCAGCCGGGGGGACGGCTGATGACCCGACGGGGGGCGCCGCCGGCCAGTTCGCCGACCACCTTGGGTGACGCCAACGCCAGGCGGGCGGCTTCATCCTCATCGATGTCGGGGTCCACTTCGATCCGGTCCCGCACCTTGCCATTGACTTGCACCACCAGGGTGACCGTCTCCTCGATGGCCAACGCCGGATCCGAGACCGGCCAGGCGTGCACGTGGACGTGGTCGCCGTGCCGCCGCTCCCACGCCTCGGCGGCCAGGTGCGGGGTCATCGGCGCCAACAACAGCAGCAGGGTGTCGACCGCCTCCCCCACCACGTCGGTATGGGCGTTTCCGCGGGCATACGGCTGCACGACGTTGACGAATTCCATGCACGCCGCCACCGACGTGTTGTACGACCACCGCTCGTAGTCGCGGCTGACCCGGTCGATCAACCGGTGGGTTGCCCGCCGAATGCCCATGTCCTCCGGCGTCAACTCACCGCCCCGGCGCGCGGGTGCCTCTCCTTCGGAGGGGACCGCCAGGCGCCAGACCCGATCGAGATAGCGGCCGCAACCGTCGATGACGCTGCCGGTCTGGTCGGTCCAGTCCATGTCGTCGGCTGGTGGCCCGACGAAGAGATGGAACAACCGGAGCGCGTCGGCGCCCACCGTGTTGAAGTAAGTCGACGGGGAGATCAGGTTCCCTCTCGACTTGGACATCTTCTTCCCGTCCATCCTGATCATTCCCTGGGTGAACAGCTGGTCGAAGGGCTCCCGCAGCTGGTAGGGAGCCACCCCGAGGTCGGCCAGCGCCTTGGTGTAGAAGCGGGCATAGAGGAGGTGGAGGATGGCGTGCTCGATGCCGCCGATGTACTGACGGACCGGCATCCAGTGTCGGGCCATCTCCGGGTCGAACGGCTTCTCGGTGTCCCACGGGTCGGTGAACCTCAAGAAGTACCAGGAGGAGTCCACGAAGGTGTCCATGGTGTCGGTTTCCCGAACGGCCGGCCCGCCGCAGATCGGACAGGTGGTCTCGAGGAATGCCAGGTTGCTGGCCAGGGGCGACTGGCCGGTGGGAAGGAACTCGACATCGTCGGGGGCGAGCACCGGAAGCTGGTCGTCGGGCACCGGCACGATCCCGTGATCCGGGCAGTAGACGACGGGGATGGGGCAACCCCAGAACCGCTGCCGGGACACCAGCCAGTCGCGCAAGCGGTAGTTGACCTTGGCCCGGCCGATCCCCTTCGACTCGAGCCACTCGGTGGCTCTGGCCTTGGCGGTGGGAATGTCGAGCCCGTTGAGCCAATCGCTGTTGATCTTCTCGCCCGGACCGGTGTACGCACCTCCGGGTCCGCCATCGGGCCCCCCGTGCTCCTCCCAGCCTTCCGGCGGTTGGACGGTGCGAACATAAGGAAGCCCGTAGGCCTCGGCGAAATCCCAGTCCCGGGCGTCCTCGGCCGGGACGGCCATGATGGCTCCGGTGCCATAGCCCATCAGCACGTAGTCGGCCACGTAGACGGGCACCGGGTGCCCGGTAAACGGGTTGATCACGGAAGAGCCGGTGAAGGCTCCTCGTTTGGCCAGGCCGGCGGTACCGCTTTCCGACATCCGCTCGACATCGGAGCTGGCCGCGGCCAGGGACCGGACGGCTTCGACCGCCTCCCGGTGCTCGGGGGTGGTGAGCTCGTCGACCAGAGGGTGCTCAGGGGCCACCACCGCGTAGGTCATGCCAAAGGAGGTGTCCGGCCGGGTGGTGTACACGGTCAGGGCCAATGGCGGGCGGCCGTCGGATCTGTCTCGCCCCTCCACGATCAGGTCGAACTCCGCGCCTTCCGACCGGCCGATCCAGTTGCGTTGCATCGTTTTGACCCGATCCGGCCAGTCGAGGTCGTCGAGGTCGTCCAACAGCTCGTCGGCGTACTCGGTGATCCGGAAGAACCACTGCTCCAGATCGCGCTTGATGACCAGGTCGCCCGAGCGCTCACAGGTGCCGTCGGGGAGCACCTGCTCATTGGCCAGCACCGTCTGGCAGCCCGGGCACCAGTTGACCTGGGCCTTGTGCCGATAGGCGAGGCCGGCGGCCAGGAGCTTGTTGAAGATGAACTGATTCCACCTGATGTATTCCGGGTCGTGGCTCCGGATCTCTCGCCGCCAGTCG
Source organism: uncultured Acidimicrobiaceae bacterium (assembly GCA_963770635.1). Lineage (GTDB taxonomy): Bacteria > Actinomycetota > Acidimicrobiia > Acidimicrobiales > RAAP-2 > DASZIT01. The sequence goes on from CAVYQI010000007.1 coordinate 322,996, forward strand.
TACACGGCCCCGAGGGAGAGGATCGATTCCTTCAATTCGGCAATCCGGGCCTCGGTGAAGATCCGGGGATGGGTGCCCGTCTTGATGGCGGCGTTCTCCGCCGGCAACCCGAACGAATCGAACCCGAACGGAGACAGCACGGCGTAGCCGAGCATGGTCCGGTGGCGCACCAGGAGATCCCCGAAGGTGTAATTCCGCACATGGCCCATGTGGGCCGGCCCGGAGGGATACGGATACATGGTGAGCACGTACCAGGGGGGGCGCGGGTCATCATTGTCCACCTGGTAGGTGCCTTCCTCCGCCCAGCGGCGCTGCCATTTCTTCTCGATGTCGATGACGTCGTAAGCCCGTGCCATTGCCGATGATCGTACCGGGACCGAAACCCGGGATCGGCAACGACGACCCGGTTAGCGCTGCCCGACAGGCGATCCCGGCCGGCGGAACCACCTTGTTCCGCTTTGAGCGCGCGGCTGTCTGTCTCCGTTCGGCTCGGGGCGGCTTCAGCCGGAGGGCTGATAATGTGACACGGCCTTCGGGGGCGTAGCTCAGCTGGTAGAGCGCCTGACTGGCAGTCAGGAGGTTCGAGGGTTCGAGTCCCTTCGCCTCCACCGTAGGAGTCACGGCAGAAACCCCTCCTCGGAGGGGTTTCTGCGGTGCAGGGGGCGTCGGCCTGGGTGTGGAAAGCAGGTCCGAGGGTTCGAGGTCCGGACCCGCGACTCGGGACCTTGAACCGCCGGAGGGTTTCGGCGCCAAGCTACGGTGGCGGCCATGGACTGGTCATCGTGGGCAAGCAATCTCGAGGTGGCGCTGGGTCCCGAAGGCGACTTCCCTTCGTTCTTCGCTCCCGGTGCCCTCTTCAGCGATCCGGTCAACGCCCCCACTTCGGACATCGCCTCCATCGAGGAGATGACCAAGGCGTCATTCCCCGATTGGCGGCAACAGATCGTGTCCGTCCACGGTGACGATGTCGGTGGATCCTTCGAATGGATCGGACGGGGAACGCTCGGCGGGACCATACCGATCGAAATTCACGGATGCACGGTGGTCGATATCGACGAACGTGGTCTGGTGACCCGATGGCGCGACTATTTCAACCTCAAGGAGATCGAGGCGCAGGTCGGCCGGTCACCAACCACATCGGGCTGAGCCGAGGTTGCTCCCGCCCTTTGGTGCCCGGACCCGAGGATCCGGCTGCTGATGCCAGTGAGATGCCCCGGTGACCGGGAGGCATGACCGATAGCATCACCAGTAAAGGAACAGGAACCATTCATGGGCTTGGACCCACCGATCACCGAGATCGCCGACGGCGACACCACCTGGCGTTTTGACCGTTCGTTCCTCAACTCGAACTGGACCTGCATCTGGGGCCGCGGTTGCCTGGGCATCCTGCCCGAACCCGCGGCAGAGCTTGGCCAAGGCTGTTGCTCGATGGGCGCCGGTATCGACGGCATCGACGAGGCCCGTCGCATCAGTGCGCTGGCGGCGACGTTGGACCCATCTCGCTTCGAACACCACGCGGCGGCTTCCGAAGGCGGCGTGTTCGGCGACTTCAACCGCGCCAACACCCGGGTGGTCGACGGCGCCTGCATCTTCCTCAACCGACCCGGTTTTGAAGGTGGCGCCGGTTGTGCGCTCCACCTCGCTGCCCTCGACTCAGGCGAGTCGCCCATCGACTTCAAGCCATCGGTCTGCTGGCAGCTGCCCATCAAGGTGGATTGGGAAACCGGGGACGACGGGACCGAAGTGGCAACCGTTCGGGGGTGGACCAGGGGGGACTGGGGCCCGGAAGGCGACACCATGGCATGGTGCTGCACGGAGGGCACTCGGGCCTACATCGGCGACCAGCCGGTGATCGAGACGATGGCCGAAGAACTGGACGCCATCGTCGGTACCGAGGTGTTTGTCGAGCTTCGGCGGCGGCTCGATGGCCATGACGAAGCAGGTTCGCCATAAAGCCCCTGTCTCATGGAAGCGCGACGGCCTCGACGCCCCTCGGATCACCGTCCGCATCGGATAGGAACCGGATGGAGCCGAAGTGCTCCGCCTCGAGGATCGTGGCGAGAACCTCGGGTTGATCGCCGCCGATCTCGAAGAGCAGGTGCCCGGCGGTTCGGAGCCACGGCCGAGCCTCGGTGACGGCGCGCATAACGATGGCCAGACCATCGACTCCGCCGTCGAGGGCAGTGGATGGTTCGAAGTCGCGGACATCACGGGGTAGGTACTCGATCTCATCGGTCGGCACGTAGGGAAGCACCGCCACGATCACGTCGACAGAGCCTTTCCAAGATGGCGGCACGCCGTCGAAGAGGTCGCCCTCGGCGACCGCCACCCCATTGCTACGAGCACAGCCGGCGGCGACCGGGTCGCTGTCGGTGCCGAGGACCGATGCGTTCGGGGTGCGGTTCAAGAGCACGCAGGCGATCGCGCCGCTTCCGGTGCCCAGGTCGATGGCCCGCCCATCCGATGGGAGTAGCTCCGCCGCCCGTTCCGCCAATGGCTCGGTCTGCCAGCGGGGCACGTAGACGCCGGCGGTAACGGCAATCAGAAGTCCGCAGAACCGCGTCGATCCGGTGATCCAGGCCAGCGGCTCACCCGTCGATCGCCGCTCGACGAGCGCCGCCAATGTCTCGTCATCGCCCTCGGCGGAGGCAGCGAGTTCTGCCACTTCCTCACCGGGTGCGATGCATCCGGCTGCGCTGAGTTTTTGCACGGCGTCCGAAAGGGCGCTCGTCGAGGGCCGGTACATCGCCCGATTGAATCACGGTTAGGTCATCGGCCTCCTCCAACCCGTCATTTCGACCCTGAGGACTTCCGGCCCTAAAGGACTCGACCGGTGGCGTCGATGATGACTAGGTAGTTGCGAAAGGCAAATAGGAACAGGCACGCGCGTGTCGGTCAAGGGAATGTGACCGGTGCGGTGACAGATGTTTCGCACAATCGGGTTGATGGTGGGCATCGAACGGCACTGGGCCGTTTCGTCGGCGCGCTCGAAGTTAACGGGAAGGGACGAATGAAGCCATTCAAGAGTCCGATCGCCTTGGCGTTGGCACTGGCAATTGGCGCCGCGGGCATCGTGTCCACCGGTGCCGCACTGTCGCACAACGCCCAAGCCGGCGCGGCTACCGCTTCCTCGTGTGGCAATCAACAGACCCTGGTGGCCGACGGATCTACCTGGATCTGCAGCTTTGACACCGAGTTCACCGGCACCTCGCTCGATTCCAGCCAGTGGATGCCGATCACTACCGCGGCGAGTGGCTATACCTCCGGAGCGGAGGCGTGCTTTGAAGACTCTCCCAACAACATCTCGGTGGGTAACGGCTACCTGAGCCTGACCGCCCGCGAGGAAGCCGCGCCGTTCACCTGCACCGACCCCTACGGAAACTTCACCACCCAGTACACCAGTGGGACGGTGAGCACCTACGGTTTATTCACCCAGACCTACGGGCGATTCGAGGTGAGCGCCAAGATCCCGCCGGCGACAGTGGCCGGACTCCAGTCGTCGCTCTGGCTCGTCCCCCAGGACACCACGGGGACGCCGGCCGAGATCGACATCGCGGAGATGTACAGCGAGTACCCGACCCTCGCCATCCCCACCATCCACTACAACTACGACCCGAGCACGGCCAACGCCTCGACCAATACCAACATCACCACCAATTACTCCTGCACCATCAACCCGAACGTCTTCAATGACTATGTCGTCGAGTGGACGCCGACCTCGATTTCCATGCTCTACAACGGCCAGACCTGCCTGGTCGACCATTGGATCCCGTCCTCGCCCCTGGTCGCCCCTCAACCCTTCAACCAACCGTTCTTCATCAACCTGACCCAGGCCCTCGGCATCGGCACCAACAACTTCGACCCGGCGACCACGCCGCTGCCGGCCACCACCGAGATCCAATACGTCCGGGCCTGGAGTCTCAGCGCGGCTTCACCGCCACCCCCGCCCAGCAGCACCACCACGACACCGCCCACCACCCCACCGACGCCAACCACCGCGACCACGACCACGACCCATCCTCCCGCCACGCCCGCGACCCGGACGCCTCCCCCGGTATGCACGGGCGCGGCCCAACATCCCGCCGGACAAACAACCGCAATTGCTGCCACCCGGGCGGCGAGTGGGTGTCCCGGCTACTGGGTCGTCAATGCTGGTGGCTACGTCTCCGCTTTCGGCAATGCCCCCGCCTTCGGCGGGCTCAACGGCAGTGTGGCGTCTCCGGTGATCGACATCGTCGCCACCCCGGACGGGAACGGCTACTGGCTCGTCACCGCCAACGGCACGGTCCGGAACTTTGGCGACGCGGTGTCCTACGGCGACATGAGTGGCCATCCGCTCAACGGCCAGATCATCGCCATGGCGACCACTCCCCAAGGGGGCGGCTACTGGCTGGTGGGAAGTGATGGCGGCATCTTCACCTTCGGCGACGCCGGCTTTTACGGATCGACCGGCGCCATGCACCTCAACCAACCGGTGGTGGGCGTGGCGTCCACCCCGGACGGCAACGGCTACTGGTTGGTGGCCCGTGATGGCGGCATCTTCAGTTTCGGCGACGCTCAGTTTCTGGGCTCCATGGGCTCCACCCCGCTCAACCAGCCGGTGGTGGGCATGACCAGTGACCCCGGCGGTCGCGGCTATCGCATGGTTGCCGCCGACGGGGGCATCTTCAGCTTCGGTGCCCCTTTCTACGGCAGCCTGGGGGCGAATCCCCCGGGTACGCCGATCATCAGCATGGCCCCCTCCACCGACGGCAATGGCTATTACATGCTCAGCTCCGGCGGCGGCATCTACAACTTCGGCGATGCCCCCTTCCTGGGGGCGGCGTCCTGAGCCCAGCCAGGGGTTCACTCACCGACCGCCGCTGAACCAGGAGCCACCAGTCCCGCGTCGTAGGCCACGATGACCGCCTGGACTCGGTCGCGAAGTCCGAGTTTGTCGAAGATTCGAGCCACGTGGGTCTTCACCGTGTTCTCACTCACATACGGCGCTCGAAGCGATCTCGGTGTTGGACAGCCCTTTGGCCACCAGGCCGAGGATCTCCCGTTCGCGAGGGGTGAGTCGATCCAAACGCGGGTCCTGCACCAGAACCGGGTGGCGCTGCGCCCGCCCGGCAAACTCGGCGATCAGCCGCCGGGTGATGGCCGGGGCCAGCAGCGCATCGCCGGCCGCTACCACCCGAACCCCCTGCACCAGATCTTCGGGGCGGACGTCCTTCAGGAGAAACCCGGACGCGCCCGCCTCGAGTGCCTCGAACACATACTCGTCGAGGTCATAGGTGGTGAGGATGATGACCCGGGGTCCCTCCGATCCGGTGCCGCCGCCCTCGACGGGGCCACACTGTCGGCTTGCGGTCAATGCCCGGGTCGCGGCGATGCCGTCCATCTCCGGCATCCGGATATCCATCAGGACGACGTCGGGCGCGAGATCGGCGGCCATCTCCACCGCGCCCGCCCCGTCGGCCGATTCGCCCACCACCTCGATGTCCGCCTGGGTCTCCAAGATCATCCGAAAGCCGGCCCGCACCAGCGCCTGGTCATCCACCACCAGGACCCGGATGCTCACATCGGCCCGCCCGGGTCGCAGGGGATGTGGGCGCGGACCTCATATCCACCACCGGGGAGTGGACCGGCGTGGAGGTCGCCGCCGAACATCGCTACCCGCTCGCGCATCCCGACGATCCCCTGACCGCCCCCCAGCTGGGGTTGATGGGCTCCCCCGCCGGACGCCGGCGGCGGGAAGTTCGATCCCGAGTCGGTGACGGACAGATCCAGGCCACCGTCGCTGAATCTCATCGCCACTCGGGTCGGTGCCCCGCCTCCATGTTTCAACACGTTGGTCAGCGCTTCCTGGACGATCCGGTAAGCGGACAGGTTCACCCCGGGAGGCAACGCCGCTGGCACCTGGCCACTCACCGTCATCTCGACCGGGGTACCGGCCACCCGTACCTGGTCGATGAGCGAATCGAGCTGGTCCAGTCCGGGCTGAGGGGTGTGATCCGGACGATCTTCCCCCTTCCGCAGCACGCCCAGCGCTCGACGCAGCTCGGCCAGCGCTTGACGGGCGGTGACCTCGATCGACGCCAGCATGTTGTCCGAAGTGGTCTGGGGCTCACCCGATGATGTCGAACTACTCTCCGCCACCATCCGGGCCGCCCCGGCCTGCACCGCGATCACGCTGACATGATGGGCCACCACGTCGTGGAGCTCCCGGGCGATCCTGGCTCGCTCGCCGTCCGCGGCTCGGCGGGTCTCCGCCTCCCGTTCGGCCTCCAGTCGCTCGGCCCGTTCCTCGAGTTGCGCCACGTAGGCCCGACGCACCCGGAGGTTGTCGCCGATGAGCCAGGTGGCGGCGATCAACGCCAACGGGGCCACCAACGTATGGAGGCTCAAGACCACCGGTCGGTCTCGTACCAAGGCGGCGGACACCACCACCCCCAGCCACGAAACGATGCCGGCCCCGATCGACCATCGGCGATCGCACAACGATGACACCGTGTAGAGGGCGATCAATCCAGCGATCGGAGTGACGGGCGACATATTCCCTTTGTTCATGGCGCTGAACACCGCCGCCCCGCTGATGATGAAGACCTCGAGGGGATACCTCCTCCGCCAGGTGATCGCGGCCAAGCTGATTGCTGACACCAGGAAGGTGGCCGGCGAGCCGCCGCGCCAGACGCCAAAGCCGCTCAGGAACACCACCAGCAGCACCGCCGCCAGGGCCCCGTCGGCGATGGTCGGGTGACGGTGTACCCAGGCCGCCGGGCCCCAACGCGCTCGCACACTCAAACGGTAGTCAAGGACGGCGCCCCCGGCATCATCCTCGCCAACGATCTTTCTGTCACCCGCGAGAACCACATCCCCTCGACCGGAGGCAGAATCCCTGGAACCCGGCCGGGCGGGAATCAGCCTCCAGGGTGACGACGGCCGGTCGCCCGTCCGTCAGACTGGCCTCGATGCCCCTCCACTCCCCTGCGTCCAGGTTCGGAAACAACCGATGAGACACCCTTTGTCAACCACCGATCTCTCGGGCAGGTCAGGCGGCCTTTCCGAGGAAGCGGTTGCGGTTGGCGACGTGGGTGGCTTCGTCGTATTGAACGCCTTGTGTGAGGCAATGCCAGAGGACTTCGAACCAGCGGTTCCCGAGGGCCCGCAGCGCGGCGTGGTGCCCCTTGTGGCGGGACCGCTGGAGGTCGTAGAACTCGCGTGCCCAGCCACTTTGACGCAGGGAGCAGAACGCCCATTGCTGCACGGCGTTGGCCAGGTAGCGGTTGCAGGCAAGGCGGGTGGCGACGACGAGCTCACTCTTGCCCGATCGCCGGGTAACGGGCGCTTTGCCCCCGTAGCATTGGAGGGCGTTCGGCGAGTCGTAGTTGGTGATGTCGCCGATCTCACCGGCAACCCTGGCGGCGAGACGATCACCGAGGCCGGGAAAGCTCAGGTAGATCTCACCGCCAGGGACCGCCGGCCCCCGGTCGCCCTCCTTGGGCTGCTTGGATCGTCCATGGCGGGGGGCGCCGAGGAGCAGCTCGCCCATGCGCCGTTCCCAGCGCCGCCGCTGGGCGCCGATGGTCAGCAGCTGGGTAGCGGCCAAGCGGATGGTGTCGGCCTTGGCTCGGACCAGGTAGTCGCGGGCGACGAACTGGTCAGTGGCCAATGCGGCGGTGACCCGGTCGGCGAAACGGGTCGGCCAGCCGTGCTTGCTCGCCCGGGCCAAGGTCTCCAGTTCGTCGGCCGACGCCTCGGCCAGGGACTTCGCGGTGGGCCACCGTTCCAAGAGCCGCAAGAAGGTCGGGCTGCCGATGTCGTCGCCAGCGATGAGGAGCGCGGCTGGGAACGTTGCGATGAGATCGGCGCGCAGCCGGTTGAGCAGGCGACGCTCGTCGCGGGCGGCCCGGTCGTCGTCCCGGGCGATGGCCCGCAGCTCGGCTGCCTCCTCCCCGTGGGGCACCAGCGGTCGGAGCCGTTCGAAGCGATCCAGGGCGATCAGACAGGCGATCCGGGCGTCCTCGGCATCGTCCTTCTTCTTGGCCGGCCCGCGTCGACGAGCCACCAGATCCGGGTTGACCGGCACCACGACATAGCCGGCATCCACCAGTCGCTCGACGAGCATCCCGTGGCGGGTCTCCAAGACAACCCGCACTTCGGCCGGATCCGGTTCCAGCGCCGTGATCCGCGCCACCAAGGCGTCCACCGACTTGGGGTCGTGTTCAACGCGGGTCACGTCGATCACCCCCTCACCCGGCCGTCCCAGGGCCACGAGGTGGAATTCCTCGGCCCAGTCAATCCCTACTCCCAACATGTTTCCTCCAATCCCTTTCGAACGAGACGGACGAAGGCACGGCGCCGTGCTGATGGACAAGTCCTCGAGGGACAACACCCTTGTTGGCGTCAGGCCTCCGAGGCCGCCCAGCCGGGACGCCGTCTCATTTCAGTCCTCGAGGGACAAGCACCGCAAGCGTTCCCGGCAGGGGACCTCTATGGAAGAAGGTAGAGCCATCAGCACCGCCACCTGTCCCGATGCGCTGGACCGACAGGCCGCCGAGAGCAGCTGGGCCGTCGAGACCCACGGGCTGACCAAGCGCTTCGGGGACAACGTCGCCGTCAACGGCGTGGAGCTGCTCGTCCCCCGGGGGTGCGCCTTCGGCTACCTCGGCCCCAACGGCGCCGGCAAGACCACGCTCATCCGGGTGCTGCTGGGACTGACCCACGCCGACGCCGGCACGATGTCGCTGCTCGGATACCCGGTCCCCAAGCAGCGCGACGCGGCACTGGCCCGGGTCGGGGCCATCGTCGACGAGCCCCGGTTCCACGGCCATCTGACCGGGAGGCAGAACCTCCAGATCCTGGCCGCGGCCCGCGAGCCGGCGGCGCAGGACCGCATCGAGCCGTCGCTCGAGCGGGTCGGCATCCTCCATCGCGCCGACGACCGGGTGTCGAAGTACTCGATGGGCATGCGCCAGCGCCTCGGGGTCGCCGCCTGCCTGCTCGGGGACCCCCAGCTGCTGATCCTCGACGAGCCGATGAACGGGCTCGACCCGGCCGGCATGCACGAGATGCGCGACATGATCCTCTCGCTGGTGGCCGAGGGCCGCACGGTGGTGCTGTCCTCGCACCTGCTCGACGAGGTCGAGCGGACCTGTGACGCCGTGGCCATCGTCGACCGGGGCAACATCATCCGCCAGGGACCGATCTCCGAGCTGCTGGCCGGGGCGTCGCTCGCCGCTGCAGGTCGAGTGCTCCGATCCCGACCGGGCCCGGGCCTCCTCGACGCCACCACCATCGGCGCCCACATCGAGGTCGGGCCAGAACGGGCTCGGGCATCACCCTGCCGGCCGGCACGCCACGCGACGTCATCGCCGAGATCAACCGCGTCCTCGTGGAAGGCGGGATCTCGGTGTACCGGCTCCAGGAGATCCAGGCGTCGCTCGAATCGTGGTTCCTCCAGGTCACGAGCCGACTGGGGGCCCCGGAGTGACGACCGTCCGCGATGCCCCGACGCCCAGTTCCGTCGCTGACGCCTAGCCCGGGCAACTCGGCGCGACCACCGGGGATCGTGGATCCCCACCGGCGCCATGATCGCCACCCGGTTCATGGAGCTGCGCAAGCGGCGCGGGCTCATGATCGCCCTGATCGTGGTCAACATCGGCATCCCGACGCATCTTCCTCGTCATCCGGCTGCTGGTCCACGCCTTCGCCCCCAAGTCCTACGGGCCGGCCGGCGGCTACGACATCTACACCAACCTGGTGGCCGGCGTGATGTACGTCTTCGGCTTCATCGTCGCCGCCACCTTGGGCTGCACGGCCGGATCGATCGACCTCACCGAGGGGATGTTCCGGCACCTGGTGGTGACCGGTCGCTCCCGGCTGGCGCTGTACCTGGCCCGGATCCCCGCCGGACTGGCCATCATCGTGCCGCTGGTGGCGGTCGGCTTCACCATCGTCTGCACGGTGTGCGTCGTTCGCCGCCCCGACCAGCTCAACTACGACGGTACGAACGTTCCCGCCGGCCTGTCGCTCACCGGCCTCGAGACCTGGGCCGGCGACCATCCCGACGACCGTCATCTGCAACTTCCCCTCCAGGCCGCAACCGCCCCCGTCGAATCGTCACCTGCGGCCAACGGCCCCGGCCGCCGGCCCCGTCGGAGTCTGTCATCAAGCGGCCCCAGGGGGTCAGGGGTCCCCGGCCCGGCCACCCCGGCCCAGATCCGAGCGGCAGGCCGTCCAGATCGCCCAGGCCAGGACTACGCCGACTACAAGCCGATCGTTCCTGTACCCGTCCAACTCGCTGATGATCAAGACCGGGTTGTGGCTCGAGCTCGAAGCCGTCATCGGGTTCATCGTCGGCCTCGGGCTCGGCATCGCTCCTCGGGCAGCGGACGGTCGCGGTGATCCTGATGATCGTGCTCGAGATCATCCTGACCCCGATCCTCTCGAGGCACGTCATCCCCCACTTCTTGAACCTGCAGCGCGGGGTGGTCGGCCTGGCCACGGCCCATCTGGAACCGGGCGGGCTGCCGCTGGTGTTCGGCGGTGGCGGTGGAGGAGGACCGGGCGGGGTCAACGCCATCTCGCTGCTGATACCCGAGTCGACCACCGTGGCCGTCTGCGTCATCGTCGCCTGGCTGGTGGTCTGGACGGCCCTCGGGGCGTGGCGGATGATGACCAGGGACGCCTGAGGAACGGCGCATCCAAGCGGGCGCACCGACACTCGTATGCTGGCCGGCGATGCCAGTCCCGCGCCCGCCCCGGAGGCGTCCTTGACCGCACACTATCGGGTCTCCGGCCACCGACATCGGGGGCCGGCAGGGCTGGCGGTGGCCACGGCCCTGGTCGGATTGTGCCTCGCCGGCTGCACCTCCGGCGCGTCGGCGTCCAAGATCACCGTGCCCTCCACCGGCTCCTCCCCCACGACCACCACCTCGACGGTGCCCCCGACGACCACCACCACCGAACAGCCGGGGTGGACTCCGGTCAGCACCGTCAACGGGCACATCGCCGTCGACCAGATTTCCGCGCCTCAACCCAACGGGGACACCGTCACCGTGGTCCGGTTCCGGGTCGGCCAGGTGAAATTCGACCTACATGTCGGGAGCAGCGACCCGCCGACCGGGGGCGCCACCGTCGGTCCGGACGCCGGACCCGCCATCGGGCCGGATGAAACTCCGCTGTTGCTGGCCGCCTTCAACGGCGGCTTCCTCACCGGGGCCGGGGCCGGCGGCTTCGAGCTCAACGGCCAGCCGCTCCTGCCCATGGTGCCGGGAAGGGCCACCTTCGTGATCGATGCCACCGGTGCCGCCCATGTCGGGACCTGGACCCAGGGAATTCCCGCCCCCGGGGAGGTGTGGGTCAGCGCCCGCCAGAATCTGTACCCACTGGTCAGCGGCGGTCAACCCAGCGGTGAGATCAATTCCATCGGCGCCTGGGGTGCCACCCTCGGAGGCGGCGCGGCAGTCGCTCGCAGCTCGGTCGGTGAGGATGCTTCCGGCAACATCCTCTACGCGGCGGGTATGAGTGTGCTCCCCACCGACCTGGCCAGCGCCCTCATCGCCAGCGGGGCGGTCAACGCCATGCAGCTCGACATCAATCCCGAGTGGGTGCAGTTGAGCTATGCCGCCCTTCCTGGGCTGGCCCTGGAGGCGGCGATTCCTGGGCAGAACCGCCCGGCCACCCAGTACCAGTCAGGCTGGACCCGCGACTTCATCACGGTGCTGTCGACCGGTTGAACCCCGGCCGGTCTCCGACTCCGGTGGTCGGGCCTTGCGGGCCGATCAACAGGTAGAGGAGTAGGCCGAGGTGCCGGGACCGGTCTCCGGATCGTCGACCTCGCCGCCGCTGCCCGAACGCAGGATGGCGCCAAGGTGGACCACGTACCACTCCCCCCGCCACGAGATCATCGAGGCGATCCCGAACGATTGGGTCTGCCCGTTGACCGTATAGACGACCCGGGCGTTCGGGAGCTCGAAGTAACCGACATCGTTGTCGCAGACGCCGGAGTTGATCCAGTGGCCATAGGAGGAGTCGGCATTCACGCTGACGAACTGGGCGGTGGCGGGATTCGGCCCGAGGAGGGCGTGGGCGGCGGCGATGTCGAGTCCATATTCGCTCTCGAGACGATTGGTGAAGTCGCTATCGGCGCCCGCAATCGTCTTCAGCTGCACATAGGCGGGCTCGGGAAAGAAGGCCGGCATCCCCGTCGAGAGGTTGTTGGTGACCACCGCGTTCCACAGCGCGGCCATATTCGCCACGAACACCGGGCTGGTGGTGGTCGGGAAGGTCCCGGTTTGGGGCAGCGAGCCGGGACCGGTGGTAGTGGTGGTGGGTACCGGCACGGTGCTGGTCGTGGTGGCCGGCGCGTGGGTGGTGGAAGTCGAATGAGCGCTGAGCGCGCCTCCGCCGGCGGCGGTCGGGTGAGCCGGGCCCCCACCCCCCACCAGCGCCCAGGCGCCCACGACCATCAGGACCAATACCGCCGATGCCGCCACCAGCCGGCGTCGCCGGATCTGGGCTCGCCGGAGCCGGCGTTGCCGGTGGCTGTGGACCGACGGGAGGTGGTCGGAGGCTGGCTTCCAGGTGGGCTCGGGCATCTTTCGACCGATTGTATGACGGCACCATCAATGGGGCAGGCACCACGCGCACATCATCGGGCAAACTCGCGATCGACCGACGGTCGAAGACACCGGCCAGAAGGAGTTCCGATGACGGCTGCCGAGAACAAAGAGTTGGTGAGTTCCTTGTGGAGCGCCCTCTACGATCGAGACTGGGACCGGATCGGCCAGTTCTTCACGGCCGACAGCGAGTACACCGACGTCCCGTCGCCGGCTGAGGACGTGGCCAAGGGTCCAGCCGAGATCGTGGCCCGACTCCGTTTGGGACTCGAGCCCATCTCAGCCTATGAACACGACCTCCGGCTGATGGTTGCCGAGGGCGATGTCGTGGTCACCGAGCACGCGGAGACCTGGCATTGGCACACCGGCGAATCGGTGACCCTTCCCTTCGTGTCCGTCCAGGAACTCAACGGCGGCGGCATCATCCGCTGGTGGGACTACTGGGACCTGCAAACCTTGATGAACGCCGCGCCGGGCTGGTGGATCGAGCACATCATGCAGGGGTACTGAGGGTCTGCCGAACGGGCTGGGTCCGAGCGCGCCGGAAGAACCAAAGTTCTGCCGGCGGCGCACCACACACGAGTGGCGGGACTCTATCGGTGGTGCGCTCGACACCGAATCCGTGGCGGGATGGACCCGATGCCTACCCCCAATCTAGTCAATGGTGTGGGCCAGTTCACGTCGGGCACCAAATCCCGATCGGCCGTACGACCCCGGTGGAGCCAGCCGGCGCCTGGCGGACCGCCGGCCTCGAAGTTACGGGATCCGGCCCCGTGGGGTAGCGTTGCGGGGTTGCCAACCGGGGCGACTCCCCTCCAACCAGGGGAAAGATGTGATCAACGGGGACGGCCTCGAACCCGGACGAGGTCCGCCGTCCCTCTCCGCCTGAGTGGTCGTCTCGACGGCCACCTGTTCCGACCATCGTGAACCTAAACCAGGCCCAGCCGGCCGAGCACCCGAAGGAGTCTGAATGACCACCACCCAACAGCGACCCGACTTCAAGGTTGCCGACCTGGCGCTCGCCGACTTCGGCCGCAAGGAGATCGTGCTCGCCGAGCACGAGATGCCCGGGCTGATGGCCATGCGATCGGAATATGCCACCGAGCGGCCTCTCAAGGGTGCCCGGATCACCGGTTCGCTGCACATGACCGTGCAGACCGCGGTGCTCATCGAGACCCTGACCGCGCTCGGCGCCGAGGTGCGATGGGCCAGCTGCAACATCTTCTCCACCCAGGACCATGCCGCCGCCGCGGTGGCGGTCGGGCCGGATGGCACGGTGGACGACCCCAAGGGAGTGCCGGTCTTCGCCTGGAAGGGCGAGAGCCTGGAGGAGTACTGGTGGTGCACCGAACGGGCGCTGGACTGGCCGGGCGACGGTCCGACCATGATCCTCGACGACGGTGGCGATGCCACCCTGCTGGTCCACAAGGGTGTCGAGTTCGAGAAGACCGGTTCGGTGCCCGACCCCTCCACCGCCGACAGCGAAGAATTCGGTGTGGTGTTGAGCGTCCTGACCCGAAGCCTGGCCGAGGATGCCCAGCGCTGGACCACCGTCGCCAACGGGATCAAGGGTGTCTCCGAGGAGACCACGACCGGGGTGCACCGGCTTCTCGAAATGGAGCGCAGCGGCGAGCTCCTCTTCCCCGCCATCAACGTCAACGATGCGGTGACCAAGTCCAAGTTCGACAACAAGTACGGCTGCCGCCACTCGCTCATCGACGGCATCAACCGGGCCACTGACGTGCTCATTGGCGGCAAGGTGGCGGTGGTGTGCGGTTACGGGGACGTCGGGAAGGGTTGTGCCGAGTCTCTGCGCGGTCAGGGTGGACGGGTGATCATCACCGAGATCGACCCGATCTGTGCGCTCCAGGCGGCCATGGACGGCTACCAGGTCGCCACCCTCGAGGACTTCGTCGACACCGCCGACATCTTCGTGACCACCACCGGCAACAAGGACGTGATCACCGCCGAGGACATGGCCAAGATGAAGCACCAGGCCATCGTCGGGAACATCGGGCACTTCGACAACGAGATCGACATGGCCGGGTTGATGAAGACCGACGGCATCCAGCGGGAGAACATCAAGCCGCAGGTCGACAAGTGGGTCTTCCCCGACGGTCACGCCATCATCGTGCTGTCAGAGGGCCGGCTCCTCAACCTCGGCAACGCCACCGGCCACCCGAGCTTCGTGATGTCCAACTCCTTCACCAACCAGACCATGGCCCAGGTGGAGCTGTTCACCCGCTCCGGCGAGTACGAGAACAAGGTCTACGTGCTGCCCAAGCACCTCGACGAGAAGGTGGCCCGCCTCCATCTCGATGCCCTCGGCGTCAGGCTGACCACCCTCACCGACGAGCAGGCCGACTACATCGGGGTGCCGGTGGGCGGCCCCTACAAGCCGGACACCTACCGCTACTGAGCGGCGGGCCGCTCGTCCCGCTCAGCCGGGTGAGGGCCGGCCCATGGCGTGCCCGATGATGGTGTTCACGACATCGGTCTTGGCATCGGCGTAGTCCTGCATCGTCGGCCAATCCTGGTTGGCGAGTTGCCGCTTCGTCGACGCGTACAGCTCACGATCGGCGGCGTTCTGGCGCAGCCAATCTCGGAATACCAGGTACCTGGTGATCTCTTCGGATCCCTCCGTGAGGACATGGACGTGAACGTCGTGCCCTGAGCTTCGAACCATGCGATGTTCATGAAAGTCGGGTTCACGGACTCGGAGTTGATACCCCGCCGCCTGAAGATCTCCCAAGTAAGCGGTTTCGACCGAGGAATCCGCCACCGTGAGGCAGATGTCGACGATCGGCTTGGCGGCGAGCCCGGGAACCGAGGTCGAGCCGACGTGGTCGACGGCCAGAGCCCGCCCGGCCAGTGCGCCGACAATCTTCTTTCGTTCGATCTCGAACCGGCGAGGCCAATCCGGGTCGTACTCGACGATCACGACGTCCACCTTCTCCGGTCCACCGATGAAGACGTCGGCGTCACGTCGGTGCATGGGCTCATAGTTGCACGGTTGTCTGCGGTCGATGACAAGGCGTGAACTGGAGTGGCGGTGACCGGCCAAGCATCAGGTCAATCGGCGAATGATGCCCTCGGCCTGGGATCGATAGCCGCCGCCGAACAGCACCGCATGCACCAGCAGCGGGAAGAGCCGAAAGAGCTCGACACGCTCCTCCCAGCCCGCCGGTAACGACCGGACGTCCAGATACGCCTCAACGGTCCGATCGGGAACGGTACCGAACAGTCCCAGCATGGCCAGATCCTCTTCGGGGTAGCCACCGTGGACGGAGGGGTCGATGAGCCACGGTTGGCCGTCCGCCCCCCACAGCACGTTTCCCCACCAGAGGTCGCCGTGCACCAGTGAGGGCCCGTCGAGCGGCAGCCGGTCGCCAATCCGGCTCGCCAGGCCCGACGCCGGCCGTTCCAGCCCGCAGCGGGACGACAGATCCAGGAGCCGCCGGTTGAAGTAGGTGGCGCCATCGTCGGCAGGCTCCGGGTCGACCGGGCAGGCACCGACCCAGCGTGAGCCCCCTCCCCAGCTTGACCACCGGCGGGCGTGCAATGCGGCCAGTCGCCGTCCCAGCATCACCTCGTGTGCGGCTGTCCGAGGGCCCTGGTCGACCCAGGTGGTCACCAACAGGTCGTCGGTCGCCAGCACCACGTCGGGCACCCGCGGGGCCCCGGCCACCACGGCCAGAGCGGACAGCCCGGCTGCCTCGTCGACCACTCCCCGGCCGGTCTTGGCCACCAGCTCCCTCTCCCCGACCCGCACCCGCCAGATTCCTGTGCCCAGGGGTCGGGGCGGGCCGGGTGTCATTTCGAGCGCCCTGGCCAGATGTGGGAGCCAGCCGTCGGCTTCTCGTGGAGTCACCTTGCCATTGTGGCAACCAGCCGGAGTGTGGCGGAGACGCATCGATCGGTGGACCGGCGGAGGGCGATGCGCCCAGCCACTGACCCCAATCTCCGGGACTGCGATCAGGGGGATCAAGTGGCCAAAGAACGCCCGAAAACCTCAGGCGTTGGCCGTGGCCGCCTCCAACAGGTGGGCGAACCGCTCTTTGGCCGCCAGTCGGCGGGTGGGCACGTGCTCGGTCGGCACCTCCACCGGCGTGTACAGCTTCAGGGTGTGGCGGGCCACGGTGACCTTGTGGACCTCGTCGGGCCCGTCGTAGATGCGGGCGGCCCGGGCCGCCCGGTACATCGACTCCAACGGGAGATCGGTGGAGAACCCCAGCGACCCGTGGACCTGGATGGCCCGGTCGATGACGTTGTAGAGCACCCCGGCGCCGTAGTACTTGATCATGGCGATCTCGACCCGGGCCGCCGAGGCGCCGACTTCGGTCCATCTTCCAGGCGGCGTAGAGGGTCATCAGCCGGGCGGCGGTCATCTCCGCCAACGAGTCGGCCACCCAGTTCTGGATGGTCTGCTTCTCGGCGAGGGTCGACTTGTGAGTGGTGCGGGACACCGCCCGCTCGCACAACATGTCGAAGGCCCGCTTGGACTGGCCCAGCCACCGCATGCAGTGGTGGATCCGGCCCGGCCCCAGCCGGTTCTGGGCCAGCAGGAACCCCTCGCCCTCGTTCCCGATCAGGTTGTCGTAAGGAACCCGGACCTCCCGGTAGATGATCTCGGCGTGGCCGCCGAACTTCCCGAAGTGCTCCACCGGGTCTTCCATGGTGGCGATGTCCCGCACGATGTCGACGCCGGGAGCGTCGGCCGGCACGATGATCATCGAGCAGCCGGCGTAGGGGTGGACGCCGGGATTGGTCACCGCCATCACGATCAGGAAGTCGGCCACCGACCCGTTGGAGGTGAACCACTTGTGCCCGTCGATCACCCATTCATCGCCGTCCCGGACCGCCCGGGTGGTGATCATGGTCGGGTCGGCCCCGGCGCCCGGCTCGGTCATCGAGAAAGCGCTCCGCAGGGTCCCATCCAACAGCGGCTCCAGCCACTGCTTGCGGTGCTCCTCCCGGCCGGAGTTCTCCATCCCCACCGCCAGCAGCTCGGCATTCCCGGAGTCGGGGGCGTTGTTGCCGAACACCACCGGTCCGTAGATGGTCTGGCCGAGGATCTCGTGCATCAATCCGAGCCGGAGCTGACCGAACCCACCGCCACCCAGTTCGGGTGGGAGATGGGACGGCCCAGAGGCCCTGGCCCTTCACCTGGTCCTGGAGCGGTTTGATGGCCTCGATCAGGACCTCATGCGGCAGCGAGAGGGTCTCCAGCGGGAAGATCTCCTCCCGGACGAACTCGCGCATCCACGCCAGCTTCGCCTCGAACTCCGGCTCGGTGGAAAAATCCCATGCCACAGCTGTCTCCTTGCCGTCTGGTCCGGCCAGAACGTCTCGATCGGTCGGGTGATGATCGTCTGCCCGTGCTCGTTTTTCGGAAGTGCCACCCGGCCAAGTACCGTTGCCGCATGCCTGGTGAAGCCACTGCCACCCCTATCCGTACCACCGTGACGCTGTCGGCGCCCATCCGGGGCCCGGAGGTGGCCCTCTACCAGCGCATCGAGATCGGGTCGGTCGACGCCCGGGCCCGCCTCCAGGCCGCCGAGACCGCCCTCCTCGACGAACGACGCCTGCTCACCGCCGACGAGCTGGCCGGGCTGGCCGAGCTCCCTGATGAGTGGGTCACCTCGCTGGCCGCCCTCGCCCACCAGGTGCGCCTGTCCTGGTGCGGTCCCGAGGTCGAGGTCGAGGGGATCCTGTCGGCCAAGACGGGCGGCTGCCCGGAGGACTGCCACTTCTGCTCCCAGTCCTCCCGCTTCGACACGCCGGTGAAGGCCACCCCCTTCCTCGACGCCGGCGAGGTGCTGGCCGCCGCCGAGGAGACCAAGGCCCTCGGGGCGTCGGAGTTCTGCATCGTGCTGGCCATCCGGGGCCCCGACGAGAAGACCCTCGGGCGGATCCTCGAGCTGGTCCCCCTGGTACGGGACAAGACCGGCCTCAACGTGGCCGTGAGCGCCGGCCTCCTCACCGATGACCAGGCCCGGCGCCTGGCCGAGGGCGGCGTCCACCGCTACAACCACAACCTCGAGACCTCCCGGTCGTTCTTCCCCAACGTCGTCACTTCCCACAGCTGGGAAGAGCGGGAGACGACCTGCCGCCTGGTCCGCGACCACGGGATGGAACTGTGCTGCGGCGCCCTCATCGGGATGGGCGAGACCGACCAGCAACGGGTGGAGCTGATCGGCCAGCTCCAGGACCTCGACCCCTCCGAAGTGCCCCTCAACTTCCTCAACCCCCGTCCCGGCACCCCGCTCGGGGACGCCCAGCCGGTGGCGGCCTGGGAGGCGATCCGGTGGATCGCCATGTTCCGATTGGGGCTTCCCGGGGTCATCCTGCGGTACGCCGGCGGCCGAGAAGTCACCCTCCGCGAGCTGCAGGCCATGGGCATGACCTCGGGGATCAACGCCCTCATCGTGGGCAACTACCTGACCACCCTCGGGCGCTCCGCCGATGAGGACCTCCAGATGCTCGCCGACCTGCGGATGCCGGTCGGGGCCCTCACCGGCATCTTGTGAGCGGGGCGGTGGCCAGCTCGACCCGCTACTGCACCGGCTGCGGGCGGGCCGAGACCGAGTGTGCGGGGTGCGGACGGGCGCTCGACCCGCCCCGGTTCTGCTTGATCTGCGGGCGGCGGCTTACCGTGCGCGTCTCGCCCGCCGGGTTTCGGGCCCGGTGTCCCGACCACGGCGACGTGATCAGCGGGCCAGTTGATTAGGCCGCAGGTCGCGGCCGGATTTGGGCCCCGGCCGATGGGTTTTCGGCCCGGCCGAGGTCTCGTTGTTCGGAGCCAGCCGTCCGGGCCGGGCAAAGTGGAGGCAAGATGAAGACGACCGTGGTGCGGTATCAGGTCAAGCCCGAGCACGCCGATGAAAATCAGCGATTGATCGAGGCGGTCTTCACCGAGTTGGACGAACGTGAGCCGAACGGCTTCACCTATAAGGTCTTCCGCCTCGGGGACGGCGTGAGCTTCATCCACGTGGTGACCGAACACGCGGTCGACGATCCCGATTCGCTCCAGGAACTGCCCGCCTTTCAAGCCTTTGTGGCCGACATCGCCGACCGGTGCGACGTTCCCCCGGCGGCGACGGGAGCAACCATCGTTGGTGGCTATCGCTGATCTGGCCCGGCGGCAATCGGGTCGGCCGATCCCGGCTATCCACCCGACCTGGCACAATGTCGGCCGGGACCGTTCCCATCCAGGGAGGTCCGGAGATCGAGGGACGGTATGGACGTCGAATCCACCAAGCAGGATCGCGAGGCGATGCTGCGAGAGGCAATGACGAAGGTGAGCCCCACCGAAGTGAAGGCGGCCTTGAATCAGGCGACCCAGTCGGGGACTCGACCGTCGAAGGCGGTGTACAACGCCATGTTGGCGTTGCGACGCCACCATGACCCGGTTCCCTACCTGACTCGACCCCAGTACCGACCCACCGTTCCCTACGTGGCCGCCGCCCTCTCGGACGAGTGCCTCACTCGGACCGTCGAAGTGCTCGGCGACAACTCGGAAAACCCGAGCCGGGAACAACTGCTGGCAGCCCTCGACACTCTCGGGTCTGACTTTGCCGACCCGGTCATTGCCGTGATGTTGGCCTGGGTGGCTCAGGACGGGCTGCCTTCCTCCGACCTGTGCGCCGAGCTGCTCACCACCGATCCTCGATACGGGTTGGCCACCGAAACCGCCGAGCCAAGCCGAGCCGTCGCTCGGTCGATGACGGTGGCGTCAGCGACCCGAGCGCGGAGCCCTCGGCCTGATTCAGCCGGCCGGGACCTTCCAGCCTCTGGCCTCGGCGATCTCCTTGCAGGTCGGGCAGATCCCGTAACGCTTGGGATCGCGACCCGGCACCCAGATCTTCCCGCACAACGCCCGCACGGCGGTGCCGTTCACCATGCCCTCCACCACCGAGGGACCAGCCGAAACATAGTCACCCTCCTCGGGCGTGAACCCTTCGAGGACGATGTGAGCCATGCGTTCGTGATCGCCGTCGAGCTGGGGATCGGACAAGCGGGGAGAGAGCGTGGTTCCAGATTCGGACATGCCTCCAGGATCGCGCATCCTAACCGTTCGGGCACGCCGCCCACGTCAGCCATCCTCCTGCTCGCCCGTCACCAGTACCGGCGTCGGGAGTAGGTTTCGAAACGCGACCGTGAACGGGTGGAGACGTCGTTACCTGGTGCTCCACCCCAGCCTCGAGGCAGCAACAGGAGGAGGCGGTGAGCGGTGATCCATGATCGACGAGGTGGCCGGTTCAGGGTTTCGTCCGGCCACCGGAAGGTAGTCGTGACCCTGATTGGAGGTGCCGCCGTGGTCATGGCGTCGTGCTCTTCCGGAGGTTCGACGAGCCCGACAACCACTTCCGGATCCGGGACCACGTCAAGCGTTGCGAGTTCTTCGTCGACCGCTGGAACGGTTCCCAGCCCCTCGTCGACCAACCCAGGTGTGCAAAACCTACCGGTCTCCAACACGGTAAAGAACCAGCTCACCTCGGCCTACGTGGCCTTCCACCGTTACAAGGCCACTGATGTCATCGGAACCACACCGAACAGCGTGTACTACGCCTACGATCCCTCCTCCGGCACCTACTGGGCCATGTCCGGTTTCGTGCCCTCCGAGGAGGCCAGTTATCAGGTTCATGTGAGCATGCAGGATGCGGGGGCCTTCGGTTGGTTCAGCCAGAAATCGGGCGGCAACTGGCGGGCCCACAACGGAAGTTTCCCGCCGTGGTGCCACGCCGATCAGTTCTTTCCGAGCGGCGTCCTGGCCGTCTGGTCGATCTCCGCCGCCCAGTTGACCTGCTGACTGGTCATCGTCCTTACATCAGGTGGCAAAGAACCTGCGACCGACCATGAGACGTCGGACGTGATGTCTGAGCCTCGGGAGCTGATCCATAACTGGTGGCCTTGAAGCCGAGGCCCGGCTGATCAGGGGCCGGTGATCCGGTGCGGTACCACCCAGCCCCTACGCTGGTTGGATGCCGGAACGCACCCTCATCCTGGCTTCGGGGTCCCCGGCCCGCCTCCGCCTCCTCAAAGAAGCCGGCTTCGATCCCAAAGTGGTGGTGAGCGGCGTCAACGAGGACGAAGTCGTCGACGACGACACTGCCGACCTCACCCGGCTCCTGGCCGAGCACAAGGCGTCGGCCGTGGCCGACCCCGGCGGGGACGCCATCGTCGTCGCCTGTGACTCGATGCTCGAGTTCGACGGCCGGCAGCTCGGAAAGCCGACCAGCGACGCCGAGGCGATGGGGTGGCTGCAGTCGATGCGGAGCCGCCAAGGAACCCTCTATACCGGGCACTGCATCATCGACGAACGAACCGGCAAGAAGGTAACGGACGTCGCCGCCACCACGGTGCGATTCGGCGTCACCACCGACGACGAGCTGCGGGCCTACCTGGCCACCGGAGAAGCCATGGCCGTGGCCGGTGCCTTCACCCTGGATGGGAGGTCCGGCCCATTCATCGACGGTGTCGACGGCGATCCCAGCAACGTGATCGGGCTCTCCCTCCCGTTGTTCCGTTTGCTGCTCTCCCGCCTCGACGTCCCGATCACCTCTCTGTGGGCCACATGACCGAGGCTTCCCCTCCGCTCAAGCTCGGCCCGATCGCGGTCGACCCACCAGTGGTCCTGGCGCCCATGGCGGGTGTGACCAACGCCGCCTTCCGGCGCCTCTGCCGCACCTACGGTGCCGGTCTCTACGTCAGCGAGATGGTCACCGCCCGCGCCTTGGTCGAGAGCAACGCCAAGACCATGGGCATGGTCACGTTCGGCTCCGACGAGCCGGTGCGGAGCGTTCAGCTCTACGGCGTCGACCCGGTGGTGATGCACGAGGCGGTTCGGCGACTGGTGGACGACATCGGCGTGGACCACATCGACCTCAACTTCGGCTGTCCGGCGGCCAAGGTGACCCGTCGGGGAGGGGGCGCCGCCCTACCCGTCCATCGAACCCTGTTGCGTCACATCATCGCCGCCGCGGTCAAAGGAGCCGGCACGGTCCCGGTCAGCGCCAAGTTCCGGATCGGAGTGGACGACACCCACACCACCTACCTCGAGACCGGTCGGATCGCCGAAGGGGAGGGAGCGGTGGCGGTGGCGCTCCATGCCCGTACCGCCGAACAGCTCTACTCGGGAACCGCCGACTGGCAGGCCATCGCGGCGCTGAAGGACGCGGTCACCACCATTCCGGTACTCGGCAACGGCGACATCTGGGAGGCATCCGACGCCTTGGCCATGGTGGCCGCCACCGGGTGTGACGGAGTGGTCGTGGGTCGGGGGTGCCTGGGTCGCCCGTGGCTGTTCCGGGATCTTGACAATGCCTTTGCCGGCCGCCCGCGGTCAGCTCCTCCCGACCTGGGTGAGGTGACGCGGATCATGGCGACCCACGCTTCATTCCTTTGCGACAGCTTCGGCGACGAGCACGGCATTCGCCAATTCCGCAAGCACACCAGCTGGTACCTCACCGGTTTCCCGGTCGGGCCAGAGGTTCGCCGGATGATGGCCACCATTGCCACGCCCGAGGAGCTGAGCCGGATCCTCATCGGGTTGGATGATGCCGTGCCCTTTCCCCCCGGAGCTTCCCGGATGGCCCGAGGGCACACCAATGGTCCGAGGCCGGTGCACCTTCCGGCCGGCTGGCTCGATGCCGTCGACGACCCGACTCCCCCGGAAGGCGGCGAGGAACTCGTCTCGGGGGGTTGAACCCACCAGGAGCACCAAACCGCGCCGACGGGTGTGGGACAATGAAGACTCGGGTTGACCCCGCTGGGCACATTTGGCCACGCCGTCGCCGCGGAGACTCTGCGATCGACACACTCACCCGAGCTCCCTGATGATCGTCGGCTCCTCCCTCACTATCGAAATCGGTGACCGCAACCTGCTCCGTGACGCCTCGTTCGTGGTCGGGGCTGGCGAGAAGGTCGGGCTGGTCGGGCGCAACGGCACCGGGAAATCCACCCTCATCTCGGTCATCGTCAACGAGCCGGGCCAGACCGTCCGCTCCACCGGTAACGCCCGCATCCGGGGCACCTACAGCTTTCTGCCTCAGGCCCCGGTGGCCGGTGGGCTGGGCCTCGAGCCCAACGGCTTCTCCCACGTGCTGTCCGGCCGGGGGCTCGACGTCCTCGACGACGCCCTCAACAAGGCCCGGGACCAGATGGCCAAGGACCCGAGCACCGAGAACATCGAGCTGTTCTCCGACCTCGAGGAGCAGTTCAGGGAGAACGGCGGCTACGAAGCCGAGGCCATCATGGCCAGGCTGGCCGACGGTCTGGGTCTCCGGGAGGATCTCCTGCTCGAGGACATCGACACCCTGTCGGGCGGACAGCGACGGCGGGTGGACCTCATCCGCATTCTGTTCCAGGGCCCCGACACCATGATCCTCGACGAACCGACCAACCATCTCGACCTCCCGGCCAAGCGCTGGTTGATGGAGGAGCTCGAGACATTCCCGGGCGCCATCCTGGTGGTGTCGCATGACCTGAAGCTGCTCGACCGGTCGATCAACAAGGTGCTCCACCTTTCGGGCGGCCGGCTGCATGAGTTCAAGGGGACCTACTCCTCCTACAAGGTCCAGCTCGAAGCCGACCAGAGCCAACGGGAGCGTTCAGCCCGGCTCGAAGGCAGGGAGATCAAGCGCCTCTCGACGGTGGCCGACTCCATGCGGGGCAGCACCAACCGCCGGGCCCGCATCGCCAAGTCGATCGACAAGCGGGTGGAACGGCTGGAGTCGTCCCGGACCGAGGTCCACGCCCGGGACAAGAAATCGGTATTCCGCCTGCCCACCCCGAAGCGATCGGCCGAGGTGCCGATGCGGGCCAGCCACCTGGTGGTCAGATACGGCTCCTCCATCGTGCTCAAGGACGTCAACTTCCATACCCGGCGGGGCGACCGGGTCGTCATCATCGGCCGCAACGGCGCCGGAAAGTCGAGCCTGCTGCGCTGCATGGCCGGCGTCCAGAAGCCGACCGAGGGCGAGGTGGAGATCGGGGTGAACGTGTCGCTGGGCTACTTCGCCCAGGAGCACGAACAGGTCGACCTTGACGTCTCCGTCCTCGACAACATCGACGACGCCATTCTCAAATCGGAGACAGAGCGCCGCTCGCTGCTCGGGACCTTTGGAATCCCCGGGAAGGCGGCATACCAGATGCCGGGCACCCTCTCCGGTGGCGAGCGAGCGAAACTGGGGTTGGCCATGTTGGCGGCGGGACAGGCCAACGTCCTGCTCCTAGACGAGCCCACCAACAATCTCGACCCGTCATCCATCGAAGCGGTCGGCACCATGCTCAGTAAATGGGCCGGAACCATCGTGGTGGTGAGCCACGACCGCGCCTTCGTCAATGCGCTGGAGCCAACCCACTGCCTGAAGCTGCCCAGCGAGGTCTTCACCCATTGGGATGACAAATACCTTGATCAGGTGGAGATGAAATGATCGGCCGGTGAGGCAACCGCGCTTCGGCCAACCCGATGCAACTCCCGACCCCATGGGTGTCCCGGGAACCGAGCGGCTTCTGACCCTGACCGACGGGGTGGTGGCCATCGCCCTCACCCTGCTGGTTCTGCAGTTCAAGGTCCCGTCGCTCCCCGCCGGGGCGGATCCCAACTCACCGCATGCCCTCTACGTGGCGTTGCACCTCAGCGGATCGCTGGTCAGCTACGTGGTGGCCTTCTACGTCATCGGCCAGTTCTGGCTGGCCCACCATCGGGTGTTCCGCTATATATCCGGTCACAGCGAGGGCCTGGCGTGGTGGAACTTCGGCTTCCTCTTCACCATCACCCTGTTCCCCTTCACCAGCGCGCTTCTGGGCAGCTACTCCAGCAACGCCCTGGCGGTCATCGCCTTCTCGGTGAACCTGCTGCTGGCCAGTATCTCCACCACGCTGGTGCTCGGGGTAGCGAAGCACATGCACATGCTGGTGCCCCAGGCCACGCCGGATGTACTCCGTAGCATCCGGCTCCGGGGCCTCATCTTCGTGGTGGTCATCGCCGCGTCAATCGTGGTGGCCTTCTTCTCACCCCAGGACGCGCAATATGTGTGGATCCTCATGATCGTTGCCACTCCCGTGGCACGCCTATGGACGAACCGGACCACGCCGCTCGACGGACCTGCGGCAGAAGAGGTCAGCGGAGCGGTAGCCGGGGGTACCGGCGAGGTCGGCGTTGGCACGAACGAGGTCGGCGGCGCGGCTAGGTCACGCCGGATCGGGCCCGAGCGATGAAGTAGGCCCGTTGTGACGGATACTCATGAGCTAGCGGGTCTCGATAGCGAACCTCATCCAACTCGAACGATCCGAGCCTGAGTGCCTTATGAAGTTCCTCGTCGGTGTACAGCACGCCGCCGAGAGCCTCGATCTTGTGATCCAGAAACTCGTCGATAACCACCTCGCCATCCCCCAGGTGGGTGGCGAGGACCAGAGTCCCATCGGGGACCAGAATGCGATGAATCTCGCTGATTGCACCTTGAAGCCCAGTCCGGGGAAGATGCTGGATCGAATAGAACCCCACGACCACAACGAATGAATTCGAGCGAATTGGAAGTGCGCTCATGTCCCCACAGACGAACCGGCCATCGGGGGTTCGCTGGGCGGCGAGGTGAACCATCTCCGATGCCAGATCCAAACCGACGGTATGGTCCCCCTGATCGGCGAAGTACTGCGCCACTTGGCCCGGCCCGCAGCCAAGGTCGAGAATGAGGCCATCCGGAGGCAAGCGCTCGCGAACGCTGTCAAGAATCGAGCGGTCGAGAGGGAGATTTGCAAGGTCGTCTGCGAACGCCGTCACATAGTCCTCGGCAACGGCGTTGTAAACCGCTCGAACGACTTCGGTGTCGAATGGGTCCATGAGTTCCAGTCTGATGCTCGCTCCCGTTCGGCCGGGACCACTCCGACATCGCTCCTTCAGGAAGGTGCACAGGTCCACTGAGCTCGGACCTGGACGCTTACGCCTGACGCGAAGCTGCCGAACTACTCCGAACCCGTTCGTCCAGGCGCACCTCCACGGTGTCGCCTTCGACCTTGCCGATGGCTTTCCGGATGTCTGCCTTGATCGGCAGCTTCTCGTTCACGGCACGGGCCGCTATGGCCTAGTTCCCCGGGTAACCCGGAGGGGGTGGGAGGCCTTCGGTGACCTCACCTCGCCCGTTGTGGCGTTCCGATCCTTCGGCATCGCCGGCGTCCTTGAGGGCGTCGACCAGCACCTGGGCCGCTCCCACCAGGCCGGCGGCCTCGTAGGGGACGACGATCTTGGCGTTGGTCGATGACGCCACCCCTTGGAGCGCGCGCAGCTGCATCACCGCGAGTGTGTTCGGCTTGATGGTCGCGCCGTCGATGGCGGTGAGGGCGGCAGCATCACCTTCGCCCCGCAGCTGGCTGGCTCGCTTCTCACCGTCGGCCCGCAGCTCGAGCACCTGCTTCTGGCCTTCGGCCGACAGAATGGCCGCCTGCTTCTGGCCCTCGGCTTCGAGCACCGCCGCCTGCTTCCGACCCTGCGCGCTGTTGACGGCGGCCTGCTGCTCACCCTCCGACTTCAGGATGGCGGCCCGCTTATGCTGCTCGGCTTCCTTCTGTTCCGACATCGCCTGAAGCACATTGACCGGAGGGGTGATGTCGAGAATCTCGATGCGGTTCAGCCGCACCCCCCACTTGAGGGTGGCCTCGGCCATGTGCTCTTGCATCTTGGTGTTGATGTTCTCGCGCTGGGAGAGCGACTCGTCGAGCGTGAGCTCTCCGAAGACGGCCCGGAGTGCGGTCCGGGACATCTGGTCGATGGCCAGATTGAAGTCGTTGACTTCGAACAGCGCCAGCTTGACGTCGGTCACCTGGCAGAAGATGGTCGCACTGACCTGCAGTGAAACGTTGTCCCGGGTGATGACCGACTGCTGGTCACCGGTGTGGGGGAATTCCCGGATGTCGACCTTCTCCATCCGGTCGGAGAATGGCCTCATCAGGTGCAAACCCGGCTGGCGGATGGCCCGGAATTCTCCGAACCGCTTGACCACCCCCACGCTTCCCTGCTGCACCACCTTCAGGGACGATTTCAGGAACCCGATGACGATTCCAATTACTACGATGCCACCGACAACTCCGATGGCGACGGCTGCGTCTGCTCCAGTCGAACCGATGAGCATGTTGCCTACCTCTCTTGTTACTACTGTTGCACCTCAGCGGACGTCGTGGGGATCACCGGCTCTCATTCGTCGGTCGGGTACACCACCAGCACCCCTCGATCGACATCCGCGACCACCACGGTGGCACCCACGTCGATGGTGGTTCCGGGGAAGAGCGATACCGCGTACCACTCCTCACCACGTGTTTTGACCGCACCGGGGTGATGTCGCACGCTGACGGGTTTCGTCACCACCGCCGTCTCGCCGATCATTCCCGAGACACCGTTCAACATCGACAGCTCCATTTCCGACTCTGAACCCAACTGCCGTCAGGCGCCGGAACAACCTCCTGTCCCGACGGGCCGTTTCGCCTGGCGCAAACAAGCATCTGTCCCCTGCTGGAACTATACGGGTTCCGCCTGGGGGTCATCCCACCTGGTCGAGTCCCGGGCCCCTCGAGAGCTCATTCCTCGCCGTCGAGGACCCGGTTGAAGAACGCCGCCGCCCGGTTCTGGGTGTCCCGGGCCTGCCGTTCGATGAACCGCTCGACCACCGGTCCGGCCCCAAAGATCTTGACCTTGGCCTCGAGCGAAAAGAGCTGCTCACAGGTGTCTCGATCGGAGTCCTCCAGGCTGTCCTCCGAGGTCGAGGGTGGCTCGGCGGTGTTTCCGTCCGCGGCGGGCTCTTCCTCGCTTGCTTCGCCCCCTCCGGAGGAATCGTCGGTCTGGCCGACGATTCGCACGGTCGGCGTGGCCGGGGGGCCGTCCTCCGCAGCTTCCGGGGCCCCTTCGGTCTCCTTGATCGCAATGGAGCCGCGGATATCGGTCTTGTCCCCCAGGGTGACCGGCGTCAGGGTGAACGACCAGATGCCGGTCTCCGGGTCGAAGGTGCCGTGCTCGGTGGTGACCACCTCGGACCCGAACAGCCTCTTGACCGGGCCGGGGGCATCGGGCCTCTGGCCGTAGCGCATGGTCCGTTCGAGCCCGCTGGCGATGTCGCCCGTCTGTTCCTCGATCTCGACCGACGTCGACCCAAGCGCTTCGAGATGAAGGCGTCGGGTTACCTCGGGGTCGAAGAACACCTCCCAGAACCGAGCTGGGGTTCCGTGGACCTCGTAGCGCAGCTCCAGCTTCATGAAGAAAGCATGGCATGGGAAGCCCGACGGTGCCGCGCGGAGACCAGGCAGACGAGCCTGGTGAGGGGTTACTCTCGGCCATGGCCTCCGCTCGATCGATCCCCCGCTCGCCCGGTACCGTGTCGCCGGTGACCGCCCGGAAGACCTGGCGCACGGTCGAACCGCTGCACGGGATGATCTACTTCGCCCCTGAAGCTGCCCGGTCGTATTCGGACCTGGGCATCCCGTCAAGCTCGGGGTACTTCGCATCCCGGTCGGCGCCCATGGGCGCCGTCGGTGCCGAGGTGGTGATCGCCACCTTCTTCAACTTCCATCCCCGGGCGGTCCGGGCGGCAATTCCCTCGGCATGGAGCATCTCGCCTCCGGAGGCCATCCTCGAGGCACGGGTCCGCTCCGCCGACACTGCGCTCCGCCGCATGCTCGGGGATGCCGTCGATTCACCGGAGATGGCCCTGGCCGCCGACCTCATCCGCCCGGTGGCCGAACGGGCCGCCGAGCAGGTGGGCGGGCGGCCACTCTTCGCCGGCCACGCCCGGCTGCCGTGGCCCGACGCCCCTCACCTGGTGGTGTGGCACGCACAGACCTGTCTCCGGGAATTCCGGGGAGACGGGCACATTGCCGCCCTGCTGTTGGCGGAGATCTCGCCGGTGGAAGCCCTGGTCGTCCATGTGGCATCCGGCGAGGTGCCGATCGGTTTTCTCAAGAGCTCCCGCGGTTGGACGGATGAGGAGTGGGACGCCGGGGTGGACCGGGTGCGGTCACGGGGTTGGCTCAACCCCCAGGCAGACGGAGACGCCACGCTGTCGCTGAGCGAGGCCGGCACGACCGTCCGCCAGCGGGTGGAGGACGAGACCGACGTGCTGGCCGTCAGCCCCTATGAGTCGATCGGAGAGGACGGGTGTGCCGAGCTTCGGACCCTGGTTCGTCCCTTCAGCCGCGCGGTGGTGGCGGCCGCCGGGCTGGGTATTGCCGCCGCCCCATCGCCTCCCGCTTCCTGATCATCCGGCTTGGCCTGCCGCTACTTTCATCTCATCATCGACGACGCCGAGATCGCCGACGAAACCCTGATCCACTCGTCCACGGCCGAACCGGATCGCTGCTCAGCAGAGCGCCAGGGTCATCGGCTTCCCCGTGCGTCGGCGGGTCGCCACCTCAATAGGCCTCCTACCCGTTCACACATCGTTCAGGCCAGCGGTCATACCTTCTCCCCCTTCCGACCCCTCGTCGCCGAGCCGCCTGGGTTCAGTATCTGAACTGCAACGACCAAAGCTCTGGAAGGAATCTCACCCCTCACTGGCAGAGCTGCCAGGCGTACGGCGTGACCCGACGGCGGGATTCGCACCCGCCGCCGGTTTGGCCCGAAATGAACGCTCGAATGCCAGCCATCCGAGAATGTATTTGTGCCGTCGGGCTAGCCCGTCGGGACCGCCCCCACGATGTTGTTCACGTGGATCCCGAGGCCGGGGATAGAGCCCTGGAAGGCGGCGTCACCGTAGGCGAACAGCCCGCCGTCCGACCCGATGAGCCAGTAGCCGCCCCCGTCATTGGTGGGCACGATACCGATGACCGGGAAGGCGGGGGTGACCCCGCTCGACGGCAGCGAGCCGAAGCTGACCGCGTTCCCGAACGGGAAGACCGCCCCGTTGGCGGTCACCACCCAGTAGCCGTTCCCCGACGGAGTGGGCGTGATGGCGGTGGCGTTGTTGACTCCCGACGGCCCCCCGAAGTT
This sequence comes from uncultured Acidimicrobiaceae bacterium, assembly GCA_963770635.1. GTDB lineage: Bacteria > Actinomycetota > Acidimicrobiia > Acidimicrobiales > RAAP-2 > DASZIT01. Next base: position 353,575 of record CAVYQI010000007.1, read on the forward strand.
GGTGGCGTCGCCGAAGTTGTAGACCTGGCCGGTCGAGGCGAGCACCCAGTAGCCACCGTCGTCGGGGGTGGCGGCGATGCCCACGATGTTGTTCACGTGGACCCCGATGCCCGGCAGCGAGTTCCGGAACCCGGCACTGCCGATGGCGAACACCCCGCCGTCGGACCCGATCAGCCAGTAGCCCTTGCCATCCAGGGTCGGCTCGATGCCGACGATGTTGTTGACGCTGACCCCGAGGCCGGGCAAGGAGTTGACGAACCCGGCATTGCCGAAGGCGAACACCCCGCCGTCCCTCCCGACCAGGAAGTAGCCCTGGTCATTGAAGGTGGGCACCATCCCCACGATGTTGTTGACGTGGATCCCGAGACCGGGGAGGGAGCCGAAGAACCCGCTCGCCTGTCCCAAGGGGAACACGAAGACCCCCCCGTCGCTCCCGACCATGTCGTAGCCGCTGGGCTTTGCAGGCGGTGGCGGTGGCGGTGGTGATGGAGACGAAACCGTCAGGGTCGCGGTGCCCGAAGAGGCGGCGAAATTCGAGTCACCGGTGTAGGCACCGGTGACCGTATCGGTCCCCACCGGTGCGTTGGTCGCCGTGCAGCTGCCGGCACCCCCCGACAGCACCACACTGCACAGGGTGGTGCCAACGGTGGTGAAGGCGACCGTGCCGGTGGGTGTCCCCGTGCCCGAGCTCGGGGAAACCACAGCTGAGTAGGTGACGGTGCTCCCCTGCGTGGCAGAGGCGGGGACCGACACAACGGTCTGCGTGGCGCTGGGGATGGTCACCACCCCGAAGACAGTGGCAGTCAGCTCAGCCAACGTCGGGCTCGTGGTGGAGTTCAAGGTCACCGTCACCGAGGGAGGCGGTCCAGAGCTGTAGGTCGGTCCCGGGTCACCGACTACCGGCGCCCAGGAGGTTCCGTTCCACCATTCCAGGCTGTCACCCCCCGAAAGGTTGGTATCGGTGATCACGACGCTCGTGAAGGTGTTGCCCGAGGACAGGCTCACGTCGAAGTACTCATTCGTGCCTTTGGAGAGGGCCCCCGCCGGGTCCGAGGAGTAGGTGCCAACATTCACCGTGCCCTCACCGCCGGAGGCGTCGGCGGTCACCCCGTCGTTGGCGACGTTGCCGGTCGAGCCGCCCGGGGTGGACGAGGTGCCGGATTGGCAACTCGTGGTGCCGCTCGGGCAGCCCGAAGAGGGCGGCGGTGGAGGGGAGCCCGAGCCCGGTGACGAGGAGACCCCTGCCCCAAAGACGGTCCCCGTGAGCTGACTGATCGTCGGGGACGAGGTGCTGCTGAGATTGGCAACGACGCACGGCGGCGTGGCCGAGTAGTTCTGGGGCGCGACCTGGACCCACCCAGACCCGTTCCACCAGTTCAAGATGTCGCCGCCGTTGAGGCTGCAATCGGTTACGGTCACTGCCGTGAAGGTGCTGCTCGGGGAGAGATCGACGTCGAAGTAGTCATTCGTGGTGCCCGTGAAGCCCGTCGTCTCGGGATTGGTCGCACCATAGGCCCCGACGTTGACCGTCCCGTCGCCAGTGGCAGCGACGGTGACGCCAGCACTGGTCGTGGTCGGGTTCGTCCCGCTGGATGATAATTCCACGCTCGAGAGGATCGGGCTGAAGTCGACATTGGCCGAAGCGACGGTACACCCGTTGCCAGGTGCGCTGGCCGGGCCTGACGAGCAGCCCCAGTAGCTAGCGGTGGCATCGGCGGTGATGCCGGTCGTGTCGGCGGTACCGCCGCTTCCCTCCGAAGCGCTGGTACCCGAGAGGTTGTCGACGCCGAAGGCGGAGGCACTGTCGAAGTTGTTGTGCTCCAGGTCCGCCGTCACGGTGCCACCCGTCGTCCCCACCACCGTGGAGTCCGCCGTCCAGTCCGTGAAGGTGTTGCCGGCGGCCGTGACCGACAGGTCGCCACTCGACACCGCGCCATAGTTACCGGTCTGCAGGTCACCGACCTGCAACCCGGTGTCGGTCACATCGGGTGTCACCGTGGTGTTCCCGAAGTTGGGGCCGGAGAGGAGATTGCCCTCAACGTCGGCCGCGACCGACGAGGTGTTCGATCCCTGATAGGAGGCCACCACGATCCCTTCCGTGCCATCGGCGTTGTTGGCCGTCCCGACGGGACCTGATGTATAGGTGGAGTCGAAGTTGACCGTGTTGTTCACGACGCTATCGCCGGTCATGACGCTGTCGGGGTTCAGCGACCCGGTGCTCTCCACCTCGATGGCCTCCTGTACGTCGGTGAGAGCGTCGCCGGTGACGGCCACGTTCGAAGAGTCAAAAACCGAGACCCCACTGGTGTCGTTCTCCTGGGGCCCCGCCGGGTAATCGAGGTCCTCGATCGTGTTCCCGCTGACGGTCCCAGACGCCCCCTCCCACATGCCTATCCCGTTCTGGGCTGAGGAGAAGGGGCCCGTCGTGCCGGGCCCGGTCGGGCCCACTCCCTGCACGGTGTTGCCGCTGATGGTGCAGTCTGCGTTGCAGACGATCCCGTTCTTGTAGAACTCCTGGACATTCGAGTTCTCGATGGTGACAGTCGAGCCGGAGTTGACGAACATGGCCGAACTCTGGGAGTCGGCGTGCTCTGACGGGCTCGGGTTGCCCGTGTAGGAGAGGCCGTCCGCTGTGCCCGACGACCCGCTGTCGTAGAAGAGCCCGAGGAGAAGGTCATCTCCGCTTTGCCCGGGGGCTTGGGAGTTGTCGGCGTTGAGCGCGAGGTCGCCCAGGTCGACTCCGGTCGTGTGCACGTACACGATCGGAGCAGCTGTCTGCCCACCGAAGTTGAAGGCCTCCGTGGTCACTGACGTCGTGAATGTGGTGTTCGTGTCCATGTTCGGCTCGATCACCGGCGTGCCGGTGGTGGTCCCATCGGTGCCCTGGATAGTGATGTCCGATGTCGTCACCTGAACCTGCTCCGTATAGGGCGAGCCATCGTCACAGACCATGACCGTGTCCCCCGAGGCTGCGGCAGCCAGTGCCGAGGAGATCGTCAGGTAACCGGGATCCGTGCAAGACGTGTCGCCCCCGACGCTCGCTCCGTTGCTCACCCACAAGGTGCTGGCTGTCGCAGAAGCCGGCTCGGACATGACCAAACCGAGGCTCGCGGATCCGAGAAGAAGCGAAGCGACCGAGAGGGCCACACCTAGGCCCACGTGCCCTAGTGCGTCGAGTCGGAGACCCGACGCCAGGATGCGCCCCCGCTGATGCAGGCGTCGGTCCTCGTCCTCCACACCTGCTCTTCTCACGAGCTTCACGTACCGATGTAGCCGGCTACCACGGGAACCGACACTCGTTCGTGCTGCGTTCGCGCTATTCACTTTCGCACCCCCGGTCATTTCCGCACCCCCAAACCGCTGATCGGGCATCACGCTGTTCTACGCATAGCAACCTCCAGCTTTGACACGGTATACCTCAACCCCCGGTCTACCCACGTCCAGGACTCGGCCGGTCACTCCTCGACCAAGCCATCGCCTGGGCTCAGTGGCGTTCGTGCCGGACTCGTCTTGGACACCTAGCAAGCCATGACCGCCGCCCAGCGCCTCCAGAATGGCGTCGACTTGCACCGGACGGCGCCCGGACCGAACAACGCACACCCGACGCGGGCGGCGAAGTCCTCTACGCCCTCCCCATGGCCGAACCAGCCTTGATGGCGAGCTTTTCATCTCGAGCCGGTAGCGGCTGGATCGAAGCACGGCCAGACGCCCCGAACTACGGCTCGGCGGAAGCTCGTAGTCCGGCGAGCTGAACGGGCGTCCCAAAACGTTCGGGTGCCTCGTGGACTCGGGGTAGACCAGTACATCGGCCTGGGGCGAGACACAGGCCGATCTTCGTCGATTGCTCGGCCTCGACCTGAACCCCGGCTACCGGTGGATGAGGACGAAGTCTCCGAGACTTGCCTCCTGGCCCGGAATCGTGAAGATCTCGACGTCGGCGTCGGCGGCCAGCCATGCGAGGTTGCGTTGGTGGATCTCGTCCAACGCTTCAAACCGGTCGAGGACCACCACCACCGGAACCGGTCTGGGACTCGAGCCGGGGGCCGGAGCCGCGTCCAATTCACCCACCGCCGGGAGCAGGGCATCCAGCGAGAGGCGCACGGCGTTGATCGTCCCCAACCCGGCGTCGGCGACGAGGATGACCAGGTCCGGGCGGACGGCGTGGACGAAGTCGAGGGTGTCCCCGTCGCAGGCCTGGGGAGATCTCACTCCCCCGGCCGTCTCCACCAGCCCGACATCGACCTGACGGTCGGGCCAGGCCAGTTCCTCGACCAGGTCGGCGATGGTGAAGGGCGGGAGGCCCAGCGCCTCGGCCGCCATCGGTGGCGCCATGGCCCGCGGATAGGAACGGTGGGGAAGGCAGACGTCCCCGGGCGACTCGCCGGACGCCGCCGCCAATATCTGGGCGTCGGTCGGACCGCCGAGCGAAGCTCCCCGGTGGTCGACGTCGAACGACTGCGCCGGCTTCCGGGCGGCGACCTGCAGGCTCCGGGACCGCACCTCGTGCAGGAGTTGGGTGCACACCCAGGTCTTCCCGACCTCGGTCCCCGTCCCACACACCAGGACGACCCGGTCAGGACGCAACGACGCCTCCGAGCCCGACCCGGTTCGCACCGGACCCGCCCTGCTCGCCTTGCCCGTCTCTAGCGTCGAGGGACGCCAGCTCGGTGACCAGGCGGTCGACCTGCTCATCGGTGTGGATCGACGACAACGTGACCCGCAACCGGGACGTCCCGGCCGGGACGGTCGGGGGCCGGATGGCCGGGACCCACAGCCCGCGGGCCAGCAGGTGATCCGAGGCCGCCACCGCCCGGGCCTCGTCGCCGATGATGACCGGGACGATCGGCGACAGCTGCAGGTGCCCACCTGCGGCTCCGACCGAGTCCGACACCCGGGTCACCAGCTCGGTGAGCCGGCGGCGAAGGGCCGCGCCTTCAGGTGACCGGACGATGCCAACCGCCGCCAACGCCGCGGCGGCATTGGCCGGAGACGGCGCGGTGGTGAAGATGTAGGGCCGGGCCCGGTTGACCAGCAGCTCCACGAAACGGCGGGGTCCGGCCACGAAGCCGCCCAACGAGCCGAGCATCTTGGACAAGGTGCCCACCCGCAGGACGTCCACGTCGGGGTCGCCGACGACATTCCCGGCGACCGCCGGCAGTTCGGGGCCGAGGACCGCATGGGCCTCGTCGAGGACCAGCAGGGCGCCGAAGCGCCGGGCGACGTCGACCAGACCGACCAGATTCGCGGCATCACCGTCCATGGAGAAGATGGTGTCGGACACGATGATCGGCCGCCCGTTGGACGCCGCCACCAGCTTCTCAAGGTGGTCGAGGTCGTTGTGACGGTAGACGGCCACCTCGGCGCTCGCTGCCCGGCACCCGTCGATGATGGAGGCGTGATTCAACTCGTCGGAGAGCACCGACGCCCCGTTGGAGGCGAACACCGACAGCACCGACAGATTGGCGGCGAAGCCGGTCGGGAACACGACGGCCCGCTCGCAGCCCTTCCAGTCGGCCAGGGTGTCTTCGAGCTCGGCATGGACGGGACGGGACCCGGTCACCAATCTCGACGCCCCCGACCCCGCCCCCCAACGATCGAGCGCCCGGTGGGCGGCGGCGATCACCGCCGGATGGCACGACAGGCCGAGGTAGTCGTTGGAGGCGAACGAGACAGTCTTCGCGTCGGGGTCATGCTCCCCGGCGACGAGGTTGACCATCCGGCCCACCGGTCCCCGGGCGTCGAAGGTCCGGGGCCGGCGCCACTGATGGGCGGCCTCCACCGTCCGGCACGACGCCTCCACCCAGTCGGACCAGGCCGACGATCCGCTCACCGCCGGTCTTCCTCCCCGACCGAGACGATCGACGCCACCAACACCTCGATCACCTTGTCGATCTCGTCGATGGTGGTGGTCAGGGGTGGCATCAGCACCACCACATCCCCGAGGGGCCGCAGCAGAATGCCCCGATGGGTCGACGCCGCACACACCCGCCGGCCCCATCGCTCGGCCCCCGGGGGCGGATCGAGGTCCACCCCCACCATCAGTCCGCGTTGACGAACGTCTCCGACGCCGGGGAGACCGACGACCTCGTCGCCCAGCTTGACGGCCAGGTGTTCCGCCACCGCCACCACATTGGCCAGCACGTTCCACTCGTCGATGAGCTGGAGATGACGATGGGCCACCGCGCAGGCCAGAGCATTCCCGCCGTAGGAGTGGCCGTGGTAGAAGGTCCTCTCGCCGAGATCGGCGCCGTCGAAGGCGGCGAACACCTCGCCGGAGGCCACCGTGGCCGACAGCGGCAGATAGCCGCCGGTGATCCCCTTACCCAGACACAACAGGTCGGGACGGAAGTCGGGCCCCGCCCACTCGGAGGCGAACAGCTTGCCGGTCCGGCCGAACCCGGTCGCCACCTCGTCACAGATCAGCAGCACCCCGTGCTTTCGACAGGCGGCGCCCAACCTGGACAGGTCGGCAGGCTCGGCCACCAGCATGCCGGCGGCTCCCTGGACCAGGGGCTCGATGATGACCGCCGCCAACTCGTCGGCGTGGGCACCGACGCACGCCACCGCCTTGTCCACCCAGTCGGGTGAGGCGTACCCCGGAGTCCGGATGACCGGGAACCGCAGCGGGTCGAACAGGGCGGTCCCGAAGCCACCGTCCCCCAACGACAGCGCCCCGACGGTGTCCCCGTGATAGGCGTCGCCGAGGGCCAGAAACCGGGTGTGGCCGGGTTCACCCCGGTTGACCCAATACTGGAAGGCGATCTTGGCCGCCTGCTCGACGGCCACCGCGCCATCGGAGGCGAACAGCAGGTGGGCGCGGTCGACCGGCACCACCGCGGCCAGCGCCTCGGCGAACTCCACCACCGTCCGGTTGCCGTTCCCCAACAGGGTGGTATGGGCCACCCGGTCGAGCTGGTCGACCAGGGCGGCATCCAGCTCAGGGACGTGGTGCCCGAGGGTCATGACCCACAGCGAGGAGATGGCATCGAAGTAACGCCGTCCGTCCACATCGATCACCTCCCGCCCCTCCGCCCGCTCCACGGTGATCGGCGAATTGCCCTGGTAGGCAGCCATTTGGGTGAAGCCGTGCCAGACCACGCCGACGTCCCGGGCCGTCCACCGGTCGGCGTCGGAGGTCGGTGGTCGGGAGATCGGCGCCGGAGTCATCGGCGAGAGTCTTATGCAGCCCGGCGGGCAGGTCGAACCGGTGCGAGGGAGAGCCGCCAAACCCGCCCGGTACAATGCCGGACATGGATCGCATCGGCCTGGTCGACACCATGTTCGCCCGCTACGACATGGGTGCCGAGGCGGCCAGCGAGTTGGCCTCCTGCCCCGGCTACGGTGAGACCTTCGAGATCGTGCGGCGGACGGTGCCCGGGTTCAAGGACCTCGGGGTCGAGTGCAAGCGGCTGATCGAGAACGAGAAGTGCCGGATCGTGGTGGCCATGGGCATGCCCGGGAAGGCGGCCATCGACCAGGTCTGCGCCCACGAGGCCGCCCAGGGGATCATGATGGCCCAGCTGCTGACCTCGACCCACATCCTCGAAGTCTTCGTGCACGAGAACGAGGAGGAGGATCCGGCCAAGCTGGCCCAGGTGTGCGTCAACCGGGCCCGGAGCCACGCCCGGAACGCCTACTGGATGCTCTACGAGCCCGAGCAACTGGCCCGGCGGGCGGGCCAGGGGGTGCGGCAGGGCTACGAGGACGCCGGTCCGATCGCCGTCGATCGAGCCGGGTCCCGCTAGGCAGTCGCCCTAGGCGGCGGGATCGTGCGGGAGACCGAGGGTTCGCTCGCCGATGATGTTCCGCTGCACCTCGGAGGTGCCGCCACCGATGGTGAGGGCGGGCGCGAACATGAACCCGAAGCTGTAAATCGCCTCGGCCCCCACCCCCACCAGCATCCCCGATGAACCGACGAGGTCCCGGGCCAGGTCCATCACGTGCTGACCGTGCTCATCGGCCAGCGCTTTGCGCACCGAGGCCTCGGGTCCCGGGTCGGCCCCCGACACCGCCGCCGAGACCATGCGCAGGCGGAGCAGGCGGAGGATCTCGCCTTCGGACCAGACCTGCGCCAGGCGCTGCCGGAACAGCGGGTCCGAAGTGCCGCCCGACTGCTTCACGTGCTCGACCAGGTCTTCGGCGGTCGGTCCCATTCCCCACAGCGCGCCGGCGCCCGACAGCGACACCCGCTCGTTCCCGAGGGTGACCTTGGCCAGGCGCCAGCCGTCCCCTTCGCGGCCGACCAGGTTGGCCGCCGGGATCCTGACATCATCGAAGAACACCTCGTTGAAGGTGTGGGTCCCGGTCATGTCCACCAGCGGCCGGACGGTGATGCCGGGGGCGTCCATCGGGCAGATGAAGTACGAGATCCCCTGATGCATCGGCGCTTCCGGGTCGGTGCGGGCCAGCAGGATCCCGAACTTGGCCACGTGGGCATAGGAGGTCCACACCTTCTGGCCGTTCACCACCCACTGGTCGCCGTCCCGCTCGGCCCGGGTGCTGAGGGAGGCCAGATCCGAGCCGGCCCCCGGCTCGCTGAACAGCTGGCACCAGATCTCCTCGGCCGACAGTATCGGGCCGAGGTAGCGGTCCTTCTGCTCCTCGGAACCGGCCCGGATGAGGGTCGGGCCAGCCCAGCCGATACCGATGGTGTTGGTCGGACGCTTGAGGCCGGCCCGCTTCAACTCGTCGTCCACGATCAGCTGGGTCTCCGGGTCGGCACCCATCCCCCAGGGCTGGGGCCAGTGCGGGGCAACATATCCGGCCTCGGCCAGCTCCCGGGCCGAGGGCTTCGGGTGCTCGGCCAACCACGACCGCACCGACACCCGGCGGGGGTCGCCATCAGGGGGAAGGGCAAAGTCCACGGCCGCCAGCGTAGGCTGCTCCGGTTCGGCCGAGACAATCGGCCACGGGTGACAAGGGGTGGCAGCGCATGACCAAGTGGAATTTCGCAGACGTCTGGGAAACGGTGGCCGAGACGCTGCCCGAGGCTCCCGCCCTGACCCAGGGGTCCCGCACCCAGTCGTGGCAGGAGACCGACCGCCGGGCGGACAACGTGGCGCGGTGGCTCCTGGGTGCCGGCGTGGCCAAGCAGGACAAGGTTGCCCTCTACCTCTACAACTGCCCCGAGTACATGGAGGCAACCTTCGCCATCTTCAAGATCGGCCTGGTGCCCATCAACACCAACTACCGGTATGCCGACAACGAGCTCGCCTACCTGTGGGAGAACGCCGACGCGGTGGCGGTGGTCTTCCACGGGGTGTTCACCGAACGCATCGAGGGCGTCCGTGACCGGGTCCCAGGTATCCGAAGCTGGTTGTGGGTGGACGACGGGACCTCTCCCTGTCCCTCGTGGGCGGTGGCCTACGAGAGCGTCGCCACCGACGACGCCACCCGCGATGGTGCCGGCGACGCCGGCGAGCGGACCCGGGCCCCGTGGGGACGGAGCCCCGACGATCTCAACCTGCTCTACACCGGCGGGACCACCGGCATGCCCAAGGGGGTCATGTGGCGCCAGGATGACCTCTTCGCCCTGTTGAACGGATCGGGTTTCCGGCAGTACGGCGAGGAGGCCGGCGTCGAGGGAGTCCGGCAGTCCCTGTCCGAGCAGGGACCGGGGATGACCCTGCTGCCGGCCTGTCCCCTGATGCACGGGACCGGAGGGTTCACCGCCCTCGAGTGCCTGAGCGAGGGAGGCAGAGTGGTGCTGCTGGCCTCGCGGCAGTTCGACCCGATCGAGCTCCTCGACACCGTGGAGCGGGAGAAGGTCAACGGCCTGATCATCGTGGGCGACGCCTTCGCCAAGCCGATCCTGGCCGCGCTGGACGCCGATCCCGATCGATGGGACCTGACCAGCCTGATGGGGATCATCTCCTCCGGGGTGATGTGGAGCGAGGAGACCAAGCAGGGTCTGCTCCGGCACCATGCCAACATGCTGCTGGTGGACGCCTTCTCCTCGTCGGAGGCCCTGGGCATGGGCAGTTCGATCTCGTCGGGGGCATCGGCCGCCCACACCGCCCAGTTCACCCTCGGCCCGTTCGTCCGGGTCCTGGATCCCGACGGCCACGACGTGGTCCCCGGCTCGGCCCAGCCCGGCGTGCTGGCCCTCGGAGGCCGCATCCCTCTCGGCTACTACAAGGACGAGGTGAAGACCGCCGCCACCTTCCGCACCATCGACGGTTCGCGCTACTCGATACCCGGGGACTACGCCGAGGTGCGGGAGGACGGGAGCATCCACCTGTTGGGCCGGGGCTCGGTGGTGATCAACACCGGCGGCGAGAAGGTCTACCCCGAAGAGGTCGAGGAGGCCATCAAGACGGTCGGCGGAGTCCAGGACGCGGTGGCGGTCGGGATCCCCAACGAACGCTTCGGCGAGGAGATCGTCGCCGCGGTGGAGCTGGCCCCTGGCACCCCGGAAGGATCGGTGGCCGAGGACGCGGTCATCGAGCACGTGAAGGGTCAACTGGCCTCCTACAAAGCCCCGCGCCGGGTGCGGTTCGTGGCCACCATCGGTCGCTCACCGTCGGGCAAGGTCGACTACGCCAGGATCCGGGCCGAAACCGCGGCGTGGGTGGGCGTTGAGCTCTGAGCCGGACCCGGGGTCACCCGGTTCTCCTGAGTTCTCCGAGGCTCCCGAGTCTCCCGGGAAGGACGGCTCCCCGGTCAAGCGCACCGGACGGTTCGGCCGGTCGGCGGCCTCGGCCCAGCTGGTAGGCCGGCTGGGCGCCTCGCGGATGACCGGCAAGATCCGGACCCGCCTGACCCCGGCCGACCGTCGGGAGGAGCGGGCCGCGGCCATGGAGCTCCGCACCGCCGAGCAGGTGGCGGAGTCCCTCGGTGACATGAAGGGCGCCTTGATGAAGCTGGGCCAGATCGCCAGCTTCCTGGACGAAGGTCTCCCCGAGCCCTACCGGGTGGCGCTGGCCCAGCTGCAGTCGGACGCCGCCCCGATGGCTCCGGAGCTGGCCGCCGGGGTCATCGAGTCGGAGCTCGGCCGGTCCCCGACCAAGATCTTCCGGGAGTGGGACCCGGCACCACTGGCGGCGGCATCCATCGGCCAGGTCCACCGGGCGGTGACGAAGGACGGGCGGGAAGTGGCGGTCAAGGTCCAGTACCCGGGGGTGGCCGCCGCCATCGAGGCGGACCTGGCCAACACCGAGATGCTGGCCCGTTTTCTCCCGATGATGTTCCCGTCCCTTGACGCCAAGGTGCTGGCCACCGAGCTGCGGGACCGGCTGACCGAGGAGCTCGACTACATCCACGAGGCCGCCAACCAACGCCGGTTCTGCGACATCTACCGCGGCCACCCCTTCATCCACATTCCCGAAGTGGTGGACGAGCTCTCCACCCCGATGGTGCTCACCACCGAACTGGCCAACGGGGCGCGGTTTGCGGAGGTCGAGCAGTGGTCCGCCCACGAGCGGGACCTGGCCGGCGAGACCCTGTTCCGGTTCGTGTTCCGGGGCATCAACCGGTTGGGGGTGTTCAACGGTGATCCCCATCCGGGGAACTACCTGTTCCGGCCGGGGGGCCAGATCACCTTCCTCGACTTCGGACTGGTGAAGGAGTTCGCGCCGGAAGAGACGGCCGTCTTCCACCGGTTGATCGAGACCCTGGTGCTCCAGGGGAATCCGGAGGGCTACCGCCGGACCCTCGAGTCGGTCGGGCTCCTGCGTCCGGACCCGTCACTCTCGACCGAGGAGGTGGCCGCCTACTTCAGCCACTTCTACGACCTGGTCATGGTCCGGGGCCGGCGCACCGTGGAGCACGAGTACGCCTCGGAAACGGTGCGGAGGGTGTTCAACTCCAAGAGCCCGGTGGCCAAGGCGGTCAGCCTCCCGTCGATGTTCGTGATCGTACAACGGATCAACCTCGGGCTGTATGCCCTTTTGGCCCGGTTGGGGGCCACCGCCGACTGGCGGGGCATCGCCGAGGAGCTGTGGCCGATGGTCGACGGGCCCCCCACCACCCGGCTGGGCGAGGCCGAAGCCGAGTGGCTCAGCCGGACTCGCTGATCGGCAGGATGGGATCGGGTGCGATGGATCGCCGGCCCCGAAGCTGGGTACTCCACCCCCTCCTGGTCCCCAGCGCGCCCGGCCCCGCCGAGGGGTAATCTCGGCCGCCAATCCCTCCCACCGTGCGCACCACGAGATCGGCGGACCAGGTATGACCCTCAAAGTGGTAGGAGCCGGTGTCGGCCGGACGGGCACCAATTCGCTGAAGATCGCGCTGGAGCGTCTGCTTGGAGAGCCGTGTCACCACATGTACGAGATACTCGCGAATCCGGCGCAGATTCCCGAATGGATGGATGCCATCGAGGGTCGTCCGGTCGACTGGTCGACCATGCCCAAGGGCTATGCGGCGTTGGTCGATTGGCCGGGGGCGTCATTCTGGCCCGAGCTCTCCGCCGCCAATCCTGATGCCCTGGTATTGCTATCCGTTCGCGACCCCGAGGCTTGGTACAAGAGCGCATCCGACACCATCTTCCAGGTGCTCGACAACGCCCCACCCGAGATGCGCCCGTGGTTGGAGGCAGTGCACACCCTGTTACGTGATCGGTTCAGCGACCAGCTCGACGACCCCACGGCCATGATGGATGCCTATGCCCGTCACAACGACGCGGTGCGCCAGGCGATTCCGCCGGCGCGCCTGCTGGAATGGACCCCGACCGACGGCTGGGAGCCGATCTGCGAACGATTGGGCCTCGACGTGCCGGACGACCCGTTCCCGAAGACGAACAACACCAAGCAGTGGCGGGCGGATCTCGGGATGCCCCCTCTCCCCTAGCCACTTCCTGGGCCGGGTCAGGCTGGTTGGCCCTCTGGCCGGCGGTGCCTCCACAAGTATTCGGCCCCGACAACTGACACCGAAACGAACGGCCCGCGTCCGGGCACGTGACGACGCTCGACCAAACCCCGGCCATTGGCTTCTTCCCACACCGGGAAGCGAGGACATGACGTCCGCCAGGCTTCGAGCACCTCGGCGGAGGGGCGCGGGCTGGTGCCCAACCACTCAAGGAGATCGAGGATCAAATTCTCGAGGTTGTCGGTCACCTGGCTCCAGACGAATCGAACGGAGCGACAACGATCTTCAGAAGCGCGGCCAGGTCGGAGCGCTGGCCATCGTCGAGGCCACTGAGCAGTGCATCTTCTTTCACCACGAGATCCTTGAGCGCGCTGTCCACGTTTCTTCGGCCGGCGGCCGTGAGCCGGATGCGAACCGATCGAGCGTCTCTCGGGTCCGGCCGACGACGCACGAGTCCTCGCTGCTCAAGATGATTGAGCCGGTTCGTCATCGTTCCCGAAGTGACCAGGGTCTGGGCGAGGAGCTGCCCGGGTGACAGGTCATGGGGCGGATCGGCGCGGCGGAGCGCGGAGAGTACGTCGAAGGTCCAGGTCTCGAGATCATGCCGGGCGAAGACGACGGATCGCTGACGCTCGAGGTGGTGGGCCAGCCGGGTGACGCGGGACAGGACGCCGAGTGGCGACACATCGACGCCCGGAAGGGCCCGTCGCCATCCGGCGACCAGGTGTTCGACTTCGTCTTCCATTCAGTGTCCTCAGTTGCCGGTGCCACAATATACCTTGACATCAAGATATATGAGGGAATACTCTCTTTATGTCAAGAGATATGAGGTGGGGTAGATGGCTGAAGATGATCGAGATACCGGCGAGGTGAAGCAGCTTCGATCGGGAAGCTTTGGCGAGGTGGCGTCAACCTATGAGCGTTTCCGGCCAGGGCCGCCCTCTGCCGCCATCGCCTGGATGCTCCCGGATGCAGCCACCACCGTGGTCGATCTCGGTGCCGGAACCGGGGCGATGACCCAGGAGCTGGTGGGCAAGGTTGACCGCGTATTCGCGATCGAGCCCGATGATCGCATGCGCGGAATCCTGGCCAGCAAGCTCCCGGAAGTGACCGCCCTCAGTGGAACCGGCGAATCGATACCACTCGCTACCTCGTCAGTCGACGTGGTGCTGGCGTCCAGCTCCTGGCACTGGATGGAAGCGAATCGAGCCCGGCAAGAGACCGCCCGGGTCCTCGTTCCCGGAGGAACCCTGGGCGTCGTATGGGCCGGGCCCGATCCCGACGGCCCGTTCGTCTCCCAGGCACAAGCCATGCTCTCGCAGATGTCGTCGGGCCAGGCCGCGAGTTCCGATGGTGATCTTGATCTCGGCCGGGTGGTCATGGACACCGAGAACCGGGTCGAGTCCGTGTTGCGGATCCCGGAGGATTCGCCCTTCGCTCAGCCCGAGCACCAAGTCCTGGCTTGGGACGTGGCGCTGACGGCTGATGACCTCATGGGGCTGCTGGAGACCTTCAGTTGGATCATCACCATGCCGGAGGATCGACGCACCCACGTCGTCTCTGAGGCTCGACGCCTGCTCCGCGACGAGCTCGGAATCTCCGGCGACGTGACGGTGGACGTTCAGTATCGATCAGAGGCGTGGCGGACTCGGTTGACCCGAAGCAAGGGCTGAAACGAGAAACTCAGCCCTTGTTGGCCCCGTGGGCCCGGACGAAGTCATTGACTGCGTAGTAAGCATCGATCGACTCGCCGGCGTCGCCCCAAAAGCCCTCCAAGACGTCGTAGGCCATCGACCCCTCGGTGATGTAGTGGTTGTTGACGTCGGTGATCTCCAGCTCGCCCCGACCCGAGGGCACCAACGAGGGAATGACGTCGAAGACGTCGGCGTCGTAGCAGTAGATCCCGGTGACGCCATACTTCGAAGGCGGTTGGTCGGGCTTCTCCACGATGCTGGTGATGCGTCCGTCGTCGAAGGAAGGTACCCCCAGGTGGCGCAGGTGCTCGTCCTCCTCCACCGGGGTCAGCAGGATGCGGGCGCCCCGAGGCTCGGCTCGGAAGGCGTCCACCATCGGCTTGATCGACTGCTCGACGACATTGTCGGCCAGCATCACCAGCACCGGGTCGCCGTCGACGAACCGCGCCGCCAGGCCCAGCGCCTCGGCGATGCCGCCCGGCCGCTCCTGGTAGCCGTAGCTCAGTCGGTCGATCCCGAACTCATAGCCGTTGCCCAACAACCGAAGGAACTCCCCGGCGTGGGTTCCTCCCGTTACCAACATGATCTCGGTGATCTCGGCGTGGACCAGCGCCTCGATGCACCAGTTGATCATCGGCCGGTCGTAGATCGGCAACAGGTGCTTGTTGGTGATGCGGGTGAGCGGATGGAGACGCGAGCCGGTACCGCCTGCGAGAATGACGCCCTTCATGCCGGGCAGCCTAGGGCGAAATGAGTTGAGGTTCGTCAGGCGGCCGGCAGCACAACCGTGGATCTCCCGTTTTCATGGGTGGTGACCTGGCATCCGAGGGCCCTGAGCTCGGCGAGCTTGCGTCGGGCACGGAGTTCGGGGGAGTTTCGCCGGTCGAACCAGTCCGGGCCGAGATCGACGAAGGTGGTTTCGGGATCGGAGAGGATATGCCAGGCGGCGATCAAGATGGTGTGGCCAACCGCTTTGCGGGCACGGATCTTCCCCCGGCGACCCGAGAGCCGGTGGTATTGGGACGCGAGGTAGGTGCCCTTGGTGCGGGATGCGGCCATCGCGGCCACGGCCAAGTGGCGTTGGAGCCAGCTGTCGCCCTTCCTCGCCGTCCCCTTCTTCGACTTGCCGGCGGACTCGTGCTGTCCAGGGCACATGCCGGCCCAGGAGGCCAGATGACCGGGGGTTGGGAACTTGGTCATGTCCACCCCGATCTCGCCGATGATGGCTTCGGCGATCCGGCGATCCACGCCCGGGATGGTGCACAGCCGCTCCCGGGCATCAGCGAAAGGGGCGATGCACTAACGGGGATCGCCGGGGGCGGCCGAAGCCATGGCAGTGGCGACGCCGACCTGGTTCTCACCCCGTTCCGAGCTCCTCGAGGACGGCGTCGGCCAGCATCGGCCAGGCCGCACTGGCCCAGGGACCGAATGCCCGGTCGGCCAAACCTGCGCAGGCGGCACCCGCCTCCGGGTCGATCCAGAAGAACGACCCGGATTGCCCAAAATGCCCGAAGGTGGCCGGCGAGTTCGATGCTCCCGTCCAGTGGGGCCACTTGTGGCCACGGATCTCCACCCCGAGTCCCCAGTCGCACGGATCGAAGCGACCGAACCCGGGGAGAACGCCGGACAATCCGGGAAAGGCGACCGAGGTTGCCAGCTCATGGGTCTCGGTCCCGATCAGGGTCGGCACCGACCACTCGACCACGACGGCGAGGAGATCCTCGAGCGGCCCCCTGAGTCCGGAGGCCGCTCCCGTTGGAGTCGGTCCCGCATCACGATGCCCGGGATCGAAGGCGGTCCCCGACATTCCCAGCGGTTCGAGCACCGCACCCGACGCGTACTCCCGGAACGACATCCCGGAGTGCTCGGTGATCGCCTCGGCGAGCACCTCGTAGCCAAGGTTGGAGTAGATGCGCCTCGTACCGGGTTCGGCCAGTCGCGGCTCGAGGCCGGGTGACAGATCGGGGATGAGACCAGAGGCATGGGCCAACAGGTGGCGGATCGTCGATCCCGGCGGGCCGGCGGGTAGATCGAGGGACACGGTGCCCTCCTCCACCGCCACCAACACCGCCAGCGCGGTGACCGGTTTGGTGACCGACGCCCAGGGAAACGACCGGGTCTGAGATCCCACCACCTCGACGGTCTCGGCGGTCGTCGACCCGTCATCGGCAACCGTCGGTCCGATGCGAACTTCCCCGACCGAGGCGGCGTCGACCGACCAGCTCCTGACCAGGTCCAACGCGCCCATAGACGTCATCATCGTAGGTCACTTCAAGCCGGCTCGACCGGTGACCGATGACTACTGTGAACTCCGATGTCGCCATCCACTCCGCTCGCCGTTCGGCCTCGGTATCCGCTGCATCGCCGAACCCTGGCCGTGGCCTTGGTGACCCTGATGTTGGTGAGCGCCGGCATCGCCGCGGCAGCCACCTGGATCTCCCTTTCGAGGCGGGCGTCGGCAACCGAGTCTTCCCGCAGTCATTCCAGCACCGCGACTCCTCCCGTTCTCCATCTGCCCAATTTCGGGCTGGTGCCAGCGGCCGGGCTTGCCAAACGGCGTCCTGCCAATGGGCAGCCGGCCGGCCCATCGGTCATCTCCCCGGTCACTCCGGTCCCGAGCATCCCGACGTTGCCACCGACCACGACGACCACCGATCCCTCAACCCTCGATGCCTTCTACGCGCCGCCGGTGCCGCTGATCCCCGCCCCACCGGGCACCGTCATCCGTTCCGAGCGCATCGCTGACGCCACCGGTCTGCCACCCCTGGCCGTCGCTTACCGGATTCTGTACCACTCGGAATCGATCACCGGAGCCGACATCGCCGTCACCGGGACGGTGGTCATCCCCGGGCAGCCGTCCCCAGCCGGTGGCTATCCCATCGCGACCTGGGCGCACGCCACTGACGGCTTGGCCCAACAATGTGCTCCTTCATTACAGGTCACGCCGACCGCGCCGTATACGGCCCAATTGCTCAATGAAGGGTTAATTGTGGCCTCCACCGACTACCCGGGTCTGGGCACCCCGGGGATCAACCCCTATCTAGTCGGCCAGAGTGAAGGTCAGGCGGTGCTGGATGCCGCCCGGGCCGCCCGCAACCTCGTCGCTGGAGCAGCGTCGGACTCGGTGATCATCTTCGGTCACTCCCAAGGTGGACAGGCGGCATTGTTCGCCGGCCAGATCTCGAAATCGTACGCACCGGATCTCTTCGTGGTCGGCGTGATCGCCGCCGCACCGGTCTCGAATGTCAGCGACTTCGGGCCGGAGGTGCCGGGGACCAGCTCCGACCCGCTGTCTGCCTACGCGGTGATGGCCCTCTACGCCTGGTCGCTCACCTACGGGGACATGCCACTCTCGTTGGTACTCACACCATCGGCCATCTCCAGCACTTCGACCCTCGACCAGGTCTGCAGTGCCCAGGTGACCGACATGTACGCCGGCGTGCCGACCGATCAGATCTTTCTCCCAGGCTGGAAGAACAATCCAACGGTCCAGACCCATCTGACCGAGAACGAACCGGGACTGGCGGCTACCTCGGCGCCGATCCTGGTGGTGCAGGGGACCGACGATGCGCTCATTCCCTACGCCGCCACCACCGCTCTGGTCAACGATCGTCTGTGCAACACCCAACACGACACGGTGGAGTACATCGCATTTCAGGGTGCCAACCACGGGACGGTGGTTGGGCTGGCGCAGTCGGACGCGCTCGCGTGGATCGCCGCCAGGTTCGCCGGTCAACCGGCCCCCGACACCTGCGGGTGAGGCCGAACGAGGGCGGAACGAGGTCAGACGTCGAGGAACCGGCGGACGGCCAACGCCGATCCGGCCACGCCCACCACGATGCCGACCAAGGCGACCAAGATGCAGGTTGCCGCGACTTCCCACGCCCCCATGGACATCTGAGCAATCAGGCTGCTCTGGTTGGCCACCGTCTTGGTGGTGTTGAGCCCTATCCCCCAGTACAGACTGAGAACGACCAGGACGGCGACGGCCGAGCCCAGCAACCCCTGGACGAGCCCTTCCACCATGAAGGGGAGCCGGATGAACCAGTTGGTGGCCCCGACCAACTTCATCACCGACACCTCGCGCCTTCGGGCGAAGATGGCCATGCGGATGGTGTTGAGGATCAGCACCGAGGCCGACAGCAGCAGCACCACTGCCACCGACAGGAAGACCCACTGCAGGATGTGGATCACGCTCTGCATGGTCCGGATTTGAGCCGTCGGTGAGGACGGGACTCCGAAGATGCCCGGCTTGCCGGTGAACTGCTGGACCACCGCGGTGGCATCGGACGGATTGGTGAGGACGCAGGCGTAGGACGACGGGTAGTCAGACTGGGTGGTGGCGTTGAACTCGTCGGCGGCAACCGTGCGCCTGGCCTCGTTGTAGTCGTAGGCCTGGGAACGCGGGATACAGCTCTTGACCAGGGGATTCTGCGCCAATTGGGTGCCGATGGCCTTGTACTGGGCCGGGCTGGCGTTGGGATCCACCCAGACCCTGACGTTGACCCCGTTCTGCCATTGGGAGGTGGCGTTGGTGGCGCCCTGCTTCAACAGCAGGGCGGAACCGACCAGGGCCAGCGAGACCGCCACCGTCAGCACCGCGGCCACCGTCATCAACCGGTTGCGCCACAGGTTGGTGGTCGCCTCCCGCGCGACATATCCGGCGGAGACCGGCACTAGCGCCCCACGTTACGTTTGCCGTTGCCGTTTCTCGTTCTGGCCATACGCGAGGTCGGCACTGCCCTCGCGCTGGTAGCCGGGGCCGGAGCGGTCTCCACCATGGTTCCGGTGGGAGAACCGGCGCCAGCCGCCGCCACCGCGCTGTCGAGGCCGTAGACGCCGCGAGCCTGGTCCCGCACCTTGGTCCCGTGGTCCAGCTCGACGACCCGTCGCCGCATCTGGTCGACCATGCCGGCGTCGTGGGTGGCAACGACAACTGTGGTGCCGGTCCGGTTGATCCGATCGAGGAGGCGCATGATGCCGAGACTGGTGGTGGGGTCGAGGTTTCCCGTCGGCTCGTCGGCCAGCAAGATCAACGGCCGGTTGACGAAGGCTCGGGCCACGGCCACCCGCTGCTGCTCTCCGCCCGACAGTTCCCCGGGAAGATTCCCGCTCTTCTTGGTGAGACCGACCAGATCGAGCACCTGCGGCACTTGAGACGCGATCACGTGCTTCGGCCGACCGATCACCTCGAGAGCGAAAGCCACGTTCTCGAAGACTGTCCTGTTGGGAAGCAGTCGGAAATCCTGGAACACGCATCCGATGTTCCGCCGCAGATACGGGACCCGCCACTTGGAAAGGTGCCCGATCTCCTTGCCGGCCTCCCAGATGCGGCCCGAAGTCGGCATCTCTTCGCGGAGGAGCAGTCGAATGAACGTGGTCTTGCCCGAACCGGATGGGCCAACCAGAAAGACGAACTCGCCCTTGTCGATTTCGATCGAGCAGTCCCGGAGTGCGACTGTTGACCCTTTATAGGTTTTGGTGACGTTCTGGAACGTGATCATAAGGGAGAGGTTGAAGCTGGAGTCGGGTCGCCGAGGTGCTATGAGTCCGGAGTAGTTTACCGATTTAAGGGCTCCACCTGGTGTAGGCCCTCTGACCTCCCCTGACGTCCGCTTCCGCGCGGGATTCCGGCGTCGCCGCTTACCCCTGGTTGCGGCGCAGGTCGGCCTGTCGCCGGAGCTCGGCCTCCATGAACGCATCGAGATCTCCGTCAAGCACCGCATCCACGTTTCCGGTCTCTTCGTTGGTGCGCAGATCCTTGACCAGTTGATAGGGAGCCAAGACGTACGACCGGATCTGGTTTCCCCAGGCGTTGTCGGTCCGATCACCGGACAGCGAATCGAGATTGGCTTGATGTTCGGCCCGCTGCCGGTCGGCAAGTTTGGCTCCGAGGACCTGCATGGCCTTGGCCTTGTTCTGGTGCTGGCTCCGCTGGTTCTGGCTCGACACCACGATCCCGGTCGGCAGGTGGGTGAGTCGTACCGCCGAGTCGGTCTTGTTCACGTGCTGGCCACCGGCACCCGACGAGCGGTAGGTGTCGATGCGGAGGTCCTTCTCGTCGATCTCGACCTCGTCGGAGACGTCTTCGATGAACGGCACCACATCCAGCGACGCAAAGCTGGTCTGCCGGCGATGTTGCGCGTCGAACGGCGAGATCCGCACCAGTCGGTGGACGCCCC
Organism: uncultured Acidimicrobiaceae bacterium; assembly: GCA_963770635.1. Classification (GTDB taxonomy): domain Bacteria; phylum Actinomycetota; class Acidimicrobiia; order Acidimicrobiales; family RAAP-2; genus DASZIT01. The sequence goes on from CAVYQI010000007.1 coordinate 374,255, forward strand.
GCTCCACCGACAGCAGACCGAAGGCGTAGCGCCCTTTCACGATGAAGGTGGCCGACAGCAACCCGGCCTCCTGACCGGGTGTCGCCTCTTCCACCTCGATCTCGAAGCCGCGCCGCTCGGCCCACCGGGTATACATCCGGAGCATCATCTCCGCCCAGTCCTGGGCGTCCGTCCCACCCGCGCCGGCGTGGATCTCCGCCACTGCGTCGCCATCGTCGTAGTCACCGGCGAACAGCGCCCTCAGTTCCAGGGCCCCCAGCCGGCGATCCAGGTCGGCGAGGGCTTCTTCGACTTCGCCCCGCAACGAGTCGTCGCCCTCCTCCTCGTTCATCTCGAAGAGGGTCTCGGCATCGGACAGGCGCTCGGCCAATGCCGCCAGCATGTCGATGTCCTCGGTGACCCGCCCCAACTCGGTGGTGACCCGCCGGGCGTTGTCGGCGTCGCCCCACAGCCCCGGGGCGGAAGCCTCGGCCTCGAGTGCGGCCCGGCGCTTTTCGAGGTGGTCGAGCCCGAGGAAATGCTCGGCTTCGCGCAAACGGTCGGTGGTGGTGACGATGGCCGCCCGGATATCGACGCGATCAGGTTCTCCGCCCCCCCGTCTGGGGGGCTCAGCCGCCGGCATTCAGTTTGCGCCGTGGCAGAACTTGAACTTCTTGCCGCTGCCGCACCAGCAGGGTTCGTTCCGGCCGATCTTTTCCCGCTCCGACTTCACGATGGGAACCTGGGTCTCGCCGTCATCGGCCATCCGGTTGGTCACCCCGACTGCGCCGCCGCCGGCGGCCGCCCCCGAGCCGTTGGTGGCACCACCGCCGGCCGCCTCGGCCATCTCCGCCGCCGTCGGCCCCACCGCGAAGGCGGCGGACATCGATCCGCTCCCCTGCACCGGGTCGTCGGCGGCGATGTAGCTGGCCTGGGCGAGGTCCGGCTCCGGGGCCGGCTCGGCCAGCACCTGGACGTGGAACACGTAGCGCAGGTAGTCGTCGTCGATCCCGTCCATCAACTTCCCGAACATCTCGAAGCCGTCCCGCTGCCAGGCCACCAGCGGATCCTGATTGCCCATGGCCCGAAGGTTGATGCCCTCCCGCAGCAGGTCCATCTCCGCCAGGTGGTCACGCCATCTCTGGTCGAGGATCTGCAGCATGATGTCCCGCTCGAGTTGCCGGGCGGTTTCCGCCCCGCCGGGAATCGTCTCATCCCGCTCGGCGTAGAGGTCCAGCGCCTCGGAGAGGATGCTCTCGGCCACCTGGCCGGCGGTGGTCGCCTCGGCCAGGTCATCTTCGACGAACTTGGTCGGGTAGTACTGGGTGATCTCGGTGATCAACCGGGGCAGGTCCCACTCTTCGGGGTAGTCGGTGGGGCAGGATGCCTCCACCAGTGCGGTCATGGTCGTCTCCAGCAGCTCCAGGGTCTCCTCGTGGAGGTCCTCGCCTTCGATGATCTGGAGGCGGCGCTTGTAGATCACCTTGCGCTGCTCGTTCATCACATCGTCGTACTTGAGCACGTCCTTGCGGGATTCGGCGTTGCGACCCTCGACAGTATTCTGGGCCCGCTCGATGGCTTTGGTCACCATCTTCGCCTCGATGGGAATGTCGTCGGGGATCGCCCTCCCCATCACCCAGTTCATGGCGCCGGTGGCGAACAGGCGCATGAGGTCGTCTTCCAGGGAGAGGAAGAAGCGGCTCTCCCCCGGGTCACCCTGGCGGCCGGAACGGCCCCGGAGCTGATTGTCGATCCGGCGGCTCTCGTGGCGCTCGCTGCCCAGGACGTAGAGCCCGCCGGCCTCGCGCACCTCATCGCCCTCCCGGGCGCAGATCTTCTCGAATTCCTCCCGGATCTTGGCCAACTCGGCGACACCTTCGTCGGTGGTGAGGTCGATGCCCCGGGCGTTTGCCTCCCGCACCGCCAGACCCTCGGCGTTGCCACCCAGGATGATGTCGACGCCTCGACCGGCCATGTTGGTGGCCACCGTCACCCCGCCGACCCGGCCGGCCTGGGCGACGATCTCCGCCTCCCGAAAGTGCTGCTTGGCGTTGAGGACGGCGTGGGGGATCCCCTTCTTCTCCAGCAGCCGGGCCAGGTGCTCCGACTTCGACACCGAGGCGGTGCCCACCAGCACCGGCTGGCCGGTGGCGTGGCGCTCGGCGATGTCCTCCACCACCGCGTTGAACTTGGCGTCCTCCGACTTGTAGACGAGGTCGGGATTGTCGGTCCGGACCATCGGTTTGTTGGTGGGGATCGGGACCACCGGGAGGTCATAGGTGTTGGCGAACTCCGACGCCTCGGTCTCGGCGGTACCGGTCATGCCGGCCAGCTTCTCGTAGAGCCGGAAGTAGTTCTGCAGGGTCACCGTCGCCCAGGTGTGGTTCTCCTCGTTGATCCGTACCCGCTCTTTGGCTTCCACCGCCTGGTGGAGACCGTCGGACCAGCGCCGGCCGTCGAGGGTCCGACCGGTGAACTCGTCGACGATCTTCACCTCGCCGTCGGCGATCAGGTAGTCCTTGTCCCGCTTGTAGAGCTCTTTGGCGTAGAGGGCCTGGGTCAGGTGGTGGACGTAGTTGACCGCCACCGCGTCGTAGAGGTTGCCCACCCCGAGCTGGCCTTCGACCTTCTCGATGCCGGCCTCGGTGGGGACGACGGTGCGCTTCTCCTCGTCGACCTCGTAGTCGTCCTCGTTGCGCAACGTCCTGACGATGCCGGCGAATTGGTAGTAGAGCTTGGCCGACTCGGCGGCCGGGCCGGAGATGATCAGCGGGGTACGGGCCTCGTCGATAAGGATGGAGTCGACCTCGTCCACGATGGCGTAGCGGTGGCCCCGCTGGACCATGGCGTCCTTGGTACGGGCCATGTTGTCCCGGAGGTAGTCAAACCCGAACTCGGTGTTGGTCCCGTAGGTGACATCGGCGTTGTAGGCGGCCCGCTTGGACTCGGCGTCCTCGACGTCCGGGCCCACCCGGCCCACGGTCAGCCCCAAGAACTTGTGGAGCGCGCCCATCCACTCGGAGTCGCGGGTGGCCAGGTAGTCGTTCACGGTGACCACGTGCACCCCGTTGCCGGCCAGCGCGTTGAGGTACACCGGCAAGGTGGAGACCAACGTCTTGCCCTCGCCCGTCTTCATTTCCGCGATCCACCCGAAGTGGAGGGCCATGCCCCCCATCAGCTGGGCGTCGAAGTGGCGTTGGCCGAGCACCCGCCAGGCCCCTTCCCGAACCACCGCGAACGCCTCGACCAGGATGTCCTCGAGGGTCTCGCCGTTGGCCAGGCGCTCCTTGAACTTGGGGGTGAAGGCCTGCAGCTCGGCGTCGCTGAGCGCCTCGATCTCCGGTTCGAGGGCGTTGACCAGCGGGACCAGATCGGCCAGACGACGTACCTTTTTGCCTTCGCCGGCGCGGAGGACCTTCGTGAACACGCTCATGAACCAACCACTCTACCGTCGGCGCGTTCTGGTTCCCTGACGGACCGACCGACCGTCGGTCCCGGTCCGACCATTCATCCCGCCCGGGCCGCCGAACCGGCGCCTCGGGGTCGGGAGGAGGTCAGGCGGTCCGAATCCTGGCCCGGACCACCTGGTCCGAGCCCCGGCGGCTCGGATGCGGTCGACCCACAATCCGTCCCTTGGTCTTGGCCAGCTGGTTTTCCAGCTTTTCCACCACGAAATCCACAGCCACCAATGGGTCGGAGGCGGACGCGTGGGCTCGGATGACCCGACCGTGCCCGGACATGATGACCTCGCAACACTCGCAGTTCGGGATCCTCGGGTTGTGTTCCTCCGAGAAGTGCACTTCGGCTCGTTCGAGTCCGGGGCAGTGACGGAGCAATCTGCCCACCTTTTCCTCGACCAGGGTCCGTACCCCGTTTGGCACGATCTTCCTGCCGTTCGCGATGACAACGTCCACGTTGTTTGCCTCCGAGTCGTGTTTTGAGTGTTACGGATGTGGTCGGCCGGTCCTCCTGGTCGGTCGGGTCGCGGATGCCTTGGGGGTGGATGGATCGGGGGCCGGAGGTCCGGCCCGACGATCGCCGTGAGCTACGAGCGGCTGACCTGGTCTTTGACCCCACACTCGCCTGCAGTGAGAATGGCGACCTGGTCCCGGCGGAACCGACCGGCAAGCGGTCATGAACCCTTCGGCACCGTGAACGGCCCGCGTCAACTCATCTCCGCCCGTCCCCGACAACCGGGAACGCCGCGGGCAGGTCTTACTCCTAAGCCGCACCATGCTCAGCAACCAGTAGTTGCCTTACGTGGGTCGTTTCGCCTGCGACTGGCATCGACTTGCAACCACAGACCCGCGCGTAGCTCACGGGAGACAGTGTAGGTCCGCGGCCTTCGATTTTCACGAGGACCGCCCCGAGTTCACGAGGTCGCCACACGGGCGTCACGCGGCTGCAACACGGGCAGTGACCATCAGGCCGCCGGGGCCGATCATCCGCCTTCTTCCGGATGTCAGCTCTCGGCCAGGCGCGGCTTTGAGCTCGTCCAGCACCGGGATGGGGCCGGGATCGATGCCCTCGTGGCCGGCCAGATGGAGCGAGACGAAGTCCCCGATGATGGCCAGGTCGAAGAGCTGGGCCAGGTCGCCCTCGCCCGCGGCCCGTACCTCGATGATGTCGGCCACCACCTCGCGGAGCACCTCGGCCACCAGCGCGAACCGGCGGGCCACCTGGGGATGCTCGGCCTCGTGGCGCAGGTTGACCAGGGTGATCAGCTGCCGGGTGACGTCGCCGTTCTGGCCCCAACCGGCGATCTCGTTGTGGCAGAGCTCGGGGTAGACATTGAAGAAGGCAGGGGCCTTGGCGTTTTCGTTGACCTGGGCCTTCCAGCGGAGGGCGGCGGCCGCCCCCAGAGCTTGGGAGCTGTGGATCAGCGGGATGGTCCGCCCGATGCGCCGGGCCACGTCCTCGGCCAGGTTGCCGGGCTTGACCAGTTGGTCACGGCGCCGGCGGAGCTGCCGCACGGCCAGCTTGACCCAGTGGACGGCTCCGGGGAACAGCCCGATCTCCTCCAGCACCACCAACGGGGGTATGGCCATGGCCCCGAGCGCGGCCCGGGGCTGGGGGATGCCCGAGGGGACCCCGATCACCGGGACGTCCCACTCGCCGGCCAGCCGCCCGAGTTGGCCGCCGGCGGTCACCACCACCATGGCGGCCCCCGACTCATAGGCCTGGCCCACCGCCTCCAGGGTCTCCTCGGTGTCGCCGGAGAACGACATGGCAAACACCAGGGAGTTGGCGCCCACGTAATCGGGGAGCTCGTAACCCTTCACCACCGTCACCGGGACCGGCATGAACGGCGCCGCCGCCGCCAACACCACGTCTCCGGCGATCCCGCTGCCGCCCATGCCCGAGACCACCACGTTCTCGACCTGCCGGTGGTTGGGGAGGCCGGCCACCCCCTTGGCCGCGGCCAGCGCAGCTTCGACCTGTTCGGGGAGACCGACGGTGGCACCCCACATGTCGAGGCTGTCCACGCCCAGCGGCGAGGGTGCCACCGGCGGGCTGCCGGCGGCCCGAGCAGTCAAGATCCGGCGGGTTCGCCGGTGGAACGGGCCCCCCCGGATTCCGCCAGGGCCATCAGGCGGGCGTGCTCGGCGTCATCCACGGTGGTGGCCTCGTCGATCAACATCACCGGGATCCCGTCCCGGATCTCGTAGCTCCGGTGCAGGCGGGGGTTGTACAGCCGGTCCTCCGCCTCGAAGTAGAGCAATGACCCCTTGTCCTCGGGGCAGGCCAGGACATCGATCAGCAGGGAGTCGAGCGGCATGATGGGTTCCTCTCAGTCAACATGTTGGTCGGTTCGTCGGTCGATCGGTCACCCGCCGGTCAGGCGGGCCACGGCCTCTTGCACCTCGGCCACATGCCGGGCGCAGGAGTCGTCATCGGGCGCCTCCACATTCAGGCGAAGCAACGGCTCGGTGTTCGAGGGCCGCAAGTTGTACCACCAGTCGCCGCGGTCAACGGTCAGCCCGTCCAGCCGGTCCACGGTGCCGAGCTTGCCGCCGGCCGCCTCCACTTCGGCGGCCATCGCCTCGACGGCGGCGGCGGGATCGGGCACGGTAGTATTGATCTCCCCGGAGTCCGAGTACCGCTGGTAGGGCGCCAGCAGCTCCGACAGCGGCTGGCCGGTCACACTCAACAGCTCGAGCACGACCATGGCGGCGATGATCCCCGAGTCGGCCCGGTAGTTCTCCCGGAAGTAGTAGTGGCCGGAGTGCTCTCCGCCGAAGATGGCGCCCGTCTCGGCCATCACCTGCTTGATGTAGGAGTGGCCCACCCGGGTGCGGATGCCCACCCCACCCTTCTCGGCGATCACCTCGGGCACCACCCGCGAGCAGATGGCGTTGTAGAGCACGGTGGCCCCGGGGTACTTGTCCAGCATCGAGGCCGCCACCAGCGCGGTGGTGAGCGAGCCCGACACCGGCTCGGAGCGCTCGTCGACCAGGAACACCCGGTCGGCGTCCCCGTCGAAGGCGAGCCCGACGTCGGCGCCCAGGTCCCGCACGGCTTGTTTCAGCGGCACCAGGTTCTCCGGCTGGATGGGATCGGCCGGGTGGTTCGGGAAGTTCCCGTCGAGCTCGGGGAAGAGGATCTCCACCTTGAAGGGGAGGCCCTCGAAGACCTTGGGCGCCACCAGGCCACCCATGCCGTTGGCGGTGTCCGCCACCACCACCAGGGTGCGGAGCGCGTTGACGTCGACGAAGGAGCGGACATGATCGGCGTAGTCGTCGATCACCGACCGCTCCTCGTAAAAGGCCAGGGCGTCGGGGTCGAGGGGAGGGGGCCCGTCCGCCCCCCACTCGTCGAGCAGGGCCTCGGCGGTGGCCTGGATCTCGGCCAGGCCGGTGTCCCGCCCGATGGGTCGGGCCCCAGACAGGCACAGCTTCAACCCGTTGTAGCGGGCGGGGTTGTGGGAGGCAGTGAACATGGCACCGGGGGAATCGAGCTTGCCGGCGGCGAAGTAGAGCAGGTCGGTGGAGGCCAGGCCCAGGTCGGTCACCGCCACCCCCTCGGACCGGGCACCGTCGGAGAACGCCTTGGCCAGCCCCACCCCCGACTCCCGCATGTCCCGGGCCACCAGCAGCCGGGGGGCGCCGGCAAATCGGGCCATGGCCACCCCGATGGCCCGGAATTGGTCGGCGTTGAGTTCGTCGGGGACAACGCCCCGGATGTCATAGGCCTTGAAGACGTTGGAGAGGCAGTTCATGGCCCGGCCATCCTACTCAGCCCGAGTGGCCGACCCGTGGGCGATCTCGGTCGGCGACGGCCGGCTCGCAAACCTTTCCGACCGGGCACCGGATACGGGCCCGGCCCGGGATCAGCCGGCGATGCGGGCTCGAATCGGAGCGCCCACCGCGTGGAGATGGCGGAGCACCTGCACGTACGACGCCCCGAAGCTGGTCTCGTTGTAGGCCAGGTTGTGGCGCGCGCGGAGAACGCTTTCACCAGCGGTTGGGACCGGCGGAGGTTGCGCCGGGGCATCGACGGGAACAGGTGGTGCTCGATCTGGTAGTTGAGGCCGCCGAGGGCGAAGTCACTGACCCACCCGCCGCGTACGTTGCGGGCGGTGACCACCTGGCGCTCGAGGAAGCCGGTGGTGTCGTCCTCGCTGAACACCGGCATCCCCTTGTGGTTGGGGGCGAAGGCACTCCCGAGGTAGAGGCCCAGCAGTCCCTGGTTCACCACCAGGAACACCAGCGCGTGGACCGGCGACAACACGAACAACAGCGGCCCCAGGTAGAGGGCGACATGGAGACCCAGCAGCACCGCTTCCTTGGTTCGCTGGCGGGTGGAGCGGGCCGGAAGATCACGGAAGCCGGCCACCTGGAGGTGCAACGCCTCGAGCAGGAGCATCGGGACGAACAGGACAGCCTGGTAACGGGCCAACCACCGGCCGGCGCCTCGCTTGGCCCGGGCCTGGCCGGCCGTCCATACGAAGATGCCGGTGCCGATGTCAGGATCTTTGCCCTCGTGGTTGGGGCGGGTGTGGTGCCGGGTGTGCTTGTCGACCCACCAGCCGTAGCTCATGCCGAGGAAGAGGTTGGCGTTGATCAGCCCGAAGAGGTCGTTGAGCCGGCGGGACCGCTGGGTCTGACGGTGCCCGATGTCGTGGGCGACGAAGCCGACCTGGCCCAGCACCAGGGCCAGATAGACGGCGACGAGGAGCTGGTACCACGAGTCGCCGATGACAAAGAAGGCGGCCCATCCGGCGGCCAACAGGACGGCGTTGACCCCCATCCTGATCTTGTCCGAGGCGTAGTGGCGGTCGAGGAGGCCTGCCTGCTTGACCTCGCGTGAGAGTTCAGCGAACCCGCCGTCGGTTCGCTCCGCCGGAGACCCGTCATTCTCGGTGAGCCCGGTCCGATCCAAAGTGGGCGGCGTCAGCCGGGCCGGGATCGGCGGAGTCGCTATCCCTCGAGTATCCAGCGGAGTGCCTCATTTTCCATTTGAACTGGCACAAGGTTCATACGCCAGATACGACGGGTGTTGGGGTCAAGGTCGCCTCGACACCGCCCCCAGTGTGACACGTACCATTCGATTCCGACAGTCAGCTTGGATGCCACCCGCCCCGGTGCCGGATCCGGCGCCGGAGCCGCCACCCCAGCACCGCCAGCACCAGCGCGGCCAGCGCGGCGGCGGCGGTGATCAGCCAGCCGGCGCGGTCGACCGAGGTGGTCCCGTAGTGCAGGGTGACGTCATGGCTGGTGGGGACCACCACCATGAGGTTGGGTGCCGCCCGCCATGGGCCCTGCGCTCCGGTGGCCTGCCAGTTGGGGAAGTAGGAGATCTTCACTTCCACCGGGGTGCCGACCCTGTTCACATGAAAACTGATGGAGCTGCTGGTCTGGGTGATGTCGGTCACCGAGGTCGGCGGCTCGGGAACCTTGGGGGGTGAAGCCTCCCCGACCGCCACCCGCTCCCAGCTGGAGGGACCGCCGGCCGACGGCACCACATCCCAACCCGCCGGGTTGTCGTACCAGGCCACCGACGGGTTCAGCCAGCTGGTCTGGGCGGCGCCGACGCCCTGCCACACCACCGGCTGGTTGGTCAGCGGCTGGACGAGCTGGGAGCCGGCGATCCGGTACACCTTCCAGGTGGTGTCGAGGACTTCGCCGTTGTAGATGTTGTGCCACGGGCCGCTGGAGGCGACCTCGGTGAGCGAAGGGTCGGCGTCCGCCGCCTTTTCGGTGGTGGTCGACGACGCCAGGAAGTAGCGAACCCCGAGCTGTTGGAGATGCTGGATGCCGAGGGCCACGTTGAGACCGCCGTACGGGAGCCCGACCATGGCGTCGGATGGGGTGACCGACAACTCGCTCTGATTGATGAAGTGGTACGGCGTGGTGGTCGACGACTCGAACAGGAGGCCTTCCATCGAATCGATGCAGTTGTTGGTCCAGTACGGCAGCAGCATGAGCGACTCGGTGGTGCCGAAGCGGTTCAGCGACGGGTCGTACTCCCACATGGTCCGCCCGCATCCCTGTTTGGCCCCGACGCTGGCCATCATGTCGATCACGGCCTTGTACTCGGGGTAGTCGGGCTTCCGTTCGTAGCCCGAGTAGTTCCAATCCGCCCAGGCGCTCGGCTGGTTGGCGCCTACCGCGACGCCTACGTGGGTGAGCGCGGAGGCCGGAAGCACCAACGGCGGCATCACCGCCAGGTACACCCCGGCCAGGGCGATGATCGGACCGGCGATGGCGCCAGCCGCCGCGGTTCCCGGGGTCGGGCGCCGGAGCCGTCTGCCCCGCCCGCCCAGGACGACGCCGCCCGCGCCGGCTCGGCTGCCGAGCCGGGTGACCCAGTGCTCGAGCCGCCGGCGCCGCAACCAGCGGGCCGCGCCCGAGACCGTCTCCGACACCCCGATCCCGCCGAGGAGATAGAGGCAAAGGAACCAGAACGGGAGGAAGCGGACGTTGTACAGCTTCCCCTGCGGATCGAGGCAGACCACCCCGGCCGAGATCCCCCCCATGATGGCGAGGAACATCCCCACCCGGTTGCGCCGGACCACGGTGGCCACCAACCCGACCAGCGCGGCGATCTGGACCCATCGGGAGGATGCCGGGAACAGGAGGTGGGGGAAGCCGTCGACGTTGAGCCAGCCCATGTTGGTGGAGTAGGCCCCCTGGAAGACAAAGGGCACCAGCCACCACGCGGCCAGACCCAGTCCGATCACGCCGACGACCAGCGACCACAACAGGCGGCGGGACCATCGGCGCCGGGCCACGATGCCCCGCAGGCCGCCTCCGAACGAACGACGGAGATCGGCGTCGAGGATCAACCACACCCCGACCCCGATCACCGCGAAGATGGCCGGGATCACGTGGCAGAGCACGGTGGCAGCCAGGAGGATGGCCGCCAGCGAACGGTGACGGCCGGTCCGGAGCCCGGCGGCCACCAGGCCGAGGAAGACCAGCGCCAGCGACAGGGCCAGCGAATAGGAGTACTCGCCGGCCAGGGTCGAGAGGATGTTCCCCCCGTAGATCGAGAAGCTCGGTTCGAACAAGAAGGGCAGGGAGGCCGCGGCCAGGCACCCGGGTCCGGGATCCCGCAGGCCGGCCAGCTTCCCGAACGCCCAGGCGGCCGCGGGCAGGGTCAGGGTGCCGAGGACGGTCACCAGCTTGAAGGCGATGTCGTAATTCACCACGCCGTTGAACAACACGGTGATGACACCGGGCAGCGGAAAATAGAACGTGTAGAGCGGGAAGCCGTCGTACCACCCGGGGTCCCATCCGGTCAGCTGCCCGTGGTTGAGGAGGTTCGACTCCAGGTACTTGGCCAGCGCCACATGGGCACCGGTGTCACCGCCGGCGGTGGTGGTCGAGGCCAGCAGCAGCGACGGGTGGAGTTGCCAGAGCGCCACCGCGGTGGCGCCCACGATCGCGGCGACGGAGGCCCAGGCCGGCCATGTCGACGGCCGGGTGATCCGCTGGATCAAGCGTTGGGCGGGGTGGACCGATGCCGGCGAGGACGACACGTGCGCGGACGACACGTCAGAAGATGACGCCGGTGCCGGCGGCGAGGGTGGCAATCACCGCGACCAGATTGAAGGTGGCGTGCGACACCATGTTCATGCCCAGCCGCCCGGTCCGGTAGGACACGAACGACAGGATGATCCCGAAGGTGGCCAACCCCAGGAGCTGGAGCGATTCGGCATGGGCCAGCCCGAAGAGGACCCCGGTGATCACGATGGCCAGCGCCGGGCCCACCCAGTGCCCGAAATTCCCGAACAGTCGGGCGAACGAGCGCAGCAGCAGCCCTCGGAAGAACAGCTCTTCGAAGAATGGGGCGCCGACCACCGTGAGCACGGCGATGAGGGCGAACCCGAGCCCGTGGGAGCCCCCGGTCAACTTCTGGCTGGGGGCGTTGAACTTGCTGTTGAAGTTGTTGACGTGCTGGGAGACCGGGATGTAGATGGCCGCCACCAGAAACTGGCCGCCGATGCCGATGGGAATGCCGACCAGGTCGATCCATTTGAACCGGAGGCCGAGGTCCCGGACCAGGCTGCGGGTCCCCCGGACGGCCGAGGCCATCCACGGGCCGGCAAAGAACCCGGCCCACAGACCGACCAGGGTGGACACGATGTACCAGGTCGGCGGTTCGCTGAGGTTGGCGATGGCGCTCAGGTTGTGGAGCTTGCCGTCAGCCGCCGCCGCCACCAGTGCGAAAATGGCCCCCATCACCTGCCCGACCAGGAAGCCGAGCGCACCGAACAACAGCCACATCCCGGCGGAGCCCCGGGAACTGGGCGCTCCACCCGCCTGCAGCTGATGATCGAGGGGCACGTCACCCGGCGCCGGGGCGGCGGCCGGACCCTCGCCCGCGGTCGGATCCACCACCGCCACCCGGTTGGCTCCCGGAGGCGACCAGGGGCCGGGGGGCGGCTGGCCCCAGCCAGGTGGCGGCGGAGCCCATCCACCCGGAGGAGTCCAGCCCGGAGGGGGCACCCAGCCGGGCTGAGGAATCCACCCGCTGGCTCGGCCTTCTCCTCCGTGGGTCACGCCGACACGTTACTGATCGCCACACCCACGCAGGGAGCGCCCCTGCATCCAACCGAACTCGACATCCGCCCGATGCCTCAGCTTCGCCCAAGGCCGCATATCATGGTCCGGTGACCCCGCCTAACCCGAACCTGCCCCCCGGACCGATGAACTCGGGCGGACCCGGGGAGGGAGCACCAGGTCCGAACCGGAATCGACTGGTGCTCTACGTGGTCATCGCGGTCGCGATTCTGGCGGTCCTGATCGTGCCGTCGTTCATGCACTCCAACCACGCCACCTCGCTGAGCTACAACACCTTCCTCAACGACCTGTCCGGCAAGCAGGTCAAGAACGCCAGCGTCAACAACGCCACCGGGGTCATCACCGGCACGTTGAACAACGGGACCAGCTATACGGTCAACGGGCCGAGCCCGGTGGTCGACTCCGAGGTGAGCGCCCTCCACGTGCTCGGCAGCAACTACAAGCTGGTCACGCCGGCCTCCAACAACCTGCTCTCGATCCTCCTGACCTGGGTACTCCCCTTTGCGATCATCTTCGGAATCTTCTTCTACATCAGTCGAAAGGCGCAGGGTCAGATGGGAAGCATCATGTCGATCGGCCGCTCCAAGGCCAAGCTCTACTCCACCGAGCGCCCATCCACCACCTTTGACGATGTGGCCGGCTACGGGGGCGTCAAACTCGAGATCAGCGAGGTGGTGGATTTCCTGAAGACCCCGGGCCGGTTCAAGGACATCGGCGCCCGCATCCCGAAGGGGATCCTGCTGGTCGGCCCGCCGGGAACCGGCAAGACCCTGCTGGCCCGGGCCGTCGCCGGTGAGGCCGGAGTGCCGTTCATGTCGGTCAGCGGCTCGGACTTCATGGAGATGTTCGTCGGGGTCGGGGCCAGCCGGGTACGTGACTTGTTCGCCACCGCCCGGAAACAGGCTCCTGCCATCGTCTTCATCGACGAGATCGACTCCATCGGCCGCAAGCGGGGAGCCGGACTGGGCGGTGGCCACGACGAGCGCGAGCAAACCCTCAACCAGCTCCTTTCCGAGATGGACGGCTTCGAGCCGACCGAGGGCATCGTGGTCATGGCCGCCACCAACCGGCCGGACATCCTCGACGCCGCCATCCTCCGACCCGGTCGATTCGACCGGCAGATCGTGGTGCCGCTTCCCGATCTCGAGGAGCGGCTGCCCATCCTCCAGGTGCACTGCAAGGACAAGCGGGTCGCCCCGACGGTGGATCTGGGTCTGGTCGCCCGGGGGACGCCGGGCATGAGCGGTGCCGATCTGGCCAACCTGGTGAACGAGGCGGCGCTGCACGCGGTGCGGCGCGGCTCGGAGGTCATCGAGAACGTCGACTTCGAAGCCTCCCGGGACCGGGTCCTGATGGGGCAGGCTCGGGAGAGCCTGGTGCTGTCCGACGCCGAGAAGGAGCGGGTGGCGTTCCACGAAGGTGGCCACGCAGTGCTGGCCTATGTGCTCCCAGGGGCTGACCCGGTGCACAAGGTGACGATCCTGCCGACCGGCATGGCCCTCGGGGTCACCATGCAGCTGCCGATGGAAGAGCGCCACATCCATCCTCGAAACAACATCGAGGACTCGCTGGCCGTCCGCATGGGTGGGCGGGCCGCCGAGCTCCTCGTCTACGGCGACCTCTCGACCGGGGCGAGCAACGACCTGGTCGGCAACACCGAGCTCGCCCGCAAGATGGTGCGCGAATGGGGCATGAGCGACAAGATCGGTCCCATGGCGTGGGGCTCGCAGGGCCAGGTCTTCTTGGGTGAGGACCTGATGCACACCCGCGACTATTCGGAGCACACCAGCCAGGTCATCGACGACGAGGTCGAGATCATCCTCCGAGTGCAAGAAGAGCGGGCCCTCGAAGTGCTGGCCCGGCACCGGGGCGGCCTGGACGCGGTCGCCCGCGCCCTTCTCGACGAGGAGACCATCGACGGGGAGACCGTCGGCCGGTTGGTCGACACCGCCTACGGGCGTCCTGTCCACGAGCACGGCACCCGATCCATCCCGCCCGTCTTCGTGGCCTCCCAGCACGGCCCGACCGGATCGGACAACGCCGATGGCCCGGTCGGAGAGGGGTCGACGCCGATTGCCGGCGCCGCCACCACCACGCCGGCCGATGCGGAAGAGCCGACTCCCGTGGCCAGCGATGCGGAGTCACCCGCCGGTGCCGGGGTTTCGGGAGCCAATGACGCGGAGGCCCCGTCCTCGGCTCCGGCGCCCTGGCCGCCCCCGCCGGCCCCCGGTCACTCGCCGCAGGTCCCGCCACCCTGGCCGAAGAATCCGGCTCCGGGTCATTGGCCCCGCCAGGCACCCTGGCCACCGCCTCCACCACCGCCGCCGACCTCCCGCTAACGACGGCAGCCTCCGGCGAGCGTGGGCCGGGTGGGCCCGAGTTCGAGCGCCGCCGAACTCAGGGAGAGAACGGCACGCCGGCCGAGGCCACCACCCCCGGGGCCCCCGACGGGTTGTCGTCCTCCTCGACGGTCACCGGCTGGGTAGCCGTCACGTCGTAGACATCGAGACCGGCGATGACGTTGGGGCCGAGGACCGCCAACGAGTCGGGAGCCACCGTGAACGAGCCCACCACCGTCCCGGTCCCCAGCGTGGTGACCCGCACCCGGGCGGGTGACGACCCCGGGTTGGCGATGCCCAGACTGCCGGCGGTGGCATGAGGTGTCCCCGGAGCCGTCCCGGCTCCCGGTCCCGGAACCAGCCAGTGGGTGCTGGTGGTCGTGGTTCCGGCGATCGATCCCCAGAGGGGTGGCGACGAACCATTTGGCGCCTGCACCGACCGGGAGACAACCATGCCCGTCGACGCCTTCACCGTCACCGCATACGGCGTCTGACGCGGGAGGCTGCTCGTCCCCGAGGCGATGAACGCCACTTCCGACTGGGCCGGTACCGGCACCTGGATGGGGACAACCGTGGCCGACGGCACCCCGATGGTGAAAGTGGCGACCCCCTCCTGGGTGCCCGGATTGGCGATGTGGAAGGTGACGGTGGTCTTGTTGAAGTTGTTCGTCTGAGCGAAATGCCAAACGGTGGAGAGGGAGGGCGACCCGAGCCGCAGGGCCAGCCCCCCGGTCGAACCGGACGACCACTGCTGCAGCTCGTAGGCCACGATGGCCGTCGACTGGGCGGAGACGATGGTGGCGATCTCGGGGTTGTTCTGCACGAAATCCCCGAGGTTCTCAGCTACCAGGTGGCCGGCCGGCACCACCAGACCCTGATAGTTCGAGGGCGTGATGACCCCGGAGGCGGTGAGGAACGAGACATTCATCACCGCATCGGTCGAGGTCGGATTGAAGAGGTCGAGGGTCATCGCATTGCCGGGGGTGGTGGATCCCCCGGCGAAGTACCACGAGGCGGCCACCTGGGAAGCGCAGGGGGCGGGGCTCCACCCACCGGTGCCGGTCACCACCTGGTTGGCCGTCACTCCCCCGCCGGCGAAGACGAACGATGACGCCACATCCCCGCTTCCGAGCCCGGTCCCCGGGTTCACCGCGGTGGTTCCCATCGGCGGGACTTCCACCTGGCGGAGCACCGGCGGGCCCGGCGGGCCGCTGCTGGTGCCACCGCTCCCCGTGCCCGGCGCCAGGGTCGAGGTCATCACCCCGGCGACCGGTTTGGAGGTGGAATTGGTGAGGTAGATGGTGGTCCCCGCCAGTCCCGCGAATCCGGAGGCGCCCCCGGCGCAGAATACCGATGAGGCGGTGGAGTCGGCCGGAGAGATGGACACACCGTCGGTTGCCGCCGGGGCTGCCGCCCGGGTGGGCGGGCTGACCACGGCACTCACGATCGCGATGCCGGCCACCGCCGCCACCACCCCGACGAGGGCCGCCAGTCGGACTCCCACCGGGCGCGCCGGCCGGCGGTTGAGGGTACGGCCAGACAGCCGGCGTCGGGCGGACTGACTGTGTCGCCGGGTTGCCCGGCGTCGGGCGGATCGGCTCTCCGGATCGGTGGGATAGGTCAACTTCCCAATCCTCCGAATTCCTCGCCTTCCGGCTCAAAATCGAGTTCCGGGTCTTTGCGGCGCTCGGGACGACGACGCCCCTGTCTCCCCTGCAGCGCCGAACGCAACCACGGGCGTATGACCCCGCGGCGTTCGACCAGCGCGGCGACCACCAACAGCCAGAGAATCAGCTCGAACGCCACCGACAGGGGACCCCAGGGGCCGCCGTTGAACTGGAGCGTCGCCGGTCCACCGACATCCACCCGGTACTGCCCGGCCCACCCGAAGGCGGGGGACATCGGAAACGCGGTGCCGCTGGAGGACGTCAGGCTCCACCGCCCGGCCGGGGCCAGGGCGGTGAGGACAGTGCCGGAGGGAACCGCGCCGTGATAGGACCTCGCCGCCGCCGGGCCCGGCAACACCGGGAGGGCGCCGGGCACGATCGGCGTTCCCGGCGCGGCCCCGAGGACATCGGGGTTCCCCGAGGACCCGTTGGCGATCGCGGTGGTGGCCGCCGATGTCGGCGTGGCCACCGCCGACCGTTCGGGGATCCAGGCGTTGTTCTGGTACACGCTGATCCCGGATTCCGTGAACACCGATTGCAGATCGAGCTGGTTGGCCAGCGCGGGAGTCAGATCCGCCGGCGTCGGGTACGAGGTCGGGGTCTGGACCTGGGCGATGACCGGGGCCAGGGCGGTCACCACCACCACATAGCGGACCCCGGCGGGGGCCAACATGCTCCCGAGTTGATCGGTCCTGCCGGATCGCGCCTGATTGACCGCGGTGGCCAGCCGGCTGGCGGGTCCGGGACCGGTGGCGCTCCACAACCAGGTGGCGTCGGGCGGACCGTCCTCCGAGGTGGCATAGGCCAGCCCGTCTCCCGCATTCCACGACCCCTGGGTCAGGGCCCGCGGGTCACCCAGCCACAGCACCCGAAACCCGCCCGCCTTGGCGTTGGCATGCATCCAGCTCAGCGTCTGGCTGAAATCGTTCTGGGGGAGGTCCCAGCGGCCCGGGAGGGCCGAGGCCAAGGTGGGAATGGCGCCCACCGCCATGGCCGCCACCGCGCCGGCGGTGGCCAGCTGCCTCCATCCGAAGGTGGAAGCGGGCAGGTCCTCCTCGAACGCGGCGATGCCCAGACCGATGGCCATCGCGATCGCCGCGGCGGCCGGCGCCAGCAGGACCGCGGGGTCGATGGCCAAACTCCCGGTCCACCCCCGTCCGATCACCCAGGCCGCGAACCAGAACACCAGAGCGATCGACCAGCAACGCCCGGCCCACCCGAATCTCGGCCCCCGGGCCAGCACCAGCGGCAGCAGCGCGGCCAGGCCGAATGCCCACGCCAACGGCGAGTTGCCGATGGGCCCGACCGAGAACCGCAGCAGATCGCCCCAGGAGGCCGACCCGGACGTCGGTCCGGCGACTCCGAATACGCCGATCGCCCCATGTCCGGCGGAGAGAACCCCGACCAACCACGGGAGGCACAGGACCCCGGCCACCACCGTGGAGCCGAGCGACAGCCAGAGGGCCCTGGCGGCGATGTGCGCGTGTCCGAGAATGATCGACGACACCGCGACGCCCGCGCCGACCAGGACCACCACGATGGCGGCGGCCGGCACGAAGGAAACCAGGATGGCCTCCAGCACCCCCAGCAAAAGGAGGCTTCGCAACGTCCGGTGCCGGGCCAGCCATCGTCCTCCGGCCGGCCGGCCGGCGTTGGACCTCGCCCTCCGCCGCCCCGGGCCCCGGCTCGCCACCTCGGCTCGGGTCCGGGCGGGAAAGACTCCGGGCGCCGGGGCGAACGGGGGGATCCCGGTGTACCGGAACAGGTGGCCGAAGACCCACGGGGCCCCGGCGTACATCGCCAACGACCCCAACCGGCCCAGGGCCAACGCGTCGTAGGGGACCGGTACGGCCAGATAGACGATCCCGGCAACCAGCGAGGCCCGCTGGGACCCGAACGGCCGCACCAGTCGGACCATGCCCCACACCCCCAGCGGGATGCAGGCGAAGATGAGCACCTTCTGGGTGAGGCCCATGGCGCCGATGAGCAGGGTCCCCAGGACGCCGACGAGGGCAAACGCCGGCGACGCCGGGGCCGTGGAGCCGACTCCGGACGGATGCCAACCGGCGCCGAACTGGGCGAAGGTGGACGACCAACTCGGGAACGGCACGAACTGGCCGACCGAAGGGATGGTGCCGGTCAACAAGCTGCGGGATCCGACGACCACGATGAAGGCGGCGATCAACCACGACAACAACCGCACCCGACCGGTGAGCCGGCCCCGGTCGGAACCGAGTGCTTCCTGGTCGAAGGGTGCCGGCCGGCCCTCGGTTCCGGGTTCGCTCTCGACGAACTCCTCGATGACACCACCGAAGCCGGCGTCCGGCTGCCCGATCGGCGATGCGAGCTCGTCGGCGTGGGCCCCCCGGAAGCCGAGCTGCAGCACCCGGCTGACATACGCCGACAGTCGGGCCGAGCCGGACACCTGGAGCTGCCGTATCTCCTTGTCACTGAGTCGGCGGAGGGACTGGACCTGCCGGCGCTGGCGTCGGGTGTCGCCGATGCGATGGAAGTTCCAGCGCCAGGCCGCGGTGACCGCCCGCACCCGGTTGCGGTTGCCGGCCACCCGGGCCACGAACAGTTCGCCGAAGGTGAGGATGAGGATCTGGGGGACGACCCTCAGCAGATGGAAGATGCCGTAACACTTGAACACCGCATGGAGCTCGTGCCGTCGTTGCAGCTCCTGGAGGGTCACCGGATGTCGGTGCCGCCCATGCGAGGTACCCACCAACGACGTTTCGATCGATCGGGCCCCGCTGGCCATCTCTTCGAGGTGGCGAACCCGGGCGTCGGGCACGACGATGACCCGGGCCCCGGCCACCTGGGCCCGCCAGCAGAGGTCGAGATCCTCGCCCATGGCCACGATGGTCGGATCGAAGCCGCCCAACTCCTCGAACAGATCCGCCCGCACCAGCGTGCACCCGCCGGGGGCGACGAACACATCGCGAACCGCGTCGTGCTGACCGTGGTCGATCTCGTTCGGCTGCACCCGGTCGGTCACCGAACCGCCTTTGTCCACGGTCATGCCCACGTGGACCAGGCGATCGGGATCGTCCCAACTCACCACTTTGGGCGACACGATCCCGGCGTTGGACCGGAAGGCTTCTTCGACCAACAGATGGACGGTGTCGGGGAAGAGTGCCACGTCGTCGTGACAGAAGAGGAAGTAGGACGCGCCGTCGACCATCGAGCGAACCTCGTTGGAGGTGGCCCCGTACCCCTGGTTCTGCTCGAATCGGCGCACATAGGCGGTGGGAAGCGAGGCGGCCACCCGAGCGGTGAGGTCGTCGGCACTGGCGGAGTCGAGGACCAGGACCGACAGCTCGGCGTAATCCTGCGCGGCGAACGAGGCCAGCGCCTCGTCGAACCACGGACCGGGATCATGAGCGACGATGACGGCTACGACTGGCGGAGCCAGCGAATCCATCAGACCGCCCTGAGCGGACGGGCGTCGGCCGTCCCGAGAAGCGGGATCCGGAACGGATCCCCATCAGCGACCGGCACTACCGGTTCCGCCGTCTGGGTTCCTGGTCGGGACCCAATTTGGGTCCCCCGATGCCGCGCGGGAACAGCTCAGGAACATTCGGGGTTGGAGCCGTAGACCGGTCGGCTTCAGCCGTCACAGAAGTCACCAGGCTCAGAGGCTACCGGTCCAGGCGAGCCGAAGGGGAAATACCGTGGTCAGCACGGGGGAAATACCGAGGTCAGCGCCGGATTTGTCCGCAACCATCTGGATGGCCCCGGCCGGGTGCTTGCAAATGTTTAACAGACGGGATACACTTGTATCTACAAGCAACCGGCGCAGCCTGACCACACCGACTGCGCACAGACCGTCTACCGCAGGGAGATGAACATGCCAGAGATCAATGCGAACATCAACAAAGCAGCCCAGGACATCGCCAATGTCGCCAAGGATGCCACCTACGTGGTCATCGGCGCCGGCGTCCTCGGCTACCAGAAGGCCCAGGTCCAGCGCCAGGATCTTCTCAAGCGGCTGAGCGATCCCAAAGCCGGGATCGGGGAGCGCATCAAGGGAGCCCGTACCGACCTGAGCGGTGCCATCCACACGGTGGATGCCCAGCTCGAGGACGTACTCTCGAAGGTCGAAGCCGCCTATGTGCCTTTCGAGGACCGTCTGCCCACCCCGGCCCGTGACCTGGCCAAGCAGGTGCGCACCCAGGCCAAGGAGACCCGCTCGCAGATCCGCGACCGGATCCTGACCGCGGCTGGCTGACAGTCCGACGTGCGACGGCGGCCGACCTTCCCCCCGGTCACCGCCGATGCAGGCCTCACCCCCCTGGGGTTTGAAGGCCAGCGGACCGGAAACCCCCCTTTCCGGTCCAGCGAAGAACGGCCCGCCTCGTGCGGGTCGTTCTTCGCGTCCAGGGGCCGGCCGGACCGCGGGCAGGCTGGAATACTACGTCTTGCGTAACTACGCATTACGTAGTAGCCTGGCGGCATGGCACGAACCACCGGTACCAAGGCCCATCGGCCCAACGACCCCCCGATCCTGATCCTGACCAGCCTGGCCGGCGGCCCCAAGCACGGGCACGCGCTGTCCAAGGACATCGAAGGGTTCGCCGGGGTGGTGCTGGGGCCGGGCGCCCTCTACGGGGCCATCACCCGGTTGGAAGAGCGAGGTCTGATCGAACCGCTCGAGTCCGATGACCGCCGACGCCCGTATCGGATCTCGGCCGCCGGCTCTGCCTACCTCTCGGAAGCGGTGGGTGAGATGCAACGTCTGGCCGACGAGGGCGCCCGCCGGCTGGCGGTGGCCAACCAGCTGGCCGCCCCCCGCCGCGCCCCCGGAATTGCCGGAAACCCGGCATGAGCTCCGGAGAGGTTGAGATGGCTACCAACTCGGTAAGCGGGTCGATGCTCCGGTGGTACCCGGCCGGATGGCGGGACCGCTACGGCGACGAGTTCGCCGCCATGATCGAGGACGACCTGGAGGGAAAGCCGCCAAGCGTAGGCTTCCGGTGGTCGATCGCCCGGGCCGGGATCGGTGAACGCCTGCGGGGCGCGGGTCTGGTCGGCGACTCGTTGCCGCCGGCGGAGCGGGTGCGGGGCGGCGCCTTCACCGTCCTTTGCGCCTTTGCTCTGTTTGTCATCCCTGGTGCCGGCTTCGCCAAGATCAGCGAGCACTGGGACCAATCGATTGCCCCCGGTTCCCGGCATCTCCCCGCCGTGTCCTTCAACCTGCTGGCCTCGGTGGCCGGCGGGTGTGCGGTGGCGGTGACGCTCGGGGCACTCGCGGTCCTCCCGACCTTCCTCCGTTTCCTGCGGGATGGCGCGTGGCCGGCCATCCGGCGCCGGGTGATCTGGGCGGTGGCGGCCACGCTGGCCACCGGAGCCACAACGGTCGCCCTCGCCGTCTGGGCCCGGCATCTCACCTACCACCAACGCAACACCGGGTTCGGGTGGTACCAACTCCTGTTCGTGGTCTTCGCCATCCTGTTCGCCGCCACCATCGCCACCTGGACGGCGACTGCCATTGCCGCCACTCGCCACCTCACCCTCGGATCGGGTCAGCTCAAGGTTGCCGGTGCATTGGCCATCGCGGTGGCGGTGTGCATGCCGATCATGACCGCGGCTGCCGCCGTCTGGTGGGGATCGATTGCCACCACCGCTCCCTGGTTCTTGGCCGGAACCGCTCCCGGAAGCTCCCCGTCACCATTGGCCACCAACCTGCTGGTGGTGCTCATGTTGATGACGGTCGCCTCGGCAGTCGGCCTGTTCGGGCTCATCCGGGTGGTCCGTTCGTGGCGTCTGCTACCCAGCGCCTGAGTTGCCGCCGGTCAGTCGCTGCGATCGCGCCAGTAGGCGAGCACGTCGGCCAGGGTTTCTCCGAGGGAGATCTTCGGCTCCCAACCGGTGGCGTGCTGTAACCGGCTGGGGTCCCCCCGGAGCACGGGTACCTCCACCGGACGCATCAAGGCGGGGTCGGTCTCGAACTTGAGGGAGGCGCCGGTCAAGGCCAGCAGCTCGTCGGCGATCTCCTTGATCTCCACGTCGCGGCCGGAACAGACGTTGTAGGCGGTTCCCGGCTCCCCCGACTCGATCAGCATCCGGTAGGCCCGGACCACGTCTCGCACATCGGTGAAGTCCCGTCGGGCCGACAGGTTCCCCACCGGTATCGAACTCGCCCCTTTCCGTTCGGCGTCCACCATGCGCTTGGTCAAGGCCGGCACCGCGAATTCCGGGGTCTGCCCGGGTCCGATGTGATTGAACGGCCTCACGGTGATGACCGGCTGTCCATGGGCAAGGAACGCCTGTTGGATCAGAGCCTCGGCGGCCAGCTTGCTGGCCGCATAGGGGGTGAGCGGGGCGGTGGGCGAGTCCTCACGGAGGGGAAGCTGCGAGGGGTCGGTCACGGCTCCGTAGACCTCCGCGGAACTGGTCACCAACACCCGGGGGTTGGACCCGCACTCACGGGCGGCAGCCAGCAGGACGGCGGTGCCGATCACGTTGACCTGGAGCACCTGGAGGGGATCGTCCCAGGACTTCCCCACGTGAGTCAGGGCGGCCAGGTGGTAGATGGCATCCGGGGAGGCGTCGACAAGGGCGGTGAGCAGCGCGGACGGATTGGTGACATCCACTTCCCGGTCAATGACGACAACCTCGTCGCCCTGCTCGACCAGATGGTCGGCAAGCCAGTGGCCTACAAATCCGCGACCGCCGGTGATGAGGGAGCGCACGCTGGGTCACCCTACTGGGTCCGCCGACGGTCCATGCTCGTCCGGCTATTTACCGGCTGCCCGGTGATACGCCTCCATGTGACGGTCGGCGCTGGCCGCCCAAGTGTGCCGAGCGGCAACGTCCAACCCACGCTGTTTCCGGTCAGGGTCGGGATCGGAGCCGGCCAGCACCGACTCCAGTACTCCGCTGAGCGCCACGGTGTCACCGGGCGGGACCATGATGGCGGCATCACCCGCGACTTCCTCCATGGCCGAGCCGGAGGTGGTGACCACCGGAGCACCGCAGGCCATCGCTTCCAACGCCGGAAGTCCGAAGCCCTCATAGAGCGCGGGATAGACGACGGCCACCGCCGATCGGAACAGAGCCGGAATGACCTGGTTACTCACATAACCGGTACGGATGATCCGATCGCCGAAGCCCGAGTTCGCCACCGCCTCCTCCACCTTCGCCGCTCCCCAACCCGCTCCCCCGGCCAGTACCAGCCGGGCGTCAGGATGGCGATCGGCCACCTGGCTGAAGGCGCGCACCAGGGTGGGCACGTCCTTGCGAGGCTCGAGCGTGCCGACGAAGGCCAGAAACGGTGATCCGTCGGCCAGCGAACCACCCCGAGCGGTGGGCCCGGACCCGGTGGCGACGGTGGACAGCAGGGCGGCATCCGATCCGGGGGCGGCTTCGGTGGGCCGGAAACGATCGAGGTCGACCCCGTGGTGGGCCACCACCACGTCGGCGTCCACCTCGCACCACCGCGACAACTCGTCGGCCGTGGCCTGACTGGGGCACACCACCACCCTCGCCCGTCGGGCGGCAACCTTGATGGCTCGCTCGAACAGCACCACTTTGGAGCGCTCGTGCCACTGGGGCTCGACAAAGAAGCTCAGGTCGTGCACGGTCACCACCATCGGCACCTTGGCATGTTCCGGCATCGTGTAGTGGGGGCCGTGATGCACATCCACCCCCTGTCGTTTGAGCAGAGACGGCAGGCGGACCTGTTCCCAGGCGAGCCGGAGCGGGCGTGGTTCCGGCGCCGCCGCCACCACCTCGCGGCCCGAGGCGATGGTCGACCAACGCGAGCCGTCGCGGCCTCGGGCAACGACCAGCAGGTCGACGTCCGAGCGTTGGGACAGCGCCCGGACCAGCTCGACCGTGTACTGGCCGGCACCGACCGGATTGGCCGGCACCGCGGTCACGTCCAGGGAGACACGCAACCGGTCAGCCATTGGAGGGCCTCCCGTTTCGGGAGGCGGCGGACTCCCACACTGAGACGTGACGGCCGGCGATGGTCGACCATTTCAGTTCCCCGGCCCGGTGGCGCCCCGCGCGTTGCAGGCGGGAACGCACCGTCGTGTCGGTGGCCACGGTCAGCAGACCCCAGGCGATGGACTCGGTGTCCTGCGGATCGACTTCGAAGGCGGCTCCGGCGGTGCTCGGAAGCGGACTGGCCACCACCGGGGTGCCGAACACCATCGCCTCCACCGGGGGAAGCCCGAACCCTTCGATCAGCGGCACGTAGGCCAGCAGCTCCGTCATTGCATACAGCGCGGACAGCTCCCCGGGAGTAACCATCCCGGCGAGCACCACTCCCCGGCCCGGACCGGACTTGTTCGCCCCAACCACTGGGTCCGACCACGACGAGCGGCCACGGCTCGGGAAGGGACCCACGGACCCGCTGGTAGGCCTCGGTGAGTCGGTGCAGGTTCTTTCGGGGCTCCAGGGTGCCGACGCTCAGGAGGAAGGGCCCGTGCACCCCGATCCGCTGCAACAGCGAGGCTCCCGCCTCCAGATCCGGTGGAGGAAGATGGTCGCACCCCATCGGGATCACAGTGATGGCACCGGGGTCGGCTCCCGCCGCGGCCAGGTCGGAGCACACCGGGTCGGAGGTGACAATGAATTGGCCCGCCCGGTGCAGGGCCCTCTGGAGGGCGGCTTCATGCCAGGCCCGTCCGCGGGGTGGGTAGGCGTCGGGAAGCCGGCGCCACAACAGGTCGTGGATGGTGGAGACCAATGCCGCCCTTCCGGGCTCGAGAGTGGCCAACGACACCGCGTGAACCACATCGAATCCGTTCGGGGCCCGCAGCAGGCCTCGATCCCACGCCCGGGTCAAGAGCGGGCCGGGAAGCACCGAGTTGTGCACCGGGTAGCCCACCCCGGCCAGGGGGTCTCCCTGATCCGGCTGATGATGCCCGGGGCGGCTGGCCAACAGCTCGACGTCGGGGGTGTCCGCCGGGTCCATTTCGCCGAGCCCCTGCAGGAGGCCACGGGCGTAGGTGCCGATCCCGCCGGGGGTGGACCGCCGGAGCTGCTCCACCACCATCAGGACCCGGGTCCGGGTCATGGCCGGCCACCGGCAGTCCCCCGCGCCGCCCAGGCGTCCCGGTACAACCGGTCGAGCCCCTCGGCGCACTTCGACCAGGTGAAGTCCGCGGCCCGCCGATGGCCCCGGGCGATGAGCCCATCGATCTCCGGCCCGCCGTCGAGCACGTGGATGAGGGCCTCCGCCAGTTCCTCGGGTTTGCCTCCGTCGACCAACTGCGCGCCCTCCCCGACCACCTCGGGAACGGCACCCACCGCGGTGGCCACCACCGGGACGCCGGCAGCCATGGCTTGCAATGGCGGGAACCCGAAGCCTTCGTACACCGACGGGTAGGCCAATACCGAAGCCCGGCGCAGGGTCACCTCCAGCCCGCCGTCATCGAGGTAGCCGGGGCGCAGGATCCGGTACCGGGCCGCCGAGGTGCGGATGGCGTCGGCCAGCCGGTCGGCACCCCACCCGTCGGCCCCGACGATGACCAGCGCCACCTCCGGATGGGCGCGGCTCACCGAGTCGAACGCCTCGACCAGGGTCGGGTAGTCCTTTCGGGGCTCCACCGTCCCGATGGCCAGCACGTACCTCGACGTCCCGTCGGGCAGGGCGAAGGGCAGGGTATCGCCGGCGCCTCCGGCCAGCGCCGGGATGCCGTGGTGAACGGCACGGACATGACCGGGATCGATCCCGAATGCCTCGGCCGCCTCCGCCGCCACGAACTCGGACGGGGTATGCACCCACGCTCCGCGTTCGACCGCCCTCCGGATCAAGGCCGGGTACTCCAGGGTGGGCCGGTCGCACAGCTCGGGGAACCGGATGACGGTGAGATCGTGGA
Organism: uncultured Acidimicrobiaceae bacterium; assembly: GCA_963770635.1. Lineage (GTDB taxonomy): Bacteria > Actinomycetota > Acidimicrobiia > Acidimicrobiales > RAAP-2 > DASZIT01. The sequence continues at coordinate 400,105 of CAVYQI010000007.1, forward strand.
CGGTCAGGACCTGCGCCGCATGCTTGGTCGGAGGAACTACGAAGTTGGTCCCGTGCACCACCTGGCGCGATCCGATGAACCATTCGATCGGCGGGATACGGGTATGGGTCCAGGCGACTTGGAGGGGGCGGGCAAACATGGTGCGCTGTCGGCTCGAGACATTGGGCGGGACGAGACCGGGAATCTCTTGGCGCCGTCGCCAACTTATGGCGAATGCCGAGACATCGAGGTCGGCGCGGTCGGCCAACCCACCCAGCGCACCTGCGCAGAAGGCCCCGACCCCGGTCGGACGCCCGAGAAGGGGCGTGGCGTCGAGTGCAACCGACAGCCGACCCGGGTCGGCAGTCGCAGTTCGTTCCGGCGGCACCAGGGGAGCCTTGCACATCCGACATCGGCAACAGACCGGTGCAACGGCCATCGGGAGCCAGCCGGGAGCGATGACTCCCAGGTCAGAGAGGGTCCCGCCGGCCGAGGGCACCCCGGTCGGCTCCGGCCCGGCCCCGCCGTCTCGCCGCGGTTGCGGCATCTGGACTTCTGTGTTGGGTGACGACGAGACTGGTTGGCATGGCCACGGAACGCCCGGAATCCACCCCCGACTTCGTCTCTCTCTGGAAAGAGGCCGTGGAGCGAGGCGACGCGGCAGCCGCCACCGATTGCCTCTCGGAAGACGTCGAGCTGATCTCGCCGCTCACCGCGCAGTTCCGGTTCTATGGCCACGCCCAGCTGAACGACGTCATGGTCGCGGCGTTCGAGGTCATCTCCGACATCCGCTACCACACCGACGTGGGTGACACCGATACTCGGGCCCTGTTCTACAACGGCCGGGTCGGTGAAATCGACGTCGAGGAGGCCCAGTTGCTCCGGCTCGATCCCGATGGGCGCATCCGGGAGATCACCCTCTTCGGCCGCCCGCTCCCTGCACTCACCGCGGTGATGGCCGGGATGGGCCCCCGCCTGCTCCGTCGACAGGGAAAAGCCAACCTCGCTCCGGTGGTCACGGCGGCGATCGCGCCACTCGCCTTCCTCACCAAGCTCGGGGAACGCCGACTGGTGCCCCTCGGCGACCCGAACCGCATCCGCCATCATTCCGTCGACCAATCAGCCAGCTGAGCGGTTCATCGCCGCGCCGCCCAGGCGTCCCGGTACAACCGGTCGAGCCCCTCGGCGCACTTCGACCAGGTGAAGTCCGCGGCCCGCCGATGGCCCCGGGCGATGAGCCCATCGATCTCCGGCCCGCCGTCGAGCACGTGGACGAGGGCCTTCGCCAGTTCCTCGGGCTTGCCTCCGTCGACCAACTGCGCGCCCTTCTCCCGACCACCTCGGGAACGGCACCCACCGCGGTGGCTACCACCGGGACGCCGGCAGCCATGGCTTGCAATGGCGGGAACCCGAAGCCTTCGTACACCGACGGGTAGGCCGATACCGAAGCCCGGCGCAGGGTCACCTCCAGCCCGCCGTCATCGAGGTAGCCGGGGCGCAGGATCCGGTACCGGGCCGCCGAGGTGCGGATGGCGTCGGCCAGCCGGTCGGCACCCCACCCGTCGGCCCCGACGATGACCAGCGCCACCTCCGGATGGGCGCGGTCACCGAGTCGAACGCCTCATCCAGGGTCGGGTAGTCCTTCGGGGCTCCACCGTCCCGATGGCCAGCACGTACCTCGACGTCCCGTCGGGCAGGGCGAAGGGCAGGGTATCGAG